>NZ_CP119327.1 GCF_022815905.2 Staphylococcus sp. NRL 16/872 | reverse complement strand
ATATAAACTCCATCTTTCTATAAATTTAAGACTTATACACAGAAATTAGAATAAGTGGATAAAAATAATCACAGCATGTTAATAATTATCCACAAGTTAATAACAATTTGGGGATAACTTTAGGAATGCTATGATTTATTCACACTAATTATGTATATAAAATCTATAAATAAATCCTGTAAAAATAATGAGTTAGACGACTTATCCACACAATTATACTTTTTAACTAGGATAGATGTCAAACGGCTGTGAATATGTTGTTAAATTCGGTATAAAGTTGTGAATATTAGCTTGATTATCCACAGAATTTTCAATATTATATGTGAATAAGTGGATAAAAAAGGACGCTATATTTAAGATATTAAAAATGTACTACAATAGTTTTGGGAAATAATTTATAAACGTGTATTAAAAATGAATAAAATCATCTTACTGATCAAAAACTTAAAATGTATAAATATTAATATTGAAAGAAACGCAAATTTTCATAAAAAATTGTAGCTTGAGTTTAAATGCTGCTTGCTTTATAAATGGTAATTTGTTATATTGTAGTAGTTGCTTGAATTATGACTAGATAAAATTTAATTAAATCAAGAATTCTGATATCAGAAAGTATAATTTATCTATTAAAATAATCAGGTTCATTCAGATTAATAATGAACTGGATAATAAGTAGATGGAGGTGTTTTGCATGGTAAAACGTACTTATCAACCAAATAAACGTAAACATAGTAAAGTTCATGGTTTCAGAAAACGCATGAGCACTAAAAATGGCCGTAAAGTTTTAGCGCGTCGTCGTCGTAAAGGCCGTAAAGTTTTATCAGCATAAGATCACTGACTTCTCAGTGGTCTTTTTTTTCGTTTGAAAGGTGATTACAGACGAAAAAGAATTTACTGATAGAAAAATTTCAGGTTTGAAGACTGAAAGAAACCCTTAGCAATCGAGGAGTTGAAATGCATAACGACGGGATTTTTAAAGGAACTCCTGAGCTAAAGCTCATGTGTAAGTACCACTAACTTCTAAAGAAGAAGTGGTGCTTTAAGGCATGCATGAGACGACGATAAGTGAAAGGGTTTGTCTGCAGTCTGGTAAAAAGTAGAGAATAAAATAAGCGAGTGATGTAAACGTGGAGAAGGCGTATCGTATTAAAAAGAATACTGATTTCCAAACTATTTATAAAAGAGGGAAGTCGGTAGCAAACAGACAGTTTGTAGTTTACACCTATAATAGTAATAAAGAACATTTTCGCTTAGGAATTAGCGTATCTAAAAAATTAGGTAATGCCGTAACAAGAAATAAAATTAAAAGAGCTATTAGAGAAAATTTTAAAGTACACAAGCAAGATATCATTGCTCGCGATATTATTGTAATCGCAAGACAACCTGCGAAAGATATGTCGACATTAGAAATACAAGGTAGCTTAGAGCACGTATTAAAAATTGCGAAAGTATTTAATAAGAAAATAAAATAAATGGCGAATATAAGACGTACTTCAGTCTAACCTCAGACAAACCGTAGACTTACCTGTGCGCTATAAATCAAGATATTCGCATTTTCAAAAGAAACAAATTACAATGTTATAATGAAATTTTACTTGAATAAGGAGGCGAGGATAATCATGGATTTTGATACGATAACTAGTATTTCAACGCCAATGGGTGAAGGTGCTATTGGTATTGTCCGTTTATCTGGACCGCAAGCAGTCGAAATTGGAGATAAACTATATAAAGGAAAGAAAAAGTTAGAAGATGTAGAATCACATACGATTAATTATGGACATATTATTGATCCTGAATCGAATGAAGTTGTAGAAGAGGTAATGATTTCTGTATTACGCGCACCAAGAACCTTTACACGTGAAGATATTATTGAAATCAACTGCCATGGTGGGATTTTAACGATTAATCGTATTTTAGAACTTACAATGACGCATGGCGCTAGAATGGCCGAACCAGGTGAATATACAAAGCGTGCTTTCCTTAATGGCCGTATTGATTTATCTCAAGCTGAAGCCGTCATGGATTTCATTCGTTCTAAAACTGATCGCGCTTCAAAAGTTGCGATGAATCAAATCGAAGGTCGTTTAAGTGATTTAATTAAACGCCAACGTCAATCTATTTTAGAAATTCTCGCACAAGTAGAAGTGAATATCGATTATCCAGAATATGACGATGTTGAAGATGCGACGACGGAATTCTTATTAGAACAGTCTAAGAAAATAAAAAATGAAATTAACCTTCTATTAGAAACTGGTACACAAGGTAAAATCATGCGAGAAGGTCTTTCAACAGTGATTGTAGGTAAACCAAACGTAGGTAAATCTTCAATGTTAAATAACCTTATTCAAGATAATAAAGCCATTGTAACGGAAGTCGCAGGTACGACACGCGATGTCTTAGAAGAATACGTGAATGTACGTGGCGTGCCACTAAGATTAGTAGATACGGCAGGTATTCGTGATACTGAGGATATTGTTGAGAAAATCGGCGTAGAACGTTCACGAAAAGCCTTAAGTGAAGCAGACTTAATCCTGTTCGTGCTTAATAATAACGAGCCATTAACGCAAGAAGATCGTACATTATATGAAGTGATTAAAAATGAAGATGCGATTGTCATTGTTAATAAAACCGATTTAGAACAAAAATTAGATATTGCTGAAGTTAAAGAAATGATTGGAGATATGCCACTTATTCAAACATCTATGTTGAAACAAGAAGGTATCGATGAATTAGAAATTCAAATTAGAGATTTATTCTTTGGTGGAGAAGTTCAAAACCAAGATATGACGTATGTTTCTAATTCAAGACATATTTCTTTATTAAAACAAGCGAGACATGCGATTCAAGATGCTATTGATGCTGCTGAAGCAGGTATCCCGATGGACATGGTTCAAATCGATTTAACACGTACTTGGGAATTACTAGGTGAAATTATTGGTGAATCTGCAAGTGATGAATTAATCGATCAATTATTTAGTCAATTCTGTTTAGGTAAGTAGTTAATTATAAATATTAAAAAATGAGACGGTAGGGTGTCTTAATTTCCATAAATAAAAGTAGGAAGATATGAAGGAGGTCAATAAAGTGGCTCAAGAATATGATGTAATCGTTATTGGAGCGGGTCATGCTGGGATTGAAGCAGGATTAGCTTCAGCAAGACGTGGCGCTAAAACACTAATGCTAACAATTAACTTAGATAATATCGCCTTTATGCCTTGTAACCCTTCAGTAGGGGGGCCAGCTAAAGGAATTGTAGTTCGTGAGATTGACGCGTTGGGTGGCCAAATGGCAAAAGCGATTGATAAAACGCACATTCAAATGCGTATGTTAAATACTGGGAAAGGCCCAGCGGTACGTGCGTTAAGAGCGCAAGCAGATAAAGTGTTATATCAACAAGAAATGAAACGCGTAATTGAAGATGAAGAGAATTTAGATATCATGCAAGGTATGGTAGATGAATTAATTATCGAAGATGACGAAGTTAAAGGTGTGCGTACGAATATTGGAACAGAATATCGTGCGCAAGCGGTTGTCATTACGACAGGCACGTTCTTACGTGGTGAAATTATCTTAGGTAATATGAAATATTCAAGTGGACCTAACCATCAGCTTCCTTCAATTACTTTAGCTGATAACTTAAAAGAACTTGGCTTTGAAGTCGTGCGCTTTAAAACGGGTACACCACCACGCGTAAATTCTAAAACAATTGATTATTCTAAAACTGAAATTCAACCTGGTGATGATGTAGGCCGTGCATTTAGCTTTGAAACAACAGAATACATTTTAGATCAACTTCCATGTTGGTTAACGTATACAAATGATAAAACGCATAAAGTCATCGATGATAATTTACATTTATCAGCTATGTACTCAGGAATGATTAAAGGTACTGGTCCACGTTACTGTCCATCAATTGAAGATAAATTTGTCCGTTTCAACGATAAACCTAGACACCAACTTTTCCTAGAGCCTGAAGGTCGCAATACGAACGAAGTGTACGTGCAAGGATTATCAACAAGTCTTCCGGAACATGTGCAACGCGAAATGTTAGCAACGATTCCTGGTCTTGAAAAGGCGGACATGATGCGTGCAGGTTATGCCATTGAATATGACGCAATCGTGCCAACACAATTATGGCCAACATTAGAAACTAAAAAGATTAAAAACTTATATACTGCAGGTCAAATCAATGGTACATCAGGCTATGAAGAAGCGGCAGGTCAAGGTATCATGGCAGGCATTAACGCTGCAGGTAAAGTTTTAGGCACAGGAGAAAAAATCTTAAGTCGTTCAGATGCATATATCGGTGTGTTAATCGACGACTTAGTGACAAAAGGTACGAACGAACCTTATCGTTTATTAACGTCTCGTGCTGAATATCGTTTATTACTTCGTCATGACAATGCGGACTTGCGTTTAACAGATGTAGGTCATGAATTAGGTATGATTTCAGAAGAACGTTATGCGCGTTTTAACGAAAAACGTCAACAAATTGAAGACGAGATCGAACGTTTAACAAATATCCGTATTAAACCTAATGAGCATACACAATCTGTGATTGAAGCAAATGGTGGTTCACGTCTTAAAGACGGTATCTTAGCTATCGATTTATTACGTCGTCCTGAAATGAGCTATGATACAATCTTAGAAATCTTAGAAGAAGAGCACAAATTACCTGAAGCGGTTGAAGAACAAGTTGAAATTCAAACGAAATATGAAGGTTATATCAATAAATCATTACAACAAGTTGAAAAAGTAAAACGTATGGAAGAGAAAAAAATTCCAGAAGACTTAGATTACAGCAAAGTGGATAGTTTAGCGACTGAAGCGCGTGAGAAATTAGCTGAAGTAAAACCATTGAATATTGCGCAAGCCTCACGTATTTCAGGCGTAAATCCAGCAGATATCTCAATCTTACTTGTCTATTTAGAACAAGGTAAATTGCAAAGGGTGAAAAGTTAATGAGTGGCGTAGAATGGCTAGCTAAAGAATTAAGTGAACATGGAATTGAGTTATCAGATAAACAGAAAGAACAATTCGAAACGTACTATAAGTTACTTGTTGAATGGAATGAAAAAATGAATTTAACAAGTATTACGGATGAACATGAAGTTTATCTTAAACATTTCTATGATTCTATTACACCAAGCTTTTATTATGACTTTAATCAACCACTTACCATCTGTGATGTAGGCGCAGGTGCTGGATTCCCAAGTATTCCATTGAAAATTGTTTATCCAGAATTAAAAGTAACGATTGTCGATTCTTTAAATAAACGTATTCAATTCTTAAATCATTTAGCAGCTGAGCTTGGATTGACGCAAGTAAGCTTTGTTCACGATCGTGCTGAAACGTTCGGTAAAGGCGTGAATCGTGAAACTTACGACGTCGTAACTGCACGTGCCGTAGCAAGATTAACTGTGCTGAGTGAATTATGTTTACCTCTTGTGAAAAAAGGGGGCCACTTCATCGCATTGAAGTCTTCAAAAGGAGAAGAAGAGTTAGAGGAAGCGCATTATGGGATTGGTATTTTAGGCGGTGTCTTCAGTGATTCTTATACATTCGACTTACCAGAAGATGCTGGAGAAAGACAGATGATTATTATTGATAAACGTCGTCAAACGTCTAAGAAATATCCTAGAAAGCCCGGTACGCCTAATAAATCTCCTTTATTAGAAAATTAATCAAAAAGACATGATAAAATTAATTTTAAGAGGAGTGAATGGATAATGAAAAAACCTTTTTCAAAATTATTTGGTTTAAAAAATAAAGAGGACATCGTTGGCTACATTGAAGAAGACCGTAATTCAAGCGTTGAATCCATTCAAATAGAGCGTATCGTTCCTAACCGTTATCAACCTAGACAAGTCTTTGATGCGAGCAAAATTGAAGAATTGGCAGAATCGATTGACGAACATGGGCTATTACAACCGATTGTAGTACGACCAATTGAAGAAGACATGTACGAAATTATAGCTGGTGAACGTCGTTTTAGAGCATTACAATCACTGCATAAAGCTCAAGCAGACGTCATTATTCGTCATATGAATGATGAAGAAACAGCAGTGGTCGCGTTGATTGAGAACATTCAACGTGAAAACTTATCTGCTGTAGAAGAAGCGGAAGCTTATAAAAAGTTGCTTGAAATTGGTGAAACAACACAAAGTGAACTCGCTAAAAGTCTAGGTAAAAGTCAAAGCTTTATTGCGAATAAGTTAAGATTACTTAAATTAGCACCCAAAGTGATTACACGTTTACGAGAAGGTAAGATTTCAGAGCGTCATGCCCGAGCTGTACTATCTCTTGAATATGAAGAACAAGAAAAGCTGATTGAACAAGTGATAAGCCAAAAATTAAACGTTAAACAAACAGAAGCTCGTGTAAAACAAAAAATTGGACCTGAAAAAGTGAAAGCTCAGAACTTCCAATTTGAGAAAGATTTAACACAAGCCCGAGATGAAGTTGGCAAAAGTATACAGGCTATCGAATCATCAGGTATACGCGTAGAACAACGTGATAAAGACCATGATGATTATTACGAAATAAAAATTAAAATATATAAAAAGTAAAGTTGACCTCCTTTCACGCTAAATTTAGCAAATATGAAAGGAGGATTTTTTTATGAAAAAATTGGTTTGAAATTATAAGTTGTACAGTTGAAATAATTTGAAAATTAGTGATACTTTATTCGATATTTACATCTGAGTAATTTCGTCTTACAATATTATTAAACGAAACGTTTCGTTTAATAATTGGTGAAGAAGGGTTTTCAAAGTGTTCGGGATATCAATTTCAAGTGCTATACTTCATTTTGTCATTGGTGGCTTAGCAGTTGCCTTTGCCTCTATTATGGCAGAAAAGGTTGGAGGTAAAATGGGAGGCATTATCGCCACTATGCCTGCAGTCTACCTCGCAGCCTTGATTGCCTTAGCTATAGACCATCGTGGCGATAAACTTGTTCAAATGTCTATTCATTTAAGTTCTGGTGCCGTTATTGGCATTGTTTCATGTATTATTACTGTCTTTTTAACGTCTCTCTATATTAGTAAAAGAGATTATAAAAAAGGAACGATTTTTGCATTAATTTGCTGGATCGTTATTTCAATTTCTATCTTTGCAGTTAGACATATTTCGTAATAGTTGGAGGCATTTTCAGTGAAATTGACATTAATTAAATTTCTTGTTGGCGGTATTGCTGTCACATTAAGCTACATTATTTCCGTTATTTTACCTTGGAAAGAACTGGGAGGCGTGTTTGCTACTTTACCCGCAGTCTTTCTAGTTTCATTATTTATCACAGGCATGCAACATGGCGATGTCATTGCGAAACACGTGAGTAGGGGCGCTGTTTTTGGAATGACTGGCGTATTATTTAGTATATTAGCAACTTGGGCAATGTTATACTATACAAACCAATGGTTATTAAGCATTATCGTAGGCTTTATCGTATGGTTTGTGAGTGCAGTTATTATATTTGAATTAGTAGAATTTATTGCGCATTTAAGAAGGGGAAAACATGGCTGGAAGACCAAAAGATCCGACAATCAATCATAAAATATTTAATGAAATAGATAAATTGTTAAAAACGACACACTTTAGAGAGATTACAATTGATCAACTTGCAGAGAACACAGGTATATCTAAAGCTACAATATATCGTCGTTGGAAAGATAAATCATCTATTATTGTAGATATGTTTGTTAGCAGAACACAGATTTTTGAAAATAAATACCAAGATTTGTATAGTGATTTATATCAATTTTTAATCAAAATTATGGAAGTATATAAAACTAATTTAGGACGTGCAGTCATTGAAATATTGATTAGTAATCAACAAAGTGAAGCACGTGAACTCTTTATGAAAGGTTACTTCGAAAGTAATCGAAAGAGTTTAAAGGCTATTGTAGCTAGACATATTGATGAAGAAGATCAGGATATATTTATCGATCTTATTTTCTCACCAATCTATTTTAATATTTTGATTAAACCTAATGTACTAGATGAAGATTATATCGAGAGAATGTTAAAAATTGTATTAAAAGCATTTGATAAGTGATACAAGAATGAAGCTTATTCTTGTATCTTTTTTTATGTTGTGTCAGTCTTACGGTTGTCTAAAAACATTGATATTACAGTATGTAAAAGCATTTTGACAACAAAAAAAGTGACTTTGTCTAAAAGGTTTGATAGCTTTTTAAGAGAAGTAGCGTTTCTATAAAGTTAGCATTATTGCTAACTACAAATTAAAACAAGATCACTTACTTGTAAGGAGCTAATAATAATGGAAATCGGTCAACAAATTAAAAAGTATCGAGAAAGATTTGGATACTCTCAGGAATATTTAGCAGAAAAATTATATGTTTCTAGACAAACGATATCCAATTGGGAAACGGAGAAGAGTTATCCAGATATACATAATTTGATGATGATGTGTACATTATTTGATGTCTCTTTAGATGATCTTGTTAAAGGAGACGTGAAAAACATGAACTTGGAAAAGATTAAAAAAGAAATGGATTTTTGGGCGTGGATGATGATTATTTTTATGGGATTAGGAGCTATTTTTTTCGGTCCATTAATGTATTTTTTCAGAATTTGGGGTTATGTCATAATTCTCATCATTTTATCTATAGGCGTGTATAGTTCTATAAGAATAGATAAAATTAAATATAAAAATGATATAGATAATTATGATAGAATAGTGGCATTTATGAATGGTAAAGATCCAAGTGAGGTTAAAACGACTAAAAAACGTGATTTAGTAACGAGTATTTTGTCATTTGTTTTTGTTGTTGGATTATTCATAATTATTGCGAGTTTAAGTGTTTGGGTAACATATACATTTTTACCTTAATTGAAAAAAGACCTAAGAAGAGCAAAGTCTTCTTAGGTCTTTTGGTAGTTAAAGGAGATTATTTATCTTCTTTTTTTCTTCTTCTACCGAATAATAAGATGCTACCTAAACCTGCAAACATTGTAGCTAATAATGGTGCGTTAGTGTTAGTTTCTTCGCTACCAGTTTTAGGAAGATGTTTTGGTTTATTAGGTTGTTCAGGTGTTGGTGGCACGTGATGTGTCGGTGGTACACCTGGTTTTTCCGGTGGATTGCCTGGCGGAGTCACTGGTGGTTTCTCCGGTGTTTTAGGCGGGTTATGTGGCGGATGAACCGGTGGTTTACCTGGTTTACGTGGTGGACAATATGGTGGTTTGTCAGGTTTTGGTGGTACTGGTGGTTTAACTTTATTGTTAAACTCAGTATCATTTAATCCGACTGCTTTACCACCTGTACTGATGTAACTTACAGTTGCTTGTAAATCACCAGTTGTTGGATTTTCAGTCACTACCACAGTTGCCACAATTGACATTGTATCGTAATCGACGTTTTGTTCTGTTCCCACTTTTTCAGTGATTAGGTAAGAGTAAGTTCCTACTTTATTGAATTTAATTGGTAAGAAGTTCACTTTACCATTAGCATCGTTTGTTGCTAATTGAACTGGGTGATCAGGGTTATTTAAGTCAGTTAAGATGAATGTGTAATCTCCACCTTTAAGTTGACCACCTTCAAGTTTCTTAGTCACTTTGAATTCAAAGTTAGCCGGTACTGGTTTCACTTTGTTGACACGTTTTTCTGATGGTTTTGGTGGTGGTACTTCGTTTCCACCTTTAACTGGATTGTAGAATTGAACTGATTGGTTCGCAACGTTAGTGATGTCTTTATTAGCTTTGGCATCGCCTTTAATTACGCCGACAATGTCAAATTTGTAGTAACGGCCAAATGGAATTTGTTCGTTATCTAATACGTGATCTTTCACTAAGCTTTCTTTAGATGTAGCAGTGATAACACCATTTTCGTTAGTGATATCGAATAAGTATGTTACATCTTTTCCAGTGATACCATCGTAAGCTTTAATGCTTTGTACTGCTACGCTTGATTCATCGTAATCATCTGTAATACCTAATTTATTAATTTTATTAGCAGCAGTTAATTGAGTAGTGTCTAACCATACTTGATATACGATTTTATCTCCACGATTAAGTGCTTTAGTATTAATATTTTCAGGTTCATTGTTACTTGATTGATCAGCGTATGGGTTGTTATTAGTGTCAGCGTATTTATTAGCTAATTCGCTGTCATCATCTAATAATTTATGACCTGTTACATCGAATTTTTCTACTGATAAATCGAATTTTTCAGGTTGGAATACAGGAGTTGGTGGAACTGGTGGTTTAACAGTGTTGTTAAATTCAGTATCATTAGCTCCTAAAGATTTACCACCTGTGCTTACGTATTTAACAGCCGCTTTTAGATTACCTGTTGCTTCATCTTTAGTTACATTTACGTTAACTACGATGTTCATTGCATCATAATCAACATTTACATCTGTACCTAATTTTTCAGTAACAAGGTAAGAATGAGTGCCGACTTCTTTGTATTTCATAGTTGAGAATTTCACAATACCATTTGCGTCGTTTGTTACTTCTTGAACGACTTGGTTAGGATTATCTAAATCAGTTAAGACGAATGTGAAGTCTCCACCTTTAAGTTGGCCGCCTTCAAGTTTCTTAGTCACTTTAAGCTCGATATCTGCTGGTGCAGGTTTCACTTTGTTCACACGTTTTTCAGTTGGCGGTGGAGGTGGTACTTCATTTCCACCTTTAACTGGGTTGAAGTATTGAACAGATTGGTTCGCAATGTTAGTGAAATCTCTTCCTGCGACTGCGTCAGCTTTCACTGTACCAACGATATCAAATTTGTAGTAACGTCCGAACGGCATTTGTTCATTGTCGATGACATGATCTTTCACTAAGCTTTCTTTAGATGTAGCTGTGATTACACCATTATTATTAACGATATCGAATAAATGTGATACATCTTGATCTGTTACACCATCGTAAGCTTTGATACTTTGTACGTCTACACTTGTTTCATCGTAGTCATCAGTGATACCTAATTTGTTGATTTTATTTTCAGCAGTTAATTTCGTAGTATCTAACCATACTTGGTAAACGATTTTATCTCCACGATTTAATTCTTTCGTATTGATGTTTTCAGGTTCATTGTTATTAGATTTGTCAGCGTAAGGATCTTTATTAGTATCAGCGTATTTATTAGCTAATTCACTATCGTCATCTAATAATTTATGACCAGTTAAATCGAATTTTTCTACTGATAAATCAAATTTTTCAGGTTGATATACAGGAGTTGGTGGCACTGGTGGTTTAACAGTGTTGTTAAACTCAGTATCATTAGCTCCTAAAGATTTACCACCTGTACTTACATACTTCACATTTGTTTTTAAGTTGCCAGTAGCTTCATCTTTAGTTACATCCACATTTACAACGATTGATATAGTATCGTAATCAACGTTTTGGTCTGTACCAACTTTTTCAGTAACAAGATAAGAATGAGTGCCGACTTCTTTATATTTAATTGGTAAGAATTTAACATTACCGTTTGCATCATTTGTAGCTTGTTGTACTGGTTGATCAGGGTTAGCTAAATCAGTTAAGACGAATGTGAAGTCTCCGCCTTTAAGTTGTCCACCTTCAAGACGTTTCGTTACTTTAAGTTCAATATTTGCTGGTTCAGGTTTCACTTTGTTGACACGTTTTTCTGATGGTGGTGGAGGTGGTACCTCATTGCCACCTTTAACTGGATTGAAGAATTGTGCAGATTGGTTTGCAACGTTTGTAATATCTTTTCCAGCAACTGCGTCAGCTTTTACTTTACCAACGATATCAAATTTGTAGTAACGACCGAATGGCATTTGATTATTATCAATCACATGATCAGTTACTAAGCTGTCTTTAGTAGTAGCTGTGATGACACCATTGTTGTTAACGATGTTGAATAGATGCGTTACATCTTGTCCAGTTACACCATCATAAGCTTTGATGTCAGAAACTTCTACGCTTGTTTCATCATAATCATCAGTGATACCTAATTGATTGATTTTGTTTTCAGCAGTTAATTTCGTAGTATCTAACCATACTTGATAAACAATTGTATCGCCACGACTTAATTCTTTCGTATTAATATTTTCAGGTTCGTTGTTATTAGATTGATCTGCATAAGGATTGTTATTCGTATCTGCATATTTATTAGCTAATTCGCTATCATCATCTAATAATTTATTACCTGTTAAGTCGAATTTCGGCACTGATAAATCGAATTTTTCAGGTTGGAAGTGTGGTGGAACTGGTGGTTTAACAGTGTTGTTAAACTCAGTATCATTTGCACCAATAGATTTACCGCCTGTACTGATGTATCTTACAGCAGTTTGTAAGTTACCAGTAGTTGGATTTTTAGTAACATCAACATTTACTACAATAGACATTGTGTCATAATCAACGTTCGTATCTGTGCCAACTTTTTCAGTTACAAGGTAACTATATGTGCCAACT
The DNA here is from genome assembly GCF_022815905.2 of Staphylococcus sp. NRL 16/872. Classification (NCBI taxonomy): domain Bacteria; kingdom Bacillati; phylum Bacillota; class Bacilli; order Caryophanales; family Staphylococcaceae; genus Staphylococcus; species Staphylococcus sp. NRL 16/872. Next base: position 2,527,876 of record NZ_CP119327.1, on the reverse strand, counting down.
TCTTTATATTTGATTGGTGAGAATTTCACATTACCGTTTGCGTCGTTAGTCACTTCTTGAACAGGTTGATCAGGGTTAGCTAAGTTTGCTAATACGAATGTGTAATCTCCGCCTTTAAGTTGGCCACCTTCAAGGCGTTTAGTTACTTTAAGTTCGATATTTGCTGGTGTAGGTGTAACTTTGTTCACACGTTTTTCAGATGGTTTTGGTGGTGGAACTTCATTGCCACCTTTAACCGGGTTGAAGTATTGAACAGATTGGTTCGCAATGTTAGTAAAGTCTTTTCCAGCCACTGCGTCAGCTTTTACTGTACCAACGATATCAAATTTGTAGTAACGACCGAATGGCATTTGATTATTATCGATGACATGATCTTTCACTAAGCTGTCTTTAGTAGTAGCTGTAATCACACCATTAGTGTTAACGATGTCGAATAAGTGTGTTACATCTTGACCTGTTACGCCATCGTAAGCTTTAATGTCACTTACTTCAACGTTTGTTTCATCATAGTCATCAGTAATGCCAAGTTTATTAATCTTATTCGCTTCAGTTAGTTTCGTAGTATCTAACCAAACTTGGTAGACGATCGCATCTCCACGATTTAATTCTTTCGTGTTAATGTTTTCAGGCTCATTATTATTAGCTTGATCTGCATAAGGATTGTTATTCGTGTCTGCGTATTTATTTGCTAATTCGCTATCATCGTCTAATAATTTGTTACCTGATAAATCGAATTTCGGTACTGATAAATCGAATTTTTCAGGTTGGAATTCAGGTGTTGGCGGAGGTGTGATAGTATTGTTGAACTCAGTATCATTCGCTCCGATTGATTTACCACCTGTACTTACGTACTTAACTTCAGTTTTAAGGTTGCCAGTAACTTCATCTTTAGTTACGTCCACATTTACAACGATTGACATTGTATCGTAATCAACGTTTTGTTCTGTGCCTACTTTTTCAGTTACAAGGTAAGAGTGTTTACCTACTTCATTATATTTAATTGGTAAGAATTTAACATTACCATTCGCATCATTTGTAGCTTGTTGTACAGGTTGTTCAGGGTTAGCTAAATCAGTTAATACGAATGTGAAGTCTCCACCTTTAAGTTGGCCACCTTCAAGACGTTTCGTTACTTTAAGTTCGATATTCGCTGGTTCAGGTTTCACTTTGTTGACACGTTTTTCAGTTGGTGGTGGAGGTGGTACCTCGTTGCCACCTTTAACTGGATTGAAGAATTGTGCAGATTGGTTCGCAACGTTTGTAATATCTTTTCCAGCCACTGCGTCAGCTTTGATTTTACCAACAATATCAAATTTGTAGTAACGTCCGAATGGCATTTGTTCATTATCAATCACGTGATCTTTTACTAAACTTGCTTTAGTAGTAGCTGTGATGACGCCATTGTTATTAACGATATCGAATAGATGAGTCACGTCTTGACCTGTTACGCCATCATACGCTTTGATTTCAGATACATCTACACTTGCTTCATCATAATCATCAGTAATACCTAATTGATTGATTTTATTTTCAGCAGTTAATTTAGTTGTATCTAACCATACTTGATAAACGATCGCATCTCCACGACTTAATTCTTTCGTGTTAATGTTTTCAGGTTCGTTGTTATTTGATTGATCAGCGTAAGGATTACTATTAGTATCTGTGTATTTATTCGCTAATTCGCTATCATCGTCTAATAATTTGTTACCTGTTAAATCGAATTTCGGTACTGATAAATCGAATTTTTCAGGTTGGAAGTGTGGTGGTGTTGGTGGTTTAACAGTGTTATTAAATTCAGTATCGTTTGCACCAATAGATTTACCACCTGTGCTTACGTATTTAACTTCAGTTTTAAGATTACCAGTAGTGGCGTCTTTAGTTACATCAACGTTTACTACAACAGACATTGTGTCATAATCAACGCTTGTATCTGGACCCACTTTTTCAGTAACAAGATAAGAATGCTTACCTACTTCTTTATATTTCATAGTTGAGAATTTCACAACGCCGTTGGCGTCATTTGTTACTTCTTGAACGACTTGATCAGGGTTTGCCAAATCAGTTAAGACGAATGTGAAGTCTCCGCCTTTAAGTTGGCCACCTTCAAGTTTCTTAGTCACTTTAAGCTCGATGTCAGCTGGTGCAGGTGTAACTTTGTTGACACGTTTTTCTGATGGTTTTGGTGGTGGAACTTCGTTACCACCTTTAACCGGGTTGAAGTATTGAACAGATTGGTTCGCAATGTTAGTGAAATCTTTTCCAGCCACTGCGTCAGCTTTCACTGTACCAACGATATCGAATTTATAGTAACGACCGAATGGCATTTGGCTATTATCGATAACGTGATCTTTGATTAAGCTGTCTTTTGAAGTAGCTGTGATCACACCATTTTCATTCGTAATGTCGAATAAGTGTGTTACATCTTGTCCAGTTACGCCATCATAAGCTTTGATGTCAGATACATCTACGCTTGATTCATCGTAATCATCAGTAATACCAACTTTATTAATTTTGTTTGCTTCAGTTAATTTCGTAGTATCTAACCATACTTGGTAAACGATCGCATCTCCACGATTTAATTCTTTCGTGTTAATGTTTTCAGGTTCGTTGTTATTTGATTGATCAGCGTAAGGATTACTATTAGTATCTGTGTATTTATTCGCTAATTCGCTATCATCATCTAATAATTTGTTACCTGTTACGTCGAATTTCGGCACTGATAAATCGAATTTTTCAGGTTGGAACTCAGGTGTTGGTGGTGTAGGCGGGATAACAGTGTTATTAAACTCAGTATCATTCGCTCCGATTGATTTACCACCTGTACTTACGTATTTAACATTTGTTTTTAAGTTGCCAGTAACTTCATCTTTAGTTACATCAACGTTAACTACGATTGACATAGTATCGTAATCCATATTAGCGTCTGTACCAACTTTTTCAGTAACAAGGTAAGAATGTTTACCTACCTCTTTGTATTTCATAGTTGAGAATTTCACAACGCCGTTGGCGTCATTTGTTACTTCTTGAACGACTTGATCAGGGTTTGCCAAATCAGTTAAGACGAATGTGAAGTCTCCGCCTTTAAGTTGGCCACCTTCAAGTTTCTTAGTCACTTTAAGCTCGATGTCAGCTGGTGCAGGTGTAACTTTGTTGACACGTTTTTCTGATGGTTTTGGTGGTGGAACTTCGTTGCCACCTTTAACTGGATTGAAGTATTGAACAGATTGGTTCGCAATGTTAGTGAAATCTTTTCCAGCCACTGCGTCAGCTTTCACTGTACCAACGATATCGAATTTATAGTAACGACCGAATGGCATTTGTTCATTATCAATCACGTGATCTTTTACTAAACTTGCTTTAGTAGTAGCTGTGATCACACCATTTTCATTCGTAATGTCGAATAAGTGTGTTACATCTTGTCCAGTTACGCCATCATAAGCTTTGATTTCAGATACATCTACGCTTGATTCATCGTAATCATCAGTAATACCAAGTTTATTGATCTTATTCGCTTCAGTTAATTTCGTAGTATCTAACCACACTTGGTAAACGATCGCATCTCCACGATTTAATTCTTTCGTGTTAATGTTTTCAGGTTCATTATTATTAGCTTGATCTGCGTAAGGATTACTATTAGTGTCAGCGTATTTATTCGCTAATTCGCTATCATCATCTAATAACTTGTTACCTGTTACGTCGAATTTCGGTACTGATAAATCGAATTTTTCAGGTTGGAACTCAGGTGTTGGTGGTACTACTGGTGGTGGAGGAGTCAACGTATTGTTGAACTCAGTATCATTTGAACCAATAGACTTACCACCTGTGCTGACGTATTTAACTTCAGTTTTAAGATTACCAGTAACTTCATCTTTAGTTACATCAACGTTAACTACGATTGACATAGTATCGTAATCCATATTAGCGTCTGTACCAACTTTTTCAGTAACAAGGTAAGAGTGTTTACCTACTTCTTTATATTTCATAGTTGAGAATTTCACAACGCCGTTGGCGTCATTTGTCACTTCTTGAACGACTTGATCAGGGTTAGCTAAGTCAGTTAAGACGAATGTGAAGTCTCCACCTTTAAGTTGGCCACCTTCAAGTTTCTTAGTCACTCTAAGTTCGATGTCAGCTGGTGCAGGTTTCACTTTGTTGACACGTTTTTCAGATGGTTTTGGTGGTGGAACTTCGTTGCCGCCTTTAACCGGATTGAAGTATTGAACAGATTGGTTCGCAATGTTAGTGAAATCTTTTCCAGCGACTGCATCAGCTTTTACTGTACCAACGATATCAAATTTGTAGTAACGTCCAAATGGCATTTGATTATTATCAATCACATGGTCAGTTACTAAGCTGTCTTTAGTAGTAGCTGTGATGACACCATTATTATTAACGATATCGAATAAATGAGTGACATCTTGACCTGTTACGCCATCGTAAGCTTTGATTTCAGACACATCTACGCTTGCTTCATCGTAATCATCAGTAATGCCAAGTTTATTAATCTTATTCGCTTCAGTTAATTTCGTAGTATCTAACCATACTTGATAAACGATCGCATCTCCACGATTTAATTCTTTCGTGTTAATGTTTTCAGGTTCATTATTATTAGCTTGATCTGCGTAAGGGTTGGCAGATGTGTCAGCGTATTTATTCGCTAATTCGCTATCATCATCTAATAACTTGTTACCTGTTACGTCGAATTTCGGTACTGATAAATCGAATTTTTCAGGTTGGAACTCAGGTGTTGGTGGTACTACTGGTGGTGGAGGAGTTAACGTATTGTTGAACTCAGTATCATTTGAACCAATAGGCTTACCGCCTGTGCTGACGTATTTAACTTCAGTTTTAAGATTACCAGTAACTTCATCTTTAGTTACATCAACGTTAACTACGATTGACATAGTATCGTAATCCATATTAGCGTCTGTACCAACTTTTTCAGTAACAAGGTAAGAATGCTTACCTACTTCTTTGTATTTCATAGTTGAGAATTTCACAACGCCGTTGGCGTCATTTGTTACTTCTTGAACGACTTGATCTGGATTTGCCAAATCAGTTAAGACGAATGTGAAGTCTCCACCTTTAAGTTGGCCACCTTCAAGTTTCTTAGTTACTTTAAGTTCGATGTCAGCTGGTGCAGGTTTCACTTTGTTCACACGTTTTTCAGATGGTTTTGGCGGTGGTACTTCATTGCCACCTTTAACCGGGTTGAAGTATTGAACAGATTGGTTCGCAATGTTAGTGAAATCTTTTCCAGCCACAGCGTCCGCTTTTACTGTACCAACGATATCAAATTTGTAGTAACGTCCGAATGGCATTTGATTATTATCAATCACATGGTCAGTTACTAAACTGTCTTTAGTAGTAGCAGTGATCACACCGTTTTCATTCGTAATATCGAATAAGTGAGTCACGTCTTGTCCAGTTACGCCATCATACGCTTTAATGTCACTTACTTGAACATTCGCTTCATCGTAGTCATCAGTGATACCTAATTTGTTGATTTTATTCGCTTCAGTTAATTTCGTAGTATCTAACCATACTTGATAAACGATCGCATCTCCACGATTTAATTCTTTCGTGTTGATGTTTTCAGGTTCGTTGTTATTAGATTGATCTGCGTAAGGATTACTATTAGTGTCAGCGTATTTATTCGCTAATTCGCTATCATCATCTAATAACTTGTTACCTGTTACGTCGAATTTCGGTACTGATAAATCGAATTTTTCAGGTTGGAACTCAGGTGTTGGTGGTACTACTGGTGGTGGAGGAGTTAACGTATTGTTGAACTCAGTATCATTTGAACCAATAGACTTACCGCCTGTGCTGACGTATTTAACTTCAGTTTTAAGATTACCAGTAACTTCATCTTTAGTTACATCAACGTTAACTACGATTGACATAGTATCGTAATCCATATTAGCGTCTGTACCAACTTTTTCAGTAACAAGGTAAGAATGCTTACCTACTTCTTTGTATTTCATAGTTGAGAATTTCACAACGCCGTTGGCGTCATTTGTTACTTCTTGAACGACTTGATCTGGATTTGCCAAATCAGTTAAGACGAATGTGAAGTCTCCACCTTTAAGTTGGCCACCTTCAAGTTTCTTAGTTACTTTAAGTTCGATGTCAGCTGGTGCAGGTTTCACTTTGTTCACACGTTTTTCAGATGGTTTTGGCGGTGGTACTTCATTGCCACCTTTAACCGGGTTGAAGTATTGAACAGATTGGTTCGCAATGTTAGTGAAATCTTTTCCAGCCACAGCGTCAGCTTTTACTGTACCAACGATATCAAATTTGTAGTAACGTCCGAATGGCATTTGACTATTATCAATTACATGGTCAGTTACTAAACTGTCTTTAGTAGTAGCTGTGATCACACCATTATTATTCGTAATATCGAATAAGTGAGTCACGTCTTGACCTGTTACGCCATCATACGCTTTAATGTCACTTACTTGAACATTCGCTTCATCGTAATCATCAGTGATACCTAATTTGTTGATTTTATTCGCTTCAGTTAATTTCGTAGTATCTAACCATACTTGATAAACGATCGCATCTCCACGATTTAATTCTTTCGTGTTGATGTTTTCAGGTTCGTTGTTATTAGATTGATCTGCGTAAGGATTACTATTAGTGTCAGCGTATTTATTCGCTAATTCGCTATCATCATCTAATAACTTGTTACCTGTCACGTCGAATTTTGGCACTGATAAATCGAATTTTTCAGGTTGGAACTCAGGTGTTGGTGGTACTACTGGTGGTGGAGGAGTTAACGTATTGTTGAACTCAGTATCGTTTGCACCAATAGATTTACCGCCTGTGCTGACGTATTTAACTTCAGTTTTAAGATTACCTGTAGCTGCGTCTTTAGTTACATCTACATTAACTACGATTGACATAGTATCGTAATCCATATTAGCCTCTGTACCAACTTTTTCAGTAACAAGGTAAGAGTGTTTACCTACTTCTTTATATTTAATTGGTAAGAATTTCACGTTACCATTGGCATCGTTTGTCGCTTGTTGTACTGGTTGATCAGGGTTAGCTAAATCAGTTAAGACGAATGTGAAGTCCCCACCTTTAAGTTGGCCACCTTCAAGACGTTTTGTTACTTTAAGCTCGATATTCGCTGGTTCAGGTGTAACTTTGTTGACACGTTTTTCTGATGGTTTTGGTGGTGGAACTTCGTTTCCGCCTTTTGTAGGGTTAAAGAATTGAACAGATTGGTTCGCAACGTTCGTAATATCTTTACCTGCTACAGCATCAGCTTTCACTGTACCAACAATATCAAATTTGTAGTAACGTCCAAATGGCATTTGGCTATTATCGATAACGTGATCTTTGATTAAGCTATCTTTTGAAGTAGCTGTGATGACACCATTATTATTCGTAATATCGAATAAGTGTGTTACATCTTGTCCAGTTACGCCATCATAAGCTTTGATTTCAGATACATCTACGCTTGTTTCATCGTAATCATCTGTAATACCTACTTTATTGATTTTGTTTGCTTCAGTTAATTTTGTAGTATCTAACCATACTTGGTAAACGATCGCATCTCCACGAGTTAATTCTTTCGTATTGATGTTTTCAGGTTCGTTGTTATTTGATTGATCTGCATAAGGATTACTATTAGTGTCAGCATATTTATTCGCTAATTCACTATCATCATCTAATAACTTGTTACCTGTTAAATCGAATTTCGGTACTGATAAATCGAATTTTTCAGGTTGGAACTCAGGTGTTGGTGGTGTAGGCGGGATAACCGTGTTATTAAACTCAGTATCATTAGGGCCGATAGATTTACCACCAGTACTGATGTATTTCACAGCAGTTTCAAGATTTCCAGTAGTTGGGTTTTCAGTCACATCAACGTTAACTAGGATAGACATTTTATCGTAATCAACATTAGCGTTTGTACCAACTTTTTCAGTTACAAGATAAGAATGCTTACCTACTTCTTTATATTTAATAGGTGTGAATTTAACATTACCTTCCGCATCATTAGTAACTTCTTGAAGTGGTTGGTCAGGATTAGTTACATCTGTTAATACAAATGTGTAATCGCCACCTTGAAGTTGACCGCCTTCAAGTTTTTTGGTTACTTTAAGCTCGATGTTCGCTGGTTCAGATTTAACTTTATTCACACGTTTTTGTGAAGGTTTTGGAGGTGGTACTTCATTTCCACCTTTAACTGGGTTAAAGAACTGAACAGATTGATTTGCGACGTTTGTAAAGTCTTTATTAGCTTTAGCATCAGCTTTCACTGTACCAACAATATCAAATTTGTAGTAACGACCGAATGGCATTTGATCATTATCGATAATATGATCTTTAATTAAGCTGTCTTTAGACGTTGCTGTAATTACGCCATTTACATTCGTAATATCGAATAAGTTTGTTACGTCTTGGCCAGTTACACCATCGTAAGCTTTAATGTCACTTACATTGACGCTTGCTTCATCGTAATCATCAGTAATACCTAATTTATTAATATTATTCGCACTAGTTAAGTGAGTTGTATCTAACCATACTTGGTAAACGATTTTATCTCCACGAGTTAATTCTTTCGTGTTAATGTTTTCAGCTTCGTTATTATTTGATTGGTCAGCATAAGGGTTGTTATTTGTATCCACATATTTATTCGCTAATTCGCTATCATCATCTAATAACTTGTTACCTGTTAAATCGAATTTTTCAACTGATAAGTCGAATTTTTCAGGTTGGAACACAGGTGTTGGTGGTACCGGTGGAATAACTTTATTGTTAAATTCAGTATCGTTTGCACCAATAGATTTACCGCCTGTACTTACGTATTGTACGTTCGCCTGAAGATTACCAGTAGCTGGATCTTTATCAACTTTAACAATGACGTTTACAGACATTTTATCGTAATCGACATTTGTTTCAGCGCCAACTTTTTCAGTGATTACATAGTTATAAGTACCTGATTGGTTATATTTAATTGCTTTAAAGTTAACATTACCGTCTAAGTCATTTGTAGCTTCTTGTACAGGTTGACCAGGGTTAGCTAAGTCAATTAAATCGAATGTGTAATCATTACCTTTAAGTTGACCGCCTTCAAGACGTTTCGTTACTTTAAGTTGAATGTTTGCAGGTTCAGATTTAACTTTGTTAACACGTTTTTCTGATGGTTTAGGTGGTGGTGTTTCATTATTACCTTTAGCAGGGTTAAAGAATTGAACAGATTGATTTGCGACGTTCGTAATATCTTTATCTGCTATAGCATCAGCTTTGATTGAACCTACAATATCAAATTTATAATAGCGACCAAATGGAATTTGTTCGTTATCTAATACGTGATCTTTGATTAGGCTTTCTTTAGATGTAGCTGTAATTACACCGTTTTCATTCGTAATATTGAATAAGTGCGTTACATCTTGACCAGTTACGCTATCGTAAGCTTTGATGTCACTTACATCCACGCTTGTTTCATCGTAGTCGTCAGTGATACCCACTTTACTGATTTTGTTTTCTGCACTTAAGTGAGTTGTATCTAACCATACTTGATAAACAATTTTATCGCCACGAGTTAATGTTTTAGTATTAATATTTTCAGGTTCATTATTATTTGATTGGTCAGCATAAGGGTTAGCATTTGTATCAGCATATTTATTCGCTAATTCGCTATCATCATCTAATAATTTATTACCTGTAATATCAAATTTTTCCGCTGATAAATCGAATTTTTCAGGTTGGAACACTGGTGTTGGCGGTGTTGGTGGTACAAATGTATTGTTGAATTCAGTATCTGCTGGTGCTACAGAAGTTGCTGTAAGTACATGTAAATCTTTAGTAACATTTACTGTTACAGTTGCTTTCATAGCATCGCTTGTTACACCTACTTCAGTGCTTGGTACTTCTTCTACTGTATAAGTGAATGACTTACCGGCATCCGCATTTGTATAAGTAGGGCGTTTACCATTCACAAATGTGAAATTGATTTTACCTTGAGCATTGTTCGTACCTGTCGCAATAACGTCGCCATTCGCATCTTTCATATTGAAGTGGAATTCTTGGTCTTTTAAGTCACGTCCAGTTAAAGCTTTAGTAAACTCAACATCAAAATTCAATTCTTTAGGTGCTACATAGAAGTTGTTAAATTCAGTATCATCTGGAGGTAATACGACAACGTCGTAGTTACCAGTAGTTGAATTTTTAGAAACATTCACTGTTACAGTTGCTTCCATTGGATCATAATCAATGTTTGTATCAGTGCCTACAACTTCTTTAACTTTGTAAGTATGCGTACCCTCTTTATTGTATGAAAGTTCAGCGAATGAAACTTTGCCACCTTTATTCGTCACGGTTTGAAGTACTTGGCCATTCTCAGAAAGTGTGAATTGGAATTCACCATCAGTTAATGCTTTACCAGTTAAAGCTTTAGTGAATTCAATTTTCGCTTTTGCTGCCGTTGGGTTGTAAATATTGTTGAATTCAGTATCACTAGGTGCCACAGAAGTAACAGTTAAGACATGTAAGTCTTTCGTTACATTAACAGTAACTTTGGCTTTCATAGGATCACTAATCATACCTTGTTCGTCACTAGGCACTTCTTCTACTGTGTAAATGAATGATTTACCAGCATCTGCATTTGTGAAAGTAGGGCGTTTGCCATTCACAAATGTGAAATTGATTCTACCTTGCGCATTGTTCGTACCTGTCGCAATAACGTCGCCATTGGCATCTTTCATATCGAAGTGGAATTCTTGGTCTTTTAAGTTACGACCGGCTAAGGCTTTTGTGAATTGAACATCAAAGTTTAATTCTTTAGGTGCAACGTAATAGTTGTTGAATTCTTTATCAGCTGAGAGTGTGAGTTCAGCTGTTAATAAACCTGTAGAAGGAACTTGATGAACGTTGACCACTGCAGTAGCTACCATTGAATCATAATCAATATTTTTATCAGAACCAGCTACTTCTTTGATTGTATACGTATGCATACCGACTGCGTCATACGTAATATCGTCGAATACTACTTTACCGCCTTTATTCGTCACGGTTTGAAGTACACGGCCATTCTCAGAAATAGTAAATTGGAATTCACCATCAGTTAAATTTTTACCTGTTAACGTTTTAGTAAATTCAATTTTTGCTCTTGCTGCTGGTGGAGTAAAGACATTGTTAAATTCTTTATCAGCAGGTGCCACAGAAGTAACAGTTAAGACATGTAAACCTTGATCTTCTGATTTTGCAACATTAACAGTAACCTTAGCTTTCATTGGGTCACTAGTAATGTGTGGTAAATTACTAGGCACTTCTTCCACAGTATAGTTAAATGTCTTACCAGCATCAGCATTTGTATAAGTTGGACGTTTGCCATTGACAAATTCGAAATTAATTATACCTTGCGCATTGTTCGTACCCGTCGCAATGACTTCGCCTTTATCATTCTTCATGTTGAAGTGGAACTCACCGGCATTTAAAGAACGACCAGCTAAGGCTTTTGTAAATTGAACATCAAAATTCAATTGTTTTGGTGTCACATAGTAGTTATTGAACTCTGTGTCATCAGGCATTTCGACTAAAGTATCTAATGTATGTGTAAGAGGACTTTCAAAGACACTTACCTTAACAGTGGCTTCCATAGGATCGTAATCGTAATTAGCGTCTGTACCTCTTACTTCTTTAATAGTATAAGTATGGCTTCCTTCACTATCATAAGAAAGCTCTTCAAATGTAACTTTACCGTTTTTATTAGTAACAGTTTGAAGTACTTCATCATTTTCAGAAAGTGTAAATTGGAATGCACCATCAGTTAATTTTTTACCTGCTAATACTTTAGTGAATTCAATTTTTGCTTTGGCTGGAGCTGGTGTATAAACGTTATTGAATTCAGTATCATGAGGTGCCACAGAAGTGACTGTAAGTACGTGAAGATTTTGGTCTTGGCTCTTAGTCACATTTACTGTTACAGTCGCTTTCATAGGGTCATAAGTAAGTCCACTTTCACTGCCAGGAACCTCTTCAACAGTGTAAGTAAACGTTTTCCCAGCATCAGTATTTGTATAAGTTGGGCGTTTGCCATCAATAAATTCGAAGTTAATTTGACCTTCGGCATTGTTTGTACCTGTCGCAATCACTTCACCCTTAGAATTCTTCATGTTAAAGTGGAACTCTCCGTCATTTAACGGACGTCCTACTAATTCTTTTGTGAAGTGTACATCGAAGTTCATTTGTTTAGGCGCAACAAAATAGTTAGTGAATGCTTGGTTATTATCATTGTCAGAAGCATACGCATAACTTACTTTTGATTTTAAGACGCCATTTTCTTCTGTTACTTTAACAGTTGCTGTTACTGTTAAAGGTTCAGCATCATAATTAGAACTTAAGTTTGTTTTATTTTCAGTGATTGTGTACGTATAAGTACCTGGTTTTGTGAACGCAATTTTATCAAATGTAACTGTACCATTCGCATCATTTGTTTTTGATTGCGATGCAGTTGGGATTGCTGGTGAATTAGGACCAGCTGCGATATTAAAAGTAAATTGTCCGTTGGTTAAAGACCCACCAGGTAAAGAAGCATTACCTTTAACTACTTTTTTCGCAGTTAATGTTACTTCAACAGGTTCGATTTTAGTGTAATAGTAAACAACTGGGCGTGCTTTAGTTAATAAGTTTTGTAAACGGAAGTTACTTCCTCGTCCTACTTCTACGCCATTGACTGATTGTTTAGGTGCAAAGACGTTACCTACAGCCCCTTCACCTGCACTAGATGGTTGAATAAGGAAAGGGTGTGAATAACCAGGAATAAGAATTTGTTTTCCTAAGTCATTCATATTTTTTTCGCCAGGTTTTAACGTTGCTTCATATACTTTTACATAGTTTTTAGTATCAATACCTGTATTTTTCGCTGATTCAGACATATGGTCAGCCGATAAAGTCCAAAGTTCAACACGAGTTGTACCATCTTCACCAACGATTTCTTTAATACGTTTTACACCACCGTTATTGGTTTCAGCATCTACGTATCTTAAACCTACTTGATAAGGACGTGTAATCGGACCAGTCATATTATCAGGGTCAGCTACTTGATATAAATGATAGCCTTCAAATTGACGTACGTTTGACGCAGTATAAGTTTGACCATCCATACCTTTAATTGTGTAATGAGCTAATTCTCTTTCTCTATTATTTGCTACATAAGTTTGAGCGTTAACATCAGTTTTATTTGCTTGATACGTAGGGTTGTTTTTATCTACTACACGATAATATGCAGTTTCAGGAACAATTTTAGGAATATAGTATTGCGGATCCGTAATAGTTGTTCCTTCATTTGCTTGGTTAAACACGTCATAGATTTGCATTCCACTACGTTCATCTTCTAAGCTACCTTGCTCATCTATCGCAAATCGCGCTCTGATTGTTGAAAGCGTGTTTTTGAATGAATCTAACGTTTGTAAAAACGTAAAGTTAATATGACCATATTTAGCTTTTTTAGGATCATGTGCAGCGACGGCTCTCGCTAAAGTAGTTTCACCCATTGATATCGTTCCAGGTGAGTTAATGCGTTTAGTTTCTACTACAGAATTTGTATCACCATCTATTAATTCAATTGTTACATTATCAGAATCATCGTATGGTTTTGATAAACGGTAATAATATTTTGTATGATACGCCGCGTTAAAGTTTTTCAAATCAGTAATCGCAAATGTATATTTAGTAGGATCTGGGTTCTTTTCAAATCTTACACCTGGAGTAGGGACTGTGTTTGAATCCTTAGGTTTAGGAGTTACTACATCTCTACTCTTAACCGTTGCACCATTTGCATTATCCATGCTTGGTGTTGCTTTAGTAGTTGTATCTGTTAATACACCTTCTGATGAAAGCGGAGCAGTTGCCGAACGGCGTGAGCGTTTATGGACTGTAGGTTGCTCTGTTGTATCAGAAGCGGCTGTAACTGTGTTTGTTTCAGTTTTAGCAGCAGAATCAGTTGCAACTTCTCTATCTTCAACTTTAGTTGGTGAAGTAGGCGCAACTTCAGCTTTGGCTGAGTCATCAGATACTGCTTTAGCTTCAGTACTTGATGCTTCGGATGTTGGTGTTTCTTTAACCACTGTATTCTCTTTATTTGTAGTTTCAGGTTGAGATATCTCGTTCGTATTGGCTTGAGTTACTGGGGCTGTAGCGTCAGGGTTTGCTGAGCTATTCGCCGTTGTTGAATTCTTGTTGTTAGCGTTCAATTCGCTGGCATGCGCAACGTCTTGAACACCCAAAATTAGAAACGTCCCTAATAAGACCGAACCCGTTCCAATCGTGAACTTTCTTATTGAGAATTTCTGTTGCAATCGTTGTTTCAAATCTTGATGTCCTCCAGTATTAAATTATAATCTAGGCCTATAGTTATATTATAATTTAAACAATGTAAAAAACAATGATAAATTAAAGTAATTATAAAATTAAAAATGAAATTTTTCCTGGGAAAATAAGTGCTTTTTACATACATAATTTAGTAGACTATTTAAGGCATACTATATAACTAAAATTATAAAAACCTATAATAAAAAACACCTTTAAAGGAGAGGTGATTCTCCTTTAAAGATGCTTCTCGATGATCTATATTTTATTTATTTTTTTCTTCTTGGCGTTTTAAGAAATAGCCTCCCCCAAGTAAACCTACAGGTACGCCAATAATTGGCGTTGTAATGCTACTTAATAAAAATACAATTAAGAGTAAAATGAGCCCATTGTACCAGTTCACTTGCAAACTTAATAAATCTTCATAAGATTGTTGAATTAGTTCTTTAATTTTCATAATGAAATCCTCCAGTATCTTGTTATACTTATGCCAAAAAATCTTAAATAGAATGTTTAATGATGCGATTAGAATGGATAAATGAAATCATCGCAAAGATGAGATATACCAGTGAATAAACGACCATAACAATAATAATGGCAGTTGGAGCGTATTCACCTAATAATTTCATAAAGGCCATCGCTGCAAATAATGCATGTAATAGGGCAACAATTAATGGTAAACCAAAGTTAAACAGAATCTTTAGTCCTAACCCTTTCATCATATCAGTATGTGTGAAACCGATACGTCTTAAGATGCGATAATTATTAATTTCATCTTCAGTTTCATCCATTTGTTTGATGTAGATGATGCAACCAGCTGCAATTAAGAACGCCAATCCTAAGAATGAAGATACAAACATCAAGATACCTGTGCTCTCATCAATCATTTTTTTCGATTCACTCTTTATTTCAACACCCTGACTCACTTTTTTAGCCAATTTTTCAGCTTTTGATAAGTCATGATGATTAGTGATATTGAAACCATAGTGATGTGAAATGTATTTTTTTGATTTTAATGCATCATACTTACTAGGACTGACTTTAAGCACTGGTCCACCCATAGATGCATTCATAGGAATAACTTCATCATCGTTACGTTTATCTACATGGAAAGTAACTTTTTTCTTACCTTTTAGCGTAATGTCCTTATCTGTATGAATATCCACCATACCTTGTAAAGGACCTTGTAAATTAGTAATCGTCGCATGATTTCCTTTAATATTTTTATCTGCCATAACTGCTACATTCGCATTTTGCATTAAATCTCCAGTTTTGCTTTTTATAACATCATTTTTTCCAATCGCAGTATTCGAATTTTCGTAAACTTTTTCTTTATATTTAATATTATTTTGTGCTAACGATTTTTCATATTTTTGTGCAGATTGTTCTTTTGAAAAGTTAATATCTTGAGGCGTTGAAGCCTGGATATTAAAGTCAGTATTTGCTTTACTAATTGCGCCGAAACACAACACTGATACTGTCACAGCAGAAATAGTAGCAATAATCGTTAATGACATCGCATTTTTCTTCATTCGGTGCATAATTGATGACGTAAACACAACATCTGTAATCGATACGCGCCCATGTTTAGACTTTTTCAGAGATTTAAAAATGACCGATACGGAACTTCTAAAGAATAAATATGCACCCACAACAGTTAAGAATAAAATGATAAACGGTGAAGCAAGCGCCATTGTTAGTTCCTGGAACTTGCCAAACATCTCAGTAGAAATGTAATAACCTAGCACCATCATCACGATACCTAACACACCCGCAATAAGCTCTGGCACCGTAATCTTCGCCTTAGTCGCCTCAGTCTTCGTACTATCCTTCATCATTGATAAGATTGTTCGTTTTTTTAGGAAAAGGAAGTTCTGCAACATAATCAACACAAACGCTAGAACTAGCATGAACATCGTTTGGAACAAAGCAGGCAACTCGAATCCAATTGACACGTGTACCGACAAGTGCATCATCTTCACTAATATATTCAGTAAAATTTCCGAGCCTACCATACCAATAAGAATTCCTAAAATACCAGTGACTATAAAGAAAGCTAATTGTTCAATAGCTAACATGCGTAAAATATTGCCACGTGTTAATCCAATCAATTGAAATAACGCAAATTCACGTGTGCGACGTTTGATAAATAAGTGGTTCGCATACATTAGGAAAATAATAATGATAATGAAGAGAAATACAGCACCTACTTTAGCACCACTTTGAATAATCTTAGGAGAGCCATCGTTATTGATGCTATGAGTATACTGCAAAGTTACAAAACTAAAATATAAAATAATACTTAAAATTAACGAGAATAGATATAAAGCATAGTTTTTGATATTACTTTTTAAATTTTTAAGAGTAATTTGATTAAACGTCATTTGCGACACCACCTAAGGCTGACTGTAATTGAATAATTTCCTCGTAAAAATCACGTTTTGATTTATTCTGTTGATGAATTTCTGAATGAATATTTCCATCTTTTAACATAATCACGCGCTCAGAGAAACTTGCTGCCGATGGATCGTGCGTAACCATGATAATCGTACTATTAAATTGTTTGTTCATTTCTTCAAGACGATTTAATAAATCTTGTGCGCTTTTTGAATCTAATGCACCAGTAGGTTCGTCCGCAAAGATAATGGAAGGCTTATGCACGAACGCACGCGCCGCAGCCGTACGCTGTTGTTGCCCACCAGAAATCTCACTAGGATATTTATTACTTAAATCATAAATGCCTAGCGCTTCAGTCACTTCTTTATAATGTTTCTCCATATCATCTTTACTTACTTTTTGAACAGATAACGGTAACATAATATTCTCTTTTACCGTTAATGTAGGTAGCACGCTATAGTCTTGGAAGATGAATCCCAATTCTTTTTTTCGAAATTGCGCTAACTTTTTATCTGACATTTTATTAATTTCGTTGCCACTTACTTCCACAGTGCCACCTGAGATATTATCAATAGAACTAATCACATTGAGTAGGGTAGTCTTACCTGACCCAGACGGTCCCATAATGGCGACAAATTCTCCTTCTTCCACTGAAAAGTTAATATCGTTCAAGGCTTTGTATTTTTGTTTGCTTCCATATACTTTCGATAAATGATTGACGTTTAAAATTGGCATAATGACTTACACTCCTTAATGAAATTTATAAATTTTGTTTTGCTTTCTCAGGAATATCTGATTTTTTTACTTCTTCGTATGACGTAATCGTATGAGATTTTTCACTGACTACAAGATAATGATTAGGTTTTAATTTTTTAGCAGCTGTATATTCAATTTTTTTAGTTTGTCCATCTTTTTCGTAACCTTTTTGGTCATAGTAATAAGTACGGAAATCTTTCTCTTTATCGAAGACTTCAACTTTAGATGGCTTTTGAGTTTTTACATAATATTCATGTGTCGGCGCCATTGGATTTAATTTGTTCCAATCGTTTACTGCTTGATTATTAGGGTGCTTATCAGAATATGCATTTAATCCGAATAATCCGCCCACAATAAGTACGGCAATAATGACAACAGTAATTAAAATATTTCTTAACGTTTTCACTATTTATCACTCCTTGTTTCTATTACATTTATAATTGTAGGAGCATGCGAGGACTGTTGCCTTTATCTAACCTTACAAAGACGGCCTTGTTTCTTACGAATATGAAAGGTTACGTTATTTTTTGAAAAAATAAGTGGGACGGCACGCTTAAATGTGACATCTTGAATAGGAATAATGACAGAGGTTTGTTACGATGAAGTTATCAAGATAATAGTGAGGGGACACTTTTATATGAGAATTTCATGGGTGTTATGGTGGGTTGTGACTGTATTTTGGTTAATATGTTTAGTTGGATTTATCTCTATGGCTATGTATTATGGTATAAAGTCGCTTAATGAAGCTTTTGAATTAATATGCATATTGTTATGTATATTTTTCACTCCAATAGTATGTCAGGTAGTATGGCTAATCACTAATTTAATAGTAGGACATAACATAAAGCATACATACGCTTCAGAAGAAAAATAAAAAATTTAACGTTATAATATTTAAAAATGAGTGCAACGACGTTGAAATGTAAGTATGATAAAGTAAATGATGTTTATAAAAGATGATAGGCGGGGTTAAATTGAAAAAAGAAATCATTGAATGGATTGTAGCCATCGGAGGAACCCTATTAGTCGTAGGTCTTGTATGGAAATTTATCGGTGTATCTTACACAGTGTCAGGTTCTTCGATGTATCCCACTTTCCAAGGTAGAAATAAAGTAATTGTAAGTAAAATTTCCAAAACTTTAAATCATATTGATAACGGGGATGTCGTCGTCTTTCATGAAGACGCCCAACGTGACTTTATCAAACGTGTCATCGGGACACCTGGTGATAAAGTAGAGTATAAGAAAGATCAATTATATGTGAATGATAAGAAAGTATCTGAACCTTATTTAGATTACAATAAAAAGCATAAACAAGGTGAATACTTAACAGGTACATTTAAATCTAGCCAACTTGAAGGCGCTAACGGAGAAACTAAAATACCAAAAGACAAGTATTTAGTCTTAGGAGATAACAGACAAAATAGCGTGGATAGTCGTTTCCCTGAAGTCGGTTTAATCGATAAGAAACAACTTGTAGGTAAAGTTGTCTTAAGATATTGGCCGTTCAATGAATGGAAAGCAGGCTTTAATCCAGGCACATTTTAAGATATAGAAGAAGTTGCTAAATACGTTGGTACGTGTTAAGCAACTTTTTTAGTAAAGATGACTTCAAATGCGTTAACCGGGACTCATTTTCAAAAAATAAAAAATTAAGTTGTGAAAAATAAAAAATTAATGTTTAATAAAATGAAATAAGGTATAGATAATACTAATACTTATTCAAAGGTTGTGAACAGATTGTCTAAATTTAGCGAAGAAGAAAAAATTCAATTATTAGCTGATATTGTTGAAATGGATACCGTAAATGATAATGAAATCGAAGTTTGTGAATATTTGAAAGATTTATTAGAAAAACATGATATCGAATCTGAAATATTAGAAGTTGAAGGTAAAAGAGCGAATTTAGTTGCTGAAATCGGAAGCGGGTCACCAGTATTAGCCATTAGTGGTCATATGGATGTTGTAGATATCGGAGATAAAAATGAATGGTCATACGATCCATTCAAATTAACTGAAGAAGACGGTAAATTGTATGGCAGAGGTACCACTGATATGAAGGGTGGACTTATGGCCATGGTTATCGCGCTTATCGAATTAAAAGAAGAAGATAAATTGAAAAATGGTACGATTCGTCTGTTAGCCACTACGAATGAAGAGAAAGAACAACATGGTGCTGAATACTTTGCTGAAAAAGGTTATTTAGATGATGTCGATGGTTTAGTCATTGGCGAACCAACAGACAATGCATTGTTCTACGCCCACAAAGGTTCAATGGGTTGTAGAGTCGTAGCTAAAGGTAAAGCTGCACATAGTTCAATGCCATTCTTAGGTGAAAATGCGATCGACTTATTAATCGAATTTATGGAAAAATTAAAAGCAGAATATAAAGAAATTAAAAAGAACGATAATGACCATGAACTTGACATTGCGCCTATGATTGATAAATTTGCTGGCGATTCAATTAGTAAAGAAGAAAAAGACTTCGCGTCTGGTCTTACTATGATTGGCTCAATCATTCAAGGTGGTAAACAGTTTAACTCTGTGCCAGAAGTCGCTTCAATTGAATATAACGTAAGAACTGTGCCTGAGTATGATAATGAGTTTATTAAAGATTTATTTGAAAAAGTGATTAAAAACGTAGACGAGGATCATTTGAAACTTGAAATAGCAAGTAGTCTTGACCCGGTGGTTAGTGATCAAGATAATCATTTAATCAAAGTGATTAATGAGACAGCGGCTAACTATGTGGATAAAGATGAAATTGTAGTGAGTGCATTAATCGGTACAACAGATGCTTCTAGTTTCTTAGGAGATAATGAAAATAACGTTGATTTAGCTATTTTTGGACCAGGTAAATCTTTAGTAGCACACCAAATTGATGAATACATCGAAAAAGATATGTATTTAAATTATATCGACATTTATAAAGATGCTTTCGTAAAATACTTAGAGAAAGAATAATAAAGAATAATAAGGTGAAAATTCATCATTTAATAAAGTATATAACTATTTATATTGAAGAACTGTTTAATTCTAGGAGAGGATTAAACAGTTTTTTTATATTTCATAAACTATTTTATAGATTAAATCTATATAAGCTTCAGCTTTTTATAAATTATTTTGATATACATTAATAATATATTCATTCAATATAAACATCCTTTTCTTATAGTTAATAGTGAAAAGAGGTGAAAGGATGACATTAGAGTTAATAAATATTAAAAAATCATTTGATACGAAAAATGTAATTAAAGATGTGAGTTTAACAGTTGAAAATGGGAAGTTCGTCTCTTTATTAGGAGAATCGGGATGTGGCAAAACGACATTATTACGTCTCATAGCAGGATTGGAAAAACCAGACTTTGGACAGATTATACATGACAAGAATACATACTATTCTACAGAAAATAAGCGTTTCATTTCACCAGCGAACCGAGATTTAGGGATGGTGTTTCAAGATTTTGCGTTATGGCCACATATGTCTGTATTTCAAAATGTAGCTTATCCGTTAAAAGTGAAAAAAGATACTGAAAATTTAAAACAACGTGTGATGGATGCGTTAAAAGAAGTTCACCTAGAAGAACATTGGGATAAAGCAATTCATCAGTTATCAGGAGGACAACAACAACGTGTTTCATTAGCACGTGCGATTATCTCTCAGTCGAAATTAATCTTGATGGATGAACCTTTATCAGCCCTTGATGCAACCTTAAGAGAAGATATGCAACTACTCATAAAACGATTAGTTAAAGAAAACAATATGACAGCTATATTTGTGACACATGATCAAAATGAAGCCATGACGATGTCTGATGAAATTATCGTCTTATCTCAAGGTCAAATTATTCAAAAAGGCTCACCAGAAAACCTATATTATCATCCAAAATCTAAAAAAATCGCTACATTTATTGGAAAAGGCACATACATTGAAGGAACTATAGATAATCAATATTTCAAAACAAGAGATGACTTTAAATTTGAAGTTCCCAAGTCACTTGAAAATGGTAAATGTGGTGTGCTTGTACGTCCAGAAAATATTCATATTTCAGAAAGTGAAAAATCACTACAAGCTACAATAGAAAATGTTCAATTTACAGGAGAACGTTACCAATATTTAGCACGCATCAATAATACGAAAGTTATGTTTTACGATACTCAACCTTATGCAAAAGATACACAAGTTCATTTAGCGTTTAATATTCCAGAAAATTATTTTATTTATTCAAATTCGGAGGAAAATAAAGATGAAACACGTTACTAAATATCTGTTTTTACTACTTGCATTAGTTGTCGTTTTAGCCGCATGTCAAAATAAACCTGAAAATAGCGATAGTAGTGATGATAAATCAAAATCATCTAGTAATGGCAAAGGGAAACTTGTTTTATACGCAGCTGGACCTGACAATTTAGTTAAAGATATGGTTAAAGAGTTTGAAAAAGAATCAGGAAAGAAAGTAGAAGTCTTCCAAGGGACAACAGGTGAAGTGTTAGGACGTCTAGAAGCTGAGAAAGATAATCCGAAAGCAGACGTTGTACAGCTAGCTTCTTTACCTGCAGCTTTAGATTATAAAAAGAAAGATTTAATTGAGCCATATAAAGTAAAAAATCATAACAAGTTATATAAAGATTGGATTGATAAAGACGGTTATTATTATGGATTTAGCGGTAGTGCTTTAGGTATGTCTTATAACACTAAAAATGTTAAAAATCCTCCTAAAGATGATAAAGATTTAACTAAGTCACAATTTAAAGACAAAATTGCAATCCCTGATCCATCAGAATCGGGTACAGCGTTAGATTTATTATCTATTAAAGTAAATAACGAAGGCAATAAAGCATGGGATGACTATAAAGCGTTAAAAAACAATGGCATGAAATTAGCTGGGGCTAATAAACCTGCATTAGAATCAGTAATTAAAGGTGAAAATGACGTTGTATATGGTGGCGTAGATTATATGGTATATGCAGCTAAAGCCAAAGGTGAACCAGTTGATATTGCTTATCCTAAATCAGGTACAGCTATATCTCCACGTCCTGCTTTCATTTTAAAATCTTCATCTCATAAAGAATTAGCTAAAAAATATATGGATTACGTAACAAGTTCAAAAGGACAAAAACAAGTAGACGATCACTACTTAATTCCAGCAGATAAATCTGCAGAAAAGAAAAAAGGTAAAGCAAAACGAGCAGATATTAAAGAATTTAAATATGATTGGGAAAATCTAAGCGATAAAAGTGAAGAAGTATTAAAACAATTTACGGAATTGATGAGATAGAATGAATAGCAAATTAATAAATAGATTTAATCAGATTTTAGCATTTATTGTATTATTTATTTTAATCATCATGCCTTTATGTCTGATACTGTTAAAAGGCTTTGTTCCAGAAGGTGGTCAAACATTTTTTGATCACCTTAAACAACTGGGACAATCGTACCATTTGAAGATATTATTGAATTCCATTCTGTTAGGTATTTCTGTAGTCATTTTATGTACCCTCATTGCACTGCCTTTGAGCTATATTATGACTAAAACGACACTAGAAAGACACCAATGGTTAGATTTGTTAATTATGGTGCCATTTATGACGCCTCCTTATATTGGATCGATGGGGTGGATGCTGACGATGCAACGAAATGGGTTGCTAGAACAAATTAGCCCGATTTTCACGCATATTACACCTTATTTTTTCAGCTTTTTTGGAATGGTACTCATTATGAGTTGTCATTTAACGCCATTTTTATATATTATTTTGAAAAATGCGCTTATGAACATCCATCAATCGCAAGAAGAAGCGGCCGAGATTTACGGTGGAACATTCTTTTATCGTTTTAAAAAAATTATCGCGCCATTATTTGTCTCGGGTTATAGCATGGGCGCTCTATTGATATTTGTGAAAACAATAGGAGAATTTGGCACGCCAGTTACAATGGGCAATCGTATAGGATTTAGAGTACTGACTTCTGAGATCCATCATAGCGCCTCAATATGGCCGATTGATTTTCAAAGAGCAGCGTTATTATCAACCTTACTATTAGCTGTCAGTATGTCAGTATGGGCCTTCCAACAATGGTTTCAGACTAAAACGAATATCAACTCTAGTGCTGGAAAAGGCCGGAAAATTAAAATTCATCAACAAAGTAAATGGAATATATTATGTTACGTATTTGTGATTTGTGAACTGATTATAACGATTGTTTTACCTTATGCAAGCATCTTCGCTAATGCCTTTATGAAAAAGATGTCGCAAGGATTTCATTTAAACAATTTTACCATTCAACATTTTAGTGATGTCTTATCAGGCAATGGAAGCATCGCATTATTTAATAGCTTTTTATTGGCAACAATATCAGCCACATTAGCGAGTTTAATTGGTTTATGGGTAGTGCTAATTACAGAAAGAGGTAATACGTTAGGTCGATTTATCGATTTTACAAGTTTATTACCTAATACAGTGCCGGGGATTATTGTAGTAATCGGTCTGATACTTTTTTGGAATAATAAATACAATGTATTACCTATCTACAATACGATTGCCATCTTAGCTGTCGCTTATACTGTGCTTTATATTCCATATGCTGTGCAAAATATTAAAACAGTCAATCAACAAATCAGTAAAAATCTGATTGAAGCGGCCGAAATTTCTGGTAGTAAGGGATGGATGTTGTTTAAAACAATTATATTGCCATTATTAATGCCCGGTATACTTTCAGGATGGATTCTGATATTTTGTATCTCGATGAGGGAACTTGTTGCTTCCTTAATGTTGAGACCACCTAATACAGATACGTCTTCTACATTTATTTATCGACAATTTGAACAAGGCGATTCTGCCCAAGGGATGGCAATGGCACTTTTATCTATAGGGTTAACATCTATCATTTTAATGATACTTGAAATATATCAAAGAAAGAGAAAACGAATTGGATAAGGAGGTACAATGCTGTTGAAGAAAAGAATTTTAGCTATTTCTGATATTCATGGCCACGTAGACTCCTTATCACAATTACTAGAGGCCACAAAATATAACTCGAAAAATGATCAACTTATCTTAGTTGGTGATTATGTGAATAAAGGCCCTGACTCAATAGGCACTTTGAAATTAGTGAAGCAATTGCAAGCAGAAGGCGCCATTGTGTTAATTGGTAATCATGAAATGAGATGGTTGGAAAGTGATGAGGACTTAGCTATGGAGTGGCGCCATTTTATTGAAGCATTGCCACATATTAAAACAGTAGATAACTATATTTTTGCCCATGCAGGCATTGATACAAACAAAGATTTACAACATCAAGAACGCAGCATCGTTACGGGACATCAACCTACGGAATTAAATTTCAATTTACCTGAAAATAAAGTTTTAGTTCATGGACATGTGCCGAATTTTAGACTCGGTTATGAAGATGACGAACTTCATTTTGAAAATAGGATCATAGGCATAGACACTGGGGCAGGCCATGATAAATATTTAACGTTAGTAGATTTAACAAATGAAATCAAATATTCAATTGATGTCTTAGATGAAAAGAAAGAAGTTGTTATTAAAAAATTGAGTGGAAATTTATAAGAAGACTTGATTTGGGTTCGAAATCATAAGCCTGTATAATATAAATGAAACATGGCGATAGTTAATATTAAAGAAGGAGTTTCAATAAATGGACAATAAGAAGTTAAATGAAGAGCCAGTGTGGTGTAAAACATTTAATTACATTTCAAATTTATTTATTGTCTTAGGCACGATAAGTTTAATTCTTATTCCTTTTTTTGATGTGATGGAAAATATTGCGCCGGTGTTATTCATGGTGGGGTATTTACTTAATATTATCCCCAATTTTTATAAGAAAAACTATTTTATTGTATATGTAGATATATTTGTCTTTGTGCTAATAATTATTATTAAATTAGTAACATA
The DNA here is from genome assembly GCF_022815905.2 of Staphylococcus sp. NRL 16/872. NCBI lineage: Bacteria > Bacillati > Bacillota > Bacilli > Caryophanales > Staphylococcaceae > Staphylococcus > Staphylococcus sp. NRL 16/872. The sequence goes on along the minus strand of NZ_CP119327.1, from coordinate 2,502,482 downwards.
ATTATTAATATATCAGAGGTAGGTGCTATTGTTGGAAAAAGAAAAACGTAGAAAAATCTTTCAACAAATAAAGTTTGACTTTATTACAGAGATTATTGGCAGGCTAGTGGTGGGAATGATTTACTTATTGGTGCGTGTCATCAAAAATATCAATTAGAACGCAGTTTATTTCTCCCTGTTTTTCTTCATGATAAGAATAATAGCAGGCACTGTGGACGAACCAATAATACATAAATAAAATATTATTGTGAATAGCATAAAAAAATCTCCTTTATATCTGAATATTAAGGATAAATCTATTATGTATTTGACATTTCTTATTTAAGTTAAGCATATAACAATAGATAGTTTATTTCAAAAAAGGTTCTATCATTAGTTTGAGTTATGATAGAACTAGTGAAAATATTATATATTTAGAAGCTAGCGGTAAAAGAGATCCGCTAGTTTTTTTAGTTGAAAATAAAAATGGTTAAAAATGTACTAATTATTAATATAAAGCAAAGTATTCATGATTTAGAAATACTTTGCTATATTTAAACTAAGAGAAATTAGAGAGGTGTTACGGGATGGCAACTATAGGATTTGAAGAAAAATTATGGCAAGCTGCTGATAAATTAAGAGGTAGCATGGATGCTGCTGAATATAAAAATGTAGCGTTAGGATTAATATTTTTAAAATACGTTTCAGATTCATTTGAAGAAAAATATGAAGAATTGAAGCAAGATCCATATGCAGATGAAGAAGACCAAGATGAATATTTAGCTGAAAATATATTCTGGGTGCCAAAAGAAGCTAGATGGCAATACATCAATGACAATGCTAAAAAACCAGAGATTGGACAGATTATTGATAAAGCAATGGTAGCGATTGAAAAGGAAAATGAATCACTTAAGGGTGTTTTACCAAAAGAATACGCAAGACCAGCGTTAGATAAAGAAAAACTTGGGGATATTATTGACCTATTTACTTTTAAAGTAGGGGATACTGAAAGTCGTAAACAAGATGTCTTAGGACGAGTATATGAATACTTTATCGCTAAATTTGCGAGCGCAGAAGGTAAAAACGCAGGGGAGTTCTATACGCCATCATCTATCGTAAAGTTATTAGTTGAGATGATTGAACCTTATAAAGGACGAATTTACGATCCATGTTGTGGTTCGGGTGGGATGTTTGTACAAAGTGAACGTTTCGTTGAAAAACATCAAGGTCGTTTGGATGATATCGCTATTTACGGTCAAGAATCGAATCCGACAACTTGGAAATTAGCCAAAATGAACTTAGCAATTCGTGGTATTGATAATAATTTAGGTGAGCAACATGCCGATACATTCCATAACGATTTACATAAAGGATTAAAAGCAGATTACATATTAGCCAATCCACCTTTCAATGCGAGTGATTGGGGCCAAGAAAGATTATTAGATGATTATCGTTGGCAATTTGGTATTCCACCTAAAGGGAATGCGAACTATGCTTGGATTGAACATATGATTTCTAAATTAGCACCAAGTGGTACAGCTGGTTTCGTATTAGCCAATGGATCAATGTCGACAAGTGGGAAAGACGAACTTGAAATACGTAAAAATCTTATTGAACGAGATTTAGTTGAATGTATCGTGACGCTACCAGGACAATTATTCTATTCAACGCAAATCCCAGTATGTCTATGGTTTATTACGAATAATAAAGGTAACAATGGAAAAAATGAAAGAAGTAACCAAATTTTATTTATTGATGCTCGTAATAAAGGACACATGGTTTCTAGAACATTAAAAGAATTTTCTGATGAAGATATTCAAGATGTAGCTCAAACGTATCATGCGTGGAGAGGTACAAATGATAAAGAATATGAAGATGTGGCTGGTTTTTGTAAAGCATCTAATTTAGAAGAAGTTAAAAGTAACGAATACATTTTGACGCCAGGTCGTTATGTAGGATTAGCAGAGGTAGAAGAAGATGAAGAACCATTTGAACAAAAAATGGAACGTATTACCTCTGAATTAAGTGAACAATTTGCAAAGTCAAAAGAACTTGAAGACCAAATCCGCAAATCATTGGAGGGGTTAGGTTATGGAGTATAAAATAAGTGATTTATGTGATATTAGAAGAGGAGCTTCTCCACGACCTATTAAAAATTATATAGTTGAAGATTATGACAATAGTTTTCCTTGGGTAAAGATAGCTGATGCAACTAAAGACTTAAGTAGATATATAAGTAATACTAAAGAACGAGTTTCTCTTGAAGGAAGTAAAAAATCCGTAGAAGTTTTACCAGGAGATTTAATTTTATCTAATAGTGCTACGCCAGGTCTCCCTAAATTCATGAAAGTTAAAGCGTATATCCATGATGGTTGGTTACTATTAAGAAATTTTAAAAATGTTAGAAAAGAATTTTTATATTATGTATTAATATTGAACAGACAAAAATTATTGCAGTTATCTAATGGTAGTGTTTTTAATAATTTGAAAACAGATATTGTAAAAAATTATATGGTAGATATACCTTCTATCGAGATACAAGATAAAATATTAAAAATTATAAATAATATAGAAAATAAATTAGATTCTAATAACAAATTAATAGCAAACCTTGAAGAGCTTTCCCAAACACTATTCAAACGTTGGTTTATAGATTTTGAATTCCCAGATAAAAATGGCACCCCTTATAAATCTAGTGGTGGAGAAATGATTGATAGTGAATTGGGTAAAATACCTAAAATATGGGGAGTAGAAACTTTAGAAAAGTTGGGTGCAATAGTTGGTGGAGGCACACCATCTAAAAAAAATATGGAGTACTACACAAATAATGGTATTCCTTGGATTACTCCAAAAGATTTATCGAAAAATAGAAATATATACATATCCCATGGTGAAAATGATATTAGTGAATTAGGACTAAATAAAAGTAGTACAAAATTATTAGAAAAAAATTCGGTATTATTTAGTTCAAGAGCGCCAATAGGCTATATTGCAATAAATAGTATACCTGTGACTACCAATCAAGGATTTAAGTCTATAGTCCCCAATAAAGAAGTGAACCCTTATTTTATTTATTTTATTCTTAAAAGGATGACTCCTCTAATAGAGCAAACTGCTAGTGGTTCAACTTTTAAAGAAATATCTACTAAAGGTATGAAATCTATTAAAATAGTTTTTCCATCGATAGAATTAATACAGCAATATGGAAATAATGTTAAAAAATATTTTGAAGAAATAAGAATTTTAGAAAATCAAAATGTAAAATTAACGGAACTTCGAGATACATTATTACCTAAACTTATGTCAGGTGAAATCGAAATTCCTGATGATATCGAGGTGAATGCCGATGAAATATCAATTTAATGAAGATGATTTAGAACAAGTCGCTTTGGAATGGTTGATGGATTTAGGTTATGAATATAAAAAGGGCAATGAAATTAGTGTTAAAGGTATTTCACCCGAACGTGAGAGTGATCAAGATGTCATTCTTAATCAACGATTAGAAAGTGCTTTGAGACGTATCAACCCAGAAGTTAATAATGATGCGATTGAACAAGCCATACATGAACTAGCAATTGAGAAGTCACCTAATCTTTTGGAAAACAACCTTAATTTCCATGAATATTTGATAAACGGTATTGAAGTTGAACACTATGATGAAGAGGGGCAAGCTATTGTTGATATTGTTTATATCTTTGATTTTAAACACCCTCGAAATAATGATTTTCTAGCTGTTAATCAACTTACTATTGTTAATGGTGATTATACAAAGCGTCCAGATATTATCTTATTTGTTAATGGGTTACCAGTTGTAGTCATAGAATTAAAAAGCTCTTCAAATGAACATGTAGGCATTGAAGATGGATATAATCAGTTACAAACGTACAAAATGAGAATTCCGAAACTATTTACATTTAATGAAATACTTGTAACGAGTGATGGTATTAATACTAAAGCAGGCTCGCTTACTGCTAATTATGATCGTTTTATGACGTGGAGAACGCGTGATGGAGAAACTGAAGCACCAATAAGTATGGCAAGTTTGGAAGTATTAATTCATGGAATGTTAAAGCCAGAAGTGTTGCTTGATTTAATTCGATATTTTGTATTATTCCAAGATGATGGTAAAGGAAATTTGAGTAAAATCTTAGCTGCTTATCATCAATATTATGCTGTAAATAAAGCGGTTAATAGAGCGCTTGAAGCGTCCTCCTCTACTGGAGATGGTAAAGGAGGCGTTGTTTGGCATACGCAAGGATCAGGTAAGAGTCTCACGATGGTCTTTTTCTCTGGTAAGCTAATACAAACATTAAATAATCCTACCCTTGTAGTCGTGACTGACCGGAATGATTTAGATAACCAACTATTTAGTACGTTTGCGAAATCTAAAGGCCGTTCTGGAAAAGGGTTGTTACGTCAAACGCCAAAACAGGCAAATAGCAGAAAAGAATTAAAAAATTTATTATCTGTTGAATCAGGTGGCATTGTATTTACGACAATGCAGAAATTTGAACCAGATAAAGAAGAAACCACTATGCCAGTACTTACTGATCGTCATAATGTGATTGTCATGGCTGATGAAGCCCACCGCACGCAATATGGCTTTAATGCAAAATATGATGATAAAGGTGATGGAATTAAGTATGGGTATGCGAAATATTTGCGTGATGCATTACCTAATGCCACATTTGTTGGATTTACAGGCACGCCAGTCGCTTCAACAGATAAAAATACACAAATGGTGTTCGGAAATTACATAGATGTTTATGATATGACACAAGCCGTAAAAGATGGAAGTACGGTTAAAATTTATTATGAAAGTCGTATCATTCCGCTTAATTTACCTCAAAGTTTAGATTTAGATGAGGCTTATGATGAAATTACTGAAAATCAAGAAGACGATATGAAGCAACGTTTGAAGTCAAAATGGTCTAGAATTGAAGCCCTAGCAGGGGCTAAACCACGTATTGAAACCTTAGCGAAAGATATCATCCAACATTTTGAAACAAGACAAAAAGCTATGCAAGGTAAAGGTATGATAGTAACTATGAGCCGACGTATAGCTGTTGATTTATATGATGAAATTATTCGTCAAAAGCCAGAATGGCATTCCGACGATGATGACAAAGGTGTTATTAAAGTGGTAATGACAGGATCATCAAGCGATCCAGAACGTTTCCAAAGACATATCGGACCTAAAAAGCGACGCGATTTATTAGAAAAACGTATGAAAGACGTTAATGATGAACTAAAACTCGTTATTGTCAGAGATATGTGGTTAACTGGATTTGATGTACCGTCAATGCATACGATGTATATAGATAAACCTATGAAAGGCCACAATTTAATGCAGGCTATTGCCCGTGTAAATAGGGTGTTTAAAGATAAACCAGGTGGTCTTATTGTAGACTATGTGGGCATTGCTGAAAATTTAAAAGAAGCGCTTAAAGAATATACCGAATCAGATAAAGAACAAACAGGTATAGATACTGATAAAGCAGTGGAACTGATGTTGATGAAATATGATGTCATTCAAGATATGCTTTATAATCTAGACTATTCAAACTTTAACTCTGATAAAAATTCGGAACGTTTTAATGCGATATCAAATACTATGGATTACGTTATAGGCTTAGGGGAAAGTGAACGTCAACGCTTTATTACTACGGTAACAGAGCTAGAAAAAGCATATGCATTATGTGCAACAGAGCCTGCTGCACAGGAACTTAACGACGAAATTGCATTTTTCAAAGCTGTTAAAGCTGGTTTAGTTAAATTATTACAACCACCTAAAGAAGGTAAAGTCAATAAAACACCAGCTGAAATTGAAGCTGAAATAAATCAGCTTGTATCGCAATCAGTAGTAACAGAAGATGTGGTAGATGTGTATAAAACACTTGGTTTAAATCATCCGGATATTTCTATTTTATCTGATGAATTTCTAAAGGATGTTGAAGGACTCAAACAGAAAAATGTTGCAGTCGAATTATTGAATAAATTACTTAAAGGACAAGTTAAATCACTGATGAAAACAAATACCACTGTTTCGAAACGTTTTTCAGAGATGCTTGGACAATCCATTAATAAATATAATAATCGTTCTATTGAAGCATCCAAAGTCATCGAAGAGCTCATCCAACTTGCGAAAGATATTAAAGAAGAGCAACAAAGAGGTATTGAATTAGGCTTGAATTCAGATGAAATTGCCTTTTATGATGCATTAGCTTCTCACGAAACAGCTAAAGAAGCTATGGGCGATAAAGAACTCCGTGCTATTGCTCATGAATTAACAAAAACAGTCAAAGATAACATGAGTGTAGATTGGTCCAAACGTGATAGTGCAAAAGCTAAAATGCGAGTAGCCGTCAGACGATTACTTAAGAAGTATGGTTATCCACCCGATTTACAAAAAATGGCTGTCGAGCAAGTCGTTGAACAAGCAGAGCTTATGGCTAGCAATCAATAAAAATAAACTAATAGCGCCTCCTTCAACGTAAAGTGAAAGAGGCGCTATCAATTTAAAAATAATGGATCTATAATAAAACAAGAGCATTCCTTATCACAAATGAAGGAATGCTCTTAATTTTAGTTATTTTTGCTTGTTCCATCTTGGATGTAAAAAAGCTAAATAGATAATAGCAAATAAAAGAACTGCTATTATCAACTAAAAATTAATAGCAGTCTAAGCCTTAGTTAAGCCACAGAGTTACTTACTTTTATCTATTTTTAAATTCATCAGTTGTAATAAGAGGCCTAGTAATCCTATAAATAAAGCTGAATATATTAAGTAGGTAATGTTAGCTGAATGATTTAATATTAATCCACCTAAAGCAGCGCCCACTGAACTTCCTAAATAGTTGATCGAGCTATTTAAAGCAACTGACGCACTACCATATGAAGAATGATGTTTTAATAAAATATGTTGTTGAGGTGCTTGAGTTGCCCATCCCATAGCGCCCCATAGTAAAAATATCAATAGACTCACCCATTTAAGATGGATGGTCATGGGTATTAAAGCGAAACTCATGGCCAAACCCATTAAAATGATAAGCATTAAAATATTAGTGTTTTTAAACTTATCTATCATTACACCAATTGAAAAGCTACTTACTATTCCTCCTAATCCCCAAGCTGTAAGATATAAAGTGAGATCGTCACTTCTATGATACATTTTTAAGATATCCGCTAAATAAGTATACAATCCTAAACTAGCTATTGCTGCACAAAAAGTAACTAAAATCACTCTTAGAACATGAAAGTTAGTAAATAATTTAAATCTTTCTTTTAAATTAGGAGGCGCCATAATTTTAAAATTAGGTAATAGAATTGAGATGCTGATAATCGCAAACAAACCAATGATTGCTATTAAGAATATTGATACTCGCCAAGATAGTAATTCAGAAATTTTCAAACCCATAGGTACTCCTAGCACGGTCCCAATACTCATTCCTCCCACAGTGAAAGCGATGGCTTTTCCTTTATTATGATTAGAGACAAGATGACTGCTAGTACTTACTGCTATCGGAGAAAAAATGCCAGCCCCTAACCCAGCGAAAGCTCGAGATGTAATGTAAACTTCGTATGTTTGAGCTAAAGACGTCAATACATTAGATAATGAAAATAAAATTAGAGCAGTCATTAAAATATTTTTCACACGATATTTAGCTAATAAAGTAGAAAAAACAGGCGCTGATATAGCGAAAAATAGTGTAAATACTGTAACTCCTTGACCTATCGAAGAAGCATTTTTATGAAAACTCATACTCATTGCAGGAATCAATCCAGCAACTATATAGGCATCCATACCTAAAGCAAACATTCCTATTGTTAAAGGCCATATTTTTCTCAAAGTTCAATTCTCCTCTCAACAAGTAATATAGATGTAGTATAACTAGGCATTCACTAAGTGGGAATTAGTAATTTATTAATGTTAGTATTAACGTAAAGTTAATACAGAAAGGAGAGTTTATTATAGACTTTAACTATCTTCACGATTTTATAGTAGTTGTAAAGCATAATAGCCTAAATAAAGCTGCGTTGGAATTAAATATTAGCGTTCCTGCTTTAAGTAAAAGGATGAAAAAGTTAGAAGACTATTGTGGGTTTCAAATGTTTCATAGAACAAATAAAGGTGTATTTCTTACAGGTAAAGGTGAAAAAGCTTACGATATGATAATGAGTATTGACGCTCAATTAAAAAATCTAAGTAAAATTGAAGAAGATGAAACAAACAATTACTTTAGATTAGGAATATTACCTAGTTTTTCACTTTCTAAATTAAATAACCGTCTTAATGATTTGGATTTTTTAAAAGTCACTATTGAAAATAACACAGCTATTTTATACGAAAAATTAAAAAGCAAAGCGTTAGATGTTATTTTAGGCGATATCAGTAGCTTAAAAGACCCGTCTTTATTTACGTATCAATTATATAGTGAAGAATTTATCGTTATCAGCTCACCACAATTAAAGATAAAAAATGGAAAAAATTTAAATATAGAAGATTTAAAGGATGATGTAGTTTATATTCAAAACCCTCCATGTGATACCTATACTTTTATTAAATCAAATCAACTTGATAAAAAAATGACAATTAATTATCTTGAACATCAAGAAACGATTTTAGCCCATGTTAGGGCAGGTAAAGGCATAAATATTCTTCCTAAAACGCTTGCGATACAAGTGGATTATAGACACTTGAACTATCAAGTGCTTTCAGGATATAGCAGAACAATCGGAATAGCGACTTATAATAAAGAATTATTCGAATACATTAAAAACCATTTATAATTCTCACATTAATATTAGTTCGCTTCCATTTGCGCTATAAAAAAGAGATTAAACAACTTAATGTTGCTTAATCTCAAGAATATTAATGCGTTTATTTAGTCCATTGATCTACTTTATCATGGTTATTATCAATCCATTCTTTAGTTGCATCTTTAGGATTTTTACCGTTTTCAATTTCAAGCATGATAGATTCCATATCATCTACAGACCACTTGAAATTATCTAATATTTTATAAGCTTCTGGCATATCTTTTTTAAGCCCTTTACGTGCCATTGTATTGATATTTTCTGATTTCCCCATGGTACCTTTAGGGTCTTTTAAATATTTTAAGTCATAACGTTGGAAAATCCAGTATGGGTTCCAACCTGTAATGACAATATCTTTTTTACTTTTAATCGCACGTTTTAATTCGGCATTCATAGCGCCTGTTGAAGAATTGACTTGTTTCCAACCTTTAAGGTTTGGATATGATTTCAATGTCTTATTTGTAGCTTGAACGATGCCAGCGCCTGGTTCAATACCAGTGATTTTTTTATCAGCTTGATTGTTTAAATCTTCAATTGAATCTACGTCCATATATTTTGGAACAACTAAACCAAGTTTAGCTTCACCGTCGATATGTGGACCTAGATTATCTAAATCATCTTTATATTCCTTATATTGCGCCTTATGAGTAATTGGAATCCATGCACCTGTCATAGCATCAGCTTCACCGTTAGCTACAGCTTTCCATGTGACAGGGATGTCTAAAGAAGTCATTTTAACATTATAGCCTTGTTCTTCTAATACTTGAGCAATAACATTTGTTGAAACCACTTGGTCGTCTTGTTGTGCATATGCTAACGTGATTGTTCCCTTACTTGAACCTGCATTACCTGGTAACAACAGTGTAATTATGATAGCAAGTATAGCTAAAATTGCTATAATAGCACCAATAATTAATTTTTTCTTTTTAGATAATTTAGTCTTATTTGGACGATTCATAGCTTGTGTAAAACGATCGATAATGATAGCTAAAATAACGATACCAATACCAAATACAAAGCCATTACCTACTTCTGAACGTTGTACAGCTGCTAAAACGCCCTCACCTAAACCAGGTGTACCTATCATTGAAGCAATGACTACCATAGATAGTGTTAACATGATAGTTTGGTTAATACCGGCGAAAATATTTTCTTTCGCCATAGGTAAATCTAGTTTAAATAGTCTTTGCCAAGGTGTTGAACCAAATGAATCAGAGGTTTCGACTAGCTCTTTTGAAATAGAGCGAATACCTAAATTGGTCATTCGGACAGTAGGTGGTAATGAGAAAATGACTGATGCAAATACACCAGGCACCATACCAATACCAAAGAATGCAACGGCAGGTATTAAATATACAAAGCCAGGCATTGTTTGCATTAAATCTAATAACGGTTTAACGATCTTTTCAACGGTGTCACTTTTAGACATGAGTATACCCAGTGGCACACCAATGATAATCGCTATAATACTTGAAATAATAACTAATGTGACCGTATTCATTAAATCGTCCCACATATCTTGATTATAAATAAACAATAATCCGATTAGAACAAATATTGGGAATCCTAATTTACGGTTAAACACGAAAAATGCAATGATAACTAATAGGGCGATCATTATAAATGGTGGGATTGCCGTTAAGATATCAGTCATAAAATTCATGATTGAATTACCAATTGTCTGTAAGAAAGAAAAGAGGCCAGACAAATTTTTAGTTAGCCAATCTACAATATTATCAATCCAATTGGAAAAAGGTAATTTTGAGATGAGAAAGTTAAACATTTGTTGTCACTTCCTCTCTATGATTAGAATTTGAATTTTTATTGCTCATAGCTCCTATGACACTACCACGAACAACTACGCCAATAAGACGATCATTTTCGTCAGTGACTGCTAAAGGTGTAGGTGAATCATAAATAATATTAAATATATCAATGATTAACGTATCTTTATGTATCGTCTGTACGTTTGGTTCATAAATATCTTTGATTGACGTACCTTCTTCTCTTGCTTTTAATGCCTTTTCAGCAGTAATGCTTCCTTTTAATTGACGCTTACTATCTACAGCTAATAGCATACTGACTTCTTCTTCTCTCATTCTTTGTAATGCGACATTAGGTCCTTCAGTTTCAATATTAATAGTTAGTGGCGTTTCCATTATGTTTTCAGCAGTGAGAATTTTGGAACGATCGACATCTTCGGTAAACTCACTAACGAAATCATTGGCTGGATTTGTTAGAATTTCTTCGCCAGTACCAATTTGTATAATTTTGCCATCACGCATTAATGCAATGCGATCTCCAATACGTAATGCTTCATTTAAATCATGTGTAATGAATATAATGATCTTTTTCATTTTTTCTTGCAATTTTAATAAATCGTTTTGCATATCTTTTCTAATAAGTGGATCTAGCGCAGAGAAAGCTTCATCCATTAATAATATGTCTGAATCATTAGCAAGTGCGCGTGCTAACCCAACACGTTGTTGCATACCGCCAGATAATTGATCAGGGTATTGATTTTTAAATGATAAGAGACCCGTATCATCTAACGCTTGTTCCGCTCGCTGTTGTCTCTCAGCTTTATTAACCCCTCTAATTTCTAGTCCGTATTCGGTATTTTCTAAGATAGTTCTTTTTGGAAAAAGACCAAAATTCTGAAAAACCATATTTACTTTGGTACGACGAATCTCCCGTAATTCCTTTTTCGACATTTTTGATATTTCATCATCATTGATGTAAATACTGCCAGATGTTGGTTCAATTAAACGATTAATCAAACGAATCAATGTAGATTTACCACTTCCCGAAAGTCCCATGATGACAAAGATTTCCCCGTCATTAACATCAAAATTAACATCGTAAACACCAACGGTAGCACCAGTTTGTTCAAATATTTCTTTTTTAGATTTGCCTTCTTGAACTAACTTCAATGCTCGTTGTTGTTTTCTCCCAAACACTTTCGTTAAGTGCCGTATTTTAACTTTGCTCAACTTAAAACACTCCCTATAAAAACTGTTTGTACATATTTGACTGTATCATAGGAAATAAAAAAAACAACTTTATCAAAATTAAAAATATTAAAATTCACATTATTTTCATTAATTTTATTACTTATAGAATATTTGTTTTATTAAAGCACATTGACGCTTAACTTTTTCATTTTAACTTTAAAATCATTATCCAAGTTATTATCAGTAATAAAAGTATCAATATCTGTTAATTCACATATTTTTACTGTAACTATCTGATTACACTTGGAACTATCTGCTGTTAAAAATTTGAGATTTGAAATATTTAATATTTTTCGTCTTGTTTCTATTTCTTCTAAATTATAGTCTGTAATTCCTTTTTCAAAAGATATTCCACTACAACAAATAAAGGCTTTATCTATATTTAAGCGATCGAAATTAAATAAGAAGTCATAACTTGTAATAGATTGCTCAGATGCTCGTACTTTTCCTCCGATACTAATGATTGTATGGCCTTGATCTAAAATTTCCATCATAACTGGAATCGAATTCGTTATAATTGTTAAATTTTTTCTCTTCCTCAATTCTTTAGAAATTTGTAAAGTTGTCGAACCACTATCTAAGAATATACAGTCGCCATCTTCAATCTGTGTTAAAGCTTTTTCAGCGATTTGTTGCTTCATCGCTAAATTTTTATTTAATCTTTTTTCAATAATTGATTCACCATTATTCTCTTTTTTAATTCTAATACCACCATATTCTTTGGATACCAAATCCTCTTTGACTAATTGTTGAACATCTCTTCGTAATGTTTCCATAGAAATATCCAAAGACTTATGAAGATATTTCAGCTCTAAAAACTCTTCTTTTTCCAATTTTTCAATAATTTTTTCACGTCGTTCAGTAGGAAGCATTTATTTTCTCCTTTTAATTGTATTAATGAAGTTGTTAAAAAGTTTGTAATAAGTTAGTCAAAAGTTAATAAATTTTTACAACTAATTTACTAATAGTTAATAAAAAGTTACTACAATGTAAGTATAACAAATAGTGAGGTGTGAATTATGCTTGAACTCAAAGATGTTTCGAAAAGTTTTGGGAGTAATGAAGTATTAAAAAATATAAATTTGAACATTGAAAATGGAGAAATTGTAAGTTTACTTGGACCAAGTGGATGTGGGAAAACAACGTTATTAAATTTAATTTTGGGATTAGAAAATGTGACATCTGGGAAAATCATTTTCAATAATCAAGAAATCCACGAGAAATCAATGCAAAAAAGAGGGTTTAATATTGTGTTTCAAGATTTTTGTCTGTTTCCTCATTTAGATGCCTACAATAATATCATTTATGGCTTAAAGAATCAGAAAAAAGATCCTCACAGTAAAGAGGTAACGGATTTAATCGAATTATTAGAATTACGTCCTCATTTACGTAAAAAAATTCATGAATTATCAGGAGGGCAAAAACAAAGAGTTTCAATTGCACGTACTGTAGTAATGGAACCTAAAATTTTATTAATGGATGAACCATTAAGTGCCTTAGATGGCGTCATTAAAGAGTCAATAAAAGATATGATTCAAAAAGTATCAAAATCAATGGGTTTAACAACGATTATCGTTACCCATGATCCTGAAGAAGCATTAACGATGTCAGATAAAGTAGTCGTGATTGAAGATGGCCATATCGCACAATTTGGTACGCCGTCAGAAATTATTAATACACCAGTCAATGCGTTTGTAGAGAAGTTTATTCTTAATCAGCTACACATTAAACGTGGAAATATTTATAGATTATTTGGTGAGAATTATGGCGCATAAAACTTGGAGTCAGCGTATTATATTTACGCTATTAATTATCTTTTTCTTGTTATTTTTAGTCATACCAATTATTGGTTTATTAAGCCAATCATTTTATCGTGATCATCAGTTTACATTTGCAGTCTATAAAGACATCTTTATGAATGATGAGATTACAACTTCATTCTTTAATAGTTTGAAAGTTGCAAGTTTAGCTGCATTGATTACGACTATTCTCGCATTTTTTATGTCCTATGCGATGAATATGACACAAGCCCATTCTTTAGTAAAAGGCTATAACAAAATGATGGTGCTATTACCTATGCTTGTGCCAACAATCACTTATGGATTTATTTTAATGTACATTTTCGGGAATGAGGGTTTGATTAAAGCCATCTTTGGACATATTCCCTTCGAAATTTATGGTAAAAATGGTTTGCTTATCGGCTATGTTATCTACACGTTACCAGCAGCATATTTAATTATTTCAGACGCTTTTGAATATGTGAATAAGCGCTTCTATTATGTTTCTCAGTTATTACAAGATAATCCGATGAGACGTTTTTATCACACACTACTTAGACCACTGATTGTACCCATAGGTAACGCGTTTGTATTGTCATTTATTTTAAGTTTTACTGACTTCGGAATTCCGGCATCTCTAGGCGCAGATTATAGTATGATTGCGACGAGTTTATATCAAATGATTTTAGGATCAATTCCAAAGTTTGCTGAAGGTGCTGTTATTGCAGTTATGATGTTAACTCCTGCAATTATTGGATTTATCTTATTAACTATTTTAGATAGATGGAATGTAAAACAAGAATCATTAAATTATACATCTCTTCCAAAAAGACCAGTACATGATGTAATTATTAATATTATCGCTGTAGTGATAAGTACATTAATCTTATTAATATTTGCAGTGATGTTTGTCGTACCATTTCTTAAAAATTACCCATATAACAACACATTTACTTTGTCGCATATCATTAATTTATTTAAAGATGAAATATTAGTACATATTTATATTCAATCTTTATTTGTAGCGATATGTACAGCAATATTTGGCGTGATTATTAGTATGGCAAGTGCGATTATCGCTGTGAGAACTAGAATTAAAGGTCGTAGAACAATGAATGTCGTTTCATTAATCGCAAATACTGTTCCTGGAATGATTCTAGGTTTATCGTATTTAGTATTTTTTAAAAATAGCTCAATAAAAAATACATTTTTAATTATTATTATCAGCATTATTGTGCATTACTATACAACACCATTCTTATTAGCGAAAAATGCTTTAGAAAAATTAAATCCCTCATGGGATATTAGTAGTTCATTAATGAAAGATAAATGGTATGAGACAGTCTTTAAAGTTGTAGTACCAAATATGAAAAAGACAATTATCGAAATGATGAATTATTACTTCATTAATGCAATGGTAACAATTAGTGGTGTTATTTTCTTAGTGGCAACGGCAACACAACTTGTTGCTACAGAAATAAACCAATTACAACATTTTAACCGATTTATCGATATTTTTATTTTGTCGATTTTAATTTGTATAACAAATATTGTCGTTCGTGGCCTTGCAAGTTTTGTACTTTATTCTCAAAGAAAAAGGGAGGAGAGATAAATGAAACTAAAAATAATGCTAGTACTTGGTGCACTCGTTTGTCTTGCTCTCTTATGTTTATCATACTTTGGACTTGGATCGAGTACAGATAAAGTCATTATTGCTACAAATGCTGATGAAGAGGCCATCGCTGTTATGAAAGAATCTTTAAATCAGCATGGTTACAAAGGACAATATATCATTCAACCTCAGGGCACCTCTGAATTAGGTGGGAAAATTATGGCAGAAGGATCGAATATCGAAGCAGATATTATTACTGAAGCAAGTTATTACTTAAAAAGTGCACAAGATCAAAATCACATGTTTGTCCCTATGAAAAATAAAACTCAACATAACACAATTGATAAATATCCAAACTACATTACCCCATTATTAGGTAACACAGGTTCATTATTTATTAATAAAAAAGCATTAGAAAAACACGATTTAGATGTGCCGCATTCAATTAAGGATTTAACTAAACCAGAATATAAAGGACAGGTCTCTATGCCGAACGTTATGGAATCCTCAACAGGATGGCTAGTACTACAAGGCATTCTAAATGAGTACGGTGAAAAAGAAGGACAAGACGTGATTAAAAAATTATTAATTAATGTTGGTCCACATTTAGAGGACGGTGGTTCCGGTCCGTTACAAAAAGTTGAATCCGGGGAAGTAGCTGTCGGAGTTGGTTTACGTGCGCAAGCTATTGAACAAGAGAAGAAGGGTAATATCATTAAACACATCGATCCTAAAGAAGGAAATTTCTCATTAGTTGAAGGCGCTGCCGTTGTTAAAAAAGGTGGCGAAAAACAGAAAAAAGCAGAAAAAATGGTTGAAGTGATTCAAAAATACGGTCGAAAAGATTTAATGAAACAATATCCAGTAACGCTATATAAAGGTGAACATATTGCAAAAGATCAACAACCAGAATATCCAAAAAAATGGAAAGATCCATTAACTGTAGATTTATTACAAAAACATCAAGATATATTCAATGCAGCTAAAAAAGAAGCAGAAAATGAAAAATAAAGGAGATAAGAAAATGGAAGAATATAAATTATTAACTCCCGGTCCATTAACAACTTCAAAATCAGTTAAAGAAACAATGATGAAAGATCGTTGTACATGGGACAATGATTATAAAGAATTAACACAACAAATAAGACAAGATTTACTTCAGTTGGCTCAAGCTTCAGACGAAGATTACACCGTTATTCTTCAACAAGGTAGTGGTAGTTTTGTGGTAGAAAGCGTCTTACAAACTGCACTTTCGAATACAGATCATGTGCTTATCATTTCAAATGGTGCATACGGAAAACGTATTGCTCAAATGGCAGAACGTATTGGAAAAAATTATACACATTTAGCATTGTCATTCGATAAAGCACCAAATATTGAAGAAATTGAAGATGTTTTAAACAGTAATGACGCTATTTCACATATTGCTTTCGTTCATTGTGAAACAACGACTGGAATACTCAATCCTTTAGAAGACTTAAGTGAGTTAGCACATCGCTATAATAAAAAATTAATTGTAGATGCGATGAGTAGTTTTGGAGGAGTAGAAATTAACGTAGACCAATTAAATATTGATTATTTAATTAGTAGTGCGAATAAATGTATTCAAGGTGTGCCCGGTTTCGGATTTGTGATTGCTAAAACCACAACTTTAGCTGAAACAGAGGGTAATGCTTCAAGCTTAGCACTTGATTTATATGATCAATGGCAGGTGATGGATGTTGATGGAAAATGGCGTTATACATCACCCACTCATGTGGTAGCTGCATTCAAACAAGCAATTGATGAGTTGCATGAAGAAGGTGGCATTAAACAACGTAGTGAACGCTATCACTCTAATAATCGATATATGAGAGAAGCGTTAGCACAGTTAGGTTTTAAAGCATATATTGATGAGGAATGGCAATCACCAATTATTACAACCTATCTATATCCTAATGAAACTTTTGATTTTAATCATTTTTATGAAGCAATGAAAGAAAAAGGGTTTGTACTATATCCAGGAAAATTAATGGAAACGCCATCTTTTAGAATTGGTAACATTGGAGAATTATATCGAGAAGATTTTGAAACATTAGTTAAACATATTAGAGAATATATGAATTATTAAGGAGTGAATAACTATGAGTAATATTAAAGGAATCATTTTTGACTGGGCTGGTACTACAATTGATTTTGGATGTTTTGCCCCTGTACAAGTATTTGTAGAAATTTTCAAAAATGAAAATATTGATGTAACAATTGAAGAAGCTAGAGAACCTATGGGCATGTTAAAACGTGATCATATCGAAGCTATGTTAAATATGGATCGTATCGCAAATGAATGGAACTCTGTTAAGGGACGTCCACATACTCAAGAAGATATTGATTATTTATACGCTAATTTTGAAAAATCATTAATGGAAACATTAAAAGATTATACAACGCCCATTCCTAATGTCATAGATACTATCAATCAACTAAGAAATCAAGGCTATAAAATTGGGTCAACAACAGGTTATACAAAATCAATGATGGAAGTGGTTACAACTGAAGCAAAATCGAAAGGTTATTCACCTGACTACTATGTAACTGCCGAAGCTGTTAATGGATATGGTAGACCTTATCCATACATGATATTTGAAAATATGAAACAATTAGAACTGGAACGTGTTGCTGAAGTAGTAAAAGTAGGTGATACTGCTTCTG
Source organism: Staphylococcus sp. NRL 16/872 (assembly GCF_022815905.2). Taxonomy (NCBI): domain Bacteria; kingdom Bacillati; phylum Bacillota; class Bacilli; order Caryophanales; family Staphylococcaceae; genus Staphylococcus; species Staphylococcus sp. NRL 16/872. The sequence continues at coordinate 2,484,594 of NZ_CP119327.1, read as the reverse complement.
ACATGAAAGAAGCAGTCAATGCAGGCGTTATTGCTATTGGAGTAATTAAAGGTAGTTCTATTGTAGGACTTAGTGAAGACGAATGGAATGCATTAAGCGATAATGAAAAAGATGAACATCGACAAAAAGCTACTGAAAAATTCAAAGAAAATGGCGCATTATATGTTATAGATGATATTACTCAATTACCTCAATTATTAAAAGAAATTTAAAAAAAACTGCATTCTAAAACTAAGAATTTATTATGAAAATAAAGAGTGAACTCCCTTATTTGGAAGTTCGCTCTTTTTATTAAGAAATACCCTAACTATGCTTAAAATGGTGATGTAAAAAACATATTCATATTAAGTATTTACAATTTTAACGATAAAGTATGCTATTATATATGTAATTTACTGAATAATTTGAAATTTTTAACTGGAGGGGATAGGATGATGTTTGGTTACGAAGTAAATGAACATGTGAAGTTGAAAATTTTGGAAGAGCGTGAAGCGAATCAGTTATTTAAGTTAGTGGATGAGAATCGTGAGTATTTAGGGGAGTTCTTGCCATTTGTAGCATACACAACTGAAGTTGAACACAGTAAGAAGTTTATTCAGTCGGCGTTACAACAATTCACTCGTGGCGACGGGTTTCCATATCCACTTTAGTAGCGGTTTTTCTTTGAGATTTATTAATAATTAAATACATAGGCGGGATAGTTATGATTTTTGGTTACCAAGTAGATAAAGGTATTAAATTAAAGATATTAGAAGAACGAGAAGCAGAACAGTTATTTAAATTAGTAGATAGCAATCGTAACTACTTAGCAGAATTTCTACCTTTTGTCGAACATACAAAGAAGGTGGAAGATAGTAAACACTTTATCCATTCAGCGTTGCAACAATTTATCGATGGTAATGGATTTCATTGTGGAATATGGAGTAATAAAGAACTGATTGGGGGTCATAGGATTGCACTATTTAGACTTAGTTAATAAAACAACTTCGATTGGTTATTATTTAGCTGAAGACTTTCAAAAGAAAGGTATTATGACTAAATGCACTAAAGCTTTAATTCGTTATGTATATGAAGAATATGATATTAATCGTATTGAAATACGAATGTCTACCAAAAATAAGAAAAGTCGAGCTATACCTATAAGATTGGGATTTACACAAGAAGGCGTATTGAGAAGCGATGAGTGTTTATTAGGGGTATTCTCAGATAGTTATGTGTATAGTCTGCTCAGAGAAGAATATTACAAATAATTAATCATCTAAATTTTTCGTTTGTCAAAATAAATGATTTCTTTATAGTGTGAAATCATAAAGTTGTGCTAAACTCAAGTTGGCAAATAAATAAGGGGAGTGTTATATTGTGAAATTTTGTCCAGAGTGTGGGTTTAAGTGGTTCTGTTGCAAAGTTGAATTTATAGTATAATTTTAATAAAAAGGAGTCTTCTGTATGAACTATTTCAGATATAAACAATTCAGTAAAGATGTTATCACTGTAGCCGTTGGCTACTAACTAAGATATGCATTGAGTTATCGTGATATATCTGAAATATTAAGGGAACGTGGTGTAAACGTTCATCATTCAACGGTTTACCGTTGGGTTCAAGAATATGCCCAATTTTGTATCAGATTTGGAAAAAAAGCATAAAAAAGCCTATTATAAGTGGCGTATTGATGAGACATACATCAAAATAAAAGGAAAATGGAGCTATTTATATCGTGCCATTGATGCAGAGGGACATACATTAGATATTTGGTTGCGTAAGCAACGAGATAATCATGCAGCATATGCGTTTATCAAACGTCTCATTAAACAATTTGGTAAGCCTCAAAAGGTGATTACAGATCAGGCACCTTCGATGAAGGTAGCAATGGCTAAAGTAATTAAAGTGTTTAAACTGAATCCCGACTGTCATTGTACATCGAAATATCTGAATAACCTCATTGAGCAAGATCACCGTCATATTAAAGTAAGAAAGACAAGAGATAAAAGTATCAATACGGCAAAGAATACTTTAAAAGGTATTGAATGTATTTACGGTCTATATAAAAAGAACCGGAGGTCTCTTCAGATCTACGGATTTTTGCCATGCCATGAAATTAGCATCATGCTAACAAGTTAACACAAAGTATTATTTTAAAATTGAGATTAGACATTTATTTTTCAACTTTGCAACAGAACCAATATTCTTATGCATTGGACTGAAGGGTGTAATATGATATTTTATTGTAGACTCTTTACAATTATTACAAGACCACTTTTAATTGTCTGAAGACTCTTTTTTTATTGATTTCATAGGATTCAGTCGACGTCGAGACTCTTAGTACTAATATCAAAAAATAAAATCACTCAAAAGTAAGCTAAGCAATTCATTCATTTGTCTTATTTTTTGAATTTGAAGAAATATTTTTTGATCAATATCGAATTCAATATTGATCATATTATTTGCTTTTAAGTTCAAAGAAAAAAAGGAAAAAATAAAACAATTTCTATACTTTTCTATGCTCAACTTTGCAACAGAACCTTACAGAATATGTATCTATTCCATAAAAGAATAGTTCTTATTAAAAATAAGTATTTTAATTTCTGTATGTTTTGTATTACCCTAATATTTGTACTTAAAAGAAGGGAGTCAATTATGAATACAAAAGAGTCAAAAACAGTTGTTGTTATTGGTGCTGGTGTTTTAAGCACAACTTTTAGTTCTATGCTTAAAGAGTTAGAACCAAGCTGGAATATAAAACTATATGAACGTTTGGATCGTCCTGGTATCGAAAGCTCAAATGAGCGTCATAATGCTGGAACTGGTCATGCTGCTTTATGTGAATTGAACTATACAGTGAAACAACCTGATGGATCAATTGATATAGAAAAGGCAAAAGAAATTAATGAACAGTTTGAGATTTCAAAACAATTTTGGGGTCATTTAGTTAAAAATAATAGTATTTCCAACCCTAAAGAATTTATTCAACCATTACCTCACATTAGTTTTGTTAGAGGTAAAAATAACGTTCAATTCTTAAAGGATCGTTATCATGCTATGAAGGATTTTCCAATGTTCGACAATATTGAATATACAGAAGATATTGAAGAGATGAGAAAATGGGTTCCATTAATGATGGAGGGTCATAGCTCAAGTGATATTATGGCTGCTAGTAAGATTAACGAAGGTACAGATGTTAACTTTGGAGAGCTTACTCGTAAAATGGCTAAAAATATTGAACAACATCCTAATGCCAATGTCCAATATAATCATGAAGTAATAGACTTTAACCATCGAAAAGATGGTAAATGGGAAGTTAAAGTGCGTCAACGTAACAGCGGTGATGTTCAAACTGAACTTGCTGATTATGTATTTATTGGTGCTGGTGGTGGTGCTATTCCACTATTACAAAAAACCGGAATTCCAGAAAGTAAACATTTGGGCGGATTCCCTATTACAGGACAATTTTTAATTTGTACTAACCCAGACATTATAGCCCAACACGATGCCAAAGTTTACGGTAAAGAACCACCTGGCACACCACCTATGACAGTACCTCACTTGGATACTCGATATATTGATGGTGAACGTACATTATTATTTGGTCCATTCGCTAGTGTGGGTCCTAAGTTCTTAAAAAATGGTTCTAATCTTGATTTATTTAAATCAGTCAAACCATATAATATTACAACATTGTTATCTGCTGCTGCTAAAAACCTACCTTTAATCAAATATTCATTTGATCAAATATTAATGACTAAAGAAGGTTGTATGAATCATTTACGTACATTTTATCCAGAAGCACGTGATGAAGATTGGCAGTTATACACTGCAGGCAAACGTGTACAAGTGATTAAAGATACTCCCGAATATGGTAAAGGATTTATTCAGTTTGGTACAGAAGTTGTTAATTCTGAAGATCATTCGGTAATAGCTTTATTAGGAGAGTCTCCAGGAGCATCAACTTCAGTATCTGTAGCTTTAGAAGTACTTGAGAAAAACTTCCCTGAATATGAATCTGAATGGACACCTAAAATACAAAAAATGATTCCATCTTATGGTAAATCACTCATTAATGATACTGCGTTAATGAAAAAAATCCGTCAACAGACATCAAAAGATTTAGAATTAAATTACTATCAAAACAATAAATAGACTACAATACAATGCTAAAAAAGGAATGTTAAACGTGAAAAAATTATTAATAGTAACAATTATTAGTACTATTGGTTTTTGTGCACTCAAACGTTACCAAAAACATGTAAACCAAGTACCAAACATAGAATATTAGAGTCAAAATATTTATAAAAATTTTGACGTATATTAGTTTTATAAACCCAAATTCAATTTTTATTGATATTAAAAAGAGGTCTCATATATGAGATCTCTTTTTTCATTGATAGAGTTTTTGGATTCTGTAAGTATAGTAATATAAGAAATCAAGCAGTTTTAAAACACTACATAAGATGACTTATCAGAAGTTATATGTAACTCACCCATTACGGATGATACAATATAAAGGTCGCCTATCTCTCAGGCGTCAATCTAGACGTAGAGAGGAGGTGTAATTATGCTTGATAACTTTGTTCACATCATGACCACAGCAGCGAATGGTTGTATCGTCGCATTATTTGCGCATTGGCTACGCAATCGCAACGATAAGAAAAAATAGGCGACTATAGTCACACCTAAAAATCCCTTCACTACTTCCGATAGTGAGGGGATTGGTGCATTATGCTTAATAACTTTGTTAAGTAGATTATAACACTGGTTAGTAGAGGAATGCAAAGTGATATGTACGATATTAGTTACAATGCGTCATTCTAATATTTTTGACGCTAATTGCCAATAATTTAAAGGATAAATTATGAATGTTATATATTGAGAGTTTATCCTTTTTTAAATATATTGTCATTAGAACATGCATTAAATTTAGAATAAATAATACAAAGATCAAAATTCATGAAATCAAATTGTTGATAACTTCATTAAGCTTCGTATCAATATACTTATTTTTATGTATGACTAAATAGAAATGGCGTGTGATGCCTAAGTTTGTTACTTCTAGCTTTTCTAAATCATAAGGGGTTAATGTCGATTTAGAAACAATAGAAAAGCCTTTATCAGCATGAACCATATTTTTAATTAGATTTGTGTTATTAATTTCTACTAAATAAGAGGATGAAGTCATTTGTGATAACGCATTTTCTTGATAGACTCTTGTACCTGATCCGCGTTCTCTGATAAAGCATATTGATTTATTTGAAGATGATGATTTTTTACGAATTAATACTATTTCATCTTGAGCAATACGTCTACTGTGTATAATATTACTTTGAACCTCTTTTTCGATTATACCTAAATCGATAGTGTTATTCTTAATATGTTGTAATACTGTATCAGAATTATTTAAATACACATGAATGTATAATTCAGGATATTTTTTGGCTAAATCAGTAAGATGTTGTGACAATCGATATTCGCCATAAGTGTAACTACTCCCTACCCTCACATCTCCCGAAATTGTATCAGGTTGCATTTTCAAATCGTGTCTTAAGGTTTGTTCTAAACGCTCACGTTGTAAAGCATATTGAAATAGTTTCTCCCCATCGCTTGTTAAAGACATTTTAGAATGTCTAAATTCGAAAATTTTTACATCGTATTCCAGTTCTAATCGTTTAATATCGCGACTTATTGATGGCTGTGAAGTATATAAATTTTCTGCAGCTTTAGTAAAACTTTGCGTTTTAACTACTTCAGTTAGAACTTTTAATGAATCCATTAACTAGGTCTCCTGACATTTGAATACCTCTATTATAACAAAAATGTTATGAGTAATATACTCAATATTTATTTCACGTTATAACTATGCGATGATAAGCTTTTGATAAAGGAGGAGTTAAAAAGTGAAATCCTTAAAAAACAAAGCCTTTATTTATGGTTTATTATTCACATTTATCATCGCAGTTATAAGTTTGTTAGGCTCAAAGTTACCATTTTTAGATAAGATAGGTGCTTTAACAATTGCTATACTGATTGCGATTCTATATAGACATTTTAAGGGTTACCCTGAAGCATATCGTTCAGGAATCGCATTTTCGTCTAAACGGTTACTGAAATTAGCTATTATATTATATGGATTAAAGCTAAATATTTATGATGTAATTGGAAAAGGTAGCGATTTGTTATTAATCGATATTGGAGTCATCCTTTTTAGTATCGGATTAATGTTATTACTAAATAAATATATTAAAGGAGATAAAAACCTCATCCTATTATTAGGTATTGGCACTGGGGTGTGTGGTGCGGCAGCTATTGCAGCAGTATCTCCAATATTAAAATCTAGAGAAAAAGATTCTGCGATTAGTATTGGTATTGTCGCACTTATTGGCACTATATTTTCACTTGCATATACTGTAATATATTCTGTTTTTACAATATCTCCTGAAGTATTTGGGGTCTGGTCAGGTACAAGTTTACATGAAATTGCACATGTAATTCTTGCTTCGGGCTTCTCAGGCCAAGAGGCTTTGAGTATGGGTCTGTTAGGAAAACTGGGACGTGTTTTTTTATTAATACCTCTGAGTATTATTTTAATTTTAATTATGAGAAAAAAATCGCATAGTGAGACTGAAAAAAAACGTATTGATGTACCTTACTTTTTACTTGGCTTTGTCATGATGGCACTATTCCATACTTATGTATCCTTGTCACACATGGTTATGCAAATTATAGATAATATCACTACTATATGCTTATTGATGGCAATGGTTGCATTAGGGTTAAATGTTTCATTTAAAGACTTAAAAGATCGTGCTTTCAAACCATTAATAGTTGTCATTATTGTATCTATTTGTTTATCAACTGTGACATTTATTGTTGCTAAGTGCTTTTATGGTTAGACTATAAGTATACTAAAAAATTGATATAGATTCTCACAAACAAACACAACATATTGAAGGCATTCCATATACTACGGCTAAAAAAGATCAGCCTTTTTCTTACTAGGCCTATTCTGGTTCTGTTGCAAAGTTAAAATTATATGCACATCTATACAAAACTATAAAAGCAAATATTGTTTTAACAGTAAAGAGTTTTGTTAGTATTAATTATTTTTCATTTTTTAGTATAAATATTACATGATTTTTAACTTTGCAACAGAACCATTCATTTAATAACTCGGAAGATAAAAGATTTGTATTTATTATAGATGAAATAAACAGAGGAGAAATCTCAAAAATATTTGGTGAATTATTCTTTTCAATTGATCCTAGTTACAGAGGGAAGAAAGGATCAGTAAAAACGCAATATAATAATATGGAGAACTTTGAAGATAAATTTTATATTCCCGAGAATGTTTATATTATTGGAACGATGAATGATATTGATCGTTCAATAGATACTTTTGATTTTGCAATGAGACGTAGATTTAGATTTATTAAAATTGAAGCAAACGAAAATACACAAATGCTCGAAGTCTTAGGCGATAAAAAAAATAAGGCAATTGAACGAATGGTAAGACTCAATGAAGCTATTTCAAGTGTTGAAGAATTAAATAGTAATTATCATATAGGTGCTGCATACTTCTTAAAGTTAAGAAGTATGACTTTTGACGAACTGTGGAAAGATTATTTACAGCCATTATTAGCTGATTATATTAGAGGTATGTTTAACGAAGAAGATATTATGAATAATTTTGAATCCGCATATTATAGTAATTCTTCAGAATTAGGTGAAAATAATGAAGAGGCTTGAAATAGAGGATAATACCTCTTATTCTTCTTTAAGATTTAATGATATACCAAATATTGTTGATAGTGTAATAGATAAGACGTTATTAGAACTAGAGAACACAGGTGTTTTTATCTTTCCTGATAATTTAAAAAAAGAGAATAGTATTTCAGAAGAGCAAACAATTCTTCAGAGCAAACATGAAACATACTATTCTAAAAATATTGTGGGTTTTTTGGGTTACGGTGATGAGAACTTAATTATTAAGTCTCGTTTTTCAGATAAAGAAGACAAAAAAGATTATTTTTTTCAATATTTATTAGAAAATGTTTTGAAAATGCCACATGTAATCGACTTAAGTACGCTTTTAGATAAAGAAGATAATATTATAAATTTACTTATCTTTCTGTTCCCATATTATCTGAAAAAAGTTATGCGGAAAGGACTATTTAAACAATATACTAGAAATAAATATAATGATGATAATTTAAAAGGGACGATTGATATATCAAGACATATTAAACTAAATACCCCTTTTGTAGGAAATATTGCATATAATCAAAGAGAATTTTCATATGATAACTACATCACTCAGTTAATTAGACATACAATAGAATTTATTCAAACGAAGAAAATAGGAATGAATTTACTAGGTAGTGTTAAACGTGAATCTGAAATGATACGTGAAGCAACAAGCTGTTACAATCGTTTGGATAAAAATAAAATTATTATAAAAAACGAAAAGAGACCGCTTCGTCATGCGTTTTATAAAGAATACAGAGAATTACAAAGGCTTTGTTTAATGATTTTACAACAAAAAAAACATTATGTTGGTGATGGGATCAAAAAGATCCATGGTATTTTATTTGATGGAGCCTGGTTATGGGAAGAATATATTGCTACGTTAATAGGTGAAGACTATTATCATCCACAAAATAAAGAGAAATATGGTACACAAAATTTATTTACTAAAGAAAATGGCAGAAAATTAGGTGAGATTTATCCTGATTTTATTAGTCGAAGTGAACGCTATAGAATTATTGGGGATGCTAAATATAAGCCAATTAAAAATATAGGTAATCGAGATTATCTTCAAGTTTTAGCATATATGTTTAGGTTTAATTCCAAAAAAGGATATTATTTTTATCCAGATAGTAAACATGTGAAAAAACAAGTGTTATTTTTAAACCAAGGTTTATCTTATGAAAAAAATGAACGGGAACGTGAAGATGTTAACTTAATTAAATTAGGACTCCATATTCCGAAAAGTAGTGAAAGATATGAGGACTTTATAAAAAAATGAAACAAGCAGAACAACTATTTTTAAGTGAATTAAACTGATTATAAATGAATAAAGCATCCCTGATCGCTAAGTGAGGGATGCTCTGGTTTTACTATTATATACATTTTATTTTGATAAGTATCGATTGATAATATCTTGAAAATCATTATTAAGTACTGTTGTTATAGAATCATCATTCATAAAATCATCATAGATTTTATCCAATATTTCTTCATCTTCAATTGCTGTAAAATGGTGTATTAAACCTTTTACTATTGATACATAATCTTGCGATGCTAAACAACTAGCAACCGTTTGCCAGTCTGATTGTTTAGTTTCATGGTTCATAGATGTTCCTCCTTTATTTCAATGTCCATTTTTGTCTCGCTTTAGGGTTGAGCGGATGCATGATTTCGTTCGTTACTGGATTTATGAGCTTTTGGACTTTCTTTTTATGAGGTTTTAACATTTCCATCACTTGTTCGACACGCTTTTCGACACCAGGACGTTTAGCATAAGCACCATATGCTAGAATAATTTTTTCACTTTCAGATACTGCTTTCATAATATGAATATCGGTATTCTTATCATAGGGGGCTTTTATATGCTTAAGATTTTCAGGTGTTTTAATGTTCGAAAATAAATTAACAAGATAAACTGAACCATAATCGTTTTCAGACGATAATTGATTTAGAATTAGGACAGTCGTTAAATCAAGAGATAATATTCCATCTAAATGAGGGTACATCGTTATCACTGTACAAGTTGGCAATTTTCTATCCCATGTTTTTTTAAGTAAATAACGATGTTGTTCATCGTCACTGAATATAGCTTCAGTTTCTATAATACTTGTAATTGCATTCATACTCGTCACCCCTTTTAGTATTCTTCTGGTAAAAGCATCACATAATAAAAAGTGTCTACATCATCTTCACGAATGACGTAGACTTTCTTAGGTAATGCATTTTGATTTTTTTCGTAGTTTGTATAATGATATTCCAATTTGTATAAGGGTTGTTCTTGTTCATGAACGATGGTTAGTGCTGTTTGGTCTTGACTTAATCTAAAAATATGAAAATAATCTCTCTTATCTTCATAATTTTTATCTCTTAAACGAACCATCTCCCACATCATAATTTGAATTTCTAATGGGATCATGTCATTAATACCGCGTGTGATATAACGATTAATTTCCATTTATTTACCTCCGTCTTGGACTTCTTTCATGATTACGATGACTTCTGTAATAATGGTTACAGTTAGTTGGGCTGCTCTGATCCAATTATTCATATTTGTTTTCTCCTTTCAATAAGTGACGTTCGTCTATGATTGTCGTTTGTGTATCATTAAGATATAGAAAGTCCATGTCATAGTGATTGAGATATCCGATGCTGATGAGTTGGTTTTGATAATACATAAGAAATGGATAAATACTGAGTTCATGAAGTTCATTGTTATAGTATGTGTAGGTTTCGAGGATACGATTTGATAGAGGAGAATCATTCAAAAAGCGTTTAGGTAAGATGTTATCTGCAGATTCATTGAGGGCCTCACATTCCCAGTTTTCTTGGCTGGTTAGTTGAAATAGATTAGTAATATAAGATTTGAGTTCATTTATTTGAGTTTTCATATATAGCCTCCTATTTATTTGAGTAGATGTAGGTCATAAGCTACATCATTCATATAATATATGCTTGATTTATAATTTGTTACATTTAGTAGAAAAGTGGCGATAGTGACAATAGTGACAGTAAATGACTTGGATTATATTTCGAAAGAGAGGAAAATTATTTCAGAAGGAATGTTAGCCAATAAAGAAGACGAACAATTGAGTAATTGTTCGTCTGGGTTAATATTATTTAATAATGTTTCTACAATATCTTGGTTAAATTTAAAGGTTATATAAAACTGCTTTTTATTATTACTGTCTGCTTTAATGTAGATATGTTCAATCACTAAATGATAAACTGCTTTTAAAGAAGAATTCTTAGTATTTTCTAAGTTCTTAAATAAAATATGAAAAATATTAATAACAGTATCTGCTTCTATTTTAGGATGATTCACATTTTTATTACTTTCTAATTGCTTGATGCTTGTGTTCAATTCATTAATTTGCTCACTATATTTAAGTAATGTTGGTTTAATAGATTCAGTTAAACTTGTATCAGTAGTTATAACTTGAATTAAATTATTGTACCTAGATTTTAAATCGTCAATTTGAAATTGTTTATTTGCGATTTCGTGATTGATTTCATCAGTATTGGGTGTTCTTTTATGGTTAACAGCTTCTACCACTTTTTTAATTAACTCAGGTTTTTGAATTAAATTTTTGATATTTTGAAATATATAGTTTTCTATGAAATCAGCACGAATATTTGGTGCTGCTTTACAGTCTTTGCTTCTTTGTTTACGTGTTCGGCAGACGTAGTATCGAAAGTGCCGCTTACTTCCATCCTTCAGTGTATTTATAGTGTTTGAAATAACGTAGTTCGCATTGCAACATTTACATTTTAATAGTCCTGTTAAGAGGTTGTCTGTTTTGTTATTACCGCGTTTATGACGTTTTCTTGCTTTAAGCTGTGTTTGAACTTTATTCCATAGTTCTTGAGAAATGATAGCTTCGTGTTCACCTTCAGTAATGATAGGGTTATCATTATATCCTTTGCGACCTTTTTTCTTCCAATCAACATATTGATTATAAACAACTAAACCTCGATACACTTTATTTTTAAGGATATAAGATACGGAGTCTTTAGAATGTGGTTTTCCTAATTTTGTTACCTCATGTCTATCGTTAAGTACTTTTGCTATTGCAGTGAAGTTCATGCCCTGACTATACATTTGATATATTTCCTTTACAATTCGACTTTCATGTTGGTTTACAATTAAAAGGCCATCAATACGGTCATAGCCATAAGGTGGTTGACCACCAACTGATTTACCTTCACTGGCCTTGTTTAAGGCACCAATACGAATATTATCCTTTAATATTGTTCTTTCATATTCACCTAGTGATCCCATAATATTTAGCATTAATTTGTTCATATCTGTATCAATGCCGAGGTGTTCACTGACTGAATAAAAAGATACATTATTTTTTTCACATTCTTCGATGATTTGTAAAATATCTTTCATGCTACGACCTAGCCTTGTAAGCTTCCACACAACTATCTTATCTAACTTATTATTTTTCAAATCATTAAGCATTTGTTGTAAGCCAGGTCGATTTTCCATTTTCGCACCACTAATTCCGTTATCAATATAAGGTGGTAGCATTTCATAGTCATTTAACTTACAATATTTCTCAATTTCAGCAAGCTGGGCTGAAATTGAATAGTTGTCAATTTGCTTAATTGAGCTAGTCCTAACATACGGTGCTATTTTAATAGTAGGAGAAGTTGTATCCATGGTATCAAGTCCTTATTTTAAATTTTCTATTTAAGCTCCTATCATTTCAAGATGAGGTAATATATCTATATGTGAGTAACAATCAAGATTAGATTGTTTTAGCCCTGGGTAATCACAAGCATCGCCCCATAATATAACTGGTAGATTGGCGACGATATTATGTTCAATATCATAATGTAAATCGTCTGCTTGAGTATAAGTTTTAATGACAGTTAGATTTAAATTTTGACAAGCATCTTTTAACGTATCAATATTTTCATCAGGCATTAACTCTCTTTCATCATTCTCATTTTCTTGTGCTAATAAAAGTACTTTTTTCATCATGTTTATCATCCTTTTCTTTTAATAAGTTGAGTGGAGTATTTTTTAGAAATACACCAGTGATTTCTTTATCTTTGTTTACTGTTATTTGAGTTATCATTTCAGATAACTGATCAATATATAATGTGTAATTAGATAAAATATTTTGTGTAATACATTCCAACTGATTAGCTGAATTGACTTGGTTATAACGATTCATTTTGTTATGCCATTCTTTAATCTTGTTCAATTGTTTTTTGTATTCTTCAATGCTGATTTGCTGCTTAGACAATTTGATAATGAGCTGATCTTGGTTATATTTAGGACGACTTCTTTTGATTTTTAAAGATAATTTAGAATGAATAGTATTTTCTAAACGTTGAATCATTTGTTGGTTGATAATATTATCTTCAATAATCTTAATAACTTGCTTATCTATCTTTGAAGCTACAAAGTACCCCATACTGCACTTTTTATAACCTAATTTATCATTCAAAGGACATATATAATACGTAATAGGGCATGTCATATGCTTTCGATTCATACGAATTGGCGTCATTGTTGCGCCACAGATGCAACGTATTTTCTTTCGTAACAAGACGATAGGATGGTAGTGTGTCAATGTTTTTTTAGAGCCTCTTATTGTTTCAGCTTTACGGAATAAACTTTTTTCGATGATGGGTTCAAAGTTACCTTCATATTCACCGAAATGATTGCGAATTAATCCTGCATATTTTTCATTGGTGATGATGCGCATCACTTGCTTAGGGGTTCTATTATAGAGTTTAGAATGATTAGTGAGTGCTTGAGATATCTTTTTATAACCCCAACCTTGATTAACGTACATATTGAAAATAAATCGAATCGTTTTAACCTTTGATTCATCAATATGAAATGACTTATTCATGTAGATATAACCAAAAGGGGCATTAGTCCCTAGCAGTTCATTGTTTTTTGCTTTAATAGCGTTAGCTGAACGGACATTTTCTGAAATGATATTGCTTTCAGTTTCGCCTAAGATGGCTAAGCAACGAATTTTAAATGCTTGTGTTTTATCTGATAAATCAAACCGACCATCACTTAGAGAAGTGATGAGAACATGGTGTTCTTCGCAAAGTGTTTGTAGCTCCATAAAATCTTTGAAATTTCGGTTTAACCGATTAACTCGAAATACGATTATATGTTGGCACTCACCTTTACGTATTATATCAAGCATAGATTGATATCCAGTACGCGTTGTTGAACGTCCACTTTTCACATCACTAATAAACTTAACATCTTGAATTTTATGATTATCTGTGTATTTCTTAATCGCACTAATTTGAGAATGAACTGAATTCTCTGCTTTCTTTTTATCCACAGACTGACGTGCATAACCGATAGTAATACTCATCTCTAGTCACTCCTTTCTATGATGATAATATAAATTTAAAATTGCATTTAATGATCTCTAACTCCCATATTAAGAGTTAGAGCAATGATATTATTCTGATTGATTATCAAGATAATCGATGATCAAATCTGACAATACTTCTACTAATTCATCCAATTCATATCACCTGTCTTACTTAATTATTTTCACGTCACTGCTGTCACTATCATCACTTTTAAATTTAATACCTTTGACAACTGTATCGCCAGAGGATTTCGTTTTTTTATATTCTAAGCCTAATTTTTGCGTTTCGATTTTAAATTCACGCCAGAATGAAACGGGAGATAGTAAGTGCGCAACATTATATTTTTTCAATTCTGACCACGATTTAAAAGCGGCCATTAAATCCTTACCTGTTATATTCGTATTGCTAGGATTAGCTTTTAAGCAATGAGTAATAAAATCAGCCATTGGAGAAACATCATTGAAGTACTTTTGCTTAATAGCAGCCATATTATTAGATATTGTAAAATTGTACTTGTTTTTATCTAAACGAATTAATCCGTTTATAGCCCAATTGAGTATACCTGGTAATTCTTGATTAAGTTGTTGAGACAAATATTTATTCTGTAAACTTTTAGGAATGGGTTTAATCATAGGCAGTATAATGAATCTTCTTTGTAAACCATGACTTTTATCTTTGATGATAGGTAATTCATTCATTAAAAACGTTAATTTCACAGGTATGTTTGTTTCAATTTCTTTTAAGTTTTTACGGTTAACCGTTATCTTTTCTCCAGCAGTGATGGCTTTTAATTTGTCGGTGCTGAATTCGCTCTTCGATGATTCAGTTGCGAGATTAAGTTTTTTATTTAACAAAGGCTCTAGACCGAAATCTTTATTAAAGTTACTTAATGGAATGGCCGTTGTGTTAGTGACTCCAACAAGTTGTTCCAATAAACCAAACAATGTTGATTTGCCTTCGCCACCTTTGCTATATACAATTAAGAAAGCATTTGCCTTAAACGAATTAGAGAGTACATAGCCAAACCATTCTTGAACAAAGGCAATATCGTCATTATCATCAAACCATTGATGTAAAGCATTTTTGAAAATAGGTGCTTGAGCATTAACATCATATTTTACAGAAGACTTAATTGTTGAAAGATGCGATGGAGATGTAGGCTCTAGATGAAATGTATTATAATTGAAAGCGCAATTCCCTAGTGTAAGTGCTTCTTTATTGAATTCATCGGAATAATAAACGTTAATACGTCGCTTAATTTGGTCGAGTAAGGCAGTTTCAAGATTCTTTGACCAACTTGTTCCGAGAGTATAGCAAAGCTCATAAATAAACCGCTGCAAAGGTAGTTCAGTGATTTCCCAAACACCACTATCATAGTTATAGATTCTTAACTCATTAGGTGTGTCAAAAGTACAGATAACGTTAAAACAAGAATCAATGAATTTTGCCGTTACACCTTTTCTGATACGTGTTTTACCTTTTTCTGTTTCATAGGTTAGTGCTTCCTTTAATACATTTTGAATACCTTGATAAAACTTATCACTTTTTTGTGCCAATGCTGTTTTTGAAATAGACGGTACGTTGTGATTTTTACTTATATGCTCCATATAAAATGGTTTATTGAAGTTGTTTCGCAATATCCATTCTTGATCTTGAGTGTTTAGATTTAACAAATTATAAATAGGAGAAGACGCGTCGGTGGCGTCTTCTAATTTAGTTGTTAAAATATTGTTATCTGGTTGTATTTTAATAAATGGAGCGACAATGTTTAAATTTTCCCAAGATTTTACTTTAAACACTTTAATCATCCCCCTCAGCATTAACCCAAGGGTTAATTTGATTCATTTGAGCTTCGTTATTGATAATTTGTTGATTATTAATATGTTGCTGTAACATTTGATTACTTCTGTTTGAAGGGATATCAAATTGCCAATCATTTAGTCCAGGAAAGTTATTCTTTTTAATAAAATATTTAGCTTTACCAGTTAACCCATTTAAATCTTCAGGAGTAATATCTTCTGTTCCAAGTGCTACACTAGCTGCAGTTAAAAACTGACCGAATTGAGACATTTGACGTTGGTCAATAAATATTAAATAAGGATTGATAGTACTTTCATTACCGTTATCATCGTCGATTGTCACATTTAAACTGAGCACATCTTTCTCTTCTTCTGATTTAAGCAGGATCTTATCGTCCATTGCTTTATTTATTTTAAAATTTACGTTCCCTGTTTGTATATCATTTGTTAAGTTTCTTATGTTATAGTTAGCCATTTATTTTTTCCTCCATTTTTTTGAAATTTAAAATATTATTTAATGGAAATCCCTTATGATAGCTATCCATCGTTGTGTTGAAATTCTGTTGCAAATGATTCTGCCATTTTGAATAAGTTGGATTTACTTCAATCCATATCTCATCGTGTATAACATGAACTACATCTAACTTGAGATTTTGAGCTTCTAACATTAGTAATTTGATTGCAGTTGCTACTGACGATTGAAGACCAAAATTGCGCTTAGTACTTTTTTTCATTTCTACAAGAGGTATAGCATAACCAAAAAATGTGCGTACCTCTCTACTAGTCGAGCAAGTATCTAAATAGTGAACTGCTTGTGGTATTGTACGCTCTAATTGTTCTAATATGTGATTTACATCCACTGAAGTAATATTAAAATCATTCTTCCTTAACTTTTTCATCAATGTGTTAGTACTTGCTCCATAAAGCCAAGCAAGTAGAAAAGTTTTACTCACATTGCGTAAACATTTAGGCCATGTGTTACAGCTATAATTGCTAATTAAGTTACCAATATAACTATAAATATCATTATTAGTACTAAAGTGGTCTAATAAGAAATTATCATCAGCGTAATATCCTAAAAACCGCAATTCAGCTTGATTTAAATCTATCGACCACAACTCCTTTTCCGAGCTGCTTGAAATAACATACTTTCGCATACGTTTAGGCATAGATGTTAATGGCATTTGACTTGCTGAAATTCTTCCACTATAAGAAGAAAAAAGCTTCCATTTACCTTTAATTCTAAAATCAGAAAATGATGCATTTGAAGTTCTTTCCAGTGGAACTATCCATTTCTTTATATGAGATAACTCCATATCCATTTTATTGTCACCTTGTTGTTTCTTTAAATTCAAGATAGTAATCAAAGAGTGCAAATGATGTGTGCTACCTAATAACTGGTTTAAACGTCGTATTTCACTTTCCAACCAAGTAGAACTTATTAAAATTCCATTGCTTTCGATAGAAGTAATGATAGGAACTATTTGTTTTTCTAATAAATACAAAGCATTAAACACTGATGAAGAATTCCGAATATTATCTGTTTCATCTTCGATTATCCTTGAAGGTAGATTACTTGGTAGTAAATATAATCGAGCTATATCAAACTTCATTTTTTTGCAACCTCCCCGTCTTTAGTTTTCAATGTACATGTTTATCCACTATAAGTAGATTTGAGTTAATTAATACTTGATTACAAATTAACTATTTACAGAGTAAAGTAATTAAAATAAAAAATAAGACCCTTAACTTGTGATGTAAGTTAAGGGTCTAGACAGAGTGAACGTTGGAATAAAAAGCTTTTGGGGATTATTTATTGTAAAAATCTTTTCTGAAATTATTTTTTTCTAGCAATCTTAAAATTTTCAGGGCAGAATATGATGTTTCACTATTTAGGCTAAGGTTTAAAGACAGTAAGTTATTGGTAAGTGGCGTTTCTATGGGTTTAAAAGCGTTACTATTTGTTTTACTTAAGCTTCTACTCCAATTAGTAAAAACCTTTTTTAGATCAATAGCTAAATCAAACAGTCCAGTAGGATTATTTTGATTCAATATATAAAGGTTATTAGAAATGAAATTCTCATAATCTCTAAATGTAGTCATTAAAAATTCATAATACGGTAAAGAATTGAAGTAAAGTATTTCATAAATCAAGTATGTTATATGGGAGGCCAAATACTGATTTATGTTTTTATTATAGTTGTAATAAGCTTTACCGTCTTTAGAAATCTTCAATTTGTTATAAAGATAATCGCTGATGTCTTGTTTCAATTTTAAAATTGAATCATTAAATTCTGATTTTAATGGACTATCATCGTCGAAAGAATTAGCAGTTTTATATCCCTTTAGAATTTCATTTGTTTTTTTATTAGCAAAATTTGACATACAAAAAGTTGCAAAATAATTATTAGAAAATGAAGTATTATTAGAGTTATTTAATCTGTATCTTTCTGTAAAGAATACGATAGTTGTAATTATTATTAAATCCTTAAAAGTGTATTGACCTTTTGGTTGAGTTTTAGAAAATTTGTCAAAAAATTTACTTTTTTCTACATCATCATTAAATTGTAATGAGGTAGTGGATTCTAATGTGTTAATAATATCTTTTCTAGTGAACTTTAAATTTAAATTATTAGTTTTATATCTTAAATAACGTATCGCATTGGCATGTGATGTAAATGAATTTTGTAGACTTTGAAACATTTCAAAATTCGAAAGTCTAAAAACATTACTATTCTGTTTTTCAAGTGAATGGTTAAGAACATTTTTTATAAGATGAGAAACATCAGCCTGTGTCTCAAGTTGATTCAATTCATCATCAAAATCTTTAAATCGAAAGTTAATTGATGAATTGTAACTGAAAGTAATACGTATTTTCAGATCTTTATATTCTTTGATTTTCAAACTTAACATATTATCTTGATATAATTTATTTAAAAGAAAAGGATTTAAATTATTACCATAAAACACTGTATGCTTTAAGCTTCTTTTAAATTCTTTAAATTGTTCATTAAAATTTGGCAAGTTGAGTTTAGAACTTAATATCAGTTCTAAACTATCTATAATTCGATTGAGTACAATAGATGTAGCTTCCTCAGCACTTAAATAATCTAATAATTCAGATAAATTATCTTTAAAAATCATTAGATTATCCTCTGCTTTGAAATAAGGATATTTCAATTTGGAGTCGGATTTAACTTCTATTTTGTATGGGTCATTCAACGATTTAAAAGTATCATTTATATTTTCAAATATACTAGTATAAAATTTTAAACTACTATCATAAACTAATTCCAATATATTCACTCCTACTTAGTTGATTACAAGTTCGATAAATTAATTGTATCTTAAAATCAAATGTATTTTATAGTATAAAATGAGTAATTGATTATTGTTGTATATAAATATGTAATAGTAAAACGAATTGTAGCTCGATCTAGTGCGTAAATGGAGTACGGTGTGGTATATAGAAACCGCACTGATGCGGAGATGGATTGAAGTATGGTATATAGAAACCGCATTGATGAGGAGATGGATTTCATTGTGGAATTTGGTATGACGATGCGTTAGCAGGAGTCATCGGTTTGCATTATTTGGATTTAGTCAATAAGCGTACGTCTATCGGTTATTATTTGGCTGAGCATTTTCAGAAAAAGGGAATTATGACAGCATGCACAAAAATGTTGATTAGATACGTCTTCGAGGAGTTCGATATTAATCGGGTTGAGATTCAAATGTCGACGCGTAATCCGAAAAGTCGCGCGATACCTGAGCGACTTGGCTTCACTCAGGAGGGTGTGTTAAGAAGTAATGAACGCTTGCGTGGCGAGTTCTCGGACAGTTATGTATATAGTTTGTTACGAGATGAGTACGAGACAATTAAAGCAGAGTGTTAAGTTATTATTTAATATTTAATAAAAGAAAATAACGCTAAGATACTTTCATATTTGAATGAGTGTAACTTAGCGTTATTGTATAAATTTAGAGATACTATGTGATTACAATTTTGCTTGCCATTTGTTTGTCCAAACTAAGTCATTTGGCACACCTTTGAAATCTGATTCGCCCATAATTTTATCTATGACGGTTTCTAATGATGTTTTATTTGAATGATAGGCGTTAATGTAGGCTTTGACCATTGTCGCGTCATGTAAGTGTGTTGTGAAATTTAATGATGTAAAGACAGTAGGTACTTCGTGGACATACCATGGAATTTCATTACTCATTGCTGTTGACCATCTGATTCGATAGTTATTTTCAGCTGCATATCCAACGATATTTGCAAATACGAGTGCAGCGTCTACATTATCGCGATATTCTAATGTTTTACCTTTCACGCGAGTAGAGCCATCATTTACAGTCACATTAAATCCACGGTCTTCTAAGATAGATACTAAGTTATTTTCTACAGTATCATCTGATTTATAGATACCATTTTTCTCACCTTCAATAATGTACAGACGTATATTTTTATGTGTTTCTGGACGAATAGGCAGTTGGTCTAATGTGTTTTTAACGAGTGTGATACCTAAGTCTGCAGCTTCTTGTTGCATAGCTAAGTGTTCATCACAACCAATAACGTCAAGTTCATCTTCATGTTTAAGGAGTGTATTTTCAAACTGACGTTTAGGTAAATGTATTTTAGCTTTCAGTCCTAGAATACGTCTTACTGCATCGTTTAGACGGTCGTCAGTGATCACACCGTCTTGATAGCCTTTTAACATAAAGTGGAAGTCTTCTTCTAAATCATTGAAGAATAGGAACATATCACAACCAGCTGCAATGGCTTGTGGTACATAATCTTCACGTTTCATAGCTGCTGTCATGCCTAACATATGGCTCGCATCTGTAACGACTAATCCATTAAAATCTAAATCTCCTTTTAATAAATCAGTAATGAGCTCTTTCGATAATGTTGCTGGTAAGATATCTTCATCTGCTAAATCTGGGTTTAATTTTTTAGAATAATGAGGTAGTGCAATATGACCAGACATGATCATTTCAACTCCATTATTGATGTGATTTTCATATACTTTACGGAAACTGTTGTCCCATTCCTCTGGTTCCATTTCATTTACACCTAAAACAAGGTGTTGATCTCGTTCCTCTGTTCCATCACCAGGGAAATGTTTAATACATGTAATCATATCTTGTGTTTCGTTGAAGCCATTTATAAAGGCGTTCGTATATTTAATCACTGCTTCTGCATTAGTACCATATGCACGAGTATTAACGATGGTATTACGCCAGTTTTTTAAAATATCCACACATGGATCAAAGTTAATATTAACGCCTAGTGCTTGTGACTCTCTACCTGAAACATAACCCGCATTATAAGCGACTTTGCTATCTTGCACAGCTTCACATTGTGCTGCTGAAGCGATATAAGTCCCATCTTTACAAGCTCCATTACCACCAGAGTCACAGTTAGCAGCTATAAGTAATGGGATTTTACTATTTTGTTGTAAGTCATTTAAAAGAGTCTGAACTTGTTGCTTGTTCCCCCCTTGATAGCGTGCACCACCGATATGATATTTATTTAAAATATCTTTGTTTGAGTCTTCTGTATCATTAAAGTCGCCGTCTTCTTCTAATGAGAATAAATTAAAGAATAATTGGCCGATTTTTTCTTCATCAGTTAAATCAGATAAAGTATCTTCAACCCATTGAATTTGTGCATCATTTAGAAAATAAGGTTTAGCTTTTAAATCTACTTGTGCCATCATTATCCTGCTCCTTTTCTAGTCAAAATTATTATAAAATTGTTGAATTACATGTTCTTGAATAGTATTATCAAACTGATTATTAATGAATAAATTTAAGTAATTATCTTTAAATTCAAGCCAAGATGCCACTTCATTTCCAGCTAAAATTGGGTAAAATAGCACATGATTATCTTGTGCGGCTTGCATATCGCCTTTTGCATCACCAAGAACGAGCACATGTTTTGCGTCATATAATTGTTCAAGTTGATGAATACAATGTTTTTTAGTGCCAGTTTCTTGTGCAAATATGCTAGTAATGAAAGGCGTAAGTTGGTGCTCAGTCCATTCAGATTCAACTGCTGATAAGTTGGCGGATGATACGATAACAATATCGGCGTCATTATATGCAAGTTTTAAAGCATCATACACATGCTCGAAAGGACCAACGCTAGGGAGTCTGTTAATCAATTGATTGACACGGTTAGACCAATCTAATGCTAAACGTAAACCTCTTTTATCAGGGTTTTCTTTGATATCTTGTTCTAATTGTGGATTTGAAAAAGTAGAAGTCGTATCTACCCACGCTTTAATATCGTCATAACCATCAACTGTACGTCCTTGTTGATGTAATTCTGTTAACATTTTTTCAAGGTCTTGGAAGCGATTAATTCCTCGTGTAATTTCATAAAGATTAAACTGGTTCCAACGATGTAATACTTGGTCTTTAATGTCGTCAAGGTTCCAAATATCAAGCAACGCTGGACCAAATGCACGTTCATGTTTGATGGTCATCGTATCCATGCCACAACCGTCCGAGTCTACACAGATAAGATGGTCATGTTGAGGTTGAAAATGTTCTAATGTGTAATTCAATGTTTTCAATCCTTTCCTGTTATAGTCATAAATAAGGGTGATTAATATGTTAAATAGAGAAGTCTTTGATATTTTAAAAACGCATGCTTTTGAGCTTTTGATGGTATCTTTACAACGATACAATTTGGATGATATCAAGCACGTAAGTAATCACTTGAAATCTCCTTTTACAAATACAAAGAGCAAACGTTATAAAGTAGAATTACAAAATCTATTGGAAAATATGAAAAGTAATATCATTTATCATTATGTTAACCAATTCGATGTGCATTTCTTAATGTTTAAATATAGAAAGCAACATCAAGTTATTATATTGGGCCCTTTTTTACTTCAAAGACCAAATGAAAATAAGTGTATTGAAATGCTTCAACATGTCCAAATTAAGCATTCTAAACTTACGATTTTAAAACAATATCTTCTACAAATACCAGTTTGTCAGTATAGCCAAGCATTAAATATGACGCATTTAGCAGTAAGATATTTAAAAAATAAAAATATACATTATAACGTTGAAGATATTGATTTTAGCTTTCATCGTAATCCTGAATCGCATGCCAAAGATAAGGCACAATATGAATTTACGTTTAATAAGATTAAAGAACGTTACGATATTGAAAATAGAATGCTAACTGCTATCCAAAATGGTAATGCAGATGAAGCACTTAATATATTTAAGTTAATAAAGGTTTCAGTGTCTGGTATAAGACGTGTCACAGATGATTTGTTAAATCATAAATATAGAGGCTTCCTGGTCAACACGTTATGCCGTAAAGCGATTGAAAAGGCCAACGTCAACCTTCTAACAATCAATGATATTTCAGGTAAATATGCTGCTGAAATTGATGATGCTACTAGCATTGAAGCGTTGGATCATGTTATGGAGAATCTTATTTATGATTATGCCCAGACTGCCTTAAAAGTTAAATCTCTAAAGTACAGTTCCAACATTAATACGGTTATTCAACATATTAAGATTAATTTAGATCGTCCGCTTTGCCTTAATGAGTTGGCTGAATTAGTTGGGTTGGCGCCATCATATTTGTCTAGATTATTCAATCAAGAAACTGGACAATCTATTTCGCAATACATCATGCAATTGCGTGTTGAAAAAGGACGAGATTTATTGGTTCATACACCTATGAAAATTGACGAAATCTCAAATTACATAGGTTTTAAACAGCAAAGTTACTTTACAAAGTGTTTCAAAGCTAAGTATCAACTTTCGCCATTAGCGTATCGAAAGCAATATAGTACTATGAAACAAACTTAGTCAGCAATGTGTAACAACTTTGCTTGCAATTTAAAATTATCACTCATTTCTATTTATAACTAGTTCAAGTAAAAGAAAATTTAGAAAATTTGCTTCTTTTTGAAATTTAAGGTCAATAATTTATTAAAAAAAATAAAAAATTACAAAAAACAGTGAGGAATTTAGACGTTTTGACTCAATTCAATTTGAGAAAAAATTGATGTAAGCTACATTGTAGAAAATGTGTACCACACTCCTTAAACCCTTTAATATCAACCTTTTCGGAGGATTGAGTTAAAGGGTTTATTTTTGTGTGAAAGCGATTTCTAACTGCGCTAAATTGACGATATTTTAATTGCAAATATAATGAAGTTGGGTTGGCAAAGAAATTAGAAATAAGGAGCTTTGCAAAATGAAAAAATTAAAAACATTAAAACAATTGCATGAAAATTATCTAGTAGCAGTTGTTAGAGGCAAGAGCAAAGATGATGCAATCGCTGCAGTTCAACAAATGATTGAAGGCGGCATTCATAATATTGAGATTACCTTCACGACACCTCAAGCAGAAGAAGTTATTCGACATTTAAGTGAAACGAGTGATGGGCACATTGTCATCGGCGCAGGTACGGTATTGGATAGCGCAACAGCAAGAATAGCTATTTTAAACGGTGCTAAATACATCGTAAGTCCTCATCTTGATCTTGATATTGCTAAAATGTGCAATCGTTATGCAGTACCTTACCTACCTGGTTGTGGCTCTGTGACAGAAATTGTACAAGCCATGGAAGTTGGTGTTGACTTGGTGAAATTGTTCCCAGGAGATTTATTAGGTGCTAATTTCATTAAAAATGTACACGGACCTATACCACATATAGAATTAATGCCATCAGGCGGTGTATCTTTGGACAATCTAGAAGATTGGTATAAAAAAGGAGCATACGCAGTAGGTATCGGCAGTGCATTGATGAAAAATGCAAAAGACGGTAATGATGCAGTAATTAAAGATAATACAGAAAAATTTGTTAGACAATTTGAAACAATAAGCGGGTGATAACATGTCATTCATAACTTTTGGCGAAATATTGATGCGATTAAGTACACCATACTATCAAACGTTCGAACAATCACAAGCTTTTAATCTTCATTACGGTGGAGCAGAAATGAATGTTGCTATTGGTTTGTCAGGTCTAGGCATCGACACCACAATGGTAACTGCACTACCTAGTAACGAACTAGGAGAAAGTATTATCCAAAATCTAAGACGCTACAACGTTAATACTAATCATATTAAAAAAGCAAATGGAAGATTAGGTCTTTATTTTACTGAAAGTGGTTATGCACAAAGAGCAAATAGTCTGATTTATGACAGACAGATGAGTGTATTTAGTCAATTTGATAATCAAAATTATGGTATTGAACACATATTAAAGGATCATGAGTGGTTTCATGTTACCGGTATCACTGCAGCTTTAAATGATGAATTATTTTTATTTTTGAAAAAAACTATCAAAACAGCTAAACAATTAGGATTATTTGTAAGCTGTGATTTGAACTTTAGAGAAGCTCTATGGGATTTTCAAACAGCTAGAGTAAAAATGTCTGAACTCTTATATGATACAGACTTAATTTTTGGTTATGAGCCATTATTGTTACCAGATGACCAAGGTAATGACTATAAAGATGGCCTAGAGCGAATGGCAAATATTGAAGAAATAAAGCCCATTTTAGCTAAAATACACCAAAAATATGATATTAAATATATTGCATTTACACAGAGAAAAATTTTTAACCATAAAAGAAACCGCTTACAAGGATTTTTATCTACATCAAATCAATTGGCACAAACGGAAAAAATCGATGTCGATATCCTAGACAGATTAGGTACGGGTGATGCATTTAGTGTAGGGATTATTTATGGAATTATGAATAACTGGAATTTAGAAGATACTGTTCGATTGGGAATCAATAACATGAGTTATAAGCACAGTATCTTAGGTGATTATAGTTATGCCAATCTTAGAAAAATTTGTGCATCTATTGAAAGCAACAAAGATATCAATAGATAGAAAGAAGGCAGTATTATGGGAGATGCAGTTGAAAAAAGAGAAAAACATAAACTAAAAAGTTTTAGCAATATTCAGGAATCAACATTAAGTTTTAAAGAAAAGTTATCTTATGGTTTTGGGGATTTAGGTAACGGCATGATGTTCGATATGGGACAAATATACTTAATGATGTTTTTTACGGATATTTTAGGGATTTCAGCTTTTTACGGAGGACTCGTATTTTTAGTCGCAAAAATTTTTGATGCATTTGTTGATACAGGCGTAGGAACAATCGTAGATTCAAGAACGAACATTGGACCTAAAGGTAAATTTAAACCGTTTATTTTATATGGTACCGTTCCGTTAGCATTGATGACAGTCTTATCATTTACCGCCCCCAACTTTAGTGATACAGGAAAGGTCATCTGGGCTTTCGCAACCTACTTATTATTTAACGCAGCTTATTCTGTAGTTAATATTCCATACGGTTCATTATCTGCTGCTATGACAATGAATGCTGATGATAGAACCCAATTATCTGTATTTAGAAACTTAGGTTCACAAAGTGCCTTATTTATCGCAGGAATTGTCGTTGTACCATTAGTATCTCAATTTGATAATCATGCAATAGGATATCCAGTCGTTGTGGGATTGTTAGCAGGCTTTGGTGTGATATTCCATTTGATTTGTTACAAAGGTGTTAAAGAACGTCACGTTATTGAACGTCCGAAAGAAAAAGGTGTTAACAAAAAAGCATTCTTCAACCTAGTGAAAAATGAAGCATTTGCAGTCTTAGCTATCTTTACATTATTAACGATAATGTCTATGTTCTTAGTTCAATCAACACAACTCTATTATTTCAAATACGTGTTAGATAAACCCAATCTAGTTGGATTAGTAAGTACATTGAACTTTATCGTCTTATTGCCAGCTTTATATGCAACAACTCTAATTAGTAAAAAGATGGGCAAAAAATACACAGCACTCATAGGAATTGGAGGATTTGTCATATTCGAAGTCTTAAATTTCTTATTCTTCGGAGAAAACTATGTCATGTTCTTAATTATGAACACAATAGCACAATTCTTCTTAGTAATTCCTAACACTGTTGTATGGGCATTCATTGCAGACGTTGTGGAATATGGACAATGGAAATTCAGATTACGTTCAGAAGGTATCACTTATTCAAGTTATAGCTTTACTCGGAAAGTCTCACAAGCACTTGCAGGATTTGTACCAGGGCTAGCATTAACATTTATCGGTTATCAGCCAAACGTAGATCAATCAGCGGGAACTATCTTTGGACTTAAAGTATTGTTCTTTGCAGTTCCAGCAGTGGCTTGTACCATTGCATTTATTATCTTCTTCATATGGTATCCACTAACAGATAAACGACATAAACAAATTGTTAAAGAACTTGCATTGAGAGAAGAAATTTAAAGGAGCGAATAATGTATGGCTTTTATTAATGAAAACTTTATGCTGAATAATGAAACAGGTAAACATTTATATCATGATTTCGCAAAAAATATGCCGATTTATGATTACCACTGCCATTTAGATCCTAAACAAATTAACGATAACGTAAGATGTGATGATATCACTGAGTTATGGCTTAGTGGAGACCATTATAAATGGCGTGCTATGCGTGCGCAAGGAATTGAAGAGCAATATATTACAGGAGACGTTGCACCCCTTGATAAATTTAAAAAATGGGCAGAAACATTAGAAAATTCAGTGGGCAATCCCTTATATCATTGGTCACAACTAGAATTGAAAATGTATTTTAATATTGACGATTTACTTACTAGTGACAATGCTGAAGAGATTTATCATCGTGCAAACGATTATTTAAAACAACATCACACAACAACACAATCATTGATTACAGATTCAAATGTAAATTTAATTTGTACAACAGATAACCCAACAGATGACTTAAAATATCATGATGAAATCAAAGCACAAGAAGGATTTAAAACGACCGTACTTCCTGCGTTTAGACCAGATGATGTATTTAAAGTCGGCGACCAAGCGTTTATAGATTTACTACGAAAATTAGAAGAACTTACTCATAAAATTACAACACCGGCGGACTTCGTAATGGCATTGTACAAACGTATTCAATATTTCCATGATAAAGGTGGCCGATTAGCCGATCATGGTTTAGAAGAAATTCACTTCGAAGATTATACAGATCAAGATATTCAAGACATTTTCAATAAAGCCTTAAACCAAACAGACGTTTCAACATATGAAAGATTTCAATTCCAAAGCTTTATGTTGAATGAATTAAGTAAGGCTTACCATGAACATGGTTGGGTAATGCAAATTCACTTTGGTGCTATTCGAAATAACAACACTAAAATGTTTGAAAAAGTAGGAAAAGATGCTGGTTTTGACTCAATTAGAGACCAAGATAATCTTGCATATCACTTAAATGCAACCTTGGATATGATGGAACAAGAAAATCACTTACCTAAAACTATCTTATATAATTTAAACCCTATTTATAATGATATCGTGGGTTCTACGATTGCGAATTTCCAAACTGAACCAGGCATTAAAAGTAAAGTACAACATGGTGCAGGTTGGTGGTTCAACGATACTAAGAGAGGCATGTTAAGACAAATGTCATCTTTAGCTGATCAAGGATTGCTTATGCATTTTGTTGGTATGTTAACGGATTCAAGAAGCTTTATCTCATATTCAAGACATGATTACTTTAGACGTATTTTATCTACATTCATTGGTGATTTAGTTGAAAAAGGTGAAATCCCTAATGACGATCAATTACTAAAACGTATGATTGAAAATATTTGCTATAACAACGCTTATAACTACTTTAAATTAATATAGGGGGACAAAATAATGAAAATGACATTTAGATGGTACGGCAAAGATGATCCAATTAGTTTGGAATACATTAAACAAATACCTGGGATGAAAGGTATTGTAAGTGCAATTTATGACGTGCCGGTTGGTGAAGTTTGGCCATTAGATAAAATTAAAGCATTAAAACAAGAAATTGAGGATGCAGGTATGGAACTCTCAGTGATTGAAAGCGTACCTGTACATGAAGATATTAAATTAGGCAAACCAACACGTGATAAATATATTGAAAACTATTGTGAAACACTACGTAATTTAGGACAAGCAGGCATTAAAATTGTGTGCTATAACTTTATGCCAGTATTCGATTGGACCCGTTCACAACTAGACTATCGATTAGATGATGGTTCTACTTGTTTAATCTATGATGAAAAAGATGTTGAAAAAATGAACCCATTAAGTGGTGAATTATCATTACCAGGATGGGATTCAAGCTATACGAAAGAAGATTTAACTCAATTATTTGAAGACTATAAAGAAGTAGATGAAGAAACATTATGGGAGAACTTAAATTACTTTATACAAAAAGTAATACCAGTCGCTGAAGAGGAAGATGTTCTGATGGCAATACATCCGGACGATCCACCATGGAATATCTTTGGGCTACCACGAATTATCACAAATAAAGAAAATTTAGAGCGCTTTATTAACTTATATGATTCTAAATACAATGGTTTAACAATGTGTTCTGGGTCACTGGGTGCAGATCGTAGAAATGACTTTGTCGATATGCTACGCCACTTTGGTGAGAAAGGTCGCGTAAACTTTGTACATGCTCGTAATGTTAAATTAATTGGTAATAAATCTTTCCAAGAATCTGCACATTTATCTGAAAAAGGCTCTATCGACATGTACGAAGTAATTAAAGCATTGCACAGCTTCGACTATCATGGTCCTATCAGACCTGACCATGGACGTATGATTTGGGGCGAAACTGGTAAACCAGGATATGGATTGTACGATCGTGCATTAGGTGCAACATATTTAAATGGTTTATATGAAGCGGTTAGTAAAAATAATAAATAAAAAAGGAGTAATGAATTTATGAAATTACCATTCGATATTGATTTAACGAATAAAGTCGTTGTCATTACAGGTGGAACAGGCGTCATTGGTAGTGCAATGTCTATTGCTTTAGCACAAAGTGGGGCTAAAGTTGCGATGGTGGGTCTTAGAGATGACGCGAGTGGTTTAGTTGAGACAATAAAAGAATTAGGTGGCGAATCTCGTGTATTTCTAGGTGATGTCACTAATAAAGAAGATATGAAAAGAATCAAACAAGAAGTAAATAATACTTTTGGCAGTGTTGATATTTTAATTAATGGTGCGGGTGGAAATGCCCCTAAAGGTACAACAGATGACGAGCACTTTGAGGGTGGTTTAGATCAAGATAAACAAACATTTTTCAACTTAGACGAAAAGAGTGTTGGTTTTGTCATGGACCTCAATTTTCTAGGCACATTTATTCCTTCTCAAGTCTTCGCAACAGACATGTTAGATAAAGAAGAAGCAACGATTATCAATATCTCATCAATGAATGCATTTACACCACTCACAAAAATACCTGCCTATAGTGGTGCAAAAGCAGCAATTAGTAATTTCACACAATGGTTAAGTGTTTATTTCTCTAAAACTAATATTAGAGTGAATGCGATAGCGCCAGGATTTTTATTAACTAAGCAAAATGAAGCGCTGTTGTTAAATGAAGATGGTAGTTATACTGACCGCTCTAAAAAAATTATTAATGCTACACCAATGGAACGTTTTGGTAAACCTGAAGAATTAGTAGGTGCACTACTATTCCTAGTTAGCAAAGAGGCTTCAAGTTTTGTAAATGGCGTCGTATTACCAGTTGATGGTGGCTTTAACGCTTATTCAGGCGTGTAAATATAGGAGGGATAAAGTTGTTATATCCAATTAATACAGAAACAAGACAACTATTAGATTTGTCCGGAATATGGAAATTTAAATTAGTAGGGTATAAAGAAGACGTAGATGTAAGTAAAGCGTTAGATACAGATGATGTTATGGCTGTACCTGGTTCTTATAATGATCAAGGTGTCATTCAAAGTATTCGACAACATGTTGGTGACGTCTACTATGAACGAGATATTATGATTCCCAAACATCTTAATGGTGAAAGAATTGTATTAAGATTCGGTTCAGTTACTCATCATGCTACGGTTTACTTAGATGGTCAGGAAATCATGACACATTTAGGTGGTTTTCTTCCATTCGAAGTTAATATCACGGAGATCGCTACAATTGGCAGTCATCGATTAACGGTTAAGGTTAACAATGTACTGACACATAGTACATTGCCAGTAGGTAATTATAGTGAAGAAGTTGATGAAAACGGAACTGTTACACCAATCAATGAGCCAAACTTTGATTTCTTTAATTATGCTGGCATTCACCGTCCAGTGAAAATATACACAACACCACATAGTTATATTCAAGATATTATTATTAATCCAGAAGTGAAGCAGAGTGGAGAAAGTGTAGTCAATTATAAAGTGGATGTACATGAGGATAGATCAGATATTAATCAAGTTAGAGTAACAATTATAGATGAAGAGGGACAAGTTGTTACTAACAGCGATGAAGCTGAAGGGACAATGTCAATTGATAATCCTCATTTATGGCAACCACTTAATGCGTATCTTTATCAGATGAAAGTTGAATTATTGAACAATGACGAGATGATTGATGTGTATACAGAACGATTTGGTATCCGTTCTGTAGAAGTGAAAGAGGGACAGTTTCTTATCAATAATAAACCGTTTTATTTTAAAGGATTCGGTAAGCATGAAGATACATTTTATAATGGGCGTGGTTTAAATGAGACTGCCAATGTGATGGATATCAATTTGATGAAATGGATTGGCGCAAATTCTTTCAGAACGTCTCATTATCCATATTCTGAAGAGATGATGCGTCTCGCAGATGAACAAGGTATCGTTGTGATTGACGAAACAACCGCAGTCGGTGTACACCTTAACTTTATGGTCGCTTTAGGTGGCCAATTAGAACATGATACTTGGAAAGAAATTGATACACATCAAGCACATAAAGAAGTCATAGAAGGCTTGATTGAAAGGGATAAAAACTACGCTTGTGTAGTAATGTGGTCAATCGCTAATGAACCTGCTTCTAATGAAAAAGGTGCAAAAGCATATTTTAAACCATTAGTAGATTTAGCTAAAAACAAAGATCCACAGAAACGCCCAGTTACCATTGTCACAATTTTAATGGCTCAACCTGATGTATGTGAAGTACAAGATTTAGTTGACGTATTATGCTTAAATCGCTATTACGGTTGGTACACACAATCTGCAAATTTAGAGGCAGCAAAAAAAGCACTGGATAAAGAATTAGCACAGTGGTCTGAACGTCAACCCAATAAGCCAATTATGTTTACGGAATATGGTGCTGATACCGTCGCAGGTATGCATGCGATTGATGATCAAATGTTTACGGAAGAGTATCAATTGAATTATTATAAAGCGAATCATGAAATTGTCGATAAATACCCACAATTTATCGGTGAACAGACGTGGAATTTCGCAGATTTTGAAACATCAAATGGCATTATTCGTGTTCAAGGTAATAAAAAAGGTATCTTCACACGTGATCGTAAACCTAAAGCCATAGCACATTATTTTAAGGAACGTTGGCACAATATCCCTGATTTCAATTATAAATCATAGAAATAAGGTAAGAATGTCGTGTTTTTTCATTTAAAGAGCCCTCCTAAGATGAATACTAGCTTCATCCTGGAAGGGCTAATTTTTTATTGTTCTATCATTTGGATTAAATTGCCACATGTATCATCAAAAATGGCCATTTTAGCGTTACCCATTGTAGTCGATTCAACGGTGAATTTAACGTCTTTTTGACTTAGACGTTGGTATTCTTGTTGGACGTCTGTCACACCAAACATTGTAATAGGTATGTTGGCTTCAAATAAACGTTGTTGATAATCACTAGCAATCGGATTACCATTGGGTTCTAATACCAACTGGGTACCTTCTGGTTGATTAGGAGACACTAATGTAAGCCATCTAAAGCCTTCGCCTACAGGTTCGTCTATTTTCTTCTCAAATCCTAAGACGTCAGTATAAAATTGTAATGCTTCTTCTTGATTCTCCACAAAAATACTATTAGCAATAATTTCCATATTTACCACCTTTAGCTTTCATAATTTATAAAATTAATGATGACTTTGTTCTTTAAGGACGCGTGTCATTTCTTCAATTTTGCCTGCGTGTAGTGGCACATGAATGGCATTTAATACTAATAATTCATCAAGTGTTTTAAAACCAGCTACAGGTTGGTCTAATTCTTGTTGTAACTCTTCATCTGTTAATTGTTGAGCGCGTTCAGGAAGTGTTTTTAAATCTTTTTTAATGTCTTCAATTGAAGGCACGTCTTGACCTTCCCAATCGCTAGGACTAGAACCATAACCGAATAATTTGTGATATTTTTCAACATCTACTATATTTTGCTTACCTAATGCTAGGGCTTCTTCAAAAATAGTTAATACATGACCATATTGCCAGTGTAACGTATTTGGAAAAGCCTCATTCTCTTTTTCTAATACTTTTGCAACATCCCAACTGTCATACACAGATAATATATAATTCACACCAGTTTCAATAACGTCATAAATTGTTTTGTTAGTCATTTAAGTTTCCCTCCATATTTATAAAGAATGGACTATTGAAAGTTTACCCGTTAATAAAAACACTTATTCAATATGGAGATATAAGTATAAAATAAATAGTTTTGAAACTATAAACTCGTCGATACATAGAAAAACTCCCTATAAGTTAGTTTAAAAAATCTAACTTATAGGGAGCCATGTAAAGTGCAGTTAAGAAAATTGTTTCTTAATTACAATATAACTATAAAGACACCTACTATTGCTATCAATACAATACCAATTGCAAATCCTGCTTCAACTTTAGTAAATGTCTTTTCATTAGGATCGAACTGATGTCTTGCGTAAATATAAAATGGAATACCTATTGCATATATAATGAAAGAAATCACTGTATATTTAATACCAGCAGAAATACCCATATACAAAATTCCAATTAACGCTATGATACTAATAATAAGTGAATTTTTACGTTTATAGTGATGATGACCTGGCCAGTTATCTTCTTTATAAGCACTTTTTACTAAAAACAATATTGATAGTAAATAGGGAGGAACCGTCATAGTGCCTACTATCGTCAACATTGTATTAAATGCTTGTGTAGAAAAATGAGTTAAAATAATTATCAATTCCATTATTATGGATGATGTAATTAAAGAAACATAAGGAATATCATTTTTATTAGTTCTAGCAAATTGTTTTGGAAAATGTTTAGCTTTAGCTGCCGCATAAGGCATTTCTGATAACATTAAAGTCCAAGTTAGCCAAGATGCTAAAATAGCTACAATAACGCCTATAGCAATGATGACTCTACCAGTTGGTCCAATAATTAAACTAAGTAGAACTCCAGATGAAGGACTTTTCATAGCTGCTATTTCACCATAACTTTTTAGACCTAAAGGTAATAGGGAAGCTAAAGCATATAAAATCAAACAAATAATGAAACCTAAATGAGTTGCTGTTTTGACGTCTTCTTGAGATTTAGCTTTTTCTGACAAAACAACAGCACCTTCAACACCACCAAATACCCATAATGTAGTCATCATTGTTGCAGATATTTGATGTTGTAATGAGCCTAAATCTTTATCATTAAGATGGGGTATGGCGTGATTGGCAAACATATTTGTAGTAAAGTTACCCCAATTAAACGAAATTGCCATTACTACTAGAAATATTGCAGTTGTAATTAACATACCGATTGTTCCTGCTATCTCTACAGAAGATGCGGCTTTTACACCATTCAAAATTAATAAGCTCATTAACCACAAAATGATACTACCACCAATAATGGACCAAATATTATTTCCTCCGGTAAACTTGCCAGGGAAAAAGAAATCTAGTGTTGCCATTAGCAAAACTGAATAGGTTACATTTGCAAAACATTCACAAATCCAATAACCCCAGCTTGTAAAGAATCCTGCATAACCACCAAATCCTTTTTCTACATATTGATAAAGTCCAGTCTTATACTCAGGGTATATATCGGTTAAAATCATGAAGCTTTTTACAATGAACCACATAATGATGCCTGTAATTACCCATGAAAAAATTTGACCAATAGCTCCAGCATTAACAGCCATATTTTGGGGGAGGTCATATATACCTCCACCCACCATAGCGGATAATACGACTGCAGTTAATGCCATAACCCCTAATTTTTTAGAATTAGTATCTTTTTTTTTATTAGTTTTTATTTTTTTATTATCTTGTGACATGAGCTATCACTCCGAATCAATATTTAATTCCATTTTTAGTAAGAGATTCGTAGTTCATTTTCTCAAGCCATTCATTTAACTTCATATCTTGTAAACTATAAAAACTTTCTTCAGGTTTATTTATATCACCATTCGGAATAGCAGTAATAGGTAAAGTGAAATAAGGTCCCACTGTAATTGCATTACCAATTTCACCTGGTTCCATCATAGTATATGCAAAACCAATCCATGATGATTTATATCTTACGTGGTTATCTTCACCACATTCAGCTATAGAAATGGCAATAGCATGACGTTTCTCATTTAGATATTCTATTAATTTTTCTTCACTAGGTTCTTTCCATATTCCTGCATCTTCAACGAACATATCAGATCCGGTAGTATTGTCTTCCGCAAAAGAGATGGCTATTGCTGACCATACGCCGTATCCTTCATCTTCTTTTAAATCACGATTTTCATCAGGTCGTGAAGCTACTACACCTTTGTTAGCACAAATTGACATGGCACCAGGTGTTAAATGATGTCGTCTTTCTTGTTCCGTACCAAAGTATTCAACTAAAGCATCTTGAAGAGGTTTAGAATCGTATATAGGTAATTCACTGCCATCCCATTGCTTAACTGAGAATAGAGGCTTAGCATCATCAACTTCTGGATTACGTAAAATGTCGTAACCTAATGTAGAGCCTTGTAAACCAGTGAATGAAGAAGCTGTAATCATGTTAATTTGTCCCATATAAGCATTTTTGGCTTCTGCACGATCATATGACACTATATTATCTAATATATTGTCATCGGTTTTTTTACGTGTTCCAGCATCTACTTTTAACCCTGCTACATAACCTTCACCAATATTCCCGTCTTCCATAAAACCTTTGGAATATTTACTTCCTTTGTTCAAAGCAACTCGATTAATACCAACTTTGTTTAAAATTTTGTCTGCTTGTTTCATTTTAAACCCTTCTTTTTTTAAAATTGATATCGTTATTGGCTAGTTGTTAATTTACACTTAAAGAATAACACTTTATTTATATAGTTCAATTGAAAATATATATATAAATAATACTTTAATAATATTGTCACTTTATTATTAGAAATTTGTCATTATTTATTTAATTTAAAAATAAATAAATGGTATTTGAATTTTATGATTTTATAAATAAAAATGATTATATTAATCATGATAGTAATATTTAAAATGGTGAATTCTTATAAAGTGGAGAACCTTTATAACCTATCAATCAATTCAATAAGTAGGGAAAATTTCAAAGTATTTTAGAATATGGTTAAGATAAATCATATAGAATGTATATTATAAAAGGCTATATAGAGTTGAAGAGATAAATGGAAGTAGTTAGAGTAACTTGCGCCTTAAGAGGAAAGATATGATTTAATAATAAAAAAGCATAGTGTATGAAGAAATGAATAAGATAAAAAGTGAGTGATAAAGAATGTACGCAATTCAAGATATTGACTACCGTATTAAAGCATGGATATCACATATCGCCCAAAAAGTAGATATGATGCTTCAATATGTGGCGGTTGAAACAAAGAAAAACGAATTAGATTTAGTGACTAATATCGACAAAGAGGTTCAAGCTGATTTCACTAAGCTCATCAATGAATATTATCCAGACCATCAATTAATGGGGGAAGAAAAAAGTAATATTGAAGTCGATATGTATAGTGGTTATGCATGGACAATAGAT
Organism: Staphylococcus sp. NRL 16/872; assembly: GCF_022815905.2. Classification (NCBI taxonomy): domain Bacteria; kingdom Bacillati; phylum Bacillota; class Bacilli; order Caryophanales; family Staphylococcaceae; genus Staphylococcus; species Staphylococcus sp. NRL 16/872. The sequence continues at coordinate 2,447,849 of NZ_CP119327.1, read as the reverse complement.
CCAATTGATGGTACGACAAATCTTGTGAAACAAGGTAAAGATTATTGTTTGATCTTAAGTTTGTTTTATAATGGTGAGCCATTATTAGCGTATACTTATGAATTTTATCAACAAAAACTATATAAAGCAGTGAAAGGCGAAGGGGTTACAGTAAATGGTTTGCCACTTCAAGCTAAGAAGTATCAACACCTTAAAGATGCTTTAATTTCAATCGATCCAAAGCATACAACCTCTGATCTTTTAAAGGCGTTATTATCGAAGTCTCATGGTTTTCGCTTCATCGGGGCTGGAGGTATTGGCGCATTAAGAACAATTACAGGTGATTTTGGCGCTAGCATAGATGTTGGAGCAAATCTTTGGGACATGAGTGCACAATTACTGTATGCGAAAGAATTAGGATTAGTTGTAACAGATATAGAAGGAAAAGAAATTGATTTAAATCACGTAAAAGGGGCAATTATTGCACATCCTGCGATACACACAGAAATTGTAAAAATCATCAAACAGTACGGCATTAAATAGAAAATTGTATTGAAAACCCTGTCGCATAGCAACTCGAAATGCCTTATGCGACAGGAAAATTCAATAATGATAGGAAGGTTTTGACTTTGATCGCTCACTATCAAGCCTAAAAGTGTCATTTTTAAAAATTTAATTAAGGTTTTATTGCGAATGCGCGCACTGGGAATCCTGGTGCGTCTTTAGGTTTCGGGCTGATTGCATAAATAACTGCACCACGTGTAGGCAATTGGTCTAAATTTGTTAATAATTCTAATTGGAACGTATCTTGTCCGAGAATATAACGTTCTCCGACGATATCTCCATTTTTAGCTGTATCTACAGATGCATCTGTGTCGAATGTTTCATGGCCGATAGATTTCACGCCACGTTCTTCGATTAAGAATTTTAAGGCATCTAGACCCCAACCTGGTAAATGTTGGTTACCCTCAGCATCTTTATTTTCAAATTTTTCAATATCTGGCCAACGCTTAGACCAATCCGTACGTAAAGCTACAAATGTGCCTTCTTCAATTTTACCGTTATTCGCTTCCCATTGTTCTAAATGGTCTCTAGTTACGATGAAGTCAGCGTTTTCTGTTGCTTCTTTTGAAAAGTCTAAGACAATAAGAGGCAAGACTAATTCTTTTAAATCTAATTCTTCTAGATAGCGTTTATTCTCTACAAAGTGAATTGGCGCATCAATGTGTGTGCCGTATTGTGTCACGATATTCCAACGTTGTACATAAAATCCATGATCTTTGACGTTGAATAGCGTGGACACTTCTCCCTTTTCAAATTCACTAAAACGAGGGATTTCTGGATCGAAGGTATGTGTTAAATCGACCCATTCACTTTCTTTTAAAGTATTGAGTTGATCCCATAATGGATAGTTTGTCATGTGTAACACCTCCAATAACAGTAGTTCATAAATGTCGTTTGGCAGCGGCTGACTGAATTGAAACGGCGCTTTGAGAAAGCTTGCTTCAATTTCAGTCACCTGTGCCGGGCCAGTGCTACGAAATTACAAGTAATTTCTGTATTTCTCGACTTATGCAGGTTTGTTTTGGTTATTTTCTTTACGTTTTTTGCGTACTGTATTTACTAAGACTGTTAATGCATCTTTGACTTCGTCTTCTTTACGTGTTTTTAAACCACAGTCTGGGTTAACCCAGAATAATGAACGATCAATTTGTTGTAAAGAACGGTCAATTGCAGTCGCAATTTCTTTTTCAGTAGGAATACGTGGGCTGTGAATGTCATAAACACCTAAACCAATTCCTAAATCATAGTTAATATCTTCAAAGTCTTTGATTAAATCACCATGGCTACGAGATGTTTCAATAGAGATCACATCTGCATCTAAATCATGGATGGCATGGATGATTTGACCAAATTGAGAATAACACATATGCGTATGAATTTGAGTTTCATCTTGGACAGAAGATGTTGCAAGTTTAAATGAATTCACTGCATCTGCAAGATATTGTTCATGGTATTCAGAACGTAATGGTAAACCTTCACGTAATGCTGGTTCATCTACCTGAATTACTTTAATACCCGCTTCTTCTAATGCTAATACTTCTTCATCAATGGCTAGAGCGATTTGATCTTGAACGACCTTACGAGGAATGTCTACACGTTCGAATGACCAGTTTAAGATAGTGACAGGACCAGTAAGCATACCTTTTACAGGTTTAGTAGTTAAACATTGAGCATAGACTGTTTCTTTTACTGTTAATGGTTCAGTCCATTTAACATCACCATAAATCACTGGTGGTTTTACAGCACGTGAACCATACGATTGAACCCATCCGAATTTAGTTACTAAGAAACCTTGAAGTTTTTCGCCAAAGAATTCAACCATGTCATTACGCTCGAATTCTCCATGGACGAGGACATCTAAACCAATGTCTTCTTGAATTTTAATCCAACGCGCGATTTCACTTTCTAGGAAATTGTTATATTCTTCATCTGAAATACGTTTGTTTTTCCAGTCAGCACGGTATTTACGCACTTCTCTTGTTTGAGGGAATGAACCGATTGTTGTTGTTGGTAAATCTGGTAAATTTAAACGTGCATCTTGTACTTTTTTACGTTCAGGGAATGGTGATTTACGGCTTGTTGGGACGCTATCAAAGTCGTATTCTAAGTTTTTAAATGATTGGCTTTGGAAACGTTCATAACGTGCTTTTAATTTATCGTATTTTTTGCTGTCTTTGTTATTGAATAAACGACGAAGTGCGTCTAATTCGTCTAACTTTTCAGTAGAGAAACTTAAACCTTCTTCGATAGATTCATCTAATGTTTCATCATCTAATGATACAGGCACATGTAATAATGAAGATGATGGTTGAATAACGATATTTTTAGCAAAGTTTTGTAATTTCTCGATTAGTTCTTTCTTAGCTTCAATATCAGCTGCCCATACATTACGGCCATCAATAATGCCGGCGTATAATGTTTTAGATTTATCAAAGTCGCCAGCTTCAATTTGTTTTAAGTTATAGCCGTTGTCATGTACAAAGTCTAAACCTAAGCCACCAACCGGTAATGAACTTAAGAATTTAACATTGACACGTTCAAAGTAAGTTTGGATAACTAATTTGTCAGCTAATCCTGCTTTAGCAAAATAGTCATATGCTTCTTTTGTAATATCTTCATAACTTGCACTTTCGTCTGTTACTAAAATAGGTTCATCAACTTGGATATAGTTAGCGCCAGCATCTACAAGTGATTGAAAGACTTCTTTATATAATGGAAGTAAAGTTTGTACTTTTTCTTTGAATGATTGTTTACCTCCTTTAGATAATTTCACAAAAGTGATAGGACCTACGATGACAGGATGAGCGTTCACATTGATTGATTTCGCATAGTTAAAACGATCTAATAAGACGTTGCGATTTACTTTAGGTTTAACGTTGTTCCATTCTGGCACAATATAGTGATAGTTCGTATTGAACCATTTAATTAAAGCGCTCGCGACATGTTCTTTATTACCACGTGCAATATCAAAGAGTAAATCATCATTGACTTCGCGTCCTTGGAAACGTTCAGGAATGATGTTGAATAATAATGATGTATCAAGAATGTGGTCATATAATGAGAAATCACCCACTGGTACACTATCTAAATTATAATTTTTTTGGAGTAATAAATTTTCTCGATGTAAGTCAGTTAACGCTTGATCTAATTCTGCTTTATCAATTTTTTTAGCCCAGTAGCTTTCAATTGCTTTTTTCCATTCTCTTTTTCTACCTAGTCTTGGGAATCCTAAATTTGAAGTTTTAATTGTTGTCATGATATTGCCTCCTTGTTTTGGGTAATTGCTTTAGAATACGCTGCAAGTTCTAATGAATAATCAATGCGTTGGAAAGGTGTAATAATGTATAAACCATTAAAGTACTCATGAACGGTATCGATTAATTCTTTAGAAAGTCTCAAACTTAGCGCTTTTGTTTTTTCTTTATCATCTTTAACTGCTTTAAATTGGTTTAATATATCTTCCGACATCTTAATACCTGGCACTTCGTTATGTAGAAAAAGTGCGTTATTATAGCTCACGATTGGCATGATACCTATAAATAGTGGGGTATTGAGGTATTTTGTTGCCTCATATACTTCTTTAATTTTCTCCTTACTATAAACAGGTTGTGTGATGAAATAACTCATGCCTGCTGCTACCTTTTTCTCTAGGCGTTTAACTGCGCCGTCTAGTTTACGAACGTTAGGGTCAAATGCGCCAGCGATGTTGAAGTTTGTATGTTTCTTCAGCGCATCACCGTCTGTATTGATACCTTGGTTAAATCGTAAAGCTAATTCTGTTAAGCCTTTGGAGTTGACGTCATAAACATTTGACGCTCCTGGCAGATGGCCCACTTTTGAAGGGTCGCCAGTAATGGCAAGAATTTCATTAACACCTATGAGTGATAAACCAAGTAAATGAGATTGTAAGCCAATTAAATTTCGATCACGACAGGTGATATGAACGAGTGGCTCAATATCATAGCGTTGTCGGATAATACTTGCTGCTGCAATGTTGCTGATACGAACTGTAGCAAGAGAGTTATCGGCAAGTGTAACAGCATCAATATTAGCTTCATCGAGCTTACGAATATTCTCGAAGAATAAGTCAGTATCAAGATGCTTTGGTGTATCGAGTTCAACGATCACTGTTGGACCATTCTTAACTTTTGTAGTCAAATTATGCTTATAAGTGTGCGTAGCAGCATGATTTGTTTTGCGATTGATTGGTATTACTTTTTTAGTAGTAATTGGCTTCAAGTCTTTAACTGAAGCCTTGATATAGGCGATATGTTTAGGAGTGGTACCGCAACAACCTCCTATAATTCTGACCCCTTCGTTAATGAGCTCTTGTGCTACGTCTCCGAAATATTGTGCGTTATCACTATATTTAAATTCACTATTCTCTATATCAAGTAGACTTGCATTGGGATAACATGAGAGATACGCATGTTTAGGCAATTCGATATGAGAAAATGAGCGTTGCATATGATGAGGTCCATGGTGACAATTGAGGCCGACTATATCGGCGCCACATTCTACTAATTGTTTTAACGCTTCATTAATTTCTGTACCGTCGACTAAATAATTCGTATTTGAAGCGGTAAGTTGAGCAATAATCGGAATATCATATTTGCGACGTGTACTAGTAACAATATTGGTTAACTCTTCTAAATCGTAATAGGTTTCGAAGAGTAAGCCGTCCACACCTTCTTCTACAAGGGTGTCGATTTGATTTTCTGCATGATACTGTATGGTAGATAATGGTAATTCTTCTTGTTTTAATCCTCTGAAACCACCAACTGTACCTAATATGAAAGTAGTGGGGTTAGCTGCACGTTTTGCGATTTGTACAGCCGCTTTATGAATATCTTTCACTTTGTGTTCTAAGCCAAAGGTTTTTAACTTTTCAAAATTAGCGCCATAAGTATTGGTTTGTATAATGTCAGCACCAGCTTCTATATAGGAGCGATGGATGCGTTCAACTTTGTCAGGATGCGTAAGGTTGTAAGCTTCAGGACAAGTGTCGAGCCCCTCTGAGTAGAGGATGGTTCCCATTGCGCCATCAGCTACTAAAACGTTGTTCTGTAATTGGTTTAATAAGCGACTCATTGAAAGCCTCCTTTAATGCGTAGTTGATGTCTGCAATTAATTCTTGAGGTTGTTCTAGACCTACACTTAATCGGAATAAGCCGAATGTAATACCGCGTTCATTTCGAACTTGTTCAGGAACGGCAGCGTGTGACATTGTAGCAGGGTGCGAAAGAATCGTTTCTACACCGCCTAAACTTACTGAAACTAAAGGTAAAGTAAGTGCATCTACGAAAGCTTGTGCCTTTGTTTCATCTTTTAACCTGAAACCGATAACGGCGCCACCACTCTTAGCTTGAGATAAGTGGAGTGAGCTATTTCCGGGATAATATACTTCGGCAATTTCTTCTCTATTGCTTAAAAACTCAACAAGTTGTTTCGCATTTGATGTTGATTGTTTAAAACGTACGGGCAAAGTTTTTAAGTGTTTAGCTAAAGTCCAACTATCGTGAGCGGAAAGGGCAGTGCCTGTACCGTTTTGAAGTAAATAAAGTGCATCTGCCACATCTTTACGATTTGTAATCGCAGCGCCAGCTATAATATCGCTATGTCCACCTAAAAACTTAGTAGCTGAATGAACGACGATGTCGGCGCCTAAAGCAAGTGGTGACTGGCCTAAAGGCGTCATAAAAGTATTATCAACAGCGAGTAGTAAATCATGTTGGCGTGCGATGTTAGCAACTGCTTTAATATCGGTAATTTTAAAACATGGGTTTGAAGGTGTTTCTACATAAATTAATTTAGTGTTTTCTTGAATAGCGTGTTCAATTTCAATAGGGTTAGTAGCATTAACTGTAGTAAATCGAATATTAAAACGATTAAGGATTTGTTCAGTTAATCTAAACGTACCCCCATAAACATCATCTGGAAGAATGACATGATCTTCGGCTTTTAACGTAAGTAGTACTGCTGAAATTGCAGCTATACCTGACGCGAAAGCGAAGGCGTATTTGCCACCTTCAAGTTTGGCTAATTTTTCCTCGAGTAATTGACGATTAGGATTACCACTTCTTGCGTAATCGAATTTAGCGTTACCCCCTAGGATGCTTTGATGGAAAGTAGAAGAATCGTATAATGGTGGATTTGCTGAAAGATAATCTACACCTCTATGTTCATCAAAAATAACTTCCGTTTCTTTGGATAAAGTCATGAAATCACTCCTACTTTAGAATTCTCCAGTGCTTGGATAATATCAGCTTCAATATCGTTATAATCCTCAATACCTATAGATAGTCTGATTAAGTGTTCATCGATACCACGTTTATCTTTTTCTTCATCTGGCATATCAACGTGCGTTTGAGTGTAAGGGAAGGTAATAAATGTTTCAGTTCCGCCTAAGCTTTCTGCAAAAATACAAATTTCTAAATTTTCCAAAAATTTAGCGACGCTATAAGCCTTATTAAGACATAAACTCAGCATCCCTGTTTTACCACTGTAAAGAACTTCGTCAATGGAATCTGAGATTTGACACCTTTCGGCTAATTTCTTTGCATTTTCTTGAGAACGATCGATTCTTAAATGTAATGTCTTCAAACCACGTTGTAACAAATAACTATCAAGTGGTGATAATGTTGCGCCAATCATGTTGTGGAATTGGCCAAGTTGTTCAGCTAAAGTTTCGTCTTTCACAGTGACGACACCAGCTAATACATCATTGTGACCTCCAATATATTTTGTTGCGGAATGAAGCACGATATCTGCGCCTTCTACTAATGGCGTTGATAGATAAGGTGTTAAAAATGTGTTGTCGATAATGGTTAATAAATTATGTTTTTTACTAAGTACGTAATATGGCTCAACGTCAATTTCAATCATTTGCGGATTTGAAATAGGTTCGATGAAAAGTGCTTTAGTATTAGGTGTAATTTGCTCTGTGACTTCTTCATAATTTAGAAAATCTACATAAATGAATTTAATGCCGTATTGCTTTTCATAAAAATCAAATAATCTAAATGTGCCACCGTATAAATCAAATGCCACTAAAATTTCATCACCTGGTTTAAATAGGTTACAAACTAATTGAATAGCAGCCATGCCACTTGATGTGGCAAATGATGCAATGCCACCTTCTAAGTTGGCGAAAGATTCTTCAAATGCTGATCGTGTAGGGTTCTTCGTTCTTGTATAATCGTATCCTGTTGATTCTCCCAGGTGAGGATGTTGATATGCAGTAGACAAATATATTGGATTAGCAATCGAACCTGTTGTGTCTTTAGTTAAGGATATTTGTGCTAATTGAGTATCTTTCATGTCCATCCCTCCTAATCTTTTCTCAATAAAAAAAGCTTCCGTCCTTTAAACCCGATATGTATCGGATGTAAAGGACGAAAGCTTGTTTCGCGGTACCACCTTTGTTTATTACTTTATTGCTAAAGTAACCTCGAACAGTACGCTAAATTTGAATTAACGAGCACTGAAAAAGGGAACCACTTCATTATCATTATTCACGGTTATTTTATTAATGATTTCTAATAAAAAACTCATTTAACTTAAATAAGTAAATGAGTATTAACGATAATTTAGCGACGTCTAATATTCCAGTACGCCATTAAACAAAAATGTTAATACTGTATCGCTGTAACGGGCGAACCCGTTGATACCTCATATTGGCATCAACACTCAAAGGCCATTTTCAAACTTTCTTTCTATGCCTCTTCTCAGCTTACGAGACTCTCTGTATCAGCAGTGTAAGTTTTACTTTCCTTATTGCCGTGTGTAATTTGTGTTTTTTTAAGTTAATTCATAGCTTACAGACCCAAATTACATTTGTCAATAACTTTTCTGAAAATTTTGATTAAACAGTCATTTCGGAAAGCGTTTAATACACTGATATGATTGAGTTAAAGCTGTTAAAAAATTTTATAACTATTTACTGAATTAATTTATTAATTCTTGTGAAAGCTATAAGAAATTTTCTAAAATTAAAAACAAAGAAGAGGCACAACATCAGATACTGTATTATGATTTAAAATATCGATTTTTAGTTAATAAACGGGAGGAGGCAATATGCAATGGCATACGAACAAGATGAACGATTAACATTAGATCAAAATGAACAAATCCAAAAAGTAGCCATTTCAAAAATAAAAGTAAATCCTTATCAACCTCGTAAAACGTTTGATGAAGATAAATTGCAAGATTTAGCAGACTCTATCCACACACATGGTATTTTGCAACCTATCGTTTTACGTAAAACGGTTCAAGGTTATTATATTGTGGTGGGAGAAAGACGCTTCAGAGCTTCGCAGTTAGCTGGTTTAAAAGAGGTACCGGCTATTGTAAAAGAGTTATCAGATTCCGACATGATGGAATTAGCAATTATTGAGAATCTACAACGTGAAGATTTAAATGCGATTGAAGAAGCTGAAAGCTATAAACGATTAATGAATGATTTAGGTATAACACAACAAAAAGTTGCAGAAAGACTGGGGAAATCACGTCCATACATTGCTAATATGTTGAGACTGTTAAATTTACCGTCAGAAGTTTCTAAGTTAGTAAAGAACGGGAAGTTATCTGGAGCTCACGGACGCACCCTATTAGGATTAAAGGATACTGTGACTATGGAACAATTGGCTAAACAAGCTATTCGAGAAGCTTGGAGTGTTAGGTATTTAGAGAAAGTTGTAGCAGATATGCAAGACGGTCGGGGGTCTAAAAATAACGCTAAATTGTCTCATTCAAAACCGAAATTTATTCAAAAACAAGAACGTCTTTTAAAAGAAAAATTTGGTACAAAAGTAGATATCTCTACTAGTAGAAATATCGGAAAAATTACGTTTGAATTTAAATCTGAAGAAGAATTTAAAAATTTATTGAAAAGATTAAATCGTGAATATTAAACATTGGAATTTGAAAAATGAAACGTTTGTTGTTAAACAGATTGATATGTTATCTTAAGTCTTTCTTTAAAGGAAAATAATTAATTAATAAAGCCAAAGACCGATATATTATCTAGTAAAAACACTGTATAATTATTAAGTTATGATAAAAATTTATAATTAAAGGAGGAAATTATTGAATGAATCAGGTTAAAAATGTGTTGTCTTCATTATTTGAACCATTGACTAAACCAGAAACATATGAAAACTTAGGAATTAAGCTTATATTAATTCTTATTTATATTTTAGTAGCCATCATTGTGATTGCTATATTAAATAAAGTGATTGAACAAGGATTTAAAATACAAAATAAAAGTAGTAAAGGAAATAAGAAACGTTCAAGAACATTAGTGTCACTTGTCCAAAATGTAGTAAAATATATCGTATGGTTCATTGTTATTACGACAATTTTAAGCAAATTTGGTATTAGCGTCGAAGGGATTATTGCCAGTGCCGGCGTTGTAGGTTTAGCTGTTGGTTTTGGTGCTCAAACGATTGTAAAAGATATCATTACTGGTTTCTTTATTATTTTCGAGAATCAATTTGATGTAGGCGACTACGTTAAAATTAATAGTAGTGGTACCACAGTAGCTGAAGGTACGGTTAAATCAATTGGTTTAAGATCGACACGTATTAATACGATTACGGGTGAATTAACAATTCTACCAAATGGTAGTATGGGAGAAATCACTAACTACTCCATTACAAATGGTTTCGCTATTGTGAAAATTCCAGTTTCTGTAGAGGAAAACTTAGATAAAGTTGAAAAACGATTGAATACATTATTTACTGCAATGCGTAGTAAATACTATCTTTTCATTACAGATCCTGTAGTTGAAGGTATCGATTCGATAGATGAAACGAAAGTGACATTTAGAATTTCGGCAGAAACGATTCCTGGTGAAGGAGCCTCAGGTTCAAGAATTTTACGTAGAGAAATTCAAAGAGTTTTCGTACAAGAAGGTATTAAATTACCACAACCCATCTATGTTAAAAGTATGGATGCAAAAGATAAAGCTTAATTATCATTGGGGGCAATTTCATGACGTCAAATTATGGAATAAATGATATAGTAGAAATGAAAAAACAACATGCATGTGGAACTAATCGATTTAAAATTATCCGTATGGGTGCAGATATTCGTATTAAATGCGAAAACTGTCAGAGAAGTATTATGATTCCACGTCAAACGTTTAATAAAAAACTAAAAAAAATATTAGTATCTCATAAAGATACAGAAAGTTAGGAGAATGATTAATGGCTTTAACAGCAGGTATCGTAGGGTTACCGAACGTTGGTAAGTCTACTCTATTTAACGCAATAACTAAGGCAGGCGCATTAGCTGCGAACTATCCTTTCGCAACAATTGACCCAAACGTAGGTATTGTTGAAGTACCAGATACGCGTTTAAATAAATTAACTGAAATGGTAGAACCTAAGAAAACAATTCCGACTACTTTTGAATTTACTGACATTGCAGGTATTGTGAAAGGTGCTTCTAAAGGTGAAGGTTTAGGTAATAAATTCTTATCACATATCCGTGAAGTAGATGCTATTTGCCAAGTCGTACGCGCATTTGATGATGAAAACGTGACACACGTTTCAGGACGCGTCAATCCTTTAGATGACATTGAAGTTATCAATATGGAATTAGTATTAGCTGATTTAGAATCAGTAGAAAAACGTTTGCCTAGAATTGAAAAAATGGCACGTCAAAAAGATAAAACTGCAGAAATGGAATTACGCATTTTATCAAGAATCAAAGAAGCGTTAGAAAACGGTGATCCTGTTCGTAGTTTAGAATTTAATGATGAAGATCAAAAATATGTTAATCAAGCTCAATTATTAACATCTAAAAAAATGTTATATATTGCCAATGTTGGTGAAGATGAAATTGGTGATGAAGATAACGATAAAGTTAAAGCAATTCGCGAATATGCAGCTAAAGAAGATTCAGAAGTTATCGTAATCAGTGCTAAAATTGAAGAAGAAATTGCTACACTTGATGACGAAGATAGAGAAATGTTCTTAGAAGATTTAGGCATCGAAGAACCAGGTTTAGATGTTCTTATTAAAACAACTTACGATTTATTAGGATTATCAACTTACTTTACTGCTGGTGTACAAGAAGTGCGTGCTTGGACATTTAGACAAGGTATGACAGCACCACAGTGTGCAGGTATTATTCATACTGACTTTGAACGTGGTTTTATCCGTGCTGAGGTAACTAGTTATGATGACTACGTTGAAAATGGTGGAGAACAAGGTGCGAAAGAAGCAGGTAAGCAACGCTTAGAAGGTAAAGAATACATTATGCAAGATGGCGACATCGTGCATTTCAGATTTAACGTTTAGAATTACAATTCGCAATAAATCTTTAAATTTATAAAATAAAGCAATGTAAGTTTCGTATGGCTTAGAGTGACAGGGAACTTACATTGCTTTTTTATATGATTTATTTCATTGTATCTTAAAAGAACGGTATAACTTTACTTGCTTCAATAATATCTTTGGTGCTAAAAAACTGTTTACCTTCTCCAGTATAGGCGGGTTCAAGTATCATGTTGGCTTTCGCGCAATATAGCCATTCTGGATTGATACCGCAATTTAAGACTTCTTGGAATTCTTGGAAATCTTTGTTCCAATCTAAATCTAATTGCATGTTTTACACCTCACCTGTATTATAGAACAAATGTTCGTAAAAATAAAGTGATAAACGTAAATAATTTTTATGAAGTAAACCAGTCTGAAGAGACGTTAGAATCTATATAACTTGCATCAACATTTTGATTTAATTCAGGAGCATAATAACTATCAGTGTATTGCCATAGCACCTTTTCTCTCGTAGGTTCTTGCGCTTGGTAAGCTGCTAACCAATAACCATCATAAGCACTTACAGCATTAGGTACATTGTTAGTCATAAAATTTTCATATGAGTAGAATAATATTTTTTTATTGCCAGCAAGTTGACGTATTTCATCTGCCCAAGCTCGAGTAGCCGTATCTGCATCACCATTAGTCACTGTGTTTTGTTCAAAGTCATTAACATAGAATGATGCTTTAGGTGCGCGATTATAAAGCATTTGAGCCTCATAGCGTGCATCGTCGGCATTTTCATACATACTGTACGAATATACGCCAAATTTCATATTATTTTTATCTAGTAGTGATGAATTGTTAGCTAAACATTGATCAACGTATTCAGAGCCATATTGACCTCTAATAATGATGAAATCATAATCCTGCTTTAATTGCTTAACTTGATCATCAGTTAAATTCCCTTGCCACTCTGATATGTCTAAGACACGTTCACCAGCATTAGTTGTGACAACTTTTGACTTTCCGGAAAAGGTAGAACGATTACTTGTGGCATTATCTTGTTGATTAGGGTGTTTTTCAAGAAACTTTTGGTATCCATATCCCATCGTTCCTTTTTCACTCCCTCCGCTTTGTTCAGCTGCATTAGCAGTAAACGCACCTATAGAAGTTGCCATAATAGATAAACATACAATTGAATATGTTGCTTTTTTAAACATTTAAGCTCTCCTTTAGATAGATTTATTAAAAGTAAGCGCATTTATATGTAAAATGTAATTGTGATGTTAGTATAAATAGTTATGGTTAGCAACTTCATGACTAACACCATTAAAACAGAGAATAATAATGTGCTAGGCAATATAAATAAGAGTTTTAAGTCGATAATAATTATTGTAAAAAGTAAAACTCTGTGCTATAATTCTTGATTGTGAGTAATGAAAATTATTCCTTGCTTATCGACAGGAGTCGATAGGCCGCATAGACCACAAGGAGGTGCAAGTATAAAATGAGAACATATGAAATTATGTATGTCGTACGTCCTAACATTGAAGAGGATGCTAAAAAAGCTGTTGTTGAACGCTTTAACGGTATCTTAGCTTCAGAAGGATCAGAAGTTTTAGAAGAAAAAGACTGGGGTAAACGCCGTCTTGCTTATGAAATTGAAGATTTCAAAGAAGGCTTCTATAACATCGTACGCATTAAAACTGATAACAACAGAGCTACAGACGAATTCCAACGTTTAGCTAAAATCAATGACGATATCATCCGTTATATCGTTATCCGCGAAGACCAAGATAAGTAATAATTTAATGGGGGCGTTTTAATGATAAACAGAGTTGTATTAGTAGGTCGTTTAACTAAAGATCCAGAATACAGAACCACTCCCTCAGGCGTAAGTGTAGCGACATTTACTCTAGCAGTTAATCGTACTTTCACGAATGCTCAAGGGGAACGCGAAGCTGACTTTATTAATGTTGTTGTGTTTAGAAGACAAGCAGAGAACGTGAATAATTATTTATTCAAAGGTAGTTTAGCTGGCGTTGATGGTCGCATACAATCACGCAGTTATGAAAATCAAGAAGGTCGTCGTATCTTTGTTACTGAAGTTGTAGCGGATAGTGTTCAATTCCTTGAACCTAAAAATGCACAAGGTGGCCAACGTAATCAAAGTAATAACAATGATTTCCAAGACTACGGTCAAGGATTTGGTGGTCAACAATCAGGACAAAATACGTCTTATAATAACAATCAATCATCAAACAATAAACAATCAGATAATCCTTTTGCGAACGCAAATGGACCGATTGATATTAGTGATGATGACTTACCATTCTAATAATAAAATGAACGAATAAAAACTATTTCAAAAGGAGGTAATTAACCATGGCAGGTGGACCAAGAAGAGGCGGTCGTCGTCGTAAAAAAGTTTGCTATTTCACAGCAAATGGTATTACACACATCGACTATAAAGATACTGAATTATTAAAACGTTTTATCTCAGAACGCGGTAAAATTTTACCACGTCGTGTAACTGGTACTTCAGCTAAATATCAACGTATGTTGACTACAGCTATTAAACGTGCTCGTCATATGGCTTTATTACCATATGTTAAAGAAGAAAACTAATATATAAGTATTGGTTAAACCCCGTAGGCCTAAGGCTTACGGGGTTATTTTTGTGCTTATTTGCGTTATGTAAAGCCTCGTTTTTCAAAAAATGGATTCTATATATTAAAAATATATAAATAGTAGTTTAAATGTAAATTATTTTTAAAGATAGAAATAAGTTGTGTAATACTGTTAATAAAATAAATATTAAATGTTATGATTTAAGTAGATATACATAAGGAGTTTTTCAATTATGAAGGGAAAATATTTATTAGCAGGATTAACTGCGTCAACATTTCTATTGGGAGCATGTAGTCTAAATATAGGTGTACCTGGTGGAGACGACGATAATTCGAACAAAGATAAGCAAGAACAAAAGAAAGATAACGATTCAGGGAAAAAATCTAACGACCCTAAAAAATCTGGCGATGAATCTAATGATAATGAACAATCCTCAACAAATGATCATGCACAAAACAATAATAATGATTCAAATGGAGAAACTGAAGCTGGTGGTGAATATTGGACTGGTTCATCACAATCTCAAAGCCAAGATAGTGCTAATAGTGATGGATCAGATAATAACGATAACTCAGCTAATGATGGCGAAGCTAACTCAGATAATCAAAATGGTAATGATGAAAATCAAGATACAAATGAAGGTAATGAAGATAGTGGAGATAATGCTCAGATTAGCGAAAATAAAGCTATTCAAATCGCCAAAAGTCATGTTAAGGAAATGATAGGTGGAGGTAAACAACCCGCTTGGAATTCATTCCACATTAATAATGATAAAACAACTGATGATAATTACTATATTAGTTATAGAGCACAAAGCGTTGTCTCTACTCCAGCTGATGCAGGTGTTGCAGTAAGTAAGAAAGATGGCTCTGTGTTTGGAGATTACTCAGATATGACAGAAGAACAAAGAGCACAAGCAGAAGCTAAAGGAAGAGAGCAGCAAAGAGCTGCTGAGATAGAAAGTAATAAACGTCAACAAGCTGAAGAAGGAAGCAACCAACAAGACAATAATGAGGAACAACAAAATAGCGATGATAATCAACAACAAGCTGACAAAGGACAAACAGTAGCGAATAGTCAAGAAGCGCATGACAACGCTGTAAATACACCTGTTCAAAATGCTGCAGGCAATCAGGATAACGAAGAACAAGTAGATGAAAGCAACCAACAAACTTCAGATAATGATAACCAAGATCAAGCACAACAACAAAATCAACAACAAGATCAAAATCAAGACCAAGCACAACAAAATAATGGTGACAACAATACAGAAGAGTAATAATTAAATCCTACACAATGGGAATTCGCAGTAATTATATATTTTAACTACACATAAAAAATCCGGCTTCTTTTTCGAAGTCGGATTTCATTATTTTAAATTATAAACGAATATCTATGTCATCAATATGTTGTTGATATTCTTTATATTTACTTTCAACTAACATTTGATAAGGTGTATCAAAGAAGTCTGCGAGAATCATCGCATCTTTAAAATTAGGTTCGTGTTGATGATTTTCCCATTCCCATAATTGATGTGGTTCATAATGTGTACCATATTTTTTATTTAATAACTCTGTTAATTCGTTGATTTCAAGATTTCGTTTTGTTCTTAAATTAAAAAGTGTATGTGAACTCATGATACATAACCTCCCTGAAAATGCTAAGTTTGAAGTGTAAGATAATTTCATTGTTTCCCTGTTAAATTACCTTTCTAACAAACTTACTAAGTCTTTTTAAAAATAAACCCGAGTTATTTAACTATACTAGTCCTCTTCACAAATTTTATCAAGCCTTTTAAGTGATAATTCATAAATATGTTATCTTTAATTTACATTCTGCAAACAAGGGGTTATCGTTATGAAAATTTTTGATGCTCATTTTCACATTATTGATTTTAATTTTCCTATTAAAGAGAACAATGGTTACATGCCACCTTCGTTCACTACACATGACTACTTAAACCGTACTAAAGATTTAGATATTATTGGCGGGGTAGTCGTTTCAGGTTCATTCCAAGGTTTTGACCAAGGTTATTTAACGGATGCGCTCAATAAATTAAATGGCAAGTTCGTAGGAATCACTCAGTTGCCTATGACTACAAGCGATGAAGAAATTCGTAGATTAAATACTTTAGGAATTAAAGGTATCAGATTTAATGTTAAACGTGGTGGTTCAGAAGACATTTCGAAACTTAAAGAATTCTCGCAACGCGTCTATGATTTAGTAGGTTGGCATACTGAAATTTATATTGAGTCGAAAAAATTAACTGACTATAAAGACGTGATTCTTCAATTATCGCAAGTATCTATTGATCACCTAGGTTTAACTAAAGAGGGCTTCGAAGATTTAAAAGACTTAGTGAGGCATGGCGTTTATGTGAAAGCAACTGGATTCGGTCGAATTGAAGTTGATCCTGTTTCAGCTATTCAAGAGTTAATTGAAATTAATCCTAATGCTGTCATGTTTGGTACAGACTTACCTTCCACACGAGCCAATCGTCCATTCAACGAAGAAGATATTCAACTTATCCAGAATAATTTTAACCAAAACATTCAAGAAAGAATCTTTTATAAGAATGCCCTAAACTTTTATAGACTTTCAGAGTAATGTACTTTTATGATTTTTATTTTTGGAAAAGGGAATAGATTAATACGTTATTGTTAGGATTTTCTAGGAGGCAAGTAAATGAAACTTTCATGGATTTTGTGGTGGATCGTTTCTGCATTTTGGATTATCTTATTCATTGGTAGTTCAGTTATGATTTGGGAACGACGTACTGACGCAGCCGGTATCTTCCAAACACCAGAATTAAAAGCAATATCTATCATTATTTTGGCCATAGCATTTTTATTACCAATCATTATACAAATCGTATGGCTAGTGATTAATTTAATTATGTCACGTAACGAAAAAAATCAAAAATATTAAAATGAATTTAAGTAAATTTCTTATAAAAAAGTTAAAACTTTTTTAATCAATATGTTTATCCATTTTCATTAGTGGTATAACTAATAGACAATAAAAAAGAAAAGATAAGGAGAGTTCTGATTATGAGCTTTATTATAATGATAATCGTCGGCGGATTAATCGGATGGGTTGCCGGTATGATTATGGGTAAAGACATCCCAGGTGGTATCATCGGTAACATCATCGCTGGTTTAATCGGTTCAGCAATCGGTAGTAGAATCTTCGGTATGTGGGGTCCTGTATGGGGTGGCGTACCAATCTTCCCAGCATTATTAGGTGCAATTATTCTTATTTTCATCGTAAGTTTAATCTTCCGAGTTATCAAAAAATAAGTATAATTGAATTGTTAAAGAGGCTATGTTAAATAGACCCTCTTTTTATTATGGGAAAAATTAAAAAAGGGTATAAAAAGAGGGTGACGTCGGGTTAAGGCGTCACCCAGGAGTATTATGTTCATGAATATAAAAGACTTTGTAGTTATTATTTAACTACACATTAATAGTATCATGTAAAGTGATAGTATGACAATCATAAAGTGATAAAACTCATAAAATTATGTATTCATATTAAAGTAGTAGAAATATTTAATTGAGTGTAAGTACATATATTTCAATTTTAATATGGTTCTAATGCTAATTTTTATTCATTTAGACGTCTGGATGTCTAAAATGTTATAAGATAATGTATATTATTATTGCTTGCATATAGCTATCTTAAAGATGATAAACGTTTAATTGTTTTAAAGTAAGCGTACTTAATTTTAAAAAAGAAGGAGAAATATTGAATTGAAATTATATTTAGTGAGACATGGCGAGTCGCAATCGAACTATGATAATAAACATCATCGCGCTTATTTCTGTGGCCAATTAGATGTACATTTAACTGAAAAAGGGATTGAAGATGCGAAGAAATTAGAAAGTTACTTTAAAGATATAAGCATTGATCACATATATGTATCTGATTTAACGCGTACAATTGAAACCTATAATAATATTTTTTCATATGACATTCCTACTACCATCACCTCAAGTCTTAGAGAACGTTCATTAGGTGTATTTGAAGGAGAGTATAAAGATAAATTAATGAAAGATACTCAATTTCATCAATATTTTAACCATCCAGAATATAAAGATTTCCGTCATAGTTTTACGCAGAAAGCGCCTAAAGGTGAGAGTTACGGAGATGTCCTAAATAGAATTCGTTTATTTTTTGAAAATGAAGTATCGCAAGAAGCTGAAACAATAGTAATAGTAGCTCATCAAGTAGTCATTCGTTGCATGCTATTTTACTTTGGTATACTTACCGAAGAGGAAGCGTTAGATCAAAATATTGAAAATTGTAAGCCGATATACATAGAGATTTAAAAAATCCTAACTTTAACGAGATTAAATCACTCGTTGAAGTTAGGATTTCTTCTATTACTTGTCAAAAACATCTGTTTTGATATTTTTATCTTTTAGGAACTTCTTAATTTTATTTTGTTGTTTGCCATTTACATCTCCAGCAAAATGCGTAGGCACATCCACAACATTAATTGTATTTTGAGGTTCATAATTAAGTTGTTCTAATTTTTCATCTATATCCGAAATGGTGCTGTTTAAAGCGTTGAAATAGTTGATAATACGAGTCACATTGTCTTTATAGCCTGACGGTATAGTATTATTTTCAACAAATTTCTTAAAGTGTAAATCATTTTTAACGGCTACATTCGATAAATTACTCAATTTATTTGCTTGAGATTTTGTGACTCTAGTTTGGCCACCACTTTGTTTATCTATCTGACTTTGTAAAATATATTTATTATCTAAAATGTCGCTATTAACATCTAAATATTTTTTAATCGCTTTATTCATCTCATCTTCGCTAATTTTTTGATTAGATTTATCCGATGTGAAGACGTCTTTATCTGTTAATTTTTTAGCATGCTTTGGAGCCGTAATACCATTACTTTGTAGATGATCTTCGTTCTTATCATCACTGTTATTATCATGAGGTGCACAGGCACTTAAAGTTAATAGTAGTGTTAAAAATGCGCCAACTATAATACTCTTTTTCATAGATTTTAATAATCTCCTTTATTAATAAAACATAATAATAGAGTATCATTTATAGGAAAATATTTGAATAATTAGAACTTAAAATAACAATGATCTATGAACAATTTATGGCAAATATTTATAATTTATTTAGCTAACTAAAGCATTTATTTTTAAAAATTAATTTCATGTACTAAAAAACCGAGATACTAATATAAGCATCTCGGGTTATATGAAGATAATTGATAGGTTAAGTGACAGACTAGATTGTTTCTAGTTATTAATTTCTAATTATATAATCAAAGGCATTTAATGCCGCATTGGCACCTGCGCCCATTGAAATAATAATTTGTTTATTTTTTTGATCAGTAACGTCACCAGCAGCAAAAATGCCTGGAACATTTGTACGATTATCGCGATCGATAACTACTTCTCCACGATTATTTAATTCTACTGCGTCACTAATCCAACTTGTATTTGGTACTAAGCCAATTTGTACAAAGATACCATCAAGGCTTAATTCTTTCATTTCGCCTGATTCTAAGTCTTCGTAGCTTAAGCCAGTTACATGATCTTCACCTAAAACTTCAGCCGTTCTAGCATTTGTATGAATGTCTACGTTTGATAGAGAACGTAAACGATCTTGTAATACTGTATCTGCTTTAAGTTCAGATGAATATTCAAATAATGTAACATGATTAACAATACCTGCTAAATCGATAGCTGCTTCAACGCCTGAGTTACCGCCACCGATTACTGCAACGTCTTTATTTTCAAATAAAGGACCATCACAGTGAGGGCAGAAAGCAACACCTTTGTTGATTAAGCGATCTTCACCAGGAATGTTTAATTTACGCCAGCTTGCACCTGTTGAGATGATAGCAGTTTTACTTTCAAGTACTGCATCATTTTCAAGTGTGACACGAATAGCTTTATCTGTTTTCTCAATATTAGTAGCACGGATACCTGTCATAGTATCAATATCGTATTCCTCGATATGTGCTGCTAAGTTAGCAGAGAATTGAGAACCAGTTGTTTCTTTAACAGTAATGAAGTTCTCGATACCAGCAGTATCGTTAACTTGACCACCGATACGGTCAGCTACAATACCTGTACGTAAACCTTTACGTGCAGTATAAATTGCAGCACTACCACTTGCTGGTCCACCACCGATGATTAAAACATCATATGGTTCTTTATTGTTAAATTCAGAAGCGTCTTGCGTGCTTCCTAATTTAGTTAAGATATCAGAAATAGTCATACGACCATTGCCAAATTCTTCACCGTCTAAGAAGACTGCAGGAACGGCCATAATGTCTTCTGATTCTTCACGGAAGACCGCACCATCAATCATAGTATGAGTGATATTAGGATTGATTACACTCATTAAGTTTAATGCTTGAACAACATCTGGACATTTTTGACACGTTAAACTTACATAAGTTTCAAAGTGATAGTTACCTTCTAAACCTTTAATTTGATCAATGATTGATTGTTTTTCTTTAGGGGCACGACCACTCACTTGTAAAATTGCTAGAACAAGTGAGTTGAATTCGTGGCCTAAAGGGATACCAGCAAACGTAATGCCAGTATCTTCTTCAGGTTTACTTACTGAAAAACTTGGCGTACGTTTTAATTCTTTATCTACAATAGTAATGTGGTCTGACATTTCAGCGATTTCATCTAAAAGTTCTTTTAACTCTTTAGATTTATCATCAGAACCAATACTAGCTCTGAATTCAACATCGCCTTCCATAAGACCTAAAAGTTGCTGTAATTGTTGTTTTAAATCAGCATTAAGCATTCTATAATGCCTCCTTAAATTTTACCTACTAAGTCTAATCCTGGTTGTAATGATTCAGAACCTTCTTCCCATTTAGCTGGGCATACTTCACCTGGATGTTGACGTACATATTGCGCTGCTTTGATTTTGTTAACTAATGTGCTAGCGTCACGACCGATACCGTCTGCATTGATTTCAGCTGCTTGAACAACGCCGTCTGGGTCAATGATGAAAGTACCACGTTGAGCTAATCCAACTTCTTCATCTAATACGTCGAAGTTGCGAGTAATAGTTTGAGAAGGGTCACCAATCATATTGTATTGGATTTTGCTAATTGCGTCTGAATGATCGTGCCATGCTTTGTGTACGAAATGAGTATCAGTTGATACTGAGAATACGTTAACACCTAAATCTTGTAATTTATCATATTGGTTTTGTAAATCTTCTAATTCAGTTGGACATACGAATGAGAAGTCAGCAGGGTAGAAACAAACTACACTCCAAGAACCTTTGAAATCATCTTGGCTTACTTCTTTAAATTCATCATTTTTAGGATCATAAGCTTGAGCTGTGAATGGTAAAATTTCTTTATTAATTAAAGACATAACTTAAATTCCTCCTGATTTTCGAATAAATTATTAGAATTACATAAGAATAATTGCTTATTTATAATAATTCTAATTTCTTGAATATTATTATTACACTTCATTTCTATTTCGTCAACTTAATACACTTATGAGAACGTAAATATTGTTTGAATACTGTCAAATAAGGGTTTTTATATATTTTGTTAAGATGTTTAAGAAGTATTTAAATTTATATTTTTTAAATAAATATTGTAAATTACAAATACCTCTTACTATCAATTATCCTTAATCATTCTCAACTAAACATTAGTATTTGATAATGGAGATGCTTTATTTTTGAAAATGAAGAAGTAAAACTAGCGCGAGAAGCGTTTAAATATAGTGAGAGGGACAAGAGGAAAGTAATATGAAAGCTTTGTACTTAAAATATAGTGATAGGGGATTCTCATTTGAAATAAAAAAGGTCAGGTGAATATCTTCATCCTATCCTGACCTTATTGGAAACTAGCGGACTACTTGGACTGTAACACTGCCGACTTTGTCATATTTCGCAGTATAAGTGCCTTTCTCTAAATGTAACGGAGAGATAAATGTACCTGAAGAAATGAATTGTCCTTTTTCTAGCTTTTTGCCATGAGCATGTAATTTTTTATTTAACCATTTTACTGATTCAATAGGGTTGCCCAATACTTCACTTGAATGACCTGTTTCGATTTGTTTGTCATCTTTAAATAATTCTAAATTAATATCTGCAAATGCTTTATATTCTAAAGGCGTAATGCGTTCACCAACTACAATTAGCCCCGTAGCAGTATTATCAGAAATTAAATCACCTAATGTGAAATTAGGAAACCAATCTTTATAACGTGCATCCGGCACTTCTATACCCGCTGCGATTTTAACACTTTCTAAAATAGTTTGATTAGTAGCATCTTTAGGCAAATCAGCAGTGAGTTCAAATATAATTTCTGGTTCTAATAGAGGATCAAAAAGCTTTGATAAAGATACTTTAGCGCCACTTTCAACGACTTGTGTGGATAGGATTGTTCCATAAGCAGGTTCATGTGTATTAGCGATTGCTTGTGTAGCAGCGCTAGTCATACTTACTTTATAACCTTTCACAGTAGCTTTCTCATGTTTTGCAAGTTGTTCAATTAAATTATCTTGAGTTTTATATGCTTCTTCTTCACTAATATCATATGTTTTACTTACAAACTCAATAGGTTTTTTAGAAGTAAATGCTTTGCATAGTGCGTTGGAAATTTCTTTGTTAGCTTTAGGCATAATATCTCTCCTTAAATATCTGAAAATTGTTACTATTATGATAACTTTAAAAATACACGCATGCAATCTTTTTATCAATAGGGAAAAGGTGTGTCTCAAGACAAAAGTGAGGATAACTTGTTACGATATATGCATTAGATAATAAGGAGTGAAGAAAGTGGCAGATCATGTTTATAATTTAACGAAACAACACCATTCAGTAAGAAAGTTTAAAGATAAACCTCTAAGTGAAGATGTAGTAAAAAAATTAGTTGAAGCTGGCCAAAACGCTTCAACATCTAGTTATTTACAAACGTATTCAATTATCGGTATTGATGACCCTCAAATTAAAGAACAATTAAAAGAAGTATCTGGTCAATCTCATGTTGTGGATAATGGTTACTTATTTGTATTTGTTTTAGATTATTATCGCCATAGCTTAATTAATGAAAATGTTGATTATAATATGGAAACGTCTTTTGAATCAGCAGAGGGTTTGTTAGTAGGAACAATTGATGTAGCGCTTGTTTCTGAAAATATTGCTTTAACGGCCGAAGATATGGGCTACGGCATTGTATACTTAGGTTCTTTACGTAATGATGTTGGCCGTGTACGTGAAATTTTAGACTTACCAGAGTACGCCTTCCCTTTATTTGGAATGGCAGTAGGAGAGCCTGCTGATGATGAAAATGGTGCACCAAAACCACGTCTGCCATTTGAACATGTCTTTCATAAAAATGTTTATAACAGTAACCAAAAACAACAAAATGAAGAGCTAAATCAATATGATGAAATAGTTAGTGAATATTATAAAGAACGTACAAATGGAGAACGTTCTGAAACTTGGTCACAACAAGTGGCAGGATTTTTAAGTGGAAAAACACGTTTAGATATGTTGGAACAATTAAATAAAGCAGGTTTAATGAAACGATAAAGCTATTATAAAAAAAGAAGCGTAGCTAAAAGAGGCCTGGACAAAAGCGTTAATACTTTATGTCCTAATTCCTCTTGGCTACGCTTTTTATATCTATCAATTATTTATTGTGTAGATAAATCTCCGTAATGATTTGAATTGAACTTCTCTTTATCAAGGTTACCAGTTAACTTAGCTGTACCAGCACCTGCTAACATTGAATCATTAACGTTTAAAGCAGTACGTCCCATATCAATAATTGGTTCAATTGAAATAAGTACACCTGCTAAAGCGACAGGAAGGTTAAGTGTTGATAGTACTAAAATAGATGCAAATGTTGCACCGCCACCAACACCAGCAACACCAAATGAACTAATTACGACAACACCAATAAGTGTCAAAATAAATGGTAAATCAATATCAACGTGAGCTACTGGTGCTACCATGATGGCTAACATAGCTGGATAAATTCCCGCACAACCATTTTGGCCAATAGATAAACCAAATGAAGCAGAGAAGTTAGCTATGCCTTCTGGTACGCCTAAACGTTGTGTTTGTGTTTGAATATTAAGTGGTAAGGCTCCAGCGCTTGATCGTGAAGTGAAAGAGAAGATAAGCACTTCCAATGTTTTTTTAACATAGCGAACTGGATTGAGTCCCATAATTGTTAAGATAATTAAATGAATAATATACATTGTTATTAAAGCAGCATATGATGCCACCATGAATTTACCTAATGTCCAAATAGCTGCAAAATCACTTGTAGCAATAGTTGAAGCCATAATTGCTAAGATACCATACGGTGTTAAGCGTAGTACAAAAGTAACGATTGACATTACTAATGAATAAATAGCATCAATACCACGTTTTAATAAACTTCCATTGTCTGGTTGTTTACGTGCTACTCGTAAATATGCAAAGCCGACGAATATCGCAAATATTACTACTGCAATTGTAGAAGTAGTTCGTTGACCAGTGAAATCTAAGAATGGATTACTTGGTAATAATTCAAGTATTTGTTGAGGTAAAGTATTAGCTGTTATATCTTTAGCTTTGTCGCTAATTTCAGTCCCACGTGCATGTTCGGCACTACCTAAATCAATACTTGATGCATCTAAGCCGAATACAATGGCATAAAAGATTCCAATTATAGCTGCAATCGCTACAGTACCAATTAAAAACATAAAGATATAAGAACCAATTTTAGCGAATTTATCACCAATTTGTATCTTACTAAATGCAGAAACGATTGAAATAAATATTAAAGGCATAACAATCATTTGTAATAAAGCAACATAACCATCACCCACAATACTGAACCAATCCGTTGTTGTTTCAAGTACTTTTGAGTTAACGCCATAGATTAAATGTAAAACAATACCAAACACAATTCCTACACCTAAAGCAGTAAATACACGTTTAGGGAAGGAAACATGTTTTTTCGCCATAATAAATAAGCCAATAAGAAAGGCAACCATTATAACAATATTAATAACTGTAAAAAATGTCCCCATAAAGTGAATCTCCTTTGATGAATTTTAATTCCGATTTACTTAATAAGGATAGTATTGTTTTAATATTATTTCAATAGCTTATAATAAAAATTGAAATTATATTTATTAAAAATGTAGTTTTAAATGAGCTTAAATATTAAAAATTTTATTTTCTCAAAAAGAAAAACCATAGTCGATAAAGACTACGGTTTGAATTTGAATGATATATTAATTAAATATTAAATAATCTTGCTAAGAAACCTTTTTTCTCTGTTGAGGGTCTACTCATTGAAGCTGTATTTTTTATCGCTTGTTGGTTATTATCGTTAATCTCTTTAACTAACTCATTTTTAGTGTATTCAGATTGCTCTTTTTGAGCATTTTGAATCGCTTCTTGAGATGTTTGAATCGCTTGTAAAGATTCATTATTAGCTTCAAGTTTATTAGTAATTTGACTTTGAAGTTCTTTTAATTCATTTTGTTGTTGGTGGACTTGGCTAATCATTTGCCCAAGCATTTGACGTTCTTCACGCATTTTTTGAATTTCATTACGTAAATCATCTACTAATTGAGTCACGCTATTGTCAGCAGGCAATTGTTCATTATCTTCTTTAACGATGACTTGTAAAAAATCTTTTTCTTTCTCTAATTCTTCAAATGCTAAATCATAACTATTAGTTTGTTTAACTTTTTCCGCGATATCTTGGAATAGTTCAATATCTTCTTCTTTAAAATCAGTGGCTTCACGACCACGATATTCTGTCTTGCTAAGTTGATAACCACGTTCTTCTAAATGTTGTACAATTTTGCGGACTTGTTTTTCACTTAGGTCGACACGTTGAGCGAATTCTTTAGTTAACATAGCTGAAAGTCCTTTCGTTTCTATATATTTATTTACACTGACGTCGGTCTTCGGTCAGTGACACGTCAGTCTAACCTCGCTATTTAGTTTAACCCTTTATATCGCTCATTTCAAGTGTTCTTATAGGGGGAAACGTAAATTCATACGTTCTAAGAGTGGATAAATAATATCTCTAGAAATACCATTGCAAAGACGTACTTGAGAATGTAATTTGATTTAACACTTGCCGGATAAATATCTTTAGTTAATTCAATGTTTGATTTAATAAATAGATCAACTTCAAATGGCGAAGTTTCTGTTGAATAGTTTGGATGTAAATATTCGATTTCACTTTGTTTTTCAAAACCATTAATTAAAAGCGAATGCAGGCGTTTTTTAAACTTTTCTTCATTATGATTACTATTATTTATTTCTTGAGGGACCTCAGTCATTATAAAATTAATATCTTTAGAATGAACTTTATTAGAAAGTTTATTTAATTGAATTTCAATTTCTTCTATAGTTTCCGAAATGATTTCATCATGATTAGTGTGATCCATAGCTAGTAAATGAATTAAAAATGCCGAGTTGGTTGTTGCTTCATAATGAGCGGTTGCTATACTAATGACTTCATCATCATCGAGACCTACAATAAAAGCATAGTCGTTTTCAGTTTTATTGTTTTGCAAAGATTTTTTTATTATTGAGCTATCTTCATAAAAATCAATATCGAGTTGCCTATTATAAAAATCTAGTGCCTTATTAAAATAGTCATCATTAAAAGATTGGACGGTATGAAATTTCATAATGTCACCCCCACAATTTTTTGTTTTAGTATAGCACATTTGTAAAGTAGGTTATCATGAAGAAAAAAAGTAAATATTAATGACAATTAAAAAACATCGCAAAACGCACTTGGATTTAAGGTCATTTTACGATGTTATATAATTAAATTTTTAGGTTTCTTTATGATTTAGGCCCTTTAGATTCGTTTGCGTAATGTGTGATATCAACTTCTTCGTAAGCAGAATTATTTTCTTCTACTTCGTTGTGTGAACTTTTATCTTTATTAGCAACGATTAAAATTCTATCATTAAGCACTTCTTTTTTATATTTTTCTAATTGTTCATCGGATAATTTATAGCGTGTTAAAACTGCTTCTTCACCGTCTTCTCCTGTAAGCAATCTAGACATACGATCGCTGAATGAACCACTTGTAGCCATTAATGTAATTTGAGAATCATGTAAGTCGTCTAAATGTAATTTAGTTTTACTTACAACAGTTAATTCATTTTCTGAATACCCTTCCGCTTTTTTCTTATCAATCACATTATAAATTTCATTTTGGTTATCTACTACTGTAATATCTGGCATATTAATCGTCCTCCAATTTTCGTCCTACTTTTAATAAAAATATACCCTAATGAATGTTTATAAAACTAACCTATAATAATTATATAATTAAACGAGAATAGTTTACAAATGTAGGTAGATATCATTTAATAAAACGCTTACACGTATAAATACTATGATATTAGGCTTTATCTGTTTTCAAATATTGAAAACAGCGCAAAAATTTGCTATTATCAATAATAATTTATATCGCTCATATAATCTAAAGAATATGGCTTTAGAAGTTTCTACCATGTTGCCGCAAACGACATGACTATGGGTACAGTGACAATATTATTCGAGGAAGACTTGATTTAATGGTCATCTAGAAATACTATGTATAGCATTGTTTAACTTTGGAGGTCGGCGTATAGCTAAAGTTTCTCTATGAGATTGAACAAATTGTATAGTTTAAAGTGTTTTTAGAATGATACATTTAAATTCATCGCTATCTTAAGCGTTTATCCTAGATGTATTGCCTGTTCACTCATAGATCCTGAAACTTTATTCAAAGTTTTAGGATTTTTTTGTATATATTTTGAGGAGGTTTTAAAGTGGAATCGCTTAGACAGAAAGTCAAAGAGGATGGCGTCGTAATTGATGAAAAGATTTTAAAGGTTGATGGTTTCCTTAATCATCAAATTGATGCAAAGTTAATGCACGAAGTTGGTAAAACTTTTTACGATCAATTTAAAGATAAAGGTATTACTAAAATTTTAACGATTGAAGCGTCAGGTATCGCGCCAGCAATTATGGCTTCACTACATTTTGATGTGCCTTGCTTATTCGCAAAGAAAGCGAAACCAAGCACATTGAAAGATGGATTTTATAGTACAGATATACACTCATTTACGAAGAATAAAACGAGTACGGTTATCGTGTCTGAAGAATTTTTAGGTGAAAATGATAAAGTTTTAATTATCGATGACTTTTTAGCTAATGGGGATGCCTCTTTAGGGTTATATGATATTGCACAACAAGCCAAAGCTGAGACAGTGGGTATTGGTATTGTTGTTGAAAAAAGTTTCCAAGATGGACGACAAAGATTAGAAGAAGCAGGTTTAACGGTTTCTTCATTATGTAAAGTAGCTTCTCTTATGGGGAATCAAGTTACTTTACTAGGTGACGATGAATGAAAAATTTCATTTTAAGCCTTCAACATTTATTAGCAATGTATGCAGGGGCGATTCTAGTACCTATTATTGTAGGGACTAGTCTTAAATTTACACCTGAAGAAATTGCTTACTTAGTAACTGTAGATATTTTTATGTGTGGGGTCGCTACTTTTTTACAAGCGAACAAAGTCACTGGAACAGGGTTACCTATCGTTCTAGGATGTACTTTTACAGCGGTAGCACCGATGATATTAATTGGCCAAACTAAAGGATTAGACGTTCTTTATGGTTCGCTATTTTTATCTGGTATTTTAGTAGTTATTATTGCACCTTTCTTTTCATATTTAGTTAAATTCTTCCCTCCTGTTGTAACAGGAAGTGTTGTAACGATTATAGGTATCAATTTAATGCCTGTAGCGATGAATTATTTAGCTGGGGGACAAGGTGCCAAAGATTACGGTAATCCTAAAAATTTAATTTTAGGTGGCGTAACATTAGTCGTCATTCTTTTATTACAACGATTTACGACTGGATTTTTAAAATCTATTGCTATCCTTATTGGTTTAGTAGTAGGAACTATTTTAGCTAGTGTGTTTGGTTTAGTAGATATTAATCAAGTAGGTCAAGCCCACTGGTTTGGTATTCCTCGACCATTCCGATTTTCAGGATTTGGATTTGATATAGGAGCGACATTAGTGTTCACTATTGTGGCCATTGTTAGCTTGATAGAATCTACAGGTGTGTATCATGCGTTAAGTGAGATTACTGGTAGACAGCTTGAACGTAAAGATTTCCGTAAAGGTTACACTGCAGAAGGTCTTGCAATTATTTTGGGATCGATTTTCAACTCGTTTCCGTATACTGCCTATTCTCAAAACGTAGGTTTAGTATCTTTATCAGGTGCTAAGAAAAATAACATTATTTACGGCATGGTTGTCTTACTCTTGATTTGTGGTTGTATCCCTAAATTAGGTGCTTTAGCTAACATCATTCCTTTACCTGTGTTAGGTGGCGCTATGATAGCGATGTTCGGAATGGTAATGGCGTATGGTGTGAGTATCTTAGGTCATATTGATTTTAAAAATCAAAATAATTTATTAATTATTGCTGTATCTGTTGGTTTAGGAACGGGTATAAGTGCAGTACCTCAAGCATTTAAAGCATTAGGTGAACAATTTGCTTGGCTAACTCAAAACGGCATTGTATTAGGTGCCATTTCTGCAATTATTCTTAATTTCTTTTTTAACGGTATAAAATATAAACAAAGCGAAGAAAATGTGAAATAATAGGACTAACTTTATAAAAATGGAGGCTGTATTACAAATGTGGGAAAATAAGTTTGCTAAAGAATCATTAACTTTTGATGATGTTTTATTAATTCCAGCTGCGTCAGACGTATTACCAAGCGATGTTGATTTAAGTGTTGAATTATCAGATAGAATCAAATTAAATATTCCAGTGATTTCAGCTGGGATGGATACAGTAACTGAATCTAAAATGGCGATTGCTATGGCTCGTCAAGGTGGATTAGGTGTTATTCATAAGAATATGGGCATTGAAGAGCAAGCTGATGAAGTACAAAAAGTTAAACGTTCAGAAAATGGCGTTATTACGAACCCATTCTTCTTAACTCCAGATGAAAGTGTGTATGAAGCAGAAGCATTAATGGGTAAATATCGTATTTCAGGTGTACCTATTGTGAGTGATGAAGAATCAAGAGAACTTGTTGGTATCATTACAAACCGTGATTTACGTTTTATTGAAGACTTTTCAATCAAAATTTCTGATGTTATGACAAAAGAAAATTTAATTACAGCTCCCGTTGGCACAACATTAGATGAAGCAGAATCGATTCTACAAGAACATAAAATCGAAAAATTACCTTTAGTGGAAAAGGGCCGTTTAGAAGGTTTAATTACGATTAAAGATATTGAAAAAGTACTTGAGTTCCCTCATGCAGCAAAAGATGCGCATGGTCGTTTATTAGCTGCAGCAGCTATCGGTACGTCTAAAGATACTGAAGTTCGTGCGCAAAAATTAGTTGAAGCAGGTGTAGATGCTTTAATTATTGATACTGCCCATGGTCATTCTAAAGGCGTAATCGAACAAGTTAAGAAAATGAAAGAAAAATACCCTGAAATTACAATTGTTGCAGGTAACGTTGCTACAGCTGAAGCGACACGTGCATTATTTGAAGCGGGCGCTGATGTAGTTAAAGTAGGTATCGGTCCTGGTTCAATTTGTACAACACGTGTAGTAGCAGGTGTAGGTGTGCCTCAAATTACAGCAGTTTATGATTGTGCAACTGAAGCACGTAAACACGGTAAAGCGATTATTGCTGATGGTGGTATTAAATTCTCAGGTGACATTATTAAAGCATTAGCTGCTGGTGGACATGCAGTAATGTTAGGTAGCCTTTTAGCTGGTACTGAAGAAAGTCCAGGTGCAACTGAAGTCTTCCAAGGTAGACAATATAAAGTTTATCGTGGTATGGGTTCTTTAGGCGCAATGGAAAAAGGTTCAAACGACCGTTACTTCCAAGAAGATAAATCTCCAAGAAAATTTGTTCCAGAAGGTATCGAAGGTCGTACGGCTTACAAAGGACCATTACAAGATACAGTTTATCAACTTATGGGTGGCGTAAGAGCTGGTATGGGTTACACTGGCTCACCTGACTTAAAAACATTACGTGAAGAAGCACAATTCACACGTATGGGTCCTGCTGGTTTAGCAGAAAGTCATCCACATAATGTACAAATTACTAAAGAATCACCTAACTATTCATTCTAATTTCAAATGACATGACTAGGTAGCCTTGTGAGATAAAATTCAGAGAACGCTTTTCACTCTCATGCGTCTGTAAAATGAGTTGTTCATTTTCAAAAAATAACTTAAAAATTGCGCGTGAGGGAAAGCGTTTCTCTATTATTTACATAAAATCAATTAAAAGGAGCTTCACAATTATGGAAATGGCTAAAGAGCAAGAGTTGATTCTTGTCTTAGACTTCGGTAGTCAATATAACCAGCTTATTACGCGTCGTATTCGTGAAATGGGCGTTTATAGTGAGTTGCATGATCATGAAATTTCTATTGAAGAAATCAAGCGTATGAATCCTAAAGGCATCATCTTGTCAGGTGGACCTAATTCAGTTTATGAGGAAGGTTCATTTACAATTGATCCTGAAATTTATAATCTAGGCGTTCCTGTGTTAGGTATTTGTTACGGTATGCAATTGACGACTAAACTTTTAGGCGGAAAAGTAGAACGCGCAAATGAACGTGAATATGGTAAAGCAATAATTAATGCTAAATCTGACGAGTTATTCTTCGGTTTACCAGAGGAACAAACAGTGTGGATGAGTCACTCTGATAAAGTAATTGAAATTCCAGAAGGGTTCGAAGTAATCGCAGATAGTCCAAGTACGAATTATGCGGCGATTGAAGATAAAGAACGTCGTATTTATGGCGTGCAGTTCCATCCAGAAGTACGTCATACTGAATACGGTAATGACTTATTAAGAAACTTCGTGCGTCGCGTATGTGAATGTACTGGCGAATGGTCAATGGAGAACTTTATTGAAAACGAAGTTGAAAAGATTCGTGAACGTGTTGGCGACCGTAAAGTGTTATGTGCGATGAGTGGTGGTGTAGATTCATCTGTAGTTGCTGTGCTATTACATAAAGCTATTGGTGACCAACTTACATGTATCTTCGTGGACCATGGTTTACTTCGTAAAGGCGAAGGGGACATGGTAATGAAACAATTCGGTGAAGGTTTCGACATGAATATTATCCGTGTGAATGCTAAAGATCGTTTTATGGATAAATTAAAAGGCGTGTCTGATCCAGAACAAAAACGTAAAATTATCGGTAACGAATTCGTATATGTCTTTGATGACGAAGCGGCTAAATTAACGGATGTAGATTTCTTAGCGCAAGGTACACTTTATACCGACGTTATCGAATCAGGTACTAAAACTGCTCAAACGATTAAATCTCACCATAACGTAGGTGGCTTACCAGAAGATATGGAGTTCGAATTAATTGAGCCAATTAACACGTTATTTAAAGATGAAGTGCGCGCATTAGGTATTGAATTAGGTATTCCTGAACATTTAGTATGGAGACAACCATTCCCAGGCCCAGGATTAGGCATTCGTGTACTAGGTGAAATTACTGAAGATAAATTAGAAATCGTACGTGAATCAGATGCGATTTTACGTGAAGTTATTCGCGAAGAAGGTCTTGAAAGAGAGATTTGGCAGTACTTCACAGTATTACCAGGTATCCAATCAGTAGGTGTTATGGGCGATTACCGTACGTATGACCACACTATTGGTATTCGTGCTGTAACGTCAATTGATGGTATGACAAGTGACTTTGCACGTATCGATTGGGAAGTCTTACAAAAGATTTCAAGCCGTATTGTAAATGAAGTGGATCACGTTAACCGCGTTGTCTATGACATTACTTCTAAGCCACCTAGTACAATTGAATGGGAATAAGAAAAAAGAATAATGAAACCCTCTAACCGTTGTTGTTAGAGGGTTATTTTTTTAGTTTGTAAATTAGAATAAGAAAAAAATTAGGACGTTAAATATTTAATTTTATTATAAAAATTTTTGAGACTATAATTAATATATTGTGTTACAATATTATTAAAAAATAAAAGGAATGAAAAATATGAAATTTAGATATTTAGTAGTACCTAGTTTAGCGATCACTTTATTATTAACTGGATGTGGTCAGAATGATAGTGATAATAGTAAAGATTCAAAAGATAAACAAGAAGTAAAAAAGAAAGAGAAATCCAAGAAATCTAGTAAAGATTCAAGAGATAAAGATACTAATATTGAAGAAGCTTCAAGTAATGCTAATAATCAACAAGAGACACAGACTGAAGCTAATATAAATCCACAAAATGGTAATACAATGAATAGTGATTCTATGGAGAATGCTACGTCACAGAATACTAATATCGAAGAAGCTTCAAGCAATGCTAATAATCAGCAAGAGATCCAGACTGAAACTAACACAAACCCACAAAATAATAATGTAACAAATAGTAACTCCAATAATGAGAATATTAACAGTAAAGAATATCAAGACTATCTAAATGCTAAACAAAGTCAATACGCGTTAACTCATTTAACACCTGAACAAAAAGCAAGTGGAGCTGGCGGAGGTGGAGCTGCATGGAATTATGCAGATGAAGATGAGAGCTTTGCTGATTGGAAATCTAGAACTGATAGAGAAAAAGCTGAGGCAGGATATTAATAAACATAATATTATGTTATATAAATTAAAGCTTATGATTGAATAAGAATAAAAAATAAGAATAATGAACCCCTCTAACTATTGCGGTTAGAGGGGGTTATTTGTACTAAATAATATGGAACTTGGACAGAGTTAGGTTGGATGAAGTCGAAATTTAAGTTATATTTTGATTAAAAGATAATGTAGAATTTTACTTATAACATTACTGTGCTGGTGGTGTTGTTTGTTCTTGTACACGTTGTTTATATTGGGTATATGTTTCTCCGGCATCAGAAGTTAACCCTGGTCCTCCTCCAATATGTTCATATTTACCAGGGTTAGCTTGTGTATCTTTTGTAAATGCTTGAGCTTCTTGATATTGCTTATATGTAGGTGTATTCATATCTTGCTGTTTATTTGATTGGGTAGTTTGTAAAGATTGGCTACTTTGTCCGTTATTATTTTGACTTTGAGTAGCCTGTGACTGACTTTGTTGTTCATTATTTTGTTGTTTTTGATTAGATGTAGCTTGTCTAGTAGATTCAGAATGATTACTTTGGTTTGTAGTAGAATTAATATTAGTATTTGGATTAGTATTTGGATTACTATTTGAAGATTTATTATTGCTATCAGAATTGCTATTTTCAGATTGTTTATTATTATTATTATTAGTGCTTTGTTCAATTGAACTATGATTGTCACTTGATTTGCTATTTTTATCAGATTTGTGTTTCTTACTTAACTTACTATCTGAAATTTTATCCTTAGCACTGTTGGCTTTATTATCAGGTTTCTTATGTTCGTTACTATTAGAATGAGTATCTTTATTTTCTAATTGATTACATGCGCCTAAAAACAATGTACTTGTTAACAATAAACTTAATACTTTTTTCATTTTTTATCCCCCTTATGCTTTATTAAGTCGAAGTAGCCTTTTTTATTTTAAAGCTTCTTTCATTGCATCTTTATATTTATCGAATACTTTATCGTCAATATCCCCATTCATTTGCATTAAAATATCGTCTTTAGCATAAGTATGTGAATAAAAGATTCCACTCGCTTTGCCTAATTCATCATAATATTTTTTAGTATCTTTTAAATCATTTTCATTTTCAAATTTTAAGATACGAGCATTTTTATTATCTGTTACTGTGAACATCTTAGCATCTTTAGCTTTCATAGGTGCCATGCCGAAATCTTCACGTTTCATCTTTTTTAAGTTATCTACATTAAGACCTTCTTTTTTAAATTTATTAGTTACATCACTAATTTCATGATGAGTGCTACATGCTCCTAAAATTAATGTGCTTGTCAATAAAACGCCAAATATCTTTTTCATTGCTTTCCCCTTTGTTATTTTAATTTTTAGTGTTCTTATACATGTAAATTAATATTAATTATGTATTAGTTATATTTATAATAGTAATTATTTTCTTTTTCCATGTCTATTTAATTTTATCTTAAATTAGTAATATACGTTTTCCATGTGAACTTTAAATATGGTTAAATAATGATGAAAAATATAAACTAGGCTATTTGTATTGAGAAAAATATGAAATGTAGAAAAATGAAAATGGAAATGGTGGTGAAATTTATGTTTAAACATTACTTAATCTTTTTAGAAAAATATAAGAAAAATCAAAGAGTTGCCTTTCATAAGACTATTTATAGTAAAGATGATTTTGTTGAAGTCACTAAATATATCGATGAATTAAAAACGCTTGGTATTCAATTCTACACACATATGATAACTACTGAAGATGAGGAAATTGAAAGTATTGAAAAAAAGATAGCTTCTTTAAAGGTGTAAGTTACTTTGAAATTTATGAAGAATTTTTAATACTTGCTAAATCTTCGGAAAAATTGAATACTTTAAATCTTGGAAACTAAAAAGCTTCCTTTTCCTGAAAATTTTTTAACATTTGATTATGGCCAAGTAGTTGAAAGAGTGCATAGGGAATATAAAGGGATTAGAGACTTGCTTTCTGAAAAAGATGATCAAAATTGTCTATAACATTCAAAATGAACCCCTCTAATCTTTATAGTTAGAGGGGGTTCATTTTAGTTTTATTCAGTCGTAGGCTTGGTCCATTTCATTAGAAGTTCTTCATTGTCTAGCGTATCGATATTAGTGTCGATCGTGACAAAGTGTAGTTTTTCATAAAAATGGAGGGCTTTTTTATTTTCGGCAAATACTTTTAATGTTAGTTCGTCATGGATTGTCATCAAATGATGCATTAATTCTGTTCCGATACCTTCATTTCTAAATTCTGCTTTGACAAATAAACCTTTAATGTAATTGCTTTCTAATCCACAGAAGGCGACAATGAGATTATTTCTCTTATAAACATACACGTCAGCTTTTTTTACTGATTTCAACATATTGCTATAGTTATCTATCCAATAACGGCTATTTATAAAAGAGTGTGAATCTATATTTGCGTTAAGCCAAATATTCGCTAATACTTTTAAGGTTTTCCGATTTTTCTTTTCTAAATGTTCTATCAATATTAACACCTACTTCACATTATGTATGAAATTTCGAACGTATTAGTATGTATATACGATTAATGATTCGCTTGATCATAAAACCTTCACTATATAAATACCCTTTTTTATAGGTGAATAAATAGAATATACATTAATTAATAAAAATAATTGTGGACTATGAAACACTTAATTCAGTTATTAGTAAATTTAATTCAATAAAAATGGTGAGGTAAATATAATTAATAAAACGATATTAAAAATAAACAATATCACATTTAGTATGATGTGCATATTTAATAACAAACATAATGTATTTAAAATAAGGGTGAGGAAGATAATTAAGGCGCCAGGCCAATACCAAAAATTAACGATAGTATAGTTGTATAAATTGGTAAATAGTGTAGTGTAAACAATAAATCCACTTAAAATTGTCAACAAAATGGAAATGAAAGAGAAGTGTTTGAAGTGTTGCATATAGATGTCCTTTCTATGTTGTTATTAAGGTTGAGACATAAAAGATTTGTGCGCTAGGAAATCGATTTATGTTTTGTCCCGACCTTTTTCTCTAAAATGATGTTGGTCTATTGCAATAATGTGTTGTAAGGTATATTATCATTGAGAGTGGTTAGATTTACAACCTTTAATCATAGGTTAAGCATCATTTATGTTGAAATAAGGACTTAATTTAATAAAGATTTAAGCGACTTCACAGAATTGTTACATGCACACACTCAAAAATGTGTTATTTTATAGATAACAAAATAAATTCATTTTATCCACGAACGTTTAATCGAGTTATTTCTCGGTTAAACGTTTCTTTCATTTTAGCAAAAAAATAGTAAGGTTTTCGTTTGAAGAAAACCTTACTGTTTAATAACTCTATGTGCGTTTTGTAAGACTTATTTTTTAGTTAAGTCGATGATGAATTTAACAAGTTCAATAATACCAGAAATGATTCCCATTTTGAGTACCTCCTTATTAAATGTTAAATACAGTATAACGTGCGTTATTGAATAAAAGGGCATTAATCCCTAAGTTGCGGAAAGCGCTTCATAAACGATGATTTTCCGATAAATTATAACAGTCAGTCATGCCTAAGTGTGAAACTTCTTAAATAAACGATATACATTCTACTAAATTAATCATTCGCTTCTAAATCTTAATGTTACTCGTTCTATCTATGATAAATGTTTGACATTTAGTTATTATTTTCATATATTGTAGTTATTACGCGAATTTTTTACATAAGTCTTTATCAAGCAATTATGCAAGGAAGTTTTATATTAAAATATATCCATTGTTTAATTGAAGGGTAAGAAATATGTAGTATAGAAATTATCGATAAAATAAAAGGCTGAAAATGATAGTTAATACTAGACAGTCTTATATACATAATTAAAAGGTAGCTTATAAAAACATTTATAACATATTCAAATGAGTTCTAAAGAAGCCTGCGATAGTTAGTTGAAACCTTAAATGATAGGAACAAAACTAGTCTGTTGCAGGTATTTTCGTATATTAATTTAGTTTGAAAGATGGAGGAACAGCAATGTTAAGTTCAAGTTTATTACTGACACTATTTTTTATAACGCTTGTCATTGCAGTGCTGAGTGGACTAATTTTTTTGATTCCGTCGGTCCCTGTACAATACATACGTTTACATTTAATTTTACTCTTACTACCTGTCATCGTAGGAGTGATTGGTTTAATTACAATTCAGGATAGAGAAATTGTAGGCATTTTTGCATTAGATAAACTCGCTTGGTTAGTCGGTGCTTTCGTATTAGCTTTAGGATTTATCATTCAAAAGTTCTCAATGCGTTATTTACTTGGAGATCGTAACTATCGCAAATATTTCACACTCTATACCTTTACGACAGTATTTGCATCAGTTGGTTGGTTAAGTAATGATTTACGACTAATGACATTATGTTGGGGACTTACATTATTTTGCTTAACACAATTAATTCGTTTAAACCGCTCATGGAAGGTACCTGCAGAAGCAGCCAAAGTCTCTGCACGTTCATTTATTATCGGTTGGCTCGCTTTATTATTAGCAGTCATCCTATTATATGTCGGAACTGGAGATTGGACGATTGACCCAACGCAAAATTACGATTACGCAATGGGTTACGGCATGAAATTATTAGTAGATTTATTACTTGTGCTTGCGGTCATTATCCCAGCAGCGCAATATCCTTTCCAAAGTTGGTTGATTGAATCAGTAGTAGCGCCAACGCCTGTATCTGCCGTTATGCATGCAGGTATCGTAAATGCTGGTGGCATTATTTTAACTCGTTTTTCACCAGTATTTGATAACCATATCGCGTTAACAATACTGTTAATTATCTCAAGTATTTCTGTCTTAATCGGTTCAGGCATTAGCTTGGTCCACGTAGATTACAAACGCCAACTCGTAGGTTCTACGATGAGCCAAATGGGCTTCATGCTTGTGCAATGTGCGCTCGGTGTCTATTCCGCTGCGATTATTCACTTGATTTTACACGGTGTGTTTAAAGCAACCTTATTCCTACAATCAGGTTCAATTGTAAAACGCTTTAACATTCCTACACCACCTAACGTTAAACGCTCATACGCTTGGACAGTGTTAGGTCGAGCACTTGCGATTATCATTGCGGTGATCTTTTTCATAACAAGTAAGCATAACGCTTACACATTAATCAGTGCGTTCATCTTAGCTTGGTCATTATCTGTATCTTGGAACCAAATGGTAGCGTTAAATAGAGGTGTTATGGGCCGCATTATCGGTATCGCTATGCTTGTTATCGTAGCATTCGTATACGTCATCACACATCAAGTATTTGTCGATATCTTAGATAATGTTTACATGGTGCCGTCTCATCCACCATTACTAAGCGCCATCCTTTGTATCGCAATTTTAGTATTAGGTAGTGTTTTCAGTATTTGGGTCGCACGTCGTCGTACATCGACTGCTTTTGCCAAAGTCTATTTGTGGCTCATCAAGATCGGCGAAGCTAAATTTAAATCAGTTGAAAGCCATCCTAACTACTTGAAGAAATATTTATAAGAGGTGAAACCTGACATGACAATTACCAAACATAATATAGATGAAACAGTTAAATCAGCACGTCGTGTAATAACGCCACTTTCACCTATTTCAATTTTTGCAGCACGCAATCCTTGGGAAGAAATGGAACACCAAACCTTCGACCAAGTAGCACAGTGGTTTAAACACGTACGAGATATTGATTTATACCCTAGCCACGCCTCTGTGATGACTGCTTTGGAAAAGGGCGAGATAGACCAATCTCTCGTAGAAGAAGAAGTCAAACAAGCAGTGCGTAAATACAAGACGTCTATACCTCAACAGCATATTGATACCTATTGCAAGAATGCCATGCGCATACAAGATGTACCTAACGATTTAATTACGAAAGAAGCATACTTAAAATTAGAAGTATCAAAACTTAAAGGCGTCTTTGAAAATGAACCTTTTAAATATGCACGTTCAAAAAGTGCCAATGCGTTTAATGCCAAAGGCGAATCTCTTATGGATGAACTGAATACGCATATTATTAAATGGTCAAAACTTTATTTAGATAATTTCCAATCAAGTTGGACAATGCCAAAACGTGAAGAAGGCTTCTACGTTGCATGGTTACACTTAGCACAACACGATCCTATGTTGACGAAAACACAACGCAAAATGGTTAAGACACTACCGCATGACTACAGAGAAGCACTTATTATGGCATTAAACCATTTAGATATTGCGGAAGATGAACGTGAATTTTATCTAACTGGACATTTCTTATCATTACCTGGATGGGCAGGAATGATGTATTATCGAGCAGAACAAAATGAACATGAAGCGGATGTATTAACGCAATATCTTGCGATACGTTTAACAATGGAATGCATCTTATTAGATACTGAAAAAATGAGCCGTCCGGCAGTCTTAAATGTGGAAAGACGTATTAAAGAATTAGTAAGTAAATGGTTATACTATGGGGAAATGTCAATTGATGAATGGGCAGCCATGTCGATTGAAGATCAAATTGAACATTTAAAATTCGCGCATGATTTTAATCCGCTTTATTTTAAAAAATTGTGGCTCGAAGCATGGGAAGAAACACATGAACGTGAATTGATAGATAGTATTTATAATAAATCAACGAAACAAGAGCCACCACAAACTCAAGTTCAATTAGCGTTCTGTATAGATGTACGTTCAGAACCATTTCGTCGTCATTTAGAAAGTGAAGGACCATTTGAAACAATTGGTATTGCAGGTTTCTTCGGCTTACCGATTCGTAAAGAAGTATTGCATGAACAATTTAGCCATAATTCATTACCAGTCATGGTGCCACCAGCTTACACGATTAAAGAATATGCGGATCGTCACGCTTTAAATACGTATAATCAACAACAGCATTCAGTAACATCAATGTTTTACACATTTAAATTGATGAAACATAATGTCTTGCCAAGTTTACTGTTACCAGAACTCAGTGGACCATTCTTAAGTTTAAATACATTAGCTAGTACGCTTATACCGAAGAGTACTCGAAACTTCGTACGTAACTTTACGAAGAATTGGTTGAAGAAACCGGAAGCCAAATTAACTATCAATCGTGAACATGATTTATATAGTGATTTGCCAATTGGTTTCACTGAAGAAGAACAAGTGGCTTTCACGAAGCAAGCATTGCAACTCATGGATTTAACAACTGATTTCGCGCCATTGGTAGTTTTAGGTGGCCATGGTAGTGAATCAAACAATAATCCATACCATGCTTCATTAGAATGTGGTGCTTGTGGTGGGGCTTCAAGCGGCTTTAACGCTAAGTTACTTGCGATGATGTGTAACTTGCCTCATGTGCGTCAAAGCTTGAAAGCGGAAGGCATTACTATTCCTGAAGAAACAGTATTTATTGCAGCAGAACATAAAACGTCTGTAGATGAATTAGAATATATTTATATGCCAGAGTTAACAGAATCCGCTCAAAAAGCATTTGATATGTTAGAAGAAGCGATGCCACGCGTAAGCTATAAAGCTAATACTGAACGTTTAGCTAACTTACCTGGCTTAGATCAAGGTCGTACGAAAGACCCAGTTGCTGAAGCACGACGTTATGCGAGTGACTGGAGTGAAATTCGTCCAGAATGGGGTCTTGCTCGAAATGCAGAGTTTATTATCGGACAACGTAGTATTACAGAAGGAACCAATTTAGAAGGTCGTGCATTTTTACATAATTACGATTGGAAAAAAGACGCAGACGGTCAGCTTCTTAATACGATTATTTCTGGACCTGCATTAGTTGCGCAGTGGATCAATTTACAATATTACGCTTCTACAGTAGCGCCTCATTTCTATGGAAGTGGAAATAAAACGACACAATCTGTAACTTCAGGTGTCGGCGTCATGCAAGGTAATTCGAGTGACTTATTAGCAGGCTTACCATGGCAATCCGTTATGGCGGCAGATAATAAAATTTATCATTCTCCAATTCGTTTATTAGTTGTTATTCAAGCACCTGATAGCTACATTGAAGCATTGCTTGAAAATAATATTAAATTTAATCAGAAAGTGGATCATCGTTGGGTTCGTCTAGCAAGTATTGATGAAGATGGTAACTGGAAAGACTGGTAGGGAGTTCGGTTTTTCCTGAAAAAGTGATAAAATAAGGTTAATCAATCAATAGGAGACTTAAGATTAACCATGGCTAAATCTAAAGGTGCTTATGAAGCAGAAATTAGTAAAGCAATCACTCAATGGGAAAAGGACTTTCTAGGACGAGGTTCACTCTCAGTTAAAACAGATATTTTAAGAGATATGATTATCGTCAATTTACAAGGGGTCTTAACGCCAGCTGAGTATCGTGTATGTGAAACACAGGAAGGTTTACTCAACATTAAACGTACACGCTCAGAACTTGTAGAATCAGGACAAGATGACTTAATGCAACTTATATTAGATATTACAGACGTTAGTGTAAATAGCTTCCATAGTGATTTAAGCACTATAACGGGAGAACGCGTCATTATATTTAAATTAGATGAGAATTTGGAAAAAACACTTCAAAAATAAACAGTGATGAAAGAAAGGCTGGGACAATAATAAAATGTCTCAGCCTTCGTTAACATATTGGCAGTAGCTGACTGTTTTGAAAATGCGCTTAAATCAAGCTTTTTTCAAATCTAGTCATCCTTGCCGGGGCGGGAGGACGAAATTATTTTAATTTCTATCCCGCTCCCTTTTTTATCTAATTCAAGCATACCTATTAAGAGCTTATTTTGTAGCTTTAGTGTACAATTTACACAAAGGCAGTGTGGGAGTTGAAAGCAATGCGAGTAAATGAATTTAAACAACCAATAGGAGACGCGTTAGATAACTATAGGGTACCTTCATTTCCTGATGCACAAACTCTTGAAGGACAATATGGATCACTAATAAAATTAGGCATAAATCACATAGATCATTTGTATGATGCACTATGTGACGATGATTCTAGAAAAAATTGGACATATCTTTATGAAGGACCTTTTAATAATAAATTTACCTTTGAGTACTATGTTAAACAACTTATTAATAGCGAAGATAAATATTTCTTTACTATTGAAGATAATACACAACAACAACCTTTAGGCATTTTGGCGTTAATGCGCATAAATCCTGAGCATGGTTCTATAGAAGTAGGTAATATTATATATTCCAATCAATTAAAGAAGACACGTGTAG
Source organism: Staphylococcus sp. NRL 16/872 (assembly GCF_022815905.2). Classification (NCBI taxonomy): domain Bacteria; kingdom Bacillati; phylum Bacillota; class Bacilli; order Caryophanales; family Staphylococcaceae; genus Staphylococcus; species Staphylococcus sp. NRL 16/872. The sequence continues at coordinate 2,404,548 of NZ_CP119327.1, read as the reverse complement.
GAACAGAAATACAGTATTTATTAGCAAAGTATGTGTTTGAAACATTAGGCTACAGACGCTATGAATGGAAATGTGATAATTTGAACGCACCTTCTAAACATGCGGCACAAAGATTTGGATTTACATTTGAAGGAGTCTTCCGACATTCCAATATTTGTAAAGGACGCAATCGAGATACTGCTTGGTTCTCAATGCTCGATAATGAATGGCCAAATGTAAAATCAAGATTTGAACAGTGGCTTAAGCCAGAGAACTTTGATGAGAATGGGCACCAAAGAAAACATCTTAATGATTTTTCTTGATAAGGAATGCGTGTTTTAATAGGTAAAAGAAATATATGAAATTAGGAACTGGTGAAAGTAGTATGAAACAAAAGAGAGAATTGACATCTGCGATAACGGTACCTATGTTCATGATTGGGTTAATTATTTTTATATTTTCAGCGATAAATGTGAGTAGGAATGCATTGTTTATTCAAAATATTGATTTAGGCTCGTTACATTGGCTAACTGAACAATTTGGAGAACCTCAAAGACATTTTGGAGGCAATCTTTGGCAGAACTTTATGACTTTTTGCGCTGAAATTGGTGAAGTGAAATCGATCATGTACATAACGGCATTTTTAGCGCTTATTTTATTATTTAAAAATTATAAAGTTTCGATATGGCTCATATTGAGTATCTATACAGGAACGTTAATGAATTATTTGATTAAGCAACTTATAGAAAGGCCACGTCCCTATAATCATTTATTACGTGATCATGGCTATTCGTTTCCAAGTGGACACTCAAATGCGAGTACATTATTAGCTTTAGCTTTACTTATCGTTATTCTACCTATGATTAAGGTTATGGCTATAAGAATCATAATCAGTGTGCTTACTGTCGTAATATGGATAGGCGTTTTAGGTTGTCGACTTTATTTCCATGCCCATTATATTACGGACGTTGTGGGTGGTGTGTCGTTAGGTGTAATATGGATGGCGTTGTTTTTAATGGTTGTTCCATTGTTTTATCTTAATTTTCCGAGAGCTAAAAATAAAAATGTTCAACGTTGTTAAATAAAGGAGAGATAACAATGACAAATGAACGTACATTAGTATTAGGTGGAGGCGGTATTACGGGTATCGCTTGGGAGTCTGGTGTGTTAGCAGGATTAATGGATAATGGTATAAAATTGAATGAAGCGAACAAGATAATAGGTACATCAGCAGGCTCATTTGTAGGAACGGTGTTGGCGAATGGTTATGATATGAAAGATTACTATTATGAGTTAGATGAGCGACGTGATGAGAATGATCGTGCTACTATGTCGTCTGATATTTATCGTTTATGGCAAAATGCTTTTATCGTAGGACGCGATGATGCTGAGAAAGTTGGACAAATGATGGGCGATATTGTCTATACACGTCCTTCTAAAGTTGAATTAAACGAACGCAAACACGCGATTCGTCAACGTTTAGGTGATGTTAAGTGGAAAGACAATTTAGAAATTACAGCGATGAATGCGAAAACGGGCGCGACAAGTACGTTTAATTCACAAAGTGGTGTAACGCTTGAAGAAGCGGTTACAGCAAGTGGTGCTGTTCCTGGCATTTGGCCGCATATTCGTTTGAATGATTGTGACTGGATCGATGGTGGTATGGTATCACCTACCAATGCAATGCTTGCAGAAGGTGCTAAGTCGATTATTATTCTAGCGCCGTTAGCTGATGGCTTAGGTATGATGCCAAGTGCTTTTGATGATGCTGAAAAGTTAAACAAACATAGCCATGTCTTAGTGATAAGTCCAGATAGTGAGAGCCAAGCAGAAATAGGAGATAACATTTATAATCCAAACAATATCTTGAATATTGGTAATGCAGGTTATAAACAAGGGCAGACACTGGCTCAAGAGATTCGAGATAATTATAAGGAATGGGTACACTAACAAATTTTTAGATTTAAGCCTACGGGCAGTGTTAATAAATCATACTTTGCATTTAACTAGGGGGAGTTAGAATGAACGTTAAATCACCACGTCCTATTCATTTGAAAGGGACAAGAGAGGAAGCAGTATTGTTATTACATTCGTTTACAGGCACAATACGTGATATTAAACATTTAGCGACAGTACTTAATGAGGAAGGGTATACATGCTATGCGCCAAACTATCGTGGCCACGGCTTACCTTTAAAAGCGTTCACTCAATTTACGATTAACGATTGGTGGGACGACGTTCGAGAAGCGTATCAATTTTTAAAACATGAGGGCTTTGAAACAATTTATGTAACTGGCGTTTCGTTAGGTGGTTTATTTACATTGAAATTAGCTGAAACAGTTGATGTTGCTAAAATCGCGGTGATGTCTGCACCGAATGAAAAGGAAGAAGCAGGTATTGCATGGCGTTTAGAGCGTTATGGCAAACGAATGAATGAACTTTTGAATTTTGATGAAACGACTGCGCAAGAACAGATGAATCAAATAGAAGCATATCGTCCTAATATTACGGTTTTTAAAAATTTCATTTCTAACATTAGCGCACATTTAGGAGATATTAAAACACCGGCTAGAATTCTATACGGTGAAAAAGACGAACAATCGTATCAAGATAGTGCGCGTTATATCTATGAACATATCAATAGCCAAGATAAAGATTTATCAAATCACTTACTATGTAAGCATCTTATGACGCATGGTGAAGGTAGCGAGAATGTTGAAAGAGAAATCGCTGAATTTTTCAAGTCTAATTAATAGGAGAGAAAAAGATGAAACGCACATTTTTATTAACTTATACAACCACTTCTGGTCAAACATATAATGAATTTAAAACATTCCAAAATGGGTCTGACTATGATACGTGTGTGCAACGATTGATTGATGAATTCGACGAACTTGCCTATTTATTTCTAAAAGATGGTACGCAAGTGCACTACATTAATGTTGATCATATTGAAAGCTTAAGTATTCAAGAAGTAAAAGAAGGCCAAGACATTACTTACGATTTTAATGGATAGAAATGAGCAGAAGGTATAAAGATATAAGAGTTAAATATCTCTATCTCTAAACATAAGGGAGTGGGACAATATATTCATAATGAAGTTTGTCCTACTCCCCAAGTATATTATGATTTCATCTCGTTAAGAAATTGAATAACATTTTTCTGCCGATAAACTACTAATTTATGTTCATTATTATCTTTATCAATGACTTTTACACCGTTAGGAATAATACCTAGGCTTCTATATGGTTTTACTTCTTTTATATTGTCATAAGATACAAATATTGGGCCTTTTTGGATATTCAAAGCGTGTGCAGTAAATTTGAAACCATTGTCCTCAAATAATACATGACCACCAACAGCCTCTTTTCCTTTCCAATAATTTGCTTTTATTTTTTCATGAAGTAAAGACATTATTAATCCTCCTTTATAGACGCTTTTATACCAATATTACTATATAGAGTAATAAATAAAAAATATATGTATATTGCACTCTTTGACTAGACATGATAGAGTAGTACTTAAGTGCATAAACGCTTTAACGCGTTAAAGGGAGTTGGTAAAATGAGTAGCCAATCGCAATGGAAAACTTCAACAGGATTTATTTTAGCAAGCGCTGGATCAGCAATCGGGTTAGGCGCAATGTGGAAGTTTCCTTATATGGCAGGGATTTACGGTGGTGGAGCTTTTCTACTCTTATTCTTATTATTTACGATATTTGTAGGATTACCACTATTAATTATGGAATTTACAGTAGGTAAGATGGGAAGAACTTATACTACTCAAATATATAGCAAATTAACTGGTAAAAAATGGCTAAACATTATTGGTTGGAACGGTAATTTAGCTGTATTTATTTTATTTGGATTTTATAGTGTTATTGGTGGCTGGATTATTATTTATATAGGTAATGTCATCTTTCAAATGCTATCTTCTGAAAAAACGTCACTCACTCAAATTAACTTTGAAAAAATTATCAGTAATCCTTGGTTAACGGTATTGGGACAAGGTATTTTTATTCTGTTGACCATGGTTATTGTTATGATGGGTGTTGAAAAAGGTTTAGAAAAAGCATCAAAAGTGATGATGCCACTATTATTTATCTTTTTAATTATCGTAGTAGCCAAATCTTTAACTTTAGACGGTGCGCTAGAGGGCGTGCGCTATATCTTACAACCTAGAATGGAAGATATTTCTATGAAAGGCGTGCTTTTCGCATTAGGTCAATCGTTCTTTACGTTATCTTTAGGTACGACAGGAATGATTACATACGCGAGTTATGCGTCTAAAGAAATGACAATTAAATCTTCTGCGATTTCAATTGTTATTATGAATATTTTAGTGTCAGTATTAGCTGGATTAGCAATTTTCCCAGCGTTAAAAACATTTGGCTACGCACCTCAAGAAGGACCAGGGTTATTATTTAAAGTGTTACCTTTAGTGTTTAGTCAAATGGGCTTTGGAATTGTATTTTATTTTATCTTTTTAATACTATTTTTATTCGCAGCATTAACATCATCTATTTCATTATTAGAACTAAATGTTTCTAATTTCACTAAAAATGACAATACTAAGCGTAAACCAGTCGCATTTGTCGCAAGTATTCTCGTATTTATTATCAGTATTCCAGCAACACTTTCATTCAGTAGTTTAAGTGGATTTAAGTTTGGTGCAGGTACTATTTTTGATAATATGGATTTTCTAGTATCAAATATATTAATGCCATTAGGTGCCTTAGGTACAACCCTTGTAGTTGGTCAATTGCTTAATAAAACTGCTTTAAAAGAAAGTTTCGGAAAAGATAAATTTAAATTTTTCGCGCCATGGTATTTCTTAATTAAATACATCATGCCAGTCGTCATCATATTAGTATTTATCGTGCAATTATTTTAATATATAAAGAAAAATGAGGTTGAATCCTATAAATTAATAGGAATTCAACCTCATTTTTTATTTGAATAAAGCGTCTAAATAGTCACGTTCAATTTCTAAACCACGCACATACTCATCAGACATGATTTCTTTACTAATTTCAATGTTTTTAGAATTAATAAATAATGTCAATTTATGATTTTCTTCTTTAGAATCAAAGAAAGTCATTGCACGATTAAGCGCTTTTTCTTCTGAAAAGAGGATAAGCGTACGTCCATACACTAAATCTTCTTTACCTCTTTGATAAGATGCTTCTAAGAAATCATACACTTTTTCGCCATCATTATATTCAAAACCTGAATTAATATCACCATGGACTTTGTCAGCTATGTTAGAAAGTCTTTCTTTATCAGTTTCGTCTTCAGGTTTGTATTGGTCTTTGACATACATTTTCCATTTACTAAATTCATCATCAATTCGTTCACTTAATTGTTGATCGTCACTATTATTTTTAAATTTTTCCACTAGTTTTTTTAGTTCATCCACTTCTATTAAGTCTTCTTTAGATATACCACTAGGTTCAAATTCTTCATAATGTTCATCTGCATGTGCTGGCATAGTGATTCCTCCTTGTTTTGAATACCTAAATCTTTATTCCTTTAATTTATGTATTTAAAACATTTTGAGAGGGGGGTTGTACCTATTTTCAAAAAATAGGCTTACATATTTTCAAAATTAACATCATGTTTGCGCAACTCATTCATCACTTTTTCAGGAATAGCAGAATTGTTAATCGATACATTGATAAATGTACAATCTTTCATTTTTACATTATCTAAATGGCATAAATCTAATGCGACATTTTCAAATGCCACTTTTTTAAAGACAACATCTTTAAACGTGACATTGCGCAAACTACAATCTTTAAAGTAAGCGTGCTCAATTGTTAAAGCATTGAACTGACTATCGTCAAAAGTTGTGACGCTATAGTTAATTTTATTAAGTAATGTTTTGAAAAAGTTAGTATTTACAAAGATACTACTACTAAAATCACAGTTTATAAATTTAGAATTAGAAATTGTATTGATGTTTTTGAAGATGCCTTCGCTGAAATTACAATTTTTGAAACGACTTTTATTTACTTCTAATTCATCATACATGGCATTTCTAAAATTACTATTTGTATAATTTAATTTTTTGTAATTTTCATTTGAAAATACGGATAAAGATAAATCTGCTTTTGAGGGCATAACTTTGTTCTCCTTTGTCTCATATTAGTTATAAAATATTCGCTCATTGTAGTTGTTTATTATATTTATCGTAACACGATTGTGAATATGAACGATAGTTATTAATTAGTGAAAATAAATAGTCTAATTTTTTAATTAATTAATAATTTAGCTTTTTGCATAAATGCTAAGGATAGCGTATAATCCATAGTGGTTAAGTAAGAATTATAGATAACATAATTTTTAGAATTGAATATTATTAAAAGAAAGTAGGTTATATTCACACGGTACTCAACGTGTTGGATACTAAACATGATTGCATATGATTTAATAGGACAAACACCACTCGTATTATTAGAAAGTTTTAGTGATGATAACGTTCAAATTTATGCTAAATTGGAACAATTTAATCCTGGTGGTAGCGTGAAAGATCGCTTGGGTAAATATTTAGTAGAAACAGCTATGAAAGAAGGACGACTTCATAAAGGCGCTACGATTGTAGAAGCTACAGCAGGGAACACAGGCATTGGATTGGCAATTGCGGCTAATCGTTATAATTTAACATGTGTCATTTTTGCTCCGGAAGGCTTTTCAAAAGAGAAGATTTCAATTATGCGCGCGCTTGGTGCAGAGATTAAGCGTACGCCGAGAAAAAATGGCATGTTAGGTGCGCAACAAGAGGCGCGAACTTACGCAGAAGAAACTGGCGCTGTCTATATGAACCAATTCGAAACAGAACATAATCCAGCTGCTTATACACATACACTAGGCCAACAACTTACAGATGCGTTGCCACACATTGATTACTTCGTGGCAGGCGCTGGCTCAGGCGGTACGTTCACTGGTGTCGCGCAACATATGAGACAGTTCGATGTGAAAAATGTCATCGTGGAACCTGAAGGCTCGGTGCTTAACGGCGGCGAAGCGCATGCACATGATATTGAAGGTATTGGTTCTGAGAAATGGCCCATCTTCTTAGATAAATCATTAGTGGATGACATTATTACCGTGAGTGATAAAGCTGGCTTTGAGAATGTGAAATTGTTGGCGAAACAAGAAGGCTTACTTGTAGGAAGTTCTTCAGGCGCTGCGCTACAAGGTGCTTTAGACATTAAAAATCAAATCGACAAAGGTGTTATTGTAACCATTTTTCCAGATGGAAGCGATCGCTATATGTCGAAAAAAATATTTGAATACAAAGGAGACAACTAAAATGAAGAAAAAAACACAAATGATTCATGGTGGACATACGACAGATGACTATACTGGCGCAGTAACTACGCCAATTTATCAAACAAGTACGTATTTACAAGATGATATCGGCGATTTAAGACAAGGTTATGAATATTCTCGTACTGCGAATCCTACGCGTGCTTCATTGGAAAGTTTAATTGCGAATTTAGAGAACGGTAAATATGGGTTCGCATTTGGTTCAGGTATGGCAGCGGTTAGTGCAGTTATTATGTTGTTAGATAAAGGCGATCACATCATTTTAAATTCTGATGTATATGGTGGTACTTACCGTGCGTTAACAAAAGTATTTACGCGTTTTGGTATCGATGTAGATTTCATTGATACGACTCACATTGAAACGGTTAAAGACTACATTAAACCAGAAACTAAAATGTTATATATAGAAACACCTTCAAATCCATTATTACGTGTGACAGATATTAAACGTACTGCAGAAATTGCGAAAGAACATAATTTAATTTCTGTTGTGGATAATACATTTATGACGCCTTATTACCAAAACCCATTAGATTTTGGTATTGATATCGTGTTACATTCAGCGACTAAATATTTAGGTGGACACAGTGACGTTGTAGCTGGTTTAGTTGCTACTGCTGATGATGAGTTAGGCGAACGTTTAGCATTTATTTCTAATTCAACTGGCGGCGTGCTTGGCCCACAAGATAGTTATTTATTAATTCGCGGTATTAAAACATTAGGTCTACGTATGGATCAAATTAACCGTAATGTTGAAGCTATTGTTGAAATGTTACAAAATCATCCAGCCGTACAGCAAGTGTTCCACCCAAGTATTAAAGATCACTTAAATCATGATATTCATGCAGCGCAGGCAAGTGGTCATACTGGCGTGATCGCATTTGAAGTGAAAGATACAGAAGCTGCGAAACAATTAATTCATAAAACAACTTACTTCACATTAGCGGAAAGTCTTGGTGCCGTTGAAAGTTTAATTTCTGTACCAGCTTTAATGACACATGCCTCAATTCCAGCTGATGTACGTGCTAAAGAAGGTATTACAGATGGCTTAGTACGTTTATCTATTGGTATTGAAGATACAGATGATTTAGTTGAAGATTTAAAACAAGCCATCGATACTTTAAACGCATAAGTAGATAAATATAGTAAATTGTATAAAGAATAGCGAACATTCTATATAAAATGAGTTCGCTCTCTATTCAAAGATAATAAATTTGAAAGCCTCTTTAAGTGCTAATAGTGAACTGGATCCAAAAATTTTACTTTGGCTAGGTATGCTATTTCAAAGGTTTGTTTCCTATATTGTTTAGGAGACAAGCCTTTTAATTTTGTTATCTTATTCTGTAATGTTCATATTTAAATGTATCTTAAAGGCATTTTCTCCTTTTTTAGTTAGATTAAGACAACGATTAATCTTACTTTTTTCAATCCAAGATAATTCGATCATTTTTTTAGTTATTTGTAATGCAATAGGTCCTGCCATATGGTTTTTTCGCTCAGTCCAATCTATATGTTTTGGTATAGATTTAGAATACATTCTCTTGTCTGTGTCAATTCCAATTTCTTTTAACCAAGCCTTTCCTGTGTGTGTCAATTTATAAAAATCTTCATTCTCTTTAAGATAGTTGTTTTCTAACAATGCTTCAGTAAATCTAACACCCATTTTTCCGGCAATATGACCATAACAAGTACGCATATACGATAATTTTTCTTTTTTTGTTGTTTCTTTTAACGATTTATTACTCATAGGGGGAGATATGACAGATAAAGCGTTGATTGCATCAACAACTTTTTCGTCATCAATTTTATAATAGCGATGTCTTCCGCATGTGGTTACTGAAATTAAATTGGCTTTTACTAATTTTGAAAGGTGTTCACTCGCTGTTTGAGGTTTTACATTAGCTAATTTAGCTAAGTCTCCAGCTGGAAGAGACCTACCACTCGATAATTCAATTAGCATAGTTAAACGTGTTTTGTGTCCAATAAGGAGAATGTTATCAGCAAAATCTTCATACATATAATCCACCCTTTCTATTAGTACATTTTCATCATACTCATATAATACTTCGGTGTTAAGCGAAATTTTATAGGGGTATGATGAAATTAGTTAAATGAGGAGGTATTATAGATGCAGTCTTCTAAATATTTCGATCATTTAGTTGTGTTTACAGCAGGAATAGGAATGTTTTTGTCTACTCTCGATAGTGGAATTATAAATGTCGCATTACCCACCTTATCGAAATCTTTTAATGTTGATACTTCTTTTATTACTTGGAGCGTTACACTGTACACTTTATTATTAACAGGTACAATTATAATATTTGGAAGATTAAGTGATAAATACAGTCGCTTAAATATATATTTTTTTGGCTTAACTATTTTTTTAATAGCCTCTATTTTCTGTGGATTTTCAAATAATATTATGCAATTAATAGCGTCTCGTGGTTTACAAGGCATAGGTGCAGCCATGCTACAAGGAACTGCTACTGCTATTATTACGACAACTATTCCTGAAAATAGACAAGGGCCAGCATTAGGAACTTTAAGTATTTTATTAGGAATAGGTCCTGTTTTAGGGCCAAGTATCGGAGGTCTATTACTATCTATAAGTAATTGGAGATGGATATTTTGGATTAATATTCCTTTTATATTTATAGGTTTAATAGGTTGTTTATTTTTAAAAAAATATATTAAAGAGCCAAAAAATACGTCTACCCATTTAGATATATGTGGAAATCTATTATTATTTCTTTCTATCTTTTGTTTACTGATAAGTTTAACGTCTTACGCTTACCACTCGATTTTTAATGTATCAGTATATGGTAATTTCTTCATTTTTATGATGACTTTTTGCATGTTTATTATATGGGAATTCAAAACTAAACATCCTATCATCGATTTACGTGTGTTCAAAAATATATCATTTTCATCTTCTATATTTGCGATATTAGTGTTTGGAGGTACAACATCTTTAGGTTTTATCATTCCTCCTTATATTTTAGAAAAGACTTATCACCTTTCATCTTGGCAAATTGGATTAGTAAATTTAGCATCTCCTTTAGGATTAGTACTTATTTCAAAAATAACTGGAAAATTAATTTCTCGTATTGGCAACATTGTCTTAATGGCTATAGGGTTAATTATTATGATTGCTTCATATATCAACTTAGGATTATTACAATATGTATTAAGTCCGATAACAATAAGTCTATTATTGCTATTATATGGGGTGGGGGGAGGTTTTTTCCTTCCATCTAATACTTCAGCAATAATGGGAACTGTATCTCAAGATATGCAAGGTACTATTGGCGCTACGCAAAGGATGGTTCAAAATATAGGTATTGCTGTTTATACAGCGATTACCTCATTATTTATTACTCATTCCTCAAATTCAGATAAACTCGTAGAAGGCGCAAGTCATGCATGGTTTTTTGCATCACTCACCCTTTTTTTAGCATTGTTACCTTTTCTATATAAATTATTGAAAAGTAAATCGGAGTTTAAATAATATATCCAACATTTATAAGCCTGGCCTCATTTTTTCATCACATAATTGTAAATTCAAAAACATATAATAATTAATAAAATTTACATCTTATATATGTCGCACTAAAAATTCATATATATGTAATCAAAATGAAATAGAATATTATGCCAATTTGTATTAATTTAATATACGTATACTACTCGTTCGGATTAAAATGATTTACACATTAAATATAAAAATCTTTTAATTCAGTTTCGAAATATTAATGAATAAATAACTCACGTGTGGTTAAGGAGGCACTATTTCATGAATAAAAAATATCTTGCGACAGCTATTATAGGTACAGGAGCACTAAGCTCAACGTTCTTCGGACATCAAGCTGAAGCATCGACAACACACACAGTTCGTAGTGGAGAATCATTATGGTCTATTTCACATCGTTATGGCATGACGTTAACTAAACTAAAATCATTAAACGGTTTAACTTCAAACTTAATTTTCCCAAATCAAGTATTAAAAGTTTCTGGATCGGCATCTACAAATCATTATTCAGGTCAATCATATCAAAGTAATTCTGGAAACACATATACTGTTAGATCAGGGGATAGTTTATCATTGATTGCTAGTCGCTATGGTACAACTTATCGCCATATTATGGATTTAAATGGTCTTAATAGTTTCTTAATATTCCCTGGACAAAAGTTAAAAGTTTCAGGCACAGCGACAAATCATACATATACAAATAATTCTTCTTCAAATTCTAATGGCTCAACAAGCACGTATACAGTACGTTACGGGGATTCATTATCTTTAATTGCATCATATTACAATACAACGTATCAACATATAATGGAATTGAATGGATTAAATAACTTCTTCATTTATCCAGGTCAACAATTAAAAGTCAGTGGAACATCACCAGTACATGCGCAAACTACAAGTACTAGAAGTGTAACAACGTCACAATCGAATTATTATTCTCCAACATTTAGTCATAGTAATTTATATGATTGGGGTCAATGTACATGGCATGTGTTTAATCGTCGAGCAGCTGTAGGTAGAGGAATTAGTACATATTGGTGGAACGCTAATAATTGGGATAATGCAGCAGCAAGAGATGGATATAGAGTGGATTATAGCCCAGCAGTAGGTGCGATTGCACAATCAGATGCTGGTTATTATGGACACGTGGCATTTGTTGAAAGAGTAAATAGTGATGGTAGCATTTTAGTATCAGAAATGAACTATAGTGCAAGTCCTGGAATTGCTACATATCGTACGATTCCAGCATATCAAGTCTATAACTATAAATATATCCATTAATATAAAAGTAAAAAAGCTAGTCATACTACATGGTGAAAAAGAATTGTAGTATGACTAGCCTTTTATTACTATTATTGGAAATTGTAGTCTTCTTTAACTTTTCTATAGCTTGATGCTAAACGCGTAACATTGATAATAAATGAACCGAAAGCTGTTACTTTACGGAATTTATATGGAGATTTCATTGAAACGATGAAATCAAGTAATGTACCAAAGGCACTTAATCCTAAAGATAAATAAACTAAGTTTTTATTTTTAGCATCAAATTTAATACCATTATAACCGTCAACGATAAATCCGGCTGTGCCGACTAGACTAGATAAACGTGCAAGTTTTGATTTTTTTGCCATTAATAAAACCCTCCGAAACGAATAGGTCGGGACAAAAAGGCTTAGAGTTTCACAGAACTTAAATTCTTTTTGTCCCGACTTTCTTTATTATTATATGTTAACATCATACTAAATTGTGTTATTTTTTTGAAGTGTAAAGCCATAAATGGAGAAATAATATTCTATGATTAAATGTGTATGTTTAGTTGAAGAAACAGATGACAAAATATTATTGGTGCAAGTACGCCACAGAGAAAAGTATTATTTTCCTGGAGGCAAGATTGATGAGGGTGAAACTTTACTTGATGCAATTCAAAGAGAGGTTAAGGAAGAGCTCAGTATAGACTTAGCACAAAGTGATTTCACTTATATAGGTACAGTTGTAGGAGAAGCCTATCCCCAACCAGATACGTTAACTGAATTGAATGGCTTTAAAGTTAAAGGGAGCATTGATTGGGATAAAGTGACGATTGATAATGAGATTACTGATATGAAATGGTTTGATAAGAAAGATACGTCATTAATAGCGCCTGCTGTAATCAAATGGATTGAAACATTTTCGGCAAGGAGGTAGGGGGAAAATGCAGATTCGACGTTTTAAAAATAAAGACCTTAAACTGATTGACTCATTTAAAGTGCTTAAGGAAGATAGGAAATTTACGAGAACACCATTACATAACATTAAGTTAGCTCAAGAAGATAATGAAAGACATCCAATCATTGTTATGCAAAATGATAGATGCGTGGGATATTTCACTTTACATGATGGTAGTGGCGTCGCACCATATAGTGACAATCGCCAGGCGATGTTCTTTCGTTCATTTAGTGTTGATGCGAAACATAGAGGGCAAGGTATTGGAAAATCAATTATTGAAGCGTTACCTCACTTCATTGAACAGGAATTTCCAAACGTAAACGAAATTGTGCTTACAGTGAACACTGATAATTATAAAGCAATTAGGTTGTATGAGAACGCGGGATATAATTATACTGGTGACGCTTCTTTAGAAGGTAGGCCAGTTCATATCATGAGCTATACAATTAAATAAAATAAATGAAACGTAAGCGTCACTACAGTGATTGAAAATTGCAGGATGCTTACGTTTTTAGTTATCTTATTCACGTTCAATTGATGCTTCCTTTTCAAGAGAAGAAGTATCGGAAGGTGTGGAATGATTAAATTTAGGATGTTTAATCAACATCGCAGTGATCCATGCTGTGATCGGAATACTAAGCGCTACGGCAATGCCACCTAGCAAAATAGAAATAAATTCTTGAGCGAAAATCTTCGAGTTAAGAATATGTCCAAACGAATAATGGAGTTGGAAGAACCAAAAGAATAAAGTCAGTTGGCCACCGAAGAATGCTAAATAAATCGTATTAGCGGACGTTGCGAGAATTTCTTTACCTACACGCATGCCAGATTGGAATAATTCTTTGCGCGTTAAATTGGGATTGGTAGCATGCAGTTCATACATAGGCGAACTGATGGTAATTGTTAAATCAATTACCGCTGCAATCACTGCAAGAATAATAGTGAATACTGAAAATTGCACCATATCAATGCCAATGTTCATAGAGAAAATATAGGTCTCATCTTGTTGTTCAGAGGCAAACCCTTGTAAATGGCCTAATTTAACTGATAAATAAATACCTATGATTAAAAGAATAGTGGTAATAATAGTACCTATAAATGCAGCTTTCGTCTTAGTGTTATAACTATTCAAAATAAATAGATTACACGCTGCTATAACCAAGCAAAAAATAAGTGAAACTAAATAAATAGGCATTCCCAACATTATGAAAACAATACTAATGATTAAAATAATAAAGTTTAAAAATAAGGTTAAATAAGAAACAACGCCCTTTTTACCTCCGAAAATAATCATTAAAGCAAATAAAATCAGTGCGAGTATAAAAATTGCATTCATCGTGTCTTCACACCCTTTCTTTTAACCAATAACACCATTAAACCAATAGTAATTGGAATGGTTAATACTATACCGATGCCACCGGTTAATGCGCGGGCAATCTCTAGCGACCAGTTCATTGAAATTGTATAAGTGAATGTATTCGCATTTTTTAAGTAAATTAAAAACATGGATAAACTGCCAGATAAATAAGAGAAAAGTAAAATATTAGTCATTGTACCCATGATATCTTGGCCAATATTACGACCTGCTAATGCTAAACGAGATGTAGCAATGTCAGGCGTACGTTGAACAATTTCATACATACCACTAGAGATGGTAATCGCTACGTCCATAACAGCGCCTAATGAACCGATTAATACGGAAGCCATAAATACATCTTTAGGTGGTAAGGTCAGAAAACTCATTGTTTCATACTTTATGCCAGCGCCGCCTGTAAACTGGATTACCATTTCTGTAATACCGATACATAAAAATGTACCTAACAATGTACTAAGTGCTGTAATCCATGTACGTAAGTGCCAACCTGTTACCAATAACAATGTAACGATAGTAGAAAGGATCACCGCTACACTCATTAATAAAAATAAATTTGTGGATGGCAGTTGGTTATGAATTGCTATCGCTGACATAATCGCAATAGTATTAAATATTAATGACAAGATGGATTGAAGTCCTACATGTCTTCCTACTAGAAGTAACGTTATGATAAAGATGCCCACAATAGCCACAGTGAGACTGTCACGTTTCTTCTCTAAGATTGTCGCGTCTTTAGGGCTTTTTTGAATATGTAATAATACTTTGTCATTTTTATTAAAATGTTCAGTATCTGCTTGAGATTTTGCATAAGTGTTCTCAACAGTGGTTGTAGTTCCTTTATACTGGCCATTAAGTATTGTTAATGTTAAGTGTTGCTTATACTTTAAGTCAGAGTTATGATGTTCGTCTGTTATTTTTTGTGCTTTCGTTGTGTCAACTTGCGTGATTTTACCAATAGGTGTGTGATAAAAAGACGCATTAAAAAATGTAAAGACAAATAAAGCTATCATTATGACTGCAATAATAAGCGTTATCCAATTAAGTACTCGGCGTTGAAGTTGTGTTTGGTTCTTTAAATTCATGAATCATAAACCTCATTCATCTTATATTTCTACCCTTTATTATAACAGGGCGATTATACGCCTCCATAAATGATTATTCAAATAGTAGCTATTTTAATTTACTTACTCCTTTTAACTAATGATAAGTTGTCACTTTACTTAATCGTTGCTGAATTAAATTCAATAAATTAAGTACGTCTACTTTATTATTATCTTTTTTTGCAATCACACAAAATGAACGTTTTAATTCCGTATGTGCTAGCGAAATATCACATAATTGTTGTTCAGTATAATGGAGATTTACATAATTAGGAACTAAAATATATCCCCGTCCTTGCTTCAATAAATATTTCGCTAATGACTCTGTACCAACTATATTGATCGATGACTTTATAATACTTTTTAATTTAAGTTCTATACTTGGAGCAAGAGGCGTTAGCGTATATAACATTTGTTTCTCGAATTGAGAGAGTGGTGGGTTAGTTGCTAAAGCCACGGCGTCATCTTTAGGTACATAAATATGATAAGTTTCTTCAAATAAAGGTTTCAATGATACACGTTTGTCTTGTTGCAGTTCTGGAGTTGTCTCGATTAGTCCTATGTCGAGTGCGCCTGTATAAATCTTTTCTATAATATCTGGCATTGTCATTAAAGTTGGCAAGATTGTACTTTCGTAATTTTGTTCAAATGATTGGATCAGGGGTGTAATCATTGTTGAAACGTAACTTTCTTCAAATCCGATATGGATAGTATGTGCGTTTTTAAATTTTTCTCTTTGGAAAAGGGCAACTGTTTCATCTAATTGTCCTAAAATTTGAGTGGCTTGGGTTAATAAAGCCTTGCCTTGAGAGGTTAGTCGGATATTGCGGCCTTGTCTATTAAATAGTGTCACTTGTAACTCTTGTTCTAATAAGGTGATTTGTCTGCTGATAGCCGATTGCGCAATATTTAATTCTAATGCAGCTTCGGAAATATGTTCTCGCTTTGCGACTTCTACGAAATATTTAAGTTGTTTAAACTCCAAATCGTTCCCTCGCTTTCAACTATGTTTTTTATCGTGGTGTTATTCATCTAGTTTTTAGAACGATATTATCTATTTAATATATTGTTCAGATAAATATTTTACATTATATTAATTATTATTAACAGTAATTTTCTGAAAATTCTCAAAAGGAGTGGGCATCGTGTTTGAACATAGATTAAAAAGAGGATTGTATGATTATCGTGAGGAACATGATGCATGTGGTATCGGTTTTTATGCCAATATGAATAATGTAAGGTCTCATGACATTATTGAAAAATCTTTAGAAATGTTACGACGATTAGACCATCGTGGGGGCGTTGGGGCAGACGAAATTACTGGAGACGGTGCGGGAATTATGACAGAAATTCCGTTTGAATTTTTCAAAAAACATAGTGGATTCGACTTACCTAATGAAGGAGAATATGCGGTAGGTCTTTTTTTCTCTAACCAAAAAATTGCAGGCTCTTCTCATGAACCAATATTTAATCAAATCATTGAACAAGAAGGATTAAACGTTATTGGTTATAGAGATGTACCCGTCGACACACAAGCCATCGCACCACATGTTGTGGCAACTATGCCTTGTATTCAACAAGTATTTATTGATTTAAATTCACATAACACAGCTGTGAAGCAACTTTTCTTAGCAAGAAAGCAAATTGAACAATATGCTGAAGCACAAGATTTAAGACTTTATTTCACAAGCTTATCTCATAAAACGATTGTGTATAAAGGATGGTTGCGATCTGACCAAATTAAAAAATTGTATTTAGATTTAAATAATGAAGATTATAAATCGAAGTTAGGTTTAGTTCATTCAAGATTTAGTACGAATACATTTCCAAGTTGGAAACGTGCCCACCCGAACCGTATGTTAATGCATAATGGAGAAATTAATACGATAAAAGGCAATGTCAATTGGATGCGTGCGCGACAACGCACGTTAATTCATACAATATTCGGGGAAGAAAGCTATAAAATTCAAAAGATTGTTGATGAAGATGGAAGTGACTCGGCTATTGTGGATAACGCGTTAGAATTTTTAACATTAGCGATGGAGCCTGAAGAAGCAGCCATGTTGTTAATTCCCGAACCGTGGTTATATAACAAATCAAACGATGAAAATGTACGTGCATTTTATGAATTCTATAGTTATTTAATGGAGCCATGGGATGGACCGACGATGATCTCATTCTGTAATGGTGACAAAATTGGTGCGCTAACTGACCGTAATGGTTTACGTCCAGGTCGTTATACGATTACTAAAGATAACTTTATTGTATTTTCATCTGAAGTAGGTGTCATCGATGTCCCTGAGGAAAATGTTGCCTTTAAAGGGCAATTAAATCCTGGGAAATTATTACTTGTCGATTTCAAAGCGAATAAAGTCATTGATAATAATGAGTTAAAAGCACGTATTGCTAGTCAACATCCATATCAAACATGGCTTGAAAATTATAAAGTTGATTTAGGTTTAGATGACGTAAAGTATAACCGTCATTTATTAGAACCATCAACGCTATTTAGATTACAAAAGCAATTTGGTTATACCAAAGAAGATATTTATAAATATATGACGACTTTAGTTGCAGGCAAGAAAGATCCAATTGGTGCTATGGGTTACGACTCACCACTCGCAGTACTTAATGAGCGACCTGAGTCATTATTTAATTACTTCAAACAATTATTTGCACAAGTTACCAATCCACCGATTGATGCATATCGCGAGAAGATTGTAACAAGTGAACTTTCTTATTTAGGAGGAGAAGGAAACTTATTACAACCGGATCCTTCTGTGCTTAATCGTATTCAATTATCTAAACCTGTGTTGACGTTGAGTCAATTAGAG
Organism: Staphylococcus sp. NRL 16/872; assembly: GCF_022815905.2. Taxonomy (NCBI): domain Bacteria; kingdom Bacillati; phylum Bacillota; class Bacilli; order Caryophanales; family Staphylococcaceae; genus Staphylococcus; species Staphylococcus sp. NRL 16/872. The sequence continues at coordinate 2,386,195 of NZ_CP119327.1, read as the reverse complement.
AAGATTAAACAAAGTAAGTTTGACGTGAAACATTTATCAACATTATATCGTGATAGTCTTGAAGAAGCATTACAACGCTTAGGTAATGCGGCGATTCAAGCTACACGTGAAGGCTATACGATTTTAGTGCTTGATGATAGTTCTCTTCTTGTTGATGACGTTAATGCAGAAGCTGAAGATCAACGTTATGCGATGCCAATGTTATTAGCAATTAGCCACATTCATCAACTATTGATTAGAGAAGACTTACGTATGAATGCAAGTCTTGTAGCTTTATCTGGTGAAACACGCGAAGTTCATCATGTCGCTTGTTTACTAGGTTATGGTGCTAATGCTGTTATTCCATATTTAGGACAACAAACAATTGCGCACTTAGCGGAGGATGGGCATCTTAAAGGTACAATTTCTGAAAATGTAGAAACCTATACGAATGTTTTATCTGAAGGTGTCATTAAAGTTATGGCTAAAATGGGTATTTCTACCGTTCAAAGTTATCAAGGTGCCCAAATCTTTGAAGCAGTGGGACTTTCTCAAGAAGTCATTGATGCTTATTTCACAGGTACACAATCTAAACTGTCAGGCTTAAGTATTGAACAAATTGATGAAGAAAACAAAGCACGTCAAAGTAGTCATAGCGAATATTTAGAACCAGGAAGTCTTTTCCAATGGCGTCAACAAGGCCAACATCATGTGTTTAATCCGAAAACGATTCACTTATTACAACATGCGTGTCGTGAAAATGATTATGAACAATTTAAAGCTTTTTCAAATGCAGTTCATGATAATAGAAAGGACCACTTACGCGATTTATTAGAATTTAAATCGCAACGTTCTATCCCTATTAGCGAAGTGGAATCTGTAGCGTCTATCGTCAAACGATTTAACACGGGAGCCATGAGCTATGGTTCAATTTCCGAAGAAGCGCATCAAACATTAGCGAAAGCTATGAACCGATTAGGTGGAAAAAGTAATAGTGGCGAAGGTGGAGAGAATCCTAAACGCTATGAAATTCAAGAGGACGGCAGTTGTTTATCAAGTGCAATAAAACAAGTCGCCTCTGGACGTTTCGGTGTAACGAGTAATTACCTACAACATGCGAAAGAATTACAAATTAAAGTAGCTCAAGGCGCTAAACCAGGAGAAGGTGGCCAATTACCAGGTACTAAAGTCTACCCGTGGATTGCTGAGACACGTGGATCAACACCAGGTATTGGATTGATTTCACCACCGCCACATCATGATATTTATTCAATTGAAGACTTAGCACAATTAATTCATGATTTGAAGAATGCGAATAAAGAAGCGGATATTGCCGTAAAACTTGTATCTAAATCAGGCATTGGAACGATTGCTTCAGGGGTAGCTAAAGCATTCGCAGATAAAATTGTTGTAAGTGGATACGATGGTGGAACAGGTGCATCTCCTAAGACAAGTATCCAACATGCTGGGTTACCGTGGGAACTAGGGTTAGCTGAAACACATCAAACATTGAAATTGAATCATTTGCGCAGTCGTGTACGTTTAGAAACAGACGGTAAATTATTAACAGGTAGAGATGTGGCCTTAGCTTGTGCACTAGGTGCAGAAGAATTTGGATTTGCTACTGCACCACTTGTCGTTTTAGGTTGCATCATGATGCGTGTATGTCATAACGATACATGTCCGGTAGGTATTGCAACGCAAAACCAAGACTTGAGAGCTTTATTCAGAGGTAAAGCTGATCATGTCGTGAATTTCATGCATTTTATTGCTGAAGAACTTAGAGAAGTTTTAGCTTCTCTTGGTTTGAAAAAGGTGGAAGATTTAGTGGGACGAACAGATTTATTACAACGTTCTAGTGATATTAATTTTAAATCTAAAGCCGCATCACTTGATGTCACTAAATTATTACATTTAGTAGACGGACCAAACACGAAACAAATCGCTCAAGACCATCATTTAAATATTGGTTTCGATTTAAATTATCTATATAAAGACGCTAAACAAAGTATTGAAAGTGGAGAAACATTCAAAGGGCATTACGTTGTAAACAACGAACAACGTGATGTAGGAGTTATTACAGGTAGTTATATTACACAACAACATGGTAGCGATGGTTTACCAGAACATACAATTATTGGTGAAACCACGGGCCATGCAGGTCAAAGCTTAGCAGCCTTTGCACCTAAAGGATTATTGATTCATCACACCGGTGACGCTAACGACTATGTAGGTAAAGGATTATCAGGCGGCACTGTTGTCGTAAAAGCACCTAATAAAGAACGAGAAAACGAAATTATCGTAGGAAATGTAAGTTTCTATGGTGCTTCACAAGGTAAAGCCTATATTAATGGTAAAGCTGGCGAACGTTTCTGTATCCGTAATAGTGGTGTAGACGTTGTAGTTGAAGGTATTGGCGACCATGGTTTGGAATACATGACTGGAGGCCACGTCATCATACTAGGAGATGTTGGTAAGAACTTCGGACAAGGTATGAGTGGTGGCGTCTGCTACATTTTCCCAAGCGATATTGAGACATTTAAACGTGTAAATGCATTGCCGACATTAGCCTTTAAGAAAGTAAGTAATGAAGAAGAAAGAACGTTAATAAAAACGATGTTAGAAGAACATTATCACTTTACTCAAAGCACTAAAGCAGCAACTATTCTACAAGATTTTGAACATGTAGACGATAAAGTAGTAAAAGTGATTCCGAAAGATTTCGAATTAATGATGCAAAAAATCGATCTAAAACGTCGTCAATTACCACAAGAAGATGAAGCGAAATTAGCAGCATTTTATGATGATAGTACATCTATTGATCAAACATTACAGCCAGCAGTTATTTATTAAAGAAAGGAAGAACGATTATGGGCGAGTTTAAGGGGTTTATGAAATATGAGAAACAATCGCTTTCCGAGTTGTCGCTCGTTGATCGATTGAAAAATCACGATGCATTTCAACAACGCTTTTCACGTGAGGAAGCGTCAATACAGGGTGCACGTTGTATGGATTGCGGTACACCTTTTTGTCAAACAGGTCTTCCTTTTGGACGAGAAACAATTGGCTGTCCTATTGGTAATTATATTCCTGAATGGAATGATTTAGTGTATCATCAAGATTTTAAAGGTGCATACGAACGTTTAAGTGAGACAAATAATTTTCCTGATTTTACTGGACGCGTGTGTCCGGCGCCTTGTGAGAACTCTTGTGTAATGAAGATTAACCGTGATTCTGTAGCAATTAAAGGTATTGAACGTACAATTATAGATGAAGCTTTTGACAATGGATGGGTCAAGCCTAAATATCCAAAAGTACGTAAAGCGCAAAAGGTAGCCATTGTGGGAAGCGGTCCGGCTGGACTAGCAGCCGCGGAAGAACTTAATTACATAGGCTATCAAGTTACGGTATTCGAAAAAGCAGCAGAGCCAGGTGGGTTACTCATGTATGGTATTCCTAACATGAAGCTAGACAAAGATGTTGTACGTCGACGTATTGCTTTAATGGAAGAAGCGGGCATAATGTTTAAAACGAACGTGAACATAGGTGTAGACTTATCAAGAGAGGAATTAGAAGCGCGCTTTGATGCGATTATCTTATGTACAGGAGCACAAAAAGCACGCGATTTACCTTTAGAAGGACGAATGGGACAAGGTATCCACTTTGCGATGGATTATCTTACAGAACAAACACAACTTCTTAACGGTGAAATTGAAAAAGCTACTATCACGGCAAAGGATAAAAATGTCATCATTATTGGTGCAGGTGATACTGGTGCCGATTGTGTAGCTACTGCTTTACGTGAAAATTGTAAGTCGATTGTACAATTTAACAAATATACTAAAGCGCCAGAAGAAATTACATTTAAAACGAATACATCGTGGCCACTTCCTTTACCTGTCTTCAAAATGGATTATGCGCATAAAGAGTATGAAACACGCTTCGGCAGAGAACCTCGGGCTTATGGTGTGCAAACTATGCGTTATGATGTTGACGACATTGGAAATATTCGTGGGGTATACACTCAAATCTTAGAAGAAACACCTGACGGTATGGTAGTAGTAGATGGTACTGAAAGACATTGGCCAGCCGATTTAGTATTACTTTCAATTGGATTTGAAGGTGTTGAACCGACTGTACCTCGAGCATTCGATATTGCTACTAAATTTAATCGAATTGTAGCGAATGATAAAGACTATCGTACGAATCAAGAAAAGTTTTTTGCTGCTGGGGACGCACGACGAGGTCAAAGTTTAGTTGTATGGGCAATTAAAGAAGGACGTGCAGTTGCTCAATCCGTCGATAGTTATTTGCAACATAAAGTGTTGGTATAAGGACGTGTTTTTCATTGCGCTACTAACTTTATTTGTAAAGAAATGATTAAAAAAGTTTTAACACAGTAAAGAAAATGTTTGACTTCCAATGGACCATGTTATAAGATAGTTATTGTGTTCATTGGAGGAATACCCAAGTCCGGCTGAAGGGATCGGTCTTGAAAACCGACAGGGCCTTAACGGGCCGCGGGGGTTCGAATCCCTCTTCCTCCGCCATTATAATTAAAATCCAAGACTAATAAATATAGAAAGACAAGTACTCAATGTAGATTGAGTACTTGTCTTTTTTTGTCTACGTTTGATATATAAGTCACACATATAAACGACTTTATTTTAAGAATTCTATAAAAAGAAATGAAAGCCTTTACATTACTTGTCTAGACAAGTTATACTTTAAATATTAAACATAAAGGAGTGAAATGCGTGGCTGTCAAAAGAAAAGATGTTCAAGACATCGTTAAAGCAATTGGTGGTAAAGAAAATGTTGATACTGCAACACATTGTGTAACTCGATTGAGATTAGTGTTAAAAGACGATAATAAAGTGAATAAAGATGCTTTAGATGATAATGCTTTAGTAAAAGGACAATTTAAAGCAGATCATCAATACCAAATTGTAATAGGTCCAGGAACAGTTGATGAAGTATATAAACAATTTATAAAGGAAACAGGGGCTGAAGAAGCGTCAAAAGATGAAGCAAAAACAGCCGCAGCTAAAAAAGGTAATCCAGTACAAAGATTGATTAAATTATTGGGGGACATCTTTATACCTATCTTACCTGCTTTAGTTACTGCCGGGCTTCTAATGGGGATTAATAACCTTTTAACAATGGAAAATCTATTTGGTCCTAAGCCACTTGTAGAACAGTTCCCGCAATTGGGAGATATCTCAAATATCATTAATGTTATCGCAAGTACCGCATTTATTTTCTTACCAGCATTAATTGGTTGGAGCAGTATGAAAGTCTTTGGTGGTAGTCCTATCTTAGGTTTAGTACTTGGCTTGATTTTAATGCATCCCCAATTAGTATCACAATATGATATTGCGAAAGGGCACATACCAACTTGGAACCTCTTCGGTTTAGAAATTAAACAGTTAAACTATCAAGGACAAGTATTACCAGTACTAATCGCAGCTTATGTACTTTCACTCATTGAAAAAGCACTTAATAAAGTCGTACATGATTCTATTAAAATGCTTGTTGTAGGGCCAGTCGCATTATTAATCACAGGCTTCTTAGCGTTCATTATTATTGGACCTATCGCCTTAGCTATTGGAACTGCAATTACTGGTGCGGTTCAATTTGTTTTCAATCATGCTGGTTGGTTAGGTGGCGCAATTTATGGTTTCTTCTATGCACCACTTGTTATCACAGGTCTACATCATATGTTCTTAGCAGTTGATTTCCAATTAATGGGAAGTAAATTAGGCGGTACATACTTATGGCCAATCGTTGCTATCTCTAATATTTGCCAAGGTTCAGCTGCATTTGGCGCATGGTTTATTTATAGACGTCGTAAAATGGTAAAAGAAGAAGGTTTAGCGTTAACTTCAAGCGTGTCAGCCTTTCTAGGTGTAACAGAACCTGCAATGTTTGGGGTGAACCTACCACTCAAAGTGCCTTTCTTCGCTGCAATTTGTACTTCGGGCGTTTTAGGCGCAATCATCGGTGCAAATAGAGTATTAGGTAATGTAGGCGTTGGTGGTGTGCCAGCATTTATTTCAATCAAGAGTGAATATTGGTTCATTTATATTCCAATCACTTTGCTTGCTATCGTAGTCCCAGCAATTTTAACGATTATTTTCTCAAGATTTACTACGATTAAAGCTAAGAAGATGGTTGAAAATCCTGAAGACATAAAATAATGGTAATTCACAACAATAAAGACGTTCACGTATCATTTTACAAGTACTTGGACGTCTTTTCTTTTTAAAAATATCTACTATATATAAAGGTGGAATGGCAATGACTCAACAAGACTGGAAAAAATCAGTTGTCTATCAAATTTATCCTAAATCATTTAATGATACGACTGGCAATGGTCAAGGGGATTTAAACGGTATTATTGAAAAATTAGATTATCTACAATATTTAGGTGTAGATTACATTTGGTTAACGCCAGTTTACGAATCACCTATGAATGATAACGGCTATGATATCAGTAATTATTTTAAAATAAATGAACAATTTGGCACGTTAAAAGATTTTGAAACATTAGTCTCAGAAGCACATCAACGCGATTTAAAAATAATGATGGATATTGTAATTAATCATACATCTACGGAACACCAGTGGTTTAAAGAAGCGATTAGTTCAAAAGATAATCCATATCGTGATTTTTATTTCTTCAGACCATCTCAAGATGGACCACCTACGAATTGGGAATCAAAATTTGGCGGTAATGCTTGGCAATATGATGAGGACACCGAAGAATATTATTTACATTTATTTGATGTCACACAAGCAGATCTAAATTGGGATAATGAAAGCGTCCGTAAAGCGTTATACGATATTGTTAATCATTGGATTGACTTTGGTGTAGATGGTTTCCGATTTGACGTTATTAACTTAATATCTAAAGGAGAATTTAAAAATTCACCGAAGATAGGTAAAGAGTTTTACACAGATGGTCCACGCGTTCACGAATATCTTCATGAACTCAATCGCAATACGTTTGGAGATAAGAATATGATGACAGTAGGAGAAATGTCATCTACAACGATTGAAAATTGTATTAATTATACACAACCTGAGCGCCAAGAATTAAGTAGTGTATTTAATTTCCATCATTTAAAAGTGGATTACGTAGATGGAGAAAAGTGGACGAATGCGAAATTTGATTTTCTAAAATTAAAAGAAATTCTTATGGAATGGCAAGTAGGTATAAATAAAGGCGGTGGTTGGAATGCGATCTTCTGGTGCAACCACGATCAACCTCGTGTAGTATCTCGTTTCGGAGATGATTCAACTGAAGAAAACCGTCAAGCAAGTGCTAAGATGTTGGCAATCGCCCTTCATATGTTGCAAGGTACACCTTACATTTATCAAGGTGAAGAAATCGGTATGACCAATCCGCACTTTGATTCTATTCAACAATATCGCGACGTTGAGTCTTTAAATGCTTATGACAATTTAAAACATAAAGGTATAGACGAAGAGGAAATTTTAACTATTTTAGGACAAAAATCACGTGATAATTCACGTACGCCAATCCAATGGTCTTCAGGCAAACAAGCTGGTTTTACGACAGGCACACCATGGATTGATATCCCTAACAATATTAATAAAGTCAATGTAGAAGATGCTTTGGAAGATGAACATTCTATTTTACAAACGTATCGTCAACTTATAGCGCTACGTCATGAACATGATATTATTACTTATGGCGATATTGAACCAATGTATATGGAACATCCACAATTATTTATTTATCGTCGTAATTATCAAAACCAATCTTGGTTGGTCGTTGCTAACTTTTCAAAAGAAGCAGTGAAACTACCTGATGAACTTGATACAAAAGGCAATATTGTGATTCAAAATGGTACGATTGATAATAATGAAATTTCACCATTTGGCGCAATTGTGGTTGCTCATTCATAATCTTTGGCTTTAAACAGACTGGTGGAAAAAATATGGCACAACAGAAATTTATAACGATTTACGATGAATTAAAACAGGGTATCTTCGATGGTACTTATAGCTATGGAGATCAACTCCCTTCAGAGTATGAATTAGTTGAAAAATATCATGCTTCGCGTGAAACAGTAAGAAAAGCATTGGAACTATTAGCGCATGATGGGATGATACAAAAAATTAGAGGTAAAGGTTCTATCGTTATCGACCAAGGTATGACAGAATTTCCTTTTTCTAACTTGATTAGTTTTAAAGAAGTGAAAAAAGAATTAGGATTACATCACACAACACAAGTGCTTCTTAATGAAGTGATTGAAGCGGATACGGTACCCCATGTTAAAAAGCAACTTAATCTAAAGCAGAATCAATCGCTTATTCATATTATAAGAAGTCGTAGCGTGAACGGCATAGTGAAGATTTTAGATGAAGATTATTTTTTGACCTCCATCGTCGCATCTATTCCGGAGAAAGTAGCCCAAGACTCCATCTATCATTATTTAGAAACAGAATTAGGCCTGGAGATTAGTTATTCCAATAAATCGATTACGTTTGAGCCATTTACTGCTTGGGAATACGATGTTTTTGGAAAAGTACAGCCTCCTTATACGGCCACGGTACGAAGTATTGTTTATCTCAAAGATACTACACAATTTCAATACAATATATCTAAACACTTAGCAACAGAATTTAAATTCAATGAATTTTCACGAAGACACACTAAATAAAGGTTGTTGCAAGGAATGAAGGTAGGTCTATATCAATAGCTAGAGATTATTCGTAACGTTATACTTGCATTTAAAGGAATATTTATAGTATTATAAAACTTACCGTGCTAGGTGGGGAGGTAGCGGTTCCCTGTACTCGAAATCCGCTTTATGCGAGACTTAATTCCTTCGTTGAGGGTGTGTCTTTGTGAAGTCTGCCCGAAGCACGAGGTGTTTGAAGATTTCGGTCCTATGCAATATGAACTCATGAACCATGTCAGGTCCTGACGGAAGCAGCATTAAGTGGATCCTCATATGTGCCGTAGGGTAGCCGAGATTTAGCTATCGACTTCGGTAACGTTTATGATACACACTCGATTCGAAGGTGCACGGTTTTTTAATATTTAACATTAACAACTTCTACATAGATATATAGATAATCAATCCGTAGTTGACGATGAGTGAATAGGATTGTTTACAGTCTGAGGTGACTTTAATTTAAAGTCACCTCTTTTTTGTATAGAATAAAGAAGTATAATATTTATATGTGAAATAAAAAGAAATTAAGTTATTCAAACATTGGGACCTTTTCAAAATACATTAGCTTTAAAGCTACCTAAAGACAAAAATAAAGGGGGAGAATAGATGCAAATTTATTTAAGTACTTTAACTGAAATGGACTATGCTGAGACATTAGATAAAATTGAAGAAAGCTATAATAAGCATGCAGAGCAAAATGGTGTTGCGCAACGTCAACTCGTATCGCGCTTACGTCAAGCGGAAACTTACAATTATGAGCTAGAAGTGATTGCCAAAAATGAAAATGGAGAGATTATCGGTCATATCATGTTAAGTGAAGTTAACCTTGTTACAGACGATGATAAATATAAAGCTTTAGAACTCGTGTCTCTCATTGTAGAAGAACGTATCCAAAATCAAGGATTAGGTAAAGCATTAGTTCAAGCTATTGAAGAGCGTGCCAAATCGCAACATTATACTACAGTTATAGTGGGATGTAGTCCAGACTATTTTGAAAAGTTAGGATATGAGCGGGCTGATGTGCATCACATTTTCTCAAAAGATACAGATCAAGATAAGTTACGTGTGAAGTTCTTATGGGATCAGTTAAATGATTATCCGCATGGGACAGTGAAAAATGCAGATATAATCTAAAATTGAGTTGAATCTAGGAAAGTAAGGCATGATATAATATAACGTAATTGTTAACGGAGGTGCGAAGGTGAATTATCAAGCTTTATATCGAATGTTTAGACCTCAAAGTTTCGAAGATGTTGTAGGTCAAGAGCATGTAACGAAAACGTTACGCAATGCTATTTCAAAAGGAAAACAATCTCATGCCTATATATTTAGTGGTCCAAGGGGTACAGGTAAGACAAGTATTGCCAAAGTATTTGCTAAAGCAATTAATTGTTTAAATCCTCATGATGGAGAGCCTTGTAACGAATGTGCCATCTGTAAGGGCATTACTCAAGGCACAAATGGAGATGTTATCGAAATTGATGCGGCGAGTAATAACGGTGTAGATGAGATTAGAAATATTAGAGATAAAGTAAAATACGCGCCTAGTGAATCAAAATATAAAGTATACATTATTGACGAGGTTCACATGCTTACAACAGGAGCTTTCAATGCATTATTAAAAACGCTTGAAGAACCTCCTGCACATGCGATTTTTATATTAGCAACAACAGAACCTCATAAAATTCCTCCAACTATTATTTCACGGGCGCAACGTTTTGATTTTAAAGCAATAGGCACAGAGCAAATTATAGAACGATTACGCTTTGTAGCTAATGAGCAGGAATTGCAATATGATGAGGCTGCCCTTGAATTTATTGCGAAAGCGTCTGAAGGCGGTATGCGTGACGCATTAAGTATTATGGATCAGGCTATCGCATTCGGTGATGAGCACTTAACATTGCAAGACGTATTAGACGTGACAGGTAGTGTAGATGAAGCGGCGTTAAACGACTTGTTTAAAGAAGTTGTCGAAGGTAATGTGAAAGAAGCGTTTACTCGTTACCATCGTTTTATTGCAGAAGGAAAAGAAGTTAATCGTCTTATTAATGATATGATTTATTTCGTACGTGATACGATTATGAATAAAACGGTCGAAGGTGAAACGGAATATGATGCATTGATGCGTTTCGATTTAGAAACGTTATACCATTTAATAGATATTATCAATGATACCTTAGTATCAATTCGATTCAGTGTTAATCAAAATGTACATTTTGAGGTTTTATTGGTGAAAATTGCTGAAATGATAAAAAATAAACCAGAAAATGTACAAAACGTAGCTACAACTCAAGTGGCTGCAGAACCTCATAATGAAGTATTGTTACAAAGAATGGAACAACTTGAGAATGAATTGAAAACGTTAAAAGCTCAAGGTATCACGCAAGCTAATAGTAAAATGAATTCAACACAAACGAGTAATAGAGGGAAACGTGTAAATAAAAATCCTTTTTCCATGACTCAAATCGCTAAAGTTTTAGATGAGGCGAATAAAGAAGATATTCAATTATTAAAAAAACATTGGCAAGAAGTCATTGATTACGCGAAAAGTAATGATAAGAAGTCATTAGTTAGCTTATTACAAAATTCTGTGCCAGTAGCAGCAAGTGAAAAACGTGTATTAATTCAATTTGATGAAGAAATTCATTGCGAGATTGTTAATAGAGATGAAGAGAAACGTAATAATATTGAAAATGTCGTTAGAAATATTATCAATAAAAATGTAGAGGTAGTAGGCGTTCCATCTGATCAATGGATGAGAGTGCGTTCAGAATACCTTAATAATCGAAGACATAATGATAGTGAAGAAATTAAAGAAGCTAATAAAAGTGAAGAAAAAGAAATTGACGTAGCTCAAAAAGCACGTGATTTGTTTGGCGAAGAAACCGTCAATTTAATAGATGAATAAAATGTGTGTTTGAAGAGAAACGTTTCTAAAAATAATAACGATAAGTACTAGAGTGAAAAAATAGTGATACATGACAATGATAATAAACGCATGTATAATAAATTATAAATCAAAAGTAAGTATCCAGATATTTAAGGAGGAAATGATATTATGCGCGGTGGCGGAAATATGCAACAAATGATGAAACAAATGCAAAAAATGCAAAAGAAAATGGCTCAAGAGCAAGAAAAACTTAAAGAAGAACATATTGTAGGTACTGCTGGTGGCGGCATGGTTGCTGTAACAGTTACTGGACACAAAGAAGTTGTAGATGTAGAAATTAAAGAAGAAGCAGTAGATCCAGATGATATCGAAATGCTCCAAGACTTAGTTTTAGCAGCTATAAATGAGGCTATGAATAAAGCGGACGATTTAACACAAGAACGTTTAGGCAAGCATACTCAAGGCTTAAACATTCCAGGAATGTAAGAATAGATGCATTATCCAGAACCTATATCTAAATTAATAGATAGTTTTATGAAACTGCCAGGCATTGGCCCTAAGACGGCTCAACGTCTGGCGTTTCATACTTTAGATATGAAAGAAGACGATGTTGTCCAATTTGCTAAAGCCTTAGTAGATGTTAAACGAGAACTTACTTACTGTAGTGTATGTGGTCATATCACTGAAAATGATCCATGTTACATTTGTGAAGACAAACAAAGGGATCGCTCAGTTATTTGTGTCGTTGAAGATGATAAAGACGTCATTGCTATGGAGAAAATGAGAGAATATAAAGGGCTTTATCATGTATTGCATGGTTCCATTTCACCAATGGATGGTATTGGTCCAGAAGACATCAATATTCCTACTCTAATAGATAGACTAAAAGATGAAGAAGTGAAAGAACTTATCTTAGCTATGAATCCCAATCTAGAAGGTGAATCAACAGCTATGTACATTTCGAGATTAGTTAAACCTATTGGAATCAAAGTGACAAGACTAGCGCAAGGACTTTCAGTAGGTGGGGATTTAGAATATGCTGATGAAGTTACACTTTCAAAAGCTATCGCAGGTAGAACAGAAATGTAAAAATATTTAAGCCACTATATATAGAAGAAACTGTCTCAGTTTAGTGTTAATACTAATGAAATGAGCTATTCTTCTAAGAAATAGTGGTTTTTTAAATTTATTTATAGAAATTGTAAATTTTTTAAAGTTTGTATTTAGGGTGAATTATTCACTAATAATAGGGTATATTAAATGTTGTCGGATTTATTAAACGAATTATATTGTGTATTTAAATATTTAAAGTTCGTTTTTAAGAGTAAAAATGGCTTAGCGGAGACGGAAAGGTGTAATTTTTACCGTTGTTAAAATCTCGAAAAGCCTGTATAGTATATATCTGTTGAGCGAAACAAATCAACGAACATTAAAAACACTTTAAAAATTAATTGAAAAAGTTGTTGACTTTCAAAACAATAGCGAGTATAATTAATTCTTGTGTTGAAGAAAATGAACATTGAAAACTGAATGACAATATGTCAACGTTAATTCCAATAAATGTAACTGTAAGTTACAAACACTATTTAGTATTATGAGCTAATCAAACATCATAAATTTTTATGGAGAGTTTGATCCTGGCTCAGGATGAACGCTGGCGGCGTGCCTAATACATGCAAGTCGAGCGAACAGACGAGGAGCTTGCTCCTCTGACGTTAGCGGCGGACGGGTGAGTAACACGTGGGTAACCTACCTATAAGACTGGGATAACTTCGGGAAACCGGAGCTAATACCGGATAATATTTTGAACCGCATGGTTCAATAGTGAAAGATGGCTCTGCTATCACTTATAGATGGACCCGCGCCGTATTAGCTAGTTGGTAAGGTAACGGCTTACCAAGGCGACGATACGTAGCCGACCTGAGAGGGTGATCGGCCACACTGGAACTGAGACACGGTCCAGACTCCTACGGGAGGCAGCAGTAGGGAATCTTCCGCAATGGGCGAAAGCCTGACGGAGCAACGCCGCGTGAGTGATGAAGGTCTTCGGATCGTAAAACTCTGTTATTAGGGAAGAACATACGTGTAAGTAACTGTGCACGTCTTGACGGTACCTAATCAGAAAGCCACGGCTAACTACGTGCCAGCAGCCGCGGTAATACGTAGGTGGCAAGCGTTATCCGGAATTATTGGGCGTAAAGCGCGCGTAGGCGGTTTTTTAAGTCTGATGTGAAAGCCCACGGCTCAACCGTGGAGGGTCATTGGAAACTGGAAAACTTGAGTGCAGAAGAGGAAAGTGGAATTCCATGTGTAGCGGTGAAATGCGCAGAGATATGGAGGAACACCAGTGGCGAAGGCGACTTTCTGGTCTGTAACTGACGCTGATGTGCGAAAGCGTGGGGATCAAACAGGATTAGATACCCTGGTAGTCCACGCCGTAAACGATGAGTGCTAAGTGTTAGGGGGTTTCCGCCCCTTAGTGCTGCAGCTAACGCATTAAGCACTCCGCCTGGGGAGTACGACCGCAAGGTTGAAACTCAAAGGAATTGACGGGGACCCGCACAAGCGGTGGAGCATGTGGTTTAATTCGAAGCAACGCGAAGAACCTTACCAAATCTTGACATCCTTTGACCACTCTAGAGATAGAGTTTTCCCCTTCGGGGGACAAAGTGACAGGTGGTGCATGGTTGTCGTCAGCTCGTGTCGTGAGATGTTGGGTTAAGTCCCGCAACGAGCGCAACCCTTAAGCTTAGTTGCCATCATTTAGTTGGGCACTCTAAGTTGACTGCCGGTGACAAACCGGAGGAAGGTGGGGATGACGTCAAATCATCATGCCCCTTATGATTTGGGCTACACACGTGCTACAATGGACAATACAAAGGGTAGCGAAACCGCGAGGTCAAGCAAATCCCATAAAGTTGTTCTCAGTTCGGATTGTAGTCTGCAACTCGACTACATGAAGCTGGAATCGCTAGTAATCGTAGATCAGCATGCTACGGTGAATACGTTCCCGGGTCTTGTACACACCGCCCGTCACACCACGAGAGTTTGTAACACCCGAAGCCGGTGGAGTAACCATTTGGAGCTAGCCGTCGAAGGTGGGACAAATGATTGGGGTGAAGTCGTAACAAGGTAGCCGTATCGGAAGGTGCGGCTGGATCACCTCCTTTCTAAGGATATATTCGGAACATCTCGTAGAGATGAAGGAATAACGTGACATATTGTATTCAGTTTTGAATGTTTATTTCAAACATTCAAAATAAATGATAATTGCATTAAGTGTTATATTTTGATATAATAACTCATTGTGATTGTTGAAAATTTAAGTTATTATTTAAAGAAATCGTTTCTCAGACGATGAGTTGAACGAATTTAAAGCGCAGTTTACTTTCGTAAATGAGCATTTAAATTTGTGATAACGAAGAAGTATGAAAACGATTGACTAAATAATAGAAAATTGTACATTGAAAACTAGATAAGTAAGTAAAATAGATTTTACCAAGCAAAACCGAGTGAATAGAGTTTTAAATAAGCTTGAATTCATAAAAAATAATCGCTAGTGTTCGAAAGAACACTCACAGATTAATAACTATATTAGATTAAGTTATTAAGGGCGCACGGTGGATGCCTTGGCACTAGAAGCCGATGAAGGACGTTACTAACGACGATATGCTTTGGGTAGCTGTAAGTAAGCGTTGATCCAGAGATTTCCGAATGGGGGAACCCAACACGAGTTATGTCGTGTTATCGACAAGTGAATTCATAGCTTGTCAGAAGGCAGACCCGGAGAACTGAAACATCTTAGTACCCGGAGGAAGAGAAAGAAAAATCGATTCCCTGAGTAGCGGCGAGCGAAACGGGAAGAGCCCAAACCAATAAGCTTGCTTATTGGGGTTGTAGGACACTCTATACGGAGTTACAAAGGAATATATTAGACGAATCATCTGGAAAGTTGAATCAAAGAAGGTAATAATCCTGTAGTTGAAAATATATTCTCTCTTGAGTGGATCCTGAGTACGACGGAGCACGTGAAATTCCGTCGGAATCTGGGAGGACCATCTCCTAAGGCTAAATACTCTCTAGTGACCGATAGTGAACCAGTACCGTGAGGGAAAGGTGAAAAGTACCCCGGAAGGGGAGTGAAAGAGAACTTGAAACCGTGTGCTTACAAGTAGTCAGAGCCCGTTAATGGGTGATGGCGTGCCTTTTGTAGAATGAACCGGCGAGTTACGATCTGATGCAAGGTTAAGCAGGAAATGTGGAGCCGTAGCGAAAGCGAGTCTGAATAGGGCGTTTAGTATTTGGTCGTAGACCCGAAACCAGGTGATCTACCCATGGTCAGGTTGAAGTTCAGGTAACACTGAATGGAGGACCGAACCGACTTACGTTGAAAAGTGAGCGGATGAACTGTGGGTAGCGGAGAAATTCCAATCGAACTTGGAGATAGCTGGTTCTCTCCGAAATAGCTTTAGGGCTAGCCTCAAGTGATGATTATTGGAGGTAGAGCACTGTTTGGACGAGGGGCCCCTCTCGGGTTACCGAATTCAGACAAACTCCGAATGCCAATTAATTTAACTTGGGAGTCAGAACATGGGTGATAAGGTCCGTGTTCGAAAGGGAAACAGCCCAGACCACCAGCTAAGGTCCCAAAATATATGTTAAGTGGAAAAGGATGTGGCGTTGCCCAGACAACTAGGATGTTGGCTTAGAAGCAGCCATCATTTAAAGAGTGCGTAATAGCTCACTAGTCGAGTGACACTGCGCCGAAAATGTACCGGGGCTAAACATATTACCGAAGCTGTGGATTGTCCTTTGGACAATGGTAGGAGAGCGTTCTAAGGGCGTTGAAGCATGATCGCAAGGACATGTGGAGCGCTTAGAAGTGAGAATGCCGGTGTGAGTAGCGAAAGACGGGTGAGAATCCCGTCCACCGATTGACTAAGGTTTCCAGAGGAAGGCTCGTCCGCTCTGGGTTAGTCGGGTCCTAAGCTGAGGCCGACAGGCGTAGGCGATGGATAACAGGTTGATATTCCTGTACCACCTAACATCGTTTTAATCGATGGGGGGACGCAGTAGGATAGGCGAAGCGTGCTGTTGGAGTGCACGTCTAAGCAGTGAGATTGAGTGTTAGGCAAATCCGGCACTCTTAAGATTGAGCTGTGATGGGGAGAGGAAATTGTTTCCTCGAGTCGTTGATTTCACACTGCCGAGAAAAGCCTCTAGATAGATAATAGGTGCCCGTACCGCAAACCGACACAGGTAGTCAAGATGAGAATTCTAAGGTGAGCGAGCGAACTCTCGTTAAGGAACTCGGCAAAATGACCCCGTAACTTCGGGAGAAGGGGTGCTCTTTAGGGTGCAAGCCCAGAAGAGCCGCAGTGAATAGGCCCAAGCGACTGTTTATCAAAAACACAGGTCTCTGCTAAACCGTAAGGTGATGTATAGGGGCTGACGCCTGCCCGGTGCTGGAAGGTTAAGAGGAGTGGTTAGCTTCTGCGAAGCTACGAATCGAAGCCCCAGTAAACGGCGGCCGTAACTATAACGGTCCTAAGGTAGCGAAATTCCTTGTCGGGTAAGTTCCGACCCGCACGAAAGGCGTAACGATTTGGGCACTGTCTCAACGAGAGACTCGGTGAAATCATAGTACCTGTGAAGATGCAGGTTACCCGCGACAGGACGGAAAGACCCCGTGGAGCTTTACTGTAGCCTGATATTGAAATTCGGCACAGCTTGTACAGGATAGGTAGGAGCCTTTGAAGCGTGAGCGCTAGCTTACGTGGAGGCGCTGGTGGGATACTACCCTAGCTGTGTTGGCTTTCTAACCCGCACCACTTATCGTGGTGGGAGACAGTGTCAGGCGGGCAGTTTGACTGGGGCGGTCGCCTCCTAAAAGGTAACGGAGGCGCTCAAAGGTTCCCTCAGAATGGTTGGAAATCATTCATAGAGTGTAAAGGCATAAGGGAGCTTGACTGCGAGACCTACAAGTCGAGCAGGGTCGAAAGACGGACTTAGTGATCCGGTGGTTCCGCATGGAAGGGCCATCGCTCAACGGATAAAAGCTACCCCGGGGATAACAGGCTTATCTCCCCCAAGAGTTCACATCGACGGGGAGGTTTGGCACCTCGATGTCGGCTCATCGCATCCTGGGGCTGTAGTCGGTCCCAAGGGTTGGGCTGTTCGCCCATTAAAGCGGTACGCGAGCTGGGTTCAGAACGTCGTGAGACAGTTCGGTCCCTATCCGTCGTGGGCGTAGGAAATTTGAGAGGAGCTGTCCTTAGTACGAGAGGACCGGGATGGACATACCTCTGGTGTACCAGTTGTCGTGCCAACGGCATAGCTGGGTAGCTATGTATGGACGGGATAAGTGCTGAAAGCATCTAAGCATGAAGCCCCCCTCAAGATGAGATTTCCCAACTTCGGTTATAAGATCCCTCAAAGATGATGAGGTTAATAGGTTCGAGGTGGAAGCGTGGTGACACGTGGAGCTGACGAATACTAATCGATCGAAGACTTAATCAATTTTTTCAAGTTTTGCGACGCAAAATCTTTACTTACTATCTAGTTTTGAATGTATAATCATTCACTTGTCTGGTGACAATGGCAAGGAGGTCACACCTGTTCCCATGCCGAACACAGAAGTTAAGCTCCTTAGCGCCGATGGTAGTTGGATTTACGTTCCGCTAGAGTAGGACGTTGCCAGGCAATACTGAGACCGAAAGGTCTCTTTTTTTATGTCGAAAATTGAATATATCAATTGTTTTTTGTCTATTTAGCTTTACGAAGAGAAAGCGTTTGAAGCTGATGAATTGAGGAAAGAGCGTAGCGAGTTTAGTTGAGCTAAATGAGCAAACGAGAGACGATAATGAAGAAAGATGCGAGCGCTTGCCTCAAAGTAAAGGAAGCTCCTTAGCGCCGATGGTAGTAGATTTACGTTCCGCTAGAGTAGGACGTTGCCAGGCAATTAAATCGTATGGATGCGATGAGCCGATATTGAGACCGAAAGGTCTCTTTTTTTTATACCTAAAATTAAAGTTATAGAACTAGTTTACGTTTATTTAGCTTTACGAAGAGAAAGCGATTGAAGCTGATGAATTGATGAAAGAGCGCAGCGAGTTTAGTTGAGCTAAATGAGCAAACGAGAGACGATAATGAAGAAAGATACGAGCGCTTGCCTCAAAGTAAAGGAAGCTTCTTAGCGCAGATGGTTGCAGATTTACGTTCCAGTAGAATAGTTTGTCTTAGATTGAAATACACCTTAAAAGTTGAAGCAATATACAACTTTTAAGGTGTATTTTTTGCTTTGATATTATAAGTTAAAATACTTGAATACGTTACTCATATATACTTTTCATACTAATTTGCTAGGACAAAATGTATTAAAGGATAATATCATTCGGTTGATAATAAAGCTCTTAAAAGATTTTGTATAATATTATTTATTTTATATACAAAAACATATTGCTCTTATAAAAATAAAATAGTATTCTATTGTATAAGTGGTGTAAATATAAATAAAATCATCTCTGAATAAAATAAGGAGAAGAGGAATGGTATGAGAAGAAAACGCAGCAAGAGATTAGATTTTCTACCGAATATACAAAATAAATATTCGATTAGAAAATTTTCTGTTGGAGTTGCTTCTATTTTAGTAGGTTCTACTTTATTTTTAGGCGTTAATCACGATGCCCAAGCATCAGAATCTCAAAAATCAGAACACTTATTTTCAACAGAAACCAAAGCAACCGATGATTTAAAAGGCAATAATAATGAACAAATTATTCCTAATAAAACATCGAATACTAATGTCCCACAGTCTTCAGAGAACTCAAAAAAATCTATTATTGAGTCTAATGGTTCAAGTAACAAAGTAGACAGTGATACAAAGCAACAATCGAAACAAAACAATGAAAAAGTTTCTAAGGATTCAAAAGAAGCAAAAGAAACTAATAAAGATGTAAATAAAAAGAAAGAAAATACAGATGCTCCTAAAAGTGAATCTAAAAATAACAAAACCAATACTTTGAATTCTAATAAAACAGAAAATAACTTACAAAATAAAGAAAATGAAAAAGGAAGTAAAGATGCTTCTGATGTAAGTGAAGTCAATAAAAAATCAGATAAATTAGTAATAAAATCAGAAGATAGTGGAAGTAAAAATAACTCAAATATTCTTGAGATTCACAATTCTTCAGATAAAAACTCATCTGACTTAGCAAACACACGATTCCTTCGTGAGTTTTCGGAATTATTAGAAAAAAGTGCTGATAAAAAACAAGTTATTTTAAATTTCTTAGAAACATCTGGAATACCTAAATTTGATTCGGAGGAAATATTAAAAAATAGTAATATAGATTTCTCTAAATCAGATTATGATCACATGTTTAATACTTTGTTAAATGCAATCATGAATTATGATTTCTCTAAATCGGAAAATGTTTTAGTTTCTGAAAACGTTCCAAACACAAATAGAGAATCTCTAGATAGAAGTACTAATCACTTCTTATCTTTAGTAGCGATACCTGATAATAGAACAAGAGTATCAAATTGGAATGAATTTACTTCAGCAATCAATAATCCATCAGTTTCAGCAATCGAGATTACAAATGACATTTCTGCAAATAGCGGTAGTCCATTTAATCTTTCTTCTGGTGTGGCTAGAAATTTAGTGATTGATGGGGGCAGCCATACTATTAATTTTGGAAATTCATATCTTTCATCTATGCCTAACGTCGGCTCTTGGAATTTAACTTTCCAAAATGTGGATATCAATAACCAAAATATATTTGGTATTCTTCGCCTATTTGGCTCAGGAAATAATAATCATACAATTACGTTTGAAAATGTTCATCATAGTGGAAGCAACTTAATTGATGCTACAAGCAATGATAATAACGTAACTGTTAATATTAATGGTGAATTCGCTACAAGCAGTAACGATAATGGTCTTAATAGATCAAATGTCGGAGCGAAGAGAATAAACTTTGGTAATAATGCTAATGTTACTGGTGTCCGTACAGATCAAGGTACAGTATTTAGAGTATCTGACAATGGTGGTATCCATGGTGGTTCTAATGTGAATTACAATATTAATACTACGGTACCTAATCCGTTCAGTGTAACTAATGGATTTACAAACTTTAAAGCAGGAAATAACTCAAGTATTATATTTGGAGATCATACTACTGCAAATTTAAAAGGACAAAATATTTTCTCATTCGGTAGAGGAGATACTTTAGATACGGGCGTTGCTTCTAAATTTAATGTTACTCAAAGAGGTAACGGTAATATCGTTGATATGAAAACTGAGTCTACTTTCCATGTCAACAGAGATGCAAAATTTATTGCTAATTCTGATGAACATAGAACTCCTGGAGCTAACTGGGAACAAAATAACCTTATTGGTTTAGATGGTAACTCAGCAATCATAGTTGATGAAAATGCAACACTATTTTTAGATGCTAAAAATCATCAATGGAATACTAATACTAATAGTCAAGACGGATTCTATAATGACTTAGTAAATATTAATGCAGTAGGTAACCAAACTGCATTAGTACATGTTAAACATAATGCAACATTAGATCTAAGAACGGATGATAGAAACTTCTATGCAGAGGTCATTTCTATTCCTCTTGCAGGTGGTAATAAAGCGAGAACGTATATTTTTGATGATGCGTATTATGTTAACTTACAAAAATATAGTCAAGTTGTAAGTGGTCAAAGTGTTCCAGCTGGTTCAAAACCAAACTTAATCTTTATGGATCCAGCGTCTCCTGGTTACTTCCAATGGAATGGTTCATATATCGTTAAAACATGGAATCCAATGCATTTTAGTAATCCAAAACAACATGCTGATGCCGATCATGTATGGACTGATGTTAAGAATTTAAATGCTTCTCAAGATGGTTTTAATACTGGAATCCCAACCTATGATTCAAATTCAACAAGAAGAAGTTTACAAGGTGATGATTTATCGAGATTAAATCTTAACTATGCACAACGTGTAGTATTAATTTCTAATAACTCATCTAACCCAGAAGCTACACCTTATAAAACTATATACCAAGCTAACCCTAATATTCCTTATCAACAACATAAGGTAGTAACTAAAGGGAAAGAAGGAAGAATAACATCAAGAATTGATGTAGCTACTGGTAAGCAAATTCATGAAACGACTCCACCTGTAAACGAAGTAATAGATGTAGGTAACGTACAAACAACTACTACAAATGTTGCATTTACGACTCGATATACTCGAGACATTACTAAAGAAGTCGGTCAGCCAAACACTACAATTCAAGAAGGCGTTAATGGCGTTAAAACCATTAAAACAACTTATGATGTTAACCCTACTACAGGAGCATTAACTAATCCTAGAGAGAATGTTACTGTAACTGATGGAAAAGAAAAAATTATTTCAGTACCAGCTAGAAAAACAGTGGTAGAACCAGTTCCATTTAAAACGATCTATCGAGATAATCCAAACTTACCAGCAGGTACAGAAAAAGAAATTCAACCAGGTATTAACGGTCAAACTACAACAGTTACTTTATATAATGTTGACCCTACTAATGGTACAACATCAAAAGATCAATCTAATACAACTGTGAATAGAGAAAAACAAGACCGTATTGTGGAACGTGGTACTGGACAAACAACAGTAACGACTCATCCGATTGAGCCAGGTCATAAATTTGTCCCACATCCTGATCCGGAAACACCAGGTACAGGCACACGTATTGTAGTGACACCAGGTCGTCCTGGCGTAAATACAACAACGACTGTTCCAGGTAAAGATCCAGTTACGAAAGTAACGACACCACCGACAGATGAAGTTATCGGCGTAGATAACGTGGATGTACATGATACACCTGTACCATATAATACAAGATATGTGTACAATCCAAAACTTCGACCACATGAACAAAAAGTGGTTCAACAAGGTGTAGAAGGAAATGATCGTACAACAACAACATATCGAGTAAACCCACAAACAGGTGAGTTATCAAATCCAACTTCAAAAACTGTCCGTACGAAAGAACCAGTGGATAAAATTGTTGAGTATGGACCGTCAGGTACTATTTATGTGCCAGTAGATCCATCACCAAATGCGCCAAACCCAGGGGATAAAGTGACAATCGATCCAGGTACACCACCGGATCCACAACACAATAACCCAGGTAAACCAACTAAAGTTGGAGTCACAGCTAAAAAAGTAGTGAAAGAACCAATTCCTTTCAAAACAATCTATCGAGATAATCCAAACTTACCAGCAGGTACAGAAAAAGAAATTCAACCAGGTGTTAACGGTGAAACAACAAAAACAATAACATATACAGTAGATCCAAATACAGGTCGAGTAACTGAATCAAACACAACGTCACAAGTAACAAAAGAAAAACAAGACCGTATTGTTGAACGAGGCACAGGCCAAACAACAGTAACGACTCATCCGATTGAGCCAGGTCGTAAATATGTGCCACATCCTGATCCAGAAACACCAGGCACAGGTACACATGTGGTTGTTACACCAGGTCGTCCTGGCGTAAACACAACAACAACTGTTCCAGGTAAAGATCCAGTTACGAAAGTAACAACACCACCGACAGATGAAGTTATCGGCGTAGATAACGTGGATGTACATGATACACCTGTACCATACAATACAAGATATGTATACAATCCAAAACTTCAACCAAATGAACGAAAAGTAGTTCAACAAGGTGAGGAAGGAAACGATCGTACGACAACAACATATCAAGTAAATCCACAAACAGGTGAGTTATCAAATCCAACTTCAAAAACTGTCCGTACGAAAGAACCAGTGGATAAAATTGTTGAATATGGACCGTCAGGTACTATTTATGTACCGGTAGATCCATCACCAAATGCGCCAAACCCAGGGGATAAAGTGACAATCGATCCAGGTACACCACCGGATCCAGAACACAATAACCCAGGTAAACCAGCAAAAGTTGGAGTTACAGATAAAAAAGTAGTGAAAGAACCAATTCCTTTCAAAACAATTTATCGAGACAATCCAAACTTACCAGCAGGCGTAGAAAAAGAAATTCAACCAGGTATTAATGGTGAAACAACAAAAACAACAACGTATGAAGTAGATCCAAATACAGGTCAAGTAACTGAATTAAGTACGACATCACAAGTGACAAAAGAAAAACAAGACCGTATTGTGGAACGTGGTACTGGACAAACAACAGTAACGACTCATCCGATTGAACCAGGTCATAAATATGTGCCACATCCTGATCCAGAAACACCAGGTACAGGTACACGTATTGTAGTAACACCAGGACATCCTGGCGTAAATACAACAACAACTGTTCCAGGTAAAGATCCAGTTACGAAAGTAACAACACCACCGACAGATGAAGTTATCGGTGTAGATAACGTGGATGTTCATGACACACCTGTACCATACGGTACAAGATATGTGTACAATCCAAAACTTCAACCAAATGAACGAAAAGTAGTTCAACAAGGTGAAGAAGGAAACGATCGTACGACAACAACATATGAAGTAAACCCACAAACAGGTGAGTTATCAAATCCAACTTCAAAAACTGTCCGTACAAAAGAGCCAGTGGATAAAATTGTAGAGTATGGACCAACAGGAACGATTTATGTACCAGTAGATCCATCACCAAATGCACCAAATCCAGGGGATAAAGTAACAATCGATCCAGGCACACCACCGGATCCAGAACATAATAACCCAGGTAAACCAGCTAAAGTGGGAGTTACAGATAAAAAAGTAGTGAAAGAACCAATTCCATTCAATACGATTTATCGAGATAATCCGAACTTACCAGCAGGCGTAGAAAAAGAAATTCAACCAGGTGTTAATGGTGAAACAACAAAAACAACAACGTATGAAGTAGATCCAAACACTGGCCAAGTAACTGAATTAAGTACGACATCACGAGTAACAAAAGAAAAACAAGATCGCATTGTCGAACGAGGTACAGGCCAAACAACGGTCACTACTCATCCGATTGAACCAGGCCATAAATTTGTGCCACATCCTGACCCAGAAACACCAGGTACAGGTACACGTATTGTAGTAACACCAGGACACCCAGGCGTAAACACAACAACAACTGTCCCAGGTAAAGATCCAGTTACGAAAGTAACGACACCACCGACAGAGGAAGTTATCGGTGTAGATAACGTGGATGTTCATGACACACCTGTACCATACGGTACAAAATATGTGTACAATCCAAAACTTCAACCAAATGAACGAAAAGTAGTTCAACATGGTGAAGAAGGAAATGATCGTACAACAACAACATATGAAGTAAACCCACAAACAGGTGAATTATCAAATCCAACTTCAAAAACTGTACGTACAAAAGAACCGGTTGATGAAATTATCGAATACGGTCCAACAGGAACAATCTATGTACCAGTAGATCCGTCACCAAATGCGCCAAATCCAGGGGATAAAGTGACAATCGATCCAGGCACACCACCGGATCCAGAGCATAATAACCCAGGTAAACCAGTACAAATTGGTGTAACGGCAAATAAAACAGAAAAAACACCTATTCCATTTAATACAATCTATAGAAATAATCCAAACTTACCAGTAGGTGTAGAAAAAGAAATTCAACCAGGTATTAATGGTGAAACAACAACGGTAACAACATATCGTGTAGATCCAAAAACTGGACAAATAACTGAATTAAGTACGACATCACAAGTGACAAAAGAAAAACAAGATCGCATTGTCGAACGAGGTACAGGTCAAACAACAGTAACGACTCATCCGATTGAACCAGGTCATAAATTTGTACCACATCCTGATCCAGAAACACCAGGTACAGGTACACGTATTGTAGTGACACCAGGTAAACCGGGCGTAAATACAACAACAACTGTGCCAGGCAAAGATCCGGAAACTAGCGTCACAACACCACCTACTGAAGAAATCATCGGTATAGATAATGTGGACGTACAAAATAAAGCGGTACCGTACGGTATAAAATATGTGTATAATCCAAAACTTCAACCTGGTGAACAAAGAATTGTTCAACAAGGTGAAGAAGGAAATGATCGTACAACAATCACATATGAAGTGAACCCACAAACAGGTGAGTTATCAAATCCAACTTCAACTACTGTACGTACGAAAGAACCGGTTGATGAAATTATTGAATATGGTCCATCAGGAACAATTTATGTACCAGTAGACCCATCGCCAAATGCGCCAAATCCAGGTGATAAAGTGACGATTGATCCAGGAACACCACCAAATCCATCAAATCATACACCAGGAACACCGGCTAAAGTTGGCGTAACGGCAAGTAAAACAGAAAAAACACCACTTCCATTTAATACGATCTATAGAAATAATCCAAACTTACCAGTAGGCGTAGAAAAAGAAGTTCAACCAGGTATTAATGGTGAAACAACAACGGTAACAACATATCGTGTAGATCCGAAAACTGGACAAATAACTGAGTTAACTACGACTTCACAAATCACTAAAGAAAAACAAGACCGTATTATGGAACGAGGTACTGGTCAAACAACAGTAACGACTCATCCGATTGAACCAGGACATAAATATGTGCCACATCCTGATCCGGAAACACCAGGTACAGGTACACGTATTGTAGTGACACCAGGTAAACCTGGAGTAAATACAACAGTAAAAGTACCAGGCAAAGATCCGGAAACTAGTGTTACAACACCACCTACTGAAGAAATCATCGGTATAGATAATGTGGACGTACAAAATAAAGCGGTACCGTACGGTACAAAATATGTGTATAATCCAAAACTTCAACCAGGTGAACTAAAAGTTGTTCAACAAGGTGAAGAAGGAAATGATCGTACAACGATCACATATGAAGTAAACCCACAAACAGGTGAGTTATCAAATCCAACTTCAACTACTGTACGTACAAAAGAACCGGTTGATGAAATTATCGAATACGGTCCATCAGGAACAATTTATGTACCAGTAGACCCATCGCCAAATGCGCCAAATCCAGGTGATAAAGTGACGATTGATCCAGGAACACCACCAAATCCATCAAAACATACACCAGGAACACCAGCTAAAGTTGGCGTAACGGCAAGTAAAACAGAAAAAACACCACTTCCATTTAATACGATCTATAGAAACAATCCAAACTTACCAGTAGGCGTAGAAAAAGAAGTTCAACCAGGTATTAATGGTGAAACAACAACGGTAACAACATATCGTGTAGATCCGAAAACTGGACAAATAACTGAGTTAACTACGACTTCACAAATCACTAAAGAAAAACAAGACCGTATTGTGGAACGAGGTACTGGCCAAACAACAGTAACGACTCATCCGATTGAACCAGGACATAAATTTGTACCACATCCTGATCCAAAAGTGCCTGGCACTGGAAATAGAATTATTATTGTTCCAGGAGTACCAGGTGTGAACACAACAACAACTGTCCCAGGTAAAGATCCAGTTACGAAAGTAACAACGCCACCTACTGAAGAAGTAATCGGTGTAGATAATGTGGATGAATATAATAAAGTGGTACCAAATGGTGTTAAATATGTTTATAATCCGAAATTAAAACCTGGAGAAACACGTATTGTTCAAAAAGGACAACCAGGAAATGATCTCGTTACAATCACATATGAAGTAAATCCAAAAACAGGTGAGCTTTCAAACCCTAAAGAAACGATTGTAAGAACTAAAAAACCTATTGATGAAATTATCGAATATGGTCCAAAAGAATGTCCAATTACACCAGAAGAACCAAACAAACCAAATAAACCAGAAAAACCAAGCAAACCTGAAACTCCAAACAAACCAGGAAAACCATGTGACAATGAAGTACCAAAAGTTGATTCTGGCAAACCGCATGAACCGTTAAAAGTAGATAAACATAATAATAACGGTCCAGCACCACAAACTAGCAAACATGAATTACCACAAACTGGTAATACTAATACTAATTCTGGAGCAATAGGATCTCTATTATTTGCTTTAGGTTCTTTAGTACTATTAAAAAGAAATAAAAAAGATAGAAAATTGGATGAAAAATAATCAATAATTAATTATTGATTGATCCCGTAGCATTTGCATGCTACGGGATTTTTATTTATTTTTAAAATGTATACTATGAAATTATCGAAAATTATAATTAAAGTATTCGAAATTAAATTTATTTAAGAAAGTGTGTTTACCTTGAATACGCCAATTACTCAAAAATTAAATGAATTAATACAACAAAAGGCAATTTCTTTACATGTGCCAGGTCACAAAAATATGACGATAGGGCGTCTTGATAAATTAAAGTTTAAAATGGATATGACAGAAATAACTGGTTTAGATGATTTACATCATCCTGAAGAGATTATTTTAGAGAGTATGCATTCTATCAGTAAACATCCGGATTATGATGCCTATATGTTAGTCAATGGGACGACTTCAGGAATTTTATCTGTAATTCAAGCATTTTCTTCTATTGAGGGTAATTATTTAATAAGTAGAAATGTACATAAATCTGTTTTTCATGGAATAGACTTAACGCAACAACAGGCAAATATTATGGCAATGACAATAAGTGATACAAGTTCTCAGTACATCTCACCCGATTTAAACCATACGCATTTTGATAACCAAAAGTTAGCCATTATGACTTATCCTAATTATTACGGGGAATGTTTTGATATTCGAGAAGCTATAGAAATTTTGCATGAACATCATATTCCAACACTAGTAGATGAAGCGCATGGCGCGCATTTTAGCTTGCCACATTTTCCTAAATCAGCGTTAGAGGTAGGGGTTGACTATGTGGTGCAGTCTTATCATAAAACATTACCTGCATTGACGATGGGTTCGGTGATATATATACATAAAAATGCGCCTATGAAAGAGGAAGTCATTCGATATTTAGGATACTTTCAAACATCAAGCCCTTCCTATTTAGTAATGGCGAGCATTGAATTAGCCCATCAGTTCTTTAAAGAATACGATAGTACGCTATTTTTTGAAAAAAAAGAACGTCTGATTCAAGTTTTAGAAAAAACAGGATTTGAAGTAATTAAAGTGGCTGATCCTTTAAAAATGATTATTCGTTATTCTGGATATTCAGGTCATGAGATACAAACATGGTTTGAAGCGCAGCATGTTTATCCTGAATTGGCGGACGAGTATCAAGTTTTACTTGTGTTGCCATTGTGGCATAACCAAGACACTTATCCATACGATGACTTATTGAATAGAATACAGGCGATAGAACTACCGGCTATGTCTAAACGAGAGGGAACAGATGAATCATTCCCTTTACCTTTTAATGAAGGAATATATATACCGCGCGCTATAACATCTGCGACATGGATTGATATGGATCAAGCGATCAATAAAGTTTTAGCGCAACATATTATTCCGTATCCTCCAGGGATTCCAATTTTCCTAAAAGGAGAACGTATTACGCAGAATATGATAAAATTGATGCGATATTATCTTCAACAAGGTGGTAGAGTTGAAGGTATAAATAACCATAAAATATTAGTTAAGGATGAATAACATGTCTGCATTTATAACATTTGAGGGACCAGAAGGCTCAGGCAAAACGACTGTACTCAAACGTGTAGCCGAAAAATTAGCGCAAGCGTATGACGTTATAGCAACGAGAGAACCAGGGGGCGTACCTACTGGAGAAGAAATCCGTAAAGTTGTGCTTGAAGGAGATAAAATGGATATTCGTACAGAAGCCATGTTATTCGCTGCTTCAAGAAGAGAACATTTAGTAGAAAAAGTGATGCCAGCATTAAATGAGAATAAAATTGTGCTATGTGATCGATATATTGATAGTTCACTTGCTTATCAAGGGCATGCACGGGGTATAGGTATTGAAGAAGTGAAAAAGTTAAATGATTTTGCAATAAATGGACTTTATCCAGATTTAACAATCTATCTTGATATTACGCCAGAAGTAGGACGAAATAGAATATTACAAAATCAACGTAATCAAAATCGACTAGATAAAGAAGATATGGCTTTTCATGAAAAAGTGATTGAAGGTTATCACCAAGTCATTGATGAATCACCAGATCGTTTTAAAGTGGTCGATGCTACGCAAAGTATTGAGCAAGTAGTAACAGAAACATATGAGATTATTTTAAATTATTTAAAAAAATTATGATATAATATCCAGAAGAGGTGTTTTAAAAATGAAAATGGTTATAGCGATCGTCCAAGATCAAGATAGTCAAGAACTTTCAGACCAACTCGTAAAACATAACTTTAGAGCTACAAAATTAGCAACTACTGGTGGATTTTTAAAAGCGGGCAATACTACATTCTTATGTGGTGTAGATGATGACCGTGTAGATGATGTTTTATCAGTAATTGATAATACTTGTGGTAACAGAGATCAACTTGTTTCTCCAATGACACCAATGGGTGGTAGTGCAGATTCTTACATACCATATCCAGTGGAAGTTGAAGTTGGAGGCGCTACAGTATTTGTAATGCCAGTCGAAGCATTTCATAGATTTTAATATGTAAGTTAATTAATAACGTAGAAACAAGAATTTAATGACACCTTAGATGATGATACAATATTCGGCTGCTGTGATAGGCAGCCTTTTTATATAAGTAAAATGAATAAGGAGTAGGCAAAATGGATGAACTACATAGATTAGCTAATGCGTATCGTTCGAATAAACTGTCTCATGCGTATTTATTCGAAGGTGATGATGCGGAGTCAATGCGTTACGTAGCTATGGAATTTGCAAAACTTATTCTTTGTAATGGAGACCAACAATGTGAGTTGAGAGTAGAGAATTACAATCAACCGGATTTTATGTATGTAGCTTCAGAAGAAAATGCGATTAAGAAAGAACAAATTGAACAGCTTGTGCATCGTATGAATCAACTTCCAATTGAAGGTACGCATAAAGTTTATATAATAGAAGATTTTGAAAAGTTAACTGTTCAAGGTGAAAATAGTATATTAAAATTTTTAGAGGAACCGCCTGATAATACAGTGGCGATTCTAATGTCTATGAAACCTGAACAGATATTAGACACTATTCATTCACGTTGCCAACACGTTTATTTTAAACCAAGTGACAAGCAACATTTTATAGATAGATTAGTTGAACATGATATGAATCGAGCAGTAGCTGAAATGCTAAGTACATATACTACACAGTTAGATGTGGCTAAAGATTTAAACGAAGAACACGATTTAATGTCACTTAGAAAAGTCATTGTTCATTGGTGCGAATTATTGATTACTAATCAACCGATGGCATTAATTGGGATTATTGATTTGTTAAAAAATGCGAAGAATCGGAAATTACAAACACTCACTTTAGCAGCAGTGAATGCTTTTTTTGAAGATATTATGCATGCTAAAGTTGAAACGAATAACGATTATGTTTATTCGGATTTACAAACAGAAATTGAATCATATGCAAAGCAATTAACATTTAATCAAATTATATTGATGTATGATCAAATTACAGAAGCGCACAAAAAATTAATGCAAAATGTTAATCCAACGCTTGTATTTGAACAAATAGTTATAAAAGGTGTGAGATAAAATGCCAAATATCGTAGGTGTACAATTTCAAAAAGCAGGGAAATTGGAATACTATGCGCCTAAGGATTTAGATGTAAAGAAAGACGACTGGGTCGTTGTCGAATCTAAACGAGGCATTGAAATTGGTAATGTTAAATTTCCATCGAAAGAGGTGGAAGAAGGGGATGTTACATTACCTTTAAAAGAAATTATACGAATAGTCACTGATGAAGATATTGCAAAATATTATCGTAATGAAGCAGATGCTGATGATGCATTAACACTATGCAAGCAATTAGTAAAAGAACAACAACTAGATATGCGTTTAGTAAATTGTGAATATACACTTGATAAGTCTAAAGTGATTTTTAATTTTACTGCAGATGACCGTATCGATTTTCGAAAATTAGTAAAAGCTCTGGCGCAAAATTTAAAAACACGTATCGAATTAAGACAAATTGGCGTACGTGATGAAGCTAAACTACTTGGTGGAATCGGTCCATGTGGGCGCTCGCTATGTTGTTCTACATTTCTAGGAGATTTTGAGCCAGTGTCTATCAAAATGGCTAAAGACCAAAATTTATCACTTAATCCAACGAAGATTTCTGGAGCATGTGGGCGTTTGATGTGTTGTCTTAAATATGAAAATGATTTCTATGAAGAAGCAAGAGCCCAATTGCCAGACGTCGGTGACCAAGTGGAAACGCCAGATGGTCAAGGTCGTGTAGTTGGTTTAAACATATTAGATATTTCAATGCAAGTTAAAATTGAAGGTCTTGAACAACCATTAGAGTATAAAATGGAAGAATTAGAAGCTTTTAATTAAGGAAGGTGCGTCACGTTTGAATCGTAATGATTTATTTGAAAAGATAATTCAACTTGAAAGTAATGTAACACGTTTAAATCAAGATATGACTGAGCTTAAATCATTAACTATAGACCTTATAGAAGAGAATGTTGCGCTACAAGTTGAAAATGATAACTTAAAAACATTAATGGCCAAAAGCGAACAAGATGCTGAAATGGACAAACCTGTTTTTCCTAAAAATAATAATGCAAAATCTTCAAAAGAGGATGAAAAAGACAAACATTCTATTAAAAATGTGAAAAAACCCTTACCAAGTAAAGATAATTTAGCTGTCTTATATAGTGAAGGTTTCCACATTTGTAATGGTGAATTGTTTGGTAAGCATCGATTAGGTGAAGATTGCTTACTATGTTTGAACGTGTTAAATAGTTAATAACAAATAAAAATTTTAATACTGGATAAAGAGGTTTATGCCAGTTTCTAATAGACAGAGATGGATTTCAACACGAGTTGATTTTAAAGTGTGTTGTAAAGACATCTCTTTTTTAGGAGTAAATATATGATGAGAGATCAAGAAAGATTGGATGAATTAATAAAAGAAGATTTAAAAATAATTCAAAATGATGATGTGTTTTCTTTTTCAACAGATGCGTTATTATTGGGGCATTTTACTGAAGTGAGGAAAAATGACAAAATTTTAGATTTATGTGCTGGTAATGGCGTGATTTCCTTATTATTATCTGCTAAAGGTACACAAATGATTGAAAGTGTCGAGATTCAAGAGAAACTTGTAGATATGGCGCGTCGTAGCTATGCGTACAATCAACTCGAGCATCGTTTAAAGATGCATCATTTGGATTTAAAAGAGGTCTATCACTATTTTAAACCTTCGCAATATACACTCGTCACTTGTAATCCTCCTTATTTTAAAGAAAATCAGCGTAACCAACATCAAAAGGAAGCGCATAAGATTGCCCGTCATGAGATTATGTGTACATTGGAAGATTGCATGTTAGCTGCCCGTCATTTATTAAAACAAGGTGGGCGTTTAATGATGGTACATCGAGCGGATAGACTGATGGACGTCTTAACTGAAATGCGCAAGGCTAGTATTGAGCCTAAAAAAGTAGTATTTGTTTATAGTAAACTAAACAAATCAGCGGTGACGATTGTAGTGGAAGGACGTATGAATGGTAAACCAGGCCTAGAAATTGCGCCGCCTTTTTATATCTATAATAGTGATGGGGAATATAGCGAAGAAATGAGAGCAGTGTATTATGGATAACCATTATGTCTATATTGTAAAATGTAAGGATAATAGTTTGTATACTGGGTATGCGAAGGATGTTAATGCACGTGTAGCGACTCATAATGCTGGAAAAGGGGCCAAATATACTAAAACAAGACGTCCGGTAGAGTTAGTTTATCAAGAAACGTACACTTCGAAATCAGAAGCTATGCGTAGAGAATACGAAATAAAGACCTTCACAAGACAACAAAAATTAAAATTAATTGAGGAGAATTCAGATGGCGACTTTATATTTAGTAGGCACGCCGATAGGTAATTTAGGCGATATTACATTTCGAGCGATAGAAACCTTAAAAAATGTAGATTTTATAGCATGTGAAGATACAAGAGTAACGAAAAAGTTATGTCATCATTATGATATTCAAACACCATTAAAATCGTATCATGAACATAATAAAGAGCAACAAACAACGTATTTAATTAATTTATTGAATGAAGGAAATGATATTGCTTTAGTGTCAGATGCGGGTTTGCCGCTAATAAGTGATCCGGGTTATGAATTGGTCGTTGAAGCATATCAACACGATATTTCAGTGGAAACAGTTCCTGGTCCTAACGCGGGGTTAACAGCACTTATGGCTAGTGGTCTACCGTCATTTACGTATACGTTCTTAGGCTTTTTACCACGTAAGGAAAAAGAAAAAATAGAAGTATTACAAGAAAGAATGTATCAAGATAGCACGTTAATTATTTATGAATCACCATTTAGAGTATTAGAAACGTTAAAAGCCATTATTAAAGTAGATGCTTCAAGACACGTAGCTGTAGGACGAGAGCTAACGAAGAAGTTTGAACAAATTGTTATGCAAGAAGCGGAAACGTTACTCGATGCTTTTCAAAAGGAAGAGATTCCACAAAAAGGTGAATTTGTCATTCTCATAGAAGGTGCGAAGCCACTCGAAACTGAACAGTGGTTTGAGGCATTATCTATTGAGGAACATGTAGATCATTATATTGCCGAACAGAATTTGAAACCTAAAAAAGCAATTAAGTTAGTAGCTGAAGACCGTCATATGAAGACGGGTGAAGTGTATGACATTTATCATGAAATTAAATAACTTTGTGGAATAAAAGTCGAGGCAATAGGGACAGTCATTTTCAAAAAATAGACCTTCAAAATGGCTGGAAATATTCCATAAAATAATCAATTTGTGGTAATGTTAATAAGATACGACAATAAATTTCTTATATGAGTTATAATTAAAATGTAACGAAAAACATTAACTTATAAGTCTTTAAAGTGGGCTTACATGACATTAAATATAATGTTATATAGGAAGAGGAGGACCATTGATGGCGAAAGAAACATTTTATATTACAACCCCTATTTATTATCCTAGTGGTAATTTACATATTGGCCACGCATATTCAACGGTTGCAGGTGACGTAATTGCGCGTTACAAACGTATGCAAGGTTACGACGTGCGTTATTTAACAGGTACGGATGAACATGGTCAAAAAATTCAAGAAAAAGCGCAAAAAGCGGGTAAAACGGAATTAGAATATCTAGATGAAATGATTAACGGCATTAAAAGTTTATGGAACAAATTAGAAATTTCTAATGACGATTTTATTAGAACAACTGAAGAACGCCATAAACAAGTGGTTGAAAAAGTATTCGAACGATTATTAAAACAAGGTGATATTTATCTTGGTGAATATGAAGGTTGGTATTCAGTTCCTGATGAAACATATTACACTGAGTCACAACTTGTAGACCCTGTTTATGAAGACGGCCAAATTGTCGGCGGTAAAAGCCCTGACTCAGGTCATGAAGTGGAATTAGTTAAAGAGGAAAGTTATTTCTTTAATATTAACAAATATACAGATCGTTTATTAGAGTTTTACGATGCAAATCCAGAGTTCATTCAACCACCTTCAAGAAAGAATGAAATGATTAACAACTTCATTAAACCAGGTTTAGAAGATTTAGCAGTATCACGTACATCATTTGACTGGGGTGTTCGTGTACCTTCAAACCCTAAACATGTCGTTTATGTATGGATTGATGCGTTAGTTAACTACATTTCAGCATTAGGATATTTATCAGATGATGATGAATTATTCCAAAAATATTGGCCAGCAGATGTGCACTTAATGGCGAAAGAAATTGTACGTTTCCACTCTATTATTTGGCCAATCTTATTAATGGCTTTAGATTTACCACTTCCTAAGAAAGTCTTTGCGCATGGTTGGATTTTAATGAAAGACGGGAAAATGAGTAAATCAAAAGGTAACGTAGTAGATCCTAATGTATTAATTGATCGTTATGGTTTAGACGCTACACGTTACTATTTAATGCGTGAATTACCATTCGGTTCAGACGGTGTGTTCACTCCGGAAGCCTTTGTAGAACGTACAAACTATGATTTAGCGAATGACTTAGGTAACTTAGTGAACCGTACGATTTCTATGATTAATAAATACTTCCAAGGTGAACTTCCAGCTTATGAAGGTCCAAAACATGAATTAGATGAAGATATGGAAGCACTTGCGCTTGAAACAGTGAAGAACTTTAATGAGAACATGGAAAGTTTCCAATTCTCAGTTGCTTTATCAACTGTTTGGAAATTCATCAGCCGTACAAATAAATACATTGATGAAACAACACCATGGGTATTAGCTAAAGATGACAGCCAAAAAGAGATGCTTGGTAATGTAATGGCGCATTTAGTTGAGAATATTCGTTTCGCAGCTGTGTTATTACGTCCATTCTTAACAAATGCACCTAGAGAAATCTTTAAACAATTAAATATTAATGATCCTGAATTATTCGAATTAGCAAGCCTTGAAAGCTATGGTGCGTTGAAACAACCAATTATGGTTACTGAAAAACCAACGCCGATCTTCCCAAGATTAGATACTGAAGCTGAAATTGCATACATTAAAGAATCTATGCAACCAGATCAACCAGCAGCAACTGAAGAAGCAGTACCAAGTAAAGCACAAATCGATATTAAAGACTTCGATAAAGTTGAAATTAAAGCAGCAACGATTATTGAAGCGGACAATGTTCCTAAATCTGATAAATTATTAAAAATTCAAATTGATTTAGGTAATGAACAACGTCAAATCGTTTCTGGTATTGCTAAATTCTACCGTCCAGAAGATATCGTTGGTAAAAAAGTAGCAGTCGTTACTAACTTGAAACCAGCTAAATTAATGGGCCAAAAATCTGAAGGCATGATCTTATCTGCTGAAAAAGATGGTGTCTTAACTTTAGTAAGCTTACCAAGTGCGATTCCAAATGGCGCAATTGTAAAATAAAACTAGATTGTCGATAAAATATAAAGAGGTTGAGTCACAAAGATGATGTCTTTTGTCTCGACCTTGAACGTTAGGAGAGATAGAATGTTAATCGATACACATGTTCACTTAAATGATGAGCAATATAATGAAGATTTAGAAGAAGTGATTTCTCGCGCTAGAGAAGCAGGTGTAGATCGCATGTTTGTGGTTGGATTTGATACGCCTACGATTGAACGTGCGATGGAATTAATCGATAAATATGACTTTATTTATGGTATTATCGGTTGGCATCCAGTTGATGCAATTGACTTCACTGAAGAACGCCTTGAGTGGATTGAACAATTAGCACAGCATCCTAAGATTATTGGTATTGGCGAAATGGGTCTTGATTACCATTGGGATAAATCGCCTGCCGATGTTCAAAAAGAAGTATTTAGAAAACAAATTGCACTTGCTAAAAGAGTGAAATTACCTATTATTATCCATAATCGTGAAGCGACACAAGACTGTGTAGATATTTTAATGGAAGAACATGCTGAAGAAGTTGGTGGCATCATGCACAGCTTTAGTGGTTCTCCTGAAATTGCAGATGTAGTCATTAATAAATTGAATTTCTACGTCTCTTTAGGTGGTCCTGTGACATTTAAAAATGCTAAGCAACCGAAAGAAGTAGCTAAGCATGTGCCGATGGATAGATTGCTTGTAGAAACAGATGCGCCTTATTTATCGCCACATCCTTATAGAGGTAAACGTAATGAACCTGAAAGAGTAACACTCGTTGCTCAACAAATCGCTGACTTACGTGATATGACATACGAAGAAGTATGCCGTCAAACGACTGAGAATGCGGAACGATTATTTAATTTAAATCAATAAATTGCTGTGAGAAAGATGTTGAACAAGTGATGTCGTGGTATCATTTATGAGGAAATCAC
Source organism: Staphylococcus sp. NRL 16/872 (assembly GCF_022815905.2). Taxonomy (NCBI): domain Bacteria; kingdom Bacillati; phylum Bacillota; class Bacilli; order Caryophanales; family Staphylococcaceae; genus Staphylococcus; species Staphylococcus sp. NRL 16/872. Next base: position 2,348,755 of record NZ_CP119327.1, on the reverse strand, counting down.
GATATAAATGCCAGCATCTTTCTCATTTTTTATTTTTGAAAAGTTAAAATAAGAACGAAATAGGTTGAAAGGTAATGATAATCAATTATGAAGATAAATGAATTTATCGTAGTAGAAGGTAGAGACGATACGGAACGTGTTAAGTCAGCAGTAGAATGTGACACTATTGAAACGAATGGGAGCGCAATTAATAAGGAAACACTAGCTGTTATTCAAAATGCCCAAGAAACGCGAGGTGTGATTGTGTTAACGGACCCTGATTTTCCGGGAGATAAAATTAGAAATACGATCACTGAACACGTTACCGGCGTCAAACATGCGTATATTGACCGTGAAAAAGCTAAAAATAAACGAGGTAAGATTGGCATAGAGCATGCACATCCAGAAGATATTAGAGAAGCGCTCATGCATGTCAGTTCGCCCTTTGAAGAGGCAGAAGAATCAATCGATAAAAGTGTGCTCATCGATTTAGGGTTGATTATAGGCAAAGATGCTAGACATAAAAGAGAAATATTAGGTCAAAAACTGCATATTGGACATTCAAATGGCAAACAATTACTAAAAAAACTTAATGCATTCGGCTATACTGAAAGGGATGTACGTGAAGCTTTATCAATGGATAAGGAGAGTGAATAAAAGGTGGAAAGAAAAGATATCGCAACGCCTTCTCGAACGAAAGAATTATTAAATCAATATGGTTTCAATTTCAAAAAAAGTTTAGGTCAAAACTTTTTAATAGATGTAAATATCATTCATAAAATTATTGAGGCAAGTCAAATTGATAACACAACTGGCGTTATTGAAGTAGGGCCAGGTATGGGTTCGTTAACTGAACAATTGGCTAAACATGCCAAAAAAGTAATGTCGTTTGAAATCGATCAACGTTTAATCCCTGTGCTTAAAGATACACTTGCGCCATATGACAATGTAACCATCATTAACGAAGATATATTAAAAGCGGATATAGCTAAAGCAGTAGAAACACATTTAAATGACTGTGACAAAATCATGGTAGTAGCTAATTTGCCATATTATATTACTACACCTATCTTGCTGAATTTAATGCAACAAGACATTCCTATCGATGGCTACGTTGTAATGATGCAAAAAGAAGTAGGTGAACGTTTAAACGCTGAAGTAGGCACAAAAGCGTATGGCTCTTTATCTATCGTCACTCAATATTATACAGAGACAAGCAAAGTATTAACTGTGCCGAAATCTGTCTTTATGCCACCACCAAACGTGGATTCTATCGTGGTGAAATTGATGCAACGAAAAACGCCGCTCGTTGAGGTGGACGATGAACAAGCGTTCTTTAAACTTGCTAAAGCCGCGTTTGCACAGCGACGTAAAACAATAAACAATAACTATCAGAACTTCTTTAAAGACGGCAAACATTTAAAAGAAAGTATTTTAAAATGGCTTGAACAAGCCGAGATTGATCCTAAAAGACGTGGTGAAACGCTTTCGATACAAGATTTTGCACGTTTGTATGAAGAAAAGAAAAATTTCCCAGAATTAGAAAATTAAATTGTTGACAAAGCGCTCCCACATTGATAAAATTTAAATTTTATTTGACAAATCCTCTGAAATTATGATATTATGTAACTTGTAGCGAGGTGGAGCAATATGCCAAAATCAATTTTGGACATCAAAAATTCTATTGATTGTCATTTAGGAAATCGTATTGTACTAAAAGCCAATGGTGGTCGTAAAAAAACAATTGAACGTTGTGGTGTGTTAAAAGAAACATATCCTTCAGTATTCATTGTTGAATTAGACCAAGATAAGCATAATTTTGAAAGAGTTTCGTATACATATACGGATGTTCTTACAGAGAACGTACAAGTTTCATTTGAAGAGGATAATCATCAAGAAGTAGTTGCACACTAATTTGAACATATAAATATAGAGTAGTTCGGTGTTATGCAAACTCTATAATAAAAATGATTGAGTATTGAGCTTAAATTGAGTTCAATGCTCTTTTTCATTATGGTCACTTTTTAATAGATAAACAAATAAATATTTTAAAGGACTATTTTTACATAAAATTTTACATATTATTTATATTAATTTCGCTATTTTTCGTAGAAAACGGATATTAAGAGAATTTAAAATAGCTTTCATTAAGATTTTACATAAATTTACGGTGTATCTATCAAATATTTTAAGTCTTTATGTTAAAATCATCTTATTACTATTGATGAAGAGAGGGCGGGAAAATGATATATGAAACGGCACCTGCCAAGATAAATTTGACGCTCGATACACTTTTCAAAAGAGATGATGGATATCATGAAATTGCAATGGTCATGACAACTGTAGATTTAAATGATCGCCTTTCTTTTCAAAAAAGAAATGATAAAAACATTGTTGTAGACATAGAGCATAATTACGTTCCAAATGATCATAAAAATCTTGCTTATCGTGCTGCAAAATTGATGATGGAGACCTATGAATTAAATCATGGTGTGACCATTACGATTGATAAAGATATTCCAGTGTCAGCTGGATTAGCTGGCGGTTCTGCCGATGCTGCGGCTACAATGCGAGGTATGAATCGTTTATATGGCCTTAATAGGCCTTTAGATGAATTAAGTAAATTAGGCATACAAATTGGTACAGATATTCCTTTTTGTATATATAGTAAAACTGCTATATGTACCGGTAGAGGGGAAAAGGTTACGTTTTTAAATAAGCCACCGTCCGCATGGGTGGTATTAGCTAAACCGAATTTAGGAATATCTTCGCCAGATATATTTAAAGCGCTTAATTTAAATTATGCGCATCATGTACATACGAAGATGTGTAAAGAAGCGATTAACGAGGGCGATTATCATAGATTGTGCCAAAGTTTATCAAATCGTTTAGAACCAGTTTCCATGTCGTTGCATCCTGAAATTGAAAAGATTAAAAATAATATGTTGCAATGTGGTGCAGATGGTGCACTTATGAGTGGAAGTGGACCTACAGTTTATGGTCTTGCACAAAAAGAGAGTCAAGCGAAGAAAATTTATAATGCAGTCAATGGCTGTTGTAACGAAGTATATTTAGTTAGATTATTAGGATAGAAGGGTTGGACTTATGAGGTATAAAAGAAGCGAACGCATCGTCTTTATGACACAATATTTAATGAATCATCCAAATCAATTAATACCTTTAACATTTTTCGTGAAAAAATTTAAACAAGCAAAGTCCTCAATTAGTGAAGACGTTCAAATTATAAAAAACACATTCCAAAAAGAGAAATTAGGAACTGTAATTACAACTGCGGGCGCAAGTGGTGGAGTTACTTACAAACCTATGATGAGTAAAGAAGAAGCCACAGAAATTATTGATGAAATTATTGCTTTATTACAAGAAAAAGAGCGCTTGTTACCAGGAGGATATTTGTTCTTATCTGATTTAGTCGGTAACCCTACTTTATTAAATAAAGTAGGTAAGTTAATCGCAAGTATCTATATGGATGAAAAGTTAGATGCTGTAGTGACGATTGCCACAAAAGGGATATCACTTGCCAATGCGGTAGCTAACGTATTAAATTTACCTGTAGTGGTTATTAGAAAAGACAATAAAGTAACAGAAGGTTCTACTGTATCTATCAATTATGTTTCAGGATCATCTCGTAAAATTGAAACAATGGTACTATCTAAACGCACGCTAGCTGAAAATTCAAATGTACTTGTTGTAGATGATTTTATGAGAGCAGGTGGCTCAATAAACGGGGTTATGAATCTTATGAATGAGTTTAAAGCTGAAGTAAAAGGGGTATCTGTACTTGTAGAATCAAAAGAAGTTAAACAAAGATTGATTGAGGATTATACTTCTTTAGTTAAATTATCAGATGTTGATGAATATAATCAGGAATTTAAAGTAGAACCTGGCAACAGTTTGTCTAAATTTTCGTAAAAGGAGTTTTTACAACATGAAAACAATTAATACCAATAAAGCACCGGAAGCTTTAGGACCATATTCACATGCAATGGTTGTGAACAATTTAGTATTTACATCAGGACAAATCCCATTAGATACTGAAGGGAATATCGTTAGTGATGATGTAAAAGAACAAACAAAACAAGTACTTGAGAATGTATCAGTTGTACTTGAAGAAGCGGGTTCAGATTTAGAATCTGTAGTAAAAGCAACTATCTTTATTTCTGACATGAATGAATTTCAACAAATAAACGAAGTCTATGGAAGTTATTTCAGTGAACATCAACCAGCACGTAGTTGTGTTGAAGTTGCACGCTTACCAAAAGACGTTAAAGTTGAAATTGAAGTAGTAGGTAAAGTTAAAGGACTATAATTTTCTTAATTAAAAAATTGTCAAGCTTCTAAACAAACAAAGATATATACTAGGGGGGCTCACTGCATGAAAGTGACAGATGTAAGACTTAGAAAAATACAAACAGATGGCAGAATGAAAGCACTTGTTTCAATTACACTCGATGAAGCGTTTGTAATCCATGATTTACGCGTGATTGAAGGCAACTCAGGTCTTTTCGTTGCTATGCCAAGTAAACGTACACCAGATGGTGAATTCCGTGATATCGCGCATCCAATTAACTCTGAAATGAGACAAGAGATTCAAGATGCCGTTATGAAAGTATATGACGAAACAGATGAAGTGATTCCTGATAAAAATGCTTCATCAGAAGAATCAGACGAAGCTTAATCAAATATATAGATTTAACTACAGGTTCAGCGCATATTTTGTTGAGCCTGTTTTTTATGAAAAAGAGAGGTTCTATTTCTCAATTGCATAATGTAGACAGTTTATTATGTATTGAAACTCGAAGTTCAGTTAAATTATAATAATTATGAAGTGTAAAATTTATTGGAGGGTTACCATTCATGCAAAGAAATGCGGTAATATTAGCAGCTGGAAAAGGTACAAGAATGAAATCAAAACAATATAAAGTACTACATAAAGTTGCTGGTAAATCAATGATTGAACATGTACTAACAAACGTAAAACGTTCAGGCGTGGATAACCTTGTGACGATTGTAGGTCATGGCGCAGAACAAGTAAAAGAGACATTAGGTGATCAATCGTTATATAGTTATCAAGAAGAACAACTAGGAACTGCACATGCCGTTAAAATGGCACAAGAACATTTAGAAAATAAAGAAGGCACAACTTTAGTTGTATGTGGGGATACACCTCTAATTACAGCTGACACATTAAATAAATTAATTGAACATCATGAACAATCTGAGGCACAGGCAACGGTATTATCTGCAACAGCTCAAATCCCGTTTGGTTATGGCCGTATTGTCCGTGATAATAATAATCAACTTAGTCGTATCGTAGAAGAAAAAGATGCGACAGAAGAAGAGAAACGTTTAACTGAAATTAGTTCAGGTATTTTTGCATTTGATAATAAAGTTTTATTTGAAAAACTGGCTCAAGTTAAAAATGACAATGCGCAAGGTGAATACTACTTGCCAGATGTGATTGCCTTAATTCTAGAGGATAAAGGTATCGCAGAAGTTTATCATACGGATGATTTCAACGAAATTATGGGTGTCAATGATCGTGTGATGCTAAGTAATGCTGAAAAAGCTTTACAACAACGCATTAACATTCAACATATGAGAAATGGTGTAACGATTATCGACCCTACGACTACATTTATTGGCCCAGATGTTGAAATTGGTATAGATACAATTATTGAACCTGGTGTTCGCATCAATGGTACAACTAAAATTGGTGAAGAAACAGTGATTGGTCAATACTCAGAAATTAATAATAGTCAGATTGGTTCACATGTGGATATTAAACAATCTGTAATTAATGACTCAATGGTTGGCGATAAAACAAAAGTAGGGCCATTTGCTCAACTACGTCCAGGCTCAAATTTAGGCAATGAAGTTAAAGTTGGTAATTTCGTAGAAGTGAAAAAAGCAGAACTTAAAGATGGCGCGAAAGTTTCTCACTTAAGTTATATTGGAGACGCTGAAATTGGTGAACGTACAAACATTGGTTGTGGTTCAATTACTGTTAACTATGATGGCGTTAATAAATTTAAAACAATTGTTGGTAAAGATGCATTTATTGGATGTAATACAAACTTAGTAGCACCAGTAACTGTCGGCGATGGTTCTTTAATTGCAGCTGGTTCTACCATTACAGATGATATTCCACAAGATAGCTTAGCACTTGCTCGCGCACGTCAAGTCACTAAAGAATGTTATATTAAAAAATAGTTTTTTGATAATATAAAGAACTTCTTTTTTTAGTTTTTTTGTTGAACATAGTAAAAGTTGTTGATTTTTTATATAATAAGAGTGTCTAAGTAAAAAATTGGAGGACTATAAATGTTAAATAATGAATACAAAAATTCATCTTTAAAGATTTTCTCTTTAAAAGGGAATGAACCGTTAGCACAAGAAGTTGCTGATCGAGTAGGGATTGAATTAGGTAAATGTTCTGTAAAACGCTTCAGTGATGGTGAAATTCAAATTAATATTGAAGAAAGTATTCGTGGTTGTGATGTCTTCATTATTCAACCAACTTCTTATCCTGTTAATTTACACCTAATGGAATTATTAATTATGATTGATGCTTGTAAACGTGCATCTGCGGCGAATATTAATATTGTAGTTCCTTATTATGGTTATGCGCGCCAAGATAGAAAAGCACGTAGCCGTGAACCTATTACTGCGAAATTAGTAGCTAATTTAATTGAAACAGCTGGTGCAAACCGTATGATCGCATTAGATTTACATGCACCTCAAATTCAAGGATTCTTTGATATTCCTATCGACCACTTAATGGGCGTACCAATCATTGGTCAACATTTTGAAAATGACCCTAACATTGACCCAGAAGAATGCGTAGTTGTTTCACCTGACCATGGCGGTGTAACACGTGCGCGTAAATTAGCTGACATTTTAAAAACTCCGATTGCGATTATTGATAAACGTCGTCCAAAACCAAACGTAGCTGAAGTCATGAATATTGTTGGTGATATTCAAGGTCGTACAGCAATTATTATTGACGACATTATTGATACAGCAGGTACAATCACATTAGCTGCACAAGCACTTAAAGACAAAGGTGCTAAAGAAGTTTATGCATGTTGTACACACCCTGTTTTATCAGGTCCTGCTAAAGAGCGTATCGAAAATTCAGCAATTAAAGAATTAATTGTGACTAACTCAATCTTACTTGACGATAGTCGCAAACCAGCGAATACAAAAGAACTATCTGTAGCTGGATTATTAGCACAAGCGATTATTCGCGTATACGAAAGAGAATCAGTGAGTGTATTATTTGACTAAAATTTACAAATGCGTTTGACTTCTCGTTTCCAACCGTGTATAATACATTCGTTCGTGGTTTTACGAACTAATAAACACTTGCAAGCAACTATTAAGTTGATGGGTAAGTGAGGATAAGTTTAGACATTTCATTAATATATGAGAACATCGCATGTTGACAGGTGTTGTCAGATAATAATACGTGTCAAAACTTTAATATGAAAGGTGGAAATACGAATGGCTTCATTAAAGTCAATCATCCGTCAAGGTAAACAAACTCGTTCTGACCTTAAAAAATTACGTAACACAGGTAAAGTACCTGCAGTAGTTTATGGTTATGGTACTAAAAATACTTCAGTTAAAGTTGATGAAGTTGAATTCATCAAAGTGATTCGTGAAGTTGGACGTAACGGTGTAATTGATTTAGGCGTAGGTTCTAAAACAATTAAAGTAATGGTATCAGATTATCAATTTGATCCACTTAAAAACCAAATTACACACATCGACTTCTTAGCAATCAACATGACTGAAGAACGTACTGTTGAAGTACCAGTTCACTTAGTTGGTGAAGCTGCTGGCGCTAAAGAAGGTGGCGTAGTTGAACAACCATTATTCGACTTAGAAGTTACAGCTACTCCAGAAAACATTCCTGAAGCAATCGAAGTAGACATCACTGAATTACAAATCAATGATAGCTACTCAGTTGCTGATATTAAAGTTTCTGGTGACTTCACTATCGAAAATGATCCTGAAGAATCTGTAGTAACAGTAGTACCTCCAACTGACGAACCAAGTGAAGAGGAAATCGAAGCTATGGAAGGTGAAGCTGCAACTGAAGAACCAGAAGTTGCTGGCGAAGATAGCGAAGAAGAAAAAGAAGAAAATAAAGACGAAGAATAATTCGTTTCAAACTGTCGACAAAGTCTCTGACTTTGTGGGCAGTTTTTTTATTCTCATGGGCTGGGTTGTAAAGAAATTCTTAGATGAACATTTACTCATTTTTGTTGCGACGCTTTCTTGCGGGAAAGGCTCAAGCCTGTAGTCTTGAGGCTCTTTCTTTTCCGCCAAGAGTCGCGCAACAACACTCGTAGTTCATCTTTAGAATTTCTTACCTAAGTGCACTCGCACTTAGGTTCATTTTATATATTGATCACCTAAGAGTCTTCACAACTACACTTCGTAATCTACCTTAGAACTACTTACGTAAGTGTATGAACACTTACGTTCCTCAATAACCCTATCTCCCAAACTGTCGCCCAGCTTGCTTTGTTTGTAGACTTTCTTTGCGAAAGTCTTTGTGCTGGGGCCCCGCGCGCAACGTCATTCGTAATTTACTTTAGAACCACTTAAGTTCAACATAGTACTGGTTCTTCGAGTGTCAGCCGTGAATTCTGGCAGAGATGAAGGATAATTTGTCGGATGGTTTTTAGAATCTAGGATAAAAGATAATATTTTAAAGCTACAATGCAAATTTACAGTGGCGCACTGAGCTGAGGGAACGCTTATATCAAGCTCTTCTCATCTCGAATCATCCTTGTAGGGTGGAACAATGAATTCTGTTCCACTCCTTTTTTGTGTTATGATAGGGAATGTTATAAAATAATGATTAATCAATATGACGGACATCTGAACTGGTGAAAACGTCTATTAAAACACATTGGAGGTTGCACGTATGAAATGTATTGTGGGTCTTGGAAATATAGGGAAACGTTTCGAACTAACAAGACACAATATCGGCTTTGAAGTGATTGATTATCTTTTAGAGAAACATCACTTTTCATTAGATAAACAAAAGTTTAAAGGTGCTTATACGATTGAACGCCTTAATGGTGATAAAGTCCTATTTGTTGAGCCGATGACAATGATGAATTTATCAGGTGAAGCGGTAGGACCACTGATGGATTACTATAATGTTGACGTAGAAGATCTCATCGTCCTATATGATGATTTAGATTTATCTCAAGGTCACATTCGCTTGCGTCAAAAAGGAAGCGCTGGTGGTCATAACGGTATGAAATCCATTATTAAACATCTTGGTACCGATCAATTTAAACGCATTCGTATTGGTGTAGGGAGACCAACAAACGGTATGTCAGTTCCGGATTATGTATTACAGAAATTTTCAAAAGATGAAATGATAACAATGGAGAAAGTGATTGAACATGCTGCACAAGCAGTAGAGTCATTTATTGAAAGTTCACGCTTCGATCATGTTATGAATGAATATAATGGAGAAGTCAATTGAGAACCATCATTTCAGATTATATACAGAAAGATAAACGATTCCAGGAACTCGACCAAGTCTTCGGCCAAGAGAATATTTTAGTTACTGGCCTCTCTCCCTCGGCAAAAGCGACGATTATTGCTGAAAAGTATCTCAAAGATCAGCGCCAAATGTTATTAATTACTAACAACTTATATCAAGCAGATAAGTTAGAAACAGATATTTTACAATATGTAGACAGTTCAGAAGTTTATAAATATCCAGTTCAAGATATTATGACGGAAGAATTCTCAACGCAAAGCCCTCAACTTATGAGTGAACGTGTGCGCACGTTAACTGCCTTAGCTCATAATGAGAAAGGGTTATTTATCGTTCCATTAAATGGTTTGAAAAAATGGCTCACACCTGTAGAGATGTGGAAAGACCATCAAATTACGCTTAATGTTGGCGATGATATTGATGTTGATGGTTTATTAAATAAATTAGTTAACATGGGTTATCGCCGTGAAAGCGTCGTGTCACATATTGGAGAATTCTCTCTACGTGGGGGCATCATCGATATCTATCCATTAATAGGACAACCGGTCAGAATTGAATTATTTGATACAGAAGTAGATTCAATTCGTGATTTTGACGTGGAAACACAACGTTCCAATGACAATGTTGAAAGTGTAGATATCACAACTGCGAGCGATTACGTGATCACTGATGAAGTCATTCAGCATCTTCAAACTGAATTGCAAGCAGCTTATGAACATACACGCCCTAAAATCGACAAATCAGTTCGTAATGATTTGAAAGAAACGTACGAAAGTTTCAAATTATTTGAAGCGACATTTTTCGATCATCAATTATTGCGTCGTCTTGTGGCGTTTATGTATGAGAAGCCATCGACACTTATTGATTATTTTGAAAAGGATGCCATCATTGTAGCCGACGAATATAATCGTATTAAAGAAACGGAGAAGACATTAACAACTGAAGTAGATGATTTTATACAGAATTTAATTGAAAGTGGTAATGGATTTATCGGTCAATCATTCATGCAATATGATGGATTTGAAACGCTAATTGGACATTATCCAGTAACTTATTTCACATTGTTTACCTCTTCAATGCCAGTAAAATTACAGCACATAATTAAGTTCTCATGTAAACCAGTACAACAATTTTATGGTCAATACGACATCATGCGTTCTGAATTCCAACGTTATGTGCACAATGATTATACGATGGTCGTGCTTGTAGAAACGGAAACGAAAGTGGAACGTATCCAATCAATGTTAAATGAAATGCACATTCCTACCGTGACCAACATTCATAGCGAGGTTCAAAGTGGCCAAGCTATTGTGACAGAAGGTAGTTTATCTGAAGGTTTCGAACTACCGTATATGCAGTTGGTCGTAATTACTGAGCGAGAGCTTTTTAAAACGAAACAGAAAAAGCAACGTAAACGTACAAAAACGATGTCTAACGCTGAAAAAATTAAATCGTACCAAGATTTAAATGTAGGTGACTATATCGTTCACGTGCATCACGGTGTGGGGCGTTATTTAGGCGTTGAAACGCTTGAAGTAGGTGACGTTCACCGCGACTATATTAAATTGCAATATAAAGGTACGGACCAACTGTTTGTTCCTGTTGATCAAATGGACCAAGTACAAAAATACGTGGCTTCTGAGGATAAATCACCGCGACTTAATAAATTGGGCGGCTCTGAATGGAAGAAGACGAAAGCGAAAGTTCAACAAAGTGTTGAAGATATTGCAGATGAACTTATCGCACTTTACAAAGAACGTGAAATGTCTGTCGGCTATCAGTATGGAGAAGATACGGCGGAACAAACTACGTTCGAAATGGATTTCCCTTACGAACTTACGCCAGACCAAGCGAAATCAATTGAAGAAATTAAAGACGATATGGAACGCGAACGTCCTATGGATCGCTTACTTTGTGGTGACGTCGGTTACGGTAAAACAGAAGTGGCCGTACGTGCAGCCTTTAAAGCAGTAATGGAAGGGAAACAAGTGGCATTCTTAGTGCCAACAACGATTTTAGCGCAACAACATTATGAAACATTAATTGAGCGTATGCAGGATTTCCCAGTCCAAATTGAACTTATTAGTCGTTTCCGCTCTGCAAAAGAAGTAAAAGAAACGAAAGAAGGCTTGAAATCTGGTTACGTTGACATTGTCGTCGGCACCCACAAATTATTAAGTAAAGATATTCAATATAAAGACTTAGGTTTACTAATCGTCGATGAAGAACAACGTTTCGGTGTACGCCATAAAGAACGTATTAAAACATTAAAAACGAACGTCGATGTATTAACACTTACAGCGACACCAATTCCTAGAACATTGCATATGAGTATGTTAGGGGTACGTGATTTATCTGTTATTGAAACACCACCAGAGAACCGCTTCCCTGTCCAAACTTACGTACTTGAACAAAACAGTAATTTTATTAAAGAAGCTTTAGAACGAGAATTATCACGTGATGGCCAAGTGTTCTATCTTTATAACAAAGTACAATCGATTTATGAAAAGCGTGAGCAACTCCAAATGTTGATGCCAGAAGCTAACATTGCGGTCGCACATGGTCAAATGACTGAGCGTGACCTTGAAGAAACAATGTTAAGTTTCATCAATGGGGAATACGACATCTTAGTGACTACAACCATTATTGAAACAGGTGTAGACGTACCAAACGCTAATACATTAATCATTGAAGAAGCGGATCGCTTTGGTTTAAGTCAGCTGTATCAATTACGTGGACGCGTAGGTCGTTCAAGTCGTATCGGTTATGCTTATTTCTTACATTCAGCGAATAAAGTCTTAACTGAAACTGCCGAAGAACGTCTACAAGCGATTAAAGAATTTACTGAATTAGGTTCAGGCTTTAAGATTGCTATGCGTGACTTAAATATCCGTGGTGCAGGTAACTTATTAGGTAAACAACAACACGGCTTCATCGACTCAGTTGGTTTCGACTTGTACTCACAAATGCTTGAAGAAGCGGTTAATGAAAAACGTGGCATTAAAGAAGAAGCGCCTGATGCTCCAGAAGTAGAAATGGAATTACATCTTGATGCTTACTTACCAGCGCAATATATTCAAAATGAACAAGCTAAAATTGAAATATATAAAAAGCTACGTAAAGTAGAAACAGAGGAACAACTTTTCGATATTAAAGATGAATTAATCGATCGTTTCAACGATTACCCAGTAGAAGTAGAACGTCTATTAGAAATGGTAGAAATTAAAATCCATGCCTTACATGCAGGTGTGACGCTAATCAAAGATAAAGGCAAACAAATTGAAGTCTTCTTATCAGCGAAAGGCACAGAACAAATCAATGGCGAAGAACTATTTAAACAAACACAACCTTTAGGACGCGCAATGAAACTCGGCGTAAAAGAAGGTAAAATGCACGTCACTTTAACGAAATCAAAACAATGGCTCGAGAATCTGAAATTCTTAGTTAAATGCTTAGAAGGAAGCATGGTTATTGAACATGAACTCTAAACACCCATCAAGACAAGCACCACCATCAGTATCATCGACACCCAAAGAAACATCAACTAATCAAAAATCAACGAACCCAGCATCATCGAAAGGTTCATCTCAGCAACATGCTGCCTTCAACGGCGTCGTCGTACTAACCCTAGCGCTCATCATCGTGAAAGTCTTAAGCGCCATATATCGCGTCCCATATCAAAACGTGCTTGGCGACACAGGCCTATACGCCTATCAACAAATTTATCCAATCGTCGCATTAGGTATGATCCTGTCGATGAACGCCATCCCAAGCGCCGTCACACAAACACTAGGTAATAATGGCCAGGCTTCTGCCTTTTCCAGAGTGCTCATCGGATTCCAACTACTAGGATTGGCCATCTTCGCCATCATCCTAGTCCTAGCCCATCCCATCGCAATACTCATGGGCGATCCACACCTAGCACCCATGCTGAGAATGGCAAGCCTAAGCTACCTCTTCATCGGCGTACTCGGCGTATTTCGCGGCTACTACCAAAGCAGACAACGCATGCACATACCTGCCATTTCCCAGGTAATAGAACAATTCATCCGCGTCGGCATCATCATCGTTACCATCGCATTATTCACGTTGAAACACTGGACCATATACAAAGCCGGCACACTCGCCATCCTAGCCTCAGCACTAGGGTTCTTAGGCTCAAGCCTATATCTAATGTTCACTAAGCCTTTCCCTTTGAAAAGGCAGAACCCAACAACCCACATCCCGTGGAAACAACTACTAATAGCAACCATCATCTTTGCTTTAAGTCAGCTATTAGTCATCATGTGGCAATTTATAGATAGCTTCACAGTCGTTCATACCTTACAGTCATTTGGACTTCAATTCAAACAAGCTATCATGCAAAAAGGCATATACGATCGAGGCGCCTCTTTCATTCAAATGGGGCTCATTGTTACAACAACATTTAGCTTTGTGCTCATCCCATTGTTAACACAAGCGATTGAAGATCATAATAGCGTACAAATGAATCGCTACGCGAACGCCTCACTTAAGATTACAATTTTAATCAGTGCGGCTGCAGGTATCGGATTAATTAATTTATTACCTATTATGAACCAGGTCTTCTTCAAAACAGATAGCTTAAGTTTTACATTAGGTTTTTATATGTTAACCGTAATATGCGTGTCCCTTATCATGATGGATATTGCTTTATTACAAGTCTTTAATCGTATCCGTCCTATAATAATTGGGGTTATAGTAGGCTTAGTTGCAAAAGCTATACTGAATGTTTTACTCATTCATCACTTTGGTATTGTAGGTGCAAGTATAAGCACAGTCGTTTCACTTATCTTATTTGTCATTGTTTTACACATTGAGGTAATGAAACATTATCGTTTTAATCGCATGCGTTATTTCATATTAAAGACATTAGTCGCTTTAGCTGTCATGTCACTTGTAGTGCAATGTATGATGTATGTCATGCCAACCGTAGGACGTTTAGGCGGACTTGTGGAGCTTCTGATTGTAGCCGTTATCGGCGTCGTTGTTTTACTTGTCTTAGTGATGTATATGAAGATTTTAGGATATAAAGAACTTAAACATTTACCATTTGGCGATAAACTCTATCATATGAAGAAAGGAAGACGTTCATGACACACACAATTACTATTGTTGGCTTAGGAAACTATGATATAAATGATTTACCGCTTGGCATTTATCGTTTCCTTAAGCAGCAACAACATATTTATGCACGGACACTTGAACATCCAGTGATTGCTAGCTTGCAGAATGAACTAACATTTGAAAGTTTCGACAGCATTTATGAGAATAACGATGATTTCGCGTCAGTGTATCAACAAATTGTGGATACATTGATTAAGAAAGCAGAAACTGGTGATATCGTTTATGCGGTGCCAGGCCATCCTCGTGTAGCCGAAACGACAACGGCTAAATTGCTTGAGTATAGCGCTAATCATGACGATGTAGACGTTAAAGTATTAGGTGGCAAAAGCTTTATTGATGATGTATTTGCTGCCATTGATGAAGATCCTAACGATGGTTTCACTTTATTAGATGGCACTGCTTTATCTGAAAATGTGTTAAATATTCGCACTCATACACTCATCACACAAGTATATAGTGCTATGGTAGCCGCTGATATTAAAATTACATTAATGGAATGCTATCCAGATGATATGTTAGTCAAAGTCGTGACCGGTGCTCATAGTACAGGTGCGAGTGTAGTAGAAGTACCATTGTTCGAGTTAGACCGTGATGAAGACATTTTCAATAATTTAACGAGTGTCTTTGTACCGAAAGTAACGAACGATGAAGCGATGTACCAAGACTTCGATTTCGCAGTTCAGACAATCGACCGCTTAGTAGCCGACGAGAATGGTTGTCCATGGGATCGTGTACAAACACATGACTCGTTAAAACGCTATTTAATTGAAGAAAGTTTCGAACTTTTTGAAGCGATAGACAATGAAGACGATTGGCATATGATTGAAGAACTTGGCGATATTCTATTACAAGTGTTATTACATGCAAGCATTGGTAAAAAAGAAGGCTACATGGATATCAAAGAAATTATTGAAAGCTTAAATGCGAAGATGATACGTCGTCATCCACATATTTTCGGTGAGGAAGAAGCGGAATCAATTGAAGATTTAAAAGATATTTGGGCCACAGCGAAAAGTAAAGAAGGCAAAACACCTCGCGTGAAATTCGAGAAAGTATTTGCAGACCATTTCATGTCATTGTATGATAAAACAAAAAATAAGGATTTTGATGAAGAAACCCTTAGAAATTTCTTACAACAAGGGGAGCGAAATTCATGAGATTAGATAAGTATTTAAAAGTATCAAGACTAGTAAAACGTCGTACATTAGCGAAAGAGATTAGTGACCAAGGTCGTATCACAGTGAATGGCAACGTTGCTAAAGCTGGTACAGATGTCAAAGTAGAAGACGAATTAGTGATTCGTTTCGGTCAGAAACGTGTTACTGTTAAAGTCACTGGTTTAAGTGAACATGCACCGAAAGAAAATGCTAAAGGGATGTATGAGCTTATTAAAGAAGAACGTATTAATAATGAATTCAATGAAGAATAAATTGAAGGAGGTGACAAGCTATGAGTAATAAGGTAGAAAATATTGGTAATCAGTATACCTCTGAAAGAAATCGTAAGAAAAAGCGACACCAAAAAAAGATGCGAGTTGTTCGCCGTCGTATCACAGTCTTTGGAGGGTTGCTGTTAGCCATCATTATTATTCTATCTATCATGCTTGTCGTCCAAAAACATAGTAACGATCAAGCAGCGGTTGAACGTAAACATAAAGAAGAACAATTCCAAAAGAAACAAGATGAAGAATTAGCATTAAAAGAAGAACTTAATAATTTAAATGATAAAGATTATATCGAAAAAATCGCAAGAGATGATTATTACTTGAGTAATAAAGGCGAAGTCATATTTAAATTACCAGGTGATAAGAAAACATCAGATTCTAAATCCTCCGATAGCAACTAGATAATTGGATGAAAGTTAGAAAATAACGATGGTCATCTTGTACAAAATAATCATTTTATAGCATTGTGAAAATATTAAAACAGGAATATAATAAGGTTAAAATCGAAACAAAACCGGGAGGATTTATTTACAATATGTCAATCGAAGTAGGAAATAAGCTAAAAGGTAAAGTTACTGGTATCAAAAAATTTGGTGCGTTTGTAGAGTTACCTGAAGGAAAAAGCGGCTTAGTTCATATCAGTGAAGTAGCTGATAACTATGTTGAGAATGTAGAAGACCACTTATCAGTTGGAGACGAAGTTGAAGTGAAAGTGTTATCTATTGCTGAAGACGGTAAAATTAGTCTTTCAATTAAAAAAGCGAAAGATCGTCCACGTAGACCACATCATAAATCTCATCAAAACAAATCACCTCAACAAAAAGGTGAAGATTTTGAAAAGAAACTAAGTAATTTCTTAAAAGATAGTGAAGATAAGTTAACTTCTATTAAACGCCAAACTGAATCAAGACGTGGCGGTAAAGGTTCAAGACGTTAATTTGAATATACTCTAGAGGTCAAAGTTAAACTATAATCATATCGATAAGAGTACGTATGCTCTATAATATGAAATGTTTAGTTTATGTACGCATCAGGTAATCGACTTCTGGTACTTATTATCTGTGCGGGGTGGGACCATGAATTCTATATACTGAATTCAGTCCCACTCCTTTTTTGATAAAATTACCTATTTATAAGAAACAAGTAGGAGGGCGACAAAGTGGAAGTGAATACATCACTATGGGATGAAAAAGATCATATTGTCATCGCGGTATCTACTGGTATAGATAGTATGTGTCTTTTACATCGCTTACTTCATGAGCTTTCTCATACTTATGCGCGTATCTCATGTTTACATATTAATCATGGTTTAAGAGAAGCGTCACAACAAGAAGAAGTATTTATTCGTAATTTTTGTGCTCAACATGATGTGCCCTGTTACGTGAAACATCTAGATTTATCTGGACTAGTTAAACAAGGTAAGAGTATTCAAGCCGACGCTAGGCAACAACGTTATGCATGGTTTGATGAGATGATGCAACAACTTGAAGCGGATGTATTATTAACTGCGCATCATTTAAATGACCAATTAGAAACAATTTTTTATCGCATATTTACTGGCCGGTCGACGCGTAGTTCACTTGGTATGGATAATGTGTCATGGCGTGAACATTATAAATTATGTCGACCATTATTAAATACGTATAAATCAGACATTCATACCTATCAACAGTCGCATCAGATACCATACTATGAAGATGTTTCAAATAGTGACAATAAATATGCGCGCAATGATATTCGCAATCGACTTTTGCTTTCTATTGATGACAATGCAGACCTCGATACAGCTCAATTATTAAAATTAAAAGCATGGCATGATATACAATTGCAATATACACGCCAACGTGTGGATGAATTTATTCAACATGAAGTTGCAACCAATGTAGACCGTACACATATGCAATTTTCACGTGACGCTTTCAACCAACTGGATAATATAACTAAAATGATATTATTAGATCAATTGTTTGAGTCTATCCATTTGTGGAATTCATTTTCAGAAAAAAATTATGAAGAGTGGTTTGAACAAATTAACAGTCGTGTAGCACAAATTGAGATTACTCTTTCTGAAACATGGATAATTCAAATTGCTTATGATAAATTTATAATAATGGCTAAAAAAGAAGCACCTGTACTCAAAGAGCAAGTGGTGACACAACCTGGCACTTATCGTTTCGGAGACTATGTCATCATCATTCATGCACAAAACGCTTGCTGGGAGTGGCCTTTAACGATTCGCACTCGTCGCAACGGAGATAAAATTAAGATGAACGGACGTGAAGGGCATAAAAAGGTGAGTCGCTTGTTCATAGATAATAAAGTGAGTAACGATGAACGTTCACAGATGCCATTGATTGAAGACCAACAACATACTATTATTGCTGTGGGCCA
Source organism: Staphylococcus sp. NRL 16/872 (assembly GCF_022815905.2). Lineage (NCBI taxonomy): Bacteria > Bacillati > Bacillota > Bacilli > Caryophanales > Staphylococcaceae > Staphylococcus > Staphylococcus sp. NRL 16/872. The sequence goes on along the minus strand of NZ_CP119327.1, from coordinate 2,330,246 downwards.
TTTATATATAAAATCAAATTATAAGGATAATATAGAGATTAAAAAATTGGAGATGAATGATAAATGAAGGACGATTTAAAAAGTATTTTATTAACAGAAGAAGACATCCAAACAATTTGTAAGGAGTTAGGTGAGCAAATCACTCGCGACTATAAAGATAAACCACTTGTATGTGTAGGTATCTTAAAAGGTTCTGTAATGTTTATGGCAGACTTAATCAAACGTATTGATACGCATTTAGCGATTGATTTCATGGATGTTTCAAGTTATCACGGCGGTACAGAATCTACTGGAGAAGTTCAAATCTTAAAAGACTTAGGTTCTTCTATTGAGAATAAAGACGTGTTAATTATTGAAGATATTTTAGAAACTGGTACAACTTTAAAATCAATTACTGAATTACTTCAATCACGTAAAGTTAATTCTTTAGAAATCGTAACATTATTAGATAAACCAAACCGTCGTAAAGCGGATATCGAAGCGAAATACGTAGGTAAGAAAATTCCTGACGAATTCGTTGTAGGTTACGGTTTAGACTACGCAGAACACTATCGTAACTTACCATACATTGGAACATTAAAACCTGAAATTTACAGCAAATAATTAAAGGATTTTGAACTAATAAAAGTCTATGACATGAGACTTTTTGCGCTGGGAAACTCATTGACGGCTTCTCAAAAGCAGGATCCTCGGCAGAGACCGTCACGACTCGACAAAATTTGAAAAACAATTTTTCTCATCGTTCGGTTCTGCTCAAATCCTAAGCGCTTTTGTCCAGACCTTGTTTAACTATACTTAATATATAAATTAGTGTAGACTTCAATTTATATTAATTATTTTTACTCTGAAAAGTATGGGATGGCTTTAGAAATTTGCCTTCTTTGTTCAAAAAGAAACAGTTCGAAGGTAGAAATAGTAATATTGGGAAATTGAAAAATAGAAAAGTGCTACAAAAGTTGAAATGCTAGCCTTCAAGAGAAGTGTTGTGTTACAATTTTTGTTAGCTTTATTATAGAAATAGGAGGAAATGACGCATGCAGAAAGCTTTTCGCAATGTGCTAGTTATCGCAATTATTGGCGTTATTCTATTCGGCGTCTTCTCATACATAAATGGGAATGGCACTCAACCGAAACAACTTTCCTATTCACAATTTGTAGAAAAATTGGATAAAGGTGATCTTAAATCCTTACAAATCCAACCTGAGCAAAATGTGTACTTGGTAAGTGGTAAAACGAAAAATGATGAAGATTATTCTTCAACGATTTTATACAATAACGATAAAGACTTACAGAAAATTACAGATGAAGCACGCAGTCAAAAAGGACTAGATTTTAAAGTTAAAGAAGAAGAAAAACAAAGTGTATTTGTCAGCATGTTGACTACACTCATTCCAGTATTAGTTATTGCTTTATTATTTATCTTCTTCCTTAGCCAAGCACAAGGTGGCGGCGGCGGCGGTCGTATGATGAACTTTGGTAAATCTAAAGCAAAAATGTACGATAACCAAAAACGCCGTGTTCGTTTCACTGATGTTGCTGGGGCAGATGAAGAGAAGCAAGAATTAATCGAGATTGTTGACTTCTTAAAAGATAATAAAAAATTCAAACAAATGGGTTCAAGAATACCTAAAGGTGTTTTATTAGTTGGCCCTCCAGGTACAGGTAAAACATTATTAGCACGTGCCGTTGCAGGTGAAGCTGGCGCGCCATTCTTCTCAATCAGTGGTTCTGATTTCGTTGAAATGTTCGTCGGTGTAGGTGCGAGCCGTGTACGTGATTTATTCGAAAATGCTAAGAAGAATGCACCTTGTATCATTTTCATCGATGAAATTGATGCTGTTGGTCGTCAACGTGGTGCTGGTGTTGGTGGCGGACACGATGAACGTGAACAAACACTTAACCAATTATTAGTTGAAATGGATGGTTTCGGTGAAAATGAAGGTATTATCATGATCGCTGCAACTAACCGTCCAGATATCTTAGACCCTGCGTTATTACGTCCAGGTCGTTTCGACAGACAAATTCAAGTTGGTCGCCCAGATGTAAAAGGTCGTGAAGCGATTTTACATGTACATGCTAAGAATAAACCACTTGATGAAACAGTAGATTTAAAAGCTATTTCTCAAAGAACGCCAGGATTCTCAGGTGCCGACTTAGAGAATTTATTAAACGAAGCATCATTAATCGCAGCGCGTGAAGGTAAAAACAAAATTGATATGCGTGATATTGAAGAAGCTACAGACCGCGTTATTGCTGGTCCAGCGAAGAAATCACGTGTTATCTCTGATAAAGAACGTAACATTGTAGCACATCACGAAGCTGGTCATACAGTTATTGGTATGGTGCTTGATGAAGCAGAAGTCGTGCATAAAGTAACTATCGTACCTCGTGGTCAAGCTGGTGGTTATGCGATGATGTTACCTAAGCAAGATCGTTTCTTAATGACAGAACCAGAATTATTAGATAAGATTTGTGGATTATTAGGTGGACGTGTATCTGAAGATATTAACTTCCATGAGGTATCTACAGGTGCTTCTAATGACTTTGAGCGTGCAACTCAAATTGCTCGCTCTATGGTTACTGAATATGGTATGAGTGAAAAACTTGGACCATTACAATTCTCATCAAGCGGTGGCGGACAAGTCTTCTTAGGTAAAGATATGCAAGGTGAACCTAACTACTCTGGTCAAATCGCTTATGAAATTGACAAAGAAGTACAACGTATCATTAAAGAACAATATGAACGTTGTAAACAAATCTTATTAGAACATGAAGAGCAATTAAAACTTATTGCTAAGACATTATTAACTGAAGAAACATTAGTAGCTGAACAAATTCGTTCACTATTCTACGATGGCACCTTACCTGAAGTTGATTACGATGCTGCTCGCGTTGTTAAAGATGATGACAATTCAGAATTTAGCCAAGGTAAATACGGTAAATCTTACGACGATATTCGTGAAGAACAACTAGAAGAAGGTCACGAAAAAGAAGAAGAAGATCATGAAGAACATCGTGAAATGAATAACGAACGTAGACATCGTCAACGCGAAGGTAGACCTGGTCGTGACGAACAGGATCGCTTACGTGATGGTTCTAACAAAGATAGTCATTCAGGGTCACACAGACATTCAGATGACGAGGATGAGACCGGTTATGAACAATCACCAAATATTGACAAACCATACAATCCGAACGACCCTAAATAGATAATTATACTTTTTAAAGATTAAAATCTCTTTCGCTGAGGTATAGGCCTTAGTTGAAAGAGATTTTTTAATACGTCATATATTCGCAAATTACGAGAGTAAAGCAAGTTACTTCATATTCTTATTAAACAAGTGTAGAATAAGTGTCCTTAAAGATAACAAATTATTAGGTTTTTAATTTTCCAAAAAATAAGTAATATAAAAATATAAACTGCAATAAAGGAGATAAATAAATGACACATGATTATATAGTAAAATCATTAGCTTTCGATGGAGAAATTCGTGCTTATGCTGCTTTAACTACTGAATCTGTTCAAGAAGGACAAACACGTCATTACACATGGCCAACAGCATCAGCAGCAATGGGCAGAACAATGACGGCCACTTTATTAATGGGTGCAATGTTAAAAGGCGATCAAAAATTAACGGTAACAGTGGATGGTAAAGGGCCAATTGGACGCATTATTGCTGACGCCGATGCGCAAGGTAACGTACGTGCATATGTTGACCACCCTCAAACACATTTCCCACTCAATGCACAGGGTAAATTAGACGTAAGACGTGCAGTTGGAACAGATGGTTCAATTCAAGTCGTCAAAGATGTAGGCATGAAAGACTACTTCTCAGGAGCTAGTCCAATTGTGTCTGGTGAATTAGGTGAAGATTTCACATATTACTTTGCTACGAGTGAACAAACACCATCATCAGTAGGGTTAGGTGTATTAGTTAATCCAGATAATTCAATTAAAGCAGCAGGTGGATTTATTATCCAAGTCATGCCTGGTGCGAAAGATGAAACGGTTACTAAATTAGAAGAAGCGATTAATAACATGCAACCTGTTTCTAAATTAATTGAACAAGGTTTAACACCAGAAGGTATCTTAAATGAAATTCTTGGAGAAGACAATGTTCAAATCTTAGAAACAATGGATGCGCAATTTGAATGTAACTGCAGTCACGAAAAATTCTTAAATGCTATTAAAGGATTAGGAGAAGCAGAAATTCAAAGTATGATTAACGAAGATCATGGTGCTGAAGCGGTGTGTCACTTCTGCGGCAATAAATATCAATACTCGGAAGGTGAATTAGAAACGTTGCTTGCTTCAATGAAATAGGTGAGTTTCTAGACTGTAGGTAAATTCTGGCAGGCGGTATACTTTGATTTACTTTTCCACCAATTCCCTTAAAAATTCACTGTGTTTATCAAAATGAGTTTATGGGAAAGTTATCATATATAAGAAAAAAGTAACTTTATTAGGTATATAAAAATAATTGTCTTTGTCTTTTTAGAAAATTCTGATAGAATATAACTATATCCGATAGAAAAACTAAGTTTTAAATTAGAATGTTAAAGGAGCGTTTTTCAATGGCACAAAAACCAGTAGATAATATTACACAAATCATTGGCAATACACCGGTAGTAAAATTAAGAAACGTAGTAGACGAAGATGCAGCAGATGTTTATGTAAAATTAGAATATCAAAATCCAGGCGGTTCAGTAAAAGACCGTATCGCATTAGCTATGATCGAAAAAGCTGAAAAAGAAGGCAAAATTAAACCTGGCGATACAATCGTAGAACCTACAAGTGGTAACACTGGTATTGGATTAGCTTTCGTATGTGCTGCTAAAGGTTACAAAGCAGTATTTACAATGCCTGAAACAATGAGTTCAGAACGTCGTAACTTATTAAAAGCTTACGGTGCTGAATTAGTATTAACACCAGGATCAGAAGCTATGAAAGGTGCTATTAAAAAAGCCAAAGAATTAAAAGAAGAACATGGCTACTTTGAACCTCAACAATTCGAAAACCCAGCTAACCCAGAAGTACACGCATTAACAACTGGCCCAGAACTTGTTGAACAATTCGAAGGTAAAGAAATTGATGCCTTCTTAGCAGGTGTAGGTACAGGTGGTACATTATCTGGCGTAGGTAAAGTATTAAAAGAAAAATATCCTAACATCGAAATCGTTGCAATCGAACCAGAAGCTTCACCAGTATTAAGCGGTGGTGAACCTGGTCCACATAAATTACAAGGTTTAGGTGCAGGTTTCGTACCAGATACATTAGACACAGATATTTATGAAAGCATTATTAAAGTTGGCAACGATACTGCAATGGAAATGGCACGTCGCGTCGCTAAAGAAGAAGGTATCTTAGCAGGTATTTCTTCAGGCGCAGCTATCTATGCAGCTATCCAAAAAGCTAAAGAATTAGGTAAAGGTAAAACAGTCGTAACTGTATTACCAAGTAACGGTGAACGTTACCTATCAACACCATTATATTCATTCGACGACTAATTAGATGTCACTATTTATACGCTAGTGAAGCTTTATTGCTTTGCTAGCTTTTTTATTTTTTGAAAAGGTACCACAATACACATACACATTCTAAATTAATTTCTCAATTACGAACACTGAAATGTTGTTCAAATGAGTGTATCATTAAAAATGAATAAAAATTGAAATAGGGATGAGACAAAAAATGCATGCACTGGGAAATAACTTAACGGCTTCCCAAAAGCAGGATTCTCGGCAGAGGGGCCCTCAGCACAGAGATTTTCAAAAAGAAAATCTACAAGCAAAGCAAGCTGGGGTTGCTCTCACGACTCGACAAAATTTGAAAAATCAATTTTGCTCATCGCTCGGCTCTGCTCAAATCCTAAACGCTTTTGTCCAGACCTTGTTTCCATTTTCAATAAAGCGAAGGGTGACAATAATGACGAAAACAAAAATTATGGGCATCTTAAATGTGACGCCTGACTCATTCTCTGATGGAGGAAAATACAATTCAGTCGAAAACGCCGTGGCACGTGCCAAAGAAATGATTGAAGAAGGCGTAGATATTATAGATGTTGGGGGCGTATCTACAAGACCAGGTTATACTGAAGTGCCATTAGAAGAAGAATTGGAACGTGTCGTGCCTGTAGTAGAAAAATTAGTGCCATTAGGTGTGCAAATATCGGTTGATACGTATCGCAGTGAAGTAGCAGAAGCTTGCTTGAAACTTGGCGCAACGATGATTAATGACCAATGGGCTGGTTTATATGATCCTAAGATAATAGATAAAGTCGCTGAATACGAAGGAGAAATCGTATTAATGCATAATGGCGATGGTCATCGCGAACAACCTGTAGTAGAGGAAATGTTATTATCTTTAATAACACAAGCGAACAAAGCTGAAATGGCGGGCATTCCGCAACATAAAATTTGGTTAGATCCAGGTATTGGTTTCGCGAAAACACGTGAAGAAGAAAATGAAGTCATGGCGCGATTAGATGAGCTTGTAGCGACAGAGTATCCTATTTTATTAGCTACAAGCCGTAAACGCTTCATTAAAGAAATGATAGGTACAGAAACGAAAGCGCTGGAACGTGATGAAGCCACTGCTGCTACCACTGCCTATGGTATAATGAAAGGCGTTAAAGCTGTACGCGTGCATAATGTTCAATTAAATGTGCGTTTAGGCCAAAGTATGGACTTCTTAAAGGAGAATGAAGATGAACGACATAATCTTTCTTAAAGGTATGCGTTTTTACGGATATCACGGTGCGCTTTCTGCAGAGAATGAAATAGGACAAATATTCGTAGTCAATGTGACATTGAAAGTAGATTTAGCCGAAGCGGGCCGATCCGATGATGTCACTGATACAGTGCACTATGGCGAAGTATTCGAAGATGTGAAAGAGATTGTGGAAGGACCACCTTGCAATTTAATTGAGCATCTAGCGGAACGTATTGCAAAACGTATAAATTCACACTATAATCGTGTAATGGAAACGAAAGTCAGAATCACTAAAGAGAATCCACCTATACCAGGGCATTATGATGGTGTAGGCATAGAGATAGTGAGGGAGAATCGTTAAATGGTACAAGCATATTTAGGTTTAGGAAGTAATATTGGAGATAGAGAACAACAATTACAAGAAGCCATTCGACTGCTTGACAGTACAGAAGGTATCGAGGTGGTTCAAACTTCCCCAATCTATGAAACTGCACCAGTCGGTTATACGGATCAACCTAATTTTCTAAATTTATGCATAGAAATCAGCACAGAATTAAAGCCTCAAATACTTCTGAAACGTTGTTTAGAAACGGAGCAACATTTGCATAGAGTTAGAGAAATTCGTTGGGGCCCTAGAACATTAGACGTCGACATCTTGCTATATGGCGACGAAGTAGTCGAAGAAGAGGAATTAAGCATTCCGCATCCTCGCATGAATGAACGTGCCTTTGTATTAATACCTTTAAATGATATAGCCTCAAATAAAGTGGAACCTCGTTCTAATCAAACTATCGGCGAGCTAGTTACGTCAGACGATACCGTTAGGAAGTATAAAGATTAAGAGGTTATTATTTGAAAAGGCTCCAGGTAAGGATAAAGGAGAAAATGCTTTATTACCTCACCATCGTTTAGTAGAATTAAAAGGTGAAAATGGTGAAATGAAAATGCTTCAACATGCATCTTAGTACCTCAAACGTGCAAAGTTAACAGTAAAGCATATGAAACATTAAACCAGGCTAATACTGAACAAAATGATAGATATCTTGCTTGTAAAACTTCCAAAATGAATAAATGGAATGACTTGTAAGAATAACGAAGCTAAAGGAGAGAAAGTTATGTCAGAAGAAATGAATGACCAAATGCAGGTCCGTCGTCAAAAACTACAAGAATTAATCGATTTAGGAATCGATCCATTTGGTAAACGTTTTGAACGTACGGCGACAGCTAGTGAATTAAAAGAACAATGGGATCAATTCTCTAAAGAAGAATTACATGATAAAGAAGACGATAGCCATGTTTCAATTGCTGGTCGCTTAATGACAAAACGTGGTAAAGGTAAAGCTGGATTTGCACACGTTCAAGATTTAACAGGCCAAATTCAAATTTATGTACGTAAAGACCAAATTGGAGAAGAAGACTTCGATAATCTTTGGAAAAGTGCTGACTTAGGCGACATCGTTGGCATTGAAGGTGTAATGTTCAAAACAAATACAGGCGAAATATCAGTAAAAGCTAAATCATTTACAATGTTATCAAAAGCTTTAAGACCATTACCTGATAAATTCCATGGTTTACAAGATATTGAACAAAGATATCGTCAACGCTATTTAGACCTAATTACAAACGAAGAAAGCACACGTACATTTATCAACCGTAGTAAAATCATTCAAGAAATGAGAAACTACTTAAATCAAAGAGGTTACCTAGAAGTTGAAACACCAATGATGCATCAAATCGCTGGTGGTGCTGCTGCACGTCCTTTCGTCACACACCATAATGCATTAGATGCTACATTATACATGCGTATCGCGATTGAATTACACTTAAAACGTTTAATCGTAGGTGGACTTGAAAAAGTTTACGAAATTGGTCGTGTCTTCCGTAACGAAGGTGTATCAACACGCCATAACCCAGAATTTACAATGATTGAATTATATGAAGCATATGCTGACTATCACGATATCATGGATTTAACTGAATCAATGGTTAGACATATCGCACAAGAAGTCTTAGGTTCAGCAAAAGTTCAATATAATGGTGAAGAAATCGACTTAGAATCTGCTTGGACACGTTTACACATTGTAGATGCTGTTAAAGAAGCGACAGGTGTAGACTTCTATCAAGTTAAATCTGATGAGGAAGCTAAAGCTTTAGCTAAAGAACATGGTATTGAAATTACAGAGAATATGAAATACGGTCATATCTTAAATGAATTCTTCGAACAAAAAGTAGAAGAAACATTAATTCAACCAACATTTATTTATGGTCACCCAATTGAAATCTCTCCATTAGCTAAGAAAAATCCTGAAGATCCAAGATTTACTGATCGTTTCGAATTATTCATCGTAGGTAGAGAGCATGCAAATGCATTTACAGAGTTAAATGATCCTATTGATCAACGTCAACGTTTTGAAGCTCAACTTGTTGAAAAAGAGCAAGGCAATGATGAAGCACATGAAATGGATGAAGACTACATTGAAGCATTAGAATATGGTATGCCTCCAACAGGTGGATTAGGTATTGGTATTGATCGTTTAGTTATGTTATTAACAGACTCACCATCTATCAGAGACGTATTATTATTCCCATACATGAGACAGAAATAATAAGCAATAGACCACTGAAACGCTATTTACATTTTTGTAGATAGCGTTTTTTAATGATCTATAAAGAAGGTGAGCTAACACATTCTGAGTTTATTGAAAGAAAGAAAAGAATATTAAGAAAACATTAAAAAATATTAAAGTAGTCTAAAGTGCAATAATAATAGCATAAGTAAAAAAGAGTGAAAAATTCATTTGAAATTATAAGAAAAAAGAGTAGTCAAAGAGTGAATCATGTGCTAGTATATTATGAGTGTTCTCGAAAAGAACAAATAAATTAGTCTTTATGAAAAAACTAATTAAAAAAATAAAAAAGTGTTTGACATTATCGTTTGAATGTTATATGATATAAAAGTCGTCAAAAACGAAAGTTAATTTTGTAAAACGCTTGTAAAAGAAATTTTAACAAAGTGTAAAATTAACTATTGAAAGTTGAAATAATCGATAGTATAATTGATTGAGTAAGTTGTTGTCTGGTGACAATGGCAAGGAGGTCACACCTGTTCCCATGCCGAACACAGAAGTTAAGCTCCTTAGCGCCGATGGTAGTTGGATTTACGTTCCGCTAGAGTAGGACGTTGCCAGGCTTACAAATTGGAGAATTAGCTCAGTTGGGAGAGCATCTGCCTTACAAGCAGAGGGTCGGCGGTTCGAACCCGTCATTCTCCACCATTTTAACTAAATAGCCGGCCTAGCTCAATTGGTAGAGCAACTGACTTGTAATCAGTAGGTTGGGGGTTCAAGTCCTCTGGCCGGCACCATCTTTGAGCCATTAGCTCAGTTGGTAGAGCATCTGACTTTTAATCAGAGGGTCAGAGGTTCGAATCCTCTATGGCTCATACGATTATTTTAATAGCCACATGCGGAAGTAGTTCAGTGGTAGAACACCACCTTGCCAAGGTGGGGGTCGCGGGTTCGAATCCCGTCTTCCGCTCCATTATTTTGCCGGGGTGGCGGAACTGGCAGACGCACAGGACTTAAAATCCTGCGGTGAGAGATCACCGTACCGGTTCGATTCCGGTCCTCGGCACCATCTTTTAAATATAGCGCCCGTAGCTCAACTGGATAGAGCGTTTGACTACGGATCAAGAGGTTATGGGTTCGACTCCTATCGGGCGCGCCATTTAAAATTTCAAACCTTATTTAATTACATACGGGAAGTAGCTCAGCTTGGTAGAGCACTTGGTTTGGGACCAAGGGGTCGCAGGTTCGAATCCTGTCTTCCCGACTTCTTAAATAATATGGGGGCTTAGCTCAGCTGGGAGAGCGCCTGCTTTGCACGCAGGAGGTCAGCGGTTCGATCCCGCTAGTCTCCACCATTTATAAAATTTCTGAAATGAACATTGAAAACTGAATGACAATATGTCAACGTTAATTCCAATAAATGTAACTGTAAGTTACAAACACTATTTAGTATTATGAGCTAATCAAACATCATAAATTTTTATGGAGAGTTTGATCCTGGCTCAGGATGAACGCTGGCGGCGTGCCTAATACATGCAAGTCGAGCGAACAGACGAGGAGCTTGCTCCTCTGACGTTAGCGGCGGACGGGTGAGTAACACGTGGGTAACCTACCTATAAGACTGGGATAACTTCGGGAAACCGGAGCTAATACCGGATAATATTTTGAACCGCATGGTTCAATAGTGAAAGATGGCTCTGCTATCACTTATAGATGGACCCGCGCCGTATTAGCTAGTTGGTAAGGTAACGGCTTACCAAGGCGACGATACGTAGCCGACCTGAGAGGGTGATCGGCCACACTGGAACTGAGACACGGTCCAGACTCCTACGGGAGGCAGCAGTAGGGAATCTTCCGCAATGGGCGAAAGCCTGACGGAGCAACGCCGCGTGAGTGATGAAGGTCTTCGGATCGTAAAACTCTGTTATTAGGGAAGAACATACGTGTAAGTAACTGTGCACGTCTTGACGGTACCTAATCAGAAAGCCACGGCTAACTACGTGCCAGCAGCCGCGGTAATACGTAGGTGGCAAGCGTTATCCGGAATTATTGGGCGTAAAGCGCGCGTAGGCGGTTTTTTAAGTCTGATGTGAAAGCCCACGGCTCAACCGTGGAGGGTCATTGGAAACTGGAAAACTTGAGTGCAGAAGAGGAAAGTGGAATTCCATGTGTAGCGGTGAAATGCGCAGAGATATGGAGGAACACCAGTGGCGAAGGCGACTTTCTGGTCTGTAACTGACGCTGATGTGCGAAAGCGTGGGGATCAAACAGGATTAGATACCCTGGTAGTCCACGCCGTAAACGATGAGTGCTAAGTGTTAGGGGGTTTCCGCCCCTTAGTGCTGCAGCTAACGCATTAAGCACTCCGCCTGGGGAGTACGACCGCAAGGTTGAAACTCAAAGGAATTGACGGGGACCCGCACAAGCGGTGGAGCATGTGGTTTAATTCGAAGCAACGCGAAGAACCTTACCAAATCTTGACATCCTTTGACCACTCTAGAGATAGAGTTTTCCCCTTCGGGGGACAAAGTGACAGGTGGTGCATGGTTGTCGTCAGCTCGTGTCGTGAGATGTTGGGTTAAGTCCCGCAACGAGCGCAACCCTTAAGCTTAGTTGCCATCATTTAGTTGGGCACTCTAAGTTGACTGCCGGTGACAAACCGGAGGAAGGTGGGGATGACGTCAAATCATCATGCCCCTTATGATTTGGGCTACACACGTGCTACAATGGACAATACAAAGGGTAGCGAAACCGCGAGGTCAAGCAAATCCCATAAAGTTGTTCTCAGTTCGGATTGTAGTCTGCAACTCGACTACATGAAGCTGGAATCGCTAGTAATCGTAGATCAGCATGCTACGGTGAATACGTTCCCGGGTCTTGTACACACCGCCCGTCACACCACGAGAGTTTGTAACACCCGAAGCCGGTGGAGTAACCATTTGGAGCTAGCCGTCGAAGGTGGGACAAATGATTGGGGTGAAGTCGTAACAAGGTAGCCGTATCGGAAGGTGCGGCTGGATCACCTCCTTTCTAAGGATATATTCGGAACATCTCGTAGAGATGACGGAATAACGTGACATATTGTATTCAGTTTTGAATGTTTATTTCAAACATTCAAAATAAATGATAATTGCATTAAGTGTTATATTTTGATATAATAACTCATTGTGATTGTTGAAAATTTAAGTTATTATTTAAAGAAATCGTTTCTCAGACGATGAGTTGAACGAATTTAAAGCGCAGTTTACTTTCGTAAATGAGCATTTGAATTTGTGATAACGAAGAAGTATGAAAACGATTGACTAAATAATAGAAAATTGTACATTGAAAACTAGATAAGTAAGTAAAATAGATTTTACCAAGCAAAACCGAGTGAATAGAGTTTTAAATAAGCTTGAATTCATAAAAAATAATCGCTAGTGTTCGAAAGAACACTCACAGATTAATAACTATATTAGATTAAGTTATTAAGGGCGCACGGTGGATGCCTTGGCACTAGAAGCCGATGAAGGACGTTACTAACGACGATATGCTTTGGGTAGCTGTAAGTAAGCGTTGATCCAGAGATTTCCGAATGGGGGAACCCAGCACGAGTTATGTCGTGTTATCGACAAGTGAATTCATAGCTTGTCAGAAGGCAGACCCGGAGAACTGAAACATCTTAGTACCCGGAGGAAGAGAAAGAAAAATCGATTCCCTGAGTAGCGGCGAGCGAAACGGGAAGAGCCCAAACCAATAAGCTTGCTTATTGGGGTTGTAGGACACTCTATACGGAGTTACAAAGGAATATATTAGACGAATCATCTGGAAAGTTGAATCAAAGAAGGTAATAATCCTGTAGTTGAAAATATATTCTCTCTTGAGTGGATCCTGAGTACGACGGAGCACGTGAAATTCCGTCGGAATCTGGGAGGACCATCTCCTAAGGCTAAATACTCTCTAGTGACCGATAGTGAACCAGTACCGTGAGGGAAAGGTGAAAAGTACCCCGGAAGGGGAGTGAAAGAGAACTTGAAACCGTGTGCTTACAAGTAGTCAGAGCCCGTTAATGGGTGATGGCGTGCCTTTTGTAGAATGAACCGGCGAGTTACGATCTGATGCAAGGTTAAGCAGGAAATGTGGAGCCGTAGCGAAAGCGAGTCTGAATAGGGCGTTTAGTATTTGGTCGTAGACCCGAAACCAGGTGATCTACCCATGGTCAGGTTGAAGTTCAGGTAACACTGAATGGAGGACCGAACCGACTTACGTTGAAAAGTGAGCGGATGAACTGTGGGTAGCGGAGAAATTCCAATCGAACTTGGAGATAGCTGGTTCTCTCCGAAATAGCTTTAGGGCTAGCCTCAAGTGATGATTATTGGAGGTAGAGCACTGTTTGGACGAGGGGCCCCTCTCGGGTTACCGAATTCAGACAAACTCCGAATGCCAATTAATTTAACTTGGGAGTCAGAACATGGGTGATAAGGTCCGTGTTCGAAAGGGAAACAGCCCAGACCACCAGCTAAGGTCCCAAAATATATGTTAAGTGGAAAAGGATGTGGCGTTGCCCAGACAACTAGGATGTTGGCTTAGAAGCAGCCATCATTTAAAGAGTGCGTAATAGCTCACTAGTCGAGTGACACTGCGCCGAAAATGTACCGGGGCTAAACATATTACCGAAGCTGTGGATTGTCCTTTGGACAATGGTAGGAGAGCGTTCTAAGGGCGTTGAAGCATGATCGCAAGGACATGTGGAGCGCTTAGAAGTGAGAATGCCGGTGTGAGTAGCGAAAGACGGGTGAGAATCCCGTCCACCGATTGACTAAGGTTTCCAGAGGAAGGCTCGTCCGCTCTGGGTTAGTCGGGTCCTAAGCTGAGGCCGACAGGCGTAGGCGATGGATAACAGGTTGATATTCCTGTACCACCTAACATCGTTTTAATCGATGGGGGGACGCAGTAGGATAGGCGAAGCGTGCTGTTGGAGTGCACGTCTAAGCAGTGAGATTGAGTGTTAGGCAAATCCGGCACTCTTAAGATTGAGCTGTGATGGGGAGAGGAAATTGTTTCCTCGAGTCGTTGATTTCACACTGCCGAGAAAAGCCTCTAGATAGATAATAGGTGCCCGTACCGCAAACCGACACAGGTAGTCAAGATGAGAATTCTAAGGTGAGCGAGCGAACTCTCGTTAAGGAACTCGGCAAAATGACCCCGTAACTTCGGGAGAAGGGGTGCTCTTTAGGGTGCAAGCCCAGAAGAGCCGCAGTGAATAGGCCCAAGCGACTGTTTATCAAAAACACAGGTCTCTGCTAAACCGTAAGGTGATGTATAGGGGCTGACGCCTGCCCGGTGCTGGAAGGTTAAGAGGAGTGGTTAGCTTCTGCGAAGCTACGAATCGAAGCCCCAGTAAACGGCGGCCGTAACTATAACGGTCCTAAGGTAGCGAAATTCCTTGTCGGGTAAGTTCCGACCCGCACGAAAGGCGTAACGATTTGGGCACTGTCTCAACGAGAGACTCGGTGAAATCATAGTACCTGTGAAGATGCAGGTTACCCGCGACAGGACGGAAAGACCCCGTGGAGCTTTACTGTAGCCTGATATTGAAATTCGGCACAGCTTGTACAGGATAGGTAGGAGCCTTTGAAGCGTGAGCGCTAGCTTACGTGGAGGCGCTGGTGGGATACTACCCTAGCTGTGTTGGCTTTCTAACCCGCACCACTTATCGTGGTGGGAGACAGTGTCAGGCGGGCAGTTTGACTGGGGCGGTCGCCTCCTAAAAGGTAACGGAGGCGCTCAAAGGTTCCCTCAGAATGGTTGGAAATCATTCATAGAGTGTAAAGGCATAAGGGAGCTTGACTGCGAGACCTACAAGTCGAGCAGGGTCGAAAGACGGACTTAGTGATCCGGTGGTTCCGCATGGAAGGGCCATCGCTCAACGGATAAAAGCTACCCCGGGGATAACAGGCTTATCTCCCCCAAGAGTTCACATCGACGGGGAGGTTTGGCACCTCGATGTCGGCTCATCGCATCCTGGGGCTGTAGTCGGTCCCAAGGGTTGGGCTGTTCGCCCATTAAAGCGGTACGCGAGCTGGGTTCAGAACGTCGTGAGACAGTTCGGTCCCTATCCGTCGTGGGCGTAGGAAATTTGAGAGGAGCTGTCCTTAGTACGAGAGGACCGGGATGGACATACCTCTGGTGTACCAGTTGTCGTGCCAACGGCATAGCTGGGTAGCTATGTATGGACGGGATAAGTGCTGAAAGCATCTAAGCATGAAGCCCCCCTCAAGATGAGATTTCCCAACTTCGGTTATAAGATCCCTCAAAGATGATGAGGTTAATAGGTTCGAGGTGGAAGCGTGGTGACACGTGGAGCTGACGAATACTAATCGATCGAAGACTTAATCAATTTTTTCAAGTTTTGCGACGCAAAATCTTTACTTACTATCTAGTTTTGAATGTATAATCATTCACTTGTCTGGTGACAATGGCAAGGAGGTCACACCTGTTCCCATGCCGAACACAGAAGTTAAGCTCCTTAGCGCCGATGGTAGTTGGATTTACGTTCCGCTAGAGTAGGACGTTGCCAGGCAACCACATTTGACCATTCGGTCTTTTTTTGTGGCAAATATCTCAAGATTTTAAAAAAGTTGTTGACTTTCAATTCAATAGCGAGTATAATTAATTCTTGTGTTGAAGAAAATGAACATTGAAAACTGAATGACAATATGTCAACGTTAATTCCAATAAATGTAACTGTAAGTTACAAACACTATTTAGTATTATGAGCTAATCAAACATCATAAATTTTTATGGAGAGTTTGATCCTGGCTCAGGATGAACGCTGGCGGCGTGCCTAATACATGCAAGTCGAGCGAACAGACGAGGAGCTTGCTCCTCTGACGTTAGCGGCGGACGGGTGAGTAACACGTGGGTAACCTACCTATAAGACTGGGATAACTTCGGGAAACCGGAGCTAATACCGGATAATATTTTGAACCGCATGGTTCAATAGTGAAAGATGGCTCTGCTATCACTTATAGATGGACCCGCGCCGTATTAGCTAGTTGGTAAGGTAACGGCTTACCAAGGCGACGATACGTAGCCGACCTGAGAGGGTGATCGGCCACACTGGAACTGAGACACGGTCCAGACTCCTACGGGAGGCAGCAGTAGGGAATCTTCCGCAATGGGCGAAAGCCTGACGGAGCAACGCCGCGTGAGTGATGAAGGTCTTCGGATCGTAAAACTCTGTTATTAGGGAAGAACATACGTGTAAGTAACTGTGCACGTCTTGACGGTACCTAATCAGAAAGCCACGGCTAACTACGTGCCAGCAGCCGCGGTAATACGTAGGTGGCAAGCGTTATCCGGAATTATTGGGCGTAAAGCGCGCGTAGGCGGTTTTTTAAGTCTGATGTGAAAGCCCACGGCTCAACCGTGGAGGGTCATTGGAAACTGGAAAACTTGAGTGCAGAAGAGGAAAGTGGAATTCCATGTGTAGCGGTGAAATGCGCAGAGATATGGAGGAACACCAGTGGCGAAGGCGACTTTCTGGTCTGTAACTGACGCTGATGTGCGAAAGCGTGGGGATCAAACAGGATTAGATACCCTGGTAGTCCACGCCGTAAACGATGAGTGCTAAGTGTTAGGGGGTTTCCGCCCCTTAGTGCTGCAGCTAACGCATTAAGCACTCCGCCTGGGGAGTACGACCGCAAGGTTGAAACTCAAAGGAATTGACGGGGACCCGCACAAGCGGTGGAGCATGTGGTTTAATTCGAAGCAACGCGAAGAACCTTACCAAATCTTGACATCCTTTGACCACTCTAGAGATAGAGTTTTCCCCTTCGGGGGACAAAGTGACAGGTGGTGCATGGTTGTCGTCAGCTCGTGTCGTGAGATGTTGGGTTAAGTCCCGCAACGAGCGCAACCCTTAAGCTTAGTTGCCATCATTTAGTTGGGCACTCTAAGTTGACTGCCGGTGACAAACCGGAGGAAGGTGGGGATGACGTCAAATCATCATGCCCCTTATGATTTGGGCTACACACGTGCTACAATGGACAATACAAAGGGTAGCGAAACCGCGAGGTCAAGCAAATCCCATAAAGTTGTTCTCAGTTCGGATTGTAGTCTGCAACTCGACTACATGAAGCTGGAATCGCTAGTAATCGTAGATCAGCATGCTACGGTGAATACGTTCCCGGGTCTTGTACACACCGCCCGTCACACCACGAGAGTTTGTAACACCCGAAGCCGGTGGAGTAACCATTTGGAGCTAGCCGTCGAAGGTGGGACAAATGATTGGGGTGAAGTCGTAACAAGGTAGCCGTATCGGAAGGTGCGGCTGGATCACCTCCTTTCTAAGGATATATTCGGAACATCTCGTAGAGATGATGGAATAACGTGACATATTGTATTCAGTTTTGAATGTTTATTTTACATTCAAATATTTAATGGGCCTGTAGCTCAGCTGGTTAGAGCGCACGCCTGATAAGCGTGAGGTCGGTGGTTCGAGTCCACTCAGGCCCACCATTAAATTATTTTAATTGTACATTGAAAACTAGATAAGTAAGTAAAATAGATTTTACCAAGCAAAACCGAGTGAATAGAGTTTTAAATAAGCTTGAATTCATAAAAAATAATCGCTAGTGTTCGAAAGAACACTCACAGATTAATAACTATATTAGATTAAGTTATTAAGGGCGCACGGTGGATGCCTTGGCACTAGAAGCCGATGAAGGACGTTACTAACGACGATATGCTTTGGGTAGCTGTAAGTAAGCGTTGATCCAGAGATTTCCGAATGGGGGAACCCAGCACGAGTTATGTCGTGTTATCGACAAGTGAATTCATAGCTTGTCAGAAGGCAGACCCGGAGAACTGAAACATCTTAGTACCCGGAGGAAGAGAAAGAAAAATCGATTCCCTGAGTAGCGGCGAGCGAAACGGGAAGAGCCCAAACCAATAAGCTTGCTTATTGGGGTTGTAGGACACTCTATACGGAGTTACAAAGGAATATATTAGACGAATCATCTGGAAAGTTGAATCAAAGAAGGTAATAATCCTGTAGTTGAAAATATATTCTCTCTTGAGTGGATCCTGAGTACGACGGAGCACGTGAAATTCCGTCGGAATCTGGGAGGACCATCTCCTAAGGCTAAATACTCTCTAGTGACCGATAGTGAACCAGTACCGTGAGGGAAAGGTGAAAAGTACCCCGGAAGGGGAGTGAAAGAGAACTTGAAACCGTGTGCTTACAAGTAGTCAGAGCCCGTTAATGGGTGATGGCGTGCCTTTTGTAGAATGAACCGGCGAGTTACGATCTGATGCAAGGTTAAGCAGGAAATGTGGAGCCGTAGCGAAAGCGAGTCTGAATAGGGCGTTTAGTATTTGGTCGTAGACCCGAAACCAGGTGATCTACCCATGGTCAGGTTGAAGTTCAGGTAACACTGAATGGAGGACCGAACCGACTTACGTTGAAAAGTGAGCGGATGAACTGTGGGTAGCGGAGAAATTCCAATCGAACTTGGAGATAGCTGGTTCTCTCCGAAATAGCTTTAGGGCTAGCCTCAAGTGATGATTATTGGAGGTAGAGCACTGTTTGGACGAGGGGCCCCTCTCGGGTTACCGAATTCAGACAAACTCCGAATGCCAATTAATTTAACTTGGGAGTCAGAACATGGGTGATAAGGTCCGTGTTCGAAAGGGAAACAGCCCAGACCACCAGCTAAGGTCCCAAAATATATGTTAAGTGGAAAAGGATGTGGCGTTGCCCAGACAACTAGGATGTTGGCTTAGAAGCAGCCATCATTTAAAGAGTGCGTAATAGCTCACTAGTCGAGTGACACTGCGCCGAAAATGTACCGGGGCTAAACATATTACCGAAGCTGTGGATTGTCCTTTGGACAATGGTAGGAGAGCGTTCTAAGGGCGTTGAAGCATGATCGCAAGGACATGTGGAGCGCTTAGAAGTGAGAATGCCGGTGTGAGTAGCGAAAGACGGGTGAGAATCCCGTCCACCGATTGACTAAGGTTTCCAGAGGAAGGCTCGTCCGCTCTGGGTTAGTCGGGTCCTAAGCTGAGGCCGACAGGCGTAGGCGATGGATAACAGGTTGATATTCCTGTACCACCTAACATCGTTTTAATCGATGGGGGGACGCAGTAGGATAGGCGAAGCGTGCTGTTGGAGTGCACGTCTAAGCAGTGAGATTGAGTGTTAGGCAAATCCGGCACTCTTAAGATTGAGCTGTGATGGGGAGAGGAAATTGTTTCCTCGAGTCGTTGATTTCACACTGCCGAGAAAAGCCTCTAGATAGATAATAGGTGCCCGTACCGCAAACCGACACAGGTAGTCAAGATGAGAATTCTAAGGTGAGCGAGCGAACTCTCGTTAAGGAACTCGGCAAAATGACCCCGTAACTTCGGGAGAAGGGGTGCTCTTTAGGGTGCAAGCCCAGAAGAGCCGCAGTGAATAGGCCCAAGCGACTGTTTATCAAAAACACAGGTCTCTGCTAAACCGTAAGGTGATGTATAGGGGCTGACGCCTGCCCGGTGCTGGAAGGTTAAGAGGAGTGGTTAGCTTCTGCGAAGCTACGAATCGAAGCCCCAGTAAACGGCGGCCGTAACTATAACGGTCCTAAGGTAGCGAAATTCCTTGTCGGGTAAGTTCCGACCCGCACGAAAGGCGTAACGATTTGGGCACTGTCTCAACGAGAGACTCGGTGAAATCATAGTACCTGTGAAGATGCAGGTTACCCGCGACAGGACGGAAAGACCCCGTGGAGCTTTACTGTAGCCTGATATTGAAATTCGGCACAGCTTGTACAGGATAGGTAGGAGCCTTTGAAGCGTGAGCGCTAGCTTACGTGGAGGCGCTGGTGGGATACTACCCTAGCTGTGTTGGCTTTCTAACCCGCACCACTTATCGTGGTGGGAGACAGTGTCAGGCGGGCAGTTTGACTGGGGCGGTCGCCTCCTAAAAGGTAACGGAGGCGCTCAAAGGTTCCCTCAGAATGGTTGGAAATCATTCATAGAGTGTAAAGGCATAAGGGAGCTTGACTGCGAGACCTACAAGTCGAGCAGGGTCGAAAGACGGACTTAGTGATCCGGTGGTTCCGCATGGAAGGGCCATCGCTCAACGGATAAAAGCTACCCCGGGGATAACAGGCTTATCTCCCCCAAGAGTTCACATCGACGGGGAGGTTTGGCACCTCGATGTCGGCTCATCGCATCCTGGGGCTGTAGTCGGTCCCAAGGGTTGGGCTGTTCGCCCATTAAAGCGGTACGCGAGCTGGGTTCAGAACGTCGTGAGACAGTTCGGTCCCTATCCGTCGTGGGCGTAGGAAATTTGAGAGGAGCTGTCCTTAGTACGAGAGGACCGGGATGGACATACCTCTGGTGTACCAGTTGTCGTGCCAACGGCATAGCTGGGTAGCTATGTATGGACGGGATAAGTGCTGAAAGCATCTAAGCATGAAGCCCCCCTCAAGATGAGATTTCCCAACTTCGGTTATAAGATCCCTCAAAGATGATGAGGTTAATAGGTTCGAGGTGGAAGCGTGGTGACACGTGGAGCTGACGAATACTAATCGATCGAAGACTTAATCAATTTTTTCAAGTTTTGCGACGCAAAATCTTTACTTACTATCTAGTTTTGAATGTATAATCATTCACTTGTCTGGTGACAATGGCAAGGAGGTCACACCTGTTCCCATGCCGAACACAGAAGTTAAGCTCCTTAGCGCCGATGGTAGTTGGATTTACGTTCCGCTAGAGTAGGACGTTGCCAGGCAATTAAATCGTATGGATGCGATGAGCCGATATCGAGACCGTAAGGTCTCTTTTTTTATGTCTAAAATTAAAGTTTTAGAACACGTTTACGTATATTTAGCTTTACGAAGAGAAAGCGATTGAAGCTGATGAATTGAGGAAAGAGAGCAGTGAGTTTAGTTGAGCTAAATGAGCAAGCGAAAGACGACAATGAAGAAAGATGCGAGCGCTTGCCTCAAAGTAAAGGAAGCTCCTTAGCGCCGATGGTAGCAGATTTACGTTCCGCTAGAGTAGGACGTTGCCAGGCAATTAAATCGTATGGATGCGATGAGCCGATATCGAGACCGAAAGGTCTCTTTTTTTTATGTCTAAAATTAAAGTTTTAGAACACGTTTACGTATATTTAGCTTTACGAAGAGAAAGCGATTGAAGCTGATGAATTGAGGAAAGAGAGCAGCGAGTTTAGTTGAGCTAAATGAGCAAGCGAAAGACGACAATGAAGAAAGATGCGAGCGCTTGCCTCAAAGTAAAGGAAGCTCCTTAGCGCCGATGGTAGCAGATTTACGTTCCGCTAGAGTAGGACGTTGCCAGGCAATTAAATCGTATGGATGCGATGAGCCGATATCGA
This sequence comes from Staphylococcus sp. NRL 16/872, assembly GCF_022815905.2. Lineage (NCBI taxonomy): Bacteria > Bacillati > Bacillota > Bacilli > Caryophanales > Staphylococcaceae > Staphylococcus > Staphylococcus sp. NRL 16/872. Next base: position 2,308,600 of record NZ_CP119327.1, on the reverse strand, counting down.
GACCGTAAGGTCTCTTTTTTTTATGCTTAAAATAAAAGTTATAGCGCTAGTTTATGTTTAGTGGCTCTATGTCAAATCGGATTGATGAGGCTAATGATGAGGCTAATATTGAGATTAAACAACATAATGCTGTTTAATCTCTTTTTTTGTGTTGGATCAAAAATGGTAGCAGATTTACGTTCCACTAAAAAATGAAATAACAAAACTGTGAGCATCTAAATTTCATCTTGTAGACATATAAACAGAAATGATATTAATTAAATTATTATTTACGACATTAATATGTAGATGTATAATATGATTGTTTATATTTTAATTTTCTGAATTATCAAATTATTAATTACTAACATGAGGTGCTATAAATGAAAATAAAATTAATTGTATTAGCGATGTGTTTAAGTACATTTGTTTGTATGATGGATACCACCATTATGAATATTGCTTTACCAAAAATACAAACAAGTTTAAATACAACTTTAAATAATGTATCTTGGACTTTGAATATTTATACTATTGTGTTTGCAGCTTTTACAATACCTCTTAGTAGATTAGCCGATAGATTTGGAAGAAATAAATCATATATTACTGGTTTAATAATTTTTTTAATTGGTTCAATATTATGCGGAACATCTCATAACTTTGTTGAGCTTGTTATTTATAGAGGAATACAAAGTATAGGGGCAGCTATTGTATTTCCCATTAGTATGGTGATTGCTGTAGAAAGTGTTAGTAAAGTAAATAAAGAAAAAGTAATAGCTTTTATTGGAATTGCTCAAGGTCTAGCTGCTGCTTTAGGTCCCTCACTCGGCGGAATATTGACAGAATACTTTGATTGGGAATGGATATTTTATATTAACATCCCTTTAATTTTAATTTGTTTACAATTAAGCTTTCAATATTTGGAAACTAAAAAAGAACCAATAAAGGATGAAGCTATAGATTTAACTGGATCATTTTTAAGTATGATATTTCTAGGTACTCTAACATTTAGTTTAATTAAAGTTAGAGAATGGGGATGGGATTCAAAAGGAATTATTATATTATTTGTTTTTTCTGCATTAATATTATTGTTATTTTTAATAAGCCAAATAAAAAGTAAAAATCCAATGTTATCTTTAAAATTATTTAAAAATAGAAATTTTTCTGCAGCTTCAATCACGATGATTTTAAGTAATATATTTTTAGTAGGAGTAATGGTGATATTACCATCTTTTTTAACTATCTTACATAATAAAAGTGAAATAAAAGCTGCAATATTAATTACACCAATATCAGCAATGATATTTATAATTACTCCTTTTTCTTCTTTAATAATTAAAAAGATTGAAAATAAGTATGTTGTAATGACTGGTTTTTTATTAATCTTATTATCATATTTTATTTTTATAAAAATGACTGCTGACGAATACTATTTATATTTAATCGTTGGATGTATAATATTAGGTGTGGGTTATGGTATGATTATAGGTCCATTGACAATTATTGCAGCTTCTAGCTTTGTTGGGAAAGATTTAACAGCCTCACAAGGAGTAATAGGAGTTTTTCGCCAAATGGGAATAATATTGGCTATAGCCATTTATATTTCATCTTTAACTTTATATACTAATGAGGCTAAAATTAATATTAAAAAAGATTCTAAATATTTAATTGAAACATTGAATCTAAGCAATAAAGATAAAGAAATATACTACAAAAAAGTGAGTCAACATATAGATAACAATTCTAAAACTAATGATAATTCGTCGCTTATTTCTAGAAATAAGCAAGATAGTATAATTAAACAAAAATATAATGAAGTCGAAAAGAAACTCCCCGATTTAAAAAATAGTCAGAAAATTGAAATTTTAGATAAAATTAAAAAAGAAGTTACAAAAAAATCAAATCAAATAAATAAAGATGGTAAAGAAATTAATAACAAAATAATGGAGATATCAGAGAGAAAAATAAATGAGGCATACTTAAAAGTTTTTTCTAAAGCTATTCCATTTATTATTATTTCAATATTTATTAGTTTGCTTTTTAAAAAAAATAAAAAAGAAAGTAAGGGATTGCATGAAGAGTAGGGGCGTAATATTAGGGTTACTTAATAAAAAGCCAAGAACTGGTTATGAACTGAATGAAGTATTTCAATCTGTATTTACTCATTTTTTTGATGGATCATTTGGAATGATATATCCTACCTTAAAAGCACTCGAAAAGGAGGAGAAAATTAAAAAAAAGGTAATTTATCAAGAGGGAAAACCAAATAAAAATGAATTTAGTATTACTTCTGAAGGAGAAGAAGAGTTTCTGAAATATCTATTCTCTGAAGTTGTGAAAGAAAGTAGAAAATCTGATTTTTTAATGAGGTTATATTTTGGAGAATATTTAAATGAAGAGAAATTAAATGAAATAATTAGAAAAGAAATTGAGTATAAGAAACAATTAATAAAACAATTAAAAAGTGATTATGAAAAATGGAAGAACAAAATAACAGTAACTCAACAATTATCATTTGATATAGGGATTGAGCAATATAAGTCAGAAATAAGAGTTTTGGAAAATTACATTGATAAACATGAATAACGTGAAAATTCTTTTAGATTATAATTTTAATAGCAAAGCAAAAAAGATGCGAGCACTTGTCTCAAAGTAAAGAAAGTTCCTTAGCGCCGATGGTAGCAGATTTACATTTCGCTAGAGAGTAAAAAGATTAAGTACAAATAAGAAATTAAAATAATTTGCACTTAATCTTTCTTTTTTATATAGTTAGCGCTTTAATTAGAACATCAGTATGTGTTTCTAATTCTTCATTTGGTATGCCTCCAAAGCCTAATATAAATTTTGGATGCTTTTGAAAAATATTATCATAATTATAGGCTTTTAATTTTAAACTTAGTTGTTCAGCATTTTTTAGACATTCTTCAAGTGTAAGTCCATTTACAACTTTAATAGTAAAATGCATACCTGTAAGGGCGCCTTCAATGAGTAGTTGATCTTTATAAGGTTCTAAACATTTAAGTATATAATCTAGTTTTTCGCGATAGATTTTTCTCATTTTATTTAAATGCCGTTCAAAACTGCCTGAGGCCATGAAGTTAGCAATAATGTGCTGAACATGGACAGGAACCGTATTACTTTCTTTATGTGGCAATTCATAATATTTTTGCAATAATTTGTTTGGGAGCACAACATAAGCAATACGACAACTTGGAAATAGGGATTTTGAAAATGTACTAATATAGATTACTTTTTCATTTCTATCTAAACTTTGTAGGGCAGGGATAGGTTTGCCATAATATCTAAATTCTGAATCATAGTCGTCTTCAATAATATAGCGTTCTTCTTTTTGATGGGCCCACTTAATAAGTTGGGTTCTTTTTTTTAAATTCATCACATAACCAGTTGGAAATTGATGGGAAGGTGTAATATACAAAAGATCATTATTTGAATGAATGACTTGATTAGTATTTATACCATTTTTTTCAACAGTAGCTTGGATATAGTCACGATTTTTCTTATCTAATACTTGTTTGATGGGCGGATAACTGGGTTTTTCTATAATGAATGATGAATCTTTTAATAATTCTGTGACCATATTTAATAATTGTTCTGTTGAAGAGCCTATAATTATTTGTTTGGGATGAGAAGACACGCCACGACTATTAAATAAGTAATGAGCTATTTGTTGTCTTAAAGATAACTCTCCCTGTATGTTACCTTTTTCTAAAAGAGCTAACTGATTATCTTCGAATACTTCTTTAGCGTATTTTCTAAATAAATGAAGGGGGAAATACTCCGCATCAATTTCAGCCAAATTAAAAGCATACTTGTATTTAGGTTCACTCTTTTCTTCATTAATATTACTTATTTGATAATCATTTGTATTAACGATAGGAAGTGCTTGAATATCTGAAACATAATAGCCTGAACGTGGCTTTGAATATATAAAACCTTCATCCAGCAAAAGTTGATAGGCATGTTCTATAGTAGTATGGCTTAAAGACAAATGTTCACTTAGCTGGCGTTTAGAGGGGAATTTATCATTGGCTTGGTATTGACCTTCGATAATCTGGTTTTTTAATTTTTCATAGAGAGAAATATATAATGTTTGCTTATTAGACATATTGAACTGACCCCTAATTTTATAAATAAATTGTACCTTTTTAAATATCAGTTTATAACTTAAAATGGATTTAATCAATTGGAAAAGGGGTAAATTATATGTCTAAAATTGTAGGATCAGATAGAGTTAAACGAGGAATGGCTGAAATGCAAAAAGGCGGCGTTATTATGGACGTTGTCAATGCAGAACAAGCTAAAATTGCGGAAGAAGCCGGCGCAGTAGCAGTTATGGCTTTAGAACGTGTACCATCTGACATCAGAGCAGCTGGTGGGGTAGCACGTAGCGCTAATCCTAAAATTGTTGAAGAAGTTATGAATGCAGTATCTATTCCTGTTATGGCTAAAGCACGTATTGGTCATATTACTGAAGCACGTGTATTAGAAGCTATGGGTGTAGACTATATTGATGAATCAGAAGTGTTAACTCCAGCTGATGAAGAATATCATTTAAGAAAAGATCAATTCACTGTACCTTTCGTTTGTGGTTGCCGTGATTTAGGTGAAGCAGCACGTCGTATTGGCGAAGGGGCAGCAATGTTACGTACTAAAGGTGAACCTGGAACTGGTAACATTGTTGAAGCAGTAAGACATATGAGAAAAGTGAACTCTGAAGTAAGTCGTTTAGTAGTGATGAATGATGACGAAATCATGACTTATGCTAAAGAGTTAGGTGCACCATTTGAAGTATTAAAACAAATTAAAGATAATGGTCGCTTACCAGTAGTTAACTTTGCGGCTGGTGGTGTAGCAACACCTCAAGATGCTGCTTTAATGATGGAATTAGGCGCTGATGGTGTATTCGTTGGTTCAGGTATTTTCAAGTCAGACGATCCTGAGAAATTTGCTAAAGCAATTGTTCAAGCTACAACTCATTACCAAGATTATGAATTAATCGGTAAATTAGCAGCTGAATTAGGTACTGCTATGAAAGGTTTAGATATGAACAAAATTTCATTAGAAGAACGTATGCAAGAGCGTGGTTGGTAAGATATGAAAATAGGTGTATTAGCTTTACAAGGTGCCGTGCGTGAACATATTCGTCATATCGAATTAAGTGGTCATGAAGGCATCGCAGTGAAAAAGGTTGAACAATTAGATGAAATAGATGGTTTAATTCTTCCTGGGGGTGAATCTACCACTTTAAGAAGACTTATGGACCTCTATGGCTTTAAGGAAAAGTTACAACAATCTGATTTACCAATGTTTGGTACATGTGCAGGATTAATTGTACTTGCGAAAGATGTTGAAGGTGAAGCAGGATATTTAAAAAAATTAGATATTACTGTTGAACGTAATTCATTTGGTAGACAGGTTGATAGTTTTGAAGCTGAACTTGATATTAAAGGCATTGCTGAAGATATAGATGGTGTATTTATTCGTGCACCACATATTTCTAGCGTAGAAGATGGTGTAGAAGTATTAAGTTCTGTAGGTGACAAGATTGTTGCCGTTAAACAAGGAAACTATTTAGGGGTATCGTTCCACCCTGAATTAACTGATGATTATAGAGTGACACAATACTTTATTGATCATATGATTAAGTAATATAAATTATGAGAAGGCGCTCAAAAAGGGCGTCTCCTTTTTCAAATATAAAAAATAAAAACCTAGAACTTAAGCGTTCTAGGTTTATTTATGCGCTAGATTAAATGAAGAATCCAGCGATTGCTGCTGAGATAAATGACACTAATGTCGCACCGAATAATAGTTTAAGACCAAAGCGAGCTACGACGTCACCTTTCTCAGAGTTAAGTGATTTAATGGCACCTGAAATGATACCGATTGAACTGAAGTTAGCGAATGATACTAAGAATACTGAAGTAATACCTTTCGCATGTTCAGAAACACCTTTTAAGTGACCTAATGATTGCATTGCAACGAATTCATTAGATAATAATTTAGTTGCCATTATTGAACCTGATTTGACAGCGTCTTCCCAAGGTACGCCAGCTAAGAAAGCTAATGGAGCAAAGATAAATCCAATTAATGTTTGGAAATCCCATTTAATTGCGCCACCAGATATTAAACTAAAGGCACCACTTACTAATCCGTTTAATAATGCGATGATAGCGATATAACCGATTAACATAGCGCCAACGATAACAGCAACTTTAAATCCATCTAAAATGTATTCCCCTAACATTTCGAAGAAGGATTGTTTCTTCGTTTCACTTTCATCTACTAATAATTTGTCGTCTTCTTCATTAACTTTATATGGATTAATGATTGAAGCGATAATGAAACCACCAAATAAGTTTAAGACAACGGCGGTTACAACATATTTAGGTTCAATCAATGTAAAGTATGCACCGATGATTGATGCTGATACGGTAGACATTGCTGAAGCTGTTAATGTGTATAAACGTTGTTTAGGAATGTAAGGTAACTGTTGTTTTAATGAAATGAAAACTTCAGATTGTCCTAAAATGGCAGCGGCTACTGCATTGTAAGATTCTAAACGTCCCATACCATTAATTTTAGAAATTAAGAAACCTAACACGTTAATGATCCAAGGTAAAATTCTAGTGTATTGTAAGATACCAATTAATGCTGAAATGAAGACGATTGGTAATAAAACACTGAAGAAGAATGGTGGGTTCTTAGGATCTACAAATTTAAATCCACCAAATACGAAATTGACCCCTTCTGCTGCTTTTTGTAATAAGTAATTAAACCCTTCTGAGATACCACCGATTACCGTGATGCCTGCTGTTGTTTTTAATAAAATAAACGCGAAAACAAGTTGGATGACTAACAATATCCCCACATATTTCCAGCGGATATTTTTTCTGTCAGAGCTAAATAAAAATGCAAGTGCTAAAAAGAAAATTATCCCTATAATCCCAATAAGAATATGCATGATTCTACTCCTTTAAATTTTTACTTTACCTTATATAATACAATAAATTAGTTTAAGTAACATCATAATTTTTCAAATTATAAAAACAAATTGGTTGAAAAAGGTCAAAGATGCTCATATAATATAGTCAAAGAAGGTCAAAAGAGGTGGTAAATCATGCACAACATGTCTGACATCATAGAACAATACATTAAAAAATTATTTGAAGAAACTAATGAAGATGTGGTAGAAATCCAAAGAGCAAATATTGCTCAACGTTTCGACTGTGTACCTTCTCAATTAAATTATGTCATTAAAACAAGATTTACAAATGAACATGGCTATGAAATAGAAAGTAAACGTGGTGGCGGAGGTTATATCCGAATCACAAAAATTGAAAATAAAGATGCGACAGGGTATATTAATCACCTAATGCAACTTATCGGTCCATCTATTTCACAACAACAAGCGTATTACATTTTAGATGGTCTGTTAGATAAAAATCTGATTACCGAAAGAGAAGCTCGAATGATACAAGCTGTTGTTGATCGTGAAACTTTAAAAATGGATGTTGTTGCGAGAGATATTATTAGAGCAAATATTTTAAAACGTTTATTACCAATTATTAATTACTATTAATAGAAAAAGCGAGGTGTCTATGTGTGCTTTGCGAAAATTGTCATTTAAATGAAGCAGAGGTTAAACTCACAGTTAAAAGTAAAGAAGGCACTTCTGAAAAGTGGGTATGTTCGATTTGTGCTCAAGGAGATAATCCTTGGCAACAAAATGAACCTACGTCATCGCATTCCCAGTTCCAAGATGATATAGAAGAAGCATTTGTGGTGAAACAAATTTTACAACATCTTGCTACCAAACACGGGATTAATTTTCATGAAGTGGCTTTTCAAGAAGAAAAACGATGTCCAACATGTAATATGACGTTAAAAGATATAGCGCATGTAGGGAAATTTGGATGTGCAAATTGTTATGCGACATTCAAAGATGACATTATAGATATTGTGAGACGAGTACAAGGTGGACAATTTGAACATGTAGGCAAAACACCTCGATCTTCTCATAAAAAACTAGCTATAAAAAAACAAATTGAAGAAAAAACAAAATACTTAAATATATTAATAGAAGACCAAAATTTCGAAGAAGCTGCTGTAGTACGAGATGAAATTAAAGCTTTAAGAGATGAGAGCGAGGTGGGACCTCATGAGTGATATTAACGCTCACATTAGTGAATGGATGAAAGAAACTTCTGAAGCGCCTATTGTTATGTCATCACGTATTCGTTTAGCGCGTAATTTAGAAAATCATGTCCATCCATTGATGTTTCCATCTGAGCAATCAGGTTTTAGAGTGATTAATGAAGTTCAAGATGCATTGCCTGAGTTAACTTTGATGAGATTAGATACGATGGATCAACAAAATAAAATGAAACTTGTGGCGAAACATCTTGTTAGTCCTGAATTAATTAAACAACCTGCCTCAGCAGTGTTATTAAATGAGAATGAATCGATGAGTATCATGCTTAATGAAGAAGATCATATTCGCATTCAAGCAATGGGAAGTGATTTGTCATTACATGAGCTATATGCAGAAGCATCTGAAATTGATGACCAACTCGATGAAAAGGTTGATATAAGCTACGATGAGCATTTAGGCTATTTAACGACTTGTCCTACTAATATAGGTACAGGTATGAGAGCAAGTGTCATGCTTCATTTACCTGGCTTATCTATTATGAAAAGAATGAATCGTATTGCTCAAACAATTAATCGTTTTGGATTTACGATTCGAGGTATATATGGAGAAGGTTCACAAGTTTACGGACATATTTATCAAGTTTCAAATCAGCTAACACTTGGTAAAACAGAAGAAGAAATTATTGATAATTTAACAGAAGTTGTTCAACAGATTATTAATGAAGAGAAACAAATTCGTGAACGTTTAACTCAGTATAATGAACTTGAAACATTAGATCGTATCTATCGTTCATTAGGTATATTACAAAATAGTCGAATGATATCAATGGAAGAAGCGTCTTATCGATTAAGTGAAGTGAAATTAGGCGTGGATTTAGGCTATCTATCGTTAAATAATTTTAAGTTTAATGAACTGATGGTTAGCATCCAATCCGCATTTTTATATAATGACGAAGATGAAACAGTATCTGTCAATGAACGACGAGCAGATATTTTAAGAGAACATACAAAATAGGAGGTATAGAACGATATGCTATTTGGTAGATTAACTGAACGCGCACAACGTGTATTAGCACATGCGCAAGAAGAAGCAATCCGTTTGAACCACTCAAATATAGGTACAGAACATTTATTACTTGGTTTAATGAAAGAACCTGAAGGTATCGCAGCTAAAGTGTTAGAAAGCTTCAATATTACTGAAGATAGAGTGATTGAAGAAGTTGAAAAATTGATTGGTCACGGCCAAGAACAAACAGGTACGCTTCATTACACACCAAGAGCGAAGAAAGTCATTGAGCTCTCTATGGATGAAGCTAGAAAGTTACACCATAACTTCGTAGGTACAGAGCATATTTTATTAGGTTTAATCCGTGAAAATGAAGGCGTAGCAGCTCGCGTCTTTGCCAATTTAGATTTAAATATTACAAAAGCACGCGCACAAGTAGTGAAAGCATTAGGTAGCCCAGAAATGAGCAATAAAAATGCGACAGTAAATAAATCTAATAACACACCGACTTTAGATAGCTTAGCACGTGATTTAACAGTAATTGCTAAAGATGGTACGTTAGATCCAGTCATTGGTAGAGATAAAGAAATCACACGTGTGATTGAAGTATTAAGTCGTCGTACTAAAAATAATCCTGTTTTAATTGGTGAACCTGGCGTAGGTAAAACAGCTATTGCGGAAGGTTTAGCGCAAGCTATCGTTAATAACGAAGTGCCTGAAACATTAAAAGATAAACGCGTGATGTCATTAGACATGGGAACCGTTGTAGCAGGTACAAAATATCGTGGTGAATTTGAAGAGCGCTTGAAAAAAGTAATGGAAGAAATTCATCAAGCAGGTAACGTCATTTTATTCATCGATGAATTACACACATTAGTAGGTGCTGGTGGCGCTGAAGGTGCTATCGATGCTTCAAATATTTTAAAACCAGCCTTAGCACGTGGTGAATTACAATGCATCGGTGCTACTACATTAGATGAATACCGTAAAAACATTGAGAAAGATGCAGCCTTAGAGCGTCGTTTCCAACCTATTCAAGTGGATGAACCTACAGTAGAAGATACAATTGCTATTCTTAAAGGTTTACGTGATCGCTATGAAGCACATCATCGCATCAATATTTCAGATGAAGCACTTGAAGCGGCTGCAAAATTAAGTGACCGTTATATCTCTGATCGTTTTTTACCGGACAAAGCCATAGACTTAATTGACGAAGCAAGTTCAAAAGTAAGATTAAAAAATCATACAACACCTAATAACTTAAAAGAAATTGAACAAGAAATTGAAAAAGTGAAAAACGAAAAAGATGCTGCTGTTCATGCACAAGAATTTGAAAACGCAGCCAACTTACGTGATAAACAAACAAAATTAGAGAAGCAATACGAAGATGCTAAAAATGAATGGAAAACATCTCAAGGTGGACAATCTACTTCATTATCTCAAGAAGATATCGCTGAAGTCATCGCTGGCTGGACTGGTATTCCATTAACTAAAATTAACGAAACAGAATCTGATCGTTTATTAAACCTTGAAGACACATTGCATCAACGTGTCATTGGACAAAAAGACGCTGTGACTTCAATTAGTAAAGCCGTACGTCGTGCTCGTGCTGGATTGAAAGATCCTAAACGTCCGATTGGTAGCTTTATCTTCTTAGGACCTACTGGTGTAGGTAAAACAGAATTAGCTCGTGCATTAGCTGAGTCAATGTTCGGTGAAGATGATGCTATGATTCGCGTTGATATGAGTGAATTCATGGAGAAACATGCAGTGAGCCGTTTAGTCGGAGCACCTCCAGGTTACGTAGGTCACGATGATGGTGGTCAATTAACTGAAAAAGTTAGACGCAAACCTTATTCAGTTATTTTATTCGATGAAATTGAAAAAGCACATCCAGATGTGTTTAACATCTTGTTACAAGTACTTGATGATGGTCATTTAACGGATACTAAAGGACGTCAAGTTGACTTCCGTAATACAGTGATTATCATGACATCAAACGTAGGTGCACAAGAATTACAAGACCAACGTTTCGCTGGTTTCGGTGGCGGTTCTGAGGGCCATGATTACGAAACAATTCGTAAAACTATGATGAAAGAATTGAAAAATGCGTTCCGTCCAGAATTCTTAAACCGTGTCGACGATATTATCGTCTTCCACAAACTTACTAAAGATGAATTGAAAGAAATCGTAACAATGATGGTTAATAAATTAACTAAACGTCTTTCAGAACAAGATATCGACATCGTTGTAACGGATAAAGCTAAAGAGAAAATTGCTGATGAAGGATATGACCCTGAATATGGTGCACGTCCATTAATTAGAGCGATTCAAAAAACAATCGAAGATAACTTAAGCGAATTAATCTTAGAAGGTAACCAAATCGAAGGTAAAGAAGTCATGATCGACCATGATGGTAACGAATTTAAATATGATATTCGCGAAAAAAGTAATGATGAGGCAACTGAAGAAGAACCGACTTCTGACGTTGAAGCATAAACAGTTATGATAAGGTCAAGGCGATACGTCTTGACCTTTAATTTTTTACTCCTTTTCTTTTTTTATCTTTACATTTGTCATTATTAATCGATACATATAAAATAGATTTGTTCATAGAAAAATCGGAGGTGCAATTTTGGCCAAAAAGAAAGTGATTTTTGAGTGTATGGCTTGTGGCTACCAATCACCTAAATGGATGGGTAAGTGTCCTAATTGTGGTGCCTGGAATCAAATGGAAGAGATCATTGAAAAAGCTGCAAACCCTAAACATGGCGTTAAAGCGAAAGAATCTAGCGCTAAAGTACAAAAATTAAATAATATTAAGCACGAAGCAACACCAAGAGTACAAACAGAATCTAAAGAATTTAATCGCGTTTTAGGTGGAGGCATCGTCAGTGGCTCGTTAGTGTTAATTGGCGGAGATCCAGGTATTGGTAAATCTACGTTATTACTACAAATTTGTGCATCACTATCACAAAAATTAAATGTTTTATACATTACTGGTGAGGAATCATTGAATCAAACTAAGTTACGTGCAGATCGACTAGAAGAAGATTCAAGTAATTTAAATGTTTTAGCTGAAACAGATTTAGAAATGATTCACCAAACTGTACAACAAGAACAACCAGATATTTTAGTTGTGGATTCTATTCAAACAATATATCACCCTGAAATTAGTTCAGCACCTGGTTCTGTTTCACAAGTGCGTGAAAGCACACAAAGTTTAATGAATATTGCTAAACAAATGAATATTGCTACATTTATAGTAGGACATGTGACTAAAGAAGGACAAATTGCTGGTCCACGATTATTAGAACATATGGTAGATACAGTACTGTATTTTGAAGGTGATGAACACCACGCTTATCGCATTCTGCGAGCCGTTAAAAACCGTTTTGGTTCTACGAATGAAATGGGTATTTTCGAAATGAAACAAAGTGGATTAAAAGGCGTACAAAATCCTTCTGAAATGTTTTTAGAAGAACGTTCTACTAATGTTCCAGGATCTACTATTGTGGCAACGATGGAAGGAACGCGGCCATTACTTATTGAAGTGCAAGCTTTAGTGACGCCAACTACATTTAATAACCCAAGACGTATGGCGACGGGTATTGATCACAACCGCTTAAGTTTGTTAATGGCAGTATTAGAGAAAAAGGAAAATTATTTATTACAACAACAAGATGCTTATATCAAGGTAGCAGGTGGGGTACGTTTAACTGAACCTGCAGTAGACTTAAGTGTGATTGTGGCTACTGCCTCAAGCTTTAAAGATAAAGCTGTAGATGGACTCGATTGCTACATTGGTGAAGTTGGTTTAACAGGTGAAGTCAGACGTGTGTCACGCATTGAACAACGTGTGCAAGAAGCGGCGAAATTAGGGTTTGAAAGAGTGATTATTCCTCAAACTAATATTGGAGGTTGGACATTCCCAGAAGGTATTCGCGTAGTAGGTGTGTCAACTGTACATGAGGCTTTAAAATATGCGTTTAAAGCATAATTAAGACAGCTAAAGAGGTGAGAGTTATGAGAGTATTGAAGGGTATAGTCGTGATTATCTATATCATTCTTGGTACAGCGTTTGGTATTTTATTAATACCCGAGATACTAAAGGATTTAAATATAAAAGATTATCCTATTTTAACCAATTACTATATTGATGGTTTGATAGGCATCGTATTGTTTTTCTTAATATTTGGGTTGTTTATCAATAAAGTAACTAAAACATTAAAGAAGGTAGAACAATGGATTCTACAACGTAGTGCAGTCGAAATATTATTTGCCACACTTGGTCTTATTATTGGTTTATTCATCTCTGTAATGGCTTCTTTTATTCTTGAAATGATTGGCAATTCTATTTTAAATCATTTAATACCCCTCATTATCACGCTACTACTATGTTATTTAGGGTTCCAATTTGGTTTGAAAAAACGCGACGAAATGCTTATGTTTTTGCCGGAGAATATGGCGCGTTCAATGTCTAAAAATAATGTTAGTGCGGCACCTAAATTACTAGATACAAGTGCGATTATTGATGGACGTATTCTAGATGTTATACGTTGTGGGTTTATCGATGGTGAAATTTTAATCCCTCAGGGTGTGATTAATGAACTTCAAGTAGTAGCCGATGCTAATGATAGCGTAAAGCGTGAAAAAGGCCAACGTGGTTTAGATATTTTAAATGAACTTTATGATTTAGATTATCCAACACGTGTGATCCATCCTCAAAAGTCACATAGTGATATTGATGAATTATTAGTGAAATTGGCACAATCTTATCATGCGCATGTAATTACCACAGATTTTAATTTAAATAAAGTATGTCATGTGCAAGGAATTAAAGCATTAAACGTGAATGATTTATCTGAAGCGATTAAACCAAATGTACATCAAGGGGATCACATTAACATTTTATTAACTAAAATGGGTAAAGAACCAGGTCAGGGTGTAGGATATCTTGATGACGGTACCATGGTTGTTGTTGATAATGCTAAACAACTCGTTGGTAAACAGGTGGAGTTGGAAGTCATCAGTCTATTGCAAACATCATCTGGTCGTATTATTTTTGCTAAAAAATTAGGTGACGTTAATTAGTGTAGTTAAGCTAGTTAGCTATTAAGAATGTAGAATTGACATGAAACGCATGCGAGATGTGTGAGTATGTGAAAGCACTAAAGATGCATGGGTTTCATGAGAAATGCTAGCTGTTGAGGGCACTCTTTTCAAAAAATAAAAATTGCTCTATATCGAGATGACGTGAGACTTATCAAAGTGTTGATTTAGTGCTACAATAGTGTAGAAATGTGACGTTTTATCTAAGTATAGAGTGGGTGAGGAAAGTTATTCGAAAACGCGTCTTTATAGATAGTTTGGGATAGCTTTTTTCTAATGGAAGAAGATGTTTCTGAGGCGACAATAGTGTGCCCTGTGGTTAGATGAACCGTGATTGATTAATGAATAATTATTAGGAGTGAATATAATGAGTGAACGTATAAGAGTTAGATATGCGCCGAGTCCAACTGGATATTTGCATATTGGTAATGCGAGAACGGCATTGTTTAACTATTTATTTGCTAAGCATTATGATGGGGATTTCGTAGTGCGTATTGAGGATACTGATAGTAAACGTAACCTTAAAGATGGTGAAGCTTCTCAATTTGAGAACTTAAAATGGTTAGGTTTAGATTGGGATGAATCAGTGGATAAAGATAATGGTTATGGTCCATATCGTCAGTCTGAACGTGGTGATATTTATAATCCATTAATTCAACAATTATTAGATGAAGATAAAGCATATAAATGTTATATGACTTCAGAAGAGCTTGAAAAAGAACGTGAAGAGCAAATTGCACGTGGTGAGATGCCTCGCTATGGTGGTAAACATGCGCACTTAACTGAAGAAGAGCGTCAACAGTTTGAAGCGGAAGGTCGTCAACCATCTATTAGATTCCGTGTGCCACAAGATAAAACTTATACGTTTAATGATATGGTTAAAGGCGAAATTTCATTTGACTCTAATAACATTGGCGACTGGGTTATCGTGAAGAAAGATGGTATTCCAACATATAACTTCGCTGTAGCAGTTGATGATCATTATATGGAAATTTCAGATGTTATTCGTGGCGATGACCATGTGTCTAATACACCTAAACAATTAATGATTTATGAAGCATTTGGTTGGGAACCACCTCGCTTTGGTCATATGTCATTAATCGTTAATGAAGAACGTAAGAAATTAAGTAAACGTGATGGTCAAATTTTACAATTCATCGAGCAATATCGTGATTTAGGTTATTTACCTGAAGCGTTATTTAACTTCATTACATTATTAGGTTGGTCTCCTGAAAGCGAAGATGAGATCTTTTCTAAAGAAGAATTTATTAAGATTTTTGATGAAAAACGTCTTTCTAAATCACCTGCAATGTTTGATAGACAAAAACTTGCTTGGGTTAACAACCAATACATGAAAGAAAAAGATAACGAAACAGTATTTGAACTTGCGTTACCTCATTTAATTAAAGCAAACTTAATTCCTGCTGAACCTAGTGAAGAAGATAAAGAATGGGGCCGTAAACTGATTGCGCTTTACCAAAAAGAAATGAGTTATGCTGGCGAAATCGTACCATTATCAGAAATGTTCTTTAAAGATATGCCTGAATTAGGTGAAGAAGAACAAGAAGTGCTTAATGGTGAACAAGTACCTGAATTAATGTCTCATTTATACGGCAAATTAGAAGTTTTAGAACCATTTGAAGCTGCAGAAATTAAGAAAACAATTAAAGAAGTTCAAAAAGAAACTGGCATTAAAGGTAAACAATTATTTATGCCAATTCGTGTAGCTGTTACAGGCCAAATGCATGGTCCTGAATTACCAAATACAATTGAAGTATTAGGCAAAGATAAAGTTTTAACACGCTTGAAAAAACACGTTTAAAATAAAGGTCTGGACAAAAGTGTTTAGGATTTGAGCAGAACCGAAAAGCGAGCAAAACTGAATTTCAAGTTTTGACGAGTCTTTGAGTCCCCAACTTGCTTTGCTTGTAGAATTTCTGAAGGAAATTCTCTGTGTTGGGGCCCCGCTGCCGAGAATCCTGCTTTTGGGAAGCCGTGAATAAAAGGTCTGGACAAAAGCGTTTAGGATTTGAGCAGAACCGAAAAGCGAGCAAAACTGAATTTCAAAGTGGATGTATCTTTGTGCTTGAAATTTTACATTAAAGCTCATATGATTAGGTTACACATGAAACAAAGGATTAGTAAATATCAGATAATGTATTCAGAGAGTGTGCGGGAGCTGCGAGCACATCATTATCAATATTGAATGCACCTTTGTGTTAACTATCAATTGAATATGTAAATGAGTATGATAAAGAGGCTGTCTTGAAAGATGGGATGTCTTTATCTAAATACAGAGTGGAACCGTGCGGTAGCGCCTCTAACATATATGTGTTAGAGGTGCTTTTTTATTAACTAAAATTTAGATTAAGTAGTCGTGATTGTGAAATTAATTACTTTTTAAAACTGAGGGGGAGACAGTCTTGATAAAAAGAATTAGAGACGATGTGAAAATGGTATTTGAACAGGACCCAGCAGCACGTACAACATTTGAGGTTATTACAACTTATGCTGGTTTACATGCAGTATGGAGTCACTTAATTGCGCATAAATTATATAACAAAAAACGATATGTCCTTGCTAGAATCATATCTCAAGTTTCTCGCTTCTTTACAGGAATTGAAATTCATCCTGGTGCCAAAATTGGGAAACGTTTATTCATCGACCATGGTATGGGTGTCGTAATTGGAGAAACATGTACAATTGGCGACAATGTAACGATTTATCAAGGTGTTACATTAGGCGGTACGGGTAAAGAAAAAGGAAAACGTCACCCAGATATTGGCGATAATGTGCTGATTGCGGCAGGTTCAAAAATATTAGGTAATATTCAAATAGATTCTAATGTTAATATCGGGGCGAATTCAGTCGTATTACAATCTGTGCCTAGTTATACAACTGTAGTAGGTATTCCAGGTCATATTGTGAAACAAGAAGGAAAACGTATCGGTAAAACATTCGATCACCGTAATTTACCGGATCCATTATATGAACAAATTAAACAACTAGAAAAACAACTTGAAAAAGCTAAGAACGGAGAGATTAAAGATGATTACATTATATAATACATTAACGCGTCAAAAGGAGACGTTTGAGCCTATCGAACCAGGTAAGGTGAAAATGTATGTATGTGGTCCAACAGTATATAACTACATTCATATCGGTAACGCGCGTCCAGCTATTAATTATGACGTTGTACGACGTTACTTTGAATATCAAGGCTATGAAGTGACATATGTTTCAAACTTCACAGATGTTGATGATAAATTAATTAAACGCTCAAAAGAGCTTAATGAAAGTGTACCTGAAATCGCAGATAAATATATTAAAGCATTTTATGAAGATGTCGGTGCTTTAAATGTGAAGAAAGCTTCTTCAAATCCTCGAGTAATGGACCATATGGACGAAATTATTTCCTTTATCAAAGAGCTAGTAGACGAAGGTTATGCATACGAAAGTAACGGAGATGTTTACTTTAGAACACGTCAATTTGATGGTTATGGTAAATTAAGTCACCAATCTATTGATGACTTAAAAGTAGGTGCCAGAATTGAAGCGGGTGAACAAAAAGAAGACGCGCTAGATTTCACTTTATGGAAAAAAGCAAAACCAGGTGAAATTAGTTGGGAAAGTCCATTTGGTGAAGGACGTCCAGGCTGGCACATCGAATGTTCAGTAATGGCTTATCATGAACTAGGTAAAACCATTGATATTCATGCCGGTGGTTCAGATTTACAATTCCCTCACCACGAGAATGAAATTGCGCAATCTGAAGCACATAACCATGCACCTTTTGCGAACTACTGGATGCATAATGGTTTCATCAATATTGATAATGAAAAAATGAGTAAATCGTTAGGTAACTTTATTTTAGTGCATGACATTATTAAAGAAGTTGATCCAGATGTACTACGTTTCTTCATGATCAGTGTGCATTATAGAAGCCCAATTAACTATAACTTAGAATTAGTGAATGCTGCGAAAAGTGGCTTAGAACGTATTCGTAACAGTTATAAATTAATTGAAGAACGTGAGGCAATTGCAACAGATATTGCAGATCAGTCTGAGTATATCGAACAAATCGATGTTATTTTAGAACAATTTGAAACAGTGATGAATGATGACTTTAATACTGCCAATGCAGTAACTGCTTGGTATGATTTAGCGAAACTTGCGAATAAATATGTATTAGAGAATACTACATCAACACAAGTAATTGCGCGTTTTAAAGAAGTTTATCATATTTTCAGTGATGTTCTTGGCGTGCCACTTAAAGGTACAGATTCAGAAATGTTGTTAGATGAAGATATTGAAAAGCTTATCGAGGAACGAAATGAAGCACGTAAAAATAAAGATTTCGCACGAGCTGATGAAATTAGAGATATGTTGAAAGAACAAAATATTATTTTAGAAGATACGCCTCAAGGTGTGCGTTTCAAACGTGGTTAATATGGAACCGAAATTATTGAATCCTTTAACGTTAGCATATATGGGCGATGCAGTATTAGATCAACATGTCCGACGTTATATTGTATTAAAATTACAAAGTAAACCCAATCGTTTACATCAAATGGCTAAACGCTACGTTTCTGCTAAAAGTCAGGCGCAAACATTGGAAAAGTTAGTTGACGCGCAATGGTTTACGGACGAGGAATTGGACATCGTTAAAAGAGGGCGTAATGCTAAAAGTTATACCAAAGCTAAAAATACAGATATACAAACATATCGTAAAAGTTCAGGCTTAGAAGCCGTGATAGGATTTTTATATTTAGATCATCAAGAAGATAGATTAGAAGCGTTGCTTGATGTAATTGTTCAATTAGTCAATGAAAGGGAGTGAAATCAGTGGAAGATATCGTAATTGTTGGTAGACACGCTGTTAAAGAAGCGATTGTCTCTGGACATACCATCAATAAAATTTGGATTCAAGAAGGCATAAGAAAACAACAAATTAATGACATCTTACAAAATGCAAAAGAACAAAAATTAATTGTTCAAACAGTGCCAAAATCGAAATTAGATAATTTAGCAAATGCACCTCATCAAGGGGTGGCAGCATTAATTGCACCATATGAATATGCAGATTTCGATCAATTTGTTAAAGCGCAAAAAGAAAAAGAAGGTCTATCTACAGTTATTATTTTAGATGGTCTTGAAGATCCACATAACTTAGGATCTATTCTAAGAACTGCTGATGCTAGTGGTGTCGACGGTGTCATCATACCTAAGAGACGTTCTGTTGCCTTAACTCAAACAGTGGCTAAAGCCTCTACTGGTGCCATTCAACATGTACCAGTAATGCGAGTGACTAATTTAGCTAAGACAATCGACGAGTTAAAAGATAATGGTTACTGGGTAGCTGGTGCTGAAGCGGACAATGCTACTGATTATCGTAATATGGAAGCAGATATGGCATTAGCGATAGTAATTGGCAGTGAAGGTCAAGGTATGAGTAGATTAGTAAAAGATAAATGTGATTTCTATATTAAGATACCAATGGTTGGTCATGTTAATAGCCTTAATGCATCAGTAGCAGCCAGTTTAATGATGTATGAAGTGTACCGTAAAAGACATCAACTCGGAGATAACGCATGAAGGATAGATATTTAATTATCGACGGCTATAATATGATAGGACAATCTCAAGAATTAAGTAAGATTGCACGTGAGAACTTACAAGAAGCACGAGAACAATTACTTGATGAAATAGCAAATTATAACGCTGTTGTGGCAGATGAGATTGTATGTGTATTTGATGCTTATGAACAATCAGGTATTGAAAGAGAATATATTTATCATGGCGTGAAAACAGTTTTTACTAAAGAAAAAGAAACTGCTGATAGTTATATCGAACGCTATGTTTATAATTTATACAATAAACATACAACGCATATTACAGTCGTAACGAGCGATATGAGTGAACAGCATGCGATATTTGGTGCAGGCGCATATCGTGTATCATCTAGAGAAATGTGGCGTGATTTGAAAGAAAATGAAATAACTGTTAGTAAGTCTTTAGATGATTTTAGTGAAAGTAAACCGAGAACTCGAATTTCGCTTTCAAATGATGTTTTAGCAGAATTTGAAAAAATTAGACGTGGTAATCATAATAAAGATTGAATTTGACCACTTGTCATTTGATAGAAGTTCTTTATACACTATGCCTACTTTAATATGAAAGGTATAGTGTATGACTCAAAATTTCAAACAACTAGAACAAGCATTTATTAACTTTCAACAAAGTCAAAATAGTCATGAACGAGAACAAATATTTACATTTATAGTAAGCCAGTTGCACTCAAGCTTTCAAATGAAATTTAAGCAAGCGGGTGTGTCCTCTGCAGATGTTCAGGATTTGGTACAGGAACTATTCATAAGAACGTATTTGTCACTACAAACTTTTGATTTTACGTTGAACGTTCCATTTGAGCATTATTTAAATTGTATGGTTCGCTCGCTTAGGAATGATTTTTGGAGAAAAAGATATGCAGAGGTAACTAGAAATGAATCTTTGATAAATGAATTTGTCGTGAGATACAATTGGAACAAATATTCAAAGCAAACAGAAGAGTATTGTCTGCTTCAAAGACAAATAGAGTTATTATATGAAAGTTTATTAGGTTTGAGTCAATTAGAAAAAAATGTAGCGCAATTATTGTTACTTGATTATGCGCCGACAGAAATAGCTAGAAAATTAAATATTAAAGATAAAGTAGTTTACAATAGTATTCAACGTTGTAAAATGAAAATGAGAAAATATTTAAATACGCATAATTGCTAGATTGGTAAGGAGATAGTAGTACTATGCTAGTTTGACATTTATTGTGAAATTTATGTATAGTATACTGGTATTAAAATGAGTAAAGGTGAAATGTTGTGAAAAAAGTACCTTTAATTTGTGAAGTTTGCGGTAACAGAAATTATAATGTCCCGAAAAATGAAAATTCTGCAACGAGATTAGAATTAAAAAAATATTGTCCGAGATGTAATGCCCATACGATTCATAAAGAATCAAAATAAGTTTGGCGATAATGTGATATTTTAAATAGATGGCTAATCAGCGGTAAGTATGGAGGTAATATTGATGGCTAAAGATAAAGGCACAGGTAAAGAAAAAGAAAGTTTCTTCCAAGGCGTTAAAAGTGAGATGGAAAAAACAAGTTGGCCTACGAAAGAAGAACTTTTTAAATACACTGTAATCGTAGTATCTACAGTGATTTTCTTCTTAGTGTTTTTCTGGTTGTTAGATGTAGGTATCGGTAATTTAATTCAATTATTTAGATAAGAGTAAGGATTAAGGAGAAGGAGTGACAACATGTCTGAAGAAGTGGGCGCAAAGCGTTGGTATGCCGTGCATACGTATTCTGGATATGAAAATAAAGTTAAAAAGAATTTAGAAAAAAGAGTAGAATCAATGAATATGACAGAACAAATTTTTAGAGTTGTCATACCAGAAGAGGAAGAAACACAAGTTAAAGATGGAAAAGCTAAAAAACAAATTAAGAAAACATTTCCTGGTTATGTGTTAGTAGAACTAGTTATGACAGACGAGTCATGGTATGTTGTACGTAATACGCCAGGTGTAACTGGTTTCGTTGGTTCAGCAGGTGCTGGTTCTAAGCCTAATCCATTACTTCCTGAAGAAATGAGATTCATCTTAAAACAAATGGGTCTTAAAGAAAAAACAATCGATGTCGAATTAGATGTTGGCGAACAAGTACGTATCAAATCTGGCCCTTTCGCTAATCAAGTTGGTGAAGTTCAAGAAATTGAACCTGATAAATTTAAATTGACTGTATTAGTTGATATGTTCGGCAGAGAAACACCAGTTGAAGTTGAATTTGATCAAGTTGAAAAATTATAAAATATATTCAGAAGAAAAAGAATACTGAAAAACAAAGTCTCTTAAAAAAAGATGAAATTTTACTATTGATTTTTAAGTGAGTTCAGTGTTAAAATAATGTGGTCGCGTTTTTAGAACGCTCATTTCGTCACGAAATGTTTATGAGTGGGAGGGCAAAACTGAGCCCTGTGACCACATCACGATATCAAGGAGGTGCACATCGTGGCTAAAAAAGTAGAAAAAGTAGTTAAATTACAAATTCCTGCAGGTAAAGCGAACCCAGCACCACCAGTTGGTCCAGCATTAGGTCAAGCAGGTGTGAACATTATGGGATTCTGTAAAGAATTCAACGCACGTACGCAAGAACAAGCAGGTTTAATCATTCCGGTAGAAATCAGTGTATATGAAGATCGTTCATTTACATTCATTACTAAAACTCCACCGGCTCCAGTACTACTTAAAAAAGCAGCTGGCGTTGAAAAAGGTTCTGGTGAACCAAACAAAACTAAAGTTGCTACAGTAACTAAAGATCAAGTACGTGAAATTGCACAAACTAAAATGCAAGACTTGAACGCTGCAGACGAAGAAGCAGCTATGCGTATTATCGAAGGTACTGCACGTAGTATGGGTATCACTGTACAATAATTTTTTGAACATAAAATTTAGATTATCGAAATAAAAGAAGAGGTCTGGACAAAGTTTTGCTTTTAGAACGTGATTAATCGGTTCTTAAAAGATAAACACTTTTGTCCCAACCTCGTTAGACGATGGCAGGTAACAGAAACGACAACCAATAATATTGTCTGTGATGAATTTATCCTTGTTTTGAAACCTGATGGTTATTCGAAACGTTAGACATTCATCTGTTATCTGCTCTTAACTTGTGTAATACACAAGTAAGCGTGGGAGGAAATTCCGCTAAAACCACTAAAGGAGGAACAATAAATGGCTAAAAAAGGTAAAAAGTATCAAGAAGCAGCTAATAAAGTTGATCGTACTAAACACTATAGTGTTGAAGAAGCAATCAGCTTAGCTAAAGAAACAAGCATTGCTAACTTTGACGCATCAGTTGAAGTAGCTTTCCGTTTAGGAATTGATACACGTAAAAATGACCAACAAATCCGTGGTGCAGTAGTATTACCAAACGGTACTGGTAAATCACAACGTGTATTAGTATTTGCTAAAGGTGACAAAATCACTGAAGCAGAAGAAGCAGGCGCAGATTACGTAGGTGAATCTGATTATGTACAAAAAATCCAACAAGGTTGGTTCGACTTTGACGTAGTAGTAGCTACTCCAGATATGATGGGCGAAGTTGGTAAATTAGGTCGTGTATTAGGACCTAAAGGTTTAATGCCAAACCCTAAAACTGGTACTGTAACTATGGATGTTAAAAAAGCTGTTGAAGAAATCAAAGCTGGTAAAGTTGAATACCGTGCTGAAAAAGCAGGTATCGTACATGCTTCAATCGGTAAAGTTTCATTTAGCGATGAAAAATTAGTTGAAAACTTTAAAGCTTTACAAGATGTATTAGCAAAAGCTAAACCATCTTCAGCTAAAGGTACTTACTTCAAATCTGTTGCTGTAACTACAACAATGGGTCCTGGAGTTAAAGTTGATACTTCTTCATTCAAATTATAATTTAAACAATAAATAATAATTGATATAGATTAAAGACTGAGAGAATTTGATGTAATGTCGCAATAGCACATATGGTTATATATTTGCTAAAGAACTTTTACAATTAATTTCTTTCAGTCTTTAAAAAAATGTTGACATATCACAATAATCAGGTTATATTACTTATTGTGATTATTTTACCTAAGACAGTAGGAGTTATTTATAACTTAAAATTTATCCTACCGAGGCTAAATTGACTTGAACGTGATGATTATTATAATGATCTTTCAAGCACTTTTTGCCGTGGGTAGAAAGTGCTTTTTTTATTAAAAAAAGCACCAAAAAATAAAAATGGAGGTGTCTGAATGTCTGCTATTATTGAAGCTAAAAAACAACATGTTGATGTTATTGCTGAACAACTTAAAAATTCAGTTTCAACTGTAATCGTTGACTACCGTGGTTTAACTGTTGCTGAAGTAACTGAACTTCGTTCACAATTACGTGAAGCAGGTGTTGAGTATAAAGTATACAAAAACACAATGGTTCGTCGTGCAGCTGAAAAAGCAGGTATCGAAGGCTTAGATGAATTCTTAACTGGTCCTACAGCTATCGCAACTTCTACTGAAGATGTAGTTGCTCCAGCGAAAGTTATTGCAGGATTTGCTAAAGAACACGAAGCTTTAGAAATTAAAACAGGCGTTATGGAAGGTAGCCTTATCTCAGCAGAAGAAGTTAAAACTGTTGGTTCATTACCTTCACACGATGGTCTTGTATCTATGCTTTTATCAGTATTACAAGCTCCAGTACGCAACTTCGCTTATGCGGTTAAAGCTGTTGGAGAACAAAAAGAAGAAAGCGCTGAATAATCGCGCATAAAATATTAAAATAATTGGAGGAATAATAAAATGGCTAATCAAGAACAAATCATTGAAGCAATTAAAGAAATGTCAGTATTAGAATTAAACGATTTAGTAAAAGCAATTGAAGAAGAATTTGGTGTAACAGCAGCAGCTCCTGTAGCAGCAGCTGGTGCAGCTGGTGGCGGCGACGCAGCAGCTGAAAAAACTGAATTTGACGTTGAATTAACTTCAGCTGGATCTTCAAAAATCAAAGTTGTTAAAGCTGTTAAAGAAGCAACTGGCTTAGGCTTAAAAGATGCTAAAGAATTAGTAGATAACGCTCCTAAAGTAATCAAAGAAGGCGTTGCTAAAGAAGAAGCTGAAAAACTTAAAGAACAATTAGAAGAAGTTGGAGCTACTGTAGAATTAAAATAATTCTAGTAACTTAACTTAATATTACAGTTATCTATTTAATTCATTATTATTTTATTTGAAGAGAAAAAGATAACTTGAATTCTTTGAGAAATTAAAACCCCGTTATCACGATAACGGGGTTTTTACTTCATTTTCTGGCAAATCAAAGATGAACAATGATAGAGAGGTGCAATGATGGGACATTATTATGATGAAAATCCTGAGGTGCAAAGTGATGAAAAGGTGATTTGTTACCATTATCATCAACACGAATTAACTTTGACTACGGATGCGGGCGTATTTTCTAAAGGGAAAGTTGATTTTGGTTCGGATACGCTTGTTCAAACATTTCTAAATGAACATCCACCAGGTCCGAGTAAAAAGATTGTTGATGTTGGTTGTGGTTATGGGCCAATTGGGCTTATGATAGCGAAAGTTTCACCACATCACCATATTACAATGGTTGATGTGAATCAACGTGCGTTAGCCTTAGCTGAGAAAAATAAAAAAGCGAATCACATAGATAACGTAGAAATAAAAGAAAGTGATGGCTTATCACAATTAAAAGATAATAGTTATCATTTTGTATTAACTAATCCTCCCATCCGTGCAGGTAAAGAGGTTGTTCATCGTATTTTTGAAGAAGCATATTTGAAGTTGGAAGATCAAGGCGAATTATACGTGGTCATTCAAAAGAAACAAGGTATGCCTTCAGCTAAAAAGAAAATGGAAGAACTATTTAATAATGTAGAAACTGTGAATAAGAATAAAGGTTACTACATCTTGAAAAGTCGAAAAGGTTGATTTCAAGGTAGTATTCTGATATAGTTATAAAATGTAAAAATTTATGTTCAATAAGTGTGTACTTTTACGCAAAATGAGTATGTAAAACAAGAATAATTGTAGAATCGAAAATGGTGTCATCAGTTGTGTTGCCGTTTTCTTTTTGTCTTGTATTGCGACTTTTTGTTTTGTGTAGAAGTTTAGCACGCAATATTTGAGGGGTGAATCTGTTTGGCAGGTCAAGTTGTCCAATATGGAAGACATCGTAAACGTAGAAATTATGCGAGAATTTCAGAAGTATTAGAATTACCAAACTTAATAGAAATTCAAACTAAATCTTACGACTGGTTCTTAAAAGAAGGTTTATTAGAAATGTTCCGTGATATTTCACCAATTGAAGATTTCACTGGTAACCTTTCTTTAGAATTTGTAGATTACAGATTAGGTGAACCAAAATATGATTTAGAAGAATCTAAAAACCGTGACGCTACTTATGCTGCACCTCTTCGTGTTAAAGTACGTCTAATTATTAAAGAAACTGGAGAAGTCAAAGAACAAGAAGTGTTCATGGGTGACTTCCCATTAATGACAGATACAGGTACGTTTGTAATTAATGGTGCAGAACGTGTTATTGTTTCTCAATTAGTACGTTCACCATCCGTTTATTTCAACGAAAAAATCGACAAAAACGGTCGCGAAAATTATGATGCGACAATCATTCCTAACCGTGGCGCATGGTTAGAATATGAAACTGATGCTAAAGACGTAGTTTACGTACGTATTGATAGAACACGTAAATTACCATTAACAGTATTATTACGTGCTTTAGGTTTCTCTAATGATCAAGAAATTATTGATTTATTAGGTGACAGTGAGTACTTACGTAACACGCTTGAAAAAGACAGCACTGAAAATACTGAACAAGCATTATTAGAAATTTATGAACGTTTACGTCCTGGTGAACCACCAACAGTTGAAAATGCTAAGAGTCTATTATACTCACGTTTCTTCGACCCTAAACGTTATGATTTAGCAAGTGTTGGTCGTTACAAAACAAACAAAAAATTACATTTAAAACACCGTTTATTTAACCAAAAATTAGCTGAACCAATCGTTAATAGCGAAACTGGTGAAATTGTTGCTGAAGAAGGCACAGTTTTAGACCGTCGTAAATTAGACGAAATTATGGAAGTTTTAGAAACGAATGCTAATAGTGAAGTGTTTGAATTAGAAGGTAGCGTTATCGACGAACCTGTAGAAATTCAATCTATTAAAGTCTATGTACCAAATGATGAAGAAGGACGTACAACTACTGTAATTGGTAATGCGTTACCAGATTCAGAAGTAAAATGTATTACTCCTGCTGATATCATTGCCTCAATGAGTTATTTCTTTAACTTATTAAATGGCATTGGTTATACAGATGATATTGACCATTTAGGTAACCGTCGTTTACGTTCAGTTGGTGAACTTTTACAAAACCAATTCCGTATCGGTTTATCAAGAATGGAACGTGTTGTACGTGAAAGAATGTCAATCCAAGATACAGATTCAATCACACCACAACAATTAATTAATATTCGTCCTGTAATTGCATCAATTAAAGAGTTCTTCGGTAGCTCTCAATTATCACAATTCATGGACCAAGCTAACCCATTAGCTGAGTTAACACATAAACGTCGTCTTTCTGCCTTAGGACCTGGTGGTTTAACACGTGAACGTGCTCAAATGGAAGTACGTGACGTTCACTATTCTCACTATGGTCGTATGTGTCCTATCGAGACACCAGAGGGACCAAACATTGGTTTGATTAACTCATTATCAAGCTATGCACGTGTTAATGAATTTGGTTTCATTGAAACACCATACCGTAAAGTAGACTTAGATACTAACTCTATTACAGATCAAATCGACTACTTAACAGCTGATGAAGAAGATAGTTATGTCGTTGCCCAAGCGAACTCTCGCTTAGATGACAATGGCCGTTTCTTAGACGACGAAGTAGTTTGTCGTTTCCGTGGTAACAACACAGTTATGGCAAAAGAAAAAATGGACTACATGGACGTATCTCCTAAACAAGTAGTATCAGCTGCGACAGCATGTATCCCATTCTTAGAAAACGATGACTCTAACCGTGCGTTAATGGGTGCGAACATGCAACGTCAAGCAGTACCATTGATGAACCCAGAAGCACCTTTCGTAGGTACTGGTATGGAACACGTAGCAGCACGTGACTCAGGTGCAGCAATCACTGCTAAACACAGAGGTCGTGTTGAACACGTTGAATCTAATGAAGTATTAGTACGTCGTTTAGTTGAAGAGAACGGTACTGAACATGAAGGTGAATTAGACCGTTATCCATTAGCTAAATTCAAACGTTCTAACTCAGGTACTTGTTATAACCAACGCCCAATCGTTTCAGTTGGCGATGTAGTTGAATATAACGAAATTTTAGCTGACGGACCTTCAATGGAACTAGGCGAAATGGCTTTAGGCCGTAACGTTGTAGTTGGTTTCATGACTTGGGACGGTTATAACTATGAGGATGCTGTAATCATGAGCGAACGTCTAGTTAAAGATGACGTTTACACTTCAATTCATATTGAAGAATATGAATCAGAAGCACGTGATACTAAACTAGGACCTGAAGAAATCACTCGTGATATTCCTAACGTTTCTGAAAATGCGCTTAAAAACTTAGACGATCGTGGTATCGTTTATGTTGGTGCTGAAGTTAAAGATGGTGACATCTTAGTAGGTAAAGTAACGCCTAAAGGTGTAACTGAATTAACAGCTGAAGAAAGATTATTACATGCTATCTTCGGTGAAAAAGCACGTGAAGTACGCGATACATCATTACGTGTACCACATGGTGCAGGCGGTATCGTACTAGATGTTAAAGTGTTTAATCGTGAAGAGGGCGATGATACTTTATCTCCAGGTGTAAACCAATTAGTACGTGTTTATATCGTTCAAAAACGTAAAATCCATGTTGGGGACAAAATGTGTGGTCGTCACGGTAACAAAGGGGTTATCTCTAAGATCGTTCCTGAAGAAGATATGCCTTACTTACCAGATGGACGTCCAATCGACATCATGTTAAACCCACTTGGTGTACCATCACGTATGAACATCGGACAAGTGTTAGAGTTACACTTAGGTATGGCTGCTAAAAACTTAGGCATCCACGTTGCATCACCAGTATTCGATGGTGCTAACGATGATGATGTATGGTCAACAATTGAAGAAGCTGGTATGGCTCGTGACGGTAAAACTGTCTTATATGATGGTCGTACTGGTGAACCATTCGATAACCGTATCTCTGTTGGTGTAATGTACATGCTTAAACTTGCACACATGGTTGACGACAAATTACATGCGCGTTCAACTGGTCCATACTCACTTGTTACACAACAACCACTTGGTGGTAAAGCACAATTCGGTGGACAACGTTTCGGTGAGATGGAGGTATGGGCACTTGAAGCATATGGTGCTGCATACACATTACAAGAAATCCTAACTTATAAATCTGACGATACTGTAGGTCGTGTTAAAACTTACGAAGCAATCGTTAAAGGTGAAAACATCTCTAGACCAAGTGTTCCAGAATCATTCCGCGTATTGATGAAAGAATTACAAAGTTTAGGTTTAGATGTAAAAGTGATGGATGAACATGATAATGAAATCGAAATGGCAGACGTTGAGGATGAAGATGCAACAGAGCGCAAAGTAGATTTACAACAAAAAGATGTTCCAGAAACACAAAAAGAAACTACTGACTAATAAGCACTTAAGTATATAAATAGCATGAAGTGAAAGATAAACATTTAGTGAAAGTTAGGATGAGCATCTTAGCTTTCCTAAATGCTATCTTCTTTAACTTATATATAGTTTCAATAAATGTGAATCAATCAAATAGCACAGCTAATCTAAATTGAAGGAGGTAGGCTCCTTGATTGATGTAAATAATTTCCATTATATGAAAATCGGTTTAGCCTCACCTGAAAAAATCCGTTCTTGGTCTTACGGTGAAGTTAAAAAACCTGAAACAATTAACTATCGTACTTTGAAACCAGAGAAAGATGGTCTTTTCTGTGAAAGAATATTCGGACCTACAAAAGACTGGGAATGTAGTTGTGGTAAGTACAAACGTGTACGTTACAAAGGTATGGTATGTGATAGATGTGGCGTAGAAGTAACTAAATCTAAAGTACGTCGTGAAAGAATGGGACATATTGAATTAGCAGCTCCTGTATCTCATATTTGGTATTTCAAAGGTATCCCAAGTCGTATGGGTCTTTTATTAGACATGTCACCTAGAGCATTAGAAGAGGTTATTTACTTTGCTTCTTATGTTGTAGTTGATCCAGGTCCAACTGGTTTAGAGAAAAAATCATTATTATCTGAAGCAGAATTCAGAGATTACTATGATAAATACCCAGGCCAATTTGTAGCTAAAATGGGTGCTGAAGGTATTAAAGACTTATTAGAAGAAATTAACTTAGATGAAGAATTAAAAGCATTACGTGATGAGTTAGAATCTGCGACTGGTCAAAGATTAACTCGTGCCATCAAACGTTTAGAAGTTGTAGAATCATTTAGAAATTCTGGTAACAATCCTTCATGGATGATTTTAGATGTACTTCCAATCATTCCACCAGAAATTCGTCCAATGGTCCAATTAGATGGTGGACGTTTTGCTACAAGTGACTTAAACGACTTATACCGTCGTGTTATCAACCGTAACAATCGTTTAAAACGTTTATTAGATCTTGGTGCTCCTGGCATCATCGTTCAAAACGAGAAACGTATGTTACAAGAAGCTGTAGATGCTTTAATTGATAACGGTCGTCGTGGTCGTCCAGTAACTGGTCCGGGTAATAGACCATTGAAATCACTTTCTCATATGTTGAAAGGTAAACAAGGTCGTTTCCGTCAAAACTTACTTGGTAAACGTGTTGACTACTCAGGACGTTCAGTAATCGCAGTAGGACCGAGCTTGAAAATGTATCAATGTGGTCTTCCAAAAGAAATGGCACTTGAATTATTCAAACCATTTGTTATGAAAGAACTAGTTCAACGCGAAATTGCTACAAACATTAAAAATGCTAAAAGCAAAATTGAACGTATGGACGATGAAGTATGGGATGTATTAGAGGATGTTATTAGAGAACACCCTGTATTACTTAACCGTGCTCCTACACTTCACAGATTAGGTATCCAAGCCTTCGAACCTACGTTAGTAGAAGGTCGTGCAATCCGTCTTCACCCACTTGTAACAACTGCTTACAACGCGGACTTTGACGGTGACCAAATGGCTGTTCACGTACCTTTATCTAAAGAAGCACAAGCTGAAGCTCGTATGTTAATGTTAGCTGCACAAAACATCTTGAACCCTAAAGATGGTAAACCAGTAGTTACACCATCACAAGATATGGTATTAGGTAACTATTACTTAACTTTAGAACGTAAAGATGCTGTTAACACTGGTGTTATTTTCAATGATACAAACGAAGTGCTTAAAGCTTATGCAAATGGTTATGTTCACTTACACACTCGTATTGGTGTACATGCTAAATCATTTAACAATCCAACGTTCACTGAAGAACAAAATAATAAAATTTTAGCTACATCAGTAGGTAAAGTAATCTTCAATGAAATCATTCCAGATTCATTTGCTTATATTAACGAACCTACTCAAGCTAACCTTGAAAGTAAAACACCTGATAAATACTTCATTAATCCAACTGAATTAGGTGAAGGTGGACTTAAAGAATACTTCGAGGACAAAGAACTTATTGAACCATTCAATAAAAAATTCTTAGGAAATATTATAGCTGAAGTCTTTAATAGATTTAGCATTACAGATACGTCTATGATGCTTGACCGTATGAAAGACTTAGGTTTCAAATATTCATCTAAAGCTGGTATCACTGTTGGCGTATCTGACATCGTGGTACTTCCAGATAAGCAACAAATTTTAGATGAACACGAAAAATTAGTTGAACGTGTATCTAAACAATTTAACCGTGGTTTAATTACTGAAGATGAACGTTATAACGCCGTTGTTGAAATTTGGACTGACGCCAAAGACCAAATTCAAGGCGAATTAATGCAATCTCTTGAGAAAACAAACCCAATCTTCATGATGAGTGACTCTGGTGCCCGTGGTAACGCATCTAACTTTACACAGTTAGCTGGTATGCGTGGTTTAATGGCTGCGCCATCAGGTAAAATCATCGAGTTACCAATCACATCATCATTCCGTGAAGGTTTAACAGTATTAGAATACTTCATCTCTACACACGGTGCGCGTAAAGGTCTTGCCGATACAGCCCTTAAAACAGCTGACTCAGGTTACCTTACTCGTCGTCTTGTTGACGTTGCACAAGATGTTATCGTTCGTGAAGAAGACTGTGGTACTGACCGTGGTTTATTAGTTTCTGATATCAGAGAAGGTACAGAAATGATTGAACCATTCATCGAACGTATCGAAGGTCGTTATTCTAAAGAAACAATTCGTCATCCTGAAACAGATGAAATCATCATCCGTCCTGACGAATTAATCACAGCTGAAATAGCTAAACAAATTACAGATGCTGGTATCGAACAAATGTATATTCGCTCAGCATTTACTTGTAACACTCGTCATGGTGTATGTGAAAAATGTTACGGTAAAAACCTTGCTACAGGTGAAAAAGTTGAAGTTGGTGAAGCAGTTGGTACAATCGCCGCTCAATCAATCGGTGAACCAGGTACCCAACTTACAATGCGTACATTCCATACAGGTGGGGTAGCAGGAAGCGATATTACACAAGGTCTTCCACGTATCCAAGAGATTTTCGAAGCGCGTAACCCTAAAGGTCAAGCGGTAATTACGGAAATCGAAGGTGTAGTTGAAGATATTAAATTAGCTAAAGATCGCCAACAAGAAATTGTGATCAAAGGTGCTAATGAAACTAGATCTTACTTAGCTTCAGGTACTTCAAGAATCAAAGTAGAAATCGGTCAATCAGTTGAACGTGGTGAAGTATTAACTGAAGGTTCAATTGAACCTAAGAACTTCTTAGCTGTTGCTGGTTTAAATGCGACTGAAAGCTACTTACTTAAAGAAGTACAAAAAGTTTATCGTATGCAAGGTGTAGAAATCGACGATAAACACGTTGAAGTAATGGTTAGACAAATGCTACGTAAAGTTAGAATTATCGAAGCTGGTGACACTAAACTATTACCAGGTTCATTAGTTGATATCCACAACTTTACAGACGCTAACAGAGAAGCATTCAAAGAACGTAAACGCCCAGCTACTGCTAAACCAGTATTACTTGGTATTACGAAAGCTTCTCTTGAAACAGAAAGTTTCTTATCAGCTGCTTCATTCCAAGAAACTACTCGTGTACTTACTGATGCTGCTATCAAAGGTAAACGTGATGACTTATTAGGTCTTAAAGAAAACGTTATTATCGGTAAGTTAATCCCAGCTGGTACAGGTATGAGACGTTATAGCGACGTTCAATATGATAAAGCTGGAACACCAGTTTCTGAAACTGAAGAAGTTGAAGTTACCGAATAATAGCTAAGATAGACTTCATTTAGAAGTTGTCTTTATTACTGACGAGACGGGACGTATCAATCATTTAAGATTGAGGTCTCGCTCTCGTTCTTTATTTTTTGAAAATGAGTAAAAAGTCCACAAAAATTGTTGACTTAACAAGATTAAAAGTGTTATTATAGTAAAGGTTGATGCAAGCAGAACTTTGGAGGATATTTTAATGTCTAATGAAAAAGTTGCACGCTTTAACAAACAACACTTTGTGGTTGGTCTCAAAGAAACGCTTAAAGCGCTAAAAAGAGATCAAGTTGCATCATTGATTATTGCTCAAGACGTTGAAGTCCATTTATTGGCTCGCGTATTTAGCCAAATCAATCATAAAAATATATCTATTTCATATTTCCAAAGCAAACAAGCTTTAGGAAGATATGTAGGTATTAACGTTAATGCAACGATTGTTGCGTTATTGAATGAGAATTAGTAAGTATTTTGCTTACTAAATTTTATTTAACCTAAAAATGAACCACCTGGATGTGTGGGATTAAAAAGTGAAGAGAGGAGGACATTTCAATGCCAACTATTAACCAATTAGTACGTAAACCTAGAAAAAGTAAAACTAAAAAATCAGATTCACCAGCATTAAATAAAGGTTTTAACAGTAAAAAGAAACAATTTACTGACTTAAACTCACCTCAAAAACGTGGTGTTTGTACTCGTGTAGGTACTATGACACCAAAAAAACCTAACTCAGCGTTACGTAAATATGCACGTGTGCGTTTATCAAACAATATTGAAATCAACGCATACATTCCTGGTATCGGCCATAACTTACAAGAACACAGTGTTGTACTTGTACGTGGTGGACGTGTAAAAGACTTACCTGGTGTGCGTTACCATATCGTACGTGGTGCGCTTGATACTTCAGGCGTTGATGGACGTAGACAAGGTCGTTCATTATACGGAACTAAAAAACCTAAAAATTAAGATTAAGATTGTGTAAATTTTAATATCAATTTTTGAGAATATACTATAATAGGAAGGGAGGATTTTCATTATGCCTCGTAAAGGATCAGTACCTAAAAGAGACGTATTACCAGATCCAATTCATAACTCTAAGTTAGTTACAAAATTAATTAACAAAATTATGTTAGATGGTAAACGCGGAACAGCACAAAGAATTCTTTATTCAGCATTTGACCTTGTAGAACAACGCAGTGGTCGCGATGCTTTAGAAGTATTTGAAGAAGCAATCAACAACATTATGCCAGTATTAGAAGTAAAAGCTCGTCGTGTGGGTGGTTCAAACTATCAAGTACCAGTTGAGGTACGCCCAGAACGTCGTACTACTTTAGGATTACGTTGGTTAGTTAATTACGCTCGTCTTCGTGGTGAAAAAACTATGGAAGATCGTTTAGCTAACGAAATCTTAGACGCTGCTAATAATACAGGTGGTGCAGTTAAAAAACGTGAGGATACTCACAAAATGGCTGAAGCGAACAAAGCATTCGCTCACTACCGTTGGTAAGATAAAAGATTTAACCCTGAGTGTGTTCCGTCATATTGGTTTGCCAACTTAAGATGGTTCGTGCTTAGGGCATCGCCATATTCTATAGTACTTATTCAGTAATAACTGGAAGGAGAAAAACAATGGCTAGAGACTTTTCTTTGAAAAACACTCGTAACATCGGTATCATGGCTCACATCGATGCTGGTAAAACAACTACGACTGAACGTATTTTATACTATACAGGTCGTATCCACAAAATTGGTGAAACACACGAAGGTGCTTCACAAATGGACTGGATGGAACAAGAGCAAGACCGTGGTATTACTATCACATCTGCTGCTACAACAGCACAATGGCAAGGCCACCGTGTAAACATTATCGATACTCCAGGACACGTAGACTTCACTGTAGAGGTTGAACGTTCATTACGTGTACTTGACGGTGCGGTTACTGTACTTGATGCTCAATCAGGTGTAGAACCTCAAACTGAAACAGTTTGGCGTCAGGCTACTACTTATGGAGTACCTCGTATCGTATTCGTAAACAAAATGGATAAATTAGGTGCAAACTTCGATTACTCTGTAAGCACAATTCATGATCGCTTACAAGCTAACGCAGCACCTATTCAATTACCAATTGGTGCCGAAGACGAATTTGAAGCTATCATCGACTTAGTTGAAATGAAATGCTTCAAATATACAAACGACTTAGGTACAGAAATCGATGAAATTGAAATTCCTGAAGATCACAAAGATAGAGCAGAAGAAGCTCGCGCTAACTTAATCGAAGCAGTTGCTGAAAGCAATGACGAATTAATGGAAAAATATCTTGGTGACGAAGAAATTTCAGTTGCAGAATTAAAAGATGCTATCCGTCAAGCTACTACTGACGTAGAATTCTACCCAGTACTTTGCGGTACAGCATTCAAAAACAAAGGTGTTCAATTAATGCTTAACGCAGTAATTGATTACTTACCATCTCCTTTAGATGTTAAACCAATCATTGGACACCGTGCTGAAAACCCTGAAGAAGAAGTAGTTGCTAAACCTGACGATTCAGCTGAATTCGCAGCATTAGCATTCAAAGTTATGACTGACCCTTACGTTGGTAAATTAACTTTCTTCCGTGTATATTCAGGTACATTAACATCAGGTTCTTACATTAAGAACTCAACTAAAGACAAACGTGAACGTGTAGGTCGTTTATTACAAATGCACGCTAACTCACGTCAAGAGATTGATACTGTTTACTCAGGTGATATCGCTGCTGCAGTTGGTCTTAAAGATACAGGTACTGGTGACACATTATGTGGTGAAAAGAATGACATTATCTTAGAATCAATGGAATTCCCTGAACCAGTTATCCACTTATCAGTAGAACCAAAATCTAAAGCTGACCAAGATAAAATGACTCAAGCTTTAGTTAAATTACAAGAAGAAGACCCAACATTCCATGCTCACACAGATGAAGAAACTGGACAAGTTATCATCGGTGGTATGGGTGAGTTACACTTAGACATCTTAGTTGACCGTATGAAGAAAGAATTCAACGTTGAATGTAATGTAGGTGCGCCAATGGTTTCATATCGTGAAACATTCAAGCAATCTGCACAAGTTCAAGGTAAATTCTCTCGTCAATCTGGTGGTCGTGGTCAATACGGTGATGTTCACATTGAATTCACACCAAACGAAACTGGCGCAGGTTTCGAATTCGAAAACGCTATCGTTGGTGGTGTAGTTCCTCGTGAATACATTCCATCAGTTGAAGCTGGTCTTAAAGATGCTATGGAAAATGGTGTCTTAGCTGGATATCCATTAATCGATGTTAAAGCTAAATTATTTGATGGTTCATACCATGATGTCGATTCATCTGAAATGGCCTTCAAAATTGCTGCATCATTAGCACTTAAAGAAGCTGCTAAAAAATGTGATCCAGTTATCTTAGAACCAATGATGAAAGTTACAATCGAAATGCCTGAAGAATACATGGGCGATATCATGGGTGACGTAACAGCTCGTCGTGGACGTGTTGACGGTATGGAACCTCGTGGTAATGCACAAGTTGTTAACGCTTATGTACCACTTTCAGAGATGTTCGGTTACGCAACTTCATTACGTTCTAACACTCAAGGTCGCGGTACTTACACTATGTACTTTGACCACTATGCAGAAGTTCCAAAATCAATCGCTGATGACATCATCAAGAAAAATAAAGGTGAATAATTAAAACTTGTTTTAACTAGTAAATCTAGGTAAAATACAGCTTGAGCTTATTAATTAAGCTATCATCTTTATGAATTGATTTTTTGCGAAAAATGCATTATAAAAGAACTATGAATTCTTTTTAGAACAATCATTATTTCTCATGATGGTGAGAAACTATCATGAGAGATAATATTGAAATAACTTTTACTAGAATAGGAGAGATTTAATAATGGCAAAAGAAAAATTTGATCGCTCAAAAGAACATGCCAATATTGGTACTATCGGTCACGTTGACCATGGTAAAACTACTTTAACAGCTGCTATCGCAACTGTATTAGCTAAAAATGGTGACACTGTAGCACAATCATATGACATGATTGACAACGCTCCAGAAGAAAAAGAACGTGGTATTACAATCAATACTGCTCACATCGAATATCAAACTGACAAACGTCACTATGCTCACGTTGACTGCCCAGGACACGCTGACTATGTTAAAAACATGATCACTGGTGCTGCTCAAATGGATGGCGGTATCTTAGTAGTATCTGCTGCTGACGGTCCAATGCCACAAACTCGTGAACACATCTTATTATCACGTAACGTTGGTGTACCAGCATTAGTAGTATTCTTAAACAAAGTTGACATGGTTGACGATGAAGAATTATTAGAATTAGTTGAAATGGAAGTACGTGACTTA
Organism: Staphylococcus sp. NRL 16/872; assembly: GCF_022815905.2. NCBI lineage: Bacteria > Bacillati > Bacillota > Bacilli > Caryophanales > Staphylococcaceae > Staphylococcus > Staphylococcus sp. NRL 16/872. Next base: position 2,270,867 of record NZ_CP119327.1, on the reverse strand, counting down.
TTATCTGAATACGACTTCCCAGGTGACGATGTACCTGTAATCGCTGGTTCAGCATTAAAAGCTTTAGAAGGCGATGCTCAATACGAAGAAAAAATCTTAGAATTAATGCAAGCAGTTGATGATTATATCCCAACTCCAGAACGTGATTCTGACAAACCATTCATGATGCCAGTTGAGGACGTATTCTCAATCACTGGTCGTGGTACTGTAGCTACAGGCCGTGTTGAACGTGGTCAAATCAAAGTTGGTGAAGAAGTTGAAATCATCGGTTTACATGACACTTCTAAAACAACTGTTACAGGTGTAGAAATGTTCCGTAAGTTATTAGACTACGCTGAAGCTGGTGACAACATCGGTGCTTTATTACGTGGTATCGCTCGTGAAGACGTACAACGTGGTCAAGTATTAGCTGCTCCAGGTTCAATCACACCTCACACTAAATTCAAAGCAGACGTATACGTTTTATCTAAAGACGAAGGTGGACGTCACACTCCATTCTTCTCAAACTATCGTCCACAATTCTATTTCCGTACTACTGACGTAACTGGTGTTGTTAACTTACCAGAAGGTACAGAAATGGTTATGCCTGGTGACAACGTTGAAATGACAGTAGAATTAATCGCTCCTATCGCGATTGAAGACGGTACTCGTTTCTCAATCCGTGAAGGTGGACGTACTGTAGGATCAGGCGTTGTAACTGAAATCATCGAATAATTTTAATTATTCCTTATTTCAAAGACTCCCTTAGGGGAGTCTTTTTTTGGGAGCAGGACAGAAATTAAAATAATTTCGTCGTCCTGCCCCGGCAAGGATGACTAGATTTGAAAAAGCTTGTTTCAAGCGTATTTTCAAATCAGTCAGCTACTGCCTAAATGTTTAAAGAGGCTAAGACATTTAATCTTGTTTTAGCCTCTTTTTTATATGCCTGAAAACAGGCAATTTTGCCTTTTTATACGGTTAATAGCTATCACGCTATGCTATATATAATTCTCATATTCTATAATAATTAAAAAACGTCTATGATAAACTCCCCGTAAGAGTCATCATAGACGTTTCTCTATAAACCTAATCTATCTATTATTTAAAACACCTTTTCAATTTCTAATATTTTCAAGAACTCACTAGCAGCATACTTAAATGCTGCTTCATCAATATCGAAGTGTGGATTATGATGAGGGGCAGTAATCCCTTTATCAACATTGCCACAGCCTGTTAAGAAAAACGCGCCCGGACGAACTTTTAAATAATGAGAGAAGTCTTCGCCGATCATCATAAGTTCTGATTCATTAAAGCGTAAATGCATCTCATTAGCAGCTTGTTTTACCACTTCATAGCCACTAATATGATTATGAACGGGTAAGTACCCTCGAATATATTCCATCTCATAAGTGATATCATTTGCTAAGGCAAGACCTTGCAATAATTTATCCAATTTATTTTGAATATGCGCCTGTAATTCTGTATCAAACGTACGCACTGTACCTTTACAAAATGCAGAATCTGGAATAACACTATCTGATGAACCAGCTTGAACCATTCCAAATGTCAGCACAGCTTCTTTTACAGGATCAATGGTACGTGATACTATCTTTTGAGCACTTAGAATAAACTCCGCCATAATTACAATAGGGTCAATGGTTTCATGCGGTTTTGCGCCATGTCCACCTTTACCTTTGATCGTAATTGAGAATTCATCTGGAGAGGCCATAATAGCGCCAGGTCGTGAATAAATAGTACCTGTAGGGTAGCCACTCCATAAATGTGTACCATAAATTTTATCCACGTCTCTAAGACAACCATCATCAATCATTTCTTGTGAACCACCCGGCATAATTTCCTCGCCGTATTGAAAGATAAACACGACATTGCCTTTTAATAAATGGCGATGTTCATGCACGATTTCAGCCACGCCTAATAGAATAGCTGTATGCCCGTCATGGCCACATGCATGCATAAAACCATCATTTTTGGATTTATAAGATACTTCATTCTGTTCTTGAATAGGCAAAGCATCAAAGTCAGCTCGAAATGCTACGGTAGGTCCGTTCGCTTTGCCTTTAAATGTAGCTTTTATGCCATTGCGTCCTACTGGCGACTCAATGTCACAATCTAAATGACTTAATTGGTTAAGAATATAATTATGCGTCCATGTTTCCTCAAATGAAGGTTCAGGATATTGATGCATAAAACGACGCATTTGAACCATTCTATTTTCTTTTTTACTGGCTAATTGAAACCAATCCATTAACTCACGCTTCTTCCTTTCTATTATGATTTTTAGTATATCAAATTCTTAAATCTCTCAATAGTTTCTTTTTTTATTTTTTGAAAATGAAGCTTCAAAATAGCAAAAATCGATAATAAATACACATTGAAAATACAATTGTACATGGTATGAAGAATATAGAATATATTGAATTTACAAGCATGATAGTGCTTTCATGTTTATTAAAAATCAGTTATGATTATGGTGATAAATAAATAAAAGGGGAAATGACAATGGTTCAATCTTTACACAACTTTTTAGAAGAAAATATCCAATATTTAAAAGATAATGGATTATACAATGAAATTGATTCAATTGAGGGTGCGAATGGCCCAGAAATTACTATCAATGGTAAACAATATGTTAACTTATCTTCAAACAACTATTTAGGACTAGCTACAAACGAAGATTTAAAAACTGCTGCTAAATCAGCAATTGATTCTCACGGTGTAGGTGCAGGTGCTGTACGTTCAATCAACGGTACTTTAGACTTACATGATGAATTAGAAAAAACATTAGCTGAATTCAAAGGTACTGAAGCAGCTATCGCTTATCAATCAGGATTCAATTGTAACATGGCAGCTATTTCAGCAGTAATGAACAAAAATGACGCTATCCTTTCAGATGAATTAAACCATGCATCTATTATTGATGGTTGTCGTTTATCAAAAGCTAAAATCATTCGTGTTAACCACTCTGATATGGACGATTTAAGAGCAAAAGCAAAAGAAGCTGTTGAATCTGGTCAATATAATAAAGTAATGTACATCACTGATGGTGTATTCAGTATGGATGGAGACGTTGCTAAATTACCAGAAATCGTTGAAATCGCTGAAGAATTTGGTTTAATCACATATGTTGATGATGCCCATGGCTCAGGTGTAATGGGTAAAGGTGCAGGTACAGTTAAACATTTCGGTTTACAAGATAAAATCGACTTCCAAATCGGTACACTTTCAAAAGCCATCGGTGTAGTTGGTGGTTATGTAGCAGGTACTAAAGAACTTATCGACTGGTTAAAAGCGCAATCAAGACCATTCTTATTCTCAACTTCATTAGCGCCTGGCGACACTAAAGCCATCACTGAAGCTGTAAGAAAATTAATGGCTTCTACTGAATTACATGATAAATTATGGGATAACGCTAAATACTTAAAACAAGGTTTAGAAAAATTAGGTTTCGATACTGGTAATTCAGACACACCAATTACTCCAGTAATTATTGGTGATGAAAAAGAAACACAAGAATTCAGTAAACGTCTTAAAGAAGAAGGTATTTACGTAAAATCTATCGTCTTCCCAACAGTTCCACGTGGTACTGGTCGTGTAAGAAATATGCCTACTGCAGCACACACTAAAGAAATGTTAGATAAAGCGATTGCTGCTTACGAAAAAGTAGGTAAAGAACTAGGAACAATTAAATAGTAAATCATACACATATATATTATGTCGTAACATCCATAGGCCACTAGGCTTGTGGATGTTTTTTGTATTATTGAGTGATAAACTGAAAATAACATAGGTATAAACATTATAGAAAGAGAAAAAAGCTTATGCCCGAATTAAAACAATTAGGTTATCAAGATGAAGATGCGGTACTGGAATATTTAAAAGAGTGGTATGACAATGACGAACAAATTATACCGTCTAATACAGATTTAGCGAAATATGATTCTTTTAAACAAATGGTTGATAAGCTTAATAAAGAAGAAGCAGACGCAAATTGGGTGCCTACGACGACCTTGTTTTATTTTAAAGATAATCAAATTGTAGGAGCCGTCGATATTCGTCATAAATTAAATAAACGTTTAACTAATATAGGCGGTCACGTAGGTTACGGTGTTAGGAAATCATATAGAGGTCAAGGTATCGCTTCAACAATGCTTACAGAAGCTATAAAAATTTTGAAGACGTTAGGCGTCGAGACCGTGTTAATGACATGCAATCCTAAAAATTATGCTTCACAAGCAGTAATGAAACATTGTGGAGGGTACGAAATAACACCTTATACAAAGAAAAATGGTAACTTGGTTAGTCGTTTTGAAATAACATATGAATGAAGGGATAATATGAAAGATCTAAAAGTTGTTTACGCATTAATTCAAAATGAAAATGACGAGGTATTACTTGTTCATAATAAAGATGATGATGGATGGTCATTACCAGGCGGTAAGGTAGAATACGGTGAAACACTAGTTGAAGCGTTAGAACGTGAAGTGATGGAAGAAACTGGTTTGACTGCTAAAGTAGGTGACATCGTTAGTATCAATGAAGGCAAATCAACACGTATGGACGTCCATACTTTATTTATTATGTTTAAAGTAACAGTAGATGAATATAACACAGAAATTCATATGAAAGATGAAATTGCAGAATTACGTTGGCTTACAGTAGAAGAAGCAGATAAAAAGTTAGTGTACTATCATCATAGTTTGAAAGAGTTCTTGTTGAACAAAGCGACGTATTATAACGAAGGTTATGTGGACTAGACATTGAAGACATTTGAGTATAAAAAATCATTCTTCACTTAGGAAGAATGATTGGCGTCAAAAGTTTATAAATAGTTTCATATTGAAATGAAATCGCAAGGTATCTCTAATGAGTGTCCTTTTATTTATAGTATAAAGATAACATCATTTAAATATCTTCACAATACTAAGTTAATATTTTTTATAAGTTAAATTAATATTCATAGTTTCGGCTTTTTTGAGTTAGAAAATGTATTTATATGTCTCAATTGTAGGGTAAATAGTTAATAATGATGAATATACATGTATGGGGGCGTTTAGATGCTAGTATTAAATGAGCAAGATCAACAGCAATTGTTGAATATGGAAGAAGTCATTGAGGAAGTCGCGCAGTCGTTGCAAGCATTTTCAGAGGGAAAAACTGAAACACCATTGCGCTATGTCTTACCATTTAATGATGAAAATAGATATTTAGTTATGCCAGCACTCTCAGATGAATTAAAAATAGTCGGTATCAAAACTGTAACATTTGCACCGGATAATCCTAAAAAAGGCAAAAAAACAATCACAGGATCTGTACTATTAAGTGATTATGAAACGGGAGAAACGTTAGCAGTATTAGATGGCAGTTATTTAACAAAAATTCGTACTGGTGCAATTTCAGGCGTAGCTACTAAATATTTAGCACGTGAAGATGCGAAAACATTATGCGTGATTGGCGCAGGAGACCAAGCTGAAGGACTAATTGTAGCAGTGATGGCCGTTAGAAACATAGAAACTGTGCACTTCTCAAGTCGAACTAAAGAGAATGCGGAACGTTTAGCTCAAACTGTGAAAAAAGAATATAACGTATCTACAAAAGTGTTTGATGAGGGAGACGATGCGATGGAAGAAGCGGATATCGTAGTGACAGCAACTAATTCTACGAAACCAGTATATTCGCATTCATTACATCCGGGTGTTCATCTTAATGCAGTTGGTTCTTTTAAACCAGAAATGCAAGAACTGCCATCTGATTCTATGCTAGTCGCTAATAAAATTGTAGTGGAATCTGTCGAAGCAGCTATGGAAGAAACTGGTGATTTAAAAGTACCTCAAGAAGAAGGTATTATCACAAAAGAATCGTTACATGGAGAACTTGGCGATATCGTTGCAGGTAAAATACCAGGACGTGAAAATGATAAAGAAGTCACTTTATTTAAATCAGTAGGCTTAGCAATTGTAGATATTGTAGTAGCGAATTATTTTTATAAAAAAGCAGTAGAAAACAGTGAAAAATAACAAATAGAAATTTAAAAATAGGAAACCGTGTAAATGGCACTTAATCGTTCCATTTACACGGTTTTATCGTTATCTAAATACAGTTATGCTGATTTTTTACGGTTACGTAAGTAAACTAAACCGGCGCCTGTTGTCACTAATATGATAGCGATCCCATGTTCTACAATATCTCCATTTTTACCAGTGTTAGGCAATTGAGTAATAGGAGTTTGAGATTGGTCTACAGTTTTATGTGTGTTCGCTACTTTTTCCACGTTAGAATGATGTTTAACGTTGTGTATATGAGTTGTATTTGTGTGATGATCTGTCACCACTTGATGGATTGTTCCATAAGATGGTTTGTTCATCGACATTGCTGTTTCTTTTGATGCTTGAGATTTGCCATTTAGGTGAGTAACCTTTTCGCAACCTACTGCATGTTTAGAAGGGTTTGCTTCCTGTCCTTTTGTTCCTACTGTATTTGTATTGTGATCTTGATGTTGCGTAGGGAAGGCGATGATGTTGTCACCTTTATGGTGGTTATGTTTACCACTTGCTACGTGACCTTTTGTTGCTTCATTTTCAGAAGAAGAATGATGTTCTGAACTTTGAGGTGCCTCATGGTCTTCATGATGGGCAACTTCGCCGTTATGGTTAGGTGTATCCACATCCACGTCAGCTCCTCCATCGTTATGACCAGGTTGAGGTGTGCCGTTAGCGTTATTGTTGTTATCGCTAGTGTGAGCGCCTGTATTAGGCTGTTCCTCACTTTCAGGCTGACCGTTAATAATACGTACAGGCTCTGTTGTATCATATTTGCTTAAATCCGCTTCTTTAATATATTGCGCCACGACGGCATCTAATGAAATGCCTTCTTCGCGTTGTCCGCCAAACATATCATAGCCATCCCCTTGATTAGCTGTGAAATCATTTGTAGTAACGTAATATGTGCGATTTGGATCTAAGTCTTCGTACACACCTGTTTCTTTATTCAATACTTTAATCGCATTGACGCGATGTCCTGCTTCTTTATTAATATCAAAGTACACGCGAATTGAGTCAGATACTTGTAAGAAGCCACCGTTTGGCGCTAATACCGTTTTGCCATCTTGCGTTTCTGTATCCGAACTAAGACTGTGTTCGAATGCTTTTTCGACATCTGAACCTTTAACTTGAATTTGTGAAATTAAGTTTCCGAATGGTAATACTGTAATAATATCGTTTTCTGTTACTTTACCTTTTTCAATAGAAGCGCGAATTCCGCCACCATTTGTCACTGCAAAGTCTGGTTGATGTGAGAAGTTCTTAGCGCCATATGCTTCCATTGCATCTGTAATTAAGTTACCTAAATTGGTTTCTTGTGTACGCGCTTGGGCACGTTCTCCGTTAAATGTCACGCTGTTGTTAGGAATGACCACTGTAGATGTTTCTTTCAAGAATTCATCGTTGGCTTTCTTCGTTTGTGCTTCGATTTGAGGGTCAGCTGTCACATCTTTAGCGTCCGCCACATTGGTTAGTGAAGCATTAACGTCAGAAGCTTTTTTATTTTGAAAATTAAAATCCACACGGCCAACATTAGCTAGTGCCGTTCCAGTCTGAGCAAGGACATTGTTTTTACCATAATGTTCACCATGTTCAATGACAGTATGTGAATGTCCATCTAATACAAAAATGGGTTGCTTGAAAGCGCCACTTTTTGTTAATTGGTCGATAAGGTAATCGCCACGCCAAATAGACTTTGTTGATTTATCTACACCTAAATGCGATAAAATGACGAACACATCGACATTATTTTTAATATCTGTCATTGCTTGCGTCACACTAGGAAGTGGATCTTTGAATTCGACACCTTCTACAGCAGTAGGAGAAGTCTTTGTCTTGGTTTCAGGAGTTGTTACACCCACAATCCCATAACGAATATTATTTTTATTAACAATCGTAGAAGGTTGGAACACACGCTGTCCGTTTTTATAAATGTTAGATGAAACCATTGGGAAGTTAAGTTGTTTCTGTAAACGCATTAATTGGTCATAACCAAAATCAAATTCATGGTTTCCGATAGTCATCGCGTCATAACCCACACCATTCATCGCTTTAGCCATTTCGTCACCTTTAGAGTTGTTAGAGACTGGTAATCCTTGGAAAGCATCGCCAGAATCAACGACTAAATCTGGATGATATTGATCTTTGAGTCCCTTAACTTTAGCCATACCAATTACTCTACCTTCCTCTTCTACAAAACGGCCATGAATGTCATTAGTATGTAAAATTGTATGCTTTGCAGTGTTAGTAGAAGTCTTAGAAGTTGGAGCAACTGCTTTTGTTGAAGGTTTAACAGGTTCTGCTGCTTTTGTTGCTTGAGTTGTGTCTTTAGGAGTTTCTTTTTTAACTCTCTGTGTTGTATCTGTGGTAGTATTTGGTGTTTCTGTAGTGTTGTTATTTTGCGGTTGTTGAACTGAATCTTGTGCAGTTTTTGAACTTTTATTCTCTTGCGTAGCAGGTTGTGTTGCCACTCCTTGAGTAGTTGCTTTTTCCTCTGAATTTGGAGATGCTGTTGTCACTTTGGACTTCTCTTGAGACGCCGGTGCCACTTCTTGAGTAGGTACTTCAGTGGTAGCTTTCTTTGCACTGTTTGTAGATGCTACATTTGTAGTCTCTTGCGATGCTGATGTCGCAGTTGATTTAACTTCTTGAGAAGACGTTTCTACCGAGGTTTCATTTTTGGAAAAGGCAGAACCTTGAGAAGAATCAAGGGCCTTCTCTGAAGTAGCATGTTGTGTAGAAGTTGATGTCACATCTTGTTTTGGTGATGTGGTATCCTGGTTTGTTGCTTTCGTATCTTGTTGTTCTGTGGTTGTATCTTGTTGTGTTGAGGTCGTATCTTGTTGAGAAGGTGTTTGAACTGATGTAGGTATTTCAGTACTAGCAGTATTATTAGCCGAGTTAGTATCTTGTGTTTCGGCAGCGTGGGATGTGCCAGATACTAAACCGAATGCTAAAAATAAAATAAGTATGAATGGAACGAGATACTGTTTCATATTAGCCTCCTTTGTGAATAAAATTTACATTTTCATCTTAGCATAAGGTGGAAAAAATAAAGCTTTCTTGTGGGATTATTTACGTTAATTTTAAAAATAATTAATAATAATGGTGTTTTGTGGGCTAAGTATCTCTGACTTTTCAAAAAAAGAGAAAAGTAAAAAGGATGTACTTTGTGAGTATACAAGAAAGCGCTTTTATACTATAATAAACATGTAATCAGAGACTATGTATTCTCTGAAAGGACAATTATACGTGTAAAACACACAAAGGGAGCTTTTATTTATGGAAAGAATAGTTATTACAGGAGCGCTTGGTCAAATCGGGACTGAGTTGGTATTAAAATGTCGTGAAATTTATGGGAATGATAATGTTTTAGCGACGGATATTAGAGAGCCTGAAGAGGGGTCATCGGTTGCAAATGGGCCGTTTGAAATTTTAGACGTAACTGATCGTGATAAAATGATGAACATCGTTGAGGACTTTAAAGCGGATACGTTAATGCATATGGCTGCTTTATTATCTGCAACTGCTGAGAAGAAACCTCTTTTAGCGTGGGACTTAAATATGGGCGGTTTAATGAATGCTTTAGAAACTGCTAGAAAATATGACTTACATTTCTTCACGCCAAGTTCTATTGGTGCGTTTGGTGATTCTACGCCTAAGAAAAATACGCCACAAAATACAATTCAACAACCTACTACTATGTATGGTGTGAATAAGGTTGCTGGTGAGTTACTATGCCAATACTACTTCAAAAAATTCGGCGTGGATACGCGTAGTGTGAGATTCCCTGGTCTTATTTCTCATGTTAAAGAGCCAGGTGGCGGTACGACTGACTATGCGGTTGAGATTTACTTTGAAGCGGTTAGAAAAGGTCGTTATACAAGCTATATCGCGAAAGACACTTACATGGATATGATGTATATGGATGATGCGATTGATGCGATTATTAAATTGATGGAAGCGGATGCTGACAAGCTTGAAACGCGTAATGGTTATAACTTAAGTGCGATGAGTTTCGAGCCTGAGGAAATCAAAGCTGCAATTCAAAAACATTATCCTGATTTCGTGTTAGATTATGAAGTGGATCCAGCGCGTCAAGCGATTGCGGATAGCTGGCCTGATAATATTGATACGAGTTATTCTCGTAAAGAGTGGGGCTTTGATCCTAAATATGATTTAGCTGGTATGACTGAATTAATGTTAAAAGCGATTGAAGAAAAAGAGCAAAATAAATAAGTTTGATGTATTGAACTAGCAGGGTCGTAGCGCCCTGCTAGTTTTTTGTGTGAAAAGGGGTCTAAAATGGATTGCCATTTCACTTAAGTTGAGGTGCTTGCCTAGGGGGCTGGGTCGAGCCCTGGTCTCGACACTCATCCTGCTCCCTCAGGCGTCACTCAACTACGTTCCATTATCCATTTTAGAACTAATTAATAAAATATTTGAGCATTTTCATTCAATATATTTATTGTGTTTCTAATACTTTTTTACTTATATAATCATTAATATATATGTAAATAGCACTCATAAAATTTTAGAATTACTAATATTTATTTTCAAAGATGAATTTAAATTAATTGTTAATGTATGTTACGTTAAAAGTAAGGGTTTACAATAAGGATTTAGTTTGAATTTTTCGAAAATTTATTGAATAGCAAATTTGAGATTGCTATAATTTAAGTTACTATTAATAAGGAAAACATTAGGAGGTTTTCATCATGTCAGAAAAAGTTAAATTTGAACAACGCGAGACACTTAAAGACAAACCAGAAGGCAATTTGGGATTTGGTCAGTACTTCACTGACTACATGTTAAGTCTTGACTATGATGGTGATAAAGGTTGGCATGATTTAAAAATCGTTCCTTATGCACCAATTGAAGTTTCACCAGCTGCACAAGGTCTTCACTATGGTCAAGCAGTGTTTGAAGGATTAAAAGCGTATAAACATAACGGTGAAGTAGTATTATTCCGTCCAGATCAAAACTTCAAACGTATCAACGATTCATTAGCACGTTTAGAAATGCCTAAAGTAGACGAAGAGTTATTATTAGATGGATTAAAACAACTGGTTGATGTTGAACGTGACTGGGTACCTGAAGGCGAAGGTCAATCATTATATATTCGTCCATTCGTATTCGCAACAGAAGGTATTTTAGGGGTAAGAGCTTCTAATCAATACAAATTATTAATCATTTTATCTCCATCTGGTGCATATTATGGTGGCGACACTTTAAAAACAACTAAAATTTATGTAGAAGACGAATATGTTCGTGCCGTACGCGGTGGTGTAGGTTTCGCTAAAGTAGCAGGTAACTACGCAGCAAGCTTATTAGCACAAACAAACGCGAACCAATTAGGTTACGACCAAGTATTATGGTTAGACGGTGTTGAACGTAAATATGTTGAAGAAGTAGGTAGTATGAACATCTTCTTCGTTGAAAATGGAAAACTCGTTACACCAGCATTAAATGGTAGTATCTTACCAGGTATCACTCGTAAATCAATTATTGAATTAGCTAAAGAACTTGGTTATGAAGTTGAAGAACGTAAAGTAGACATTGACGAATTATTCGAAGCATACGATAAAGGTGAATTAACAGAAGTATTCGGTTCAGGTACAGCAGCAGTTATTTCACCAGTAGGCGTATTAAAATACGAAGACCGTGAAATCGTTATTAACAACAATGAACCAGGCGAAATCACTAAAAAATTATATGATACTTACACAGGCATCCAAAGTGGTAAATTAGAAGACAAACACGGCTGGAGAGTCGTAGTACCAGAATATAAATAATCGAGATTTTAATGAGCTAGAAACGCTGAAATAAGCAGTTTCTAGCTTTTTGTTTTGTACGAGGAATAATGTATATTACATTGAGTAACAAATTTGAAGATAATAGTTTATTGCTTAGCCCCAATATGGGTGGAGTAAATATTATTTTCGACTCAAATGTATGTTATGCGTTTCATAATTCAAATATGAACATTGATATATGCAATTGTGTCTACATCTCATAAGGTGTTTTAGCGTATTACTATAGGGCATGAGTTTACCTTTGGAAAATGTGGAATGATTATTAAGTAAAAAATATTATTACTTATATAATGTTTAACGCCACTTAATTGTGGTGTTTTTATGTTGAGAAATTTTCTATATTGCAGAAACGATATTTTTTCTCCTCTCTACCGTAGCATTTTACGACATTAGAGAAGCGGACCATAACAACCGTTTCACTTTTAATTTTTTCAGTTTTATAATACCTAAAAAGATGTAGCTCTAAATTGGGACTACATCAAAATTAAAGGTAATATATAATGTAGGTGAAAAGTTGAATACGAAATAATATGAGGGGATGAAATTAAATGATAAAATCTATAAATCATATTACTTTTTCAGTGTCAAATATGGAACAATCTATAAAGTTTTATAGAGATATTCTAGGAGCAAATATGTTAGTAAAAGGAGAAAAAACTTCTTATCTTACTATCGGAGGAGTTTGGCTAGCTTTAAATGAAGAGAAACATATACCTAGAAATGAAATACATCATTCATATACACATATAGCTTTCACGATAGAAGAAAAAGACTTTGATTATTGGTATAAGAAACTAAGAGAAAATAATGTGAATATATTAGAAGGCCGAAAAAGAAATGTTAAAGACAAAAGATCAATATATTTTACCGATCCAGACGGCCATAAACTAGAATTACATACTGGCTCCCTTCAAGATAGAATAAATTACTATAAAGAGGATAAGCCAAATATGAAATTTCACAATTAAATTAACTAGCTTATCAGTTTAGCAATATGGTTTGTGCCTATTCTTGATTTTTAGGGTATAACTAAGTAAAAGCACATAAATTGAAAGTAGTAAAAAGCAAGCCCTAAAAAAGATTAGAGAAATTAGTAAGTTTGGCAAACGCGAAAAGAAATATATATGAAGATTTGAACATTCAAGAGTTAGCACACGGACAAGTTATATACATCGTTCTAAACGTCACTTAATGAGTGGCGTTTTTATTTAGAATACATTTTGAATAAGCTAATACTTGTCTTGAGTATTTTCTAACTTTAAAGGTTAGTTGCAAAAGGAATTTGATAAGGTGTCTGAGTATAATCGTTTAGAAATTTCTTGAAGTTGTCTTCATTAACTTTTCAAAATCGGTATCAATTATATTTGATTGTGTAAGTGTTAGTGTTAGTAAGTGACCATCTAAGTCTTTGATAGTCATTTCCTTAGCATTCCATGGTTTTTCTTCTAGTTGATCTACTACAAATTTTGAGGATATACGTTCTTCCAAGTCACTTATATCTTTAACTAAAATATTTAAATACGTTGCATTACCAACTTCGAATTCATCACTAGAAATTAACATTATGTCTTGATATTTTTCTAATCTCAGATGATTCATTAAAACCTCGTTTTTATCATTTCTAAATTTAAATATACTTTTAAAGCCCAAAGTTTTTTCATACCACTTTGTCGCTTTTTCGATGTTATTAACTAATATTTTATTAAACATCGGCATTTGATAAAATTCCATATTTTATTCCTCCTCTATCTTTCTGATTTAACTAAAACTTAAACTATGACGTAACGTTAAAGTCAACAATAGATGAAATCTAAATATTTTTAATGAACTTGTTATTTTAGTAATGGGCTTGAAAGGTGCACTTTTAAGTATGGACATATAATCTTATAATCGAGGATGTTTATAATAAAAAGTCATTCGTTATATGAATATTTTTAATTTATAAAAATATTTTAAAATATTTATTGCTATAAATTTTAACTCGGGTTATGTTCTCTGTGGAGGCGATATTATGAATTATGAAATTGAAAAATTAAATGATAGCGAAGTAATTTATATGAGAAATATAGGAGATTATGGTAGTAATCAAAATTATAAAATGATGAAAGATTTTAAGAATTGGATTAGAGTTAATGGATATTGGAAATATGTTGAAAAGTATGGCGTATTAGGTATAGCTTTAGATAACCCTCAAGAAGTTGAAAACGATCAATGTAGATATGATTTAATTTTAAAAATAGATGAAACAGTGGAAGATAGTAAGGTGAACAAGAGGAATTTTACGGGTGGTATATATGCCGTATTTACTATTCCTCATACAAAAGAGAGCATAGTAAACTTCTTTAATAATTTAGAAAACATACTAAAAGAAAATGAATTAAATATGAGATATGATCCAATCATAGAGCGATACAAAGAAGAAGAGGGACTAGATAAAATATGCGAAATGTTAGTGCCTATACAATGATATAATAAAAGCATGCGAGCAAGCTAAATACAATTTGTCACTAACAAAGTGGCTTATTTATTTAATTGATTGTATAAAGAAAACCATACGCTATGAAGTATAGTTCAGAAAAGGATTTCCCGATATCTAAAGAAAAAGCATCTCTACGTGCTAGAATATAGGTCAGCCAACCCAAATAATCAACACGAGGAGATGCTATTTAATGTCATCCGACACAAACAGTTTAGCACATACAAAATGGAATTGTAAGTATCATATAGTCCTTTGCCCCAAAATATAGAATGCCAGTGATATACGTAAAGATAAAAAGGGATATTGGAGTTATTTTACGTCTGTCAATTTAAATTAGGAGTATTCTCATTTGTCGGATATTTATAAAGTGAAAGTAGTTTAAAAATTTTTGATAGACATACTAATTTAAAATATAGATATGGAAATAGAAAGTTTTGGTGTAAAGAACTTTATGTAGATACAGTAGGTAAAAGAACGTCAACAAGAACTAACTATTTGATTAACGATTGCTAGTCTAATATTTCAAAGCAGACCACTTATTAGAATGTTCTTCTAAAAGGTCAGGACGAAAGTTTTTAAATCGTTATATATGGAGGTGTATAAGATGAAAAGTGAAAAATTAATTACAATTACATTTTATCTATCAATTGTTATTTTAATTATATCGATTATTAATTTAATATTAACATTTATGTTTTAAATATATAATCACATGCGAAGAAGAGTATTAAAACGTCACTTATAAAGTGGCGTTTTTTATATTGAATATGTTAATACTAAAATAAAATTATAGTGTGGAATAGCTTAACTAGAAATTTCAAAAAGATAGATAGTGTGTTAGTTTGAAAATCTAAAGTGAAAAAAGGGGAGTCATCTAATGCCTCAAATTATAATGTTAATCATAACTATCACTTGTATATTATATATTGTTTATTGTTTAGTAAAAGACAAGCCAATTATTAATGTGTTTTTTGCAGTTATAATACAATCAATTTTGCTTTTTTTAATACGCTTTCTATGGATTAATCAATCTTTTAGTAAATCAATTACATCATCGTTTGATTTAGTAACGATTATATTTGTAATTATTTATTTAATTTATAGATTAAATAAAAATAAAAAGAATCAATACAAGTAGATAATGCGCTTCTTTTGTAAAATTGAAAATGAAGACTTTAAAAAGTGAGATTTGAGAGGATCTCTAGATTTTATTAGTAGTATTTAAGAAAGTAGTATAATAATTTTAATTATAAATCTCATGATAAGTAAGGAGGTATTTAATTGGAGTATAAATCGCTTAAAAAGCTTTTTCATATGTATGGTTGGGATAGTATTGAAACTGAATATAATATGAGAATAAATAGTTATTCAAGTTATGTAATAGATTTTATAATTCATCCAATACAAGATGAAAAACAAAGAATAGAAATTAAATATCCCTTATTTTTTGTTATAAATCGTGCATTATGTATTCGTTTAGAAAAGGTTTTAAAGAATTCAGATAGAATTAAGCAACTTTCTGCTTCGTTACCTAAAATCGCGAATGATTCTTACATAAAACATTTATTAATAAATGAGCTACAAAGTACTAATGAAATTGAAAATGTGAAAAGTACGAAAAAAGAAATCGCTGCTTCTTTAAATAAAACTAAAGGCGAAAATAAACGTTTCGATGGGTTAGTTAATCAGTATATTATGTTGGAAAATGGTAATGTATCTTTTAATTCGGTATCAGATATACGTAAAATTTTTGATTCTGTTGTTTCATCTGAAATTAAAGAAACTGATTTGCCTGATGGAAATTTATTTAGAAAAAATTCAATTGGAGTTTATGATAATTCAAAAAGTAAATGGGTACATAGAAATGAATTTAATGAACCAGAAATTTTTGAATATTTGACGATATTGATAAATTTTATTAAGCATTATGAGGCCCCGGCAATTTACAAAATTTTAGCTAGTCATTACATGTTTGAATATATACATCCTTTTTATGACGGTAATGGAAGAGTAGGAAGATATATTTTAGCAAAACTACTAAATGATAATTTAGATTCTTTTACAGCTCTTACTTTTTCATATGTAGTAAATAATAATAAAAATAAATATTATAAATCGTTTGAAGAAGCCTCTGATTATTTTAATAAAGGTGAATTAACAAATTTTATCGATGAGATGATGCAATTACTTATTGAAGGTCAAAACAATATTATAGAAACTTTTGAAAATAACATTAAAATAATTACAAGATTAGCAAAATCACTCGATCAACAAACATTAAATAAATATGATTTAGATGTTCTGTTTGTATTGCTTCAAGACAAAGTGTTTGGAAGTAAGTATTCAAGAATAAGTATAAAAGAAGTGAAAGATATTGTCGGTTATTCAAGAAATAAGGTTAATGAAGTAATTTCTAAATATGAAGATAAATTAGTTAAATTAAAAAGTAACCCAGTCGTTTACGAAGTGAAAGACAGTTATGTAGAAGAACTGATTTCGATTGAGTTGAAATAATTATTTTAACGACAGATTTGCATCTTAAATAATCATTTACGCAAGAAATGCCAAAAACTTATAAAGAAAGTTAAACTTAAGGTATAAGATAAATATATAAGGAGTGGAATCAAATGGCAGACGTATTCGGTTTCATTAAAAAAGTTATCGATTTAGTAAGTGGTATTCTTGTACACGGCGAACCTAAATAAGTTGTTAAATTGTATAGTAAATACCTCCCAAAAGTTAGATGGAATTCTAACATTTAGGAGGTATTTTTTAATTAAGAATTATAAATTTGAAACGTGGTAATTTTTATTTTTTCTAAAAATATTTAATTGATTCCATTTCACCGCAAAACGTTGATATAAAATCATAAAGCCAAAGCCCCAAGATAGACTAAATGTAACGCCTCCTAATACATCTGTTAAATAATGGGCATGGAAGTAAAGTCTTGAGAATAAGATACTCATCCAAGCAATAATCAATATTGAAGTTAATGACCATTTTAATAGTTGGCTGTGAATTTTCGGAACAAAGAACAACACTATAATCATAATAACTAGCGTACTAGCCAATGAATGGCCACTAGGGAAAGAAAATCCAGCATCAATAGATAAATGATCGTAAGGACGAGCTCGATGTAATACATCTTTAAGCAGGATACCTACAACTCCGCCCGATGCTACAGTTAATAGTAGCCAAAGAGATAGTATAAAATGACGTTTGAAAAATACTATCATCGCAATGACAATAGTTAAAATAACAAAAGTGACTATATCTCCATAAGTCGCCACTATAGTCATATAATCGTTAAACCAATGACCTTGATAATTCATTTGTGGCTCGCCAAATGTATGTAAGAACCAATTGAAAGAAGTTTTATCTATAATATTTATCAACAACGTGTGAAGTCGCATGCCTAAAACAATGACTAAGAAAGACAACGCGCTTATAATAAATAAAATATTTATTTTAGATTTATTAAATGAAGTATTCATAATTTATTTGCACCTTTAATCATTTTTAAATAGTTTAACGTATTAAAGTGGTAAAGTAATCGGTACTAAGACGCAGGTAACTATAAGACTTAAAACCTATATACTGGCTAATATACAAATAAGGCCCCCACTAATCTATTGACTAATGGGGGAAGCTTTAACGAATTATGAAGTTGAATAACTACAATATAATTTTACCCACACATAATAGTTGTAAACTACTTATTTTTATAAAAAATCAAATTTTTAGATGAAATAACACGTTCAAATGTTATATTGTTGTTGTAAGTAACAAGTCCTATTTTTAAAAATAAAAGAAAGGTGATAAATATTATGATTATTCGTGCAATTAAAGAATTTATTAAAGGTGCCAAACAAGGTGTAAACGAAGCGAAAGAAAATCCAGAGAAATTTGAATATGGGGTATCTAAGGAAGAGTCACGTCGTAGAAAATTTAGAGAAGAACGTAATAATCAAAAAAATAATAACTAAAAAACTCAACTTTATGCACAAGCATTTCACATTCCTATGCGAATCATAACTATCTATATTACAATAGAAGAGTTATAAATCATGGGTGGCAGGAGTGTTAGTTGAAATGGAATGGATATTATTTGATAAAGACGGTACATTAATTGAATTTGATAAGAGCTGGGAGAAGATTGGCGTCCGTCTTGTAGATAGCTTTTTAGATAAATTTCCAATCGCTGATAAGGAAGCGGCGCATCGTCAACTTGGTGTGATTGATGATGCCATTGTGCCGAATTCTGTCATGGGTTCAGGTTCTCTTGACGATGTGGTGAAAGCATTTAATAATATCGCTGGTGAAGATGTGTCAGATTGGACGCGTAATACAAGTCAAGAGCTTGTAGATACTCGTGTTCCAGAGAATAACTGGATTGAAGGCGTTTATGAAACTATTAAAGCTCTGAAAAATGAGGGCTACAAAATTGGTATCGTTACAAGTGATTCTCGAAAAGGCGTCATGCAATTTTTAGAAGATACAAATTCAAAAGATGCCTTTGACTTAGTTATCTCTACTGAAACACATGCTGCTGAAAAACCAAATCCAGCAGTACTCAATCCATTATTCGATCACTATAATGTTAGACCTGCAGAAGTGGTGATCGTAGGAGATACGAATAATGACATGAAAACAAAAGTAAATGCAGAATTAGGACTAGCAATCGGCGTATTAAGTGGTATCGCTAAAAAAGATGAACTAGAAGACGCAGACTATATCATCGACACTGCCGTAGACGTCCCTAAAATACTAAAACAACACAGCGAAAAATAATTATAGAGTATTAATGTTTGAACATATAAAAAAGTTAATAAATGTGAATTTCCGTTTGAGTAAGTAGTTCTAAGATGAATAACGAATGACGTTGCGCGACTCTTGGAGGAAAAGAAAGAGCTTAAGACTACAGGCTTAAGCCTTTCCCGCAAGAAAGCGTCGCAACAAAATGAGTTAAATCCATTTTAGAACTACGTCAATACACAAAACGCCTGCACAATTCAATTGATTGTGCAGGCATTTTCAATTACCTATTATCCACATTGCGATACGTATTAATAATATGCGCAATTTTATCAATAATTGGGTCTAAAGAATCAGGATCTTCATGAATATCATACTCATTAATATTAATGCGAACCACCGGACACGCATTAAAGTTATTAATCCATTCTTCATAACGCTTAAACAGCTTTTGCCAATACTCAGGATCTGTATTAATTTCCATATCACGACCACGACGCTCAATACGCTCTATTACCTCATCATAATCACATTCTAAATAAATCAATACATCTGGCTTTGGAAAATATGGCGTCATTACCATTGCATTAAATAACTCCGAATACGTCTTAAAGTCATCTTTACTCATCGTTCCTTGTTCTTCATGCATCTTCGCAAAAATATCCACATCTTCATAAATAGAACGATCTTGAATAAATCCGCCACCATATTCAAACATACGCTTTTGTTCTTTAAAACGTTCTGCTAAAAAATAAATTTGTAAATGGAAACTCCAACGTTCAAAATCATCATAAAATTTATCTAAATAAGGATTATGATCTACATTTTCAAAAGAAGTCTTAAAATTCAATTTGTCAGCTAATGCTTGCGTCAATGTTGACTTTCCTACACCCACCGTTCCAGCAATCGTAATAATCGCATTCTGAGGTACGCCATAATTATTCATGTCCACTATCTCCTATCATTGGTTTAATTTGTTCTAAAATATACTGATAATCTGCTTCATTATTAACAAAATCAATATCACTCGTATTAATTAATACAACATTTGCGCCTTCTTGTTTCAGCGCTTTATACAATGCTAAATAATCTCTTTTTAAATTTAATAAGTAATCATCTTCAATTTGATGTTCAAAGCTACGATTACGTTTGGCAATACGCTTTTTCAAAATACTTAAATCAGCATCTAAGAAAATAATCATATTTGGCATTTCAATATCTTCCGTCAAAATATCAAAAATGCGATTGAACTTATCAAATTCTGCATCATTTAACGTATTACGAGCAAAAATCTTATTTTTATAAATGTGATAATCACTGACAACGCCTTGCGTCATTTTTGCAATATCTTTAGCTTGCTTATAGCGATTACATAAGAAGAACATTTCCGTTTGAAAGCTCCATTTAGAAATGTCATCGTAAAAGTCTGATAAAAAGGGGTTCTCGTCAATAATTTCTTTTTCTTCATAATAATTCAAAGTTTGGCTAAGTTTATGAGCTAAAGAAGACTTACCTACACCGATAGGACCTTCGATTGCGATAAATGGTTTATTCATAATCACATCTCCAAATGTTAAAATAGACAATGAGTATTGTATCACAAGTGAGGTAGGGACACACATGGCAAATGATGAATATTACATGAATTTAGCAATTGAAGAAGCAAAGAAAGCGCAACAGCTTGGCGAAGTGCCCATTGGGGCCATTATTGTAAAAGATAATGAAATTATAGCGCGTGCTCACAATTTAAGAGAAACTGCACAACAGCCGACTGCCCATGCAGAACATATTGCAATTGAACGTGCCTCGAAAGTGGTGGGAAGTTGGCGTTTGGAAGACTGTACGCTGTATGTCACGCTTGAACCATGTGTGATGTGTGCCGGCGCGATTGTAATGAGTCGCATCCCTAAAGTAGTATTCGGTGCCATGGATCCTAAAGGCGGATGCAGTGGCAGTTTAATGAATTTACTCGAAGAACCTCATTTTAATCATAGAGCCACGGTAGTTACAGGCGTTCTTGAAAATGAATGTGGCGATTTGTTGCGTAGCTTTTTCCGAGAACTGCGTGCGAAGAAGTCTAAGTCAAACATTTAAGCGTACAAACTGTCGTAAATTTGTTAAAATAAACACTGAATTTAAAGTTTAAAATTTCATAGTTTTGTTAAGCAAACGCCCTTTTTCAAAAAAGAAGATTGATAGGGTTCAAGTCGATGAAACGAGGTAACTGTATGATTAAATTAATAGCAACAGATATGGATGGCACATTGTTAAATGCAGCCCATGAAATTTCCCAGGAAAATATTGATGCCATTAAATATGCGCAATCTCAAGGGATTACGGTCGTCATTGCGACAGGACGTGCGTTCTATGAAGCGAGTACGCCTATCGCGGATACGGATTTGGTTGTGCCGTATATCTGTTTAAATGGGGCTGAAGTGCGTGATGAGTCTCATAATATTATGAGCACGTCACATTTAAATCATGAATTGGTGGAACGTATTAAATCTATCTTGAATAAAGATAATGTGTATTACCAAATCTATACTAATAGAGGGATTTATACAGAAGATCCTACGCGTGATCTAGATATTTACATTGATATCGCTAAACAAGCGGGTCAAGAAGCAGATGTTGAAAAGATTAAAGCAGGAATTAAAAAACGTATTGATAATGGTTCACTAAAAGTGGTAAACAGTTATGAAGATATTGAAGATGTACCTGGTGAATTAATTATGAAAGTATTGGCCTTTAATCCTGACTTAGAAAAGATTAAAGCCATTGGTGCTGAACTCGCAGCTATTCCAAGTTTAGCGATTTCCTCATCTTCGCGAGGTAACTTAGAAATCACACATTCGGAAGCGCAAAAAGGGATTGCACTTGAAACGATTGCGAATAAACTTAACATCGATTTACAAGATGTGATGGCATTAGGCGATAACTTGAATGACGCGTCGATGTTAGAGCGCGTTGGTTATCCAGTTGCTATGGAGAATGCAATACCTGAAGTGAAGGCGATTGCTAAATACGTTACTGATACGAATGAAAATAGTGGTGTTGGTAAAGCAATTATGAAGTTTTTAAAAGAAGAGCAGAATAATTAATTAAAGAGGAGTTTTTAAATAATGAAAGGACTTATTATTGTAGGAAGCGCACAAGTTGGCTCACATACAAATGCATTGGCGAAATATTTAGTAGGTCAATTTGATAGTCATGATATGGATGTTGATATTTTCGATTTAGCTGAGAAACCATTAAATCAATTAGATTTCTCAGGTACGACTCCTTCAGTTGATGAAATCAAAGCCAATACGAAAGAGTTCCAAGAGAAGACAATGAAAGCGGATTTCTTAATTCTTGGTACACCAAACTACCATGGTTCATATTCTGGTATTTTGAAAAATGCGTTAGACCACGTCAATATGGATTATTTTAAAATGAAACCAGTTGGCTTAATCGGCAATAGTGGTGGTATTGTAAGTTCTGAACCATTATCACACTTACGCGTTATCGTAAGAAGCTTATTAGGTATCGCTGTACCTACACAAATTGCCACACATGACTCTGATTATGGCAAATTAGATGACGGTACATTATACTTAGATGACGATCAATTCCAATTACGCGCAAAATTATTTGTCGATCAAATTGTATCATTTGTGAATAATAGCCCTTATGAACATTTAAAATAAAAAAGTAATTATACAGAAAAACGCATATATAATAGAAGAAACTAGTTTGAATTCCATAATAATTAACGCATAGTCTCAATGTACCATACTAATAAGTATGATATTGAGGCTATTATATTTTTCGAACTATAATAATAGAATCATTTAGTACACCAACATTTTTATCTGCAAAAATTTTATACAATTTGGGACAAAATTATATGTTAAATATCATTATTAAATAAGATATATTTTTTATTTAATTATTGGAAGTTTCGATAGTTGCAGATTGATAATAAATTTTATATAATGCATCTAAATCGATATTAAGATTATACTAAATGTGTGTATGGAGTGAGAATGTGAATGAAAAATAGACAAGGATTTTTGCCCAATATATTAAATAAGTATGCTATCAGAAAATTTTCTGTTGGTACAGCTTCTTTACTTATTGGTGCAACATTAGTTTTTGGTGCAGGGAATGTTGCACGAGCTGATGAATTAGATAAAATAACTACGCAAAGCGATACAAATAAGGATAAATCAGAAGCCGTTGATATTAATGAACTTACGAATAGTGGCCAAACTGAGAGCAATGTAACAGAAGAACAACCTGATAATACGTCTAATCAGACTACTGAAAATAAAACTGCCGTTTCATCAGTAGAAAATACTTCTGAAGAAAAAAAAGCGTTGCTACGCCTAGTAATGAAGCCTCAAATAATACTGCATCTGATAGTGAAGAAAGCTCTACACAAGATACAAGTACAACACAAGATAGTCAAAAACAAAGTGAAACAACTTCAAATGAAGAGATAGATCAAACTTCAAATCAAACAAAGCAAACTAAAGAAGCGACAACTTCAAATACGGATAATACAGAAAGCGCTAGTAATGAAAAAGCGAAAGAAGAGCCAGTAGAAGACAAGGGTACTAGCGACTCAAGCAAAGATACTAGTGAGTCAACTAAAGATACTAGTGACTCAACAAAAGATGACTCATCATCAACAAATACTGATGAAAAAACTGATAAAACATCAGAAAAAACAAAAGAAGATGCTACGGATACAAAGAATAAAGATACAAACACAAGTGAGAATGACGATACATCAAGTACAAATAAAACTTCAGATAAGCAATCCTCTAAAGACAGTACTGTAGAAAGTACATCCTCCAAAAAAGATTCTGACAAATCAACACAAGATTCAGATAAATCATCCCAAGATTCTGACAAATCAACTAGTGATAATAAATCAACAGAATTAAGCGATTCCAAAAATGTAGACGGCCCATCTATAACTCAAGAACTAAGTAGTACGTCTTCGAGTGAGGACAAACCAGTTGTAACAACAGCAGAGAATAATAGCCCAATACCATTAAACAACAATGATTCCACAACAACAGTTAATACTCAAGCAACAACTTCAACTGTAAGAAATAGCAGATTGAAATTTAGAACTTTAGTGGCAGTCAAAGATGGAAAAGTCATTAAATATCAAATACCGACAGATCCTAAATATGCGTATTTACTTCAAGATTTAGGGTATAATGCTACAACAGTTAAAGCAAATACTGATTTGCGACATGCAGGAATTAACCAGATGCAAAATGCAGATACAAATGTTATTAAGTTGAATTTATCAAAATGGCTAGCGTACCAATCCAACTTCGTGAATGGGGGTAAAGTTAATCTTTCATTCTCTCAAAGTAATTTCTTTAACCAAATCCAGTCTATTACTTTAAATGGAGTTAATATGACATCGACTAACAATGGTCAAAACTGGAGTGCGCCTATTACAGGTGCTACAGTTAAAAGTGGTTTAATTGGTTCAATAACAAATCAAGATGTCTTGATTACTTTGAAAAATTCACAAACACTGAGCAGTCTTGGATTTTCCAATGATAAACCAGTTTATTTAACGCATACGTGGACGGATAATGATGGTGCTATCGCTGCAGAAAGTATTCAAGTTACAACGATTACGCCTACACTTAATTCAAAAGCACCACAAATTTCTCAAACGAGTGGTTTTACAACTGGTAGAGTTGCTAATAAAATTATTTATGATAATACTAATTCAACGATTAATTCTGTTCATACTTTTAAACCTGATGAAAACTTTAAACAAACTGATTATGATTGGGTTTTATATGTAAAAGAGCAAGTGCCTAAAGATTTATTACCTTTTATTGACCCAAATTCGGTGAAAATTTATGCGTCTGATGCTAATGGTAACAATGTTACGCCTTCTGATACTGCTCGTGGTGTAGTAGGTAGTTTAGATAGTAATGGATTCTTTGATACAAGTAAGATTGATTCAATATCGATAGTGAAAAATAATACAGCAGACCAACTTGACAATGCTAGAACTACGTTAGATCTAAATGTATTTTGGGGAACATTAGGTCAATCTCGTAGTTATACGATTTCATATAAATTAAAAAATGGTTATACATTAGATAACATTGCTTCTCAATTAAGCGATAAAGAAACATTTAGCTCATGGCTTGAATCTGATTATTTAAATTCAGAAGATAATGGCGCAGCAAATAAAAGGATTCTGGGTTCCTATGCAAGTGCTTATTTAGATATGATAGATAGAATTGCGCCAGTTGCTCCTACTACTGCTAAAAATATTACTACTGAAGATAAGTCTATCAATGGTACTGGCGAAGCGAATATGACAATTCAATTAGACTTTAGTGATGGTAGAAAATTATCAGGACAAATAGGTAGTGATGGGAAGTTTTCAGTAGCAATTCCGAACGGATTTACATTAACAGGTAAAGAAACAATTACTGCTACAGTCCTTGATAAAGGAAGTAACTTGTCACCGGCAACTACAATTTCAGTTAAAGACACAACAAAACCTGTGGTAAATGCAATTTCAGGTCAAACCAAAGAAGTGAATACACCAATTGATAGTGTCACAGTTGTTGCGACAGATAATAGTGGAGACGCAGTTACAAACTCTGCAAGTGGCTTACCTGCAGGTGTTACATTTAATAGTTCTACTAATACACTAAGTGGCACACCTACGAAAGTTGGCAGTTATCCAATCACGATTACTTCAACGGATTCAAGTGGGAACTCAACACAAACAAACTTTACAATTACAGTTGTAGATACAACTAAACCAGTAGTAAACGAAATTTCAGATCAAACCAAAGAAGTAAACACACCAATTAGTGCAATTACAGTTGTTGCCTCTGATAACAGTAAATTAGCTGTAACAAACAGTGTAAGTGGCTTGCCAGATGGCGTTACATTTGATAGCACTACAAATAGAATTAGTGGAACACCAACAAAAGTCGGAAGTTACCCAATTACTGTCACTTCTACAGACGCAAGTGGTAATGCAACACAAACAAACTTTACAATTAAAGTTGTAGATACGACAAATCCAGTAGTGACGGCTATTAAAGATCAAACAAAAGAAGTAAACACAGCGATTGATACAATTACAATTGAGGCAACAGATAATAGTGGTCAAGCTGTAACGAATAGTGTGAGTGGATTACCGGACGGTGTTACGTTTGATAGTAGTACAAACACAATAAGTGGCACACCTACAAAAGTTGGCAGTTATCCAATTACAGTGACAACAAAGGACGCAAGTGGCAATGCAACGCAAACAAACTTTACAATTAAAGTTGTAGATACGACAAATCCAGTAGTGACGGCTATTAAAGATCAAACCAAAGAAGTAAACACAGCGATTGATACAATTACAATTGAGGCAACAGATAATAGCGGTCAAGCTGTGACAAACAGTGTGACTGGCTTACCAGCAGGTGTCACATTTGATAGTAGTACAAATCAAATTAGTGGAACACCAAGTAAAGTAGGCAATTATCCAATTACAGTGACAACAACAGATGCTAGTGGAAATGCAATAACTACAAAATTCAATATTACAGTAGAAGATACAACTGCCCCGGTTGTTACTAAAATTGATAATCAAACAAAAGAGGTCAATACAGCTATTGATTCAATTAAAATCGATGCGACAGATAACAGTGGTCAAGCTGTAACTAATAATGTAACTGGATTACCTTCTGGTGTTGCTTTTAATAATGCTACAAATACGATAAGTGGCACACCAACAAAAGTAGGTAGTTATCCAATTACAGTAATAACAACAGATGCAAGTGGTAATAAAACAACAACGAATTTCACAATTAAAGTTGTAGATACAACAAAACCAGTAGTAAACGAAATTTCAGATCAAACTAGAGAAGTGAACACACCTATTAGATCAATATTTATAACAGCATCAGATAATAGTAGACTGGCTGTGACAAACAGCGTGAGTGGTTTGCCAGAAGGTGTTACGTTTGATAGCACTACAAATAGAATTAGTGGTACGCCTTCAAAAGTAGGGGATTATATAGTTACAGTGACTACCACAGACGCAAATAATAATGAAACCAAAACAAATTTCACAATTAAAGTAGTAGATACAACAGCGCCAGTAGTTACAGGAATTGGAAATCAAACGAAAGAAGTAAATACAGCGATTGATTCAATCAAGATTGAAGCCACAGATAACAGTGGTCAACCTGTGACAAATAGCGTGAGTGGCCTACCAAATGGAGTAGAGTTCAATCCAGATACCAACACAATTAGTGGTACACCAAGCAAAGTTGGAAGTTACCCAATTACAGTGACAACAACAGATGCCGACGGCAACGAAGCAACAACAAGCTTTACAATTACAGTGGAAGATACAACAGCACCAGTAGTGTCACCAATTGTGGGTCAAACAAAAGAAGTAAACACAGCAATTGATTCAATTAAGATTGATGCGACAGATAACAGTGGTCAAGCTGTGACAAATAGCGTGAGTGGCCTACCAGATGGAGTAGAATTCAACCCAGATACCAATACAATTAGTGGTACACCAAGCAAAGTAGGCAGCTATCCAATTACAGTGACAACAACAGATGCCGATGGCAATGAAGCAACAACAAGCTTTACAATTACAGTGGAAGATACAACAGCACCAGTAGTGTCACCAATCGCGGGTCAAACAAAAGAAGTGAATACTGAAATCGATCCAATCAAGATTGACGCGACAGATAACAGTGGTCAAGCTGTGACAAATAAAGTGACTGGCTTACCAACAGGTGTAACATTCAATCCAGATACCAATACAATTAGTGGTACACCAAGCAAAGTTGGAAGTTATCCAATTACAGTGACAACAACAGATGCCGACGGCAACGAAGCAACAACAAGCTTCACAATTACAGTAGAAGATACAACAGCACCAGTAGTGTCACCAATTGCAGGTCAAACAAAAGAAGTGAACACAGCGATTGACCCAATTAAGATTGATGCGACAGATAATAGTGGTCAAGCTGTCACAAACAAAGTAAGTGGCTTACCAACAGGCGTAACATTCAATAGTGCAACAAACACAATTAGTGGTACACCAAGCAAGGTTGGAAGCTATCCAATTACAGTGACAACAACAGATGCCGACGGCAACGAAACAACAACAAGCTTCACAATTACAGTAGAAGATACAACAGCGCCAGTAGTGTCACCAATCGTGGGTCAAACGAAAGAAGTCAATACTGAAATCGATCCAATCAAGATTGATGCGACAGATAACAGTGGTCAAGCTGTGACAAATAAAGTGACTGGCTTACCAAC
The DNA here is from genome assembly GCF_022815905.2 of Staphylococcus sp. NRL 16/872. Classification (NCBI taxonomy): domain Bacteria; kingdom Bacillati; phylum Bacillota; class Bacilli; order Caryophanales; family Staphylococcaceae; genus Staphylococcus; species Staphylococcus sp. NRL 16/872. Next base: position 2,242,452 of record NZ_CP119327.1, on the reverse strand, counting down.
AGGTGTAACATTCAATCCAGATACAAACACAATTAGTGGTACACCAAGCAAGGTTGGAAGCTATCCAATTACAGTGACAACAACAGATGCCGACGGCAACGAAACAACAACAAACTTCACAATTACAGTAGAAGATACAACAGCACCAGTAGTGTCACCAATTGCAGGTCAAACAAAAGAAGTGAACACAGCAATTGATACAATTAAGATTGATGCGACAGATAACAGTGGTCAAGCTGTGACAAACAAAGTGACTGGCTTACCAGCAGGTGTAACATTCAATCCAGATACCAACACAATTAGTGGTACGCCAAGCAAAGTTGGAAGTTACCCAATCACAGTGACAACAACAGATGCCGACGGCAATGAAACTCCAACAAGCTTCACAATTACAGTAGAAGATACAACAGCGCCAACGGTTACAGCGATTGGCAACCAAACAAAAGAAGTAAACACAGCGATTGATTCAATTAAGATTGATGCGACAGATAACAGTGGTCAAGCTGTAACAAATAAAGTAACTGGCTTACCAGCAGGTGTGACATTCAATCCAGATACCAACACAATTAGTGGAACACCAAGCAAAGTTGGAAGTTACCCAATCACAGTGACAACAACAGATGCCGATGGCAACGAAACAACAACAAGCTTCACAATTACAGTAGAAGATACAACAGCACCAACGGTTACAGCAATTGGCAACCAAACAAAAGAAGTCAATACTGAAATCGACCCAATCAAGATTGATGCGACAGATAACAGTGGTCAAGCTGTCACAAACAAAGTAAGTGGCTTACCAGCAGGTGTAACATTCAATCCAGATACCAACACAATTAGTGGAACACCAAGCAAGGTTGGAAGTTATCCAATCACAGTGACAACAACAGATGCCGATGGCAACGAAACGACAACAAGCTTCACAATTACAGTAGAAGATACAACAGCACCAGTAGTGTCACCAATTGCAGGTCAAACAAAAGAAGTGAACACAGCGATTGACCCAATTAAGATTGATGCGACAGATAATAGTGGTCAAGCTGTCACAAACAAAGTAAGTGGCTTACCAACAGGCGTAACATTCAATAGTGCAACAAACACAATTAGTGGTACACCAAGCAAGGTTGGAAGCTATCCAATTACAGTGACAACAACAGATGCCGACGGCAACGAAACAACAACAAGCTTCACAATTACAGTAGAAGATACAACAGCGCCAGTAGTGTCACCAATCGTGGGTCAAACGAAAGAAGTCAATACTGAAATCGATCCAATCAAGATTGATGCGACAGATAACAGTGGTCAAGCTGTGACAAATAAAGTGACTGGCTTACCAACAGGTGTAACATTCAATCCAGATACAAACACAATTAGTGGTACACCAAGCAAGGTTGGAAGCTATCCAATTACAGTGACAACAACGGATGCCGATGGCAATGAAACAACAACAAGCTTCACAATTACAGTAGAAGATACAACAGCACCAACGGTTACAGCAATTGGCAACCAAACAAAAGAAGTGAACACAGCGATTGATTCAATTAAGATTGATGCGACAGATAACAGTGGTCAAGCTGTAACAAATAAAGTAAGTGGCTTACCAACAGGTGTAACACTCAATCCAGATACCAACACAATTAGTGGAACACCAAGCAAAGTCGGAAGTTATCCAATCACAGTGACAACAACAGATGCCGACGGCAACGAAACAACAACAAGCTTCACAATTACAGTGGAAGATACAACAGCACCAGTAGTGTCACCAATTGCAGGTCAAACAAAAGAAGTGAACACAGCAATTGATCCAATTAAGATTGATGCGACAGATAACAGTGGCCAAGCTGTGACAAATAAAGTGACTGGCTTACCAGCAGGCGTAACATTTAATAGTGCGACAAATACAATTAGTGGAACACCAAGCAAAGTGGGCAGCTATCCAATCACAGTGACAACAACAGATGCCGATGGCAACGAAACGACAACAAGCTTCACAATTACAGTAGAAGATACAACAGCGCCAACGGTTACAGCGATTGGCAACCAAACAAAAGAAGTGAACACAGCGATTGATCCAATCAAGATTGATGCGACAGATAACAGTGGTCAAGCTGTGACAAACAAAGTGACTGGCTTACCAGCAGGTGTAACGTTCAATCCAGATACAAACACAATTAGTGGTACACCAAGCAAGGTTGGAAGCTATCCAATTACAGTGACAACAACAGATGCCGATGGCAATGAAACAACAACAAGCTTCACAATTACAGTAGAAGATACAACAGCGCCAACGGTTACAGCGATTGGCAACCAAACAAAAGAAGTGAACACAGCAATTGATCCAATCAAGATTGACGCGACAGATAACAGTGGTCAAGCTGTGACAAATAAAGTGACTGGTCTTCCTGCTGGCGTAACATTCAATAGTGCAACAAACACAATTAGTGGTACACCAAGCAAAGTCGGAAGTTATCCAATCACAGTGACAACAACAGATGCCGACGGCAACGAAACAACAACAAGCTTCACAATTACAGTAGAAGATACAACAGCACCAGTAGTGTCACCAATTGCAGGTCAAACAAAAGAAGTGAACACAGCAATTGATCCAATCAAGATTGATGCGACAGATAACAGTGGTCAAGCTGTGACAAACAAAGTGACTGGCTTACCAGCAGGTGTGACATTTAATCCAGATACCAACACAATTAGTGGAACACCAAGCAAAGTCGGAAGTTACCCAATTACAGTGACAACAACAGATGCCGATGGCAATGAAGCAACAACAAGCTTCACAATTACAGTGGAAGATACAACAGCACCAACGGTTACAGCAATTGGCAACCAAACAAAAGAAGTGAACACAGCGATTGATTCAATTAAGATTGATGCGACAGATAACAGTGGTCAAGCTGTAACAAATAAAGTAACTGGCTTACCAGCAGGTGTGACATTCAATCCAGATACCAACACAATTAGTGGAACACCAAGCAAAGTTGGAAGTTACCCAATTACAGTGACAACAACAGATGCCGATGGCAACGAAACAACAACAAGCTTCACAATTACAGTGGAAGATACAACAGCGCCAACGGTTACAGCGATTGGCAACCAAACAAAAGAAGTGAACACAGCAATTGATCCAATCAAGATTGATGCGACAGATAACAGTGGTCAAGCTGTGACAAACAAAGTGACTGGCTTACCAGCAGGTGTAACGTTCAATCCAGATACAAACACAATTAGTGGTACACCAAGCAAGGTTGGAAGCTATCCAATTACAGTGACAACAACAGATGCCGATGGCAATGAAACAACAACAAGCTTCACAATTACAGTAGAAGATACAACAGCGCCAACGGTTACAGCGATTGGCAACCAAACAAAAGAAGTGAACACAGCAATTGATTCAATCAAGATTGACGCGACAGATAACAGTGGTCAAGCTGTAACAAATAAAGTGACTGGTCTTCCTGCTGGCGTAACATTCAATAGTGCAACAAACACAATTAGTGGAACACCAAGCAAAGTCGGAAGTTATCCAATCACAGTGACAACAACAGATGCCGACGGCAACGAAACAACAACAAGCTTCACAATTACAGTGGAAGATACAACAGCACCAGTAGTGTCACCAATTGCAGGTCAAACAAAAGAAGTGAACACAGCAATTGATCCAATTAAGATTGATGCGACAGATAACAGTGGCCAAGCTGTGACAAATAAAGTGACTGGCTTACCAGCAGGCGTAACATTTAATAGTGCGACAAATACAATTAGTGGAACACCAAGCAAAGTGGGCAGCTATCCAATCACAGTGACAACAACAGATGCCGATGGCAACGAAGCAACAACAAACTTCACAATTACAGTGGAAGATACAACAGCGCCAGTAGTGTCCCCAATTGCGGGTCAAACAAAAGAAGTGAACACAGCAATTGATCCAATCAAGATTGATGCGACAGATAACAGTGGTCAAGCTGTGACAAATAAAGTAAGTGGCTTACCAACAGGTGTAACATTCAATCCAGATACCAATACAATTAGTGGTACACCAAGCAAAGTCGGAAGTTATCCAATCACAGTGACAACAACAGATGCCGACGGCAACGAAACAACAACAAGCTTCACAATTACAGTGGAAGATACAACAGCACCAGTAGTGTCACCAATTGCAGGTCAAACAAAAGAAGTGAACACAGCAATTGATCCAATCAAGATTGATGCGACAGATAACAGTGGTCAAGCAGTCACAAATAAAGTAAGTGGCTTACCAACAGGTGTAACATTCAATCCAGATACCAATACAATTAGTGGTACACCAAGCAAAGTGGGCAGCTATCCAATCACAGTGACAACAACAGATGCCGATGGCAACGAAACGACAACAAGCTTCACAATTACAGTAGAAGATACAACAGCGCCAACGGTTACAGCGATTGGCAACCAAACAAAAGAAGTGAACACAGCAATTGATCCAATCAAGATTGACGCGACAGATAACAGTGGTCAAGCTGTAACAAACAAAGTAAGTGGCTTACCAACAGGTGTAACATTCAATCCAGATACCAATACAATTAGTGGTACACCAAGCAAAGTGGGCAGCTATCCAATCACAGTGACAACAACAGATGCCGATGGCAACGAAACGACAACAAGCTTCACAATTACAGTGGAAGATACAACAGCGCCAACGGTTACAGCGATTGCCAACCAAACAAAAGAAGTGAACACAGCGATTGATTCAATTAAGATTGATGCGACAGATAACAGTGGTCAAGCTGTAACAAATAAAGTAAGTGGCTTACCAACAGGTGTAACATTCAATCCAGATACCAACACAATTAGTGGAACACCAAGCAAAGTCGGCAGCTATCCAATCACAGTGACAACAACGGATGCCGATGGCAATGAAACAACAACAAGCTTCACAATTACAGTAGAAGATACAACAGCACCAACGGTTACAGCAATTGGCAACCAAACAAAAGAAGTGAACACAGCGATTGATTCAATTAAGATTGATGCGACAGATAACAGTGGTCAAGCTGTAACAAATAAAGTAAGTGGCTTACCAACAGGTGTAACACTCAATCCAGATACCAACACAATTAGTGGAACACCAAGCAAAGTCGGAAGTTATCCAATCACAGTGACAACAACAGATGCCGACGGCAACGAAACAACAACAAGCTTCACAATTACAGTGGAAGATACAACAGCACCAGTAGTGTCACCAATTGCAGGTCAAACAAAAGAAGTGAACACAGCAATTGATCCAATTAAGATTGATGCGACAGATAACAGTGGCCAAGCTGTGACAAATAAAGTGACTGGCTTACCAGCAGGCGTAACATTTAATAGTGCGACAAATACAATTAGTGGAACACCAAGCAAAGTGGGCAGCTATCCAATCACAGTGACAACAACAGATGCCGATGGCAACGAAACGACAACAAGCTTCACAATTACAGTAGAAGATACAACAGCGCCAACGGTTACAGCGATTGGCAACCAAACAAAAGAAGTGAACACAGCGATTGATCCAATCAAGATTGATGCGACAGATAACAGTGGTCAAGCTGTGACAAACAAAGTGACTGGCTTACCAGCAGGTGTAACGTTCAATCCAGATACAAACACAATTAGTGGTACACCAAGCAAGGTTGGAAGCTATCCAATTACAGTGACAACAACAGATGCCGATGGCAATGAAACAACAACAAGCTTCACAATTACAGTAGAAGATACAACAGCGCCAACGGTTACAGCGATTGGCAACCAAACAAAAGAAGTGAACACAGCAATTGATTCAATCAAGATTGACGCGACAGATAACAGTGGTCAAGCTGTAACAAATAAAGTGACTGGTCTTCCTGCTGGCGTAACATTCAATAGTGCAACAAACACAATTAGTGGAACACCAAGCAAAGTCGGAAGTTATCCAATCACAGTGACAACAACAGATGCCGACGGCAACGAAACAACAACAAGCTTCACAATTACAGTGGAAGATACAACAGCACCAGTAGTGTCACCAATTGCAGGTCAAACAAAAGAAGTGAACACAGCAATTGATCCAATTAAGATTGATGCGACAGATAACAGTGGCCAAGCTGTGACAAATAAAGTGACTGGCTTACCAGCAGGCGTAACATTTAATAGTGCGACAAATACAATTAGTGGAACACCAAGCAAAGTGGGCAGCTATCCAATCACAGTGACAACAACAGATGCCGATGGCAACGAAGCAACAACAAACTTCACAATTACAGTGGAAGATACAACAGCGCCAGTAGTGTCCCCAATTGCGGGTCAAACAAAAGAAGTGAACACAGCAATTGATCCAATCAAGATTGATGCGACAGATAACAGTGGTCAAGCAGTCACAAATAAAGTAAGTGGCTTACCAACAGGTGTAACATTCAATCCAGATACCAATACAATTAGTGGTACACCAAGCAAAGTGGGCAGCTATCCAATCACAGTGACAACAACAGATGCCGATGGCAACGAAACGACAACAAGCTTCACAATTACAGTAGAAGATACAACAGCGCCAACGGTTACAGCGATTGGCAACCAAACAAAAGAAGTGAACACAGCGATTGATTCAATTAAGATTGATGCGACAGATAACAGTGGTCAAGCTGTAACAAATAAAGTAACTGGCTTACCAGCAGGTGTGACATTCAATCCAGATACCAACACAATTAGTGGAACACCAAGCAAAGTTGGAAGTTACCCAATTACAGTGACAACAACAGATGCCGATGGCAACGAAACAACAACAAGCTTCACAATTACAGTAGAAGATACAACAGCGCCAACGGTTACAGCGATTGGCAACCAAACAAAAGAAGTGAACACAGCAATTGATCCAATCAAGATTGACGCGACAGATAACAGTGGTCAAGCTGTGACAAATAAAGTGACTGGTCTTCCTGCTGGCGTAACATTCAATAGTGCAACAAACACAATTAGTGGAACACCAAGCAAAGTCGGAAGTTATCCAATCACAGTGACAACAACAGATGCCGATGGCAACGAAACAACAACAAGCTTCACAATTACAGTGGAAGATACAACAGCACCAACGGTTACAGCAATTGGCAACCAAACAAAAGAAGTGAACACAGCAATTGATCCAATCAAGATTGACGCGACAGATAACAGTGGTCAAGCTGTGACAAATAAAGTGACTGGTCTTCCTGCTGGCGTAACATTCAATAGTGCAACAAACACAATTAGTGGAACACCAAGCAAAGTCGGAAGTTATCCAATCACAGTGACAACAACAGATGCCGATGGCAACGAAACAACAACAAGCTTCACAATTACAGTGGAAGATACAACAGCACCAACGGTTACAGCAATTGGCAACCAAACAAAAGAAGTGAACACAGCAATTGATCCAATCAAGATTGATGCGACAGATAACAGTGGTCAAGCTGTGACAAACAAAGTGACTGGCTTACCAGCAGGTGTGACATTTAATCCAGATACCAACACAATTAGTGGAACACCAAGCAAAGTCGGAAGTTACCCAATTACAGTGACAACAACAGATGCCGATGGCAACGAAACGACAACAAGCTTTACAATTACAGTAGAAGATACAACAGCGCCAACGGTTACAGCGATTGGCAACCAAACAAAAGAAGTGAACACAGCGATTGATTCAATTAAGATTGATGCGACAGATAACAGTGGTCAAGCTGTAACAAATAAAGTAACTGGCTTACCAGCAGGTGTGACATTCAATCCAGATACCAACACAATTAGTGGAACACCAAGCAAAGTTGGAAGTTATCCAATCACAGTGACAACAACAGATGCCGACGGCAACGAAACGACAACAAGCTTCACAATTACAGTAGAAGATACAACAGCGCCAACGGTTACAGCGATTGGCAACCAAACAAAAGAAGTGAACACAGCGATTGATTCAATTAAGATTGATGCGACAGATAACAGTGGTCAAGCTGTAACAAATAAAGTAACTGGCTTACCAGCAGGTGTGACATTCAATCCAGATACCAACACAATTAGTGGAACACCAAGCAAAGTTGGAAGTTATCCAATCACAGTGACAACAACAGATGCCGACGGCAACGAAACAACAACAAGCTTCACAATTACAGTAGAAGATACAACAGCACCAGTAGTGTCACCAATTGCAGGTCAAACAAAAGAAGTGAACACAGCAATTGATCCAATCAAGATTGATGCGACAGATAACAGTGGTCAAGCTGTGACAAACAAAGTGACTGGCTTACCAGCAGGTGTGACATTTAATCCAGATACCAACACAATTAGTGGAACACCAAGCAAAGTCGGAAGTTACCCAATTACAGTGACAACAACAGATGCCGATGGCAACGAAACGACAACAAGCTTTACAATTACAGTAGAAGATACAACAGCGCCAACGGTTACAGCGATTGGCAACCAAACAAAAGAAGTGAACACAGCGATTGATTCAATTAAGATTGATGCGACAGATAACAGTGGTCAAGCTGTAACAAATAAAGTAACTGGCTTACCAGCAGGTGTGACATTCAATCCAGATACCAACACAATTAGTGGAACACCAAGCAAAGTTGGAAGTTATCCAATCACAGTGACAACAACAGATGCCGACGGCAACGAAACGACAACAAGCTTCACAATTACAGTAGAAGATACAACAGCGCCAACGGTTACAGCGATTGGCAACCAAACAAAAGAAGTGAACACAGCGATTGATTCAATTAAGATTGATGCGACAGATAACAGTGGTCAAGCTGTAACAAATAAAGTAACTGGCTTACCAACAGGTGTAACATTCAATCCAGATACCAATACAATTAGTGGAACACCAAGCAAAGTGGGCAGCTATCCAATCACAGTGACAACAACAGATGCCGATGGCAACGAAACGACAACAAGCTTCACAATTACAGTGGAAGATACAACAGCGCCAACGGTTACAGCGATTGCCAACCAAACAAAAGAAGTGAACACAGCAATTGATCCAATCAAGATTGACGCGACAGATAACAGTGGTCAAGCTGTGACAAATAAAGTGACTGGTCTTCCTGCTGGCGTAACATTCAATAGTGCAACAAACACAATTAGTGGTACACCAAGCAAAGTCGGAAGTTATCCAATCACAGTGACAACAACAGATGCCGACGGCAACGAAACAACAACAAGCTTCACAATTACAGTAGAAGATACAACAGCACCAGTAGTGTCACCAATTGCAGGTCAAACAAAAGAAGTGAACACAGCAATTGATCCAATCAAGATTGACGCGACAGATAACAGTGGTCAAGCTGTAACAAACAAAGTAAGTGGCTTACCAACAGGTGTAACATTCAATCCAGATACCAATACAATTAGTGGAACACCAAGCAAAGTGGGCAGCTATCCAATCACAGTGACAACAACAGATGCCGATGGCAACGAAACGACAACAAGCTTCACAATTACAGTGGAAGATACAACAGCGCCAACGGTTACAGCGATTGCCAACCAAACAAAAGAAGTGAACACAGCAATTGATCCAATCAAGATTGACGCGACAGATAACAGTGGTCAAGCTGTGACAAATAAAGTGACTGGTCTTCCTGCTGGCGTAACATTCAATAGTGCAACAAACACAATTAGTGGTACACCAAGCAAAGTCGGAAGTTATCCAATCACAGTGACAACAACAGATGCCGACGGCAACGAAACAACAACAAGCTTCACAATTACAGTAGAAGATACAACAGCACCAGTAGTGTCACCAATTGCAGGTCAAACAAAAGAAGTGAACACAGCAATTGATCCAATCAAGATTGATGCGACAGATAACAGTGGTCAAGCTGTGACAAACAAAGTGACTGGCTTACCAGCAGGTGTGACATTTAATCCAGATACCAACACAATTAGTGGAACACCAAGCAAAGTCGGAAGTTACCCAATTACAGTGACAACAACAGATGCCGATGGCAATGAAGCAACAACAAGCTTCACAATTACAGTGGAAGATACAACAGCACCAACGGTTACAGCAATTGGCAACCAAACAAAAGAAGTGAACACAGCGATTGATTCAATTAAGATTGATGCGACAGATAACAGTGGTCAAGCTGTAACAAATAAAGTAACTGGCTTACCAGCAGGTGTGACATTCAATCCAGATACCAACACAATTAGTGGAACACCAAGCAAAGTTGGAAGTTACCCAATTACAGTGACAACAACAGATGCCGATGGCAACGAAACAACAACAAGCTTCACAATTACAGTGGAAGATACAACAGCGCCAACGGTTACAGCGATTGGCAACCAAACAAAAGAAGTGAACACAGCAATTGATCCAATCAAGATTGACGCGACAGATAACAGTGGTCAAGCTGTGACAAATAAAGTGACTGGTCTTCCTGATGGCGTAACATTCAATAGTGCAACAAACACAATTAGTGGAACACCAAGCAAGGTTGGAAGTTATCCAATCACAGTGACAACAACAGATGCCGATGGCAACGAAACGACAACAAGCTTTACAATTACAGTAGAAGATACAACAGCACCAACGGTTACAGCAATTGGCAACCAAACAAAAGAAGTGAACACAGCAATTGATCCAATCAAGATTGACGCGACAGATAACAGTGGTCAAGCTGTGACAAATAAAGTGACTGGTCTTCCTGCTGGCGTAACATTCAATAGTGCAACAAACACAATTAGTGGAACACCAAGCAAAGTCGGAAGTTATCCAATCACAGTGACAACAACAGATGCCGACGGCAACGAAACAACAACAAGCTTCACAATTACAGTAGAAGATACAACAGCACCAGTAGTGTCACCAATTGCAGGTCAAACAAAAGAAGTGAACACAGCAATTGATCCAATCAAGATTGACGCGACAGATAACAGTGGTCAAGCTGTAACAAACAAAGTAAGTGGCTTACCAACAGGTGTAACATTCAATCCAGATACCAATACAATTAGTGGTACACCAAGCAAAGTGGGCAGCTATCCAATCACAGTGACAACAACAGATGCCGATGGCAACGAAACGACAACAAGCTTCACAATTACAGTAGAAGATACAACAGCGCCAACGGTTACAGCGATTGGCAACCAAACAAAAGAAGTGAACACAGCGATTGATTCAATTAAGATTGATGCGACAGATAACAGTGGTCAAGCTGTAACAAATAAAGTAACTGGCTTACCAGCAGGTGTGACATTCAATCCAGATACCAATACAATTAGTGGTACACCAAGCAAAGTGGGCAGCTATCCAATCACAGTGACAACAACAGATGCCGATGGCAACGAAACGACAACAAGCTTTACAATTACAGTAGAAGATACAACAGCACCAACGGTTACAGCGATTGGCAACCAAACAAAAGAAGTAAACACAGCAATTGATCCAATTGAAATTGATGCGACAGATAATAGTGGAGAACCTGTGACTATTAGTGTAAGTGGCTTACCAGACGGTGTAACATTTAATCCAGGTACAAAAACAATCAGTCGTCTTTCTGTAATAAATAAAGTAAGAGCACTTATTGCGAATGCAAATTACAGTAATGTACCAAATACAATTAGTGGCACGCCAACAAAAGTAGGAGTTTATCCAATCACAGTAACAGTAACTGATGCATACGGTAACCAAACAACAATAAGGTTTACAATTACAGTAGAAGATACAACAGCGCCAGTAGTGTCACCAATCGCGGGTCAAACCAAAGAAGTGAACACAGCAATTGATCCAGTCAAGATTGATGCGACAGACAACAGTGGTCAAGCAGTCACAAATAAAGTAAGTGGTTTACCAGACGGTGTAACGTTCAATCCAGATACAAATACAATTAGCGGTACGCCAACAAAAGTCGGTAGTTATCCAATTACAGTGACAACAACAGATGCCGATGGCAACGAAACGACAACAAGCTTCACAATTACAGTAGAAGATACAACAGCGCCAACGGTTACAACGATTGGAGATCAAACAAAAGAAGTGAACACAGCGATTGATCCAATCAAGATTGATGCGACAGACAACAGTGATCAAGCAGTCACAAATAAAGTAAGTGGTTTACCAGACGGTGTAACGTTCAATCCAGATACAAATACAATTAGCGGTACGCCAACAAAAGTCGGTAGTTATCCAATTACAGTGACAACAACAGATGCCGATGGCAACGAAACGACAACAAGCTTCACAATTACAGTAGAAGATACAACAGCGCCAACGGTTACAACGATTGGAGATCAAACAAAAGAAGTGAACACAGCGATTGATCCAATCAAGATTGATGCGACAGATAACAGTGGTCAAGCAGTCACAAATAAAGTAAGTGGTTTACCAGACGGTGTAACGTTCAATCCAGATACAAATACAATTAGCGGTACGCCAACAAAAGTCGGTAGTTATCCAATTACAGTGACAACAACAGATGCCGATGGCAACGAAACGACAACAAGCTTCACAATTACAGTAGAAGATACAACAGCGCCAACGGTTACAACGATTGGAGATCAAACAAAAGAAGTGAACACAGCGATTGATCCAATCAAGATTGATGCGACAGATAACAGTGGTCAAGCAGTCACAAATAAAGTAAGTGGTTTACCAGACGGTGTAACGTTCAATCCAGATACAAATACAATTAGCGGTACGCCAACAAAAGTCGGTAGTTATCCAATTACAGTGACAACAACAGATGCCGATGGCAACGAAACGACAACAAGCTTCACAATTACAGTAGAAGATACAACAGCGCCAACGGTTACAACGATTGGAGATCAAACAAAAGAAGTGAACACAGCGATTGATCCAATCAAGATTGATGCGACAGACAACAGTGATCAAGCAGTCACAAATAAAGTAAGTGGTTTACCAGACGGTGTAACGTTCAATCCAGATACAAATACAATTAGCGGTACGCCAACAAAAGTCGGTAGTTATCCAATTACAGTGACAACAACAGATGCCGATGGCAACGAAACGACAACAAGCTTCACAATTACAGTAGAAGATACAACAGCGCCAACGGTTACAACGATTGGAGATCAAACAAAAGAAGTGAACACAGCGATTGATCCAATCAAGATTGATGCGACAGATAACAGTGGTCAAGCAGTCACAAATAAAGTAAGTGGCTTACCAGAAGGTGTGTCATTCAATCCAGATACAAACACGATTAGTGGTACACCAACAAAAGTGGGAAGCTACCCAATCATAGTGACAACAACGGATGCTAGTGGTAATGAAATAACAATAAGCTTCAATATTACAGTTATTGATAATGCAACATCTGATAGTACAAGCACATCCGAAAGCGTGAGCGACTCAGAAAGCGAAAGCACATCAGAAAGCGTAAGTGACTCAGAAAGCGAAAGCACTTCTGAAAGCGTGAGCGACTCAGAAAGCGAAAGCACATCCGAAAGCGTGAGCGACTCAGAAAGCGAAAGTACATCTGAAAGCGTGAGCGATTCAGAAAGTGAAAGCACATCTGAAAGCGTGAGCGATTCAGAAAGCGAAAGCACATCCGAAAGCGTAAGTGACTCAGAAAGCGTAAGTGACTCAGAAAGCGAAAGCACATCAGAAAGCGTGAGCGACTCAGAAAGTGAAAGCACATCCGAAAGCGTGAGCGACTCAGAAAGTGAAAGCACATCAGAAAGTGTGAGCGACTCAGAAAGCGAAAGCACTTCTGAAAGCGTGAGCGACTCAGAAAGCGAAAGTACATCAGAAAGCGTGAGTGACTCAGAAAGCGAAAGCACATCCGAAAGCGTAAGTGACTCAGAAAGCGAAAGCACATCCGAAAGCGTGAGCGACTCAGAAAGCGAAAGCACATCAGAAAGCGTGAGTGACTCAGAAAGCGAAAGCACATCCGAAAGCGTGAGCGATTCAGAAAGCGAAAGCACATCAGAAAGTGTGAGCGACTCAGAAAGCGAAAGCACATCAGAAAGCGTGAGCGATTCAGAAAGCGAAAGTACATCTGAAAGCGTGAGCGATTCAGAAAGCGAAAGCACATCAGAAAGCGAAAGTGATTCAGAAAGTGAAAGCACATCTGAAAGTGTGAGCAACTCAGAAAGCGAAAGTACATCTGAAAGCGTGAGCGACTCAGAAAGCGAAAGTACATCTGAAAGTGTGAGCGACTCAGAAAGCGAAAGCACATCCGATAGTACAAGTACATCAGAAAGCGAAAGTACTTCGGAAAGCATGAGTGACTCCGAAAGTGAAAGCACATCAAATTCAAATAATACAAATACCCAAAAAGCTTTACCTGATACAGGTGAAGAAAAATCTGATAAACCATTATTACTATCACTAATAACTGGTCTAGGATTATTATTATTTGGAAAACGTCGTAAAAAAGAAGAAGACGACGAAGATGAGGCAAAAGATAAATAAACATTAACAGCTGATGTTAAATAAAAATTCATGTTTTAATAACACAGTGATTTTTCCACAATCCTCAATAGAGGGTTGTGGTTTTTTTATACCTAAATTTTATGATATCGCTTACATGAAGTGTGCTAAACTTAAATAGTAAAGTAACTTATAGACAAAGGGTGGGGATTTAAATGAAGAAATATCGTTACTTTATTATTACAATGATTATTGTGATGACAATGATCAATTATATCGACAGAGGGGCTATTTCCTATGCACAGAAAGATATCATCAGTGAATATGGCTTTGATACGATCGCATGGGGCAAGATTTTAGGATGTTTTGGTTATGGTTACATGTTTGGTTCATTAATCGGGGGATTAACAGCAGATAAAAAAGGTCCTAAATTTGTTTGGATTATTGCTGGGACTGCATGGTCTATTGCCGAAATGGCAATGGCTTTTGCCGGCGAGATAGGTATGGCGTTATTTGGTGGTTCAGCGATTATTGGTTTCGGTCTATTACGTGTATTATTTGGCGTAGCAGAAGGTCCAGTCTTTTCAATTATTAGTAAAACCAATGCGAACTGGGCCGCACCAAAAGAACGTGGTTTATTATCTGCATTAGGATTAATTGGCGTACCACTGGGCGCTTTAATTACAGCACCTATTGTTTCTGGTTTCCTTACAGTAGCAAGTTGGAGATTGTTATTTATTATTTTAGGGGCACTAGGATTAGTATGGGTAGTCATTTGGGCTTTCGTGTTTACAGATTATCCTGAAGATAATAAACGTGTTTCACAAGAGGAACTTGAAGAAATTCGTGCCACTGATGATAGTTTAAATGTTGAGAAGACAGTTAACACTGAAAATAATAAAAATGAAAAATGGTATCATTTCTTTAAAAGTCCTACATTAGTAGGTAATATGTTTGGTTATTTTGGTTTCCAATATGTAAACTTTTTAATACTAACTTGGACGCCTAAATATTTACAGGATGAGTATCATTTTGAAATTCATTCGTTATGGTATTTAGGCATGGTGCCATGGATAGGTGCTTGTTTTACAATCTATTTTGGCGGTCATATCTCAGACTGGCTTCGTAAAAAAACGGGTAGTCTACGTATAGCACGTTCATACTTTGCGATAGTAGGTATGATTTGTGCGGCGATTTGTTTCTTAATCATTCCATTTACACATAGTATTGTAGCTATCATGATATTAATGATGATAGGGAATGCATTTATTTTCTTACCAAACGGCGTCTACTGGTCTGTTATTATTGATACGGCTCCTAGTAAAACGGGTACATATGGTGGTATTACTCATTTCTTCGTTAATACAGCAACAGTCATTGCACCGACATTAACAGGATATTTAGTAGCAAGTTACGGTTACTCTTCTATGTTTATCTCAGCAGTAGTCGCGTCGCTAATCAGTATTGTGGCGATGTGTTTCGTTAAACCTGGTGAAAAGCGAATGATGAAACATAATTAAGCTAAAGCTACGGTAAATCGACCTAACTATAATCTAATAAAGTTTATTTCATTATAGAAATTCACAAATATTAAAAAGCAGTTGTCTCACGAAAGTAAGTAAGAGACAACTGCTTTATTTTTGAAATAATTATTTGCGATATTTTAATTTAGCGAATGCATCGTGTTGATGAATAGATTCTTCATTACGACATTCAATGTCAAAGCCGTCAATCCAGTCAAATTCTACTAAATCTGCAGCGATTAAGCGGATTAAGTCTTCAACGAAACGTGGATTTTCATAAGCACGTTCAGTGACACGTTTTTCATCTGGACGTTTTAAAATAGGGTACAAGATTGAGCTTGCATTAGCTTCCATCGCATCCAAGATTTTTTCTTTATAGTCATCAACCACATTATTATCTTTGTCTAAGTACACTTTCACAGTGACAACGCCACGTTGGTTGTGAGCAGAATATTCACTGATTTCTTTAGAACAAGGACATAGCGTAGTAACTGTGGCTTCAATTGTAATTTCTTTGCGAGTCACTTTATCTTTGTCGATTGCTAAACCGTACGTCACATCGGCATTTGCTACTGCTTTAATGTTTGTAACTGGGCTAAAACGATCAAAGAACCATTTGCCAGTTACATCTACACCAGCTGAATTTTGTTTCATATTGCCTTGTAAAGTACGTAATACTTGATAAAGTGTATCGAAATTAAGCTCTAATCCGTTTGAATAATGTTTTTCAACACTTTCCAAAATACGGCTCATGTTAATTCCTTTTTCATCTTGATTTAGACTTGTTGAAAAGCTAAATTTTCCTGCCGTTTGGTAACGATCAATGTTAACAGGATAAATTAAATTTTTAATACCTACTTCTTCTATTTCGAATAAAAAGTTTTTATGCGTACTTTGTAAGTCCGTCATTTCGTTTTTTGTTGTAGGTTTTGTTCCTTCTACTGGATCTACTGAGCCAAAGTGCTTCCAGCGACCTTCGCGTGTAGATAAATCAAATTCAGTCATCATTTACCTCCCCTTAAGATTCAAAATGATATGTCCAATATGGCTCCACATCTAAGAAACTTTGCGTTTCTCCGTCTACTTCTGGACTTGCTAATTGCTTTAAAAATGGACCAGTTTGTGAAGCATGTGCTTCGAAAGCTTTCAATTTAAGCTCTCTATATTGGCTAATATCGTTTAATATATCTGGTTCACCTAACTTTTCAGGTGCATCATTGCTAAATGCAACGAGTTGTAAGCGTGGACGTTCTTCTTTCGGCATACGACCTACCGTTCTTACTACAGCTTCTGCTGTTGCTTCGTGATCTGGATGCACGGCAAACTTCGGATAAAAAGAAATAATTACAGAAGGATTCGTTTCTTCAATTAAATTCTTTACCATATCATCCATTTGCTCATGCGGTTCGAATTCTACGGTTTTATCACGTAATCCCATCTTGCGTAAATCAGTGATACCAATTACTTTCGTGGCTTCTTCTAATTCACGTTCGCGAATATTGGGTAATGATTCTCTTGTTGCAAAAGGGGGATTCCCTAAGTTACGTCCCATTTGCCCCAAAGTTAAGCAAGCATAAGTTACTGGTACGCCATTCTCGATATAGTTTGCAATGGTGCCTGCCGATGAGAAGGTCTCATCATCAGGATGTGGGAATATCATTAATACGTGTCTTTCATCTTTCATGAATAAGCCTCCTCTATATTGTAAATGGCTTTTCACTAATTTCGAGTGTAGCCGCCAATTGTCCTTCGTAGTTAAACCCTGCAATTAAAAATTCATCGTTGTCGTTAATTTCATAATGTGTTAATCCTTGAACATAAACCCAACCGCCATCACGTAGCTTTAACCCAACACGATAAGGGTCTTTGTCTCCGCCTTTAAGTTGTGCATGTTCATAAGTAACTTGTATATTTCTTAAAAATGTCCCCGCATTAAAGACACGTTGATCGAAATGGTTTGCATACGCACCATTAGTCGTTTCAACGTGTAGGAATACTGGTTTATTTTCAAATGATGTTAATAGTCGTTGTACTGCTTCAGCATTAATGAGTTCCAACACTTTCACTCCTTGCAACCATACAATGTGTTTATCTATTTATTTTACTAAAAAGATAGGAGTAATTGTATATCTCTGCTCAATTTATTTATAAAAAGTTGTATTAATTCTTTATTTAAGTTTAATTACAATATTAATTTTCCGAAAAGAAGAAAATAAACGTTTAAAAATATTCTATCGTTTAAAAAAATAACAGACGGGTAAACATTTAAATGTGAAAGATAAAAAACACGAACTAAAGTGAATGAAATACTTTAGTAATGAAAGGATGTTTGCATTGGAATTACAATTAGCAATCGATTTATTAAATAAAGAAGAAGCAGCAGAATTAGCTAAAAAAGTAGAGGAATATGTAGATATCGTAGAAATTGGTACACCAATCGTTATCAATGAAGGTTTACCAGCAGTTCAACATTTAAATGAAAATATTAATAATGCAAAAGTATTAGCTGACCTTAAAATCATGGATGCAGCAGACTATGAAGTGAGCCAAGCAGTTAAATTTGGCGCTGACGTTGTAACAATCTTAGGTGTAGCAGAAGATGCTTCAATCAAAGCTGCAGTTGAAGAAGCACATAAACACGATAAACAATTATTAGTAGACTTAATCGCTGTACAAGATTTAGAACAACGTGCTAAAGAAGTTGACGAAATGGGTGCTGACTATATTGCAGTTCATACTGGTTATGACTTACAAGCTGAAGGTCAATCTCCATTAGATAGTTTACGTAAAGTGAAATCAGTAATTAAGAACTCTAAAGTAGCGGTAGCTGGTGGTATCAAACCAGATACAATTAAAGACATTGTTGCTGAAGAGCCAGATTTAGTTATTGTTGGTGGCGGTATCGCGAATGCAGATGACCCTGTAGAAGCGGCTAAACAATGTCGTGCAGCGATTGAAGGTAAGTAATATGTCTCAATTTACAAATTATAATCTTATCCTTGAAGAATTAGAACGTACATTATCACATGTGCAAGATGAGCAATACGACCGTTTTGCGAATGATGTGAATGGCGCACAACGTATCTTTACAGCAGGTAAAGGTCGTTCAGGGTTTATGGCAAATAGTTTTGCGATGCGTCTTAACCAATTAGGTAAAGAAGCATTCGTAGTAGGTGAGTCAACAACACCTTCTATACAAGAACATGATTTATTTGTAATATTATCTGGTTCAGGTTCTACAGAGCATTTACGTTTATTAGCTGATAAAGCGAAATCAGTAGGAGCAAAAGTGGTGTTATTAACAACAAAACCGGAATCTCCTATTGGTGAATTAGCTGAAACTGTAATTGAACTTCCTGCTGGTACGAAACATGATGCCGAAGGTTCAGCACAACCATTAGGCAGTTTATTTGAACAATCTTCTTTATTGTTCTTAGACAGTGTTGTACTAGGTTTAATGGATACGTTTAATATAGATGAAGAAACAATGCAACAAAATCATGCGAACTTAGAATAAATAATTGGAGTTTTATCCAGTCAGTCTTATTTAAGATTGACTGGAATTTTTTTATGTATGACAATTAAAAGAAATTAATGATTGATATTGAGGTGAATAACATTTGAAATATGAGAACTATATTTTTGACTTTGATGGTACGTTAGGGGATTCGAAAGAATGTAGTATTGTAGCAACACAACAAGCTTTTAAAACATTCGGGCTTAATATACCTACGGAACAAGATATTACATACTATATGGGTATTCCTATTGAGGTTTCATTTTTGAAAATGAGTCAACGTACTTTAAGTGAGCAAGAAGTAGAACAGCTATTAACGTTATTTAGACAAAAATACAAAGTGTATGAAACGGATTATTTAAAACCATTTGAATATATATCAGAAGTGATTAGATTATTAAGTGAAGCAAATAAGAAACTATTTGTCGTCTCTAGCAAGAAAACAGAGGTACTGATACGTAATTTAGAAAGTATAGGACTCTATCAGTATATCACTGAAGCTATAGGTTCTGACAAAGTGAAAGCTTATAAACCTAATCCAGATGGCATTCTATCGATATTGAATAAGTACAATTTAAGACCAGACAAAGCGGTATATATCGGTGATGCTATCTTTGACATTCAAATGGCGAAAGCAGCACGTATCGATTCGATAGCTGTAACATGGGGCTCTCATAGTAAAGAAGCATTATCAAATGAACAACCCAATTATGTGATTGAAGAGCCTATAGAACTAACGCGTATATGAAGAAAGCACGGATAATAGATGTATCGTCACATAATAAATGTTAACATTATATATTATAAAGTTGACATTAAGAGAAGGTGCCATATGCTAGAAATTTTAAAGAACATTCAATACTATACAAACGAACAGCCAAACGCTATTGCACTGCAATTTGATGATGAGGTCTTAACTTATGAGAATTTGCATCGCGAGATTAGTAAAGCCCAATCGCACTTTCCTGAATTACAAGTAGGATCTCGAGTGGGTTTATTAAGTGATGAACCGATGATTAATATGGTTTATTATTTTGCGATACACATGATAGGCGGAGTACCATGTTTTTTAGATACAAATTGGTCAACGACTTTAATTAATGAACTTATCGATACATATCATATTGAATATTTACTAGAAGCAGACGGCGAAATAACAATCACTAAGACACATGCGACGAATGTGCATTATATCGATGAACAGTCTCAAGTTAAAGACTTGTTACATATTGGTTTCACGTCAGGGACGACAGGACTTCCTAAGGCATATTATCGTAACGAACCATCGTGGCTTGCCTCTTATATTGAAAATGAAAAGCTATTACATCACGACGAATCTATCTTCATTGCACCGGGTCCACTGGCACATTCGTTGTCATTGTACACTTGCATTTATGCTTTGTGGTCAGGAAGAACATTTATCGGGCAACAACACTTTGATGCGCAACAATTAATGCAACATATCCAACAACAAACACAATCGATAGCGTTGTTTCTCGTTCCAACAATGTTGTCGCAACTCGTTCATATACCAAGTGAAACGAAGATGCTTACATCTATACTAAGTAGTGGAGCTAAACTTTCACCTCAATTATTTCAAGATGTTACTACTACATTTCCACAAGCGAATATCATAGAGTTCTTTGGTACTTCTGAAGCGAGTTTTATTAGTTATAACTTTAATCAAACGGCCCCAACAGACTCAGTTGGCCAACTGTTCCCTAATGTAACGTATCAATTAGAAGAACAAGATAGTGATCAAATCGGCCTCTTGCATGTTAAAAGCAATATGACGTTTTCTGGTTATGTGAACTGTAAAGTGATTCAACCACAAAGTTGGATAGAGACAGGCGATTACGCCTATGTAAAAGATCAAAACCTTTATTTAGTCAGTCGTAAAAGTGAACGACTTATTATAGGAGGTAAGAATGTTTACCCGACTGCCGTTGAACAACATGTGAAGCAATTGGATGGCATTGATGAAGCGGTGATGATTGGGGAACCGCATACACGCTTTGGTGAAATTGCAGTGCTTATTTATATGGGGCATCGCGAACTTGATTATTTAAGTTTACGACGCTATTTATTACAAACACTGTCGCGATATGAAGTGCCTTCAAAACTTGTGAAAGTAAGTACGATGCCTTTTACCAATAGTGGCAAAGTGGCGCGTGGCACATTGCGAGAGCTTTATTTAAAGGGGGAGCTAGAAATATGAAAGAAGCGGTCATAGTATGGGCTAAAAGGACACCGTTTGGTAAGTACGGTGGGACGCTCAAACATTTAGAACCTGAGCAGTTATTGTTACCCCTTTTTCAAAAAATAAAAAATGAATTTCCTGAAATTGTGGAGCAAATAGATGATGTAATATTAGGAAATGTTGTGGGTAATGGTGGTAATATTGCGCGTAAGGCGTTGTTGGAAGCGAACTTGTCTATTGAGATACCGGGTGTAACGGTGGATCGGCAGTGTGGTTCTGGGTTGGAAAGTATTATTTATGCGTGTCGGATGGTGCAGTGTGGTGCGGGGCGTGTGTATGTGGCAGGTGGCGTCGAGAGTACGAGTCGGGCGCCGTGGAAGATTAAGCGTCCGCAGTCAGTTTATGAGACGCAATTGCCTCAATTCTATGAGCGTGCGTCGTTTGCGCCAGAAGGTCAGGATCCGAGCATGATTGAAGCGGCTGAGAATGTGGCGAAGCACTATCGTGTGTCGCGAGTGGACCAAGATGCGTTTGCGGTTCGCAGTCATCGGTTAACGGCGAAGCACTTTGATAATGGCGATATTCAGCGTGAGATTGTGCCGTTAAGGGTGAAAGGACAATGGTTTGAGCGAGACGAGAGTATCAAGTCGACCTTAACGGAAGCGCGTTTAAATCGCTTACGTCCTTTATTGGATAATGGAACAGTGACGGCGGGTAATAGTTGCATGAAGAATGATGGTGCAGGTCTCGTGCTTGTCATGGAGAAAGAGTTGGCAATAGGATATGGCTTCATGCAAGGATTAAAAATTAAAGATGCAGTAACGACAGGGGTGGATCCAACGCTGTTAGGCATTGGGCCAGTTCCTGCGGTGAAACGTTTATTGGAGCAACAGACGTTACAAATTGAGGATATAGATGTGGTGGAATTGAATGAGGCATTTAGTTCTCAGGTGCTAGCTTCAATAAATGAGTTGCATCTGGATACAACGCGCGTGAATCAATGGGGTGGCGCCATCGCCTCGGGTCATCCTTATGGTGCTAGTGGAGCAGCGTTAGTCGCACGTTTGTTTAATTTACCTGCGTGGCGATTAGGCATAGCAACGATGGGTATTGGAGGAGGTATGGGCAATGCAATTCTCTTTGAAAAGTGGCACCAGTGAAGCGCGTCATGTAGCTTTTCATGAAGAAGACGTGCAACGTTATTGTGATTTGATTGGCAGCGTCTATGATGCCACTGTGCCACCATTGATGTGTGCAAAACTGTGGCCAGAATTTGATTTGTTTCAACCTTTTAAGGGTAAAAAGATTATGTTAAAACGTACCCGAGTAAATCAATATGAAAAGTTGGTCTGTGGCATACAATATTCTGTATATTTAACGCATAAACGCACTAATAAGGTAAAGCAATTTGACCAATATATTTTTGAATTGAAAATAAATAAAAATAATAAAACCTGTATGATTATTGAACAAACGTTCATAGAGGAGAGAAATTAAATGAAGTTCAGTCAAGCACAAGTCGACCAGTATTTGGCTATTGTTAATGATCAAAATCCTCTTCATCATATGATAGTTCCTGGACAATTCGTAGTAGATTATATATTGAATATGTATAAAATTGAGTGGCAAAGTTATAAAGTAAAATATCTCCAAATGATTAGTGTTAATGAGGTTGTGAGTGTTTCTAGGAAGTGTGAAAATGAAATTATGGTTTGTTCTGAAGAAAATGGGGTAAAACTAGTTATAATTAAGAATTGATAAAAAAATTAATTTTTAATTATGACTTTTTTTATTTTAATATTTAATTTGAAAGCGTATTCGTTTAATTATCTTTAAATTCTGTCAATTGAATAAAATTGAATTTTGCTATTTAAATTAATTTTAATAAGTTTGACAACATGCATTAGTTCTGTATAATTATGTAACATAAATAGAAAAAGTGTTACAGGTCATGAACTTTAAGAAAGATAAAATTAACATGGTCGATGCTCAGACGGCGAAGAAAACAGTGTTTGCTACGGGTATCGGAAATGCCATGGAGTGGTTCGACTTTGGTGTGTACGCTTATACGACAGCATATATCGGAGCGAATTTCTTTTCACCAGTTCAGAACCCTCAAATTCAACAAATATTTACTTTTGCTGCACTGGCCATTGCGTTCTTACTTAGACCAATTGGTGGTATAGTATTTGGTATTATAGGGGACAAATTCGGACGTAAAGTTGTATTAACAACGACAATTATCTTAATGGCCTTATCAACATTGACAATCGGTATTTTACCGAACTACGACATGATTGGCTTATGGGCACCCGCGCTCTTGTTACTCGCTAGGGTATTACAAGGTTTCTCTACTGGTGGGGAATATGCAGGTGCAATGACATATATCGCAGAAATTTCACCAGATAAAAAACGTAATAGTTTAGGTAGTGGTCTTGAAATTGGTACACTATCAGGTTACATTGCAGCCTCAATTATGATTGCATTATTAAGTTTCTTCTTAACAGATGCACAAATGCAAGCTTGGGGTTGGAGAATTCCATTTATTCTAGGTTTATTCCTTGGTTTATTTGGTCTTTATTTACGTCGTAAACTTGAAGAATCTCCAGTTTATGAAAATGATGTTCAAACACCAGAACGTGATAATGTTGGTATCTTTACTATTTTACGTTATCACTTTAAAGACATCTTAGTATGTTTTGTAGCTGTAGTATTCTTTAATGTAACGAACTATACAGTAACTGCTTATTTACCAACATATTTAGGACAAATCGTTAAGGTTGATCAAACAACGACGAGTGTTTTAATTACATGTGTCATGGCGATTATGATTCCATTAGCATTGTTCTTTGGTAAAACGGCAGATAAAATCGGTGAGAAGAAAGTATTCTTAATCGGTACAGGTGGTCTTACTTTATTAAGTATTGTGGCATTTAGTTTATTAAATACTAAAGCATTACCACTTATTATTGTAGGTGTACTTATTTTAGGTTTCTTCTTATCAACATACGAAGCAACTATGCCTGGTTCATTACCAACAATGTTCTTTACTCATATTAGATATCGTACATTAGCGGTAACATTTAACGTGTCTGTATCATTATTCGGTGGTACAACACCATTAGTTAACTCTTGGTTAGTAGAATCAACTGGCAATGTTTACGCGCCAGCATACTACTTAACTGCAATTAGTATCATTGGCTTTATTGTGATTGCTTTATTCCATACTAGTACAGCAGGTAAATCACTTAAAGGTTCTTACCCTAATGTTGATAGTAAAAAAGATCTGCATTACTTTGAAGAACATCCTAAAAAAGCATTATGGTGGATTAAAGAAAAGAAAAATAGAAAAGCATAATATGATAGATAAACGCATTGGTGAGATAACCTCATCAATGCGTTTTTTATTTAGGGGAAAATTAGAGAGGTTCTAAGATAGATGTTCACTCACTTAAGTTGCTTCGCGTTCCAGGGGGGTGCCGTCTCAGCCTCGGTCTTCTAAAGAAATTCTTAGATGAATATTTACTCATTCTGTTGTGATGCTTGCCTAGGGGCTGGGTCGAGCCGTGGTCTTGTAAAGTAGTTCTTAGGTAGATATTCACTTGTTTAAGTTGTTACGCTTTCCGGTGGGAAAGGCTCAAGCCTGTAGTCTTGTAAAGCAGTTCTTAAATGGATTGACATTACACTTAAGTTGAGACGCTTGCCTAGGGGGCTGGGTCGAGGCCTTGGTCTCGACACTCATCCTGCTCCCTCAGGCGTCGCTCAACTACGCTCCATCATCCATTTTAGAACTACTTACCTACGTGCCTCAGCACTTAGGTTCATTAATAATTAGCATAGGAGTCTTCACAACTACACTTCGTAATCTACCTTAGAACTACTTACGCAAGTGTTAGAACACTTACGTTCCTCCCCCAGCTTGCTTTGTTTGTAGACTTTCTATGCGAAAGTCTTTGTGTTGGGGCCCCGCACTCAACTACGTTTCGTTATCTATCTTAGAATATCTTACGGAAATGAACTCGCAGTTGCATTCAATATGAAAAAACTCCAAGAGTCGCAACAACACTCGTAGTTCATCTCTAGAATTTCTTGCCTAAGTGCTAAAGCACTTAGGTTCATTAATTTACTTTATTATTTTTGACATTTTGACTATTTTAAAAAGTTTTAGCGTAAATTTGTATAAACAAAAATATAGCGTCGGTGTTAGTTGGGCTTAAAGGTACTCTCTAAGCTTCCAAAGGGGGGACAATCTTTGGCTAACACTGACGCTATATTATATAAGGTGAGTTTAGGAATGATTTTATGACTTTTTAAGCTACTTTGTATTAGGGGGCTGAGTGCTTAAAAATCAATTTTGGGAATATACTTCTGTTTGAATTCTCATTTGGAAAACACTTTTTTTATTTTTGTGAAAATGTCTTAATAACTCAGTTTCATATTATCAAGATCATTTTCTAGTAGAGAGAGCAATTTATAGATTTCATTTTGTTAAACGTTTCATCGAATTTTACCGTAATCGTCTTGAAGGTTTTTGTAATGATTTCATACATTGGGATACCGTTTTCTATATTTTGTTTGTAGATGATCATGATGTGTGTTACCTCCTTTGTCTCTCTACACTTAATATAGTAATGGATTTTTCATATGAATACATGAGCCTGGAGTACCAACTTTTCATACAACGAATAACCGATATATATCTACGACTAAATAAGTAGTTTAAATCTTTGACATTTAAAGCTTGATTAAAAAACCTCCATAGCCAGAAAATCTCTAACTATAGAGGTTGATGAAAGTTATGAAAATTAAAGTTCACCTTTGAATAATTTGACGAATCTGTCTGGACTATCTTGCCCTAAACAAATATCTAAAATTTCGTGAGATTCTTGTTGTTCTTCTTCACTTCTAGGGAACATTCGACTTTCATATTCTTTGATTACTTCATCGATATTATCATAATTTTTGGCAATGCCTTCTGCTAATTCAGCAGCGTCTAACATTGCTAAGTTAGCACCTTCACCTGATGGTGCCATTAAATGTGCAGCATCGCCGATTAATGTTACACCTGATTTAGATTCCCAACGATGTTTGTCAGGTAAAGCGTTGATTTTACGTGCGACAATATCAGAATCTGCTTCAGTTAATAGAGCAGTAATTTCAGGTGACCAGCCTTTAAATTCTGCTTTGATTGTGTCGATAGCTTCTTGTTTATTTGAAAAATCAATGCTATCAATCCATTCTAAATCGCGATTCATTTCGATATAAGTGTGAATAATATTGTTAGCTTCACGGTGAGCTACAAAGCCTTTTGCTGGAGCTAAAGCATACATAGCACCTTGACCTACTAATTTAGCTGTTTCAGGATATTTGTTGTCTACATCATGTAAATAAGTTTCGATAAACGTTGTACCAATATATTCTGGCGTCACATCTGTTAATAGTTTGCGCACTTTAGACCATGCGCCGTCAGCACCAATTAACTTGCTAGTCGTAACCTCGCTATCGTCTCTGAAGACAACGCGATGTTGACCATTTTGAATTTCTTCTACATGATCCACTTTTTTATTCCATTCGATTGTTTCATCTGGAAGAGAATCTAATAAAATTTGACGTAAATCTCCACGTAATACTTCAGGACGACCATTATCTTCGTCAGCTGGAACTTCTAATAATAACTCGCCATTTTCATCAACAATACTTGCTGCGTCAGCACCTTCATGAATAATTGAATGAAATTCATCCATTAAATTGGCTTTTTCTAAAGCGACTTGGCCATTATATTCATGAATATCTAATTGCCCACCTTGTGTACGCGCATCAGATGATGGATCAGCTTCATATACTTTTGAAGGAATACCGTTAACATATAGCACACGTGCTAACGTTAAACCACCAATACCACCACCAATAATTGTTACAGGTTCTTTTACTTCTACATCTTTATTTAATTCACTTATCATATTAACTCCTTATTTTTAAATAGTTTTCAATGCACTCATAGTTTATGTCAAAAATACATGCTTTAAACATATTTAAAATTCGTATTAATGAAGTAGTTCCAAGATGAAAAACGAATGACGTTGAGTGTTGGAGATAATAAAGGATTTAGAATCATTGATGAATTTAACTGCTTACACACTTCAGTAAGTAGTTCTAAGATAGATTACGAAGCATAGTTGAAGCAGTAAATAATGTACTTAAGTGCTATATCACTTAGGTAGTTCTAAAATGGATAATGGACGCCTTATGGAACAGTAATTATATGAACTTAAGTGTTTCAAAGATGAATAACGAATGATGTTGCGCGACTCTTGGCGGAAAAGAAAGAGCCTCAAGACTACAGGCTTGAGCCTTTCCCGCAAGAAAGCGTCGCAACAAAATGAGTGGTAAATGATCTTAAAACTTCTCTATATACAAAAGTAAAAAACTGCCCGCAAAGTCATAGACTTTGAGGACAGTTAAAATATATGTGCTTAAACTTCAGTTACTTCTACGTCGATGTGTTCAACACGGTTATGCGCACCGTGGTCTACTGGACCTACGAAATCGTTCATTTTCCAACCATTTTTAATTGCTGAAGCAACAAATGCTTTCGCACTTACAACAGCTTCTTTAGGTGATTTGCCATTTGCTAGATAAGCTGTTGTCGCTGCTGCAAATGTACATCCTGCACCATGGTTATAACTTTGTTGGAACATGTCAGTAGTTAATTGATAGTATTTGTCACCATCGAAGTATAAATCATAAGATTTATCTTGATCTAGTGCTTTACCACCTTTAATGATGACATGTTGTGCACCTTGATCGTAGATGACTTTAGCTGCTTTTTTCATATCTTCAATTGAAGTTAATTTTCCTAAACCAGAAAGTTGGCCAGCTTCGAATAAGTTTGGTGTGACTACTGTTGCTTTAGGTAATAAATATTCGATCATTGCATCAGTATTTCCTGGGTTAAGTACTTCGTCTTCCCCTTTACAAACCATAACTGGGTCAACTACGAAGTATTTTGCACCTGATTCTTCGAATGCTTCGCCAGCACGTTTAATGATTTCTTGAGTACCTAACATACCAGTTTTTACAGCGTCTGGGCCGATTGAGATAGCAGTTTCTAATTGTTTCTCAAATAAGTCCATTGAAAGAGGTGTCACATCATGAGACCAAGTTTCTTTATCCATTGTCACGACAGCGGTTAAAGCCACCATGCCGTACGTATCTAATTCTTGAAACGTTTTAAGGTCCGCTTGCATACCAGCTCCCGCACTAGTATCTGAACCTGCAATAGTTAAAACTTTTTTTAAAGCCATATTGATTCACTCCCGACAGTTTTCTAATCTATTACTTATCATAACATGTTTTTAATAAAGGGTACTAGCGCAAGCGCTAATACATACAATAGTAGGAAATTGATAACTGATGATAGTGACATTATGTTAAAATATGGCATGAGGTGAAAGCGATGGAATGGTCAGAAATATTTCATGACATTACAGAAAGACATGATTTCAAAGCCATGCATGATTTTTTAGAAAAAGAATATACGACACAAATCGTCTATCCAGATAGAGAAAATATTTATCAAGCGTTTGATTTAACGCCGTTTGAAGATATTAAGGTCGTCATTTTAGGGCAAGATCCATACCACGGGCCTAATCAAGCGCACGGTTTAGCATTCTCGGTACAGCCGAATGCGAAATTTCCACCATCATTAAGAAATATGTATAAAGAATTAGAGGATGATATTGGTTGTCTTAGAACATCGCCCCATTTACAAGATTGGGCGCGCGAGGGTGTATTATTATTAAATACTGTGTTGACAGTACGTCAAGGTGAAGCGCATTCTCATAAAAATATTGGTTGGGAAACATTTACAGATGAAGTGATCCAAGCGATTTCAGACCATCGAGAAGATGTCGTGTTCATTCTATGGGGCAAACCTGCTCAGCAAAAGATAAAATTAATCGATACGTCTAAGCACCATATCATTAAATCTACGCATCCTAGTCCTTTGTCGGCACATCGAGGTTTCTTTGGTTCGAAACCTTATTCACGTGCTAATGAATACTTAGAAGCGAAAGGGAAATCTCCAATTCACTGGTGTGAAAGAGAGGAACAATAGATGGATAAAGAACAAATTATTCAATTAGTAGAACGCGAACTTTTACAAGCGGATGAGGCTAATAATAATCAAGAATTTGAAAAGCATATGTATGCAATTCATACATTGACATCATTGTATGCGAATCACGACGTCACAACAAGTTCACGTCGAAGTAAAAGTCATGATTTTACTGATACAGCAGCGGCGCCTTCATTTTCAAAAAATAATAATACAATGACTAGCTCAGGAACAAATTATTCTACATCTTCAAGTAAATCAAAGGTTACTGCGGCTGAAATCGAAGCAATGGGTGGCAAGGTGCCTGATTCAATGAAATCGTCACAAAATAATAATTTACCAGCGAACACAATGGTGACAGATGATGAAGTTGGTAATGGAGAATCTATATTTGATTTCTAGAAGATATAAGGAGGTTGAGAGTAAATGATGAAAGTATTCATAATTTTAGGAGCGTTATGTACGATGATGGCTGTAGGTACGGGAGCCTTTGGTGCACACGGCTTAGAAGGCAAATTGTCGGACAAGTATATGTCTGTATGGGAAAAAGCTGTGAATTATCAAATGTATCATGGACTTGGCTTATTAATTATTGGGGTCATTAGTGGTACAACTTCAATTAACGTCAATTGGGCTGGATGGCTTATATTCTTAGGAGTTGTGTTCTTTAGTGGTTCACTATATATTTTAGCATTAACACAAATACGCATTTTAGGTGCTATTACACCAATTGGTGGCGTATTGTTCATCGTAGGCTGGTTAATGTTAATCATCTCTACATTTAAATTTGTAGGTTAAATTTATTATTAAATAGGATATTCATAGGTTAAAAAACTCACTTCAAGGGTATAAAGGGTACTTGAGGTGAGTTTATTTTATGGAAGATAAAAATCAAAAACAGAATATAGATAGAGGCGATTTAAAACAGAACCTCTCAGAAAAATTTGTATGGGCGATTGCCTATGGTTCTTGTATTGGCTGGGGCGCTTTTATCTTGCCAGGAGATTGGATTAAACAATCTGGGCCTATTGCTGCATCAATAGGGATTGTCATCGGTGCATTACTGATGATTTTAATCGCGGTAAGTTACGGTGCCTTAGTTGAAAAATTTCCTGTATCAGGTGGCGCGTTTGCATTTAGTTATTTGAGTTTTGGAAGATATGTGAGTTTCTTCTCATCTTGGTTTTTAACGTTTGGTTATGTCTGTGTAGTCGCTTTAAACGCTACTGCATTTAGTTTATTAGTCAAATTCTTGTTACCAGATTTATTAAATAATGGGAAGCTCTATACAGTCGCAGGATGGGATGTTTACATCACTGAGATTATCATTGCAACGGTCTTGTTACTTGTATTTATGTTCATTGCTATTCGTGGGGCAAGTGTCTCAGGATCGCTACAATATTATTTCTGTGTAGCAATGGTGATTGTAGTCTTATTAATGTTCTTTGGTTCATTCTTTGGCCATAACTTTAGTTTTAGTAATTTACAACCATTAGCGAATCCTAAGAGCGGATGGTTTACATCTATCATTATGATTGTCGCTGTGGCGCCATGGGCTTATGTAGGTTTCGATAATATTCCACAAACTGCTGAGGAATTCAACTTTTCACCTAATAAAACATTTAAATTAATCGTTTATAGTTTATTGGCAGCATCATTAACGTATGTAGTGATGATTCTTTATACAGGATGGTTAAGCACTAAAAATGCAAGTCTTAATGGTAACTTATGGGTCACAGGTGCTGTAACACAAACAGCTTTTGGTTACCTTGGCTTAGGTGTATTGGCGATTGCAATTATTATGGGTATCTTTACTGGCTTAAATGGTTTCTTAATGAGTGCAAGTCGTTTGTTATTCTCAATGGGACGTTCTGGCATTATGCCTAAAGCATTTAGTAGATTGCATCCTAAGTATAAAACACCTTACGTTGCAATTATCTTTTTAGTAGCAGTAACATTAATTGCGCCTTGGTTGGGTCGTACAGCGTTAACATGGATTGTAGATATGTCATCAACAGGTGTATCTATTGCATACTTTGTTACATGTTTATCAGCAGCTAACTTATTTAGCTATAATAAGAATAGTAATACGTACGGACCTGTGTATAAGACATTCGCAATTTTTGGTTCTGTGATATCATTCGTTTTCCTTCTATTATTACTAGTGCCGGGCTCACCAGCTTCACTTTCATTGCCATCTTATATTGCATTAGGTGGCTGGTTAATCCTTGGTTTAATTTTCTTTGTTATACGTTATCCTAAATTGAAACGTATTGATAGCGATGAGTTAAGTCGCTTGATTTTAAATCGCTCTGAAAATGAGGTCGAAGATATGATAGAAGATAAAAACAAATAAATCATATATAAGTGTTAACAAACATATAAAAGTGCATGACATTGAACGTCGCTTTGTTCAATGTCATGCACTTGTTTTATATATTAAATACGTTTACGTCTACGTACAAATCCCGATGCGACAATTTTAGAAATTTGATCGGCAAATAATAAACCGAGCGCAATGGCACCAGCAATTAATGTTACTTCAAGCATCGTATTAATCGCTCTACCAAATTCCAATAATACTAAGTTTTTAGTTGCGTCAAAAGCGAGGCCCCCAGGTACAAGAGGGATAATTCCCGGAACCATGAATATAATTGCAGGTTCTCTTTTTTTACGAGCCATGTAGTGACTGATAAGACCTAAAGCAAAGCTACCAAAGAAACTAGAATAAATGGTATGAATATTTAAGCCTTGGAAGAACAGAATGTAAACCATCCAACCAAATGCTCCTACAAAACCACAGGAAAGATATAATCTTCTAGGAGCGTCAAATATGACACAGAAAAACAGTGAAGCGGTATAACTAAATAATAAATTTAATAACCAAAACATATGTGCATACTCCTAAACTAAAATTAATACTGAACCTACACCTGCGCCAATACCAAAAGAGGTCACAAGTGCTTCAAGTGATTTCGTCGTAAACATCAACATGTGTCCACCAAATAAATCTTGAATAGCATTGGTAATCAGCACTCCAGGAACAATCGGCATCACTGAAGCGATAATAATCGTCGCTAAATTACCGGTAGGGACTATAGAGTGTCCTAAAACTGAAATAATGCCAATGACTAATGAACCAATGAATTCTGGTATAAATTGGGCATGCAATTTGCGATCTAAAATCTCAACGACTAAATAACCCAATCCACCAGCTAATAAGGCAGTGAAGACATCGATAAGTTGTCCACCTTGCAAATAAAGAAAACTTATAGCAATAATAGCGGCCGCAATACCTTTAAACGTTAAGCTACTATCTCTTTTCGCAACATAAATATGTTCGAGTTTAGCTTTTGCCTCTTCAAGGGAAATCTTCCCTTTTGTAATTTGTCGCGAAATTTCATTAACTTGTGAAATTTTAATTAAATTGGTATCGCGAGAATTTATTCTAAAAATTCGTGGATAGGATTCATTGTGTAATGTGAATTGAATAACTGTATTTGTAACGAAACTATTACTTTCAGAATAACCTAATTTACGAGCAATGCGAGTCATTGTATCTTCAACGCGTGTACCTTCAGCACCGGATTCAAGTAAAATACGTCCGGCAATCATTACTACGTCTTTTATTAATTTTTCATTTGTATCTATATGTTCCATTTCATCACCATTCATATATATGTAACAATAATTATAGTGGAAGCTTATTGAAAAGACTACTAAGTTGACGTAAATTTAAAAAATAAAGTGGTTACAATTCGTTAATGTTAATTAATAAGAATTTGTTAACATAAAGTTGTGACATACTTAATTAAAAAATAATTAACAACTTTTCGTTATAATGTTTCAAAATATTACAATCAGGTTAAATAATAATTAGTTAACAATTTGTGAATAATATTGGGTAGCGACAATATTTTTCATAATGTTAACGTTCAGAGTAGTAATTAAGTTCTCCCAAACAAACTACACGAAGTACACTTTGAGATAGAAGTGTACTTTTCCTTAACAAATAATATTTAATTATATATAGATGATAGGAAATAGCCCGTAGATGTTGAATCTACGGGCTATTGTGTTAAAAGGCGTTCTTAGATAGATGTTCACTCGTTTAAGTTGAGTGGTTCTTAAATGGATTGTCATTTCACTTAAGTTGGGGCGCTTGGCTAGGGTACAGTTTCAGCCAGAAATTCCTCACAGATAAATCTGTGGAGATTTCTAAAATCTTCTAAAGCAGTTCTTAGATGAATGTTACTCATTTTGTTGTGACGCTTTCTTGCGGGAAAGGCTTAAGCCTGTAGTCTTATAAAGTAGTTCTTCGATTTTAATCATTAGAACTACTTACTTAAGTGTGTAAACATTTAAGTTAATCAAATTATTTTCTCTCATGTCTCG
The DNA here is from genome assembly GCF_022815905.2 of Staphylococcus sp. NRL 16/872. Taxonomy (NCBI): domain Bacteria; kingdom Bacillati; phylum Bacillota; class Bacilli; order Caryophanales; family Staphylococcaceae; genus Staphylococcus; species Staphylococcus sp. NRL 16/872. The sequence continues at coordinate 2,208,339 of NZ_CP119327.1, read as the reverse complement.
TACAACGCAATTCGCTGTTCATCTCTAGGATTCTTTACCTGACATCTAAAGCATTTATATTCATTAATTCTTACTTTAACCATTTTTTAAACAAATTTTGCTAATCTACTTTCAATATAATAAATGGTTTCTACCTTAAGATAGAAACCATTTAAGTCAAACTAAATATGCAATTATTTATCTGAGAGGTTAGTCTCAGGTTGTAGATAATATTAAATTGCGAAGAATCTTTCGAAATCGTCTGTTTTTAAAATATGGCCAATGTAGAAACTACCGAACTCGCCGTAGCGTGCTGTCGTTTCATCGAAGCGCATTTCATAGACGATTTTTTTGAATTGTAAAACGTCATCTGCAAATAATGTTACGCCCCATTCAAAGTCATCGAAACCTACTGAACCAGTGATGAATTGTTTGATTTTACCAGCGTATTGACGGCCAATCATACCATGGTTATACATTAATTTTTTACGTTCTTCCATTGGTAACATATACCAGTTATATGTTTCGTTACGACGTTTATCCATTGGGTAGAAACAGATATACTCTGATCTAGGTAATTCAGGATATAAACGAGCTTTTATATGTGGATTTTGGTAAGGATCTTCATCGGATTTACCAGCTAAATAGTTACCTAATTCAATAACTGATACATATGAATAAGTTTGAATGAAGAAATCAGCAATGCGAAGTTTATTTAATTCATTTTCAATCGCATTTAATTCTTTCATTTCTGGACGTAAGTACCATAATAAGATGTCTGCTTTTTGTCCAGTAATGTTATATAACGCGTAGTCACCAGCGTGTTCATCTCTAGCACTTGCTTTGTCATTAATAAATGATTTGAATTCGTTAATCATTGCTTCACGCTCATCTTCAGGCACTAATCGGAAAGTGGCCCAATCTACAGCGTAAAATAAATGAAGACTATACCAACCATCTAATGTTTCGGCTGCTTCACTCATAATTTATCGCTCCTTTAAGATATGATATTTATCATTTAATACAGCTTAAATTTTATCATAAAGAGAAATGTGAAACACACCTAAATGATTACAAATTGGTGAAATGGAAATCTCGTAACAAATACAGTATAATTAGGTTGCAAAATATTATTATGAAATTATTTAGGAGGGCATTATGTCTAGTTTATTAGATGTATTACAAGAAAAACTTTCAGGAAAAAATGTAAAAATCGTATTACCTGAAGGTGAAGATGAACGTGTATTAACGGCTGCTACAAAATTACAAGCAACTGACTACGTAACACCAATCGTTTTAGGTGATAACGATAAAATTAAACAATTAGCGGAAGAAAAAGGATTAGATATTTCAAATATCGAAGTTATTAATCCTTCTACAAGTGAATTAAAACCTGAATTGGTTAAATCTTTTGTTGAACGTCGTAAAGGCAAAGCAACTGAAGAACAAGCTAAAGAATTATTAGACAACGTTAACTATTTCGGTACAATGTTAGTTTATGCTGGTCATGCTGAAGGTTTAGTAAGTGGTGCTGCACATTCTACTGGTGATACTGTTCGCCCTGCATTACAAATCATTAAAACTAAACCAGGTGTATCTAAAACTTCTGGTATCTTCTTTATGATTAAAGATGACCAACAATATGTATTTGGTGATTGCGCAATCAACCCAACATTAGAATCTTCTGATTTAGCTGAAATCGCTGTTGAAAGTGCAAAATCTGCTAAAAGCTTTGGCATGGACCCACGCGTAGCTATGTTAAGCTTCTCAACTAAAGGTTCTGCGAAATCTGACGATGTTGAGAAAGTTGCTAACGCAGTTAAATTAGCTCAAGAAAAAGTTGAATCTGAAGGATTAGACAACGTAGTTATCGATGGTGAATTCCAATTCGACGCTGCTATCGTTCCAGCTGTTGCTGAGAAAAAAGCACCAGGCGCTAAAATCCAAGGTGATGCAAACGTATTTGTATTCCCAAGCTTAGAAGCTGGTAACATTGGATACAAAATTGCACAACGTTTAGGTGGATTCGATGCTGTTGGTCCTGTATTACAAGGTTTAAATTCACCTGTTAATGACTTATCTCGTGGTTGCTCAACTGAAGACGTTTATAACTTATCAATCATCACTGCTGCTCAAACATTACAATAATGGATTTAGCAAGCAAATATTTTAATGACATTGATTGGCGTTACATTGATCATACGTCTGGTTTAGCGCCAATGCAGTCATTTGCATTTGATGACACGTTTTCAGAAAGTGTAGGTAAAGACCTATCTTGCAACGTTGTGAGAACTTGGATTCATCAGCACACCGTTATTCTAGGTATTCATGATTCACGCTTGCCATTTTTAAAAGATGGTATTCAGTATTTAACTGATGAAATCGGTTATAATGCGATAGTTAGGAACTCTGGAGGCCTGGGGGTAGTGCTCGATCAAGGTGTTTTGAATATTTCTCTTATCTTTAAAGGTCAAACTGAAACGACTATTGATGAAGCATTCACCGTGATGTATTTATTGATGTGTAAAATGTTTGAGAATGAAGATATCGAAATAGATACGAAAGAAATTGAACATTCGTATTGCCCAGGTAAGTTCGACTTAAGCATTGATGGCAAGAAGTTTGCAGGTATATCTCAACGTCGTGTACGTGGAGGTATTGCTGTCCAAATCTACCTTTGTGTTGAAGGATCTGGTTCAGAACGTGCAGAAATGATGCGTGTTTTTTATGAACGTGCGCTGAAAGGTGAAACAACTAAGTTTAAATATCCAGACATTCAACCTAGCTGTATGGCGTCTTTAGAGACATTATTAGGACGTGAAATTAAAGTCCAAGATGTCATGTTTCAATTATTGCATGCCATTAAAGATTTAGGTGGTAATTTGAATATGAATCCAATTACAGAGGATGAATGGATACGTTACGAAGGTTATTTCGATAGAATGATTGATCGTAATGAAAAAATGACACGTTCAATGGATGAGAAGTAAGCGTTAATTGAATAAATATCACAAAGAGGTTTTTATTACTTTTGAAGTAATAATAAGCCTCTTTTTTTTCGAAAAATAAGTAGAATAATACATTGGAATTATTACAAAGTGCTATATTCCTACTTATTTTTATAGTAATATAGTCTAGGTGGATTAATTTAAGTAAAAGTGGAATTTTATATTTGAAAAATTCAAAAATACAATATCATCCTGTATTTTCAAAATAGTAGAAAAAGAGATATATTATTCCAATGAGTAGCTTTTAGATAATATATAAGTATTGTTTAACACAAATTAAGTGTTTTAACGATGTTAATAAATTCAAAATTAGGGTATAAATATTTTTAAGTTTTGAACTAATTTTGACAAAGTTTTATACTATTTATTGATATGAGTTTTATAACATACATTTTTATTGAATTTTTTTGATATATAAACATACTCCAACGGTATTAAACTTAATTGTTATAAAATGACAGTAGATTGACAATAACTATTAAATAAACGTAAAAGTACGTTATCATAATTGAGGTTATATACTATTTAAATGCGTATGCGTGCCTCGAAATAATTTTCAGAAAGAATATTAAAGGTGAGATATCATGGTACAACGTGGCTATGGGGAGTCTAACGGGAAGATAATATTAATCGGGGAGCATGCGGTCACTTTCGGACAACCGGCAATTGCAATCCCATTTACTTCAGGAAAAGTTAAAGTGCTTATTGAAAGTTTAGAAAAAGGTAACTATTCAGCGATTCAAAGTGATGTGTATGATGGTCCTTTATACGATGCACCAGAACATTTGAAATCGTTAGTTGGACATTTTGTTGAAAATAAAAAAGTTGAAGAACCGCTGTTAGTTAAAATTCAAGCGAATTTACCGCCTTCAAGAGGTTTAGGTTCAAGTGCTGCAGTAGCGGTAGCATTCATTAGAGCAAGTTATGATTACTTAGGTTTATCGTTAACAGATAAAGAGTTATTGGAACATGCGGATTGGGCAGAACGCATTGCGCATGGTAAACCAAGTGGTATAGATACTAAGACAATTGTAACCAATCAACCGGTATGGTATCAAAAAGGTGAAGTAGAAATACTAAAAACACTTGATTTAGATGGCTATATGGTAGTCATTGATACAGGGATTAAAGGATCAACTAAACAAGCTGTAGAGGATGTACACCGTTTATGTGATAACGATGAAGTGTATATGAAAGTCGTTGAACATATTGGAAGTTTAGTTTATTCAGCAAGTGAAGCAATTGAGCATCACAGCTTTGATCAATTAGCAGAGGTTTTTAACGCATGTCAAGCGGACTTGCGTACGTTAACAGTGAGTCACGATAAAATTGAAATGTTATTAAAATTAGGAGAACAGCATGGCTCAGTAGCAGGTAAATTAACAGGAGGCGGTCGTGGAGGCAGTATGCTGATTTTAGCGAGAGATTTAAATACTGCGAAAGCGATTGTTTCAGCAGCCGAAAAAGCCGGCGCACAACATACGTGGATTGAAAAGTTAGGAGGATAAACCATTGAAACAAAGTGGTAAAGCACGCGCACACACGAATATAGCACTGATTAAATATTGGGGAAAAGCAGATGAAGCGTTAATCATCCCAATGAATAATAGTTTGTCGGTGACGTTAGACCGTTTTTATACGGAAACGCAAGTAACCTTTGATGAAACATTATCTCATGATCAATTAGTGCTTAATGGAGAAGAAGTTGATGCTAAAGAAAGCGCAAAAATTCAACGTTATATGGACATGATTCGTAAAGAAGCAGGTATTACAACACATGCTTTAATTGAAAGTGAGAATTTCGTCCCAACAGCTGCCGGTTTAGCATCTTCAGCTAGTGCGTATGCTGCTTTAGCTGGTGCTTGTAATGAAGCACTACAATTAGGTTTATCTGATAAAGATTTATCACGTTTAGCACGTCGTGGCTCTGGTTCAGCTTCACGTAGTATTTTCGGTGGTTTCGCTGAATGGGAAAAGGGGCATGATGATGCTACGTCATATGCGCATAGTATTGATGCAAATGGTTGGGAAGACGACCTAGCCATGATTTTTATTGTCATCAATAATAAATCTAAAAAAGTTTCAAGTCGCTCAGGAATGTCATTAACACGTGAGACATCTCGTTTCTACCAATATTGGTTAAATCATGTTGATGAAGACTTAAAAGACACAAAAGATGCGATTTCAAAGAAAGACTTTAAACGTATGGGGGAAGTCATTGAAGCAAATGGCTTACGTATGCACGCAACAAATTTAGGTGCACAACCTCCATTTACATATTTAGTACCAGAAAGTTATGAAGCAATGCGGATTGTACATGAATGTAGAGAAGCGGGTTTACCTTGTTACTTTACAATGGATGCAGGCCCAAATGTAAAAGTATTAATTGAAAAGAAAAACCAACAAGCAATTGTAGATAAATTTTTAGAAATATTTGATCAAGCGCAAATCATCACAAGCGACATTACACATTCAGGCGTCGAAATAATTAAGTAAGGAAGAGATATAATGATTCAGGTGAAAGCACCCGGGAAACTATATGTAGCAGGTGAATATGCAGTTACTGAGCCAGGGTATAAGTCTGTCTTAATTGCTGTAGATCGTTTTGTTACGGCTGCAATTGAAGCCTCAAATGAAGTGTCAGGTACCATTCACTCTAAAACATTGCATTATGAACCAGTAACGTTTTATCGCAATGAAGATAAGATTGAAATTTCAGATGCACATGCTGCCAACCAATTGAAATACGTGGTAACGGCGATTGAAGTGTTTGAACAATATGCTAGAAGTTGTAATATTCAATTGAAGCATTTTCATTTGACGATTGATAGTAATTTAGATGATGCTTCCGGCCAAAAATATGGTTTAGGTTCAAGTGCTGCAGTATTAGTTTCAGTCGTAAAAGTGTTGAATGAATTTTACGACATGCAATTATCTAATTTATATATTTATAAACTAGCTGTTATTGCGAATATGCGACTTCAAAGTTTAAGTTCTTGTGGAGACATCGCTGTTAGTGTGTATAGTGGTTGGTTAGCGTATAGCACCTTTGATCATGAATGGGTGAAACAACAAATGGAAGACACGTCTGTGACAGAAGTTTTAGAGAAGAACTGGCCAGGACTACATATCGAGCCACTTCAAGCGCCTGAGAATATGGAGGTCCTTATAGGATGGACGGGTTCACCTGCCTCTTCACCTCATTTAGTAAGTGAAGTGAAACGTCTTAAATCTGATCCTGTTTTTTATGGAAAATTCTTAGACCAATCTCATACATGCGTTGAAAACTTAATTTACGCATTTAAAACAAATAACATTAAAGGCGTTCAAAAGATGATACGTCAAAATCGTAGTATTATCCAACAAATGGATAATGAAGCTACGGTAGATATTGAAACAGAGAATTTAAAACTGTTATGTGATATCGGAGAACGTTTTGGTGGTGCGGCTAAAACTTCAGGTGCTGGTGGAGGCGACTGTGGTATAACCATTATTGATAATCGCGTTAACAAACAACGTATTTATAATGAATGGAAAGCTAAAGGCATTAAACCACTAAAATTTAAAATTTATCACGGTCAATAAAATAAGTGAACAATGAGTAAGACACGATTCGATGGAGAAGTTACTGTCTTGCTTTTTTTATGGGAAAATATAGGACTTTTAAACCAGTACTTGAATTTTCCAATAAAAAGAGTAAAATAATTAGAGTTAAATTAATCGATAGCTAAGTATAAAAATAAAAAATGGTAGGTTAAGGACAAAAGGTTGAAGATTTGTCCTCAAGCTGAATAGAAGGGTGGGTGGAACAATGAAAAACAAATTCCTAATTTGCGATGAATGTCAGGCAGTAAATCTTAAATCGTTAAAGAGAAAACTTGAAAAATTAGATCCTGAAGCGGAAATTGAAATCGGTTGTCAATCGTATTGTGGTCCAGGACGTCGTAAGACATTCGCCTTTGTTAACAACCGCCCACTTGCTGCCCTCACTGAAGATGAATTGATGGAAAAAGTTACAGCACAGCTGAAAAAACCACGTGATCCTGAAGAAGAAGAGCGCTTACGTAAACGTAACGAAGAACGTAAACGACGCAAAGAAGAACAAGACAGAAAATTAAAAGAAAAACTAGCCAAACGTAAAGCTGCAAAATAGAATTCTTTTAGGTTATTAAAGGTAGTTAGGTAATAGTATATAAAACTTAGTAATAAGAAGTTCTGTTGCAAAGTAATTTTATAGTATACTTTTAATAAAAAAGTTATTCTGTATGAACTATTTCAGATATAAACAATTTAACAAGGACGTCATAACTGTAGCTGTTGGCTACTGGCTAAGATACGTGCTTAGTTATCATGATATATCTGAAAAATTAAGAGAACGTGGTGCAAAGGTTCATCATTCACGGACTACCGTTGGGTTCAAGAATATGCTCCTATTTTGTATTAAATTTGGAAGAAAAAGCTTAAAAAGACTATTATAAATAGCGTGTTGATGAGACATACATTAAAATAAAAGGCACAAACCTTATTATCTCAGGGTTTGTGCCTTTATAAAGCGTTATGATTTATTTATTAATTATATATAGACATAATGTCACTTATCGGAAGTTATCTGTAACTCACCTATTACAGATGATATAATATAAAGGTCGCCTATCTCTCAGGCGTCAAATTTAGACGTAGAGAGGAGGTGCTAAAAATGACAGATATTCTTGTTCACATCATGACCACAGCAACAAGTGGTTGTATCGTTGCGCTATTTTCGTATTGGCTTCGAAAACGTGATAATAAGTAAATAGGCGACTAAGCCACACCATTAAAAATCCCCTCACTACTCGCAATAGTGAGGGGATTGGTGCATAAAATGCAGATATTCTTGTTAACTAAATTATAACACTGGTGAGTAGAGAAATGCAAAAGATTGTTAAAAACACGTTATTTATTATTGTGTCGTAGAAATGTTAGAAGAAGGTGAATCGATCAGTAATATTTCTAAAGAAGTTAACATTACACGGAAAACTATTTATAGAATTAATAAAGACAATGTTTTATTTTGATAAATTTATTATAAGTTAAATAAAATGTTTTCAAATATGTATTACGGCATAAATTTCTAAATATATATGTTACATTAAGTTTGTGAGTGTTCTAAGTAAAATTTCGAAACTTTATTCACACTTATGAAACCACTCACAAATATTAGTTTAATTTAGGAGGATTACATGAAAGTAGTAGTTATTGGTGCTACGGGCACAATAGGTCAAAGTGTATCTAGGAAACTTAAAGAAAGTAATCATGAAGTTATTGAAGTTGGCAGTCAATCAGGTGATTATCAATTAGATATTACTTCTCCAAAAGAAATTGAACAAATGTATAAAGATATAAAGAATATTGATGCTGTTGTTAGTGCAACAGGAGGGGCAACTTTCAAGTCTTTAGCAGACATGAGTTTAGAAGAAAATAATTTAGCTGTAAAAAGTAAATTATTAGGTCAAATCAATCTTGTTTTAATTGGCCAACATTATTTAAATGAAAATGGTAGTTTTACTTTAACGTCAGGAATTATGATGGATGATCCTATTTTATTAGGTTCTTCAGCAGCGATGGCAAATGGTGGTGTTGCAGGATTTGTTACATCAGCAGCTGTAGAATTAAAAAATGGTTTAAGAATTAATAATGTAAGTCCTAATGTTGTCAAAGAAGCTCTAGATAAGTACGGAGAATTTTTCAAAGGTTTTACAGCAGTTCCTGTTGAGAAAGTAGCAAATGCATTTGTTAAAAGTGTTGAGGGAGCACAAACTGGACAAACTTATAAAGTTTATTAATTTCATAATGTCAAGTTAACTAATACTCGATTTTCGTTCATTTAAAAAATTTAATTCGAAGGGGATTTAAAATGAAGAGAAATTAGGTTCTGTTGCAAAGTTGATTTTGTAGTATAATTTCAACAAAAAGGAGTATGCTGTATGAACTATTTCAGATATAAACAATTTAACAAGGACGTCATTACTGTAGCCGTTGGCTACTATCTAAGATACTAAGAGAACGTGGCATCAACGTTCATCATTCAACGGTCTACCGTTGGGTTCAAGAATATGCTCCGATTTTGTATCAAATTTGGAAGAAAAAACATAAAAAAGCCTATTACAAATGGCGTATTGATGAGACGTACATCAAAGTAAAAGGCAAATGGTGCTATTTATATCGTGCCATTGATGCAGAGGGGCATACATTAGATATTTGGTTACGTAAGCAACGCGACAATCATTCAGCATATGCGTTTATCAAACGTCTCGTTAAACAATTTGGTAAACCTCAAATGGTGATTACCGATCAGGCACCTTCAACGAAGGTAGCAATGGCTAAAGTCATCCAAACATTTAAACTAAATCCTGACTGTCATTGTACATCGAAATATCTGAATAACCTCATTGAGCAAGACCACCGTCATATTAAAGTAAGAAAAACAAGGTATCAAAGTATCAATACGGCAAAAAATACTTTAAAAGGTATTGAATGCATGTACGGCCTATATAAAAAGAACCGCAGGTCTCTTCAAATCTACGGATTTTCGTCGTGCTACGAAAATAGTCACATGTTAGTCAGTTGAGAGAATACTATCATGTTAAAATGGTAATTAGTTATATTTTCTCTGACTTTGTAACAGAACCTAATTTACTTATATAAATGTAGAAAACGCTAGGAAGATTCAAACATCTTCCTAGCGTTCAACTTATAATTTTATCTTATGACATTACAACTACGTTAGTAGCTTGTTCGCCACGTTGACCTTCAGTGATATCGAAATCAACTTTTTGGCCTTCTTCTAAAGTTTTGTAACCTTCACCAGCAATACCGCTGAAGTGTACGAATACGTCACTTCCGTCTTCTCTTTCGATGAAACCAAAACCTTTTTCTGCGTTAAACCATTTTACTGTACCGTTATTCATATAGAATACCTCCATGTGCTTTTGCACGAAATATTTGTAACAAATTCATTTATAAAAAAGAGAGTATTCTAGACAAACACACTACAATTAAATTCACGAGCTTTTATTACGTAAGGTTAACTATAACTGGTTATGTTCAATAAGTAAAGCTTTTTATTTTTGTGTAATTTGATAAATTAAAATTATTACAAGTATAACCCTGCCATGATAGGGTTTAGCACTTATTAAAAAAATTTAAAAATTAAATAAATCGTTAAAAGATTCTACCATTGTTGGGTGTGTATAAATGCCATCTCTTAAAACTTGATAAGGAATATGTTGATCCATTGCTAACTTAATTAAATTAATAATTTCCTCTGATTCTTTACCGTATAACGTCGCTCCTAAAATTTCGTTATTATCTTTATTGATGACAACTTTAAAAAGGCCACGGGGATCATTATTGATCTTATGTCTAGGTACAGTGTTAATGGCTAATTTGTTTTCTGCATAATGATAACCTTGTGCTTCAGCTTCCGTTGCTATTAATCCAACGCGAGAAAACGGTGGATCAATAAAGACAGTGTATGGAATAATACCTCGATTTTCTGTTGTACGATCACGCTCGCCAAATAATTCAGATTTTAAAATTCTGAAGTCATCTAATGAAATATAAGTAAACTGCAAGCCACCTTTAACGTCACCAGCTGCATAGACGTGTTCGACTGATGTTTGAAGATACATATTAACTTTTATTTCGCCACGTTCACCAAGTTGGATGTCAGTATTTTCAAGTGCTAAGTCTGTGTTTGGTACACGTCCTGTTGCTAATAAGACTGCATCAGCTGTAAACGTTCCTTTCGAAGTTTCAACTATAGTATGTTTACCTTCATTTCTAAAGGCATGCGTTTCTGTTTCTGTGACAAACGTAATTCCTTTCGCTTTTAAGTCTTTCAATGCGTATTCCACTACTTCTCTATCTTCGCGTGGCATAATTTGCTTTCCATATTCCACGACAGTGACGTTTGAGTCAAAGTTTGCGAACATCGATGCAAACTCTAATGCGATATAACCACCGCCAATAATCACTAAGTCTTTAGGTTGGAACGTAATATTTAATAAACCATGTGAGTCATATACATTTTGTGCCGTATCAAGACCCTCGATCTTAGGAATATTAAATTTTGCACCAGTATTAATCACAATATTATCAGCTGTGACTGTCTGTGCAACAGTACCATCTTCATTCAATAATTCAATTTCAGTATTTGATTTAAATTGAGCTTTAAAGTCGAGAACTTCAATATTTGCATCGTTTGCTAAATTAACGTAATTCTTTCTGTTTAGAGCACTAACTACTTCTTTTTTTCTTGAAAATGCAGGACCAAATTCGGCACCGTCAATACTGTCATGCACGAGTACTTTAGAAGGTATGCAGCCGTGATTTATGCAGGTGCCTCCAAAATTATCTGATGATTGTTCTACTAAAGCGACGTGTTGTCCTTGTGATGCTGCGTATTTGGCAAGTGTTTTACCGGCTTTACCGAAACCGATGACTAATAAATTATAATGTGTCATATGTTGTTTCCTCCTGGAGTGTTTCTTTGAGTACATCATTAATCGTCAAGTTACTATAAAAGTCGAGGGCTAAAGCTATTTCTTGTTCTTTGTAGCGATTCATTGTGTGCGCAATATTTCTTGATATTTTACAATGACTCTGCTCGTTACCTGTAAAGATGCGTTGTGTGTTAGCTTTGTCTAACACGAAGAGCTGATAAAGTGTAGACAACTTGATAGAGGGGGTTCTATCGTTAGCTCGGTAGCCTCCGCCTTTTCCGCGAAGGGTGTCTATGTAATCATGATGATTCAGTATAGTGGTGACGCGACGTAATTGGACTGGGTTGAGACAGATAAGCTGGGCTAGGTCTTGGCTGTTGAAATGTTGATCTTTATGTTTAGTTAGAAAAGTTAGAACGTGAACTGCGATATTAAATTCTAGATTCATAATGTCATCCCTTTAATGTAACTTGATTAGTTACATTAAAGTATATTTTTACAAGTTCGTCAAGATGAATGTATCGTGTGTAATGGGGTAAACTGTAAGTAGTGAATTGAAGATAAAGGAGCGATATTGAATGGCAAATTTAGTACAATTAGGCAAATCAGATGTACGTGTATTTCCAATCGCATTAGGTACGAATGCGGTAGGTGGACACAATTTATATCCGAATTTAGATGAAGAACAAGGTAAGGAAGTTGTACGTAAAGCGATTGATAATGGCATTACTTTATTAGATACGGCATATATTTATGGGCCTGAACGTTCTGAAGAATTGGTCGGCCAAGTGGTCCAAGAATATCCTCGCGAGAAAGTTCAAATTGCGACGAAAGGCTCTCACGTAATTAAAGAGGATGATAACGTTGTTCAAAACAATGATCCTGATTATTTAAAACAACAAGTTGAGAATAGTTTAAAACGTCTTCAAGTAGATTATATTGATTTATACTATATTCATTTTCCAGATGAAAATACGCCCAAAGACAAAGCTGTCGCAGCCTTACAAGAATTAAAAGAAGAAGGTAAAATTAAAGCGATTGGTGTTTCTAACTTCACATTAGATCAGCTTAAAGAAGCAAACAAAGAGGGCTATGTTGACGTTGTACAATTAGAATATAATTTATTGCATCGTGAAAATGAAGAAGTGATGGCATATGCAGCTGAAAATAACATTACGTTTGTGCCATATTTCCCATTAGCGTCTGGTATCTTAGCTGGTAAATATAATGAGGACCAAACATTTGATGACCATCGTGCACCCCGTCGTGATTTCCAACCTGAAGTGTTTAAAGACAATGTACGTCGCGTCAAAGAATTAAGTGGCATTGCTGAAGCACATAATACGTCAATTGCGAATGTTGTATTAGCCTTTTATTTAACACGTCCAGCATTAGATGTGGTGATTCCTGGTGCGAAACGTGCTGAACAAGTGGTGGAAAATATTGAAGCGGCGAACGTACAGTTAACTGATGAGGAAATCAAAAAAATTGATGAGCTTTTCCCTGTTGAATAGAATATAAAAAATTTAAGTTATTTAGAGTAATTCAAGCTCCTACTCCGTTTATAAAGGTGTAGGAGCTTTTTAAGTGTGAAATATTTTAAAGCGTGATTAAATATTTAATAAATTCATTACATAAAAATACGGGAACAGGGTACAAAGAGATTGTAGAAATATTTAGTGTATATTAAGTTGGTTTAAACTAGCTTAAATAGACTTTTTAAAATCATAATTTATTTGAAACAAATAGAGGTCTGGAAAAAAGTGTTTAGGATTTGAGCAGAACCGAACGATGAGCAAAATTGTTTCTCAAATTTTGTCGAATCGTGAGCCCCAACTTGCTTTGCTTGTAGAATTTCTGGATGAAATTCTCTGTGTTAGGGCCCCACTACCTATAATCCTGCTTTTGGGAAGCCGTTAAACGATTTCCCAGAGTTCAAACTCTTTATGTCTCAACCTCATCAATTTATATATTTTGTAGGGATTGAATTAACAAGTTGAAGAATTAATGGAAAGTGAGGAATGTTAGATGATTACTGTCTTATTTGGGGGAAGCCGTCCAGAGGGAAATACGGCACAAATTACAAAGTATGCTCTAGAGGGTTTAGATTATAACTGGATCGATTTAACACAATATCAATTAAATCCAGTTAGAGACTTACGTCATGAGAATGAAGATATCGAAACATATTACGATGATTATAAAGAAATTATCGATAAAGTTTTAGAAAGTGATACGGTAATTTTTGCATCCCCAGTTTATTGGTACAGCATTTCTGCCTCATTAAAGGCATTTATTGATAACTGGTCTGAAACACTGGTTGATCCTAACTATAAAGATTTTATGGAAAAGATGGCTCGAATTGATTTTCGTCTTATTTTAGTAGGGGGAGACTGCCCTAAAGTTAAAGCTAAACCTTGTATTACCCAAATGAAATATACGTTAGATTTTATTGGCGCTGAGTTACAAGGATATATTATTGGCACTGCTGAAAGACCAGGAGATATCATGAAAGATGCATTTGCATTAGAAAGAGCTAAAGAGTGGAACGAAGCATTAGCTTAAAGTGTTAAGGAAGTAGTGCCATAGTTAGTTATAAGGCTGAGCTATATTTACATAGTAAGCGTTTAACCACAGACTATGATATAATTCGATTATTAATTCCATTGTAAAGTCAGGAGAATCAAGTATGTTTAAAGTCAGAGAAGCGACAGCAAATGACGTTGTAGCTATCAGAGATGTTGCTACTAAAGCATGGTATAACACGTATTTAAACATTTATGCTGCATCAACTATTAACGAGTTACTTGCTGCTTCATATAATGAAACTCATTTAAAAAAACGTTTAGAAGAACAACTTTTCTTAGTAGCTGAAGAAGCAGAAGAAATCGTAGGATTTGCTAATTTTATTTATGGGAAGGAATTGTATTTATCAGCACATTACGTTCACCCAGAATCTCAGCATAAAGGTTACGGTACAAGTTTATTGGAAAAAGGTTTAGAGCGTTTTCAAGATAAATATGAAGTTGTTTACCTCGAAGTAGATAATAAAAATGAAGGTGCGATCAAATATTATCAAAATCATGGTTTTGAAATAGTACGTTCTTATCAACCAGAAATGTACGGCGAACAATTAGATTTAGCATTGATGAAGAAACATTTATAAAGAAAAGCGCATGTTTTTATGAAAGGAAGGATAACATTGACGCAAACACCCTATGTTGAACAAAAGTTAGCTGAGGAGAAAGTATTTAAAGATCCAATTCATAAATACATTCATGTTAAAGATCAGCTTATTTGGGATTTAATCAAGACTAAAGAATTTCAACGTTTACGTCGTATTAAACAATTAGGGACACTTTACCTTTCTTTTCATACTGCAGAACATAGTCGCTTTGGTCATTCTTTAGGTGTTTATGAAATAGTACGTCGCATGATTGATGAATCATTTGTAGGGCGCGAAGCTTGGAATAATGACGATAGACCGCTCGCTTTATGTGCAGCTTTATTACATGATTTAGGACATGGTCCTTTTTCACATAGTTTTGAAAAGATATTTAACACCGATCATGAGGCATTTACGCAAGCTATTATTACTGGTGGAACAGAGGTTAACGAAGTGTTAAGTCGTGTATCTGGTACCTTTCCACAAGATGTAGCTGATGTTATTAATAAAACACATGAGAATAAATTAGTTATTTCTATGATTTCTTCACAAATCGATGCTGATCGTATGGATTATTTGCAACGTGATGCTTATTTTACTGGTGTTTCTTATGGCACATTCGATATGGAACGTATTTTACGTTTAATGAGACCCTCTAAAAAAGAAGTTCTTATTAAAGAAAGTGGTATGCATGCGGTAGAAAACTTTATTATGAGTCGCTATCAAATGTATTGGCAAATTTATTTCCACCCAGTTAGTAGAGGGGGAGAGGTACTATTAAACAATTGTTTGAAACGAGTGAAACAATTGTATCAAGAAGGTTATCATTTTAAGATGTACCCACAAGATTTTGTACCTTTTTTTGAGGAAACGATTACCATTGAACAATATGTTGAATTAGACGAAGTTGTCGTTTTATATTATTTGAAAAAGTGGATTAATGAAGATGATGCCATCCTTAGTGATTTAGCTCGACGATTTATCAATCGTGATTTATTTAAATATATTCCTTTTGATGGTTCGATTATTACAATTACTGAATTACAAGAATTATTTATTGAAGGTGGTATAGATCCACATTACTATTTCGTTAGTGAAGCTTTTTCAGATTTACCATATGATTATGACCGTCCAGGTTCTAACCGTCAGCCAATTCATTTATTAAGAAGAAACGGCAGTATTAAAGAAATTAGCAGTCAATCACTAGTTATTTCAAGTATTACTGGCATTAATCGCGAAGATTATAAACTATATTATCCTAAAGAAATGATACTTAATATTGAAGACCCACAAGTTAAAGGTTCAATTATCAACTTGTTGAATGAACTAAATTAAGAAATTGAAACTTTTTCATATAACACTTAATATATTCTGTGGAGTTTAAGTCTGTTGGAGGTGTAACACGTGTCTGAGAATAAAGGTTTTAAATTTAATATTATTAAAAATGATCCTCTAGATGGACATAAAGGGACAAATATTGGATCGATTAGTTTAGATAATATTGCGCCTGTATTTATAGACGTGGCGGGTAAAGAAGCATTTATAGATATTGGTGGTATGCATGCACGTGCTCAAGTTGAGAAAGGCGTAAAATGGATTAATGAGAAAGAAGAAGTTGAAGGTGACGAGGCTAAAGAATATTGGCTTTGTTGGGTAACTACTGAACGTGGCGAAAACGGTCCTTATTATGCCGGTGTCACTGCTTGTTACTTACTTGTTAACAAAAGTATCCGACGAGGATATAAGAGTATGCCTGAACATGTTAACATGATGGATAAATCTATGAAACATAAAATTATCATCGATCAAATCGGTGAAGATAATAGAAAAGTACTCAAAGACTTCTTACAATCACATAATGAAGAAATGTGGAATAATTCTAGTGATGAATTGTTAAAAGCATTTGAATAATTTAGTAAGATTATTAATTCTCCACCATTGATTGAACAATGGTGGGGATTTTTATATTCACATTTGGATTTCATTTTCAATTTTTTTCTTTTTATCAAAAGAAAAATTAATAAAAAGAGTTAGATAACGAAATTGTCGAAAATTAATTTTTGAAAATTTAAAATAATCAAGTAAAAATAGTTTCAATTTTGGAAGCGATTTCATATAATAGGTGTAGAATTACAAATTTATTAAAAAGTTGAACAAGGAGTGATTTGCCATGAAAGCAGCAGTAGTAACTCAAGAACATAAAGTAAGTGTTGAGGAAAAAGAATTACGAAACTTGGAACCTGGTGAAGCTTTAGTTCAAACGGAATATTGTGGTGTGTGCCATACCGATTTACATGTCAAAAATGCAGATTTCGGTGATGTCACAGGACGTGTGTTAGGCCATGAAGGTATTGGTCGAGTAATTGAAGTAGCAGAGGATGTAGAATCACTTAAAGTAGGTGATCGTGTATCCATCGCGTGGATGTTTGAAAGTTGTGGGCACTGTGAATATTGTACAACTGGTCGTGAGACTTTATGTCGTGATGTAAAAAATGCAGGGTATACTGTTGATGGTGCAATGGCAGAACAAGTTATAGTGACAGCGAATTATGCTGTAAAAGTACCTGAAAATTTAGATCCAGCAGCCGCGTCATCAATTACATGTGCAGGCGTAACCACATACAAAGCTGTAAAAGTAAGTAATATCAAACCTGGACAATGGATTGGAATATTCGGTATTGGTGGTTTAGGTAACTTAGCACTTCAATATGCGAAAAATGTATTTAATGCAAAAGTTGTCGCATTTGATATCAGTGAAGATAAATTAGACTTTGCTAAAGAATTAGGTGCAGATGCCGTAGTTAACACTAAGAATCAAGATGCCATTGAAGAAGTGAATAAACTTACTGATGATAAAGGTTTAGATGCAACTGTGATAACTGCAGTAGCTAAGACACCGTTTAATCAAGCGGTTGATGTTGTTAAAGCTGGTGCACGTGTAGTAGCTGTAGGTTTACCAGTTGAAAAAATGGACTTAGAAATCCCACGTTTAGTACTTGATGGTATCGAAGTTGTTGGTTCATTAGTTGGTACACGTCAAGATTTGAAAGAAGCATTCCAATTTGCGGCAGAAGGAAAAGTTGTACCAAAAGTTCAAACACGTGAGTTAGAAGAAATTAATGATATTTTTGAAGAAATGGAAGAAGGAACAATTACTGGTCGTATGGTAATTAAATTTTAAATGAAAATATAAAGACACATACATTATCCTAGCTCGTAAGTCTTGATTAGCAAACATGTTCTTACGAGCTATTTTGTTTATATTTTAAAAGCATCACTAAAGATTAATGATATAATTAAAGTAGTTAAATCAACTAAAATATGAAATAAGAGGACACACAAATGTATAAATTCTTACTATTTGTTACAACATTGGCTTTCGGCATCATTTATTTCTTGAAATATACAATACTTTTAGAAAAGTATAATTATGATATTGTAGAAATTGAGTCTAAAGCAGACTTAGCTAAACGTAATAATGATTTAGAACACAACAATAATTAAGAGTGTAAAAATACATTCTATTGAAAATAACTTTTTGCATTTCTCAATTAAACAGTGTTATAATTTAGTTAACGAAAATAAGTATTCACTTATACACCAAACCCCTCACTAAGGCCGTAGTGAGGGGTTTTGATCGGTGTGGCTAAATGTCACCTAATTTTTATTGCGCTTACTTAGCCAATAAGTAAAAGTCGCAATTGCACAGCCACTAATGACTGGTGCTATGATGTGGACGAAAATAAGCATCACTTTATACACCTCCTCTCAACGTCAAAGTTGACGCCTGAGAGAAATAGGCGACTTTTATATTATACCATCTATAATCGTTATTAAGTCAGTTGTCTTTCCAAACTTACGATGTTAAAAAGGGTAGATTTAAATTTCTTTAAGATGTTTTAATAACCTATGTCTATAAATTATAAGTACTACTCAATAAAAGGTTACTTTTTGCATTTCTCTATTAAGCAGTGTTATAATTTAATTAACAAGAATTCTAGTATGAATACACCAATCCCCTCACTATTCCAGTAGTGAGGGGATTTTTAGGTGTGACTATAGTCGCCTATTTATCATTGCGATCACGTAGCCAATGCGTAAATAGCGCAATAATGCAACCACTGATGACTGTGGTTATGATGTGAACAAGAATTTCTAGCATGAATAACACCTCCTCCCAACGTCAAAGTTGACGCCTGAGAGAAATAGGCAACCTTTATCTTATACCATCTATAATCACTATTAAGTCAGTTGTCTTTCCAAATTTACGATGTGAAAAAAGGCGGAATTAAATTTCTTTAAAATGCCTTAATAACCTATATCTATCAACTACAAGCACTACTCAATCTATGCTATAATAATTTGTATTATTTAGAAGTTAAGGTGAGTCGAACGTTGGATAAGAATATAGACATTCAAACGAAACAAGTCTTAAAACAGAATGGTGAGAAGCAAAAATTTGAGTTTGCTGCACAAGGATCTTGGCAAAAGAAAAATGCTGATTACATTCGATATCAAGAGCAAGTTGAAGAAGCGGTTGTTAATGTGACGATTAAAATTGAAGAAAGTGGTGTGAAATTAATACGCAAAGGCGATATTAACATGAGTCTCCACTTTATCGAAGGTCAGGAAACAACGACACTTTATGACATTCCAGCTGGGCGTATTCCATTAACAGTGAAAACGCGTAGTATACTTCACTTCGTTAATGACAATGGTGGGAAGTTGAAAATTCAATACGAGTTACATCAAAATGATGAGAAAATGGGTTCATATCAATATGAAATTAATTATAAGGAGATAGGCTAATGAATATTATTGAACAAGTAAAACATACGTTAGTACAAGAGATTGAAACAAGTATTAAAAAAGCTGAACTTGCTGAAGATATTCCTGAAATTAAAATTGAAATTCCAAAAGATACTAAAAATGGAGACTATTCAACAAATATCGCGATGGTATTAACTAAAATCGCTAAACGTAATCCACGTGAGATTGCCCAAGCCATCGTAGATAATTTAGATACTAGCAAAGCTAATGTTAAAAAGATAGACATCGCAGGCCCTGGGTTTATTAACTTCTACTTAGATAATCATTATCTAACTGCAGTTATCCCAGAAGCAATTAACAAAGGTGATAAATTTGGTTATGCTGAAGAATCTAAAAATAAAAATATCTTATTAGAATATGTGTCAGCTAATCCAACTGGTGATTTACACATTGGACACGCTAGAAATGCTGCAGTAGGTGATTCTTTAGCAAATATTTTAATTGCTGCTGGCTATAATGTAACACGTGAGTACTATATTAATGATGCTGGCAATCAAATTACTAACTTAGCACGTTCAATTGAAACACGTTTCTTTGAAGCACTTGGTGACACTAGCCATGAAATGCCAGCAGACGGCTATAATGGTAAAGATATTATTGAAATCGGAAAAGATTTAGCGAATAAACATCCAGAAATGAAAGACTACTCTGATGAAGAACGTCTAAAAACATTTAGACAATTAGGTGTCGATTATGAAATGGATAAATTGAAAAAAGACTTAGCTGATTTCAATGTACATTTCGATAATTGGTTTAGTGAAACATCATTATATGAAAATGGTGCGATTAAAGAAACATTAGACAAAATGAACCAATTAGGCTACACATATGAAGCTGATGGTGCGACTTGGTTACGTACCTCTGATTTTAAGGATGATAAAGACCGTGTATTAATTAAAAAAGATGGCAATTACACTTACTTCACACCAGATACTGCTTATCACTACAATAAAATCAATCGTGGCAATGACATTTTAATCGACTTAATGGGTGCCGATCACCATGGTTATATCAATCGTCTTAAAGCAAGCCTTGAAACATTTGGTGTAGATAGTGATCGTCTTGAAATTCAAATTATGCAAATGGTGCGTTTAATGCAAAATGGTGAAGAAGTTAAAATGAGTAAACGTACAGGTAATGCGATTACTTTACGTGAAATCATGGATGAAGTTGGTATTGATGCTGCACGTTACTTCTTAACAATGCGTAGCCCAGATTCACACTTTGACTTCGATTTAGAACTTGCGAAGGAAAAATCACAAGACAACCCAATTTATTATGCACAATATGCACATGCACGTATTTGTTCAATCTTGAAACAAGCGAAAGAACAAGGGGTCGAAGTAACAACTGATGTAGACTTTTCAACAATCACTAATGAAAAAGCAATCGACTTATTGAAGAAAGTTGCTGAATTTGAACCAACGATTGAAAGTGCAGCAGAAAGTCGCGCTCCACATCGTTTAACAAATTATATTCAAGATTTAGCATCAGCTTTCCATAAATTCTATAATGCTGAAAAAGTATTAACAGATGATGTAGAAAAAACAAAAGCACACGTGGCATTAATTGAAGCGGTTAAAATTACATTACACAATGCATTAGCATTAGTAGGTGTATCAGCGCCAGAAACTATGTAATTCAATATCAATAATATTGTCATACCCTCATAAATTTCGATTTGTGAGGGTATTGTTATGTGATGAATGGGGTGAAAATAGAGATGCTTAGTACGGACACACTTTATAAGGAATTATTAAATCACATGGGACCACAAGGTTGGTGGCCAGCAAAAACGCCTGAGGAAATGATGCTTGGGGCAATTCTGGTACAAAATACAAATTGGAAAAATGCGGATATGGCATTACTTCGCTTAAAAGAAGAAACACAATTTGATCCTCAAAAAATTCTAGCTTTACCATTAGAAGAATTACAAGAAGTCATCCGTTCTAGTGGCTTTTATAAAAATAAAGGAAAAACTATACACGCTTTATTTCAGTGGTTAAATCAATTTTATTTTAATTATGAAAAAATTGCTCAATATTATGGCGATAACTTAAGAAAAGAATTACTAAAAATTCGAGGTATTGGTAGCGAAACAGCTGATGTTTTACTTGTCTATGTCTTTGAAGGTATCGAGTTTATTCCTGATAGTTATACGAGAAGATTATATAATAGGTTAGGTTATACCCATACAGAAAGTTACGATAAATTTAAAAGACAAATCACATTGCCTTCTCATTTTACAAATCAGGATGCGAATGAATTCCATGCGTTATTAGATAATTTTGGGAAAAATTATTTTAATGGAAAAGGTGAACAACGATATACATTTTTAGACGATTATTTTGTGAAAAAAGATTGACCTTAACGTTACGTCATAGCGCATACTCCTCTGTAGATGATGAATATAAGTTAGTCAGAAAAGATTTAAACGTTAAGGTGGTAGACCAAAGATGAAGCAAAAAGACTATTTTACACCCAAAGAAATAGGACACATCACAGATGTCAGTACGCGTACTTTACATTATTATCATGAAATTAAATTACTAATACCAAGTCTTGTTACAGAGAATGGCTACCGGTACTATTCGACGCAAGACATTGCCAAACTTCAAACCATTTTATTTTTAAGACAACTGAATTTATCACTGGAGGATATTCAAAGCTATTTTGATAAAAGTATTTCGGAAAAAAATGAAATTTTAGAAGAAAATGTTAGTCAGCTTGTGCAAAAACGCGATCAACTTAATCAAATGATTAACTATCTAGACCATCATCTCAAAAATCATAAAAATGAGGAGATTAATATGGATAAATTTGATGATTTTGATATTCAACAACAATATGATAAAGAAGCTGAAGTGAAATATGGCGAGACGAAATACTATCAATCTTTCAAAGAACAGCGTAATACATTAAATAAAACGGATAAACAACGCAATGACAAAGAAATTAGCCGTCAACTTAACCAATTCTTCGACGAAATGAATTATTTCCTAGAAAATGAACACCAAGTTGATGAAGAACAGGTGTATCAACACATTACAAGTTTAAAAGATATTTTACGTACTCAAGTACCAAATGCAGATAATCAATTTTTGGAGTATATGGCACTCACTTATGAAAATGACGAGCGCTTTGCGAAAAATATTAATAAAGGGCGAAATGAAAACTTAAACCAATATATCGCAACTGCAATTCGCGCTTATCTTCATTAAACTATTTGCTTCACTTCTAAAATGTGTAATGATTAAAATAACAAAGCACGTATTTAAAGGAGATTAAGCGATGGTTGATGCATTTCAGTTATTTTGGAAGAATTACTTTAACGTTCATGGGCGTACGAGACGTCGTCACTATTGGTATGCGATTTTAGACGTCGTGTTTCTTTTAATTGTCTTGAGTCTGCTATGCGATTTTTTGTCTTGGAGTTTTGGCGCAGAAGGATTTTTTGAAACGATTTATAACATTATTGATTTAGTTATCTTTATAGGAATATTCACAATGTCAGTACGTCGTTTTCATGACGTTGGTCGCACGATGACTATCCCACTCATTTTATTTATTGTCATGTTGTTACAAAACATACGAATGTGGACTGACGATTATGTAGATTATTCTATCGGTAGCTACTTTACAGGAATAGGGCTACTCATCGCAAGTATTATATCTGTGGTTATTTCGATTGCTTTATTAATTCTTTTGATTATGACAGTAGTTTATTGTGTTACAGATAGTAAGCCAAGCAGGAATAAATATGGTCCATACCCTAAAGATGAATAATTGATTAAAGTGACACCGATTATTTCTACATTTAGAAGTCATCGGTGTTTTAATTTTGCCTTCTTTTTGGAACGGTAAGTAAAATAAATAATAATATAAATTCACACAATAAAATATTAAGAATTTAATTTAATCAGAAAAATAATTTGGTATGATGAATATATACATAGAAATAGGAAGGGAAGGTTTAATGTATCGATGAAGAATAGTAAGGTATGGTTTGTACTTCTAGCTTTGATGCTTGTTTTAGTAGCATGTGGTCCAAGTAATCAACATAAAGAAGGTAATAAACAAAGTCAGCACTCAGATAAATCAACAGAACAGACAACTTCTAAAGATGGTAAGACGAACGATAAATCTTATAAGCGCATCATTTCCCTAATGCCAAGTAACACAGAAATTTTATATGAACTAGGATTAGGAAAAAATATTGTAGGTGTTTCAACAGTGGATGATTATCCTAAAAATGTTAAAAAAGGAAAACAACAGTTTGATGCGATGAACTTAAATAAAGAAGCGTTACTTAAAGCGAAACCTGATTTAATACTTGCTCATGAATCCCAAAAAGGAACATCTAAAAAAATTCTTGATAGTGTAGCAAATAGTGGTGTGAAAGTGGTTTATGTGAAGGATGCACAATCACTTAATCAAACATACGATACATTTAAACAAATTGGTGAAATTACTGGACGTGAAAAAGAAGCAAATGATTTAGTAGAGGAAACAAAGCGAAATGTTGATAAAGTGATTAAGTCGGTTCCAAGACATAATAAAGAACAAAGTATCTTTTTGGAAGTTTCTTCTAAACCTGAAATTTATACGGCGGGTAAAGCTACTTTCTTTAATGATATGATTGAAAAATTAGGGGCTAAAAATAGCTTTTCAAATATTAAAGGTTGGAAAGCAGTAGATAAAGAAAGTATCATTAAGAACAATCCAGATATATTAATTTCAACTGAAGATATTTCTAAAGCAGATTATTATAAAATTATTAAACAACGTGATGGTTTTAGCCAAATTAATGCTGTTAAAAATGGACGTGTTGAAACAGTGAATGGCGATGAAATCTCTCGACCAGGTCCTCGAATTGATGAAGGATTAAAAGAATTAAGAGATGCTATTTATAAACGTTAAGTCCTGAATACTAAAGAAAAAAGTGGTGTAGTTCGATGAATTGAAGAGCTACACCGCTTTTTAAATATCAGTTATAATGAGCAATATATTAAACATATGACAGAGTGGAGATTATGACGAAGAAAATTTACGTTACATTTATGATTTGGATTTTATGCTTATGTGTCATAACGAGTTTGAGTTTGTGTTGGGAATTAGGATCCCTAAATGATTCATTTAATCAAACCATTCTTTATAAAGTTAGAATTCCTAGAACGCTTGAGGCCTTGATGACAGGTGCCGTACTAACATTGGCGGGCCAAATGTTTCAAATGGTATTAAATAATCCACTCGCTGATAGCTTTACACTTGGACTAGCGAGTGGCGCGACATTTGGCTCTGGTTTAGCGCTATTTTTAGGGCTATCATTTATTTGGGTTCCTGTTTTTTCAATAGGCTTTAGTATCTTAACGTTAATCATCGTTTTAACGATGGCGACGATGGTTTCTAAAGGTTATCCCATCAAAATATTAATTGTGACTGGCTTAATGATTGGAGCATTATTTAATGCTTTGTTATATATATTAGTGCTAATTAAACCTAGTCAGATGAATCAAATTGCTAATTATTTCTTTGGAAGTTTTGCTGCGGCTGAATCGAAAGAGATGATATATATTAGTGTTGTAGCGATACCTAGCGTAGCTATTTTATTTGCGCTCCTCCCCTCAATTAAGTTGCTACAACTAGGCGAACTAAAGAGTCAATCTCTTGGTTTAAATGTTCAGCGCGTTACATTTATTGTGCTTACATTGGCTTCAATTATGACTGCTATTGCTGTTGCGTATGTCGGTGTAATTGGATTTATAGGTATGGTTATACCTCAACTTATACGCCGTTACTATTGGCGCTATACTTTAGGCATACAAATGGTTCTTAATATTTTAATCGGCGCGACAATGATGTTATGTGCGGATTGGATAGGGAGCATTATTATTAATCCAGTACAAATTCCGGCAAGTATTATTTTAGCCTTAATCGGTATACCAGTTTTATTTTATATTTTAATTTCACAATCTAAAGTATTACGCTAGTTTACGCGATTTGCTAAAATAAAAATACTATTATAATGAAGAGGAAAAATAAAAATGGATTTAAGTCACATAAAAGCGATTGTCTTTGATTTAGAAGGTACGCTATTAGATAGAACAAAGTCTAGAGACAAATTTATTGAAGAACAGTTTGAGCGTTTCCATGATTACTTTGTACATGTTCAACTTGCTGATTTTAAAAAGAAATTTATCGAATTAGACGATGATGAAGACAACGATAAACCTGATCTTTATAAGGCAATTATTAAACAATTTCATATAGATAGATTGACTTGGAAAGATTTATTTCATGATTTCGAAATGCACTTTTACCGTTATGTCTTTCCATACTATGACACGCTTTATACGTTGGAAAAGTTATCCAAAAGCAACTACCAGCTAGGTGTAATTGCCAACGGTAAATCAAAAATTAAGCAATTCCGGTTACATTCTTTAGGTATAAGTCACGTTATTAATTATTTATCTACATCTGAAACAGTAGGATATCGTAAACCACATCCTCGGATATTTGAAGATATGATTGATCAATTAGACGTTTTACCAGAAGAAATTATGTATGTAGGCGATGATGCATTAAATGATGTTGCACCAGCTCGTGCAATGGGTATGGTAAGTGTATGGTTTAAACATGACGATGATGATATTGAACCTCTTGAGGAAGAGGTAGACTATATTATTACAACAGTTGAAGAATTATTATCTATCTTGCCAATTGATATAACGCAGAAAGGAGATAACTAAGATGGATTTATTTACTAGAAGAGGAGGACTTTCTCTAAATTATAATACGATGGGAGAAGGTTACCCTGTAGTATTGGTACATACTGCATATGAGAATGCTTCAATTTTTCAAAATGTAGCAAAAGAACTCGCAAAATCATTCCAAGTAGTATTAATTGATTTACGTGGCCATGGCTACTCAGATAAGCCTAGACAAATTAAGTTTAATGAATTTGCAGATGATATTATTCTACTATTAGATTATTTATATATAGATGAAGCAGCTTTTATAGGCCATGAAATGGGTGCTAATATTGTGGCGGATTTAGCCAACCGTTATAAAAATTATGTTTCTTCATTAATATTAGTTACGCCAACTTCAATTGAAGGAGAATTACCAGAAGAGCGTTTATTTAGAAAATATGCGCACAAAATCCGTAACTGGGATGAAGAAAAGCAAGATAAATTCTTGGAAAAACGTAGATACCATAAACCACGTAAAGTTAATAAATTTTTAAAACATGTTGAAGATACGAATGCAATTTCTACTAAAGAAGAAACGCAAGCTATTGAAGATGTCTTTAAACAAGAAAGCATTGGAGAAGTATTTGAACACGTAACAAAACCGACATTGATCGTTGCAAGCGAACATGGAGAACGTATTACCACAATTGAATCAAAAGAAGTAGCCGACTTAATTGGTGGCGCTCGCTTTAAAGTGTTTACAGAATCAAGCCTTTATCCTTTTGAAGAAGAACAAGAGAAGTTTATTGAAGAAGTAGCCCCGTTTATTAAAGAAAATATACCTGAACGTTAAATAATTTACTAATTTATTTAGTTTAATAAGCCGCTTGTTACAAAAAACGAAAAAATTGTAATAAATCTTTAATAAAGGTGTTATTTTAGTAATATTTGGGGTATACTATAACCAAGCAAAAGATAAGAATGAGATAAAGGAGATAGAGGTCTTATGAAAAAATTAGTAGCGGCATTTTTAGTTTCAGGACTAGTAATGACAGGAGTAGGCGTTAATCATGCTGAAGCAGCTAGCGGGAATTCAATTCAAACAGTTCAACAATTAACTCAAGGACAAAAATCATTAGAAAACATCACAATTGGTGAATCAATTAAAAATGTTAATAGCAAATATGGCACTCCAATCTATTCTAAAAACCCTAACGGCAAAGAAAGTTATTACGAATATCGTACAGCTAAAGGTTTAGTTGTAGTTACAGCTAATAGTGGTAAACAAAACCAAGGCAATGTAACTAGAATTTCTATGACTTACAATAAAGCTAATGGCCCAACTTATAATCAAGTTAAACAAAGTGTTGGTCAAAATGCGATTACACGAGCACAATATAACAGTGTGAGTGGCAACTTTGGTTACATCCAAAAAGGTAATACAAGCTATCAATTTGGTTCAAATGGTGCAAAAGATAAAGTCTTAAAATTATATCGTATTGATGTTGCACAATAATAAAATCAATCGTGGTCTTTATAAAGACTAACCTAGACTTAATTATCTATAATAATTAAAAACGACGATTTCTATTGAATTAAATAGGAATTGTCGTTTTTTATATGTCAGAGCGTCAGTGAGATTTCGATAAGTTCCATTCCAATATACTTCGTCTATACAAGAAAATTAAACAAATGTATGATAAAATTTTAAATTGAATTATTCAATTATTACCGGAATAGAAAAAGTTGATGTCTCTTTCTTATTTAATAGGCAAGTCGTCAACAATTTAACAAAGGAGTAACTCATGAGAACTAATGATAAAGTGTTACTTGAAAATATAAACGATTATTTCAGTCATAAAGGTATGGCACCTAATTTAATTGATGACATCAAAGAAAATTTACGTACAGATTTAAAAAAATCTGAAGCTAAAGATCAAGACTATTTGGAATATAGAAGTAAATCTCCAGCCAAAATTATTTTAATCATTCAACGTAATCTCTTTGGTTTACAATTAAATCCAGTTATCTTTTTTATTATGAATTTCATCTTGATTTCTTATTTATATGATAAACAATATGTGCCATTTCAAGCAGCAACGGCAATTTCAATTTTCTATTGTATTGTTATATTGCCAATTACTATTTTTATCAACATCAGAATAGATAGGAAAAAATATCTTTATAGCAACCGATTTGAAATTATAATCGGATATGTGATTGCTGTGATTGCACTGATTTTAATTATTATGCGAGCATTTAATTTTACTTGGGGAATTGTTCCTATTACTATTTATAGTCATCAATTCATCTTTTTTGTTGGTATAATCTTTAGTTTAACTGGACTATTTATTAAAAAAATAGAGTACACTGGCATAGGTTTATTATTTTGCCAAAAAACAGTGGATGCAGTTTTAACCAAACCAGAAATAGCGCAAATAGCGTCATTAATTATTTGGATTCTTATTGTTGTTTTAGTAGTATTTTATACCGTCCGACTATCTTCAAGAACTAAAATTTAACATTCGAATTTATTACCTAAGTGTGTCATAAAGTATGGTAGCACTTAGGTATTTTTTTGAGGAATGTTTTCAAAAATTATTTAATAAAAAATTAATTAATAGTATTTTTGTTCATAGCGTAACTTTTATTGATTTGGGTATAGTAACAAATGAGGGAGGTGCCAATATGAAAAAGATCGAAACGCTAAATCGAACGAAGATAGCTTATCAAGAAGAAGGTCAGGGTCTTCCCATTATTTTAATTCATGGTTTAGATGGTAATTTAGCTGCTTTTCATTTATTAAAACAACAATTACAAACTCAATATAGAGTGATTACTTATGACGTTAGAGGTCATGGTAAATCTTCTCATCCTAATTCATATAATTTAGCGGATCATGTTAAAGATTTATATATTTTAATGACCAAACTTAATCTTCAACATGCACATATCTTGGGACATGATATGGGAGGCATTATTGCCAGAGAGTTTACCGAGAAATATGAAGATAAAGTTTTATCTTTAACAATTATTTCCTCAAAAGCAGAAGATATCGTTCATGGATTTACAAAATTAATGATTGAGCACCAAGATGAAATCGCTGGGTTTAACAAATCTGAAGCGCTATTATTATTATTCCCTTATATATTTAAAGAGCGGGAAGAAGCAATGAAGTGGTTTCAACGCCAACGTTTATATAGTAAACAATGTTCGGAAGATAGCGCAATAGCTAGTCGAGCGCTTTTAGATACAGTTAACGGTAACAGGGAATTTAGTCGTTCCGTCAAAGTGCCAACACTCATTATAAATGGACGTTATGACCCAATTATTGGTGACAAAGAACATTACAAATTAGAAGAGAGATTTCAAAATGTCGAGAAAGTCTTATTTGAAGAATCAGGACATGCGCCTTATGTAGAAGAAGAAGGTAGATTTCTCTCAATATATTTAGATTTTTTAGAAAATGTAGAACATATTACAAAACAAAATGACTAAAACTTACTTATATTTCAATAAACTATACCAATTCGACAATTATTGTGTATAGTTTATTTTTTTATGAGATTTATGTGAAAAGGAATTTAGTGAAGTAGGTCTTTTAGAAAAGTATACATAAAAAATGCCCACATAGTCGAAAACTTAGTGGACAAATTTTTATGAAGTAAAAAGAAATTATAAATCTGTTTCTTTGTTAGCTTCTTCTATGCGATTATTTACTTTATTTAATAAGTCGTCGATTTTTTTACGTTGTGTTGCATTTACAAGAATTAAAACAGTTCTTTCATCATGCTCATTACGTTTTTTATCGAAATAATCTTCTTGAGATAAATTTTTAACGGCTTTAACTACTTGTGGTTGTTTATAGTTTAAGTGATTAATAATATCTTTCAAATAATACTCGTCTTCTTTGCTTTGACTAATATAAGTCAACACTGCGAATTCTTCAAAACTAATTGAAAATTCTTTTTTGATAATACTCTTTAATTTATCAGCATAAGTAATCATCGCTAATAATTCAAAACAATCATTTATTTTTGAAATAGCCATATGGAAACCTCCCCAACTAATATTCTCTCTCTTATGAGTATGCCCGTTAAATCTATATATAACGTCAGTTAATCGTTAAAATACTTTTAATAATTTAGATTAAATAAATTTTAATAAATTAATTTAATGCTATATTATTTAGTTAATTATAACTAAATAAAATTAAGAAGTAAACGAAAAAGCACTTAATAAAACAATATTTTGATTATTTAATACTTTGTTTAGAAAAACAAGCAAATTTTTAAAACCAATTAATTATGGACAATTATTGTTTCGCTCTATTAAATAAAAAAATGTCTGAATATTTAATTGTAAAAAAATATCACTTATCGTTGTGTAGAAGTGATGACGTAGGGTGCACAATGATTTTATCTCCAATATTTATTCCATCGGATATCATAATATACCCATTTTTTTGGCTTTTAATATATTTAACACTTCTTTTAATAATTTTATTATTTTGGATAAGCAAAATAAAATGGTCATTATAAATTACAGATTTTGGTAATTCGAAGTAGCCACTGCCTAGATCTATGTCAAAATGACGACCGAGAGGGAACTGATCATCTGAAGTAATGTCCACACGATAGAATGAGGTTTTCTTGGCAATTTTAGAAGGAACGGGGGAAATGTAAAGAATTTTTCCTGTAAACAATTTAGAATGATTGGAGGTTACATTTACATTTTGTTTGATTTTTAAATGTTTGAGTTCAGATTCGCTAACCATAGCACGTATCACACGTCTGTCGCTATTAATGACCATAACCTTTGTTGAAGATTTAGAAGGAAATGCATCGAGTAGCGTTACTTTGCCTTTGATAGGAGAAAATATTTGTGTACGAAGACGACTCTGTAATTCTTGAATTTGTTGGTTTAATTCATATTGGAGTAAAGGAGGAGTTTTAGTGTCTGTTTGATGTTGTTGTATGAAGGATAATGTTTTCTTTTTAGCTGTAATTCGTTTTTCAATGTTAGAATTATAGTATTCGAGTAAGGGCATGTGTGGAGTAATGGTTGCTTCATTTTTCACTAAAATATCAGAAATGGTACCTAGTTTAGGAGTGAAATATAACGTATAGGTTTGTTCAGCTTGTTGAATGCCGATAAAAGTAAGTGTAGTTTGTGGTTTAGCTTTTATTGTTTCTAATTTAGAAAGATTTAGTTGTTTAGGAACTTTTGTATAAATATAGTACCCAAAGCTGGCGATAAGAAGGAAAAGGATAGTGGAGAGAATAGATAGGGGAGTAAAAAATTTTTTCAAATAAGTCACCTCTATTAAGTTGTTGTGTTTCAATTATACATCATGAAAACTCTGAGTATAGCTACTAAATGATAGTAAATAAAAAAGTCTTCTCAATTATTCATTAAGAAGACTTTATATATAGTAAATATTAAATTTTTGCTTAAAAATTAAAAAAGACGTAACAAAATAATACCGATAGCAATGGCAATTAAGCCAATGAATTTGCGTAACGTAATACGATTCTTCGGTACACCTAAGCCGAAATGATCAATAATCACGCCCATTAACATTTGTCCAAGCATTGCTACAATAGTTGTTAAAGCAGCGCCTAGAAATGGCATTAATATAATATTTGAAGTAACAAATACTACACCTAAGATACCACCGATAAAGTAAACAGGTTTGATTTTACCGATGTTGGGTTGGATAGTCTTAATTTTCAAGCTACGGTTAAAGATTAACGTAAGAATGAATAATGCTATAGTTCCCACTGAAAATGAAACCAGTGATGCAAATAAAGAAGAGCCCATTTGTTGAGAAAGCCCACTATTAATTGTAGTTTGCAGGGGAGGAGCAAATCCAAACACAAATCCAGCTATGAGCCATAAATAAAATGTAGGATTTACTTTATCTTCTAATTTACTTTTAGGTATGTAGTTCATCAACAAGATACCAAAAAATAAAATAACGATGCCTACACCTTTAAAGAATGTGAACGCATGATGACTTGCACCTAATAAGCCGAATGTATCAATGACGACACCCATGATAATTTGACCAGCTACCGTCATCACAACAGTCAAAGCAGCACCTAAACGAGGTAACAATAATAAATTACCCGTTAAGAAACATACACCTAATAGGCCACCTACCCACCAATGATAGTTAAAAGAATGACCAGCGTAGAATGAAGACGTAAACATTTGGGTATTAAATATTATGTTTAAGATGAATAAAAATATAGTACCGACGAAAAATGAAATGGTAGAAGCATAAAATGATGATTCAGTATATCTACCTAAACGGGAATTAATGGAAGTTTGAATAGGGACCATCATTCCTGCCACGATACCGAGAATAAATAAAAATATCATGTTTGCTCCCTCAACTTTCTATTTTTTGAAACATTATTATTATACTTATTTGCTGTTAAATTATCAAAAGTAGTAGAAGTATTTAGGAAGCCCTGACCCCACATAATAGCAACAAATCAAATAGCCCAAGGCCGATTTTAAAAGTTAAAAACGACCTTGAGCTGTCTAGTTAGGTGTTTTGAATTTCGGAAATGCAACTTAATTATTTTGTTTCAAAAATAACAGTTGTTGTTTTGTCTACGATTTGAGCAGAAGCGGGTTTGATAGGTGTGCCAGTGGTAGGTTTTAAAATATTTAATTTTAGGATATTTTCCATGGCGTTTTGAGCACTAACCTCAGTAACAGAAGTAGCACTAATATTGGGGAATTGTAATTTAGCAGATTTGTTTAAATTGGTTTTAAATACAAGCTCTAATGTTTTAGACATGCTACATACCTCCTTATTAAATAATTGATTTTTAAACATAAGTTTTAGCAAATATAAACATACTTTATTTAAGCTACAACCTGTGTTTTGACTACTTCGACCTTATCAAATGATTCTCCGATTAAATTAGAAATGATATCAGCGAATGCTTTAATATCTGTTTCAGTAGCGCTAGTGTTTAAATTTGTAAAGCGACGTTTTGTTTCTTTGGCTTTACCATTTTCGTCATGATAAATATGCGTACAAACAACTGTTAATTGAGATACTTCATTCATGAGTGTTTCACCTCCTTTCACTTTATATATCGAATAATTTTGGAAAAAGAGACACCCTAAAATAAAAAAATTAAGCAAAAAGGTTTAATGTTACTAAAATATCATTTATCATTAAATAAGAAACTTAAATGATTAGAGGTGACCAAATGAATCAAGTTGAACCTATTAGAAATAAAGAAGATATTAAAAGAATGTATCAAATTTTAAAAGCAAAATCAGAACGAGATTATCTACTATTTAAATTAGCTATACATACGGGTATTCGATTAATAGATTTATTAAATCTTAAAGTAGAAGAAGTTTTAAAGCAGGATGAGGAAGTTGTAGTTTCGTCATGGATTCAGCAATATGAACCTTCGATTAAGATTATGTTACCAGAGGATTTGCGCATAGAATTGAAAACATATATTGAAAAGAAACATCTTACTTGTGATCAACTCTTATTTCAATCATTGCGCACGCATCGCGAGTTATCAAGACAACAAGCTTATCGTATAATTCATCAAGCTGCTGAAGAGTTAGATCTGATACATATTGGATTAACTACATTGAGAAAAACGTTTGCTTATCACGCTTATAAATCGGGTATTTCTATTGCAATTATACAAAAATATTTAGGTCATCAAACGACACAAGAAACAGTAAAATTTATTGGTCTCCCATCTAAAGAGGAGCATCATACGATTATTGCTTTAAACTTATAACATTTTTAACAAAGGAGGTATTTGATGAGCTTAGTCTATTTACTAGGAAGTCTCATCTTAGTAATGGGGTTAGTCTTAGTAACATTATTTATTAAGCCTCTTAGACGCTATTCAGGTTACATATCACTACTTGCACCAATTGTCGCTTCTGCTTATTTTCTTTCTCAAATTCCTAATGTGATGCATCAAAAATTGATTACATTTAGAATTCCATGGATGTCTGTGATTGATGTCAATTTTGATTTAAGATTAGACGGACTTGGACTCATGTTTGGATTAATTATTTCTATTATTGGTGTTGCTGTATTTTTCTATGCTACACAGTATATGGCAAATAGCAGTAATAATTTACCACGTTTTTTCCTTTATTTACTTTTATTCATGTTTAGTATGTTAGGTATTGTGATTTCTAACAACACTATTTTAATGTATGTCTTTTGGGAACTTACAAGTGTATCGTCATTCTTATTAATTTCATATTGGTATAGTAATCCTAACAGTCAACTCGGTGCAATACAGTCATTTATAATTACTGTATTAGGTGGTTTAGCCTTATTAACCGGCTTTATCATGCTGTATATCATTACTGGCACTAATACGATTTCAGAATTATTAGCACAAAGACATGAAATAAGTGAGCATACATTATTTATTCCGATGATGATAATGTTGCTTATAGGTGCTTTTACAAAATCAGCGCAATTTCCATTCCACATATGGTTACCGAAAGCAATGGCTGCGCCGACACCTGTAAGTGCGTATTTGCACTCAGCTACAATGGTTAAAGCAGGTATCTTCTTGCTATTCAGATTTACTCCAATATTAGGATTAAGTAATGGTTACATTTATGCAGTAACGTTTGTTGGACTTATAACAATGATGTTTGGCTCAATTACAGCATTAAGACAATATGATTTAAAAGGAATATTAGCGTACTCTACAATAAGTCAACTCGGCATGATTATGTCAATGGTTGGTTTAGGAGGCGGTATTGCTCAACATCCTACTGGCCCTATGGCAGAAATATACACGCTCATTTTATTTGCGGGATTATTCCATTTAATGAATCATGCTTTATTTAAATGTGCTTTGTTTATGGGCGTCGGTATTATTGATCACGAATCAGGTACGCGAGATATTCGTCGTTTAAGTGGCATGCGCAAATATTTCCCTAAAATGAATTTAGCTATGACTTTGGCTGCATTATCAATGGCAGGTGTACCATTTTTAAATGGTTTCTTAAGTAAAGAAATGTTCTTTGACTCATTAGTAAAAACTATAAAATTAGAACAATTTGGTTTGCCATTAACAATTTTAGTAGTGGCATTAGGCGTAATCGCTAGCATTTTTACATTCGTTTATGCAACTTACATGTTAAAAGAAACTTATTGGGGCGACTTTGATGAAAGAGAAGTGCCAAAAAAACATATTCATGAACCATGGCTATTTAGCTTGCCAGCTATTATTTTAATGATTATGTTACCGATCATCTTCGTTGTACCTAATTTCTTTACACAACACATTGTGTTACCTGCTTTGCGTAATGTTACGCACCTAGGTTCTAACGTAGATGCATTGGCACCTCATGTTTCACAATGGCACGGTGTTAACTTACCATTAATATTTAGCATTATTGTTATCGTGGTAGGACTAGTTTTAGCATTAAAAGTTGATTGGAAATCTTTAACACATCGTGTTGTTAAATATGCTTCAATTACTAATTCATATCGCAAAGTTTATCGAGAATTTGAGAATTACTCTGGTGAAAGTATTCGCCGTTTAATGAATAACCGATTGAACCATTACAATATTATTACCCTCTTAATTTTTGCGATGTTAGTAGCTTATGGCATCATGCAGGTTGGTTTCCCGAAATTACATCAAGTTCATGTTACTGATTTTGGTCCTTTAGAGGTTATTTTAGCAATTATGGTGAGTATTGTAGGTGCTGCATTAGTATTTATTCGACAACGTTTAACGATGGTAATTTTAAACGGAATTATTGGATATTCTGTAGCGTTATTCTTTTTAGTGATGCGTGCGCCAGACTTAGCATTAACACAATTAGTAGTTGAGACGATTACGACGATTCTCTTTATTGTTAGCTTTTCACGTTTACCCAATATTTCACGTAGAACAAGTAATATAAAAATAGAAAGTGTAAAAATAATCGTGTCATTTATTATGGCAGGCGCTGTTGTGACATTAATCTTTATAGCACAACAAGGCGATGGACTTGAAACCATTTCTAAATACTATATGAATGCTTATAAATTAACAGGTGGTAAAAATATTGTTAATGCTATACTAGGAGACTTTAGAGCATTAGATACAATGTTTGAAGGTCTTGTATTAATTATAGTTGGTTTAGGTATTTACACACTATTAAATTATAAAGATTGGAGGGGCCAAGATGAGAGAAAATGATATAGTTTTAAGAACAGTCACTAAAATTGTTGTTTTTATCTTACTCACCTTTGGATTTTATGTGTTTTTTGCGGGACATAATAATCCAGGTGGTGGCTTCATCGGAGGGCTTATATTTAGTTCGGCTTTCATTTTAATGTTCCTCGCTTTCGATGTGAATGAGGTATTAGAAAGCTTACCAATTGATTTTAAGAAATTAATGATTATTGGCTCCTTCATTTCATTATTAACGGCAATTGTTCCTATATTCTTTGGCAAGTCTTTCTTACACCAAAGTGAAGCACATATTCCTTTACCTATCTTTGGAGAGATGCACGTGACTACGGTAACACTCTTTGAGGGTGGCATATTACTTACTGTAGTAGGTGT
Organism: Staphylococcus sp. NRL 16/872; assembly: GCF_022815905.2. NCBI lineage: Bacteria > Bacillati > Bacillota > Bacilli > Caryophanales > Staphylococcaceae > Staphylococcus > Staphylococcus sp. NRL 16/872. Next base: position 2,171,592 of record NZ_CP119327.1, on the reverse strand, counting down.
CATTGTCACAGTAATGTTGTCATTAAGTGGTGGTAATTCATGAATTTAATCTTACTATTCGTGATAGGATTCTTAGTATTTATAGGAACGTACATGATTCTATCTTTAAACTTAATACGCATTGTTATCGGTATTTCAATTTACACACATGCAGGTAATTTAATTATTATGAGCATGGGACATTATAGTAATAAGATGGTTGAACCATTAATTCATGGTTCAAATCACAATTTTGTAGATCCATTATTACAAGCAATTGTGCTAACAGCGATTGTTATTGGATTTGCGATGACAGCCTTTCTACTAGTATTAATATATCGAACATACCGCGTTACAAAAGAAGCGGATATCGATGTGTTAAGAGGAGAGGAGGATAAGCATGAACAGTAATATTTTAATTCTCCCAATTCTATTACCTCTTTTATGTGCGCTAGTACTTGTTTTTACGAAAAATAAAAATACACTATCAAAGATTTTATACATTGGTACGATGGCACTTAATACAATTATTTCTCTGGTTTTACTAATATATGTATTAAATCATAAGCCAATTACGCTAAACTTTGGCGATTGGCCGGCACCCTTTGGGATACAATTTTTAGGAGACTCACTTAGCTTATTAATGACTACAGTAGCGTCCTTTGTAGTGACTTTAATTATGTCGTATGGATTTGGACGTGGCGAACAACGTGTAAATCGATATTATATGCCTTCATTTATTTTATTCTTAACAGTGGGCGTCATCGGCTCTTTCTTAACTTCAGACTTATTTAATTTATATGTCATGTTTGAAATTATGTTACTTGCATCGTTCGTGTTAGTAACGCTTGGACAGTCAGTAGAACAATTACGTGCCGCAATTATTTATGTTGTATTAAATATCATCGGCTCATGGTTATTCTTATTAGGCATCGGTTTATTATATAAAGTTGTGGGTACATTGAATTTTTCTCATATTGCATTACGTTTAGACCAAATACATGACAATAAAGCAATTATTATCGTTTCGATTGTGTTTATCGTAGCTTTTGGTTCTAAAGCATCTTTAGTACTCTTTATGTGGCTTCCTAAAGCTTACGCAGTATTAAATACAGAACTTGCTGCTTTATTCGCTGCTTTAATGACGAAAGTAGGCGCTTATGCATTAATTCGTTTCTTCACTTTATTATTTGATCAACATACTGGCGTTACACACCCATTACTCGTATTTTTATCATGCCTAACGATGATTATAGGGGCGTTTGGTGTTATTGCATATAGAGATATTAAGAAAGTTGCATCTTATCAAGTTATTTTATCTATCGGCTTTGTCATTTTAGGATTAGGCTCTAATACACTTGCTGGTGTTCATGGTGCTATCTTTTATTTAGCAAATGACATTATCGTCAAAACGATGCTGTTCTTTATTATTGGTAGTTTAGTGTATATGTCTGGTTATCGAGAATATCGATATTTGAGTGGATTAGCTAAAAAAGAACCATTCTACGGCGTTGCATTTATAGTAATGATCTTCGCTATTGGAGGCGTTCCACCATTTAGTGGTTTCCCAGGAAAAGTGCTCATCTTCCAAGGTGCAGTTCAAAATGGCAATTATATCGGATTAACTTTAATGATTATTACAAGCTTACTTGCAATGTATAGCCTCTTTAGAATTTTATTCATTATGTACTTTGGTGATGACGATGGCGAACAAGTTGATTTCAATCCTTTACCTATGCATCGTAAAAGTATTCTAGGTATTCTTATTGCAGTAGTATTAGCAATGGGGATTGCAGCGCCAGTTGTGATGAATGCTACCGAGAATGCTACAAAATTAAATATGGATGATCATTATTATCATAGTTTAGTCAATACACATTTAAAGGGGGAGAATAAATGAGACAAATAGTATTAAATATCTTGATTGCGTTTCTATGGGTGCTCTTTCAAGATGAAGATTCCTTTCTATTCTCTACCTTTATTTCAGGATATGTGATTGGCTTAGTTATTATCTACATTCTTCATCGCTTTTTTAATCAGGAATTTTATCCTAAAAAGGTATGGATCGTTATAAAGTTTATAGCAGTTTATTTATATCAATTAATAACATCTAGTATTAGTATTATTAATTACATTCTTTTTAAAACAAAAGACATGAATCCTGGTCTTTTAACATATGAAACGAGTCTTAAAAATGATTGGTCGATTACATTTTTAACTATCTTAATTATTATTACACCAGGATCAACAGTGATTAGAATTTCAAAAGCAACAAATAAATTTTTTATTCATAGTATCGATGTTTCTGAAAAGGAAAAAGAAAGTTTATTGAAAAACATCAAGCAATATGAAAACTTGATTTTGGAGGTGACACAATGATTGAGTCACTCATCAATTTCTTTACAACAACTGCGCTTGTATTATTTGGTATCGCATTTTTAATTGGGCTCTTCCGTTTAATTAAAGGACCTACAACGGCAGATAGGGTTGTAGCCTTCGATGCTTCGAGTGCTGTCATTATGTGTATAGTCGGTATCATAAGTGTGATATATAATACGGTCTCTTACCTAGATTCAATTATGTTGATTGCGATAATATCTTTTGTAAGTTCCGTCTCAATTTCTAGATTTATAGGAGGAGGTCGAGTATTCAATGGAACAAATAAACGAAATCGTTGAATTAATTGCGGCTATTCTGATATTTCTAGGAAGCATCATTGCAGTTATCAGTGCTATTGGTATTGTGAAGTTTCAAGATGTCTTTTTACGAAGCCATGCGTCTACTAAAAGTTCGACTTTATCTGTACTATTAACACTTATAGGTGTATTAATCTATTTCATACATGCACAAAGTTTCTTTAGTGTACGTTTATTACTATCTATTGTCTTTATTAATTTAACTTCTCCCGTAGGCATGCATCTCGTGGCTAGAGCGGCTTATCGTACAGGTGCTTATATGTATCGCAAAGATGATGTACCTAGAGAATCAACTATTCTATTAAGTTCAAAAGAGTTTAATACTAAAGAAGAATTAGAAAGTAGAGCGAAACGACGCGAAGAAAAACGTGAACAAGTTTATTATGATATGAAAAAACAAAGAGAAATAGAGGCTGAAGAGGCACGAAAAGAACAAATAAAAGAAAATGAAAAATTTATAGAAAAGGCAGAAAAAGACTTAGAAGATTGATTAAATTAATGAGATTGAACATAAACAAGTGATAGTGAAGACTATTACTTGAAATGTTCAATCTCATTTTTTAGATTAATATAAGAAATAATTGTCATCAATACGGTTATTATACTTAAATAAAAATCGAAATCATTAGTAAGCTAATGCAAATGAGAAAACCATATTTAAATTTTTTTACAATCAGTAATACCTATATAAAATATGGCATTGATTTTACTTCAGAACTTATCTATCTCTCTAGCTAAGCGTTTGTCCACAGTGTTATTACTCTGAGAAAGTTGCTTGATAATATTTTCTTTGTCCTTTTTACTACGATTTTGGCTCAATTTATAGGAGGCTTCTATTTTATTAACTTTAACTTTAAAACCAGTAATACCATGAATTTGTTGCTTCGTGTGATCAGACATATTATTCCAAGTTGCTCCATTTTGACGGTGATACTCATATTTATGAAGTAATTTGGATAAATCAGTTATAAGTTCGTCTTCATCTAATAACATGCCGCAACCGTATGCGTGTATACTTTGATAATCCCATGTTGGCACATCCTCTGTTTCGTACCAAGTAGATGATATATAGCTATGCGGACCGTGGAATATCATAAGGATATTGCTATTATTTTTTATTGTTTTCCATTGAGGATTTTCTTTAGAAAAATGTCCAGATACATATAATTGATTATCATATTCTTCAACAATAACAGGCAAATGTGTGGCAATTGGTACAGAATTGTCAATAGTAATAATAGTAATGAAATTATGTTCTATCATAAAGCGCTTAATCTTTTCATAATCTTTCATTTGATAATATTTAGGAATATACATTCGTCAGATCCCCCTTAATTAAATTAATACACCTATATAATGTTTGTTTAATAATACCCTAATCCCATTAAATCAACTAAATTTATAAGTCAAAATTTGTAAAATAGTTTTGTATACTTCTTAATTTCTATCAAATCCTAAACGTTTTTGTCGCGACCTCTTTTGAAAATTGCAATAATACTATGAACAGTTAGAATTAAGCCGATAGAAGTAAATAAAATTATTAATACGTTTAAAACAATACTGAAAATATTATAGGTTGGTAAGTAAGAAAATAAAAGAAACATAGGCACAACAAAAATGATGTCCCACCAAGCTAAAAAGTTTAAAGCTGTTTTTAGATTATTCATAAAATCACCTATTCACATTGAAATTTTGTTGAGTGAATTAACTAATTTAATTTTTTCTCTTTCTTAAAATGTATTCATGATCATTATCTCTTACAAATAGAAATTTCGTACGTCTCATATTCTAAAAAAGATAAAACATACGTCAACTATATTTATCTTTGCTGTTTTTATAAATCATTTAGTTTGTAAAATTGTAATACTAAATGTTTTATTCATATGTTCATTTTAAACTTTTGAGAGTAGTATGTAAGTGTAATTAATAAAACGTTGTTAAAAATAACTTTACTCAGATAAGTAGGGGAAATTAAAGAATGTTGAAACAAAATTATAAATTATATCATTTAATAAAAACTTATGGAGAACCTAAAAAATTCAACAATAATGACGTATTTAACTTAAAGAACAAAGAGAATTTTTTATATGCTTTTAGTGATGGAATAGCGTTTTTAAAACAAACAGATGCTAGTGGTAAAGTATGGTTATCAAAAATTTATAAAGAAGGTAGTATTCATACTGAAAGCCTAGATGTCTTACAAATGGATTATTATTTCATCTTTAAACAAGAGACAACTGTTTATCAAGTTACAGTTGATCATTTGAATAATATAGTGGGTGAAGCGATGGTAAATAAATTATTGTTGAATTATATACAAACCGAAATGAAGAAGAAGGAGTTAATTATAAGAGATTATACTTTTTATGGAAAAAAAGGTGCGATTTATTCAAATTTAATGCGCTTAGTACATTCATTTGGAAAAGTACATACTAACGGGAAAATAGTGATAGACATAACGCTAACTCATGAAGAGATTTCTCAATTATGTGGAATGAGTAGGGAACGGATTACTAAAACAATTGTGAAACTTAAAGACAGCAAAATTTTAACATATGACAAGAAATCAAAACACATAATTATATTAGATTTAGATTTCATCAAAAGGCAAATTCATTGTGAATCCTGTCCCTTATTAGTTTGTAACATTAGTTAATGATGGAATGCAGTCTTCATATGACTAATAGTAAAAAGAGTGATAGAAAATAGAATTAGAAATAATTGTTCTTCTAGTGACATAATATATAACATCACTATACTTAAAATAATTGAAACAGTATATTGAATATAACGATGTTTGATGATATTCTTCAAAAAAATAGAACTATAATAAATCGTACTGACAAAGGTTAAAGTTAAAATAATAAGCGTTATCGCAAAAGGTAACGGAAGTGTGAAATGATTTGAAATCTTCAATCCTAATCCCACTAATAACACTATAGGGAGTATCCCCTTATATATAAAAGTCTTACTAGGAATGTTTACAGTTTGCTTAAATTGTTCCATATTAAAATCTGGTTTGACTTTTTCTTTTGAAAATTTCTCGTTTATTTTATTTATTTGTTTTATTTTACTATTAGTATATAAATTAAAAGGAATGGATAACACAGTAATTATAAAAGAAGCCATGATAAACTCAACTAAAGACGTACGTGTAATAATGCTAGATATAAAATCATCTAAATCGTTATTGACTCCTAAAACGTAGTAAATACCTATTATTATTAGAATTAGACTAATAAGTAAATATTTCTTATTCATGATGGTTCCTACCTCACTTATGAATATCCTCTTTCCTCATATTTATTAAAATGATAATTATGTCGAATTTTATATTCAATGTTTTTTATCTTGGTTTAATTCTTTCAAAAAGTTAAATAAAAAGATAACAAAGATAATTCCGAAAATTGCTACGAAAATCCATTCTTTATGCATTATAAAAACAATTGCAGAAATAAGAAAAATAAATGCAATTAATAATTTCAATAATGTCTTTGACATGTGAGCCCTCCTATTATTTTGACGTCTTTAAATTGTCCCACTATGTTTTGTTAGAAAGAAGATTTTAATTAAAGTGTAAAGTAAGTGAAAGTTAATTGATGTGACTTTCGTCACAATTGACGCGTCATTATCATTGAATTGTATGACATCTTAATATAAAGAAAGCGATTGGAATTTGTAATTTTAAAATAAAAAGGAGTGAGTAACGAATTCGAAACGAATTTCGTCTCACTCCAGTAATATAATTAACATTATTGTTTATTTTGATTTGTCGTTATCTTATTGATAAGATAATCTCCTATTAGCATAAGAGAAAACATAATGATTAAGCTCATTGTTACATCACTAGTGAAATGTGCACCAATTCGAATTCTACTTAGTGCCATTAATACACTGTATATTAGACCAATTATAAACATTATTTTTCTTGAAGATAATTTTTTAAAATAGAAAGCTAAGAACATTAAAAACGCCCCATTTCCCGTATGTCCAGAAGGGAACGAACTGTGTCCAGTATTTCCATTAATTGTCAACCAATTAGTGAAATGGGAAGCCTTATCAGTTAATTCGTATGGTCTTACACGTCCCCACAATTCTTTCATATTACCTACAAGTTCTAAGCCAACAAACAGCACCATAAAACTTATAAGTGATACCTTAAATAGTCTATTTAATTCCTCAGTATTTGTGTTTTTCAACCAAAAATAATAACAAATAAAAGTTATAACGACTAGAATGATAAGCGAAATTAAGAAACTCAAACCTAAAGATAAAGCGTGACCTGCATTTCCTTCATTATTAGCCATACCCATGGGTTTATGATGTTTGATATTATTTGATGTCGATAATATGTATTGAACAGTTTCTGAGACTAGTGCATTTGTTTTAATAATTGTAAATACAGATGATATAAGCAGGATAATCAGCTTTGTAAATTTATTCTCGAATGTAGTGAAGATATAATAATTTAAAATAATCATAGTGATAATTAACACTAATGTTGGTGGGAATAAGCCATAATTTTGAAATATCGTTCCAAATAAAGAGTTTTGATCCATTAATAAATTAGATATCGGCTGATCTAAAAATGTTGAAATTACAATAATTAATAATAGAATACTTAATACAGTAGTGGATAATTTTTTGGAAATCGTCATGTTTAGTCCTCCTTAAGTATGTTTAAAGTGAAACTTAATCTTTAAAACGTAATGGTTCCAATTTGTGTATCTCTTATTAAAGGATAGTAATGAAAGTTTAATTAAATGTTATTTTATGTTTAAAATTTTATTAATATTTATAAATAAATAGCCGATTTTTAATATAAGTTATTGTAACGGGCGATCGAATAGAAGAAATGGTTGAAAAAAATTATAATGTTATCAATATAATTAAATTTAATTAGAAACGAATGCAAGTTAGTTAATTCACAGTCAGAATAATGGTAAAATTATAATTAAAAGATTAAGAGTTTAAGATGAACCATTTGTGGATATAATTAGACATAAAAATGTTATTAAGCAAATCTTATTTCTCTAATTAAATAAGAAAATAATGGGGTGGAAGTTTGGAAATATTTGAAACGATTCTAATATTTCTGGCTGTAGTGATTATAAGCTCCTTTGTTCATACTTTTTTACCTAAAGTACCTCTAGCGTTTATCCAAATCACTTTGGGTATGCTCCTCTTTTTATTACCAGTACCTGTGGAATTTAATTTCGATTCTGAACTTTTTATGGTAGCCACAATTGCGCCTTTATTATTCGTTGAAGGTGTTAACGTTTCTAGAGTCCATTTACGTCGATATCTTAAGCCTGTTATGTTGATGGCATTAGGTTTAGTTATTACTACAGTTATTGGTGTTGGATTATTTGTTCATTGGATTTGGTCAGATTTACCTATAGGCGCAGCGTTCGCTATAGCTGCCATTTTATGTCCGACAGATGCTGTAGCAGTTCAAGCCATTACGCGAGGTAAAGTTTTGCCTAAAGGTGCTATGACGATTTTAGAAGGTGAATCATTATTAAATGATGCTGCTGGTATCATTTCTTTTAAAATCGCTGTAGGTGTGTTAATTACTGGAGCATTTTCTTTAGTTGAAGCGGTGCAACAATTCTTAATTGCTTCGATAGGAGGAGCAATTGTTGGTTTGCTTATTGGTATAGCATTAGTACGATTCCGTCTAACACTTACAAGACGCGGTATTGAAAATATCAATATGTTTACGTTTCTTCAATTACTTACACCATTTGTAACGTATCTTGTAGCAGAAATGTTTCATGCCTCAGGTATCATTGCGGCAGTAGTCGCTGGTTTAGTACATGGCTTTGAGCGTGATCGTATCGCACAGACACGTACTCGTCTCCAAATGAGCTATAACCATACATGGAATATTTTAGGTTATGCGTTAAATGGCTTTGTTTTTTCAATATTAGGATTTTTAGTGCCAGAAGTTATTGGCAATATTGTAAAAACTGAACCACATAACTTATTATTCTTAATGATTATTACTGCTTTAGTCGCTTTAGCTGTGTATGTATTTAGATTTATTTGGGTTTATGTACTTTATCCGTTGTTTTATTTATCGGTCAGTCCTTTCCAAAAAATGATGAACGATGAAGGCGATGATAAGAGAAAAGAGAGACCACCTAAACGTAGTATGTATGCTTTAATTATGACACTTTGTGGTGTGCACGGAACCATTTCGTTAGCCATCGCATTGACCTTACCATATTATTTAGCGGATCATCATGCGTTTACCTATCGTAACGACTTATTATTTATTTCATCAGGAATGGTAATTATAAGTCTTGTTATCGCTCAAGTTGTTTTACCATTTGTCACAGCAACTGCACCTAAAGCTAAGATAGGAAGTATGAATTTTAAAGAAGCCAGAATATATATTCTTGAACATGTTATTGACTATTTAAATCAACATTCTACATTCGAAACAAGTTATCGCTATGGTAACGTTATAAAAGAATATCATGATAAATTAACATTCTTGAAATCTGTGGAAAAAGATGACGAAAACTCAAAAGAGCTTGAACGTTTACAAAGTATAGCGTTTAAGGTTGAGAATAAAACACTTAAAGAGCTTGCGGATAACGGCGATATCACTAAAAGTATGTTGGAAAACTACATGAGATATGCTGAAAGAACGCAAGTATATAGACAAGCATCGTTAATTCGTCGTATAATCGTCGGTTTAAGAGCATGGCTTTTAAAACGTCGTATTCGTACACGTACCAATGCAGCTTCATCATTAAGTGTAACGGAAAACTTAATGGAACTTTCAAAAATTAATAAAATTGTCCATTACAATGTAGTAAGTCGTTTAGTAGATGAAGCAAATGAAGACAATAAATTAGAGGTTGGAATGATTTGTGATGGTTATCTTATGAGAATTGATAACCTGTCTCCAGCTAATTTCTTTAACACGCGTGCAGAAGATTCAATTACGAAGATTAAATTGAATGCTTTAAGAGAACAACGTCGTATTTTAACAGAATTAGTTGATGGTGACGAAATTACGGAAAGTACAGCCTTGAAGTTAAGAGAATCAATTAACTATGATGAGATGGTTATTGTGGATAGCTTGACGGATTAGAAAAATGATAATTATATGAAGAATCCCTTATGTATTTTTACATTGGGGATTCTTCTGTTATTTGAAAAAGTGTAACGTTATATATTTCAAATTTAATCATCAAATATTATAATTGGTGTCTTTTCAAAAAAGTTAGTCAATAACATTTGCGTGCAATTCGTGATACAATAAAGTGAATGTTTAGGTGAGGTGAAATAATGTTAACTGAAGAGAAAGAGGATTATTTGAAAGCGATATTAGCGAATGATGGTGATCACTCATTTGTTTCAAATAAGAAATTGTCTCAGTATTTAAATATTAAGCCTCCTTCAGTTAGTGAAATGGTAGGGCGTTTGGAAAAAGCGGGTTATGTCGAAACGAAACATTATAAAGGTGTGAAGTTGTCGGACGAAGGCTTGAAGCATACGTTGGATATCATTAAGCGACATCGTCTGTTGGAGCTATTTTTAATAGAAGTTTTACAATATAATTGGGAAGAAGTGCATCAAGAAGCGGAAATTCTAGAACATCGTGTTTCTGATTTATTTGTCGAAAGATTGGATAAGATACTAGATTATCCTGAAACCTGTCCGCACGGTGGTATCATTCCGCGTGATCATCATTTTATTGAAAAATTTACAACCTCATTACTTGAATTTGAACCTGGTGATCGTGTTTATATTAAACGTGTACGTGATAAAACAGAATTACTGATTTATCTTTCAAGCAAGGATATTTCAATTGGCAATGAAGTTGAAATCGTGACTAAAGATGAAACAAATAAAGTCATTATTGTTAAACATAACGAAATAGTGACAATCTTAAGCTATGATAATGCAATGAATATTTTTGCAGAGCATGTTTAAATGTAATAGTAAAAAATTCATATATTAAATTATAAATTTATCTCCGATAAGAATTCGACAACTTCTTATCGGAGGTTTTTCGTATTAAATCTAGCTTTCTAGATTGTAAATTTGAACATTAAATATAGGGAGAAGAAATTAATTGTTATCCATAATATGCTAAATAGGATAGTTGGAAGGCGGGTCATGGTTGCTAAAGTATGGCCATCCCAGCTTGGTGTTGGCTTTTGAAAAGTAAGATTAAAAATTGTCCAACTGGATTGTAAAACTTCTCCTAGTAAAAGACCTAATATCATATGATAACTTAGTAAAACACCATAATAGATTAATGTTTGGTTATCATGTTGTATTAAAAAGTATAAAAGTTTAGCTAATATGATAAGCACTATAATTGGAGATACTTTTCTAGAAGTTAAAAACAAATAATAAATAAAAATAAATATATATGCAGTCAAGAAGAGGCTAGGATGATTATAATGCGCTGCACTTAAGCCGATTAAAAGCATGAGTGGAGGCATAACGTAACCGCCTAAAGTGGTAATACATTGACCTATTAAATGCTTTGATTGCGTAATCGCATAACCTTGTTGCATAGTTTGTAGTCGTTCACTTGGGCGCATGACTATTACTAAATCTTTTGCTTTCCCACCGCTGATTTTATTAAATAAGACATGACCAAATTCATGTGTTAAGACAGGAATATAATTAAAATAAATATCTAAATATTGATTGATAACATGTTGCCTATTATGATGGATAAAAATATAAAGAATAGCTATAATAACGATTAAATAAATATTTAAGTTAAACGTCGTAGTAAAAAAATTTTCTAAATAAAGCATAATCAACCTCGTTTACTTCATGTATATAATATCTATTATAAGCGAAATACTTTAGTTTAGCGTTTGGACTTTAGGCCTATTTTTAGAGTCATTTATCAACTGCATAACTGAAATGTTAAGATTGTAAAAAAATTGTTAAGAAAAAAGTGTTCATATAGTTTAAATTCTCATATAATATATGAATACGAAATTGTTTGGAGAGTAAGGAGATTACTTAAATGCGTGATCAAATAAAAATAAAAACTCAAAAAGTAGATATTTTAGGCGTATATTTCGATAATGTAACGATGCTTGATATGATTGAAAATATAAAAAACTTTTTTTATGAAGAAACAGTCGAAAATTTATTTATTGTGACGGCTAATCCTGAAATTGTTGATTATGCTACTGAACATGTAACGTATCGACAATTAATTAATCAAGCGGATTATATTGTTCCGGATGGTACAGGAATAGTCAAAGCTTCAAATAGATTAAAAACACCATTGAAACGTCGAATACCAGGCATTGAATTAATGAATCATTGTATGAAAATAGCAAATGCTAATCATCAAAAAGTATATTTGTTAGGTTCAACGAAAGACATTGTTGCTCAAGCTCAAGAAAAATTACAACACAGGTATCCTCAAGCTCAGTTTGACCACCATCATGGCTTTATTGATTTAAATGATGAAACAGTAATTAAGCGCATTAAACGCTTTAATCCTGATTATATTTTTGTAGGAATGGGTTTCCCATTACAAGAAGAGTGGATTCAAAAGCATAAACATTCCTTTGAACATACATTGTTGATGGGCGTGGGGGGATCTCTAGAAGTATTTAGTGGTGAAAAAAAACGTGCGCCTAAATTATTTCGTAAATTAAATATCGAATGGGTATTTCGTCTCTTAATTGATTGGAGACGATTAGGGCGTATGACAAGCATACCTAAATTTATGTATAAAGTATTAAAAATTCAACGTAAAAATAAGAAAAAAAACAAAAATTAGAGGAAGATGGCCAGGGAGTACCATCTTCCTCTATTTATTAAGGGGAGAAATTTTCATATTAAATCATCAAGTTAACAGGGAAAGTTTGATGATTCAATATAATCATTTATATATTAGAATTTAGTGATTGCGAGTCAGCTATAGGATGTAAATCTTTGGTTCAATTGATTTGAATTGGGGAAGAATCAATATTTCTCAAAGAGCTACGTCTACGCTTAACTTTTAATTTTAATTTTGAGTTTTCCAACTTATGGTGACAATTATGGCTCATCTATAAGTTATAACTCATTAATTATCTATATTAATAAATTACGTTTTAATTTTTTAGGGTTTTATAATTCTAGGATTAAGTTTAAGCAAATTAAGCATAAAAGACTACAGGGAATCATCTTTTTATGCAAATGATTAGTCAATTTAACGTTTATAAATACTATTATTTAGCAGTGTAACTAGCACTTGAAATTTTACCACTAGAAACGATGATGTCTTTATCTTGGAAAGGTTTGTTGTTAAAGAAGCGGTTTAAGATATCTTTTACACCGTCTTCAATACGTGCTTGAGATTCTAAAGTCATACCAGAATAGTGAATAGTCATCGCATTACGTGGCATAGTTCTCCAAGGGTGATCAGCTGGAGCTGGTTGTGGGTACCAAACATCACCTGCATAACCTTGAATATGTCCTTTTTTAACTGCTTCAGCTAATGCTTCAGTGTTAACGATTTTACCACGAGCTGTATTAACTAAGTAGCTACCTTCTTTCATTTTACTTAATACATCTTCATCAAATAAGTTATCTGTTGAAGGAGTAAGAGGCGCATGAATTGTGATAGCGTCACTTGTTTTAACTAATTCATCAAATTCAACGAATTTAGAGTTTTCATTGTCTTTTTGATTAATTGGGTCATAGTGTTGGATTGTTACGTTGAAAGGTTTTAAGCGTTCAGCTACTAATTGGCCGATACGTCCGAAACCAAAGATACCAATTGTTTTATTTTGTAATTCACGTGCTTGGTTACCTACTTTAGATAAATCCCATTCACCTTCAACTGATTGACGATGACCTTCCATGAAATTACGTAATACAATTAATAAGTCCATCACTGCATGTTCAGCAACGCTGACAGTGTTACTGCCTGTTACTTCTACAACACCAACATCATGTTGACTAGCTGCTTCTAAATCAACGTGGTCAGAACCAACACCTGCAGTAATTGCTAATTTTAAATTTGGTGCTTTCTCAATGCGTTCTTTGCTCATATAAGCAGGGTAGAATGGTGCACTAATTACGATGTCCATATCACTTAGATGTTTGTCTAAATCTTCTTCACCATTTTTTAAAATAACTAATTCATGTTCAGTATCTTTTAAGAAATCTCTAAGACCGATTGCTTTCTCAGTATTTAATAATTGATTATCTAAGCCTTTTTCAGTTTCTGGGAATAATGCTACTATTTTCATAAATATACACTCCTAAATTAAGAATTTTTCTAGTTTATCTAGTAATTCAATGTTGAGAGCACTTATAACGTTAAAAAAATAACCCGATACGTATTTGCGTAATCACCTCCTTAAATGAAATAAAAAGTTTCAAACAAGAGGGTTAGCAAACAGCACCGAGTACCTTACACCAATCCCAGAAAAGATAAGACGATTTAAATCATCTTATCTTTAATGTTGAATATTATTAAATTATGTATCTTATATAAAATTGAAGTATTAGTCTTCAATTGATTGATCGAAAACAAATATTGAAATGACTTCGTCACTTTCTAAATCAACGTCAGTAAAAAGCTTTACAAATTTAGCGTCAACAAGTTCTTCCATTTCTTTTGGAGGTTGACGTTTGTACAAGTCTTTGATTTCTTCTGTACGTCCTTGTTTAAGCATAGTCGTAAAATCTTTATTTTGCAAATAAAAGTTCTCGACTTTACTTAAACTTCCAGTCATGTGACATATAGCCCAATTATCCTTAAAGAAAACTTTGATATTTTCAGGACCTTTACCAATATAAGATTTTCTATAAGCACGCACTAAATTGGCGAATTGTTGTGTTTTATTTACTGAGGCTATGATGTTCACCTTCTTTATATGTGAAAATTACTCATAAGTTCTATTATTTATAGTAGTACTTTTAACTTGATTTTTAAAGTAATAAACTCAAAATAAATAATAAAATTTATTTATTTTGAGTTATAAATAGTTTTTATTTTACAACGAAACGCTTCTCATCCAATTGTTGTCTGAATTTCTTTTGATCTGTTTTTGATTTCTTCTTGAAATCTTTTAAGAATTGTTCATATTTAGGTAACACATCATCTAATTCGCCAAACTCTTTTAATTTACCGCCTTCAATCCAGGCAATTTTAGTACAAAATTCACGCACTTGTCGAATGTTATGACTGACAAAGAAGATGGTTTTCTTTGCTTCTTTAAATTCATATATTTTGTCTAAGCATTTTTGGGTAAAAGTTTGGTCTCCTACTGAGAGAGCTTCATCAATGACTAAGATATCTGGATTAATCGTAACGTTGATTGAGAATCCTAATTTCGCACGCATTCCACTAGAATAGTTTTTAACTGGTTGATAAATAAATTCACCTAATTCGCTGAATTCAATAACTTGAGGCATAAGTCGTTTAATTTCTTTCTTTTTAAAGCCCATGCAAAGCATCTTAAACTCAATATTTTCTACACCAGTTAAGCGACCATTTAGTCCTGCATTAATGGCGATGACACTTACTTCTCCATGACGCTCAATCGTTCCAGAACTAGAGGATAATGAACCTCCAATCATATTACTTAATGTAGACTTTCCAGATCCATTAATACCAACTAACCCAATTACATCGCCTTCATGGGCTGTAATAGATACATCATCCAAAGCAAAGAACGTTTTATTCTTATTTTTAGGTATTAAGGCATCTTTAATGCGCTCTTTATTATTGCGATAAATGCGATATTCTTTTGTCACATTTTTAATGTTAACAGATACGCTCATAAGTATTCCTTCCTTACAGATAGTTATATAGATTATAATACATCACACAACAGTTGTTAAATTTATTAACCTAGTGTAAAGTGTATAAGTGATTTTGTATAGTTTTTGTAAATATAGGAGATAATTTTTCTTTTTTGAAAATGAATATTCTACATAAGAACCATTTTTAAATAAGAAAATATCAGTATATAAAATAATATACCTCTACACTTCAATTATATTAAACTTTTCGAGAAATGTTATATATAATGAATGTAAGTATTCAAATGATAAGTTAAAGAATTTAAATGCCATCGTGGATATTTAAATGAAAGTGTGGTTTATTTCAATGTCGGCAGTAGGCTCTGTTTTTAAAGAACATATAAAAAATTTCTATTTAGTACAACGACTCGCACAATTCCAAATCAAAATTACAAATAATAATAACTACTTAGGTGTAGCGTGGGAATTACTTAACCCAGCCCTCCAAATAATGGTTTATTGGTTTGTATTTGGTATGGGAATTAGAAGTAATGCGCCAATTCATGGTGTACCATTTATTTTATGGTTGTTAGTAGGTATCAGTATGTGGTTCTTCGTCAATCAAGGTATTCTCGAAGGTACAAAATCTGTATCTATGAAGTTTAATCAGGTTGCGAAGATGAATTTCCCATTATCCATTATTCCTACTTATATTGTGACAAGTAAGTTTTATGGTCATATTGGATTATTGGCTATTATTATCGCTATTTGTATGGGTAATGGCATTTTTCCATCTATACACATTGTGCAATTACTTATCTATGTACCACTCACATTTTTCTTTACTGCGTCCGTTGCATTATTCACTTCGACATTGGGCATCATCGTACGTGATACCCAAATGGTTATGCAAGCATTATTAAGAATTTTATTCTACATGTCACCAATCTTATGGATTCCTAAAGATAAAGGCATTAGCAGTGTGATTAATGAAATTATGAAATTTAATCCTGTATATTTCTTAGCACAATCTTATCGTGCAGCGATTTTATTCCATGAATGGTACTTCCTTGAACATTGGAAATTATTCCTTTATAACATAATAGTTATCTTGATTTTCTTTGTTTTAGGTTCAATTCTACATCGTAGATATCGAGATCACTTTGCAGATTTCTTATAAATGTAAACTAAGGCTGAGACATTTTATATTTGTCCCAGCCTGTTTTATATATAAAGAACATTTTCTTATTTTTATTTTTTGAAAAGGTGGGAGGTAGACGTATGCGATTAATTATAAAAAACATTTATATGATAATGATTGTGATATTGAACTTAATTTTTAAAAGTAAAAAAGTAAAAAACACCCATATTGTAGTGATGATGACATTCCCACAAGATGTGTTACCTATTATTAAAGCATTAGATAGTAAAGGGTATTATCTTACAGTGATAGCGAATGGGAATGAGCAAGAGCGATTAAAAGAATTTGAACATGTTACTTTTTTACCTGCTGGAAATAAACATGTTATCAAACATATTAAAGCGTTAAGTAGCGCAAAGGTTATTGTCATTGACACATACTATTTAATGTTAGGTGGCTATGCTAAAAAAGATGGTCAATCCATTATTCAAACGTGGCATGCGTCAGGTGCGTTAAAGAATTTCGGATTAACGGATCATCAAGTAGATTTAAATAATGAAAAAATGGTTAACCAATATCAACGTGTATACCAAGCTACAGACTATTATCTTGTCGGTGGAGAAGAAATGGTGACATGTTTTAAAGAAGCTTTCGAAGCTACAGATAACCAAATGCTACGTTTTGGCTTACCACGATTAATGAATTATTTAAATTTCAACCTTAAGACTGAACAAGCGCGTTTAAAAGAGCATTATAATATTACTAATAAATTGGCGATATATGTTCCCACTTATCGTGAAGATGCGAAAGATAATCGCCAATTAGATAATGCGCATTTTGAAAGTAAGTTGTCAAATTATACATTAATTAATCAATTGCATCCCTCAATTTCTGGGCATCATTCAGAAATATCTACTTCTGAATTAATGACAATGGCAGATGTGATTATTAGTGATTATAGTTCTTTACCTATTGAAGCAAGCTTGTTAAATAAACCCGTCTTATTTTATGTGTACGATGAAGATAAATATGAGAAAGTACGTGGTTTAAATCAATTTTATAGACAAATCCCTCAACATTATAAAGTCTTTAGTGAAGAGGAATTAATTTTCAAAATAAAAAATAGTGAAGATACATTACAGCCATTATTTAAAGATTGGCATCGATACAATACTTCTAAAAGTTTAAAACAAATCATAGAATTTATTGAAAAGTTGGTGAAAGCATGAAAATAGCTGTGATTATTCCAGTATATAATGCAGAAGATACAATTCGAAAAGCGGTTAAATCAATTGATACAAAACATGAAGTTGAAATTATCTGTGTTAATGATGGCTCTACAGATCAAACGAAGCAAATGTTAATGCAGTTACAAAGAGAAGTTAAAAATATGATGGTTTACAACCAAGAGAATGCAGGGGCAGCTAAGAGTAGAAATTTTGGTTTAGCCTCAATGTCGGATGATGTTGAAGCATTTATGTTCTTAGATGCGGATGATCAATTCTTGCCAGGCAGATTAGACAAAATGATTGATTATTATGAGAAAAATAAAGAGGTCGATATTGTTATTGGGCAAATTGGTCGTGGTGTAAACGGAGACTGGAAAGTCGTGCCTACGCATGAAGAGATTAATCGCGAGAGCGTGGTTACACTTGCCGAAGCGCCTGAGATATTACAATCTATTGGCCCAGGTGGGAAATTATTTAATTCTAAATTTAACGCATTAAGATTTGATGAAGATGTGGTATTTTGTGAAGAACATACATTTATCACCCGTGCCTATTTAACTGCGCGAGATATTCAGTTAATACCTCTTCTCGTATACGGGTATAACGAGCGAGAAGGATCTGTAACAGATAAGCGTGCGGATACCTTTTTATCTTATATAGAAGACGCGCGTAAAGTACGTCATCGCGTAATGGAAATGTTGTTATTAACGAATGAAAAAGCATATTACAGTTATCGTATGGATGACTTGATTGTAAGTTACTTAATTCAAGCTTATCTTTTGAAAAATAGTGAAGTGACAATGCCATTTATTGAACAAGTCACACGCTATATTAAAGATATGCAGCATACAGAATATTCAGGAGACGCGTTATTTAGAATTGTTGGAGCGGTCGAACAAGGCGCAACAAAATGGACGCATGAGACGTATGAGATTTGGCGACAAACACTTATCAATGTAGGAATAGGACGCCCGGGGTATTTGCGATTCAAAGCACAAGTATTACCTAAAAAAGCAGCATTCAATGGTAAACAGTCCCTAAAACGAATACTTAAACGCTGATTCTCTTAGATTAAAGATTTAAATTCCAAGAAAAGTGTTATCAGATTACCTAAAATGATTGTTTTTATAAAAGATGGTATGTAAATTTTATTTATGCTAAATTAAGATTATGAAAATTCATTAAAAATTTTGTAAAGGAGATAACAAATAATGAGAAGAGTCATTACTTATGGTACTTATGATTTATTACATTATGGCCATATAGAGTTATTAAGAAGAGCTCGTGAAATGGGCGATTACTTAATCGTTGCGTTATCCACAGATGAGTTTAATCAAATTAAGAACAAAAAATCTTATTATGATTTTGAACAACGTAAAATGATGTTAGAGTCTATTCGCTATGTAGATTTAGTTATTCCGGAAAGTGACTGGGGTCAAAAAGAAATCGATGTTGATCGTTATGATGTTGATGTTTTTGTAATGGGGCACGACTGGGAAGGCGAATTTGATTTCTTAAAAGACAAATGTGAAGTGATTTATCTAAAACGTACAGAAGGTATCTCAACAACTAAAATTAAACAAGAATTATACGGTAAAGATGTTAAATAATATCAAGTATAAAGAAGAAATCCACATTTCCTCTATTTTAAGTGAAAATGTGGATTTCTTCTTTTTTAATTAATGCTTCTGTTTGAAAATGCGATGTAAAATTAAATAAATGACTAAAATAAAGGCTATAGCAAGCAATCCTAAAGCTGTAAAAGTTAAGATAGGATGTGTTTTCCATATATTTTGAGCGATTGAATCTGTTCGATGAATAACTGAATGAGTCACTTTTGCGCTAGGAGGGCCATCATTTTTAGTTAAAAACTGACGAGGATATTCTAGATGTACGCGACCGTTGTCAATCACAAATTTATAATCCTCTTTTTTCATTTCTGTTGGAACAATATCGTATAAATCTTTAGATACGTAATACTTTTTGCCATTTAGCTGATGTGTGCCTTTTGATAATACTTTCTTATATTCATATTGATCAAATGAGCGATTCATTAAGGCATTACCAATCATATTTCGTTGCATTTCGCCACCTAAATTAATGAAATCACCAGCTCCCATAATGACTTGATTAATACGTAATTTACCACGTTTTGTAGTAATAGTATGGTTGTAATCGGCAATATCACTTGAACCTGTTTTTAATCCATCGGTGCCAGGTAAACTCATCTTCGCTCCTTCTAAAGAGTGGTTAAAAGTATAATAGGTTACATCATGTACCGTAGGAGCGAGTTGTTTTGTAAAGTCTAAAATCTTAGGTGTATCTTTAATCACGTGTTGATCTAGGATAGCCATATCTTTTGCAGAAGAAACATTATTTTGTTGATCTTTATATTTTGAAGGTGCAAAGTCACGTAATCGTTTATTCATCGCACCAGTAGGGTTTACGAAGTGAGTATCTTTCATACCAATTTCTTTCGCTTTTTTATTCATTAAGTCAGTAAAGTTATTTAAATTACCAGATACTTCTTCACCAAGAATTAAAGCAGCCGCATTACTTGAATTTGAAACAGTGATTTGAAGAAGTTCTGCGATGGTATATGTCTCGCCAGGATATAATTTAGTATTACTTAATTCTGGTAAAGTTGACATTTGATAATGCGTTTGCGTAATATGTACTTTGTCATTTAAAGAAAGGTCACCACGTTTAACGGCTTCTAATGTGAGATACATCGTCATTAACTTAGACATGGAGGCAGGATACCATTTTTTATCGGCATGATATTGATATAATATTTGTCCTGATTGGCTCACATTGACGGCGCCTTTCGGTTGATAGGCATCTGTTACATTGGGATAACCATATTGACGTGTAATTTCTGTAGGGCTAAGTTCATTGTCTGCGGCTTTAGCTATAGGTGATATAATGAAAGCCGTAGAGAAGATGAGTAAAATTAGAGAAATTATTCGTTTCATTTTATTTATCTTTCCTTTATACAAAAATTGTCAATGAAAGTATTCTATCATAACGAAAACTTGTGGGAAATATAATTTTTACACTTCAAAGTTTCAAAAATTAATTATAAGTTTTAAGTATTAAATTAAATATGAATATAAAAGAGGGCTAATTTATGAAAGGACAAAATCCATTATTTTTCTTATTTAAACGTTTGTCGTGGCCATATGGGTTAATTATTGCAGCCATTATTATTTCTTCTTTAGGAAGTATTAGTGGTTTGCTTATCCCATTATTTACTGGTCGTTTAGTTGATAAATTTTCAACTAGTAGCATTAATTGGAATATCGTCATTCTATTTGCAGGTATTTTTATCGCCAACGCTTTACTTAGTGGTATCGGTATTTATTTATTAAGTAAAATTGGTGAAAAAATGATTTACGATATTCGTTCATTATTGTGGGAACATATTATTAAATTAAAAATGCCATTTTTTGATAAAAATGAAAGTGGTCAATTAATGAGTCGTTTAACGGATGATACAAAAGTGATTAATGAATTTATTTCACAAAAATTACCACAACTCTTGCCTGCAGTCATTACATTAGTTGGGTCTATCATTATGTTATTTATTATGGATTGGCAAATGACGTTGTTAACGTTTATCGCAATTCCATTGTTTATGGCAGTAATGATTCCATTAGGTCGCAAAATGCAAAAAATATCGATAAATACACAATCAGAGATAGCTAATTTCAGTGGGTTATTAGGTCGAGTGTTAACAGAAATGCGTTTGGTTAAAGTGTCTAATACAGAGCGTCAAGAATTAGATAATGCGCATAGCAACTTACGTGAAATCTATCATCTTGGTTTAAGACAAGCTAAAATCACGGCTGTGATTCAACCTATTTCAAGCGTTATAATGTTACTAATGATTGCGGTTATTTTAGGTTTTGGCGCTATTCGAATTGCCACAGGAGCCATCACTGCAGGGGCGTTGATTGCTATGATTTTTTATGTAATGCAATTATCTATGCCATTGATGAACCTTACTACGCTTGTTACAGATTATAAAAAAGCTGTCGGTGCAAGTAGTCGAATTTATGAAATTATGCAAGAACCCGTAGAACCAATGATTGATTTAGAACCAGTCAGTCATGTGGATATCGCTTCTGGAGCATTAGAATTTGCAGACGTGAATTTCAAATATGACGTTAAAGATATATTGAAAGATGTCTCTTTCCATATTCCTCAAGGAGAAGTAAGTGCTTTTGTTGGTCCATCTGGCTCAGGTAAAAGTACGATTTTCAACTTAATAGAACGCATGTATGAAATCGAATCAGGGGATATCAAATATGGGAATCAAAGTATTTATGATATTCCTATAGCGAATTGGCGTAATCAAATTGGATACGTAATGCAGTCTAATTCAATGATGAATGGTACGATTCGCGACAATATATTATACGGTATTAACCGTGAAGTGTCTGACGAAGAATTGTTTGAGTACGCTAAATTAGCGAATTGCCATGACTTTATCATGCAGTTTGATGATGGGTATGACACTTTCGTTGGTGAACGTGGCTTAAAACTATCAGGGGGTCAAAGACAGCGTATCGATATCGCTCGTAGTTTCGTTAAGAATCCAGATATTCTACTACTTGATGAAGCAACAGCAAACCTAGATAGTGAAAGTGAACAAAAAATACAAGAAGCATTAGAAGTACTAATGAAAGGACGTACAACTATTGTAATTGCGCACCGACTTTCTACTATTAAAAAAGCAGGTCAAATTATCTTCCTGGATCAAGGGCAAGTGACGGGACAAGGTACGCATGCCGAACTTATGAATCAACATGAAAAGTATCATCAATTTGTAACCACTCAAAATTTAACAGAATAATGTATTAAAGCAGGTTTACGAAGATCTTCATTCGTCAACCTGCTTTATTTTGGTGTTAAAGTAATAGTGTAGATAAAAGATAAAATAGTATTAAAAGAGATAGGGAACAGTCTGATATAACTAAAATCTTTGAGGAATTCCTAGCAAATGAATAGCGCATAAAGAAAATGGTATACTTGTTAGTAAATCATAGTCCATAGTGTTTAGTAAGCTAATAGAATGGAAATGGCTAGAAATATACGCTTTAAAGATGTAAAATGAAGTGAAAAATTTGGCGTGTCTCACGCTATAGTAAAGTATGAAATGTTTATTAAAATTTAAAATCTACCTATCATAAATAGATTAATTGGAGAGAAATGTTTTGAATAAATTAACGATTATTATTACATATTATAATGCTGAAGATTATATTGCTGGATGTATTGATAGTTTAAAAAGTCAAAGAAATCAAGATTTCAATCTTGTCATTGTTGATGATGGTTCTACCGATAATTCAACAGAGACTTTACAACAAGCCTTACAATCCTACGATAAAGAGGTTAATTTCATCCAACTTCCGAACAATACAGGACATGCACACGCACGAAATATAGCACTTAAAGAAGCGAATGGGCAATATGTAATGTTTCTTGACGCAGATGATCAGTTAGCTTCATATGCAATTGATTTTTATTTCCGTCATCTTAATGGTTTAGATACTTTAATTGCGCCAATCCATAAATTTGCTATGCAACGTCCACAATATGTTGATCAAGATAAAGTTCGAGTTCAATATTTATCACATAAAAAAAATCCAAATTCAATTTTAAGAAAAGAAACTGCATGCAATATTTTATTTAGAAACGCGATTATTAAAGCACATAATATTGAATTTAATGAGGACTTAAATATCTTTACAGATACTTCTTTTGTCTTAGAATACTTAAGATATGCAGAAAACTTTGTTAGAATACTGAGCTTCCCATTTTATTTCCGTGGAGAAGTGTATGATCCATTTGTTGGTAATACATTGAGTGATCAAGATTTTGTATATAAATTTGATGATTATGTAGATAGTTTCTTTGATGCGATGCAAAGAACGAATGACAAAGAGGTGAAAAACTTCTTAATTCAAAGAATGAAAAACGAAATTAAAAAAGGTTTTGATCCCTCATTAAGAGATATTAAAGCAAGATATCTTACTTTAGAAAGTTCTTTAGTCAAAGTAGTAAAAGCTTTAAAATGGAATATTATTAAAGATGGAAAGTTATTATACAATCTAGAAATTTTATTCTTATCAATGGATGATGTAGAAAATGCAAAATATGTGAACAACCTACGTAAACGATCTCGTTTAATAAAAAATATTGTTACAAATAGCAAAATAAAAGAACGTTCAAGATATCAACTCACAGATAACGAAGAAGTAGTGGATCCAAATACGATTGTCTTTGAAACATTTGGTGGTAAAAATTATAGTGATAGTCCAAAATATATTTATGAATATATGCAAGATCACTACCCACATTTAAATTATATTTGGGTATTTAATAAACCGGATAACAATAATGTCCCGGGAAATGCTACTAAAGTAAAAAAAGGCTCTAAAGAATATTATGAAGCATATGCCAAAGCAAAATATTGGGTATCAAATGCAAGATTACCACTATATTTAAATAAAAAAGAAAATCAAATATACATTCAAACTTGGCATGGTACGCCACTTAAACGTCTAGCTAATGATATGAAAGTCGTGAGAATGCCAGGGACAACAACTGCTTCTTATAAGAAAAACTTTTATGCTGAGGCATCTAGATGGGATTGGCTTGTATCACCGAACCGCTACTCATCAGATATATTTAAAACTGCATTTTGGATGGATGAAGATAGAATTTGGGAAATCGGCTATCCTCGTAATGACATCTTAGTAACTCGACAAAATGATACAGAATACCAAGAGCAAATCAAACGTAATTTAAACTTACCTAAAGATAAAAAAGTAATTATGTATGCACCAACATGGCGCGATGATGAATTTGTCAAAAAAGGACAATATTTATTTGATTTAAAAATTAATCTTGCAAATCTCCAAAAAGAAATTGGAGATGACTATATTATATTATTAAGAATGCATTATCTAATTGCTAATGCTTTAGATTTACATGGTTTCGAAGATTTCGCTATTGATGTATCTAACTATAACGATATTTCTGAATTATACCTTATTTCTGATGCATTAATTACAGACTATTCCTCTGTAATGTTTGATTACGGTATTTTAAAACGTCCACAATTCTTCTTTGCTTATGACATTGAAAAGTATGACAAAGGGTTACGTGGGTTCTACATGGATTATATGAATGATCTACCAGGTGAAATTATAACTGATGAATTTAAATTAGCCGAAGAATTAAAGCATCTTGATCAACATAAAGTAAAATATAAAGATAAAATTGAGAAATTCTATAATGACTTCTGTTCATTAGAACAAGGGAAATCATCTCAATTTATTGCAGATTATATTTATAATGATATAGAGAAAAATAAAAAATAGGATTTTATGACAAGAAGCGCTAAAAATGTGATTTAATACAAAATACATTTTTAGCGCTTTTTAAAGTTCACTAAAAGGGGGGACCCCATATTTATACAAATGGAATTCTTTAAAAGATTATTTTATCGAATATTCTATCATGGTATAATGTTAAATATATTATTTACGGAACTTTAGTGCTTTAAATCGGGGGAAAGTACGGTTCTATTACACTGAGTAAATTTTACATAGTAAGTTGAAAAATTAAGTCTAGGTAGGTGCCTCATGTTTTTAATCATTAATATCATTGGGTTACTTGTGTTTTTGGGAATTGCAGTTTTATTTTCAAGAGATCGCAAAAATATCCAATGGAAATCAATTTTGATTCTTGTTATTTTGAACCTTTTTCTAGCCTGGTTCTTCGTGTATTTCCAAATTGGTAGATCAATTGTTGAAGGCTTAGCTGCAGCAATCGCTTGGGTGATACAATCAGCACATACTGGAACTGGCTTTGCATTTAGTAGTTTTACAAGTGGTAAACAAATGGATATGGCTATTAGCGCCTTATTCCCAATCTTGCTTGTTGTGCCATTATTTGACGTATTAATGTATTTCAATATTTTACCGAAGATTATCGGTGGTATTGGCTGGGTATTAGCTAAAATTACACGTCAACCTAAGTTTGAGTCATTTTTCGGTATTGAAATGATGTTCTTAGGAAATACTGAGGCTTTAGCGGTCTCAAATGAACAATTAAAACGCATAAAAGAAACACGTGTCTTAACACTAGCTATGATGTCAATGAGTTCTATTTCAGGTGCGATTGTTGGTGCTTATGTACAAATGATTCCTGGAGAACTGGTATTGACAGCGATTCCGCTAAATATTATTAATGCCATTATTGTAACTTCAATCTTGAATCCAGTGACGGTTGAAGAACGTGAAGATGTCATTTATAGCATTAACAATGCTGAAATTGAACGCCAACCATTCTTCTCATTCTTAGGAGATTCTGTATTAAATGCAGGTAAATTAGTGTTAATTATTATCGCGTTCGTTATCAGTTTCGTAGCTTTAGCTGATTTATTAGATCGCTTTATCAATTTAATCACTGGTTTAGTAGGCGGTTGGATTGGCATGAAAGGTAGCTTTGGATTAAACCAAATCTTAGGTGTCTTCATGTATCCATTTGCATTATTACTTGGTTTACCTTGGGGAGAAGCATGGATTGTGGCTCAACAAATGTCCAAGAAGATTGTCACAAATGAATTTGTTGTAATGGGTGAGATTACTAAAGTAGTTAAATCTTATAGTCCGCATAGACAAGCGGTTATTTCAACTTTCTTAGTGTCATTTGCTAACTTCTCAACACTTGGTATGATTATTGGTACGCTTAAAGGAATCGTGGATAAGAAGACTTCAGATTTCGTCTCTAAATACGTACCAATGATGCTTTTATCAGGTATTCTTGTATCATTATTAACAGCAGCTTTTGTAGGTTTATTCGCATGGTAAATCGATAGAGCTTAATATTTCTTCGAAAGAGCAAGTTTGAAATTATGCTTACCTTACATGATTTCAGATTCGCTCTTTTTTCTTTGAAAATGAAGAACAAAAATCTAACAAACGATAAAAACCAAGTATGTAGAGTGAGGAGACACTCTATATACTTGGTTTTTATGGGAAATGAATATTAATGTACTTGTAACGGTAAGGACTAGGTACTGTCACAGTACTTCGAGCAAAATTTGTTTTGTTACTATAAACAACACAAAGGAGATAACTTCTCTTATTAAGAAGTTATACACATTATAGCAGAAAGAAAGATGTAAGTAAACAAAAAAATTCAGAAAATTTTTATTTCTTTATAAATTGTTCTTGAATTTAGATTATATCCGGCTCTGAGTAAATCTCTGAGATGATAATATAAAATAAATTATTATAGGTTAAAATATTTAATTTTTATTTGTTTATCATTTTTTTGAACGTTATATTGTGGCGTTACCATAGAATATGCTAACATTTTTAGTAATAATACAATAAAAGGGGTTGGTATGTGTGAATAAAAACATTAAAGATTTATTACTTGTTATACTAGGCTCTTTCATATTTTCAGCTGGGGTAAACGCATTTATTATTTCTGGTAATTTAGGAGAGGGAGGCGTAACCGGTATTGCAATTGTATTGTATTACGCTTTTCATATTTCTCCCTCTATAACCAATTTTGTAGCTAACGCAGTGTTAATTATTTTGGGTTATAAATTCTTAAGTAAAAAAAGTACAGTCTTAACTATTATAGCTACTGTACTTATTTCAGTGTTTTTAGATTTAACAGAGTCTTGGCACGTAGAAACTGGAAATGTCATTATTAATGCCGTATTTGGTGGGATCAGTGTAGGTTTAGGTATTGGTGTTATCGTTTTAGCTGGAGGTACTACAGCTGGCACGACTATTCTGGCACGTATCGCCAATAAATATTTAGAGGTAAGTACTGCTTATGCGCTTTTATTCTTTGATTTATTAGTAGTGTTAATATCATTAACTGTACTTCCATTGCATAAGGCACTCGTAACAGTTATCTCATTATACATTGGCACAAAAGTAATGGAGTATGTCATTGAAGGACTCAACACGAAAAAAGCAATGACGATTATTTCCAATAAACCAGAAGAAGTTGCTAAGGCAATCGATGAACAAGTGGGACGTGGTCTTACGATTATAGATGGCCATGGTTATTATAGTAGAGAAGAAAAAGATATTTTGTATGTAGTCGTTGCAAAAACACAAGTTTCTCGAGCAAAACGTATTATTAGAGAGTTAGATGAAAATGCATTTCTTGTAGTACATGATGTTCGTGATGTATATGGAAATGGTTTCCTAGCAGATGAATAAATAAAATTTAGATAGAGATTAAGTCATATTGTAAGAGGTTAGCGTGTATTTACTTCTTACTTGTTATGATTTAATCTCTATTTCTGTTTTTCAAATGGTCATTGCACTGTGAAAATGTTATAATATTGCCATTGACTATGATAATTATTATCAATTAAGAAACGATATATGCGAATCAACATATACGAAGAAAATATCATTTAACAGCGTAGTAATAGATTTATTTTCAAGAAAGTAGGGGAATTATGAATCGTTTAAAAGCACAAGAAGTTGAAATTGGGTACGGAGATCATACAATTATTAATAACTTAGATGTTGAAATTCCTGATGGCAAAGTTACTTCTATTATTGGACCTAATGGTTGTGGGAAATCAACTTTATTAAAAGCACTCTCACGTTTGTTATCTATAAAAAATGGTGAAATCAAATTAGATGGTGAAAATATTCATACGCAATCAACGAAAGAAATTGCTAAAAAAATTGCTATTTTACCACAAACGCCTGAAGTAGCAGATGGGTTAACAGTAGGAGAACTTGTGTCTTACGGTCGCTTTCCACATCAAAAAGGTTTTGGTCGTTTATCTGCAGAAGATAAGAAAGAAATTGATTGGGCGCTAAGTGTGACAGGCACTTCTGAATTCCGTCATCGTTCCATTAATGACTTGAGTGGTGGACAACGTCAACGTGTATGGATTGCGATGGCATTAGCTCAAAAAACAGATATCATTTTCTTAGATGAGCCAACAACTTATTTAGATATTTCACATCAATTAGAAATCTTGGAATTAGTACAACAGCTTAATAGAGAGCAAGGTTGTACAATTGTCATGGTATTACACGATATTAACCAAGCTATTCGTTTTTCAGATCATCTTATCGCAATGAAAAATGGCGAGATTTTAGCAAGTGGTTCGACTGAAGAAGTATTAACAAAAGATATTTTAGAACGTGTATTTAATATTGACGTAGTATTAAGTGAAGATCCGAGAACTGGTAAACCTTTACTTGTGACATATGACTTATTTGAACGCACTTATTCATAATATTAAGGAAAATAAAGAAAAGAGAAATAACTATGACAACTAAAAATAATAAAGGGACGTTTGGATTTATAGGATACTTTATTCTAGTATCAGCTCTCTTAATCATCGCCTTGTTTATTTCTATTTTAATTGGAGAAGCTAAAGTCAATTTCTCAACTATTATAGATGCAATTTTTCATTATGATCCTAAGAATCAACAACATAATATCATTAGTGAAATAAGAATTCCTCGTGATTTTGGAGCTATACTTGTAGGTATGGCCTTATCAGTAGCAGGTGCAGTTATTCAAGGCGTAACAAAAAATGGTTTAGCTGATCCAAGCTTAATTGGATTAAACGCGGGTGCTTCATTCGCATTAGCACTCACTTTTGCTTTTTATCCTCAAGCACCATTTCTTATGATTATGTTTGCTTGTTTTATTGGAGCAATGTTAGGTGGGTTTATTGTATTAACTATTGGCCGTTCAAGACGAGATGGCTTCAACCCGATGAGAATCATTTTAGCAGGTGCAGCTGTTAGTGCTTTACTTACTGCACTCAGTCAAGGTATAGCTCTAGTATTTAAGTTGAATCAATCACTTACATACTGGACTGCAGGAGGCGTTTCAGGTACGACATGGCCTCAGCTATTATGGAGTGGGCCGATTATTTTGATTGCTATTATAATTATTATTACGATGAGCAAACAATTAACAATTTTAAATTTAGGAGAATCACTAGCCAAAGGTTTAGGTCAGAATATTACCTTAGTACGAGGTATTAGCTTATTGTTAACAATGGTTTTAGCCGGTGTTGCGGTCTCTATGGTCGGCCAAATTGCCTTTGTAGGTTTGATGGTACCTCATATTGTTAGATTTTTAGTCGGTACTGATTATGCGAAAGTCTTACCTTTAACAGCATTATCAGGTGGTTTATTAATGCTAGTTTCTGACACTGTAGCAAGAATGATGGGCGATGCCCCTGTAGGTGCTATCATTTCATTTATTGGCGTGCCTTACTTCTTATACTTAGTTAAAAGAGGAGGGCGCACGATATGATACATCCCAAATTAAGACATAAACAAATTATTACCTTAATTATCTTTGTAATTTTATTATTTGCTGCATGCACCTGGAGTATTTCTTCGGGTGAATATAAAATTCCAATAGGACACTTCTTTAAAACGTTAGTTGGCCAAGGGGAATACTATGATCAGCTCATTTTAATGCAATTTAGATTTCCACGTATGTTAATTACCATTTTAGCGGGTGCTGCGTTAAGTTTAAGTGGTGCCATCATTCAAAGTGTTACTAAGAACCCAATTGCTGAACCAGGAATATTAGGAATTAACTCCGGTGGTGGATTTGCTATTGCGCTATTTTTAACAATTGGTCAAATTCATGCAGATAATTTTGTATACGTGTTGCCTATTATCAGTGTCATCGGTGGTATTGCTACAGCAATTATTATTTTCTTGTTCAGCATCAATAAAAAGGACGGTATTACTCCAGCTAGTATGGTATTGATAGGCGTAGGGATGAATACTGCTTTATATGGTGGTTCAATAACATTAATGTCTAAGTTTGATGAAGATCAATCAGAATTCATCGCCACATGGTTTGCTGGAAATATATGGGGAGATGATTGGCCATTTGTAATTGCTACCACTCCTTGGTTAATCATCCTTATTCCATATTTAATTTATAAGTCTAATGTGCTTAATTTGATAAACACACATGAACATATCGCAAAAGGTTTAGGCGTTCGATTAGAAAGAGAACGTATTATTCTATTTTTTGTTGCGGTTATACTTTCATCAGTAGCTGTTGCTGTTGCAGGTTCAATTGCGTTTATTGGCTTAATGGGTCCACATATTGCTAAATCCATTGTCGGTCCCCGACACCAATTATTTTTACCTATCGCTATTTTGGTTGGTGCATTTTTACTTGTCTTTGCAGATACGCTAGGTAAAGCGATTCTGGAACCAACAGGCATTGTTGTTGCAATTATCGGCGCACCATATTTTATTTATTTAATGTATAAATCTAAACATATATAATTCCTAGCAATGAATATTTTCTGATTTAAGAAGATATTCATTGCTTTTTTGTTTTGAAAATGCAGAACCAAAACTATCACTATATAAAGTAGGTTACTATCTGATTTTCTTTAAACATTCTTATATTTTAAAAATGTTAGCGTATACAAAAGGTGTGCATTATAATGAAAGCAAAAAGAGACAGTAAAAGGTTGGAGATGAAAAACAATGACATCAATCGTAATTGTGAGTCACAGTAAAGACATTGCAAATGGGACTAAAGCATTACTGAATAATATGGCGAAAGGTGTTAAAATAATTGCGTATGGTGGCGTAGACAATGGATTAGGGACATCTTTAGATGAAGTTCAAAAAATTTTAAACGACTTAGATGATGACGCACTTTGTTTCTATGATTTAGGTTCAGCAGAAATGAATATTGATTTAGCAATCGAAACATATAAAGGTCCTTATAATATAAAAAAAATAAATGCGCCGATTGTAGAAGGTAGTTTCATAGCAGGATTTAAATTGTCAGTAGGTGGGAGCGTGAATGAGGCCATTCAAGAAATTGAAGATGCTTCATTTAAGTCAACGGCTTTTAAATAAAAAAGCCAGAGTGAATAATTTAAATATTAATTATTATATTTATAAAATGTAAAGAAAAATTAAATGTGGTAAAATAATGATATTGTGAAAAAGGATAATAGGAGGGCATTATCGTGCAAGAGCGCATCATGAATTATGTATTAAATGGTGAATTTGAACAAGTTAGAGAACTAATGTCCCAAGCTGACTTCATGGATTTTGAAGAGGCTTATATTTCTTGTGCACATGAGCAAGAAAGTATGATGTTTTACACATGTATTTTAGATATGATTAAATTTGAAGAAAGCGCTGAATTACATGATTTGGCATTTTTATTATTAGTTTATCCATTAAGTGAAGTGAAAGGCGCTCTTGATTCAGCGTATTATCATGCGCAATCCTCTATTCAGTTAACGAATGGACAAGAAATTAAAAGTTTATTGCAAATGTTATTATTGCATGCTATTCCTGAACCGGTTATTTCAGATTCAGAAGCATTTAAAGTAGCGAAACAAATTTTAAAATTAGATCCAAGCAATCATGTTGCAAGAAATGCTTTAAAAGAAACGGCGAAACGCATGGATAATGTTGTGGTTGATATTAATGAATTGCAACAATACGGTCATTCTAACTAACAGACTGTAGATAAATCCTTTCACTCATCGTCGTCTTAAGCACCACTTCTTCTTTAGAAGTTAGTGGTACACACATGAGCTTTAGCTCAGGTGTTCCTTTTCGAAAAAAAGTGGCCGTCGTTATGTATTTCGATTCCTCGATTACCAAGTTTTTTCATATAGTCTGTATATTTTAAATCAATTTATCAAAAAAACCATTCAATATAATTGAAATTTTAATAAAACCGGTATGATGAGTAAATGCATCTTTCATACCGGTTATTTATTTAAATATTGCCATTGCGATATTAAATCTTTTTCATTATTAGTTACTCATTTATAGAAATATCGTTAAATATTCATATTTTCACGAAAATATTTAATTTGTTCTAACCTTTATCAGAATAGGTATGACAGCCCAAAACGTTGTCATTTAACTAATATACACTGTTGCATAATCTTTTCAATACGTTATAATGCACAACGTGTCTAATTTAAGGAGGTTATTTTATCGCATGGGATTAAATAAAGAAGCTATAAAAATTGGTTTCGCTTATGTCGGCATTGTAGTCGGTGCCGGATTCTCAACTGGTCAGGAAGTCATGCAATTCTTTACACCTTATGGTCTGTGGTCATATATAGGTGTATTACTATCAGGTTTAATTCTAGGTTTTATAGGACGACAAGTGGCAAAGATTGGTACTGCCTTTGAAGCCACAAATCATGAGTCAACATTACAATATTTATTTGGGGAAAAATTTAGTAAAATTTTCGACTATATCCTCGTCTTTTTCTTATTTGGTATCGCTGTTACGATGATTGCTGGTGCAGGAGCAACTTTCCAAGAAAGTTTTGGAATTCCAACTTGGCTAGGCGCTTTAATTATGACAGTAATCATTTATTTAACATTATTACTCGACTTTAATAAGATTGTGAGTGCGCTCGGTATTGTAACACCATTCTTAATTATTATGGTAATTCTTATTGCCGTTTATTATTTATTTGTAGGTAGCGTATCAATCAGTGAAGTAAATCAAACAGTTGATAAAACAAGTATCTTTTGGGGTACTGTTAGAGGGTTAATGTACGGTGGATTAGCCTTTGCAGTAGGATTTAGTACCATCGTTGCTATCGGTGGTGACGCATCAAAACGTAAAGTATCAGGTGCTGGTGCAATGTTTGGTGGCGTCATTTATACTATCCTATTAGCATTAATCAATTTCGCATTACAAGCAGAATATCCTAACATTAAAAATGCTGAAATTCCAACGTTAACATTAGCTAATGCTATTAGTCCTTGGATTGGTCTCGTACTTACTATTATTATGTTAGCAGTAATGTACAATACTATCTTAGGTCTATGCTATTCATTTGCAGCACGTTTTACAGAGCCTTATAGCAAAAAATATCATATCTTCATTATTATAATGATGATTGCTGCATTTATCTTAAGTTTCGTTGGATTCGCAGACTTAATTAACTTCTTATATAACATTATGGGCGTCGTTGGTTTATTCATCGTTGTAGCCGTATTAATTAAGTACTACCTACGTAAGAAAGACGATGAAGACCATATCGCTTAAACCCAGACTTTACAATTTAGATTGAATGTTTTACCCTTAAAAGCAATTCGTGAACATAATACGGATTGCTTTTTTCTTTTTTGAAAAAGCAGAACCAAACAACCAATCTTCAGTTGAAAGGATTGCAAGGGATGACGAAACAACGTAAATGGACAACCATTACTAGTATAGTTGTATTAATTGTAGCAGGATTATTAGCGTGGAATTTATATTATCATTATCAACAC
Organism: Staphylococcus sp. NRL 16/872; assembly: GCF_022815905.2. Lineage (NCBI taxonomy): Bacteria > Bacillati > Bacillota > Bacilli > Caryophanales > Staphylococcaceae > Staphylococcus > Staphylococcus sp. NRL 16/872. The sequence goes on along the minus strand of NZ_CP119327.1, from coordinate 2,137,469 downwards.
ACAAAAAAACAACAAAGTGCACATGAAAAAGTCAAACTCGACAATCCTAATGTAAAACTTTTTGAAAATATAACGTATAATTCCCACATACCAGGTAGTCAACTAGATATCATGACACCTGAAGATGTTGATAAGAATAGTAAATTACCTGTCATTTTTTGGATGCATGGTGGGGGGTATGTAGCAGGTGATAAACAATATAAGAATCCATTGCTTGCTCAAATTGTGGAACAAGGTTATGTCGTCGTCAACGTCAACTACGCTTTAGCACCAAATTATAAGTATCCTACACCGTTAATACAGATGAATGAAGCGGTACAATTTATTAAAAATAATAAAGATCATTTCCCCATTGATTGGAATCAGGTGGTAATTGGGGGAGATTCGGCTGGTGCACAATTAACAAGTCAATTTGTCGCAATTCAAACGAATGCTCAATTACGACAAGAAATGAAGTTCAAACAACAATTTACCCCTAAACAATTGAAAGCAGCTATCTTCTTTGGTGGTTTCTATGATATGAAGACAGTGAGAGCGACAGAATTTCCTCGAATTCAAATGTTTATGCGCAGTTATACCGGTAAAAGCCACTGGGAAAAAGATTTCAAAAATATTTCTCAAATGTCAACAATTAATCAAATAACTGAAGATTATCCTGCGACATACTTATCAGTGGGCGATGCTGACCCATTTTATAGTCAAAATATTGAATTTTATCATAAATTGAAAGATGAAAACGTACCTGTTAGTACGTTGTTTTATGATGGTTCTCATCATTTACATCATCAATACCAATTTCACTTAGATAAACCAGAATCTAAAGAGAATATGAAAAAGGTACTTGAATTTTTAAGTCGCAATACTTCATCTTCAGGTGTTGAACAACAGCAACAAGCACCTCTAGATGGCACCACTAATTCAGATAGCCATTTTTCATTATCACCCTATTAAAATTAACTACAAAACGTCCTGAGAATTCATTCTAATTCTCAGGACGTTTTGTATAAAATAAAATGATTACTAAAATCATTCACTATGACTATAACTATCATATAATATATACTGTAATTATTTAGAGAAGTAATTTTGCCATAACATATTTATTATAGTATTTACCATTAATATGTAATTTGTCTTTAAGTTCACCTTCAATATTAAAACCTGCACCTTTGAACAATTCAACAGCGCGTGAATTTTCAGGAACGATTGAAGCTTCGAGACGTTTAATGTCATGATTAATTGCCCAAGCCTCGACAGCATTGATAAGCGCTAAACCAACGCCATGTTTTTGATATAGTTGACTGACACCAATGGTTAGAACAGCTTCATGTTTTGTACGTTCTAACTCTTCAGTAGTTACTAAAGCGCAACCTACTAATTGATCATCTTGTTCGGCGACGTAAATTGTATTACGTGGAGAGGTAATGATACGTTCTAGGTAGTCGCTAACACTTGAAACGCTAGGTGTGAATTCGCCAGGATTATAAAGTGTATACTCTGATTCATCATAGATTTTGCTAAGAAGTTTTATAAAGTGCTCAACGTCTTTGATACTGATTTCGCGAATGATATGAGCCATTTGGCTTCCTCCCATTGTAATGCATTTAAAGAGAAGAGAACTTGAAATCTTTTAATTAAAAGATTTAGTTCTTCCTCTTATCTCAATGGTTATTATACCAATATTTTATATATATACATATAATAAAAAAATTTAAAAAATAAAAGGAGTAATTCTAAATATGAAACCGAATGTATTATTAGCTGGTGGTAGTGGATATATTGGTAAATATATTAGTAGTGCAATAGAGAATGATGTTAATTTATATGCATTGTCTAAATATCCAAATACGAAAAAAGAACACAATGATCGACTACAGTGGTTGCAACGTGATATTTATAACTATGAAGATGTAGTAGCAGCTATGGAAGGAATGGACATTGCAGTTTACTATTTAGATCCTACTAAAAACTCTGCTAAATTAACACAAGCAACGGCGCGAGATTTAAATATAATTGCTGCAGATAATTTTGCTCGTGCTGCAGCTAAACAAGGGGTTAATAAAATAGTATATGTAAGTGGTAGTCGTTTCGATAGTGAAACTGTACAACGTTTAGAAAATTATGGCGTACCTGTAGAAACAACTAATACACAAATTAAACGTCCTCATATCAATGTAGAATTACAAGTATCTAAATATGATGATGTGCGTACAGCATTAAGAATCATATTACCTAAAAAATGGACGTTATCTCACATAGTTGATTATTTCTTTACGTGGCTTAATGAGACAAGAGGCACATTTGTACATACGTATAAAAAAGATGACAATTACATTATTTATTCACGCAACAAGGCTAAGCCTATGTTAATTTTAAAAAAGATGGAAAACGAGGCTGGATTAATTACATTACATCTTGTGGGTGGGTCAATGGTTAAACCTAATTTTAAAAAACAAGGGAAATTAGAATTTCGTCAAATTAAAAGTACACGTCTCGTTATGGTCCATTTATACGATTATATCCCTAGATTATTCTGGCCAGTTTATTATTTTATTCAAGCGCCAATACAAGGTTTAATTATGAGAGGATTTGAAATTGATTGTCGTATTAGACATTTTAATGGACGCGTCCAATCTGGAGAAAAAATGAAATATACAAAATGATAAGGTGATAATTCATGCAAGTATTATTAGTAGAAGATGATCAAACGTTATTTCAAGAATTGAAGAAAGAATTAGAACACTGGGATTTCTTTGTAACAGGTATTAATGATTTTAGTGCAGTAATGGAAATTTATGAAGAAGCTAAGCCTGAAATTGTCATTATGGATGTACAATTACCGAAATATGATGGATTTTACTGGTGTCGTAAAATTCGACAAGTGTCGAATGTACCTATTTTATTTTTATCTTCTCGAGATAATCCAATGGATCAAGTCATGAGTATGGAACTTGGTGCTGACGATTATATGCAAAAGCCGTTCCATACCAATGTGTTGATTGCGAAATTACAAGCTATTTATCGTCGCGTCTATGAATTTGGTGCAGAAGAAAAACGTACATTAAATTGGCAAGATACATTAGTTGATTTATCTAAAGATAGCATTCAAAAAGGTGAGACTGTCATCTATCTGTCTAAAACAGAAATGATTATCCTAGAAATGCTTATTCAAAAGCAAAATCAAATTGTCACACGAGATACTTTAATTACGGCATTGTGGGATGATGAAGCTTTTGTTAGTGATAATACACTAACAGTTAATGTTAATCGCTTAAGAAAAAAATTAGCTGAAATTGAAATGGATACTCAAATCGAAACTAAAGTAGGAAAAGGTTATATGGCACATGAGTAATATAAAGTGGTTTTGGTTGTTTCTTAAAACACGAAATAATTGGATATTTTGGATTGTTTTTTTACATCTCATTTTATTAGGTATTGCTTATATTGATTATGATATTGCGATTCGTAGTGTGGCTTATATCGTGTTGTTAAACCTTGGTTTAACGTGTGTATTTCTTATTTTTACTTTTCTAAAAGAAGTGAAAATATATCAGCATTTGCACAATAATAAAGAAATAGAAGAAATTAAACATAAAGATTTAGCTGAAAACCCATTTCAACAAGAGATGGTGGACTATCTGTATAGAAAGTTGACTGACCAAAAAGAAAAAGTAGTGGAACAACAACTTCATATACAAACAACGGAACAGTCGTTGACTGAATTTGTACATGATATTAAAACTCCAGTGACAGCAATGAAATTATTGATAGAACAAGAAGAAGACGTGGAACATAAAAAAGCATTATTGTATGAATGGGCGCGTATCAATGAATTATTAGATAAGCAACTTTATTTAACTCGTCTTGAATCAAAAAATAAAGATATGTATTTTGAATTCGTTTCTTTAAAAAGACTTATAATTGATGAAATCCAATTAACGCGTCATATTAGTCAAGCTAAAGGTATCGGATATGACTTGAATTTCGATATTACCCCGAAAGTTTATACAGATGTAAAATGGTGTCGTATGATGATGCGCCAAATTTTGTCCAATTCATTAAAATATTCTCAAAATCAAGACATTATGATTCGTGCGTTTATGCGTGATGATTATGTAGCCCTTGAAATTAAAGATTTCGGTAGAGGGATTAGTCATAAGGATCTGCCACGTATATTTGAACGAGGATTTACTTCTACAGCAAATCGCAATGAAACAACATCTTCTGGTATAGGATTGTATTTAGTTGATAGTGTGAAACAACAGCTAGGAATAGATGTTCAAGTAACATCCGTAGTGGGTGAAGGAACTACATTTGTGTTAACTTTTCCAAAACAAAATGAAATAACAGAACGTATGAGTCAAGTGACAACACTGTCATATTAAATAGAAGATTTGTTATTTTATATTCATTTCTATTAACATGGTAGAGGATATAATAAAACTGACTAAACAGGTACGAAATCTTCTGTGACGTTGGATTATAGAAGAGAACGAGGTGAATCATTCAATTGACAATATTAGAGGCGAAACAAGTAACAAAAACGTATGGTGTGAAACAAACGGCGCAAGCAGTATTAAAAGGAATTGATTTATCAATCGAAGCAGGTGAATTCGTCTCGATTATGGGACCGTCTGGATCTGGAAAGACTACGTTATTAAATGTATTAAGTTCGATTGATTATTTGACTCATGGCTCAGTTATTTTAGGAGATCAACATCTGGAAAAATTATCGAATAAAGCACTATCTGAAATTAGAAAAAAAGATATAGGTTTTATCTTTCAAGAATATAACTTATTACACACCTTAACAGTTAAAGAAAATATTATGTTACCTTTATCGGTTCAAAAACTGAGTAAACAAGAAATGAATGAACGTTATCAACGTATTACAAAAAATCTTAATATTTTTGATATTAGTGATAAGTATCCATCAGAAATATCAGGTGGGCAACGACAACGTACTTCAGCGGCACGTGCTTTTATTACCCATCCTAAGATTATATTTGCGGATGAGCCAACCGGCGCTTTAGACTCGAAAAATACAAGAGATTTATTGCAACGTTTTCAAACAATTAATGAATTATATAATGCAACGATAGTCATGGTAACGCATGATCCTTTAGCGGCAAGTTTCTCTAATCGTGTAGTTATGTTGAAAGATGGTCAAGTTTTTACGCAACTATATCAAGGTGAAGATGATAAGCAAACGTTCCATAAAGAAATTTTACGCGCACAAAGTATTTTAGGTGGCATGGTCTATGAGTTTTAGTCATATTATATGGAAGAATTTTAGACAAAATGTGACGCATTTCGCCATTTATCTCTTCTCACTCATTCTTAGTATTGTGCTATTTTTTAGTTTTATTACTATTAAATATGTTCATCATTTACATATTCATCAATCAATATCTATGGTTCGACAAGGCTCTCAAATTGGAAGTTATTTTCTATTCATTATTATTGTCGTCTTTATTATGTACACTAATATGTTGTTTATTAAGCGACGAAGTTATGAATTTGGGTTATTGCAAACGATTGGATTAGATAAAAAGCGGATTATTTACATGTTAATGTTAGAACAAATATTTATTTTTTTACTTACCGCTTTTCTAGGCATTGGCATTGGCATTTTAGGATCTAAAATCCTATTAATGATTGTGTTGAAAATTTTAGGTATACATACTTCAGTTTCAATTATTTTTAGTTGGCAAGCGATTGGACAAACACTATTAATTTTAGTCATGGCTTATGTTTTAATCATCATCCAAGCTTGGATATATTTGAGTAAATATCCTATCCAACGATTAATGAAAGTCCCTAGTAGTAAAGAAGAAAGCCGTGTAAATATTACTGTGGGTGAAATTATATTAGGCATATTAGGAATCGTGTTAATAGTTGTAGGTTATTATTTATCTACACGTTTTTTTGAATTGATAGACAATATACTATTACCTTTTATTATTTTATTTCTTACAGTTATTGGCGCTTATTTCTTTTTTAGAAGTACAGTGTCTCTTATATTAAAGATGATTAAACGTTTTAAAGGTGGAAATGTTACTGTGAATGATGTTATTTTTACATCGTCACTTATGTTTCACATCCGGAAGAATGCATTTTCGTTAACAGTTATGGCAGTCATTTCTGCTATTACCGTATCCGTTTTATGTTTTGCGGCTCTTAGTCGGAGTTCTTTAAATAATGAAGTACTTTTAGAATCACCCCATGAAGTGACATTAAAAAATGCAAAAGTAGCAAAGAACCTTGGAATTGAATTAGAACGCCATAATATTGCTTATAATTATGACTTTAAAGAAGTCGTTTATTCACAATTATATAAAGATCATTTGTTTGATGTGAGCCCTGGGAAACCCTATGCCGTAACTGTTACAAGTGACAAATATTTTTCTAATATTTCTTTAGGAAAAGGACAAGCCACTCTACTTATACCTAAAGGTGTAGTACATGGGTTGATGCAACATAGAGCGCATGGAACAGCAATTATAGGTACAAAGAAAAACCAAGTTAAAATTAAATTGAATAATGTAGTGAAAAAGATTTACTTTGAAGAAGATATAGATTTAGGCGGACCTACGTTAGTTCTTAACCATGAAGATTATGATTATCTAAAGGCACATACAAAAAGTAAGCATATTGTGTCGCAATATGGTTTCGATTTAAAACATAATAAAGATCTTCCTAAACTAGAACAAATAGTGAGTGATTTGAATAAAGATGTTCAAACACGAAGTCAAGTTGTGAGTGAAATCTCAAGCCTGACTGGTATTTTATTATTTGTCACATCTTTTTTAGGGATTACTTTCTTAATAGCAACAGGGTGCATTATTTACATTAAACAAATTGATGAAACTGAAGATGACTTAGAAAATTATTCAGTGTTACGTAAATTAGGTTTTACACAAAAAGATATGGCTAAAGGTTTAAAGTTAAAAGTAGCATTTAACTTTGGATTACCACTAATCATAGCTTTATTACATGCATACTTTGCTGCCTTAGTGTTTATGAAACTTATCGGTTTTGGTAATCAAAGACCTATTTTTGTAGTGATGATTATTTATACTGTAATTTATAGTATTTTTGCGATTATCGCATATAACCATTCCAAACGAACAATTAATCATTCTATTTAGAAAAATTGAGCTAATATTTTCTATTTGTAAAGAATTTGTAAATGTAATTGTAGATATGTAAATTTTGTGATATTTTCAAGTAGGGACAAATTCAGTATTAGGGTCTTACATTAATAAAAAGTAAAACATTATATTTACATAAATTTTACAAATAGTCAGAAATAGGCATTTGAAAGTTTTTATTGTAAATGTATCTGTATATTTAATTGTCTTACAAAGAATAAAAATTAACGATGTGGTTGGAAACAATCGCTAAATTGGAGGCTTTATAATGTTTACTAAGAAAAAGGATAAGTTCATGGTTCAATTAGAAGAAATGGTATTTAACTTGGATCGTGCAGCAGTTGAATTCGGAAAAATGGATTTCAATACGCATTTAGATTTAAAAGCTTATTCTGACAATATCAAAACATATGAGTCACATGGTGACGAACTTATGCATCAAGTGATTACAGATTTAAATCAAACATTTATTACACCAATCGAACGTGAAGATATCTTATCTTTATGTAACGCTATCGATGATGTACTTGATGCTATGGAAGTAACAGCTGGTATGTTTGAAATGTATTCAATTGAATATACTGATGAATACATGGCTGAATTTGTAGAAAATATCCAAAAAGCAGTAGCAGAAATGAAATTAGCTGTTGGATTATTAGTTGATAAAAAATTATCTCATATGCGTATTCATTCTATTAATATTAAAGAATTTGAAACAAACTGTGACGGTATCTTAAGACAATCAATTAAACACATTTTCAATAGTGAAACAGATCCAATCACATTAATTAAAATAAAAGATATTTATGAAAGCATGGAAAAAATAGCAGATAAATGTCAAGGCGTAGCAAATAATTTTGAAACGATTATTATGAAAAATAGCTAAGGGAGTTTTAATTTATGGATTATGTACTACTAATTGTCACTATAGCTATCGTTGCATTTTCATTAATCTTTGACTTTATCAACGGTTTCCATGATACAGCCAATGCGATTGCTACAGCAGTATCTACACGTGCACTAACACCAAGAACTGCGATTTTATTAGCAGCGATTATGAACTTCGTCGGTGCCTTAACTTTCACTGGCGTAGCTGGTACAATTACTAAAGATATTGTAGATCCGTTCAAATTGCATCATGGTTTAATTGTAGTATTAGCAGCAATTTTGGCAGCAATTGTATGGAACTTAGTGACTTGGCTCTATGGCATTCCTAGTTCTTCATCACATGCATTAATCGGTTCAATAGCAGGTGCTGCTATTGCCGCTGAAGGATTTGGAGCACTTCATTATCAAGGTTTTACTAAAATCATTATCGTATTAATTGTTTCACCAATTATTGCGTTCTGTGTTGGTTTCATTATGTACACTTTAGTAAAAATAATATTTAAGAATGCAAATTTAACACGAGCAAATCGCAATTTCCGTTTCTTCCAAGTATTTACTGCGGCATTACAATCATTTTCTCATGGTACAAATGATGCGCAAAAATCAATGGGTATTATTACATTAGCTTTAATCGTAGCAGGTATTCAAGATGGCTCAAATGTTGAACCTGAACTTTGGGTTAAAATAGCCTGTGCGACTGCGATGGGTCTTGGTACTGCCATTGGTGGTTGGAAGATTATCAAAACAGTGGGTGGAAACATCATGAAAATTCGCCCAGCTAATGGTGCAGCTGCTGACTTATCATCAGCATTAACGATCTTTGTAGCTTCATCATTACACTTCCCATTATCAACAACACACGTTGTATCTTCATCAATCCTTGGTGTAGGGGCTTCTAACCGTGCAAAAGGAGTAAAATGGAATACAGCACAACGAATGATTATCACTTGGATCATTACATTACCAATTTCTGCTTTATTAGCAGCAATTATTTTCTGGATAATGAGTATATTCTTATAAAAATCGATTCGAAATAGCTATAATGTAAAATTAAAAATCCTAGTATACTAAGCCATCTAAACAGATGAAAGTATACTAGGATTTTTTGTTTGTCTATAAATTTAAAAATTGTGTTATTTGAGAGGAAAAGCTTAGTATTAAAGTATTTAGATCAATAGTTCTAATGATTAAAACCAAAGAACGACGTTGCAAGATCTTGGCTTGATCCAGCCTCTTCTAGTAAATAAAAAAAGTTTTAAATATAAACGTGCCCCTCCATAACATTTAATTATGAAAGGGCTTTTTAATATAAAATTAGTGAATATAATTATAACTTGAAACTGCTGATGCAGGAATAATACGTGTATTTGTATTATAAGGTCCATTTAAATAGTTCATCTCAGAAACAAGAATGCTTCCATCTGCATTCACGCGTTCTACGTAAGCCACATGACCATAGTAACCAACAGTAGTTTGCATAATTGAACCAACTGTAGCCACATGGTTTACTGTATAACCTGCTTGTGCAGCGTTAGAAGCCCAATATTTTGCATCAGACCAATATGTACTAATAGGTAAACCAGCTTTTGCACGACGATCAAATACATACCATGTACATTGACCGGCTGTATATAAATTTTGATGACTATACTTAGGAGTAGTGTACTTTTTACTTCCATTGTTAGATGAAGAAGTTTTAGGAGCAATAGGAGTAGAAACTGTCTTATTGCCACTTGAAACTGTTTTACTACCACTAGGAATTTTTAACTGTTGATTTGGCTTAATTAAATATCCAGATAAATTATTTGCTTTCATTAAGGAATCTACTGAAACATTAAATTTATTAGCGATAAGATAAAGAGAATCACCTGATTTCACCGTATAAACTGATGATGAAGTAGGAGTAGTATTTGAACTTGGAGTAGAGGCATTTGAACCACCGATTGTAAGTACTTGTCCAGGAAAAATAATGTTATTAGAAATGTTATTATTTTTTTTAATACTATCTACTGAGATATTGTATTTTTGCGAGATGCTCCATAAAGATTCGCCAGATTGGACAGTATGTTGTGTCGATGCTTCAGCGTTATGATGAGAAAATAATGCGACGGCCCCAGATGTAACTGAAACTGCGAATGCTAACTTTTTCAAACTTGATATCCTCCTCGAGTCCTGTTATTTTTTTATAAATTAAATTTTGCTCTTAAATACTTATAAATTCATTCATATATCACGTACATATACTATCAAAAAATTTGACAAGTTTGGGCGTTGTTATTATCTTGTAATATTGTTAATATTTAACTGGTTTTTTGTAAAATCGTCTCACTCGTTGATACACATGAGCTCAAAGCTTATGAAATAATATATTAATTTTATAAAAGAAGAAAATTGTAACATTTCTTATGAATGAAACGCTTAATATTTACAAACAAAGAATATGTAAATGTGCAAGTTAGATTAATAGATAGATAATTTGACAGTTAATCTATAGATAACGAAAAAGATTAGAACTTTTAAATTCTAATTATTACAAGTTACAATTAACGGTGAGGTAGTAAATAAAATTTTAAAAGAGAGGTTAGAAATATGGCACAATCTTCAAATGCGTCTCAACAAGCTTCTTCGAAACATAAACAAAAACATCAAACTCATGATAATCAACGTTCGCATGCTTATTCTAAAGTTTGGATCTTTTTCGCATATTATTGGGTTATCTTTGGAATAGGTTGCTATTTTGGTCAATATTTACCAATGGAGTGGAGAAGACCATTATCTATTGCTTTATTTGTTATTGTGTTAGCAACTTTATTTATACAACGTGCACGTAAATATGGCTTAATCATTTCACATATTTATGCAATTATCGTCGGTTTATTATCTTATGCTACTTTTACAGCATATATGCAAAATTTAGGAACAGAAGTATTTTATAAGAATGTTTTACTAGCGATAGGAGCCTTTATCGTGTTTGGTATTTTAGGTTACTTTGTAATTAATGATGCTTCAAGTTTAGGGAAGTACTTATTTGTAGCTCTTATTGCACTCATTATTGGTGGTTTAATTGGGATGTTCATACATAATCCAATTTATCACACTGCTATCACAATTATTGGTTTAATTCTATTCTTGTTATATAACTTATACGACTTTAATAGATTGAAAAGAGGAAACTTTACGCCTCGAGAGATGGGCTTCAACCTCTTTATCAACTTATTAAATATTATTAAAGATGTGTTAAGCTTAGCAAATCGCTTTAAAAACTAAAATTTAGAAGATATAATATTTTATTATATGTTAGAGATGTTGACGGATTGTTTTCAATCATTTCAATTTTGTAGAGTAATCAATGAATACGACAAGTTACTTTATTTATTTGTAAGAATTGAAGGCAATTAACGTGACATCTTTTTTTGGCTTTTTGAATATCAATTTAATAAAAAATTAAACTTAATTTATAATTACATGCATTTTTGATTTAGTTTTAATGTTGTGGTAGATTTACATTCAAACAATAAATCAAGATAATTCGTAAAAATAAATCAATCAAAAGAGTAAAGCTATCATGAAAAGAAAGAGGTGAAGATATGTCCAGCGCCTATTTCCATTTATTAACAAAACGTGAATATAAGATGACGCGTTGCCAAGATGGAATTATTCTTCTTTTTCCAATAGAAGGTAAGTTAACAATAAAACATTTTACAAAGTTGATTACCATAGAAAATGAAATTTATATCATTAACAATTCAGATGTTTTTTCAATTAGAGAAAATGCTAAAACAATCATGATTTATATTTCAAGTGATTGGTTTAGAGAACAGGGATATAAGTTTTTCGATTATAAATATTCAACGAATTTAGTGAAATCGATGAACGCTATAAAACGTGCCATGTTACAAATTGCAGATAATTATATAAAAAATGCTCCAACATCAGAAGATACTCAGTCTATGGTAGATATCGTAAATGTGATGGGTAAGCAAGGGAGTATTGAAAAGAATATAGCGAATAATCAATATAACTTCTCTTATTATGGTGAATTGAGTGAAGTATTAGAGTATATCAATGAAAATATAACTGAAAAGCTAACTTTAAAAGGCATTTCTTCTCAATTGTTTACGTCGAAATCTAATCTATCTTCGCAGTTTAATCAAATGTTAAATATAGGCTTCAAAACATATGTCGACACTCTTAAAATAGCTAACTCTTTTGAATTATTATTAACCACTAATGACACCATTAGTTTAATTAGTGAAAAAGTTGGTTTTAGTAATGCTTCTAGCTACTCTAAAACATTTAAAAGTTATTTGGGTCTTACACCCAATGAATATCGTTCATGCAGTAAATATGAAAAATCAATTATGTTGGATTATGAAAATCAAATTGATGATAGTCTACATAATATTGAAAATATTATTAGATTAAAACAACAGTATTACAATCAAAAAATTGAACATAAAATATATGTTGATTCTAAAATTGATGTGAAAGTAAATCCTTATTATTTGGTGGTTCAAGTAAATAATATTGAAGAAATAAAACTACTATTTTTAGAAGATTTTGCAAAACCACTTTATCATAATGATTCTTCGTTAATGTTTTATCTGAGAGTAAATATGCGAGATGTTAAAGAAAAACTTACAGTTAGTGAGCGTCAACAACTTTTTGAATATATTATTAAAAATAATTTAAACGTCACTTTTAAGTTAGAAGATTTAGACTTAATTGATTTCTTAGAATCTAACTATGAAGATGTAATGAAGCATTTTATAACACATAATGTAGATATAAATAATAACCAACAGTTAGGATTAGTATTTGATTTAGAAGAGATTGATTTAAAGGCGATTTATCGTATTATTTTAAAAATTCAACACAAGACAAATCGATTTACATTTGGCCTAGAAATTAGCAAATTACTTAATGAACCTATACTTTTTAAAACATTAGAGTCGCAAATTAAAAGAATCAATTTTGAGTTTTTATACATTGATAATGCACAATTAAAAATGCCTTATTTACTTGAACAAAATAATCGATTACTAGTTAAAAATATTTTGCGCTTTCAGAATATAAGAGAAATTTTAAAACAAATTGATTTAGAAGAACAAAAAATTATATTTTTAAATTTTGAAAATCATAATTTTATCAATAATACTAATAATGATCTTAATAATAGTGCACCTCTTTTAGTAGAGACCATCCTTAAAACCGCTTGTTATTTTAACGGCATCGGTTTTAACTTTAAACAACATCCTCATTTATTTAATGCACTTCACTTATTTGATAAGGATGGATTCAAATCTATTCTTGGAACAATGATTAATCAAATTATCATGATGAGTAAACGTCCTAAATATATTAAAGATAATTATATTATCACTGAGGAAAAAGATTATTACACTGTTTTTGTATATGATTGGCGTGTTTCAGAAAGTGAATCACTCGATGTGAACTATGGTCGAACAGATATTTATATAGATTTTAATGAAGAGCAATTAAAACGAAAATATCTAGTTAAAATTCAAAAAATAGATGATTACCATGGAAATATTAATAATGTGATAGCACGTGATATTAGAGAAAAATATGATTGGTCAAATCCGTTTTTAAAAAGAATGGATCAATTGATGCATCCTGCATATAAAATTAGTGAACATAATTTTAAAAAAGAATCATTGAAAATAAAGTTAAATTACAATTCTTTATACATTATTAAAATTTTTAAAAACAAAAAGATAAAATAATAAAATATATCGCACAATAATATTTGAGTTTGTTGGTAAATTTAACAAAAATTTCAAAACAAATGAAAAGGACAGGCCTTCAAATTTAAAGGATAATATTAATTGAGTTGTCCGCTTATATTTGGAGGTGCAGAAAGCATTGAATAATGACAAATTGAATAAATTGCTAGAATTCTATAAACAATATAAAGCATTGTCAGAATATATAGATAAACAATATAAGTTGACATTAAATGATTTAGCTTTATTAAAATTAGCTCATGAATACACAAAGAAAGATCAAATCTTAATGCAATCATTCTTAAAAATTGCAATTGATGAGTTAGATTTAAGTAGAACTAAATTATTAGTTTCAATTCGCAGACTTATAGAAAAAGAAAGATTAAGTAAAGTACGTTCTACAGAAGATGAACGTAAGATTTTTATCTACATGGATAAAAAGAATATTGAAAAATTTAATGCTTTATTTGAAGATGTTGAAGAATTTTTAGATATTTAATTAAAGATATGAGAAATACTGACGGCCATGACGCTTTGTCAGTATTTTTTATTGTCAAAAAAGTAACGAAAAAGTTAATCGCGACATGATACGCCTACTTTAGACAACGTTAGAGTAATACTATATAATAAAGATTATTGAGTATGAAAGTGAGATGACATTATGGGACGTAAATGGAACAATATTAAAGAGAAAAAAGCCCAAAAAGATAAAAATACAAGTAGAATATATGCTAAATTCGGTAAAGAAATTTATGTAGCTGCAAAATCAGGTGAACCTGATCCAGAATCTAACCAAGCACTAAGATTAGTACTTGAAAGAGCTAAAACTTATTCTGTACCAAATCACATTATCGATAGAGCAATCGATAAAGCAAAAGGTGCTGGCGATGAGAACTACGATCACTTACGTTATGAAGGTTTCGGACCAAGTGGCTCAATGTTAATCGTTGACGCTTTAACAAATAACGTAAACCGTACTGCTTCAGATGTAAGAGCAGCATTCGGTAAAAACGGTGGAAACATGGGTGTATCAGGATCAGTAGCTTACATGTTCGACCATACTGCTACATTTGGTATTGAAGGCAAATCAGCAGACGATGTTCTTGAAGCGTTAATGGAACAAGACGTAGACGTAAGAGACGTTATAGAAGAAGGCGACTTAACGATTGTCTACGCTGAACCAGACCAATTTGCACAAGTACAAGACGCTTTACGTCAAACAGGCGTTGAAGATTTCAAGATTGCAGAATTTGAAATGTTACCACAAACAGATATTGAATTATCTGAAGATGATCAAGCAACATTTGAAAAATTAATCGACGCACTTGAAGATTTAGAAGACGTTCAAAACGTGTTCCATAACGTGGACTTAAAATAATGGATACCAATGCAGAATATTGGATAAACCATCTTAATCTTACACCACATCCAGAAGGTGGCTATTACAAAGAAACCATGCGAGAACGTATGAGTGATTCGGAAAGAGCGCCATATAGCAGTATTTATTTCCTACTGAACACAGGCGATATCTCACACTTCCATCGCATCGATGCTGATGAAGTATGGTATTATCACGCAGGCGCCCCTTTAACTATTCATATGATTACACCAGACGGCGATTATCAAACAGCACAATTAGGTCCGTTTTTGGAAAAGGGAAATGTGCTGCAACATCTCGTGCCAAAAGGTACCATCTTCGCCTCAAGTCTAACTGACACAGAAGGTTATAGCTTGGTAGGGTGTATGTGTCAGCCAGCATTTGAATTTAACCACTTCGAGTTATTCACTCAAGACGAGTTACATCATATGTACCCCGAACACAAAGAAATTATCCAGCGCTACGCTTTACCACACAAATAAGCTACACCGAGCACCCACCACTCATTTCATAAAATGAGTGGCAGGCGTCTCCGTGTAGCTTTCTTATGTTCAAAAGCTTATCTATATTTCCTTACACTCTATTTATAATTGTCCGACAACCCAAGAAAAATTTAGCAAACGGGAGTATTTTTATCAATTTCTCCTAAAATATAAATAGATGTAGTAAAATAAATATGAAAAATTTAATGATTATATGTGCGAATTACAAATACATACGACTTAAGATGACATCACTAGGTCAGTTTAATATAATAATGACAAGGAGTTGGTGGCTTTATGAAAATAAAATACATAGATAAACGTCACTGGCGTCGCCTTATAGAACGTGATTATATAGAGGTTAAGGTAAATAATAATAGATTTAAGGGTATTATTGGCTTGGTCACGATGCGAAAGGTTCGTGAACCTTTAGAGGTGACGGTAGTAGGCCAGAACATAGTTGTTGCTAAAGACAATTATCAATGGTTACAAATCTTGCCGGAGAAGAAACGTTATAGCATTACTGCAATGTTTGATGATAAAGGTCAACCGTTAGAATATTATTTTGATATTAATATTAAAAACATTACACAAAAAGGGAATGCCAGAACATTAGATTTATTTCTAGATGTTTTAGTTTTACCCTCTACAGGCGAATATGAACTCGTAGATGAAGATGATTTAATGTTGGCTTTAGAAAACGGACAAATTACTAAAAAACAATATCATGAAGCCTATATGATTGCGCATCAATTAATGATTGAAATCAGTGAGAACTTTTCAGAAGTTCATCAGCGTATTATGTATTGTTACAATAAGATGGTGAGTAAATTGAATAAACCAAACAAACCCAACCATCACAAGACGTATAAACATCATATTAAACAACATAAATCACATAAACCATATTCAAAATAGAATACATGGCGAGTATGTGGAGTTAATGTGAAGGTTTAAGAGTAATTCATATCTGTGGTTTAAATAATATAAAAGACTTCGCTATTAATTATCTTAACAGTCATAGCCATATTCGTGGATAAACAGAAGTAGGGGGAAGCTATGAAAATAGAAGATTACCGTTTATTAATTACATTGGATGAGACGAGAACGTTGCGCAAAGCTGCAGAAATTCTATATATTTCGCAACCAGCTGTGACACAGCGTTTAAAAGCCATTGAGCATTCATTTGGTGTAGATATATTTATTCGTACGAAAAAACAACTTATTACGACGACAGAGGGGGCAATGATTATCGAACATGCCCGGGACATGCTAAAACGCGAGAGATTGTTTTTTGATAAAATGCAAGCTCATATTGGCGAAGTTAACGGGACAATTTCGATTGGTTGTTCATCATTAATAGGACAAACTTTGTTGCCGGAAGTGCTTAGCTTATACAATTCACAATTTCCAAATGTAGAAATACAAGTCCAAGTCGGCTCAACTGAGCAGATTAAAGCGAATCATAGAGATTATCACGTCATGATTACACGTGGGAATAAAGTAATGAATTTGACAAATAGCCATCTCTTTGATGATGACCATTACTTTATTTATCCGAAAGAACGTCGTGATGATGTATCTAAACTACCATTTATAGAATTTCAAGCTGATCCAATTTATATTAGTCAGATTAAAGAGTGGTATAATGAAAACCTTGGTCAAGATTATCATGCTACTATTACAGTTGATCAAGTTGCGACATGCAAAGAAATGTTAGTAAGTGGTGTCGGTGTAACGATTTTACCTGAAATCATGATGAAAAATATCGATAAGAATTTATTTGAATTTGAAAAGGTTAACGTTGATTCACAACCACTTATTCGTTCAACTTATATGAGCTATGATAGTAGTATGTTACAGCTTCCACAAGTTGAATCATTTGTTACGCTCATGTTGAACTTTATTCGATAATAGTTTCGAAATATTGCAATTGATTCAAAGAACTGAGGTGTAGTTTATGTTTACAGCATTATTGCATATTAAAAACTATAAATTATTTGTTGTAAATATGATGTTATTAGGAATGGGAATTGCTATTACGGTTCCTTATTTTGTTCTATTTGCCACAAAAGAATTGGGAATGTCTACTAACCAATTCGGATTATTACTTGCTTTAGCAGCAGTCAGCCAATTTACGGTGAATTCTATCGTAGCGCGCTTTTCCGATACACATCAAGTAAACCGGAAAATATTGATTATAAGTGCGTTATTGATGGGAGCCATCAGTTTTTCGATTTATTTTTATATCCATAATGAATGGCTATTTATTATTGTATATGCCATTTTCCAAGGATTATTTGCACCTGCTATGCCTCAACTTTATGCATCTGCAAGAGAATCTATTAATGTTTCCTCGTCTAAAAATAACGCAAAATTTGCAAACACCGTGTTGCGTTCTATGTTCTCATTTGGATTTTTATTCGGTCCATTAATTGGCGCATATTTAATTCAATATTTGGGTTACGCTGGTCTGTTTGGTGGAACCGTCCTTATTCTTTTATTTACATTAGTACTTCAAGTTTTCTTCTATAAAGATTTGAACCTAAAGCCTCAAGAACAAGTGGGTGGTACGACAAATATTGAAAAAACGGCACCAAATATGTTGAAAGATAAAACGCTTTTTATTCCATTTATCGCTTTTATTTTATTACATATTGGCCAATGGATGTATACAATGAACATGCCTTTATTTGTGACGAATTATTTAAAAGAACAAGAAGGATATGTAGGAACATTAGCGAGTTTATGTGCTGGCTTAGAAGTACCGTTCATGGTTATTTTAGGTATTTTATCAGCGAAACTTGCAACACGTACATTATTGATTATCGGTGCGCTTAGTGGTGGTGCCTTTTACTTTAGTATCGGTGTATTTGAAAATATTTATATGATGATGGTTGGACAAATTTTCTTAGCGTTATTTTTAGCTATTCTTTTAGGTCTTGGTATTAGCTACTTCCAAGATATTTTACCTGATTTCCCAGGTTATGCGTCGACGCTATTTGCGAATGCAATGGTAATAGGCCAATTATTAGGAAATCTACTAGGTGGCGCCATGAGTCATTGGGTTGGCTTGGAAAATGTCTTTTTCGTTTCATCGACGTCTATTTTCTTAGGCATGATTTTAATATTATTTACTAAAGATCAAAAATATACAGAAGCGGATGTGAGAGTTAAATAATGGCATCAATACTATGGATTTTAATTATATTAGCGTTTATCATCGCTTTTATTGGATTAATTAAACCTATTATACCTTCTGTACTTGTATTATGGATTGGCTTTTTAATATATCAATTTGGATTTCATGATAGAGGATTATCGTGGATATTCTATGTAGCGATGATTATATTTACAATCTTTATTTTGTTATCAGATTTTTTAATGAACAAATATTTTGTAAAGCATTTTGGTGGTTCTAAGCTGGGTGAATATGTAGCGTTAATTGGCGTTATCGTAGGATGCTTTGTTTTCCCACCGTTTGGAATAATTATAGTGCCATTTGTAGCGGTGTTAATCGTTGAATTGCTACAAGACTTTAATTTTGGAAAAGCACTGAAAGCAAGTTTAGGATCAGTGATGGCTTTCTTAGCAAGTACAGTAGCACAAGCCATCATCATGGTTATTATGGTGATTTGGTTCTTTATTGATGTTTGGCTTGTAGGATAAGTTGAAATTGGTAATATAAAAGATATTCATAATAAAAGCCCATAAATGTGCATTAGCACTTATGGGCTTCTGTTATATCAATGCTCAATTTATAATACCGTATTTGAATCTTGGTTGACAAAATGATGTTCAATATAAAAAGCAATGGGTGTAATAATGATTGACATAATTATAAAAGCCCAATTGCTAATACGAATATAAGGTCCGAAATTTAAAAACGATTGTGGGATAAAGATAACGTAAAATAAAGCAATAATTAATAAAATAATGAGACAATAATTAAACAGCCATATCCAATGAGAATTATTAAAGCTCTGTAACTGGACTGTTTTAAATATTACGAGAATGAATAAAAATATAATAAATAGTCCAGCAATTACAGTGATAGGAAATGTATATAAATACACATCATTATTGTTCCCACCGATAAAGAAACCAATAAACCCTTTAAAGAAACAAAATATACCAATTAAGAACATAAAATTTCGAAAAATGTATTTAAAGATATTTTGAAATGTTTCATTAGGTAATGATTTAATTTCTTTCTTCGCATGGGCTTCTGGATTATGATTGAAATATTCTAAAGCCAATGTACCTTCTTGTTCAGCGACTAGTAGCTGTTTCAAAATACGATTAAGCATGAGCTCACTATCGTGCGGATTAACACGTAAATCAGCACGAACATACGTCATATAGTTTTCAAAAATTTCTCTATCTGTATTATTTAGGCGTAATGATTTAACATTATTTTCACGTGCTAACTTGGCAGTGGATTTCATTTTGCAATCTCCTTAACGTCTAAACTTTTTTAAATTTTAAAAATATAGATTAATATATGTTAAATATGGATAATCATATCATAGTTAAGTATAGATTATAATCTAAAAATAGAGGCTGAAGTTTATGCAAAAGTTAAAGATTGAAGATAAAAAGTGGATTGAAACGATTGCGCGACATCATGAGTATTATTTAGAACAACGTGAAGTAGATTATAATGCGACACGTATGTCTATTGCTTTACGACAAGAGATGATAGTTCGACGGCTTCAATATAGTGATGACGTCATATATGTAGAACATGATAGCAATGGATTACAATTAATCGCTTTTATTTGGGGACATTATGAGCGCAGCTTTGATACAGTAATAACAGAAATGTTATATACGAGTCCTCATTTTCGAGGAAAAGGCTATGCAACCCAATTAAAACGCACGTTAGAACGATGGGCTATTACTCAAGGTGCCTCATCGATAGAGGGCACGGTAGACGCTAAGAATGATGAAATGATTCATATTAATAAAGCGAGAGGGTACGAAGTTAGTCATCTTAAGATGCGAAAAGACTTGAGGTAATCCAATGAACAGATGTTTAATTCGTGTTAAAATAAAGTGTATTGATTTGTAGTTAAAGGAGACAAACATGAAGAAATGGTTAGTACTTTTGCTATCTGCAACACTCATGTTATCTGCATGTGGTAAGAGTGATGAAAGAACATCATTAGAAAATGATATTAAGCAGTTGAAAAAAGAAAATAATGATTTAAAGAATAAGAAAAAAAAGTTAGAAAAACAAAAAGAAAAGTTGAATAGTCAACGTCAAAAATTAGAAAAAGATGTGGACCATTCGGTCGCTACTGAATCAGCTAAAAAAGAAGATGATAGTAAAGAAAGCGATAGTTCGAATGATGCATCAAATGATTCAAATAAGAAATCTAACGACTCTTCAGAACCAGATTCATCTCAAGACGCTCAAAGTGGAGATTCATCTGAAACATCCACAAATGAGGATTCAAATTCGCAAAACGATAATAATGCGAATAGTTCAAATTACAACAGTAGCGATGAGATGAGCGATTCTACTCAAAATTCAACTACTGATAGTAACTCAACTGAATATAATAATGCTTCAAATGAACAAAATGCTTCAGATACTTCATCTCAAAATGATGAAACAATGTCAAACTAATGCGTTATTTTAATATAGCGTGAGAGATGTATCCAAGTTAAATAAAACGTTTGATTATAATAGAGGTAGGGTAAAAGTAATTCAAATGCCCACGCATTCAAAACGTACACAATATGTGCATATTGTATGAATTAATGATGAATATGTATTGATGAAATAATCATAATAAATAAATTTAAAATATTAATTTAGCAACAATTTTTAAATAAAATGATATTGGAGAGATGACTTATGCATGAACAAGATTTTCATATTTTAGAAGGTCGCGACATCACATTACCTGAATTAGGTCATGAGATTGAAAATATTACTGGCCGTACTATTGTAGATTCAACTGGTGAAATTAAACGCGTCGTGGCGCATTTACCAAACTTTGAATCAGATACTGATACGTTTGTCGCTACATTTAAATTAAATCATCGCAATGATTTTGTAGATGCTACATTTATCGCACCGAAAGATCAACGTGCACGATTAAAAGAAGTGCCGGTCCACGTTAAACTTATTAGTTATATTTCAAAAGCTTAATCAGAAGGTTTAATAAATGAAGTATACATAAAGTGTGTTATGGTCTTATCAACCATATCGCACTTTTTTAAAATTGTATTTTCTCTGTACGGGAGTGGTCGTAATGGTAGTTTATATTGAAACAGAAAGATTAAAATTACGCGATTGGGAGCAAGATGATTTATTACCTTTTCAGAAAATGAATGCTAATCCACAAGTAAGACGTTATTTCCCAAGCTTATTAAGTTATCGTCGGTCTGAATTAGACATTAAGAAAATGGAGGACATACTTAAGGAACAAGGCATCGGTTTATTCGCAGTTGAACTTAAAGAAACGGGAGAATGGCTAGGCTATATCGGTATAAATTATTTGCCTAAAGATAGCAAATATCCATTCGATGAATTACCACTTTATGAAATCGGATGGCGTCTTATTCCAGAAGTTTGGGGCAATGGCATTGCTACAGAAGGCGCTGAAGCAGTGCTTAAATTTGCAAAAGAAAAAGGAATTAAAGAGATATATAGCTTTACTGCTGAAGAGAATTTACCATCAAGAAAAGTAATGGAAAAAATTGGTATGACCTTTTATGATAACTTTGAATTACCAGAATTAAGTAAATACCATATGTTGAAACGACAAATTCGTTATTATAAAAAATTGACTTAATAAAATAGCCAAAAAAGCGACATTGAACAGGATATGTGGTATCTTTCCTCAATGTCGCTTAATTATTTATCTTATTGTTGCCTAATTAGTCGTATGTACGTACACCTAAAGGTTTATAGTTAAGTAAACCTTCAATTAATTCTTCTTTTGTATCATACAGAGGCGCCAAATCCTTATACTTTTTATCAATAAAGCCTTCACCAATCATATGAGCAATCAATTGTTGAAGTGGTTCAAAAAAGCCATTTAAATTGAAAATGCCGATAGGTTTTTGATGAATACCTATTTGCGCCCAACTATACATTTCGAAAAATTCTTCAAGCGAACCCGCACCCCCAGGCGCCATTACAAAAGCATCCGCTAATTCTGTCATTTTTTCTTTACGTTGATGCATAGAATCTACTAGAATCAATTCACTTACTTTTTGACTCGTAATTTCACGTTCATCTAACATTTTAGGCATAACACCAATCGCGTGCCCACCATGATCTAAGACACCATCTTGAATAGCGCCCATAATTCCTACTGAACCCGCACCAAACACCAACTCATAACCTTGTTCTGCCATATATTTTCCGAATTTATAAGCTTCTTCAACGTAAATAGGATCATTTCCCTTACTTGCACCACAATATACCGCAATACGTTTCATATTGTATCCTCCTTCAACTGTTGAATAACTTGATTAAATGCTAATCTAAATTGTTTCTTATCTTCTTTTGAAAATGGGGGAGGCCCTTTATGTCGACCACCCTGATTTCTAATAAGTGCGTTATTATAACGTTGTTGTAATAATATATCTATATTTTGGTTATTATATATATCTCCTTTATGATGCATCACCAATCGAACTTTAGATAATAGTAAACTAGCTAGCCCATAATCCTGCGTAATAACCACATCATTTGAGGTCGCTAGTTGAATGATTTTATAATCTACGGCATCAGGACCATCATCTATGTACAATGTCTTTACATGTTCAGGATAAACCTTATTTGAAAAGTGACTAAAACTTCGTAAAATCGTAACAAAAATGCCTGTCCCAGTAGTGAGTTCAATAACTGAGTCAACTACTGGACAAGCATCGCCATCAATAAATATTGTTGTCATAAAATTATGCATTAGTATAATCTTCTTGTTTATTTTGAGTTGTTACACTATCAGCTTCATAATCTTTAAGTTTTTTCATTTCTTTGACGCGTGCTTTTTCTTGTTGCTTTTGAAGTTTCTTCTCTTCTTTATGACGTTTATCAATACTTTTTTGAAGCTTTTTGTCTAATTTATTAACTTCTTTTTTATTTTCTTTTTCTAACTTTTCGCCTTTTTTCTCAGTTTCATCATCAAGTTTACCAGGTGTTAAGCCCACTTTTTCTTGATACTTTTGAGTTTTTTTCAAGTCTTTAACACGTTGCTTTTCATTTTTTTCACGTTCTTTGTCTTCTTCTTTACGACGTTGATCGATATTTTTTTGAAGCTTTTTATCCATTTTGTCAGCTTCTTTACGATTTTTCTTCGCTAATTTTTCGCCTTTTTTCTTAATGTAATTTGGATCATTTTCTTTCGCAATTTTTTTCAATTCACGTTTATTATCGAATTCTTGTTTTTTATCACCAAAATAATCTTTAACATCTGAAGCTTTATCAGCAATCGCATGAGAAGCATTTGACGTAGCGTGTGAAGCTTTTTGAACATCAGGATGAGACTTAATACGTTTACGTTCCACAACTAGTGGCACAAGGAAAATTGGTAATACATTAATCGTTGTTTTAATGATTGTTTTTTTGTCCATACTCGTTGCCTCCATTAATTTTACTATATCCCTTCAATACCCTATGATACATGAAAGTAAACGGGGGCACTAGTGGGAATACTTGCTGAAATACAAGCTTTTAATTTAAAAAAGAAGACAAGAAATTATTTTTAAAAAATAAATTTCTTGTCCTCGCATCTATTAAATATTAAATTTGTTTACCAATTCCGAACCCGAAATAAAGAATTGCGATAAAGATAACTAAGACAATTCGATAAATCGCAAACGGAATTAATTTAACTTTATTAATTAAGTGTAAGAATGTTTTGATTGCGATTAAACCAACAATGAATGCAGCTAAGAATCCGATTAAATAGAATGGAATATGTGCAAGTTCAATGTATTGAATGTTTTTAACTAATGATAATGCACTTGCTGCTAACATAATTGGTACAGCCATAATAAATGTGAAATCTGAAGCCGATTTATGGTCTAATTTCATAAGTACACCTGTTGAAATTGTAGAACCAGAACGACTGAAACCAGGCCACATTGCTACTGCTTGTGAAATACCAATGACGAATGCTTGAAGATAAGTAATTTGGTCCACAGTTTGTGGGTTCTTAACTTTAGTGCTAAATCTATCTGCTACAATCATGTAAATGGCACCAAGGAATAAACCAATCATAACAGTTGGAACACTGAATAGATGCTCTTCAATAAAGTCGTCGAATAAGACACCTAAAATACCTGCTGGAATCATCCCAACTAATACGTGTAATAAGTTCAAACGACGTGGTTTAGAACGGAATTCTTCATTAATAGAAGAATGTCTATATTTACCAATATGTAACATTTCGAAATAACGCTCACGGAAGACCCAAGCTGCCGCAAATACAGAACCTAATTGAATTACAACTTTGAAAGTGAAAGCTGAATGAGAACCTAGAAATTCAGTTGATTTTAACCACATATCATCGACAAGAATCATATGTCCCGTTGAAGATACTGGCGCAAACTCGGTTAAACCTTCAACGATACCTAGGATTAAAGCTTTGATAAACTCAATAATAATCATAAGTAACCTCTTTCTTTTATTGAAAAATTAAATTTTTGTAGTCTTAAAATATATTGTTGTCAAAATTCACTTTATTATAATATCATATTAAATTAAAGCTTTGCTAATGATATTAAAGTAGAACCCTATAATCACCATAAAAAATAGAAAGAGAAAGTAATTTATTAAAATGAAAGTGTGACGTTTAATTTGTCATTTTGCTACAAAATATTTTAAATACCCATTTAATAATTTATATTTAATGGCCTATTCACTACAACAGCCTAAAGTATGAAATGTGCATATATTTCATACTAAAAACCACATCATTTTATATTATTAATCATGTAGGTTGTCACTAATTTTTCGAATTTAATTAAATGATAAATAGGTAATAAGTTCTTATAATAGTAAATTAGGTGAAGTTAAAATGAAAAAACTAATGAATTTAGTCTTTATATATAAAACATTTCCATTTTTAATGGGAATAATCAGTTTGTTACTCGCTATTAGCGTAGTAATACAAAATATTAGTATTGCTGAATTTTTAAATCGCATGCTTTATCACCAGCATACCTCTATTTATTCATTATTATTACTGATTTTAGTCGTACTTATCTTAAGAGCCACTTTAAATACGATTAATTTACGTTTAGGAGATAGATTAGCAACTAAAGTAAAACATCAGCTTAGAGAACAAGTGTTATTCAAACAGTCATCATCTGTCGCTATTGGTACACAAATTAACATTCTGACAGAAACGATTGATGGCTTAGCACCATTTTTCAAAAGTTATTTACCCCAAGTCTTTAAATCAATGATGATACCATTCATTATTATCTTAGCCATGTGTTTTATTCATTTAAACACAGCGCTTATCATGATTGTGACAGCGCCGTTTATTCCACTATTTTATATTATTTTTGGACTGAAGACACGAGATGAATCCAAAGATCAAATGACACATCTTAACCAATTTAGCCAAAGATTTTTAAACGTAGCACAAGGCCTCATCACACTAAAGTTATTTAAACGAACGCAACACACAGAATCTCAAATTTATAAAGATAGCACACAATTTAGAGATTTAACGATGCGAATTCTACGTAGTGCTTTCCTCTCAGGCCTTATGCTCGAATTTATTAGCATGCTTGGCATCGGATTAGTAGCTCTAGAAGCGGCTTTGAGCCTCGTCGTCTTTCACCACATTAATTTTAAAATAGCCGCCATTGCGATTATCTTAGCGCCTGAATTTTACAATGCCATCAAAGATTTAGGCCAAGCGTTCCATACCGGCAAACAAAGTGAAGGTGCAAGCGATATCGTATTTGAATTTTTAGCTTCTGACAATGCAGAACCAAACAGCACCCCAGAAATCATACCTACACAAACGCCTCAAATAAAGATGACAGATGTACATTATCAATATCCTGACACCGGTACATTTGCTATCAAAGACGTTACATTAACGATTAATCAAGGCGAAAAAATCGCCATCGTAGGCCCAAGTGGGGCAGGTAAAACAACACTAGCGCGACTACTCACCCAATCGCTCAAACCGACGAATGGAAATGTGACATTTAACGATGATGTGTCGAATATAGGCATGCTAAGTCAACATCCATATCTTTTTTCAGCAACAATAAAAGAAAATGTTGCGATGTTTAAAGAAGTTGAAGATGAAGCGATTCTTGAAGTGTTAGAAAGGGTGGGACTTAAAGATAAAGTTCAAAGCTTAGCACAAGGCATTCATACGCCTATCGGGGAAGGTGGCGAAATGTTATCTGGAGGGCAAATGCGCCGTCTCGAATTATCGCGTGTGTTATTAACTAATCCAGATATCGTCGTCTTTGATGAGCCAACGACAGGTTTAGATTTAGACACTGAAAGAGTGATTCAACAAACCATTGCTCAATATTTCGAACATACAACAATGATTATAGTTGCGCATCGAACGTCTACGATTCGCCAAGCAACACGTCGTTTATTTATTGAAAATGGGCGACTTATAAAAGATGATCATGAGATTTCAGTTAGTTACTCAAAAGGTGGTGAGCAACGATGAAACCACGTATTCAATTTCGACCTGATAAAGATTTAATATTAGCGATATTAACAGGTATAGTAGGAAGTTTAGTAGCATTAGCCATGTTCTTTTTAAGTGGTTATATGGTCACTCACAGTGCACTAGGAGCACCATTATATGCATTGATGGTACTCGTTGTATCCGTAAAATTATTTGGTTTCTTACGTGCCATTGCCCGTTATGGAGAACGCTTATTATCACATCGCACAACATTTACAATGCTACGCGATGTGAGGGTACAATTATTACAGCACTTAATTCCACGTGTACCGAATATTTATCGTAAATATAAATCAAGTGACCTTATTTCTAAAATGATTAGTAAAGTAGAAGCACTTCAAAATATTTATTTACGCGTGTATTATCCGCCAATAGTGATCGGATTTAC
Organism: Staphylococcus sp. NRL 16/872; assembly: GCF_022815905.2. NCBI lineage: Bacteria > Bacillati > Bacillota > Bacilli > Caryophanales > Staphylococcaceae > Staphylococcus > Staphylococcus sp. NRL 16/872. The sequence continues at coordinate 2,109,730 of NZ_CP119327.1, read as the reverse complement.
AGCAATCATTGCAGCTATAACGCTGATTTATTTTAGCGTTGCACATACGATTATTATTGTGATTAGTATGTTGTGTTCATTATGGATTGTGCCGTGGCTTAGTGCGAAACGTGCACGTACATTGAAACAACAAGTTGCACTTCAACAACAAGATACTTTAGCAAAGTTTTATGACTATAAAGAAGGTTATGAAGAATTAAATCGTTTTAATCAAACTGAAGCGTATCGTCAAAATGTGCTCGAATCATTGAATAAGTATGATAAGTTGCAAGCGAAGGAGGCGCGCTTCTTAACGTTGTATGATTATATATTAAATATACTTGCGATGTTAGCTCTATTTGTCAGTTTTGCATTTGGTGTAATACAAGTGGGGAACGGTCAGCTCAATGTTATCTATTTAACAAGTATCGTATTAATGGTATTGACGCTATTTGAACAAACCGTGCCTATGAGTAACTTTGCATATTATAAAGCTGATACCGATGAAGCCTTGGCTGATTTAAACGATGTCTTGTCATATCCAACTACTACATCATCATCTGATATTAACTCTAGAAATGGAAACGTATTTGAAGTTGAGGATTTAACTTTTAATTATCTCTATCAAGAGACGCCGGTATTAAATAATATTAATTTAACTGTCAATAAGGGAGAAAAAGTGGCTATTATCGGTCCGTCTGGTTCTGGTAAAAGTACTTTACTCCAAATTCTAAGTGGTTTATATGATATACCACGTGGTGACGTTAAACTTTATGGCCAGACAGTAACGGATATCACAGAAGAAACACGCTATAATGAACTTAATGTGTTATTGCAAACACAACAGCTATTTGATGGTACCATTCGTGAGAATTTATTCTCAGAGGAAAAAGATGAGACATTACTGCAAGCATTAGAACAAGTGAATCTTGGACATTTGAAATTAGATCAACATCTTACGCTTGATGGGCATACATTATCTGGAGGAGAAATTCAACGCTTAGCGCTTGCGCGCTTACTCTTAAAAAAAGTAGATGTGTGGATATTAGATGAACCAACAACAGCATTAGATGAAGAGAATACTGAAAATATGATGCGTTTGGTGAACCAATATTCGAAAACACTGGTAATTGCTACGCACGATATAGCGTTACTATCGCGTTTTGATAAAATTGTTGTGATGATTGATGGACAAGTGATTGAACAAGGCAGTTATGATGCACTAGTTGAAAGGGATAGTTATTTAAGTCGTTTGATCAAAGAAAATGATAAATAAAAAACGAGAAGTAGTTCTTTGATTTTAATCACTAGAACTACTTACTTAAGCGTATAGGTGCTTAGATTCATCAATAACCTTTATTTCTAGAGCATTAAACAACGTCATTTATTGTCTATATTTGGGATTTCTAACTTAAATATCAATTAAAACGAAAAAACTGAGATATCTATTATATTGAGATATCTCAGGTTTTTCGTTATTGATAAATATATATAATTGTTTCGAAATATATAACTTTAATTAGAGTTGTATTAGCATGTCATTTATTTGTTTTCAGTAAAGGCATCGATGACTTTGCCTAATAGACGATTAAGTTCTTTCACTTCATCAGTACTTAAAGAAGATGCGGTAGCAACTTTTTTAGATGCATCGCTTAATTCAGGTTTAATTTGTTCACTTTTTTCAGTAAGATGAATGAATACTTCACGTTGATCGACTTCAGAACGTTCACGTTTAATTAAATCAACGTGTTCCATTCTTTTTAATAAAGGTGATACTGTACCAGTATCTAAAGCGAGTTCTGTAACTACCTTTTTAACATTTACAGGAGATTCATCCCATAAAATACTTAACACTAAAAATTGTGGGTAAGTAAGGTTGTACTTTTTAAAGACTTTGTTTGAATAGTAGCGATTAACTTGTCTTTGTGCATTGTACAAACTAAAGCATAGTTGCTCTTTTAAATTATGTTGTTCAGACATTAAAGTTCTCCTCCAGACATTCCATCCGTCTCTCTATGTTTCGGATTAAATTTCGTCTATGTTGTGTAAAATATAACTTGCAACACACTTCGTTTCAATGCCATGCTAAAATTAAAGTATGCTTAAATTTTAGAAGATAATTCTATTTTAATCAAGTGTAATCTAAAGCATATACTTATATTATCAATTTCAAATATTTTTTAAATAGAAAAGAGTTTTAAAAATGATAAATAATAAAAATGAAAAAATATCTATTACAATTATTAGCGGCTTTTTAGGAAGTGGCAAAACTACATTCTTAAAGTATTATATAGACCAATTATTAAAAAAAGATGAGAAAGTTACTATTATAATGAATGAATTTGGGCAATTTGATGTCGATAGTTTATTAGTTGGAGAAGATGTGTCAGTTAAATCTTTAATTAATGGTTGCGTATGTTGTGATTTAAATAATGATTTAGTAAATCAATTGAATTTACTAGTTCGCCAAAAGGAAATGCAACACATAGTTATAGAAGCAACAGGTATTGCACACCCGTTAGAGATTTTTACTGCTTGCCAAGATCCAAGTATTATTAGAGATGTTCAAACGCCTCAAATTATTGGCCTAGTGGATGCGCAACGCTTTTCAAAAAAAGATAACTATACTGACTCGACTATAAGTTTAATGGAAGAACAAATTGCATATAGTGATGTGATTATACTTAATAAAACCGATTTAGTAGAAGAAGAAACACTGAAAAATAGTAAAGAAGAGTTAAGTCGTCTTAATTCCGAAGCGTTACTTATTAGTACAACGTATAGTCAGGTAAACGATGAGGAATTAAAAGGACATATGCAGCCCTCGTCAAAATCTCATCACCATACTCATCATTATCACATTCAATCGATGCAATATACCTTTACTTCTGCTATAGACCGTCAACTATTTTACCGATTTATTTTAAGATTACCTGACAATGTCTTGCGATTAAAAGGTTTTGTGAAATTTAGAGATTTACCTGAGGCGACGTACGAATTTCAATATTCCATGGGTTTACCAGATTATGGGGTGATTGATAAAAATGTACCATTAACAATTGTAATTATTGGAGAAGGATTAGACATCAATAGATTGCGAAATCAGTTAGAAATGATTCAGTTTACTTAAAGTAAGCCCCAGTGAATGTTAAGACTTTGTCACATGTAATATATATGAGGAATTTGGATTATGTCTTATAATGTAAAAAGGAGGGTTTATGCATGAATAATGAAGATAAACGTACAAAACAAATTCGTTTTGAATTTAAATGGATAACGATTCCATATGTCGTTTTTGCAATTATAATTTTATTACTGAACATATTTTATACTAATATAAAAGTAACAATGGCGTTATTTGGTCTTTTCTTTGCTTATAATCTAGGCATGTTATTTATCGCATTTATAAATAAGTTTAAACGAACACTGATTTTAACATTGATTTTAACGATTTTAAGTGCAGCAGTATTCTTTACATTATTATATGTTTTTGGATTAAATCGTGAAATTTTTGGATAATTAAATCGAGATAATGAAAACTTTGTGATGTACATCAAAGCATTGCAAAGTTTTTTATTTTCTTGAAAATGGGTAAAAACAATAGATACTAAATGAGGAGTGAAACGATGAATGTAGGAGTAATACTTAATAGGGTTTTTCGAACTCAAAATAATCCATTACTTGAATACATAAGTCAGCAACAGAATGATATAGATCAATGCTATTTAATTATTCCTCAGGAAATATTTGAGGAAAATGGCACTAAAATGAAACGTAATTTTTATTATGGTGTGTTGGAAAAATTTTTAACAGAATTAAAAAAGCGTGATATTGAACCATTCTTAATTGAATACAGCGAATTAGGGGATTTTTGCAAGGAGAAGCATATTGAAGAAGTGGTCATAGCAGGAGATATTATGAGTTATCATCAAGAAAGTTATGATATTCACCACTTAAAAAAAGTATTCAAAAAATATGATATTTCGGTGGTTACTTTACGAGCGAATCATTATTTTAAACCAAGTACGACAATGAACAAACAAGGCGCGCCTTATAAAGTGTTTACGAGCTTTTATAAAGCGCATCGTTCTAGTCTTCGTCAACACTCAGCTTACGACTACAATCTCAAAGATATTGCAAAGTTGTGTGCTAAGTTCCAACAAACACTAAAAAAAGTTCATTCAAATGATGGTTTATCTGAAGCACAAGCATTAAATCAATGGCATGGCTTTCTAGAAAATGATATTCAAAATTACGATTCAAATAGGGAGTATTTACCTGAAGTGTTAACAAGTCAATTAAGTATCGTATTAGCTTACGGACTAATTGATATTAAACAGATTATCACTGAGTTGCTTGAAAGTTATGAAGAAGATGAGAGCAATATTGAAAAGTTCATTCGAGAATTGATGTTCCGTGAATTTTATTATGTGTTAATGACACAATATCCCAACACGGCACATGAAGCTTTTAATGAAAAATATCGTGGGATCAAATGGTCATATAATAAAAATGATTTTAAGTGTTGGTATGAAGGGAAAACAGGTTTCCCAATTGTAGATGCAGCTATGGCTGAGTTAAATGAAACGGGCTATATGCATAATCGTATGCGTATGGTAGTATCACAATTCCTAACCAAAGATTTATTTATCGATTGGACATGGGGAGAAGATTATTTCAGAAAGAAACTTATTGATTTCGATTCAGCTTCAAATGTTCATGGTTGGCAGTGGTCTGCTTCTACAGGCACAGATGCTGCACCATACTTTAGAATGTTTAGCCCAACAAGACAAAGTGAGCGTTTCGATAAAGATGCATTGTACATTAAAAAATATATTCCGGAACTTGATGATATGTCAGCTAAATGGCTACATGAACCTCTTAAACATCAATCGCAACTTGAGAAAGAGGGGGTTAAATTAGGCGAGGACTATCCAGAACCTATCGTCGATCATAAAAGCGCCCGTGAATATGTAATGTCTACATTTAAAAATTTGTAAATAACTTAAATAAAATGCGAGTCCCATTGGAATTAAAATAGAACTCGCATTTTTCAACATATAAGTATTAATTTAAAACGAATATGCAGAGATAAACGGCTACATATTCTAAGAAAGTGATTAAATACATATATTTTAATCTAAGTTTTACGTGAAACGGTACTTCCCATCTAGGGTAGTGACGCTCATAATAAAAAACCTGTACTAAAAATAAACCGATACCTAATGGTAAAAGCATAAGTAATAAACTATTTTTCATACTGAAACCGATACGGTTAAAGAAATGCCCTATAACAAGTTGCAAAGCTACTATTATAATAAGGAGTAAAAAAATATTCATCATTTGGCTACACGCACTCCTTTTACAAATAAAATAATAACAGCTTGTAGTAATACCATTAATAGTACGAAAATAATTGTATGAATGTTTAACTCATTAAGCACTTGTTGAATAATAGTGAAAGGTCTAGTGATTAAATGCACGGTGTGAAATCGTAAAAAACGGCCCATATAAATGCCTAAACCATTCAAAAACATTAATACGATAATTAATGAACGATTAAACCATTTATTTGCAGTGAAATGAGATAAATTAATGAAAATTAACACCATACAATAAATTGCTAAAAAGACGCCTAAAAGTAAATAAGTGAAATAAATCCATTCCATTAAGTTTAAGCGTACATAAAAATCAAAAGTAAATTGGTTTAGATGTATTAAATCTGTCAGCATATAAAAGGTGTTAGGCACTAGCAATATAAAAATAAGTGCGAACACTATAAATAGAGGCCATTCAAATCTCTTTCTAGGTTTGAAGAGTCTTAAAAGTAAACACAATTCAAAAGGGATATAAGCTAAAAAAAGATTTAAACTCATAAAATTAAAAACTTGAGATTCAAATAATGACACAGTAAAAAGAATGATAAAGTATATCCTTGCAATATAACGCGCTAGCATATCATACACTACTTTCTTTGATATTAATAAAACGCTAAATTTGTTTAGTCAATTTTTAATAATAAACTTTCATAAAAATGTAATCAACTAATATACCTGTATATCGCATATTAATTTGAAATAATACTGAATTGAGAAAAGTAGTCATTTATCCATTTTAAGAAGCATTTTATATGCTGGGACATTACGGACGTAATAGATTTAACCCTGTTTCATTATCATGTGTACGATTAATATCCATAGTTGTCATTGTAATTACAATTTCAGCTGTAGCTGATACGATGGCTTTTGTTAAGTGTCCACTTAATGTTTGGAAATCGCGTGTGCCAAACGTTCCATGCAAATGGGCAAATGGCTGTTCATCGATATGCGAAATATTACCTAATAAACTTGTTAATTCTAATGCTTCATTTATTTCACGCGCTTCATATTCTTGCGTTTCTAAATTATAGAAATTTAAAGTTACATTATCGCAAGCACCGATGCCACTTACTGTTCCAAATTTCATTTCATGTTCTTCAGCAAATTGCGTTATTTTTTCTACAATATCTTCACCTTTATCTAATACTAAAAGAAATGTTTGCCCATCTTTTTGATATTTCATTGTTTTCACCTCAAATGAATAGTTGTTACTTTTATTATACCTGTTATAAGTTGAATTATTTAGAATTTACATTTTGCTATTGTAATATAGGAAGAGAATAGTATACAATGTTTCAATATTATGTAATTTTTAACTAAAAATATTAATGAAATTTTACGAAGATACATTCTTTGAAAAGAGGTGACAGCATGAAAAAACAATTATTTACATTATATTTCAACATTTTCTTAATCTTTGTAGGTATAGGACTCGTTATTCCAGTTTTACCGGTTTACTTGAAAGATTTAGGATTAAAAGGTAGTGATCTAGGGGTCTTAGTTGCAGTCTTTGCGCTATCACAAATGATTATCTCTCCATTTGGAGGAACTTTAGCAGATAAATTAGGTAAAAAGTTAATTATTTGTATTGGCCTTGTTTTATTTGCTATTTCAGAGTTTTTATTTGCAGCAGGTCATCATTTTTCAACATTAATTATTTCTAGAGTTTTAGGTGGTTTTAGCGCAGGTATGGTCATGCCAGGCGTGACCGGAATGATTGCTGATATTTCGCCAGCTAAAGACAAAGCTAAGAATTTTGGTTATATGTCTGCCATCATTAATTCAGGATTTATCCTTGGACCGGGAATAGGAGGCTTTCTAGCTGAATTTTCTCATCGCATGCCGTTTTATTTCGCAGGAACACTCGGCATTCTAGCATTTATCATGTCTTTAATATTAATTCATAATCCACGTAACGAATCGAATGATACGTTCCACAATTTTGAACCAGAAGTTCTGACTAAAATTAATTGGAAAGTGTTTATTACACCAATTATTTTGACACTTGTCTTAGCATTTGGCTTATCAGCGTTTGAAACCTTATTCTCATTATATACATCTGAAAAAGCAAACTATTCACCAGTGGATATTTCAATCGCTATTGTAGGTGGGGGTATTGCAGGTGCAGTATTCCAAGTATTCTTTTTCGATAAATTTATGAAATATATGACAGAATTAACATTTATTGTATGGTCACTATTATACTCAGCCATCGTCTTAGGACTGCTTATTCTGTCAAATAACTATTGGACAATTATGATCATTAGCTTTATTGTGTTTATCGGTTTCGATTTAATTCGTCCAGCACTTACAAATTATTACTCAAATATTGCAGGCAATCGACAAGGTTTCGCCGGTGGACTAAACTCCACCTTTACTAGTATGGGTAACTTTATAGGCCCTCTTGCAGCAGGCGCGCTATTCGATATAAATTTAGAATTTCCACTATATATGTCCATCATTGTAATGTTGCTCGGTATTCTTATTATTTTTATTGAAAAGGCATTGCAAACGAAACGCCGTGCTCGTAATACATCTAAATAAACCTACACAAAAGAGGTCTGGACAAAAAGCATGCTATGGGTACTGCTTAACGGCTTCCCAAAAGCAGGATTTTCGGCAAAGTCCGTCACAACTCGACAAAATTTGGAGAACAATTTTGCTCATCGTTCGGTTTTGCTCAAATCCTAAGCGCTTTTGTCCAGACCTCTTTATTGTTTTTTACATTTAAGTTGTTAATATGTAACAATATAAAGTCGTTAAGTAAAATAACTGTTACAAAGATTACAGTTATTTTAAATTGCAGTCTACATAATTATTTTTACCCATTTGTATGTTAAGATAAGAAAAAATTTAGAGAGAAATGTGGGTAAGGAGATGAACTTTAAAAACATACTATTAGGTATGGTAGCTATTATTTTATCAATTTGCTTAGCCTTTTTATTGTTTATCGCAACAAATCAAGATGCCTTAGCTAAAGTACATCACACGATTTCTTCATTTTCAAAAATGGGAAAAGTATCGGCAACGAAAGAGATATTAAATATTAATAGTAACCATACAGCAAAAGCATCGGAAAAAAATGCAGAAGAACAAAAAGCGGAGATTCGTTATAATCAACTACAACAGAACCAAACAAAGCCGAAACATATGTATTCAGCTGAAGAATGCAAAATTATGGCTGAGAATTATTCAATGCAACATTACGGGGAAACGATTCAATTGAATCAAACGGATGAAAACAATCAAGATGTTACGTTTACACTTCAATCAAACGATAGCAAACAACCAGACGAAATCGCCATTAACAAGATGGGTAAAATTGAACCAATAACAGCAACTAACAAGTGATAGCGCCTTTTCTATGAATAGAAAAGTGCGCTTTTTTTGTCAGACGGTAGACAAACCCTTTCACTCATCGTCGTCTTATGCATGCCTTAAAGCACCACTTCTTCTTTAGAAGTTAGTGGTAATTACACATGAGCTTTAGCTCAGGTGTTCCTTTAAAAAGTCCCGTCGTTATGCATTTCGCCTTGTCGATTGATAAGGGTTTTCTAGCAGTCGTTGTCTCCAAAAATATATTTTCAACGAGTTTTTTCATTTGTTTAATATATAGTAGAATAAGGATGAGTACTAACGAGGTGATAAAATGAAGCATAAGAAAACAAATGCTATGCGTATGCTGGATAGAGCAAAAGTTGACTATGAAGTAAGAACCTTTGAGGTTAGCGATGGTCATATGGATGGCAAGACAATTGCTCACATCGTGGGGGCTAATGTGGAAGATGTATATAAAACATTAGTATTGGAAAATGCAAACCATGATCATTTTGTCTTTGTTATTCCGGTAAATGAAACACTAGATTTAAAAGAAGCAGCACATGTAGTTAATGAGAAGAAACTCACTCTCATGCCGATGGAGAATTTAAAACAAGTGACGGGTTATATTCGTGGAGGTTGTTCGCCAATAGGCATGAAGCACTTATTTAAAACTACAATCGATCAATCGGCGCTAGAAAGAGACAAAATACATGTGAGTGGTGGTCAACGAGGCATTCAAATCGTTGTAAATATAAAAGATTTAATTGATATTACAAATGCTCAAACAGCTGATATACTTCAAAAATAATGAAATATAAACAGATATTGCTACAGAAAAATGAAGTACGCGATATCTGTTTTTTTATACTTTGTGAATGTTTTTGATTGTTTTTGATAAATTTTGATTGAAAAATGTAAGCGCACACATTATAATCTAAGTTGAAGAGGGGCGATGTAATGATTTCAGAAAAACGACATAACATAATACTACAAGAACTGAAGAAAAATGACTTTTTAACCCTTCAAGAATTGATTGATCGCACAGGTTGTAGTGCTTCAACAATAAGAAGAGATTTATCAAAATTGCAACAATTAGGTCGTCTTCAACGTGTTCATGGGGGAGCGATGCTTAATAGTCGGCGAAATAGTGAGCCAGTGCTTTCCGAAAAAATGTCTTTAAATCTAAAAGAAAAACGAGAGATTGGAAAAGTAGCTGCACAATTAATCCAAGATAACGATTGTATTTTTATTGATGCCGGTTCGTCCACAATTGAAATGATTCCTTTTATAAAAGCGAAAAACATTGTAGTGGTAACGAATGGTTTGCCACACGTAGAGAAACTTTTGAATCAAGGTATAAAAACGTTGATGATTGGTGGACAAGTTAAAGAAACTACACTTGCTACAGTAGGCGCTAGCGCTTTACATACTTTAGGTCGCTATTGTTTCGATAAGGCATTTTTAGGAATGAATGGGGTTGATCTAAACTATGGCTTTACTACTCCAGATGAAAAGGAAGCATTGATTAAAGAAAAGGCGATTGAACAAGCGACACAATCTTATATTTTACTTGATCAATCTAAATTAGATGAAGTTTATTTCGCGCATGTTCCAATAGGCAATCACAAAGTTGAATTAATCGTGTCTAAACTAGTAAAACTGCATAAGCACTACGCTAAATATAGAGATAAATATCAATTTTTAGGAGGAGAGTCATGATTTACACAGTAACGTTTAATCCATCCATCGACTACATTATGTTTACGAATGGTTTTGAACTTAAAGGTCTAAATAGAGCCAAAAAAACGTATAAGTTTGCTGGGGGCAAAGGCATAAATGTATCACGTGTGTTAAAGACACTTGGCGTTCAATCGACTGCTTTAGGCTTTGCTGGAGGCTTTCCAGGAGATTTTATCGCTAACACTTTAGAACAAAGTGATATTAACACAGATTTCATCAAAGTAGATGATGATACACGCATTAACGTTAAATTGAAATCTGGTGATGAAACAGAAATCAATGCGCCAGGTCCTAATGTGACGGATGAGCAATTCCAGGCATTGTTAACTCAGATTAAACAAACAACTTCAGAAGATACAGTGATCGTAGCTGGTAGCGTTCCGAAAAGTATTCCAAGTGATGCTTACGCACAAATTGCTAGCATTACGCAACAAACAGGCGCTAAATTAGTAGTCGATGCTGAAAAAGACTTAGTTAACACAGTATTAAAATATCAACCATTGTTTATTAAACCTAATAAAGATGAGTTGGAAGAAATGTTTAATATGACAGTCACTAGTGACGAAGATGTTGTGAAATATGGTAGAGAAATTTTAAAAGAAGGTGCGCAATCTGTCATCATTTCTTTAGGTGGCGATGGCGCTATCTACATTGATGATCAACGCAGTATTAAAGCACAAAATCCTAAAGGACAAGTCGTCAATACGGTGGGTTCTGGAGATAGTACAGTTGCTGGTATGGTCGCTGGACTTGAAACTGGCTTATCATTAGAAGATGCTTTTCAACAAGCAGTAGCTTCTGGGACAGCAACAGCATTTACAGAGGATTTAGCAACTATTGAGGATATAGAAAATATTAAATCACAAGTTACTGTTACAGTACTTGATGGGGAGTGAAATAGATGAGAATTACAGAATTACTAACTAAATCAACGATTACAATGGATTTATCAGCTACAGATAAAAATGGCGTTATCGATGAATTAGTTAATCAATTAGATAAAGCTGGCAAATTAAGTGATATTGCGCAATTTAAAGAAGCTATTCACAATCGTGAATCACAAAGTACAACTGGTATTGGTGAAGGTATTGCCATTCCACATGCTAAAGTGGCTGCCGTGAAATCTCCAGCAATTGCTTTTGGTAAATCTAAAACTGGTGTTGATTATCAAAGTTTAGATGGACAACCTGCACACTTATTCTTTATGATTGCTGCTCCAGAAGGTGGCGCACAAACACATTTAGATGCATTAGCTAAGTTATCTGGTATTTTAATGGATGATAAAGTGAGAGAAAACTTATTACACGCTAATTCTCCAGAAGAAGTACTTCAAATCATTGATAATGCAGATGATGAAGCGACTAAAGAAGAAGAAAAAGAGGCACAAGAACAAGAAGCGGCTACAGCTGGTGCGACAACTGCTGGCACTCCAACTCAAGATTCAAACGAACCATATGTACTTGCAGTAACAGCTTGTCCTACAGGTATCGCTCATACTTATATGGCTCGTGACGCTTTGAAAAAACAAGCTGATAAAATGGGAGTTAAAATTAAAGTTGAAACAAATGGTTCTGGTGGTATTAAAAACCATTTAACACAACAAGATATTGAAAGAGCAACAGGTGTAATTGTTGCAGCTGACGTACATGTTGAAACAGATCGTTTCGATGGTAAAAATGTTGTTGAAGTACCAGTTGCTGACGGTATTAAACGTCCAGAAGAATTAATTAATACTGCACTTGATACAAGTCGTAAACCTTTCGTAGCTCGTGGAGAAAGTTCAAAATCTAAAGCTGGTGAAAGTAACGAAAAGCAAAGTTTCGGTAAAGCATTTTACAAACACTTAATGAATGGTGTTTCAAATATGTTACCACTTGTTATCGCTGGTGGTATCTTAATGGCAATTGTGTTCATATTTGGAGCAACTTCATTTGATCCTAAGAAAGCCGATTATAATCCATTTGCTGAACAATTATGGAATATTGGTAAAAATAGTGCTTTCGCATTAATTATTCCTGTATTAGCTGGTTTCATCGCACGTAGTATTGCAGATAAACCAGGTTTCGCAGCTGGTTTAGTTGGCGGTATGTTAGCTAGTTCAGGTGGTTCAGGATTTATCGGTGGTATTATTGCAGGTTTCTTAGCAGGTTACTTAACTCAAGGTATTAAATATATTACTCGTGGTTTACCACAAGCTGTAGAAGGTTTAAAACCAACATTAATTTATCCATTATTAAGTGTAACAATCACTGGTTTATTAATGATTTATGTATTTAACCCTCCAGCAGCATGGTTAAATAACTTATTATTAAATGGCTTAAACAGCCTATCAAGTTCAAACATTATGTTACTTGGTTTAGTTATCGGTGCAATGATGGCTATCGATATGGGTGGTCCATTCAACAAAGCGGCATATGTATTCGCAACAGCTGCTTTAACTGAAGGTAACGCAGCACCAATTACAGCAGCTATGGTTGGTGGTATGATTCCACCATTAGCAATTGCGACAGCTATGGTCATTTTCAAACGTAAATTTACTAAAGAACAACGTGGTTCAATCATACCAAACTATGTAATGGGACTTTCATTCATCACAGAAGGTGCAATTCCATTCGCAGCAGCTGACCCATTACGTGTAATTCCATCAATGATGGTAGGTTCAGGTGTTGGTGGCGCTATCGCATTAGCATTAGGTTCAAGAATTAATGCGCCACACGGTGGTATCATCGTTATCGCAGCTACAGACTTTAGCCACATCGTACAAACATTAATTGCTTTAGTTGTAGGTACTTTAGTTTCAGCGTTTATGTATGGTATCTTAAAACCTAAATTAACACGCGATGAAATTAAAGCATCTGAATCTATGGATGAATAATATAGTTGATTAATCAGTCTCTTGCTCTTGAAAAATAGGGCAAGAGATTTTTATTTAAAATTAATGTTAAAACATGCAAAAATGGGTAGACATATGAGAGTATAGAATAGGAATATGCTAAATAGGTGGGAGTCTTTATACTTCCTTGACTATTATGCAATCTTAGTTTTAAATGATAAATTGTAATTTTTTAATTAAAAGGGTTACATTCAACTATTTGTAATTAATATATGATAAAATAAAAGTAATACATTTTTTCGGGGGGTGTCGCAATGGGAAGGTCTTAACATGTGCATATATTGTTATTAAGCAAGATACAATAAATCCGTGTTACTCATATGGGACACATATTATATGGAGGTGAATCCCTAGAAATAGGGAATTAATTGGAAACAGCGACCATAATTAACTTAGTAATATTTTTTCTATTAATTGCACTAACTACAGTATTTGTAGGTTCAGAATTTGCTTTAGTAAAAGTTCGTTCAACGCGAATTGAACAATTAGCTGAAGAAGGTAATGGTAGTGCAAAGATTGTTAAAAAAATGATTGCCAATTTAGACTATTATTTATCAGCATGTCAATTAGGTATTACAGTTACATCTTTAGGATTAGGTTGGTTAGGTGAACCAACATTTGAGAAATTGTTGCATCCGTTATTCGATTTACTTCATTTACCTGATGCATTAACAACAACAATTTCATTCGTTATCTCATTTATTGTTGTAACATACTTACATGTTGTTTTAGGTGAATTAGCGCCTAAATCTTTAGCTATTCAGCACACAGAGAAATTAGCATTAACTTATGCTAGACCTTTATATTATTTCGGAAATATCATGAAACCATTAATTTGGTTAATGAATGGTTCAGCTCGTGTCATTATTAGAATGTTGGGCGTAGATCCAGATGCTCAAACTGATGCGATGTCAGAAGAAGAAATAAAAATTATTATTAATAATAGTTATAATGGTGGGGAAATTAACCAGACAGAGCTTAACTATATGCAAAATATCTTTTCATTTGATGAAAGACATGCGAAAGATATCATGGTGCCACGTACACAATTAGTGACGTTAAATGAGCCATTTAACGTAGATGAATTATTAGAAACAATTAAAGAGCATCAATTTACACGTTATCCAATCACAGAAGATGGTGATAAAGACCATATTAAAGGGTTTATTAACGTGAAAGAATTCTTAACTGAATATGCATCAGGTAAGACAATTAAGATTGCGAATTATATTCATGAGTTACCAATGATTTCTGAAACAACACGTATAAGTGATGCTTTAGTGAGAATGCAACGTGAACATGTTCATATTAGTTTAATCATTGATGAATATGGTGGTACTGCTGGTATTTTAACGATGGAAGATATTCTTGAAGAAATTGTTGGTGAAATCAGAGATGAGTTTGACGATGATGAAGTGAATGATATCGTTAAACTTGAGGAAGATACGTACCAAATTAATGGCCGTGTGCTTTTAGATGATTTAAACGAACAGTTTGGTATTGAATTTGAAGATTCAGAAGATATCGATACAATTGGTGGTTGGTTACAAGCACATAATACTAATTTACAAGTAGAAGATCATATTGATACTGAATATGATCGTTGGATTATATCTGAAATGGATAATCATCAATTAGTTTGGGTTATTCTTAAATATCAATTTATTGAAACTAGACCAACGATTGATGATGAAGAAGATGAAGATAATCATGATCACAAACATAAACACAAAGAAGATTCAGAAGAATAAAACAAGTGACACTTGGGTACTGATACCTAAGTGTCTTTATTTTTTACATATTTCGAATAAAGTTATAATGATAAAAATGGTATTGAGGAGAAGGAAGAATGATTAACGATACACAAATTTTAGACAATGGATATCCAATGCCTAAAGTAGGCTTAGGCGTATATAAAGTGACAGATGAAGAAATGGAAACAGCGATTCAAACTGCGATAGAAGATGGTTATCGTGCTTTTGATACAGCTTATTTTTATGGAAATGAACAATCGCTTGGTAAAGCACTAAAAAATAGTGGTATTCCACGTGAAGATTTATTTATTACCTCTAAATTGTGGAATGATTATCAAGGTTATGAAAGTACGCTAGATCATTTTAATAAATCATTAGAGAATTTAGACGTGGAGTACCTAGATTTATATTTAATACATTGGCCATGTGAAAAAGATGATTTATATATTGAATCTTATAAGGCTTTAGAAAAACTATATGAAGAAGGTAAAGTAAAGGCGATTGGTGTTTGTAATTTTAAAGAACACCACCTAGAGAAATTGATGACAGCTACCGATATTGTGCCTCATGTAAATCAAATTGAATTACATCCTTATTTTAATCAACAAGATCTTCAAGACTTTTGTGATAAACATGATATTGTAGTTACGGCTTGGATGCCATTAATGCGTAATCGAGGGTTATTTGATGATCCAATTATTTCTAAATTAGCAGAACAATATGAAAAAACGCCTGCGCAAATTATATTAAGATGGCATTTAGCTCATAATCGTATTGTAATTCCGAAATCTAAGACACCTTCGCGCATACGTGAGAACCATGATATCTTTGATTTTAATTTGGAACTCACTGAGATTGCTGAAATAGACAATTTAAATAAAAATGCACGCCAAGGTAAAGACCCTGATGATGTTAATATTGGAGATTTGAAATAATACTATTTACTAAAACCTTTAATTTACAAATACATTTTTATTAATTTAATACAAATATTATCATTTCTTTGTTAATTACATAGTTTTAAGTAGAATATTTCTTAATTTTATTGATAAAATAATATTAAGAATGTAGAAAAGGATGTAATTGGATGAAAATCAGAGTCATTGTGCCTTGTTTTAATGAAGGTGAAGTCGTAGCGAAGACCTACGACAAATTGACTGAAATTTTGATGGAAGATAGTGTGGTTAAAGATTATAGCTATGACCTATTATTTATTGATGATGGAAGTAAAGATGATACCATTGATCACATCCAAAACTTAGCAACGATCGATAAACACGTAAAATATATTTCTTTCAGTCGGAATTTTGGCAAAGAATCAGCAATGATTGCTGGTTTTCAGCATAGTGTAGATTTTGATGCTGTAGTAATGATAGATGGGGACTTACAACATCCTCCAGAATTTATTCCTAAAATGATTGACGGTTATTTAGAAGGCTACGACCAAGTTATCGCTCAACGTGATCGAACGGGTGAAAATTTTGCTAGAAAATCAATGACGAAACTATACTATAAGTTGATTAATAGCTTTGTCGAGGATATCAAATTTATCGATGGCGTAGGTGACTTTAGGTTATTAAGTCAGCGTGCTGTTAGATCAATGGCTTCATTAAAAGAATATAATCGTTTTTCAAAAGGATTATTTGAGTGGATAGGTTATAATACTAAAATTTTTACCTATAAAAATGTGGAACGTGAAGCAGGACAATCAAAATGGACATTCACTAAATTATTGAATTATGGTATTGATGGATTAATCTCGTTCAATAACAAACCTCTAAGAGCTATGATTT
The DNA here is from genome assembly GCF_022815905.2 of Staphylococcus sp. NRL 16/872. Classification (NCBI taxonomy): domain Bacteria; kingdom Bacillati; phylum Bacillota; class Bacilli; order Caryophanales; family Staphylococcaceae; genus Staphylococcus; species Staphylococcus sp. NRL 16/872. The sequence continues at coordinate 2,092,872 of NZ_CP119327.1, read as the reverse complement.
ATCTTGGATTGTTTGTATTTGGCATAAGTATTATATATATCCTTTATTTATTAATAGGCATTTTAGTAAATGGAATTAATAACCCTGGCTACTTTACAACAATTGCTGCAGTATTATTGTTAGGTGGTATTCAATTAATTTCAATAGGAATCGTGGGCGAATACATTGGCCGTATTTATTATGAAGTGAAACAACGACCTAAATATATTGTGCAAGCTTCTAATTTAAGACAAACGTTTGACAATAATGGCATTACTAAAACACCAGAGCGTGAAAAAGAAAACATTTATTAACATAAATACAAAAATGCTTGAAGAATTATCTGTATGTTCTTCAAGCATTTTTATATTTGTTTAGATGTTTTATGATTTGTTTGTAAGAATTTCAATTGCCATAAAATATACAAGCCAAATAACAAGTAAATAATGACAAACACATACCAAAATGGAGTTAATAGCGTGAGTAATACAATTGAAATAAGAATAATAACGTGACCAGTCATAATCGGATATTTAAATTTTCTTAGCAATTTAATATGTTCAAGTTCATTTGAATTAAATGTAGCTGAGAAGATAATAACAGCCCCGATAATAAAAATAGTGGGCGCGAGATAGGGTACTGACATGTATACTGAATGGTCACTTGTTCCGAATGTTATAAGTAAGGAGCAACTAATAATAATTGCAAATATAAGGGCAATAGATTTATATTCTTCAATGATGAAAGAATAGCCTTTGATTTTTAAATAATATTGGAGTCCTAACCAACATAAGAAAAACACAATTGAACATAACGCTATAAAATTAAACTTTTCAATGACAATAATATTAATAAAGCCGTTAATAATAATAGCAATTAAAACGGAACTGAAATTAAAATGTTTAAAACGATGTCTGTATAGGTCGAAACCCAAAATGCCAAGCACAATGGCAATATTAATTAATACATAAATAGTCATGTTGTACTCCTGTCACACTTACTTCATTTGAATATTATAGCAATTAAAACAAACTTAATCATTTCAAAACACTTAATAAATATTTACTTATAATTATACTATATTTAAACGCCTTTCTTATTACTCCATAGTAAAGTGTGCAATTGTGGTAAAACATAAACATGGTTCATATCATTACTTTGCATAACTGTTTCAACTAATGCTTCATAACGTTCTAATAATTTTTCGGTATGATTAGTGACATCATCATCTAAATAAGGGTTACCTACTTGCAAATAGAAAGGAATGGTAGGATAGCGATGATGAATCATTTTCGCAAAGTCATAATCTTTATCATCGAAAATGACAACTTTTAAATTTAACGACTCATGGACACATTGTTCAATCACGCTATCTAGAATATCTAGATTAGGCGTCATAGTAGAACTAGGTGGCTTTGGACTAATTGTTAAATCGTCAATTTGAGTCATCCACGGTTGGAACTTACTGCCTTGTGTTTCTAAAGCAGTATAAATATTTTTCTTTTCAAATAAATCAACTAAATCTTGAATACCTTTAATTAAAGCTGGGTTACCACCTGAAATAGTGACATGATCGAAATGGTCGCCCCCAACTTCACGTAATTGATCATAGATTTCTTCAGCAGTCATCAATTGAATGTCTTCTTTAGCACTCCCATCCCACGTAAAGGCTGAATCACACCAGCTACAACGATAATCACATCCTGCTGTGCGTACGAACATTGTTTTGCGTCCAATTACATGACCCTCACCTTGGATAGTAGGGCCGAATATCTCTAATACTGGAATTTTAGCTACCATTATTTAAACTCCTTAGGACGATAAACAACATAACTAGATGGCGTTTCACGTAAATACACTTGAACGCAACGAGGTTGATTATCGTAAGTTTGTAAATGTGATTCGACAATATCGTAAATTGTTTGTGCTACGATTTCAGTAGATGGGCTTTTATCTTTGAATTGTGGTAAATCATTTAATAAATAATGATCAAATTGATCGTGAATAAGTTTTTTTAAATCACTAAAATTAATTAAAAATCCGTTATAATCTAACGTATCGCCAGCAATTGTTAAATTAACAAAGTAAGTATGGCCATGGGTTCTCATACATTTGCCAGCATCTTCGCTTGGAATGAAATGCGCAGCTGAAAAATTAAAGTCTTTGTTTAATTCAAAACTGTAAGGATGATTTACTGTTGGATAAATTTGTTGAAACATGTTAATTAGCTCCTTTAGTTTCTAAATATTGTTCAAGACCACGTTGGCGTAATTTGCACGCTGGACATTCGCCACAGCCATCGCCAACAATGCCGTTGTAACAAGTTAATGTGTTATAGCGAACATAATCAAGTACACCTAATTCATCGCTAAGTTCCCATGTTTGTGCTTTATCTAACCACATTAATGGTGTATGAATAACAAAATCTTTATCCATTGAAAGACTTAATGTTACGTTCATAGATTTAATGAAACTATCACGACAGTCAGGATATCCAGAAAAGTCAGTTTCACATACGCCAGTGATAATATGTTTAGCATTAAGTTGATAGGCAAGCGCGCCAGCAAATGATAAAAATAATAAATTGCGTGCAGGCACGAAAGTATTTGGTATGCCACCTTCACCAGTTTCAATATCCATATCATGCTGTGTTAAAGCGTTTGGAGTTAATTGAGATAATAATGACATATCAAGAACGTGATGTTTTAACCCTTGTTCCTGTGCGATTTGTTTTGCGACTTCTATTTCCGTATCGTGACGTTGCCCGTAATTAAATGTGACTAATTCTACATCTTTGAAATGTTTTTTAGCGTAAAATAGACACGTTGTGCTATCTTGACCTCCGCTAAATACTACAATTGCTTTATCCTTATTTAAGGTTTGTTGCGTCATAATGATTCTCCTTTTGAAAAGATGATTTACAGTGGATTGCCGATAAATAACCTAGCATCTTTTTAAAGGCAAAGAAAAAAGCCTATCTCTATAAAAAAGATAGACTTGTGAAATATTAAAAATAAGTTGTTACAACTACTTATTATTTGTAAATTAAAAATATTTCTTTAAGTGTCTAGTTTTTTATAGAGGGTTTCAGCTAGGAACCTCTGTCGATTCTTTTTTTATACGCTAGTAAGATTAATATAATCAAACAGTAAAATCAAGTCATATTTCTAAATGAAAAAAAGGTAAGCCCTTACATTTTCGTGATTAAAGAATTTATAATAAAATTGAAGAATATATTTGTTGGAAAGTTGGAGTAATCTCAATGATAGTAATAATAGATAATAAAGATTCATTTACATATAATTTAATTGATTACATAAAAACTGAAACGGCATTGCCACTTCAAGTGTATGAAGTAGATGACGTGTCGTTAGAAAAGTTATCCCAATTACAAGTTGACGCATTAGTCATTTCACCGGGGCCCGGTAAGCCTAGTGATTATCCTATTTTAAAAGAAGTTATGCAACATTATGAAGGTGAAATTCCTATTTTAGGCGTATGTTTAGGTTTTCAATTTATATATGAGTATTACGGAGGTCATATTATTCATGGCACGAAACCAATACATGGTCACACGACTCGCTTGAATCATTCAGGTACTGGTATATTTAAAGATTTACCACAACGTTTTGAGGTCATGCGCTATCATTCTTTAATGGCTGATAAGAATACGTTACCTTCTGAGTTAAAGATAACTGCGCATAATGAAGAAGATATTTTAATGGCAATAGAACATATATCGTTACCTATTTATGCAGTCCAGTATCATCCAGAGTCTATTTTAAGTGAGTATGGACATGAACAATTACGTCACTTTTTATCGAAAGTAGGGTTGGTTAATGAATATCACGTTTAATTATCGTTATTATATCAATTCTGATGAGTATGAAACCCATCAATTAACCTTTAAAACATATGCAAACAAATCATTAGCCTATACATTAGATGAAGTCGGAGATGTTGTTCATTTTGCGGAAAAAGAACAAAAAAATGGACGTTATGTGGCTATCTATTTAACTTATGAAGCGGCAGCACACTTTAACATAAATATGGCGACACATCATCTTGAGCATGGAGATTTATATGCTGTAGCTTATAGTTTTGATGAAGAAGATGTTCAACCTCCTTCATTAGAAAATGTATATAACTATGTGCCGAAACATAATTTTACTTTTCAAGAAAGCGATGAACAAATGCGCTTTAAAATTCAACAAGTGCAAGCGGCGATTGTAGAAGGTGAGACGTATCAAGTAAACTATACGACACGCTTAACGAGTGATATCCATTATTCAATTTCTGAGTTATATACGTATTTAACTCAAACGAATAACGGAGGTTATACGGCTTTATTAGATACGGAAGACCTCCAAGTCGCTTCTATTTCTCCAGAGCTCTTTTTCCAAAAAGGAAAATTTAAAGGAGAAAACGATGTTATTGTGAGTAAACCGATGAAAGGGACGATGCCACGAAGTGCAGATGAAAAAGAGGATGAACTAAATTATAAAACACTACAGCAATCTCTTAAAGATCGTGCAGAAAATGTAATGATTGTAGATTTATTGCGCAATGATATTTCTAGAATTTCTGAAACAGGCACGATTAAAGTCTATAAGCCGTTTTTCATTGAAACGTATAAAACGGTGTATCAAATGACAAGTATGGTCACTGGACATTTAATTAACGAAATATCTCTGCACGACATCTTAAAAGCTCTCTTCCCTTGTGGTTCTATTACTGGTGCGCCGAAGCTCAATACTATGTCATACATCAAATCTTTAGAAATTGGACCACGCTCTATTTATTGCGGGTCAATTGGATTAATGATGCCAGAGGATAAAATGATATTTAACATTCCTATTCGAACATTAAAATATCGACAAGACAAAGTCATTTATGGTGTAGGTGCAGGGATTACGATAGATTCTGATCCAAAGAATGAAGTACAAGAATTTCGCGATAAAACGAAGATATTGGAGATGTTATAAATGAAATTATTTGAAACCATGCGTCTTGATAATGGTGAAATAAGACGATTTCAATATCATACTGTCCGTTTAGGACAAGCTTGTATTCGTTTAGAGTTTTCATTTTCACAGAGAAAATGGGAAGAATATGTTGAAACAATAAAATCAAAGTATCCTCAAGGTGTATTTCGTTTAAAAGTAGAAGTAGATAAAGCAGGGCAACTTTCACACGTTCTCAAACCCTTGACTGAAAAGAATAAATTTACAGCTAAATTGAAAGAAAGCGATGCAACGTGTTCAAAAGAATATGTAATCAATAAAACGACGGAACGCCAACATCTTGCCCACAATCATCATACTGATTTAATCTTGTTGTATAGTGAAACAGGTAAAATTTTAGAATTCGATATTGGTAACATCATGATTAAAGAAAATGGCCAATATTATACACCAAGTTATGAGGAAGACTTTCTATTAGGATGTATGCGCCAAAGTTTAATTGACGAACATAAGTTGTTCATTAAAGATTATAATAAAGATGAATTAATTAAAAAATTACAGTCCAATAAGGTTCAAATCTATCTTTTGAATAGTTTGCGAGAGGTTGCCGAGGTTTCTATTTATATATAGAATGTGAATGGAAGATGGTCTAAACAAAATTATAAAATTAAGTAACGGAGTAGGTTATGGTAGTAGTATGGCTTGTAATCATCATTGTGTTAAATATCTTGGGAAAATGGCTAGCAAATCGTTATATGCAACGACATGCTAGGGTTAAAGCACGTATTGTAGCAACAATTATTGTGATATTACAATGCCTATGTGTCTACTTTTTTATGAAATCACTTATTCCGTATGTCGTTGAATTTTTAAATATTTTTTATCATCATTAAATAGAATGGCAATAATAAAATATAGTAAGTATGAGGTGGAGTTATGAAAATTTATAGCCAAGGAGATCAAGCAATCGTTATAGCGATAGAAAAAGATGTATCACAAAATGTTACTAAAGATTTAATTGCTGTACGTCATCATTTATTAGAAAAAAATCTCCCATTTATTACTGAAATTGTTCCTACAGAGTCAGATATGATGATTTGTTATGATGCTAGAGATATGATCAAACATCATCATATTACTTCACCTTTTCAATATATGAAAGATCTAATTCAATCCATTCATGAAGAATTAACTATAACAGATATAAATGAAGATGAGAGTTTGTCTCATCATATTCCAATTATTTACGGCGAAGAATTTGGTCCGGATTTAGAGGGATTATTAAAATATTATAATATTACAAAAGAGGAATTCATCAAATTACATTCTGAACATCAATATTTTGTGTCGATGATGGGATATTTACCTGGATTTCCATATTTAACTGGAATGGATGAAACCTTATATGTCAATCATACTTGTGAAAAGAAAAAGTTAGTTAGGGCAGGATCGGTCATCAATGAAGGAAAAAAGTGTGGCATTGTTACAACAGATACATATAATGACTGGCTAGTTATAGGATATACGCCGACACATTTATTTAATCCTGAGAAAGAAAATTTCAATTTATTGAAATTAGGAGATAATGTGACTTTTCAACCAAAAGAACGTAAAGAAATAGAATTAGGAGATTTTAAATCATGTCAATCATAATAGAAAGAGCAGGATTATTTAGCAGCTTTCAAGATTTTGGACGTTATGGATATGAACATGCAGGTGTCATTCCTTGTGGAGCTCTAGATACGCTAGGTCACGAAATAGCGAATCGTCTTGTCGCAAATGATAAAAATGAAGCTACACTCGAAATGACACACGTTATGGCAAAAATTCGTTTTACTGAGCCTACTTTAATTGCACTAACAGGTAATAACTTTGAAGCGTATACTCAAAAAATGAAAATAAAGCCTTATAAATTATATTTGGTAGAAAAAGATGACGTCTTATCTTTCAAAGAAACGAATAAAACGTCTCGTGTCTATCTTGCCGTAGGAGGCGGCTTCAAATTAGATTCGTGGTTAGGTTCAACATCTACTGATTTGAAAGTAAATATTGGAGGATTCCGTGGTCGTACGCTTGAAAATGGCGATGAAATTGAAATGAAACGTCAATATACGGAGCGTCATCATAAACTATTTGAAAATTTAGCGGAAAAACATACGACAGATTGGGGCATCGATGGGTATGCTTTATCATTTAATTATATTTCAGATGTTTTCCATGTCGTTGCTAATAAGGGGACTGAAGATTTTGATGACGCAACAAAATCCAATTTCATTCACGGAGATTATAAAGTGACAAATAAATCCAATCGTGTTGGGATGTTACTTGATGGCAAAAAGATTAAAGCTTATTACGAAGATATGCCTGCACATCAACCTGTAAAAAAAGGCACTATACAAGTAAAACGTGATGGCACGCCGATTATTTTATTAAATGATCATTATACTATTGGAAGTTATCCTCAAATTGGGACTATCGCCAGTTATCATTTAACTAAGTTAGCACAAAAACCACAAGGAGCTCGATTGAAATTTCAATTTATAGACATTGAAACAGCTGAAAAAAATGTAGTGAAATTCAGCAATTGGATGAACCAATTATTCCATGGCATTGAGTTTCGTATGCAAATGGAAATGATAAAATAAAGTGAAGTTTATAGATTTGTTAAAAATACTAACTTTTGAAAGTGTATAAAGGTACTTTGTAGGTCCTTAGTCTGATTAATTTTGTATTGTAAGAAGTTATAATATAAAAATCAGTTTGAAAATTAAGTAGTTTAGGTTTTTATATGCGTATTGTGTTTTTTCTTGATAAATGAGTAAAAATACTATATATTTATATATTGAACTATGATGAATTATTACAGTAATATTACAAAGTTCATTATGCCTTAATAAATAATTAACAATTAATAGAATAGTGCCAAATATTGTTTGGGAATTAAGAAAGTTTAGTTACGCTTAATGGTTTAGCTGTTTAATCATTTTAGCTTAAAGAACAAATATTGCGCGTATTCTTCCAATAAAAAATTTAAAATGAATTCAAAAGCGAAACGAATTATGAGTACTTGCATTGCGAACATATTTGAGTGAGTGTTTAAGTCTTTAAATAGTCTTTAACATTTCTTCAAAGTTGAATAACTACAAACGGAGGAAACATTCATGAGTTTACACAAAAAGAAAATAAGTCTTTTTGCGTTTTTCTTACTAACTGTTTTTACAGTGACTTTAAAGACGTATTTTTCATACTATGTTGATTTTTCTTTGGGTGTTAAAGGACTAGTACAAAACTTAATACTACTGATGAATCCATATAGTCTAATTGCGCTTATTTTAAGTGTGTTCTTATTCTTTAAAGGCAAAAAGGCCTATTGGTTCATCTTTATCGGCGGCTTTTTATTAACATTTTTACTTTATGCAAACGTAGTTTATTTTAGATTCTTCTCAGACTTTTTAACATTTAGTACGCTCAATCAAGCAAGTAATGTTGAATCAATGGGAGGAGCAGTAGGGGCTTCGTTCAAATGGTATGACTTTGTCTATTTCTTAGACACTATTGCTTATCTCTTTATCCTTATCTTTAAAGGTAGTTGGTTAGATAAACGCGTATTTAGTAAAAAGTTTGTACCAGTTGTAATGGCTGCTTCTGTAGCATTATTTTTCTTAAACCTTGCATTTGCTGAAACAGACCGTCCTGAATTATTAACACGTACGTTTGACCACAAATATCTGGTTAAATATTTAGGGCCATACAACTTCACTGTGTACGATGGGGTTAAAACAATTCAGAATAACCAGCAAAAAGCGTTAGCTTCTGAAGATGATTTAACTAAAGTATTAAATTATACGAAACAAAAAAATACAGAGCCAAACCCAGAGTATTTCGGCGCGGCTAAAAAGAAAAATATTATTAAAATTCATTTAGAAAGTTTCCAAACTTTCTTAATCAATAAAAAAGTAAATGGTAAAGAAGTTACACCATTCTTAAATAAATTATCAACAGGTAATGAGGACTTTAGATACTATCCAAACTTCTTCCACCAAACTGGACAAGGTAAAACATCAGATGCTGAGTTTACAATGGATAATAGTCTGTACGGTTTACCACAGGGTTCTGCTTTTTCATTAAAAGGCGATAATACGTATGAATCTCTACCAGCGATATTAGATCAAAAACAAGGTTATACATCTAATGTAATGCATGGTGACTATAAAACATTCTGGAACCGTGACCAAATTTATAAACACTTTGGTATCGATAAATTCTATGATGCAACGTATTACGATATGTCAGATGAAAATATCGTTAACTTAGGTTTAAAAGATAAGCCATTCTTTAAAGCATCAGCTGATTACCAAGCTAAAATGAAAGAACCGTTTTATTCACACTTAATTACGTTAACTAACCATTATCCGTTTACGTTAGACCCTCAAGATGCAGATATTGATAAACCAAATACTGGTGATTCAACTGTTGACGGTTATATTCAAACTGCACATTATCTTGATCAAGCTTTAGAAGAATACGTTACAGATCTTAAGAAAAAAGGTCTATACGATGACTCAGTAATAATGATTTACGGGGACCACTATGGTATTTCTGAGAACCATAATAATGCAATGGAAAAATTATTAGGTGAGAAAATCACGCCAGCTAAATTTACTGACTTGAATCGTACTGGCTTCTGGTTGAAAATTCCTGGTAAATCTGGTGCTGTAGATAAAACATACGCTGGCCAAATGGATGTTATGCCAACTATCTTACATTTAGTAGGTATTGATAGTAAGAACTACTTAATGTTTGGTACAGATATGTTATCTAAAGATCATAATGAGGTTATTCCATTCCGTAATGGTGACTTTATTACTAAAGATTATAAATATGTTAATGGCAAGGTTTACTCTAATAAAGATAACGAACTGTTAACGACACCACCTAAAGATTTAGAGAAAAATAAGAAACAGGTTGAAAAAGATTTAGAAATGAGTGACAACGTATTAAACGGTGACTTATTCAGATTCTATAAAAATCCTGATTTCAAAAAAATAGAGCCATCTAAATATGAATATAAAACTGGACCGAAAGGGAACCAGAAATAATGCAAAAAAGCAGATTGAACGAGTCAACGTTCAATCTGCTTTTTTAATATATTCATTTATTAACAATTAACCTAATGCGACATCTAATATCATCATAATTGTAAATCCGACCATTAAACTTAACGTAGCTAAATCGGTATTATTACCAGATTGAGAGTCAGGTATAAGTTCTTCAACGACTACAAATATCATGGCACCTGCAGCAAACGCCAATGCATAAGGTAGTACGGGGGTGATAAATATAATGGTTGCTGCGCCTATTGTTGCGAAGATAGGTTCGACAATAGCGGAAGCTTGGCCATAATTAAAGGCTTTCAAACGAGAAGCGCCAGCTGCTCTAATAGGCATTGATAAAGCTGCACCTTCTGGTATATTTTGAATCCCTATACCAATTGCTAAACCTAAAGCACCGAAAAAGGTTGCTTCGCCATTACCTGTAGCTATACCTCCAAATGCAACCCCGATAGATAAACCTTCGGGAATATTATGTAATGTAATCGCTAAAACTAATAAAGCATTTTTGCTTAGAGAGGTTTTAACGCCTTCTCTATACTCACTATTGTCTCCAACCTTCTTATGAATATGAGGTATCACATAATCTAAACCACGTATAAATATCCCACCTAAAAGAAAACCAACAGCGGCTGGAAGCCAAGCAGGTAATGAAGCGTCTTTACCATAATCTATAGAAGGTTGTAAGAGAGACCAAAAACTTGCAGCAATCATAATACCAGCTGCAAATCCTTGCATAGAGGTTAAAATTTTATTGTTTACCGTTTTAAATATAAACACCGCAGCTGCCCCTAAAGCCGTTAATAACCAGGTAATAATACCAGCAATTAATGCTTGTAAATAAGGTGGCAAACTTTCAAAAAAGTCTATCATATCTCTTGTCTCCTTGTATCATTTACACTTAAAAAGGTGTATAATATATAGAACTGAATTAAGCTTATCAAAATTATTTTGAAATTTCGATATTTCGATACAAAAGGAAGTAGAAGCATGGAAGCGTATAAAATAGAGCATTTAAATAAGTCATATGCAGATAAAGTGATATTTGATGATTTAAATCTATCTATTTCTGAACATGAACGAATAGGATTAGTAGGGATTAATGGCACGGGAAAAAGCACATTACTCAAAGTCATCGGTGGCTTAGATGAAGATTATACTGCCGATATTACACATCCAAATCAATATCGTATTCGTTATTCTTCACAAAAGCACGATTTAGATGGAGATTTAACGGTTTTTCAAGCTGTATTAAGCTCAGATACAACCACATTACGTATTATTAAAGTGTATGAAGAAGCTGTAAATACATATACGCAACAACAAGATGATCGTCATTTTCAAAAAATGATGGAAGCTCAAGAAGCAATGGACCGTCATAACGCATGGGATTATAATGCTGAAATTAAGACAATTCTTTCTAAATTGGGAATTAATGATACTTCTAAAAAGGTAAGAGAACTTTCTGGTGGACAACAAAAACGCGTTGTTTTAGCTAAAACACTTATTGAACAACCCGATTTATTATTATTAGATGAACCGACAAACCATCTCGATTTTGAATCTATTAATTGGTTGATCAATTACGTGAAGCAATATCCACATACGGTTTTATTTGTAACGCATGATCGCTACTTTTTAAATGAAATTGCTTCAAGAATTGTTGAATTGGATAGAGGTAAGCTAAAATCATATCCTGGTAATTACGAAGATTACATCGCAATGAGAGCAGAAAATGAACTTATTGAACAAAAACAACAAGAAAAACAAAAATCATTGTACAAACAAGAGTTAGCATGGATGAGAGCAGGGGCTAAAGCAAGAACAACCAAACAACAAGCCCGTATCAATCGTTTCAATGATTTAGAGTCAGAAGTACAAGCGCATCATACGCAAGATAAAGGGCAATTAAATCTTGCTTATTCGAGATTAGGTAAACAAGTTTACGAATTTGAACATTTAACTAAGCGAATTAACGATAAAACGTTATTCGAAGATATTTCTGAAATCATTCAAAGTGGGCAACGAATTGGAATTGTAGGACCTAACGGAGCAGGTAAAACGACGTTGTTGAATATTTTAAGTGGAGATGACACTGACTATACAGGAACGTTGAAAATAGGTCAAACAGTTAAAGTCGCTTATTTTAAACAAACAGAAGAAACATTGGATAGAGATATACGCATGATTGATTACTTAAGAGAAGAAAGTGAAGTTGCTAAGGAAAAAGATGGCACTTCTATTTCTGTAACGCAATTGTTAGAACGATTTCTATTTCCTAGTTCAACACATGGTAAAAAGATTTATAAGTTATCAGGTGGAGAACAAAAGCGTTTATATTTACTAAGATTACTAGTACATCAACCTAACGTGTTATTACTTGATGAACCTACGAATGATTTAGATACTGAAACATTAACTATTCTCGAAGACTACATTAGTACGTTTGGTGGTTCAGTGATTACAGTAAGTCACGATCGATACTTCCTTAATAAAGTCGCTCAAGAATATTGGTATATTCATGACGGGAAAATGGAAAGAATTATTGGGAACTTTGAGGATTACGAAGCGTATAAAAAGGAACAAGATAAACTTCAAGCTCTTGAGAAACAAGAGCAACAGCCGAAGCCTAAAACGAATGTAAGAAAGAAAACAGGCTTATCATATAAAGAAAAACGTGAATATGAAATGCTGATGGAACGTATTGAAAAGACAGAAAATCGCTTAGAACAAATCGACGAAGAAATGATAGAAGCGAGCGCTGATTACGCTAAAATTAAAGAATTGAATGAAGAAAAAGAACAATTAGAAGTAATGTATGATACGGACATCATGAGATGGAGTGAACTTGAAGAAATAAAAGAGCAATAAGGGGAAAATTTGTATGGAAGCAACGTTATCGCATTATTTTGGATACGAAACCTTTAGACCAGGACAAAAAGAAATCATTACTAAAATAATGGATCACCGTAATGTATTAGGTGTCCTGCCTACAGGTGGGGGTAAATCTATTTGTTATCAAGTGCCTGGTCTAATGCTTGGGGGAACTACTATTGTTATCAGCCCATTAATTTCTTTGATGAAAGACCAAGTGGACCAATTAAAGGCGATGGGGATTAAAGCAGCTTATTTAAATAGTAGTTTAAGTAAAAAACAACAAAAAGAGATTGAAAATGAATTAATGACAGGTGACATTCAATTTTTATATGTTGCACCTGAACGTTTCGATAATGGTTATTTCTTAAACTTATTAAGTAAAATTAATATTCATTTAATTGCTTTTGACGAAGCACACTGTATTTCTAAGTGGGGACATGATTTTCGTCCTAGTTATCAAAGTGTAATCCAGAAAGTGTTTACCCTTCCTCAAAACTTCACAATCGTCGCTTTAACAGCGACAGCTACTGCAGAAGTACAACAGGATATTATGAAGAAACTTAATATTAGTAAATATGACGAAGTGAAGACAAGCACGAAACGTCGTAATCTCATTTTCAAAGTGAATCCAACCTATCAACGTCAGAAATTTGTGATTGATTATGTACAAAAACGCAAAGACCAAGCGGGTATTATTTATTGTTCAACGCGTAAGCAAGTAGAAGAATTGCAAGAAGCGCTAGATTCTGTAAAAGTAACTTCAGCGATTTATCATGCAGGTCTAACGAATAAAGAGCGAGAAGAAGCACAGAATGACTTTGTATATGATCGCGTGAAAGTGGTCATTGCTACTAATGCATTTGGTATGGGTATTGATAAATCTAATGTCAGATATGTCATTCATTATAATATGCCTGGCGACCTTGAATCTTATTATCAAGAAGCGGGACGTGCAGGGCGAGATGGTTTAGAAAGCGAATGCATTTTACTATTTAGTGAACGTGATAAAGGGCTACATGAATATTTTATTACCGTCTCTCAAGCCGATGATGATTATAAAGATAAAATGGGCGAAAAACTCACTAAAATGATTCAATATACTAAAACAAAAAAATGCTTAGAAGCTACCATTGTTCACTATTTTGAACCCAATGAGAAATTAGAAGAATGCGGACAATGTAGTAGTTGCATTCAACAAAATAAAACGTATGATATGACGCAAGAAGCTAAAATGATTATTAGCTGTGTCGCGCGTATGCGCCAACAAGAAAGTTATAGCGTCATTATCCAAGTATTGCGTGGAGAAATTACGGACTATATCAAATATAATGACTACGATAAATTAACAACACATGGTTTAATGAAAGATTATAAAACATCTGAATTAAGTCACTTAATTGATGAACTACGTTTTAAAGGATTCTTAAATGAATACGATGAGATTTTAACGTGTGATGAAAGTGTCAAACAATTGCTTAATAATGATGAAAAAGTTTATACAACGCCGTTTAAGCAAAAATCGAAAGAAAAAGTATATATCAATACGGTTGAAGGTGTAGACCGAGCGTTATACGGAGAATTAGTTGAAGTACGACGTCAATTAAGCGAAAAATTAGATATTGCACCTGTAAGTATCTTTTCAGATTATACGTTAGAAGAATTTGCGAAACGTAAGCCAGAATCAAAACAGGAAATGATTGCAATTGATGGCGTAGGTAGTTATAAACTCAAACATTATTGTCCTAAGTTCTTGGAAACGATTCAATCTTATAAAACAAGTATATAAATATGAATTAAGGTTTGAGCATTGTTAAGGTGCCAAACCTTTTTTATGTAGAGTTATTTTCAAAATTAAAAAAATCAATTATATATGAATTTAGTATTAAACATGTTTTAATAGGGAATAAGTAATGCAAAAAGTCTGTCTAGGCAGTATAAATGAAGGTGACGAAATGATTGAATTTAAAGACGTAACCAAGCGTTATGGGGGAAATGTTGCTGTAGATAATGTGAGTTTTAAAATAAATGAAGGTGAATTTTTTGTATTGATTGGGCCTTCAGGATGTGGTAAAACGACAACATTAAAAATGATTAATCGACTTATTCCATTAAGTGAAGGTTATATTTATTTTAAAGATAAACCTATTAGTGATTATCCTGTGTATGAAATGCGTTGGGATATAGGTTATGTGTTACAACAAATTGCCTTATTCCCACATATGACAATAAAAGAAAATATCGCTCAAGTACCACAAATGAAAAAATGGAAAGAAAATGATATTAATCAGCGTGTTGATGAATTATTAAACATGGTAGGATTAGAACCTGAAAAATATCGCGATCGCAAACCCGATGAACTTTCAGGTGGTCAGCGTCAAAGGGTGGGTGTAGTACGCGCTTTAGCAGCAGATCCACCTGTTATTTTAATGGATGAACCATTTAGTGCGTTAGATCCTATTAGTCGCGAGAAATTACAAGATGACTTAATTAAATTACAAACACAAATTAAGAAAACGATTGTCTTTGTCACACATGATATCGAAGAAGCGATGAAATTAGGCGATCGTATTTGCTTATTAAATAACGGACATGTTGAACAAATTGATACACCAGAAGGTTTTCAATCACATCCTAAAAACAAATTTGTTGAAGAATTTATGGGTCATCACTTACGTCAAGATAAAGGTGAATTGACACTAAAAGATTTAAACATAACTACACCTTTAACAGGAACAGGCGTGCAACATGACTTTCCAATGGTTAATAGTGACGTGAAATTACGTGATATTTATTCATCACTAGCCCAACATGAAGCAGTCATCGTTGAAGATGCTGATACCTCCACTCAGTCATTATTAAAACGTGAAGATATCTTTAAATATTTATCTGAAAATGATAAGGAGGCTAAAGCATGAATGAATTATTCGCGACGTTAAGTGACCGTAAAGGTGAATTACTTAGAACGATCATTGAACATATTCAAATTTCATTTATTGCGCTATTTATAGCTATCCTTATTGCTGTGCCACTTGGAATAGCTTTAACAAAGACGAAGCGCTTATCAGAAATTGTCATGAATATCGCTGCGGTGTTACAAACCATTCCCTCATTGGCGTTATTAGGATTAATGATACCTATCTTTGGTATTGGTAGAGTGCCCGCTATTATTGCATTAGTTGTTTATGCATTATTACCTATTTTAAGAAATACATATACTGGTATTCAAGAAGTAGACCCCTCACTTGTGGAAGCAGCTAAAGGGATTGGTATGAAGCCGGTGCGTCGCTTAACTAAAGTAGAATTACCAATCGCTATGCCAGTGATTATGGCCGGAATTCGTACAGCTATGGTATTAATCATTGGGACTGCGACACTTGCTGCGCTCATTGGTGCCGGTGGATTAGGGGATTTAATTTTATTAGGTATTGACCGCAATAACGCGTCACTTATTTTAATCGGTGCGATTCCTGCAGCCTTACTTGCGATTATTTTTGATTTAATTCTTCGTTTTATGGAGAAATTATCATATAAGAAATTGCTTATTACTATTGGCATTATCGTCTTAATACTCTTGCTAGTTATTGTTGTACCACTTTTCGGGAAAAAGGGCGATAACATTACGTTAGCGGGTAAATTAGGTTCTGAACCGTCTATTATTACAAATATGTACAAGATACTGATTGAAGATGAAACTGACGATACTGTCGATGTGAAAGATGGCATGGGTAAAACGTCATTCTTATTCAATGCGTTGAAATCAGATGATATTGATGGTTATTTAGAATTTACAGGAACTGTATTAGGTGAATTAACGAAAGAAGATCTTAAATCTAAAAAGGAAAATGCAGTGTATAATCAAGCGAAACAAAGTCTTGAGAAAAAATATGATATGACAATGTTGAAGCCAATGAAATATAACAACACGTATGCTTTAGCATTGAAGAAAGATTTCGCTGAGAAACATAATATTAAAACAATCGGTGATTTACAGAAAGTTGAAGGACAACTGAAACCAGGCTTTACGATGGAATTTAATGACCGTCCTGATGGCTATAAAGCCGTGGCAAAAGCATATGATTTAAACTTATCTAATATTAAAAAGATGGAGCCTAAACTGCGTTACACAGCCGTTGAAAAAGGCGATATTAACTTAATTGATGCGTACTCAACAGATGCTGAGTTAAAACAATATAATATGGTGGTGTTAAAAGATGATAAACACGTCTTCCCTCCATATCAAGGCGCACCATTATTTAAAGAAAAATTCTTGAAAGATCATCCAGAAATTAAAAAGCCGCTCAATAAATTAGCAGGTAAAATTTCAGATGAAGAAATGCAAGAAATGAATTATAAGGTAACTGTGAAAAATGAAGACCCTTATAAAGTAGCGAAGCAATACTTACAAAAAGAAGGATTAGTTAAGTAATAGTTAATTGAGGAATGAAACAAAAATCTGTTTTTAACGACTGATTTCACTGTTTCATTCCTTTTTTATAGTCATAAAATTATAAGTTAGATTGTAATCTTGCTCTATCTTCTTTACACTAGTGTTTAAATACAAACATATATAAATGTATTTACAAGGGGTGGGAAAATTGAATACAAAGAATTATTCAAGACAAGAAATTGTTGAAAGTGTGCCTCAAAAAGGATTTTTTGGGCATCCAAAAGGACTTAGTACGCTATTTTTTACAGAGTTTTGGGAGCGCTTTAGTTATTATGGCATGAAAGCCATTTTAGCTTTCTATTTGTACTATTCTGTTAGTAAAGGTGGCTTTGGCTTACCACAAGGTACAGCTTTACAAATTGTGTCTCTTTACGGCGCATTGATTTATATGTCAGGAACAATAGGGGGTTGGATAGCAGATAGAATTATCGGCACAAGACATGCGCTGTTCTACGGCGGCATCTTGATTATGTTCGGACATATTTTATTAACAATACCGGGTAATTTAACAGTCGTAATGATTGCTTTATTACTGCTAATTATCGGTACGGGATTATTAAAACCAAACATTTCTACAACAGTGGGAGAGTTGTATGATCATAATGATAAACGTCTAGACGCAGCTTTCACTATATTCTATATGGGAATTAACTTAGGTAGCTTTTTATCACCATTTGCGACAGGTTATTTACAAACACGATTTGGTTTCCACTTTGGCTTTGCAATAGCCGCAATTGGAATGTTTTTAGGCCTAGTTATCTATCTAATTACTAATAAAAAGAATTTAGGTCTTGCTGGGGTGAGTGTACCTAACCCATTGCGTAAAGAAGAAATTAAAAGATTATCTATTATTACTGCAATTTCAGTCGTAGCATTCGCTATAGTGTTACTTATCTTGCAATTAGTAGGACAGTTAAGTTTATCAAGTTTCAGTATTATCGTTACGTTAATCGGTGTTTTATTACCAATTGGTATTTTTATTTATATGTTGTCTAGTAATAAAACACGTAAGGAAGAACGTTCAAGAATATATAGTTACATACCATTATTTATTACATCTGTCGCTTTTTGGATGATTCAAGAGCAAGGGTCAACGATTTTAGCTAACTTTGCTGACCAAAAAACAGAATTAAGTTTAGGCAAGATAACACATGGTTTAATTGATTTCCATATACCTGCAGCTTGGTTCCAATCTATTAACCCAATTTTTATTATCTTTTTAGCACCCGTATTTGCGAATATATGGACTAAGCTAGGGAAACGTAATCCAAGTACAGTATATAAATTCGCAGC
This sequence comes from Staphylococcus sp. NRL 16/872, assembly GCF_022815905.2. NCBI lineage: Bacteria > Bacillati > Bacillota > Bacilli > Caryophanales > Staphylococcaceae > Staphylococcus > Staphylococcus sp. NRL 16/872. Next base: position 2,074,201 of record NZ_CP119327.1, on the reverse strand, counting down.
TGGCGCTATCTTTGCAGGTATCTCATATTTAGTAATGATTATTCCACTAAGCAGTGATGTGCATTTAATACATCCAATTTGGCTAGTGTTAAGTTTCTTCTTAATTTCTATTGGAGAGCTTTGTATTTCACCGGTAGGTTTATCTGTAACTTCGAAATTAGCACCTGCGAAATTTTCTGCTCAAATGATGGCGTTATGGATGTTAAGTAATGCGACTGCACAAAGTATTAACAGTCAAATCGTTGTGTTATTTAAGATGATTAGCGAGAAAGAATTTTTCTTATATTCAGGATTATTCACGTTAATGATTGGCGTTATTTTGATTGTAATTTCACCAATAGTTAAGAAAGCCATGGGTGACGTGAAATAATGTAGTTTTATCATTTTTTATTTTTGAAAAGGATGATTATGTGTTGGGCTTCCATTTTCAAAAAAGAAAAATGAGTTTTGTTATAAGATGAATTGAACCATATAGACGGTCAGAAAACCCTTGTCTACAGTCTGAATTAAATAGTGTATAATTTAAATAAATGTTTATATTTAAGACAAAGGAGTGGTTGTACATGAAACAACAATTGAATCAACTATCAGCATATCAACCGGGCTTGTCATCGCAAGCACTTAAAGAAAAACATGGTATTGAGGGTGAACTTTATAAGTTAGCCTCTAATGAGAACTTGTATGGGCCATCACCTAAAGTTAAAAAAGCAATCGAAAGTCATTTAGATGAATTATACTATTATCCTGAATCAGGATCTCCTACATTGCGTCAAGCGATTAGTAAGCATTTAAATGTAGATGCTTCAAGAATTCTATTTGGCGCAGGTTTAGATGAAGTAATATTAATGATTTCACGTGCAGTCCTAACACCAGGCGATAAAATTGTGACGAGTGAAGCAACCTTCGGTCAATATTATCACAATGCAATTGTCGAATCGGCTGAAGTAGTTCAAGTCCCGTTAAAGAATGGGGGCTTTGACTTAGAAGGTATTCTAAAAGAAATCAATGATGATACCGCGTTAGTATGGATATGTAATCCAAATAATCCAACAGGAACTTACTTTAATCATGATGAATTGGAACATTTCTTAGAACGTGTGCCTAGTCATGTACCTGTGCTTATTGATGAGGCTTATTTTGAATTTGTGACGGCGGAAGATTATCCTGACACATTAAAGTTACAAGAGCGTTTTGATAATGCGTTTTTATTAAGAACATTTTCAAAAGCTTATGGCTTAGCGGGATTACGTGTAGGATATGTAGTGGCGACTAATGAAGCTATTGAAAAGTGGAACATCATCCGTCCACCATTTAATGTGACGCGACTTTCAGAATATGCGGCTATTGCGGCATTAGAGGATCAAGCGTATTTGAAAGAAGTGACAGCTAAAAACGCGGTAGAACGCCAAAAATTCTATGAGATACCACAAAGTGAACATTTCTTACCAAGTCAAACTAACTTTATTTTTGTCGTTACGGATAAACCTCAAGCCTTGTATGAAGCATTGTTACAGGTTGGATGTATTACGCGCCCGTTCCCGACTGGGGTACGTATTACGATAGGTTTCCCTGAACAAAACGATAAAATGATTGAAGTATTGAAACATTTTGAGTATTAATAGCTTCCGATAATTTTTTGTAGTGAGAAGTGTGTATTGAGTGTCATTATTGTGAATTCTGTTCTGTCCTTAAGTTTTTTGCTATACTTTAACGGTATATAGGTAATGAATAAGGGAGAGATTACATGTCTAGGAAATCTATAGCAATTGATATGGATGAGGTATTGGCTGATACATTAGGCGCGATTATTGAAGCGGTTAATGTTAAAACAGAGTTAGGCATTACTGTGGAATCGTTAAATGGACAAAAATTAAAACATGTTATTCCTGAACATGATGGTTTAGTACGTGATATTCTACGTGCACCAAGTTTCTTTAGAAATTTACAAGTGATGCCACATGCGCAAGAAGTCGTTGAGAAATTGACGAAGAAGTACGATGTTTATATTGCAACTGCGGCAATGGATGTACCAACTTCATTTCATGATAAATATGAGTGGTTACTTGAATTCTTTCCATTCTTAGATCCACAACAGTTTGTATTCTGTGGCCGTAAGAATGTAGTGAAGACAGATTATTTAATAGATGATAACCCTCGACAACTACAAATATTCGAAGGTGAACCAATTATCTTTACTGCTTCTCATAATGTTAATGAAGACCGTTTTAAACGTGTAAATGGTTGGAAAGATGTTGAAGCATTTTTCCTAGGAGAAGAATAAAAAATAGCGATTAAGGTAAGTTGACAATGTAAATCATTGGCGTACCTTAATCGCTTTTTCATTTTTTAAATCATTTATTTATTTTCTTCTTCAGAGAAAGTAAGAATTTGAAGTGCTTGAGGCAATACTTCAATTTCAATAGGTGTTTTTAAGTTAATTTCTCCATCGATATCGACTTTCATCGCAGGCTCCGTTGATAAAGTGATACGAGAGCCAGGGAGATGGTCGATACCTTGCGTAATTTCATTCCAATTCATACTATCTCTTTTCTTAAAGACATCATTTAGGATACTAAAGCTTTGTTTATCGAAAATGAAGCTATTTACTTTCCCGTCTTGAGGAGAAAGGTCAGTAAGTGGAATACGTCCACCTCCAATATTAGGTCCATTGGCAATAACAAGCATAGAAGTATTGCCAGTATGTTCTTCTCCATCTACTGTTAACTTAAAGTCAAAGTGTTCAGGGTCCATTAATGTTTTAACCGTTGAACCAATATAGCTTAATTTACCAAAGATATCTTTACGACCTTCTTGAACATTTTCGGCATTTTGCACGATTAAGCCTAATCCGACAAAGTTCAATACATAAGTGCCATTCACTTTCATGACATCATATGTTTCAAGATGAGCATCAACTAATTGTTCACTCGCTTTTTCATGATCACCATCTAGATTTAACGTTTTAGTAAAATCATTAAATGTACCTCCAGGAATGACACCAATTGGAATATGAAGATTGTTAGACATCACGCCATTAACTAATTCATTAACAGTGCCATCACCACCTAATATAAAGGCTATATCAACATCACTACTATAAGATTGAGTTTTAATTTTCTCGCAATATTTAATTATATCGCCTTCATTTTCACTTAATTGAATGGATAAGTGTTTACATATTTTAGTTAGAGATTTAGTTACTTCTCCTAATCCTTCATAAATATCTTTTAGGCCACTATGTTCATGGTAGAATAGCACACCATGATTAAATTTTTGAGTCATATCAATGCCTACTTTCATATTTTAAGTTCAATTATACATTTATACCCCATTTTAGGTCTATTAATTATATTTTGAAAATATAATAGTTTGCATTTTGCTAAATTCGGGTTGATTATATAATAAGTTACATATAAATATCGTATTTTTAATAATAATTGTTATTTAATTAAAGGAGCATATATATGATTTATACAATCACCTCAATATTAAAATCAGATCACGGAGGTAGGACCAAATCTTTATTAAGTCGTATTAAATTTTTAGATGAAGAATTAAATATTACTAGTAAAATACTTACAACCAATTATAATGCCAATTATCAAGAAGTTTATCAAAAATTTTTAGAAGAAGGCAAAGTGACGGCGAATACCGAGTATGAAAATATTTATGATTGGCTCTCAGGTTATAAAGTGTTAAATACCGTAAAGTCAAAATTTTTAAAAAAAGAAAAAATTAATGAAACACCTTATGAAATTAAAGGACTAACTGCGAAAGTAGCAAAAGAAAGTAATATTATTAGATATTATGACGGCAAGACATATGTATTATATAGACGATTTTATCCAAATACGAAAATATTAGAATTTGAAGATTTTATGTCACCTATTAGTAAGCGTAAAATCGAGCGTTGGCAATATAACAAAAATGGTATTTTGCATAGGAAAATTTATTATTCACACACTAATTTCCATAGATTAGTTGAAGAATATTTTGATACGGAAGGAAATATCTATTGTAAAAAATTATTTGAAAATAATGACGAAAACAAATTAATTTATATTCAAACATATAAAAATAATAGACCGTTTATGACATTTTCAAGTGAGAAAAAATTGTTTGAGTATTATTTTGAACAAAGATTTAAAGAGAAAGATATAGTATTTTGTGATGCGAGATTACTTGATGCACCTTTACTAAAACAATCTAAGCCAACACATAATATTCTAGTCTTTCATAGTTCTCATTTAAATGGAAAAAATATTAAGGGATCTTATAAATATGCTTTAGAAAATTATGATGAAGTTTCAAAATATATCGTTCTTACACATCAACAAAAGGAAGATATTCAAAACGTTACTTCTATTGATTCTAAAAAGTTTGCGATTATTCCACATTTTATAAATAATGAACATTCTTTAAAGGAAAATATTCATAAAGAAGATCGATTTTTATTCATGGGAAGACTGAGCCCAGAAAAACAAATTGATCATATTATTAAAGCCTATAAGCAATTTCTAAATCAAGACTACAATACTGAATTACATATATTTGGACAGGACGAGCAAAACCAAAAAGAGATATTGGAGCAATTAATTAAGGAGTACAATTTAAGCGATAAGGTTAAAATTAAAGATCATACTAGCGAGCCTTTAATTGAATTTCAAAAGTCTAGAGCATCACTTTTAACAAGCAAATTCGAAGGATTTGGTTTATCAGTTATGGAAAGTATTGAGATGAATTGTCCAGTTATTTCTTATGATGTGAGATATGGACCAAGTGAAATTATTGAACATGGAAAAAATGGATATTTAGTAGAGGAAAACAATATAACAGAATTTGCGAATTATATGAAAAAAATTGTTGATGAACCATTAGAAAATGTCAAAACAAAACCAGAACTCACATACGGAGCTGCAATACAAAATTACAAACAATTATTCGAAGAAATAGAAAAATATAGATAAAGTTTTAATTAAATGAAAAAAGAAGCGTCTGAGACATAATTCCTAGAGAAATAGCCAGTAAATGAGTTTTAACAAATTCATTTACTGGCTTCTTTATTTACAATACTCCGTATTGTTGGCTCGCTTTCTTAGGGGACAGCTTCAGCCTGTAGTCTTCAGCTTGTCCTGTTCCCTCAAGAGTCTCGCCAAAATACTTTGTATTTATATGTAATTTTACACGGATACTAGAACGATGATTCCATTTTTAAATTCAATTCAAGAGACCTACGGTCATTTACCTGAATATATTGTAGCTGATGCAGGTTATGGTAGTGAATCAAATTATATGGCAATTATAGATGACTTTAATCGAACGCCACTCATAACATATGGAATGTTTATAAAAGATAAAACTAAAAAATATAAAAGTGACATCTTTAATACTCAAAATTGGGATTATGACGAAATTAATGACGAATTCATTTGTCCGAATAATAAACGACTAGGTTTTAAAAGATAGGCCTATCGTCATGATAAGTATGGTTTCAAGCGAGACTTCAAATTATATGAATGTGATGATTGTTCAGAATGTCCTCTGAAAAATCAATGTATGAACTTCAATTCAAAAACAAATAAAAAAATAATGAAGAATTATAACTGGGAATATTTTAAATCCCAAATTAACAAAAAGCTTTCAGAACCAGAAACAAAAAATATCTACAGTCAAAGAAAAATTGATGTGGAACCTGTTTTTGGATTTATGAAGGCTATTTTGGGTTTCACTCGGATGTCTGTCCGAGGACTCAATAAAGTCAAAAGAGATCTTGGTTTTGTGTTAATGGCACTTAATATAAGAAAAGTAGCAGCTCAACGAGCTGAAAATAATCAAAAAATTTATAAAAAAGACAATTTCTATATTATTTCAATAGAAATTGTCTTTTTTTCACTTATCCAAGAACTTTATATCCCGGTCTCTTCTTTTCTTTTGGTGTATTAGATTTTTAAAATAATTAATGAATACCTTTCATCGCTTTAGAAATCTTAGGGGTGAAGGCTAAAATAATAACTGTAATTACGATAGCTACCGTACCTAAAAAGATAAAATAATTCGTTTGGCCTAACGGTTTAATTAATTTAACTAATGTACCGTTAAGTGCTTGCGCTGAAGCATTTGTTAATAACCAAATACTCATCATTTGGGCGTTGAATGCTTTAGGTGCTAATTTTACAGCTGCACTATTACCAGTAGGTGATAAACATAATTCACCGACTACACATACGACATATGATAAAATGACCCAGTTTACTGAGAAGTGTGTATTGCCATAACTCATGCCAATAATTCCTATTAAAATGTATGAAAGCCCAGCTAATAATGTACCAATACCAAATTTAACTGGTAGGCTAGGTTGTTTTTTACCCATTTTCAACCAAATTGTTGAAATGACTGGGGCAAATAATAAGATGAAGAGTGGGTTAATTGATTGGAACCAAGCTTCGCCGAATTTAGTTGTCCAACCAAATAAATTCATTTGCATATCAGAACGTTCTAAACCATAAATGTTTAATACGTTAGAACCTTGTTCTTGGATTGCCCAGAATAACATACCTAAGATAAATAATGGAATGAACGCTTTAACACGAGAACGTTCTACATCTGTAACGTCTTTACTGCGAATCATTGTTGTGAAGTAGATGATAGGTAATGCGATACCAAGTACAAGTACTGTATTACTAATTAAATCGAATGTTAATGTTTGAGTAAAGTATGTAACTAATAATACGATGACGATGATTGCTACAACGCTACCAACGATTAAACCATATTTTCTTTTTTCTTCTGCTGAGAGTGGGTTAGTTGGTTTCATACCCACTGTGCCTAAATTTTTTCTATTGAAAAGCATGTACCATACTAAACCTAGTGCCATACCAATGGCTGCAATTAAGAATCCAGCATGGAAGTTTTTGATATCAATAAAATGTTGAAGTACGATAGGTGAAATTAACGCACCTAAGTTAACTGACATATAGAAGATTACAAAACCTGCATCCATACGTGTGTCATTTTCAGGATATAAACGACCAACGATATTTGAAATATTTGGTTTCATTAAACCTGAACCAATAATGATAAAGAACATTGAAGAGAATAAGCCAAACATTGCGAATGGTAAGCTTAAACAAATGTGTCCAATGATGATTAATACAGCACCAATCAATGTGGCACCACGTGTTCCTGTAAGTCTATCAGCGATCCATGCCCCAGGAATAGAAGACATATAAATAAGTGCGCCATAAACAGACATAATAGACATGGCAGTGGTTTGATCAATACCTAATCCACCATCTTTAAGCGCAAAATACATGTAGAAGATAAGCATAGCACGCATGCCATAGTAACTAAATCTCTCCCAAAATTCTACGAAGAAAAGTACGCCTAAACCTCGAGGGTGACCGAAAAATCCTTTCTGAGGTATTGTTTGAACAGCTTGTTCATGGGAAGTGTTTGTTGCCATAAATATCCCAATCCTTTCTTTCCCTTAATGACTGAAATCTCTCTAATAATACATAATAATAAAGATAGAATTTCTTAAAAGTTAAAATTTTTAGAATTTTCAGTCAATTAGTTGATCCTAAATAAAATATTAAGAATAAGTTTTCTCAACGTGAATAGTCTTACTCTTATGAAATTTTAAATGATATTAATAAAATACGCTTTAATTCTTTAATAGGCAATAGTAAATTTAAGAAAAATGTTTCAAAAATAAAAAAATCCACTAAATTTTCGAACAATTTAGTGGAAATGGTACAATGTTTTAACGATTATCTACTTTTTCAGGATACATATCGTGATTCATCAAACGATGCTCGGCCATTTTTTCATATTTTGAATTAGGACGACCATAATTCGTATATGGATCAATTGAAATACCACCACGTGGTGTGAATTTGCCCCATACTTCAATATAATGTGGATCCATTAATTCGATTAAATCATTCATAATAATGTTCATACAATCTTCATGAAAATCTCCGTGATTTCTAAAACTGAATAAATATAATTTTAATGATTTAGATTCAACCATTTTTACATTTGGAATATATGAGATGTAAATTGTAGCAAAATCGGGTTGCCCAGTGATAGGGCATAATGATGTAAATTCTGGACAATTGAATTTTACGAAATAATCTCGTCCTTGATGCTTGTTATCAAATGTTTCAAGCACCTCTGGTGTATAGTCAAATTCATATTTATTGTTTTGATTACCTAATAATGTAATGTCTTGTAATTCTTCTTTTTGACGTCCTTTAGTCAACTGACTCACTCCTTAGTATTAGTTTGTTGCTCTGGTAAAACATTTTGACGACGGGCTTTTTCAAACATATAGTAGCTAGCACCGATAATAATGACATAACCAATAACAGCGTAAAAGTCTGGTGTTTCTCCGAAAAGAATGAAACCGAATAATGCTGTAAAAATAATAGAAGCATAAGTGAAAATTGAAATATCTTTTGCAGGAGCGAAACTATATGCTAATGTTATTCCAATTTGACCAACTGCTGCTGAAAGGCCAGCACCTAAAAGGTAAAGCATTTGTATAGTCGTCATAGGTTCGAATGTTGCAATTGAAAATGGAATTAATACAACTACTGAAAACAGTGAAAAATAAAATACGATAGTATATGGAGCTTCTCTAGTGCTTAATGCACGAACACAAGTGTACGCAGATGCCGCGAATATACCTGAAAACAGTCCAGCTAATGACGTAATCATTGTAGATGAGAATTCTGGTTTTACAATAAATAACATACCAAAGATAGCTACAATCATTGCGATAATTTGATACTTACGAACCTTTTCATTTAGAAAAATCAAACTTAGTAATATCGTCCAAAAGGGGTTCAATTTCATTAAAGTATCAGCATCACTTAACACCATGTGATCAATAGCAAAGATATTTAATAAAACGCCAATCAGTCCTAAAGTAGAACGTAACATCAAGAGAGGTTGACTGCTTAACTTACCGAACATTGGCTGTTTATATTTAAAGATAAAAAATAACGGAATAAACATTGCTACGAAATTTCTAGCTAAAGATTTTTGAAAAACAGGTAAGTCTCCTGCCAGCCTAAAAAATACTGACATGAAACTAAAACCAACCGCAGAAATTAGAATAGCAATAATTCCTTTAACTTTTGGATTCAAGGTTTATCGCCTCATTTATTAAAAAATTAACGTATATATAGTAGCATAATTCATTTAGAATTGCATAAACACTTGCAAACAATAAAAGAGCATAATATAATTAAATACGAACATATGTTCTAAGTAATGGAAATTAGGTATTATTTTACTTCAAATTGTTATGTTTCATTCGTGTTTTTAACTTTAGCGATTGAGAAATTGTGTTGTATTGCGCAAAATTTGTTGTATATATAAAAGATTTGTTCTCAAGAACATTGATTATTCAATGTTTAATGTTATCGACAAAAAAGCAAGTGAAACCCCTCAAAAAGTGAAAATAAAATTTTTAATTGAATTTAAGTTCGGTGTGATGCACGTTTAACCGTTTTTCCGAACTTTTATTGCTAAATCATATCTTTTAATTAGGTACTCAATTCGGTATAATGAAACACAGAATATAGTATTGATTTTAAAAATTAGACACAACATGTTGTGTTTGGTGTGAATATAGGTGTTATACGAATTATTCATTTTAATAGAAATATCACTCTTATTTTTCGTTTTTTCTACCAAATCATTACTATTAATCCGTACGAGCGAAATAAAATCATTATAAATATGATGTAGTTTAAACACAACATATAGTGGTTAAATAGTGAAAGTCTGATAGACTATTAAATCATTAACTTAAAGTAAAAGTTGAACTCGTAAAATAAATTTTTTGTTGTTCAGATAAGTTTTTATACATTCAAGAAATTTTGAGCTTATCGACTTAGTGAGATAGAATGGAAAGACTGAAAGAAGTTATCTACAGTCTGAAGTTTTCTTATACATTTAAGAGAACTTCTTTTTAATTCATTATATAGATTGACGAAAGAGGGCGTTCCAATGAAAGTAGTTTATTTCTCCTTTTCTGGAAATGTACGACGATTTATCAAACGTAGTGAACTCACAGATGTAATGGAAATAACTAAAGAGAATTGTAAGGACAGTGTTGAAGAGCCTTATATTTTAGTTACTGGAACAATCGGATTTGGGGAAGTACCTCAAGAAGTACAGTCATTTTTAGAAGTAAATCATCACTATTTACGTGCCGTTGCAGCCAGTGGCAATCGTAATTGGGGACAGAACTTCGCCAAAGCAGGACACACGATTTCAGAATCGTATGATGTACCTCTGATAATGAAATTTGAAGTACAAGGCACGAATAAAGATGTTATTGAATTTAAAGATAAGGTGGGGCATTTCAATGAAAATTATGGACGAGAAAAAGTACAATCATATTGAGCTAAATAATGAAGTAACAAAACGTAAAGACAATGGTTTCTTTGATTTAGGAAAAGATCAAGAAGCATTAAAAGTATATTTAGAAGAAATTCACGATAAAACAATATACTTTGATAGTGAAATTGAGCGCTTGCATTATTTAGTAGACAATAATTTTTATTTTAATGTCTTCGAACAATATAGCGAAGAAGATTTAGTAGAAATTACTGAATTTGCTAAGTCAATTCATTTCGAGTTTGCTAGTTATATGTCAGCAAGCAAATTTTATAAAGACTATGCGCTTAAAACAAATGATAAATCTCAATTCTTAGAAGATTATAATCAACATGTTGCTATTGTTGCTTTATATTTAGCTGCAGGTAACAAACAACAAGCAAAACAATTCATTTTAGCGATGGTCGAACAGCGTTATCAACCTGCTACACCTACTTTCTTAAATGCAGGTCGTGCTCGTCGTGGTGAATTAGTTTCATGTTTCTTATTAGAAGTTGATGACAGTTTAAACTCAATTAACTTTATCGATTCAACTGCTAAACAATTAAGTAAAATTGGTGGTGGTGTAGCAATTAACTTATCTAAATTACGTGCGCGTGGTGAAGCAATTAAAGGTATTAAAGGTGTCGCTAAAGGCGTACTACCAGTCGCTAAAGCTTTAGAAGGTGGCTTTAGCTATGCTGACCAATTAGGTCAACGTCCGGGGGCAGGTGCAGTTTACTTAAACATCTTCCATTATGATGTTGAAGAATTCTTAGATACTAAAAAAGTAAATGCAGATGAAGATTTACGTTTATCTACAATTTCAACCGGATTAATCGTGCCATCAAAATTCTTTGATCTTGCTAAAGAAGGTAAAGACTTCTATATGTTTGCACCACATACTGTAAAACAAGAATATGGTGTAACGCTTGACGATATAGATTTAGAGAAATATTACGACGAAATGGTAGCTAACCCTAATATCGTTAAAAAGAAAAAAGACGCACGTGAAATGTTAAATATGATTGCTCAAACCCAATTACAATCAGGTTACCCATATTTAATGTTTAAAGACAATGCTAATAAAGTGCATGCTAATTCAAATATTGGCCAAATTAAGATGAGTAACTTATGTACGGAAATCTTCCAATTACAAGAAACTTCAGTGATCAATGATTATGGTATTGAAGATGAAATCAAACGCGATATTTCATGTAACTTAGGTTCATTAAATATTGTGAACGTAATGGAAACAGGTAAATTTAGAGATTCTGTACACACTGGTATGGATGCATTAACAGTAGTTAGCGATGAAGCAAATATCCAAAATGCGCCAGGCGTAAGAAAAGCTAATAGTGAATTACATTCAGTTGGCTTAGGTGTTATGAATTTACATGGTTATTTAGCTAAAAATAAAATTGGTTATGAATCTGAAGAAGCAAAAGATTTCGCCAACGTCTTCTTTATGATGATGAATTATTATTCTATAGAGCGTTCAATGGAAATAGCTAAAGAACGTGGAGAAGTATATCAAGATTTTGATAAATCAGATTATGCAAGTGGTAAATATTTCGATTTTTATACTAAAGAAGACATCACACCTAAATTTGATAAAGTAAAACGTTTATTTGAAGGGTTAGATATTCCTACTGTTTCAGATTGGAAAGCATTAAAAGAACAAGTGCAACAATATGGTTTATATCATGCATATCGACTTGCTATTGCACCAACACAAAGTATTTCATATGTTCAAAATGCTACAAGTTCTGTAATGCCAATCGTAGACCAAATTGAACGACGTACGTATGGTAATGCTGAAACGTTCTATCCAATGCCATTCTTATCACCAGAAACAATGTGGTATTATAAATCAGCATTTAATACAGACCAAATGAAATTAATCGATTTAATTGCGACGATTCAAACACACGTAGACCAAGGAATTTCAACAATCTTATATGTTAACTCTGAAATTTCAACACGTGAATTATCTAGATTATATGTTTACGCACATCATAAAGGTCTTAAATCTCTATACTACACTCGTAATAAATTATTAAGTGTAGAAGAATGTACAAGTTGTGCGATTTAATCAACAGATCAATCACTAGATACCGATAATATAGATAAAGAGGAGAAGGTATAAGTATCTCATTTTCTAAGAAAAATTATACCTTTTCCTCTTAAAAATGTAACTTAGCTATGTGATATAAAAGAGGAGGATTTATTAAATGAAGGCCGTCAATTGGAATACTCAAGAAGATATGACGAACATGTTTTGGCGTCAAAACATCTCACAAATGTGGGTGGAAACTGAATTTAAAGTATCAAAGGATATTGCAAGTTGGAAGACATTAACAGAAGATGAGAAAAATACATTCAAACGTGCGTTAGCAGGATTAACTGGCTTAGACACACATCAAGCAGATGATGGTATGCCATTAATTATGTTACACACAACAGACTTGCGTAAAAAAGCTGTATATTCATTTATGGCAATGATGGAACAAATTCACGCTAAAAGTTATTCGCATATCTTTACAACGTTACTTCCATCAAGTGAAACAAATTATTTATTAGATACTTGGGTAATTGAAGAGCCTCATTTAAAATATAAATCTGACAAAATTATCGACAATTATCATAAATTATGGGGTAAAGAAGCATCTATTTATGATCAATATATCGCAAGAGTTTCAAGTGTGTTCTTAGAAACGTTCTTATTCTACTCTGGTTTTTATTATCCTTTATATCTTGCTGGACAAGGTAAAATGACTACTTCTGGAGAAATTATTAGAAAAATCTTATTAGACGAATCTATTCATGGTGTTTTCACTGGGTTAGATGCTCAAAGTTTACGTAATGAACTTTCTGAGAATGAAAAACAAAGAGCCGATAAAGAAATGTATAAATTGTTAGAAGAGTTATATAATAATGAAGTATCTTACACTCACATGTTATATGATGATATCGGTTTAAGTGAAGATGTGCTTAACTATGTTCAATATAATGGGAATAAAGCTTTATCTAATCTTGGCTTTGATCCTTATTTTGAGGAAAAAGAATTCAACCCAATTATTGAAAATGCTTTAGATACATCAACTAAAAATCATGACTTCTTCTCAGTTAAAGGTGATGGCTACACATTAGCGTTAAATGTAGAAGCGTTGCAAGATGAAGATTTTATTTTTGATAATTAATAAGAATAATATGAAGCGATTTCGATTTTAATATATCGAAATCGTTTTTTTAGTGTGAAAAATTTTCTGTTAATGAACTAAAAAATAAGAAAAGCTATTGAAATTAAGTCAAATAATCTATAATATTGATAGTAATGATAATCATTATCATTGGAATAATGATTATAAATTTTATACATATCTAGCAAGGAGAATAGCTAATGAAATTTTTATTTAAGGGGTATGTTTTACTGATTTTATTAGTGATTTTAACTATTGTCTCCTTATTTGTAGGAGTGAGTCAGCTCTCTCTAACAGATATTTTCCATTTAAATGACGAACAAAGGAATATCTTGGTTTCAAGTCGAATTCCTCGAACAGTTAGTATCCTTCTTTCAGGAAGTTCACTTGCTTTAGCAGGATTAATTATGCAACAGATGATGCAAAATAAATTTGTAAGTCCTACGACTGCTGGAACGATGGAATGGGCAAAATTAGGTATTTTAATCTCACTTATCTTTTTTCCAAATGGCCACATTCTAATTAAATTATTATTCGCTGTTGCGTTAAGTTTAATCGGGACATTTTTATTTGTTCGATTAATTAACTTTATCCGTGTTAAAGAAGTCATTTTTGTTCCCCTATTAGGTATTATGATTGGCGGCATTGTTTCAAGTTTTACTACATTTATAGCTTTAAGAACAAATGCATTACAAAGTATTGGAAATTGGTTAACTGGTAACTTTGCGATTATTACGAGTGGCCGTTATGAGGTATTATATCTTACTGTGCCTTTACTTCTTCTAGCATTTATTTTTGCAAATCATTTTACAATCGCAGGTATGGGAAAAGACTTTAGTCATAATTTAGGTGTAAGTTATGAAAAAATCATTAATATCGCTTTATTTATTACTGCAACCTTAACAGCTTTAGTTGTTGTAACAGTAGGGACGTTACCATTTTTAGGATTAATTGTACCAAACATTATCTCTATTTATAGAGGTGATCATTTGAAAAACGCATTGCCACATACGCTTATGTTAGGTGCGATTTTTGTATTAATCTCCGATATTATTGGTAGGTTAATTGTTTATCCTTACGAAATTAACATCGGTTTAACTATTGGTGTATTTGGCACAATTATTTTCCTAATCTTACTAATGAAAGGTAGGAAAAATTATGCAAATTAGTTCTAACAAAAAAATAGTCATATTAACTGTTATAACGATTTGTATGGCAATTTTTTACTTATTAGTAGGTTTAGATTTTGATATCTTTGAATATCAGTTTCAAAGTCGTTTAAAAAAATTCATTTTAATCTTATTAGTCGGTGGAGCAATAGGAACATCCGTTGTTATATTCCAAGCTATTACGACCAATAGATTATTAACTCCTTCTATTATGGGGCTTGATTCAGTTTATTTATTTGTTAAAGTACTACCAGTATTTTTACTAAGTGAGCAAGCTACAATTGTTACCAATGTTTATTTGAATTTTTTAATTACTTTAATTGCTATGGTTTTATTTTCATTATTATTATTTCAAGGAATATTCAAACTTGGTAACTTTTCAGTTTATTTCATTTTATTAGTAGGGGTTATAATGGGAACTTTTTTCCGAAGTATTACAAGTTTCCTTCAACTCATAATGAACCCGGATTCTTTCCTAGCAGTTCAAAGTGCGATGTTTGCTAGTTTTGAAGCAGCTAATTCTAATTTGGTTGTTGTTTCAGGAATTTTATTAGTTATTTTAATTATTATAACTATTATACTTCGTCCGTATTTAGACGTTCTTTTATTAGGAAAAGCGCAAGCCATTAATTTAGGGGTTTCCTATGACAAGATGACACGTATCTTACTCATTATGGTGGCCTTACTCGTTTCTATATCTACTGCATTAATAGGTCCAGTAACTTTTCTTGGTTTATTAACAGTTAATTTAGCACATGAATTTATGAAAACGTATGAACATAAATACATTTTACCAACGACGATTTTGTTTAGTTGGATTAGTTTATTTATGGCGCAATGGGTAGTTGAAAATCTTTTCGAAGCTACGACAGAATTCAGTTTAATTGTGGACTTAGTCGGTGGTAGTTACTTCATTTACTTACTGGTTAAAAGGAGAAGTGCAAATTGATTCAAATTCAAAATTTAGATAAATCAATACAAAACAAACCTATTTTAAAAGACATTAACGTGGATATTAAAAAAGGAAGACTGACTTCTTTAATTGGACCTAATGGCGCTGGAAAAAGTACATTATTATCTGCAATTAGTCGCTTATTTGAGTATGAAAAAGGGACTATTACAGTTGAAGGTAAATCTGTCTTAGATTATAAGAATGACGATTTAGCTAAAAAGTTAAGTATTTTAAAACAAACGAATCATACTGAAATGAATATCACTGTTGAGCAATTAGTTAATTTCGGACGTTTTCCATACTCAAAAGGACGAATGAAAAAAGAAGATTATGAAAAAGTTGAGTATGCTTTAGATTTATTACAACTTAAAGAAATTAGAAATCGAAATATAAAAACATTATCCGGTGGCCAACGTCAACGTGCGTATATCGCTATGACAATTGCACAGGATACGGATTATATTTTACTTGATGAACCTTTAAATAATTTAGATATGAAGCATTCAGTGCAAATTATGCAGACGTTACGCGCATTATGTCGTGAATTAGATAAGACAATTATCATCGTATTACATGATATTAACTTTGCGTCTTGTTACTCAGACGATATCATCGCCCTTAAACAAGGAGAAATTGTTAAAGCAGATATTAAAGATAATGTGATACAATCAGCCATTTTAAAAGAATTATACGAAATGGATGTCCATATAGAAGAGATAAGAGGACAACGTATCTGTTTATATTATGACGAAGTGATATTCGACTAAATTTAATAGGTAAATTTAACCTCAAAATTTAAAGGGGTGATGCGATCGAAGACGTAAAATAGAGAGAAGTCTAGATGTAATTCAGTATTTAGGTTAAATTTTATTAAGGAGTCGTATATATAAATGAAAAAATCGGTCTTATTTTTATTATTATCAATCGTTTTAGTTTTATCAGCTTGTAGTAATGGCTCAAAAAGTAATGATTCAAATACTAAAAGTGAAAGTAATGACTCAAAAGAAACTGTAACAATTAAAAATAACTTTGAAGCAAGTGGTAAGGAACAAGATGGCAGTGATGCGAAAAAGGTATCTAACACTGTTAAAGTTCCTAAAAATCCTAAAAACGCAGTAGTACTAGATTATGGGGCATTAGATGTATTAAAAGAAATGGGTGTAGCAGATAAAGTAAAAGGCTTACCTAAAGGGGAAAATAATCAATCTTTACCTAAGTTTTTAGATGAGTTTAAAGACGATAAGTATTTAAATACTGGTAGTTTAAAAGAGGTTAATTTTGATAAAATTGCAGAGGCAAAACCTGAAGTTATCTTTATTTCCGGAAGAACTGCTAATCAAAAAAATCTAGATGAATTTAAAAAAGCTGCACCAAACGCTAAAATTGTTTACGTAGGTACAGAAGACAAAAATTTAGTTAATGATATGAAGAAAAATACAGAGAACTTAGGAAAAATCTATGATAAAGAAGATAAAGCTAAAAAAATTAATAAAGATTTAGATAAGAAAATCTCTGAAATGAAAGACAAAACTAAAGATTTTGATAAAAAAGTAATGTATTTATTAGTAAATGAAGGAGAATTATCTACATACGGTCCCAATGGACGTTTTGGTGATTTAGTATTTAATACATTAGGATTTAAACCTGCTGATAAAAACGTAAGCGATAGTCCTCATGGTCAAAACGTGAATAATGAATACATCACTAAACAAAATCCAGATGTAATTTTAGCAATGGACCGTGGTTCAGTTGTAGGTGGTAAATCAACAGCTAAACAAGTCTTAGGAAATAATGTTATTAAAGATGTTAAAGCTGTTAAAGATGATGAAGTATATGAATTAGATCCTAAATTATGGTACTTCGCTTCAGGTTCTTCAACAACAACAGTCAAACAAATTGAAGAATTAGAAAAAGTAGTCGATAAATAATACTCATTTATAGAGGTTCCGTCGTTAAAGACGGAGCCTCTTTTTATATATCATAAAATTAAAAATTATGTTTAAAAATAATATTGTCAAATGTTGAATAATAAAGTAATATAAATTTAATGATATTGATAATCATTATCATTAATATACATCGAAGGAGTTTGGCATCTATGAAGAAATCCATTTTATTTATATTATTGAGTATTGTCTTAGTGTTAACCGCATGTGGTAAAGGTTCTGACAACAAAAATAATGAAGCCAAAAAAGATACTGCGAGTGATACAGTAAAAATTGAAAATAATTATAGTTTACGTGGTGAGAAAAAAGATGGTGGTGACGCTAAAAAAATTAGCAATACTGTAGACGTACCTAAAAATCCTAAAAAAGCCATCGTTTTCGATTACGGAGCAGTGGATGTTTTAAAAGCATTTGGAGTTGAATCTCAAATTGTAGGCTTACCTAAAGGCGAGCAAAATAAAGCATTACCTAAATTCTTAGATGAATTTAAAGATGATAAATATGTGAATACTGGTAATTTAATGCAAATTAACTTTGATAAGGTAGCGACAGCTAAGCCGGATGTAATTTATATTTCTGGTAGAACAGCTACTCAAAAGAATTTAGACGAGCTTAAAAAAGCAGCACCTGATGCTAAAATCGTTTATGTAGGTTCAAGCGAGAAAAATTATCTTAAAGACATGAAACAGGTTACAACTAATTTAGGAAAAATTTATGATAAAGAAGACAAAGCGAAAGCCCTAAATGAAGAATTAGATAAAAAAATAGCTGATACAAAAGCGAAAACTGAAAAAGTAAATGAAAAAACAATGTATCTACTTGTTAATGAAGGTGAATTATCAACATTTGGTCCAGGTGGAAGATTTGGAGATTTAGTATTTGATACTTTAGGATTCAAACCTGCTGACAATCATGTTAAAGCAAGCCCACATGGTCAAAATATCAACAATGAATATATTACTTCTAAAAATCCAGGCATTATTTTAGCAATGGATAGAGGACAAGTAGTAAGCGGTAAATCAACTGCGAAACAAACACTTGCGAATGATGTGATTAAAGATGTAAAAGCAATTAAAGCTGGTAACGTTTTTGAATTAGATCCTAAATTATGGTACTTCAGTGCTGGATCAACATCTACAACTATAAAACAAATCGATGAATTAAATAAAGTATTAGACAAAGTAAAACAATAAAAGTATTAGGCTCAATAGTGCTAAGGAATTAGCGCTATTGAGCCTTATTGTCATAATTCAAAGTATAAATGATAATGGAATTTGCAACGTGTATTAAAATGGGCCTTACAATTTGGACAAACCTCAGTCATCATATAATCATGTATGGACAGTTCATGTTTACATACGCCACACATAATGGCCTTGGAATGAAATTCTTTTTCCGGCCATCGTTTAATGTCGTGAGATTCATGCTCATTATGACATTGGTAGCAAGGATAATATTTATCGCAACACTTAAATTTAATCGCTACGACATCTAGAAATGTATGAAAGTGCACACAACGTGTTTCTTCATCTACAAGTGAACCGTAAACATGAGGCATCATACATCGTCTCCTTACTTAAAAAATGAATTATTTAAATTATTCTTCTGGATGTTCGCCAATGATTCTTACTTCTCGGTGAAGTTCAACATCAAACTTTTCTTTTACAACTTTTTGAACATGATGAATTAAATCTTCGTAATCTGTAGCAGTACCATTATCTACGTTAACCATAAAGCCAGCATGTTTTTTGGATACTTCTACGCCACCAATACGATGGCCTTGTAAATTTGAATCTTGGATTAATTTTCCAGCAAAATGACCAGGTGGTCTTTGGAATACACTACCACATGAAGGATATTCAAGTGGCTGTTTAGATTCACGACGTTCAGTTAAATCATCCATGGTAGCTTGGATTTCATCTAATTTACCAGGAGCTAGGCTAAATGCGGCTTCAAGTACGACAAGATGTTGTTTTTGAACAATACTATTACGATAATCTAATTCTAATTCTTGAGTTGTAAGCTGTAATAAATCGCCATGTTCGTTTACACATAAAGCATAATCAATGCAATCTTTCACTTCGCCACCATAAGCGCCTGCGTTCATATAAACAGCACCACCGACTGAACCAGGAATACCACAAGCAAATTCTAAGCCAGTTAGCACGTGATCTCTTGCGGCGCGCGATACATCAATAATTGCAGCACCACTACCAGCGATAATCGCATTATCTGATACATTAATGTGGTTGAGTGATAATAAGCTAATTACTATTCCACGAATGCCACCTTCACGAATAATAATATTAGAACCATTACCTAGATAAGTTACAGGAATTTCTTTCTCTTGCGCATAACGCACAATTGTTTGAACTTGTTCATTTTTAGTAGGAGATAAATAAAAATCTGCATTACCTCCTGTTTCGGTATATGTATAACGTTTTAAAGGTTCATCAACTTTAATAATATCTTCAGGTATTATGGATTTTAAATCTTGTAAGATGTCGTCTTTGTTTAACATAAGTACATCCTTTCTTCTCTTCTGTACTATAATCTATTTCTTATTATAGCAATTTTAAACCTTATTTGCTAAAGGAGAGATGCTCCAGAGTGGCATATGGCGTTAGGATAATATTTTCAAGATTTTATAACTTTTTGTATAAATTTTCAAAGTATTTTTGTTTTTGATTTTCATAATTTCTTATATGATTAACATGTTGAATGATAGTTTTCTTCTTTTCTGAAAATTGAAGCGCCAAGTCCTCGTTTGAAGTGAGTGCCTCATCAACAGCTAAATATTGGTTGAATAAAGGTGTATTCATTTGGATGATATGAAGGCGTATTATTTGTTTTAAATCGATCATATTATTAAAGTGGGCCATCATTACCTTTTTCTTATATGGATGATGAAGACGATAAAACCCTACATAATTCAACCTTTTTTCATCTAAAGAGGTAATGTCATGTAAGTTATTCACGCCGACTAAAATATCTAATATCGGTTCCGTAGCATAATTAAAATGCTTTGTTCCACCAATATGTTGGGTAAACTGAACTGGAGAATCTAATAAATCAAAAAGTAATGTTTTAGTATTCTCATATAATGTTTCATAATATTGAGTAGTTTGATAGTCGACAAAAGGTTGAACAGTTGAATACATGTGAATCTCCTTCAAATGATTAATTATTTTACAAATTCTGGAATACTATAACACAAATAATTTTCAATATAAATAGCTTTAGGTATAATACGTGATGATAGGAGTGCAGATATGAAAAAAATAGCAATTCTTTCAATGATAGTAGTATGTAGTTTGATTCTATCGTCATGCGGCGTCCAACATAACTCGAATTTAAAGAGTTTTTCTCAGCATTTAGATAAAGTTGAAAATAAGAAAAAAGATGTTGAAACGGTGATGGATAAAATTCATTTAAAAAAATTGAACGAATTAAGCAAAACGGATACGACAGATAAAAATAAGAAAGAATTTAAAGCACTACAAAAAGATATTAATAACCATTTAATACCTACATTTAAAAACTATGAAAAAGCAGCTAAGCAACTACCTGCTAAAAATTCAGAAACTAAAGATTTAAAACAGAAGTATTTAAAAAATGTTAGCCAAGAAAGACAAAAGATGGATGATATAAAAGCGTTTGTTGATCTATGTAATCAATCGATAAGTGCAAATGAAAATATTTTAGATTACACGAAATTATTTGAAAAAAATCGTTCTCAAGTAGAAACAGCTATCCAAAAAGCAAATAATCAAGATGACGCCAATCAATTAACTAGTAAGATTGAAGATAATAACAAACAATTACAACAAACGGCACAAAAATATTTAGAAAATGGCAAGTTCGATTCGACAAAAGCGATTAAATCACATATGAAGCCTTTAATTGAAAAACAAATTACTGAACTTAATCGCACTAATATTACGGATACTAATGTGAATGATGCGCGTAAAAATGCTATTGAAATGTATTACAATCTTTTAAATTATTATGATACACGCGAAAAAACAATTAAAATTGAGAAAAAACTTTCTAAAATTAATGTCGAAAAGTTGCCAAAAACGGGTAAAGAATTAAATAAACAAAATAATGATTTTGCAAAAGATTTTAAGCGTGTAAAAGAGAAATAACATCGATGAATATGCGAATTTAGTGATTGTTAAGTTCAAAAATAGTTTAAATCTTATATTAAAATTTAAAAATTTTGGTTAACATTGAAGAATGAAATGTGTATAATTGTACCCATTGAGTAGTTTATAATGATTATAAATAGTTAGGAATATGGGCATAAATAATTTTAGAGGTGAATAGAATGGCTATAAAGCTGAGTTCGATTGACCAGTTTGAACAAGTACTAGAAGATAATAAATATGTATTTGTATTAAAACATAGTGATACTTGTCCAATCTCAGCAGATGCATTTGATCAATTTAATAAATTTTTATATGAAAGAGATATGGATGGCTATTATCTAGTTGTTCAAGAAGAAAGAAAGCTATCTGATTACATTGCTGACAAAACGAATGTAAAACACGAATCACCCCAAGCATTCTACTTTGTAGAAGGAAAAGCTAAATGGAATGCAAGCCATAGTGATATTAATGTGTCTTCGTTAGCTCAGGCTGAAGAATAATATAAATTAAAGTATAGGCTGGAACCATATGTTGTTCCAGCCTTAATTTATTGTTTTATTAGGAAAAATGAAGGCAACACATGTATAATGTGAAAGTGAAGTTAAAATAATAAAGTATATAATTTTTTTAAAAAAACAAGAGTGGTAAGAGGTGATTAAAGAATGAAAGTATTAGTAGCTATGGATGAGTTCAATGGTATTATTTCAAGTTACCAAGCGAATCGCTATGTAGAAGAAGCAGTAGCAAGCCAAATTGATAAAGCTGACGTGGTTCAAGTGCCATTATTTAATGGTCGCCATGAATTAATGGATTCTGTTTTCTTATGGCAATCCGGAACTAAGTATAGAGTAAATGTGCATGACGCTGATATGAATGAAGTAGAAGCGGTTTATGGGCAAACTGAAGATGGGTTAACGGTTATCGAGGGAAATTTATTCTTAAAAGGTAGTAAACCAGTTGAACAACGTTCAAGTTATGGTTTAGGAGAAGTCATTATGGATGCGTTAAAGAACGGCGCCGATAATATCGTTATCTCTCTTGGGGGCATTGATAGCTTTGATGGCGGTATCGGTATGTTACAAGCTTTAGGTGGTAAGTTTTATGATGATGAAAGTAATTTATTAGATGCACGTGAAGGTGCACGTATTATTAAATTTATTCGCCATATAGACTTATCAGGTATAACTACTGAATTCAGTAATGCTAAAATTCAAGTTATGTCAGATTTCTCAAGTAAGTTATATGGTAAGAATAGTGAGATTATGAAGACATTTGATACACAACATATCAGCTTTGAAGAAGCGAAAGATATAGATAACTTAATTTGGTATTTTAGTGAAATAGTTAAAAGTGAACTACGCGTAGCTTTAGGTCCTGTTGAACGTGGAGGTGCCGGTGGTGGTATTGCTGCTGTGTTAAGTGGGCTATATAATGCAAATATTTTAACTAGTCACGAATTAGTAGATCAAATTACGCATTTAGATGATTTGATTTCTCAGGCTGATTTGATTATTTTTGGTGAAGGCTTGAAAGAAGAAGATAATCTTTTAGAAACAACCACATTAAGAATCGCAGAGTTAACAGAAAAACATCAAAAACCTGCCATCGCAATTTGTGCAACGGATGACAAATTTGATGTGTTTGATAAACATCATGTGACAGCTATGTTTAATACGTTTGTAGAAATGCCTGAAAGTTATACTGATTTTAAAATGGGCATCCAAATTAGACATTATACAGTTCAAGCATTGCGACTATTAAAAATATCGTTAAATCAACTGTAGTTCTCTCAATATGTAATAAGGCAAACCTGAGTCGTCTGGGTTGAGATACCCATATCGAAAAGGTTTGCCTTTTAATTTGTTTACAAAATCTTATTTTTGATAGCTTTTTACTTCTTGAGCAATACCAATAATCACTTGTACTGCTTTTTCCATGACATCAATAGATGCATACTCGAAAGGACCATGGAAATTGCCACAACCAGTGAAGATATTAGGTGTTGGAAGTCCCATAAATGAAAGTTGTGAACCATCAGTACCACCACGAATCGGTTCAGTATTTGGTTCAATGTTTAAATCTGCGAACACTTTTTTAGGAATATTAATAATATAAGGGTGTGGTTGAATTTTTTCTGCCATATTATAATATTGATCTTCAATGTCCACTTTTACCGGGAAATCTTCATAGTGTGTGTTAATATCATCACGAATTTCTAGAAGTTTTTTCTTACGTAATTCAAACGCTTCTCTATCATGATCACGAATGATGTATTGCAATGTTGCTTTTTCGACATTACCTTCAAATTTCATTAAATGATAGAAACCTTCATAACCTTCAGTACGTTCAGGAACTTCACCAGCTGGTAATAAACTATGGAATTGATGACCTAATGAAAGGGCATTAACCATAATATTCTTAGCCGAACCAGGATGAACATTTACACCATGCGTCGTAATTTTAGCTTCTGCAGCGTTAAAACTTTCAAATTGAAGTTCGCCAAATTCACTACCATCCATTGTATAAGCGAAATCAGCATTAAAACGTTCTACATCAAATTTATGAGGACCACGACCAATTTCTTCATCTGGTGTAAATGCAATACGAATGCGTCCGTGTTTCACTTCTGGATGTTCTTGTAAATATTTTACGGCTTCCATAATTTCAACAACGCCAGCTTTATCATCAGCACCTAATAGCGACGTGCCATCTGTGATCATGAGAGTATGACCTTTAAGTTTTTTTAATTCAGGAAACGTTTCTTGGCTCAATACGCGATGAGTATCACCTAATTTAATAGGTTTACCATCATAAGATTCAACAATTTGTGGATTTACATTAGTTGCATTAAAATCAGGTGATGTATCCACATGAGCTAAGAAGCCTATTGTTGGTACGTCTTCTTCAATGTTACTTTCTAATGTGGCAAATAAATAACCATTGTCATCCATATCTGTAGATAATCCAAAACCTTCAAGTTCTTGTTTCAATAAACGTAATAAATCCCACTGTTTATCAGTTGAAGGTGTAGTATTTGAATCTGGATTTGATTGTGTATCGATTTTTACATATCGTGATAATCTGTCTATAATTTGTTCTTTCATAGCTAGACATCCCCTTAGACTCTATTATTCATATTGTAAATTTTCTTGTATGTTTTACCCTTGATTTTATCATAAAACTGTTTAATACGTGTATAAATGTAATAGAGGATTTCTGCTACTAAAATTCCAAAAGCAATTGAACCTGAAATAAGCGTTACTTCTAAAAAAGTATTAACAGCGTGTGTATAATCATTTGAAACTAAAAAACGTGTTGCTTCATATGCTGTTCCCCCAGGTACTAATGGAATAATCCCTGGAACGATAAATATAATCACAGGACGTTTGTATCGGCGACTCATGACGTGACTTAATAAACCTAATATTAAACTACCGAGGAAAGAGGCGCCCACTTTTCCTAAGTTCATATCTACAGTGTATTGATAAATTGTCCAAGCTACTGCGCCTACGAAACCACAGGCAAGCAGTAATCTTTTAGGCGCATTAAATATGATGGAGAAAAGACATGTAGAAATGAAACTAATTGTAAAATGAAACAAATAAAATAACATTTATTAACAGCCTTTCTTAAATAATTAATAGTACAATGGCCACTCCGGCGCCAATAGCAAATGACGTAAGGGCCGCTTCAACACCTCGAGACATGCCGGCAAGAAGTTCTCCTGCCATTAAATCACGAATAGCGTTACAAATTAAAATACCTGGAACTAGAGGCATAACGCTTGAGATGGTAATAATATTCTGATTAGTAGCTATTCCTAATTTAGTAAATGAAGCAGCGATGGTAATGACGACAACAGATGCTACAAACTCTGAAAAGAATTTAATTTGTATGAAACGTTGCATTAAACTGAAAGTTAAAAAAGCAGCGCCACCTGCGAGCGCAGCAATCCAGCAGTCAGATGCTACACCACCAAACATGAATAGGAAGAAACCACATGCTATTGCAGCCGCAAAAAAGTTTAATAAAAATGAATATTGCAATGAGGCATGTCTTAAATGAATAAGTTCAGACTTAGCTTCATCGATAGTTAATTCATTTCTTGAGATTTTCCGTGAGAGGCTATTTGTAAGCGCAATTTTCTCTAAATCTGTCGTACGTTCTCTAATTCGAATCAAACGCGTATTCGTTCGATCATTAAGTGAAAAAATAATAGCTGTAGAAGTTACGAAACTGTATGTATCATTTAAACCATAACTATGAGCGATACGATTCATAGTATCTTCTACACGATAGGTTTCAGCGCCAGCTTCTAGGAGAATTCTTCCAGCTATTAACACAACATCAATCACTTTATTTTCATCGATAATAGTGATTGAATCTGACATAAAGGGCACCTCCGTATAATTAGATAAATTCATATTATTTATTAGGACAATTTGAAGTGTACAACTTGAAGATGTAACTTGCAATAGTCCCGAGTTTAATCACATATTTTCTTAAAAGATTAATTACATTTGACATGAAAACGTCATTTTTCTAGAATACCCAAATAAAAACTGCCAATTACTATTTAGTTCAATCGACGGTAACACAGCGATATAGTAAATAGTATATTGACAGTCAATTTTGTTCTTATAATTTAATAATAGGATTGAACATTACTTGGTTACGACCTTCATTCTTAGCCACATGGACCATATCATCAGCATCTTTAAATACTTTACGTTGCGATTTATGATCTTCTTGAGATAAGTATCCCACACCAATCGATACCGAAAGTTTAATCACTTCTCTATTAGGTAAATGGAACGACGATTTTTCTACGCCTGTGCGAATGTTTTCAGCTAACTTAACGCTTTGATCTAGTGAATAATCACGAATGACTACTGAAAACTCTTCGCCACCATTACGGAATATTTTAAATTGTCTCGGCACATAATTTTTCAATAACTGTGACATTTGTTTTAAGACAGCATCTCCTGATTTATGTGAATAAGTGTCGTTCACATCTTTAAAGCCATCAATATCAATCAGAAGTAAGGCAAGACTTTCACTATTATCTTCAGCTAATTGCGAAGTTTTATTTAAATGTCTATCAAATTCTTTTACATTTCCTAAACCGGTAAGGTAATCGTATTTGTCTTCATTTTCATAACGTGTAACTAAAGAGAAGAAATGCCAAATATCAACAAATGTGATTGCAGAGGCTATTGTCAAGACAAATGAAATAGGAACTAATACAGCTACCTCTATTAAATCATATAGAGGACTAAAAATTGATAGAATAAATAAAATGATGATGCTAATTAAATTTAAAATGATTAAAGAAATAATATCGTTTTGTTTTAAAAATGGTCCTACTATACTTGAAATTAGTCCAATAACGATTAAAACGACACCGTATAATATAGAATTACCAAAGGTAAAGACATCTACTAAGGCAATAATGATTGCTGCAATAAGTGTGTAACCGATATTTGTATAGCGTCCAAGAAATAGTAATGGAACAAATGTTAAATGAATTAAATAACTGTGATGGAATGGGATAGGATAGGCGGCTAGTAATAAAGCTACTAGCGTCATTAAAACAGTGACATAGCCTTTTGAGAAGACCATGATCTTATTTTCGGAGTATTGTAACCGATGAAAAAGATAAATACCCGCAACCATGACCGCAATGTTATAAATGATTGCTTCAATCATATGGAAATCGACTCCTTTAATTTAACCATTAGTTATTGTAAGTGAAAACTTACCATTTGTCATCAAGAATTATCTTATATCGTTGGAAAATAATTGTATTAAATGGTCTTTCGTGTTCAAACAACAGATGAAGTGGTATGATAGAAAAAATAACTTATCTTTACAAAAAATTTACAATATTTATACCTAAAGTATAATATTTATGACTATTATTCTGGGAATATGGCTATTCTATAAATTATAGACTAAGTTTAAAAAATTAGGCTTGTCTAGAATCTAATATTTCCTACTATAGTCCAATATAAAAATAAAACATATACTGTTTAAAATAAGATGAATAAGAAAAATACAAATGCGAAAATTTAGAGGAAATTAATGAAGGTGAACTGATGTATACTTTACTACTCATTGCTGTAACGATGATCATCAGTCTGATACTAACACCTATCATAATTAAGGTCTCAACTAAATTGGGCTTAGTTGATCGACCTAATTATAGAAAAGTACATACAAAACCTGTCTCCGTCTTAGGTGGAACCGTAATTTTACTGTCTTTTCTTATCGGAATTTGGCTAGGCCATCCCATCGAACGAGAAGTAAAGCCTTTAGTTATAGGTGCCATTGTTATGTACTTAGTAGGTTTAATTGATGATATTTATGATTTAAAACCCATATTAAAGTTAATAGGACAAGTGATTGCTGCATCTATTGTTGTAGTTTACGGTATTACGATAGATTTTATTTCTTTCCCAATGGGACCAACGATTCACTTTGGTGTTTTAAGTATTCCAATTACAATCATTTGGATTGTGGCGATTACTAATGCAATTAATTTAATAGATGGTCTCGATGGCTTAGCTTCTGGCGTATCAGCTATAGGCTTAATTACAATCGCTTTTATTGCTATTCTACAAGCCAATATCTTTATTATTATGATATGTAGTGTGTTGATTGGTTCATTGTTAGGATTCTTATGCTTTAATTTTCATCCTGCCAAGATCTTCTTAGGAGATAGTGGCGCTTTAATGATTGGCTTTATAATAGGGTTCTTATCATTGCTTGGCTTTAAAAATATCACATTCATTTCACTCTTCTTCCCAATTGTTATATTAGCGGTGCCATTTATTGATACGTTATTTGCTATGATACGAAGAGTGCGAAACGGTCAACATATTATGCAAGCAGATAAATCTCATTTACATCATAAATTACTAGCACTTGGCTATTCTCATCGTCAAACAGTGTTACTCATTTATTCTATTGCGATTATGTTTAGTTTATCTAGTATTATTCTTTATTTATCTCAACCACTCGGCGTTATACTGATGTTTGTTCTAATTCTTATTACAATAGAATTGATTGTAGAATTTACAGGCTTGATTGATGATAATTACCGACCGATAATTAATTTTATTTCTAAGAAAAATGAAGAACATCATCACGCCCAAGATACAATTGAAAAAAAATAAAACCTTGTATAAGTCAAGTATGCTTTAGTAGTATCACTTAACATGTACAAGGTTTTTATACTTGAAACTAATTAATTGGTAGGGATATCAAATGGTAATTTTTTAGTTTCTTCTTCTTTGAGATTATAATTACCTGCTGTATTACGATTTAAAAATTCAATAAACGCTTCGTATTCAGTTTGAACCACATCGATATGATAGCTTACTTTATCAGTATAAGTAGTGTCTCTCAGCATATATGATGTTGAAGCGAGTTCGTATTCAAATTTACCAGTTAAATCGTAGCCAATCGTTACCACAGTAGGCACAGCATCTCGTAATTCTACGCGACCTATATCATAGATAACATCTCTTACTGCGCCACTATATGCACGGATGAGACCGCCACCGCCTAATTTAATGCCGCCAAAATAACGGGTCACTACTACGCATGCATTATGAACTTCAAGTTTCTTCAAAATTTCTAACATAGGCACACCAGCAGTTCCACTTGGTTCACCATCATCATTAGCTTTTTGAATATTCATTTGATCGCCAACTGTATAGGCGGAACAATTGTGTGTTGCTTCTTTATGAGTTTGTTTCACTTCATTAATAAACGCTTTCGCTTCATCCTCGGAAGACACGGGTTTAATATGCGCAATAAAGCGTGATTTATTGATTACATTTTCAATTGTATGTTCTTGTTTAATTGTTATAACATGGTCACTCAATCGTCACACCTCCATCTATTATTAATCATATGACTTTTATTATACACTCAAATTTTAGAATGGATAAATATCTGAATATGATTTTCTTTTTTAATTAAAATCACTTATAATAACGATGAGTATAATTGAGGAGGACTATTATGAAAATTGCAGTAATGGCAGATTCTACAGGGTATCTACCACAAGATATAATTAATCACTATCAGATACCTATTGCACCATTAAGTGTTGCATTTGATGATGGAGAGACTTTTACTGAAGGTGAACATGTTTCAATGCCCAAATTCTATGAAAAAATGGCCTCATCTAAAACTATCCCGACAACGAGCCAACCCGCAATTGGCGAATGGATTCAAAATTATGAACAATTAAGAGACAAAGGTTATACAGATATTATTGTTATCAACCTATCTAGTGGTATCAGTGGAAGTTATCAATCAGCTACACAAGCTGGAGAAATGGTCGAAGGCATCAATGTACATACGTTTGACACTAGACTAGCCGCAATGATTGAAGGTAGCTATGTGATATATGCGTTAGAATTAGTAGAAAAAGGTCATTCACCTGAAGAAATTATTGAAGCCTTAACAGAAGCACGTGAACATGCAGGTGCATTCTTATTTGTAGATGATTTAAAAAACTTACAAAAGAGTGGCCGTATTACTGGCGCACAAGCATGGGTAGGAACTTTATTAAAAATGAAACCAGTACTTCATTTTAAAGAAGACGGTAAAATTCATCCTTATGAAAAAGTTCGTACAAGAAAACGTGCCTTAAATGCATTAGAAGAAAATATCTTCAAGCAAATTGAAAATATGGAAGAAGTCACAGTATTTGTGATTAACGGCGATAAAACAGATGAAGGTCATACGTATTTACAACATCTGAAAGAAACATATCCTGACGTTAATATTCAATACTCTGAATTCGGTCCAGTAGTTGCCTCACATTTAGGATCTGGTGGTTTAGGTTTAGGTTACTTCCCTAAAAAAATTGAAATTAATTAAAAACTTACGTCTAAAGATAAGTTATGAGAGTATTCTCACACTTATCTTTAGACTTTTTTATTTTTTGAAAAAGGTGTGATGAATTATAAAATTTTATGGAAGATTAATATTCCCACATATAGCATTAAGCGATGAACGAGTGAAATTAACTACACCAGGGGTCCTCGAAACGAAAACGGGTCATCGTTGTATGCAATGTGGCAATGAAGATAAAACTTATTTCTGTCAGTACACTTCAGTCATTTTACAAAAAGAAATTATTTACTGTCGCCGTTGTATCCAATTAGGAAGAATGGACAATATAACAGATTACAGAATAACTGAAAGTGTGGGTCAAGTCTCAGAAGGCTATTATGATTTACCGTTCCAACTTTCCGAGCAACAAAGCTATGCTTCAACTCAAATTATTGAATCCATCAACCAGCGTGAGAATTTATTGTTATATGCGGTCACAGGCGCTGGTAAGACGGAAATGATGTTTGAAGGAATCAGTAGGGCGCGCAAATTAGGTTTGAATGTCGCGGTCATTTCGCCACGAGTCGATGTGGTGATTGAGATTAGTAAACGAATTAAAGAAGCATTTACTGACGAAGACATCGATGTGTTGCACCAATCTAGTCATCAACAATTTAATGCGCACTTTATCATTGCAACTGTGCATCAACTCTTTCGCTTTAAAAGTCATTTCGACGTCATCTTTATTGATGAAGTCGATGCATTCCCACTATCTATGGATCCTCAATTACAAGGTGCCATAGCACTTGCCTCTAAATCAAAACATAGCCACATATTTATGACGGCTACTCCTCCTAAATCTTTATTACACCAAATCCAAGCAGACCATGTTATAAAATTGCCTGTACGCTTTCACAGACATCCATTACCCGAACCAATATTTAGTTATTTCAAATTAAAGCCTACCCGTGCGCAATATAAACTAAAAAATTTATTATTAAAGCAGGTGAATGCGCAACGATTTACTTTAGTCTTCTTCAATAATATTGAACTGATGCTTAAAGCGTATGATTGTTATCATTATTTCTTCCCAGATTTAATATGTGTCTCAAGTGAAGACGCATTACGTTTTGACAAAGTCGAAGCATTGCGTCGAGGTGAACACACTATCGTATTTACTACCACCATTTTAGAAAGAGGATTTACGATGGCTCAATTAGATGTCATTGTGGTTAACGCTGATACTTTTGAAAAGGCAGCCCTAGTACAGATAGCAGGAAGAGCAGGGCGAAAACGAGAAGCACCTACTGGCACAGTATTATTTCTACATGAAGGGGTAAGTTTAGCAATGATCCAAGCCAAACGTGACATCAAACAAATGAATGAGTTAGGCAAAACGAGAGGGTGGATCAATGCATAGATGTATACAGTGTTTACAACCTATTCATGAAACATTGACTGTTTTCAATTTTTACCGACCGCGTGAACAGTTCTGTCAGTCCTGTCAAAAACAATGGGAGACAGTAACATTAGATTTAAACTCTCGTCGTTGTCCCAGATGTTTAAATAAGCAAACAACAGACAGTGACGTATGCCTAGATTGTCAATTTTTAGAAAAGACATTTACGTTAATGTCTCAATTATATTGCGACTATCAATATACAGGCGTTATGAAAGAAGTGATTCATAATTATAAATTTATGCGAGACTACTATTTAGCAAAAGTACTAGCGTCGAAACTTAAACCTCCTAAAACGTCTTATGATATGATTGTCCCCATCCCATCTCCATATGAACGCGATGCCGAACGTACTTTTAATCCAGTTACTACTGTATTAGACTACATGGGTGTGACCTATATCAACTTATTAAAAACAAAATTACGTCCTAAACAATCTCAATTAGGGAAAATAGCGCGTGCCCAAGCGTCTAATCCTTTTTACATTGAAAAGGAGATAGACATCACAAATAAAGAGATTTTACTCGTGGATGATATTTATACAACAGGTTTAACTGTGCATCATGCCGGAGAAATATTATGTGACAAAAATGTCAGAAAATTCAAAGTGTTTGCGTTTTCAAGATGAGGTAAACGTGGTATTATAATAGTAAGCATTACCAATACAAGAGGTTAAAGGAGAGATAGCTATGATTAGATTTGAAATTCATGGAGATAACCTCACTATTACAGATGCTATTCGCAACTATATTGAGGACAAAATTGGTAAACTTGAACGTTATTTTAACGATGTGCCTAATGCAGTAGCACATGTTAAAGTGAAAACGTATCAAAATTCAACAACTAAAATTGAAGTTACAATTCCATTGAAAAATGTAACATTAAGAGCAGAAGAACGACACGATGACTTATACGCTGGTATTGATTTAGTAACTGGCAAATTAGAACGTCAAGTTCGTAAATATAAAACACGTGTGAATCGCAAACAAAAAACTCGTGGTGAACAAGATGCTTTTGCGACTGAAGTGCCTGAAGCACCATCAGTTCAAGCTGCAGAAGTAGATGATAGTCAGGAGAACGATAATGAAATCGAAATTATCCGTTCTAAACAATTTAGCTTAAAACCAATGGATTCTGAAGAAGCGGTTTTACAAATGGATTTATTAGGTCATGATTTTTACATCTTTACAGATCGTGAAACAGAAGGTACTAGCATTGTTTACAAACGTAAAGATGGTAAATACGGATTGATTGAAACAACAGAATAATCACTATATAATGAGTGATACTTAAAGTTGAGAGCGTCCATATCCTATGGGCGCTCTTTAATATTTAATCATAGCGTTATTCGTGGACACTCTTAACATGCTATGCTAAGGTAAAGAGTAATGAGTTACTAATATTGAAAAAGATATAAGATATAAAAATTTAGTAGGGATAGTTAAAGTAATTTATAATAGTTGTACACAATTAAGCATAGTGCTTATATGAGTATATAAGTATAAATTTGAAAGTATAAATGATATGATAAATTGTTGTAGGCCTAACAGTTTTTAAGCTAAAGGAGCGGAAGTAATGGGATTTTTATCGAAAATTGTTGACGGCAATAAAAAAGAAACAAAACGTTTAGGGAAAATAGCTGATGAAGTACTCGCATTAGAGGAAGATATGGCTATTTTAACTGATGACGAAATTAAAGCTAAAACTAAACAATTTCAAGAAGAAGTACAAGAAATTGAAGATGTAAAAAAACAAAATGATTATTTAGATAAAATTTTACCACAAGCTTATGCACTCGTACGTGAAGGTGCAAAGCGTGTGTTTAAAATGACACCGTATAAAGTTCAAGTCATGGGTGGTATCGCTATTCATAAAGGTGATATTGCCGAAATGAGAACAGGGGAAGGTAAAACATTAACAGCTACAATGCCGACGTATTTAAATGCATTAGCTGGTCGTGGTGTTCACGTTATCACAGTTAATGAATATTTATCTAGTGTACAAAGTGAAGAAATGGCTGAACTATATGAGTTCTTAGGCTTAACAGTTGGTTTGAATTTAAATAGTAAATCAACCGTTGAAAAGCGTGAAGCCTATGCGCAAGATATTACCTATAGTACAAATAATGAATTAGGTTTCGACTATTTAAGAGATAACATGGTGAACTATGCCGAAGAGCGTGTTATGAGACCCCTTCATTTTGCTATCATTGATGAGGTTGACTCTATTTTAATTGATGAAGCAAGAACCCCATTAATCATCTCTGGTGAAGCTGAAAAATCAACATCTCTTTATACTCAAGCTAACGTTTTCGCTAAAATGTTAAAAGTTGAAGATGATTACAAGTATGATGAAAAAACGAAAGCAGTACACTTAACAGAACAAGGCGCTGATAAAGCAGAACGTATGTTTAAAATTGATAACTTATACGATGTGCAAAACGTTGAAATCATCAGTCATATCAATACAGCATTAAAAGCGCACGTGACTTTACAACGTGACGTGGACTACATGGTAGTCGATGGAGAAGTATTAATTGTAGACCAATTTACAGGTCGTACGATGCCTGGTCGTCGTTTCTCTGAAGGTTTACACCAAGCGATTGAAGCAAAAGAAGGCGTTAAAATTCAAAATGAATCAAAAACAATGGCGTCTATTACTTTCCAAAACTACTTCCGTATGTACAATAAATTAGCAGGTATGACAGGTACAGCGAAAACGGAAGAAGAAGAGTTCCGAAATATTTATAATATGACAGTAACGCAAATTCCTACCAATAAACCTGTTCAACGTGAAGATAAATCGGATTTAATCTACATTAGTCAAAAAGGTAAATTTGATGCCGTGGTGGAAGATGTAGTTGAAAAACATAAAAAAGGACAGCCTGTATTATTAGGTACAGTAGCGGTTGAAACAAGTGAATATATTTCAAACTTGCTAAAAAAACGTGGCGTTCGTCATGATGTCTTAAATGCTAAAAACCATGAACGTGAAGCTGAAATTGTAGCCAATGCAGGCCAAAAAGGTGCTGTAACGATTGCGACTAACATGGCTGGTCGTGGTACCGACATTAAACTAGGCGAAGGCGTAGAAGACATTGGTGGTCTTGCAGTTATTGGTACAGAACGTCATGAATCACGTCGTATTGATGATCAATTACGTGGTCGTTCTGGTCGTCAAGGTGATAAAGGGGACAGTCGTTTCTATTTATCACTACAAGATGAATTAATGGTACGTTTCGGTTCAGAAAGACTTCAAAAAATGATGAATCGTTTAGGGATGGATGATTCAACACCAATTGAATCTAAAATGGTGTCACGTGCTGTCGAATCAGCCCAAAAACGTGTCGAAGGTAATAACTTTGATGCGCGTAAACGTATCTTGGAATATGATGAAGTATTACGTAAACAACGTGAAATTATCTATAATGAACGTAATAATATTATTGATTCAGACAATAGTTCTGAATTAGTAATGGCAATGTTACGCTCAACGTTACAACGTGCTGTGAATTATCACATTAATGAAGAAGACGATAATCCGGATTACACACCATTTATTAACTATGTTAATGACGTATTCTTGCAAGAAGGCGACTTAACTGAAGAGGAAATCAAAGGTAAAGATTCAGAAGATATCTTTGATGTTGTATGGACTAAGATTGAAAAAGCTTATGAAAGTCAAAAAGAAAAAATTGGCGATCAAATGCCTGAGTTTGAACGTATGATTTTATTACGTTCAATTGATACGCATTGGACTGATCATATCGATACTATGGACCAATTGCGTCAAGGTATCCACTTACGTTCATATGCACAACAAAATCCGCTTCGTGATTATCAAAATGAAGGTCACGAATTATTCGATATGATGATGCAAAATATCGAAGAGGATACGTCTAAGTTTATTCTTAAATCAGTCATTCAAGTTGACGATGACATAGAACGTGAAAAAACGACTGACTTTGGTAATGCACAACATGTGTCAGCTGAAGACGGTAAAGAAAAAGCGAAAAAACAACCTGTTGTTAAAGGTGAAAAGATTGGTCGTAATGACCCTTGTCCATGTGGCAGTGGTAAGAAATACAAAAACTGTCACGGTAAAGACGAATAATAAAAGAATTGTTTTAGAAAATGGGATATGTGAAGGTATTCACGCTCCTGTTTTTTTATATAGTGGCAAGGTATAGTTATACTTCAACATAAGGCCTCATGACAGGGCTTCAATATCTTACCAGAGTAAATCGTATTGGCCTTTTCCAAAAAAATGACAAGTGCGAGAAATATCATGTATGATTAAGAAATGTATAGTAATGATTAATAGGAGAGATATGAATGGAATTATCTGAAATTAAACGTAATATTGATGAATATATGAATGATTTAGAACAAATTAGGGGGTCTCTTTGACTTAGAGAATAAAGAGACGAATATCCAAGAATATGAGGAAATGATGACGGAGCCCAATTTCTGGGATGATCAAAATAAGGCGCAAGAGATTATTGACAAAAATAATGCGTTGAAGGCTGTGGTGAATGGTTATCATGATTTGAATAATGAAGTTGAAGATATGACTGCGACTTGGGAATTGTTGCAAGAGGAATTTGATGAGGATATGAAAGATGACTTGGAACAAGAGGTCGTTGGTTTCAAGGAGAAAGTCGACCAATTTGAGTTGCAATTGTTATTAGATGGTCCTCATGATGCGAATAATGCGATTCTTGAATTGCACCCTGGCGCAGGTGGTACGGAGTCTCAAGACTGGGCGAGCATGTTACTACGTATGTATCAGCGTTATGGTGAGCAACAAGGTTTCAAAGTTGAAACAGTAGACTATTTACCGGGTGATGAAGCGGGTGTTAAGAGTGTCACGTTATTAATCAAAGGTCATAATGCATACGGTTATTTAAAAGCTGAAAAAGGCGTGCATCGATTAGTCAGAATTTCACCATTTGATTCATCAGGTCGACGTCATACGTCATTTGCTTCATGTGATGTCATTCCAGAATTTAATAATGATGAAATTGAGATTGAAATTAACCCGGATGATATTACGGTGGATACGTTTAGAGCCTCAGGTGCTGGTGGTCAGCACATTAACAAAACGGAATCTGCCATTCGAATTACGCACCATCCCACAGGTATTGTAGTAAATAACCAAAATGAACGTTCACAAATTAAAAACCGTGAAGCGGCGATGAAGATGTTGAAAGCCAAATTGTATCAATTAAAATTGGAAGAGCAAGAACGTGAAATGGCTGAAATTCGTGGTGAACAAAAAGAAATTGGCTGGGGAAGTCAAATTCGCTCATATGTCTTCCATCCATATTCAATGGTGAAAGATCATCGTACTAATGAAGAAACTGGTAAAGTAGATGCAGTGATGGACGGTGAAATCCAACCATTTATTGAAGCTTACCTAAGACAGTCAA
The DNA here is from genome assembly GCF_022815905.2 of Staphylococcus sp. NRL 16/872. Lineage (NCBI taxonomy): Bacteria > Bacillati > Bacillota > Bacilli > Caryophanales > Staphylococcaceae > Staphylococcus > Staphylococcus sp. NRL 16/872. Next base: position 2,036,645 of record NZ_CP119327.1, on the reverse strand, counting down.
TGAATAGTAATGAAGAATAATGCAGTGAGTAGATTTTTATTGAATTAATTTGAAAATGAATGCTTTATGTGTAATTAGCAAATATATTTATTACTAAGATAGGCGTTTTTAATTAAATATGAAGTGTTATTTAACCTTTATATTACAACGGTTTAACATTACACTTTTCCAAAAAAATTTGTGCTACAGTATTGATGAACAAGAATACATTACTACAAAGGAATGACAACATGAGAAAAAAATCATTGACTGTAACACTAACATCTATCGCAGCGTTTGCTGGTATTAATGGCTTAGCTAGTGCACAACAAACACATGTAGTTGAGAAAACAACGTCAGTAGAAACATTAGCGCATCAATTTGCTACGACTGCTAGTGAAATCCAATCATTAAATCATATTCAATCAAGCGAAGTTCAACAAGGCACATCTTTAGTAGTTCCAGACAAAGATGTCGTTGAAGTAAAAGCTGGAGATACGTTAAATAAAATTGCTAAAGCACATCATATTTCTTTAGACGAGGTTTATGCACTTAATCCTGGTTTATCTACACTTATTCATCCAGGTGATTTAATTGCAGTAACTGAAAAAGGCGCTGCAAGTTTAGACAATAATGCACTTGACAATGCTAAACTTTATGCAATTGCTACAGCGTCTGAAGATCAAGCAATCAATACTACGCAACTTGCAAATTTATATGACCATGATTATCAAGGAAGTAACGCAGTAACATATAGCAAAGGTACTTATAACTATGGTGCGACTGCTAATGAAGTGCCATCAAGATATGCGACTAGCTACAACTATCATGTGAAAACAACAAGTGCACCTGTAATTTCAAATTATAACTATGGTACTGTAAGCAACCAAGGCAATCGTTATTACGTTGGTAATTGTACATATTATGCGTTTGACCGTCGTCAACAATTAGGTCGATCAGTTGGAAGTTTCTGGGGTAACGCAAGTAACTGGGCGAATTCAGCTAGAAATGCTGGATTAGCGGTTGATAACAGACCAGAAGTCGGTGCCATCTTCCAAACTAGCGCTGGTTACTACGGTCATGTAGGCGTAGTTGAACGCGTGAATAGCGATGGTTCAGTTTATGTATCTGAAATGAACTGGAATGGAAACTTTAATAATGTTACAAACCGAACTATTAAAAATACTTCAGGTTATAACTTTATCCATTAAGAGAAGTATCATATAAATTAATTAAAAGATGAGAAAGCACTGTACTGGCAAAGATTTAACTGCTAGTATAGTGCTTTTTATTTCATACAGTTTTATTAAATTCAAAATGCACATGTTTCCAATATTTAATATAGATTGATACTTTTCATCAAATTATTGATTGATATAATAAAAATAAGTATAATCTTTACTTAATAAAACATGGAGGTTTCGTAATATGGGTGTTCATCAATATTTTAAAAGACTTTCTGATTTAGAAAAATTAATCCGCTTACCAGGTAAATTTAAATATTTTGAGCATAATGTAGCAGCGCATTCCTTTAAAGTAACTAAAATTGCACAATACTTAGCAACTGTTGAAGAATATCATGGTAATACAATTGATTGGAAAAGTTTATACGAGAAAGCATTGAATCATGACTTTGCGGAAGTATTTACTGGAGATATTAAAACCCCTGTTAAATACGCTAGAACAGAGTTGAAAATGTTATTCTCTCAAGTTGAAGAAGAAATGGTGAACACATTTATTAACGAAGATATTCCAGAGGCGTATCAAGATATTTATCGCAAAAGACTTCAAGAAGGTAAAGATGATTCTTTGGAAGGACAAATTTTATCCGTTGCAGATAAAATTGATTTACTTTATGAGACGTTTGGAGAAATTCAAAAGCGTAACCCAGAGTCTTTATTCTTTGAAATTTATGAAAATAGTCTGGAAACGATTATTCAGTTTGATCACTTAAGTTCGGTGCAAGATTTTATAGACAATGTCATCCCGGAAATGTTAACTGAAAACTTTATACCAAAAGCTGAATTACGTGAAACAACAATGGCCATATTAAATCGTAGAAATGGGTGAATGAAATGATTTGGTATGCTTTAGCCGCTTTTTTTCCATGTGTATTAGTCGTATTATTTAGTGTGATTACGAGAAGTAAGTGGGTAGGCGTGATTGTAACACTTATTTTAATTGCAACGTCAATTTATAAAGGGTTCTTTCATAATGAATGGATTATCTTCATTGATGTGGTGTCTTTATTAGCAGGATACGTTATTATAGATAAGTTAGAATTTCATAAACATCAAGATTAATATTATATAAACAGATAAATTGAATTTAGAAATAAGTTGTTTTATATTAAATCTACATATAATAGAAGAAATTCATAAAAAAAGAGTGAATATCAAATCTTTAGATGAGGCCACGAGGTTAAAATTTTTTGACTTAAGTCTCATCTCTTTTTATATAACCGAATGATTAATAAAGGAAGATACAAACGTAAGCGAACAAACGTTTGTATTTTTATTTATATTTTTGCTAAAATAAATTTAAGTAAGAATACTTTTCAAAGAATAGGAAATAAGAGAAGTAAGCACAAATTGAGGAGGCGCTTGTAAGAATGGTGGAACATTATCCATTTAAATTAAATTCTGAGTTTGATCCACAAGGGGACCAACCTCAAGCAATTAAAAAGATTGTAGAAGGTGTTAATGAAGGTAAACGTCATCAAACTTTACTCGGTGCTACCGGTACTGGTAAAACGTTCACCATGAGTAATGTAATTAAAGAAGTGGGGAAACCGACTTTAATTATTGCCCATAATAAAACATTAGCTGGACAATTATATAGTGAATTTAAAGAGTTCTTCCCTGAGAACAGAGTGGAATATTTTGTAAGTTATTACGATTATTATCAACCTGAAGCTTATGTGCCTTCTACGGATACATTTATTGAGAAAGATGCGTCAATTAATGACGAAATTGACCAGTTACGTCACTCTGCTACAAGCGCATTATTTGAGCGTGATGATGTAATTATTATCGCCAGTGTAAGTTGCATCTATGGTTTAGGGAATCCAGAAGAATATAAAGATTTAGTAGTTAGTGTACGTGTAGGAATGGAAATGGATCGTAGTGAATTGCTTCGTAAATTAGTAGATGTACAATATTCTAGAAATGACATTGATTTCCAGCGTGGTACGTTTAGAGTACGTGGGGATGTCGTTGAAATTTTCCCAGCGTCTCGTGAAGAAATGTGTATACGCGTTGAATTCTTTGGCGATGAAATTGATCGTATTCGCGAAGTCAATTATTTAACAGGTGAAGTGATTCGCGAAAGAGAACACTTTGCTATTTTCCCGGCCTCTCACTTCGTTACCCGTGAAGAGAAAATGAAAATAGCTATCGAACGTATTGAAAAAGAATTAGAAGAACGCTTACAAGAATTAAGAGATGAGAATAAATTACTTGAGGCACAACGTTTAGAACAACGCACAAACTACGATTTAGAAATGATGCGTGAGATGGGCTTTTGTTCAGGTATTGAAAACTACTCTGTTCATTTAACATTAAGACCACCTGGTTCAACGCCATATACATTACTAGATTACTTTGGTGATGACTGGTTAGTAATGATAGATGAATCCCATGTTACCTTACCGCAAATTAGAGGGATGTTTAATGGTGACCAAGCGCGTAAAAAAGTGTTAGTAGATCATGGCTTTCGCTTACCTAGTGCAATGGATAACCGACCGCTTAAATTTGAAGAGTTTGAACAAAAAACGAAACAGTTAGTATATGTATCAGCTACACCAGGTCCATATGAACTTGAACACACTGATGAAATGGTGGAACAAATTATTCGTCCTACTGGCTTATTAGATCCTAAAATTGATGTACGCCCAACGAAAAATCAAATTGATGATTTATTAGGCGAAATTCAAGAAAGAATTGATAGAGATGAACGTGTATTAGTGACGACATTAACTAAAAAAATGAGTGAAGATTTAACAACATATATGAAAGAAGCGGGTATCAAAGTTAATTACTTACACTCAGAAATTAAAACACTAGAACGTATCGAAATCATTCGTGACTTACGTATGGGTACATATGATGTAGTTGTAGGTATTAACTTGCTAAGAGAAGGTATTGATATCCCTGAAGTATCATTAGTTGTTATTTTAGATGCTGATAAGGAAGGCTTCTTACGTTCTAACCGTTCATTAATTCAAACAATCGGTCGTGCTGCACGTAATGATAAAGGTGAAGTCATTATGTATGCCGACAAGATGACGGACTCAATGCAGTATGCCATCGACGAGACACAGCGTCGTCGTGAAATTCAAATGGCGCATAATGAAAAATATGGCATCACACCGAAAACAATTAATAAGAAAATTCATGATGTTATTAGTGCTACTGTGGATAATGATGAAACAAATGAAAAACAACAAACAGAAGTACCTAAGAAAATGACTAAGAAAGAACGTCAAAAAACGATTGAAAATATAGAGAAAGAAATGAAAAAAGCAGCGAAAGACTTAGACTTCGAAAGAGCAACAGAATTGAGAGATATGTTATTTGAATTAAAAGCAGAAGGGTGACAGATAAATGAAGGGACCAAGTATCGTAGTTAAAGGTGCAAGAGCACATAATTTAAAAAATATTGATATTGAACTTCCTAAAAATAAATTAATTGTTATGACAGGGTTATCTGGCTCAGGTAAATCATCACTTGCCTTTGACACGATTTACGCAGAAGGCCAACGTCGATATGTGGAATCTTTAAGTGCCTATGCACGCCAATTTTTAGGACAAATGGATAAACCAGACGTAGATACAATCGAAGGTTTATCTCCTGCTATTTCGATTGACCAAAAAACAACAAGTAAGAACCCACGTTCAACTGTGGCAACTGTAACTGAAATTTATGATTATATTCGTTTGCTTTATGCACGTGTAGGAAAAGCGTACTGTCCAAATCACGGTATTGAAATTGAATCACAAACTGTACAACAAATGGTAGATCGTATTTTAGAGCTTGAAGAACGTACTAAAATTCAAATTTTAGCGCCAGTGATTTCACATAGAAAAGGCAGTCACGAGAAATTAATTGAAGATATTGGTAAAAAAGGATATGTACGTTTACGTGTTGATGGTGAAATCGTGGATGTAAACGAAGTGCCAGAGTTAGATAAGAATAAAAATCATACAATTGAGGTTGTAGTGGACCGATTAGTTGTAAAAGATGGTATTGAAACGCGTTTAGCTGATTCAATTGAAACAGGTTTAGAATTAGCAGAAGGCAACATTACAGTAGACGTCATTGGTGGGGAAGACATTAAATTCTCTGAGAACCATGCATGCCCAATTTGTGGTTTCTCAATCGGTGAATTAGAGCCAAGAATGTTTAGTTTTAATAGTCCATTTGGGGCTTGCCCCACATGTGATGGGTTAGGTCAACGTTTAACAGTTGATGTTGACTTAGTTGTTCCAGACAAGAATAAAAGTTTAAATGAGGGTGCGATTGAACCTTGGGAACCAACAAGTTCTGATTTTTATCCAACATTATTAAAACGTGTTTGCGAAGTTTACAAAATTAATATGGATAAACCTTTTAAAAAATTAACAGATAGACAAAAAGATATATTAATGAATGGTTCTGGAGATAAACAAATAGAATTTTCATTCCATAGCCGAAATGGTGGCACACGTAATAGAACAATGAAATTCGAAGGCGTACTACCTAATATAAACCGTCGCTATCATGAATCCCCCTCAGAATATACACGAGAAGTAATGAGTAAATACATGACAGAATTGCCATGCGAAACGTGTCATGGTAAACGTTTGAGTAAAGAGGCTTTATCTGTTTATGTAGGTGGTTATAATATTGGAGAAGTTGTGGAATATTCCATTAATAATGCTTTACAATATTATGAAAATATTGAGTTATCAGAACAAGATAGAACAATAGCGAATCAAATTTTAAAAGAAATTATTTCTCGCTTATCGTTCTTAAATAACGTTGGTTTAGAATATTTAACCTTAAATCGTTCATCAGGTACTTTATCAGGTGGGGAAGCACAACGTATTCGTTTAGCTACTCAAATAGGTTCTCGTTTAACTGGTGTTCTTTATGTATTAGATGAACCTTCAATTGGTTTGCACCAACGTGATAATGACAGACTCATTGGTACGTTAAAAGAAATGCGCGATTTAGGTAATACGTTAATTGTTGTTGAACATGATGACGATACAATGAGAGCGGCAGATTATCTTGTAGACGTTGGTCCAGGAGCAGGTAATCATGGTGGTGAAATTGTTTCAAGTGGTACCCCAGCTAAAGTAATGAAAGATAAGAAGTCATTAACTGGTCAATATTTAAGTGGTAAGAAACGTATTGATGTACCTGAACATCGTCGTGAAATTACTGATAAAAAAATTAGTATCAAAGGCGCACGAAGTAATAACTTAAAAGGTGTGGATGTAGATATTCCATTGTCTGTTATGACGGTAGTTACAGGCGTATCTGGTTCAGGTAAAAGTTCACTCGTTAATGAAGTATTATATAAAGCTTTAGCGCAAAAGATTAATAAATCTAAAGTGAGACCAGGAGATTATGATGCAATTGAAGGCATCGATCAATTAGATAAAATTATCGATATCGATCAGTCTCCAATCGGTAGAACACCTCGATCTAATCCAGCAACCTATACAGGTGTATTTGACGATATTCGTGATGTCTTTGCGCAAACAAATGAAGCTAAAATTCGTGGATATCAAAAAGGACGTTTTAGTTTCAACGTAAAAGGTGGACGTTGTGAAGCTTGTAAAGGTGACGGTATTATTAAAATTGAAATGCACTTCTTACCAGATGTCTATGTACCTTGTGAAGTATGTGATGGTAAACGCTATAATCGTGAAACGTTAGAAGTCACATATAAAGGCAAGAATATTGCAGATGTATTAGAAATGACTGTAGAAGAAGCGACGTATTTCTTTGAAAATATTCCTAAAATACATCGTAAATTACAAACACTTGTAGATGTAGGTTTAGGCTACATCACCCTCGGTCAACAAGCGACTACACTTTCTGGTGGGGAAGCACAACGTGTTAAGTTAGCCTCAGAATTGCATAAACGTTCTACTGGTCGTTCAATATATATATTAGATGAACCAACAACTGGTTTGCATGTAGACGATATTAGTAGATTGTTGAAAGTGTTAAACCGACTTGTTGAAAATGGCGATACGGTTGTTATCATCGAACATAACTTAGACGTCATTAAAACCGCAGATCATATTATTGATTTAGGCCCTGAAGGTGGGGAAGGTGGCGGTACAATCGTTGCTACCGGTACCCCAGAAGAAATTGCGAAAGTAGAGTCATCTTATACTGGTAAATATTTGAAACCTGTACTGGAACGCGATTCAGTCGAATAAATTTGCAGATGAATTTACATCCTGAATAAAAACTAAATACACTAGTGGTCTTTCCTAAATAAAGTGGCAAAAGAGAAGAAATAATGAGAAAATATTGATTTCTTCGATGCTATTAATAGCACTTCTAAGCCTTTTAGTGGGAAAGACTTTTTTATTTTTAGAGATTGAAAAACAAATTCCCAGTTAAAGCTACATTTTTATATAAATAATGACATCATTTTTGATATGATAGTAGATGAATGAATTCAAGTGAAAAATTTGAGGTGAACTCATGTTAACGACAGAGAAATTAGTCAAATTATTAAATTTAGAACTTTTTACAGGGGAAAAAGGATTACATAAACATATTAAAAATACAGATATATCACGTCCTGGATTGGAAATGGCTGGGTATTTTTCACACTATGCGTCAGATAGAATCCAATTATTAGGAACGACTGAATTATCTTTTTATAATTTACTGCCAGATGAAGAACGACAAGGACGTATGCGTAAACTATGTCGCCCAGAAACACCGGCTATTATTGTGACAAGAGGATTAGAACCACCTCAAGAACTAATCGAAGCATCTCAAGAAATGGACACCCCGTTAATTGTTTCTAAAGATGCTACAACGAGTTTGATGAGTCGTTTAACTACGTTCTTAGAACATGAGCTAGCGCAAAGCACTTCATTGCACGGAGTATTAGTCGATGTATATGGAGTAGGTGTGTTAATAACTGGAGATTCAGGTATCGGTAAAAGTGAAACGGCATTAGAATTAGTGAAACGTGGACACCGTTTAGTAGCTGACGATAATGTTGAAATTCGCCAAATTACTAAAGGTGAACTTATTGGTACTCCCCCGAAATTAATAGAACATTTACTTGAAATTCGAGGTCTCGGTATTATCAATGTGATGACATTGTTTGGTGCAGGATCTATTTTGACGGAAAAACAAATTCGCTTAAATATAAATTTAGAAAATTGGAATAAAGATAAATTATATGATCGCGTTGGTTTAAACGAAGAAACATTACAAATTCTAGATACTGAGATCACTAAAAAAACAGTGCCCGTACGCCCGGGTAGAAACGTGGCCGTGATTATAGAAGTGGCAGCGATGAATTATCGTTTAAATATTATGGGTATTAACACGGCGGAAGAATTTAACCAACGCTTGAATGAAGAGATTTTAAGAAAAGGTAATCAAAGCAAGGAGAAATAAGATATGATGTTTAATTTGAATTATATTGATCCAACTGCTTTTCACTTAGGACCTTTATCTATTAAATGGTATGGGATCATTATCGCCGTAGGTATTCTTATTGGTTATTTTATCGCCCAAGAAAGTTTGAAACATGTTGGTTTACATAAAGATACATTAGTCGATGTCATTTTCTATAGTGCGATCTTTGGCTTTTTAGTTGCACGTATTTATTTTGTGATTTTCCAATGGCCTTACTATATGGAGAATCCGGGAGAAATACCTAAGATTTGGCATGGTGGTATCGCAATACACGGTGGTCTAATAGGTGGATTTATTACCGGGATAATTGTGTGTAAGATAAAGAATTTAAATCCATTTCAAATTGGGGATATCGTCGCACCGAGTATTATTTTAGCGCAAGGTATTGGTCGTTGGGGTAATTTTATGAACCATGAAGCACATGGTGGACCTGTGTCTAGAACATTCTTAGAACATTTACATATTCCAGAGTTTATTATTCGTAATATGTATATAGAAGGTGTTTATTATCATCCGACATTTTTATATGAATCAATATGGGATGTACTAGGATTTATTATTCTCATTACAATTAGAAGACATCTTCGCGTGGGAGAAACATTTGCCCTTTACTTAATATGGTATTCAATTGGACGTTTCTTTGTTGAAGGATTACGAACAGATAGTTTAATGTTAACGAGTCATATACGTGTCGCTCAATTAGTTTCTGCTATCTTAATTATTGCAGGTATTATTTTAATCGTTTATAGACGCATGAAATATAACCCTCCAATTTATAAAAAAGCAGGACCGTTAAATTGGTCTAATAATAAGGTGAATGTTAAATAATGCGACGCTTAACTAAGATTACAAGACAGGCGGTAAATCCATTATGGCGTATTTACCGCTTCGTAAGTTTCCCAAAGACATTTAGAAACACGTTAATTATTGAGGTGTGTCGTTACATACCCAATTTAAAGTTGAAACGATGGATATATATTCATTTTTTGAAAATGAATATCGGCAAACAGACCGCGATTGCATACAAAGTCATGCCAGATATTTTTCATCCTCAATTAATATCGATTGGCAATAATTGTGTAATTGGTTATAATACTACAATATTAACGCATGAAGTTTTAGTGGAAGAATATCGTTATGGCTCAGTAAATATTGGAGATCAAACTTTAATAGGGGCTAACACCACTATCTTGCCAGGTGTAAATATCGGTCATCATGTAATCGTGAAAGCCGGCACTATTGTTTCTAAAGATATCCCAGATAACACTGTGGCATATGGAAATCCGATGCACATACATTATAAATAAAAAGAGAGGTGACAAAGTATGGCACAAAACAACAATAACGTAATATCAATGGTATTTGATGAAGACTTCTATCGTAAAATGGCAGATCAAAAATTTAAACAACAAGATTTTAAAAAAGCAGCGGAGTACTATAAAAAAGTGCTTGATTTGTCACCAAATGATTTCGATATTAAATTAAACTATACGCAGTGTCTTACTAAAATGAATTTAGGTAGCCAAGCTGAGAAGCTTTTTTACGAGAATATTATTAAAAGAGACCATGTAGAAGAAAGCTATTACCAATTAAGTCAATTGAACATCGAACTTAATGAGCCAAACAAGGCCTTCTTGTTTGGTATTAATTATGTGATTTTGACTGAAGACAAAGCATTTAGATCGGAATTAGAACAAACATTTGAAGTTTCTTATATTAGTGAAGAAAAAATTGAATTAGAAGCGCAGTTATTTGCGACACAATTGTTATTCCAATATTTATTTTCACAAGGGCGCTTAGAAGAAGCGCGTGCATATATCTTGCAACAAGATGAAGAAATTCAAGAACATCGTGTCGTACGTAATTTATTAGCTATGTGTTATTTATATTTAAGTGAGTACGAAACGGCAAAAGAATTATTTGAAACCTTGTTAAGCGAAGATAATTCTGATGTACATGCATTATGCCATTATACCTTATTACTATATAACACTAATGAAACTGAAAAGTATCAAAAATATTTAAAGATTTTAAGTAAAGTCGTACCAATGAATGACGATGAAAGTTTCAAATTAGGTATTGTATTGAGCTATTTAAAACAATATGAAGCGTCTCAACAGCTTTTATTACCGTTATATAAAAAAGGTAAGTTTGCTTCTATACAAATGTTTAACGCTTTGAGTTTTAACTATTATTACCTTGGAAATAAAGAACAAAGTGAAGTATTCTGGGAAAAACTGCTACAAATTTCTAAAGTTGATGTGGGTTATGCGCCATGGGTGATTGAAGAAAGTAAACAAATATTCGATCAGAAAATTCAACCATTATTAATGGACGATGATAGTCACTATAGATTATATGGCGTGTTCTTATTGAACCAATTAAACGGTAAAGAAATTCTGATGACTGAAGAAATTTGGTCGGTCTTAGAAACAATGAATGATTATGAAAAACTGTATTTAACTTATCTAGTACAAGGCCTTCATTTAAATAAATTAGATTTTATTCATCGAGGTTTGCTTAAACTTTATAATATTAAGGATTTACGTCAAGATACAGAATTATTTATAAGCTGGATTGATAAAGGCGAAGGATTAATTGCGAATGAAGTCGATTTAAGTGAGGTCGATAGATACGTTGCAGCTCATGTTTATCTTTATCATCGTTACTATGAATCCCATAAAACTAAAAAAGAAATTATAGAATTATTTAATACCTCAAGATACAAATTAGATAACGCCATCAATCAATTATTGAGCATATAAATTTAAGAAACAACGATTATAATATATAATGCGCATGATAAGAAAAAGGTAGGAGGCATAAAAATGACTGAAGTAAACTATGATGTTGCAATTATCGGTGCTGGGCCCGCTGGCATGACAGCAGCAGTTTATGCATCACGTGCTAACTTAAGCACTGTTATGATTGAAAGAGGAATGCCGGGTGGACAAATGGCAAACACTGAAGAAGTGGAAAACTTCCCAGGCTTTGAAATGATTACTGGTCCGGATTTATCAACTAAAATGTTCGAACATGCGAAAAAATTTGGTGCTGAATATCAATATGGTGATATTAAATCAATTGAAGATAAAGGTGACTACAAAGTCATTAATTTAGGTAATAAAGAAGTCACAGCACACGCTGTAATTATTTCTACCGGTGCAGAATATAAAAAAATTGGTGTACCTGGTGAACAAGAACTAGGCGGCCGTGGCGTAAGTTACTGTGCAGTATGTGATGGCGCATTCTTTAAAAATAAAAACTTATTCGTAATTGGTGGCGGTGACTCTGCAGTTGAAGAAGGCGCGTTCTTAACTAAATTCGCAGATAAAGTTACAATTGTACACCGTAGAGACGAATTAAGAGCTCAAAAAATATTACAAGATCGTGCATTTAAAAATGATAAAATCGACTTTATTTGGAGCCATACACTTAAATCAATTAATGAAAAAGATGGTAAAGTAGGTTCTGTTACCCTAGTATCTACTAAAGATGCCTCAGAACAAACATTAGATGCTGACGGTGTATTTATCTATATTGGAATGAAACCTTTAACTGCGCCATTTAATAACTTAGGTATCACAAATGATACGGGTTATATCGTTACTAAAGATGATATGACAACATCAGTGCCAGGTATTTTTGCAGCTGGTGATGTAAGAGATAAAGGTCTTCGTCAAATTGTTACAGCTACAGGTGACGGTAGTATTGCTGCTCAAAGTGCAATCGATTATATTGAAGAATTAAAAGATAAAGCAGAAGCTTAAGTAAAGAATCAAGCTAGAATAATGCCTCTATGAACTTTTTTGATGGGCATTGTTCTAGCTTTTTTATTTTGAAAATAAAACCCAATAAACAAGTGGTGTCGTTAGTTACCTTCTCTAGAACATGTGATATTATGAAAGTGAATAAATATTTATGTGTACGTATAAGAAATAAATATAGACTAACTGGGCGGTGTTCATAATGATAAATCAAGTAGACAATGAAACAAGTGAAAAAATAAGTAAGAGTGAATTATTAGTAGTGACCGGATTATCAGGCGCTGGTAAATCTGTAGTCATTCAATGTCTAGAAGATATAGGCTTCTTCTGTGTAGACAATTTACCACCTATTTTATTACCAAAATTTGTAGAACTAATGGAACAGGGAAACCCATCATTACAAAAAGTAGCGATTGCTATTGATTTGCGAGGTAAAGAATTATTTGCTTCATTAGTAGAAGAAATTGATGCGATTAAAAGTCGTAATGATGTCATCGTCGACGTGATGTTTTTAGAAGCGGATACAGAGAAACTCATTTCAAGATATAAAGAATCTCGACGTGCTCATCCATTAAATGAAAACGGGCAAATGTCACTTATTGATGCTATTCTTGAAGAAAGACAATTACTATCTAGAATTCGTACTTTTGCAAATTATATAGTAGATACTACAGATTTAAAAACTAAAGAATTGAAAGAAAAAGTGAAAAAGAAATTTAAAGATGAAAGTTTCAAGTCATTTAGTATTAATGTGACAAGTTTTGGATTTAAACATGGTATTCAAATGGATGCTGATTTAGTATTTGATGTGCGTTTCTTGCCGAACCCATATTATGTAGAAGACTTAAGACCGATGACGGGGGAAGATGAGGCAGTTTATAATTATGTTATGAAATGGAAAGAAACAGAAATCTTTTTTGAAAAGTTAATGGACTTACTAAAATTCATGGTTCCAGGCTATAAAAAAGAAGGGAAAGCTCAGTTAGTTATTGCGATAGGTTGTACAGGTGGACAACATCGTTCAGTAGCGTTAGCTAAGCGTATTGGTCAAGAACTAGGAGACATTTTTGATTATAATGTTTATGTTCATCACAGAGATGCACATATTGAAAGTGGCGTGAAAAAATGAAACAGTTAAAAATCGTACTAATAGGTGGTGGGACTGGCCTATCAGTATTAGCTAGAGGGTTAAGAGAATATCCTATTGATATTACAGCCATCGTTACGGTAGCTGATGACGGGGGAAGCACTGGGAAGATTCGTAACGAAATGGATATTCCTGCGCCAGGAGATATTCGTAACGTGATTGCGGCACTTAGTGATGCCGAACCTATATTAGAAGAATTATTTCAATATCGCTTTGAAGAGCATCAAATTGAAGGACATTCACTTGGGAATCTTTTATTGGCTGCACTGACTAATATTAAAAATGACTTTGGTCATGCGGTTAAAGAATTAAGTAAAATCTTAAATATTAAAGGTAAAGTCATACCGTCTACAAATACTAATGTCATGTTAAATGCCATTTTAGAAGATGGAGAAGTCGTAAGAGGAGAATCTAAAATCCCTCAGAAGAATAAAAAAATTGAGCGTGTATATTTAGAACCGTCCAATGTTGAACCTATGGAAGAAGCGATTGATGCATTAGAAGAAGCGGATTTAATTGTACTAGGACCAGGTTCTCTATACACTAGCGTCATTTCCAATTTATGCGTCAAAGGAATGTCAGATGCTATTTTGAGTTCTAAAGCACCTAAACTTTATATTTCTAATATTATGACACAACCAGGAGAAACAAATCAGTATGATGTTTTAGATCATATTGAGGCTATTCACGATCATGCTGGCAAACAATTTATTGATTACGTGATTTGTAGCGATGAGAAATATGATGAACAAATTTTAAGGCATTATAAAAACCGCAATGCCCAACCAGTAGTGATGAACGAAGATGATTTAACAAAAAATAACATTAAAATTATTACATCTACAAACTTGGTAGAAGTGTATGATGACTATTTGGTGCGTCATAATACTAAAGTACTCGCTAAATTAATCTATGACTTAGCTCTTGAATTAACAAGTACAATTCAATTTAAACCTAAGAAATAATATATCGTTTTTACCCTTTAAAAATTATGATAAAATAGAGGACATGTGTGTATAATCGTTGAGTTACGATAACTTAATGAATTTTGGAATGTTAATTACATATATTTATGACAATGATTAGAAAGGAAGGTAAATGAGGCGATGAGTTTTGCATCAGACATGAAAAATGAATTAACCCGTATTGAAGTAGATGAAAGCAACGCAAAAGCGGAACTTAGCGCATTAATTCGTATGAATGGTGCCCTCAGTCTATCTAATCAACAATTTGTAATTAATGTTCAAACTGAAAATGCGACAACAGCACGTCGTATTTATTCATTAATTAAACGAATATTTAATGTTGAGATTGAAATATTAGTGCGTAAGAAGATGAAATTAAAGAAAAATAATATTTATATTTGTCGTACTAAAGTAAGAGCTAGAGAAATTCTTGACGAACTTGGAATTTTAAAAAATGGCATCTTTGTACATGATATTGATGCAAGTATGATTAAAGATGATGAAATGCGTAGAAGTTACTTACGAGGGGCATTTTTAGCGGGTGGTTCAGTAAATAATCCAGAAACATCTTCTTACCATCTAGAAATATTTTCACAGTATGAGAATCATTCTGAAGGTTTAACTAAGTTAATGAATAGCTATGGCCTAAATGCGAAACACTTAGAACGTAAAAAGGGCAGTATAGCTTATTTAAAAGAAGCAGAAAAAATCTCTGAATTCCTAAGTTTAATAGGTGGTTATCAAGCATTATTAAAATTCGAAGATGTGCGCATAGTAAGAGATATGAGAAACTCAGTAAATCGCTTAGTCAACTGTGAAACCGCTAATTTAAATAAAACAGTTAGCGCTGCGATGAAACAAGTACAAAGCATCCAACTTATCGATGAAGAAATCGGCATAGAGAATCTTCCGGATCGATTAAGAGAAATTGCTAAATTACGTGTTGAACATCAAGAAATTTCATTAAAAGAACTAGGGGAAATGGTCTCAACTGGTCCTATTTCTAAATCAGGTGTTAATCATCGCTTGAGAAAATTAAATGAACTAGCTGATAAAATTCGTAGTGGCGAGAATATAGAATTATAAATATGAAGCAAGGTGTTTTTGGAATAGTAATCAAAAATACCTTTTTTTATTGAAGAATGTTGTTGAATAAAAGCATAAAAGAAACTCAAGATTAAAAATCTGATTTCCTTTTATGCTTTTTATTTATTAATCTAAACTTGTTTTTAACTTATTAGTTTAAAGCCTTTAGTATTTCTTGCTTATTAGACCATTTAAGAATTGAAACGCCTTCATAATCAGCAGCCTGTTTTACCCGAGAAGAAACACTATTTTCAATATCATTTGCAATTATAAACATTTCAGATTCTAGGTTATTTCTATTAGGTCTGTTAGGCTTTACATCTCTATAAGCAAAAGCATCAGAAGTTATTTTATTAAAGTCTAAATTGTTTGCAAAATTCAAAAGTTTTTCAGGCTTATTTTTTTTAGCAGGTAATATAAAATCTATAGTATATTTTATACCTGACTCTCCAGCTACGGCAACATTCGCTGTTCCAGTTATATCTTCATTGAATAAAAAGTCGAAAACTTCTTCATAAAATAGACTTGAAACATTTGATTTGCTTGTTAAAGTTAAATCATAAATTTTTAAAATTCCTTGAATTAAATTATGTTTAGATTGGGCAAAAGTATCGTTTTGGACGTAGGATATTATTTCATCGTCATCCAATGTCAAATTAAATTGATTCATAATTGAACTAATTAATTTTTTTCTAGTTTTAGTATTTATATCAATACCAGACATTTTTAGCTCATTTAACGTTAAGCCATCATCAGAAAGTAGTAATTCATTATTATTTAATATATCTACATATATTCTAATGTAATCATTTAAATGATTTTTAAAAGGAGTGGTGATTTCAGTAGAGCCATCAAGCTTTTTATAACTATAACGTTGTTTAAGCCAACTAAAATATTCATCCATTTTTTGCTCAATAATTTCCACTTTAATCACTCCTTTCTATTATAGTAACTTTGGGATAATTATAGCATTTTTGTGATGGATATTTGTATAATCCATAAAGAATTCTAAAGAATCCATTAACTCATCTTCCAATTCTTTATTTGACAATTTTGATAAGGGGATAGCTATTCTACCGTTATCATATTCTTCTGAAAAAATATGAAGGTGTGGTGTTGGAATTCTAGTATCATTGGGGGGATTAGAATGATCAGAACCATTTACATCAAAACGTACCATTAAACTTTTTTCAGTGGCGCTGTGAAGTAATAATGTTAGATTATCTTTATTTCTGTGGCCTTTTCTATTTACTATCAAAGTAAATTTCTCATCTTTATCTATATAATGAATTAATTTATGATTAGACTGTTGACCCACTCCTGCCAATTTTATAATTTCTTGTTCAAAATCCTTAATCATCTTTAACAAACGATTATAGCTTTCGTTTTCCATAAATTTATCTCCTTTAAAAAATTGTATTAACAGCAAATGAAACAATTAAGTATTCTATTAATAAATGATGTTAAGAACTTAGCAATATTCTTTTGTATTTAAAGTATTATTTAATTCTTTAAAAGGATACCTATTATTTGTATAAGACTGCTATGATTTTCCAAAAAATATTATCATAAAAGCTCCTTGAGTTATAGTTGATAAATTTATTATATAAAAACTTTTTAATAAGTAAGGTGTTTTGTGATTAATTATTGCTTATTGAAATTTTTACTTGATAGCTTTAGCAATGTGAGAAAGGTTTTGAAAGGAAAGACGTAAGTACTCTAAAAAGAGTCTAAAATTTAGTGTGATTTAGTACTTATTTAAAAGGGAAAATAAAATAACGACTTCATAATAACGTTCTAGTTTAAAAATCATGTTATTAAAAACTATTAGTCCCCCCGAGAGGAATCGAACCTCTATTATAAGAACCGGAATCTTATGTGCTATCCATTACACTACGGGGAGAGAATATTAAAAGCCTAATTTCTGTACTATTTGTGATTTTAAAAGTACAATCTGTATGTATGTTTATAGTAAAAAAATTAAAAAAATGCGTCAATAGTTAATTTTTGACCATATTTGACTTTTGTTGTAAAATGAGTACAACAGTTAATTACAAGGAGGAAATATAAATGAATTTAATTCCTACAGTTATTGAAACAACAAATCGTGGCGAACGTGCTTACGATATTTATTCACGTTTATTAAAAGACCGTATCATCATGTTAGGTTCAGCAATTGATGATAACGTAGCAAACTCAATTGTATCACAATTATTATTCTTACAAGCTCAAGACTCTGAAAAAGATATTTATCTATATATTAACTCTCCAGGCGGTAGCGTGACTGCTGGATTTGCGATTTATGATACTATCCAACACATCAAACCAGATGTACAAACAATTTGTATTGGTATGGCTGCTTCAATGGGTTCATTCTTATTAGCTGCTGGTGCAAAAGGTAAACGTTTCGCATTACCTAACGCTGAAGTAATGATTCACCAACCATTAGGTGGTGCTCAAGGTCAAGCAACTGAAATCGAAATCGCTGCTAACCATATCTTAAAAACACGCGAAAAATTAAACAGAATTTTAGCTGAACGCACAGGTCAAAGTATTGAAAAAATTCAAAAAGATACTGACCGTGATAACTTCTTAACAGCTGATGAAGCTAAAGAATATGGTTTAATTGATGGTGTAATGCAACCCGAAGATCAAAATAAATAAGTTGAATAAATATTTAAGAGGGAGCGCTGTACCTGGCGCTCCCTCTTTTTAAATTCTATCTCGAATTTTTTGATGATTTTAACAATAATCGTACTGATACAAGGAATAAAAGTATGCCTATGATAAGGAAAAAAATAGACATTAAAGTAATAATTATATCATTTTCAAAAGCAAATATACCATTTAAGATAAGAAAAACACTTGCAATAATAAGTAAAATATAGGTTAACTTGTTGTCATTCATGATATCAAACTCCTATGATTACTTGCTAATTAAGTCTTCAAGCGCTACCTTCAGGTTAGGATATTTGAAATCAAAATCTAACGCATCAAGTTTATTAGGTAGAACTTTTTGCGTGTCTAATACAACTGTAGACATTTGTCCTAAAGCTGCTCTCATTATACAGCCTGGAACCCATGTTTCATGTGGTCGATGCATAACGCGACCAAGTGTATAGCCGAATAAGTTTTGTCGCTCAGGCATTGGTGCTGCCATATTAAAAGGTCCTTTAGCAGTTGGTTCATTGATCGTGAATAAAATAGCGCGAACTAAATCATCAATATGAATCCATGAATACCATTGACGACCAGAACCTAATTTACCCCCTACATAGAATTTATACGGCAATTTCATCATTGGTAGAGAGCCACCCTCGTCAGATAGAATCATACTAAATCTACCTAACACAACACGAGTGCCAAACTCTTCAAATTGTTTAGCAATACGTTCCCATTGATACACTACATCTGATAAGAAATCGAATGGAAGCGTGTGATATTGCTCAGTATATGTGTGATGTAAGCTTGGTGGATAATACCCCATAGCACTCGCATTAAATAGCACTTCAGGTTTTTTCGAGCGATTTTTAAATAAATCAACTAAAGCTTGTGTAGATTGGATACGACTTGTCATGATCGTTTGTTTGTAAGATTCAGTCCAGCGTTTATTTAACGATGCACCTGCAAGATTAATTACCACATCGATGGCCGGAACCTGTTCTTCCCAACCGTTTTTAGACCAATTTATATATGAAATTTTAGGTTCGTCACTTTCTTTATCACTACGCGTTAAAATAGTAATATGTGCATCTTGCTTTTTAATTTCTTCAACTAAGTGGCTACCTACCATTCCAGTGCCACCGGTAATAAGATATTGTTTCATGTTCACACCTCTTTTGAATAAGTAATTTTCCATACTTTTTAAATCAAATGATTCATTATTGTGTTCAAATAATGTCCAATGATTAGTCATTAATATGTCATTTCTTAAGCTGTAAACTGGATTTTTTCTTGAAAATAAAAGTTATAATAAAGAAGAACCTTCGCAAATAGTATTTTCAATTAATATTAGTATACCCATAATTAGCGAAGGGCAATATTGACTCCCTTTAGTAATGACCCATACGATTATCGTGTGGGTTTATTATAGTTCTATTATAGTATTAATAAAAAAATTTTAAGAATAATATGATTAAAGGAATAAAAATAATAGATAATAATAAAAAATCAAAAGACGATGTTTTAACTTCGTCATAGTGGTCATTGTTTAACATCATTGATTTTAGTTTAGACTTAGGCGTAGTTCTACTATCAAAGATTTCTTTTGAGAAGTTTTCATGCATTCTGATCACGCTTTCGACTTTAGAATTTGATTACTTGTTTAAATTTAGTGTTTGTAAGTACTTATGATGTTATCATATATAAGAGATTATATATGATATTTATACAACAGCCTAATCCTTTTAATATGAATTTTTGGATAATTGCTGTAAAATTATATGCTACATTCATAGAATTATAAAATAATGTCTAAATGTGGAAATTATATAACTAGGGAAATAAAATTAAGTTGATGGAGGCAGACAATTTAAAATGAGTGGTATTTCAAAAATTATCAGTACAATTGTCATTTTACTTTTACTCATAGGATTAGCATTTGCTATTTTTTCATTTGTAGATCATTCAAAACGTGGAAATGAACGTTTAAGTGATCAAACTACAGAAAAGAATAAAGATAGCGATAAAAAAGATGATAAGAAAGATGATAAGAAAGATGAAAAAGATAAAGATAGTGACAAAAAAGATAAATCTAAAGATAAGCCAGTTAGCGAAAACAAAACTCAGTCAAAAGAGAATAATTCAGCACAAAACACCAAACAATATAATGCAGATGTTGTTGATCAAGGCAATGTAGGAACTCAACAAGCACCTAAAACACAAGAAACACAACAAGCTACACCTTCTTCACAACAAAAGACACAACAAACGCCACGTACTAAGGAATCAACGGGTGACGCTAATACTAAACAACAAAAATCAACTCAGAACTCTACACAAAATAAACAAACAGCTACTCAAGAACAACCAACACAAGAACGAGAGGATAACGAAAATAACTCTTCTCAAACTAATAATGCACATTCTGGTTCAGCCTCAAATAATAATAGTAATAACAACAATAATAATGCAGCAAGTAATCAGTCATCTCCTAGAACAAATCAAATACCAAGTGCTAATAGAACACAACAAGCGAATACTCAAGAAGCTTCAACTCAACAAAGATCTACTCAACAATCATCAACTCAACAAAGATCAGCTCAACAGTCAGTACAACGTAGTACTACACAATCTCAAAATCAAAATCAAAGTCAACAGTCACAGTCATCAAATGGAAATGATAAAAATTAAGTGATTTAAAGAAACGCCCTTCAATGTAAAAAGTTGAAGGGCGTTATTGTATGAGAAGTTAATATTGATAAAAAATAGCATGTATATACATTTCTAACTAGAACATCCAATTAAGTAAAAAAGTTAATAAGATTGAAAGAATTACAGAAATAAAAATTGAAGAAAGGCAACCAAAAGGACAACCACAACCATATCGATAATGAATAGATGAAAAGTTTTCGTCCTCGTCTTTTTCATTTCTAAAATAGTTATCATCTTTATATCTACGATCAGATGGGTCAATAACCTCAACCTTATCTCGTTCTTCATGACTCATGTTTAGCCCCCCTCCTTATATATTTATCTTATTTTAAATTAAAAATATTGCAAAAATAAAATATTAACAATTCGAATAAAAAATTAAAACGAAGGGTAATATTTTAAAATAAGAAGATTTTAACACTTATATGTGAACAAATAATGTATCAATTATACTCTAAGAGGATAATTTTACAGATAATTTAAAATATTAGAGTTTTTCTCTTGCATTTTTATTACCACAATAGTACTATTGCAAGTGTAAAAGGTTAGATTTTGTCCCGGGTGGGACGTAAAAAGTCAAACCGGTTTTTTATGCTATTGTTTACCTTTGATAAATAAAGGAGGAAGGTAGTAGTGAAAGACTTGATTAAAATTCAACAAAAGCTGATACCTGATTTAATAGATAAAATGTATCGACGCTTTTCTATCTTAACTACTATCTCGAATAATCAGCCAGTAGGTAGACGAAGTTTAAGCGAGCATATGGATATTACAGAGCGTGTTTTAAGATCTGAAACAGATATGCTAAAAAAGCAAGATCTTATTCAAGTTAAATCAACAGGTATGGAGATTACAGCTGAAGGGACTGAAGTTCTAAATCAGCTAAATGATTACTTCAATGTGTATAGCGACGATAATCAATTAGCTACACAAATTAAAGAGAGATATAACATTAAAGAAGTTCATGTTATACCTGGTGATGCTGATAATCATGAGAATGTAAAAGCTGAAATGGGACGACAAGCTGGACAATTATTAGAAAGCATATTATATGAAGATGCGATTGTATCAGTAACAGGTGGGTCTACAATGGCTAATGTAAGTCAAGCGATGCACTTATTACCGTTTAACGTTTTCTTTGTCCCAGCTAGAGGTGGCCTTGGTGAAAATGTTGTTTATCAAGCAAATACAATTTCAGCGAGTATGGCTCAACAAACTGGTGGTTATTACACAACATTGTATGTACCCGATAATGTGAGCGAATCAACATATAATACATTATTGATGGAACCTTCTGTAGTACATACATTAGATAAAATTAAACAAGCAAATATTACAATTCACGGTATTGGTGATGCGCTGAAAATGGCGCATCGTAGACAATCGTCTGATGAGGTGATTGAAAGCCTTCAACATCACCAAGCCGTAGCTGAAGCTTTCGGTTACTATTTTGACGCTCAAGGAAAGGTTGTTCATAAAGTTAAAACAATCGGATTACAACTTGAGGATTTAGAAACGAAAGAATTTATATTTGCTGTTGCCGGAGGTCAATCTAAAGGTGAAGCCATTAAAGCTTACTTAAGTATTGCTCCTAAAAATACAGTATTAATTACTGATGAAGCAGCAGCAAAAGTAATATTAAATAAGTAATAAAAAGTTAATAACTTTTTAAATATCATTTTTAAAGGAGGCCATTATAATGGCAGTAAAAGTAGCAATCAATGGTTTTGGTAGAATTGGTCGTTTAGCATTCAGAAGAATTCAAGATGTTGAAGGAATTGAAGTAGTAGCAGTAAACGACTTAACTGATGACGAAATGTTAGCTCATTTATTAAAATATGACACTATGCAAGGTCGCTTCACTAGTGAAGTCGAAGTTATTGATGGTGGTTTCCGTGTAAATGGTAAAGAAGTCAAATCTTACGAAGAACCAGATGCAAGCAAATTACCTTGGGGCGATTTAGATATCGACGTAGTGTTAGAATGTACTGGTTTCTATACTGATAAAGAAAAAGCAGAAGCTCATATCAATGCAGGAGCTAAAAAAGTATTAATTTCTGCACCAGCAAAAGGTGATGTTAAAACAATCGTATTTAACACTAACCACAAAGACTTAGATGGTTCTGAAACAGTAGTTTCAGGTGCTTCATGTACTACTAACTCATTAGCACCGGTTGCTAAAGTATTAAGCGATGAATTTGGTATCGTTGAAGGTTTAATGACAACTATCCACGCTTACACTGGTGACCAAATGACTCAAGACGGTCCTCACAGAAAAGGTGACAAACGTCGTGCTCGTGCAGCAGCTCAAAACATCGTACCTAACTCAACAGGTGCAGCTAAAGCTATCGGTAAAGTAATCCCTGAAATCGATGGTAAATTAGACGGTGGTGCACAACGTGTACCTGTAGCAACTGGTTCATTAACTGAAGTAACAGTTGTATTAGAAAAAGACGTTACAGTTGAAGACGTTAACAATGCAATGAAAAACGCTTCAAACGAATCATTCGGTTACACTGAAGACGAAATTGTTTCTTCAGATGTAGTTGGTATGACTTACGGTTCATTATTCGATGCTACACAAACTCGTGTAATGTCAGTTGGTGATCGTCAATTAGTTAAAGTTGCAGCTTGGTATGACAATGAAATGTCTTACACTGCTCAATTAGTACGTACTTTAGAATATTTAGCAGAATTATCTTAATCATTTAGAAGCCTAGTTAAATGAAACTTGTGCTCAGTACAACTGTCTTTTTATTCAATACACTTGTACAAATTATAGAAATAAGTTAGCTTATGAGTAAGCGGGGAGCACTAACGCTTCTCCGCTTATTTTTATATCAATAATTCCTATTAGAGGAGGAAATTATAATGGCAAAAAAAATTGTTTCTGATTTAGATTTAAAAGGAAAAGTTGTTCTTGAACGTGCTGATTTCAATGTACCTTTAAAAGAGGGTAACATCACTAACGATAACCGTATTGTTCAAGCTTTACCAACAATTAAGTACATCATCGAACAAGGTGGTAAATTAGTATTATTTTCTCACTTAGGAAAAGTAAAACAAGAAAGTGACAAAGAAGGTTTAACTTTAAAACCTGTTGCTGATGCATTATCTGAAAAATTAGGTAAAGAGGTTACTTTCGTACCTGAAACTCGTGGTGAAAAATTAGAATCTGCTATCAAAAACTTAAATGAAGGCGATGTATTATTAGTTGAAAATACTCGTTTTGAAGATTTAGATGGTAAAAAAGAATCTAAAAATGACCCTGAACTAGGTAAATACTGGGCTTCACTAGGCGATGTATTTGTAAATGATGCATTCGGTACAGCTCATCGTGAACACGCATCAAATGTAGGCATTTCTACGCATTTAGAAACTGCTGCTGGATACTTAATGGAAAAAGAAATTAAATTTATTGGTGGCGTAGTTAATGATCCGCATAAACCAGTAATTGCTATTTTAGGTGGTGCTAAAGTCTCTGATAAAATTGGCGTAATTAAAAACTTAGTAAATATCGCTGATAAAATTCTTATCGGTGGTGGTATGGCGTATACTTTCTTAAAAGCACAAGGTAAAGAAATCGGTTTATCTTTATTAGAAGAAGATAAAATAGATTTTGCTAAAGAGTTATTAGAAAATAACGGCGAGCAAATCGTATTACCTGTAGACGCAAAAGTAGCTAAAGAATTTTCTAACGATGCTGAAATTACTGAAGTATCAACTGATGACATTCCTGCCGATCAAGAAGCACTAGATGTTGGACCTAAAACAGTTGAATTATTCGCTAAAGAATTAGAAGGTGCACATACAGTAGTATGGAATGGACCAATGGGTGTATTCGAATTCAGTAACTTTGCTCAAGGTACAATCGGCGTATGTAAAGCTATCGCTAACTTAAAAGATGCTACTACTATTATTGGTGGTGGGGATTCAGCAGCTGCTGCAATCTCATTAGGCTTTGAAGATGACTTCACTCACATCTCTACAGGTGGCGGTGCGTCATTAGAATACCTTGAAGGTAAAGAATTACCTGGTATTAAAGCGATTAATAATAAATAATTAACTTTTGAAAATGACTAACGTTTTTGTATTCATTTTCAAGGGAAAAGTATTAAAGCTAAAATGTTTAGTTTTAGTATTGTCGCTAAACTAATTTGAAGTATAAAGGCTGTCAGGAAACCCTTGTCAATCGAGGGAACGAAATGCGTAGTGATAGGTGTTTACTACGAGTAAATGAGCATCATTATACATGAGGTAACAAAGAATGAAAGGGTTTGTCTACAGTCTGGAAGCTAAGATGTTTAGCTTTATTAAATATTCAAAAAATACATTTTATATATAGGAGTGTAATCAATGAGAAAACCAATCATAGCTGGTAACTGGAAAATGAATAAAACAGTTCAAGAAGCTAAAGACTTTGTAAATAATCTACCTGCATTACCTGATGAAAAAGAAGTTGAATCAGTCATTTGCGCACCAACAATTCAATTAGATGCATTAATTTCTCTAGTGAACGATGGTAAAGCAAAAGGATTAAAAATTGGTGCTCAAAACACTTATTTTGAAGATAATGGTGCATACACAGGAGAAACTTCTCCAGTAGCATTAGCTGACTTAGGTGTTAAATATGTTGTCATTGGACACTCAGAACGTCGTGAGTTATTCCACGAAACTGATGAAGATGTTAACAAAAAAGCACACGCTGTTTTCAATCACGGTATGACACCAATTATTTGTGTTGGTGAAACTGATGAAGAACGTGAAAATGGTAAAGCGAATGACATCGTTAGCAACCAAGTTAAAAAAGCTGTAGAAAGTTTATCTGATGATCAACTTAAAGAAGTTGTTATCGCTTATGAACCAATCTGGGCTATCGGTACTGGTAAATCAGCTACATCTGAAGATGCTAACGAAATGTGTGCACAAGTACGTAAAACAGTTGCAGAAGTTGCTAGCCAAGACGTTGCAGATGCAACACGTATTCAATACGGTGGTAGTGTGAAACCTAACAACGTTAAAGAATACATGGCTCAATCTGACATTGATGGTGCATTAGTTGGTGGCGCATCATTAAAAGTTGAAGATTTTGTACAATTGTTAGAAGGTGCTAAATAATATGGCTAAACAACCAACAGCATTAATCATTTTAGATGGTTTTGCTAACCGAGAAAGCGAACATGGTAACGCTGTAAAACAAGCGCATAAACCTAACTTTGATCGCTATTACAGCAAATACCCAACAACTCAAATTGAAGCAAGTGGTTTAGACGTAGGTCTACCTGAAGGCCAAATGGGTAACTCTGAAGTTGGTCACATGAACATTGGTGCAGGACGTATTGTTTACCAAAGTTTAACTCGTATTAACAAATCAATTGAAGATGGCGAGTTTTATGAAAATGAAGTACTAAGCAAAGCTGCACAACATGTTAAAGACAATGATTCTGCATTACACGTATTTGGTTTATTATCAGACGGTGGTGTGCACAGTCACTACAAACATCTATTTGCATTATTAGAACTAGCTAAACAAAAAGGGTTAGATAAAGTTTATGTACATGCATTCTTAGATGGTCGTGACGTTGATCAAAAATCAGCGCTTAAATATATCGAAGAAACTGAAGCAAAATTTAAAGAATTAGGCTTAGGTCAATTCGCTTCAATCTCAGGTCGTTATTATGCAATGGACCGCGACAAACGTTGGGACCGTGAAGAAAAAGCATACAATGCTATTCGTAATTTCGAAGGACCATCTTATGCTTCAGCTAAAGAAGGTGTGGAAGCAAACTACACTAATGATTTAACAGATGAATTTGTGGAACCATTTATCGTTGAAGGTCAAAATAATGGCGTTAATGATGGAGATGCAGTTATCTTCTTTAACTTTCGTCCTGATAGAGCAGCACAATTATCAGAAGTATTTACTAATAAAGCATTTGATGGCTTTAAAGTAGAACAAGTGAAAGACTTATTCTATGCTACATTCACTAAATACAATGATAATGTGGATGCTGAAGTTGTCTTTGAAAAAGTGGACTTAACTAACACAATAGGTGAAGTTGCTCAAAATAATAACTTAACACAATTACGTATCGCAGAAACTGAAAAATATCCTCATGTTACTTATTTCATGAGTGGCGGACGTAATGAAGAATTCGAAGGTGAACGTCGTCGTTTAATAGATTCACCAAAAGTAGCAACGTATGACTTAAAACCAGAAATGAGTGCATATGAAGTTAAAGATGCATTACTTGAAGAGTTAGATAAAGGCGATTTAGATTTAATTATCTTAAACTTTGCTAACCCTGACATGGTTGGTCATAGTGGTATGTTAGAACCAACAATTAAAGCAATTGAAGCGGTAGACGAATGTTTAGGTGAAGTCGTTGACAAAATCTTAGACATGGATGGCTATGCAATTATCACAGCTGACCATGGTAACTCTGACCAAGTGTTAACTGATGATGATCAACCAATGACTACACATACTACTAATCCAGTACCAGTTATTGTTACGAAAGAAGGCGTTACATTACGTGAAACTGGACGTCTAGGCGATTTAGCACCAACATTACTTGACTTATTAAATGTTGAGCAACCATCAGACATGACTGGAGAGTCATTAATAAAACACTAATCTCACTAACAACAGTGAATGAGAAATTTTCAATATAGGTAGAGGTAGTTCAAGTCTTCTATATTGAGCTGTTTTTAAAATAGTACAAATATTTTATTAAATTTCAAAATAAAGCTATAATAATTATAGAATCTAAATTAAAAGGAGATTTTTAACATGCCAATTATTACAGATGTTTATGCTCGCGAAGTCTTAGACTCACGTGGTAACCCAACAGTTGAAGTTGAAGTTTTAACTGAAAGCGGTGCTTTTGGCCGTGCATTAGTACCATCAGGAGCTTCTACAGGTGAACACGAAGCAGTAGAATTACGTGATGGAGACAAATCTCGTTACAGTGGTAAAGGTGTAACTAAAGCCGTTGAAAATGTTAACGAAATTATTGCACCAGAAATCGTTGAAGGTGAATTCTCAGTATTAGATCAAGTATCTATCGATAAAATGATGATTCAATTAGACGGTACATCTAACAAAGGTAAATTAGGCGCAAACGCTATTTTAGGTGTGTCTATCGCAGTTGCACGTGCAGCAGCAGACTTATTAGGTCAACCTTTATACAAATACTTAGGTGGATTCAACGGTAAACAATTACCAGTTCCAATGATGAACATCGTTAATGGTGGTTCTCACTCAGACGCACCAATCGCATTCCAAGAATTCATGATCTTACCAACAGGTGCAGAATCATTCAAAGAAGCATTACGTTGGGGTGCTGAAATCTTCCATAACTTAAAATCAATCTTAAGCGAACGTGGTTTAGAAACTGCAGTAGGTGACGAAGGTGGTTTCGCTCCTAAATTCGAAGGTACTGAAGATGCTGTAGAAACAATTATCAAAGCCATCGAAAAAGCAGGTTACAAACCAGGCGAAGACGTATTCTTAGGATTTGACTGTGCATCATCAGAATTCTACGAAAACGGTGTATATGACTACACTAAATTCGAAGGTGAACATGGTGCGAAACGTAGCGCAGCTGAACAAGTTGACTACTTAGAAGAATTAATTGGTAAATACCCAATCATCACTATCGAGGACGGTATGGATGAAAACGACTGGGACGGTTGGAAACAATTAACTGACCGCATCGGTGACAAAGTTCAATTAGTAGGTGACGATTTATTCGTAACAAACACTGAAATCCTTTCTAAAGGTATTGAACAAGGTATCGGTAAC
Organism: Staphylococcus sp. NRL 16/872; assembly: GCF_022815905.2. Lineage (NCBI taxonomy): Bacteria > Bacillati > Bacillota > Bacilli > Caryophanales > Staphylococcaceae > Staphylococcus > Staphylococcus sp. NRL 16/872. Next base: position 2,007,854 of record NZ_CP119327.1, on the reverse strand, counting down.
TCAATCTTAATCAAAGTTAACCAAATCGGTACTTTAACTGAAACATTCGATGCAATCGAAATGGCTCAAAAAGCTGGTTACACTGCAGTAGTATCTCACCGTTCAGGTGAAACTGAAGATACAACAATCGCAGACATCGCCGTAGCTACAAACGCTGGCCAAATCAAAACAGGTTCATTATCAAGAACTGACCGTATCGCTAAATACAATCAATTATTACGTATCGAAGACGAATTATACGAAACTGCTAAATTTGATGGCATTAAATCTTTCTACAATTTAGATAAATAAGATAACGTTGATTAAACTTCAGTTTTCAAAAGAATAGAGTTCACGCAAATTAATATCGCCTGTCACAGAGTTGAGACTGTGGCAGGCTTTTTGGTTTTATTTTGGGAAATGGAGACCTTATATCCCACATCCCCTGATTTTCAGAAAGAGTAAACACCACACGATGAAGATACCGACACCTCATATTGAATAAGACATCCATGTGAACAAACTACCTCCACTACATCCCAATATTTAACTTACCTAAGCAAACTGATATAATAGGCATGTATTGAAAAGAAGGAGAATGAAACATGGAGAATCAATCCCCACAGTCTAGTAAACGAGAACGTAATGCGGGTAAATTAATCGCCTATAGTTCTTTAATATTTAGTATATTATTAATCATTCATAACTTTATTGCCTTAGATACACAAACGGCTAAGGAGTTGTTAACACAAGCAGGGCAAAAGACCAATGACAGCACTATCGCAAATATCTTAAACAGCTTTAGATATACAGGAATTATGTATATTTTAGCTTATTTAGCGGGCGTAATTGCTTTATGGAATCGTCATAAATATTTATGGTGGTTTATGTTTGCGGTATTTGTATCTAACGTATTATTTACGCTCGTAAACTTAGCAATGGTCATCAATGCGATTATTGCTGCGAAATCGGCTTTATTTATTGCGCCTATATTAATTGTCATTATAGGTTCAAGTATTTTAGCACTATACATGTTAGTGATTTCAATCATGCGTAAGAGTACGTTCGATCGTTAGACATTGATAAGCAAGTATTGAGTATGATATAATTCTGAACGTATATAATGAACGGAGGACAATTTTCATGCATACACTTTTTATAGTACTATTAATAATCGATTGTATTGCATTAATCACTGTTGTATTACTCCAAGAAGGTAAAAGTAATGGCCTTTCAGGTGCTATTAGTGGTGGCGCAGAACAGTTATTCGGTAAACAAAAACAACGTGGCGTCGATTTATTCTTGCATAGATTAACAATTATTTTAGCAGTCATTTTCTTCTTATTAATGATTTGCATAAGTTATTTAGGTTTATAAGGTCCGACGATATAAATGTCGGGCTTTTTTATTTATAATTAAGTCATGATAACGTCGTATAAACAAAGTAATGGTTAAAAAACCGTACAACATGTATAATTTCAGTGGAATACGGGAATATTATATACTGTTTATAAATATAATTGTCTTTAAAATAAGAAGACATAACTACAGGGAATATTTAATAAAATAACATAGATAATAAGATGGAGAGGGATTATTCAATGCAAATTAAATTACCACAACCTTTCTTTTTTGAAGAAGGTAAACGTGCTGTCTTACTATTACATGGGTTTACAGGTAACTCATCAGACGTAAGACAATTAGGACGTTTCTTACAGAAAAAAGGGTATACATCATACGCCCCACAATATGAAGGACATGCTGCACCGCCAGAAGAAATTTTAAAATCTAGTCCTCATGTATGGTTTAAAGATGTACTTGATGGTTATGACTACTTAGTTAATCAAGGATATGAAGAAATTGCAGTGGCAGGGTTATCATTAGGTGGTGTATTTGCATTAAAATTAAGCTTAAACCGACCTGTTAAAGGTATTATAACAATGTGTGCGCCCGCTGAAGTGAAAACAGAAGGCTCTATTTATGAAGGCTTCTTAGAGTATGCACGTAATTTCAAGAAATATGAAGGTAAGGATCAAGCGACGATTGATAAAGAAATGGCAGATTTCCATCCTACTGAAACCTTAAAAGAATTAAGTGAAACACTAGGTAATGTTAGAAATGAAATCGATGAAGTGTTAGATCCTATCTTAGTCGTTCAAGCTGAAAAAGACCAAATGATTGATCCTCAATCAGCTAATTATATATATAATAATGTTGATTCAGATGAGAAACACATTAAATGGTATGCAAATTCAGGTCATGTCATTACAATTGATAAAGAAAAAGAACAAGTATTCGAAGACGTCTATGATTTCTTAGAATCGTTAGATTGGTCTGAATAATAAAATAAATAATAAGAAATGAAAGAAGAAAGGAGGGGCATGATGAATTTAAAGCAATCCATTGAAGAAATTGTAAAACAGCCAGATTATGAACCGATGTCGGTGTCTGATTTTCAAGATGCTTTAGGTCTTAATAGTGCCGACTCATTTAGAGATTTAATAAAGGTGCTAGTAGAACTCGAACAGGCAGGTTTAGTAGAGAGAACTAAAACTGATAGATATCAACGTAAGCAATCTAAAAAAGCAACAAGTTCCAAATTAATTAAAGGGACATTAAGCCAAAATAAAAAAGGCTTCGCTTTCTTGCGTCCAGAGGATGAAGATATGGAAGATATTTTTATTCCCCCTACAAAAATCAACCGTGCTTTAGATGGTGATACAGTTATAGTTGAAATTCAAAGATCTAAAGGTGAACACAAAGGTAAAATTGAAGGGGAAGTTAAATCCATTGAGAAACACTCAGTGACACAAGTAGTAGGAACTTATAGTGAGGCTAAACACTTTGGCTTTGTTATTCCAGATGACAAGCGTATAATGCAAGATATTTTCATTCCTAAAGGGCAGAGTTTAGGTGCTGTAGATGGTCATAAGGTCCTTGTCCAAATTACTAAGTATGCAGATGGTACGGATAATCCAGAAGGCCACGTGTCTGCAATATTAGGTCATAAAAATGATCCAGGCGTAGATATATTATCTATTATTTACCAACATGGCATTGAAATTGAATTTCCTGATAATGTCTTGAAAGAAGCGGAAGGCGTACCCGAAGAAATCAAGCCTGAGGAAATTAAAGGACGTACTGATCTACGCGACGAATTAACGATTACGATTGATGGCGCAGATGCGAAAGACTTGGATGACGCTATCAGTGTGAAAAAATTATCGAACGGTCACACTGAGTTAACAGTAAGTATCGCTGATGTAAGTTATTATGTTAAAGAAGATTCAGCTTTAGACAAAGAAGCATATGATAGAGCGACAAGTGTTTATTTAGTAGACCGTGTTATTCCAATGATTCCACATCGTTTAAGTAATGGTATTTGTTCATTAAATCCAGAAGTAGACCGTTTAACATTAAGTTGTCGAATGGAAATTAATGAACGTGGTGAAGTAGTAAATCATGAAATCTTCGACAGTGTAATTCATTCTAATTATAGAATGACATACGATGCGGTTAATCAAATCATTACTGATAAAAATCCAGAGATTCGTAAGCAATATCAAGAAATTACGCCTATGCTTGATTTGGCTCAGGAGTTATCAAATCGTTTAATTCAAATGCGTAAACGTCGTGGTGAAATAGACTTCGATATTAGTGAAGCGAAAGTAATAGTCAATAATGAAGGCTTGCCAACTGATGTTGTATTACGGGAACGTGGTGAAGGTGAACGTCTAATCGAGTCATTCATGTTAGCTGCCAATGAAACAGTGGCAGAGCATTTTAATAGATTAGAGGTACCTTTCATTTATCGTGTGCACGAACAACCGAAATCAGATCGTTTACGCCAATTCTTCGACTTCATTACAAACTTTGGCATTATGGTTAAAGGTACTGGAGAAGATATCCATCCTTCAACATTACAATCTATTCAAGAAGAGGTTGAAGGCCGTTCAGAACAAATGGTTATCTCTACAATGATGCTACGTTCAATGCAACAAGCACATTATGATGATACTAACTTAGGTCACTTTGGTTTATCAGCAGAATATTATACGCACTTTACGTCTCCAATTCGACGTTATCCTGACTTAACTGTGCATCGCTTAATTCGAAAATATCTCATCGATAAATCAATGAATAATAAAGAGTTGCACAAATGGGAAGATAAATTGCCTGAATTAGCAGAGCATACGTCACAACGTGAACGTCGTGCTATCGAAGCAGAGCGTGATACAGATGAATTGAAAAAAGCTGAATATATGATTCAACATATCGGCGATGAATTTGAAGGTATCGTAAGTTCAGTAGCAAACTTCGGTATGTTTATTGAATTACCTAACACGATTGAAGGTATGGTTCATATTTCTAATATGACAGATGATTATTATAACTTTGATGAACGCCAAATGGCTTTAATTGGTGAACGCCAAGCTAAAGTATTCCGTATTGGTGATGAAGTTAAGGTTAAAGTAACGCATGTTGATGTCGATGAACGAATGATTGACTTCCAAATTGTCGGTATGCCTTTACCTAAAAATGATAGAAGCCAACGTCCAGCAAGAGGTAAAACTATTCAAGCTAAAACACGTGGCAAATCTTTAGATAAATCTAAAGATGATAGTAATAAAGGTAAAAAGAAAAAACGTAAACAACGTAAAGGTAAAAACCAACGTAACCGTGATAAACAAGGCAAGACCAATCACAAACCGTTTTATAAAGATAAAAGTGTGAAGAAGAAATCACGCCGTAAGAAAAAATAATCAGCAAAGAGGTGACAAAAGTTATGGCTAAGAAAAAAAAGAAATCACCAGGTACATTGGCTGAGAACCGTAAAGCAAGACATGATTACAATATTGAAGATACGATTGAAGCGGGTATCGAATTAAAAGGGACCGAAATCAAATCTATCCGTCGTGGTAGCGCAAACTTAAAAGATAGCTACGCCCAAGTTAAACGTGGCGAAATGTTTGTGAATAACATGCATATTGCGCCATATGAAGAGGGAAACCGTTTCAATCATGATCCTTTGCGTTCTAGAAAATTATTACTCCACAAACGTGAGATTATTAAACTAGGTGAACGCACTAGAGAAATTGGTTATTCAATCATTCCATTGAAGCTATATTTAAAGCATGGTCAATGTAAAGTGTTATTAGGTGTAGCACGTGGTAAAAAACTTCATGATAAACGCCAAGCTTTAAAAGACAAAGCGATGAAACGTGATGTTGATCGTGCAATTAAAGCCCGTTATTAAGCACAATTGTTGCTTAATCGGGCTCCCTTTGATATGATAGTAAATGTTGTTATTTAAAGTTGAAATCAGTTTAATTACCATGATTTAATAGTTTTTCTTAATAAAATTGAGGGGGCGTTCTTGGATTCGACAGGGGTCCCCCGAGCTCATTAAGCGTGTCGGAGGGTTGTCTCCGTCATCAACACATTCGGTTAAATATAACTGACAAATCAAACAATAATTTCGCAGTAGCTGCGTAATAGCACTCTGCATCGCCTAACAGCATTTCCTACGTGCTGTTAACGCGATTCAACCCTAGTAGGATATGCTAAACACTGCCGTTTGAAGTCTGTTTAGATGAAAACCAATCAAACTAGCATAATACTGGTTGTCTGTTGCTTACTATTATGCGAAATTTATCAATAGACTACACACGTAGAAAGATGTGTATCAGGACCTCTGGACGCGGGTTCGAATCCCGCCGCCTCCATACATAAAGCCTTATATATCAAGGTTTGAATTGAGTAAGTGTCAATTTCATGTCAAGGAAGTAATTCTCTGACACATTGGCCTTGCTCTTTTTTTGTGTTCTCTCAGCAATATATATTAAAATTTAAATTTTAAGGAGGTTATTATGCAGGTAACTAAAACTAAATTAGAAGAAAAAGATTATGCCGTAGCATTGGATATTTGGGAAAGATCTGTATTAGAAACGCATGAGTTTTTAAAAGAAAGTGATAGATTAGAATTGAAAAAAGAGATACCTACTTATTTTAAATATGTAGAGGCATATTTGTGGTATGACGATGACGAAGTCATTGGTTTTTCTGGAACTAATGAACAAAACTTAGAAATGTTATTTATAGATCCTAAATATATCAATCAAGGTTATGGCACAAATATAGTACAGTATCTAATTAAAGAAAATAAAGTACAGTTTGTTGATGTAAATAAAGATAACGACAACGCTATTAAATTTTATGAGAAAAATGGCTTTATAAAATATGATGAATCTCAAAAAGATGAACAAGGTAGAGATTATCCCATTTTGCATATGAAATTGGCATAGTAAAAATAATGAAGATCGTAAGTAGGGAATTGATAGGGAAAGTCATGAAAATTATTTTCTTTATTTTTTTCAAATGGTACTCGAAATAGTAAATATCTATTTTGAGTGCTTTTTAAATTTTAATAAAAAATACCACTACTCTTTAATAATGTACTGAACCTCAAAAGTTGTACTTTGGTTTAGTATACTATTTCAAAGGTTTGTTTCCTATATTGTGTAGGAGACAAGCCTTTTAATTTTGTTTTAATCCTACTATTATTATAAAAATTTATATATTCGTGTATTGCTTGTTCTAGTTGTTGGAAATTGTCAAATGTTTTTCCATAAAACATTTCTTGTTTTAATAATCCAAAGAAATTCTCAATTAAAGAATTATCTAGACAATTTGCCTTCCTAGACATACTTTGAAATATTTTATTCTCTTTAAGAATATTAATATACGACTTGTGCTAGTAATGCCAACCTTGGTCAGAGTGTATCGTCATACGATAGTTAAGTCTAGGTCGTTTAATTAAAATCTCATTTAAAGAGTTAATGACAATATCTAGTGTAGGACGTGTAGAAATACTATAGCTTAAGATTTCAGAATTATATAAATCCATAAAAGGCGATAAATATAATTTAGTGCCATCAGATAATTTAAATTCTGTGATATCAGTTACAATTTTTTGAAATGGACGATCTGTATTAAAACGACGTTTTAATAAATTGTTTGATACTTTGCCAATTGTCCCTTTATATGAACTATATTTGCGATTTTTATGATTGAATTTTTTACATGTTAATCCTAGTTCTTTCATTATTCTTCTTACTTTTTTATGATTTACAGTTGTTCCTCTATTTTTCAATGTTTGAGTAACTCGACGATATCCGTAAGTGTAATCACAAGCGTCACATATTTCTTTAATTGCTTCCACAATTTCATTGTTTTTATCTGGTTTTTTAAAACAATTAATCCAATAGTAATAAACTGATTTAGCTATTTCTGAGACTTTAAGTAATAGGCTTAACCCAAAGTTTAAGGTTTCATATAATTCTTTAATAATTTTTACTTTTTCGGATGTTTGGTTGCGTAACGTTGGGTCAAGCTTTGTAACTTTTTTTGATAAGCAATACCTGCTTTCAACATTTCATTTTCATTTCTAAGTCTTTCTAATTCTTCACGTTCACTTTCTTTTAATGGCGAGTCGTTTCGTTTAATTGATGATTGTTTTCTTTTCATTTTAGAAGGCCGTCCTCTCTGTTTGTTATCTAAACCAAGAATTCCTTCTTCATCAAAATTGCGTTGCCAAGCGGCCAACATAGCTGAATTAGAAATTTTAAAGTGGTTAGCTGTTTCTCGGTAAGATAACTTATTTTCTTGTCTAAATCTTAAAACAGATACCTTAAAATCTCTAGAATATACTTTTTTCTGTAGCTTTTTATCTAGCCCTTCGGGTCCAAATTCCAAATATTGATTAACCCATATTTTTATCAAGGATTCATTAGATAGATTATATTTTTCTGCCGATCTTTTATAACTTAATTCACCTTGTAAATATTCTTGGACTATTTTGTATTTGATTTCATATTTGTAGTGTTTACCCATAAAAAACGCACCCCATAAAATTAGATTTTAAGTCTAACTTTTGGGGTGCACATCAAAGTTGATTAAATAGTAATGGTTATCTTTGTTTCGATAGTTTAGTGTTTATCGATTTTTTTACCATCTGTACGATCTGAATTACCAGAGCTTTTATGTGCTTTTGGATTGTCTTTTTTATGTGTACTTTCTTTCACGTCTTTAGTTGAATTATCATGACTGCTACATGCACCTAATAATAAGAAACTTGAAAGTAATAAAAACGCTACTTTTTTCATGTTATCACCCTTTGTATTTAATGTTTTAAAATTTGAAATTTTGTGAAATTTAAATAATTATATTTTTAGTATGGCATATATTTATTATTATTCAATAGATATTATGAAAATTAGTGGAATTGCCACAAATTATGAAAAAACAGATAGGCATGGCCTATCTGCTTTTTTATTGATTACCCATATTTTCATTTTGAGCGCCTGTCTCAGCTGCTCCATTATCTTGCTTTTGTCCTTGTTCTGCCTCTCCTGATTGATCATTATTGGCTGAATAAGTTTCTACATTATCAGTTTGACCATTAGCGTTGTTATTAGTACCTTGTCCACCAGTGTTGTTACCATTATCAGTTGTATTGTTGTCATTAGTTGTACCATTTGTTTGGTTATCAGATTGAGCACCGTTAATATTGTCATTCATATTATTTTGATTATTCGTTGTATCGTTACGTTGCATGTTATCTTGATTATTGCCATTATTATAGGCTGGCTCTTGATTGTTAGTTTGAGGTTGATCAGTTGACGGTTGTTCTGCTGGTTGTTGAGGCTGCTCAGGAGCTTGCTCTTGTTGTTGATTTTCTTGCTCTTGTTGTTCATTAATTACATTATTATTGTCTTCATTATTTTGGTCTTCTTCAGTTGATTGATTGTCAGTATTATTATTATTGTTGTCCTCATCTTTTTTGCTGTCTTTGTCTTCTTTATCTTTTTTATCCTTGTTCTTATCCTTATCTTCATCTTTATCTTTTTTATTGTCTTTGTTTTTTGCTGACTTTTTATCATCTGTTTTATGTTCTTTTGTTTGTGTAGATTCAGTAGCTGATGGGTTATTACCTTCGATTACTTTATGAAGACCTAATGCAAGCATACTTAGTAAAATGATAGTAATAGCCATTGCAAAGTATTTTAAATAACTCTTGTTTTTAAATACCGCGATGATAGCAAATAATATTATTATAAAAGCTATAAATAATAATATCATGCCTATGTAAAATAGCGCTTTATCCATACTGTACCTCCATTAAATTTTAAGACATTAGTTATATTGTACTATACTTATCAAATAATAAATATTAATGTGTAATTAACATCTAATTATTTTTTAAAAGATTATGTAAATCATTTGTTAATAAACTAACGTTTTCTTAGTTTATATGAGTATGTTTAGGATTTATCAAAGATATTAAGTTCTTTATCCTCAATGTTAGCAGATACAAATAACTTATCGTCATATATTTTAGTATAATCTTTACTTAATTTAAGATTTATCTCTGCTAAAATACGAAAGGTTTCGTTTGTTGATGGCTCAACGATTGATATTTCTTGATCATTTTCTTGGATCATAAATTTTCTCTGTGAATGATTATTGATTTTCCAATTAGACATGTGCTCACCTTTTCAATCAAAATAAAACTACGTTAGTATTGCTCTAACGTAGCAAGTATTTAACTAAAGCTTCTTTCAATTTCAGTAAAAGTTTTATCAGTTACTTTAATATTATCAATTCTATCTGCCGATATGTCGCCCTCTAAATAACCATGGTCAATAAGGACTTTACAGTTCTCTAAGAAATCACTGTATTCTCTATCGCAAAAGTAATCATCTTGGGCAGTGATACTATCTTTAAAATCATTTGCTTCTGCTTCACTTTGCCCACTGTTAGACCGTTCCATATACAGTTTATAAAACTTAGCAACGGTATATTTTTGTTCTTTCGTAAAATCGTCTAACATTGCAATTCCTCCCTTAATAATAGTTATTTATACCCAATTTTCACCTAATAGAAAACCTAATTTCATTAAATGTTAATAGTGAATATTTTCACTATTGAGCGTCTTTAATTCCTTTATTAACAGCTTTTGCAAACTTATAAAATGTCTTTGTATAATTGTCAGAGTTACTTCTAGTTTCCTGGTTCAAATTATTATTTTTGAAAAATAAAGCTCTTTGTCCAGTGGTTAATTCAAGTTGTACACCTGATTCTTCATCGTCTCTGTTAATAATATTATCTGAAGAAGTGGCCTCCACACCTTTGGGACTCTTTTGAACAGTAAAACCTTTATCTTCGAGAGAGTGTGTTATAGACTTGGCTAGTTTTTTATCTTGCCCACCTACGTAAACCACAGGATCCTCGCCAGCATAGCCATGAATAGAAATAGTTTCATCGGTATGTTTTAACATTTTTTCAAGAATAGGTTCATTGAATACAGTTGAAGTAATATGCAACTTTTCATTGTGTTCAGGAAGACGCCCCTCGAAAGAATAGAAATCATATTTACCAATATTTGCAATACGTCTAGCTAATTCAGTAGTTCCAGGTTCAATGCCACCACCATGTATAGCAGTTACTAATATACGGTCGTCTTTACGATTTTTAGTAAGAATGCCCCAATCTTTACCTTTCGTAGTGTGTTTTGCTAAATCATTAAAACTTGAATAATAATCCAATGAAGAGGATGATTGCTCTTTATGTGTTTTATAAATAATGAAAGAAATAATAATTGTTATAATGATAACTGTAGTGAGAAATATATAATATAATTTAGAGTACCAATTATTTCTTTTTTTCATGATAGGTCTCCTTAGTGAATTTTTTAAAAGTGCCAAATAATTTTTGTTAATTTAAATAATTGTTTATTATATATTAACTATTTTGATAGCACAAATATTGTTTATTTTAAAAAAGAAAGTAAATAGTATGGTAGGAGGTAATTATATGAGTGATATACATATTGAAAAGGGACGTCCTCAACATCAAGAAGGTGGACAACTGACTTATGCAGCAATAGATGATATGGCTGAGGTCATCTTAGGAAAGACAAATGAAAAAGAAATTGAAGCGGATTTACAAAAATTATGGAAAAATCGAGCAAATCGATTTAGTCATGAGTTCTCATTTGTGGCGATGCAAGATGAGAAAGTTCTAGGTGCCATTACATGTGCACCTCTCGAACAAATTGAAAAAGCAATGACACCAACTGTACTTCAAATTATTTCAATGAATAAGTTAAAACCATTTATTTCAATTGCTAAACACCCCAAACGTTTCTATGCACTTGTCTCAATGGAAGAGGGACAAGAAGATGAATATCATATTAGTATGTTAGCTACTATGCCTGATGCTAGAGGTAAAGGCATAGGAGGGAAATTATTAGATTATGCTAAACAACAAGCGATTGAACATGGATTTAAGAAACTCTCTCTTACTGTAGTGAAAGATAATGATAAAGCAATAAGATTGTATAAAAAGCAGGGTTTTGAAATAGTTGGGAACATCGATCATCCTCCATATCATTTATATCAAATGAGAAAAGAATTGAAATAAAAATTAATTGTAATCATTTGAAAACAATCTTGTAATATAGGCGTTTATTGCAAGAATTAGAAAACTAACATTTATAAAATGATAAATATAATATAAACATAGAACTTTACTTTATTTATACATTTAAGTCACTGTTTATTTACATAAGTGTGATAAATATTAAGTGAATAGGATGTGATATAAGATGAATAAAAACTTACTAAAAAGATACTTTGAAAACGAGGATTTTAAAGCTATTGCCGTGGTTGTAGGTTCAAAGAAAATGGTATTGGAAAATGATATTCATTTAGATTATGAAAATGAAATTATTATCTATCCTCTTAAAAATTGTACGCGCATCATCCCGTTTAGTTCTATTTCTTATATTGATTTATTAGAGGAAAATGAACATTTTGTTAATTACTTTAAAGAAACAGTCTAATTATCACAAGCAGATTGACTAGCATTATTCGAAGAGATCGATCAAATAAAAAGGCGAGAAGAAACCATCTATGAGTTCTTCTCGCTTAATTTTATTATTTAATATGTTTTAACTAATTTAAGTTGATAAGCCTCTGTAAAATTATCTACTAGGGCATAAGGTGAGATGATGAGTAAACCTTGATCATTAACTGCATTCTTATTAACCCCATATTTATAAGCTTGATAGATAATTTTTGTGCAATAAGTAAAACGTTCACTTTTAGGATTGAGTGTGACTAAATAAGTCTTATCACTATCTTTGTAATGTTGAGATGCCCAATTAGCCGCTTTTTGACCAGCTCCAGCTTTAGAACATCGATATACTTTAATCCAGTCATTTTTACCTTCTCCGAAACGTTCTTTAAATGAGTCAAATGATTCAGTAATAGGTTTCTGCCCAGGCCCTTCAATTTGTAATACAGTGTCATGATTAAGCGCGATACTAGAATGACCAAAGAATCCAAATAACACAGGTCCCTTAGTTAAAATAATGTCTCCAGGCTGTAGTTTGAAGTTATCATCTTTAGTAGATGAGGTTGTTAAAGTATTAGCTTGAGCAAAAGGATGAGAGGCTAAAATTACTATTAATACAATAGAAAAAATTTTGAAAATAAAGTGTTGATTGATTGTCACTTCAACTCTCCTCAGTTATGTACGTTAAGTTGTAAGTCATCTAAATTAAGGAAGAAATAAGATACAGTTTTAGATTTCTTAATTAACTTTAACTATAAAATACCAAAGATTAATACATATATTAGTAAAGCAAAACCAAAGATATAGAATACTACTGTGAACCCTAGATATGATTCTTTACGTTCATCTTTTTTAGATTTAAGCAACAGACCTAATATAATTGAGGCTGCTATCACGAAGAAAATACCTAGCCATAGTAGAATGGTTAAATGCGTACTCATATTTCAAGCCTCCTGTAACTGGATTTTAAAAGAAATTGTATATTATTGGATATACGTAATATAGCAATAAAACTATATTAATTAGAAAAATAACTTCGCTTATAAGGTTTTTACAAATAGTCGCAGTACTTAAGCTAATAATGATAGTGACACTACTAACTATTAAACCAGGAATAAGCCAGAAAAAATCATCTAATTTAGGATAGTAGGTGACTATAATATTAAACCCTAAAAACGCTATTGTCATAACAATATTAAACCAAAATAGTTTGCTCGAATTCATGGGTGCCACCTCTATAATTTAATAAATTCATTATTCTAATCATATCATTAAATAAGTGGTGGGCAAACTGACTACTTATTTAAAATACATATCATTTCTATAATTTCTTACTTTTGTCAAAAATTGCTAATAAAGTGAAATAAAAAACTGTCAACTAAGACATTTAAGCTTGGTTAACAGTAATATGACACAACATCAAATAAATAAATTATGTTAAAAATACAATTTTAATTAAAAAGAATGTCTAAAATAAGGAAAAATTGACAAATCGCTACAAAAATTCACAAATTTGTCACATTTGTGAAAAAATAAGATAATCATTAAAATAATATAGTGATTATTTAAAAGTTACGTGGTTTAATATTTTTAAATGGACAATTAATTATTACACAATATATTAATCATGATAATCAATTACATAATATCAATAATTATATTACATCAATAGTTGGATATAAGTTAAACTGTAAAACTTGAGTTTTCTTATAGGATTACAATATTATTAAATATGAAAACTTTAAAACAATAAAAAAAGATTAAACTGAGGAGGGTAATTATGACATTTTATGATTTTGTTATTGGTTTTATTAATGACGATACACCTCTTGGATGTTTAGCAAAATATATAGTGAACGATCACGATTTTCCAAAACATGAATATAACAATAAAGCGATTAGAGCTTATGTTATGTCAAATTATGTCGACCATCAGCTAATTGAAAGCGCCAATCGTGCAATTAGTCTGTATAAATTAATTTGAATGTGCGTTATACCAATTTTGTGTATTTAGTGCTTTCCATACATCTTTTGTTTTAAAATTAATCTCATTACCTCTTATAGAAAATGGCTGAATAATATTCTTATCCATCCATGAATTGATAAGTTCACATGGAACTCCATCTCGTAACATATCAGATTTACTTATAATAAAACATTCCCACTCTAATGAGACTTTATTAGGATTAACATAACTATATTCATTATGATTGCTCATAATTAACACTCCTTTAGTGATTGTAAATCCATTATTAATTTATACCCACCATAATAGGAATTAAACTACATAATTAATTTTTTACCTTATATTATTTTTGAGAATTATGAAATTAATGTATAATATTATTTAATTATAAAGTTTTGAGATATAACCAAATTTAACATTAGTGGATTAAATGAGGCTGAGACGTAAAGAATTTATACGCTAGAAAATTCTAAATGCTTTAGTCCAGATCTCTTTTATTTTCAAAAATAAAAAATTGAGGTGTAGTAAATGTCTAAAACACTTTATTTAATGAGACATGGTCAAACAATGTTTAATTTAAGAGGGAAAGTTCAAGGAGCAAGTGACTCTCCATTAACTGAATTAGGGATTTCACAGGCTCAAACAGCAGGACAATACTTTAAAAAACATAACATTGAATTTGATAATTTGTATTCATCAAGTTCTGAGCGAGCTTGTGATACATTAGAAAATGTAGCGCCAAATATCCCATATCAACGTTCTAAGGGATTAAAAGAATGGAGTTTTGGTATATTAGAAGGTGAAAGTGTAGATTTATTAACAGCTATGTGGGATAACAGCGATTTATTTGGAAATCGTCTCGTTGCTTTTGAAGGTGATTCAAAAGAAGATGTGGAAACACGATTAAATCAAACTTTAAACAAGATGATGGAAGAGACAGTAGGTTCAACTGTTTTAGCCGTTAGCCACGGCACTGGTATTCAAGCTTTTTTAAGAACACTGATTGGTGACACTGCAGCATCAGAAGTTTTTATAGGAAATTGCCATATTTTGAAATTTGAGTATGATAATCAAAAATTTAAATATATTGAAAAAATAGATCCAATTGAAGAATTAAAATAATTAATATAAATAGAGTGAGCGTTAAAGTGAAGTTGTGTTTTAGGAATACATTTTCAATTTGACGCTCACTTTTTCAATTTAAAATCTAAAAAAGTATATGCCAAATTTTTGTAATAATGATGAATGATACTACTAAAATAAAAATACTAGAAAGTTTATTTAAAAGAAGTACAAGCTTACCAGATTTATCAATTTGACCCACTGAATGTCCAAGTATGGCTAAAAAAATAAACCATAACCATGAAACTGAAATAGTGGCTATGGTAAATGCTACCTTTTCAGAACCAAAATAAGCAGAAGCACTTGTACCAATGACTCCAATTGTGTCCATAATCGCATGTGGATTTAATAGGGACACTGACAACGCAAAGCTAATTTGTTTACGTGGTGAAAAACTTTGATGCGATATTTCAACATTCTGTGGGGAGGCGCGCCACAACGTCCAAGCCATATAAATCAAAAATATTAAACCAGTAAGATAAATAATCAATTGCAAAATAGGTAGTGTAAGTAGAATTAGAGATATACCTATAACAGCTAGTAGGATTAACATCGTATCACATAAACCTGCAGTAATAATCACAGGAATAACACGTCTGAACCTAGCGTGATTTGCGCCTTGATTGAAAATGAAAATATTTTGCGTGCCTAATGGCAAAATTAAACCTAATGCTAATAATAGTCCATGAATTGCTGCCTGAATCAAAGAATCACCCCATCTATATCAACACTGAATAATTAAAATTTTCCAAAAATTTAAAATGTAACGCTTTTTATAATATATTAATGAAAATAAGCTAGAGTGACTTTTGATGTGATTAATGCTTATTTATAGGCATTTTTTAATATTTAAGTTATCTCATATAGTAACCAATGCACATCAAAATATTCATCACCGACTTTTGCTGAATTTTCCTCTAAACCAAGCGTTTCAAACCCGAAAGATGTAAAGAATATTTTGCCACTAATATTATTAGATGTGACACAGGTCATTAACTTTTCAATTTCTTGCTCTTTGGCATAATTAATGACGTCACACACTAAGTCTTGAACAGTAATTTCGTCTTGTTTATCTTTTAAAAACAGATTTTCAACAATCCCCTTATGTTGTCTTCCGATTTGTCTGAGTTGGCGTAAAGTGACACAAGCTACGAGTTCATTATTTTTAAATGCGCCAAAAATATTCCAAAATTGATCATTTGAAGAGAGGATGTTGAGTAGATAATCGTCTGTAACATGTTGGTGATAAAATTGATCCCAAGAAAATGTATAGGAATTATTTGCTAATAATGCTTTATAAATTTCTAAATCTTCAGTCTTAAGTATCCGAATATTAGCCATTATATCCTCCTCATATACCATTTAAAACTTTTAATTATATAATTTGATAATAAAGTAATATTTAAAAACACGCAATCTAATTTTTAGTGACAAGTTTTTAAGATTGAAAATAGTAAAAAAATAATAAATAAATAATTTTGATATTTAATGCTTTCTACTTAGATTAATTAAATATTTTTTATAAAAAAATAGGATAGTGCATTCAGTATGCACTATCCTACTCAATTGAAATTATATAATCTATTTTAATTATTCTACAACTTGTACGTTTAAGTCTACATCTACGTTACCTTTTACTGCTTTTGAGTAAGGGCAGAATTCGTGAGCTTCTTGTAGATATTTTTCAGCGTCTTCTTGTGATAATACGTTTTTAACTTTTGCGTCGATAGCTACGCCTAATTTAGGACTTTCTGCATTAGGATCATCTTCTAAACGTACTGTTAATGTCACCTCTGGTTCAGCATCGCGAACTTTGTTTTGTTTTAAGATAAGATCGAATGCACCATTGAAGCATGAAGCATAACCAGCTGCGAATAATTGTTCAGGGTTAGTTGCGTTTCCGTCCGCTTGTTGTGGTGGTAATACATCTACATTAATTGCATTATCGTCAGTGTGAACATGTCCTTTACGTCCACCAACGTTTGTTGCTTTAGTTTCATATTGAACTGCCATTATTATTACCTCCTAATTTCTTGTTCAATCACTGTTTACCCATCTTTGAAATTTTAAATCATACATGTTTAAATTTTTTAGGAAAATGAAGCACCAATATTTCATACGGTTGGCGACATCATCACAATGGTTTAAAATAAACTCAAATGATATCGAGAAAGTAGGGAGTATTATGACAACAGTAGATGTAGCCGTAACAATAGCACCAACAGAATTAATAGATAATGCAACATTAAATGATTTAACACAATATCAAGATGAAATAGATATTGTGGAATTACGCATTGATCAATGGCCAGAAAATCATATACAATTACTTACTGAAAATCTCGAAATACTGCACAACCAACATGCAAATTTTAAAGTATTAGCCACATACCGTACGAGTTCACAAGGTGGTAAAGGCAGTTTACCTTATGAAGCGTATATGAAGCTTTTACAAGACATTGTGCATTTAGATTACTGTCATATGGTTGATATTGAATGGGATAGTAATTATGATGTCTTTGCTCATCGTGATTTCGTTCGTTTAGCACAAGAGAACTATAAACAAGTGATAGTGTCGTATCATAATTTTCAAGAGACACCTGATATAGATATCCTAAAATTTACTTATTATAAAATGCATCAATTGAATCCTGATTATGTCAAAATCGCAGTAATGCCACAATGTCGAGAAGACGTTGCAACG
The DNA here is from genome assembly GCF_022815905.2 of Staphylococcus sp. NRL 16/872. Classification (NCBI taxonomy): domain Bacteria; kingdom Bacillati; phylum Bacillota; class Bacilli; order Caryophanales; family Staphylococcaceae; genus Staphylococcus; species Staphylococcus sp. NRL 16/872. The sequence goes on along the minus strand of NZ_CP119327.1, from coordinate 1,990,164 downwards.
TTATTACAAGCGATGGCTGCCAGTGTAGATGCCGTTTATCCAAAGGTGATTGGTATTTCAATGTCGCAGTTGGGTGTAGTAAGTCGTGTGGCACAAGGTGCCTTTGGAGGAGCTGTTTCATTCGGATGTTTAGGAGAGCCTCAAGCGCCTGGTCAACTACATGTAAAAACGTTGAAAGCGCAATTATCATTCTATGAAAATATATAGCACACATTTGAATTTGCTTACATAAAAGCTTATAATTGATAATAGTTATCATTATGAAGGAGCGATAATTGTGGAATTACAAGAGGCAATTTCTTCAAGAAGAAGTATTAAAAAATTCAAACATGATATGACTATCGATGATGAGGCATTATTTGATGCGATAGAGAAGGCTACAGATGCTCCTAATCATGGGATGAGAGAGCCATGGAGAGTGATTCATGTAGCAAAAGATAGATTGGGCGATATGAGTAGAGATGTGACGCCATTTGCTTTTCCGAATAGTCCGGAAAAACAAGAAGATCACTATAATGCAGTCACAAATTTAGGTGGGATGTTAATACTAGTATTGAAAACGGACCCACGCCAACGTCAAAATCGTGAGAATTTCTTTGCAATGGGGGCATATGCTCAAAACTTGATGTTATTACTATACGAAAAAGGTATTGGCACATGTTGGAAAACACCACCTTATATTTTTGAACCTAAAGTGCGTAAAGTATTAGGTATTAAAGATGATGAAGCGATTGCTGGTTTGCTTTATTTAACAGATTTAGAAGTAGTGCCACCGAAAGCACAACGTAAAAATAAAAATTTAATTTCTGAGTATTAATATGAAAAACGACGGCTGAAACAAATAAATGTTTTAGCCGTCTTTATTTCTTTGGCAGTAATTGACTGAATTGAAAATACGCTTAAATTAAGCTTTTTCCAATCCTAGTCATCTTTGCCGGGGTAGAAGGACGAAATCTTTTTTATCAAATTAGATTTCTATTCTACTCCCTATTTGTTAAATGTTTCTTCTAAGAATGATTCAACTTGTTCTGGTGATTTAGCATTAGCTGAATGTAAGTGTGCTTGTTTATTACCATTTTCAAAAACTAATAAACTTGGAATGCCCATCACTTCATTATCGGCAGCAACATCTTCTAATTCATCACGGTTTACTGTATACCATTTATATTGATTATATTTTTCAACGATTGGATCAATCCACATGTCCATTGCTTTACAATCAGGGCACCAACCTGCCTCGAACTTCACAATAACGGGTTGTTCACTTTGAATTGTAGATTTAAATTCGTCTGTTGTTTTAATGCTTTTCATTTGTTTACGCTCCTTTTAGTTAAATGCTAACTACATTATAACGAAATATTTATTTTTATCGAAAAATAAAGCTTAAAAAATATAGAGCGTTTACATGAATTTTCTGATATATTTAGGTTAAATCAAAATAGGAGGTTACATCTGAATGATTAAATTTTATCAATATTCAAATTGTACGACTTGTAAAAAAGCAGCTAAATTTTTAGAGACACAAGGCGTAAGTTACGAGCCGATTGATATTGTGCAACATACACCAACAAAAAAAGAATTTGAAGATATTATCGATAAAACAGGTGTAGAAATTAATAAATTATTCAATACGCATGGAGCTAAATACAGAGAATTAGGGCTGAAAGATAAATTACAAGATTTATCTGATGACGAAAAATTAGAGCTATTGGCTTCAGATGGAATGTTAGTTAAACGTCCATTAGCGATTTCAGGTGACAAAATAACTTTAGGTTTTAAAGAAGATCAATATAAAGAAACTTGGCTATAAATCAGACTGTTAATCAAGGTGAACTCCCGTCGTTACGTATTTCGTTTTCTCGATTTGAAAGGGGTTTCTTTCAGTCTTTTATGAAAAGTTCATTTTTCTTTTTAGTTAAAATAGTTTAATTTTACAAATATTAATTCAATAAATTTTATCAACTTTTAATATTAATAGTTGAATGAAACTTAACGGTATGGCATCATTAAATTGTAATTAATTTTAGGAGGGGATTCTCGTGGCAGTACCGAGCGAATTAAAATATTCTAAAGAACATGAATGGGTTAAAGTTGAAGGCAACACAGTAACAATTGGTATTACTGAATACGCACAAGGCGAATTAGGTGATATCGTATTTGTTGAATTACCAGACGTTGACGATGAAATCAATGAAGGGGATACTTTTGGTAGTGTAGAATCAGTTAAAACTGTTTCTGAATTATACGCACCAGTATCTGGTAAAATTGTTGAAACTAACGAAGAATTAGAAGATAGCCCTGAGTTCGTAAACGAATCACCATACGAAAAAGCATGGATGGTTAAAGTTGAACTTAGCGATGAAAGTCAATTAGACGAATTATTAAGTGCTGATCAATATTCTGAAATGATTGGCGAATAATTAACAGGGAACTCCTTGATTTCATATCTTGGAGTTTTTTTATTTTTTAAAAACAATCTACTCGAATATTAGTACTACAACCAACTTTTGAAATACATAAATTGATGTTGATGTAAGTATATACACCTTAAAAATAAATAATGATAATTAGTGAGTTTTTCAAAATTGAATGATACTAAATGTTAAGTCTTAGTAAAATACGTTTAATTTTATATAATTCTGTGAAGAAGTTAGTGATTGTTTATTATCGACTTAGAAGGTGGATGAGCATGGCAATTTTAAATAAAGTTATTATTGTTGAAGGTAAATCTGATAAGAAGAGAGTACAACAAGTCATCGCTGAGCCTGTCAATATTATCTGTACACATGGTACAATGAGTATCGACAAAATAGATGATATGATTGAATCATTATATGATAAGCAAGTGTATGTACTTGCAGATTCAGATGACGAGGGTGAGAAGATTAGAAAGTGGTTTAAACGATATTTAAGCGAAAGTGAACATATCTATGTTGATAAAACATATTGTGAAGTCGCACGATGTCCTAAAAACTATCTAGCTAATGTTTTGAGCAGATACGGTTTTACTGTTCGAAAAGAAAAACGTCTCATACCTAATTTAACGACTGAAAGGTTAGTATTAATGAATGAGTAGTACAATAAAAGTAGAAGATATTAGTGAAAACTTCAAAGAGGATAAACATCTTATATTTGGGTATACACCCATGTGTGGCACATGTAAAGTTTCTGAGCGAATGTTAGACATCGCAAACGAAATCTTAAAGTTGCCAATTAAAAAAATTGATTTAAATTATCATCCAGAATTTAGCGAAGAAAATAAAATTATGTCTGTGCCTGTGTTAATGATTATGAATAAGGATAAGGAAATGGATAGAATTTATGCATTTCAATCCGTTCCTAATTTGTTAGAAAAGTTAAAATAATTATTGACGAATATATAGTACGATGGTAGGATATAAATTAATTAAATAGTGCGAAAACTCTTATCAAGAGAGGTGGAGGGATGTGCCCTATGAAGCCCGGCAACCGTCTAAATAATAGAAATGGTGCCAATTCACATAAAGTTTAACACTTTAGAAGATGAGAGAAAGATATATAAATGCTTTCTCAACTTTTATAAAGTGAGAAAGCATTTTTTAATTACATAAAGTTTTAAGGAGGCACTTAACGTGATTGAATTAAATCAAGTAGTAAAACGCTATCACACAAAGAATAAAGATGTTCTAGCAGTGGATCACGTTGACTTAAAAATAGAATCAGGCTCAATTTTTGGAGTTATCGGATTCTCTGGTGCTGGTAAAAGTACGTTAATTAGAATGTTTAATAATCTAGAAGCACCTACATCAGGTGACATAATTATAGATGGTGACAATATTAACAAACTTTCAAAAGCAGAGTTAAGAAGAAAACGTCAAAAAGTGAGTATGGTTTTCCAACATTTTAATCTATTGTGGTCACGAACTGTTTTAAAAAATATTATGTTTCCACTTGAAATTGCTGGTCATTCAAAAGTGAAAACTCGAGAAAAAGCATTAGCACTTATTGAGCTTGTGGGTTTAAAAGGTAGAGAAAATGCTTACCCTTCAGAATTATCAGGAGGTCAAAAGCAAAGGGTAGGTATCGCACGTGCCTTAGCCAATGATCCAGACGTGTTGTTATGTGATGAAGCCACAAGCGCGCTTGACCCACAAACTACCGACGAAATTTTAGATTTACTATTAAAAATCAAAAAAAGACAAAATCTTACAATTGTTATCATCACGCATGAAATGCAAGTAATCAGACGAATTTGTGATGAGGTAGCTGTTATGGAGAATGGCCGTGTCATTGAACAAGGTAGAGTTAGTGAAGTCTTTGAAAATCCTCAACACGAAGTGACAAAACGCTTCGTTAAAGATGATTTGGATGATGATTTTGAAGCATCAATTAAGCATCTAGAACCTTTAGATTCCGATGCTTACATTGTGAGACTTAACTTTAATGGTAACAATGCTACTGAACCTATCGTGTCTTACATAACTAAAAACATGGATATTGATATAAATATTCTTGAAGCAAATATTAAAAATACGCGTGATGGTTCGATTGGATTTTTAGTTATCCATATTCCACATATTTCACATTTGGCTTTTGAAGAATTTAAAAATGATTTGCATAAGCGACATGTCAATGTGGAGGTGATTAAGCATGAATAAATCATATGGTGATATTCTTCATGAAATGATTACAATGCCTAATGTCCAGTGGCCAGATGTATGGCAAGCGATTTATGAAACGTTATACATGACTATCGTTTCGACAATTTTCGCTTTTATTCTTGGCTTAATCTTAGGTGTATTACTCTTCCTATCAGCGAGAAGTCATTCTGCTGGGGCAAGAATTTTTTATAGTATAGTTTCATTTGTTGTTAACTTATTCCGAGCAATTCCATTTATCATTTTAATCTTGTTATTAATTCCATTTACAAGTGTCCTTTTAGGAACAATAAGTGGTCCGACGGGTGCGTTACCAGCTTTAATTATTGGTGCAGCACCGTTCTATGCAAGATTGGTAGAAATTGCGTTTAAGGAAATTGATAAAGGTGTCATTGAAGCGGCTCAATCAATGGGAGCAAGTACATGGACAATTATTTGGAAAGTATTACTTCCAGAAGCAATGCCAGCACTTGTATCAGGTATTACCGTTACAGCAATTGCTTTAGTTGGTTCAACTGCCATTGCCGGGGTTATCGGTGCAGGTGGTTTAGGTAACTTGGCTTACTTAACTGGTTTCACACGTAGTCAAAATGATGTCATCTTAGTTTCAACAGTATTCATTTTAATTATTGTATTTATAATTCAATTCATTGGGGATTGGATTGCAAATAAAATTGATAAACGATAAGGGAAAAGAGGTTTGATTTAATGAAAAAACTTTTAAGTTTACTTTTAGTACTTACACTCACTGTTGTATTAGCCGCTTGTGGTAACGGCGGAGGGGACAAAGACAAAAAAATCGTAGTTGGTGCTTCACCAGCTCCTCACGCTGAAATCTTGGAAAAAGCAAAACCTTTACTTAAAAAGAAAGGCTATGACTTAGAAATCAAAACAATTAATGATTACACTACACCAAACAAATTGTTAGATAAAGGCGAATTAGACGCTAACTACTTCCAACACGTACCTTACTTAAAAACTGAAAGCAAAGAAAAAGGCTACAAAATTGAAGATGCTGGTAAAGTTCACTTAGAACCAATGGCTGTATATTCTAAAAAATATAAAAGCTTAAAAGACCTTCCAAAAGGTGCTACAGTATACGTTTCTAACAACCCAGCAGAACAAGGTCGTTTCTTAAAATTCTTCGTTGATGAAGGTTTAATTAAAATCAAAAAAGGCGTTAAAATCGAAGACGCTAAATTCGAAGATATCACTGAAAATAAAAAAGACATTAAATTCAACAACAAACAATCAGCTGAATATTTACCAAAAATCTACCAAAATCAAGATGTAGATGCTGCTATCATCAACTCTAACTATGCGATTGATCAAAAATTAAATCCTCAAAAAGACTCAATCGTAGTTGAAAAAGCAAACGACAATCCTTATGCAAACTTAATTGCTGTTCAAAAAGGTCATAAAGATGATAAGAAAATTAAAGCTTTAATTGAAGTATTACAATCTAAAGATATTCGTGATTTCATTAATGATAAGTATAAAGGTGCCGTAGTACCTGCTAAATAATTTTTTGAAATAAGTGAAAGCCCTGTAACCGCTATGGTTCAGGGCTTTTGTTATATAAATATTAAATTAATTAAAACCATTAGGTTAGAAAGTAGAAACATTTCTATAAAGCATTCCTACACCAAAGGATCCTGAACCTAAACTATAATCAAATTTAAGAATTTCAATATTCGGATTTTCTTCTAAAAAGCGATTTACTTTTTTATTCAAACCGCTTTCTGTCATTGCACTAAAATGTATAAATTTCATTTCATTCATTCCTTTCTAAAAAGTAATGTTATTAACTATTATATACAACACATTATTATTATCGAATATTTTCGGAAAAATTGGGTGTGTTTATTGTAGATAAAATCGGGTAAACATTAATTAAATTAAAACATCTAATTATTTTCAAGGAGGAATTATAAATGGCTGAAGATAAATTTGAACAAGCAAAAGGTAATATTAAAGAAACAGTTGGTAATGCAACTGACAATAAAGATTTAGAAAAAGATGGCCAAGGCGACAAAGCATCTGGCAAAGCAAAAGAAGTTGTTGATAACGCTAAAGATAAAGCTAATGATTTAATCGACAAAGTTAAAGGCGACGACAATAAATAAGTTTTTTAATTATTATTAAACTAGGTGCATAGCACCTAGTTTTTTTATGTCTTTTTTATTTTAAATTAATATAAACAAAAAGCATATTTGAAAATTTAATCAAAAAAATATTACCATGCTTATTATTTTTAAATTATAATCAAATTATAAATAAAGGGTGGGTGATTTATAATGACAACAAATTATATTTTAGGATTAGATATAGGAATTACCTCTGTAGGTTATGGGATTATAAATTATGAAGATAAAACTATTATTGATGCCGGAGTTAGATTGTTTCCAGAAGCTAATGTAGAGAATAATGAAGGTAGAAGAAATAAAAGAGGGGCACGTAGGTTAAAAAGAAGACGAATTCATAGATTAGATCGTGTTAAGCAACTTTTGAATGAGTATAAGTTAGTTGAATTAAATGATCTGCCCAAATCTGCTAATCCATATGAAATCCGTGTAAAAGGATTAAGAGAAGAATTAACACGTGAAGAATTAGTTATTGCATTATTACATTTAGCTAAAAGAAGAGGAATACATAATATTGATGTAGTAGAGCAAGACGGTGAAGAAGGTAACCAACTTTCTACAAAAGAACAATTGTCTAAAAATAATAATTTATTAAAAGATAAATTTGTATGTGAGTTATTATTAGAAAGATTTAATGAAGGAAAAGTTCGTGGAGAAGAGAACAGGTTTAAAACTTCAGATATTATTAAAGAAGCAAAACGAATTTTAGAAGTACAAAAAGACATCCATAATTTAGATGATTATTTTATTAATAAATATATAGAAATAGTTGAAACAAGAAGAGAATATTTCGAAGGTCCTGGAGAAGGAAGCCCTTTTGGCTGGGATGGGGACTTGAAAAAATGGTATGAAATGTTAATGGGCCGTTGTACTTACTTCCCAGAAGAATTAAGAAGTGTAAAATACGCATATTCGGCTGACTTATTTAATGCGTTAAACGATTTAAATAATTTAGTGATACAAAGAGATGGATCAACTAAGCTTGAATATCACGAAAAATATCATATTATCGAAAATGTATTTAAACAAAAGAAAAAACCTACATTAAAACAAATAGCTAACGAAATTGAAGTCACTCCTGAAGATATTAAAGGATACCGAATTACTAAATCTGGCAAAGAAAATTTCACAGAATTTAAATTATATCATGATTTGAAAAAAGTTCTAAAAGATCAAAGTATTTTAGAAAATATATCTCTTTTAGATCAAATAGCAGAAATTTTAACAGTTTATCAAGACAAAGAAAGTATTAAAAAAGAATTAAGTAAGTTAGATGAAACTATAAATGATATAGATAAAGAAAGTATTTCTAATTTAACAGGATATAACGGTACACATAGATTGTCATTAAAATGCATAAATTTAGTATTAGAAGAATTATGGCATTCTTCAAGAAACCAAATGGAAATATTCTCTTATTTAAATATTAAGCCTAAAAAAATTGATTTGAAAAAATCTAATAAAATTCCTAAAGATATGATAGATGAATTTATATTATCACCAGTAGTTAAGAGAACATTTGGCCAAGCTATTAATGTGATTAATAAAGTTATTGAAAAATATGGTATACCTAACGATATTATTATTGAATTGGCAAGAGAAAATAACTCTAAAGATAAACAAAAATTTATCAATGAACTTCAAAAGAAAAATGAAAAAACAAGACAACGCATCAATGAAATTATCGGGGAATATGGAAATCAAAATGCTAAACGATTAGTTGAAAAAATTAGACTTCATGACGAGCAAGAAGGAAAATGTTTATATTCATTAGAAAGTATACCTTTAGAAGACTTACTTAATAACCCAAATTATTATGAAGTCGATCATATTATTCCGCGATCAGTATCATTTGATAATTCATATCAAAACAAGGTTTTAGTTAAACAAATAGAAAATAGTAAAAAAGGTAACCGAACTCCATATCAATATCTTAATTCAGGAGAAGCCCAAATCTCGTATAATCAATTTAAGCAACATATATTAAATTTAAGTAAATCAAAAGATAGAATTTCCAAGAAAAAGAAAGAATATTTATTAGAAGAACGTGATATCAATAAATTTGAGGTCAAAAAAGAATTTATTAATCGAAACTTAGTGGATACTCGTTATGCTACAAGAGAATTATCAAATTATTTAAAAGCTTATTTTAGCGCTAACGATATGAATGTAAAAATTAAAACTATCAACGGCAGCTTTACTGATTATTTAAGAAAAGTATGGAAATTTAAAAAAGAAAGAAATCATGGTTATAAACATCATGCAGAAGACGCTTTAATTATTGCCAACGCCGACTTTTTATTTAAAGAAAATAAAAAGTTAAAAGAAGCAAATAAAGTCCTAGAAAAACCTGCAGAAAATAATGAATCAAATAAAGTGGAAAATTCTACAGGAATAAAAAATGAAGATGAATATAAAGAATTATTTAATATTCCTCAACAAGTAGCTGATATAAAAGAATTTAGAGATTTTAAATTCTCTCATAGGGTGGATAAAAAGCCTAATAGACAACTAATAAATGATACTCTATATTCAACGAGACAATTAGGAGACGATTCTTATATAGTTCAAACAATTAAGAATATATATAGTAAAGATAATACTGATTTAAAGAAACATTTTAATAAAAATCCTGAAAAATTTTTAATGTATCAACATGACCCTAAAACATTTGAAAAGTTAGAAACAATTATGAAGCAATATTTCAATGAAAAAAATCCACTGGCCAAATATCACGAGGAGACGGGAGAATATTTAACTAAGTATAGTAAGAAAAATAATGGACCTATAGTTAAAACGATTAAGATGTTAGGCAATAAAGTAGGTAGTCATTTGGATGTCACTCATAAGTATAAAAATTCAAATAAACAATTAGTACGATTATCAATTAAATCTCTTCGTTTCGATGTTTACTTAACTGATAAAGGATATAAATTTATAACTATTTCTTACTTAGATATTCTTAAGAAAGATAGTTACTATTACGTTCCAATTGAAACATATGAAAAGTTAAAAACAAGCAAAGGAATTGAGAAAGGCTCCAAGTTTATAGGAAGCTTTTATTACAATGATTTAATAGACCTAGATGGTGAAGTTTATAAAGTTATCGGCGTAAATAATGATTCTTTAAACAGAATAGAGCTCGATATGCCGGATATTAGATATAAAGAATATTGTGAATTAAATAATGTTAAAGGTGAAGCAAGAATTAAAAAAACAATTGGCAAGAAAGTTCAATCTCTAAAAAAATTGAATACCGATGTATTAGGAAATATATATTATCAAAAAAATGTTCAAAAGCCCCAATTACTTTTTAAACGAGGTAATTAAAATGAGTTGGAGAATTGTTTATGTTACAGATGTCAATCATATGTCATTAAACTTAAATAGCTTAAAAATAAGAAAAGGGGATTTAGAAACTAAAATCCCCTTACCTGATATTTTTGCTTTAGTAATTGAAGATTTAACTGTTACTATGACTTCTAGACTCTTAGTCGAACTTTCGAATTATAATATTTTAGTTATTTTTTGTAATCAAAAACATCTACCAGAATGTACTTTACAACCTATTTCTGGACATTTTAATCAATATATCCAAATGAAAGAACAGTTGAAGTGGGACGAAGGGCGTAAAAGTGAATTATGGCGTATAATTGTCAAAAATAAAATTCAAAATCAAATTGAATGTATGAGATATATGAATGTTGAAAGCATTAGAATACAAAAAATGAAAGATTTAAAAAATTCAGTAGCTCTTTTTGATAAAAATAATATAGAAGGTCAAGCAGCTAAGTATTATTTCAACAGTTTTTTTAAGAATTTTACTAGAGATAATGAAGAGTTAATAGAAAATGCTGTATTAAATTATGGCTATACAATTCTAAATTCTGCAATTGCTAGAACAATTGTAGCTAAAGGGTTAATACCAGCTATTGGTATCCATCATATTGGAGGAAGAAACCATTTTAACTTAGCCTCCGATTTAATAGAACCATTTAGAGCATTAGTTGATCTATTTTTGTTAAAATACCCACCCGAAGATTATTTAACGAAAGAATATAGGTTAAAAATAATTAACTTATTACATGCTAGAGTTGAAATTGATGGTAAAATGCAAACGGTTATAAGAGCAATAGATATTATGGTGCAATCAATAATTGAGTACTTTAAAGATGGTGATATTCAATCATTAAAATTTCCTAATCTGAATAAATATCATTTCTATGAGCTATAGATTTATGAGAGTATTACTAATGTTTGATTTACCTGTAGAGACAAAAAAGCAAAGAAGGATTTATAGTAAATTTAGAAAAAGGTTAATTGAAGATGGTTTTTTAATGATGCAATACTCAATTTATATTAAAAGTGTTATTAATAAAGATGCTGCAAATCAAACTATTAAAAGAGTGAATACATTTTTACCAACCGAAGGCCATGTTAGAGCATTAATGATAACCGAAAAACAATATCAGCAAATGCAAATATTATTGGGTGAAGAAAACCAAAATATTGAAATGTTAGGCGATAATCGCACGATTATTTTTTAATTTGAAAAGGTGACCTATGGAACATATAATTTGGCAAGTGAAATCTGAATTAGTGCCTAAAATTAATTTAAATATTGGGAATTATACTGCTATTTATAATGAACATGAAACAATAGAAGAAGATTTACTTGATATTATCAATCAATATTTTAAAAAAAGAAATTCAAATAAAAATGAGGTCTCAATTATTGATTTTTTAAATCAGGAGTCAATGTCAAATTTAGAATATGAAAGTATCATAATTGATAATAATAAAATTGAGGAAGAACATGCTTTAAGTTCCTCCTCAATCTTAAATAAGAAAATTCAAAGAGATTACTCGAATAATATTGAAAGTTCGGGATATATGAATTCTATGAATATTCTGTTGACTGATTTATTAGAACTTATAAATCACAATAATTTACCATTGAAAACAAAATCTTTCGACATAAAACAGTTTATTAAATTATTAGATTTTGAATTTGAATTAAAAAAAGATTATTCAAAACTAATTACTCGAATTGAAAATATCTTACCATTAATAGTGGATGAATTGAACATCCAATTCAATAATAAACTATTATTAATTTATTTATATCCAGAAGCAAATTTGAGTCCCAATGAACAAATAAAGCTAAAATCTTTATTAGAGTCATTAAAAATTAAAATTATTGTTTTAACTGGATCTCTTCATTTTATGTCGGGCGAATGGAGTTTTAATAATTATATAAGAAATGCAGAACAAAAGTTAACTAGTGAATTTATCGATAAACTAGTTTGGCATGCTCCACTTAATTACCAAAAGAAAGAAATAGAGGAAAGTTTAAATCGTTTTATTTTAACTTATCATGATAAAATTGAAATTGTTCCAACAATATCTAATTATCAAATAGCGCAAATTATGTTATTTAATTCTATTGATTTATATGTAGGAATATCATACTTGCAACATTGTAATCACAAGTTTAAATTGAACCTTAAAGATGAACTATTGTCAAAAAGCATTAAAAAATATATTGATCAAGTATCGATATATTAATTACTTTGCTATATTTACAATTTTTTATTATTATTTAAGTAGAGGATTAGCTTAGCTAGCGACTCCTTAGGTGTACTAAATTCTCTCAGAGCTAGAGGTTTTAGTACTCTGTAATTTTAGGTATAAGTGAAACATTAATATTATATTTTTGTGCTTGATCTGTGTTTTAGTACTCTGTAATTTTAGGTATAAGTGAAACCGTCTACGCACCAAATATGAATAGTTGCAGGTTTTAGTACTCTGTAATTTTAGGTATAAGTGAAACGTTTTTCGTTTAACTTCTTTAACAAACTCAGTTTTAGTACTCTGTAATTTTAGGTATAAGTGAAACGATAAAGTTGCACAGTTACGCCAATCGATTGTTTTAGTACTCTGTAATTTTAGGTATAAGTGAAACAACGACCATTCGTATTCTTCGCCGTAAACAGTTTTAGTACTCTGTAATTTTAGGTATAAGTGAAACTAAACAAAATATTATCAAGTGTATTAGTTGGTTTTAGTACTCTGTAATTTTAGGTATAAGTGAAACGTACAAATTCATGTGTCTTAATTTGATAGTGTTTTAGTACTCTGTAATTTTAGGTATAAGTGAAACAAGTCATGCGCTGGTTTGATGCACGGTTGCGTTTTAGTACTCTGTAATTTTAGGTATAAGTGAAACTGTGCAATTAGGTGTATTCCTAATGAATTTGTTTTAGTACTCTGTAATTTTAGGTATAAGTGAAACGTGGCACGTCAGAATGGATACCAGAGCACAGTTTTAGTACTCTGTAATTTTAGGTATAAGTGAAACTATGTTCAATCAATTCGGCCCCTTATTTACGTTTTAGTACTCTGTAATTTTAGGTATAAGTGAAACTTAATGAAGTAATAAATTTTATACTGCTTTGTTTTAGTACTCTGTAATTTTAGGTATAAGTGAAACAGTTAGATGAATTGGCAGACATGTTGGCGTGTTTTAGTACTCTGTAATTTTAGGTATAAGTGAAACTCATTAGGCGTTAGGCTCATTAACTCGTCAGTTTTAGTACTCTGTAATTTTAGGTATAAGTGAAACGTCGTTAAAATTGAGAGGGATATTAACAGTGTTTTAGTACTCTGTAATTTTAGGTATAAGTGAAACAGCTTACGTTTTCGATTTTCTTTTCTCTCCGTCTTAGTACTCTGCAAATTTAGAAGAAAGTGAAATTACAAGTATAACAAGTTTTCGAACTTTATTATTTTAAATATAAATAGGTTGGAAAGGGAGTCAATAAAAATGGTAAAAATATGACTTTAGTTAATAAGGCATAATATCAGAAAAATTAATTTGGGCAAATTACTCATAAAATATAATTAATAGTTGACTTCATATATCTATAAGAAATATAATATACTTGTAGAACAAGTTTAGCTAACTTGTACTTATACCTAAAATTACAGAATCTACTAAAACAAGACAATATGTCGTGTTTATCCCATTAATTTATTAATGGGATTTTTTAATTTACAAATTTATTCACATGAATATATATAGTTTTATACACAAAAAAATCGGGCAGAAGAGTAATTAACTCAGCTGCTCGATTTCATTTTATTCATTTTCGGCTGTGATTTGACCTATCCAATAACTAGCAATAAAGCCTAAGATTAAAGTGATAATTGACATAATCCACTCTATACTATTACTAGGTAAGCCTGGGAACACTGCATAAATTGATCCGATAACTAAACCTGTAATTAAAGCGAAAGTCATCACAAAATGATGATGTAAAAAGTATCTAATAATGCGGCTTGAGAGTAAGAAGCCTACAATAACTCCAAGTCCTACTATTAATAGGATCGGTAATCCATCAAAATTCAATTTAACTAAATCGGCAATGGCTAACATGATTGTTCCGTAAGTACCAAATACTAACAACATAAACGATCCTGAAATGCCAGGTAACAACATTGCGCTAGAAGCACATACACCAGCTAAAAAATATTTAATAATAAGACTAAAAGATAAATGAAGTGATGTGTCTGCTCTTTGTTCTCCTGAATTCATTAAAGTAATTATAATTAGAATGATAATACCTATTGCCAACATGCCATAATGCTTGGCGTGGAATGTTTCTTTGAAGTTTGATGTTCTTAATAAATAAGGAATAATCCCAATGATTAGTCCAGTAAAGAAAAACATAGTAACCACTTGATGATGTTCGAGTAAATAATTAATCAAATTACTTAAAATTCCAATGGCTACCCCCATACCTATTAGTATAGGAAGTAAAAATTTAAAACTAGGCCAAAATCGCTTAGAGAATAAACCACTTATTGATGAAATAAAATCATCATATATACCTAATAATAATGCAATCGTACCTCCACTAATACCAGGAATTAAATCAGTGGTCCCCATTCCAAATCCTTTTGCAATATTAATCCACCTAAAACTTTGCATGAATGTCTCCTTTCAAAATAAAACTTAAACTGCATCATAACAGATTCTAATTGATTAAGGAAATGTTTTGTATATGAAATGTACGAACTTTTAAAAAATTAGTATTCTATGTTATTGAGAACAACAAGCCTATGATTATCAGTTTCATTGTGCAAAATTAAGCTAGATAAAAATAATTTTAGTTAAATAATAACTCTAATTTAGTGTTTTAATAAGTTTATATTAGGGGATATTTGCGTTATAATAAGGTGTATTAAAGTACACAAAGTCTTTTTGACTACAAATTAAAATTATTATAAACTAGTTAAGAAAACTTTATATTTACGGAGGGAATATAAATGTCATCAACATTAGAAATCAAAGACCTACATGTGTCTATTGAAGATAAAGAAATCTTAAAAGGTGTTAATTTAACGGTTAATACAGGTGAAGTACATGCAATCATGGGACCAAATGGTACGGGTAAATCTACTTTATCATCTGCAATCATGGGCCATCCATCATATGAAGTAACACAAGGTGAAGTGTTATTAGATGGCGTTAATATTTTAGAATTAGAAGTTGATGAAAGAGCTAAAGCAGGTCTTTTCTTAGCTATGCAATATCCATCAGAAATCACTGGTGTAACAAATGCTGACTTCATGCGTTCTGCAATCAATGCTAAACGTGAAGAAGGACAAGAAATTAACTTAATGCAATTCATTAAAAAATTAGACAAAGAAATGGACTTCTTAGATATCGATAAAGATATGGCACAACGTTACTTAAATGAAGGTTTCTCAGGCGGTGAGAAGAAACGTAACGAAATTTTACAATTAATGATGTTAGAACCTAAATTTGCAATTCTTGACGAAATTGACTCAGGTTTAGATATCGATGCGTTAAAAGTTGTATCTAAAGGTATCAATGAAATGCGTGGCGAAAACTTTGGCGCATTAATGATTACGCACTATCAACGTTTATTAAACTACATTACTCCAGACCAAGTACACGTTATGTACGGCGGTAAAGTAGTTAAATCAGGTGGCCCAGAATTAGCTAAACGTCTTGAAGAAGAAGGTTACGAATGGGTTAAAGAAGAATTTGGTGCTCAAGAATAGTCTATAAATGTTCATTTAAATGATGAAACATGACAGAGCTTAGTCAATGTCACTAGCTTAATCAAAGCTATTAAATATGTAAGACTGGGAAGACGTACCTTGCGAAAGTGAAAAATAGGGAAAGTCGTTCTACAGTCGTTAAAACTTTTCATCAAGTAGGAGGAAAAAGAGTTATGACAACTGAAACTTTGAACATTTCTGAAGAACAACTTGTTGATTATTCTAAAGCGCACAATGAACCTTCTTGGATGACTGAATTACGTCAAAAAGCGTTGAAATTAACAGAAACTTTAGAAATGCCTAAACCAGATAAAACTAAATTAAGAAAATGGGATTTCGACACGTTTAAAGAACATAATGTTGAAGGAAAAGCGTTCAACGATTTATCAGAACTTCCTGAAGTATTAAAAAACATTATCGACGTTGAAAACTCTAAAAACTTAATTATTCAACACAATAATGCGTTAGCTTATACACACGTATCTGAACAAGCGCAAAACAACGGTGTGATCATTGAAGGTTTATCTGAAGCATTAGTAAATCACAGTGATTTAGTTCAAAAATATTTAATGACTGAAGCAGTAAGCGTTGATGAACATCGCTTAACAGCATTACACACTGCGTTAATGAACGGTGGCGTATTTGTATACGTTCCTAAAAACGTGGTAGTTGAAGACCCTATTCAATACGTTGTATTACATGACGACGAGAATGCTAGCTTCTATAACCATGTAATTATTGCAACTGAAGAAAGTGCTGAAGTAACTTACGTTGAGAACTATCTTTCAACTGCAAGTGGCGAAGGTAACCAATTGAATATTATTTCTGAAGTTATCGCAGGTGCTAATTCAAACATTACTTATGGTTCAGTAGATTATCTTGATAATGGATTTACTGGCCACATCATTCGTCGTGGTACAACTGCAGCAGATGCTTCTATTAATTGGGCATTAGGCTTAATGAATGATGGTAGTCAAATTATTGATAATACTACAAACTTAGTAGGCGATCGTTCTACAAGTGAACTTAAATCAGTAGTAGTTGGTACAGGAGATCAAAAGATTAACCTTACATCTAAAATTGTTCAATACGGTAAAGAAACAAATGGTTACATCTTGAAACATGGCGTTATGCTTGAGAACGCATCATCTATCTTTAATGGTATTGGTTACATTAAACATGGCGGTACGAAATCTATCGCCAACCAAGAATCACGTGTTCTAATGCTTTCTGAAAATGCACGTGGCGATGCTAACCCAATCTTGTTAATTGATGAAGATGACGTAGAAGCTGGACACGCAGCATCAGTTGGACGTGTAGATCCAGAACAACTTTATTACTTAATGAGTCGTGGTATTTCTCAAAGAGAAGCTGAACGTTTAGTAATTCATGGTTTCTTAGATCCAGTCGTACGTGAATTACCAATCGAAGACGTTAAACGTCAATTAAGAGAAGTTATCGAATTAAAAGTAAACAAATAATCGAAGAAGAGATTTTTAATAACAGAAAGGTCGTGAATAAAGTGGCCGAAACTTCATTAAATATTGAGGAAATTATTAAAGACTTTCCTATTTTAAATCAAAAAGTTAATGGAAAAAGATTAGCCTACCTTGATTCAACAGCGACAAGTCAAAAACCAGTCCAAGTGTTAAATGTGTTAGATGATTACTACAAACGTTATAATTCTAACGTTCATCGAGGCGTACACACGCTTGGTTCACTTGCAACAGATGGTTACGAAAGTGCACGTGAAACGGTGCGACGTTTCATTAACGCGAAATATTTTGAAGAAGTCATCTTTACTAGAGGAACAACAGCTTCTATTAATATTGTGGCACGCAGCTATGGTGATGCAAATATTGAAGAAGGCGATGAAATTGTTGTTACTGAAATGGAACATCATGCGAACATCGTTCCTTGGCAACAATTAGCCAAACGTAAAAACGCATCATTAAAGTTCATTCCTATGACAGACGAGGGTGAATTAAGAATTGATGATGTGAAAGCAACAATTAATGATAAAACTAAAATTGTTGCTATCGCTCATGTATCAAATGTTCTTGGTACCATTAATGATGTTAAAGAAATCGCTAAAATTGCTCATGAACATGGCGCAATTATTAGTGTAGATGGTGCGCAGTCTGCACCTCATATGGATATCGATGTCCAAGACTTAGATGCTGATTTCTTTAGTTTCAGTGGTCATAAAATGTTAGGTCCAACAGGTGTCGGCGTATTATACGGTAAACGCGATTTACTTAAAAATATGGAGCCTGTTGAATTTGGCGGTGACATGATTGATTTCGTAAGTAAATATGATGCTACTTGGGCAGATTTACCTACGAAGTTTGAAGCAGGTACGCCATTAATCGCTCAAGCCATTGGTTTAGCTGAAGCTATTCGCTACATTGAAAATTTAGGCTTTGAAGCAATTCACAAACATGAAAAAGAACTTACAGAATATGCATACGATCAAATGTCAGCCATTGAAGATTTAGAAATTTATGGTCCACCAAAAGAACGACGTGCTGGTGTGATTACATTTAATTTAGCTGACATTCATCCACATGATGTCGCAACTGCTGTTGATACAGAAGGTGTTGCAGTAAGAGCAGGACATCACTGCGCGCAACCATTAATGAAATGGCTAAACGTTTCATCAACTGCTCGTGCTAGTTTCTACATTTATAATACAAAAGAAGATGTAGACCAATTAGTAGAAGCATTGAAACAAACGAAGGAGTTTTTCTCTTATGAATTTTAATAATTTAGATCAACTTTATAGATCTGTAATTATGGATCATTATAAAAACCCTAGAAACAAAGGCGTTTTAGACAATGGATCAATGACAGTAGATATGAACAATCCTACTTGTGGTGATCGCATCAGATTAACATTTGATATCGAAGACGGTATTATCAATGATGCTAAATTCGAAGGTGAAGGTTGTTCTATTTCAATGTCAAGTGCATCAATGATGACCGAAGCCGTAAAAGGTCATTCGTTAGGCGAAGCGATGCAAATGAGCCAAGAATTCACGAAAATGATGCTTGGTGAAGACTACGAAATTACTGAAGATATGGGAGATATTGAAGCATTATCAGGTGTTTCACAATTCCCTGCTCGAATTAAATGTGCTACTTTAGCTTGGAAAGCACTCGAAAAAGGTACAGTTGAAAAAGAAGGTAAAGCTGAAGGTACTACTGAAGAATAAACAGTTCTAACGAAATCTTTTAGTTGAATAATGGCCTTATTCAACTAAAAAGATAGTAGTATTTTAATCATAACTTCATTTAACTTTTTACACTTGTGACTTTTTATGTAAGTTGCATGTTGTTACAATAGCAATAGAAATAATGAATATTAAAAATCTCACGCACGACGTTTAAATATATTTAAGGAGTGATTGAAATGGCTAAAAAAGCACCTGATGTTGGGGATTATAAATATGGTTTCCATGATGAGGATGTTTCCATTTTCCGATCAGAACGTGGTTTAACAGAAAATATCGTTAGAGAAATTTCTAAAATGAAGGAAGAGCCAGAATGGATGCTTGACTTCAGACTTAAAGCTTTAAAATTATTCTATAAAATGCCTATGCCTCAATGGGGTGGCGATTTATCAGAATTAGACTTTGATGACATCACATATTACGTTAAACCTTCAGAGCATACTGAACGTTCTTGGGACGAAGTACCTGAAGAAATTAAACGTACATTTGATAAATTAGGTATTCCTGAAGCTGAACAAAAATATTTAGCAGGTGTTTCTGCGCAATATGAATCAGAAGTTGTTTATCACAACATGGAAAAAGAATTAGAAGAAAAAGGTATCATCTTCAAAGATACTGATAGTGCTTTACGTGAAAACGAAGAGTTATTCAAAGAGTACTTCGCTTCTGTCATTCCAGCTGCCGATAACAAATTCGCAGCACTTAACTCAGCTGTATGGTCAGGTGGTTCATTCATCTATGTACCTAAAAATGTTAAATTAGATACACCATTACAAGCATACTTCCGTATTAACTCAGAAAACATGGGTCAATTCGAACGTACATTAATCATTGCTGACGAAGGTGCTTCAGTAAACTACGTTGAAGGTTGTACTGCACCAGTTTACACAACTAGTTCATTACACTCAGCAGTTGTTGAAATCATCGTTCATAAAGATGCTCATGTACGTTATACAACTATTCAAAACTGGGCAAACAACGTTTATAACTTAGTTACGAAACGTACTTTTGTCCATGAAAATGGTAACATGGAATGGGTTGACGGTAACTTAGGTTCTAAGTTAACAATGAAATACCCTAACTGTGTACTTTTAGGTGAAGGCGCGAAAGGTAGTACGTTATCAATCGCATTCGCTGGTAAAGGACAAGTTCAAGATGCTGGTGCTAAAATGATTCATAAAGCGCCAAACACATCTTCAACTATCGTTTCTAAATCTATTTCTAAAAATGGTGGTAAAGTTATCTATCGTGGTATCGTTCACTTTGGACGTAAAGCGAAAGGCGCACGTTCTAACATCGAATGTGACACATTAATCTTAGATAACGAATCAACATCAGATACAATTCCTTACAATGAAGTATTCAATGACAATATTTCATTAGAACATGAAGCGAAAGTTTCTAAAGTATCTGAAGAACAATTATTCTACTTAATGAGCCGTGGTATTTCTGAAGAAGAAGCGACTGAAATGATTGTAATGGGCTTCATCGAACCATTCACTAAAGAATTACCAATGGAATATGCAGTAGAAATGAACCGTTTAATCAAATTCGAAATGGAAGGATCTATTGGTTAATCTTAGCCAGTCGACTAGCTATTTCTTAACTATAGTGAGCACCAAAGTGTTTGTCGTATATAAACACTTTGGTGCTTTTTTATATCTTTTAAAAGGTTGAATTACATATTTTCATATTAATAATTTATTTTTATTATGATATACTTTTATATAATATTGATAATATCAATAAATTTAACTAAACATATATTTGGAAAGGCTTCTAAAATGCTTGAATTTTATGCAAAATGGTTTTGGTTAATCGAAATGATAGAAAATTTTCTGTTATTTTTTGGTGCGCTTGGCTTAGTTTTTGTAGCGATGATAAGTTTAGAACAGATTCAGAAAAAAAAGAAATTCTGGTATGTAGGAATATATTTAATATATGCTGCATTATTTGGACTGTTAATATATTTTTCTGGTAAAGAAACTCAAAGTTATAATGTGGTTTTTATCATTTTATATTTACCATATTTATATATGTGTTATTTATCAAGTCATTATTTAGTGAAACGTCCTTTAAAAACAAAATTAGAGTTTGTCACTGGTAAGAGTCTTCGGTCACATAAAGTAACCAATCAAGAAATGAAGTCATTAAAGGAAGAACTACACTCTGCAAAGATAAATGCATTGGCAGGTTCAATTTGTGCTGCCTTCATTATTGTTGCTTTTTCAGCAAAATTAAAATTTATACATGAGGATAACTGGTTTGCGAAGCACGAATTACCTGAAACTATTGCCAATTTGGTTGGAGTTGGAGGCTTTGTCTTTTTAGTCTCAGCTATTTTAATACCCATTTATTTCATAATTGATATTGTGCTTTGGAATAAACGTGGTAAATTTCCAGGTCTTTTATTCCGACCAATAATTATGTGTCTGTGGCAATTTTTATTTTTGATTTCCCTTTGACTATTGCAAAAAGATTTTGAAGTATAAACTTAATTTTAAAGGAGAAAAACTATTATGGATTTTTTATATGGTTTATGGATTTATATTTTGTTTATTGTTCCATATGTTGTAATTTTCTTTGGTACTATTGGTTTGTTTTATGCCTCTGTCTTTACCATCGGGTCAACTATTGCTTCTAAACAAATAAGGTATTTGGGTATTATTATACTTTATGGAGGTATTTTTTGGGTAATCGTTTATTTTACTGGAGATGACTTTGAAAGTTATTCAAATGTATTTTTAGCTATCTATTTCCCATATTTATGGTTATGTTTTCAATCATGCCATTATTTATTTAAACGTCCATATGCAACGAAGATAAAGGAACTAAAAAAAGAAGAAGCAAATACAGGCAAATCAAATAAAGAAGAAATTAAAGAAGTAGAGAAAGACTTTTATTCGGCAGGCATGATGTCGTGGTCGTCATCTTTAGGCGCTATTGTTATTATTATTATCATGTCTTTAAAAACAAGGTTCATTCATAATCGAGAATTAATGTATCAATCAGATATAAATGAACTCATCGGAGATTTAGCAGCTGTAAGTGGAGGAGTTTTGATGTTTTCATTAGGTTTTGCATTACTGTATTTCATTATCGATCTCTTACTATGGAAGAAAAGAGGAGCATATCCTGGCTACATATTACGTCCACTAGTGATGGGCGCATGGCAAATTATATTTTTAATTTCACTTATACGTTTTTAAAAAAGGGGTTAGTTAAAGTTGGATAGAGATAGCTACGAATATTTTAAAAAGATTGGAACACCTGTAATAGGTATATTCATTTTATGCGTTTTATTATTTAGCTGTATTACATATAAAGTGGGTTTTACTTGGGAGGAGACCCCTCTCTATTTAAAAGTATCATCCATAGTGATGATTATTGCGCTTATACCTTCGATTTGCCAATTATTTATTAAACGAAACTTTGAAACACCAAAACAAATGATGAAATTCTCCAAGGTATTTTTACTGGATGCCTATATTTGTTGCTTTTTCTTACCATTTAGCGTGTTTCAACTTTATGCGTTTACAGCAGCATTAAATCATGTTGATATAACAGGTTTTTGGTACTTAAATTTAATAGTATTAATCGTATGGATGGCCATTAGAGTATGCATTAATTTTTTATTAATGCATACACCTAAGTTTTTAGGCGATAATAAATTTATTGCAATTTTAATTTTAGCATTTCTAGGCTATGGTATTTATTTAGAGAAAATAATTGAGTTCTTCATTGTACCAGATATTGAAGGAAATAAATTCCGTCTTTATTTTGGTCAATTTGTTTTTATTCTCGCTAGTCATGCATGCATGCTCGTATACATTAAACTATATGCTAGTGTAACTGGTAGTTACTATTATAATGACGAAGGAAAAGAACGTTCTGAAGAAGAAATAAAGCAACTCACATAATAATAAGTGAGGCTTAGAAAATTAATAGCATTACATTTTAATAAAGGTTGATTGGAAAGCAAACTCGCTTTTAATCTATAAATCACTCGATTTTGTAAGAGCAAGACATGAATTTATGTAAATTCAGTCTTGCTCTTATTTTTTCAAGAAAGTATCAAAGTTTATTGAAATTTGGAGTAGGGAATATTTCAATAAATATCCATATGAACTCTACATAATAATGGCTACTAAAATATAGAGAAGGTGATGTTAAAATGCGATATGACAATCAATTAACCCAAATTTTAAAGGTTCAATATCCAATTATTCAAGCAGGCATGGCAGGTAGTACAACGCCAGAGTTGGTTGCATCAGTAAGCAACAAAGGCGCTTTAGGGACGATTGGAGCAGGATATATGTCGCAAGAAAAACTTGAAGAGGAAATTCAGAGTGTTAAAGCGTTAACGACTAAACCATTCGGCGTGAACTTGTTTGTTCCTGGTCATAATGATTACTCACCACAGCAAGTTGAACATATGAATGCTTGGTTAAAACCGTACCGTAGAGCGTTTGATCTTGAAGAACCAACAGTTAATATCACAGAGGAACAACAATTTGTAAATGCGATTGATTGTGTCATTAAGTATCAAGTACCAGTATGTTGCTTTACTTTTGGAATTCCTGAACGAAATATTATTACTAAGCTTAAACAAGCGAATGTCATATTAGTAGGGACAGCCACAACTGTAGAAGAAGCGATTGAGAATGAGCGTGCAGGCATGGACGTAGTCGTTGCTCAAGGTAGCGAAGCGGGCGGACATAGAGGTTCATTTTTACCTAATCTTCAGCACCAACAGTCTCTTATAGGTACCATGTCACTCGTCCCTCAAATGGTAGATAGTATTTCTATACCAGTTGTTGCTGCAGGTGGAATTATGGATGGTCGTGGTATCGTCGCAAGTTTAGTTCTTGGTGCTCAAGGCGTACAGATGGGTACCGCCTTCTTAACAGCTGAAGAGAGTGGCGCTAATGATGTAGTAAAACAGACAATTTTAAACAGTAAAGAAACCGACACAGTAGTTACGAATGTTTTTAGTGGTAAATCAGCACGTGGAATAAATAATGAATTTGTTGAAGCTATGATGAAATATGAAGGCGATATCCCACCGTATCCTGTGCAAAATCAATTAACCAATACGATTAGAAAAACAGCTGCTTCTAATGGTAATAAGGAGTGGACGCATATATGGAGTGGCCAATCGCCACGTCTAGCTACTGCACAACATGTCGATCAACTAATGGATAATCTTGTTAAGCAGATTGAGGAATTAGTTAGGATTGTAGGATAGTTTTATATTTGTAAAAATGGCCCAAACTGTTAGGTTCTGCATTTTCCAAAATAATAAGAAAATGTAAAGTTAGGATTGAACAAGTGATAACTTAAAAATGAATATGGTATCATATAGCTGGTGATAAAAAATGATTAATATCGGTCTTACTGGATGGGGAGATCACTACTCATTGTATGAGGATATGGAACGACAAGCAGATAAGTTAAAAACATATGCGGGTCACTTTCCACTTGTTGAACTCGATGCCTCTTATTATGCCATCCAACCAGAACGCAATATACAGAAATGGATTAGGGAAACGCCCGATCGTTTCGAATTTGTCGTGAAAATTCATCAAGCACTCACACTCCATGCTGACTACCATGAGTTTGCTGATTCTCGACAAGAGTTATTTGAGCAATTTAAACTTATGCTTCAACCGCTAATCGAGCATCATAAATTAGCAATGGTGTTAGTGCAATTTCCACCATGGTTTGATTGTACATCGCAGAATATTAATTATATTTTGTATGTGCGTCAACAACTGAACGATATCCCCATGTGTGTAGAATTTCGACATCAATCTTGGTTTAATGATCAATTTAAAGAACAAACGTTAGCCTTTTTAACGGAACATCAAATCATTCATGCTGTCGTAGATGAACCTCAAGTGAAAGAAGGCTCTGTGCCACTTGTGAATCGTATTACTACAGATAAAGCATTTGTGCGTTATCATGGTAGAAACAAGCAAGGATGGACGAAAAAAGATATGACAGATCAAGAATGGCGAGATGTGCGTTATTTATATGATTATAATAAGGAAGAACTTACAGATTTAGCGAATAAAGTTAAAATATTAGAACAGAAAGCTAAAAAAGTTTATGTAGTATTTAATAATAATTCAGGTGGCCATGCAGCGCAAAATGCAAAAATGTATCAAGATATACTAAATATAGAATACACAGGCTTAGCCCCACAACAATTAAAATTATTCTAAGAGGCGAAATATAGTGTTATTAACAATCATTTTATTAGTTTTAATCGGTCTATTATCAGCTGTGTTAGGTTCCCTAGTAGGTATAGGTGGTGGCATTATTATTGTGCCCACTTTAGTGTATTTAGGTGTTAATCACCATTTGTTACACGGTATTACCACTCAAATCGCGATTGGGACATCATCGGTGATTTTAATCGTAACAGGGTTGTCTTCTTCTATAGGATATTTGAAAACGAAGCAAGTAGATATTAAAAACGGTTCTATTTTTTTATTTGGTTTACTACCAGGTTCATTAATTGGGTCTTTTATCAGTAGGTATTTAACCTTAGACTCTTTTAATTTATACTTTGGCATTTTCATGATTTGTGTATCTATTTTACTTATGGTGCGTCATAAAATTAAACCATTTAAAATTTTTGATAAAGAAAAATATCGTAAAACGTATGTGGACGCCGAAGGAAAGACATATCATTATAGTGTACCACCACACTTTGCGTTTTTTGCGACATTATTTATTGGCGTGCTAACTGGCTTATTTGGTATAGGTGGTGGCGCATTAATGACACCATTAATGCTGATTGTCTTTAGGTTCCCACCACATGTTGCAGTAGGTACAAGCATGATGATGATTTTCTTCTCAAGTGTAATGAGTTCGGTTGGACATATTATTCAAGGACACGTCGCATGGTCTTATTCTATTGTCTTAATTATTTCAAGTTACATAGGCGCCCAAATCGGTGTGCGAGTGAATCACTCTATAAAATCAGAAACAGTGGTAACATTATTACGTACAGTGATGTTGATTATAGGGTTATACTTAATTATTAAATCTTTTCTTTAAATAAATATAGGGGGAATTTAAGTGAAGTTAACTATTTATCATTCAAATGACATTCATAGTCATTTAAACGAATATGCGCGCATCACATCTTATTTGGCGGAACATAGACCTAAACTTCAACATCCCTCATTATATCTAGATATCGGTGATCACGTTGATTTATCAACGCCAGTCACAGAAGCCACTTTAGGTAAGAAAAATATAGAACTTCTCAATGCAGCGCATTGTGATATTGCTACAATTGGTAACAATGAAGGTATGACAATTTCTCATGAGGCGCTAAACAATTTATACAATGATGCCAAATTTGAAGTTATTTGTACAAATGTTATTGATGAACAAGGACATTTACCTCATAATATTGCGACATCATATATTAAAGAAATTGAAGGTGTACGTATCTTATTCGTAGCAGCAACAGCACCGTTCACACCATTTTATCGCGCGTTAGATTGGATCGTGACAGATCCTTTAGAAGCGATGAAAGATGAAATATCACAACGACAAGGTCAATATGATGTCCTCATTGTTATGAGCCATGTGGGCATATTCTTTGATGAAAAGCTATGCCAAGAAATACCAGAGATTGACGTGATACTAGGTAGTCATACACATCATCATTTTGATGAGGGTGAAATCAATAATGGCGTGTTAATGGCTGCCGCTGGGAAATATGGTTACTATTTAGGAGAAGTCAACTTAACAATAGAAGATAAGAAAGTGATTTCTAAAGAAGCGATTTTGCATCCCGTTCAAACATTACCTTTAGTTGAAACAGACTATGAAAATGAAGGGAAAGTACTTTTAAGTGAGCCCGTCATTGATCATCCAGTGAAACTACTTGGCAAAACAGATATTATTACGGAAACAACATATTTATTAGCTGAAAGCGTATTTGAATTTACAAATGCAGATTGCACTATCATTAATGCAGGTTTAATTGTCAATGGTATTGAAGGAGACAAAGTAACCGAATATGATATTCACAAAATGTTGCCTCATCCTATTAATGTAGTCAGAGTCAGACTTAAAGGATCTGACTTAAAAAAAGTAATCATCAAAAGTCAAAAACAAGAATATATGCATGAACATGTTCAAGGTCTTGGTTTTAGAGGGGATATTTTTGGTGGATATATTTTATATAATTGTGGATTTATTGAATCAGAAAATCGCTTCTTTATTAATGGAGAAGAAATCGAAGATAATGATAACTACGTTTTAGGTACGGTGGATATGTATACATTTGGTCGATACTTCCCTATATTGAAAGGGAAATCAATTGATTATTTAATGCCAGAGTTTTTACGAGATATTTTTAAAGAAAAATTGCTAGAACTGTAGGGCACTTTAGAAGGAAAAGTTTGTCTACAGTCTTTAATTTTAATTTTATAAGTTATTACATTTTAATTTAATGTAAATTTCGTTATAATAGGTAAAGATAGATTATACAGGAGGGTATGCGTTGTTATGGCTACTAAAAATGAAGAAATCTTACGTAAACCAGATTGGTTGAAAATAAAGCTTAACACGAATGAGAACTATATTGGCCTCAAGAAGATGATGCGAGAAAAAAATCTACATACAGTATGTGAAGAAGCTAAATGCCCAAACATACATGAATGTTGGGGAGCTAGACGTACTGCTACATTTATGATTTTAGGAGCAGTATGTACAAGAGCATGTCGTTTCTGTGCGGTAAAAACAGGGTTACCAAACGAATTAGACTTAAATGAGCCTGAACGTGTAGCAGAATCAGTAGAATTAATGAATTTAAAACACGTGGTTATTACAGCAGTTGCTCGTGATGACTTAAGAGATGCAGGTTCTAACGTTTATGCAGAAACAGTACGTAAAGTACGAGCACGTAATCCGTACACTACAATTGAAATTTTACCATCAGATATGGGTGGGGATTATGAAGCACTTGAAACATTAATGGCTTCAAAACCAGACATTTTAAACCACAATATCGAAACAGTTCGTCGTTTAACGCCAAGAGTTCGTGCGCGTGCGACTTACGATAGAACGTTAGAATTCTTACGTCGTTCTAAAGAATTACAACCAGATATCCCTACAAAATCAAGTTTAATGGTCGGTTTAGGTGAAACATTAGAAGAAATCTACGAAACAATGGATGACCTTCGTGCTAACGATGTTGATATCTTAACAATCGGTCAATATTTACAACCATCACGTAAGCATTTAAAAGTTGAAAAATATTATACACCATTAGAATTTGGTAAATTAAGAAAAGTAGCTATGGAAAAAGGTTTCAAACATTGTGAAGCTGGTCCAATGGTACGTAGTTCATACCATGCTGATGAACAAGTAAATGAAGCAGCTAAAGAAAAACATCGTTTAGGTGAAGAACAATTACAACAAAAGTAATTTAAATCTTTTTAATAAAACAATTTAAAAGCTTAGGTTGCACATTTCAAATGATTTGTGTAATCTAAGTTTTTATTATATGAAATAAAGGTGACAAGTGATGATTAAGGTGAATCAACAGTATTTTGAATTAATTGAAGATTACAGAGATTGCTTTGATGAAGAACGCTTTGCCTCAAGGTATTCAGACATATTGGATAAGTATGATTTCGTCGTAGGAGACTTTGGGTACGATCAGTTACGTTTAAAAGGTTTTTATAAAGATTCAAATAAAAAAGCGGAAATATCTAAACGTTTCTCAAGTATTCAAGACTACATCTTGGAATATTGTAATTTTGGATGTCCATATTTTGTGGTCAGACATTTATCAAACCAAGAGCTGACACATTTAGATACGGAACAAGAAGAAGTCATGGTTGATACTGAAGATAAATTACATGATGTAAAAATTAAGCCAACTATTCAAAATGTTGAAAAGAAACACAGTGATGAATAAACATATTAAAAAAGGAAGCGGTCCATAAATCTGTTTAGATGAAAAACGATTTAAGTCCGACTTCCTTTTTATTTTTTATTGGATAACTTGATTAAGATATTCAATGATTTCATCGCTTTCTTCTTGGGTCACACCTAGAATATGGGCAATATAACCTTCTTCTTCAATATCGTCAGTTCCGATAATACCAAATTTATTATTTTGCATATTTAAAACAAGCGTTTTACCATAATGACGATCCGTTTGAACTAGCATTAAATCATAACGACTATGTTCACCAACAAAACCTACAAATTGCACTTGACTTTGTTCTTCGTCATCATATAAAAACATATCTATCATAAGAGTAAAACTCCTTTTTTCTCATTTTTAAATTAAGTATAACGACAAATGAAGACCTATGCAAAACTGTGATATGATAGAGATATTAAGAGGTGACTGACATGTATTTTGTTGATAAAGATAAATTAAAATTAAAACTTGAATATTTAAATCAATTAACGAAAGACTATGAATCAAGTAAATCCAATCATTATGCTTTCGAGCGTATTGCTCAAATGTTAATTGAGTCTTCAGTTGATATAGGTAATATGATTATTGATGGTTTTATCTTAAGAGATCCAGGTAATTATAAAGATGTGATCGATATCTTGGAACTAGAGGGTGTCATTACTAAAGAAACACAACAACATATTAACGAAACCGTAGAGGTTAGAAAGCAGTTTGCTCATAACTATACTGATCTAGATAGTGATGCGCTTCAACCACTTTTTGATCAAGCATTACCATATTATGAACGATTTATTCAAGAAGTCATGCAATTTCTTGAAAAAGAAAATGTTCCCGTAACTGCTTTCGGAAAGGGAGGCAACCAGTAATGAAGAACTATAAAGGTTATTTAATTGATTTGGATGGCACAATGTATTTAGGAACTGATGAAATTGATGGAGCAGCTCAATTCATTGATTACTTAAATCAACATGACATTCCACATTTATTTGTAACGAATAACTCAACTAAAACACCCGAAGAAGTAACTCAGAAATTAAAAGAAATGAAGATAGATGCTAAACCTGAGGAAGTTGTAACATCTGCGTTAGCCACTGCTAATTTCATTGCTGATGAAAAAGGTGACGCTACTGTTTATATGCTCGGAGGCAGCGGATTAAGAACTGCTTTAACTGAGTCAGGATTAACTGTTAAAGACGACGAACATGTAGATTATGTAGCGATTGGTCTTGATGAAAAAGTAACGTATGAAAAATTAGCTGTCGCAACTTTAGCGGTACGCCAAGGTGCTAAGTTTATTTCTACAAACCCTGATGTTTCTATTCCTAAAGAAAGAGGTTTCTTACCTGGTAATGGTGCAATTACAAGCGTCGTAAGTGTATCAACTGGACAACAACCTCAATTTATTGGGAAACCTGAACCAGTCATTATGAATATCGCTTTAGATATTTTAAAATTAGATAAATCAGATGTTGCGATGGTCGGTGACCTATACGATACAGATATTATGTCAGGTATCAATGTAGGTGTAGATACCATCCATGTTCAAACGGGCGTGACATCATATGAAGAATTACAAGAGAAAGATCAACAACCAACGTACTCATTTAAAGATTTAAATGTTGCTATTGAAGAATTAGAAAAAGCAGCAGAAGAATAAAAGGAGTGACGGGGTTATGGATAAAATATTAGTCACACGTAAAATTCCAGATAAATTTGTTCAACAGTTACAACAACTTGGCGAAGTTCAAATGTGGAATGAAGAATTTGAGCCCATGCCAAGAGAACAATTTTTAAAAGAAATAGAAGAGTCGACTGCTTGTTTCATTACACTAAGTGAAAAGATAGATGAAGAATGTCTAAAGCATGCTGAACATCTTAAAATTATTGCAAACTTGGCAGTCGGTTATGACAATATTGACGTAGATAGTGCGACAAAACACGATATTGATGTTACGAATACGCCAAATGTATTAACCGAAACAACTGCAGAGTTAGGATTCACCTTAATGCTGACGGTTGCGCGTCGTATTATAGAAGCAGAACATTATGTTCAAGAAGGTAACTGGAAAAGTTGGGGGCCTTATTTACTTTCTGGCAAAGACGTCCATGGTTCAACAGTAGGTATTTATGGCATGGGCGAGATTGGTAAAAGTTTTGCCCGACGTCTTCAAGGTTTTAATACAGAAATTTTGTATCATAATCGTTCGAGACATGAAGATGCTGAGCAACAATTAAATGCGCAATATGTGTCATTTGATGACTTGCTAGAACGTAGTGACTTTGTAGTTTGTACAGCACCGTTGACGAGTGAAACAGCTGATAAATTTAACGCGACTGCATTTTCAAAAATGAAAAACGACGCCATCTTCATCAATATTGGTAGAGGGGCTATCGTCGATGAAGAGGCGTTAATTGAAGCCCTTGAGCACCATCAAATCGGTGGATGTGGGCTTGATGTCTTACGTGAAGAACCAATTAGATTCGATCATCCATTGCTAAAAATGAACAATGCCGTGATTTTACCACATATTGGTAGCGCTTCTGTGGTGACAAGAGATCGCATGATTCAGCTCTGTGTAGATAACATCAAAGCGATTTTGCAAGGAGAACAACCATTAACTCAAGTTCATAATTAAGAATAAAAAACTTCTTATTCTCTATATTATTTGTATAGGAGAGAATAGGAAGTTTTTATTTTTAAATCTAACAGTTTTGTTAGACATTATGTAATTGTAGTACAGACCATTTAGTACTATTATAATTATTATCATTAAAGTTCGAATTAAAGGAATAAATGGATGGTTATTTTATAAAAAATTTTTGGAAATAGCCCTCTATAATGCAATTTGAACAAATGCATATAAAAAATTATATAAAAAAAATAGATTGCTTTAAAAAATTATATTGCTTATAATGAAGTGTAAAAATAAAATACGAAAATTATATTTTGTGATTTCAACTTCTTTCTGTATTCAGCTTTTAATAATGATTTATAAGTAATTAATAGTGAGGTGCAATACGCCATTGAAAGAAAAGAAAACAAATACTAATCCTAGTAAAGCTATGCTTTATTTCGAAAAAGCTAAGCCTTATTTATTAACGATATTATATTTAGCGATTTTTATAGCACTGTACCTAATATATGGGTCAGGCGATACACAGAATAATTTCATTTATAATGAATTCTAATAAGGAGTTAAATTATGTCAGATATTATCAATTTAATTAATGACTTTGGTCAAAAAAATCCTGACCGTATAGCGATTAGACATAAAGAAGATGAATTAACGTATCAACAATTAATTGATGAATCAAGCAAGTTAGCACATTTACTTCAAGATACACAAAAACCATTGGTTATTTATGGTCATATGTCACCGTATATGTTAGTAGGGATGATCGGTGCAATTAAAGCTGGTTGCGGTTATGTACCAATTGACACATCTGTACCTCAAGAACGTGTACAAATGATTATTGAAAAAGTCCAACCACAATTTATTTTAAATACATCTGAAGAAACTTTAGAAAACCATTCAGAGCAAGAAATCACTATTAATGATATTCAACAATCAGAAAATCCAACTATTTTTGATAGTCAAATGTCTCCGAATGATGTGGTATACACTATTTTTACTTCTGGATCGACTGGTGAACCTAAAGGTGTACAAATTGAATACGCTAGCTTAGTAGAATTTGCTAAGTGGATGGTGTCATTAAATGAATCAAACGAACCACAAGAATGGCTTAATCAAGCACCTTTCTCATTTGATTTATCTGTAATGGCAATTTATCCATGTTTAACTTCAGGTGGAACTTTAAACTTAGTAGATAAAGAAATGATTAATAAACCTAAATTATTAAATGAAATGTTGGTTAATACACCGATTAATGCATGGGTCTCAACACCTTCATTTATGGAAATGTGTCTATTACTTCCAAACTTAAATGGAAATAATTATCCAAGTTTAAATCATTTCTTCTTCTGTGGAGAAATCTTACCGCATAGAACTGCTAAAGCGTTAGTGGATAGATACCCAAATGCTGTTATCTACAATACTTATGGTCCTACTGAAGCAACTGTTGCAGTAACTGGTGTCAAGATTACGACTGAAATTCTTGAACAATATAATCCATTACCTGTTGGTGTGGCTAGACCTAATACATCTTTATCAACCACAGATGAAGGTGAACTTGTAATTAAAGGTAATAGCGTAAGTTTAGGCTATTTGAAAAATAAAGAAAAAACAGAAGCGGTATTCAATTTCGAAGATGGCATACGCACATATCATACGGGTGATAAGGCGGTTGAAAAAGATGGCAATTGGTTTATCCAAGGTCGTATTGATTTCCAAATTAAATTGAACGGTTACCGTATGGAACTTGAAGAAATTGAAACGCAATTACGTCAATCACAATATGTGAGAGAAACAGTGGTTGTACCAATTTATAAAAACGACAAAGTGGTATATTTAGTTGGTGCAGTCGTACCAACTGACGCAGTGGAAAATGATTTAGAAATGACAAGAGCAATTAAATCCGAGCTAAAATCTCGCTTACCTGAATATATGATTCCGAGAAAATTTGTTTGGATGGAACAGCTTCCATTGACTTCAAATGGGAAACTAGATCGTAAACAAGTTGCAAAGGATATTGACGCATGATTCCTTATGGTACGTTTACCTTCTTCTTAATTGCGTTCATTGTACTTTTACCTGTGATTATTCTCGGGTTTTTAGGTAAGCGAAGTTATATCTATAACGGTATTAGTACAGCAATTATGATTGTTATCATTTTTGCTTCAGATAAACATAACCTATTTGGTAATAAATATCTAAGTATTCAATTGTTAAGTTTTGTCATTTATCTAATTTGGCAAGTGGCGATAATTATGGGTTATTACAAATCACGCCAAAAGAACAACACATTTAGTAAATTTGTCATAGTAATGATTTTATCTATTTTACCGCTTGCGATTGTTAAAGTTTTACAAAGTTCATGGTTAGGCGGACATCAAATTCATTTCCATGAGCATAAATTAATTGAATTCGTAGGATTCTTAGGGATTTCCTACGTTACTTTCAAAAGTATTCAACTCATTATGGAAATTAGAGACGGTTCAATTAAAGAGATTAAAGTAGGGAAACTGATTCAATTTATTTCATTCTTCCCAACGGTATCTTCTGGGCCAATTGACCGTTATAAACGATTCGTTAAAGATGATAAAAAAGTGCCAACTGGAGAACAGTATAGAGAAATGGTATTAAAAGCCATTCATATGATTATGCTTGGTTTCCTATATAAATATATTATTGCGTATTTAATTAACGTATACGCAATTCAACCATTAACAATGAACTTACACGGTTTCACACATAAATGGTTATACATGTACGCGTATAGTTTCTATCTATTCTTTGACTTTGCAGGTTATAGTTTATTTGCTGTAGCTGTGAGTTACTTGTACGGTATTAATACACCACCTAACTTTAAACAACCGTTTAAAGCACGTAACATTAAAGACTTCTGGAATAGATGGCATATGTCATTATCATTCTGGTTTAGAGACTGTGTATACATGCGTACATTATTCTATATGTCACGTAAGAAATTAATGAAGAACCAATTTGCGATGTCTAACTTTGCGTTCTTCTTGAACTTCTTTATCATGGGTGTGTGGCATGGTTTAGAAGTATTTTATATTGTTTATGGTATCTATCACGGCTTAATGTTTATCGGTTATGGATACTATGAACGTTGGAGAAAGAAACACCCACCACGTTGGCAAAATGGTTTTACTACTGCTTTAAGTATCATCATCACGTTCCATTTTGTAGCATTTGGATTTTTAATCTTTTCAGGAAAATTAATTTAAAAGGAGTAATTAATTATGGAATTTAGAGAACAAGTATTAGATTTATTAGCTGATGTTGCGGAAAACGATATTGTTAAAGAAAACCCAGACGTAGAAATCTTTGAAGAAGGTATTATTGATTCTTTCCAAACAGTTGGTTTATTACTTGAAATTCAAAATAGATTAGGTATTGAAGTATCTATTATGGACTTTGATCGTGATGAGTGGGCAACTCCTAATAAAATTGTTGAAGCTTTAGAAGAATTACGATGAAATTAAAACCATTTTTACCTATTATTATTAGCGGCTTGTTATTCTTAGCTTTTGTGCTTATGCCAGCAAGCTGGTTTACTGGTTTAGTCACACATAAAACGGTCGCTGATAATAGAATGTCTTTAACAGATCAAGTACTTAAAGGTACGCTCATTCAAAATAAGCTGTTTAGCAATGACAAGTATTATCCAATTTATGGTTCAAGTGAATTGAACAAACAAGACCCGTTTAACCCAGCGCTTGCTTTAAATCAAAGAAAAGGTACAAAACCTGTATTCTTAGTAGGTACAGGAGGAAACACAGATTTAATCAATGCGATAGAATTAGCTGGCCAATATGACCAGTTAAAAGGTAAAAAAATGACTTTCATCATTTCACCCCAATGGTTTAGTACACATGGCGTAAATGATAGAGATTTTGCAGCCCGTACAACAGCAAATCAAATTGAACAGATTTTTCAACAAAAAGAAATGCCTGCAGAATTAAAGCAACGTTATGCTAAGCGTTTATTACATTTTAAAAGTGCTTCAAATAAATCATACTTAAAAGAACAAGTTAAACATCCAGGAAACGTGAAAGGACAATATGTTTCCAAGTTTAAACAGAATCAACTTCTTAAAATTGAAGCGATTAAATCTTATTTCTCTTTAGATAAATCGCCATTAGAGCATATTCACCCTATTACAGAACCTAATGTATCTTGGGAGACTATGCGTGAAAAAGGTGAGAAATTAGGAGAGAAACGTTCCTCTTCTAATAAATATGGTATTCGTAATGAATACTGGAAACAGTTAACAACGAAGAAACCAATGAACCATCGTAAGTATGAGTTTAAGATGAACTCTCCTGAGTTTAAAGATTTATCATTACTTGTAGATACGATGCATCAAGCTGGTGCGGATGTTCAATACGTCATTCTACCAGTTAATGGTAAATGGTATGATCACTTAGGAATTCATCGTTCAACTCGTGAACCAGTGTATAACAAGATTCATAAAACTGTAGTTGATCATGGTGGTAAAGTTTACGATATGTCTGATAAAGACTATGAAAAATATGTATTAAGTGATGTAGTGCATGTAGGTTGGAAAGGTTGGGGTTATATGAACCAACATATTGCTCAACACATGCAAGACGATAAGTCTAAAGATGAACATCATCATCAACATCAAGAGAATTAATAACAATAAATATATTAGTAAAGACTGCTGACAAAGTTTCTGACTTTGTTGGCAGTCTTTTTTATCGAAATACTATATGTGTAAAGCAGTTCTTAGATGAATGTTACTCATTTTGTTGCGACGCTTTCTTGCGAGAAAGGCTCAAGCCTATAGTCTTGAGGCTCGTTCTTTTTCACCAGGAGTCTTCACAACTACACTTCGTAATCTACCTTAGAACTACTTACGCAAGTATTAGAACACTTACGTTCCTCCCCCAGCTTGCTTTGTTTGTAGACTTTCTATGCGAAAGTCTTTGTGCTGGGGCCCCGCACTCAACTACGTTTCGTTATCTATCTTAGAACGTCTTACACAAGTGCAGTTGCACTTGTGTTCAATATAAAAAACACCAAGAGTCGCGCAACGTCATTCGTTATTCATCTTAGAACTACTTACTTAAGTGTGTAAGCACTTAAGTTCATTAAATCATTCCTAATATAACCACATTTGCAGTTTATCTTTAGAATGTCTTTTCATTTTTTAGCATTTATAAAATAAAAAAAGTCATAGGAGAGGCAGATGCGCTTTCCTATGACTTTTAATTATATATGAGGCGTTTTAGAAGACTTGTTCTACTTCGATAACGCCTGGAACTTCTTCGTGTAATGCACGTTCAATACCAGCTTTTAATGTGATTGTTGAGCTTGGACAAGTCCCACAAGCCCCGTGTAATTGTAGTTTCACGATGCCGTCTTCAACATCTACTAATGTACAGTCTCCACCGTCACGTAATAAAAAAGGACGTAAACGTTCAATAACTTCAGCTACTTGATCAAACATTGTTGCATTCTCAGTTGGCATGAGATATGTCTCCTTTCAAGTAAATTACTTCATATTTTCATTATTAATTTATTATAATGGATAAAGAAAGAAAAATCTATAAAACAAAACGGGGGATTTGAGTATGACTAAAGTGAGTGTTGTTGTATATGGTGCAGATGTGGTCTGTGCAAGTTGTGTGAATGCACCAACTTCTAAAAATACTTACGAGTGGTTAAAACCATTACTAGAGCGTAAATATCCAGATATTAATTTTGAATATACGTATATTGATTTTCAAAATGAAACTGAAAATCTTAGCGATCATGATCAACAATATATCGAGCAAATTGAAGAAGATGAACTCTTCTATCCATTAATCACTATGAACGATGAATATGTAGCAGATGGATACATTCAAACGAAACAAATTACAAATTTTGTTGATAAACATTTCGCAAATAAAGACAATGAATAATTAGATAAAAAGCGCAATTCTCATTCAATAATGAATGAGAATTGCGCTATATTTTATACTTAACCATTATGATATTTATATAACCACAGTACGCCTGATTTAAGGATGTGAGCTAAACGACCTGTAACGGTGCGATCCATGATATATGCGAAACCTTTTTTCTCACCTAATGAGCCTAAGAAACCTTGCACTTTAAGTTCTGGCATTTTTTCAGGTAGTGCCTCATTATTCCACTGTTTTTTTAGTACTTCTGCAATTTGGTCGCCTTGAACTTCGGCTAATTGCGCACTCGGCGCATGTGGTAAGTCGGCACAATCTCCTACAACGTATACATTTTTATATGTAGGCACTTGATGATATTGGTTAATAATCACGCGACCACTTTGATTAATATCAATTGGTAAATTTCTTACAATTTCAACTGGTTGAATACCAGCTGTCCACACTACTAAGTCGACTTCTTCTGGTGTGCCACCGTTATAGATTTTACCAGGTTCAACTTTATCAATAAGTGAATTTGGAACTACTTTAACATTATTTTCGCGGAACCATTTTGCAATATAGTTACTTAATTTTTCAGGAAAATTTCTTAAAATACGTTCGCCACGGTCATATAAAATGACTTCTAAATCTTCGCGACTTTCACGTAATTCACTAGCCAATTCAATGCCGCTTAATCCAGCGCCTACGATGCCCACTCTGGCGCCTTTAGGTAATTCACTAATACTATGGAAAGTTTTGCGTGCTTTAGATAATGTTTGAATACTGTGTGTGTATTCTTCAGCACCTGGAACGTTATGATATTTGTCTTCACAACCTAAGCCAATCACTAATTCGTCATAATCGACTTTAGTGTTTCCAACTGACACAATTTGACTTTCTAAATCGATTTCATTAATTTCCCCGTAAATTGTATGAATTCGATCAGAATCTGGAAAGTTCATGCGCACATCATTATCAGATTTTGTGCCTGCCGCTAAAGCGTAAAATTCTGGTTTCAAACCGTGGAATGGCATGCGATCAATAAGTGTTAATGTGTAATCTTGTGGAAGACCATCTGGAAGAATACGTGACATAATACGCATATTTCCATAGCCGCCACCGAGCAATACTAAATTTTTCATATGCTATACCCCTTTATATATAATTTAATTTCCGTAAAATATTAAATTTCTATTTACCTCTGAATGTGTTGAATAAATGGCAAATGCGGTAGATTACGCAATCGTTAGTATTTATTGCCCCTTACAATAAAATACTCGATTTATGTATAATTTTATTATATATGTTTTTCAAAATGACTACAATCAAATGCATGATACAAACAATTGACCAGTATTCCTGATAATAACGAAGTTCCAATTTAAATATATAAGATTATTGAGCTAGGACAATGCAGTGAAACGATTGATTTGTTATAATAATATAATTAAAAATGAAGAAGAAGGTGAAGTATGTTTCCATTAGTCGAGTTCTGTATTTCGAATATGGCCAAAGGCGGAGACTACGTTTACGATAAATTAGAAAACGACCCAGATGTAGATGTATTAGAATATGGATGTTTAAACAACTGTGGCGTTTGTTCATGTGGGTTGTATGCATTAGTCGATGGTGATACTGTTGAAGGTGATACACCGGAAGATTTATTGAATAATATTTATAAACATATTGAAGAAAATGATTTTACAAACTTATTATAGGAGGAATTCATGATGCCAACTGTAACATTAACAGAATCTGCAGCATATGAAGTTAAAGATATGTTAAAAAGCAATGATATGGAAGACGGCTATTTAAAAATTAAAGTAAACGGTGGAGGATGCACTGGTTTAACTTATGGTATGTCTGCTGAAGAACAACCGGGAGATAATGATGAGGTGTTAGAATTTTACGGTTTAAAAGTTCTAGTAGATAAATATGATGCGCCAGTACTCAATGGTACGACAATTGATTTTAAACAATCGTTAATGGGTGGCGGTTTCCAAATTGATAATCCAAATGCTATTGCTTCATGTGGCTGTGGTAGTTCATTTAGAACTGCGAAGGTTGCTGGAAATCCTGAAAATTGCTAATTCAGATTACAAGTAAAATCCTTTCGTTACCCATTTCGTTTCCTTGATTAATAAGGTTTTTTCTTTCAGTCTTTATACTTTAAATATTAAAATAGTTGTAATTATTTATTTGAAAAATGTAGAGAAAATTTTTAAAAGAGTTCTAGAATTATAATTTTAAAATTTATATGCAATTATTTAAAGTATAGTCTTGTTGTCGCTTGAAAATGTAGTGTAAAAGCTATAGAATTAAATATGGATTGAACTTTGTCTTTTTTGTGAATGAAAGTTCATAAAAAACATAATTGAAGATAAAAGTGTTGATTAGGACTATAAATGGGGATGAACAGTTAGGTTAAGTGCAAAGTTTCATATGAGTAATCAGACTCGCATATAATTTTGAAAGTGTTATGAGAGATTTGAACTTTGTTATGTTCTGAAATTTGTAGCCTTTATCTACATTTAAGAAAATACTAATGAAAGCTTAGGTGAATGAAATGGCTCAAGATCGTAAAAAAGTACTTGTTTTAGGTGCTGGTTATGCTGGTTTACAAACAGTAACTAAATTACAAAAAGAACTTTCTGCTGATGAAGCGGAGATCACTTTAATCAACAAAAATAAATATCACTATGAAGCAACTTGGTTACATGAAGCTTCAGCTGGTACATTAAATTATGAAGATTTAATCTATCCAATCGAAAGTGTTATTAAAGAAGATAAAGTTAAATTTATCAACGCTGAAGTAACTAAAATCGACCGTAATGCTAAAAAAGTAGAAACTAATCACGGTATCTACGATTACGATATTTTAGTAGTAGCTTTAGGTTTCGAAAGCGAAACATTTGGTATCAATGGTATGAAAGACCATGCATTCCAAATCGAAAATATCGAAACTGCTCGTAAATTATCTCGTCACATTGAAGATAAATTTGCTAACTATGCAGCTTCAAAAGAAAAAGACGATAAAGATTTAGCTATCTTAGTTGGTGGTGCTGGATTCACAGGTATCGAATTCTTAGGTGAATTAACTGAAAGAATTCCAGAATTATGTAATAAATATGGTGTAGATCAAAACAAAGTAAGAATTACTTGTGTTGAAGCTGCTCCTAAAATGTTACCAATGTTCTCTGATGAATTAGTAAACTATGCTGTAAACTACTTAGAAGATCGTGGCGTTGAATTCAAAATCGCTACTCCAATCGTTGCTTGTAACGAAAAAGGTTTCGTAGTTAAAGTAAACGATCAAGAACAACAATTAGAAGCTGGTACTG
Organism: Staphylococcus sp. NRL 16/872; assembly: GCF_022815905.2. Lineage (NCBI taxonomy): Bacteria > Bacillati > Bacillota > Bacilli > Caryophanales > Staphylococcaceae > Staphylococcus > Staphylococcus sp. NRL 16/872. Next base: position 1,949,192 of record NZ_CP119327.1, on the reverse strand, counting down.
CTGTATGGGCTGCTGGTGTTCGTGGTAGCAAATTAATGGAAGAATCATTCGAAGGCGTTAAACGTGGCCGTATCATCAATAAACAAGATTTAACAATCGAAGGTCATGATGATATCTTCGTAATTGGTGACTGTTCTGCATTCATCCCAGCTGGTGAAGAGCGCCCATTACCAACTACAGCTCAAATTGCTATGCAACAAGGTGAACACGTTGCTAAAAACATTAAAAATATCTTAAATGGTCAAGCTGCAACTGACTTTGAATATGTAGATCGTGGTACTGTATGTTCATTAGGTTCTCATGATGGTGTAGGTATTGTTTACGGTAGAGATATTACTGGTAAAAAAGCTGCATTCATGAAAAAAGTTATTGATACTCGTGCAGTATTCAAAATCGGTGGCGTAGGCTTAGCATTCAAAAAAGGTAAATTCTAAGCTGACATTTTAAATCTATAATAAGAAGCCTCTTGCGACTCAGCAAGAGGCTTTTTTTGAAATTTATAAGGATGTGAGTAATCAATGGTCAATTTTAATAACAACAACGATTTAAAACAGGCAGAAGTTCTAATCTTAGGTTTGCCAGATCACATTAATCAATTAGGTACGATTAATTATAATAATGAAGATTTAACGCAATGTATTGATACATATCGCCATCAGCATCTTATAGGAAGCACGTTAGGTAAAGTTTCCTCGACGCTTATAACACTTGAAAATGGCTCTAAACGTTTAATAACTGTTGGGTTAGGTAATTTGAAATCACTTAATTATGCAGAATTATTGAAAGCGTTCGGTCATTTGTTTCAATTTTTAAAAGAAGAGGGTGTAACGGACGCAGATGTACTCTTTGAGACGTTCATTTCAAAAGAGGTGACGCAAGAGAAAGTGGCGGAAGTCTTTGGATTACAAAGTGAACAAGCCATTTATGTATTTGATAATTATAAATCAAATAAATCTGCGCCTTATCAACTAGATTTAAATATCATTTCAGAGAATGAAAATTTAGTCTCAGAAATTGAAAAGGGTGTAATAGTAGGTCAATCTGTTAATCTAGCCCGTGATTTCAGTAATATGCCTCCTAATATTTTAACGCCAGCATATTTTGCAGAACAAATTGAAGATCACTTTGCAGAAAGTAAAGTTGAAATAGACATTAAAGATGGTGAAACGTTATTAGCAGAAGGCTTTGGCTTAATTCATGCAGTAGGAAAAGGCTCTGAGAACCAACCAAGAGTTATTACTTTAACGTATAATGGTGCTCAAAGCGATGCATCTCCTGTAGCATTAGTCGGCAAAGGTATTACTTACGATTCAGGTGGTTACAGTATTAAATCTAAAATGGGCATGCAAACGATGAAATTTGATATGTGTGGCGCAGCGAATGTCGTAGGAATGATTGAGGCAGCGTCACGATTAGAACTTCCTATTAATATCGTGGGTGTGATTGCATCTGCTGAAAATATGATTAATCATAATGCAATGAAACCTGATGATGTGTTCACAGCACTTAGTGGAGAAACAGTGGAAATGCTAAATAGTGATGCGGAAGGTCGTTTAGTTTTAGGAGATGCTGTTTTTTATGCAAATCAATTCAAACCAAGCATTATTTTAGATTTTGCTACACTAACAGGCGCTGCAGTGGCTGCATTAGGGGAAGATAAAGCAGCATTATTAAATTCAAATGCGAATAATGATATTCAAAATATATTAGCGAGTGCTAAAGCAGTAGATGAATTTGCTTTTGAATTGCCAATCACTAGCACTGAACAGCGCTTAATTCGTAATTCTGATGTGGCAGATTTAGTTAACCACACGAATGGCCAAGGAAAAGCATTATTTGCTGCAACATTTGTAACACACTTTAGTGGCGAAACACCACATATTCATTTTGATATTGCTGGACCAGCAACGACTAACATAAGTAGTTACAAAGGGCCTAAAGGTCCAACTGGCAGTATGATAACGACAGTAGTTAATTGGTTACGTCAATAAAGTATCGTTTGATTAAAGGCAAATTAAATATAAGATAAAGAACCAAAGCTAACTTTAATTAGCTTTGGCTTTTTATTTTTTATTGGAAAGCATCTCAAAAACATATATTGACAATGATAAGACAACTTGGTATGATAAATCACATAATATTTCGCTTTAGTTCGGTAGAGTATTAAAGGATGTGGGAGTTATGTTAAATGCAGTAGTGATTGCTGTCATTTTAATGATCATCTTATGCCTGTGTAGACTTAATGTTGTGATTAGTTTATTTATAAGTTCACTAGTGGGTGGACTGATTTCAGGTATGAGTTTAAATAAAGTGATTAGCATTTTTGGTAAGAATATTGTAGACGGATCAGAAGTAGCGCTAAGCTATGCTTTATTGGGTGGTTTCGCAGCACTTATCTCATATAGTGGGATAACAGATTACCTTGTTAACAAAATTATACGTGCGATTCACACTGAGAATAGTCGACTTTCAAGAGTTAAAGTCAAAGTTATTATTATTGTTGCACTTCTTGCAATGAGTATTATGAGTCAGAACTTAATTCCAGTACATATTGCTTTTATTCCTATTGTAATTCCGCCACTTATTAGTCTCTTTAATGATTTGAAAATTGATAGACGATTAATTGGCTTGGTAATAGGATTCGGATTATGTTGGCCTTATGTTTTACTACCTTATGGGTTTGGTCAAATTTTCCACCAAATTATTCAAAGTGGCTTCCAAAAAGCACATCACCCTATCGAATTTAATATGATTTGGAAAGCGATGCTAATTCCATCTATGGGTTATATCGTAGGTTTAATCTTAGGTATGATTGTTTATCGTAAACCTCGTGATTATAAGTCAGAAACTTATGTTGAAAATGAGGATACAGTAACTGAAGTGAGACCATATGTGTTAGTGGTAACAGTCGTAGCTATATTAGCTACCTTTTTAGTACAAACATTTACAGATTCAATGATATTTGGTGCATTAGCAGGGGTACTTGTCTTCTTTATTTCTGGCGTGTATAAATGGAATGAATTAGATAGTCAGTTTGTTGAAGGTATTAAGATTATGTCATTTATTGGTGTCGTCATTCTATCAGCAAATGGTTTCGCTGGTGTAATGAATGCTACTGGTGATATTCAAAAATTAGTGAGTAGTTTAACGGAAATTACGAGTGGACATAAATTAATTAGCATCATTGCTATGTATATTATTGGTTTAATTGTGACATTAGGTATCGGTTCATCATTCGCTACTATACCAATCATTGCGACGTTATTTATTCCATTGGGTGATTCACTTGGTTTAGATAGCATGGCATTAATTGCACTAGTAGGTACAGCTAGTGCATTAGGAGATTCTGGTTCACCAGCAAGTGATTCGACATTAGGACCAACTGCAGGGTTAGCAGTAGATGGTCAACATGATCACATAAGAGATACATGTATTCCGAACTTCATCTTCTACAATGTACCTTTAATGATTTTTGGTACTATTGCAGCTATGGTATTATAGGTGTAAATGAGGTGAAATAGGTGACCAATTTATTAGAAACCTTTGAAATGAAGATTGAAGAAACAACTAACGGTAAAGTTGTAATCTCTATGCCTGTCACAGATAAGGTGAAGCAACCATTTGGTTATTTGCATGGTGGGGCGACGATTGCACTAGGTGAAACAGCATGTTCCATCGGTGCAGCAAATTTAGTTGATACCAATCACTATATCCCATTAGGCTTGGAAATGAATGCGAATCATATTCGTTCTGTAAAAGAAGGACGAGTAATTGCAACGGCTACAATTATTCATCAAGGGAGTACAACCCAAGTTTGGAATATTGAAATTAAAAGTGATGATGACCAATTGATTAGTATAATGCGAGGAACTATTGGCATTAAACCTTTAAAAAATAAATAATACGATATTAAAAAGTGGCTGAGACAAAATAAAATGTCTCAGCCTTAATTAGTATTATGGCAGTAGCTGACTGATTTGAAAATGCGCTTAAAGCAAGCTTTTTTCAAACCTAGTCATCCTTGCCGGGGCAGAACGACGAAATTATTTTAATTTCTGTTCTGCTCCCTTTTCTTTTATGCAAATTTATTTTTAGAATAATTTAATTTTTGAAAAACGTTGTGGATTCGTTGAGATGCTTCTCTGCCACCCATGATATTTCGCGCAAATGGTCCTAATTCTAAATCGGCCAAACCTCCAGCTACAAATAGTTGAGGCAACCATTCTAAGTCAGAAGTAATAGCGGGTAAACCACATTGTGTAAGTGGTGCTTGTTCATGTTGAATTAATGATTGAATCATATTTTGTTTCATTAATGTAGCTTCGAAACCTGTCGCTAATAGAATGAAGTCATAAGGTGCTGCCAATGTTTCTGTAATAATTTGATGATTTTCAAGTTTTAAAATCTTATCGTGATGGATGATTAAACGTCCGTTTTGAACATGCTTTTTCAAACGTAAATACAATTCGTGAGGCATTGAACCTTTGTGACGCGCCTCAGAAATGATTTCCATTCGTTTTTTCGAGGAGGTTATTTCCAAGAATGGCCCCATATTTTTAGGTCCTAACCATGCTGGATCTGCATCAAAGTGTTGAATATCAATGTCTTTATTCAACCACAGATGAACGATTTTGTCGGGTGATTGGTTCAATAATTTAAGTGTTAAATGAGCTGCTGAAATACCACTTCCAACAACATGTGAACTTTGCTCATACATAGTTGGATTAAATTCTTTTTTAAAAATGTGGCAAACATTGCTTTCATTTTCAAAAATAGAAGGAATATAAGGTTTATGATTACAACCTTGAGCCAAAACTATACAATCTGTATGTAAAACTTGAGCATTAGATAAATAAATTCTCCATTGTGAACCAGTGCGCCTAATCTGATTCACGTAGCCTTGGAGGTGGCTATCATTTAAACGATAGCGATGCACTAGTTCATGAACATGATGCATAAACATATCTGTTTGAGGACGTTGATAGCGACCGTATGTGGCATTTGTGTATTGATGACACTTCGCAAATTGCTTTAAGTGAAATGGATTAGGATGAATATGATGTACGATAGGTGAGCGTAAAAAGGGCATACTAATTCTATGAGTGAAATCATTAAATTGTTCACACAAAGATGAATAAGGATCAATAATTGTTAAATTATCAATTGGGAGGCCTGCTTCACGTAATTTAATTGCAATAGTTGTCCCTTGAATGCCACCGCCGATAATAGTCCAATGCATAAGAACACTTCTTTCTTTTAAAACGTAATTATTACGATTTATAATAGCATACATAATTTTAGAAGACAATAACTAAAAAACTCTAGTCGAAAAATCATTCGACTAGAGCTTTAGTGCTATATTATATTTTCTTGTCTTTAAATTCATCTTTGAGATCGTCAATTTTAGTATCTTTAGTATAGGGCGTTTTATTATTATAAGCGGCTCTCATAATTAAATGACTTGAAAGAGGGCCGGTAACAAAAATAAAGATAATACCGAAGATTAATTGCATATTTATATATTTTTCAGTACCAATAAAGTATAAGAAAGTACCAAATAGTAAGAACATAGCACCTAATGTTGCCGATTTACCTGCAGCATGTCCACGTGAATATATATCTTTTAAACGTATCATGCCAATAGCAGTAACAACACTGATTAATGCGCCAGCAATAACAAATAGAATGGATAAGCTAATCATGATGGTTGCTATCATGCTCAATCACCTTACCTTTATCTATATATTTTGAAAATACTGCTGTCCCTAAAAATGCTAAGATCCCAATTAATAAAATGGTTACAAGTAAATATTGAGCGCCAATGAAAATACTGTATAATGCGACGCATGCCATTAATTGTAAACCTACGGCATCAAGCGCTAAAATTCTATCAGCTAAAGTAGGGCCTTTAATAATGCGAATAAACATAGCTAACATAGAAAGTACTACAATGATGAGTGCAATTAGCATAATGAGTTTTACCATTAGTCTTCGCCCACCTCTCTAACCACTTTTTCAAGGGATGATTTAATTCCTTCAACCTCTTCTTCTTTCGTACTAAAATCAATCGCATGGATGTAAATCTTAGTTCTATCGTCGCTGATTCCTAATACGACTGTTCCTGGCGTAAGTGTGATTAAATTAGATAATAGCACAATTTGCCAATCTGTCTTTAAATCAGTGTGATAAGTAAAAAAGCCAGGTTGATTTTGTAGTTTAGGTCGTAACACAATCTTTAATACATCAATATTAGCTTTAATTAATTCTATGAGAAAGACAACAATAAGCTTGATAATTTTATAAACTCTAATTAAATAAAATTTGCCAGGTAACGCTTTATTAAATAAGTAAACAATTCCTAAACCGAGTAAAAAGCCTAGTAATAGATTATTTAATGTGTAACTTCCACTTAGAAATAACCAAATGAATGCTAAAAGAAAATTTAATGTAATTTGAATGGCCATCATTATCTACCTCCTAATACACTATGAATATAAACGCTAGGATCATAGAATGATTTGGCTGCTTCTGATATTAATGGATATAAAAAGTCGGCAGATAAACCAAATAATACAGTGATAACCACGGCTATAATTGAAATAGTTGCCGGATAGTTAACATTTAATTTTTGATTTACATTATAACCTTTAGGTTCTCCGAAGAAACCTTGTAAAAATATACGAATTACTGAATAAAGTACGACTAAACTTGATAATAATACGATAATGCCGCTAACGTAGAATCCTTTTTCAAACGTAGCCTGCACAATATAATATTTCCCATAAAAACCACTTAACGGTGGGATACCTGCTAAGCTTAGAGCAGCAATAAAGAATGACCACCCAAGAACAGGATACGTTTTAATTAAACCACCAAACTCTTTTAAATTTGTCGATTTAGTGATTTGATACATCACACCGATTAGTAAAAATAAAGCAGTTTTTACCAACATATCATGTAAAGTGTAGTAAATTGCACCAATAATTCCAGCTTGGTTCATCATTGCTACACCAACTAAAATAACGCCAACTGCAATCATAATATTATAGATAATAATTTTTTTAGTATCATAATATGCGATAGCGCCAACTGATCCAAAGATAATTGTTAGAAGCGCTAAGAATAAAATGGTGTAGTGTGAAAAGCTGATAGTGTTTTGGAAAAATAAGCTGAGTGTTCTTGCAATGGCATAGACACCGACTTTAGTTAATAAAGCACCAAAGAAAGCGATAATCGCAAACGGTGGCGCATAGTATGAACCTGGTAACCAGATATACATTGGAAATGCACCAGCTTTTGTTGCAAATACAAATATAAATAAAATAAAGACAATACTTAAAAGACCACTATGTGTATGATTAAGTTGAGCAAGTTTATCACTGATGTCTGCCATATTTAATGTGCCTACAACGGAATACAAAAGACCTACTGCAATAACAAAAAATGTTGATGTCACGATATTAACGAGTAAATATTTCACCGTTTCACGTAACTGTATTCTTGTACCTCCTAATACAAGTAGAGCATAAGAAGACATAAGGAATACTTCAAAGAATACGAAGAGGTTAAATATATCTCCAGTCGTAAATGCTCCAATGATTCCAACAAGCATAAATGTTATCGAAAAATGAAAATAATAGCGTTCTCTATCAATGCCAGCTGTCGTTATTGAATAAGCTGTAATAAGAATTGTAATGATAATGCTCGTTACAATAAGCATGGCACTAAATGAATCTAATAAGAAGATAATGCCGTAAGGTGCTGGCCATGAACCTAATTCTACTTTAAGAGGGCCATATTTAATGACACTGATTAAATTAATGATTGCCACAGTTAAAGTTAAAGCTAATCCAATTAATGTGATATAACGTTTAGCTTGAATACGTTCACCTAGAAAGATGAGTATGATCGCAGTGATAATAGGTACAACTAATGTCAGGACTACTAAATTATTTACCATCATCTTCAGGTACTCCTTTCATTAGTTCTACGTTGTCTGTACCTAATACTTTGTACGTTCTAAAGGCTAAAACTAAAAAGAAAGCTGTAGTTGCAAAGGCAATAACAATTGCTGTAAGTATTAAGGCATGAGGGATAGGATCTACATATTGAGAAATACCTTGTTCATGAATAGGCATTTCACCATGTTTTAATCCACCCATTGTAATTAAAAATAAATTTGATGCATGTGTGATTAATGTGGTCCCCATAACAATTCGTATCAAACTTTTAGATAAAACGAGATAGACACTAATTGCTGTGAGAATGCCACATACAATAATCATGATAATTTCCACTATTCGTTCTCTCCAATCGTTATAATAATTGTCATGACTGTGCCGATTACTGCACACATTACCCCAAAGTCAAAAAACATTGGCGTATTCATATGCATAGGTTGAAGTAGGGGCAACGGGATGTTGAATTCTGTATGCGTGAAAAAGTTCTCTCCATAGAACCAACTTGCAATAGGTGTACCTACACAAAACAACAGGCCGATACCTATTAATATTTTAAAATCCCAAGGGAATACTTTGCGCATCGTTTTAATATCAAACGCAATTGCAATAATCGTTAAGGCACTTGAAAGTAATAACCCGCCGACGAAGCCACCACCTGGTGTATAGTGTCCTGCGAAGAATAAACTCATACCAAATAAAGCGATAAGAAAAGCGATAATGACAGCTGCGTATTGGAACATTAAATTATTTTTCTGTCTATTCATCGCGTTTCACCTCACTTGCTTTATGTTTACTGCGTAATTTGATCATGGTATAAACACCTAAACCAGCGATACCTAGTACAGATGATTCGAATAATGTATCCATACCACGGAAATCAACTAGGATGACGTTCACCATATTCTTACCATGTGCTAAATCATAAACATGTGCTTTGTAGTATTCACCGATAGAATTGAAATGGCGATTACCATATGCAATTAAACCTAATACAATCACGACTAAACCTACACCAATTGAAATAATAGCATTGGTCATTTTAAAAGACGGTTTTTCATTGTAACGATTTAAGTTTGGTAAATGATAGAAACATAATAAGAATAAACCAGTAGAAATAGATTCTACGACAAATTGTGTCAATGCTAAATCTGGTGCTTTGAAAAAGACAAATAGCACAGATACTGAATAACCAACTACACTTAGCATGATAATACTGAATAAACGAGATGATGCTAATATTATCATGAATGATGCCATTATTAAGATAAGAAGAATGACAATTTCATAAATATGAATGTTATTAATATCTTTAAAGTTAAAACTAAATGGTACGCTGAATAGCGTTACAATCGTCATTAAAATTAACATGCCAAATATAATCACTAAACTATCTCTCACGTATCCATTTACATAACTATTTGTCATTTTCGCTGACGTTGTTGGTAACCATTTTCCAGTAGAGTCGTACCAATGGTTAAATGTTAGTTTCGTTGGCTGAGCTTGTAATAATCGAATCCAATAACCAAATGTAAGTAATAGTAATATCCCTACAATCCAAATAGTTAATGTTGAAATGAAAGCAGGGGTAATACCGTGGAACATATGGAACTCAGCGTGTGTATTTGATAAGTTACTAATCGCTAATGTGGCTGGTTCAATAATAGTTTGCGTCAATAAACCAGGCGCAAATCCGAAAACAATAACCAAAATAGCTAAAATACTTGGAGAAATTAGCATTAATAGTGAAACTTCATGCGCTTTCTTAGGTAATGCATTCGGTTTGTGCTGACCGAAAAATATATGTAAGACGAATTTAATCGAATACACGAAAGTGAAAATACTACCTACAATAGCTAAAATCGGGAAGATTATACCTAATGTATTAAGGCTAAAAATTTGCGCATGAGAAACTTCAATCATTGCTTCTAAAAATTTCTCTTTAGATAAGAACCCGTTGAACGGTGGAACACCAGCCATACTTAAGGCTGTGATGACTGTAATCGTAAATGAAATAGGCATAATTGTAAGTAAACCGCCTAATTTCTTCACATCACGTGTGCCTGTCGCATGATCAACGGCACCAGTAACCATGAATAAAGCGCCCTTAAATGTAGCATGGTTAATTAAGTGAAATACAGCAGCAGTGAATGCAGCTACATAAAGTTGACTTTGACTACCTTCAAAATGATAGCTCACTGCTCCAATACCTAACATAGACATAATCATGCCGAGTTGAGAAACGGTAGAGAAAGCCAAGATACCTTTAAGGTCTTGTTGTTTCGTTGCATTTAATGAAGCCCAGAATAACGTGATAAGCCCAACTAACGTGATCGTCCATATCCAACCTTGTGAAATGGCAAATAGTGGGGTAACACGTGCTACTAAATATAATCCAGCTTTAACCATTGTTGCTGAGTGCAAGTAGGCACTGACTGGTGTTGGTGCTTCCATTGCATCGGGTAACCAAATATAAAATGGTACTTGCGCAGATTTAGTAAATGCACCTAGCATGATTAAAATCATTGCTAAAGTGAATATTGGACTATGCTGTATTTCGGACGCATGTTCAAGTAAATGATGGAGGCTTAAAGAATTTCCGGCTAAAGAAATAAGGATGAAGCCACCGAGTAGACTCAGTCCTCCAAATACGGTAATGATAAGTGATTTCTGAGCACCGTAGATAGAGGCTTGTTTCTCTCTCCAAAATGAGATGAGTAAGAAACTTGAAAATGATGTTAACTCCCAAAATAGATATAAAATGATTAAGTTATCTGAGAGTACAACTCCCAACATTGCACCCATGAATAGTAATAAATAACAGTAAAAATTTCCGAGTTGTTCGGATTTACTAAGGTAGCCGATAGAATATAGTACGACTAAACTACCGATACCGGTAATGAGTAAACTAAACAATATACTTAAGCCATCTAGATATAAATCAAAGTTCATACCGATATGTGGCATCCAATTTAACGTATTTATTACTGTATTACCTGACTGAGTAGTCGATATAAGAGATATAAAATAAATAAATAAGACAACAGGAATAGGTAATACAAACCAACCTAAATGAATCTTCTTAGAGAATCGATAAAGGATTGGAATAATGAGTGCAAATATTAACGGTAAAATGACCGCAATATGTAACAAACTCACTATGTTTTCCTCCTTTAAAAATATTTATGGCATACATTATACATGAATCATTCCATTCTGAAAAACGGTGAAAGCCCATGTACACAGTGATTTCCTAGAACTAGTTAAATAAGAAGAAACACGTCAAAATTGCTTAGAAAAATTTTTGTTTATATTGAATTGAGTAGTCATTTTTTAGGTTTTCAAGATTATTTAAAGCCATTTTTGAAAATTCTGTGTCTTGTTGTTTTAGATCATTCTCCATTTTTGTGATGGCTTGTTGAAGAGAATCTTCGTATTTCATTTCTTCAACATTAAAGTCACGAAGTTGTGAACTTGTTGCGTAGCGTTTTTCGTAATGACTTAAGGCACGACGTTCATGAAAGAAGACACCTTCTACTTGACCAGGGTTGTGTAAATCACCTTGTTTAGGATGTTTGATGACTTGTTCAACTTGTACGAGTACTTGATCTTCATTCTCCTCTTTAATCGTTACGCCATATGCGCCTGTCTTATGTGAGAAACGATATAACATGCTATATTACTCCCTTTCAAATATGTTAATATATATCTATATCATCATAACATGAATGGAGAATCTAAATGACTAACTACCCACAGTTAAATAAAGAGGTACAAGATAATGAAATTAAATTAGTTATGCATACAAATAAAGGCGATATGACGTTTAAGTTATTTCCAGATATCGCACCTAAAACCGTTGAAAACTTTGTGACACATTCGAAAAATGGTTACTATGATGGCGTTACTTTCCATCGTGTGATTAATGATTTCATGATTCAAGGTGGCGATCCCACTGCAACTGGTATGGGCGGTGAAAGTATATATGGTGGCGCTTTTGAGGACGAACTTTCAAAAGAAGCTTTCAATTTATATGGTGCACTTTCAATGGCTAATGCCGGTCCAAACACTAATGGGTCACAATTCTTCGTTGTGCAAATGAAAGAAGTACCAGAAACTATGTTAGATCAATTAGTTGATGGTGGTTGGCCAGAACCGATCGCGAAAGCTTATAGTGAAAAAGGTGGCACACCTTGGTTAGACTTAAAACATACTGTTTTCGGTCAACTCATCGAAGGTGAATCAACATTAGAGGATATTGCTAATACTAAAGTAGGTGCACAAGACAAACCGGTTCATGACGTAGTGATCGAATCAATTGATGTTGAAGATAAAAAAGCATAAAGTAAACGAGCATGTTAAATGCTGTCAACTTTGGAAAATATTTATTTAAATAGTATTGTAATTGGAGCGAGTCGATGAGTAATTTATCGATTCGCTTTTTTAATTCTTGAATATTTTTAGAAATTAAACTACCTTAACCTAAATTCTCGATAGGTCACAATAACCAATTCAAATTAATGCAGTTTAAATATAATAAAAAACTGAAAAATATAATTTTTCTCCCTTAATAGTTAGTCCAAATTTATGTTTTATGCTATTATAAATATGTTAAGAATATCGAATAAGGGGTTATCAAGTTGAATACTCACTATAAAGTAGGTCAGCATATTAAAGTGCGTGTGACTGGCATTCAACCGTATGGCGCTTTTGTTGAGGCCCCTGACCATACTGAAGGACTAATCCACATTTCAGAAATCATGGATGATTATGTCCACAACTTAAAAAAATTTCTATCAGAAGGACAAGTTGTTAAAGCGAAGATTTTATCAATTGATGATGAAGGAAAACTTAATTTGTCACTCAAAGATAATGATTACTTTAAGAATTATGAACGAAAAAAAGAAAAGCAGTCAGTATTAGATGAAATTAAAGAAACAGAAAAGTATGGGTTTCAAACACTTGAAGAACGCCTACCGGTCTGGATTAAGCAGTCTAAACGTGCGATTCGTAGTAATTGATTGACTGTAAACACGCTAAGCTAACGTTACTTACATACAGTAACGTTAGCTTTTTTAGTATTACGAGTAATTCGTAACGATAATTAAATATGAGAATTATATTATGCAAGGTTGATTTTGATTAACTTTAATAATTGTAGAAGGTAAATATAATAAGTATGCATGTACATGCAAGCAGAAAACTAGAGAACAATTTTCTATCCGTGCTATAGTTTGAGCATAAATAAGGAGGAAAGGAATCATTATGAATACTAAATATGAAAAGTTATTTGAAACAGTAACATTACCTAATGGCGTTGAATTAAGAAACCGTTTTGTGTTAGCGCCTCTAACACACATTTCATCAAATGATGATGGCACGATTTCAGACGTTGAAATTCCATATATTGAAAAACGTTCTAAAGATGTAGGTTTAGCACTTAATGCCGCTAGTAATGTGAATGATATTGGTAAAGCTTTCCCAGGACAACCATCAGTTGCACATGATTCAGATATAGAAGGTTTAAAACGCTTAGCACAAGCAATGAAGAAAAATGGCGCGAAAGCGTTAGTACAAATCCATCATGGTGGTGCGCAAGCTCTACCAAACTTAACACCTAATGGCGACGTCGTAGCGCCAAGTCCTATCTCACTTAAAAGTTTCGGTCAAGAACAAGAACACGATGCGAGAGAAATCACACCTGAAGAAATTGAACAAACAATTAAAGATTTCGGCGAAGCGACACGCCGTGTGATTGAAGCAGGTTTCGATGGTGTTGAAATTCATGGTGCCAATCATTACTTAATCCATCAATTCGTTTCTCCATATTATAATAGAAGAAATGATGAATGGGGCGACCACATGAAGTTCCCTACAGCTGTGATAGATGAAGTGCTTAAAGTGAAAGAACAACACGCTAATAAAGACTTTATCGTTGGTTACCGTTTATCTCCTGAAGAAGCAGAATCTCCAGGTATTTCAATGGAGTTAACTGAACAATTAATTAAGACAATTACTGAGAAAGCAATTGACTACGTGCATATTTCAATTGGAGATATCCACTCTGAAACACGTGAAGGTAAATATGCTGGTCAAGAACGCTTGAAATTAATCCGTAAATGGGTAGATGGTCGCATGCCAGTGATTGGTATCGGCTCAGTATTTACTGCAGACGATGCATTAGATGCGATTGAATCAACAGGCGTGGAATTAGTCGCACTTGGTCGTGAAATTCTATTAGATTATAATTTCATTGAGAAAATTAAAGAAGGAAAAGAAAACGAAATTATTTCTTACTTCGATCCTGAACGTGAAGATAATCATGAATTAACACCAAATTTATGGAAACAATTTAACGAAGGATTCTATCCATTACCTCGTAAAGATAAATAATAAATTAGGAAAGCTTGTACTGCGCATGTAGTGCAAGCTTTTATACATACTATAGTTATAAAAATTTTAGCATTAAAGTTATCCGAAAATTTTTATTATTTTACTTGTAAAAATACAATGTAATATGTCATTATATCTGTAAGGGCTTTCACAACATGTATACCTCTTTAAAAAAGTGGACTAATTCTATTTTCATTTTCAAAAAAGAGAAGTATACCTATGTATTAATCATGAAAGCCGCTCTTGTATGGCCATTAGTTTTAATATAATTTAAGCAAAGGGGAGATATTATGACTAAGTCAGAACAAATCATTGAATTAACAAACCACTATGGAGCACATAACTACGTGCCACTACCAATCGTCGTAGCAGAAGCAGAAGGCATTTGGGTAACTGATCCAGAAGGTAATAAATATATGGATATGTTATCAGCATATTCAGCTGTTAACCAAGGACATCGTCATCCTAAAATTATCCAAGCATTGAAAGATCAAGCGGATAGAGTAACTTTAGTATCTCGTGCGTTCCACAGTGATAATTTAGGTGCATGGTATGAAAAGATTTGTAAATTAGCTGGTAAAGATAAAGCATTACCAATGAATACAGGTGCAGAAGCGGTTGAAACTGCATTAAAAGCTGCACGTCGTTGGGCTTATGATGTGAAAGGAATTGAACCGAATAAAGCTGAAATTATTGCCTTTAATGGTAACTTCCATGGTCGTACTATGGCGCCAGTATCATTATCTTCTGAAGCGGAATATCAACGTGGATACGGTCCATTACTAGATGGTTTCCGCAAAGTTGATTTCGGGGATGTTAATCAACTAAAAGAAGCAATCAATGATAATACAGCAGCTATTTTAGTAGAGCCTATTCAAGGGGAAGCAGGGATTAATATTCCACCAGAAGGCTACCTTAAAGAAATTAGAGAATTATGTGATGAGCATAACATCTTGTTTATCGCTGATGAAATTCAAGCTGGTTTAGGCCGTTCAGGTAAATTATTTGCAACAGATTGGGATAATGTTAAACCGGATGTTTATATCTTAGGAAAAGCACTCGGTGGTGGCGTGTTACCAATTTCGGTGGTATTAGCTGACAAAGAAGTGTTAGATGTCTTCACTCCAGGGTCACATGGTTCAACATTTGGTGGTAACCCATTAGCATGTGCCGTATCAATTGCTGCATTAGATGTTATTTTAGATGAAGATTTACCAGGCCGTTCAAATGAATTAGGCGAATACTTCAAATCAGAATTACAAAAAATTAAACACCCAGCGATTAAAGAAGTGCGTGGACGCGGCCTCTTTATTGGTGTCGAGTTACATGAAAGTGCTAGACCTTACTGTGAAGCTCTAAAAGAAAAAGGACTATTATGTAAAGAAACACATGATACAGTAATCCGTTTTGCACCACCATTAGTAATTTCTAAAGAAGAATTAGACGATGCATTAGATAGAATTAGAAGCGTTTTTGAATAAGTTCAAAAAGTTGTAACATTCATTTTGAAAACCCTTTAAAAAGCAATCACATATGTTACAATATGTTTGAAAGCGAAATCATTTGTTAAAAAAGAGGCGAAAGTGAACATGACTGAGAATAATAGTTTAGTGAGTTCTACACAAAGTATCATTAAGGAAGCATTACACAAATTGGGATTTGACGATGGAATGTATGATTTAATCAAAGAACCATTACGATTCTTACAAGTTCGCATCCCAGTGCGTATGGATGATGGTACAGTTAAAACATTTACAGGTTATCGTGCGCAACATAACGATGCAGTAGGTCCTACAAAAGGTGGGGTACGTTTCCATCCAGATGTAGACGAAGACGATGTTAAAGCTTTATCAATGTGGATGACTTTAAAATGCGGTATCGTTAATTTACCATACGGTGGTGGTAAAGGTGGTATCGTTTGTGACCCACGTCAAATGAGTATCCATGAAGTTGAACGTTTATCACGTGGCTACGTGCGTGCAATTTCTCAATTCGTAGGTCCTACAAAAGATATTCCAGCTCCAGACGTATTTACTAACTCTCAAATTATGGCTTGGATGATGGATGAATATAGTGCATTAGATAAATTTAATTCACCTGGTTTCATCACAGGTAAACCAATCGTTTTAGGTGGTTCACAAGGTCGTGACCGTTCAACTGCATTAGGTGTTGTTATTGCAATTGAGCAAGCTGCTAAACGTAGAGGGATTGATGTAAAAGATGCACGTGTAGTTATCCAAGGTTTTGGTAACGCAGGTAGTTTCTTAGCTAAGTTCTTATATGATATGGGAGCAAAAGTTGTAGGTATTTCTGATGCATACGGTGCATTACATGATCCAGAAGGATTAGATATCGACTATTTATTAGATCGTCGTGATAGCTTTGGTACAGTAACAAACTTATTTGATGAAACAATTTCTAACAAAGAATTATTCGAATTAGATTGTGATATTTTAGTACCAGCAGCGATTTCTAATCAAATTACTGAAGATAATGCACACGACATTAAAGCAGATATCGTAGTTGAAGCAGCAAATGGTCCAACTACGCCTGAAGCAACACGTATTTTAACTGAACGTGACATCTTATTAGTACCAGACGTATTAGCAAGTGCTGGTGGTGTAACTGTATCTTACTTCGAATGGGTACAAAATAATCAAGGTTACTATTGGACAGAAGAAGAAGTTAATGAAAAATTACGTGAAAAATTAGTAACTGCTTTTGATACTATTTACGAATTAGCACAAAACAGAAAAATAGATATGAGATTAGCAGCTTACATTGTAGGTATTAAACGTACTGCTGAAGCAGCACGCTACCGTGGATGGGCATAAGCTTTTAATAAAATAAATTTAAAAGCGCTATAGCTTGTTATGAAATAGAAACAAGTTATAGCGCTATTCTATGTTATGGAGCTGATAACTTGCTTGATGCAAGAGCGATGGGTCTACATAAAAGGCTTAAATACAGAATAATAAATTGCAATGGTAAAAACTATTTAATAGATTTAACTAGCAATTGGTTAACCTATCTTTTGCCTATGCTTAACTGGTATATTCCCAAAAGGTGTATAGAGCTTACTGATGCAGAAATTGATGAACTAGGGTTATATAGAGGTAAAAATAATGGAGGCGTAATATGGAGTACCGTGGGAACTGGTGTGCTTCTTAGTTCTTTTGTAAGATCTATTGAACATTATTTTGATACCAATATTAGTGACTTTTTAAATATTATTATTTGTCTCGTTTATGCGATACTTTTAGTCATATTTCACATTTACATATATAATAAAAAGAAAATTAAACATATTAATTTTGCTAATAGTCCGGATAAAATAATAGTGATTCCTAAAATTAAATTCCAACTAGTTATGATATTGTGGTATTTAATGTGTGGATTCTTTACTTTTTTAGGTATTGTTTTGTTAATCGCATATCATGAAAGAAATATTATTTTGTATTTATGCTATTTTCTGATGTTCTTCATGTTTTCAATAACGAATATGCTAACTATTCCAGAGCAAAAAGTTTATGTGAAAATTCTAAAGCAGTAATGAGTTAAGATCATAATATTTTTCGAAATAAAACACTAGTTATGTTACTACAAGACAATTGTAGTGAAGATAACTAGTGTTTTTATTTTATAATCGTTGCATTGAATTATGAGCTGATACTGATTTATATTGATCTGCATAGTTAGTGAATACGCCATCTACACCGTATTGATTAAGTCGTTGCATGTCAGCTATTTCATTAACTGTGAAAGGATGAATGATGAATCCTAAATCTTTTAAATGACTCGTATTTTGCGCAGTTAAATCGCTATATTCAGGGCCCACACCAATCGCATATGAACGAATACGTTGTAAATCCGCTTCACTTTGTTGAGGCAATTCATTTTTATCTAATAATCGAATTAATGGAATGCTAGGAGCTAAGTTATGCATTTTTTGTAAGCTTGCTTCTGAAAATGACTGTACTAATACATGGCCATTATTTAAAGAATCCTTTGTTAACATATTATGGCGTTTTAAAGTGTCTAGTAATTGTTCTTCCATACCTGGATAAACATCTGGTGTCTTTGTCTCAATGTAATAATTCGCATTCGTTCCATAACGTGATAAAATTTCATCTAATGTAGGCACTTTAGCATTACTATATTCAGCATTTGCGTATTGAGGGTTTGCTTGATTAAACCAAGAACCAGCATCAAGTTGTTTTAATTGAGCTAAGGTATAGTCTTCAACTCGGCCAGTTCCATTTGTAGTGCGATCTACGGTTTCATCATGCATTGCTACTAAATGACCATCTTTAGTACGTTGTAAATCAATTTCAATGTAAGAAGCACCTAATTGGTTATGACTTTTATCATAAGAATAAAATGTATGTTCCGGTGCATAGCCACTCGCACCACGATGAGCTATAGTACTAAAACGTTCACCCGTTAAATTGGTCGTCCACTTAGGATTATCTTTACGATAATGCGTATTAACAGGGACTTGTTGAGCTTGATTAGATTGGCACACTTGAGAATTATTTGAAGATGTTGTTGAAGAGATTGGGCCTGTACCTGCACCACTTGCTTCAACTGGAGTATGTAAAATAGTGAGTCCTAAACTAGCGACAGTTAAACTTGAGATTATTGCTTTTTTTGTTGTTTTCAAAAAAATCCATCCTTTCAAATTTAAAGTACATCTCAAATTTAGCAAAGCACTTTTTTGAAAGGAAGAGACTTAGCAAAAGCTTATTGTAACTCTTAAATTTTTAAAAATTACTCAATATAATTAACGTAAAATATAGAAAAATACCCCTATACATATGAATTGGCCTATGGTAGGGGTATTTCCAGTTTGATTTATTTAGTATTTAATACTTTTTTCGCTACTTTTAATTGATGGTGTACAGCATCTTGGCCGGTAGACCCGTAGCTTTTTCTACGATTAATACAACGTTCAGGTTTTAAATAATCATATACATCAGGCTCAATAGCTTCATTTAATTCTTTATAACGCTCTAATGGCACATCGAGTAAATAAATGCCTTGTTGAATACATTCGTAGACAATTTTACCTACAATTTCATGTGCTTTTCTAAATGGTACTTGTTTCTCTACTAGATAGTCCGCAAGTTCTGTCGCATTTGAGAAATCTTGATGCACTGTTTCATTTAAACGGTCATTATTAACAGTTAGTGTATTAAGCATGCCTTCAAAAATACGTAATGATCCTTTAACTGTACGTACTGAATCAAATAGGCCTTCTTTATCTTCTTGTAGATCTTTGTTGTAGGCAAGAGGCAAGCCTTTTAATGTAACAAGCATACCCATTAAATGACCTGTCGTACGGCCGACTTTACCACGAATGAGCTCAGCCATATCGGGATTCTTTTTCTGAGGCATAATAGATGACCCAGTAGAAAAGGCATCGGCTAACGTAATAAATTTTGCTTCATCAGTAGACCAAAAAATAATTTCTTCAGCAAAACGCGATAAGTGTACCATTGTTAGTGAAATATTATGCAATGTTTCTACTATATAATCACGATCACTTACAGCATCTAAACTATTTTCATAAATGTATTCGAAACCAAGTAAGTTTTTAGTTTCATGTCTATCAATAGGGTGGGTAGTTCCACTTAAAGCCGCTGCCCCTAGTGGTGAAATATCAATACGTTTCATACTATCAGTGAAACGTGAATCATCACGTTCAAGCATCCAAAAATAAGTCATAATATGATGGGCGAACGAAATAGGTTGCGCACGTTGCAAGTGCGTATAACCTGGCATAATTGTATCTACGTGTGATTGAGCAAGTGTCAAAATTGATGATTGGAATGAACGAATAAGCGTTTGTATTTCTTGAACTTCCTTTTTGACATATAAGTGCAAGTCAGTCGCCACTTGGTCGTTTCTACTGCGACCCGTATGCAATCTTCCTCCCGCATCGCCAATTCTTTGAATTAGTTCATGTTCAATATTTAAGTGTATATCTTCAAGAGACTGCTTGAATTCTAATTTATGTTGATGGAAATCTTGCTGAATCTCTTTTAGCCCCTTGATGATCGTTTCTTTATCTGCATTAGAAATAATATGTTGATTTGCTAACATTGTTGCATGAGCAATACTACCTTGTATATCTTCATCTAATAATACTTGGTCAAATTCTATTGAAGCGTTAAATTCATCAACCCATTCTTCTGGTTGCTGTTGAAAACGCCCGCCCCATGCTTTATTACTCATTACTATAACCTCCATGTAAAAAGGCATTCACTTGAGTAGGTAAGCCATAGATGTCAATAAAGCCTACTGCCGCAGATTGATTAAAGGCATCTTCTTTTGTATAAGTTGCTAATTTTTCATCGTATAATGTGTACGGAGATTTTCTACCGTTAACAATCGCATTACCTTTGAATAATTTCACTCGTACGTCACCTTCAACATATCTTTGCGTACTATCGATAAATAATTTTAAGCTATCAGTTAATGGTGAGAACCATAGCCCATTGTATGTTTGTTCTGCAAATTGTTTTTCAATGACAGGTTTGAAGTGAGCGACATCTTTAGTTAATGTAAGTGTCTCAAGTGCTTTATGCGCTTTTAATATAACTTCAGCGCCAGGCGTTTCGTATACTTCACGGGATTTAATACCTACTAAACGATTCTCAACATGATCGATACGTCCAATTCCATGTTTACCTGCAATGTCGTTTAATTTAAGAATTAATTGGTCTAAATCATAATCTTTATGGTCAAGTTGTACTGGAATACCATTTTTAAATGAAAGAATAATTTCTTCAGGTGTGTCAGGTGTATCTTCTAATTCAGCCGTTAAATCATAAGCGTCTTTAGGAGGCGCTGCATAAGGATCTTCCAAAATTCCGCATTCATTGGCACGGCCCCATAAGTTTTGGTCGATTGAATAAGGAGAACCATGATTAATGCTAACTGGAATATCATGTTTAATCGCATAATCGATTTCCTCTTCACGGCTCCAACCCCATTCTCTCACTGGTGCGAATGATTTAAGATTTGGATTTAATGCTTTAATAGCCACTTCAAAACGTACTTGATCATTTCCTTTACCTGTACAACCATGTGCAATTCCGATTGACTGCGTTTGTTCAGCAATTTCCACCAATTTTTTAGCAATAAGTGGACGAGATAATGCTGAAACGAGTGGATAACTATTTTCATACATTAGATTTCCTTTAATTGCATAACTTACAAAGTCATCACTAAATTCTTTGGTTGCATCAATAATGTGACATTCAACAGCACCCATATCTAATGCTTTTGAATGAACTAAGTCTAAATCTTTGCCTTCACCAACATCTAAACAAACTGCTACTACATCATAGCCTTTATCTATAAGCCATTTAACTGCCACACTTGTATCCAAGCCACCTGAATACGCTAATACAATTTTATCTTTCATATGCTCACCTCATAATTTTTCTGAAAATTAATATAACTTCATACTAACAGAAGTGTAATGAAAATAAAACCATTATTTTACATAATTATGCATAAAAAGGGATTAAGTCTAGAATTTTAAAGTTGTTTAAAATCAATAAATAAAGAGTTTGTAAGTATTTTTAATTATAATAATAAAAAAGAAATATTCATTTTATTTTTCGCGAAAAGTGACTAAATATTGACCAATATGACAGATATTTGTGAATTGACAGACTTGTCAATTGAATAGGGGACTTAAAGTTAGTAGAATTAAATTAATAAGGAAATCAGGAGGCTTTTTAAATGACTCATATTCAATTAGACTATGGTAAAACTTTAGAATTTTTCGGACAACATGAATTAGATCAACAAAAAGATATCGTGAAAACGATTCATAAAACTATCCATGAAGGAACTGGCGCTGGTAATGATTTCTTAGGCTGGGTAAATTTACCTGAAGATTATGATAAAAAAGAATTTTCAAGAATCGTTGAAGCTGCTAAACGCATTAAATCAAATTCTGATGTATTAGTAGTGATCGGTATTGGTGGTTCATATTTAGGTGCGCGTGCGGCAATTGAAATGTTAACGCCAGCTTTCCGTAATAATTCGGAATTCCCAGAAATTGTCTTTGTAGGTAATCACTTATCTTCAAGCTATACTCAAGAATTAGTAGATTACTTAGCAGATAAAAATTTCTCAGTTAACGTTATTTCTAAATCTGGTACTACAACTGAACCTGCTGTAGCGTTTAGATTATTTAAAAAATTACTCGAAGATAAATATGGTAAAGAAGAAGCGAAACAACGTATCTTCGCTACAACTGATAAAGCGAAAGGTGCTTTAAAACAATTAGCAGACAATGAAGGATATGAAACATTTGTTGTACCTGATGACGTAGGTGGCCGTTATTCAGTATTAACTGCAGTAGGTTTATTACCAATCGCAGCGGCTGGTATCAATATCGAATCTATTATGATTGGTGCTAACAAAGCGCGTAAAGAATTATCATCTGATAATTTAGATGAAAACATTGCATATCAATATGCGACAATTCGTAACATTCTTTATAGCAAAGGCTATACTACTGAAATGTTAATTAACTATGAGCCTTCTATGCAATATTTTAATGAATGGTGGAAACAATTATACGGTGAATCTGAAGGTAAAGATTTCAAAGGTATCTATCCATCAAGTGCAAATTACACAACTGATTTACACTCTTTAGGTCAATATGTACAAGAAGGTCGTCGTTTCTTATTCGAAACAGTTGTGAAAGTGAACCACCCTAAACATGACATTACTATTGAAGAAGATAGTGAAGATTTAGATGGATTAAACTACTTAGCTGGTAAAACAATTGATGAAGTGAATACTAAAGCGTTTGAAGGTACTTTATTAGCACATACTGATGGAGGCGTTCCAAATGTAGTGGTTAATATTCCTCAATTAGACGAAGAAACATTTGGTTATGTGGTATACTTCTTCGAATTAGCATGTGCTATGAGTGGATACCAATTAGGCGTAAATCCATTTAACCAACCAGGTGTAGAAGCATATAAACAAAACATGTTTGCTTTACTTGGTAAACCTGGATATGAAGATAAGAAAAAAGAATTAGAAGATCGTTTATAATATTTACGTTGAATCGCAATTTAATAATACTGAAGTAATTAAAGTCGATATGGTTTCTGTTCCATATCGACTTTTTGGTTCTATACTATTATATTTAAAACTAAGGAATGAGCTGATGCTACTACCTGTGACTGATTTGTTATTATAAAGGTAGATTTCTAGCACAGTGTGTGTAAAATAATTTATGTATAATAGTATTTAAAAGTGCTATTAACTTTAAGGAAGGATTCGATGCGATAGTGTTCCATCAAATTGAGCAATGGTTTAACGTACTCCAAGAACTAGGTTATTTCGCAGGCTTTATCATACTCTATTTGAGAGCTATTGTACCTGTACTTCCGCTAACATTATACGTTATTATGAATGTTCATGCGTATGGTTTTCTAATAGGCACAGGAATAAGTTGGTTAGGTATTGTTTCGGGAACCTATACGGTATTTTATATTTGTAGAAAATTTGTTAACGCTCATTTTATGCAAAAGATTAGAAAAAGAAAATCAGTCGTGAAATTAACCCATTTTATTGATAGACAAGGCTTAGTGCCTATTTTTATTTTAATGTGTTTCCCTTTTACACCAAATACACTAGTCAATTTTGTAGCAAGTTTATCTCATATTAAAGCAAAATATTATTTCCTGATATTACTTGTTTCTAAGTTGATATCTATTACTTTTTTAGCTGTAATGGGAAAAGAGGTTACAACATTTTTAACTCATCCAATACGCGCAGTTGCGTTACTTATAGTCACCGTGGCACTATGGTTTATTGGGAAAAGGGTAGAAAAATATTTTATGGGTGCTGATGAGGAGTGACGAAGTGCGAAAAATAATGAAATGGATAGTGCCATTAGTTTGTGCAATTATATTTGTCATGTTCATCCAAACTTTTATTTTGAGAGGCGCGGTAGTAACGAACGATGACATGGCTCCTACGCTTAATAAAAATGATCGGGTCATCATTAATAAAATCAAAGTAACATTTAATTTATTAAATGATGGAGATATTATCATGTATCGTCATAACCATCAACTTCATTTTAGTCGTATTATCGGAAAAGCGGGTGAATCAATCGAAGTAAGAGACGGTAAATTATATCGTGATGATAGACAAGTAAATAAAAGTTATGCTAAAAATAGAGATATTAAAAATTTAGCGTTACGCGATTTGAATAATTCTGATGGAGATATTATTCCACCTAATTCGTATGTTGTTTTAAACGATAACGGGGATAAAAAAAGTGATTCAAGGACTTATGGCTTAATCAAGGACAAAGACATTGTTGGCGATGTAAGTTTGAAATATTATCCATTTAAAGAATTTACCTATCAGTTTAACAAGTAGATGAGGTGTTATATTTGAAAAAAGAAATAATCGAATGGATTGTCGCTATAGCGATAGGTGTATTACTTGTATGGGTAATGGTCAACTTTGTCGCTAAATCATATACAATTAAAGGCGACTCAATGGATCCAACATTAAAAGATGGTCAACACGTCATGGTAAATATTTTAGGATATAAAGTTGGAGACGTGAAAAAAGGAAATGTCATTGTCTTTCACGCAAATAAAACAGATGATTATGTAAAACGTGTCATCGGTGTACCTGGAGATAATGTTACATATAAAAATGACAAATTGTATATCAATGGTAAAAAAGTAGATGAACCTTATTTAGATTATAATGAAAAGCGTAAACAAGGCGAATATATCACAGGATCATTTGAAACCAAAGATTTAACAAATGCGAATCCAAATTCTAATGTTATTCCTAAAGACAAATATCTAGTACTTGGAGATAATCGAGAAGTTAGTAAAGATAGCCGTGCATTTGGTTTAATTGACAAGAACCAAATTGTCGGTAAAGTTTCATTTAGATTTTGGCCTTTAAATGACTTTAAGTTTAATTTCAATCCAGATAATAAGTAAATTGTGAGTGGGGTAGAATTCATTAATTTGAATTTCACTCCGCTTTTATTTTTATGAGAAGAGTTATAAATCACTTTAGGGAACGTATGTTCTATGTTAAAATAACATTAAAGGAGTGGGAATAATGGAATTGAATGCTTATCTTGGCAGAGCAGGTACTGGTAAATCACATCAAATGATTAACAATATTAAGAGACAAATGAAACAAGACCCATTAGGTGATCCAATTATTTTAATCGCACCTACACAAAATACGTTTCAATTAGAACAATCATTTGTTAAAGATAGGGAATTAAATGGCAGTTTAAGAACTGAAGTTTTACACTTTGAACGATTAAGTTATAGAATCTTTCAAGAAGTTGGGGGATTAACTGAAGAACGATTAACTCAAGCTGGTACAGAGATGATGATTTATGACCTTGTACAACAACATAAATCAGAACTTAAATTATATCAATCACAAGTGAACTATTATGGCTTTAGTGAGAAATTGAGCGAACAAATACAAGATTTTAAAAAATATTCTGTCACACCTGAACATTTGGATTTATTCTTGAAAGAGAACGAAATTCAAACGAGAACACGTCATAAATTAGAAGATATTGCACTCATATATCGTTATTTTGAGGAACGTTTAAATGGAGAATTTATAACTGCCGAAGATAGTTTGAATCAATTTATTCAAATCATACCGCAATCTAAATGGCTGAAACGTGCAGAAATATATATAGATGGCTTTCATAACTTTTCGACACTTGAGTATCAAATTATTAAAGCATTAGTACAACATGCTAAAAAGGTGACAGTTCTTCTTACAACGGATGGCAATGAAGATCCTTTCAGTTTATTCAGAAAGCCATCCGAAGTAGTAACACATTTAAAAGAGATAGCCAATGATTTACATATTGAATTAAATCAAGCCCATTTTAAGCAACAATATCGCTTTAATAATCCAGACTTACTGCAATTAGAACAACAATTTGATGCCTTACAGATCAATCCGGTTGCACATCAAGGACATATTCATATTCTAGAGTCTTCAAGTATGCGTGAAGAAGTTAATGAAATAGCGCGACAAATAATTAAAGATGCACGTGATCATCAATTTAGATACCAAGATATTGCTATTTTATATCGCGATGAATCCTATGCTTATTTATTCGATTCTGTTTTACCACAGTACGATATTCCATTTAGTATTGACACCAAGAAACCTATGACACATCATCCTGTTATGGAAATGGTACGTTCGCTACTTGAAGTCATTCAAACCAATTGGAATATAAGTCCGATGATGCGTTTATTTAAGACTAATATTTTATCTAATCATTTTAAAAATAGTGATTATCTAATTGATCTATTGGAAAATTTTGTTGTTGAACGTGGCATTTATGGTAAACGTTGGTTAGATGAAAAGTTGTTTAGTATTGATAATTTTACAAAAATGGGTCGTAAAGAACATAAGTTAACTGAAGAAGAACGAGCAACTTTTGAACAAGTAGTTCAACTGAAAAATGACATGATTGATAAAATATTGCGTTTTGAAAAAGCAATGAATAACGCAACACATGTTAAAGGGTTTGCAACTGCCTTCTACGAAACAATGGAATCATTTGATGTACCAAAATATTTGATGGCTCACCGAGATCAATTAGATGTCGATGGTTACCATGAAGCAGCTGAAGAAATCGATCAACTTTGGAACGGTTTAATTCAGATATTAGATGACTTAGTCATTGTCTTTGATGAAGAGGAAATGACATTGAATCGATTTTTAGAAGTTTTTGATATCGGTTTAGAACAGCTTGAATTTTTAATGATACCTCAAACATTAGACCAAGTGAGTATCGGTACGATGGATTTGGCTAAAGTAGATAATAAAAAACATATCTATATAGTAGGAATGAATGATGGCACGATGCCTCAACCGGTATCTTCATCTAGTTTAATTACGGATGAGGAAAAGAAAGTGTTTGAACAACAAACACGTGTAGAATTAAGTCCTACGTCTGACATTTTACAAATGGATGAAGCTTTTGTTTGTTACATTGCTATGACACGTGCCTGTGAACAGTTGACTTTCTCTTACAGTCTAATGGGTGTGCAAGGGGATGAAAAAGAAAAAAGTCCGTTCTTAAATCAAATTCAAGCATTATTTAATGGTTTGGAAGTAACTAATATCCACTATGAACATAACGCGCATCCATTAACCCTTATGGAACATCCTCACCAAACAAAAGTAGTGTTATTCGAAGCGCTCAAAGCTTGGTTAGAAGATGAAATGGTGGCAGATGTATGGTTAGATGCATATCAAGTTATGCGTGATAATGATGTTTTAAACAAAGGATTAAATTATTTATTAACGGCTTTAACATATGATAATAAAACGGTGCAATTAGAGGGAGATTTAGCGACGTCTTTATATGGTAAGACGATTAACGCCAGTGTATCTCGCTTTGAAGGCTATAATGATTGTCCATTTCAGCACTATGCCAATTATGGTTTGCGTTTAAATGAACGTACGAAATATAAATTAGAAACGTTCGATTTAGGCAACATTTTCCATTCCGCTTTGAAATACATTTCAGATAGAATTAATGGGGATTTTAAACATCTTGATAATCAAAAAATTCATTTGCTAACACTCGAAGCTTTAGAAAAGGTGTTACCAAATGTACAGTTTAATTTAATGGATTCTAATGCTTATTATCGTTATGTTTCAAAACGTATCGGCGTAATTGTGGAAAGTACATTAAAAGCCTTACGTTATCAAAATGAAAATACAAAATTTAGACCACAACGCTTTGAAACAGGCTTTAGAAAATCACCACGTGATGACGATGAATTAATCGCTCAACCTTTAATTACCAAACAAGGTATCCCTGTTAATATTCGTGGACAAATCGATCGTATTGATACGTATACAACAAAGGATAAAAGTTTTATCAATATTATTGATTATAAATCATCTGATCACAGTGCTAACCTAAACTTGAAAAAAGTATATTATGGTAAGCAAATGCAGATGATGACCTATATGGATATCGCTTTACAAAATGCTCAACGCTTAGGCTTGAGTGAAGAAGTTAAACCTGGTGGATTATTGTATTTCCATGTTCACGATGAACGTCTTAAGTTCAAACATTGGGGAGAAATGATGGAAGATGCTTTAAAAGAAGAGGCATTAGATAAAGCTTTCCTTCAAAAATATAAATTACGAGGCTTAGTCAATAGTGACGCAAACGTTGTGGATGCGATGGATATTCGTTTAGATACAGCACCTAAATCTGACATAGTACCGATTACATTGAAAAAAGACGGTGGATTTAGCAGCCGAGGCAGTAGTGTCGCAGATGAAACAACAATTCATAAATTCATTAAACATAATAAAGATAACTTCATTGAAACAGCATCAAATATTATGGATGGTCATACCGAGGTTGCACCATTAAAATTTGATAATAAATTACCATGTCAATATTGTAGTTTCCAATCAGTTTGTCACGTCGACAGTATTATCGATAGTAAACACTATCGTTACGTTGATGAATCGATTGACCCAATACAAGCGATTCAAGAAGTGGAGTTAGAAAGTGGGGATAACGATGAATAATATACCTGTTAAGCCACAAGACGCCCAGTGGACAGATGCACAATGGGAAAGTATTTATGCTAGCGGGAAAGATATTTTAGTAGCAGCAGCTGCCGGTTCAGGTAAAACAGCAGTATTAGTTGAACGTATTATTCAAAAAATTCTTAGAGATGGTATAGACGTGGATAAATTGCTCGTGGTTACCTTTACTAATTTAAGTGCGAGAGAGATGAAACATAGAGTAGAGCAACGTATTCAACAAGCATCTATAGAAGAACCTAATAACGAACATCTTAAGAATCAACGCATTAAGATTCATCAAGCCCAAATTTCAACACTACACAGTTTTTGTTTGAAAATTATTCAACAACATTATGACGTTATTGATTTAGATCCTAACTTTAGAACAATCAACGACGTTGAAAATGTTCTGTTATTAGAACAATCTATTGATGAAGTTTTAGAAAAACATTATGAAGAACCAGATATAGACTTTCTTACGTTAGTTGAACAATTGTCTAATGACCGGAATGATGATCAATTTAGAGATATATTAAAACGATTTTATAATTTCAGTATCGCAAATCCATCGCCTTTTGCGTGGTTAGATTCATTAACAGAGTTATATGACAATGAAGAATTGCAACAAGACTATATTGCAGAACTTAATAGATTATCTCTAATTTATATTAAAGCTGCTTATGATTCATTATTAGAAGCGGATAATAACTTTTCTAATAGTATTGGAACAGAAAAGCATCTTGATGTAATGAAATTAGAAAAAGTGAAATGTGCCAAAATGATGGAAGGTAGCGTAGTTAATCGTGAGATGATTATTAACTATACCTCGGAGAAGTTACCTCAAATTTCTCAAAAGCTTAAAAATGAAAATGAAGACGAAGGCATTGACCCTCAAACTTTAGTAGATGCTAAAGAATTTTATGATGAATATAAAAAAATACTCGGTAAAGTTAAAAATGAGTATTTGATGCGTTCTGTAGAAGAATTAAAAGCAGATATGAATAAGCTAGGACCTCGTATTCACTATTTAATTCAAATTGTTAAAGATATTATTAATGATTTTGCTGAGAAAAAGCGAAGTCGTAATGTCTTAGACTTTGCCGATTATGAACACTTTGCATTGCAAATATTGACTGATGAACAAGGTCACCCTTCAAATGTTGCTAAAGATTATCGCCAACAATTTGAAGAAATTTTAATTGATGAATATCAGGATACGAACCAAGTTCAAGAAGCAATTATTTCAACTATTAAACGTGGCGATGAATCGAACGGTAATTTATTTATGGTAGGAGATGTTAAACAATCTATTTATAAATTTAGACAGGCAGATCCTACGTTGTTTATGAATAAATATAATCGCTTTGACAAAGTTGGAGATCAAACTGGTTTACGTATCGATTTATCCAAGAATTTCCGGTCTCGTAAAGAAGTTTTATCAACAACGAACTATTTATTTGACCATATGATGGATGAAGAAGTCGGCGAAATTAATTATGACGCTGATGCACGCTTGTATTTTGGTGCGACAAAGTATTCAGATAAATCGATGCCACTCGAATTACATGCACTTATTAAGTCTAGTAGTGCAGACAATGATTTAGATAAAGCAGAACAAGAAGCGCAATACATTGTCAAACAAGTAGAAGATATTATTGAGAACAAACTTGTTTATGACATTAAAACGGAGTCATATCGTCAAGCTACATTCAAAGATATCGTTATTTTAGAGCGAGGCTTAAGCAATGCACGTAACTTGCAACAAGCTTTTAAAGATCATGGCATTCCATTTCATGTTAAAAGCAAGGAAGGTTACTTTGAGCAAACAGAAGTCCGTTTAGTATTATCTTTTCTAAGAACGATTGATAATCCATTACAAGATATTTATTTAGTTGGCTTAATGCGTTCAGTAATTTATCAATTTACAGAAGATGAGTTAGCGCACATTCGCGTGGTCAGTGCGCATGATGATTATTTCTATCAATCCATCATGCATTATCTACAAGATGACAATGCGCAACCGGCATTGAAAGAGAAATTACAACGCTTCTTAGATGATTTATCTCGATATCAAGACTATAGTCAAGAACATCCTGTATATCAACTCATCGATAAATTTTATAATGATCATTATGTCATCCAATACTTTAGTGGTTTAGTAGGTGGAAAAGGCAGACGCGCTAACTTATATGGTTTATTTAATAAAGCAATTGAATTTGAAAATTCAAGTTTTAGAGGGCTGTACCAATTCATTCGATTTATTGATGAACTTATTGAACGTAATAAAGATTTTGGTGAAGAAAATGTCATTGGTCCTAATGATAATGTCGTACGAATGATGACGGTTCATAGTAGTAAAGGGTTAGAATTTCCATTTGTTATTTATTCAGGTCTATCAAAAGAATTTAATAAAGGGGATATACGTCAGCCTCTTGTACTTAATCAGAAGTTTGGCTTAGGTATGGACTACTATGACTTAGAAGAAAATATCGCGTTTCCTTCTTTATCTTCAGTAGTGATTAAATCAATTATTGAAAAGGAATTAATTTCTGAAGAAATGCGTTTAATTTATGTAGCTTTAACCCGTGCAAAAGAGCAGCTTATATTAATAGGCTCCGTCGATAAAGAAGAAACTTTAGCTAAATTTGAACGTTTTCCAATTACCAATCAACGTATTGCACTACATAAACGTTTGTCTGTGGCAAAGCCGTTTGACTTAATTTATGGCATTTTAGCTAAACATCAATCTACATCATTAGTACCTGAGCTTCAATTTGAAACATCTATTGATAATTTAGATGACAGTTTATATCCCTCAGTGGACATTAAAACTGTTTATTTCGATGACCTTACTTTTAAAAATGAAGGTCAAAAAAATGAACATAGAACAGTAGAAGATATAGAAACAAGTGGCACTAACGACGATAGTTTAAAACAACAAATCAACGCTCAGTTAGCTTTTAAATATCCATATCTTAAAGATACGAAAAAACCGTCAAAACAATCCGTGTCTGAGTTGAAACGTCAACTTGAAACAGAGGAAAGTGGTACAAGCTATGAAAGAGTAAGACAATATCGCATTGGCGTAGCAACTTATGAACGTCCACATTTCTTAAGACAGAATAAAAAACGTAAAGCAAATGAAATAGGGACATTAATGCATACCGTCATGCAACATTTACCATTTAAAGAAGAACGTTTAACAGAAACGGAGTTAAATGACTATATTGATAGTTTAATAGAGAAACATATTATTGAAGCAGATGCGAAACAAGATATTCAATTTGAAGAAGTCATGAAATTTGTTAGAAGTAATTTGTATATAAAAATTGCTCAAGCTGATAAAGTGTTTAGAGAATTACCTTTTGTGGTTAATCAAGCAAAGGTAGACGAAATGCCAGATGAAGATGTGTCTATCATACAAGGAATGATTGACTTAATTTATTTAAAAGATGGTCAATATTATTTTGTGGATTATAAAACGGATGCCTTTAATAAACGAAGAGGGATGACAGAAGAAGAAATAGGTCAGCAACTTCGCGAGAAATATAAAATCCAAATGAAATATTATCAAAATACTTTAGAAACGATATTGGGAACAAAAGTTTCAGGTTCACTTTATTTCTTCCAATATGAAGAAATAAGCGTAGATGAAGACGAATAAAAAGCGAAAAGTATGGGCTGTGATATGTATTATCTAAATGGATAAATGAGTTCATATTACTTTAAAAAAAGAATTGAATATGCTAAATTTCTAAAATTTCAGACAGATATATTTGTGATTTAATTATGTTTAAAGTTATAATATGAACTAAGATATAGATGAGGAGTTGATAATGAATGAAGTTCTTATCATTCAAGTATAATGACGCTGAATCATATGGCGTTAAAGTTAAGCGTGAAGACGCAGTATGGGATTTAAAACAAGTTTTCGCTGAATTTGGTGAAGGTGATTTCCATCCGAAAACATTGTTAGAAGGTTTACAACAAAACCAAACGTTAGATTTCCAAGAAGAAGTACGTAAAGCTGTTGTTGCTGCTGAAGATAGTGGTAAAGCAGATAACTACAAGATTGCGTTTAACGATGTTGAATTCTTACCTCCCGTTACGCCTCCAAATAATGTTATTGCATTTGGCCGTAATTATAAAGATCATGCAAGTGAATTAAATCATGAAGTTGAGCGCTTATATGTATTTACGAAAGCCGCTTCATCATTAACTGGTGACGAAGCAACAATTCCAAATCATAAAGATATCACAGACCAATTAGACTACGAGGGCGAACTTGGTATTGTAATTGGTAAAGCCGGAGAGAAAATTCCGAAAGCTTTAGCGCTTGATTATATTTACGGTTATACAATCATTAATGATATTACTGATCGTACTGCGCAACAAGCACAAGACCAAGCATTCTTATCTAAAAGTTTAACTGGTGGTTGCCCAATGGGACCTTACATCGTAACTAAAGATGAACTTCCAACACCAGAAAATGTTAACATCGTGACTAAAGTTAACAATGAAATTCGTCAAGATGGCAATACAAGCCAAATGATTACTAAAATTGATGATTTAATTGAAGAAATTTCTAAATATGTTGCTTTACATCCAGGTGATATTATTGCTACTGGTACGCCAGCTGGTGTAGGTGCAGGATTACAACCACCTCAATTCTTACAACCTGGAGATGAAGTTAAAGTTACAATCGATAATATCGGTACGTTAACAACGTATATTGCTAAAGATAGCGAATAATATATTATTCTATAACCTCTGAAAGGTCGCCCTAATGGCGACCTTTTTTAATTACAAGAATGCTATCAATATATGTTATGATATTGAGGTAAAATTAATAATAAGTATGGGGGGATTTGTCTTGTTACATATGCATATTTTAAGTTGGGTATTAACAATTGTGTTATATGTTATTGCATTTTTACATATTTCTAAAAAACAAGGTCCGACACCAATGTTTAAACCAATACAAATGGCATTAAGAGTATTTATGTTACTCACATTGTTTTCAGGTTTCTGGCTCTTAATTCAAGAGTTTATGGCAGCGAGCCATGGCGAGGGTGGCAATCATATGTTGCTAACGTTAAAAATGCTTTGTGGTCTTGGCGTCGTAGCTTTAATGGAAGTTTCGATTGCTAAAAGAAAAAAAGGCGAAGCAAGTCATGGTTTATTCTGGTCAACAATTGTGTTAATCATTATAACAATGGTATTAGGTGTTATTTTACCATGGGGACCATTAACTAAGATGTTTGGTTTAGGGTAATTTTAAAAAATAAATAATATAAAAACTCGAAGTCACTAGATAGTCCTTAACAGGAGTGGTATCTCATGGCTTCGAGTTTTTATTTTTATTTAATATCGCGAGCTTTATAACCAATCATATTGATTAAATCTTTAGGATGACTATACGGTGGGGCATAAGCTACTTCAAATTCTGTAAGTTCATCTACAGTAACGCCCGTCATCATCGCCATAGATAAAATATCTATACGTTTATCTGCACCTTTTTTACCTATGGCAGCTGCACGTAATAATTGTCTATTCTCTTTATTAAAATAAACGCGTAAATGCAATACGCTATTCCCTGGGTAATAACCTGCATGAGCACCACTCTTTAACTCAACCATTCTATAGTTAAAGTTATCTAATTCTGAAGGCGTTACTCCAACACTAGCGAAAGTATAGCCAAAGAATTTCACAATATTTGCGCCAAGGTAACCTTTAAACGTAATGTCTTTATGACCAGCGAGTTGTTCTGCAATTATGCTTGCACCTCGATGCGCACCCCAGGCTAATGGTACTTGTGCTGATAAATCTACATGACGATAATGAGATGTGATTGCATCACCTAGAGCATAAATATTAGAAATATTCGTTTCAAATTTATCATTTACTGGAATAAATCCTTTGTCATCTAACTCGACATTTGATGAGTTCAAGAACTTGGTATTAGGGTGGGTACCCACGCCTTCGATAATTAAATCATAATCTTCTTTTTTACCAGATTTAAAAGTTACTGTTTTACCTTCAATTGTTTCAATTTCTTCATTTAAACGATAAGAAATGTTGTTAGCTTCAAGTTCATCAAAAATAGGTTGGTTCATATCTTGATCCATTAATTTATTTACCTTTTCAGAGCGATGAATCAATGTCACATTTAAACCACGATGATGCAAATTCTCTACAACTTCTAAAGAAATATAACCTGCACCTACAACTAAGGCTTTTTTTACTTTATATTGTTTAATATAGTCATCGATTGCATCAGTATCTTCCATGTTACGCAATGTGAAGATCATGTCACTGTCGAATCCTAATCGATTTGCGCTCGCACCAGGACTTAAAATTAATTTGTCATATGATTCTTCAAATGTTTCGCCAGTTTGATGATTTAATACACTTACTATTTGCGCTTTATCATCTATACTAATTACTTCATGATACGTTTTCACAGTAATGTTTTTCTTATCTTTAAACTTTTCAGGCGTAAGAGGTAAGACATCCCCGCGTTCAGTTATAACGTTACCGATGTAGTAAGGCAGGCCACAATTTGCGAAACTCATGTCGCGGTCCTTTTCAAAAATAATAATGTCACTGTCTTCATCTAGTCGACGAATCTGGCTAGCACACGTTGCACCACCCGCCACAGCGCCGACAACAATTATCTTAGTCATATATAATCCTCCATTATCTATGTCATAAAAATAGTGAGGTTGAGACATAAAGAATTTATGCTCTGGGAAACCGATTAACGGCGTCCCAAAAGCAGGATTTTCGGCAGAGGGGCCCTCAGCACAGAGATTTTCAAAAAGAAAATCTACAAGCAAAGAAAGCTGGGGTTGCCGTCACAACTCGACAAAATTTGAGAAACAATTTTGCTCATTGTTCGGTTCTGCTCAAATCCTAAACGCTTTTGTCCCGACCTCACTCTCTATCAACGTTTATCCTTTATAAGGAATATTTAGTTCAAAGAAATCGTTGAGATAACGTCCAATACCATCTTCATTATTAGAATGCGTAATATGGTTGGCGATATGTTTTAAGTCATCTAAACCGTTATCCATAGCGATTCCATATTTAGCATATTTAATCATTTCGATATCATTATCTTCATCACCGAAAGCGATAATATGAGATGGGTCGATATTTAAATAGTCTTTCACATGATCGATCCCACGTGCTTTACTAATACCACGTTTCACGATTTCAATAACAGGAAATGGTGCGCCCCAACGACGGTGTTCAATATTCTCAGCATAGAAGCGAGTCAGCATTTGTTTGATACGTGGAATATTGACTTCTTCCGCCTCGACCAGAATAGAAGTAGGGGCTTCATCTAATTCTTCTAATAAATTACCCGTTTGAATTTTAGGATTTCCCATTGAAAAGCCTTCAAACAAACGTGGGTCATGGTTATTGATAAATACATGGTCACGTACTTCAGCGATAATGTTTGTCACATTGGCTTTTTGAAGTGCTTCAATCATGTGGCGAGATAAATCTACATCTAGCACTTCATGCGTTGTTTCAAAATCATCTGCTTTAGGATGGTGGACATAGGCTCCGTTGAAATTAACAATGGGCGTATCCATATTAAGCTCATGATAGTAAATTTGACTCGCGCGGTAAGGACGCCCAGTCGCAATCATGATACGATGTCCTTGTTTCTTCAATGTTGTCAAAACTTGTTTTGTATATGAACTAATTTCTTTATTATCATTTAATAATGTTCCATCTAAGTCTAAACAAATTAAATACGGTTCCATAAATTTCTCCTTGAGTAACATATCATCAAATTTCTTGTGTAGTTGTATCATAGCATTTTATTGGCGTTTTGTCGGATATTTGATATATTAAGGGAAGATAATATTGAGAGGTGATACTAATGGAAGAAGCATTAAAAGATAGTATCCTTGGTGCACTTGAAATGGTAATTGACCCTGAATTAGGTATTGATATTGTTAATTTAGGTTTAGTATACAAAGTGAATGTTGATGACGACGGTTTATGTACAGTCGAAATGACATTAACATCAATGGGTTGTCCGCTTGGACCACAAATTATTGAACAAATTAAAACTGTATTAGCAGAAATTCCTGAAATTCAAGATACAGAAGTTAATATCGTTTGGAATCCACCATGGAATAAAGATATGATGTCTAGATACGCTAAGATTGCTTTAGGCGTAGGCTAAATTTCTCTATTAAGCAATAGTACACATTAATGCTGTACTATTGCTTTTTATTTTTCTTAAAAAGGCAGAACCATATAGCAAACAAGTGAATAAAATAAATATCAATTTCAAAAAAGAACAAAATTAAAGGGTGACATTATTGTAATATAAATTGAATTGATTTCTATTTTATACTACTATATATAAGACTTATACCATAAGAGATACATATTTAATATCAAACTTCATATTGTGAATGAAGGCTCAGTCAACTAAGTATAAGATATTCGACAGTCTTTCAAATTTTTGTAAAGTTTACAATTAATCAATTTAACTGTTGTTAAAGATCATCGGCTTACGTTTTATCCTAACTTGCAGTGCTTTTAAATTTAATGAATTTATACGAAATTTATTATTTTATAGGGAAAGAATGAGAACAATGAAAGTAAAGTTAAACAAAAGTAAGGATCGTAAGACTAAAATGCGCTACATGCCTGGGTTAGATGGCTTAAGAGCCATCGCTGTTATTGGCATCATTATTTATCATCTTAATAGACAATGGCTTAAAGGTGGATTTTTAGGTGTAGATACATTCTTTGTAATTTCTGGTTATTTGATTACGAGTTTACTACTAAAAGAATACGAAGAGAACGGCATCATTAATCTTAAACGGTTCTGGATACGACGCATTAAACGTTTACTTCCGGCTGTGTTAGCACTTTTAATCGTGATCGGGTTAGCTACATTAATATTTGAACCACAACAAATTGTGCGAGTGAAACATGATATGTTTGCTGCATTATTTTATGTTTCAAATTGGTGGTATATTGCGAAAGATGTAAACTACTTTGAACAATTTTCATTTATGCCACTTAAACATCTATGGTCTCTTGCTATTGAAGAACAATTTTATTTATTTTTCCCATTTGTGTTAGTCATTTTATTGTTAACGATCAAAAAGTATAAAAATGTTACATTGATATTTTGGATTATATCGTTAATTTCTTTATTAGCGATGGTGATAATTTCACAACCAAACGTGGGATATTCTCGCGTTTACTTTGGTACAGATACGCGTTTACAAACGTTGTTACTTGGTGTGATATTAGCGTTTATGTGGCCACCTTTTAAATTAAAAGCAAAACCACCAGCTGTTCTACAACGTACTATAGACGGTGTAGGTGTAGTTGGTTTGGTCATATTAATCATATTATTCTTTACAGTAAGTGATAACAGTGCATGGATATACAATGGAGGATTCTACCTCATTTCAGGAGTAACGTTATTTATTATTGCAAGCGTAGTCCATCCGAGTACGATACTAGCAAAGTTTCTTAGTCATCCAGTGCTCGTTTATATTGGTAAACGCTCTTATAGTCTGTATTTATGGCATTTCGCGGTTATCAGTTTCGTACATATTCACTTTACAGATGGACAGATTCCGGCTTATATCTATATTATTGATATTATTTTAACTGTTTTATTTGCTGAATTATCTTACCGTTATGTAGAAACACCATTTAGAAGAGAGGGACTTAAAGCTTTCTCATTCAGTCGTTTACGACGATCTAAATTTATTAGAACTATCGTTATAACCATTTTAACGATTCCGTTATTATTAATATTTGCTGGTGCATTTGATCGTTTTGGAAAAGATGAAATTACAAACAAAGCGAATTCATTTAATACGAATGAAACAGACAAATATTTAGTGAGAATGATGCCAGGAGAAAATATTAAACTTGATGGCTCATCAACAAATAGTAAGAAAAAAGATCAAGTTTATACAAATATTAGTCCGTTATTAATTGGTGACTCAGTAATGGTGGATATTGGAGAAGCATTCAAATCTCAAGTTCCAAAAGCTACAATTGATGGTAAAGTTGGACGTCATTTACAAGAAGCGTTGACAATTGCTAATAACTATAAAAATTATAATAAACCTTCAGATCAAGTTGTCTTAGAACTTGGTACGAATGGTGACTTTACTAAAGAAGAGTTAGATCAATTGATTAGTAAATTTGGTAAAGCGCAAATTTATTTAGTCAATACTCGTGTACCAAGAGATTGGCAAGATAATGTGAATAAACAATTAGCTGATGCAGCTAAAAATCATAAAAATGTTACATTAGTGGATTGGTATAAACGTTCAGAAGGTCATTCAAACTACTTTGCTCCTGACGGCGTGCACCTAGAATATAATGGTGTGGAAGCACTATCTGATGAAATACTGAAAGCAATTAAGAAAAATACAAAAAATAAATAATTATGACAGGCCAGTTTAGTGAAATGATTCATTGAGCTGGTCTGATTTTTGTTTTCATTTAATGTGGCTAAGTTTGACTTTAAAGCTGAAAAGGTAAAGAAATGAATGTTTATATATAAGCATAATGTGATAAAACATGATGTGAAAGATGATAATGAAAACGTGTGAAACTTGTAGTGGCGCGCATTTTCAAAAAATAAAAAAAGCTGAGTATAAATGTTGCTTAATAGTCTAAGAGGGTCTATAATGTAATTAAGGTCAAAGAAAGTCAAAGTCAAAAAAGAAGTATTTGATCTTGCTCTTATTAAATAAGTAGGGGTGAATAAATTTGGATATTAATCAAATGACATATGCAATTCAAGGCGCATTACAAAAAGCGGTTGAATTGAGTAAAGAAAATGAATTACAAAATATTGAAATTGAAGCTATATTAAAAGGAACTTTAGAAGAAACTGATAGCTTATTTAAAAGCATATTAGAACGCGCAAATATAGATACTAATGAATTAAATCAAGCGTATACAAATAAATTAAAAAATTATCCTTCAGTACAAGGAGATAACATTCAATACGGACAATATATTGGTTCAAAAGCAAATGAATTATTAAATAAAGCTGAATCATATATGAAAGAATATGAAGATGAATATATCTCAATGGAACATATCTTACGTGCTGCAATGGATATTGACGATATTACAAAGCAATTTGTAGGTAATAAAGAAGAAGTTGT
Organism: Staphylococcus sp. NRL 16/872; assembly: GCF_022815905.2. Classification (NCBI taxonomy): domain Bacteria; kingdom Bacillati; phylum Bacillota; class Bacilli; order Caryophanales; family Staphylococcaceae; genus Staphylococcus; species Staphylococcus sp. NRL 16/872. Next base: position 1,909,033 of record NZ_CP119327.1, on the reverse strand, counting down.
AAAAGAAATTATTACTAAAGTAAGAGGGGGAAATCATGTGACTTCACAAAATCCAGAAGTAAATTACGAAGCTTTAGAAAAATATGGTCGTGACTTAGTAGAAGAAGTACGCCAAGGTAAAATGGACCCTGTTATTGGTAGAGATGAAGAAATTCGTAATACAATTCGAATCTTAAGTCGTAAAACAAAAAACAACCCTGTATTAATTGGTGAACCAGGAGTAGGTAAAACTGCCATTGTTGAAGGTTTAGCGCAACGTATTGTACGTAAAGATGTGCCTGAATCTTTATTAGATAAAACAATCTTTGAATTAGACTTAAGTGCCTTAGTTGCTGGTGCGAAATTCAGAGGTGAATTCGAAGAGCGTCTTAAAGCAGTGCTTAAAGAAGTGAAAGAATCTGATGGACGTATCATCTTATTCATCGACGAAATCCACATGTTAGTTGGCGCTGGTAAGACAGACGGCGCAATGGATGCTGGCAACATGTTGAAACCAATGTTAGCACGTGGTGAATTACATTGTATCGGTGCTACTACTTTAAATGAATACAGAGAATATATTGAAAAAGACTCTGCATTAGAACGTCGTTTCCAAAAAGTAGGCGTAAGTGAACCAGATGTTGAAGATACTATTTCAATATTACGTGGTTTGAAAGAACGTTATGAAGTGTATCATGGTGTACGAATCCAAGACCGTGCCTTAGTAGCAGCAGCTGAATTATCAGATCGTTACATTACTGATAGATTCTTACCAGATAAAGCCATCGACTTGGTCGACCAAGCTTGTGCAACAATTCGTACTGAAATGGGTTCTAACCCAACTGAATTAGACCAAGTTAACCGACGTGTTATGCAATTAGAAATCGAAGAAAGTGCATTGAAAAATGAATCTGATAATGCAAGTAAACTTCGTTTAGAAGAATTACAAGAAGAACTTTCTAATGAAAAAGAAAAACAAGCTGCTCTACAATCTCGTGTAGAACAAGAAAAAGAAAAAATCGCGAAAGTACAAGAAAAACGTGCTGAATTAGACCGTAGTCGTCAAGCTTTAGAGGATGCTCAAACTGAAAGCAACTATGAAAAAGCAGCTGAATTACAATACGGTACAATTCCTCAATTAGAAAAAGAATTAAAAGAATTTGAGGAAGCATACCAAGACGAACAAGGCGACAGTGAACGTATGATTCGTGAAGTTGTTTCTGATGAAGAAATTGGCGATATTGTCAGTCAATGGACTGGTATTCCAGTATCTAAATTAGTTGAAACTGAAAGAGAAAAATTATTAAGCTTAAGTGACATCCTACACGAACGTGTAGTAGGTCAAGATAAAGCTGTAGATTTAGTATCAGATGCAGTGGTAAGAGCACGTGCAGGTATTAAGGACCCTAATAGACCAATTGGTAGCTTCCTATTCTTAGGACCAACTGGTGTAGGTAAAACTGAATTAGCTAAATCACTTGCTGCTTCATTATTCGATTCTGAAAAACATATGATTAGAATTGATATGAGTGAGTATATGGAGAAACACTCTGTTTCTAGATTAATTGGTGCCCCTCCAGGTTATGTAGGTCATGATGAAGGTGGTCAATTAACTGAAGCGGTAAGACGTAATCCTTATTCAGTTATTCTCTTAGATGAAGTTGAAAAAGCTCATAGTGATGTATTCAACGTATTACTTCAAATCCTAGACGAAGGTCGTTTAACTGACTCTAAAGGACGTAGCGTGGACTTTAAAAATACTATCATTATTATGACTAGTAATATTGGTTCACAAGTGTTACTTGAAAACGTTAAAGATAGTGGTGAAATTACTGAAGACACTGAAAAAGCTGTAATGGATAGCTTACATGCCTTCTTTAAACCAGAAATCTTAAACCGTATGGATGATATTGTATTATTCAAACCATTGTCTATTAACGATATGAGTATGATTGTTGATAAAATTTTAACTCAATTAAATATTCGCTTAATGGATCAACGTCTTTCTATTGAAGTATCTGATGATGCAAAAAAATGGTTGGGCGAAGAAGCGTACGAACCACAATTTGGTGCAAGACCATTGAAACGTTTCGTACAACGTCAAATTGAAACACCATTAGCACGTATGATGATTAGAGAAAGTTTACCAGAAGGTACTGTGATAAATGTTGATTTAGATGACAATCATGAATTAACTTTCGATGTGCAAAAACCTGAAAATGAATAATGATTTATGAGGAAAAACCTAGGGAGTGTGATGAGCACTTTCTAGGTTTTTTATTTTTTATGGGAATTCAATGTATTTCTGCATATTGTTGGGTTCGCTTGCCCTAGGCATAGCTTAAGCCAGGTAAGATATTTATTCATATATTTAATACAAAAAATACGGTTGATGGAACGTTAAAAGTTTCATCAACCGTATTTTTGAACTATTTAATAAGTATTATTAAATATGTCTGTTACCTTTACGGGCATAATCGTTTGGTTTAATCATAGCGCCTAAGATAGCAATCATAATTGTAATGAATACTGCTATAACGACTGGTGTAATATAGTTTGCTGAGCCGCCACCATTTAAACTGTTTAATACAAAGTTAACCATTTGCATTAAGATTAATGCCCAGATAAATGTGATGAGGTGTTTCATACAAATGACCTCCAAAATTTATATACTTTCATTTTAATGTAAAGTGTATTGTTTGTATAGTGTTAGTAGGTAAGTGTTGGAAATTGTTCTAAAATTTAGGCGTATTGTGATTTTTATTAATTTTCCTAAAAAGAAAGGCTAAAAAAGTGTAACTACTTGAGTTGAGAAGAAAAAATGTGTTAAATTAATACCTGGTATTAAAAAATGAAGTAAGAAGGTGTACGTTCATGAACGTAGGTATAAAAGGTTTCGGTGCATATGCGCCTGATAAAGTGGTAGACAACGCCTATTTCGAGGGGTTTTTAGAAACGTCAGATGAATGGATTTCTAAAATGACAGGCATTAAAGAAAGACGTTGGGCGAACGAAGACCAAGATACATCAGACTTAGCTTATGAAGCAAGTAAAAAAGCGATTGCGGACGCAGGTATTGAACCTACTGATATAGATATGATTATTGTTGCTACTGCAACGGGCGATATGCCATTTCCATCAGTAGCAAATATGTTACAAGAAAAACTAGGTACAGGCAAAGTGCCAACGATGGACCAATTAGCTGCTTGTTCTGGCTTTATGTATTCAATGATTACTGCTAAACAATATATTCATTCAGGTGATTATAAAAATATATTGGTTGTAGGGGCAGATAAATTATCTAAAATTACAGATTTAACTGACCGTTCTACTGCAGTCTTATTTGGTGATGGTGCTGGTGCTGTAGTCATCGGAGAAGTATCTGAAGGTCGAGGCATTATTAGCTATGAGATGGGATCAGATGGTTCGGGTGGTAAATACTTATATTTAGACAAAGATACTGGTAAACTAGTAATGAATGGACGTGAAGTATTTAAATTTGCCGTTAGAATAATGGGTAATGCTTCTACACGTGTAGTAGAAAAAGCTGGTTTACAGTCTGAAGATATTGATATGTTTATTCCACATCAAGCGAACATTAGAATTATGGAATCAGCACGAGAAAGATTGGGTATAGAAAGAGAAAAGATGAGTGTTTCTGTCAACCGATTTGGTAACACTTCTGCAGCTTCAATACCTTTAAGTATTCAACAAGAATTAGAAAATGGAAGAATTAAAGATGACGATACTTTAGTATTAGTAGGTTTCGGTGGTGGCCTAACTTGGGGCGCTATGGTTATCAAATGGGGTAAATAGGAGGATATAATGTATGACTGAGAATAAAAGAATTGTAATTACAGGCATGGGTGCATTATCACCTATCGGAAACGATGCCCATTCAAGTTGGGAGAATGCTTTAAAAGGTGTTAACGGTATTGATACGATTACACGTGTTGACACTGAAGACTATAATGTTCATTTAGCAGGTGAACTTAAAGATTTTAATATTGAAGATCATTTGGAGAAAAAAGAAGCACGCCGTATGGATCGTTTCACACAATACGCTGTAGTTGCTGCACGTCAAGCAGTGGAAGATGCTAAATTAACAATTAAAGAAGACAATGCGGATCGTATTGGTGTTTGGATTGGCTCAGGTATCGGTGGTATGGAAACATTTGAAGTCGCTCATACTACATTACAAAAGAAAGGCCCAAGAAGAGTAAGTCCTTTCTTCGTTCCTATGCTTATTCCTGACATGGCGACTGGCCAAGTCTCAATTGATTTAGGTGCAAAAGGACCAAATGGTTCTACTGTTACTGCATGTGCAACAGGTACGAACTCAATTGGTGAAGCATTTAAAATCATCCAACGTGGCGATGCAGATGCAATGATTACAGGTGGTACTGAAGCGCCTATTACACACATGGCATTAGCTGGCTTTAGTGCGAGTCGTGCTTTATCCACTAACGATGATAAAGAAACAGCTTGTCGTCCCTTCCAAGAAGGCCGTGATGGTTTAGTAATGGGTGAAGGTGCGGGTATCTTAGTTATTGAATCCCTAGAATCAGCACAAGCTCGTGGTGCTCAAATTTACGCTGAAATCGTAGGGTATGGTTCAACCGGTGATGCGTATCATATCACTGCACCAGCGCCAGAAGGTGAAGGTGGTTCCCGCGCAATGCAAGCTGCTTTAGATGATGCTGGCATTGAAGCGAAAGAGGTTCAATACTTAAATGCGCACGGTACTAGTACACCAGTAGGTGACATGTATGAAATTAAAGCGATTAAGAATACTTTCGGTGACGCTGCTAAAGACTTGAAAGTAAGCTCAACTAAGTCTATGACTGGTCATTTATTAGGGGCTACAGGTGGACTTGAAGCCATCTTCTCAGCATTATCTATTCGTGATTCTAAAGTGGCACCAACAATCCATGCTAATACGCCAGATCCAGAATGTGACTTAGATATTGTTCCTAATGAAGCTCAAGATTTAGAAATTACTTATGCTATGAGTAATAGTCTTGGCTTTGGTGGACATAATGCCGTATTAGTTTTTAAGAAATTCGAAGCGTAATACACTTATTTTTGAAAATGCAAGACCATGAACAACTCGATGAGTGTTCATGGTCTTTTTTGTGTGAGAAAGACATTTATAAAGTTAAGGAAATAATAATTGTAAGAATAAAATAAGCAACATTACTCATTAAAGCAGGTCCTATCCATGTAGAAACAAAATAGGTATCTTTTTTAGCTTGTTGAGGATTGAAAAAATCATCATATTCCATCATTTTCTTCTTAGCGCGTGAAGAAAGTTGATAACGAATCTTTCTAAAACCATAACTTGTCGCATCAAAAATACCTTCTTGAACTAGCAAAATAATGAATATGAGTATAAAGATAATAAAAGATATGTAAAACAGTGTATTTATAAATGAAATGAAAGAATGGTTAGTAAAAATAAACCATAGTATGACTGATAAAGTAGGAGTGATGAGTAGCCATATTATCCAGTTATTAAAATTCCTCATAGTCATACCTCCAGTTAACGATTTAATTTATTTTAACTTACTCCTAAAAGAATATAAATATAGAATTTTGCAAATAATTTTAATAAAACCTATGTGTTTATTAAAGATTATAAAAAATCATACTTTTATTAATGAAATGTAAAATAATATTGCAATTGTATGAAAATAGTATATATAATATTAATAAATATTTCTGAAAATTTCGAAGGGAATGTTAATTTAGAAAATTCAAAAAGGGGGATGCTTGATGACTAGATATATTTTGAAACGTTTGGGCTACATGTTTTTATCACTTTTCATTATTATTACTATTACATTTTTCTTAATGAAATTAATGCCTGGATCACCATTCAACGATGCGAAATTAAGCGCTGAACAAAAGGCGATTCTTAATGAAAAGTATGGTTTAAATGATCCAATAGCAGTGCAATATCTTCATTATTTGAAAAATGTCGTAACAGGGGACTTTGGATATTCGTTTCAATATCATAATCAACCGGTATGGGGGCTTATTAGACCAAGATTAATTCCATCAATGGAAATGGGGATTACCGCTATGGTTATAGGGGTCATTCTAGGTTTAATTCTAGGTGTAGCAGCAGCGACGAAACAAAACACTTGGGTAGACTATACAACAACTGTTATTTCAGTAATCGCTGTATCAGTACCTTCATTCGTATTAGCAGTACTTTTACAATATGTGTTCGCGGTACGTTTACGCTGGTTCCCAGTAGCAGGTTGGGAAGGATTTTCAACAGCAGTATTGCCTTCATTAGCTTTATCTGCTGGGGTAATGGCCACAGTTGCAAGGTATATTCGAGCAGAAATGATTGAAGTGTTAAGTTCAGATTACATATTACTAGCAAGAGCAAAAGGGAACTCTTCTTTGAGAATACTGTTTGGACATGCATTGAGAAATGCTTTAATACCAATAATTACCATTCTTGTACCAATGTTAGCGGGGATATTAACAGGTACACTAACAATTGAGAATATCTTCGGAGTGCCGGGTTTAGGGGATCAATTCGTTAGATCGATTACGACAAACGACTTCTCTGTCATTATGGCTACTACAATATTATTCAGTACGTTATTTATAGTATCTATTTTTATAGTCGATATTTTATACGGCATTATCGACCCACGAATTCGTGTGCAAGGAGGTAAAAAATAATGGTGAATAAAAATATTGATAAACCATTTGATGATCATTCAAATGCAGCAATGACACATACCTCTGAAGGAGCAGTATCTACTGGTTTTGTATTAAGAGAGATAGATTTAAATAAAGAGCCAGAAATGCAACGAGAAAGTAGAAACTTCTGGCAAGATGCTTGGACACAACTTAAAAGCAATAAATTAGCGTTAATAGGGATGATTGGTCTAATACTCATTATACTAATGGCACTCGTGGGGCCCTTAATAAGTAAACATGATTATGCTGAACAAAATGTTCAATATCGTAATCTACCGGCAAAGATACCTGTATTAGATAAAGTCCAATTTTTACCTTTTGATGGTATTGGAAGTGATGGGAAAAATGCTTATAAAGAAGTAGGAGCTAAAGATAATTATTGGTTTGGTACAGATCAACTGGGGCGTGATTTATGGACGAGAACATGGAAAGGTGCACAAATTTCATTGATTATCGGTGTAGTCGCTGCATTATTAGATATCTTCATTGGTGTCGTTTACGGTTCTATCTCAGGTTTCTTTGGGGGAAGAGTAGATAATATCATGCAACGTATTTTAGAAATTATCGCCTCAATTCCCAACCTAATTGTAGTAATTTTATTTGTACTCATTTTTGAACCGTCAATTTGGACGATCATTTTAGCCATGTCCATTACAGGATGGTTAGGAATGAGTAGGGTCGTTCGTGGTGAATTTTTAAAATTAAAAAATCAAGAATTTGTTATGGCATCAAGAACATTAGGTGCATCAAAATTCAACTTAATTTTCAAACACATTCTACCTAATACATTAGGGGCTATTGTAGTAACATCTATGTTTACTGTCCCAAGTGCGATTTTCTTCGAAGCATTCTTAAGCTTCATTGGAATTGGTGTTCCTGCACCAAAAACATCACTAGGTTCATTGGTTAATGATGGACGTGCAATGTTATTAATCCATCCACATGAATTATTTATTCCAGCAACAATTTTAAGTTTATTAATCTTATTTTTCTATCTATTTAGTGATGGTTTACGCGATGCATTTGACCCTAAAATGCGTAAATAAAAAAGGAGGCACACGTTATGTCAGAAAGAGTATTAGAAGTCAACGACTTGCATGTTTCCTTTGACATTACTGCAGGGGAAGTGCAAGCGGTTAGAGGCGTAGATTTTTATTTAAACAAAGGGGAAACATTAGCCATTGTAGGTGAATCAGGTTCAGGTAAGTCTGTAACTACAAAAGCAATCACAAAGTTATTCCAAGGAGATGCGGGTCGCATTAAAAAAGGTTCAATTGATTTTCTTGGAGAAGATTTAGCAAGTAAATCTGAAAAAGAATTAATTAAATTACGTGGAAAAGATATCTCAATGATATTCCAAGATCCAATGACATCACTCAATCCAACGATGCAAATTGGGAAGCAAGTAATGGAACCTTTAATTAAGCATCGTAATTATAGTAAAGCAGAAGCAAAAAAACGTGCATTGGAAATTTTAAACTTAGTTGGATTACCAAATGCTGAAAAACGTTTCAAAGCATATCCGCATCAATTCTCAGGTGGTCAAAGACAAAGAATTGTTATCGCAACAGCTTTAGCATGTGAACCTAAAGTGTTAATTGCAGATGAACCAACAACAGCATTGGATGTAACAATGCAGGCTCAAATTTTAGATTTAATGAAAGATTTGCAGAAAAAGATTGATACTTCAATCATCTTTATTACACATGACTTAGGTGTAGTAGCGAATATTGCTGATAGAGTAGCAGTAATGTATGGAGGACAAATGATTGAAACAGGGGATGTAGACGAAATTTTCTATGACCCTAAACATCCATATACTTGGGGACTTTTATCATCTATGCCAGATTTAACAACAAGTAATGAAACTGAATTAATCGCAATTCCAGGTACACCACCTGATTTATTACACCCACCTAAAGGAGATGCTTTTGCCAGAAGAAGTCAGTATGCATTGGATATTGATTTCAAAGAAGAAGCACCTTGGTTCAAAGTATCACCGACTCACTTTGTAAAATCATGGTTATTAGATGAACGTGCACCTAAAGTAGAACCACCAGCAATGGTTAAACAGAAACAACGTCATATGCCTAATAATTATGACAAACCACGTCAAGTAGAAAGGGTGTCGTTCAATGAAGAATAATAAAGAGACTTTATTACAAATAAAAAATTTAAAACAATACTTTAACGAAGGTAAGCGCAACGAAGTTAGAGCTATTGAAGACATTTCTTTCAACATATACAAAGGGGAAACATTAGGATTAGTGGGAGAATCTGGATGTGGTAAATCAACAACAGGGAAAGCAATTATTAAGCTGAATGATATTACTAGTGGAGAAATTTTATACGATGGTCAAGATATTCAAAAAATTTCAAAAAGAAAAGACTTATTAAAATTTAATAAAAAGATTCAAATGATATTCCAAGATCCTTATGCTTCATTAAATCCTAGACTAAAAGTAATGGATATTGTCGCAGAAGGTATTGATATTCATAAATTGGCAAGTAGTAAAAAAGATCGTAAACGTCGTGTTTATGACTTACTTGAAACGGTAGGTTTAAGTAAGGAGCATGCGAATAGATATCCACATGAATTTTCTGGTGGGCAACGTCAACGTATTGGTATTGCGCGTGCGTTAGCAGTAGAACCTGAATTTATTATTGCGGATGAGCCCATTTCAGCTCTAGACGTATCTATTCAAGCTCAAGTCGTTAATTTAATGTTGAAACTTCAGCGAGAAAGAGGTATTACGTTCTTATTTATTGCCCATGATTTATCGATGGTTAAATATATTTCTGACCGCATTGCAGTCATGCATTTTGGAAAAATTGTCGAATTAGGTTCAGCTGACGAAATTTATTATCATCCATTACATGATTATACAAAATCATTATTATCAGCGATTCCTCAACCTGACCCAGATAGTGAAAGAACGCGTAAACGCGTAGCTTATCAAGAAGATGAATCTAAAAATTCAGAGCGAAGACTTCAAGAAATAAGATCAGAACATTATGTATTTGTGACTGATGAAGAAGCGGCTCAATTAAAACAAGAACAACAAGCGCAAAGCGTTTAAAAATTGGGAAGGGAGGATGAATTTACGATGAAAAAGGTTAACTTTAAAGTGATACTAGGATTAATCGTTATGATACTCATTTTAAGTGCATGTAGTAAAAGTGGAGGACTATACGATGATAAAGGACAAACTTATAGAATAGCTACATCTTCAGATATTAATACACTGGATACAACACTGGCTACGGATACGGTATCATTTACAATTTATAATCAAGTGTTTGAAGGTTTATACACGCTTAACGGTAAGGATGAAGCGATACCAGGTGTAGCTAAAGGGGAACCTAAAAAAACGAATGGTGGTAAAACTTGGACAATTAAATTACGTAAAGACGCAAAATGGTCTAATGGAGACCCTGTAACTGCTCACGACTTTGTATTTGCTTGGCGTAAAGCAGTTGATCCAGCAACAGCTTCTGAATATGCTTACATAATGTATGACATTAAAAATGCTGAGGATATAAACTTAAAAAAACATGGTAAAAAGCCTAAGGACTTAGGGGTGAAAGCGTTAGATGATTATACTTTACAAATTGACTTAACGAAGCCAATTCCTTACTTCCAACAAATGTTAGCTTTTGGCACATTTTTGCCACAAAATGAAAAGGTAGTGAAGAAATACGGTAAATCTTATGGTACAACTGCCGATAAAACAGTTTATAATGGGCCATTTAAAATTAAAAAGTGGGCAGTGGAAGATAAAATTATGCTAACTAAAAATAATGATTATTGGGATAAAAAATCCGTTAAATTAGATAGAGTCAATTATAAAATATTAAAAGATGCTCAAGCAGGTGCTTCTTTATATGATACGGGTTCAGTTGATGTTGCAGGTATTACTTCTGAACAAGTTGATAAATATAAAGATAGCCCTGCACTTACTAAACGTTTATTAGCTTCAACAGCCTTTTTAAAAATGAATGAAAAACAACAACCTGAATTTAAAAATAAGGATATGAGATATGCGATTGCACAAGCGGTAAATAAAAAGGATTATGTTAATGAAGTATTAGGAACAGGGGCTAAACCGTTTGATAAATTTACAGCTAAAAAGACAGCTAAAATGCCTGATGGAAAAGATTATGCTGATACTGTAAAATCACCATTAAAATATAATCCTAAAGAAGCGAAAGAACATTTAGAAAAAGCTAAAAAAGCTTTAGGTAAAGATAAATTTACTTTCACATTAAATACAGAAGATACACCAGATTCTAAAATTTCTGCAGAATTTATTAAATCACAAATTGAAAAAAACCTACCAGGTGTAACGGTTAAAGTTAAACAATTGCCATTTAAGCAACGACTTCAAGCCGAACTAACAATGAATTACTCTATGTCATTATCAGTTTGGGGCCCAGATTACCCAGATCCACTAACATTCTTAGATACTATGACAACAGGTAATGCTCAAAACAATACTGGATGGAGCAATAAAGGCTATGATAATTTATTGAAAAAAGCCAATGGCGAATTATTACAAAAACCTGAAAAGCGATTTGAAGCAATGCGTAAAGCAGAAGAAATATTCTTGAACGATGCAGTCGTAGCACCGATTTATCAAAAAGGTGGAGCTTCACTAAGAAACCCACAAGTGAAAGGTATCGAATATCACCAAATTGGTGGAGATTACTCACTAAAACATGTTTATATTGATAAATCAATTGATCGAGAAACTGGTAAGAAAAAAGATGAAAATTAAATAATTTTAAAATTTGCCTTGAATACGAAATGTATTCAAGGTTTTTCATATTTATATCATTAGTATTTGAGATTTTATAAATATATAATTTTCTGAAAATTCTATAAAATTAGTTGTCTTTTTTAAATTTAGTAGTAAAATGAAACAAACATCATAGAATCTACAGGAGGATTGATATTAGTGAAAGGCATTGGTAAGTATTTAGTTCTTTTATTAGTAGCAGTATTAGTTTTGAGTGGATGTGGAAAAGGAAAGCAAGATGATAATTCGAAAGATGTCTCTAAAACTGAAACATCTAATCACAAAGGTGGCGTATTAAACGTAGGTTTAAATGCGGCACCTTCGGGAACATTAGCATCAGTATTAAGTTCAGATGCTACAGATGCATCGGTTGAAAATTATTATAATGAAGCATTAATTAAACTTGATAAAAATATGAAACCTAAACCATTTATTGCTTCATGGAAAGATATAGATCCAGGTAAGAAAATTAAGTTCACCCTTAAAAAAGGTATCAAATGGCAAGATGGTAATGAGCTAAAAATTGATGATTGGATTTATACTTTAAATGTTTTAGCAGATAAAGATTATCAAGGTAGTTATTTCCCTATTGTTGAAAATATCGAAGGTGCTAAAGAAAAGCATGAAGGTCAAGCCGATACAATTAGTGGATTGAAAAAATTAGATGACTATTCTATGGAAGTTACTTTTAAAGATAAAAAAGTAAACTATCTTGAAGGCTTTTATGGTGGAGCAATTTTAAGCAAAAAATATTTAAGTGATGTACCAGTTAAAGATTTAGCGAAATCAGATAAAATCAGAAAACATCCAATTGGTATTGGACCTTATAAAATAACAAAAGTAGTTCAAGGTGAAGCAGTGCAATTAGAGAAATTTAATGATTACTGGCAAGGTAAACCTGGTTTAGACAAAATTAATTTGAAAGTTATTGATCAAACACAAATTGTAAAAGCTATGAAAAATGGCGAAATTGATATGACTGATTCTACTACAGGTAGTATTGCTAAAGAAGCTAAAAAATCTGGAGATGGCAAACTTAAAGTCTTATCAACACCTGGTACTGATTATTCAGTCATTGGTTTTGTTTCTCATGATTATGATAAAGAGAAAAATAAAACTGGCGCTGAGCGTCCTAAATATAAAGAAAAAGAACTTAGACAAGCAATGTTATATGCAATTGATAGAAAAAAATGGATTAAAGCATTTTACCAAGGATATGGTAAAGAGTTAAATAGCTTTATCCCATCTATCCATTGGATTGCTGCTGATCAAAAAGACTTAAACAACTATAGTTACGATCCTGAAAAAGCTAAAAAAATGTTAGATAAATTAGGATATAAAGATAGAAATGGTGATGGCTTCAGAGAAGACCCTAATGGTAAACCATTTGAAATTAATTTAAAACATTATTCTGGTTCAAACCCTACATTCGAACCTAGAACTGCAGCAATTAAAGATTTCTGGGAAAAAGTAGGATTAAAAACTAATGTAAAAATGGTTGAGTTTGGTAAATATAATGATGACTTAGCTAGTGCTTCTAAAGATATGGAAGTTTATTTCAGAACATGGACTGGTGGTTCTGACCCAGACCCTTCTGATTTATACCATACTGATAGACCACAAAACGAAATGCGTACTACTGATAAAACATCAGATAAGTTATTAGATGAGGCGTTAGATTTCAATAAAGTTGGAAATAACGATAAAAAACGTAAACAAATCTATTTAGAATGGCAAAAACATACTAATGACGTTCTTCCAGCATTACCAATTGTTCAATTAGATACTATTACAGTAGTCAATGATAAAGTGAGAAATGTTGATATCAAAATAGGCTCAGATATGGATTTATATAAAGTAACTAAAGAATAAAAGATGAACCTCGACTTTAGTCGAGGTTTGAGCTTGTCGAAAAAGTAACTTAAATAATAGAAGACTGTCAGAAAACCCTTGTCAATCGAGGAAATGAAATGCGAAACGACGGGAGTTTACTACGCGTAAATGACCTAGGCACGCATAAGATGACGATGAGTGAAAGGGTTTGTCTACAGTCGGGAACCTCGACTTTAGTCGAGGTTTATTGATTGGAGCAAATTATGGATAGCTATTTATTAGAAATAAAAGATCTAGAAACATCAATTAAGATTGAAAACGAGTGGTATCCTACAATTGACCAAATTTCTTTCAAAATAAAAAGTAATGAAATATTAGGGATTGTAGGAGAATCAGGATGCGGTAAATCAATTTTAAATAAATCAATAGTTAAACTCTTACCTGAAAAAATATCTAAAATAACACAGGGGAAAATTATATTTAATGGCAAAGAATTACAAGATGCTAGTGAAAGTGAATACCGAAAAATTCGCGGTAAAGATATAGGAATGGTCTTTCAAGAGCCTATGACTGCATTAAATCCTGTGTTTAAAATTAAAAATCAATTGATTGAGCCTATTATTTTACACTTAAATAAAAGTAAAAAAGAGGCATATGATTTAGCCAGAGAATTATTACAACATGTAGGTATTGCACGAGTAGATGAGGTCCTTAATAGTTACCCTCACCAATTATCTGGAGGAATGCGACAAAGAGTCATGATTGCGATAGCAATTTCTTGTAATCCGAAATTGTTGATTGCCGATGAACCAACTACAGCTTTAGATGTAACGATACAAGCTCAAATTCTTGATTTATTAAAAAAATTACAACAAGAAAATGATATGTCGATTATTTTAGTGACGCATGACTTAAGTGTTGTATCGGAATTTTGTGATAAAGTCATCGTGATGTATGCTGGTCAAATAGTTGAGTATGGAGAATTACATCAAATTTTAAATCATCCTAAGCATCCTTATACACAAAAATTATTACGAACTATACCAAGACTAAATGAAGATGTAGAATATCTTGAAGTCATTGATGGTATGGTACCTAGTATAACTCAATTTAATAAAAATCAATGTCGTTTTGCTAATAGATGTGAAGTGAGAAGGGATATATGTAATCAACAAGAACCAAAACTTTTGAGAAAAGATGGTAGTCAAGTGCGCTGTCATCTATTTGATGAATAGAAGGGAATAAAATATGGATAACATCTTAGAAATACAGAATTTAAAAACCTATTATCCTATTAAATCTGGAGTTTTCCAACCTACCCAATATGTAAAAGCAGTAGATGATATTTCTTTTGCAATAAAAAAAGGTCAAACATTTGGTTTAGTAGGAGAATCAGGATGTGGTAAATCGACACTTGGCAAGTCTATCGTGCGCTTAGAAGATATAACATCTGGCGAAATTAAAATTAATGGTATTGATATTACTCAATTAAAAGGTAAAAAATTAAGAGAAGCACGTAAAAATTTTCAAATGATTTTTCAAGACCCATATGCTTCCTTAAATCCAATGCAAATGGTTGGGGATATAGTAGGAGAACCATTACAAAATTTCCATATGGTTAACAAAAAGAAACTAAAAGATGAAGTAATGTACTTATTGAACTGTGTAGGTATGAGTGAAGATAATTATTATAAGTATGCACATCAATTTTCAGGTGGACAACGCCAAAGAATTGGAATTGCTAGAGCACTTGCAATAAGACCTAAACTTATTGTAGCCGATGAACCTGTAAGCGCCTTAGATGTGTCAGTTCAATCTCAAGTATTAAATTTAATGAAAGATCTTCAAAAAGAATTTGATTTAAGTTATTTATTTATCGCTCATGATTTAAGTGTAGTGAAACATATTAGTGATGTGATAGGAGTAATGTACTTAGGTCATATGGTGGAAATTGCTGAAAGTACTGAATTGTATGAGCATCCTCAACATCCTTACACAAAAGCATTAATCTCTTCCATTCCACAATTTAATAAGACAAAGATAGATAGGATTGTTTTGAAAGGGGAATTACCTTCTCCAAGTAACCCTCCTAAAGGGTGTCCTTTCCATACAAGATGTCCAATCGCACAAGCGAAATGTCGCGAGGAAAGACCGAAATTAAAAGAAATTAAGCCTAATCATCATGTTGCATGTTTCTTTACTGAAAGGGTGAATAGCAAATGATAAAACTTATTTTAAAAAGATTTCTGTTAATGATTCCATTACTATTTTTAATATCTATTGTGGTATTTAGTTTGGCAATCATTCAACCAGGGGATCCTTTCAGTGGACAATATAACCCTCATGTTAAGCAAGAAGCAATTGAAGCTCAAAAAGAAAAGTTAGGTCTAAATGATTCAATACCGACTCAGTATGTGAGATGGATAGGAAATGTAGCACATGGTAATTTAGGTGAATCTATTAAGTATAAACGTCCAGTCATTGATTTGATTAGCGAACGTTTACCTAACACAATATTACTTGGCGCAGTATCTTTAATTATTACTTATATATTATCTTTTGTATTAGGAATTATTTCAGGAAGATATGCTTACTCTATAGGTGATTACACAATTCAAGTTTTTAACTATATAATGCTTGCTATACCTTCATTTATCGCAGGTGTATTCGCTATTTACATATTTGCGTTTCAAATTCCAATTTTTCCTTTTCAAGGATCAGTAAATATCAATCTTCAAGAAGGTAGCTTTGCTTATTATATGAGTAAGCTCTATCATACTTTGTTACCTGCGTTAACATTAGGGCTATTATCAACAGCAGGTTATATTCAATATTTAAGAAATGACATTATTGATAATGCCAATAAAGACTATGTTTTAACTGCTAAAGCAAAAGGTCTGTCAATGAATAAAATTTATAATAAACACATTTTACGTAACTCATTAATTCCAATTATTACTTTTTTAGGAGCAGATATTGTAAGCATTTTAGGTGGGGCAGTCATTACGGAAACTATTTTTTCATTTAATGGCATAGGTAAATTATTTTTAGAGTCTGTGACTGGCCAAGATTATCCATTAATGATGGCATTAACTTTATTCTTTTCATTTTTGGGCTTATTCGGAAATCTTATATCTGATATAACATATAGTTTTGTCGATCCTAGAATTCGTAGTAATTAAAATGAGAAGAGGTAAAAGTATATGAAGAAAAAACGACACAATAACTTAGAAACAGTAAAAAAAGCGTCTTCTCCTACTCGAATCGCTTTACAAAAGTTTGTTAAAAATAAAATTGCCATGGCTTCATTAATCTTTTTAATCTTAGTAGCCATCATTTCTATTATTGCACCGTTGTTAGCACCGTTACCAATTAATCAACAAGATTTGTTAAATATTAAAGGTGATATGACTTCGCAAAATATCTTAGGAACTGACTCAGGTGGTAGAGATAATTTCAGTAGATTACTATATGCAGGAAGGGTCTCGCTCACTATTGGATTGGTTTCAACTATTGGTATGTTGCTGATAGGAATAACAATCGGTGTAGTATCAGGGTACTTTGGAGGATTACTTGATACATTATTAATGAGAATTACTGAATTTGTAATGCTTTTTCCATTTTTAATTTTTGCTATCGTTTTAAATGCAGCATTAGGTGACAAAATAAAAAATCCATATGGTTCAGCTATTATATTAGTGGTTGTTATTATTGTTTTAAGTTGGGGAGGCATTGCTAGATTAGTACGAGGAAAAGTCATGCAAGAAAAAGAAAATGAATATTTCTTAGCAGCGAAATCAATAGGTACGCCTACCTACAAAATTATTTTGAAACATTTATTGCCTAATATTTTAAGTGTGGTCATTGTACAAGCTACGTTAACTTTTGCTGGAATGATAGTAGTGGAATCTGGTTTGAGTTTCTTAGGTTTTGGGATAAGTAAATCAATTCCTTCATGGGGGAACATGTTAAGTGATGCGCAAGAAGGGGACATCATCAGTTCTAAACCATGGATATGGATGCCACCTGCATTAATGATTATGTTTACGATATTAAGCATTAACTTTGTTGGTGAAGGACTTAAAGATGCTTTTAATCCTAAGGGTAGAAAATAATTTAGTATTAAAAATAAGGCTGAGACAAAATAAATTGTCTCAGCCTTATTTTTGGGTACTTATTATCTTTTACGTCCTAGTCCCATAGCACGTTCCATTTTTTTCAATGTTTTGAATGAAGCTTTTTGCGCTTTATCACGACCATGGTCTAAGATGTCATCTAATTTGTCTGAGTTATAAAATTCATTATATTTTTCTTGGAAATCAATTAAGAATTCTTTCACTACTTCTGATAAATCAGTTTTAAATTTACCATAGCCCTCATTTTCGTATTTAGCTTCTAAATCTTTAATAGATTCATTCGTTAAGCTTGAATAAATAGTTAATAAATTTGAAATACCAGGTTTATTGTCACGGTCAAATTTAATAATACCATCTGAGTCAGTTACAGCACTTTTGATTTTTTTAGCTGCGACATTTGGTTCATCTAATAATGAGATGAAGTTTTTTTGGTTATCATCACTTTTACTCATTTTTTTAGTAGGGTCTTGTAAACTCATTACGCGTCCACCAACTTTAGGCATGCGAATTTCTGGTTTAACTAATACATCGTTATAACGACTGTTAAAACGTTCTACTAAATTACGTGTTAATTCCATATGTTGTTTTTGGTCTTCTCCCACTGGCACAATATTGGTATTATAAATCACTATATCTGCAGCCATTAATGGAGGATATGTTAATAGACCTGCTGGGATACCGTCTGTACGTTTTTGAGCTTTATCTTTATATTGAGTCATACGTTCAAGTTCACCAACGCTTGAAATCGTAGTGAACATCCAACCAGCTTGTACATGCGCAGGGACTTCAGATTGAATGAACAATGTTGATTTATCTGGATCAATTCCTGACGCTAAATAAATTGCTGCGAGTTGACGTATTTGTTTACGCAATTTGATTTTATCTTGTGGTACGGTGATCGCGTGCTGATCCACAATACAGAAGAAGCAATCGTAATCATCTTGGACATCTGCAAATTGTTTTAATGCTCCAATATAATTACCGATTGTAGGGATACCACTGGGTTGAATTCCTGAAAATAATGTCTCCATATTTGATGCCTACTTTCTTTTAATAATTCATATTATCTAAATTATAACAGTATTTCTTAAAAATGTAAGTTATGTTAAAATATAACTACACATTGATTTTTAAGAGGATTTAATAAGAATTTTTAGGAAATTTAAGATTTCTCTGAAAAATTAGGATTTTCTCATTTAATTTTAATGTTAGCTGGTTATAATAACTATGTAAGATTAAGAGAAATAAGAAAGTAACTAGTCTTAATCAATAAATTTTAAAATAAATAATGAATATTATTCATTCAATAGGAGAGTGAGATGTATGGTAACATTATTTACTTCACCAAGTTGCACATCTTGCCGTAAAGCGAAAGCATGGTTACAAGAACATGACATTCCGTATACGGAGCGTAACATTTTTTCTGAACATTTAACAATTGATGAAATTAAACAAATTTTAAAAATGACTGAAGATGGTACAGATGAAATTATTTCAACTCGTTCTAAAACATACCAAAAGTTAAACGTGGATATTGATTCTTTACCATTACAAGATTTATATTCTATTATTCAAGATAATCCTGGTCTTTTACGTCGACCAATTATTTTAGATGAAAAACGATTACAAGTTGGTTATAACGAAGATGAGATTAGACGTTTCTTACCAAGAAAAGTTCGTACATTCCAATTACAAGAAGCACAACGTTTAGTAGATTAAACTTTAAAATTAAATTTATTTAACTATATTTAACAGCACTTATTATAGTGCTGTTTTTTGTAACTTAAAAAGGGAATATGTTACTATAAACCTTGAATATATAATAGTAAAATTTAATCAAACAAATAGATTGTAATTTACCTTACGTTCTAATACAATATGGGTACTATTCATCGACTGTAAGGAGTGAGATGATATGAGAATAGAACGCGTTGATGATACAACAGTCAAATTGTTTATAACATATAGTGATATTGAAGCACGTGGATTTAGTCGTGAAGATTTATGGACTAATCGCAAACGTGGTGAAGAATTCTTTTGGTCAATGATGGATGAAATCAATGAAGAAGAAGATTTCGTTGTTGAAGGTCCATTATGGATTCAAGTACATGCCTTTGAAAAAGGTGTGGAAGTGACAATTTCTAAATCTAAAAATGAAGAAGCAATGCACATGTCTGACGAAGATGCGAATGAGCAGTTTGAAGAACAAGTAAATGAATTGCTAGCGAATACATTAGAACATGAAGAAAGTATTGAAGATTTATTTGAACAACGTGCCCAACAGAAACAATCTCAAAAAGGTGAGCGTAAACAACCTAAAACTCATGCTCGTTTAAGAACAATCATTGTTAAATTTGATAATTTAGAGCAAGTGATTAACTATGCTTACCATAATAATCAAGCTACAGATGAATTTGAAGATTTATTATATATGAATGAATCAAATTATTATTACGCTATTCACTTTGATGATTCTGTTGACCAAGAAACAATCAATGATAGTTATAGCCAACTATTAGAATTTGCTTCTCCAACTGATAGAACTGAAGTTTATTTAAATGATTACGCTAAGATTATTATGAGCCATAATGTAACGTCACAAGTTCGTCGCTATTTTACAGATGCAACTGAATAAATTGTAATCACGAATCGAAGTACTTATAGTGCTTCGATTTTTTGTATTTTGAAAAGTAAAACGCCCCCCCTCATACGTTTATATATATGAGGTGACCAAATGTTAGTAGCAATTAATCAATATGGTGAACGTGTGAATGCCACTGAAGCTTTAAAAGGCAGTAAATACTTTTGTCCTTACTGTAAGGCAGAACTCATTTTGAAACAGGGAATCAAAGTAACCACACATTATGCTCATAGAAGTAATGTTCATAGAAAATGTGCAAAAGCTGAAACTGAAAAACACTATTACACAAAGTTTTTTATCGCAAATTTATTGAAACATTATGGCTATAGTGTAGAAATAGAACCTTATTGTCCAACGATAATGCAGTATCCAGATATTCTTATTGATTCAAAGATTGTTATGGAGATTCAATTTTCGAGAATTAGTTTTCAAGAAATTAAAGAACGATCATTAGGCTTTATAAGTTTAGACGTAAAAGTGATTTGGATAATAGAAGATAG
The DNA here is from genome assembly GCF_022815905.2 of Staphylococcus sp. NRL 16/872. Classification (NCBI taxonomy): domain Bacteria; kingdom Bacillati; phylum Bacillota; class Bacilli; order Caryophanales; family Staphylococcaceae; genus Staphylococcus; species Staphylococcus sp. NRL 16/872. The sequence continues at coordinate 1,888,422 of NZ_CP119327.1, read as the reverse complement.
CAAGTATTATAAGGGCATTTTATATCTTAATACATTTCAAGCATATTTTATTAATCATCTCTCTAGAACGCTTATTACATGGAATAATAGCAAGCAAGTATTGTATAAGTATAGTCATATTCAACATTTAGAAGGTAGGAAGTTTTTAGCTAAAAAAGAAATATTACAAATGAACAATATCAAAAGCGATGACACAGTATTATATTGTCATACTTTTAAGCTATCTAACGATAAAATTAATAAATATATTCAGCAATGTCGTCGTAAAAATTCAGTATTAGAACCTACTTTAAGCGCAATGTATCAGCTTAGAATGACTGATATAGATGTCTGTAACTCCTCGGGCTTTATTTTTCCACAACAACTCTACATTGAAAATCATCCAGTTCAATGGCAACTTCAATTGAACCTCCTCAAATATCAAAACAAATTATCGAAAGATTCATTGATAAAATACTTGAGATTTAGACATTTCTATTTGAATAATTACGATCAAATTTCTATTACTTCTGCACTTATACATGCGTATGTTAATGAGTCTAATAGTAGTTAAGACGTGCAATATAAGCGATTTAATGAGAAAATTAAATCAATAGCAAGTATAGGAGGTTTACTTATGAGTCAACAATTAACAAGAGATGAACAGGAACGTAAATATCCTGAATATACGTGGGATCTAACAACTATTTTCGAAAGTGATGATGCATTTGAAAATGCATTAAAAGAGGTTGAAGGCTATCTCGGAAAAGAAGAACAGTTTAAAGGTCATTTAGGCGACAGTGCTGAAACTTTATACAATGCATTAGCCTTAGATGATGAAATTGAGACTAAACTTGAAAAAGTCTATGTTTATGCACATTTAAAACAAGACCAAGATACATCAAATGATAAATATACTGGTTTTGAATCTCGCGCGCATCAGTTAATCATTAAAATTAGTTCTGCTTGGAGCTTTTTAGTGCCTGAAATTCTTCAAATAGATGAGGATAAATTGAAATCATTCATTAATGAGAATGAAGATTTAAAACGTTATGAATTTGATTTGAAATTGATCAATGAAAAACGTCCACATATCTTAGATGCTGAAAAGGAAAAATTATTAACAGAAGTGCAAGATGCTTTATCTACACCTGAAAATGTTTACGGTATGTTTAGTAATGCTGATTTAGAATTTGAAGATGCAGTAGATAAAGATGGAAATAAACATCCACTAACGCAAGGTACTTTTATTAAATACTTAGAATCTGATGATCGTGAATTACGCCAATCTGCATATAATAATGTATATAAAGGTTATGGTTCATACAATAATACTTTAGGTTCAACTTTAGCTGGGGAAGTTAAAAAGAACGTTTTTAATGCTCGTACACATAACTACAAATCAGCTCGTGAACGTGCTTTAAGTAATAACCATATTCCAGAAGAAGTATATGATAACTTAGTTAAAACTGTGCACAAATACTTACCTTTATTGCATAGATATACGCAATTACGTAAAGAACTTTTAGGTATTGAAGATTTAAAAATGTATGACTTATATACACCATTAGTTAAAGACGTTAAATTTGAAATGCCATATAAAGAAGCAAAAGACTGGATGTTAAAAGCGTTAGAACCAATGGGTGAAGAATATTTAAACGTTGTTAAAGAAGGTCTTGATAATCGTTGGGTTGATGTTTACGAGAATAAAGGTAAACGTTCAGGTGGTTACTCATCAGGTGCTCACTTAACAAATCCATTTATTTTATTAAATTGGTCAGATACTGTGTCTGATTTATACACACTTGTACATGAATTTGGTCACTCAGCACATAGTTACTTTAGTCGCAAAAACCAACCATCTAATTCTAGTGATTATTCTATTTTCGTAGCAGAAGTTGCTTCTACATGCAATGAAGCATTATTAAGTGATTACATGGACAAACATTTAGACGACGAACATCGTCTATTATTATTAAACCAAGAATTAGAAAGATTTAGAGCAACATTATTCCGTCAAACAATGTTTGCAGAATTTGAACATAAAATTCATCAAATTGAAGAAGCGGGCGAACCATTAACATCTACACGTATGAATGAAGAATACGCTAAATTAAATAAACAATATTTTGGTGATGTAGTGAAAACTGATGACAACATCAGTAAAGAATGGTCTCGTATTCCTCATTTCTACATGAATTATTATGTATACCAATATGCAACTGGATATAGTGCAGCTCAAAGTTTAAGTCATCAAATTCTAGCAGAAGGCAAACCAGCTGTAGAAAGATACATAAATGAATTCTTGAAAAAAGGTAGTTCAAATTACCCAATTGAAATCCTTAAAAATGCTGGTGTAGACATGACTACTCCAGAGCCAATCGAACAAGCTTGCGAAGTATTTGAACAAAAATTAGACGCATTTGAAAAACTTATGAAAGCGTAATAAAACTGTATCCGTTTTCAATTTGTCAAGTTTGTGACAATTTTATTTTTCGGGGACATAGTTATTGAAACACCTATTTTAGCGTGTTATATTATGAACATGAAATTAATCACATAACAAACATACCCCTTTGTTTGAAGTGAAAAATTTCTCCCATCCCCTTTGTTTAGCGTCGTGTAATCAGACACGGCGTTTTTTTTATATCTTGTTTAAATTTCCTCATTAAATCATTTGAATATTTCACTTTTTGATTAAATCCTTTTTTGAAATAATTTTTTTAGAAATTAAAGCATATTTATTTTGTTAAACTTCAGCACTATATCTGAATTAGAAATTAATAGAATAATTAATATAATATTACTGATTTTTAATATGAAATTGTTAAAATTAGATATAGGGAATTTTAAAAAAAACTAACGAAAAGAGGCGTATGAATGAAAAAATTTATTTCATTATTAAGTGTAATTTGTTTAACTGTTGTACTAGCTGCATGTGGTGAATCTGGAGAACAGAAAGAGCCTTCTAAAGAGAGCAAAGACTCTGAAAAATATGAATATGTTTATTATGAGGTATTAAATGATGGGGATGAAGAAACTCCTAACGTGGAAATTAAGTATTTAGACAGTCATCACAAACCACACATCAAAAGAACAAATTTAGAAAAAGTATATGAACATATCTTAAGCGATGGTAATGAAAAACCATACATAATTAAAGACGGAAGCAAAATTCATGTTTATAGACCACCTTATATGACTTATGGGGATGACGATGTTGAAGGAGAAGCTGTGTCTAAAGATAAAGTAACTAAATAGAAAGGGGGACTTTGAATGAAGAAAGTTTTTAAAATATTGAGTTGTATAAGCATAGTTGGATTGTTATATACTATGGGTATTACAAATCAATTAGATGCAGCTACTTCAAGTGGGGGTTCCTCAAGTAGTTCTTCCTCAAGTGCAAGTAGTTCGTCATCAAGTAGTTCATCAGCTGCTAGAAGTTCTACTTCTTCTAGTTCGTCAATGAGTCGTTCAAGTGCAGCTAATGCGTCACGCTCGGCAAGACAATCTAGTCAACGCGCTGCTGAACAAGCAGCTAGAACAAGTAGTATAACTTCGACTGCTAGAATGAACTCAGCTAAACAAAGACACGGATCAAATCAATATAGTAGTCAAACACGTTCATTATTGAATCCGAAAAGAAGATATAGTTCTTCTTCGCCTATGGCAGCTCAGTATTTATCCACTGGATTTTATAATAACTGGCTTTTTTATTATCTCTTGGCTACTCATTTTCATGATCAAAATAAAAAAGATAAAAGTTATCAGCTCAACATGTTAAAACATCAAATGAAGAAGAATGAATCTTTATATACAGTTACCATTAAAACCAAACACGGAGATAGAGTTATTGTCTTGCCTAAAAAACAATATGACAAAATAAAAACAGGCGATAAGGTAAAAATTAAAAATGGAATTGTTCAACCTTAACGGGTTATAGAAATAGCCATTCAATGATATCAATCTCCTAAATCATTGAATGGCTAATTTTTCATTATTATAAAAGTTACATTTTAGGCATTTTTGATTGCCAAAACTCTCCTTCAGGGTAATCAAGTTTTTCAACTTTTTGCTGTAATGCAAGTTTTTTTAATTCTTTAGTAAGTAATTTTTCAGGCCACTCGTATATGGTTAGTAGCTCTTCCATTGTGACCAGTTGTTTCTTTTGAATATAGTGTTCTATTTTTGGTGGAAGGTTTTTTTCAATAGGCGTACCCATTAGTTCATTAATAATGTAAGTATAAATGTGGTAAGGATATAATCCTTCAACTTTTAATCCTTCTTCATGTACATCTTCATTGAAAAACACTAGTGAAGGTGAATGTTCAATTTCCATTTCACGGGCAATATGCAAATCTACTTTTAAACTTTCTGTTAGCTTGTTCTTTTGTAAGTCTTCTTTAAACACATCATAATCTAAACCAGCATTTTTAATACAATCACAAATCATTTTCTCAGTAATAATATCTCGTTTAGGGATAATTTCATTTTGCATTAAATGAATAAAGCGCTCCGCTCTAAGTCTTCCCTGAAGTTCTGCTGCTTTATAAGCTAAAGCAATATTATCAAAGTCAGAGGTACTTTGCGCTTGACACTTGGTAAGCACCTTTAAAGATGGGTTTAAAATGTGTCTAATACGGATATATTGTTTATATTCAATTCGTAATTTTGAAATAATCGCTGATAACTTGAAGCAATCTGTATTAAACGGATCAAAAAATGAATAAATTTCGATTTTATTTACAGGTGACAGATTTGCATTTTCACGACTTTTATTGTCTACAATTTTAAGTTCTTCAGCCATGTTTTACTCACCTTCAATTAAATTTAGGAATTTACCATGTGATTAGCAGTTAGACGTAATCGTTCATATAAATATTCTCCAACGCCAGCTGGAAAATGGGCATCAGTAATTGCAATGTGCATATTTTCTAGCCAAGCGTCACGTTCGAACGATGTTATTTTAAATTCCATGTGTCGCATCTTTAACATAGGATGACCATGTTCTTGTGTATACAACTTAGGTCCCCCTAGAAATTGGGTAAGAAACTGCTTTTGTTTTCTGCTCGTTTCTTTGAAATCTCCAGGAAATAAATGATTGATTCGTTCATCTTTTTCAACGAGTGAATAAAAATGGTCAATCATGTCATATAGTGCTGTTTCGCCTATAATTTCGTACGGTGTTTTAGACATACTATCACCAATTTCCATTAATATATATCTAATATAACATGAATTTTTACATTTAAAAGTAATTTGACTTTCGACTAAATTAGCTTAAGATTTGGATTTTTGGGCTTTATAGTCAAAAAAGCGCTGTACTTTATTTTTAGGAATTTGATGTTTTAAATCGAATTCACTTAGTAGAGAATTGAATTTATCTAATCCACTTTCGTAATCATGCACTTCGAATTCTAGTTCATAATCGACTTTATCGAAATATTCACTTTTATCTAATACGAGTAATTCATCTTGATATTTAGTTTCCATACGATGTGTAGTTAACGCACCAAGAATACTAAGGTCATGTTCATCAACACCATAATCATCTAGGATAGTTTTTATATCATTGGGCAACTCAGATTTAGTTAGTGTTAAATCGATAGTAGGGACAATATCTACCATATGATTATATTCGGTTAAACCAACTTGTGCTGGTACTTTTAGAGTCATTTCGTAGGTGCCATTTTTTACACGAATTCTTAACGCTGATTTATGATCGCGTAGTTTGAAGTCAGGCGTATCAATATAATAATTTGTTTGTGTAAATGGTTCTGCATTTTCAAAAAAAGTAACTTTAAATTTATCATATGTAGTAGCATCTAATAATTGTTTGAATTCTATTTCGTTATTTGTAGCCATGTTTTACACCTCTTACGCATGGTTAAATCATTATTGTCTTCATTATGAGGGAGAATTTTAAAAATTTAAAGCAATAACCTTATCTCTGAGTAATTGAATCGTATTTGCAAGGAATAAGGTGTAAAAGTGTCATTAATAACTGAAATATACTAAGGAATCATCTTCAGTTCAGGCGTGTGTTGTAAGGTTAAATTATGTTAAACTAGTAGGGAATAATAAGGAGGAACAAGCATGCGTATTTATGTAAATGAAATTAAAATTAAAGACGATGGCATTTATTGCTACTCAGAGGATCCAACAGATGGATTAGTTGAAGTAGGACAAATGCTTGTTGATAGCGATAATTATGGTTTTGCTTATCTATTGGATGACGGACAATCCTATTCGTATCTAATATTTGTACAAGAAACTTGGTCGATGTTACATGAGCATCGAGATAAGAAAGTTGTCGTGAATGATGAGTTAGTATTAGAGCATTTTCAAGAGGAATTAGATTATATCTTGGAGAATGTTGAAGGAAATAATAACTATGGTAAGGAGTTTGTTTCAGCTGTTGAAGAAACTTTCGAACTAAAGTGAAGCGGAGTGAAACATTATGAATCAATGGGATCAATTTTTAACACCATATAAACAAGCAGTTGATGAGTTAAAGGTGAAGCTTAAAGGTTTGCGTAAACAATATGAAGTTGGAGAACATGCCTCACCCATTGAATTTGTAACGGGCCGTGTTAAGCCAATTACAAGCATTATTGATAAGGCAAATAAAAGGGGAATCCCATTTGATCGATTGCGTGAAGAAATGTACGATATTGCGGGACTACGAATGATGTGTCAATTTGTTGATGACATAGATGTGGTTGTCAACATGTTGCGTCAACGTCAAGATTTCAAAGTCGTAGAAGAAAGAGACTATATTAATAATACTAAACAAAGTGGATATCGTTCTTATCACGTGATTATTGAATATCCAATTGAAACGTTAAATGGTCAAAAGTCGATTTTAGCTGAAATTCAAATTCGTACATTAGCGATGAATTTCTGGGCGACTATTGAACATACGTTACGTTATAAATATGATGGAGATTATCCTGCTGAAATTCAGCATCGTCTTGAACGCGCTGCAGAAGCGGCTTATCTATTAGATGAAGAGATGTCTGAGATTAAGGAAGAAATTCAAGAAGCACAGAAATATTATTCTCAAAAACGTGCTAAAAAACATGACTAATGGGGTGTAGACGATGCGTTATACGATTTTGTCTAAAGGTGATTCTAAGTCCAATGCATTAAAACATAAGATGATTAACCATATGAAAGATTTCCATATGGTTGAGGATGCTGAGAATCCTGAAATTGTAATATCAGTTGGGGGAGATGGCACCTTATTACAAGCATTTCATCAGTATAGTCATATGTTGTCACAAGTGGCTTTTGTTGGTGTACATACAGGTCATCTTGGATTTTATGCAGATTGGCTACCTCATGAAGTTGAAAAGCTCATTATTGAAATAACTAATTCGGAGTTTCAAGTTATTGAATATCCATTATTAGAAATCATTGTTAGATACAATGATAATGGGTATGAAACACGCTACTTAGCACTGAATGAAGCAACGATGAAAACTGAAAATGGTTCCACATTAGTCGTAGATGTAGGTATCAGAGGTAAACATTTTGAACGTTTTAGAGGAGATGGGTTATGTATTTCAACCCCATCTGGCTCTACTGCATATAACAAAGCATTAGGTGGGGCGCTTATTCATCCTTCGCTTGAAGCAATGCAAATTGCAGAAATAGCATCAATTAATAATAGAGTATTTAGAACGGTAGGTTCACCTTTAGTGTTACCTAAGCACCACACGTGTCTGATAACACCGGTTAACCATGATACGATTCGCACTACGATTGATCACGTTAGTCTCAAACATAAAAATGTGAATGGTATACAATTTAGAGTAGCAAATGAAAAAGTGCGATTTGCACGTTTTCGTCCTTTCCCATTTTGGAAAAGGGTGCATGATTCATTTATTGAAAGTGACGATGAACGATGAGGTTTATATATGATATTGAACATGAAGAAACGCTTAAATCATTCTTGCAACGTCACCATTACTCTAAAAAAACAATTAGCGCCATTAAACTTAATGGCGCTTTAATTATAAATAAATTACCTGTCACTGTGCGTAAATTGATGCAACAAAATGACCAATTAGTTGTTGAGTTACCTCAAGAATATCCTAGTGAATATCTTATTCCCTCTAGTACGCCGGTTGAAGTGATCTATGAAGATGATTATTTAATAATTGTAGCTAAACCTATACAGTTAAATAGTACACCTTCAAGAGAACATCCCCATGATAGTTTAATCGAGCGTGTATTGTATTATCTAAACCATTCTTCTCTTAAGCAAGAAGATGAAAAACCATCACAAAAGAATATTGTACCTCACATTGTGACGCGTTTAGATCGGAATACTAGTGGTATCGTTATTTTTGCTAAACACGGTCACATCCATCATTTGATGTCCACGATAGATGTAGACAAACGCTATATCTGTGTATGTTATGGCAAAACAAATGAGCGAGATATCATTGAAGCACCTATTGCGAGAAGTGATAACAGTATTATTACGAGAAAGGTTTCATCAACAGGTAAATATGCCAAAACTTCGTATATAACTTTGAAACATGACAATAAAGCAAGTTTATGTGAAGTGACATTGCATACAGGTCGTACGCATCAAATTAGAGTGCATTTTGATTTTATTGGTCACCCTTTGGTCGGGGATGACTTATATAATGGAAGTCATCCTACAATTAACACGCAATCTTTACAATGCTATAAAGTCAGATTTATACATCCTATATATAATAAAGAAATTGAAATAACCATTGATTATAAGCAATTAGAATACATATACAATACATTATAATTTTTAGATAGGAGGAAGTTCACGTGTCGTCAGAAATAGAAAAAAATGACAAAAATGAATTAGAAGAATATAATAAACGTCTACTAGACGACATTTTAGTACAAGATGATATTGATCGTTTTAGAGAAGAATTTTTAGCGATCCATGAATATGAACAGAGTGAGTACTTCGAAAATACAACTCTTGAAAATAGACAAAGAATTTTTGAATTTTTATCTCCTAAAGAGGTAGCTGAATTCTTTGATCAATTAGAAATTGATGAAGATGAATATGAAGATTTATTTGATACAATGGATGCCCATTATGCGAGTAAAGTATTAGAAAATATGTCTTCCGATAATGCCGTAGATATTTTAAATGAATTATCCAAACCCAAAGTGGCAAGTTTACTTACGTTAATGCAGCGAGAAGAAGCAAACGAAATTAAAGACTTGTTACATTATGAAGAAGATACTGCCGGTGGTATTATGACTACTGAATATATTTCTTTAGATTCAGAAACACCGGTAAAAGAAGCTTTGATGCTAGTTAAAGAACAAGCACCTGATGCTGAAACAATTTATGTTATTTTTGCGGTAAATGCAGCTGGTCAACTTGTCGGCGTTTTATCATTAAGGGATTTAATTGTTGCGGAAAATGATGCTTATATAGAAGATATTATGAATACGCGTGTAATTAGTGTTGACGTGGCAGAAGACCAAGAGGACGTTGCACAAAAAATGAGAGACTACGATTTTATCGCCATGCCTGTAATAGATTATCAAAGTCATCTATTAGGTATTATTACGATTGATGATATTTTAGACGTTATGGATGAAGAAGCTAGTGAAGACTACTCTCGATTAGCCGGGGTTTCAGATATTGATTCAACGAATGATTCAGTAGTCAAAACAGCAACCAAACGTTTACCATGGCTCATTGTATTAACATTTTTAGGAATGATTACTGCAACGATATTAGGTAGTTTCGAAGCTACTTTATCTCAAGTTGCTTTATTAGCAGCTTTTATCCCTATTATTAGTGGGATGTCAGGAAATTCAGGTACACAATCACTTGCGGTTTCTGTTAGAAATATTTCTACCGGTGAAATCGATGAACAAAGTAAATTTAAAGTGGCTTTAAGAGAAGCAGGAAGTGGATTTTTATCAGGGATTATTTGTGCTATTATACTTTTTACTATAATTGTAGTATTATATCGTCAACCGTTTTTAGCACTTATTGTGGGTGGCAGTCTAACCATTGCCATGACTGTCGGTACATTAGTCGGCTCAATGATTCCATTATTAATGAATAAATTAAATATTGACCCAGCAGTAGCAAGTGGTCCATTTATTACTACAATTAATGATATTGTTAGTATGTTAATTTATTTCGGTTTGGCAACAACATTCATGTCATATTTAACATAGGGGGACAAAATGGAGTTCTTTTCTCTAGTAATTGTAGTTGTAGCAGCATTTTTTACACCAATTATTGTAAATAGATTAAATATTACGTTTTTACCTGTAGTGGTGGCTGAAATTATTATGGGAATTATCATTGGCCATTCATTTTTAAATCTTGTTGAAAAAGATAGCATGCTTAGCATTCTTTCAACGCTTGGTTTTATCTTTTTAATGTTTTTAAGTGGTCTTGAAATTGACTTTAGTACATTTAAGAAAGATACACGTAATCGCCAGGGTACAAATGAAAATGACAAGCATGTGCCAAGTCATCTAAATTTAGCTTTAATAGTATTTGTATTTATTATGATTATTTCAATCGTCCTAGCTTATGCATTTAAGTGGTTAGGCCTTGTAGATGATGTATTATTAATGATTATTATTATTTCAACAATTTCGTTAGGAGTAGTCGTACCTACACTAAAAGAAATGAATATTATGCGCACCACTATTGGTCAATTTATTTTACTTGTGGCTGTTTTAGCTGATTTAGTAACAATGGTATTATTGACTATTTATGGTGGGATAAATGGACACAGTGATAGTTCGGTATGGTTATCAGCTATACTTCTTGTTTTTACAGCTATCTTTTATGTATTAGGTGTCGTCTTTAAGCGTATGAAATTTTTACATCGTTTAATTGGTGGAACGACACAAATAGGTATTAGAGCCATTTTCGCATTGATTATATTATTGGTTGCTTTAGCTGAAGGTGTTGGTGCCGAATACATATTAGGCGCTTTCTTAGCGGGTGTGGTTGTATCATTGTTGAAACCGGATGAGGAATTAGTTCATACACTCGATTCATTTGGATATGGTTTCTTTATTCCGATATTTTTTATTATGGTAGGCGTCGATTTAAATATTCCTTCCCTAATCAAAGAACCATCTTTATTAATCATAATACCTATATTAATTTTAGCTTTTATTATTTCAAAATTAATCCCAGTATTCTTTATTAGACGTTGGTTTGATAGTAAGACGACTATAGCTTCAGCGTTTCTATTAACATCAACACTATCATTAGTTATCGCTTCAGCAAAAATTGCGGAACAATTACATACTATTTCACCAGAAATGTCAGGTATTCTCATATTAAGTGCGATTATTACGTGTGTGTTTGTTCCAATCATTTTCAAAAAAGTCTTTCCAATTCCAGATGAAGCTAATCGTAAAATTAATATTGCCTTAATTGGTAAAAATCAATTAACTATTCCGATTGTTCGTAACCTATCTCCGCATTTATACAATGTGACATTGTATTATCGCAAAGATTTAGGTGATAAACGAAATTTGCCAGATAATGTGACAGTTGTTGAAATTTCGAATTACGAAGAACATTTATTAGAAAGATTAGGCTTGTTTGATCAAGATATCGTGGTATGTTCAGCTAATGATGATAATTTAAACCGCGAAATTGCTAAATTAGCTAAAGCACATGATGTAAATCGAGTCATCTGTAGACTTGAAAGTAGTAGTGAAGACGATGAAATGAAAATTGAAGGTATAGAAGTATTCAGTAACTTTATAAGTAATAGGGTCTTTCTTCAAGGCTTAATTGAGACACCGAATATGTTAAATATCTTAAGTAACGTTGAAACATCTTTATATGAAATTGAAATGCTTAATCATAAATATGAAAATATACAATTACGGAACTTCCCATTTGGTGGCGATATCATCTTTGTGCGTATTATTCGTAATAATGATTCTATTGTTCCCCATGGTGATACGCAACTTAGATATAAAGACCGTTTAATTGTTACAGGTTCTAAAGAATATGTAGATGAATTAAAATCAGAACTTGAATTTTATTATTAGAATTTTGAGAACGAAGGTACATCATGCGTGGGTATACCTTCTTTTTTCCTAAAACACTGATATTGCTTTATAAATCTTTAGCAAGAATGGTAAAATATATTCATTAGAGTATTCTTTATTGTTTTAAACAATATGTTTACAAATTAAATAATAAATGATTATAAGGAGTTATTCGCATGATTAATCTTGAAAATAAAACATTCGTTATTATGGGTATTGCTAATAAACGTAGTATCGGATTCGGCGTTGCGAAAGTATTAGACCAATTAGGTGCTAACTTAGTATTTACATATCGTAAAGATCGTAGCCGTAAAGAGTTAGAAAAACTATTAGATCAATTAAATCAACAAGATCCAAAATTATACCAAATTGACGTACAAAAAGATGAAGACGTCGTAAATGGTTTCGCTAAAATTGGTGAAGAAGTTGGAAATATTGATGGCGTTTATCACTCAATCGCTTTTGCAAATATTGAAGATTTACGTGGTCGTTTCTCAGAAACATCTCGCGAAGGTTTCTTATTAGCTCAAGATATTAGTTCTTATTCATTAACTATCGTTGCGCATGAAGCTAAAAAAATCATGCCAAATGGCGGTAGTATTGTAGCTACAACTTATTTAGGTGGAGAATTTGCTGTTCAAAACTACAACGTTATGGGTGTAGCGAAAGCTAGTTTAGAAGCCAACGTTAAATATTTAGCTTATGACTTAGGTCCAGATAATATTCGCGTTAACGCGATTTCTGCAGGTCCTATTCGTACATTAAGTGCTAAAGGTGTTGGTGGTTTCAACACAATTCTTAAAGAAATTGAAGAGCGTGCGCCATTAAGACGTAACGTTGACCAAGAAGAAGTTGGTAAAACAGCAGCTTACTTATTAAGTGATTTCTCAAGTGGCGTGACTGGTGAGAATATTCACGTTGATAGTGGTTTCCACGCTATTAAATAATAGAATGATATTTAGACTTAATGTACTCGATGCATTAAGTCTTTTTTGAAAATGAAGTTTCTTATATATTGCATAAAAACAGGCTGGGACAATAATAAAATGTCTCAGCCTTCGTTAACATATTGGCAGGTGCTGACTGATTTGAAAATGCGCTTAAATCAAGCTTTTTTCAAATCTAGTCAACCTTGCCAGGGAGCGGGGCCCCAACATAGAGACTTTCGAAAAAGAAAGTCTCTATGTTGAGGTTAGACGACGAAATCTTTTTAAGAAATTAAGATTTCTGTCTTTCTCCCTTTTCAATAATATTAATCTTTAACATCACTGTTTGCTTTATCAATAATACGTTGACGGTATTTAAATACATTACTAGCAATTGTTTTAATTACTGCATATAAAGGTACAGCAATTAAAATAAGCGTGAATCCACCTAAATCACCAGCAGCTAAGATAACTACAATGATAGTTAATGGATGAATACTTAAAGATTTACCCATCACATTTGGTGTGATAACGTTACCTTCAAGTTGCTGTGCAATTAAAGTAACGACACATACCCAAATGAAAGTCGTAGGGCTATCGATCATACCTAGTATAGCGGCAGGAGCGAATGATAACCATGGACCTAAGAAAGGTATTAAATTTGCGAAAGCAGCAAATAATACAAGTAATGGCGTATAAGGTAAACCAATGATTGTATAGCCAATATATAAAATAATACCTAAGATAATACTAACTGTTACTTGACCCTGAATATATGATTTTAAAGTGAAGTTTAAATCTTTTAACAAGTCAACTACAAATACTTTACGTTCACCTTTGAAGAATTTAGCAGTTGCAGGAATGAATTTTTCGTGATCCTTTAACATATAAATTAAGAAGAAAGGCACCATAACCAATAAGAATATAGTTGATATGAATGATGTTATGTAAGTAAATGAATTTGCTAAAATACCAGTCAGACTATCACCGATTGATTTTACTGCAGAATTAATACGATTAGTCACATCACTTGGTAATTTATCCATTTGGTTAAGTGAGAAATTAATAATTTTTTCAGCCTCACGTTGTAATGATGGTGTCGACTTAATCAAATTGTTAGCATTTGAAAAAATAATCGGCGCAACAAAAGCTACAATAATAGCAATAATAGCAATCAAACCTATAAATATTGTTAGAATACTAGCCCAACGTGGGAAACCCCATTTTTCAAGGATGTTTTGGAAAGGTAAGCAGATATAAAATAAAAATCCGCTAATTAAGAATGGAAGGAAGACAGAGCCAATAATTGTCGCAATAGGGGCAAAGACACTTTGTACTTCCATAAATAATTTAATTAGCACAAACAGGATAATCAATGCGATTCCCGTTCGAAACCAAACTTTGTTAAGCATAAGCTTACTTCCTCCTATAGTAATCTTTTCATTATTATAAGTATATATTAAATGCGGATCGTTAAAAAGGAAAATTTTAACAAACAAAAAATATTATAATATAATATTTTAAAATAAATAAATGTAACAGAATTAAAATTTAAAATGTTTATAATATTTTAAAGATAGTTTGGTAATCAAATAATATGAATTTATAAAAGTTTACATACATATCATCAATTGTTAATAAACAGTGATTTAAAACGCATATTTAAATTTGATACAATAAAGATAATATTTAGAGGGGGCAACAATAACAATGGCGAATTTTAAAGCTGGTAAAATCAATAAACACATTTTACATAGTCATATTTTAGAAAGAGATGTTACGCTATCTGTTTATCTACCAGAAAATTATTCAGAACTATTTAAATATCAAGTCATCATTTGTTTTGATGGACTCGATTTTTTACGTTTTGGGAGAATACAACGTGAATATGAACGCTTAAGAAGAGAAGAACAAATTCAACGCGCGATTATCGTTGGCTTCCATTATGAAGATGTAGATAAACGACGAGAAGAATTTCATCCTCAAGGTAGTCGTAGTAGTAAGACGGTTCAAGCTGTTGGTAAAGAATTATTACCGTTTATCGATAATACATTCCCAACTTACAAAGTAGGAAATGCTAGAATACTAATGGGCGATAGCTTAGCTGGAAGTATTGCTTTGCTTACAGCACTTACTTATCCAACCATATTTAGTCAAGTCGCTATGCTCAGTCCACATTCAGATAGCACAGTATTGGATAAATTAGATCACTGCATGCAATTCAAAGAATTAACAATTTGGCATGCCATTGGTAAAGAAGAAGCAGATTTTAAACTTCCAACTACTGGAGAGCGTGCCAATTTCTTAACGCCTAATAGAGCGCTTTCAAAAGCCATTCAGCAATGTGGCATTACTTATCAATATACAGAGTTTGACGGTGGGCACAATTGGAAATCTTGGAAACCTATGTTGGCTGATATTTTAAATTATTTCTTAAATGAAGAGATTCCATTACCATCAAATGAGGTATAAATTTGATATAATTTTTTGTAACAGGGTATTGATAGTTAACAAAGTCATTAAAATAAAGAGGAAAAAACCCTAGAATATTTCAATATTGTAAACCTTTTCAAAAAATTCTATTAACTAATAACGTAATATATAGAATTTTGCTATAATGGAAGTATGTTAAACAAAGGAGGAATTTCAATGAATATAGGATTAGCATTAATTCCGTCAGAATCATTCCAAGAAGAAGTAAACGGTTATCGTAAACGTTATGATACTGAATATGCACGTATCATGCCTCATATTACGATTAAATCGCATTTTGAAATTAATGATGAGGATTTAGATTCAGTAAAAAAAGAAATTTCAAAAAGATTAGACGGCTTAAAACCTGTTGAAGTGCATGCTACGAAAGCTTCAAGTTTTAAACCTACAAATAATGTTATTTATTTTAAAGTAGCTAAAACTGATGAATTAGAACAACTTTTCAAAAAATTCAACACTGGAAATTTCTACGGAGAAGCGGAACATCCTTTCGTGCCTCACTTTACAATCGCTCAAGGTTTATCAAGCCAAGAATTCGAAGATATTTATGGTCAAGTAGAATTAGCAGGGGTAGATCATAAAGAAATTATCGATGAACTTT
This sequence comes from Staphylococcus sp. NRL 16/872, assembly GCF_022815905.2. Lineage (NCBI taxonomy): Bacteria > Bacillati > Bacillota > Bacilli > Caryophanales > Staphylococcaceae > Staphylococcus > Staphylococcus sp. NRL 16/872. Next base: position 1,872,366 of record NZ_CP119327.1, on the reverse strand, counting down.
CATTATTACGTTTTGACGAAGAAGAAGATAAATGGAAAGTGATTGATACTTTCAAATTAGCGTAATCTAATTATTGAATATATTGAAAAAGGGTCTAGAAATGAGTGGAATGTCACTCGTTTTTAGACCCTTTTTTATAGTAAATACTATTTAATTATCTTTATAGTTACGTTCACTTTTAACAAAATAAATACCATAAAATACGGCTAACACTAAGAAAATAAATGCGGAAAAGTAAAACGTATTGCTTAAACCATTTGAGAATTGCGCAATAAGGCCACCGAATAGTGGTCCAATCATCGAACCAAAGCCTTGAACACTATTAAAAACGCCCCACGTTTCTTCTTGTTCAGCAGGATCGATTTGACCTGCCATAAATGTATTCCAAGCTGGTAATAAAATACCATACATTAGTCCGATAAATATAGCTACAATCCATACAATAATGATGTTAGTCACTAATGATAATCCGAAGATAAAACCGGTGAATAAAATGAAACCTACAAAGATCACACCATACATAAAACCTCGACTATTTTTATCAATAATTTTAGATAAGAATAGCATTGAAATGGCACAGCCAATACCACCAATCGCAATAGCAACAGTATATTCGATTGTACTCACACCGACAACTTTAGTAGCGTATGTTGGTAAAATAGGAAGTAATGCTGAAATAGAAGCACCTTGTAATAAGATACCTGGGAATAGTACAAGATGGCGTTTCATTACCTCAACAATTTGTCCAAGTTGTTCACTTACAGGTTTAGTATTATAATTTGTTAATTTAACATCTACAAAATAATATAAAACCCATGCAATAACAACGATAAGAGACATCATAAAAGCAAAATGGGTTGGATGTAATTTAACCAATACATTCATAAATGCCCAACCAACTAATAAGCCTAATAACCATGCAAAATAGACGTAACCCATTTGTTTACCACGTTGATTCTCTTCAACACTAGATAACATAATTACCCAAATAGGACTTACAGCAATACCCAGCATAATAGCACTAAAAATAATTACTACAGGACTTGCTGGAAAAAATATTACTAAAAACAGACTGACGAAAGCGAGTAAAAAACCTAAAGTTAAGACGATTTTAGTACCGAACTTTTTCAATAAGAAACCGATGACAAAATTAGTTGCGGCATCGGAGATAAAATGAATTGATAAAGCTGCAGAGGTTACGCCTACTGCTATAGAAGTAACAGTAGGTAAGTAATTAATGTAACTTAAAATATACATTCCTCTAGCAAATTCCATTAAAAATAGAATAATAAGCATTATCTTAAAGTTTTTACTAATGTTTTTATTATTTAACGAAGAACTTGGCATAGAGTGGCACCTTTCCATAAATTTCCTGTTGTTGTGATGAACTATCTAGAATATTTAACAAGTCGGTACATAATCTATAAGTTGAGTAATCAACCTTTTCATTCATCATTTTATTACTCATTGCTCTGAGTTTTTCTTCATGATTAGTTAAATCGGAAACTACTTCAATTGCTTCCTCAGGTGTGTTAGCTATTTTGCCATATCCTTTTTCTTGGAAGTAATAGGCATTTTCTAATTCTTGTCCAGGAGGAGGATTTAAGAAAATCATAGGAAGACTTCGCGTTAAGCCCTCAGAAATAGTAATACCTCCTGGTTTAGTGATCATAAGTTGGCTAGAAGCCATCCACTCATTCATATGTTTTGTATAACCTAGAATAAGAACATTATTATAGGATTTAAATTGTAATTCTAAATTACGTTTCAGAGTTTTACTTCGGCCACAAATCATTACAATTTGAGAGTGTGGACTTTTTTCTAAAATGTTTTCAATCATATATTCAAAGCCCTTAGAAACTCCAAAGGCACCAGCCGACATTAAAATAGTAGGTTTATCTGGATTTAAGCGATGTTTTGTTAACCAGGCTTCTTTATCAATATCTGCTTCGAATTTCTCTGAAATAGGAATGCCGGTCACTTTAATGTCGGATGCAGGAACACCTACATTCATAAAGTCCTTTTTCGTATCTTCAGTGGCCACGTAATATCTGTGTGAATTTGGCGTTATCCAGTTTTTTTGCAAACGATAGTCCGTCATTACAGTTGCAATTGGTATACGCATGTTGAATTGTTCAGTTAATACCGACATAACTGGAGTAGGGAACGTTAATAAGATTAAGTCAGGCTTCTCTTTTAGAAGTAAATTTATTAATTTGTTCAAACCATAATATTTATAAAAACATTTATCCAATTCGTCAGGGCGACTATAATAAAAGTTTTTATACATATTTCTAAAATATTTAAAGCTATTAATATACCATTTTTTACAAATAGAAGTTAATATAGGATGCGCTTCCATAAATAAATCATGTTCAATCACCGTTAAGTGAGGTACATTCATTTTATTAAGTTGATTAACAACACTTTGTGTAACTTGTAAATGACCATTTCCAAATGAGCCGGTAATTATCAATAACTTTTTATTTTGAGTAACCATTAATAGTCACCCTCCATTAATTTAAATTTAGTACTTATAAAATAAGGAATATCTGAAGGCTATAATTAATATTTATAAAAGTAATTTATAACCAATGTTAAACCTATTAATTTCATTTATAGTGCATTATAGCACAATGAAGTAGTGAGTACTCGTTGTTTATACTTCTATCCTAGCATTAAAGCGTTCAAATGTATTGTTATAAAGCTAGATATAAATAAAATTTTAAAATAATTAACTTCAACTTAATAAATAGATTTTCTAAGCAAAATTGAAATGTTTTTCAGATTGTAAGTTAGTGTCAAATCACATGACTAAATTGGTTTATTCTGATAAGAATGAATTTATCAACAAGTTTAAAACGTGTATAATAGAATTATTGTAAAAAAAGGAGCGAGACATTTTGAATGCGAATGAGTTGTTCGAAAAAATAAGAGTCAAAGAAGTTATTGGGACTTTAGATATAAATGTAAATGATATTACTACAGATTCACGTACAGCAAAAGAAGGAAGTATATTTGTCGCATCAAAAGGATATACTGTTGACAGTCATAAGTTTTGCCAGAATGTAGTGGATCAAGGCGCTAAGATTATAGTGGTTAATCGCAAACAAGAAATTCATGGCGATGTAACACAAATCATCGTTCCAGATACATTAAGAGTAGCTAGTTTACTTGCTCATACATTATTTGAGTATCCAAGTCAAAAGTTAACAACTTTTGGAGTGACAGGTACGAATGGTAAAACATCAATTGCTACGATGATTCACCTCATTTTCAGAGGTTTAGGAAAAGGCAGTGCATATTTGGGCACAAATGGATTTCAAATTAATGAACACAAGACTAAAGGAGCGAACACAACCCCAGAAACAGTTTCATTAACTAAGAAAATTAAAGACGCTGTCGATAAAGATGCAGAAGCAATGACAATGGAAGTTTCAAGTCACGGCTTAGCATTAGGAAGATTAAGAGGCGTAGAATTTGATGTCGCTATCTTCTCTAATCTTACACAAGATCACTTAGACTTCCACGGGACTATGGAAGCATATGGTCATGCTAAATCACTGCTTTTCAGCCAATTAGGTGAAGATTTATCGAAAGAAAAATATGTTGTATTAAACAATGATGATGATTTTTCAGAATATCTGGCCTCAGTCACACCATTTGAGATATTGAGCTATGGTATAGATAATGAAGCGCAATTTATGGCAAAAAATATCCAAGAATCATTACAAGGTGTCCAATTCGACTTCGTCACACCAGTTGGTACATATCATGTTCAAACACCATATGTTGGTAAATTTAATATTTCAAATATCATGGCTGCAATGATTGCTGTTTGGAGTAAAGGTATTAAAATGGAAGATATTGTACGCGTCGTTAGATCATTAGAACCAGTAGAAGGACGTTTAGAAGTGTTAGATCCATCATTACCGATTGATTTAATTATAGACTATGCCCACACAGCTGATGGAATGAATAAGCTTATCGATGCAGTTAAACCGTTCGTAAAACAAAAGCTTATTTTCTTAGTAGGCATGGCTGGAGAACGAGATTTAACTAAAACGCCTGAAATGGGCGCAGTTGCATGTCGTGCAGACTATGTGATTTTCACACCAGATAACCCAGCGAATGATGACCCTAAAATGTTAACTGGTGAATTAGCTAAAGGAGCTACGCATGATAACTATGTTGAATTTGATGATAGAGCTGAAGGGATCAAACATGCGATTGACATCGCAGAACCAGGGGACACAGTCGTCTTAGCTTCTAAAGGAAGAGAACCATATCAAATTATGCCAGGACATGTTAAATTGCCTCATAGAGATGACTTAATTGGATTAGAAGCAGCTTATAAAAAATTTGGCGGTGGCCCAGTTGAGGATTAAACAATTTTCTGAACAAAATGAAGTTGTAAATGTGTATCTTTATAAAAATGAAGAGATAAAACAAATAATGATAGCTATACCAGATATGTTTTGGTCTGTAGAAATTGATTATATAAACATGGGTATAAGTGAAATTGAAGAAGAATTAGTGATGCAATTATTTACTTTTAAGGATGAAAATGAAGCGACACGTATTGCTTCTAAATTATCTGAATGGATTGCGCAAGATTTAAAGGAGAATATTAAATGAGCTTAAAAGAAGAAGTAGAGTCAAGAAAGACATTTGCCATTATCTCTCACCCGGATGCTGGTAAAACAACATTAACTGAAAAATTATTATATTTTAGTGGAGCGATTCGTGAAGCAGGTACTGTTAAAGGTAAAAAGACTGGAAAATTTGCTACGAGTGACTGGATGAAAGTAGAACAAGAACGTGGTATCTCTGTAACAAGTTCTGTAATGCAATTTGATTACGATGATTATAAAATTAATATCTTAGATACACCAGGGCACGAAGACTTTTCTGAAGATACGTATCGTACGTTAATGGCTGTAGACAGTGCGGTCATGGTTATTGACTGTGCGAAAGGGATTGAGCCTCAAACATTAAAATTATTCAAAGTATGTAAAATGAGAGGTATTCCAATTTTTACATTTATTAATAAGTTAGACCGTGTAGGTAAAGAGCCGTTTGAATTATTAGATGAAATTGAAGAAACTTTAAACATTGATACGTATCCAATGAATTGGCCAATCGGCATGGGTCAAAATTTCTTTGGTATCATTGATCGTCAATCTAAATCAATTGAACCTTTTAGAGATGAAGAAAATGTTTTACATTTAAATGATGATTATGAATTAGAAGAAGAGCATGCTATTTCTAATGATAGTGCTTTCGAACAAGCTATTGAAGAATTTATGCTAGTTGAAGAAGCGGGAGAAGAATTTGATAACGAAGCGTTATTAAACGGTGAATTAACACCTGTATTCTTCGGTTCAGCTTTAGCAAACTTTGGGGTTCAGAACTTTCTAAATGCTTACGTAGACCATGCACCTATGCCAAATGCACGACAAACTAATGAAGACGTAGAAGTAAGTCCATTTGACGAAGATTTCTCAGGATTTATTTTTAAAATTCAAGCAAACATGGACCCTAAACACCGTGATAGAATTGCATTTATGCGTGTAGTTAGTGGTGCATTTGAACGTGGTATGGATATTACATTACAACGTACTGAGAAAAAACAAAAGATTACACGTTCAACCTCATTTATGGCCGATGATAAAGAAACGGTTAATCATGCTGTAGCAGGAGACATCATTGGTTTATATGACACAGGTAACTATCAAATTGGAGATACACTAGTAGGCGGTAAACAGAAATTTAGTTTCCAAGATTTACCACAGTTCACGCCAGAGATATTTATGAAAGTATCTGCGAAAAACGTTATGAAGCAAAAACATTTCCATAAAGGTATTGAACAATTAGTACAAGAAGGTGCAATTCAATACTATAAAACGTTGCATACTAACCAAATTATTCTTGGTGCAGTGGGACAACTGCAATTTGAAGTGTTCGAACACCGTATGAAAAATGAATACAACGTAGATGTCGTGATGGAACCTGTTGGTAGAAAAATAGCACGTTGGATTGAAAATGAAGATGATATTCAAGATAAAATGAATACCTCTCGTTCAATCTTAGTGAAAGATAGATATGATAACTTTGTCTTCTTATTCGAAAATGAATTTGCTACGCGCTGGTTCGAAGAAAAATTCCCAGAAATTAAACTATATAGTTTACTGTAAACTTAAGTGATTACCTGAAAATTATCATCAAAACCTATCAATTTAGTAAATAATAATTGTATATTATTAAGAATATTGGTTATAATACACTTAACAAATGAATACCTATGACATTATGTCAGAGGGGAGTAACTTGAGAACCACGCGTTTAACAATGTGGTTTAGCGCTTTATCGTCATTACGAAGTAGACACTTCCGGTAAAGTGGGCAAATGAATTGCTAAGTGAGACCTTTGCTATTATTTAGCATAGGTCTCTTTATTTGTATTAATTGAAAAAGGAGTTGTCCCCTATGGATCCGAGTTTAATATTACCGTATTTATGGGTAATCTTAGTCCTTGTATTTTTAGAAGGATTATTAGCAGCAGATAATGCTGTCGTAATGGCTGTGATGGTAAAACATTTACCGCCTGAGCAGCGTAAAAAAGCACTATTTTATGGCCTTTTAGGCGCATTTGTATTTCGTTTTATTGCATTATTCTTAATTAGTATTATTGTTAACTTTTGGTTTATTCAAGCTCTTGGTGCAGCATATTTAATCTTTATGTCTATTCGAAATCTTTGGAATTTCTTCCATAAAAAAGAGGATGAACATGAAGCTGGAGACGACCTTCACTATGATGAATCTGGCGTTGAAAAGAAAGTAGGTCCTCTGCAATTTTGGGGTACTGTATTGAAAGTGGAATTTGCAGATATCGCATTTGCAATTGACTCTATGTTAGCCGCTATGGCAATTGCCGTTACACTTCCTAAAATGGGTATTCACTTTGGAGGAATGGATTTAGGTCAATTTGGTGTTATGTTTATAGGCGGAATGATTGGTGTTATTTTAATGCGTTTCGCTGCAACATGGTTTGTTGACTTATTAAATAAATACCCAGGCTTAGAAGGAGCTGCATTCGCTATCGTTGGATGGGTAGGTATTAAATTAGTCGTTATCGTACTTGCTCATAAAGATATCGGCATTTTACCAGAAGACTTCCCACATAGTGCGCTATGGCAAACAATCTTCTGGGTTGTCATGATTTTATTAGTTGTGATTGGTTGGTTAACATCAGTACGCAATAATAAAAAGAAAGCAAAATAATTAAAAATATACATTTACTGCCTTTCAAAGTTTAATTCTAAACAAGCTTTGAAAGGTCTTTTTCTTATAAAATTAAGAAAATAAACGGTCTATTCATTGCTTATTAGTACTTTTGATATTAAAATTTAATTAATGAATATATTACTTAAAATTAACAAATTTTAATAGGCATCTTGTATGTGCCTATAAAGTAATAAGAATTGAAAAAACTGTCAGAAAACCCTTTTCAACCGAGAAAACGAAATACGTAACGACGGGAGTTTACTATACGTAAATGAGTAAGTTACGGATAAGTTGACGAAGAGTGAAAGAGTTTGTCTACAGTCTAAAATGATACATATTTATAGGTAGTGATTATAAAGTTAGGAGTGGACAGCTTTGAATAATGATAAAAAGCACGTCATACCACGCGATAGTTATCGTCGTAAGCGTCATGAATATTTTCATAACGAAGAACGTGAAGAGAGAATTGCACGTGAGAAAGAAGAGCGTGAGCGTTTAGCCGAAAAAGAGCAACAATTAGTAAAGGTAAATGAAGAACGCGTTCGAGATAACTTAAGAAAAGCTAGAATTGAAAAATTAACTCAAGAAGAAATACAACAGCAACAACATGAAGCAAAATTAAGAGCTAACAGTAGTAACTCTTCTAGCAAAGAAGAAAATAAAGATCATAATTTAACGTTACCTGAAGAGAAACGTTTAAAAGAAGAAAACAACAAGTCTACAGACAGTAATCAATTGAAACATCACCCAGATAAAGAAAATTCAACTAAAGAAAAAGAATCTCAACCTATATATAGTAGAGTAAATAAAAACAAAGAAAAAGATGAGCAAGCTACTGAGAATAAAGATAAAACAAAGAAACAAAAGGTTGAAACAGTCTATGATAACCAAACGAGTCACATAGATAATAATCATGAACCACATAGTGTAGTAAATAACAAAACCACAACAAAGAAAAAGCGAAAAGATAATAAGAAAAACAATGAAGAAAATAAAAAAGGTGAAAAACATCATCACACAAATTCATCTACACAAAAAGTAAAACAAGATAAAGAATTAAAAGCTCAAGAAGGATCAAACAATGAGAGCAACACTAAGAAGAACATAGATTCTCAAAAGGAAACGACAAAATCTAATAACGGTAATGAAACTATGGATAAAGTGAAAGCCTTTCTACAACGTCATTGGATAAAAATTGTCATTGCAATCATTATTTTATTACTAATTCTAGTATTAAATTCGATTCTTTCTAATTCCAAACATAATCAAAATATAAATCAAAGCGATAATAATGATAAGAAGTATACCACAACTATGAAAATTGCTAATAGCGCTGTTAAATCAGTCGTAACAGTAGAAAGTAACACACCTAAGAATACTTCAGTTCAAAAAACAAATATAAATTCAAATAATGAACTTGGCTCAGGTGTCGTCTACAAAACTGTAGGCGACACTATTTTTATTTTGACTAATACGCATATTATTGATCAAAGTGATGACATAAAAATAACATATGATGATGATAAGTCGACTCAAGCTACCTTGGTGGGCAAAGACAAATGGTCTGATATTGCAGTGCTTAAAGTTAAATTGAAAAATAGTAACATGAAACCTATTCATATTGGAAACTCAAATCATATAGTAGTAGGGGAATCAATTTTAGTTATAGGAAATCCTTTAAGCAATGACTTTAAAAATACTGTGTCTAAAGGTATTGTTTCAGGAATTAATCGTTTAGTGCCAGTCGATTTTGATAAAGATAATAATAATGATGAGGTCATTAAAGCATTTCAAATTGATGCGCCTGTAAATCCTGGTAATTCAGGAGGAGCTGTCGTTGATAAAAATGGGGACTTAATTGGATTAGCCTCACTTAAAATAAATATGCCGAGTATTGAAGGTATGGGCTTTGCAATACCTATTAATGATGCACAAGCCATAGCAAATGAGTTAGAAAAACATGGGAAAATTGAATATCCTAATACTGGAATAGCGATTGAAAATGTAACGGAATTGAATAGTTATGACAGAAAAAATTTAAAACTACCTAATGAAATTAATCAAGGTGTTATAGTTAAAAAAATAAAAGATGGAGGTTTAGGTGAAAAATCAGGTTTAAAAACTGACGATGTCATTGTAGAATTAGATAGTAAAACTTTAAAAGATAATTTACAGTATAGACAGATTCTTTTTGAACACAGACAAGATTTAAAAACATTGTCCGCGAAAATTTTTAGAGATGGAAAATCTCAAAAGATAAAAATAAAATTAAAATAACGTTGAGGTGACAAGTTAATGTCTATTTTCAGTAAGTTACTTAAAAAATCAAGTCCTCAACAAGGGATTGTTTTATATTATCTAATAGCCATAATTGTCGCTTTTTTATTATTGAACCTTCCTTTTGTGCATAAGCCAGGAGTAAATGTTTCGCCAATAGATACTTTATTTGTGGCCGTTTCTGGTATAAGTGTAACAGGTTTAACTCCAGTAAATATTGTTGATACATATTCGGCGTTCGGTCAAATCATTATACTTATTATTCTAAATATCGGTGGAATTGGAGTTATGGCCATTGGTACAGTATTATGGGTGGTGCTCGGTAAGCATATTGGTATTCGCGAGCGTCAATTAATCATGCTAGACAATAACAAAGATACTATGAGTGGCACAGTAAAACTAATTTTAGAAATTATTAAAACGATTGTCACTATTGAATTTATAGGAGCATTATTATTGGCCTTTTACTTTTATAGAGATAATCCAGATTTGAAAAATGCATTGATGCAAGGATTATTTGTTTCTATATCTGCCACTACAAATGGTGGTTTAGATATAACAGGTCAATCATTAATTCCATATGCGCACGATTACTTTGTTCAAACGATTGTAATGTTTCTGATTATTTTAGGCTCTATAGGATTTCCAGTATTATTAGAAATACGTGCTTATATTAGAAATCGAGTAAGCCACTTTAGATTTTCATTATTTACTAAAATCACTACAACAACATATTTCTTTTTATTTACTTTTGGTGTATTAGTTATTTTAGCACTTGAACATAATAATGCATTTAAAGGATTAAGTTGGCATCAATCGTTGTTTTACGCTTTGTTTCAATCTGCTACTACACGAAGTGCTGGATTACAAACCATTGATGTCACTCAATTAAGTGATGCTACGAATGTAATTATGAGTATTTTAATGTTTATCGGTTCTTCACCAAGCTCAGTAGGTGGAGGTATTCGTACTACTACATTCGCTATATTGATTTTATTTGTAATTAATTTTAATAATAATTCTGATAAGACTTCTATTAAAGTATTTAATAGGGAAATCCATGTAGTCGACATCCAACGCTCATTTGCTGTATTTACTATGGCTTCAGTACTCACTTTTGTAAGTATGATTATCATTTTAGCTACTGAAGGAGGTAATCTTAGTTTCTTACAAGTATTCTTTGAAGTTATGTCGGCCTTTGGAACATGCGGTTTATCGTTAGGTGTAACAGATAATATTTCTAGCATAACTAAAGTTGTACTTATGATTTTAATGTTTATTGGTCGCGTTGGCTTAATCTCATTTATTATCATGATATCAGGACGTAAAGAACCAGATAAATTTAGTTATCCTAAAGAACGTATTCAAATTGGTTAATTCTCTTCAGACATTTTAGGTAAATTGATAACCCAATTTACTTGAAATGTCTTTTCTTTTTAGAAAATATATCGATAACACATAGATAAAAATAAATGTTAAAATAACCTTAAATAAGGGGTGTGTAAACGTGGATAGAAATGAAAGTTTTAATATTGATATTTTAGCAACATCTGATATGCATAGTCATTTTATGAACGGAGATTTTGGATCTAATATTTATCGTGCAGGAACTTATGTTAAAAATGTTAGAGAACAAAATAACAATGTTATTTTATTAGATAGCGGAGGAAGTTTAGCTGGTTCATTAGCTGCTCATTACTATGCATTAGTTGCACCCTATAAACGACATCCTATGATTAAATTGATGAATGCGATGCAATATGATGCTAGTGGGATTAGCCCAGATGATTTTAAATTTGGATTATCATTTTTGACTAAAGCGGTATCATTAGCACGTTTTCAGTGGTTATCAGCTAATATAGAATACGCGTTGACTAAGGAACCATATTTTTCAACACCATATGTGATTAAAAAATTAAATAATGTAAAAATTGCTATTGTAGGGTTAACAGCAGAAGGTTTAATGAAAAACGAATATGCAGAAATGGAGAAAGACCTCAGTATTGAAAAATCATTACTTTCCGCAAAACGATGGATTAGATACATACATGAAAAAGAGCATCCAGATTTTTTAATCGTAATTTATCATGGTGGGATAGATAAAATTAATACCACCAATCCACGACATGGAAAAAGTTCACATGAAGCGGAGAAATTAATGAAAGAAATAGGGGTTATAGATTTGATGATTACAGCTCATCAACATCAAACTTTTATTGGTAACGATTATGAAACAACATATATTCAAGCGGGTCAGAATGCTCAAGACTTAGTACATGTGAAAATAAAATTTAAAAAGCGCACGAATACATTTGAAAAAGAAGCGATTCAATCTGAAGTAATTGATTTGAGCGGATATGCAGAAGATAAAGAATTATTAGATATCACTTATTATGATCGGAAAGCCATAGAACATTGGTCTAAAGAAATTGTATTAGATAGTGGGTTAGATATGCATGTTAATGGATTAGAAGATTTATTAAGTAAAGGTCATCCATTTACACAACTCATGCATGATAGTATCAAATTAGCTTATGACAATGCCATCAGTTGTGTTAATGTGCCAAAAAATGGTGAGAAAGGTCTTATTGGTAGCATTACAAATAAAGATATTTATAATGCTTATCCTCATCCTGATAAAGCCATGGAATTAAGTTTAAAAGGAAGTCAAATTAAAGATATTATTGAATATACTTATTCGTATATTCAATTTGAACAAAATCACTTAAGTATGACTATTGTAGATGAAACACTATGTACATTATGGCAAGGTTTTCGTTATGAAGTAGATATGGCCCAATTACCATTTCATCGTGTTACTTTAAAAGATATAGATTTAGATAAAATGTATCGTGTGACAATGACTGATTATACTTACAGAAATTACAATCATCTGCTACCAAACGTTGAGATCCATCATAGTTCATTTGAACATTCTATGAGTACATTGATTACTGAAAAATTAAAAGATCCTGGATACAAGTTAAACGTGATAGATAACTTTCAAGTTAAAAGTTAAATTAAAGCCTTACACATATATAAACGAATCATATAACTAAATTACTTCAAAAAAAGAAACGTTTCTTAGCTTATTTAAACTAAGAAACGTTTCATTAACCATGAAATATTAATAATAATATAATCGCAACAATTTGGCCAAGTGATGTAGTTACAATTCGACGAGTATATTGGTAACTCATTGATAATACTATTTGTGCCACAAAAATGAAAGCTACTATCCACCATTTATCAAGATATATGAACAAGGAACTTGAACATAATGCCGGAATAATAATTACTGCCCAAGTAGGCAACTTAAAATTACTTAATTCTTTTTGTAATACAGTTCTCATATATAGTTCATGGCATGGAATAACGAAGATTAAAGTTATTAGCATTTGCCATTTAAAATACACACCTGTTCTACTCAGTTCTTTAATAAGCTCAGGATAAGATATTTGTGACGAAAATAATGTGAAAATTAATTGCACAGCAATTAAAACAATACTTGTCAAAATACCTACACCAATTGATGTTAATAATCGTTTCGAGTTAATATCCCTTTGATAAAATACGTAACTTATTCCTGCAATTAACATAATTCCTGTATATAAATACCAGTATTCTTGGTGTTCACCCCACATAATAAACAAGATAAGGTGAAAAACAATAAAACTTGCAATAAACCAAATTAATGCTTTTGATATTTTTTTCATTTACTATTAACCTTCTTGTTCAACGATTTTATATCGTTTGTGATTAATAACTGTTTTTTCTGGTAAGTCTAATTCATTGAAGTTATCCATTATAGTTAAGTCAACAATTACTGAATTATCATTAATTTTTTCAACACGGCCTCTTAAACCATCATAAAATTCTACGATATTTCCTACTTCTGCAACAGTCATTTCGAGTCCTCCTCAAATCATAGCTAGACTATATTGTACTAAAATTTAGTCTACAAATAAACAAATATATACTAAAAATAAAAAATATTAATTCAATTGAAAAACTAATGTCATATTTGAGTAAATAATTGGAAATCATTTCAAATTTAAGGCATAACTAAGATAAGGGCATATTTGAGGAATTTAAAGGAGAGATAAATATGAAATTCGTAAGTAATAATAATATTACCGATCCTACAATAAATCTTGCCATGGAAGAATATGTGTTAAAACATTTACCTGTAGATGATAGTTATTTTTTATTCTATGTAAATGAACCTTCAATTATCGTTGGTAAAAACCAAAATACTATTGAAGAAGTCAATAAACAATATGTAGACGAACATAACATTCATGTAGTGAGACGTATTTCTGGAGGTGGCGCAGTATATCATGATCAAGGTAATTTAAACTTTAGTTTTATTACGGATGATGATGGCAATAGTTTCCATAATTTCAAGAAATTTACCGAACCGATTGTACAGGCTTTACAATCTATGGGTGTAAGTGCAGAAATGACAGGAAGAAATGATATTCAAGTAGGTCAAGCGAAAATTTCAGGCAATGCAATGGTTAAAGTAAAAGAAAGAATGTTTAGCCACGGTACACTTATGTTAAATAGTGATTTAGGAGAAGTTCAAAATGCCTTGAAAGTTAATCCAAAGAAAATTCAATCAAAAGGCGTGAAATCTGTAAGAAAACGTGTTGCTAATATTGATGAATTTTTAGAAAAATCTATCTCCATCGACGAGTTTAAACAAATTATTTTAAAGACAATTTTTGGTGAACATGAAGTTGAAGAATATAAATTGACAGATGAAGATTGGAAAAATATCGAACAACTCAGCAATGAAAAATATCGTACTTGGGATTGGAATTTTGGTAGAAATCCTAAATATAATTTCGAACGAGACGAGAAATTTGAAAAAGGCTTTGTACAAATCAAATTCGATGTGAAACAAGGCATAATTGAACATGCTAGAATTTTTGGGGATTTCTTTGGGGAAGGTAATGTCACTGAACTAGAAGAAGCGTTAATCGGTGTTTTACACGATTACCAACATATCAAAGAAGCGATGGCTAACTTTGATTTCTATCACTATTTTGGAGATATTGAAAAAGATAAAATTTTAAAATTAATGTCTTATTAACTTATTAAATAGAACGAAGCAGTTAACAGGAAAAATTATCTGTTAGCTGCTTCTATTTTTATGGGGACAACAAAGTGGACAACGTTACAAAATTTCACACCGAAATTGTCCACTCCTTGACCAAAAATTCACAGAATTTAAAATATAGCGAGTAGGACAATTTTATGTTACAAATTTCAATCACCTTAAAACCCCGTTAATACAGGCTTTTACAATTGATAATAAAACAGAAAAAAACGGCTCTATAATAAATTGGACCCATCAGTCCGATTTGACGTAGAGCCACCTAAAAATACAACTTGGAATTGGAAAGGTCACATTCACTTTACAACTCGAATGAAAGTGAGAAAAACGCTTAGTCTGACTGGTACTGAATTAGATAGCAAACATTGGTTTAATGTTGGCGACTATACAGACTTTGACCAAATTAAAAAAGTCGATGGATATTGGTGGTGTCGCTTTAAATTTGATAATAAAGGTGATTATTTCTGGGTGGCTTTATGTCGTATTCATGATAAAGAACAACGCATCAAAGTAGAAACAAAAGAAGTTTACGGCAAGATTAGTTGGTATTAATCTGATATAATCTAATTACACGACATTATACGGGACGAGCTTAGGCTTCTCCCTCTTTTTTTATGGAAATTTTTAAAAAAGTTTTTAAAGCTATTTAATAGCACGATTAATCGTTCTAAAATAAAGTATACCAGTTGAGAGGAGGGAGGACATGTTAGGAAATTTAGAGAGAATAGCAAACATCGCCTTTACAGTGATTTCGACTTACGCATTAATCAAAACACTGAAAGACGATGAGAAAAAGAAATAAGGTAAAGCCCTAACGGGCTTGCCTACTCTTAAATTCTAACATGTAAAATATATGAGAACAATTGCGATACTATTAGTTTTATGTTTATGGATTAACTTATTTATTAATTTTGGAACAACTAACATTTTATTAAATGTAGCTACTACTTTTGTAATACTGAAATTACTAAACGATAGAAAGAAGTGAAATAAATAAAATCATCTACACTATTGAGGTTCTTTTAGCGAATAATACTCCTTATAGTATCTCGAAAAATTCTGAAGTGCCTCGTCAAACAGTTACAGATTTAAAAAAAGGCAATACAAATATCAAAGATGCAAGATTTAGAACGATCATTAAATTATACAATTATTAAAAGGAGATAGAAACAATGTCTAACAAAACTTATGTAGTAGATGTGAATAAACAGGGTTAAGTAGTTGGAATCATTACTAATGAATACGGTAGCTTTTACTTATATGAGATTAGCTCAGAATGCTTAAAAGACACTGAATACATTTTAGACTTAATCAAAAATGAAGATTTAAACAGTAAATTTACTGGAGAAGAAATCGAGGAGCCAACTCAATTTAAATATACGTGGCAGGAAGTAAAAGACTATCTAGAGCAATAAATGAAGAGACCCGTCATCGTGGGCTGACCCCAATTAATGGGAATTATATAAAAACGCTTTCGTTGAATTCATATTAAAATGTACTGAACCCCAAAAGTTGTACCTTGGTTTAGTATACTATTTCAAAGGTTTGTTTCCTATATTGTGTAGGAGACAAGCCTTTTAATTTTGTTTTAATCCTACTATTATTATAAAAATTTATATATTCGTGTATTGCTTGTTCTAGTTGTTGGAAATTGTCAAATGTTTTTCCATAAAACATTTCTTGTTTTAATAATCCAAAGAAATTCTCAATTAAAGAATTATCTAGACAATTTGCCTTCCTAGACATACTTTGAAATATTTTATTCTCTTTAAGAATATTAATATACGACTTGTGCTAGTAATGCCAACCTTGGTCAGAGTGTATCGTCATACGATAGTTAAGTCTAGGTCGTTTAATTAAAATCTCATTTAAAGAGTTAATGACAATATCTAGTGTAGGACGTGTAGAAATACTATAGCTTAAGATTTCAGAATTATATAAATCCATAAAAGGCGATAAATATAATTTAGTGCCATCAGATAATTTAAATTCTGTGATATCAGTTACAATTTTTTGAAATGGGCGATCTGTATTAAAACGACGTTTTAATAAATTGTTTGATACTTTGCCAATTGTCCCTTTATATGAACTATATTTGCGATTTTTATGATTGAATTTTGTACATGTTAATCCTAGTTCTTTCATTATTCTTCTTACTTTTTTATGATTTACAGTTGTTCCTCTATTTTTCAATGTTTGAGTAACTCGACGATATCCGTAAGTGTAATCACAAGCGTCATATATTTCTTTAATTGCTTCCACAATTTCATTGTTTTTATCTGGTTTTTTAAAATAATTAATCCAATAGTAATAAACTGATTTAGCTATTTCTGAGATTTTAAGTAATAGGCTTAACCCAAAGTTTAAGGTTTCATATAATTCTTTAATAATTTTTACTTTTTCGGATGTTTGGTTGCGTAACGTTGGGTCAAGCTTTGTGACTTTTTTTGATAAGCAATACCTGCTTTCAACATTTCATTTTCATTTCTAAGTCTTTCTAATTCTTCACGTTCACTTTCTTTTAATGGCGAGTCGTTTCGTTTAATTGATGATTGTTTTCTTTTCATTTTAGAAGGCCGTCCTCTCTGTTTGTTATCTAAACCAAGAATTCCTTCTTCATCAAATTTGCGTTGCCAAGCGGCCAACATAGCTGAATTAGAAATTTTAAAGTGGTTAGCTGTTTCTCGGTAAGATAACTTATTTTCTTGTCTAAATCTTAAAACAGATACCTTAAAATCTCTAGAATATACTTTTTTCTGTAGCTTTTTATCTAGCCCTTCGGGTCCAAATTCCAAATATTGATTAACCCATATTTTTATCAAGGATTCATTAGATAGATTATATTTTTCTGCCAATCTTTTATAACTTAATTCACCTTGTAAATATTCTAGGACTATTTTGTATTTGATTTCATATTTGTAGTGTTTACCCATAAAAAACGCACCCCATAAAATTAGATTTTAACTCTAACTTTTGGGGTGCACATCAAAATGAATCAAACGGAGGTGTTTTTTCTATGAAAAGAGTGTCTTATTCAGTAGAAACAAAGAATAAAGCAGTTGAAATGAAAGCAGATGGGGTTTCGACAAAAGAAATTATGAAAGAATTAAATATTAGAAATAAAACACAAGTGCAAACTTGGTGGCGATGGTATCGAAATGGGGAAAGTTATAGATTTTCACAACACGTTGGTAAACAATATACCTACGGTAAAGGGTTGGAAGAACTATCAGAAGTAGAACAATTAAAATTAGAAAATAAGAGAAAAGATATAGAATTGGATATTTTAAAAAAGTACAAGGTATTGGAAAGGAAGTGGTACCAACAGTGATCATTGATTTAGTGGATCAATTAGAAGTAAAATATTCAATCAAATTGATACTAGAAGTATTGAACATACCTAAATCAACATATTACCGATGGAAAAACAAATCCCATAAAAATGATACCGTAACACAAAAAGTCATTGAATTATGTGAAGCTAATCACTATACCTACGGTTATCGTAAGATTACAGCATTGATTAACCAATATTTTACATCACCAATTAATCATAAGAGAGTACAGAGAATTATGCAGAAGCATCATTTGAACTGCCGAGTTAGACCTAAAAAGACGACAAGAATAGGTAAACCGTATGATAAAACAGACAATTTATTACAAAGACAATTTAAAGCGAGTTGTCCCATGGAAGTATTAACAGCTGATATTACTTATTTACCATTTGGCAATTCTATGTTGTAGTTATCTTCGATAATGGATATTTATAATGGAGAAATTGTGGCATATAAAATAGATGATAAACAAGACCAATGTTTAGTTAATGATACATTAAATCAAATTAATATACCTGAGGGTTGTATATTACATGGTGATCAAGGCAGTATTTATACATCTTATGCTTATTATCAATTATGCGAAGAAAAAGGCATTATCAGAAGTATGTCCCGAAAGGGAACAACTGCTGATAACGCCCCGATAGAAAGTTTCCATTCCTCGCTAAAGTCTGAAACTTTCTACATCAATAATAAGCTTAATAGCTCTAATCACATTGTAATAGATATTGTCGAAAAGTACATTAAAAACTAAAATAATAATCGAATTCAACAAAAATTAGGCTACTTATCCCCTGTAAAATACAGAGAATTAGCAGCCTAGAACATAGTGTTTTTATTAAGTTTCCGTTTTAAGGGTTCAGTGCCATCACGACGGGTGTTTTTGTGTTTTTAGAACAAATTGCTAATGCCTACACCTTTAGAGCGACAAGGGATACAGAGGACAAGTGGACAACAAAGTGGACAACTTTTTGATTTTTATTGTCAATGTTGTCCACTTGTTGACAAAAAAATTAAAAACAGACTTTTTTAGATTTTTAAGAAAAACAAAAGAACGTTGATATATCAACGTTCTTAAGTGATTTGCATTAACAAAATTTTATCGATTTTTACTAATGAACGGAAACGGAGGGATTGTCTGTTACCTTTAAATAAGGGTTTTTAAGCACTTCGTTGTCGACTTGTTGTCGGTTTTAGAAAAAAGAGAGTTTTGAATCTAACATTTCATCTTCTTGTGATTTCATCTCATCAAGTAAGTGGCTATATACTCGCCATGTAATTTCTATGTTTGCATGACCCAATCTCTTACTAACATATTGTATACTAAAACCATGACCTAATAACATTGAAGCGTGCGTGTGTCTTAGAGAGTGAAGTCCATAATCGCTTTTCAATTCGTTTTTGGCCAATATGTTTCTCATAGCAGTAGTTACTGCTTTGTTAGTAATGAGTGAAATACCAGTGTTAAATATATAACCGTCTTTATGAAGTGGTTTAGAATTTATCACATCTATGATATGTTTCATATCTTTAGAAGTAATCGCTACATGACGGTCCGCTGATTTAGTTTTAGTCCCTCTCAAATGGATAGTATTTTGACTTCTATTAATATCTACTCTTTTGAGTTTCTGAACTTCACTAAATCTAGCACCAGTTGCTATCAATATATAAATTGCTAGATAAGATAAATGTGATTTAGTAGAAGCGGTTTGTTTTAATAATTGATAATCTTTTAAAGATAAATATTTTTGTTTTTCACTCATTGCTGCTTTTTTCTCATAAATTGGCGCATTCCAAGTAGGATCTTTATAGATGAGTCTTTCATTTAATGCGTCTTTAAAAGCTTGAGAGAAACAATTATTAAGTTTTTTTACACTTTCTTTTGTTCTACCTTCTTTACGACCACCTAAAAACATACCTTCAGCATATTCTTTAAGCATTTCTCTGTAACCTAATTGGCTGACATCTTTAATGAGAATAGAGCCGAACTTTTCTTCAAACACATTTAAAGCACTATAATATCTATTTAGTGTGGATTGAGATACTCTATCTACTTTATTTACTTTAATCCATCTTTCAAAGTATTCTATAAAGGTTATATCGTTTGCTAATTGACCACCTTTACTTAGATCAATGTATAACTCTCTTTCAGCTTGTATAGCATCTTTTTTAGTTCTAAACCCTCTTTTTCTGTATCGCTTTCCTTCATATTGGAAATCATAAGTCCAAGTGCCCTTAATCTTTTTAACAGACATAAAATCCATCCTTTCTATATTATTTCCGTTTCGGTTATGGGGTTTCACCTCCTTTGAAGAACGTATGTTCGATTTAATAATTAAAAAATAATAAGGGTAGGTGGATTACCCGAAAAACATGTTATAATAGCTAAAAAGTGAGTGATGATATGAAAATAGAACTAAGCGATAAAGATTTGAGTTTAATTAAGTATTCACTAAATCATCTTTCGACGTCAACAAACATATTAGACAATTACGATTTGTGGCATGAGGACGAAATGCCGAAAGATTCTTTTGCTAAAGATTACTATAATCTATTGAATAAGTTGAAAAAGGTTAGTCCAAAATAATATTTTTAGTTTTCTAAATATTCGTCAATGAAGAATTCAATCGTTTTTAATATCCATTCACAATCGTTTTGAATGACTTTGTTTTTATTTGTATGAGAAGTTGCGTTTCTTACTGAATAAGTAATCAACAATCTATTATTTGCTCTTTTAGAAATTATATCTTCACTTCTTAAGGTTTCACCGATTTTATTAAGCATTGTACTATCGTCATTTACTTTTAAATTATGCTTTTCGAGTATTAACATTAAAACAGTTTCTAAGCATACCGAAAAAGTACAACATGCAGCTAGATATAATTGATTCTCGTAACACGTTTTTGCTTCATTCATTTGGTAGCTAAAATCTTTGTCATCAACTTTTACTATTAAGGAATCAAAATCTAAAAATGAGAATGGGTTAATTATAGGTTTTTCGTTATTTTTAATAAGTGTATTTTTATTGTCCTTAATGTTTTGATATTGTTTTCGGACTTCTGTTTTACCATTGTGATTAAACGTATTCGGATCAATAAAGATTTTAGGATCATACGTTATATAATAATAAGGCTTCTTTGCTAGGTCTAAATTTGGATAAATTTCTTTAAGTATCTCAATTCCCATTTTGTCATTATGGTCGGTGTGTTCAGCTGCAATTCTCTTCAAACTTTTAGTAATGTCATTACTAATATCTAAATATTCATTTTCGATATTGTTAGTAATTAAAACAATAAATTGGGAAGATGTATTTAACTTTCCGGTATTTATAATTTTGATCCCTAAATAATTTAAGGATTTATAAAAGGGGAAATTCTTTAGTTCATTGTTGTCTAAAAAATCATAATTTGTTTGTAATTCTTCTAAATAACCATCTTTAAAAGATGATAGTATATCTTCGTACTCCATACCTCAACCTCCTTTATTTACATAAAACCGCCACTAGGACTGGGTTAATCATAGAGTTATACTCTTCTATTCTTTCTAATATCTTCCAATTATCATTATTAGCCAGTAAGCATAAGTGCCACTAAAAATACAATTATCAAACTTATAGTCACGATTATGGCTTCATATGTTTCTTTCATAAATAGCAACTCCTAATGTTACATTTTCTTAGTTGAAATTAATAATATAAGTTATGATTTTCTTCTTTTTTCATCAATTTCACGGGCGTATTTTTGTAATTTTCTGCGTGTTTTTAGAATACTTTCTTTTTTAGGACGTGACTTTCTAAAAACATTACCTTTGTTAGTTCTCACAGTATAAAAAATTTTTCTCAGTTTAACTTGATAATTAATTATTTTCACTATATTTCTCCTTTATAAATTTATATTAAAGCGTCGCTAGGTCGCTTATTAATCTACTCTATGCAACTTATACACTCTCAACGGCTCAAAAGTAATAGAGTAATTGGCGTAGTTAGTTCCAATACCATATTTATTTTTGTAATGTTCCAGTATCTCCACTATGTACCTTTCACTTAATTGAACATATTGTGATAGTTCATATAAGTTACTTACACCGTAGTTGTACGCCTCCACAATAATGCGTAGGGGAAGTGCTGCCTCGTACCCGTGACGCCTAACGTAGTTTTCAAATATGCGATTTATGTCTTTAGATTGATCTAAGATATTCCCATATGTAAGTTTGTGATGTGCGAGTTCTTCGTATAGCACTTCGGCTTTGCGTGTTTCTGATAGATTGCTATTGATGTAAATTTTCCCATTCATATAAAAACCGGGTTGAAATTTAGGTAAACGATTAGTTTCTTCTATTTCTATCCAGTCGTTTTTTATACATAATTCTTCAAATAACCCCAAAAAATCATCCTCTCTTTAGTACCTGGTATTAATTGTGGTATAATAAATAAAAAAGTAGGTGGATCTTTGAATACTCTAGACGTGCCGTTTTTAAGTGTACTTATTTCATCTGGAGGACTTGGTTTTCTCTCATTTCTTTTACTTAATAAAATGGGGAAAATTAAAGTATATGACAATCAAGATAAAGTATTTTATAACGTATTACTATCAATATTAAATTTTATTATTCTTTTTTCGCTAATACTAATACTCAGTAATTTCTTTAATCTTCAAATTTCAATTTTATTAAGTCTTATAATAGCTTTAATTTCATCTACAATTTATCCGTTTTTAATTCCACTAACAATTTTAGAAAAGATTAGAAAATCTATAAATGATTCTAGAAATGGGAGTGGATTAGCTTATCAGTATGCAGAACCTGTTAGAGAAATTGTATTTAATAATCCAAATGATACAGTTGCGTATATTTTCGATTTTGATAAAAATTTAATAAATTGTGGATATGTCACAAATTTGAATACTCATTATAATGAACCTAACGAATTGATTATTGAACCTTTCGACAATGAGCCTATGCTTAAAACATTTGAAGACATAGTCAAATGGTCACAACAATGTGATAATGAACCTAAAGTTCTAATAAACGTAACCGAAAAAATCCAAATATATTTTATAGAGATGTAAATTATTTGTTTCCTGGCGGTTTTCTAGTCCCTTTTGTTTTACTAGGTTTACCTAATGACCTAGTTGAACCGTTATTATATTTGCTCACTGTTTTTACTCCTTACAAGTCTGCTTATGTAGACTTGTTTTTTATTTATCTCTATTTTTAACCCATTCAATAAATCTGTTTACTTCTTCGATTTCTTCTTCTGTTAGGCCGTCTTTATCGAAATGAGCAGCCATTGTATCTTGTTGTAAACTTTTATCTTCTGTGATTCTAGATTTAGGTACATTAAAGTAATTGGCTAATTCTTGTATTTTTGAAATTCTAGGATATTTAATTTCTTTTAGCCAGTTAGAGATTGTGGACTGGCTTACGCCGATTGCTTCAGATAATTCTACTTGAGTGATGTTATTTTCTTTCATAAGTTGTTCTAAGTTCTCCGATAAAATTTTTCTAGCACTTTTATATTCCATGTTTTTTCTCCTTTAGTATTACTTAATGTAATACTAATTTACCATAAGTGATATTACTTTACAACACAAATTATCACTTTTTTTAATTAATTATCACTTTAAGTGTTGACATATTACTTTAAGTGATATTATAGTTGTAACTGTCAACAGGAGGTGATACAAAATGCCAGAGGATTTTAAAGAGTTTCCAGTAAAAGTGTGGCGTACTAATTCAAAAATGACACAACAAGATGTAGCTGATAAATTAGGTGTAACTAAGCAATCTGTAATAAGATGGGAAAAAGATGACGCTGAATTAAAAGGTTTACAACTTTATGCTTTAGCCAAATTATTCAACACCGAAGTTGATTATATAAAGGCTAAAAAAATTTAATAGCAATATCACTTTAAGTGATAATATAGGTGATAATAATTGGACGAATTACAACTAAGTAATGACTTAACCACAATCGAACTAACAACTTAAAGGAGGACAACAAATGCAGGAACAAAACAAAAAATCTCGATGTAGCGACGACCACATCAAGATTACTGGTTGGGAAATAGTTGATATTAATAGAAAACTAAACTTCTTTAATTACTTATTAATAATTTTAATAGTGCTAGAAGTGTTCCAAATACTCCTGTTATAGAAGGGTTTATACCAAATATAGAACAAACAACTTAAAGGAGGCGTAACATGAACATTCTATACAAAACAACCCTCCTCATCACAATGGCAGTTGTGACTTGGAAGGTTATAGAAATAGAAAAGAATACTAGAAAGCTTGATTATTCATTGTCAGTTTCGTCAAGTGATTTACCAAAACTATCAGCAAATTCAATAGCTTCAATGTATTCGTCAAAGAATAGCTGACGTCGCTTTTTCAGGTATTCCCAATAATCAGTACGATTATTAAAATCTTCGACAGTTTTAGCGTGTGGGAGTGTTTGAATATAAGCTTCAGCAAATTCTTTGGGACTATAATGTGTACCTTTAGCCATAGATAGTACACCTCCTTTCAATAAGGAATAAACCAATTATACAAAAAGGTGGCATAACCATGCTACAGAAACTAAAAATAGCACTCCTAATCGTCATCTTGGCGGAGGAGATTAGAAGTGCTAAGCGAAATAAAAAAGAATTTCATGGAATAAAAATAGAAACTAATAAAAATGGAAATTCGAAAATGACAATTTCTTAATTAAAGGGAGGGCATTATGAACATACAAGATGCGACGAAATTAGCTACTACACGCCTTTTAACTATGAAAAGAACAAAATGGGAAGGAAGTCATCAAACTCAAATATTGCCGACAAATGATAGTTTTTTACATTGCATTATAACAAGTAATGATGGAAAACACCTTATTAGATATTGGCAACCTTCAGCAGATGACTTAATGGCAGAAGATTGGGAAGTTATAAATCCAATTAAAGACCAGGAATTATTGAAGCGATTTTAGAAATACTATCAATTATACTTTTTAGATTATTTTTAAACTCATTTTCGAAGTAAACAATTGTTTTGTCAGAAATAGTTACATGATAAATAGTGTTATCTGCAAAAACGCCATTAATAAAACCAGATTTTTTAAGTTTCTTTAAGTCATTTTCTACATCTTCGAAGTGTAGTTTTTGAAAGTACTTAAAATGTATATTTTCTGCACTTTCAAAGTCATTGCAACTTAATTTAATAGCACCAGACTTTACACACTCTAAATAATTTTTATAAAGCACAGATAGTATGTATTGCTGATCTTTAGCAAGTATCTCAAACTCGTCTGAAATCAAAGACATAGTTATCACCTCCTAAGGTTGATAACCAAATTATACACGAAAGGAGTTTTAATAAATGGAACAAACAATAACAGTCACATTACCCGACACTCATGTTCTTATACCTAAAGTTGGATTTGAAAAGTTGGTAAGTAATTCATTACCTGCATTTTGGACTATGGAAGATTTAATCAAAGAGTCGAAGTTGAGTAAGTACTTAGTATTTAAAAGAATATTAGAAGTTCCTAGATTTAAAAAATGCCTCAAAGAAAACGACATTTGGTTTGAAGGTCAAGGCGGTAGTTCATCTCATTACTTCGACGCTGAATTAATGTGGAAATTCTTAAAAGATTATAAGAAAGAGATTTATAAGGGGATGAAGAAATGACAAAGGATGACAAATTATTTTTACTAACAGGCTTTATGTTTATTGCAGTGTTTTTTCTATTGTTAATTGCTTTAAATGTATTCATCACTAACGCAGCTGCATATGCATTGTTAGTATCTGCACTTACTTATTTGTTTTTTGACAACTGTTACTACGCAAAAAAAGACTAACACGTTTGGCAGAACGCATTAGTCAAGTTAAAGGGTTTCAAATTCATATGTACCCTAATATTACAATTTTTAGGAGGTATGCGCAATGGGCGTATTAGAAGAATTACTAAAAGAAATAAAATTACTTAATAAAAATTTAAGTGCAATTCGAGTTGAAATGTCAACAGTTGATACAAGCACTATACAAAACGTAGTTAAAGAAGCACCTTCAGAAAAGCCACAAACTGAAGAACTTAAAGAAGAACCTAAAGAAGAACCGCAACAAGAAAGCGATACTACATTCTCAAAAGATTACGTTTTAAATCTTGGAAAAGAGTTTCTTAAAAATGGCGATCAATCAGATAAAGCTGCATTTAAAGAAAAGCTATCAGAATTAGGCGCTAACAAGCTATCAACTGTTGCCGAAAAAGACTTCCCTGAGATTGTTGATTTCATGAAAGCGAGATTAAGCGCATGAAGTTAGACCACACAAATCGTGCTCATGCCAAATTGAGTGCAAGTGGTGCTAAACAATGGCTTAACTGCCCACCAAGTATAAAAGCAAGTGAAGGGATAGGCGATAAGACATCAGTCTTTGCAGAAGAAGGAACCTTTGCACATGAGTTAAGTGAGTTGTATTTCAAACATCAATATGAAGACTTAACAGACTTTGAGTTTAATAAAGCTTTCAATAACTATCAACACAATCAGTATTACTCAGAAGAATTAAGAGAATATGTTGAAGAATATGTAGATCAAGTCGAAGAGAAATACAACGAAGCTTTAGCGAGAGATAGTGATGTCATTACTATGTTTGAAACAAGACTAGATTTAGGTCGATACGTACCTGAGTCGTTTGGGACTGGTGACGTCATCATTTATTCCGGCGGCGTGCTTGAAATCATTGACTTGAAATATGGTAAAGG
Source organism: Staphylococcus sp. NRL 16/872 (assembly GCF_022815905.2). Classification (NCBI taxonomy): domain Bacteria; kingdom Bacillati; phylum Bacillota; class Bacilli; order Caryophanales; family Staphylococcaceae; genus Staphylococcus; species Staphylococcus sp. NRL 16/872. The sequence goes on along the minus strand of NZ_CP119327.1, from coordinate 1,845,602 downwards.
CGTGGAAGTATCAGCAATCGATAACCCACAACTTAGACTTTACGGCTTAGGTGCTTATGAACTTTTAAGCATGTTGTATGACATCCACACAGTAAAAATGACCATTATACAACCAAGACTTGATAACTACTCAACTGAAGAACTTCAAATCAACACACTTGTTGATTGGGGCTTAGAGTATGTAAGACCTAGAGCAGAACTTGCATATAACGGTGAAGGTGAATTTAAAGCAGGCGAGCATTGCAGGTTCTGCAAGATTAAACACTCATGTAGAGAGCGTGCTAGATATATGCAAGATGTACCTAATAAACCGGCTCACTTATTAAGTGACGACGAAATAGCCGAGCTACTTTATAAGCTACCTAATATTAAGAAATGGGCAGATGAAGTTGAAAGCTTTGCACTTGAACAAATGGCAGAGCATGACAAGTCTTACGACGGTTGGAAACTTGTTGAAGGACGTTCACAACGAAAGATGACAGATGAACAAGCAATCAAAGATTTATTAATTAAAGAGGGCTATAAGCCCGAAAACGTTACAGAAACTAAGTTACTTAGCCTTACGAAATTAGAAAAATTAGTCGGTAAAAAATCATTTAACACTTTAGCTAGTGACTACATCGTTAGACCACAAGGTAAGCTCACACTTGCCAAATCGTCTGATAGGCGACCAGCAATCAAGCAAAGTGCTGAAGATGATTTTGACCAAATATAAAACAAAAGGAGCTATTAAATTATGAAAGCAAAACAAAATGGAACAAAAGTGATTACAGGTAAAGTGAGAGCGTCATACGCACATATCTTTGAACCACATAGCATGCAGGAAGGACAAGACGCTAAATACTCAGTAAGTTTAATCATTCCTAAATCAGAAACAAGCACAATCAGTGCAATTGAAAAAGCAGTTGATGAAGCTATTGAAAATGGTAAAGCGTCTAAGTTTGGCGGTAAGGTGCCCGGTAACTTAAAAACGCCTTTAAGAGATGGAGATATTGAACGTGAAGATGACCCTAACTATCAAGATGCTTACTTCTTAAATGCATCAAGTAAAAGCGCACCAGGTATTGTCGACCAAAATAAAATCAGACTTACAGATCCTAGCACAGTTGTAAGTGGAGACTACATTAGAGCTTCAGTTAACTTATATCCATTCAACACCAATGGTAACAAAGGAATTGCGGTTGGACTTAACAATATTCAATTAGTTGAAAAAGGTGAACCATTAGGCGGTGCAAGTGCTGCAGAAGATGACTTCGACGAACTAGACACAGATGAAGACGATTTAATTTAGCACGCTAGCGGGGTTTTCCCCGCTTTATTTTTAAAACTTAAGAGGTGAACACACATGGAGTACATGAACATTGATATTGAGACGTATAGTAGTAACGACATCTCAAAGTGTGGTGCCTATAAATATACAGAAGCGGATGACTTTGAAATCTTAATCATTGCCTACTCAATTGATGGTGGATCTGTTAGTGCAATAGACATGCTTGAACTCGAAGAAGAACAGTATAATGCAGACTTTGAGACTTTCAAAATTGCTTTGTTCGACCCAAATGTAAAAAAATACGCCTTTAACGCAAATTTCGAAAGAACATGTTTAGCAAAACATTTTAATGAACCTATGCCACCTGAAGAGTGGATATGCACTATGGTTAATGCAACACGAATTGGTTTGCCTGCATCACTTGATAAGGTAGGAGCCGTTCTGCATTTACAGGAACAAAAAGATAAAGCCGGCAAGAATTTAATTCGTTACTTCTCAATTCCATGTAAACCAACAAAAGTCAATGGTGGTCGTACTCGTAATTTACCTGAACATGACCCGGATAAATGGCAACAATTTATTGATTACTGCATAAGAGACGTTGAAGTAGAGATGAATATTGCTAAAAAGATAAGTGATTTTGAAGTAACTGATACAGAACAAAAATACTGGTCATTAGATCAACATATTAATGACAGAGGCATTAAGTTATCTAAACCTTTAATGGAAGGTGCGAATGAGCTGGATAAGTTAAGTAAAGATGAATTACTTAAACAAGCAACGCAAATTACTGGATTAGACAACCCTAATAGTCCAAGTCAACTACTTGAATGGTTGAATACTGAACAAGGCTTAGATATTCCAAACTTACAAAAGAAAACCGTTCAAGAGTATTTAAAGAAAGCCACAGGCAAAGCAAAACAAATGCTAGAGATTAGGCTGCAAATGTCGAAAACAAGTGTTAAGAAATACAACAAAATGCAATTTATGATGTGTCGTGATGAAAGAGTTCGTGGTTTATTCCAATTTTACGGTGCAGGTACAGGGCGTTGGGCGTCGAGGGGCGTACAACTTCAAAACCTAACCAAGCACTACATCTCAGACACAGAACTTGATATAGCTAGAGAACTTATCAAGGAACAAAAGTTTGATGACTTAGAACTGTTATTAGATGTACACCCACAAGATCTACTAAGTCAATTAGTTAGAACAACGTTTACTGCAGAAGATGGGCATGAGTTAGCGGTTAGTGACTTCTCAGCCATTGAGGCACGAGTGATTGCTTGGTATGCCAAAGAACAATGGCGCTTAGACGTATTTAACACGCATGGCAAGATTTATGAAGCGTCTGCATCTCAAATGTTTGGTGTTCCTGTTGAGTCGATTAAAAAAGGCGACCCTCTCAGACAAAAAGGTAAAGTATCTGAACTTGCTTTAGGTTATCAAGGCGGACCTGGTGCATTAAAGGCGATGGGCGCACTTGATATGGGCATTGATGAGAGTGAGTTACAAGGCTTAGTCGACAGTTGGCGAAAAGCTAATCCTAACATTGTTAACTTTTGGAAAGCGTGCCAAGACGCTGCAATTAAAACGGTAGAAACCCGCCAACAACAAAAGACACAAGGCCTAACGTTTTACATGAAAAAAGGCTTTTTAATGATAGAGCTACCAAGTGGCAGAGCACTAGCTTATCCGAAAGCACGACTAGGTGAGAACGATTGGGGCGCACCTGTTGTTAACTTCATGGGCTTAGATTTGAACCGTAAATGGACGAAGCTATCAACTTATGGAGGAAAACTTGTGGAGAACATTGTACAAGCAACGGCAAGAGATTTGTTAGCTATCTCAATGTATCGCATAGAACATGCCGGATTTCAAATCGTAGGTCATGTACATGATGAAATTATCGTTGAAGTACCTAAAGGCTCTAACGGACTTGAGGAAATAGAAAAGATTATGAGCAAACCTGTGAAATGGGCATTAGGTTTAAACCTTAATAGTGATGGATTTACAAGCCCGTTCTATATGAAAGATTAGGAGTGATTAAAATGGCAACAACAGCAGTTGAATTAATTACAGATTTAGTTGAAGCAATGGAAGACTATGGCAATTTTGATATTAAAACTGAAGATGGGCTAGATGTTGAACTTAAACACTTATATAGATATCAACCTGAAGCAACAGCTGTTCTTTCAGTTAAAAAGAAAACGCCAAAAGTAAACTTGAATGGAAAAGCTTATCGGCTATGTGATGTATACAAACATTTCGACGTAGCCGATAGCACAGTGCGAAAAAGATATAAATAGGGGTTAAGAGGACCTGAATTAATATATGGCAAAGGGGGCAATGAGCTATGACAAGAATAGCAGATTTAAATAAGAATGATGTGATTGAATATATAGATTTTGCTAATGATCAACAACTCACACAATTAGCAATCGTTAACCAAGTAAAGGGAGAGCATGATGTAGTATCGGACAGTATTAAATGGGAAGCACAAGTTGAAAAAATGAATGGTGAGAAAGTAATTATTGATAATAGCTGGAATTTTGTTAAATCGAACAAACCTTTTAGCAGAAAGCTTAATACTTCAGGTGAGACAGAAATAAAGGTAATTCATCAAAAAACAGGAACCAAATTTTCAACAACTATGGAGAAATTGAATAAAGACTCTAAAGATGAAACCGAACCTGATACCACGCCAGAACATTATCAAGGTAAAGATGGTGTAGATGTAATTGATTTTGTAAAACAACAATTATCAGATGATCACTTTAAAGGTTTTATGCTAGGTAACATTATCAAATATTCAACACGTGCAGGTCGTAAAGATGATGAATTAGAAGATATTAAAAAAGCGAAAGTTTATTGTGAACGCTTGATAGATGTATTGGAGGAATAAACATGGCAAAACAACTACCAGTTTATATGTGGGAGCCGTTATTTAATCGGCTTACCCGCATCTCAACAGAATATGCACATAAAGTGCTTGGTGTTAGCCCCTCTATGCTAACAAGATATGTAAATAATCAAACCTATAATAGAAAGCTGCAATGCTACTTCGTCAGAAATGAATTAAGCGTTAAAGAAAAAAGACAACTCATTCAAAAGTTAGAATTGCCAAATGAAATTTGGAGAGAAACAAAATTAGAGGGCCTTTACGCGAGTGACTATGCAAGATTTAAAGCAAAAACGAAGACAGGATATCGTTACTATTTTGTTTTCAATCAAAAAGGCTATCCAAACATTAAATATAAAGGGAAGCATTATCGCGCTAACAGATTAGTTTATGAAGCCTTTTATGGTCACTTAAATAAAGATGAGGTTGTTTATAGCAAAAACGGATTTAAATATGATGTACGAGCTAGTAACTTAGCTAAAACAACAAGAGAAGAATTAGGGCGCATCACAGGACACAAAGGAAAACGTAAAGGTATTGTGTTTGTTAGCGAAAAGGGCGAATTACTAGATGAGTTTAAAAGCACTCGACAAGCAGAAGCTATCACTTTGTATAACAGACAAACAATAAATGACTGCTGCAACAATAGTCGTAATGCTTACCACACAATAGGCTATCGTGCTTTCATGTGGGCAGATGAATTTTACAACGGTGAGGTGAGTTAAATGGGTAGTGGCATTAGTTATGAATACGTGGTTTATAAAGGTGACGACGTTATTTGTGCAGGAACAGCTAAAGAATGTTGTGAGAAATTAGGCATATCAATTGGTGGCTTCTTTGCTATCTCTTCTAAGCACGCTTATGAAATAGAAAAACAAACGCGTGATAGATTAATTGCGATTAGAGTGCCAGTTAAAGAGATTGTAGGTGTAGGCGAATGATCAATGACATTCTAAATATTAGAGACAGTTATCAAGCACCTAGAAAAATTATGGAAATCTTACATGGCGATATAGAAGAACGTAACAAGATATTTATGGAGTTTCTTGAAGCCTTTGATAAAGATGTCAATTACGACTGGTTTCATGAATATTTCCAAGATGAACATGCCAATCGTAAAAAGCATAAGCAAGATTTCACACCACAATCTATTAGTAAGCTACTTGTGGAAATGGTAGGAGATAGCAAAGGTGATTACTATGAGCCAGCAGCAGGAACAGGTGGCATTGTGATTGAGAAATGGAACAAGGATAGAATGAAGCATTCACCATTTGACTATGAGCCTAGAATGTATTTCTACACAGCAGAGGAGTTAAGCGACCGTACAATTCCATTCTTATTATTCAACATGCTTATTCGTGGCATGAATGGCTTGGTTGTTCAATGTGATGTATTAACACGTGAAGCATATGGCGCCTGGTTTATTCAAAATGATGAGAATAACCATTTAGGCTTTAGCAGTTTAAACCGATTGCCCTATACAGAAGATGTCGAAAAAGAATTGAATGTGAAATTTGTAGAACATAAATATTCAGATATTAAACAGACAGAAGGTGTACCAGCGTGGCTAGTGGAATGATACTATCCGACACAATCAACCAACGCTATCGCTACAACACACAAGGCAAGACACCTACACAAATACAACAGGAACTACGCAAGTTAGGTGTCAACGGCTCTGTCGTAAAGGTCGCAGGAAGCAGAGTGACAATGTTAGTTGAGCAAGACGATATTAAACGAAATAGGGAGTGTGTTAGGAATGGTAAATAGCATAGAGCCGAATACTAAAGAATACTACGAATTACAATCTGAATACTGGTTTAACGAAAATGCAAAGCATATTAAAGAACGTGACGAATATAAAAGCCAACGCGACGAACTCATCAACGATATTGCAGACATTAAACGTAAGGCAGAGGCGTTTGATGATATTAAACAACGTTTTATCACATCTGGATATTGTGCAGATGAGGCAGTAGAAAGAATGATTGACTTTTCGATATGTAAAGTTGAGAAAGAGAATGCTAGAAGAAATATATCTAAAACAATGGAGCGTGGCAGTGATGAGTGAACTAGAAGTAGTATCAGATGATTTTTTCAACAATACATTTGAAGTAACAAAAGAAAGTGCTAATAACTTAATTTGGGAATTGCAGAACCATAAATTTACTGTTGAAAATCAACAACGTGAATTGAACAAACTAGGCTTAATCAAACGTGAACACGCTAAATGGTTGCACGGCAAAATCACAGTTGTTCAATTTGCTTACAACGTGGAAGAGATATTCAAAGTTAAGTACAAACTTAATCTGAACAGACTTAATACATTTACCGATTTAGTACCTGCAAAGAATAAAGAAGAAGCTAAACAAAAGATGTTAAAGCGATTTAGTAAAGCAAAAATAAGTGTGCGCATTATAGAAATACTACCAATGCAAATGGAATTTAAGGAGGACGAATAAATGACTAACACATTAGAGTTTATCAAACTATCAGAGAATGCAACTACACCAACACGTGAGCGTTTAGATGCCGGCTTTGACATCTATGCAGCAGAAACAGTGATGCTCGAGTCACAAGAAAAAGCAGTGATTAAAACAGATGTAGCTGTGAACATCCCAGAGGGCTATGTAGGACTTTTAACATCAAGAAGTGGCGTGAGTAGCAAGACGCATTTAGTAATCGAAACAGGCAAGATAGATGCAGGTTATCAGGGTAATTTAGGAATTAATATTAAGAATGACGCAGAATATATAGATATGTCAGACAATCTGTTAGTAGAAGGTTTCGGCGTTTTAAATATCAAAGGACAAGCAACTAATGATTTACATCAAATACCTAACTCTTACGGTATTAAAAAAGGCGACAAACTCGCACAATTGGTTATCGTACCAATTTGGACACCAGAATTAAAAGAAGTAAAGGAGTTTAGCAATGTGTCAGAGAGAGGGACAGACGGGTTCGGAAGTACAGGGTACTAAAGACATTTATCAACGTGTAAAGGAAGTGTTGGGGAGATGAAATGAGGGCCCTAGGGCCCTCTAGCAATTTAAAGGATTTTAGCTTTCCCTTTCTTAAGACCTGAATGGCTTGGAACATCGCTTTGAGTGATAGAAACGATGCTTTTAGTATCAATAGTGAAAGTCTTATTGTTACTCATTACCATACAAAATTCATCATTGATTGTACCGTAGTTATCAATTTTGTACTTTTCACCATCTACTGTAGCTATTTTAGTTGCATAACCATCTTGTAAGGATCTAATAATAGCATCTTTAACTGATTTTCCTGTCATTATATGGCACCTCACCTTCTATAAAAGTAATTTAAGTATACCAAAATATTTTCGAAAGGAACGATACTTTATGAATAAATACTTTGAAACATTCCTAACTGCTATTGCAGCAATCTTAATATACAAAATACTTATCAAAATATATGAGCATTTCATGTACAAACCTGATGAAGTTGATACGGCACCGGATGACTTTGCAAGTCCTGTTGATCAATTCGATTTAAACACTACATTCAGACGACAAATTGAGCGTGATATCGCTCAAGCATTTGAAGATGCATTCAATTATAAAGATGGGAGAGATGAATAATGTGGGGGACAACGACATTACTTTTAGCAATTCTTTGCTTTATTCAATTTATGGCTCAATGCGAACAAAAAGATGAAATTAGAACACTCAAATCACATAACAAAATGCTTAGTGAAATTATTGAGCATAATCGCAAAAGATAAGAAAGGAGCTACTTATGTTAGACAAAGTCACACAATTACAACCAATTAAATATGATCGTGATGTGTCTTATGCTTATGCAGCAAGTCGTTTGTCAAAGCATTGGACTAATCATAACATGGCTTGGTCTGACTTCATGCAAAAGCTTTCTCAAACCGTTAGAACAAAAGAAGACCTAGCCGACTACAACAAGATGTCAAAGACTGAACAAGCTGATGTTAAAGATGTTGGTGGTTTCGTTGGTGGTTACCTAAAGGAGGGTAAGCGTAAAGCCGGTCAAGTGATGAACCGTTCAATGTTAACGCTTGACTTGGACTTTGCAGCACAAGACATGACCGACATACTTTCTATGTTCTACGACTTTGCTTATTGTGTCTATTCAACGCATAAGCATAGAGAGATTAGTCCAAGATTACGATTAGTCATTCCACTTAAACGTAATGTCAATGCAGATGAGTATGAAGCGGTCGGACGTAAAGTTGCAGATATGGTTGGCATGGAATATTTTGATGATACAACTTATCAACCACACCGCTTAATGTATTGGCCATCAACAAGTAATGATGCAGAATTCTTTTTCACTTATGAAGATTTACCACTACTAGACCCTGATGAAATTCTAAGTGAATATGTTGATTGGACCGACACTTTAGAATGGCCAACATCAAGTCGTGAGCAAAGCAAAACAAAACATTTAGCAGACAAGCAAGGTAACCCAGAAGAGAAACCAGGTATCGTTGGTGCATTTTGTAGAGCCTATACTATTGAAGAAGCGATTGAAACCTTTATACCTGAACTTTACGACCAACATAGTACAGACCGATATACCTACCACGAAGGGTCAACTGCAGGCGGTTTAGTTTTATATGAGGACGGCAAATTCGCTTATTCTCATCACAACACAGACCCAATCAGTGGTCAACTTGTTAACAGTTTTGACTTAGTGCGTATTCACTTATATGGCGCTCAAGATGAAGACATGAAAGCTGATACGCCAATTAATCGTCTACCAAGTTATAAAGCCATGCAAACAAAAGCACAAAATGATGAGCGCGTGAAAAAGCAGCTTATCAATGACAAAATGTCTAATGTTATGGATGACTTCGACGCAATCGAAACGTCAAATGACGAATGGGATGAAACGTTAGAAATTACATCAAAAGGGAACTTCAAAGCTAGCATTCCTAACATTGAGATTATCTTACGTAATGATCCTAACTTAAAAGGTAAAATCGCATTTAATGAATTTACGAAACAGATTGAATGCTTAGGCAAAACACCGTGGAACAAAGAAAGTCGACATAGACAATGGCAAGACGGAGATGATAGTGCATTACGTAGTTACATTGAAAAAGTGTATGAAATACATCATTCAGGTAAGACAAAAGATGCAATCATCAGTGTTGCAATACAAAACGCTTATCATCCAGTTAGAAATTACCTTAATAGACTAACATGGGACGGTGAGCTTAGACTTGAACGTCTATTTATTAAGTATTTAGGCGTTGAAGACACAGAAGTTAATCGCACGACAACACGTAAGGCTTTAACTGCAGGTGTCGCAAGAGTCATGGAACCTGGATGCAAATTCGACTATATGCTTACGCTTTACGGACCACAAGGTGTTGGTAAATCGGCAATACTTAAAAAGCTTGGCGGTGCTTGGTTCTCAGACAGTTTAGTATCAGTTACTGGTAAAGAAGCTTATGAAGCACTTCAAGGCGTTTGGTTAATGGAAATGGCAGAACTTGCTGCAACACGTAAAGCCGAAGTTGAAGCAATTAAGCACTTCATCTCAAAACAAATTGACCGTTTCCGTGTTGCTTATGGTCATTATATAGAAGATTTTCCACGTCAATGCATCTTCATCGGTACAACAAATAAAGTTGATTTCCTAAGAGATGAAACAGGCGGTCGTCGATTTTGGCCTATGACTGTTAACCCTGAAAAAGTAGAAGTGAAATGGTCAAAACTAACTAAGGAAGAAATTGACCAAATTTGGGCAGAAGCTAAACATTATTACGATAAAGGCGAAGAACTTTATCTAGATCCTGAACTTGAAGAAGAGATGAATGCTATTCAAAGTAAGCATACCGAAGAATCACCTTATGTAGGTATTATTGAAGAATTTCTTAACACACCTATTCCTAAGAACTGGCAAGATATGTCAATTAGTGAACGTCGAGACTTTTATAAGTTTGGTGATGAGTCGATTAGTGAGCAAAGCAGCGAATTAGTTCAAAGAGATAAAGTGTGTGCTTTAGAAATATTCGTTGAGTGCTTTGGAAAAGATAAGGGTGACGGACGAGGCTCAATGGAGCTTAAAAAGATTACGAACGCTTTAAGACAGTTAGGCAATTGGCAAGTTTATGATGGTAATAAAGAAGGCAAGCTTAAATTCGGTAAAGAATATGGTAAACAAAAAGCTTATGTTAGAGATGTAGACATAGATGATTTAATATAATTTAAAATGTATAAATATTCAATAATAAGCGTCCCTTTATCTTGAATTTACCGTGCCTTTTAAAATTAGTAAAGGGACGGTAAATTGCCTGTTTTTCAAGTGAGCGTCCCTTGCGTCCCTTTTAACATTTTAATAAAGGCACGGTTAAAGGCACGGCTTAAATTCAGTTGTATCAAGGGTTAGAGTGCTATCGTCCCTTGCGTCCCTTTTAATTTCTATAATAGATTAATATTTAATGATAGGGAGTAAGTAATAGTAATGTACGTCCCTAATAGCATAATAGTATAGAAAACTAAAAAATAAAGGCACGTTAGGGACGCATATATAAATTATGTATTCATTATGCAGGTGAGAAAATGAGAGAATCGAAAATCGAAAGCTATTTAGTCAGAGAAGTTAAAAAGTTAAATGGCTTATGTCTTAAGTGGGTGTCGCCTGGAACAAGAGGTGTGCCTGATAGGATAGTCATTATGCCTAAAGGCAAAACGTATTACGTTGAAATGAAACAACCGAATGGACGAGTTGATCCATTGCAGCAATACATGCATAAGCAATTAAAAAAAAGAAACCATCAAGTTTTCACGCTATGGACTAAAGAACAAGTGAATGAATTTATTAAAAAGGTAGGTGACTAAATTGGCAATTACCTTTCAACCACATAGCTATCAAAAGCATGCAATCGATAAAGTGATTGAGAATGAAAAGTATGGTCTTTTCTTGGATATGGGCCTAGGTAAGACAGTATCAACCTTAACGGCATTTAGTGAATTACAATTACTTGATACTGAAAAGATGTTAGTCATAGCACCTTTGAATGTTGCTAAAGATACATGGGCAGATGAAATTGATAAGTGGGAACATTTAAAACATTTGCGTGTATCTAAAATACTTGGAACACCTAAGCAAAGAATAGCGGCACTTAGGCAAGATGCAGACATCTATATTACCAATAAAGAAAATACGAAATGGTTATGTGAGCAATATAAGAAAGAATGGCCATTCGATATGGTTGTGATAGATGAGCTATCAACATTTAAGAATCCATCAAGCCAAAGGTTTAAAGCCATAAAGAAGAAACTACCTTTAGTGAAAAGATTTGTTGGGTTAACTGGAACGCCAAGTCCAAACAGTCTACTAGATTTATGGGCGCAAGTTTATTTAATCGATAGAGGCGAACGACTAGAAACGGCATTTAGTCGATATCGTGAACGATACTTCAGAGCTACACATCAAGTAAGTGATCATGTGTATAACTGGGAACTAAGAGAGGGCTCAGAAGATTTAATCTATAAACAGATTGAAGATATAGCTTTAAGTATGAAAGCTAGTGATTACTTAGATATGCCTGAACGCATAGATACGAAACAAGTTGTTACTTTATCTAATAAAGAACGTAAGTTATATGACGAGCTTGAGAAGTATTACATCTTAGAAGATGAGACAGATGGAACGGTTGTAGCACAAAGTGGTGCGTCACTTAGTCAGAAGTTACTGCAGTTATCGAATGGAGCAGTTTATACAGATGATGAAGAAGTGAGACACATTCATGATAGAAAGCTAGATAAGTTAGAAGAGATAATCGAAGAATCACAAGGGCAACCAATCCTTTTATTCTATAGCTTTAGACATGATAAGGATAGAATACTGGAACGCTTTGATGATGTAATCACTTTAGATGATAGTGACTATAAAGATAAATGGAACAGTGGTAAAGCTAAGATACTGTTAGCACATCCAGCAAGTGCAGGACATGGACTTAACCTACAACAAGGTGGTCACATCATTGTATGGTTCGGCTTAACATGGTCATTAGAGCTATATCAACAAGCCAATGCTAGATTGTATAGACAAGGACAAGAACATACTACAATCATTCATCATATTATGACAGAGAACACAATAGACCAAAGAGTGTATCAAGCACTACAGAATAAAGAACTAACACAGGATGAATTAATGAAAGCTATTAAAGCAAGAATAGATAAGTATAAGTAATGGAGGTAATCATTTGTATACACGTAGTGAAGTTAAGAAGATGATCAATGATTATAAGTGGATGCGTAATATCATAGAGTCACAGGTATATGATGCAGATAGCACTTCAATAGCACAGTATGGAATTGAAGCAGTAATGCCTAAAGCCAAAAGCGGTACGGGTGATAAGGTATTAGTTAAGGTACTGAATAGGAATAGAGAGTATAGACGCAACCTTAAGCTACTTAATAAGATAGAGTTTATAGATAGGTATGAAGAGTACATTACAGATGAGAAGAACTTCCACATACTTCAAATGCTTAAGCTTAATATGCAGCATAAGACTATTAAAGATTTAATGGAGATTAATAGTGACTCTAAGTTCTATGCATGCATTAATGAGATAGTCAATGTATACATGGATGCACAGCAAGGACACTACGATAATGAGAAGACATCGAAGAGATAGAAGACATCGAAGGGAATGTGCAATCAATATACAATTAGTTTTATAATATAGATATACGATACGAATACACAGGCACATCACTCAGTGGTGTGTCTTTTATTATGCAATCAATGAGGTGTGATCAATGACAAGACATGACAACACACATAAACATGGTCGTAAGTCTTATGAGTATGATTGGTTCTATCATTCAAGAGCATGGAAGAAGCTTCGACAGATGGCACTAGATAGAGACAATAACCTATGCCAAATGTGTTTACTTAATGGGAATATCACAGATGCTACAATCGTCCATCATATCGTTTATGTTGATGATGATTTTGATAAAGCTTTGAATCTCGATAACTTACTTTCAGTTTGTCATAGTTGCCACAATAAAATTCATGCTAATGACCAAGACAGAAATAATATAAAAATTATTCGAGTTGCTAAAATTTAAATAAAAAAATACTTAATTATTTTTTATACCCCCTGCTCAAGTGGTCAAAAAATATTTTTGCCTGGAACCGACAGGGGATCTTCGTTTGCAACGCGGATAAAATTTTTATGAAAGGGGGGGTCATCATGAATCTGAAAAAAGAACAGTTGATGAGCTATATCGATAACTATCAAGAATCAGACGATATACTTATAAACTTATATATTGAAACTTACGAATTTTATTGCAGATTAAGAGATGAGTTAAAACATAGTGATTTGATGATGGAACACACAAATAAAGCTGGAGCAAGCAATATTGTTAAGAATCCACTAAGTATTGAGCTAACAAAGACGGTACAAACCTTAAATAACTTGCTTAAATCATTAGGTTTAACTGCCGCACAACGTAAAAATATTGTGCAGGAAGAAAGTGGTTTCGGTGACTATTAAGATACTCAACGAACCATCACCTAAGCTATTAACAACTTGGTATGCGCAACAAGTAGTCGAAGGTAAGATTATTGCTAGTAAATATGTAATAAAAGAGTGTGAGCGTCATTTACGTTACTTAGAAAACGGTGGTAAATGGGTTTTTGATGAAGAATTAGCACATAGACCTATTCGTTTTATAGAGAAGTTTTGTAAACCATCAAAAGGATCTAAACGACAATTAGTATTACAACCTTGGCAACATTTTGTCATCGGTAGTTTATTTGGTTGGGTGCATAAAGAAACGCGATTAAGACGTTTTAGAGAAGCGCTTATTTTCATGGGACGTAAGAATGGTAAAACGACCACTATTTCGGGTGTTGCAAACTATGGCGTTTCACAAGATGGTGAAAATGGCGCAGAAATACATCTATTAGCAAATGTAATGAAACAAGCAAGGATTCTTTTTGATGAATCAAAAGCCATGATTAAAGCTAGTCCTAAATTAAGTAAGAATTTCAGACCGTTAAGAGACGAAATTCATTACGATGCAACAATATCGAAAATCATGCCACAAGCCTCTGATAGTGATAAATTAGATGGTTTGAACACACACATGGGAATATTTGATGAAATACATGAATTTAAAGACTATAAATTGATATCAGTCATTAAAAACTCAAGAGCAGCGCGATTACAACCATTACTCATTTACATAACAACAGCTGGTTATCAATTAGATGGACCACTTGTTGATATGGTTGAAGCGGGCAGAGATACGCTTGATGGTGTTATAGCAGATGAACGTACATTTTACTTTTTGGCGTCTCTTGATGATGACGATGATATGAATGATTCATCTAATTGGATAAAAGCTAATCCTAATATGGGTGTTTCTATAGACATTGAAGAGATGAAAGAAGAATGGGAAAAGGCTAAACGTATACCCGCCGAACGTGGCGACTTCATCACAAAGCGTTTTAATATTTTTGCCAACAACGATGAAATGAGCTTTATTGACTATCAAACGTTGCAAAAGAACAACGAAGTTATTGCATTAGATCAATTAGAAGGGTTGCCATGTACGATTGGGTATGACTTATCAGAAACAGAGGACTTCACTTCTGCTTGTGCTACTTTCGCACTAGATAATGGTAAAGTTGCCGTTTTATCTCATTCATGGATTCCGAAACATAAGGTTGAATACTCGAACGAGAAGATACCTTATAGAGAATGGGAAGAAGAAGGTTTCTTAACCATTCAAGATACACCATACATTGAGTATCAAGATGTTTACGATTGGATTATTAAAATGAATGAGCATTATCCAGTTGAAAAGATAACCTATGACAGAGCAAATGCTTTCAAATTAAATCAAGAGTTGAAAAATTACGGGTTTGAAACAGAAGAAACACGACAAGGTGCTTTGACTTTAAGTCCTGCTTTAAAAGATTTAAAGGAAATGTTTTTAGATGGAAAAGTTATATTCAACAATAATCCACTTATGAAATGGTATATCAACAATGTTCAATTAAAACTGGATAGAAATGGAAATTGGCTACCTTCTAAACAAAGTAGATATCGTAAAATCGATGGTTTTGCAGCTTTCTTGAATACTTATACAGATATTATGAATAAAGTTGTTTCTGAAAGTGGTGAAGGTAATATCGAATTTATTAGCGTTAAAGACTTAATGCGCTAAGGAGGTGAGAGCAATCGCAAAAGAGGGTTTAGTAACACGTATCAAACAAAAATTGATAGACAACTGGGTAGATCAAACGGCACATAAAATGTATGACTTCAGTCCATGGCGTAACAAATCGTTCTGGGGCATCATAAATAACACATTAGAAACGAACGAGACCATATTTTCTGCAGTAACTAAGTTATCTAATTCAATAGCTAGTTTACCAATAAAAATGTATGAAGATTATAAAGTGATTAACACTGATGTATCAGATTTGTTAACAGTAACACCTAACAATTCATTAAGTAGTTTTGATTTCATCAATCAAATTGAAACTACCAGAAATGAAAAAGGTAACGCCTATGTTTTGATTGAACGAGATATTTACCATCAACCGGAAAAATTATTTCTTTTGAATCCGGATGTTGTTGAATTAGCTATAGAAAATAACTCACGTGAGCTTTATTACATGGTTAATGGTGCAACTGGTAAAAAATTAGTGGTACATAACATGGATATGTTGCATTTCAAACACATTGTAGGTTCTAACATGGTGCAAGGTATTAGCCCGATTGATGTATTAAAGAACACTACTGATTTTGATAATGCAGTACGTAACTTTAATTTATCTGAAATGGAAAAGCCTGATTCATTTGTATTGAAGTATGGATCAAACGTATCTCCCGAGAAAAGAAATGCAGTTATTAATAATTTTAAAGAGTTTTACAACGATAATGGCGGTATTCTTTTTCAAGAACCTGGTGTTGAAATTGAACCTTTGCCTAAAAAGTATGTATCAGAAGATATAGTCGCAAGTGAAAACTTAACTCGTGAACGTGTGGCTAACGTATTTCAAATACCATCCATGTTTTTAAATGCAAAGTCTAGCGCTAATTTTGCTAAGAATGAAGAATTGAATAGATATTACCTTCAACATACTCTATTACCTATCATTAAACAGTATGAAGAGGAATTTAATAGAAAACTTTTAACAAAATTAGACAGACAAAAGAATCGTTACTTTAAATTTAATGTGAAATCATATCTTAGAGCAGACAGTGCTACTCAAGCAGAAGTCTACTTTAAAGCAGTACGTAGTGGTTATTACACAATCAATGATATTCGTGAGTGGGAAGACCTTCCACCAGTTGAAGGTGGCGACAAACCATTAATTAGTGGTGACTTATATCCAATTGACACACCATTAGAACAAAGAAAATCATTGAAAGGTGGTGATAAAGATGCCAATGAAACCGAAGTACTTCCAAATGAAAAGGAAGTCACAGAGTAAAGGCGAGATTTACATTTATGGCGATATCGTCAGTGATAAATGGTTTGAAACAGACGTAACGGCTACAGATTTTAAAAACCAACTTGATGAATTGGGTGATGTTAACGAAATTGATGTGCATATCAACTCATCAGGTGGAAGTGTTTTTGAAGGTCACGCTATTTACAACATGTTAAAAATGCATAGCGCAAAAATAAATATTTACATTGATGCATTAGCAGCATCTATCGCAAGTGTTATCGCAATGAGCGGTGACACTATTTTTATGCACAAAAATAGCTTTCTTATGATTCATAATTCATGGGTTATGACCGTTGGTAACACCGAAGAATTGCGTAAAACAGCCGATTTACTCGATAAAACAGACAGTGTAAGTAATACAGCTTATTTAGATAAAGCGACTTCACTTACACAAGAAGAACTAAAGCAATTGTTAGATGTTGAAACTTGGTTAACAGCCGACGAAGCATTATCAATGGGCTTTGTTGATGAAGTGATAGGAGCTAATGAGATGGCTGCAAGTATTTCTGAAGAACAATTCAAACGATTTAATAATGTACCTGAAGTTGTTGAAAAAGATGTAGATAAAATTACAAAAATTGATGATATAGATACATCTGATTCGGTTGAAACACCTAAAAAAGCAATGTCACAAGAAGAAAAAGAAGCAAGAGAAAAAATTAGACGAGAATGTGAAAATTTAAAAATAACTATGAATTTTTAGGAGGAAACCTATAATGCCAACATTATATGAATTAAAGCAATCGTTAGGAATGATTGGACAACAATTAAAGAACAAAAACGAAGAATTAAGCCAAAAAGCGACTGATCCAAACGCTAGCATGGACGATATCAAACAATTAGAGACTGAAAAAGCAGGATTACAACAACGTTTTGAAATCGTTGAACGCCAAGTTTCAGATATCGAAGAAAAAGAGAAAGAAAAAGTTAAAGATAAAGGTGAAACTTACCAATCTTTAAATGATGATGAAAAATTAGTTAAAGCTAAAGCTGAATTCTATCGTCATGCTATCTTACCTACAGAATTTGAAAAACCATCTGTAGAAGCACAACGTTTATTACATGCTTTACCTACTGGTAATGAGTCTGGTGGAGACAAATTCTTACCAAAAACATTATCAAAAGAAATTGTTTCTGAGCCATTTGCTAAAAACCAATTACGTGAAAAAGCACGTTTAACAAACATTAAAGGCCTAGAAATTCCACGAGTTTCTTACACATTAGATGATGATGATTTCATCACAGATGTTGAAACTGCTAAAGAATTACAAATTAAAGGCGATACAGTTAAGTTTACAACTAACAAATTCAAAGTATTCGCAGCAATTTCTGACACAGTTATTCATGGTTCAGACGTTGAGTTAGTTAATTGGGTAGAAAACGCATTACAATCTGGTTTAGCTGCGAAAGAAAGAAAAGACGCTTTAGCAGAAAAACCTAAGAGTGGTTTAGAACACATGTCATTCTACAATGGTTCAGTTACACAAGTTGATGGTGCTGATATGTATCAAGCAATCATTGGTGCATTAGCTGATTTACACGAAGATTTCAGAGAAAATGCGTCAATCTATATGCGTTATGCAGATTACGTTAGTATTATTAAAACATTATCAAACGGTACTACTAACTTCTTCGACACACCAGCAGAAAAAGTATTTGGTAAACCAGTAGTATTTACAGACGCAGCAGTTAAACCTATCGTTGGAGACTTTAACTACTTCGGTATCAACTATGACAACACAACTTATGACACTGATAAAGATGTTAAAAAAGGTGAATACTTATTCGTATTAACTGCTTGGTACGATCAACAACGTACTTTAGATAGTGCGTTCCGTATTGCAAACGTAAAAGCTACTACAGCATCTACACCCAGCTAATCCCCAAAATGTTGATGTAGCAGTCAACACTAAGTCGGCTGTTATTACAGCAGAATAGGGGCGGTTAAATGGATTTAAAGACAATTAAAGCTTGGTTAAAAGTTGATTATAGCTATGAAGATGGTTTGATTTCAGAAATTATAGAATCGGCAAAATCCGAATTAACATTGAGTGGAGTTCCAGAGTATGACGATGGAGACACGGAATACCCACTTTATTGTACTGCTATTAAATATATTATCGCTCGAGATTATGAGAGTAGAGGTTACTCAAATGATCAATCGAAAGCCAAAACGTTTAATGAAAAAGGATTACAAAAAATGATATTGAAATTAAAGAAATGGTAGGTGTCTAAATGGAATTCAATGAATTTAAAGACCGTGCTAATTTCTTTCACTATGTTAATGAAGGACCTTATCCCGATGATCAAGAAGAAAGAAATTTATATGGATGCTTTTGTAAGCTTTATAGTCCATCTATGAAAGACAGAGAAGTCCTTAAAGCTACTGAAAATACGACTGGAGTTACTTTAATTATGAGAGACCCTCAAGATGATTATGTACCTGAAACGAAACATATTGTGAAAATCGATAAACGATTATACGCCGACAAGTTGTTCAATATTGAAGAAATTAGACAAGATACACCAGACAGAAGTTATATTACAATGGTGCTATCAGAAGTATGAGTGTAGAAGTAAAAGGCGTAAAAGAATTGACTGAACAATTAAATCGTAAATTTGGTATTAATCGTATGAGAGAAATTGAAGATGAAGCTTTGAAAGAGGGCGGAGATTATATTGCTGAACTTTTAGCGAAAAATTTTAAAGTGTTTGAAGATACAGGAGCTTCTATAAATGAAATAACACGTACAGACCCTTTTTATAGTAAAAGTTTAGGCGGCTCAGATCGTTCGGTTCTTATCAAATGGGTTGGACCTATGGAAAGATATAGAATCATTCATTTAAACGAACATGGCTACACAAGAGATGGTAAGAAATACACACCTAGAGGCTTTGGTGTTATTGCCAAGTCATTAGAATCTGGTAAAAATATTTATCGCAAAATAATTGTAGATAGTTTGAGGAGTAGAATATGAATATTTTAAATATTATTCGCTCAATCATTCTTGATGACACTATATTGAAAGCCGAATTAGGTAATCGTATTTATTATTATGAACTGACTGAAAATGCAGATGTATCAAAACCATTTGTGATTTTAACACCGGTTGATGATGATCCATCATCTTTTGTATCAGATAAATATTTAAGCGAAACATATTTAATTCAAGTGGATGTCGAATCTGCCAACCATCAAAAAACTATTGATATAACTAAACGCATTAGGTATTTACTTTTTGCAAACAATATGTCTCAATCATCTAGCCAATTGGACAGTTATTTCAAACAAACAAAAAGGTATGTTATGTCACGTAGATATAAAGGTATACCGAAAAATCAATATTTCAAGGGTAAGCATATCGAATAGATGTGCTTATTATATATATAAATTAGGAGGAATTTTATTATGGGTTCATACGTAGCAGGTTTTAAAAGATTACACGTAGGTGTATTTGATGACAAAGCAGAAAAAATTATTAGTAAATATACATGGGAAGATGAAAACGGTGGTACGGTAAACATGAACGTAACAGGTTTAGCGCCTGATATGGTTGATATGTTTGCATCTAACAAACGTGTTTGGATGAAAAAACAAGGTACCAATGAAGTTAAATCAGATATGGATATCTTCAACATTCCAAGTGATGAATTAAATGCAGTTATTGGACGTTCGAAAGATGCCAATGGTACTGCTTGGGTTGGAGAAGATACGAAAGCACCTTACGTCGCAGTTGTAGGTGAGTCTGCAGATGGTATTACTGGGGCGCCTATCTATTGTGCGTTAATGAAAGGGACTTTCAGTTTAGACTCAATCGAGTTCAAAACTAAAAATGAAAAAGAAGAATCACCAGAACCAACCAAATTAACAGGTGACTGGATGAATCGTAATATTGATGTAGATGGTAATACTAAAGGTATTGTTTACGGTTACCATGAAGGGTCAAAAGGTGCTGATGAATTCTTGAAAAAAGTATTTGTAGGCTATCAAGGATTAATTACAGGAGCTACTACGGCACCAACAAATGTAGAAGCTACTGGTAATACTAATAGTGCTACAGTGAATGCACAATAAAGGGTGGTATCAAATGACAACAATATTAAAGGTTTATGATAAAGAAGGAAATGTTGTAGGAGAAGCGGAACAAAATCAAGATGGTACAACGAAAGTAACTATCCATGATTTAGAAGCTGATACTACTTATCCAGAAGGTGAATTTAAAGTCGCACATGTAAATGGTAACGAAGTGTCAGAAATGGTAGATGTACCAGAGTTTAAAACTAAAGAAAGTAAAAGAAAAAGTAAGGCGCAGTCATAAAACTGCGTCTTTTTTATTTGAATAAAAGGAGACTATATAATGATTAAATTTGAAATTAAAGATAGAAAAACTGGTAAAACTGAAAGCTATAAAAAAGATTTTGTGACTATGGGAGAAGCTGAAAAGTTTTGGGATTTCATGGCAAAAGTGGAAAAAGAAAATGAAAAAGAAAAACCAGATTCTAAAAAAGCTAGACAATTAGAACGTCAATTATTAGTAGATTTCTTTGTAGATCAAGGTTTAACAGAAGAAACAGTTTTAGAAAATATGAGCACTAAAGCGTATAGCAAAGCTTTAGACCAAATTTTTCGTGAAGTGCAAGGAGAAGACGAAGAAGATTCAGAAGATGCAAAAGATGAAGTGGGAAAGACAGAAGAATAACTACAGCAAAAGACGTTTTATCGAGCATTAAACAAATTCAAAGGTTCTGCATGGAAAAATATGGTTGGACATTAACAGAAGTTAAACGTGAGCCTTATTTTCCGTTGCTTGAAATCTTAAACACGGAACAAGATAACGAAAATAATCAAGCTACATATAAAGATGCTGATGTTGGAACTGAAAATAAAGTCTACACAGGTTCTGATCTTAAATTCTTATTCGGTGGCTAGAAAGGAGGCTAAAAATGAATGAGAAGTTACAGGGTTTAACTTTAGAAATGAAGTTAGACGCTATTGGTGTTGAAGAAGGTATGAAAGGCTTAAAAAGACAACTTGGCGTTGTAAATAGTGAAATGAGAGCGAACCTTTCTGCTTTTGATAAGTCAGATAAATCAATGGAAAAATACGAGGCTCAAATTAAAGGCTTGAATAATCGTTTGAAAGTCCAAAAGCAAATGTTTAATCAAGCTGAAGGAGAGTTAAAAAAGCTTAATTCAGATTATGTAACGGCTAAATCTCGTATTAAAGAAGTTGAAAGAGCCTATCTTGGTCTAGCTGAATCCAATAAAAAGAATAAACAAACACTTGATAAGTCTACTCAAGCTTTAAAAGAATCAAACTCAGAGCTTAAAAAGGCTGAAGCACAATACAAACGTACAGCTAATGCTAAGCAAAAAGAGTGGGAAAAACTTAAAGAGTTAAGAAAAGCTAATAAAGACTATGAGAATTCAGTTAAGCAATCAAGTGTTGCTTTACGTGAGGCATCAAGAAGAACTGAGAATCAAGCTAAAGAAGTTGAGCGATTAAAGAATGAAGAAAAAGCGCTTAAAAATACTGAAAATGTAAAAACAAGTGAGCTCAAAAAAGCGAATCGGGCAACAACTGAAGCTTCTGAAAAACTCAAAAAACTGCAAGAAGAAGAACGTAAATATCGTAATGAAAATAAAGCTGCTACTAATCAACTTAAAAAGTCTAACACTGCAATTGAGACATCTAGTGCTAAGCATAAACAACTTGTACAACGATACAAAGAAGAAGGCGGACAGGTTGATAAGTTAAAAGCTAAAAATAAAGGTTTAGCAACTTCGAATGAAAAAGTTAAAAGTACTTATGATAAAACGAACAGTGAGCTTAAACAATCTGAACAAGAGTACAATAAACTTAATCGTATTATTAAAAATCATAGTGTGGATGTTGCTAAAGCAGAAAAGGCAGTTAACACTGAACGTACTGCACTTAATAAGCTAGAGCGTACATTAAACCAAACAACTAAAGAGATGGAAAGTTTTAACAAAGAACAACTCATTTCAAATAGTCATTTTACTAAAACCGCTAATAAAGCAGATCAAATGTCTAAAAAGTTTGGTAGCATGGGCGATAAGATGAGCTCAATGGGGCGCAGTATGACAATGGGCGTTACAACACCTATCACTTTAGGTTTAGGTGCTGCAATTAAGACTAGTGCAGATTTTGAATCTCAAATGTCTAAAGTCGGTGCCGTGTCACAATCAAGTAGTAAAGATTTAAAAGCTATGTCAGACCAAGCAGTTGATCTCGGTGCTAAAACTAGTAAAAGTGCTTCAGAAGTAGCAGAAGGTATGAACGAATTAGCATCACTTGGATTTAATGCTCAACAAATTATGAAAGCTATGCCTGGTGTTATCAGTGCAGCGGAAGCAAGTGGTGCTGATATGGCTACAACTGCAACAGTCATGGCATCTTCGATTAATTCATTCAACCTAAAAGCAAGCGATTCAAGCCATGTAGCAGACTTATTATCTATGGCTGCAAATGACAGTGCAGCTGATATTAATTATATGGGTGATGCACTTAAATATGCAGGTACACCTGCCCATTCTTTAGGTGTTACTTTAGAAGATACTTCTGCAGCAATCGAAGTTATGAGTAACAGTGGGCTTGAAGGTTCTCAAGCGGGTACTGCACTTCGAGCATCTTTCATCAGATTAGCCAATCCTACTAAAAAATCCCAAAAGCAATTAGATGCTTTAGGCGTATCTTTAACAAATTCAAAAGGCAAATTCGTTGGTATGCCTAAATTAATTGGCCAATTTAAAGATGGATTACAAGGTATGACGAAAGAACAAAAACTTGCAGCAGTTGCACAAGTTGTAGGAACAGAAGCTGCAAGTGGTTTCTTAGCATTAATTGATGCAGGGCCTAAAAAAGTAGGCCAGTTCAGTAAATCCTTAAAAGAATCTGATGGTGCAAGTAAAAAGGCGTCTGACCAAATGAAGAACAACCTTAAGGGTTCATTAGAGCAATTAGGTGGTGCATTTGAGTCTTTAGGTATTCAAGTAGGTAAAGATTTAACACCTGCGATTCGAACAGGCGCACATTTTGTTCAAAGTTTTGTAGATGGATTTAATGGCATGCCTGGTTGGGTCAGAAAGTCTGCAGTAGCTTTAACACTTTTTGTTGGTGCTATCGGACCAACCATTTTAGCAGGTGGATTGTTGCTTAGAGCAATTTCAAGTGCTGCAAAAGGTTACGCATCACTTAATAAAGAAATGGCAGTCAATTCTGCAGAAGCGGCTGTTAATGCAGGTGCAAACAAAGCGGCTGCAGGCTCATTAGCTACAACAGGTAAATCTACTAAAGGTGCTAAAGGGCTGCTTGGTGAGTTTGGTAATGTTATTCGAATGACTACAACTCGATTCGGTGGCTTAAGTAGAGTATTAACAGTCGGTTCTAAATTGTTTGTAAAAGTGGGCGTACCTTTAACAATTTTAACTACTATTTTTGGCGTGGCTTATGAAAAAATGGGCTGGTTTAGACGTGGCTTTTCAGACATGGGCAAACTAGTTAATCAAGTAGGTTCTAGCATTGATTTTTCATGGATTCCAAACATGGGTAAAGCCTGGGATGATTTTAAAAATGACATGGCTAAAGGCTTACAAGATGGCTTATTATTTAAAGGTATTCATAAACTTTTTAATGGTATTCATTCTGCTGCAAGTAAAGCTTCAGATAAAGTCAATGTGTTAGGAAAAGGTGTGTCTAATGAAACTAAAAGTGCTTTAGGTACATACCTTAAATACTCAGACCAATCTGATAAAATCTTCGAAGATATCTGTTTTAATCATGGTCAAATTACTAAGAAACAAGCGGATGAATTAATTGCTATCAATAAAAAAATGAGTGGCGAATTAATTAAGCAACTTGAAGCTCGTAAGAATAAAGAAATTAAATTAGATCATGATGTGTTGGATAGTTCTAAAGTTATTTCAGAAAAGCGTAAGCAAGCTATTCTTCAAAAAGCTACTGAAGAAGGAAACTTAAGAATTCAGAAAGCTAAAGAATTAAATAAACGTATTGAAGACTTAGAATCTAAAGCTGCAAAAAATGGTAAATTATCTAAAGATGAAGCAAAAGAGCTTCAAAAATTGTATGAACAAAGAAATAATTTAGCAGTAAAATCTTTATCTAAAGGCGAAAAAGAACAACAGCGAATACTATCAAGAATGTCTGCCAATCGACGAGCTATGTCTATAAAAGAAGCGTCAGATACGATTAAAGAATCGATTAAAGCGAAAAATCAAGCAATTAAAGATGCTAAAAAGAAATATGACGCTAAAGTTGATGAAATCAATCAGATGGTTGGACTATCTAAGAGTGAAAAGAATAAACTTCTAAATGAAGCGCAAGACCAATACGATAAAGAAGTTAAAAAAGCAAAATCTCACCATAAAACAACATTAAAAAATGTTAAAGCCTCAAATAAGAATGTTGAAAAAGAGATAGACTTATCCAATGGTAAAGTGTTAACTGGTATGCAAAAGTGGTTCCATGGACTTGGTCAAGATAGCAAAAATGCTTGGAACAAGATGGGTAAAAACGCACAACACTTCGGTAAGATAATGTCCGGTTCTGGTAAGTGGTTTAAAGGTTTAAAAACTTCTGCTTCTAATGCTTTTTCAGGTGCAGGTAAAGCTATTGCAAAACATTCTAAATCTGCTTATAGCAGTGCTACAACGTGGTTTGGTAAAACGACATCTAAGTCAGTAACAAAGTTCAAAGATTTAAAAGCCGGTTCAGACAAATGGTTTGGTAAGATTGGAAGTAAAATTAAATCTGTTTCTAAATCGGCATATAGCAATGCAACGAATTGGTTTAACAAAACAACATCTAAGTCAGTATCTAAATTTAAAGACTTAAAAGCAGGTTCTGATAAATGGTGGGGTAAAGTAGGAAGTAAAATCAAAACTACATCTAAATCAGCATACAGTACTGCCACTAATTGGTTCAGTAAAACCACTTCTAAATCAATAGCCAAATTTAAAGATTTGAAAGCAGGCTCAGACAAATGGTGGGGTAAAGTTGGAAGTAAAATTAAATCTATTTCTAAAGCTGCTTATAGTAACGCCACTAATTGGTTTAACAAGACTAAAAATAAATCAGTAGGTTATTTTAAAGACTTAAAATCAGGTACAGATAAATGGTGGGGTAAAGTAGGTAGTAAGATTAGAACAGCTTCTAAAAATGCCTATAACGATGCTAGAAATTGGTTTAGTAAAACTAAATCAAAATCTTTAGACTTATTTAAAGATATTAAAAATGCTACGGATAAACGTTGGAATAGTATCAGTAGCAAAATCAAAGATAAATCTAAAGAGGCTTATAATAGCTCTAAAAAATGGTTTACTAACGCAAAGAACACAGCGTTAGATAGATTCAAAGATATGTATAATGGAGCTAAGAAAAACTTTGGTAATATTGTTGATCAAAGTGAAGATAAAGGTAAAAAGACATTTGGTAAATGGAAATCTTGGTTAGGTAAAACACTTGATTGGATTAAAAATATTAAAGGCGAATTTGGAGATGCAGCATCAAGCTTAGGTAAATCTGTTGCTAACAAGGCTATTGATGGATTGAACGGCATGATTGGCGGTATCAATAAAATTGCCAAAGCAATTACTGATAAGTCCCTGATTAAGGAGATACCTAAACTATCAACTGGGACTGTGTCAGGCTCAAGTCTAGCTACTGACTCTAATGGAGGTCTTACTGCACCGACTTTAGCCGTTGTTAATGATAGAGGTTTAGGCAATGCGCCAGGCGGTGGTGTTCAAGAAGTTATTCATAGAGCAGATGGAAGCCTAGAAGCTCCTCAAGGTAGAAATACAATTGTTCATTTGAATAAAGGTGACGGTGTAATTAATGCTAGAGATACATTCAAACTTCAACGAATGGGTGCAATTCCTAGATTTGCAAGTGGAAGTAAAAAGAAAAATTGGCTAGAAAATATTGAAGATGCCACAAGCAATGTAGCGAAAAAAATGCTGAATGGTGCAACTAAAGGTGCTAAACATGCTAAAGAAGTTGCAAAAGACAAAACCAAAAATGTAATTGATAAAGCTAAAGAGGTTGGTACTGACGCCCTCG
The DNA here is from genome assembly GCF_022815905.2 of Staphylococcus sp. NRL 16/872. Classification (NCBI taxonomy): domain Bacteria; kingdom Bacillati; phylum Bacillota; class Bacilli; order Caryophanales; family Staphylococcaceae; genus Staphylococcus; species Staphylococcus sp. NRL 16/872. Next base: position 1,818,830 of record NZ_CP119327.1, on the reverse strand, counting down.
AAAATGCAGAAGATGCTGCTATGGGTATCTGGAGTGGTATCAAAGGCGTTACAAGCGATGTAGGCGAATTCTTAGAGCATCCTGGTAAACTTGTTGATAAAGTCATGGACTTTATGAAAATCAACTTTGGTGGAGGAGCCAATGCTACAGTCCAAATGGCTAAGGGTGCTTATGGAATTTTAAAGAAAAAGTTAGTCGATAAAGTTAGACAATGGTTTGAAGAAAGTGGCGGAGACGGCGATGGTGGATATATTAAATATCTTAATAATATTACAACACCATATAGCCCCAACGGACCACCTCCCGGTTATGCATTTAATTGGGCTCATCCTGGTATCGACTTACCTTATATATATGAAAAAGTTCAATCTACAATATCTGGTATCGCACGAACAAGAGACACAGGTAATGTAGGTTTCGGACATCATATTGTAGTTGAAGGAAGACCTTACGATGTTACTTATGGCCATCTAAGTAAATGGCTTGTTAAAGATGGTGAACATGTACATCCAGGTACAGTATTAGGTATATCAGGTGATACAGGATCAAGTACAGGTCCTCATTTGCACTATGAAATGAATGAACACGGTTATGGTTCAATGACCGGTCATTCAATAGATCCAATTAAATGGTTAAGAACACATAATGGTAGTGGTAGAGGAGGCCACCTTAGAAGAGGTAGCTCTGGTTTCAGTAATGGTGCAATAAATCATGACTTAGGCGTTACTTCTAAAAATATTTCAGCTGCAGGCATAAACAGATGGCTAGGCGGAACTGGTATGGCCGGTTTAGGTTCAGTATTTATGAGAGCCGGTAAAGCTTCAGGTTTAGACCCTCGTTACTTAGTAGCTCACGCAGCCGTTGAGACTGGATGGGGCGCATCTGCAATGTCAGGTCGAGGAGACGTAAATCACGGAAACTGGTTCGGCGTTGGAGCATTCGATAACAATCCGAATAATGGCTTCAATTACGGCTTAGGAATTGTCGGAGGAGCTAAATGGATTAGAGATAACTTCTATAATAGAGGTCAAAGAACAGTTTATAGAATGAGACATAATGGCGGTGTACATCAGTACGCGACAGCTGGCAACTGGGATACTATGATTGCAGGCATCATGGAAAATTCAGCGAACTATTTTGCTACAGGAGGATTAATTAAAAATTCAGGCTGGTATAACATAGCAGAAGCTGGTTTTCCCGAATGGGTTATTCCAACAGATCCTGCACGACGTACAGATGCGCTTAAACTTTTAGAGCATGCAACTTATTCAATCCAACCACAAAACACTAGTGACAACAGACGACCTAATCAACTTACTAATTTAAATGGGAATAAAGGCCCTAATAAATTAGAACAAAAACTTGATACCCTTATTAGTTTAATTGCTAATATTGTTAAAAGTAATGACACTATTGCTAATAAAGATTGGAATATAGAGTTGGATGGTCGAGAGTTAAATAGAAATAATAATAGAAGACAAGCTTTGCAATTGGCTACACAGTTGATGAGAGGATGATGTAAATGGGGTTTACTATATATAGCCCTAACTTTGAAGCCATAAAATTTCCAGTGGGCGTTCTGCCACTGGATTTTTTTATAAGTTCTACTGAAAAAGAAAGAATTGAAGTTGACGTTACTGGTATTCCAGGTGGAGTTGATTATGGTTTCAATTACAAAACAAGAGAAGGTACTTTAACTTTTTGGTTAGAACATTATTATGGTGAGTTTGATTATATGTTGCTAGAAAGTGAGATTATGAATTTTTTAGATAGCACTCCATACTTTTATGTTTCGAGAAATGAAGTGCCATCTAGAGTAATTAAAATTTCAATAGATACATCTTATAAAATAGAGAGAATTGAGAATTCTAAATGGGCTCAATTAGAAGTTCCAGTTAAAGTATTAGGGCTGCCGTTTTGGAGAACTGTATACACAACACAAGACATACAGAAACTTGGTTATGATGCTATAAATGAAAAGTTCGGGCTTGCAGATGGTATAAACTTAGATTTTCTATCATATACTCCGACTACAAATAGTTTTTCAATTTGGAATGGTGGGCATTTAAAGATTGATCCAAGACACTTCGATTTATCTATAAGGCTTTTAAATGCTACATCAAAAGGAAATGTAACCATCGAAAATTTAACAACCGGAGAGAAGTTTATTTTTTACAGACAATTTGAAAATACACATTTAAACATATTCGGTTCCCAAGTTTTATTAGGAAATACTAATTGGTTAAGAGAAAGTAACCGTAAATTCATATCTCTTGTGCCTGGAGAAAACAAAATAAAAGTTAGTAATGTAGAACATCAAGGCGTTAGTTTTGATTTTCCATATTACTTCAAGTAAGGAGGACTTAGATTGGTTGAGTTAAAAGTAATTGAAAGTCAATGGAATAGAGATAATCTATATTATACGAATGCTAATTTTAAAAATATTGAAAAAATATTAAATGAGTTACTTTCATCTATAATTGACGTAAGTAAAAACGCAACGCCTACTGATGGTTCAATAAATTCAGATAAGATTAAAGATAAAGCAATCACTAACATTAAGCTAGCAGACCAATTCTCAAGTGTTAGGTCCCTAATTGATGGTGAAGATGTTACTCAGATTAACAAAGAAGGTATTTACTTTAAAACAACCACATCTCGACTTAAGGGTTTGCCTACTCAGTTAAACGATAATGGGTATGGATACAGTGGATTTTTAGTTGTAAAACCTTTCTCACAATACCATTACATTCAAGAACTATATGATTTAAACAATACGGGTATAGTTTATAATAGAACAGTCAAAAATAATGCTGATACGGATTGGAAGTCTAATTCAGATGATGTGAAAGTTTCGCAAATTGCTAATGATCAAGTCAATAATAAATTACAATATAACTTAAATGTGTTTGAAAAGTATAACTCTGATTCTATGCCAGAAACTAACGTTAAATATGCTAACGCTATCCAAAACATACGTATTGAAGGGGTAGACCCTAAAACACCGGTTAAAATTTGGACGTTATCACGAGCATTTAGTACTTGGAACTATCGTATAATCATAGGTCAAAAAGTAAATGGGAAGTGGACAACATTACTTGATACAGGATCTAATTTTACAGTGGTTGAAAATACAAATGGCGCTACTGATGTCCTTTATGAAAAAGGTGGAGTAAAGTTAAGTGCAAGGATAGATTACAGAGTTATACCTAAAAATGATAGATATATTGATCAACGAACTATTGATGATGAACCTTATTTAATCATTAGACCTGAAAAAGTTGGCAGCGTATCTAATACAAATTTCAGTGGTGGAGAAGCTTATGATCAAAAACTCAACACTACTAATGACGTTGAATTCAATACAGTTAATGCTAAAAGTGTTAATACAAAAGCTTTATATATTGATAGTACGTTCCCTAATGGTACCTTAACAGCACCACCTACAAATATTAAAAGTGGAGATTTATGGTTAGATGTAACCGATAGTACTAAACATCCTATATTAAGGGTGATGAAATAATGATAAAAACGAATAGCAATAATATTAAACAATTGGCACCGGCTTTTCATAAGTACGGTGCTGATTTTACTTGGTCACAATGCACAGATACATTTAAACCTGATTTACATGCAGTTGATGTAGAAATGCAAGCCTTTAAAAATAATTTACAAGTAACGGCTTTGGTAGCGCCTTTAACTGACAGTGAATTTGAAACTGCTATGAAAGGAGCTTATCAGACAGGTCGTTTAGATTTTGGGATGTATTTTTTAACGTGGGCTTGGGAAAACCCTAATACAAAAAAGTTAGAAGCTCTACCTAGTTGGGTAGGGACATCGTTTACTCAACAAGAAGTGGATTTAGGTATTATAAGTACTGATAAAGTGGGCCAAACAAGACAAGCTAATTATTACACAATTAATAACCCTTTATTTGAATTATCAAATGGGAAATATGGATATGATGATGATAATCATAGGATGGGTCAAGTAGATGTTGTGAGCGGTTCAGTTAAACAACAATTCGATTGGTTTAAAAGTGTTTTTGGTAAGTATCCTAGTTATTCTAGTTATTCATATGGTCGACATATATTGGATGATTTATTATTACCAAGACTAATGGGCACTAGAGGTAATACAATTCAAAATGACACATCTAGTTATAGTTTTAATCGTGAGCAAGGTGTAGATAGAATGGTCTCATCAGTTTTTAATTATAATGTGCGAGATAAAGGTATGAATGTTGCTTTAGAGAACAGTAAAAATAATCTTAGTAAAGCGATTACTAATAATGGTTGGTTTAATGATTTTAGCCATTGGCACTGGGCAAGTAGTTATGGCGATAAAAATCAATGGTCACAATTTTTTGAACAACAACGTAATCTAATTGGTTCTAATAAGGTAGTAAGCCTAGGAATAGATAAGGCCTTTGAATATCAATATTTAAGAAATATGGTCCAATCAATATATCTTGTCGAAAACAATGGAACTTATTATGTGCAAGTTGAAACAAAGGATGAGTATAAACCTAGTTTGCCAAAGCAGTCTATAAAAACTAAATTAAGTGTTCATCTAGATTTGGAAAACACACCATTAGAAGGTAAAGATATTACAAGTACTACTGAAATAAAAAAAGTAGATATCAACCGATTTATAGTTGAAGTTCCATATGTAAAAGGCAATGGTTTTAGTATCGTTGAGATAAAAAGTACTACAAATCCGACATACATGAATTTTGAATTACCCAAAATATCTTTTGTTGAGTTATCAGGATTAACATTAAAAATCAACACAGATCAACCAACAAACGTAGTGGTATTTACTTGTGATAAAGATGCAGAAACATACAACTCTAAGATTGCTGTAAGGGATAATACAATGAGTACAGCACATACTCTAACTTTAACTGATATTTCTAACAAAGATATCTATGTTGGAGTGATTACTAAAACTAAACAATCTATTTTACAGAAGGTGTAGTAAATGGCAGAAACTTATATTAGAAGTCTTTATGAGAATATTTATGTTGAAGATGAAAGTGTTGGTAAAGGGTATTATTCTACCACTGGAGCATGGACATCAGATTCAAATTTTTTCACAACTAAAACTAAAAGAACAGATTATTTAGTAGGTGGTTATTTGCTTGTGCAAAACGCAAGTAATACCACATTTTTTATGACTTTTTGGGATAGACTAGGTCAGTTTATTGAAACTAAAAAGCTTAACATTTCAAATGGTAAATACTTTTTCACTAGTATTCCTAGTAATGCAAATGACGTGTCTTTTTCATTTCATACTTCTCAAATAGGTATTGAAATAAATAAGATTGGTAAAACATACACTTTAGACGCAGAGATAAAGCATTCGCAAGAGCTTAACGGTGATGAAACTATTGAATTTGACATCCATTACACTAGAAATAACGCTGTATTTTTACAAGACCAACCTGACTTGAATATGTGGTTAGTAGAATTCGAAAATAAAGAATATGTAATTATTAATCACACCAAACAAGGACAAGGTGATTATTATTATGCAACATGTACAGCTATTTTATATGCATTATTTAAACTAAATACAGATCGTATATATGACAGAATTGATGCTAGTTTAACCACTATTGAAGGATTTAACGTTGTTTTTGACAAAACACCTTTCAATTACGTAATAGTAGATCCTGCAAAAGCAGAACAATTTGAAGGTCTTGGTGAAGGGATGTCTCGGTTAGAAGTTCTTAAAACACTAATCGAGCGTTGGGGTTACGAACTAAAAATTGTAGGTAATGTGTTTTATTTTTATGCACAAATTGGTAATGATACTAACTTTGAATATAGATATAAAATAAATGCTAGTGATATCGAACAATCTAGTGACGCTAGTGAATTATACACCTATGCTCGCGGATATGGAGATTATGACAATAAAGAAGATGAAGATAAAACTACAACTAAATCAAAAAAAGTGAAAGTTGTTGAAGATAATGATAATGAAAAACCTGTAAACCAAAAGGCTAAATTAAAGCGTGAGTATTTATCGCCACTAGCTAAAATTTTGGGTAAATTACATGCTCCTCCGATCATGGATGGAACTATAACTTTAAAAGAAACTATGGATAAAAAGTTAAGAGACTTAGTTGAAAAAAGTTTAATTTTATCATTTACAGCCAAGATTGTAGATATGAAGGAAAGAGGATATGATTATCAAAATTCCGAACTAGGAGATAGAGTGTTTTTAGTTGATGAACGAATTAATATTGATAGAGAAATACGTATTATAAAAATTGATAGAGATTTAGATGCTAACGGTAAACTGATTGGGATGGAAATAACATTTGGAACAGCTAACCTAACCGATAAATATGAAGCTAAATTTAATACAGCTGTTAAAGATTTTACAGATGTCGTACAAGGTAAAAAAGCGTTACCTTTTAATGCCTTAGCACCTATTGCTCAATCAATGGCCAATAAAATTAACGCTACTTCAAGTGAGATTATATATGATGCGAATGGTCAACATTTTGTAGAAAAAGGTAACAAAAATCATTTAATGACTTTAAATAGTAGTGGTCTATTACTTTCTACTGATGGTGGGCAAACAGCTAAAACTGCAATTACTGCAGAAGGTATTGTCGCAGATACGATAACTACGGGTTCTATTCTAACATCTTTAGTAAATATTGTAGGTCGTAACGCTTTAATGTATATGGATGGTGATCAATTTATCGCTAAAAGTAATGATGATAAGCGTAAAACAGTAATATCCCCAAGTGGCATATCAATCACACGACCAGACGGCGCTACATGGGTTGAGAATGGTATGTTTAAATCAGCTATGGATATTCAAATGGCAATGCCCCAACCTTTATCTAGTGGCGTAGAAATAAAAGGTAGTTACTACGTTACTGCAAACACAACTAAATCTTATGTAGAAGAGTACTTTTTCCAACATAAAGCACGATATTTACATGTATTAGGTCGTGCAAAAATGAACCATTTAACTAGCACCAAATATGGCGGAAAAGTCTATATTGAAAACCCTAGTGAAAGCGATGGTACGGTTATTGGTAATCAAGGAGTTTCATCTAAAGAAATCATTAAAGATGATAACGCAGGTGAGTTAATAGACATCATGGTTGATTTAGGGGTTCCTGATTATGGTTATAAACACTTTTATATATTGATAAAAAGTGAGAATAAAAATTCTGAAATTTATTTTAGACGTTCATTGATTGAATTAAAAGATTAGGAGTGATTGATATGTGGGTTTTATTTTTAAAATTGATTGATGATGAATATCAAATAATGCAAGCAGGTTACAATTTAGTGCCTACACAAGCCTACGATAAGGTTATTCCAACAACCGAAAAAGTAGTAAGAAATGTAGATAAAGTATATTTTGATGGTGATAAATTGAGAGTAAGAACTGGTGAGCATTTAGAAGATATCGAAGATTTAAAGTTACCAAATTTTGAAAACGAAGAAAATATTGAAACTGAACCTGTTGTTTTTGATGTGGAGGTGTAGCACATGAAAGATAATGAAACAACGTATAAAATGTTTTCTATCTTAATGCTCGGGGTAGGCTTAATGATGTTTGAGCGTGGCTTTTTTTGGACGAAAGAACAAAATGATGTGCTAGATGATAGCGATTTTTACATGGCTCTTCATCAGATTATGCCAATTTGGATGTGGGGCGTAATGGGTATGCTTTTTAGTATACTCATTATCATTGCGCCATTCTTTTTACCTAAGCAACATCTCAATAATAAATTTAATTACTTATGCTTAATAGGAGGTACCGGGAATGGTATCTTCTATTTTTTAATGACTTCAGCATCTATATATAATGCGATTAATTGGTTAACGCCTTTGCAATTTGCAACGTTTACCACAATCAATATTTTAATAGGTTTTTACGGGGGTGCTGCAGTTGCCAGAAAACGATAGCCGTTTTGTAACACGTACAGAATGGCTCGATAATAATATAAAGGTTGATGAAAAGATAGATAAAGTTGATAGAAAACATACAGATGCTTTAAACAACTTATCTATAAAAGTAGAACGCCAAAGTGTTTTACAAGAACAATCTCTTGAAAGTCAAAAGAAATCAGAAAAGCACCTAGAAAAATTGTCAGAAACTATGGGTGGTTTTGGAACTAAATTCACAGATATGGAGTATCAAGTGAAAGATCATAGTAGGCAACTCGAAACTGTTAGCGAAGTGATTAAAAAGAAAAAAGATTATAGCGCAACAGTTGTAGGTGCAGTGATAACTGGTATTTTTGGCGTAATAGTAGCGTCAATCGGTTTTGCTGCAGCATTCTTTTAAGTCGGTACTTAGGTGTCGGCTTTTTAATTTATTAAGGAGTGAAATGAATGGAACCTAAAGTAATAGCAAGATACGTAGTATTATTTTTAGCATTAGTAAACCAATTTTTAGCAAATAAAGGTATATCGCCTATCCCGGTTGATGAAGAAACAATATCATCAATTATCTTAACGGGTGTGGCTTTATATACAACATACAAAGATAACCCAACTACTAAAGAAGGTAAGTGGGCAAATCAAAAATTAAAGAAATACAAAGCAGAAAAGAAATATCGCAAAGCAACAGGACAAGCGCCAGTTAAGAATGAAGATATACAACCTACAAATTTAGATGAGTTGGGTTAGGTGATAGAATGTTAATGACAAAAAAACAAGCAGAAAAATGGCTTGATAACTCGGAAGGTAAGCAATACAACCCAGATTTAAGTTATGGTTTCCAATGCTACGATTATACAAATGCCTTTTTTATGGCTGTCACAGGCGAAAGGTTATATGGTTTGTTCGCTAAAGACATCCCATTTGATAATGCAAACACAATTAAAAAGTACGGTAAATCAATCAAAAACTACGATAGTTTCTTACCACAAAAATTAGACATAGCAGTATTCCCTGGAAAATATGGTGGTGGCGCTGGTCACGTTGCAATGGTAACAAGAGCAACACTTACACAGTTTGAAGTACTCGAACAGAATTGGTTGGGGCAAGGTTGGACTAATGGCGTAGTAAGTCCTGGTTGGGGACCAGAAAAGGTTACAAGACGTTGGCATTACTATGACGACCCTATGTATTTCATTCGTTTAGATTTTCCTACAAAAATTAGTGCAGGAACTAAAGCGAAACAAATTATTAAAAATAGACAAGCTAGCAAAAAAACAAAGTCCAAAAAAATTATGATTGTGGCCGGTCACGGCTATAGCGACCCTGGTGCAGTAGGTAATGGAACAAATGAACGTGATTTCATTCGTAAAAACATCACACCACAAGTTGCTAAATACCTACGCCAAGCAGGTCATGAAGTAGCATTATATGGTGGTAGTAAACAGTCACAGGATATGTATCAAGATACGGCTTATGGTGTACGTGTAGGCAATAAAAAAGATTACGGTATGTATTGGGTTAACAAACAAAAATACGATTTAATTGCAGAGTTCCATTTAGATGCAGCAGGTGCTAGTGCAAGTGGTGGTCATGTAATCATATCTAGTGCTTTTAATGCAGATAGTATAGATAAAGGGATACAAGATGTGATTAAAAACAACTTAGGTCAAATTAGGGGTATTACTAAACGTAATGATCTACTCAATGCAAATGTTTCGGCAGAGATTAACATGAATTATAGATTAACGGAATTAGGCTTTATCACTAACGCGTCTGATATGAATTGGATTAAAAAGAACAGTGATAAATATTCAAAACTGATTGCAGGTGCTATTCATGGTAAGCCAATTGGTGGTGTGGTTGCTAGTAAGCAAAAAGCTACTCACAAAAAAGATGATGTTGTAGCAGTGCCTAAAGGATATAAACTAAATGATAAAGGCGTTCCATATAAAAAAGAAAAAGGACGCTACACCGTATCAACTGTTAAAGGGAATAATGTAAGAACTGCCCACAATACAAAAGCTAAAATCACAGGTGTATTAAAAAATGGCGAAAGCATTATTTATGACGGTGCTTTTGCAGTTAATGGTTATCGTTGGATAACTTACTTAAATAGAGATTTAAAACGTCGATATATTGCAACAGGCGAAATTGATAAAAATGGTAATAGAACAAGTAGTTATGGGAAGTTTTCGAAAATTTAAAGGAACAACATTGCAAAAATTGATGGTCTGTAATACAATTAATTCACAGCCTAAGTCATTCTAAAATATACTTCTAAATGGAACAAGCTATAGGCTTGTTCCTGTTTTTTATGTTATAATAAAATAGAAATTGCGGTGCATATCTGCGGAATGCACTTAGGGTAACTGTTGATGACGGTTGCCCTATTTTTTTATGTTAGAAAATATTGCATCTTTTTAAATAATTGTGTTCATTTTTAGTTTTACAATCATAAATTTGTTGTTATTTTTGCGTTTACATATTACTATGTAAATATATTAGGAGGAGATCTTTATGCAAAAAATTTTCAAAACAATAGCCACAGCATACATGATTTCTGGTGATATGAATGGATATTATGGTAAAAAAAGAAATGAATTACGTAAAAATAGCTTACAATCGAGAAGTGATATAAACCAATTAGAAAATGATTGGTACGCTACAGGTGCAGATATGCAAAAAGCTTTAAACGCATATCCAAAAGAGAAAGAATTAAATCATGGATACTGATACAAAACAGTCTAACGATGCAGAAGTGTTAGAAAGAAAACTAGAGAATGCTAATAATAGTGATGAAAGACGTGAAATTATAGCACGTGAAATTTCTTTAACTAAAAGTGGACCTCTTCCAGACCCTGAGGATTTTAAAAAATACGAAGAAGTTTTACCGGGTTCAGCTAACAGGATTATGGAAATGGCCGAAAAGAACCAACAGCATAGAATGAATTTAGAAATTGCGGAGCAAGAAAAATACTACAAAAGTAATGATGCAATTACGACAAAAGGAATTAATTCAAGTACGATTATTTCTATCGCGGGGATTACAGGATCAGTAGTATTAGGTATATTTGGAAAAGAATGGGCAGCAGGTATTATTGGTACTTTATCTTTAGGGAACATAGTGGTAAGCATGATTAACGCTACAGTAAACAATATAAGAAGAAAAGAGGACTAGTAACCGTATCTTAATAGGTACGGTTATTTTTAATAAAGAAGAACCCTTAGAAATAAAGGGTTCGGACAAATAAAAACTGATATTATTTTTTTGGTAATAAAAAAGCAAATATTGATGAAGTAATACTGATGATAGAAATTAATATAATTTGAATGCTAAAATTTTGGGTTTTTTGTAAAATTAAATTTAAAATCGGAGCAATTGCCGTTCCTAAAAATAAGATGAATGTATTAACTGATAAAAAGAAACTGTGATTACTACTAACTACAAGCCCAACTTTGGATATTGTTGATGGAATGGCGAAAGCGACACCTCCAACTATAACAACACTTAAAATAATTAAGATTGTAATATTTGTAGTGAGTGTCATTAATAATAAAGAAATTGACACTATAATTAATGAGCATAATATAAGATTTTTAACACCAATTTTACCACTAATACGACCTGCTACTAACGAAAGTAACATCCCTATAATTCCAAATAATTTAGCATTAATTGCAGTGACCTCTGATGCACCCACGGCATCGGAAGTAATATATCTACTGAAAACATCATACATACATATAAATATGATCAATAAAGTTAAAGAAATTGCATAGCATAATAATACAGGCATATTAGATTTAAAACTTTTAAAATTACTAAAGAAATTTAACAATTTAATATTACTATCAATAATCGGGCTTTCAGGAACATATTTGTAAATAATCAAGGCTATAACTAGATAAAAGATTGTTAAAACAAAATAAACAATGTGCCAACTAAAATAATTTACAATAATTTCACTTAAATTTTGACCGATTATACCAGATAACATAAAGCTGGTACTTATAAAAGTAATTGCTGTAACACGTTTAGCAGTTGTATATGTTTCGGTTACATAAGTAATAGAGACAGGAGAAAAAGATGCAGCAAAAACACCTTGTAGAGCGCGCAAGAATAAAAATAACTCAAAAGAATGAACAAACCCAATTAATAAACAAATAACTGTAAGACCGATTAATCCAAAAATAATTGTTTTAATTCGTCCAAACTTTTCAGAAATAGTACCGTAAAATAAACAACTTACAGAATACATTACGGAAAAGATAACGCCATTTAGAGCAGACGTCGCTTTTGATACCTCGAAATCCTTAGAAAATACAGAAGTTAAAGGTAAAGCTGTGTATAAACTGCACATAACTAATATGCCGGAAAAGAAAAGTATAGTTGTAATTACATTATAGTTTGTCTGTTTTTTCACAATAATTCTCCTTTATTTTAGTTACAAAGAATAGAGATAGTTTGATAAAAAGTGAAACCTTTTCATCCTTAGAGCGACAAGGGATTGGACGGACAACCCGACAACTAACCCGACAACTTTAGAGAAAAATACATAGGTTGTCGACTTCGTTGTCGGCCTAGATTTAAAACTATTTTAAACTATATAAAGAAAACCCCGTAATAACGGGGTTTTTGATGACTATTTGATACTATTTAAAGGTAACAAACGGAAACGGAGGGATTCGAACCCTCGCGCCGCTCTCGCGACCTACACCCTTAGCAGGGGCGCCTCTTCAGCCAACTTGAGTACGTTTCCATATGGCTCCGCAGGTAGGATTCGAACCTACGACCGATCGGTTAACAGCCGATAGCTCTACCACTGAGCTACTGCGGATTAATTTGATTTTTAACTCGTCTCTCTAATGAGCACAAATATTATTATATCAATAAACTTAAAATATGCAAGGGATAATCTTAAAAAAATATACGGAACATTTACACTATATTAATATAAACATCCCGTATAATTTAAAATTAAACGTAAAACTATTTATCTTGTAATAATGAATAATGAGAAAGAGCTTCAAAAATGTTAAGTGTAGTTTTTTCGTAGTCAATTGGCATGTCTGGATTGTTTGATTTCATACGTGAATGTTTATCAACCATGTAGTAGTAAAAAATTGAGTTAGTATATTGGTGCCATAAACTGTGGAAAGAGACATTTAAAGTGAGGGTTTCTTGATTGGCGAAGATAATTTTACTGCGACGATTTTTAAGAGGTTTAATATCTGCGATGTAGTGCATATTAATCCATATATTTTCTTCTAAACGATCTGAATGTGTCGGGAAAAAATAGGTTGGAAATAGTGGCGTTAATAAAATAGGGGGTTTACTTGTGATACCTGCAATACGTTGTGTTTCTGCTTTCTTACTTAGATAATTGTTACCATAAAATTTACAAGAGCGTTCAATTATCTTTTGTGTTTTAAAAGGGCTAATTTCTTTGGTAGTATCAAACTTCATTATTTCAGTACCTTGAGGTTGTTCAAATTCATTGAAAATAGGTTTGACTACCATATCACCTTTTCGGATGACGTAAACAGTATTATTGAGTTCTTCATTTTTGGACATAGAAAAACTCCTTTGCTATTATATTTATTATTAAAAGATACAATTAAGTCGCTATTAATAATATAAAATTATTATATAAAATTCCTATTCATTGTCAAGTTTTTCTTTTAAAATAATATTACACTTATTTTTACAGAAATGTCTGAATATTCGATTGATTTGAAAAATAAAAACTTGTATACTATGCATATATATAAAAGAAAGGCAGTGATTGTAATGTATTACAACACGAACGTCAAACATACGACACTAGAAGATTTTGTAACTACAGTTAATGATCTTGGAGTTGAGCTAATAATTGATGAGGCCCTACGACAAGCGCGTAAAAAGCAACTTGTTAAATTAATTGATGAAGCATTGATTAATAAAAATGAAACAGATTTTATGAATTATACTAACGAATATAAAACTTTGGAGGCAGTTTTAAATGAGTAAAATTGGATCCTGGCACTCATTATAAAAGGTCTATTTCTACTTTAAATTAAAATAGTAAATAGACCTTTTTTTATTATTATTTTCTACCTTTTGACTTACCTTCAATCATATTACGAATCCACTTTACTAAATATCCCGTAATAATAATACGAAATACGCGTTTAATTATATTCATATTTATTAACCCCTTTTTCTAATTATCTTATCGTTAATTTTACCCGTTTCACCTAAAAATAAAGCAAAGTTTTCAAATATTTGTTTAAATATTAAGGTCTTTTTTAGATAAAATTATATATCCATATCTATCAGCTTTTGTTGTGAATATAGTGATAATACCATGAATAATTGAAATAATGGTAGGTATAAATGTCCAAAAGAACACTAAGTGAAAGACACCTTGCCATACTTTATCTGCATAGAATTTGTGAATTCCAACGCCTCCTAAAAAGATTGCTAGTAATACATATATTGTTTTGTTTACTCTCATATTAATCTTAGCCCCCACAATCTTGCGTTTAACTATATTTAAATAAGAATTACATACTTACTGTATAAGATTACCGATAATAATAAAAACAAACATTCCCATTTTTTTACAATTAATTTATTAAAATTTGAAATTTTTATATAATGGTAGATAGTAAAACTATATGGGAAGGAGAGAATGAAATGATACGCAAAGCACATCCAAGTGATAATAAACAAATTGCAGAATTGTGCTATATGATTTGGCAAGATATGGAGCTTGAAATTGTTAAAGAAATAACTAAAGAACGCATTTTAAATGCGTTAGAAGAGAGTATTGTTAATATTCGTTATCGCACTTTTTATGACAATGTATGGGTCTTTGAAAAAGATAATCAGGTAGTAGGGTGTATTATTGCTTATAATGGGTCAGAAGAAATGTCAATGGAAGCCACGTGGAATGATTTACCTCTCGAAGAGGATATGAAAGCGTTTGGTACACCTTTACCTGTTAAAGAAGCAAAAGATGATGAATGGTATATCGAAACGGTAGCTACTTTTCCGGAATATAGAGGGCAAGGAATTGCAACGCAACTATTTAACTATTTAATTAACAATTATCCTGATAAAAAGTGGAGTTTGAACTGTGATTATGATAATCCAAAAGCACGTAAATTATATGAACGTTTAGGATTTAAATGGGTAGAGGATATCGACTTATATGGACATGATTATTTGCATATGATTCATCAAGCATAAAAAATCCAACATTTAACTGCTATAAAGACAGTAATGTTGGATAACAATCATTTATTAAATGCCACCAGATAATGCACTAATGTATATGCCTAACGCGTAAAGTATACCAAAAACGGTATTCGTTTTACCTGTTGCGGCCATAGCAGGCATCATGCTAGCAGGCGTATCATTTTTCTTAAAGCGACGTATCGCTTTAACTGGCATTGGGAAAGAGAGTAAAACAATTAGGTAAAATAATGAGCCACCTGGATTAAATAAAGCAATAAACACAACGATAGCATAAGCTAAAATGTACATTGCTGCCATAAATATAATTGAAGCTCTTTTACCTAATAAGATTGGTAAAGTTTTACGTCCACTTGCTTTATCTTTAACACGGTCACGGATATTATTTGCCATATTAATTAAACCGATAGTAATCACAATCGGAATACTAATCCATACAACAAAACTATTGATATTACCTGTTTGAATGAAAAACGCAAGTAAAATAATAATCATACCCATAAATAAACCAGAGAATAATTCTCCAAATGGGGTCCATGAAATTGGGAAGGGCCCTCCAGTATAAAGATAACCAATCGCCATACAAATGATGCCTACTGGAATGATCCAAAATGAGCTTTTAACAGCTAGGAAGATACCAAGTAACGCGGCTATAATATAAAATGCAATTGCTAGATTCATGACAAGTTTAGGGCTCATACCATTTCTTACAATAGCGCCACCTATGCCCACTGAAGTGTGGTCATCTAAACCTTTTTTGAAGTCATAGTACTCATTGAACATATTCGTTGCAGCTTGGATTAAAAGACAAGCAATTAACATAGCTAAAAACAAACTGAATTTGATATGGTCTTGACTACCTAATAAAAAAAGTTTAGCTGTGGCAGTACCTACTAAAACAGGTACAATTGCAGCCGTTAATGTATGAGGTCGCATAAGTTGCCAATATTTTCTAACAGTAGAATATTGTTGATATTGATCTGCCATAATATAATCTACCTCTTATGATATAAAGTTTTAACATATGTATTTTAAAGGAATAGGTTATAAAGGTCAATCTACGTGAAATATTTCCCAATTCGATTAAGCAATTACGACACTATAAATAATGAAAAATGATACAATATTATAATGAATAAAAATAGAAAATGAAAGAAGTGAAATGAATGGCTGCGAATTTAAAAGAAGACGACATTATTGAATCAATATATGAAAGCAGTAAAAGCTGGATTTCTGTAGAAGTAATTCTAGATAGAACATTAACACCAACTGCTTTATTTCAATTAACTGAAGCTCAAGCAGGGGACCGCTTTTATTTACGTTTAAATGATAATCAGTCTTCGTTTTTCGGCTATCATGCAATTCAAAAATTTAAAAATAATTTTGAAAATAAACAATCCATTTTTCGAGAATGGGAGAAGTTTAAAAAAGATGTGGAATTAATACATCTTGAAACTTCTAAACACCATTTAAAAGTAGTGGGAGGTTTCCAATTTTCAAGTCATAAATCCGATGATGAGTGGCGTGAATTTGGTATTAACCATTTTATTGTTCCGAAAGTTTTAATTTCTAATGTTGACAATCAAACATTACTAACATATACCGTTGAAAGAGAAAACTTTGATATGACGCAATTTAAGGAGATTGTGAACTACTTCGAGAATGCTAAAGTCTCTGAACCAGATGCGAATGATACAATGGGGAATATCACGCGAATGGAAGATATCTATAAAGATGAATGGAAAGAGTTAGTAAATGAAGCAATTACTCAATTAGATGAGAATAAAAAGATTGTCTTAGCGCGTCGTCGGATGATTAAATTCGATAAAACGATTAGTATTCCTTATGTCTTAAAACGTGCTCTTGCAAATGAAAAAAATAGTTATATTTTCATTTTAGAATCAAATCAATCGGTCTTCTTTTCACAAACGCCTGAACAATTATTAAAAGTAGATGAAGGTGTATTATCAACTAAGGCCGTAGCGGGTACGATTAAACGTACGCATAATGAAGATGTCGATAAACAAAATGTGAAAGCGTTTCTAGAAGATAAAAAGAACTTAGGTGAACATCAGTTTGTCGTAAGAAGTATTTTACAAGATATTCAACCATTTATAGACGATGTAGAGTACAATCAAACACCTAACATATTGAAAAATGATCATATGTATCATCTTTATACTGAAATTAAAGGTAAATTAAAAAGTAATTCATATATTGGGTTAATTGATGAACTTCATCCAACGCCTGCATTAGGTGGTTACCCGAAAGATGAAGCGGTTAAATTTATTGAAGAGAATGAATTTGGTACGCGTGGACTCTATGGTGCCCCGGTAGGTTATATCGATATGGATGATGATTGCGAATTTATCGTGGCAATTCGTTCAATGTTAATTAAAGAGAAACAAACGACGTTATTTGCCGGTTGTGGCATAGTTAAAGACTCAAATCCTGATAGTGAGGTAGCTGAAACAGCGGTTAAATTCTCACCAATGATGAATGCTTTAGGAGTAGTGGATAAGAATGAATCATAATGAAGCATTAACGAAACAAGTATATACGTTTGCGTCAGAGCTTTACGCTTATGGTGTGCGAGAAGTAGTGATTAGTCCTGGATCTCGCTCAACGCCATTAGCCATTGCATTTGAAGCGCATCCAAATATTAAGACTTGGATTCATCCTGATGAACGCAGTGCTGCCTTTTTTGCTTTAGGTTTAATAAAAGGAAGTGAAAGACCGGTAGCAATATTGTGTACTTCAGGTACTGCAGCGGCAAATTACACGCCAGCTATAGCAGAAAGCCAAATTAGTCGTATTCCATTAATTGTATTAACGAGTGATCGTCCGCATGAATTAAGAAGTGTAGGGGCGCCTCAAGCAATTAATCAAGTGAACATGTTTGAGAACTATGTGAACTTCCAATTTGATATGCCGGTAGCAGATGGAAGTGATCAAATGTTAGATGCAATTTATTATCAAATGCAAATTGCAAGTCAATATTTATATGGCCCGCATCGTGGACCTATTCATTTTAACTTACCGTTTAGAGAACCGTTAACTCCTGATCTTCAAAAGGCTGAATGGCTTACTTCGTATCATAAAACATTGCCACATTATCAAAAAAATATTAATGTGCAAGACATTCGAGACATTTTAAAACAGCCTAAAGGACTTATTATAGTAGGGGATATGCAACATCAAGCGGTAGATCAAATTCTTACATATGCAACGATACACGAGTTACCGATATTGGCTGATCCATTGAGTCAGTTACGTAAATATAATCATCCTAACGTGGTTACAACGTATGATTTATTGTATCGTGCAGGATTAGATTTAGATGTTGATTTTATTATTCGTGTGGGTAAGCCTGTTATTTCTAAAAAGTTAAATCAATGGCTGAAACGCACCAACGCATTTCAAATTCTTGTACAAAATAATGATAAAATTGATGTTTTTCCAACTCCACCAAGTATTTCTTATGAGATTTCAGTGAATGACTTTTTCAGAAATTTAGTAGAAGAATCAACGGTTAATCGCAAAACATGGATAGAAATGTGGCAAACACTTGAAACACAATCTCGCGCAATGATTACTAAACATGCCGAACAAGCTACAGATGAAGCGGCTTATGTAAATGAACTAATTAACAAATTGACTAAAGATGATGCACTATTTGTTAGTAATAGTATGCCTGTGCGTGATGTTGATAATTTATTGTTTAATAGTGAAGTTGAAGTGTATGCAAACCGTGGGGCTAACGGCATTGATGGTGTAGTATCAACAGCTATTGGTATGGCTGTACACAAAAATATCACGTTATTAATTGGTGATTTAGCATTTTATCATGATATGAATGGTTTATTAATGGCGAAATTAAATAACATTCATTTAAATATTGTGTTATTAAATAATGATGGTGGGGGAATTTTCTCTTATTTACCACAAAAATCGTCTGCAGATGCTTACTTTGAACGTTTATTTGGAACACCAACAGGTTTGAATTTTGAATACACAGCATTGCTCTATGATTTCACGTTCAAGCGTTTTAATACGATTTCAGATTTTTCTCAGGAAAAGTTATCTCATATGAGTTCACACATTTATGAAATTATGACAGACCGTCAAGATAACCTTGAACAACATCAAATCTTATATAAGAAATTGAGTGATATTCTAAATGTTACATTATAATTTTCATAAAGCAGAGAAAGAAACGTCTCAATTACTAATATTATTGCATGGATTTATTAGTGATAGTCGTACGTATAGCCAACATCTCCCAGCGTTATTACAAGAAGTGAACGTATTAACGATTGATTTACCAGGCCATGGCCAAGATGAATCGTCAATGGAAGACACGTGGGACTTCCCGTATCTTGCTAAACAATTAGATGAGGTTTTAGACCAATTTAATGCGTACACATTACATTTATTAGGCTATTCTATGGGCGGACGTGTGGCGTTATATTATGCGTTGCACGGTAACCATACTTTGAAAAATTTAATATTAGAGAGTACATCGCCAGGTATCGACAATGAAGACGACCGTCTTGAACGTCAACAAATTGATGTTGCACGAGGTAAGGTACTTGATATAGCTGGTTTGGAAATCTTTGTGAATGATTGGGAAAAATTACCACTATTTTATACACAATATGATTTAGATAAAGAGAAGCGTAAAGCGATTCGTGACATGCGTATGTCCCAAGACCCTCATAAATTAGCGAAAGCGTTACGAGATTACGGCACAGGACATATGCCAAATTTATGGAATAAAGTAAAAGATATTCAAATACCGTGCTTCATTTTAGCAGGAGAATTAGATAAAAAATTCGTGAAAACTGCGCATGCTATGGATGATAAAATGAATCATAGCCGAGTTCATATCTTCAACGAAGTGGGTCATACAATTCATGTGGAAGATGAGACGGAATTTGATACAATAGTATTAGGTTTTTTAAAGGAGGAGCAAAATGACTAGACAGTGGGAAACTCTAAGAGAATATGATGAAATTAAATATGAATTTTTCGAAGGAATTGCAAAAGTAACAATTAATCGCCCAGAGGTGCGTAATGCATTCACACCTAAAACAGTTGCTGAAATGATTGATGCATTTACACGTGCACGCGATGACCAAAATGTATCTGTTATCATCTTAACTGGTGAAGGCGACAAAGCATTTTGTTCAGGTGGGGACCAAAAGAAACGTGGACATGGTGGTTATGTAGGTGAAGACCAAATTCCTCGTTTAAACGTATTAGACTTACAACGTTTAATCCGTGTTATTCCTAAACCAGTTATCGCTATGGTTAGAGGTTATGCAATTGGTGGCGGTAACGTCTTAAATGTTGTATGTGACTTAACAATTGCTGCTGACAATGCTATTTTCGGACAAACAGGTCCTAAAGTAGGTTCATTCGATGCAGGTTACGGTTCAGGTTATTTAGCAAGAATCGTTGGCCATAAAAAAGCACGTGAAATTTGGTACTTATGCCGTCAATATAATGCACAAGAAGCATTAGATATGGGCTTAGTAAATACAGTTGTACCTTTAGACGAGGTAGAAGACGAAACAGTTAAATGGTGTAAAGATATGATGAAACATTCACCAACTGCTTTACGTTTCTTAAAAGCAGCTATGAATGCTGACACTGATGGTTTAGCTGGTTTACAACAAATGGCTGGAGATGCTACATTATTGTACTACACAACTGATGAAGCAAAAGAAGGTCGTGACGCGTTTAAAGAAAAACGTGATCCAGACTTCGATCAATTCCCTAAATTCCCATAATAGATTTAAATAAAACAGGACACATAGTGAGATGTAGATAAATCTCTTTATGTGTCCTTTTTAGTTATAAATCATAATTTTGTTTTAAAAATGCTTCTAAACGACGCATGCCTTCTTTTAATACGCCCATTTCATAGGCGTAAGAGATACGCACATAACCTTTACCAATATTAGTGAAAGAGGATCCTGGCACGATAGCTACATGAGCTTCTTCTAATACTTTGACACAAAAATCAAAGTCTTCTTCTGTATATTTCTTAATGCTAGGAAAAATATAAAATGCACCTTCTGGTTGAGCTTCAAGTTCAAAACCTAATTCTACTAGCTTGCTTTTTAAATAATCTCGACGTTCAACATACGCTTCATTCATATATTGTGGCGCATCTAACCCTTCATTTAACGCAGTAATACATGCAATTTGTGCAGGTACGTTAGCACAGATACAATTATACGCATGCATAAAAGTTAACTTTTCAATAAGATATTCAGGACCTAATAAAAAGCCAATACGAATACCTGTAGCTGAATGTGATTTGCTCAAACCACCAATTAATAATAATTGATCACGAATTACTTCATATTCTGCAAAAGATGTATGCTGCCCTTTAAAAGTGTTTTCAGCATATATCTCATCACTAATAATGAAGATTTCTTTCGTTTTTAAATATTCTACTAAAGCTTCTACTTCATGACGTTCTAAAATAACACCGGTTGGGTTAGTAGGGTAGTTGAGTAAAATTGCTTTCGTTTTATCGGTTATATGTTGAGCGATTAATTCAGGTGTTACTTTAAAATCAGAGTGTGTGGTATCAATATATACAGGCTGTCCACCAAGCGTTTCTACAAGGGGAATATAACCTGCGTAAATTGGACCAGGGATGAGGATTTCATCGCCAGGTTCAATGATACTGCGTAAAGAGGTATCTAACGCTTCACTCGCACCATTGGTCACGATGATTTCTTCTTCACTATAATAAAAGCCATATTTATTTTTGAAGTATTGGCTGATCGCTTGGCGTGTTTCAGTCAATCCTTTGTTATGAGAATAACTTGTTTTATCTTCTTTGATCGCATTAATATATGCTTCTTTAACAACCTCTGGCATTGGGAAATCAGGTTGACCAATCGTTAAATTGACACAATCATCAATATGTTTCATACGATTAGAGAATTGTCGGATACTTGGTGCTCTTAAAAATTTAGAATTTGAATTTAATGATAATTTCATGTTATACACCTCAAAAAAATACCAAACTATAGCCATCTTGTATATTACTATAGAATTTTTAGAATAATCTAATAATAACATACTTTTAATTACTATAATTTGGTATAGACATGTTGTTTTTCATTTTCAATAAATTAATTATTTAAATTGCGATGGTTTCTTTAGGTTAATGACAGGATTGAACCACTTACAGACAAAATTACTTGAGAGAACATAGACAATTAGAATCGAAGTCCCAATTAAATAAATGTAACTCCATAAAGTAATAGAATCTTTAAAAGGATAAAGCTCGAACCCTCGGACGATGCCAATAACCAAGCCATGCAATAGATAGACATACATCGTACGAGGTCCAATATAAGTGTAGAAACGTTTGTGATTACTCATCAAGTTCAAGAATGCAAACATTGTTACAAAAATAATGACATAATGCATTAAACGTTTAATCGGACTATAGACATTTTCTTTATGTTGCTCAAGAGATGTATAAGGACTACTGCCTAGTAACCATTCTCCATTAATAGGATGAATGTAATAACCGATAAAGAAGCCGATGAGTATACATATTGATACAATGCTTAATTTTTTATTTCGGAAAATTTGAGTATGTGATCTTGTCATCAAATAACCTATATAAAAAACAGGAAAGAAAACGATTGTGCGTGAAACGCTTAGATAGCCTCCTACGTTATCTGAAAAGCCTGCTAAAATTGAAACAATGATAGCGATAGGCAAGACATATATTGGGTTATAACGACGAATGATCACTAAAATAACATGGAAAAAGAATAGTGTCAGTAAGAACCATAAAGCAAATACAGGATTGAATGGGTCCATTTGAATGGCATCACTTTTTCCAGTTATAAAATAATATATTGAGAAAAAAGCATAAAAAATAGCGTAAGGTGCAAGCAATTTTTTAGCGACATTCTCTAAATAATTGGGTTTATCTAAATGCTTTGCGAAGTATCCTGAGATAAATAAAAAGGTTGGCATATGAAAACTATAAATCACAAGATACAAAGCTAACATATATTTACTCTCAGAAGTATAAGGCTGAATCATATGACCTAATACGACTAAAAAAATGAGTATTGCACGTGCGTTGTCGAAAAAGTAGTCTCTTTCTTTATTTATAGTCATACGATGGCTCCTTTATTAAATGTTAACTGTATATAACTTAGTATATATTAATATAATAATGCAACAAATTTAGTCAATTTGTTGAATAGTATTGTATAATGATAGAATAAATTTTATAATAATAACAATTACAAAAGTGGAGTAGAACAGCTATGTACAATCAACTAGAAAAACTTATCACATTAACGAATAATGATCTTAATTTAGTAAATAGACGCTTTGGACAACGGACAGATATTACTAACGACCAATTAGAATTATTACGAATTTTATATAATTATGACCGTTTATCTCAATATGATTTGACAATGAAGATTAGTAGAGAACAATCTATTGTATCACGATGGATTAAGAAACTAGTTTATAAAGGATACATTACAAGTCAACAATCACACGAAGATTTACGTTGTAAAGAATTATGTTTAACAGAAGAAGCACGTGATTTAATTAAGCAGATTAACACTGCAAGATGTGAGTTAATTGAGGCACGATGCCAA
Source organism: Staphylococcus sp. NRL 16/872 (assembly GCF_022815905.2). NCBI lineage: Bacteria > Bacillati > Bacillota > Bacilli > Caryophanales > Staphylococcaceae > Staphylococcus > Staphylococcus sp. NRL 16/872. The sequence goes on along the minus strand of NZ_CP119327.1, from coordinate 1,795,002 downwards.
TGTTTATCAAAAAAAGAAATCGAAAATTTAAACTCATTATTGAATAAATTAAATAGTCGTCATGTATATTTTTAAAATAAAACCCTACGTACCTACACTTTTCTTAAGTGCGAATACGTAGGGTGTTTTTTATGAAGTAAGGAATATAAGAGATAAGCATTTTTATTTTGCTATCTCTTATATTTTTAATTTTAGTTGTTATTTAATAAAGCTTGGAATCTCGAAATATTTTCCTACTACTTTGATTTTATCGTAAAACGCTTTTAAGTTCTGAGCATTAAGATTGGCCCAATTAATATCAGTTGCGTATTGGTGTGTACCTGGAAGATCAGGGTTCCAACGCATTTTATAAAGTGTATTTTGACCAGCTTTAATATAATCTTGGCCAATGAACTTAGCACCGCCAATGATGGCTTTAGATACTGAATTCCATCCTGCATTTTTAGCATAGTTTATACCATTAGAAATTGGAGCACTATCATATGCCGCAATACCAAATACATTGTAATATTTGTTTGGGCTTTTAGTAGTCACGTAATTATTCACTACATCTGCACCTTTGGCTAATTGTGATTGACCATTACCTGTTTCAATTAATGCATGTGCAATTAAATAAATTTCATTAATACCTGCTGATTTAGCTGCATCACTAAATGCTTGACCTTGATTTTCGAGAACGCCTTTGCCTTTAAGTAGCGTATTCATGCTAGCTACTGATAAGTTTTGTGGTCGATCTAAACGTAAAAATTGGTATTTGAGTGTATTATCTTTAGATAATGTGTCTGGATTCATAGCATTTTTAATTTCACTAGCTGATGCATTTGACCATCCATAGCCATTGCGTTGCACTTGTGGTTTCGCGCCATATGCATTTTGTTGAGTCGCTACAGCTTGGTTTAATGTTTGATATGATTTTGTATTTTTAACAAGTTGTTTTTTTAAATCTGTATCTTTAATCCATACATTTTTGCCGTTACTTAATTTACCGTAGTACCATGTTTTACCATTAACTACCTTACGTTTAGTCACTTGGAAAATTTGTTCATTATACGGTTTCAATGCATAAGCTTTTGCTGAAGAAGGTGTATCATAGTAAAAACTATTTACACTATCAATAATTAATTCATCATTATAGTTTTCAGTATCGTCAACTACTGTTTTAGCTGATAAATCTTTTTGCGCAATCCAGCCAGTTTTGCCATTTACTGTACCATAGTAGTAAGTTGCATTACCAATAGTAGCAGCTTTTGAAACTTTGAACGTTTGGTTTGCTAAATCTTTGTTGTCTAAACGTTGTTGTGTTGTACCCCAAGCTACTGAATAAAGTCCATTATTAGATTTGTTTACAGTATAAGTACCAGAAAGTTTTTGTTCATTACTTAAATTTTGAATGTTTAAATCTTTCACATTGAACCAACCTAACGGTGTGTTTTGGACTGGATTTTGTAATAGAACATACGTATTATCATTAAGTGTTCTTTCTTTAGTTACTTTATAAGTTTTATTAGCGTATTTAGCTGCATTTTTACCATTTTCATCATAAACTGACGTACGAATACCACCATTATTAGCATTCACTTGTGCCATACCAGAGACAGTTTGCGTTGTAGCAGGTTTAACAAATTTAGCGTTAACACTTGGTTTTGCTACATCCTTAGCATTAACCCAGCCCCATACATTATTAACTACACCATGTAGATACGTATCATTTCCAACTTTGATTTCATCGATTGATCTTAATTCTTGATTGCTAATTGGTAGCGTTGTTTTAATTTGTTGATTGCCACCCCAAGGTGTAGTATAAACATTCGTATTACTGTTTAATTTATATGAAGTCACTGCTGTTGATTTTGGTGTAGCAGTCTTAATAGAAATATCTGATGCTGGGATCCATCCACGTAATTGACCACTATTATAATCAGAAATTAAGTAATAGTCTTGGTTATTTAAATTGGCTTTTTTAGTGATGCGATACGTACTACCGTTAAGTGTAGGGTTTGCTTTAGCTGTTTTATCATAAATTGTTGTATATGCACCTTTACTATTAACCGAAACCTGACCTAGGGTGTTTTTTAATTCTGAAACTTTAGATGTATTATTATTAGTCGCTAGGGGACTTAAATAAGATTGACTTACCCAGCCATTTTGTCCATTAACTGAACCGTATAAATAAGTAGCTGTTCCTACTTGTTGAGATTTAATTGCTTTGAATGGTGCAGTATTTGATTTAGAAATAGTGCCTGCTTGTTGATTGTAATTACCCCAAGGTACTGTATATAAAGTAGTCCCAGATTTAATAGTATATGCTTGGTTAACTGATACTGGAGATTTGACCGTATTGTAAGTTGTTTCATTTTGTTTAACCCAGCCATATGTTTTGCCACTATTATAATCAGATACTAAGTAATATTTATCTGAACCTAATTGTGCTGATTTTGTAACGGCTAAAGTGTTATGAACTTGGTCTGTTGTTTTCCCTGTTTTATCATAAACCGTACCGTAAACACCACTATTATTTGTATTAATTTGAGCTAAACCAGTTGTTGCTTTAACAGTTAATTTGTCATTTGTACTAGTGTTGGTACTGTTATTTCCTTTATTACTATTATTGTTATTAGAGCTTGAATTGTTATTTGAAGTATTACTTGATGTTGTGCCCCAAGGTGCAACTTTTCCAACTTTAATTAAATATTTCTCATTAATTAAATCATACAATTCATCATAGCTATAGTTATGCGCTTGGAAATATGCATGTGGATCTGAATGGTCCGTACCACCTAAGTAACGGCTAATAGCGTAATGTGTCCACACAGTACCTTGACCATCATACTCAGCACTATTTGGTTGTAAATCATAATATTGTAATTGCGTAGCTGCGTAATCCGCATAGTTATTCATTGAACGTGCGAATGAATCATAGTCATGCGTATGCACGATTTCAACGTTGATGAAACGGTTGTTACCTTGTGGACCTGCCCCCCAAGATAAATAATCAGTTGGAGCAGTTTCAATAATGCGATTGCCATCAACAAAAGCATGTACAAAGGCATTATAATAGTTATTCTTCATATAATTGATTTCGCCATCGATAGTAGAGTTATCATTGGCAGTATCGTGCACAACAATTCCTTCGGGTTTACCTACACCATTACGATAGCCGTATTGAGGGAAATAAGATGTATAATTTTCTTCAATTTTTGGCGCTTGTAAATTGTTAGAACGAATATAATTATTAACTGATGAACTCACTTGTGGAGTATATTTTGGTAGTGTTGAATTAGCCGCATAACGTTGAACAGCACGAACATTGGTAGCAGGGCCACCTTTACCACCAACAGATGTAGATGTAGGGTTCTCAGTTGATGATTGAGCTGTTTGTTGAGCATAAGTCGTCACATTTTTATTAGTATTGTTTTGCGCATTAGTTGTAGGATTTACTTGTTGTGATGTCGTATTAATAGTAGTTGTTGCTTTATTTGTATTATTAGTATTATTTTGAGTTTTAGGTTGTGTATTTTTTTGATCTAAAGATTTACTTTGAGCATTTACTGTTGAATTGTTTTTTGCATTTTGAACATTAGTTGTCTGTGTGCTATTTTGATTGTTGCTACTATTATTATTTAAATTTGATGCACTTAATGTTTGTGCTTTAGGTTGTGCTTGAATAGTAGTGTTAGATTTGTCATTAGCTTGTTTTTGATTTGCTTGTTCTGTGTTAGAAATAGATGACTGTTGAACATTATTATTATGAGTTGTAGTTTGTTGGTTTGCTTGAGTCTTTTGTTGTTTTAATACTGCTTGATTCTTCGATTGTTGGGTATTTTGTTTGTTACTACTTACATTTGTGTTTGCTTGTTGGATATTCTTTGTTTCAGCAGTATTTGCAACTCGAGCGTTAGTCGTTTTATTAACTTGAGCGTTAGTTGTTTTATTAGTTGAAACGTTGTTAGTTGTTGCTTCTTTATTCGTATTTATGTTGTTTGTAGGGCCAGCTTTATTACTATTTTGACTAGTTGATTGGTTGTTTGAACTGTTTAATCTATCTAAGTTAGCATCATATGAATTAACATTAGAAGACGCATTTGCTTTAACTTTAGATGGGTTGTGATACGTTTGAACACCAGAAATATTTTGAGTTGAACTTGTTACTTGTTGTTTAGCTTGTTCAGCACTATTTAATTGATGTTGGTTATCAATGACATTTTTAGCGTCTGACTTCGATTGATTGTTTTCAGCTGCATGAGCTTGATGTGATGTGAATGCAGCTCCAACTAGGGTGATTGCAATCATTGAAGGTAATTTAAGGTTGAATTTTTTTTTCATATTTTTACTCCTCATTATTGTTATTTCATTCCTATTATAATAATAAATTGAATGTGAATAATTAATTTTACTATTTTGTAAACTAACTTTAATCTATTGTTATTTATATTAAAAAAGAATAATTATACTAACGGTGACTAAAAAACTAAGAATGAAATAATAAATAGTTTAAATATCATTTAATTTTGAAAATAAATTTATTTTACATTAATATTTAATGTAAATAGCGACAGAGGGACGAATTTTGTGTCTTCACTTGTAATAAGAAAAAATAATATATAAAAATTAGATATTTTTATACATTTTAACATGTTCGATATTTTCTTCTAAAAATACCTCACCTATAGGTGTGTAATCTAATTTTTCATAAAATCCCTGAGCCTGGGTTTGAGCATTTAAAACTAGTCGATGATATCCTTGTGCTTTAGCAAAGCGTTCTATAGCAGTCATTAGAGAATGACCATAGCCATATTTACGATACTCTTTTAAGATTGCCACGCGTTCTATTTTTGCAGCTTCTTCATACGGGCGAAACCTAGCACAAGCAAATGGATGATGACTTTGATCAAATCCCAGAACGTGAGTGGATTCTTCTTCAAATGAATCAAGTTCATTTTCGAGAGGTACTCCTTGTTCCTTAACAAATACTTCTTTTCTAATTGCAAAACAAGCTGAAAGCATTTCTTTATTTTTTACAATTTCAAACATTATTAAATTCTCCTTTTAAAGAATTAATTGCTAGGTAAAATAAATGTAAGTATAGAGTTATTCTATATTAAAAGATGATATAAAAATAGGGCGAACCAGAAATCAATATTAAATAAATAGATTTCATCGGCCCGCCCTAATCTTACAAGATTATAATTAAAGAGCTTCTTGACGCACGATGGCACAATATTGCCAAAAAATTCTAAGTTGAGCGATATTCCAGTTGTTCATTCCCATAGTAAAGCCAGAAGGTTTAAATAAGTTGACGTCAGTAACCTCTAATGCTGCAGCAATTAAATATTGAAGTGGTATGCTTATATTTTGCATCGTTTCTGTAATACCATTCTCATTGTATACCCAAGAAAATGGTAACTCTGATTCAAATACGTCTACTTTATTAAAAATTTCTGGGAGCGCTACAATATAACAAGCGCCATTTACAACAGGATTCTCTGAAGTATTATCATAATACACCAATAAAGCTTCATAATTTTCACGGTGCTCATGATTAACGTAGAAGAATTCACTTCTGAATAACGCCATATCTTTATTATGAATGATTTGTTGTTCTAAAACATTGAACATCCCATTAATATTGGCAACTTTTTCATACGTTTTACGTGACATTGTACGTGCTCCTTTCACTTAATATAACTGATTATTTTGATTATTGTTATCTAATTCATTTGATTGATTTGGGGTAAACGTTGTTTCTGAGTTATTATCATTTGGAGAGGTTGGATTTTCCTCATTATTATTACTCTGAGCATCACCATTAGGATTTGTATCCCCAGAATGATTATTTGATTGATTATCAGTTGATTCCTTATTTGACGTAGTGTCTTTTTGATTACTTTTCAATAAAGATTGATCAAGTGGTGTTAATGGTATTAATGAACCATAATGTTTAATAACGCGTTCATCTAAAAATTCTTTCTTATCTGTTATTTTAGATAGTCCTAAATCCGAACGCAATAAATTTGAATATTTAGCGATACTATCAACACTTGGATTATAGTAATAGATACCGTCTAAATAATCGTCTTTACCTTTTAATTGAGATTTTTTAAAATCTATGTCATCTGATAAATACATAGAAGCAAGCTTTTTAATTTCTTGAGACGTTAAATTATGTTTCGCATTTTTACCCACAATTTGAACTAATTCATCTAATTTATTATATGAATTTAAATCCTTTGCTTTTAGGAAAAGAAGTTTAATTAAATCCATTTGGCGCTCGCCACGTTTAAGATCAGAATCATGATGACGAGTTCTTGCTACAGCTAAAGCTTCATCACCATTAAGTTTTTGATAGCCTTTTTTTATTTTAATTCTGCCTGTATCATCTGTGTTAGGCTCATTTAAATCATAAGGAACATCATAATAAATGCCACCAAGCTCATTAACCGCTTGAACAAATGCATCCATATTAATTCGAACATAATAGTCAACTGGCACATTTAATGTAGCTTCGACAGAATCCATTGCAGCTACAGGTCCACCATAAGCGTGAGCATGGGTAATTTTATCATAATAGCCGACCTTAGGAATATAACTAATTGTATCACGGGGGATACTTAGTAATCTAATTTGGTGCTTTTGAGGACTAAAAGTTGAAAGAATCATTGAATCGGTTCTTGAGTGTTCTGTAGTTTGACCATTTTTTCTACGGCCTTCATTATCATCAATTCCTAGAAATAAAATTGAAACAGCATCCTTTGAAGGATCAACTTTACTCTTTCTTAAGTTTGATTCGCGTTTTGCATCATCTTTACTATAAGAAACTTTCATAGCATCTTCAGAACTATGATATAAATTAATAATAAAAATTACAGGAATCACTATAAGAACTAAAGTCAATAACATCATAAAATATTTTAAAAAACGGTTCATAACTTTCGCTCCTATACTAATTTTGAATAGTTAACACTTAAATTAATAAATATAAAATATATTTTATTTATAATGTTTGTAGTTTCTATTTAAAATAATATATTTTTACAAGAATGATTGAAGTGCTTAATTATTAATATTCTTTAACTCTCATAACCATAAATTGTATTACTCTTTGGGAGAAATTACAACTTAAATTTTTGTGAAAATATGAGTCGATAATTTAGTTGAATTTATTGAAAAGAATAAAATAATTCCCTTTATCAGACTAAAGGATGATGTTCTTTTTGGTGAATAGAGTATGATAAGTTAATGATGAATTATTTTATATCATAATATATAATATAAAATATTAAATGAATATTAGTGGTAAGGCTAACTTAAATTTAATTATAATGCTATCCATTTAATTATAAAGAGGCAATAGATGAAGACGAATAAGATTAAAATAATATTTTTTACAGTAGTATTATGTATACTAGTTTTATTAATTATCACTTTCTCAATGAAGCTAATGAGCGCTAGACATAAGGAAAGCGAATATAATAAAGAAAATGATAATAAAATGTATCTCCTAAATAGAGATAAAGATATAAAAAAAATTGAGCATTTAAAAACAGTGGAAGCTCACGATATCAATATGAAAAATATTGATACATATTTAAAAGACACTAAATTTAATGGTTCAATTACTATCCTAGATCGTGGCAAATTAGTATTAAATAAGGGTTATGGCTATCGTAATATTAAAAATGGTATTAAAAACACGCCAGATACAATGTATTTAATTGGCTCAGCACAAAAATTTACTACAGGGTTAATGTTAAAGCGATTAGAATTTCAAAATAAAATTAATATTAATGAGCCTGTCACTAAATATCTTCCATGGTTTAAAACTTCTAAGACAATTACCTTAAAAGATTTAATGTTACATAGAAGCGGTTTATATAAATTTGAAGCCTCTCCAAAGTCTAAAAGTTTGGACAGTGCTGTACATATGATCCAACGTAAAGGAATAGATAATAAGTTCTATCATAAGCACTTATATAATGATGCAAACTATTTAGTTTTAGCACAAGTTATCGAAAAGGTCACTCACAAGTCATATGTTGAAAATTATTATGAAGGACTAGCTAAGCCAAATGGGTTAGATAATAGTGCGTTCTTCAATGAAAAGCCGTATCAAAAATATATGGCTACAGGATATAAAATAATTAACAATCAATTAAAAACAATGCATCCAGATATTTTAGACCAGTACTATGGCGCAGGTAATTTGTTCATGACTACGTATGATATGGCACATTTAGTCCATAACTTGCAACAAAACAAAATACTTGATGAATCGATTACTACGCCTTTATTGCAACAAACGGGAAGTACTATCTATCCTGAATCGTATAGATATGGCTTCTATGTGGGGCAACAACGAGATCGTATAAACGGAGTGTTTTTCGGACAAATTTTTACAGTATATTTCAATCAACGTTATATAGTGGTATTAGGAACTAACATTGCAAATGCGAATAAAGTTTCAAATGAAAATAAAATTTCACATATTTATGATAGATTATTAAATCAAACATCATACTATAGCTATTAACACTAATAAACGCTGTATTGATTTAGAATGAATATAAATTATTCACTCTAACAATACAGCGTTATTTTTATGTACAAATAGTTATTTACATTTTTCAAGCATCTTTAAAAAGATTTGCTCATAATTTTTATTAAAGGTAGATGTAACTACACTACAATTAGGATAATCAGATTTAAAATTTACCACTGTAGCTCCACGTGTTAAGTTACCTTGTAACTCAATTTGTACATCAGCTTCTTTAACTTCATAATTCTCACTATCCATTAAATATAAAATTGTAAATACATCATATAATTTTAAGCCCGTTTCAAAATCATCTTCTCTGTAATGCTGAAATATATTATATAGCATTGAACTCGTTTGATTCATTTTTTTAAAAGAAGTAATAAAGTCATGAGTAAATAGAGCTTGACGAGCTAAATCTAAGCCAATCATTGTTAAAGGTAAACCACTGTTAAATACTACATGCGCAGCTTCGGGGTCACAATAAATATTAAATTCTGCAACGGGAGTCACATTGCCACGGCCGGTACTTCCACCCATTAAAATAATTTCTTTAATATAGGACTTACTCTCAGGATAAGTATTGAAAAGTAGGGCGATATTAGTCAGTGGACCTAAAGCAATAAGAGTGATAGGTTCTTTAGTATTAACTAAAATATCGTGCATCGCTTCTACTGAATGCGATGAAGAAAGCGTTTCTAAAGAAATATCTGGAAATTCAAAACCATCCATGCCACTTTCTCCATGAACATGACTTGCACTATTTATTTTATTTATTAAAGGTTTTGCCGCTCCTTTGTGAACAGGAACATTACTTCCAAAAAAAGCTTTGAGTTTCAGTGCATTTGCAGTTGTTTTGTCAATATTAACATTACCATTAACAGTAGAAATCATCTTCACATCAAAGTTAGGATGACACAGTGCTAAACTAATCGCAGCAGCATCATCTATCCCTGGGTCCGTATCTATTATAATTGGTAAAACCATTTCATTTACCTCCTAAGTGTTAGTTATCGTAATTTAAATTTTACTACTTATAAAGAGAATAGCCATTCATAAACATAAAAGAAAAGGGGAGCTGTAGATAAAATGCTTAAAAAATATGTATAAAAAAACCTGCATGAAACGAAAATGTTTCAATGCAGGTTTTTGAAGTAGGGTGCTTATTAAATTATAAGTGGTGAGAATGTCCACCTTGCATAACCCAATAAGTACCGATAACAGTTATTAAAGTAATAATAATCGCAAAGATGACTTTGAACGATTGTAAACGACCATCTTTACCTTCAGTTAAGTGCATGAACATTAATAATTGAACTGCAGCTTGAATGAAAGCAAAACCAAAGATGATAGTTGTTTTAGCTTGAAATGTCATATTTGTGTATAGTGTTACGAAAACTGCTAATAACGTTAAAACGATTGAGGCAATAAAGCCGACTGTGTGTTTTACAATTGTATTCATCCGCTATACACCATCCCTATCATATATACGGCAGTGAAGATGAAGATCCAAACAACATCTAAGAAGTGCCAATATAAACTTACGATAAATAATTTTGGAGCATTAAATTTATTTAATCCACGTGTAGCAACTTGGATTAATAAACAAATAATCCAACCAATACCTAATGATACGTGGGCACCATGAGTACCTAACAAGATGAAGAAACTTGACCAGTAAGAACTTAATTTAGGTGTTACACCTTCAGAGGCATAGTGGCTGAACTCGTAAATTTCGAATCCAACGAATACTAAACCTAAAAGTACTGTAAGAATCATCCAAAACATCATTAAGTTTTGTTTCTCTTTACGCATGTAGTAGATTGAGATACCACATGTATAAGAACTAATTAATAAGGCAAATGTCATGATTAAAACGAGTGGTAACTCGAATAATTCAGTTGTCATTTTGCCACCGTAATCGCCACCATGTTGCAACGTTAATAACGTTGCAAATAAGGTACCGAATAACGCGAATTCGGCTGTAAGGAAAATCCAGAAGCCAAGTTTATTCAATTGACCTTCATGCGTACGTGAATCAACAGTATTTGTATCATGACTCATGACTTACAGCCTCCCTTTCTTTAATACGAGCTTCTCTTAAGCGAGCTTCATTCTCAGCGACTTCAGAAGCAGGGATATGATATCCATGGTCTTGCACGAAACTTTGGTAAACCAATGTTCCTAAAATACCCACTAAGCAAATAATTGCAGGAACGACAGTATCAAAGATTAAGAAGAAACCACCGATTAACATGAATATACCCATGAAGACACCTGTATGAGTATTATTTGGCATGTGAATATCTTTGTAATTATGGTTATCTAAGAAATGACGACCATGTTCTTTCATATCAACAAATGTATCATAGTCATTCCAATCTGGAGTAACGGCGAAGTTATATTTAGGTGGAATTGCTGAAGCAGTTGACCACTCTAAAGTACGTCCTAAACCATCCCAGTTATCACCAGTTGCTTCGCGAGGTGATTTAATATGACTGTAAACGATACTTGCTACTAAGAATAGGAAGCCAACAGCCATCATTAATGCTCCGATAGTTGAAATAACATTTAGTAACCACCAACCATCTGATGGCATGTAAGTGTATAAACGACGTGGCATACCATCTAATCCAAGGATGAATTGTGGTAAGAAACATACGTTAAATCCAATCATAAATAACCAGAAGCACCAGATGTTAAGTTTTTCATTTAATTTGTAACCCATCATCTTAGGATACCAGAAGATTAAACCAGCTAGGCAGGCAAATACTACACCAGTAACCAATGTGTAATGGAAGTGGGCTACTAAGAAATAAGTGTTGTGATATTGATAGTCAGCAGATGCCATCGCTAACATTACACCTGTAACACCACCTAATAAGAAGTTAGGGATGAAGGCTAATGAGAATAGCATAGGTGACTCGAAAGTAATACGCCCTTTATACAATGTTAATAGCCAGTTGAATAACTTAACTCCGGTAGGAACACCGATTAACATTGTAGAAATTGAGAAGAATGAGTTAATTAAAGCACCATTACCCATTGTGAAGAAATGGTGAACCCAAACTAAGAAACTTAAGAATGCGATACCAGCAGTTGCCCAAACCATGCTTTGGTGTCCAAATAAACGTTTACGAGCAAATGTTGGAATGATTTCTGAATAAATACCAAATGCAGGCAAGATAACGATATAAACCTCAGGGTGCCCCCATACCCAGAAGAAGTTTGCCCATAACATTGGCATACCGCCTTCTGCTACTGTAAAGAAATGAGTTCCGAATATACGGTCAGCTGTCATTAATGCAAGAACAACTGTGAATACTGGGAACGCTAAAATTACGATTAAAGTCGTAATGAAAGTTGTTACAGTAAACATTGGCATTTGCATGAATTTCATAGTTGGAGTTTTACATCTTAATATTGTTACAAAGAAGTTGATACCAGTCATAAGAGTACCGATACCCGAGATCTGAATCGCAATTAAATAGTAGTTAACTCCAGGTCCTGGACTGAATTCGCCAGCTAAAGGCGCGTAGTTTGTCCAACCAGCTGCTGGTGATCCACCTATGATGAATGAAAGGTTGAATAAGATCATACCAACAAAGAATAACCAGAAACTGATGTTATTCATAACTGGGAATGCCACATCTCGTGCCCCAATTTGTAAAGGAACTACAACGTTCCATAAACCAAAAACGAAAGGCATAGCCATAAAGATAATCATGATTACACCGTGTGTACTGAAAATTTCGTTATAGTGGTTAGATTCTAAGAATTTGTTATCTGGAATAGTTAATTGAGTACGTAATAATAACGCGTCAATACCACCACGGACGAACATAAGTACAGCACAGATTAAGTACATTAAACCGATTTTTTTATGGTCTACGGATGTGAACCATTCATTATAAAGATATTTCCATAATTTGAAATAAGTAATTACTGCGATAAGTCCGATAACTAAGAATGGCGCACCAATTTGGGCCATTGTAATCATCCAGTTACCTTTAACGAGCAATTGATCCCATGGAAAATTCATTAATGTTCACCTCCATGATCATTGTCTTTGTGCTGAAGCTTAGACGCATTTTCGTCTTTAGCTCCTTTATTGATTTTTTCCATTTCCTCAGAGTTATGAGATTCTTCTTTTTTGAATTCATTATCATAAGGATCATTGTTGCCTAAAATCATTGGCTTCATACCATGACGCTTATAGTTAGCGTTTGTAATTTGAACCTTACGAGCTGGTTTCTGAGGTTTATCTGTAACATCTTCATATAATTTGTCTTCTGCAACGAAGTTTGGATCTTTTTGAACGTAATTATAACGTTTATAAGCATAGAAGATGTACTCTGGATCAGCTGCAGGGTCAACGAATGCCATATGCGTACCATTGAATGTTAATTCTTTATTTGGTGTGCTTGGAAGAATTTGTTTATCAAACTCATCTTGGCTAATTGTTTTCTTACCTTTAGCATCTTTTACCCAAGCATCGAAATCTTTTTGGTCTACAGAGTGAACTTTAAATGTTTGGCGAGCAAAACCTTCACCATTGAAGTTTGAGTTACGTCCTCTGAAAGTACCTGTTTGATCGGCTGTTAAAGTCCAATCCATTGTCATGCCAGTCATGGCATATTTTTGACCACCTAATTGTGGAATCCAGAAACTAGTCATCGTATCCATAGATTGAAGTTTAAATACTACTGGACGATTTTTTGGAATAGTTAATGTATTAACTGTTTCAATTTTTTGTTCTGGATAAGCAAAGAACCATTTATATCCAGCACTTACTGCATAAACCACCACTGGATCTTCTTTACTTTCAGGTGGTTTTTCATAATCGTATAACGTTTTAACTGTTGGAATAGCTAAAGCGATAACGATAATGATCGGTACCACAAACCAAATTGTTTCAATTAAAGAATTGTGGTGCATCTTACCAGATTCGTTATTTTTATTGTAGCTATATTTGAAAATAAAAACAGCGAACATAGTAAGAACAACAGCAACAATAACAAGCATGAAGATGATTGAATAGATAATCAAGAACTTCTGACTACTTGCTACTGGCCCTTTTGCATTAAATACTTCTATGTTCGAACACCCGCTAAGTAAAACAAGCGTCCCAAACATTAGAAGCAAAGACTTAAATTTTGACACTTTTTTGACCTCCTAATACTACAAATGTAGGGCTTATCATTAATATTAGTTTATTACGCAATATTTACAAGTACTTATAGAAAAAAAATTATATTTATAAATAGTAAAAAACTAATGAGAATAGAAATGACGGGGAATATAAGATTTGTTAAATTTATGTGTCTATTCTGTGAAAAATGACAAAATTAAGTCTAAAGTTGTTGTAGTTGAGAAACGTTATCATTTTCAACGTTTTCAAGGGATTTGAGCATAAAAAAAGATGAGAATTATATCTCATCTGAATTTTATAAATATGACATTTATTTGACTTCTATGTATCTAGTAGATGTCTCTTTAGCTCCATCTGAATCGATGACATGATACTGTACTTTATACTTTCCGACTTTTGATGTATCCACATGACCATCAACTGTAATTTTATGAGTTAAATCACCATCTTCTTTGTCGAAAGCACTAATTCCATTTAACAAATTATAATTTTGACCTTTTGCAATCACGATATCATTGACACCTTTAAGTTCAGGGGCATGATTAGACGTTGCTTCGGCACTTAAATTTGGGGTAACAAGAGTTGCGGAGACTCCGAGCGCTGAAAGTGACTGTATTAGTTTATTCATTACGTTAACCTCCGAAATAATAAATCGTTGTTTTGTTTATTTAAACTATACTTTATTTTCTGACATTATACATCATACTATAGTCTTAATATAGCGTATAACTTCTAAAATTAAAATAATATAAAGAAAAATATATATTAAGTTTATGTAAATTGAACATTTTGTGAAAATACTAACTTTTATTAGCTTTAACTTTTTAAAATGTATTACAATAAATTTGTAATTAGTACAATTTAAATATTACGGGAGTGATTTTAGTGTTAAATGAACAGGAAAAAGCAATTATCAAAGAAACAGTGCCTGTCTTACAAGAAAAAGGTACTGAAATAACATCGTATTTTTATAAAAGAATGTTTAATCAACATCCTGAATTAAAAAATATGTTTAACCAAACTAACCAGCAGAAGGGTTTCCAATCAACTGCGTTAGCTCAAAGTGTGTTGGCAGCGGCAGTTAATATTGAAAATCTAGCTAATATTTTGCCGGTTGTTAAAGAAATCGCTTATAAACATTGTGCTTTACAAGTTCCACCTGCAGGCTACGATATCGTAGGAGAGAACTTAATCGAAGCAATCAAAGCAGTCGTAGGCCTTGATGATGAGGATCCGATTATTCAAACTTGGAAAAAAGCATATCAAGAAATCGCTGATGTATTTATTCAAGTTGAAAAAGATATTTACAGTAAAATGTTATGGGATGGATTTAAACCATTCAAAATTGAAAAAATAGAACAACTATCATCAAATATTAAAGCATTTACAGTAACTTCAGATGAATATGATTTAAGTCGATTTATCCCTGGTAACTACATTACAGTAGATGTAAGTAGTAGCAAAATGCCTTATCGTGCAAAACGTCATTATTCTATCGTTGGTGGAGACAAAAC
The DNA here is from genome assembly GCF_022815905.2 of Staphylococcus sp. NRL 16/872. Lineage (NCBI taxonomy): Bacteria > Bacillati > Bacillota > Bacilli > Caryophanales > Staphylococcaceae > Staphylococcus > Staphylococcus sp. NRL 16/872. Next base: position 1,779,806 of record NZ_CP119327.1, on the reverse strand, counting down.
ACATTTAACATTTGCAGTTAAGAGAGATGTTACTACAGATCATGAAGGTGAAGTATCAACAATATTACATGATGAATTAAAAGAGGGCGATGACATTAATTTATCAGCGCCAGTTGGACCTTTCATGGTAGAAAATACTGAACATCCACAATTATTTATTGGAGCTGGAATTGGTGTTACACCATTAGTTTCAATGTTTAGAGAAGTCGCTGATAAAGGTAGCCAGGCTCAATTCATTCAAGTGACTGGAGATGTAAATGATACACCGTTTACTTCACTATTAAAAGATATTAGTGAAAAAGCAGAAACAGTTAATTATGAATTATATGACAGAGCGTCAAATGGATATTTAACTAAAGAATATTTAGATAAATTTATTAGTAGCGAAACAGAAGTATACGTATGTGGTGGCACTCAATTTCTTCAATCAGTTATTGAATTATTGAAAGAAATGAATATTGACCAAAGCCGTATCCACTTCGAAACATTTGTACCTAAATTAAGTGTGGCTGTTTAATAACTAAACCAAATATTAAAGGGATCATAAGCGATACAAATTCGCTTATGATCCCTTTTTTTAATAATCAATTACATTTACAATCGATAGAATTATTCAATGCCACGACGCATTTTTTCAGCTAATAAAGTATTGTTTAGTACCATAGTGATTGTTAAAGGACCAACGCCACCTGGAACAGGAGTAATTGCGCCAGCTACTTCTTTAACTTCGTCAAATTCAACGTCACCTTTTAATTTACCGTTTTCATCTGGTGTATTACCTACATCGACAATAATAGCGCCTTCTTTGACGTCATCTTTAGTTACAAGACCAGGTTTACCAACTGCACTTACGATAACATCAGCATCTTTTAAATGACTTTGCATATCTTTAGTACGTGAATGTAAAATAGTTACAGTCGCATTAGCTTGTAATAATAATTTAGAAACTGGTTGACCAACAATGTGGCTACGACCAATAACAACGGCATTTTTACCTTCTAAATCGATATCAGCATGTTTTAAGATTTCCATAATACCTAGAGGTGTACAAGGTACAAATGTTTGCTCGTCAATGTATAGTTTACCGATATTTGAAGGATGGAAGCCATCAACGTCTTTATCAGGATTAATTGATTCTAAGATTTTTTGTTCACTTACTTGTTTAGGAAGTGGAACTTGAACTAAGATACCACTTACTGAATCATCATTGTTTAAACGATCTAATTCTTTTAATACATCTTCCTCTGAAGTATCTTCGTCTAAATGAACAATTTCAGAAATCATGCCAATTTTTTCAGCAGCTTTCTTTTTAGAATTAACGTAACTTTGACTAGCGCCATCGTTTCCCACTAAGATAACAGATAATTTAGGAGTATAGCCTTTTTCTTTTAAAGCTTCTACTTGATCTTGTAATCCCTGTCTGTAGTCCTTAGAAATTTGTTTCCCATCTAAAATTTTTGCAACCACAAAAAATTCCTCCTTGTTTGTTTAACTCATAATTATAGCTTAACTTTCAAGCTCTAGTTACGTCAAATTTTTGGCAAAAGACGTAAATTAAATTAAAAATTATCGATAAAGTTCGATTTTTAATTGAAAAAGCATGTAATGATTGTTATGCTATATCTGTAATATACAACTAATCGTATCTAAATTTCAAACTTTTGAAAGGGTGTACAAAGTGAAAGTAGCAGTCATTATGGGTAGTTCCTCAGACTGGAAGATTATGCAAGAAAGTTGCGCAATGTTAGAGAAATTTGAAATTCCGTACGATAAAAAAGTAGTATCTGCACATCGTACGCCAAAGTTAATGTTCGATTTTGCAAGTCAAGCGAGAACAGATGGTTATGACATTATCATCGCTGGTGCAGGCGGAGCAGCACATTTACCTGGGATGGTAGCATCGATGACGACATTACCGGTTATTGGAGTTCCTATCGAGTCTAAAAGTTTAAAAGGTTTAGATTCATTATTATCAATAGTACAAATGCCTGGTGGTATTCCTGTTGCAACTACAGCCATTGGTACAGCTGGTGCAAAGAATGCCGGAATTTTAGCGGCGAGAATTTTAAGTATTGGTAATGAAAGTGTTCGTAAAAATTTAGAAAATTATGAACAATCACTTGTAGATAAAGTAGGTGAGATGCAAAATGAACTTCAATAAATTAAAGTTTGGTGACACGATTGGTATTATCGGCGGAGGACAGCTGGGCAAAATGATGGCACAATCTGCTCAAAAGATGGGATTTAAAGTCGTATGTTTAGATCCTAATGCCGATAGTCCATGTAGACCAGTGGCGCATGAATTTATTAATGCCGCTTATGATGATGAACAAGCATTACAAGAGTTAGGTCGAAAAACTGACGTGATTACTTATGAATTTGAAAATATTTCGGCCGACCAACTTCAACACCTAACTAAACAATTTAATATTCCTCAAGGTTATCAAGCCATTCAATTATTACAAGACAGATTAACTGAAAAACAAACATTAGAGCAAGCTGGTTCTAAAATTGTTCCATTCTTGTCTGTTCAAAGTAATGATGACCTCCAAACGGCTATAAATGAATTAGGCTATCCTTTCATTCTGAAAACACGCTTTGGTGGTTATGATGGTAAAGGACAAATACTAGTTAAAGATGAAACAAATATTGAAGAAGCTAAAGCACTTATTTCTAATCAAGAATGTGTAGCGGAACAATATTTAGATTTAGCACTTGAAGTTTCTTTAACAGTAACCATTGGTAATCAAAAGCAAATCACTTATTTCCCATTACAAGAAAACGAACACCGCAATCAAATACTATTTAAAACTATCGTGCCAGCGAGAAGCGATAAAGAACAAGAAGCAAGAGATGAAGTAAATAAAATTATTGAAGCAATACATTTCGTTGGAACATTTACGGTTGAATTCTTTATAGATAAAGATAATCACTTATTTGTAAATGAAATTGCACCACGTCCTCATAATTCCGGACATTATTCAATCGAAGCTTGTGATTATTCACAATTTGATACACATATCTTAGCAGTTACAGGACAAACACTTCCAAACTCAGTTGAAATATTGAAACCTGCCGTCATGATGAATTTGCTAGGTCGCGATTTAGACTTGCTAGAGGATAAATTTAGTGACCATCCTGAATGGCATATTCATATTTATGGCAAATCTGAACGTAAACCTGACCGTAAAATGGGCCATATGACTATTTTGACTGATGATATTGATGATACAGAAGCTAAAATGCTCAAGGAATTTGAAGGGAGAGAATAATTCATGTCTCTATTATATGAAGGTAAAGCAAAAAGAATTTTTTCTACTGACACACCGCATCAATTAAGAGTGGAATATAAAGACGAAGTTACAGCTGGAAATGGCGCGAAAAAAGACACTATGGAAGGTAAAGGGCGTTTAAATAATAAAATTACTTCAATTATCTTTGATTATTTAAATCAAAAAGGAATTAAGAGTCATTTTATTAAACAACTATCCGAGACAGAACAATTAGTCAAAGAAGTCAAAATTATTCCACTAGAAGTAGTGGTTCGTAATATCGCAACTGGTTCTATTACAAAACGTTTAGGTTTTGAAAAGGGGCATCAATTTGAAGCACCATTGGTAGAATTTTTTTACAAAAATGATGATTTAAATGATCCACTTATTACAGATGATCACGTTAAACTTCTTAATATTGCTAATGATGAAGAAATAGAAACATTAAAAACGATGGCAAAAGATATCAATCGTGTGCTAATTCAACTGATGGATGAAATGAATTTACGTTTGGTAGATTTTAAAGTTGAATTTGGCAGAACACAAGATGGCAAGATTTTATTAGCTGATGAAATTTCTCCTGATACTTGCCGTATTTGGGATAAAGATTCAGATACTAACTTTGATAAAGACGTTTACAGAAATGACACTGGTTCACTTATTGACACATACCAAACATTTTTAAATAAATTGGAGGAACTTAAATAATGAAAACGATTGAACTTCACATCACACTACAACCACAGGTATTAGATACGCAAGGACAAGCCTTAAATCGAGCAGTACATGATTTAGGGTATAAACAAGTAAATGACATTCGTGTAGGTAAAGTATTATATATGACTGTTGATGAAGCTACAGATGAAGCGGTGGATAATATTATCACAACGTTAAGTGAAAAATTATTTGCGAATACAGTTATTGAAGAATATAGCTACAAAATTGTAGATGAAAAGGAGAATGCATAAGATGAAGTTTGCAGTTCTCGTATTTCCAGGTTCAAATTGTGATAGAGACATGTACAATGCAGCAATTAAGTCAGGCGCTGAAGCAGAATATGTTGACTATCGAGAAACATCATTAGAAGGTTTTGATGGGGTACTCATTCCAGGTGGTTTCTCTTTCGGTGACTATCTTCGTTCAGGTGCAATGGCAAGCGTAGCGCCGATTATTGATGAAGTGAAACGTTTCGCTGAAGAAGGTAAACCTGTATTAGGTGTTTGCAATGGATTCCAAATTTTAACGGAAATAGGTCTATTACCTGGCGCATTACTACATAATGATTCTCATTTATTTATTAGCAGAAATGAAAAACTGAAAATTGCTAATAATCAAACTTCATTCACTAATCTTTATGGTGAAAATGAAATTGTAGTTTATCCAGTAGCACATGGTGAAGGTCATTATTATTGTACAGATGAAATGTATGAAGAATTAGTTGAAAATAATCAAATTATCTTAACTTATGAAGATAATCCAAACGGCTCTCATGAGCATATTGCGGGTATTGTTAATAAGCGAGGTAATGTATGTGGAATGATGCCACATCCAGAACGAGCACTTGAAACAATTCTTGGCACTGATAGCGGTGTGAAATTATTCGAAGCAATGGTTAATAGTTGGAGGGAACAAAATGTCTAAGTTTATCGAACCAAGTATTGAAGAAATTAAACTTGAAAAAGTCTATCAAGACATGGGTTTAAGTGATGCAGAATATGATAAAGTGTGTGAAATTTTGGGCAGAGAACCTAACTTTACTGAAGTCGGTATCTTCTCTGTAATGTGGAGTGAACATTGTTCTTACAAACACTCTAAGCCATTCTTAAAGCAATTCCCAACAACTGGTGAACATGTATTAATGGGACCAGGTGAAGGCGCTGGGGTAGTTGATATTGGTGATAATCAAGCTGTTGTATTTAAAGTAGAATCTCATAACCATCCTTCTGCAATTGAACCGTATCAAGGCGCAGCAACTGGTGTAGGCGGTATTATTAGAGACATCGTTTCTATCGGCGCTAGACCAATTAATTTATTAAATAGCTTACGTTTTGGTGAACTATCAGTAAAACAAAATCAACGCTTACTTAAAGGTGTGGTTCGTGGTATCGGTGGTTATGGTAATTGTATTGGTATTCCAACAACTGCTGGTGAAATTGAGTTTGACGATCGTTACGATGGTAACCCATTAGTTAACGCTATGTGTGTAGGTGTCATTGACCACGACATGGTTCAAAAAGGGACTGCTAAAGGTGAAGGTAACTCAGTCATTTATGTAGGTTTGAAAACAGGACGTGACGGTATTCACGGGGCTACTTTTGCATCAGAAGAGTTAACTGAAGAAAGTGAAAGTAAACGTCCATCAGTCCAAATTGGTGATCCATTTGTTGGTAAAAAGTTAATGGAAGCGACATTAGAAGCTATTACATTTGACGAATTAGTCGGTATTCAAGATATGGGTGCTGCTGGTTTAACGTCTTCTTCATCTGAAATGGCAGCGAAAGGCGGAAGCGGTTTGGAATTACACTTGGATAAAGTGCCAACTCGCGAACCTGGTATTTCACCGTATGAAATGATGCTTTCAGAAACGCAAGAGAGAATGTTATTAGTAGTTGAAAAAGGCACAGAACAAAAATTCCTAGACTTATTCGATAAACATGAACTTGATAGCGCAATCATTGGTGAAGTAACAAACACTGACCGCTTCGTTCTTAAATACGAAGATGAGGTCTATGCAGATATTCCGGTTCAATCGTTAGCTGATGAAGCGCCTGTTTACATTTTAGAAGGTGAAGAAAAAGAATATAATACATCTAAAAATGATTATAGTGCTATCGATGCTCAAGATGTATTTGAAAAACTATTAACGCACCCAACAATCGCTTCAAAACATTATCTATACGAACAATATGATCAACAAGTTGGTGCGAATACAATTATTAAACCAGGCTTACAATCTTCAGTTGTACGTGTAGAAGGCACAAATAAAGCTGTTGCTTCTACAATTGATGGTGAAGCAAGATATGTCTTTAACCAACCTTATGAAGGTGGAAAAATGGTTGTAGCAGAAGCATATCGTAACTTAATCGCTGTTGGGGCAACACCATTAGCTATAACAGATTGCTTAAACTATGGTTCACCTGAAAAGAAAGAAATCTACCAACAATTAATTGATTCTACTAAAGGGATGGCAGAAGCATGTGAAGTGCTAAAAACACCTGTCGTTTCTGGTAACGTTTCATTATATAACGAAACACGTGGTACATCTATTTTCCCAACGCCTGTAGTAGGTATGGTAGGTCTAATTGAAGATATTGATTATTTAAACGACTTCCATCCTAAAGCTGGACACAAATTATATCTTGTTGGAGAAACTAAAGACGATTTCGGCGGCAGTCAAATTGAAAAGTTATTATACGGCAAAGTTAATCACGAATTTGAAGCTATCGATTTAAGTGATGAAGTGGCAAAAGGAGAAGCGGTTAAAACAGCAATTAGAAATGGTGTCGCTTCTCATGTACAAACAGTTGGTAAAGGCGGTTTATTAATTACGTTAGCACGTATTAGTGCTTATCATAGTCTTGGTTTATCGGCTCATGTAGATCTTACAGATGCGCAGTTATTTAGTGAAACACAAGGTCGCTACGTGATTGCAGTAAAAGAAGGTCAAACACTGGATATCGACAATGCTGTTGAAATCGGTGAATTAACAGATGTAGATGAATTTAATGTTTCAAATGCTCAAACTACTATTGTAGAAAAAGTCTCAGATATCAAAGAAAATTGGGAAGGAGCCATCGAAAAATGTTTAACTACAGTGGATTAAACGAAGAGTGTGGAGTATTCGGAATATGGAATCATTCTGAAGCAGCCCAATTAACTTATATGGGACTTCATAGTTTACAACATCGTGGTCAAGAAGGTGCAGGTATTGTTGTTTCAGATGGTGAAACATTAAAAGGCGAACGTGGTTTAGGTTTATTAACTGAAGCGATTAAAGCGCCTCAAATGAAGAATCTTAAAGAAGGACATAACGCTATTGGTCATGTGCGCTATGCTACTTCTGGTAATAAAGGTATTGAAAATATTCAGCCATTCCTTTACCACTTCTACGATATGAGCGTAGCGATTTGTCACAATGGTAACTTAATTAACGCGCAAGCGCTTCGTCAGTATTTAGAAAAACATGGGGCTATTTTCCATTCATCATCTGATACTGAAGTGATCATGCATTTAATTCGTCGTAGTAAAGCACCAACTTTTGAAGAAGCTTTAAAAGAAAGTTTACGTCAAATTAAAGGTGGTTTCACTTTTGCGATTTTAACTAAAGACGCACTATATGGGGCAGTTGATCCTAATGCCATCCGTCCGCTTGTAGTCGGTAAAATGCAAGATGGAACATATATTTTAGCAAGTGAAACATGTGCGATTGATGTATTAGGTGCTGAATTTGTTCAAGATATTCACGCCGGTGAATACGTCGTAATTAACAAAGATGGTATTGAAGTAAAATCTTATACAAGTCATACGAATACTGCAATTTCAGCGATGGAATACATCTACTTTGCACGTCCGGATTCTACGATTGCTGGGAAAAATGTTCACGCTGTACGTAAAGCGTCTGGTAAAAAATTAGCTCAAGAAAGTCCAGCTAATGCTGATATGGTCATTGGTGTACCTAATTCATCACTATCAGCCGCAAGTGGGTATGCTGAAGAAAGCAACTTGCCATATGAAATGGGCTTAGTAAAAAACCAATATGTGGCACGTACATTTATTCAACCCACTCAAGAATTAAGAGAGCAAGGTGTTCGCGTAAAATTATCTGCTGTTAAAGATATTGTTGAAGGAAAAAGTATTGTCTTGGTTGATGATTCTATTGTGCGAGGAACGACAAGTAAACGCATTGTGAGAATGTTGAAAGATTCAGGTGCAAAAGAAGTTCACGTACGTATAGCCTCTCCAGAATTTATGTTCCCAAGTTTCTATGGTATTGATGTCTCAACAACGGCTGAATTGATTTCAGCTAGTAAATCACCAGAAGAAATTTGTGAATATATTGGCGCAGATTCATTAGCATATTTAAGCGTTGAGGGGTTAATTGAATCGATTGGTTTAGATTACGATGCGCCATATCACGGCTTATGTGTAGAAAGCTTCACGGGCGACTATCCGGCAGGTCTTTTCGATTACGAAGAGAATTATTATAAAAACTTGAGTCAACGTCAAAAGGATTATATTAACAATCATAAACACTACTTTGATAGAGAGGGTAATATCCATGTCTAAAGCTTATGAACAATCAGGTGTTGATATTCACGCAGGTTATGAAGCAGTTGAAAGAATGTCGAGTCACGTCCAACGTACGATGCGTAAAGAAGTGTTTGGCGGTCTAGGAGGATTTGGTGCAACATTCGACTTATCACAATTAAATATGAAAGCACCCGTTCTCGTCTCTGGCACGGATGGTGTAGGCACTAAATTAAAGCTAGCAATTGATAATGACAAACACGATACCATTGGCATCGATGCCGTAGCAATGTGCGTGAATGACATTTTAACTACAGGTGCTGAACCACTTTATTTCTTAGATTATATTGCTACAAATAAAGTGGTGCCAGAAGTGATTGAACAAATCGTTAAAGGCGTAAGTGACGGTTGTGAAGAAACTAATACCGCTTTAATCGGTGGTGAAACTGCAGAAATGGGCGAAATGTACCATGAGGGTGAATATGATCTTGCAGGTTTTGCGGTAGGTGCAGTTGAGAAAGAAGACTACATTGATGGCTCAGCGATTCAAGAAGGTCAAGCTATCATTGGTCTTGCCTCAAACGGTATTCATTCAAACGGTTATAGTTTAGTCCGTAAATTAATTAAAGAATCAGGTATTAATTTAAATGATGAATTCGATGGACGTACGTATCTAGATACGTTCTTAGCGCCCACACAGTTATATGTTAAGCCTATTCTTGCTCTGAAAAAGGCTGTCCAAATAAAAGGCATGAATCATATCACAGGTGGCGGTTTTTACGAAAACATCCCACGTGGCTTACCTAAAGGCTTAGCAGCGAAGATTGATACTCAATCATTCCCAACGCCTAAAGTATTTGAATGGTTACAACAACAGGCTCAAATTGAAACTCAAGAAATGTATAACGTATTTAATATGGGAATAGGTTATACGGTTATTGTGGATAAAGAAGAAGCTAAAAAAGCGATTGAAATATTAAATAATGAAGGCATTTCAGCATATGAAATTGGTGAAATTATTACAGATAAAGATACGCCTATCTATTTAGAGGGGGTAGAGGCGTGACTAAAGTAGCTATCTTTGCTTCTGGTTCAGGCAGTAACTTTGAAAATATCGTATTAAAAGTAGACAAAGGTGAACTTAACAACATTGAGATTACGTCATTATTTACAGACCATCACGATGCATATTGTATTGATCGTGCAAATAAGCTAAAAGTAGCGACACATATCAATGAACCTAAAAATTTTGAATCTAAATCTGCATATGAGCAACATTTGATTCAACTATTAAAACATGAAGAAGTAGAATGGATTATTCTTGCAGGTTATATGAGATTGATAGGTCCTGATTTATTAGACGCTTACGAAGGTAAAATATTAAATATCCATCCATCATTATTGCCAAAATATAAGGGGAAAGATGCTATTGGACAAGCGTTCGATAGTGGTGATAATGTGACTGGCTCAACTGTCCATTATGTTGACAGTGGCATGGATACGGGAGAAATTATTGAACAAAGACAATGTGATATTAAACCGGACGATACTAAAGAAGCATTAGAAGAACGTGTTAAACATTTAGAGTATGAACTTTATCCTAGCGTTATTGCTAAGGTCATCAAGTAAGGAGTTAAGTAAATCATGAAAAAAGCAATTTTAAGTGTTTCAAATAAAAGTGGAATTGTAGAATTTGCTAAAGCATTAAGCGACTTAGATTACGAATTATATTCAACTGGTGGTACGAAACGTGCGCTTGAAGAAGCTTCTGTGCCAGTAAAATCTGTGTCTGATTTAACTCAATTTCCTGAAATTATGGACGGACGCGTTAAAACGTTACATCCAGCGGTACATGGGGGAATTTTAGCCGACCGTGACAAACCTGAACATCTTGAGCAACTATCAGAACAACATATTGATTTAATCGATATGGTAGTCGTAAACTTATATCCTTTTCAAAAAACAGTGTCAAACCCAGATGTAACTGAAGCGGATGCCATTGAAAATATAGATATTGGCGGTCCAACAATGTTACGTGCGGCAGCGAAAAACTTTAAACACGTGACTACAATCGTGCATCCTGCAGATTATAATGAAGTGATTGAACGAGTTAAGTCTGATCGCCTAGATGAAGCGTTTCGTAAAGAATTAATGATTAAAGTATTTGCGCATACAAACGAGTATGACCATGCAATTGTAAGTTTCTTCAAGGGAGATAGCGAACAATTACGTTATGGAGAGAATCCACAACAATCAGCACGCTTTGTTCGCACATCTACAAGCAAACATACCATTGCAGGTGCTAAGCAATTACACGGTAAAGCATTAAGCTACAACAATATTAAAGATGCTGATTCAGCATTATCTTTAGTGAAGAAATTTAATGAACCAGCAGCTGTAGCAGTGAAACATATGAATCCTTGTGGCGTGGGTATAGGCAACTCAATTGAAGAGGCATTCAAAAATGCGTATGATGCGGATAATCAATCTATCTTTGGTGGCATCGTTGCTATAAACAGAACGGTAACGGCTGAACTCGCTGAAACGTTGCATGCTATCTTTTTAGAAGTAGTTATCGCACCAAGATTTACTGATGAAGCGTTAGACATTTTAACTAAAAAGAAAAATATCCGTTTATTAGAAATTGATATGACAATTGATAATAGAGAAGAGGAATTTGTATCAGTGTCAGGCGGTTACTTAGTTCAAGATAAAGATAACTATGAAGTTTCTAAAGAAGATATGAAAGTAATGACTGAAACGAAACCAACAGATGCTCAATGGGAAGCAATGTTACTTGGTTGGAAAGTGATTCCATCTGTAAAAAGTAATGCGGTTATCTTAAGTAATGCGAAACAAACGGTAGGTATCGGCGCTGGACAAATGAATCGTGTAGGCTCTGCGAAAATAGCCTTAGAACGTGCAATTGAAATCAATGATAACGTTGCGTTGATTTCTGACGGATTCTTCCCAATGGATGATACTGTGGAGCTCGCAGCTAAACATGGTATAAAAGCGATTATTCAACCTGGTGGTTCAATTAAAGACCAAGATTCAATCGATATGGCTAATAAATATGGCATTACTATGGTAATGACAGGTATGCGTCACTTTAAACACTAATAAAATATTGAAAGGGATGGAGGGACTAGTTAGATGAATGTTTTAGTTATAGGTGCAGGTGGACGTGAACACGCTTTAGTTTCTAAATTACATCAATCGCCATTGATTCAACAGTTATTTGCTATTCCAGGCAATGATGCTATGGAGCATATGGCAGAAACACATACTGAAATTGCTGAAAATGATCATAAAGCTATTTTAAAGTTTGTAAAGGAAAATAATGTTGAATGGGTAGTTATCGGTCCTGAACAACCGCTAATTGATGGTTTATCTGATCGATTGTGTCAAGCGAATGTTAAAGTGTTTGGCCCGAATAAAGAAGCAGCACAAATAGAAGGTTCAAAATTATTTGCTAAGCAATTAATGGAAAAATACAATATTCCAACTGCGGATTATAAAGAAGTGAATTCTAAAACTGAGGCGCTTGATTATGTAAATCAATGCGAGTTGCCAATTGTAGCTAAAAAAGATGGTTTGGCAGCTGGTAAAGGCGTCATTATCGCTGAAACACGTGAAGATGCGATTGAAGCGGTCAAAACCCTATATCCAGAAGAACAAGGCAAAGTTGTATTTGAGCAATTTTTAGAAGGCGAAGAATTCTCATTAATGACCTTTATCAACGGCGACTATGCAGTACCATTTGACTGTATCGCCCAAGATCATAAACGTGCTTATGATAACGATGAAGGACCAAATACTGGTGGCATGGGCGCGTATTGTCCAGTCCCTCATATTTCTGAAGATGTTCTAAAACGTACGGATAAAGAAATTGCTCAACCTATTGCGAAAGCGATGAAAGCAGAAGGGTATGAGTACTTTGGATTGCTTTATATTGGAGCAATTTTAACATCTGAAGGCCCTAAAGTCATAGAATTTAATGCGCGTTTTGGCGATCCTGAAGCCCAAGTATTATTAAGTCGTTTAGAAAGTGATTTAATGGCTCAAATCGTCGCTTTAGACCGTAAAGAACCTATCCGTTTCCAATGGCAAGATGACTATGTCGTAGGTGTGATGTTAGCATCTAAAGGCTATCCAAGTAGCTATGAGAAAGGTGCCAAAGTAACAGGATTCGAATTAAATGAAAATTATTTCGTAAGTGGTTTACGTAAAGAAGATGATGCCTTCGTTACTTCAGGAGGCAGAGTTTTATTAGCTGTTGGAAAAGGGGCAACAATTGAAGAAGCGCAAAAAGCAGCTTATAGTAACGTGGAAAAAGTAGAAAGCGATAATCTATTCTATCGTCACGACATAGGAAATAAAGCATTGAAATAATAATATTAAACAATGAGGGCGTATCACATTGTGACTGATACGCCCTCATTGTTTGCTTTAAGCTGTATATTCTGATACACGAGCATCAGTAATCCCAGTGATAGGTAAGTATTGTGAAAGGTAAAATGCAATTATTAAAATGGCTACAAAGCAAAATAAAAATAAAATATCTTTATAAGAAAAAGGTGCTTTATAATAATACGTTCTTGGACCATCTTTAAAGCCCTTAGACTCCATCGCAACAGAAAGCTGATGTGCACGACGGATATTTTGACTTAATATAGGAATTAATAAATGTTTTAGACGTTTGATTCCTCTATAATTTGAAGCATCGATCATTTGATAACGCATTTTTAACGAACGTCTCAATTGAATAAATGATGTGAAAATGAGAGGAACCATTCTGATCGCAGCCATAAATGCATAAGCAATTTTAGGTTTAACTTTTAAATGTTGCATCAAACTATAAAAAATCATAACAATTTGTGAAGTTAAGGCGATTAAAACCCCAAACATAGAAACTGTTATTGTACGTAAAGATAGGTGGATCCCTCTGACGATACTTTCAGTACTAATTTGAATAATGCCCCATTTAAAAATCATATGTGTACCATCACCGTATAAAATCATAAATAAAGAAGATAATAGTGCAAATAAAGAAGACACCAATATAAATGAACCAGTAATTTTAAATGCGGTACCATTAAATGCAAGTAAAAAAATGAACATTAATATTGTTATATAGATCATATAATCAAAATTATGTACAAAAATAACAAAGCAGAATAAAGCTACTCCAAGTAATAATTTAGTGATGATATTAACATCATCAACGAATGTATAATGTTTTTTCCAGCGTTCAAACATGACATTCACCTACCATCTCTTTAAGTCGTCCATTTTCAACATTTAATTGGCGAGTTGGATAACGATGAATGATTTCAGGATCATGTGTCACCATGATAATTGTTTGACCATTAGACACACGTTCTTGGAATAACTCTATTAATTGAAATGTATTATGACTATCTAAACCAAACGTGGGTTCATCAAGTAAAATGATGTCAGCTTTTGAACTTAAAGCAGTTGCTACACTTAAACGACGCTTTTGGCCCATTGATAATTCAAAAGGATGTTGATCTTTAACATTGTCTAAATGTAAAAGTTTTAATAACTGTTGCGTTTCGTTCTCTGCAGCTTTACGGTCTAGATGATTATAATGAATATTAATTTCGTCATACACTGAATTAGTGATAAATTGAAGTTCAGGGTTTTGATAAACTAAATACATGTGTTTAGCAGCATCTTTTATTTTTTTCAATTGTTTATCTTGATAGAACATGTGTCCTTTGTATTTAATTAATTGCAGAATAGATTCTAATAAAGAAGTCTTACCGGCTCCATTTTTACCAGTAATAGTAATCCATTCTCCTGGATAAACACTTAAGTCATCTACAGTAAACAATTCTTTTTTACCACGAATAATTTCCCCATTTTTATAATCTAATAATATTTCATTTTTATCTGGGTATAGTGCTTTTGAATTGGGGGCGTGTTCCCAGGCATGAGGGTGCCATACTCCATATTCTGAAAGCAAAGGTTCACAATTTTGAAGAATATAATGTGGGGTATTATCAGCGATAATTTCACCTTCGTAATTCATTAAAATAACACGGTCAACATATTCCCAAATATGTTCCACTTTGTGTTCTACAATAAGCACTGTTTGATCTGCCCACAAATGGATTAATTTTTTCCATAAATCTGCTGTAGCATCTACATCTAACATGGCAGTAGGTTCATCTAAAAAAAGGGTATTAGCTTCTTGTAAAATGGTTTCTACAATTGCTAATTTCTGTTTCATACCGCCACTCAAGTTATTAACGAAAGTATCTTCAGTAACCTTTAAATCTACTGAAGCAAGAGCCTCTTCAATTTGGTGATCCATTTCATGACGAGGCACTTGTTTATTTTCAAGTACAAATGCTAATTCTTCATATACCTTAGGCATACAAAATTGTGTATCTGGATCTTGAAAGATTACTCCAGAATGGGAATCAATTTCTAACTCATCATACTTCATTGGAAGTTCAATGAGATTAGGAACGATACCACTTAAAACATTAAGCAATGTGCTTTTACCAGATCCTGAGGGACCTAGTAAAAGCACTTTTTGTTTATCTTTAATTTCAATATTTAAGTTATCGAATATTTTTCGATTACCATTTGGGTATTTTAGGCGTAAATTTTTAACTCTTAACACAATAATTTCCCCTTATAGGTTGTCGTAATCTTTTTGAGAAGCAGGGCGGAATAATTTAGTAACGCCTGTTTGATCAAGCGCTTTAACAATTAACCATGATAGTATTCCTGCAAGTACAATGCCACTGATTGCACGGAAAACAATAAATAATACTAAGTTCCATGCAGCTACATCTTTTAAATAACCATAAAAATAATCAACTGGGAATGAGATTAATGCAGTTGCTAAACCAGCCAAAGCAGCTACCATTAATGAACGTGATTTATATTTGAAAATAGCAAATACAATTTCACATGCTAAACCTTGTAAAACTGCGTAGATGATAGTTGGAATATCGAATTTACCCATTACAATCGTTTCACCAGCACCTGCAGCAAACTCAGCTATTAAAGCGATACCTGGTTTAGGAATGATTAAATATGCTACTACAGCAGCCATAAACCAAACCCCATAAGTTAATTGCTCTAAGTGAATCCCTGCTACTTGAGCAAAGTTGTATGGTAACCACCATAAGTTATAAATTATTGCAAATACAACTGCTATCAGTACTGTTACTAAGATTTCTGATAGCTTTAAACCTTTTGACATAATTATTTCCTCCTAAAAAAACGCACAACCCTCCGTAGAAAGTTGTGCGTAAATTTAAATAACATGCTTTATGTATATACAACAATTATTTATATTAGCGACACTTTCCTACGCTAGCTTTTAACTAGATCAGGTTCAAAGGGTTCGAGGATACTCCTCATCTCAGTATACACACCCCTAGTGCGTTGGATATTTAATTTAACATAAATGTATGACTTTTAAGAAGTATTGTCAAGGCGCATTTAAATATAAGGAACTTATTAAATATGTTTATTTAATAATTAATTAGATGAAAATAAAAACTACCAGCCAATTAAAATTGACTGATAGTAAAAATGTAATAACGCTAAATTAATCTAAAGTATCTTGAACATCTTGTTTTGTTTGTTCAAGGTCATCAGTTTTTTCTTCATTTTGTTCTTTTAATTTTTCTTCAGTTTCTTTTGCTTTTTCAGCTGCTGATTTTTTAGCATCTTCATTTGTCATCATACAACACTCCTTGTTGAATAATTATTACAATTATAGTTTACCCATAAAAAAGTAGGTTAAACTTATATAGGTCTAGAGTAGTATTTTATTTTTTTATTAAAGACAAGATTTAAATCTTCATATATAATAAATTTTGAGGTGAACAGTATGTCTTTTCTTAAGAAACACACCGAGATTATTTACAGTTATTTAATCGGTATCGTTTCACTCTTCACGGGTCTCATTATCCTGATTAATTTACCTTTAATTAAACAATTAAAAGATAAAAATAAAGCTGAATTAAGGATACATAATTTATGGGATTTTCTTAATGCATTCTTTAGTGAAATAATTAGAGTGATGAGTAGATTCATAGGCAACTTTCCTATTATAAGTGCAGTCATAATTATACTATTTGGTATTCTTTTAATGTTGATTGGTTATACATTATTTAGAACTACGAAATACGATTACGACATCTCAATTTTCTTTTTAGTTATTGGAATTCTATATTTCCTCATTACAATTACATTAATGACGCAAGTATATGGAATTTGGGCAATAATTTTCGTTATTCCATTTGTTATTCATACAGGGTACATTGTTTATAAAGATGAACTTTATAGTGAAAATAGAAAAAATCATTATCTTTGGATTATAGTTTCATATGGAATTGCTTATTTAATTACTCAAATTTCTTTATACGGCAAAATTGATGCAAATGAAATTGCACCAATTGATATTTTAAGTGTAGATACTTTCTTCTTAGTGATGTGGCTATTAGCTCAAGCATCTATATGGAACTTCTTATTCTTAAGAAGATCACTTCCATTAACAAAAGAAGAACTTGGGGAAGAAGAACCAGAATTATCAAGAACTACTAAAGGAAATGTATCGACTCAATCTAAAGTTCATTTTAAACAACTTCAAGATAAAACATCAGAATATGCACATAAGACGAGAAGAAGTGTAGACTTAGAAAAAATTAGAACTAAGCGCGATAAATTTAAAAATAAATTTAAAAAAGTTTTTGATATTCAGGAAGATGATATTCCTAATTGGATGCGTCGTCCTAAATGGATTAAACCCGCGTATGTAGAAATCTTCTGTGGTTTTGTTTTATTCTTATTTACGCTTATTGAATTTAACAATAGAAATTCATTATTCGTATCTGGTGAATGGCAATTATCACAAACACAATATGTTGTTGAATGGGTAACATTATTATTATTAATGTTTATTATCATTATTTATATTGCTACTACATTCACACATTATTTAAGAGGTAAATTTTATTATTTACAACTCTTTATGATAAGTATTTTATTCTTTAAATTACTGACAGAATTTATTAACATTATGCTTCACGGTCTACTTTTATCAATATTTATTACACCGACATTAATCATTATGTTAATAGCAGTAATTATTGCATTCACTCTACAGTTAAGAGATCGACCTTAACATTCAAGAGAATTGATGTAATATTGCAAATAAGACTAACTCCCTTCAAACTATTCATTGAAAAATGAGTATTTTGAGGGGAGTTATTTTATTTCGTATAGTATAAAGTGAAATTTAATTTTGTTAAAATAGGTAAGAACGTAAAGTAGAATAATTTTCAAAAAATATGATTTAAATAGGAGCGTTAGAAAATGAAAATAGCAACTTTAAATAAAGGAAAAGAAACAAAATATTTAAATCAGTATCCGTTAATAGATGAAGAAGATATTTACCAACACGACCATTTAAAGGAAGGCGACTTATTTTATTTAATGACAGAAAGTGATCAATACATTGCAACTGCATATGTTGGGCGTCAACATAAAGGTTTAGGATGGGTATTGAGTTATGACCAAAATGAAGTCATTAATACACAGTTTTTCGATAGTTTGTTTAAACAAGCGTTAGAAGAAAGAGAGTATTACTATCATATCGAAGGAACAAATGCGTTCAGATTATTTAATGCTGAGGGTGATGGCGTAGGTGGTCTTACGATTGATAACTATAATGGCCATTTACTTATTCAGTGGTATTCAAGAGGGATTTATAAGTTCCGTTACAACGTGGTTGAAGCTATACAAAACGTATTTGAATTTAAGTCAATTTATGAAAAAATGCGTTTTAAAGATACAGAATATACTGGTGGTCATGTGTTAGGTGAAACGCCAGAATTTCCAATTGTAATCGAAGAAAACTTTACATTTTATAATGTAGATTTAGATGACGGTTTAATGACAGGTATTTTCTTAGACCAAAAAGAAGTGCGTAAAAAATTACGTGATCACTTTTCAGAAGATAGAACAATACTGAACTTATTTAGTTATACAGGTGCTTTTTCAGTCATAGCGGCTCAAAATGCGGAAATGACTACTAGTGTCGATTTAGCAAATCGTTCGCGGGCTCTAACTGAAGAGAACTTTGGACTTAACGGTATTGATCCTAAAAGTCAGTATATATATGTAATGGATACATTCGATTTTTATAATTATGCAGCCCGCCACGGTAAACAATACGATACTATTGTCATTGATCCTCCAAGTTTTGCACGTAATAAGAAGAAAACTTTTTCAGTTCAAAAAAATTACGATGATTTGATTAACGGGGCGTTAGATATTTTAGAACCTAATGGATCAATGTTATTATGTACAAACTCAAGCGTCTTTCCATTAAAATCATTTAAGAATGTGATTAAAAAGACATTAGAATCAGCTGACGTTGAATATGAAATAGAAGAAGTCATGGGCTTACCAAAAGATTTTAAAACACATCCTCATTATAAACCTTCTAAATACTTGAAAGCAGTATTCTTAAATATTAAGCATTAACACAAATAAAAGTGGGTATAATGGTTTAATGAATGAAAAAGAATCAATACGAAAGGGTGTCGTAGTATGGGAATTATGAATAGATTTACAAATAATATGACAAATAAAGTAGGTAACAAAGTATTAAATATGGAAGAAATTAAAGAAAAAAGCGCTTTACCTACTACAAAAGAAGAAATTGAAGAGCGTAGAGTGAGAGCGGAAGCTCTTGTTAAAAAGAAATCTCTTTTATCTTCTGGAATGAGTGTCGTTCCTATTCCAGGACTAGACTTTGGTGTAGATATCAAATTAATGAGAGATATCATCGAAGATGTTAATAAAATTTACGGTCTAGATCACAAACAAGTGAATAATCTAGGTGATGATGTCAGAGAACGCGTATTAGCTGCAGCGGCAATACAAGGAAGTTCATTTGTAGGTAAAAAAGTATCAAGTGCTGTATTGAAAGTTGTAGTAAGAGATATGGCAAAACGTGCTGCTGCCAAACAAACTAAATGGTTCCCAGTGGTAGGACAAGCTGTGTCAGCTTCGATTAGCTATTATTTTATGAATAAACTAGGGCGCGACCACATAGAAAAATGTGAAAAAGTTTTATATGACATTATTTAAATTGAAAATGTTGTAGTATAATTATTATAAAGTGTTAATAGGATAACGGATATAATATTGATTAAATTTATTAACCAATTAATAATGAGCAATAGATTAATTGCACTTGAGTAGTAACATCAATTTTGAACAAGGAAAGTATAAATAATGGTTTAAGAGTGTTTATTAACAATCTAAATTGCTTGTTTAGTCATATCATTTGCCATTATAATAGTATTTCAATCATATAAGAATTGAATTTGCTATTATATTTTGGTAGTGTTATCTTATAAATTTATGTTAGATTATGATTAATTTGAATATTCTAACTTTGCGAAGGAGAAATAGATTATGGAACAAAAATCTTATGTAATTATCGATGAAACTGGTATTCATGCACGTCCTGCAACTATGTTAGTTCAAACTGCATCAAAATTTGATTCAGATATTCAATTAGAATACAACGGTAAAAAAGTCAACTTAAAATCTATCATGGGTGTTATGAGTTTAGGCGTAGGTAAAGATGCTGAAATCACTATCTATGCTGACGGAAGCGATGAACAAGACGCAATTCAAGCTATCAGTGATGTCTTATCTAAAGAAGGTTTAACTGAGTAATTATGTCTAACTTAATTAAAGGTATTGCTGCGTCTGATGGCGTCGCAATTGCTAAAGCATATTTATTAGTAGAGCCAGATTTATCATTTACTAATGAAAAAGTCACTGATACTGATGCTGAAATTAAAAAATTTAGAAATGCGTTAGAAGCTTCTAAAATTGAGTTAACTAAAATCAGAAATAACGCTGAAAAACAATTAGGTCCTGATAAAGCTGCTATCTTTGATGCACATTTATTAGTACTTGATGATCCTGAGTTAATTCAACCAATCGAAGATAAAATTGCGAATGAAAAAGCAAGTGCTCCAGAAGCATTACATGAAGTCACTACGCAATTTATTACAATCTTTGAATCAATGGATAATGAATACATGAGAGAGCGTGCTGCAGATATTAGAGACGTTTCTAAACGTGTGTTAGCACATCTTTTAGGTGTTGATTTACCTAACCCAAGTATGATTGATGAAAGTGTAGTTATCGTCGGAAATGATTTAACACCTTCTGACACTGCACAATTAAACAAAGAATTTGTTCAAGGCTTCGTTACTAATATTGGTGGACGTACTAGTCACTCAGCAATTATGAGTCGTTCATTAGAAATTGCTGCGGTAGTAGGAACTAAATCAATTACGAAAGAAGTTAAACAAGGTGACATGATTATTGTTGACGGTACAACTGGTGACGTAATCGTTGATCCTACTGAAGATGAATTAATTGCTTATCAAAACAAACGTGAACGTTTCTTTGAAGATAAGAAAGAATTACAAAAATTACGTGATGCAGAAACTGTCACTATTGACGGTGAACATGCTGAATTAGCTGCAAATATCGGTACGCCTGACGATTTATATGGCGTAATGGAAAATGGCGCTGAAGGTATTGGTTTATATAGAACGGAATTCCTTTATATGGGTAGAGATCAAATGCCAACTGAAGATGAGCAATTTGAAGCCTATAAAAAAGTGCTTGAAACGATGAAAGATAAACGCGTAGTTGTACGTACTTTAGATATCGGTGGGGATAAAGAATTACCTTACTTGAATTTACCTAAAGAAATGAATCCATTCTTAGGATATCGTGCAATACGTTTATGTTTAGATCAACAAGATATTTTCAGAACGCAATTACGTGCATTATTACGTGCATCTGCATACGGTAAATTAAATATTATGTTCCCAATGGTAGCAACTATTAATGAATTCCGCGATGCAAAAGCGATTCTTTTAGAAGAAAAAGAAAACCTTAAAAACGATGGTCACGAAGTGTCAGATGAAATTGAATTAGGTATCATGGTTGAAATTCCATCAACTGCTGCTTTAGCAGACGTATTCGCTAAAGAAGTTGATTTCTTCAGCATTGGTACGAATGATTTAATTCAATATACTATGGCAGCTGACCGTATGTCAGAACGTGTTTCTTACTTATACCAACCATATAATCCAGCGATATTACGCTTGGTTAAACAAGTTATTGAAGCTTCTCATAAAGAAGGTAAATGGACTGGTATGTGTGGTGAAATGGCTGGAGACGAAACAGCTATTCCATTATTATTAGGTTTAGGATTAGATGAATTCTCTATGAGTGCAACATCTATTTTAAAAGCTAGAAGACAAATTAATGGTCTAAGTAAAAATGAAATGGCAGAATTAGCGCATCGCGCAATTAATTGTGCGACACAAGATGAAGTCAAAGATTTAGTAAATAATATCTCTAAATAATTATAAATATGGCACCTTTGTTTAATTTGACATTAGACAAAGGTGCTTTTTTGTTATAAACGTCGTACATCAAGACTTAACTTTATAGAGGTGATGTTAGACGTTTTTTAAATTATTTTTATCTAATTAATTCTCAATATTAAAAGCTTTGTTAATTTTTTCCATATCAACACTGTACATAGGTTCATTATTTAAAAGTATAAATGGCGTGGCAAATGCATCATAGTTCATCATTTCTTGTCGGTATTTATCTTTAGCAATATTTTTTTCTTCGTAATTCACATGATGTTCACTTAAATAATTTTTAACAAATGTGCAGGGCGGACAATCATTTTGAGTATAAATAGTAATTGAAGACATTAATAAACACTCCTTTTGTCAATTATTTTAACTGAAATTACTATATAAAATATTATTCATAATTGCAAACTGTGAAAATTATGTGAAATACATTGTTAAAAATTTATGAAGATTAAGCAAAACAATTTAGTTAGAAAAAAGAAAGTAATATAATTTAAATCGATTGTTTTTAAAAATATAATTCTAAATATAAAGAAAAGGTGATCAATATATGGATTCTGTTGAAATTAGTCGGTTTCTAACGGGTATGACATTAGCGGTACATATCATCTTTGCTACCATTGGTGTAGGTATGCCGCTGATGTTTGCCATCGCAGAATTTTTAGGGATTAAGAATAAAGATCCTAAATATATAGCATTAGCACAACGTTGGTCGAAAGGTTATACGATAACCGTAGCAGTAGGGGTTGTTACAGGTACAATTATCGGTTTGCAACTTTCATTGATTTGGCCAACTTTTATGAAAATGGGTGGACATATTATAGCTTTACCACTTTTCATGGAAACATTTGCGTTCTTCTTTGAAGCAATTTTCTTAAGTATTTATCTATACACGTGGAATCGTTTCAAAAATCAATGGATACATTTTCTTATAAGTATTCCGGTTATAATAGGTGGCTCATTCTCCGCTTTCTTTATCACGTCAGTTAACTCATTTATGAATACACCAGCTGGTTTCGAAATGAAACATGGCAAAATGGTTAATGTACAACCATTTGAAGCAATGTTTAACGCATCATTTTTAGTTAGAGCATTTCATGTTGTAGCCACTGCTGGTATGACAATGGCATTTCTTTTAGCCGCGATTGCAGCTTTCAAATTATTGAAAAACAAGTTTAGTAAAGATACAGAATATCATAAAAAAGCATTAAAAATGACGATGGTCGCTGGTTTTATAAATACTTTACTTGCAATGCTTGCTGGAGATATGTCAGCGAAATTTCTTCATAAAGTTCAACCTGAGAAATTAGCAGCTTATGAATGGCATTTTGACACACAATCAAAAGCTGATTTAGTATTTTTTGGAGTTTTAAATGATAAAACACAAGAAGTCGAAGGCGCTATTAAAATCCCCGGTATGTTAAGCTTTTTAGCCGATAACAATGTTAATACTAAGGTAAAAGGGTTAAATGATTTTCCTAAAAATGATTTACCTCCACTCATCGTCCATTACTTCTTTGATTTAATGGTTGCAATGGGTATATTCTGCTTTATCGTTTCAGGTCTATTTATACTTACATTAATCATTAAAAAATTACGTAAATTTACAATGAGTAAAGGCTTATTATATGCAGTATTACTGACAGGGCCAGCTTCATTATTAGCTATTGAATTTGGTTGGTTTTTAACGGAAATGGGTAGACAACCATGGATAGTTCGAGGTTATATGCGTGTAAGTCAAGCAGCAACACAAGCTGGTGGGATTACATTAGTGACTATTATGTTTGGTTTATTATATTTAGTTCTGTTATTTACTTCTGCTTATGTATTATTGCGTATGTTTAAAAATAAGCCAGCCCAAGATGATGTAGATAAAGTAATTGAAAAAGGAGGTCAAGCATAATGGATTATACTAGTATTGGTATTGTTGTATTATGGACATTCTTATTTTTCTATATTATTGTCGCTTCAATTGACTTTGGCGCCGGCTTTTTCACATTGCATACAAAATTAACTGGAGAAGAAAAAAAGATTAACCATCTTGTTGAACGTTATCTTAATCCAGTTTGGGAAGTTACAAATGTATTCTTTGTCTTCTTCTTTGTTGGATTTGTAGGGTTCTTTCCAGAATCAGCGTTATATTTAGGTACAGTACTTTTAGTGCCTGGCTCAATTGCCTTAGTCCTTCTTTCAATTAGAGGTAGCTTTTATGCCTTTGAACACTATGGACAAGATACTAAATTACCATGGATCTTTTTATATGGGATTAGTGGGCTTTTAATTCCAGCTTCATTAGCAACCGTACTAACTATATCTGAAGGTGGTTATATTAACCAAAGAGGGTCACATCTTGATTTGGATTGGATTCAGTTGTTATTAAGTCCATTCGCATGGTCAGTGGTATTTTTAGCAATTATCAGTGTATTATATATTTCATCTGGTTTCTTAACGTATTACGCAGCTAAAGCAAAAGATGAAGTAGCATACTCGTTTATGCGTCAATGGTTTATGTTTTGGGGACCTCCGATGATTATTATTTCATTATTTGTATTCCTATCATTAAGAATTCAAAACTCCAATCATTTTTATAACGCAGTGACGAATTATTGGTGGATGTTTGCCATTAGTTTTGTCTTTTTCCTAATCGCTGGTGTATTAAATTTAATGAAAAAACATCATGGTTTAGCGTTTATTATGGTTATTTTACAAATGGCTTTTGCTTTTTATGGATACGGAATGAGTAAGTTACCTTATATTTTATATCCATATATTAAAATTACGGATTCTGGCGTCAATTCATCAATGGGCTTAGCGCTTGTGATCGTGTTTATTTTAGGTTTACTTTTATTAGTTCCATCGTTAATATTATTATTGAGATTATTTGTATTCGATAAATCATATGTCGAAGGCAAGAAATAATTACATTAAAGAAGGGGCTGAGATAAGTTTAATTTATGTTTTGAAATGCGCGTATTTATTTTTCAAGACATAGAGTAGGCTTTCTCAGCTCCTATTTTTTATAGAAGATAGGAGTATCTACGCTATGGAGAAAGAATATGTTGTTATAGGTCTAGGGCGTTTCGGTGGTAGTATCGTAAGAGAACTTAATGCGCTTGATATGGATGTTATGGCAATTGATAGAGATGAAGCAAGAGTAAATGAGTATAGTGATATTGCTACACATGCTGTAGTGGCTGACACTACAGATGAAGCGGTAATGAAAAGTTTAGGTATACGTAACTTTGATCATGTTATAGTGGCAATAGGAGAAAATATTCAATCGAGTACGTTGACTACCTTAATTTTAAAAGAGTTAGGGGTTAAAAAAGTTACGGCTAAAGCTCAAAATGATTATCATGCTAAAATATTAAATAAAATTGGGGCAGATACAGTAGTGCACCCAGAAAGAGATATGGGACGCCGTATCGCGCATAATGTAGCAAGTGCAAGTGTATTAGATTATCTTGAGTTAGCGGATGAACATTCATTAGTTGAATTGAAAGCGAGTGAGAAGATGACGGGACAATCTATTATTGATCTAGATATTCGTCGTCAATTTGGCATTAATATTATCGCGATTAAACGAGGAAAAGAAATTATTGTATCACCAGATCCAGGTATGAACATAGAATTCGGCGATATATTAATTATGATAGGGCATGATAATGATTTAAATCGCTTTGAAAAGAAAATTGTACGCTAACATAGAGGATATTAAAAACGTTAATAACGAAAAAAGCACGGTATAGATCATGTTTTAATATCATGTCTATATCGTGCTTTTTGATTTATTTATGATGATTAATCTTCATTAACTTTCATAATCACAGGTAAAATCATTGGTCGACGTGCTGTTTTTTCATAGAGATATGGTTGTAATGTCTCTATGATTGAAGACTTAATTTGATGCCATTGAATATCTTTATTTGAATTTAATTTAGATATAACATCTGTTTTAATCTTACGTTGTGCATCGTAAATGAGTTGACCTGATTCACGCATGTAAACAAAACCACGTGAAATGATATCAGGACCAGAAAGTAATTTATTAGTATTGAAGTCGATACTTACTACGACAATAACTAAACCTTCTTCGGAAAGTAATTTACGGTCACGGATAACGACATTACCGATGTCACCAATACCACTTCCATCAACAAGTACATTACCTGAAGGAATACGACCAGCTTTACGAGCTGAATCATGGGTAAGGGCTAAAACATCTCCAATATCAAAGATAAAGACGTTTTCTTCTTTAACGCCACAATCAACACCAGTTTGACCATGTGCTTTCAGCATACGGTATTCACCGTGGATTGGTAAGAAGTATTTAGGTTGAATTAATCGTAACATCAATTGTTGATCGCCTTGAGATCCATGACCAGATGTATGAATGTTAGAAATTTTACTATGAATAACATCTGCGCCTGCTTTATATAAAGCATTGATTGTACGATTGATACTTTTTGTATTACCTGGAATAGGCGAAGAACTAAATACTACTGTATCATCTGGAATAATTTTAATTTGTTTATGTGTACCATTAGCAATACGAGATAACGCCGCCATTGGTTCACCTTGAGAACCTGTACATAATATTAGTAACTCATGCTTAGGGATATTGTTAATTTTATTTGGTTCCACAAACGTTTCTGGTGGTGCTTTAATATAACCTAATTCCATACCAATTTTGATGTTATTTTCCATTGAACGACCGAAAGTAACAATTTTACGATTGTACTTAATAGCCGCTTCTACTGCTTGTTGCACACGGTAAATATTAGATGCGAATGTTGCGAAAATAATACGGCCTTTACAGTTACGGAAAATTTTATCAACGTTTTGACCAACTTCTCTTTCACTTAGTGTGAAATCAGGAACTAACGCATTTGTTGAGTCAGAAAGTAGACATAATACGCCTTCTTTACCTAACTCAGCCATTTTAGCAATATTAGCAGGTTCGCCTACAGGTGTGAAATCAAATTTAAAGTCACCTGTGTGGACAATTTTACCTTCAGGTGTATCGACAATGACACCATATGCTTCTGGAATACTATGCGTAGTTAAATAGAATGAAATTTCAAAGTGTTTAGATTTAATAACGCTATCTTCATTGATTTCATTTAATGTAGCATTGCGTAATAAATTATGTTCTTCTAATTTGTTACGAATTAAACCTAAAGCTAATGGACCACCATAAATAGGTACATTAATTTGCTTTAATAGGTAGGGCACACCACCTATATGGTCTTCGTGTCCATGAGTGATAAACAGACCGACAATTTTATCTTGGTTCTGTTCTAGATAAGTGTAATCAGGAATCACATAATCAATGCCTAATAAATTATCATCTGGGAATTTAATACCAGCATCGATAATGATGATTTCATTTTTATACTCTACAGCGTAAGTGTTTTTCCCGACTTCACCTAAACCACCTAGAGCATATACACCTACTTCATTAGAATGTAGTTGTTTCATTATTGAGCATTCTCCACATTAAAGTGATCAGAGTGTTCTTTTTCATATTCTAAATGTGCGCCCTCTAATTTAGTAATAAATTCGATATTATAATTGCGGTCTTTTAAATAACGTCTAACTTGTTCTTCAGTTTCACCTTCAACGTAAATTGTGTTTGTATTTTCACGAACGATTACTTCGTCTTTATTGTGTTGAAAAAATACTTTAAATACTGCCATTATGGATAATTCCTCCTAGAATATATTAATTTATGACTCTAGCTGAACAACTTAGTACAGCAAAGGATATCGATTATTTTTATTTCAATTAATTAATACATTTAATAAAAAGTGATAAGTAAAATTATTGTTTTAATAATATATATTCGATAATTATAAGTAATAAATGATTATTTTATTTTGCGACTAATAATGTTCAAAGAGTAGTTATTAATTTCGTTCATTATTTGAAAAATAGTATTGAACTATCTTGTCAGTTATTAATCATTTTACCTTATGTATCTAAATAAATAAAGCAGTTTATATTTTGTTTAACATTCTAAGGAAGCTATATATTTCACATTAAACTTCCATAAAAAAGCCTAATATATTTTCAAGAAATATATTAGGCTTTGAAATTAAATTAGGCATAGGAATGTATTAATTATACTTCTACTGAATCTGGTAATGGTGTTAATGGATGATCTTTATCAATATAATCATAGAACATAATGCCATTTAAATGATCAATTTCATGTTGGAATACGATGGCTGGATAACCTTTTAACCTTAATTTAACTTCATTACCATCGATATCATAAGCTTTAATTGTAACTCTAAAATGACGGTGAACTAGCCCTGGAATATTCTCATCAACACTTAAACAACCTTCCCCAGTAGGGAGATAAGCGTGTTGAACACTATGGCTCATCACTTTAGGATTTACTATCATATAATCATAAGATTTGCCTTCCCCATCATCTGGTAAATAAACTGCAATCATTCGTTTTGAAACATTAATTTGAGGCGCAGCAAGCCCAACACCAGAACGTAGTCCATATCTTTTAGCAATTTCGTCATCTTGACTATTAATTAAGAATTCACGCATAGCACGTAAAGTATTTTTATCTTCATCAGAGAGTGGTAATGTTACGTCTTCAGCTTTCTCACGTAATGTAGGATGACCATCTCTTATAATATCTTTCATAGTTAACATGTCATACACCTTCCTTATACTAAAATATAACAGATTAATGGTTATTTAGTACATCATCTGGTTTCATTTGATTTATAATCTATCTTTATATAATATTACAATCGAATGACTACGAGGAGGATAACAATTAATGAAAATACGTAAAACACTTGCTGTTGCAGTCGCTTCAAGTATTTTATTAGCGGGATGTACTACTGACAAAAAAGAAGTGCGCGCTTATGATGATAATATTCAAAAAGCGTTTGAAAAAGAACAAGCGATTACAAGTACAAGTAAAAAGCTAAATAATCTTGAAGTGAAGAAACAAAAGTTATATAAAAAAGCAAACAGCAATAATAATGATACTCGTAAAAAAGCAGCTGATGACATTCTCGATAATATTAAACAACGAAAGAACACATTTGATAATGAGATTTCTTCTATTAAAGATTCTGAAAAGCAATTCAAAAAAGGAGAAACTCATATTAAAGAAATAAAAAGTGATAACAAACGAAAAGAAGTTAAACAATTAGATGATGCAGTTAAAGATAAATATAAAGCACATGATGCCTATGCTAAAGCATACAAAAATGTTTTGAGTAAAGAAAAAGATTTATTCAAGCTAGTGAAACAAGATGGTATTACTCAATCTCAAGTTGATGAAAAAAATGATGCGTTAGATAAAGCACAGGAAAATTTTAAGAAGAAATTCAATAGTTATTCTAAAGCTATGAATAAAGTGAATAAAGAAAAGCAAGATGTGGATAAACTCACTTAATTTCCTAACTAATACAGTCTTGCAATAGACACTAATACAGTTTGAAAATCTGTATCTTTTTTAGTAGTACAGAACTTTATCAAAATATTTAACAGTATAAAAAAATTATGGTACACTATGAGAGGATAAAATGAATTTCTATTATATGGGAAAGGTATGGTGAATTGAATGGCTCCTAAGTTACAAGCCCAATTCGATGCAGTAAAAGTATTAAATGATACTCAGTCGAAATTTGAAATGGTTCAAATTTTGGACGAAGATGGTAATGTCGTAAATGAAGACTTAGTACCTGATTTAACTGATGAACAACTAGTAGAATTAATGGAAAGAATGGTATGGACGCGTATCCTTGACCAACGTTCTATTTCATTAAACAGACAAGGACGTCTTGGTTTCTACGCTCCAACAGCAGGACAAGAAGCTTCACAATTAGCTTCTCAATATGCTTTAGAAAAAGAGGACTTCATCTTACCTGGTTATCGTGACGTGCCTCAAATTATTTGGCATGGCTTACCATTAACTGAAGCTTTCTTATTCTCAAGAGGACATTTCAAAGGTAACCAATTCCCTGAAGGCGTTAATGCATTCAGTCCACAAATCATTATCGGTGCTCAATATGTGCAAACTGCTGGTGTAGCATTCGGTATTAAAAAACGTGGTAAAAAAGCTGTAGCTATCACTTACACTGGTGACGGTGGTTCTTCACAAGGTGACTTCTACGAAGGTATTAACTTCGCATCAGCTTATAAAGCACCAGCAATTTTTGTTATTCAAAATAACAACTATGCTATTTCAACTCCACGTAGTAAACAAACAGCTGCTACTTCATTAGCTCAAAAAGCAATTGCAGTAGGTATCCCTGGTATCCAAGTAGATGGTATGGATGCTTTAGCTGTATACCAAGCTACAAAAGAAGCTCGTGATCGTGCAATCAACGGTGAAGGACCTACATTAATTGAAACTATGACTTATCGTTATGGTCCACATACAATGGCTGGGGACGACCCAACTCGTTACAGAACTTCAGATGAAGACGCTGATTGGAAGAAAAAAGACCCATTAGTACGTTTCAGAAAATTCCTTGAAAATAAAGGATTATGGAATGAAGATAAAGAAAATGAAGTTATCGAACGTGCTAAAGACGACATCAAGAAAGCTATTAAAGAGGCTGACAATACTCCAAAACAAACAGTTACTAACTTAATGGATATCATGTATGAAGATATGCCTCAAAACCTAGCAGAACAATATGAAATCTACAAAGAGAAGGAGTCGAAATAAGCCATGGCACAAATGACAATGGTTCAAGCGATTAATAATGCGCTTAAAACTGAATTGCAAAATGACGAAAATGTATTAGTTTTCGGTGAAGACGTTGGTGTTAACGGCGGTGTATTCCGTGTAACTGAAGGTTTACAAAAAGAATTCGGTGAAGACCGCGTATTCGATACTCCATTAGCTGAATCAGGTATTGGTGGTTTAGCTCTTGGTTTAACAGCTGAAGGTTTCCGTCCAGTAATGGAAATCCAATTCCTTGGTTTCGTATTTGAAGTATTTGACTCAGTTGCTGGTCAAATCGCTCGTACACGTTTCCGTTCAGGTGGTTCTAAAGTAGCACCTGTAACAATCCGTGCACCATTCGGTGGTGGGGTACACACTCCTGAATTACACGCAGATAATTTAGAAGGTATCTTAGCTCAATCACCTGGTATCAAAGTAGTAATTCCTTCTGGTCCATATGACGCTAAAGGTTTATTACTTTCAGCTATTCGCTCAAATGACCCAGTTGTATATTTAGAACATATGAAATTATATCGTTCATTCCGTGAAGAAGTTCCAGAAGAAGAATATACAATTGATTTAGGTAAAGCGAATGTTAAAAAAGAAGGTAACGACATTACTTTAATCGCTTACGGTGCAATGGTTCAAGAATCTGAAAAAGCTGCTGAAGAATTAGAAAAAGAAGGTTATTCAGTAGAAGTAATTGACTTACGTACTGTACAACCTATTGATATCGATACTTTAGTTGCTTCAGTTGAAAAAACTGGACGTGCTGTAGTAGTACAAGAAGCTCAACGTCAAGCTGGTGTTGGTGCTACTGTAGCTGCTGAATTAGCTGAACGTGCTATCCTTTCATTAGAAGCTCCAATCGCACGTGTAGCTGCTGCTGACACAGTTTATCCATTCACTCAAGCAGAAAATGTTTGGTTACCAAACAAAAATGATATTATTGAACAAGCTAAAGCTACTTTAGAATTCTAATAATATCAATAATCTTCAATTTTAAAATTGAAAGTTAGCATATAGAAAGTTAGTAAGTAATATGTTTACTTTTTACTTTGTATGTCAATAGTTAAGTGTATACTAGAGATATAGGACATAATAATTGAATGATGTTAACCATTATTAATTATTCTGTCCTTGCTCTATGTTATAAATTTATTTTAATGTATGAATATGAAATCATAGGAGGACAAGAACGTGGCATTTGAATTTAGATTACCCGACATTGGTGAAGGTATCCACGAAGGTGAAATTGTAAAATGGTTTGTTAAAGCCGGAGATACAATTGAAGAAGATGATGTATTAGCAGAGGTTCAAAACGATAAATCTGTAGTTGAAATTCCATCTCCTGTTAGCGGTACAGTAGAAGAAGTTGTAGTTGACGAAGGTACTGTAGCAGTAGTAGGTGATGTAATCGTTAAAATTGATGCACCTGATGCAGAAGATATGCAATTTAAAGGTGGTCACGATGACGATGCTTCATCTAAAGAAGAAGAACCTGCAAAAGAAGAAGCTAAAGAAGAAGCTCCAGCAGCATCAGCTTCACAAGATGAAGAAGTAGATGAAAATAGACAAATCAAAGCTATGCCATCTGTTCGTAAATACGCTCGTGAAAAAGGCATTAATATTAAAGCTGTAGCAGGTTCAGGTAAAAATGGTCGCATCACTAAAGAAGACATTGACAATCACGTTAATGGTGGCGGTGCACAAGCAGCATCAGCTTCAAACGAAAGTGCAGCAGCTTCAACTGACGATGCTTCAGCAACTCAAGCTCAATCAGTTCCTGAAGGTGACTTCCCTGAAACTACTGAAAAAATTCCTGCTATGCGTAGAGCAATTGCTAAAGCAATGGTTAACTCTAAACACACAGCTCCACACGTAACATTAATGGATGAAATTGATGTTCAAGACCTATGGGATCACCGTAAAAAATTCAAAGAAGTTGCAGCTGAGCAAGGTATTAAATTAACATTCTTACCATATGTTGTTAAAGCACTTGTTTCTGCACTTAAAAAATATCCAGCACTTAATACTTCATTCAACGAAGAAGCTGGCGAAATTGTACACAAACATTACTGGAATATTGGTATCGCAGCTGATACTGAAAGAGGTTTATTAGTACCTGTAGTTAAAAACGCAGATCGTAAATCTATCTTCCAAATTTCAGACGAAATTAATGAATTAGCTGTTAAAGCACGTGACGGCAAATTAACATCTGAAGAAATGAAAGGTGCTTCATGCACAATCAGTAATATCGGTTCAGCTGGTGGACAATGGTTCACTCCAGTTATCAACCACCCAGAAGTAGCTATCTTAGGTATTGGCCGTATTGCTCAAAAACCTATCGTTAAAGACGGTGAAATTGTAGCAGCTCCAGTATTAGCATTATCATTAAGCTTTGACCACAGACAAATTGATGGTGCTACTGGTCAAAACGCTATGAATCACATCAAACGCTTATTAAATAATCCAGAATTATTATTAATGGAGGGGTAAAACATGGTAGTTGGAGATTTCCCAATTGAAACAGATACTATTGTAATCGGAGCAGGTCCTGGTGGATACGTTGCAGCAATTCGTGCAGCTCAATTAGGACAAAAAGTTACTATCGTTGAGAAAGGTAACTTAGGTGGCGTATGCTTAAACGTTGGTTGTATTCCTTCTAAAGCATTATTACACGCTTCACACCGCTTTGTAGAAGCTCAACACTCTGAAAATTTAGGTGTAATTGCTGAAAGCGTATCACTTAAATTTGACAAAGTTCAAGAATTCAAACAATCAGTTGTAAGTAAATTAACTGGTGGTGTTGAAGGCTTATTAAAAGGTAATAAAGTTGAAATCGTTAAAGGTGAAGCTTATTTCGTAGATAATAACAGCTTACGTGTTATGGACGAAAAAAGTGCTCAAACTTATAATTTCAAAAACGCTATTATCGCAACTGGTTCTAGACCAATTGAAATTCCTAACTTCGAATTTGGTAAACGTGTTATCGATTCAACTGGCGCGTTAAACTTACAAGAAGTTCCAGGTAAATTAGTCGTTGTAGGTGGCGGTTATATTGGTTCAGAACTTGGAACTGCATTTGCTAACTTTGGTTCAGACGTTACAATTTTAGAAGGCGCTAAAGAAATTCTTGGCGGATTCGAAAAACAAATGGTTCAACCAGTTAAAAAAGGCATGAAAGAAAAAGGCGTTGAAATCATCACTGAAGCAATGGCTAAAAATGCTGAAGAAACTGAAAATGGCGTTAAAGTTACTTACGAAGCTAAAGGTGAAGAAAAAACTATCGATGCTGATTACGTATTAGTAACAGTTGGTCGTCGTCCAAACACTGACGAATTAGGCTTAGAAGAATTAGGTCTTAAATTCGCAGATCGTGGATTATTAGAAGTAGACAAACAAAGCCGTACTTCTATCGACAACATTTATGCAATTGGTGATATCGTTCCTGGTTTACCACTTGCTCACAAAGCAAGCTATGAAGCTAAAGTAGCTGCTGAAGCTATCTCAGGTGAAGCTTCAGAAGTTGATTACATTGGTATGCCAGCTGTATGCTTCACTGAACCAGAATTAGCTCAAGTTGGTTACACTGAAGCTCAAGCTAAAGAAGAAGGTTTAGATTATAAAGCATCTAAATTCCCATATGCTGGTAACGGCCGTGCGTTATCATTAGACGATACTACTGGTTTCGTTAAACTTATCACATTAAAAGAAGATGGAACTGTTATCGGTGCACAAATTGCTGGTAATGGCGCTTCAGATATCATTTCTGAATTAGGCTTAGCTATTGAAGCTGGCATGAATGCTGAAGATATCGCATTAACTGTACATGCTCACCCAACTTTAGGTGAAATGTCTATGGAAGCTGCTGAAAAAGCAATCGGAATGCCAATCCACACTATGTAATATCTAGTCAATTCGACTATTTATTCAATAACATCAAATCTTTGTAGGGTGGGACGATGAATTCAATTTAGAATTCATTGTTCCACCTTTTTTGTTTGAATATGAATAGACTAAAAGTGGTATTAATAAATGAGAATTGTATAAAAGGAGGAAATTTAATGGAATATCAATATCCACTAGATTTAGATTGGACAAATGAAGAAATGGT
This sequence comes from Staphylococcus sp. NRL 16/872, assembly GCF_022815905.2. Classification (NCBI taxonomy): domain Bacteria; kingdom Bacillati; phylum Bacillota; class Bacilli; order Caryophanales; family Staphylococcaceae; genus Staphylococcus; species Staphylococcus sp. NRL 16/872. The sequence goes on along the minus strand of NZ_CP119327.1, from coordinate 1,744,970 downwards.
CGACGTTATCGCATTCTTTAATAAAATAGAGAACTATTATGAACAATCAGTTAACGGAGCTGAATTAATGACCCACTATAAACGTTTTAAAGAAATCGTGCCTGGCAAGGCGGAAGAAAAAACGTTATTCAAAGAATTTGAAGAAAAAAGCGGTTATAACAGTTATAAAGCCGTACAAGATGTTAAAAATCACCCTGATCAACTAACATTTAGTGGACAAAATCGATAATCCATTTAAATACCACAATTTTTCAATTAAATAGCTATTTAAAAGATTTATTTTCAATAATTTTTATAAAACTATTGAAGTTGAAGCTGTATTTTGTTATTTTTATTAAGCATTAAACAAAATGTTTAATATTACTAAACTAGATACAGCTTTTTTAGGTGGTTAAATATGCAAATTGGTACTAAATTACGTAATTTACGACGTCAAAAAAATTTAACGCAAGAAGAATTAGCAGAGCGTACGGATTTATCAAAAGGGTATATTTCACAGATTGAAAGCCAGCATGCTTCACCAAGCATGGAAACTTTTTTAAATATATTAGAAGTACTAGGCACATCGCCAGGTGATTTTTTTAAAGAGAAATCTAAGGAAAAAGTACTTTATACGAAAAATGAAAGAACAATTTATGATGAATATGATAGAGGATACATATTAAATTGGTTAGTCACAAATTCTAATGAATTTGAAATGGAACCCCTTATCTTATCTATTAAACCGGGAGCTTCTTATAAACACTTTGAACCTTCTGAATCAGATACTTTTATTTATTGTCTCGAAGGTTGCGTCACACTCACTTTAGGAAAAGAACGATATCAAGCTAAAGAAGAAGATGTATTATATTTTAGGGCTAATGAAATTCATCAATTGCATAATGAAACGGAAAATGAAGTTAAAATTTTAATTGTTGCTACAGCATCATATTTGTAAAGGGGGAATATTGAAATGGAGCCATTGTTATCATTTAAAAATGTAACAAAAGGTTACGATGATATGACTATTCTAAATCAGATGGATTTAGAAATTGAATCAGGATACTTTTATACTTTACTAGGTCCATCAGGATGTGGTAAAACAACTATTTTAAAATTAATTGCAGGCTTTGAACAACCTGATGATGGCGATATTATTTATTTGAATAAATCAATTGGAAATTTGCCAGCGAATAAACGCAAAGTGAATACAGTGTTCCAAGATTATGCATTATTTCCTCATTTAAATGTGTTCGATAATATTGCTTTTGGATTAAAACTTAAAAATCAATCTAAAAAAGAAATTAACCAAAAAGTTAAAGATGCGTTAAATCTTGTGAAATTATCAGGATATGAACATCGGAATATTAATGAAATGAGTGGGGGGCAAAAGCAACGAGTAGCGATTGCAAGAGCAATTGTAAATGAACCCGAGATACTTTTACTAGATGAATCATTGTCAGCATTAGATTTAAAGTTACGTACAGAAATGCAATATGAATTGCGTGAATTACAGAAACGTTTAGGTATCACTTTTATTTTTGTCACGCATGATCAAGAAGAGGCACTAGCGTTAAGTGATTATATTTTTGTTATGAAAGATGGTAAAATTCAACAATTTGGTACACCTACTGATATATACGATGAGCCTGTTAACCGTTTTGTTGCCGATTTTATAGGTGAGTCTAATATAGTAGAAGGCACAATGGTAAAAGATTTTGTAGTAAATATTTACGGTCAAGATTTTGAATGTGTAGATGCCGGTATTCCTTCTAACAAAAATGTAGAAGTCGTAATTCGACCTGAAGACATTTCGTTAATTGAAGCAGACAAAGGTCTCTTTAAAGCGAAAGTAGATCCAATGTTATTTAGAGGTGTGCATTATGAAATTTGTTGTATAGATAGAAAGGGATATGAATGGGTGATTCAATCGACGAAAAAAGCTGAAGTGGGTAGCGAGGTTGGCTTGTTCTTTGATCCTGAAGCTATACATATTATGGTGCCAGGGGAAACGGAAGAAGAATTTGATAAACGAATCGAAAGTTATGAGGAAATAGATCATGCGCAATCTTAATAAAGTATTGCTAATTCCTTATTTTTTATGGATGGTGTTATTTATCATTATCCCAGTGATACTGCTTATTTATTTCTCTTTTACAGATGTAAAAGGTCACTTCAGCTTTACGAATTATGAGCAAGTTTTTTCATTAAAATATTTAAAAATGATGTGGGATTCTATCTTCTATGCAGCACTTATCACTATAATCACATTGATTATTAGTTACCCAGCAGCTTATTTCATACGAGCTTCTAAAAATTCAAATCTTTGGTTGCTTATCTTAATCATACCGACTTGGATTAACCTATTGCTTAAGACGTATGCCTTTATTGGAATTCTAAGTCATCAAGGAATGATTAATAAATTTTTAAACTTTTTACATATTCCATCTGCGAATATGTTATTTACGCCAGGTGCGTTTCTATTAGTAGCAAGTTACATCTATATTCCATTTATGATTTTACCAATTTTTAATAGTATGAAAGCTATACCCAATAATTTATTGCAAGCGTCTAGTGATTTAGGTGCCAGTCCATTTACGACTTTTAGAAAAATAATTATTCCACAAACAAAAGAAGGTGTAATGACAGGTATTCAAGTCACATTTATTCCAGCATTATCATTATTCATGATTACAAGATTAATTGCTGGAAATAAAGTCATTAATATTGGTACATCTATTGAAGAGCAATTCTTAGTTATTCAAAACTATGGGATGGGTTCTACAATTGCTATCGTACTTATAGTATTTATGGCATTTATATTAATTATTACTAAATCTAAATCTACAGACGAGAGAGGGTGAGTTAAATGAAGTGGTATGGAAAAATTTATATTGGACTTCTATTAATCTTCTTATACGTTCCGATATTCTTTCTAATGTTTTATTCATTTAATTCAGCTGGAAATATGAGTCATTTTGAGCATTTTACTTGGGAACATTATCAAACGCTATTCCAAGATGATCGTCTGATGTCAATCATTTTTAATACGATTGCCGTTGCATTGTTAGCTGCAGCAATTTCCACAATTATAGGTACATTCGGAGCGATTGCATTATTTTATCTAAGAAATAAAAAATTCAAGGTAACATTACTGACTTTAAATAATGTATTGATGGTATCTTCTGATGTAGTCATTGGGGCTTCATTCTTAATTATGTTTACCGCGCTTGGTCATTTAACTGGTTTAGGATTAGGTTTTGGGACGGTACTCGCTTCACATATTGCATTTTGTATTCCAATTGTAGTGATTGTAGTTTTACCACAATTATATGAAATGAATCATAATATTTTAAATGCAGCACGTGATTTAGGGGCAACTGAATCTCAAATCTTAGGAAGAGTACTTATTCCTAATTTAATGCCAGCAATTATTGGTGGTTTCTTTATGGCTTTAACGTATTCGTTAGATGATTTTACAGTCAGCTTTTTTGTTACTGGTAATGGCTTTAGCGTGTTATCAGTAGAAGTATATGCCATGGCGCGTAAAGGTATTAGTATGGAAATTAATGCGATATCTACTATTTTATTTGGTGCAATTATTCTAGGTATCGTTGGGTATTACGCAATTCAACGAACTGTAAAACGTCGCCAAGCCTTTAAGCGAGGTGTACAACAGTGAAACAATTTTTACAGTTAATCATAGGTGCATTAGTAGTCGGGATAATTTGTCTCGGTATCAGCCATTGGTTTAAATCTCAAGATAATACAAATACTGGTGAAAAGATTTATGTTTATAACTGGGGAGAATATATCGATCCTGATTTAATTAAAAAGTTTGAAAAAGAAACAGGTATCCAAGTAGTATACGAAACGTTTGATTCTAATGAAGCAATGGAAGCTAAAATTAAAAATGGTGGTACTCACTATGATGTTGCTTTTCCAAGCGAATATACAGTACAAAAGTTAAAACGTGAAAATTTATTACTACCTTTAGATCATAAGAAGATACCTAATATAAAAAATCTTGATCCTGATTATATGAACATGACATATGATCCAGATAATCAATATTCATTACCTTATTTCTTTGGTACGGTAGGTATTTTATATAATAAAAAAGAGTACCCAAAAGAAAATTTTGATAGTTGGAATGATTTGTATCAACCGAAATTTAAAAATGATGTATTGTTAGTGGATGGTGCGCGTGAAATTATGGGATTAGCTTTAAATAAATTAGGATATAGTTTGAACGATAAAAATCCTGCGCATATTAAAGAGGCTGAAAAGGATTTAAAAAACCTCATACCACAAGTAAGAGGTGTTGTAGGTGATGAAGTTACAATGATGCTTCAACAAAATGAAGGAAACATTGCAGTTGTGTGGAGTGGTGTGGCAGCGCCACTTGTTGAAGACGGAGATAAATACAACTACGTTATTCCTAAAGAGGGTTCAAACTTATGGTTTGATAACATGGTTATTCCTAAGACGGCACAAAATAAAGAAGGCGCATATAAATTTATGAATTTCTTATTAGACGCTAAAAATAATAAACAAAATACAGAATGGGTAGGGTACGCAACTCCTAATAAAGCAGCACGTCAGTTATTACCTAAAGAAGTAAGAGATGATCACCGTTTCTATCCATCTCAAAAAGAACAAAAGCGTTTGGAAGTTTATAAAGATTTAGGCCAAAATACACTAGATGAATATAACGAAAGTTTCTTAAACTTTAAAATGTCGTTAAAATAGACTATAAATAGTAGTTATTTTATAATTAATTAGATATAATAATTTGACAAGTTAATTAAGGAGTTGTAATAAATGTCAGGAGAACGATACACGCAAATTAAACGGCCTGTGAGTCGTCTAACTGAAAAACTTTTAGGTTGGTTTAGTTGGATTTTCTTATTGATATTGACGGTTATTACAATGTTTATTGCACTCGTATCATTTAGTAATGATACATCTATTCAAAATCTTGAAAACTCAATGAATAATAATGAGCTAATTCAACAAATTCTAGCCAATAATAGTTTAAATACGACGCAATTTGTGATATGGCTCCAAAATGGCGTTTGGGCAATTATTGTATATTTCATAGTTTGTCTATTAATTTCATTTTTAGCATTAATCTCTATGAATATTAGAATCCTTTCCGGATTTCTATTTTTAATTGCTTCAATTATTACTTTGCCATTAGTATTGTTATTCGTAACGTTAATTATCCCAATTTTCTTCTTTATTATTGCAATTATGATGTTTGCTAGGAAAAGTAAAATCGAAACCGTTCCATCCTATGGTCCTGGCCCTCAGTATCAACCACGATATAATCCAAGAGATGATTATGAGGAAGATAGACGCTATTATGAAGATGAACGTAATGACTATGAAACACCAAGATATGAGGAAGAATATGTGGAACCTCCTCGTAAAACTAAAAAATCTGAGCGTCGTACACGTCGTAAACATTCATATTATGATGATAATAGAGAACATGATTATAGAGATGATGACTATGAGGAAGAATCACCTTATTCATATAGAGATGAACAAGATGTAATGAACGATACTGAGGAAGATAAATATAATCAATATCCAAAACGTGCAGTTTCTGAAGAGTATCATTCACCAGTAGAAGAAGAAAGTGCATCTGGCGTACTCTCTAGACAAGCTAGAAATAGACAAAAGTCTAGAAAACCATCGCAGTATAATCCAAATAATGATACGCATCTTCATAATGATCCAACAGAAACGTTTGAAGCAGAGCCTAAAGTAAATAAAAAAGAAGAAAAAGCACAACGTAAGAAAGAAAAGGCTGAAATTAAAGCTAAGAAAAAAGAAAAACGTAAAGCTTATAACAAACGTATGAAAGAAAGACGCAAAAATCAACCTAGTGCCGTTAATCAACGCCGTATGAATTATGAAGAACGTAAACAAATTTTAAACAATGATGAGCAACATTCTGAAGATACTACACCAATTGATAACCAGCATAAAAATGATAAATAATTTTAAAGGATTGAGATACTTTATTAGTGTCTCAATCTTTTTATTTGACGTTTCATTTTGAAAATAACAATAGTCGTAAGTATTAAAAATTTTTAGTAAAATTAAAGTAAATCTATTTATGAGGGGGAAATGTAATGAATCGTAAAGTAGAATTAATTCTTGCTTGGATAGCGAGTGGTTTAAGTGCTATTTATTTACTTATTAATTTAATATCTTTTTTTATTATTGAAAATAAAGCTAAAAACACTGAACAATATACTCAAATAATGAAACAATTTGGAAATCAAAATGGTAAAGTTACACCAGAGATGGTTAACTTTACGATGACTATGTCTATAGCTACTATATTATTTTCAACTATTTTAGGTATTGTAGGCACTATAGTTATTAAAAATAGACCTATATTAGCAGGATGTTTATTAGTTGCTGCATCATTAATAGGTGTTATTAATATGAGCATAATCTCAAGTATCTTATGGTTTATTGTTGCAATTATGCTGTTTGTGAAAAGAAATAACAACCAAAATGAAAGAGGGTATAGAAATAATTACTCTAGAGATGAATGGCACCCAGAGGATGACTATCAATCTCGCAAAAAAGATGATCCTTACATTTATTAAAATGTTTGTTATAAACAAAGCTACCTTTAGAAGTTAGATTAATTCATCTATCTTTTAAAGGTAGCTTTAAAATTATTTGTTTAAAATTAAGCAAATAATTCTTTAAACGTTTCGATAATCAAATAAACATTTAATACACTTAAAATTACAATTAAGCTCCACGAACAGATATTTATCCAAGTTTTATTGTAAAAAGGACCCATTAATTGCTTATTACTTGTTGCTAGTTGTAGTGGAATTAATGAAAATGGTAATGCAATACTTAAAAATACTTGTGAGAAAACAAGCAATTGCTCCATTTTCCCCTCATTACCGTGAAAAATAATTAAACATACGATAACTGGTATAACAGCTAAACCTCGAGTGATAAGACGGCGTACCCAATTAGGAATAGAAAGTTTTAAAAATCCTTCCATTACAATTTGTCCCGATAATGTACCAGTAATAGTTGAATTTTGACCTGAAGCAAGTAAAGCAACAGCAAATAATGTACTCATTATACTTCCTAATACTGGTCCTAAAATAGGTTGAGTTTGAAGGGCATGATATAAATCATAGAAACCACCTAATTCATCTGCATTCACACCATAAAATAGTGCCGCACCTAGCACTAATAATAAACAATTAACAATAAAAGCAATACTTAGTTGAATATTTGAATCGATAGTGGCATATTTAATCGCTTGTGCTTTATCTACATTACTTTCGCGATTATATTTACGGGATTGAACGATAGATGAATGTAGATATAGATTATGAGGCATGATAGTAGCCCCTATAATACCTAATGCTATATATAAAATACTATGATTCGTTATAATTTGTTGATGTGGAATGAATCCGTTTAGAATGTAAATCACTTTAGGAGAAGATATAAAAACTTCGAATATGAATATAACAAGCACAGTAAATATTAGCGTTCCTACGATGGCTTCAATCTTTCGGAAACCAAATTTCATAATGAACAGTAATAAGAAGACATCTAGTACCGTAATCAATGCCCCAACAATTAACGGAATATTGAATAGTAAATCTAAGGCAATTGCACTCCCTATAACTTCAGCTATATCAGTAGCGATAATTGCTAGTTCAGCAATAATCCAAAAGGTGATAGCAATAGGTTTATTTAGATAATGGCGAGTCATTTGTGCTAAATCTTTCCCAGTAGCGATACCTAAACGAACGGTCATACTTTGTAATAGCATAGCGGATAAACTTGAAATAAGTATAACAAAGAGTAAGGTATAACCAAATTGAGCGCCACCTTGCATAGAAGTAATCCAATTTCCAGGATCCATATAGCCAACTGCAACTAATAAACCTGGGCCTAAAAAGGCTAAAAATTTCTGACTGGCACTTTTGTCACCACTAAAATCAACAGTGTTGTTAATTTCATCTAGACTAAGTTGTGATTGTTCTTTATGTGTGGACATTAATAACACTCCTTGATTTCTTTTTAATTATAGTAACCTAATCTAAAATTTAGGTCAACCTAAATTTTTTAATTGCAATAAAAAGGGAGCGAAAGAGAAATTAAAATAATTTCACCTTCCCCCCCAGCTTGCGTTGACTAGACTTGAAAAAAGCTTGATCAAAGCGCATTTTTAAACCAGTCAGCGACTGCCAAAATATAAACAAAAGCTGAGACATCTTATATTTGTCTCAGCTTCTCTCTATTAAATATAGTGATTTAATAAAATTTCAAGAATTCATCAAAAGTTTCTTTAATAAATGATAAGAAGTCTTTATCAGTTTTAAGGTGTTGATCTGTGGGCTCAAGTACACGTGCCACAAAAAATTCGCCTTTTTTTACATTCTTAACACGATCAATTGCTTGGTGTAACTCGTCGTCACTAAAATCTTTAATAAATGGTTTCTCAGCTTTCATATGGTCTAAATTTACGCGATAATCCTTTGGTAAATTTCTTAATTCATCAAAATGTTTATCAAAGACTTTAACACGTTCTGCTTTATCTTTACCTTCATGCATCACACCGTACATTAAGAATAATTGGTCTCTGAATAAACCAATTTGGAAATGAGGTAGCATTTTATAACCACGTTTATTTGGGGCAAAAGCAACCCAAGTATCAATAGGCGGATTCACACTTCTACGTGCATGTTTGGCCACATGAGCATAAAACGTTTCTCCAGTTTGTGAGGTAAGATATTCAGCAAAATAGTCTCCTAATTGATGGAGTTGTGGTCTTACATGTTTATCTAGTGCTTCCATGCGTGCATCTAAACCATCTACGTCGAATACTTCGAAGTCTTTAGGACTAAAGGTATATTGCGTCATATTTAGTACTCCTTTTCAGAAAAATTTTACTTAAATTTATTGTAGCATATATTGAACATATTACATTATAAGCCGACTTAGGAAGCGAAAGCGTTTAAAGTGAATAGAATAAGGTATACAATGTTGTAAAGCTTAAAATTAAGTAATAAGTCAACGTAACGATAGGAATATACCTAAAGAGACATTACTTAGTTCAATTGAATGAAATTCTGTATAATATAAAGCAACAGGAGATGATGAAATGTCATTATACGATTTTGCTAAAGGCTTAGTATTAGAATCTGGAAATAAAATTAGAACAATGATGAAAGAAGAGTTAAATATTGAAACGAAATCAAATCCCAATGATTTAGTGACAAATGTAGATAAAGCAACTGAAAATTATATCTATGACGCAATATCTAACAATTACCCAGAACATCATGTAATCGGTGAAGAGGGTCATGGACATGATTTAGAGAATATCGATGGTGTTGTATGGGTAGTGGATCCAATTGATGGCACATTAAACTTTGTGCATCAACAAGAGAACTTTGCGATTTCAATCGGGATTTACCACAATGGAGAACCTTATGCTGGTTTCGTTTATGATGTGATGAAAGACGTGCTTTATCATGCAAAGGTGGGTGAAGGCGCTTTTGAAAATAAACATCCACTACCTTCAATAGAAGATACACGATTAAAACAAAGTTTAATCGGTATTAATCCTAACTGGGTGACAAAACCTAAAATGGGACCCATATTCTCAGAAATTGTTAATGAATGTAGAAGTTGTAGAGCCTATGGCAGTGCAGCATTAGAAATTGTGAGCGTATCAAAAGGTCAATTAGCTGCGTATATCACGCCAAGATTACAACCTTGGGATTTTGCAGGTGGGTTGATTATATTAAATGAAGTAGGAGGCATAGGTAGCAACTTATTAGGCGAATCCTTATCTATTGCAGGCCCGAATTCAATTGTTATCGGAAATAAATCAGTGCATAAAGAAATTCTCGAGGGTTTTCTTAATCCTCATAAAGAAGTATTAACTGAATTACACCAACGCTTTAGAAATTAACAAAAGTCTCAACTATTCATCTAAAAGTTGTAACTTTATGAGTGAATAGTTGAGACTATATATATTATAACCAATTATTTTCACGATATTTTTTCTTAAGCGCGAAACCAGCACCAAATGTTGCAATGAAAAGTATAAATGTTAAAATCATCATTGGAACGCTAGCTGCACCGGCGCTAAAACTAAATAGTACTAAGAACAGTACTGCTAGAATAGATAGTACCCAAAATATACCTTTAGACTTTGGCTTTTCCATCCCATACCCCACCTTTTACTTATCTTTTCTTAATTATATGATATAATAAAACAGTTGTAATTAAAAGTGGGAGTTTACTCAAGAAAGGATATTATAAAATGACTAATAGAAGAGAAGATGTACGTAATATTGCAATTATTGCTCACGTCGACCATGGTAAAACAACATTAGTTGATGAATTATTAAAACAATCTGGTATTTTCAGAGAGAATGAACATGTCGATGAAAGAGCAATGGACTCTAATGATTTAGAAAGAGAACGTGGTATTACAATTCTTGCGAAAAATACTGCAGTTAATTATAAAGGAACAAGAATTAACATCTTAGATACACCAGGACACGCTGACTTTGGTGGCGAAGTAGAGCGTATTATGAAAATGGTAGATGGTGTAGTACTTGTAGTAGATGCATACGAAGGTACAATGCCTCAAACACGTTTCGTACTTAAAAAAGCACTTGAACAAAACTTAAAACCAGTAGTAGTTGTAAATAAAATCGATAAACCAGCTGCTAGACCTGAAGCGGTAGTAGATGAAGTATTAGACTTATTCATCGAATTAGAAGCAAATGATGAACAACTAGACTTCCCAGTTGTTTATGCTTCAGCTGTCAATGGTACTGCAAGTCTTGATGCTGAGAAACAAGATGAAAATATGCAATCATTATATGAAACAATTCTTGAATATGTACCAGCACCAATCGATAATCATGAGGAACCATTACAATTCCAAGTAGCATTATTAGATTATAATGACTATGTTGGTCGTATTGGTATTGGTCGTGTGTTCAGAGGTAAAATGCGTGTAGGAGATAACGTATCATTAATTAAATTAGATGGCACTATTAAAAACTTCCGTGTGACTAAAATCTTTGGTTTCTTTGGTTTAAAACGTGAAGAAATTGAAGAAGCACAAGCAGGGGACTTAATCGCTGTATCAGGAATGGAAGATATTAACGTAGGTGAAACGGTTACACCACCTACACATCAAGAAGCTTTACCTGTGTTACGTATTGATGAACCAACACTTGAAATGACATTCAAAGTAAATAACTCACCATTTGCTGGTCGTGAAGGTGACTATGTAACTGCACGTCAAATTCAAGAACGTTTAGATCAACAACTTGAAACAGACGTATCATTAAAAGTAACACCAACTGACTCTCCAGATACGTGGATTGTGGCAGGTCGTGGTGAATTACACTTATCAATTCTTATTGAGAATATGAGACGTGAAGGTTTTGAACTTCAAGTATCTAAACCACAAGTTATTTTACGTGAAATTGATGGTGTCTTAAGTGAACCATTTGAACGTGTACAATGTGAAGTGCCATCTGAAAATGCTGGCGCAGTTATCGAATCATTAGGTGCACGTAAAGGTGAAATGTTAGACATGATAACAACTGACAATGGTTTAACACGCTTAATCTTCTTAGTACCAGCTCGTGGTATGATTGGTTACACTACTGAATTTATGTCTATGACACGTGGTTATGGTATTATCAACCATACATTTGAAGAATTTAGACCACGCGTTAAAGCACAAATCGGTGGACGTCGTAATGGTGCATTAATTTCAATGGATCAAGGTCAAGCAACAGCATACGCTATCATTAATTTAGAAGACCGTGGCGTAAACTTCATGGAACCAGGTACTGAAGTTTATGAAGGTATGATTGTGGGTGAGCACAACCGTGAAAATGACTTAACAGTTAATATCACTAAAGCGAAACACCAAACTAACGTACGTTCAGCTACAAAAGACCAAACACAAACAATGAACCGTCCAAGAATCTTAACGCTTGAAGAAGCATTAGAATATATTAACGACGATGAATTAGTGGAAGTAACACCACAAAACATCCGTTTAAGAAAGAAAATCTTAAACAAATCAGCACGTGAAAAAGAAGCAAAACGTGTTAAACAAATGATGCAAGACGAATAATCGACTTGATTAAATAAAATGAGGGCATGAAATCTTAGTAGCTTAAAGATTTCATGCCCTCGTTATTTATTATTATAAGTAATCTAATATCTATCTTCATGTGACAATTCTAAATACTCAGCGCTATTTGGTCGCTGTTTGGGTCTATCTAAGCGACTTTTACAATCGTCACACATGAATGTTCGAATTGGATTATTGCGTAAGCGTTTAGCTTCAACGGTATTCTCGTCAATTAATACCTTTGTATCGCATATGATACATTGAACTTCACGCAAATTAAATCACCTCGATATGGGTAACATACTTAAACTCATATGAGTAGCCTTTATCATCAGGATTGTATACAAAGCTATCCACTGAGTTGTCGTCATATAATCTTTTGCCATCTTTAGCAAATTGGAAGAATAGATAAGGTAATAATTCCATAGGTACTTCGATTGAATCTTTGTCATTATATAATTTAATCTTCGTAGCACTATCAGATGGTTCTGCATTTTTGAAAAATGGTGTCATATTGATCGCAAAAGAATCTTCTAATACTGAGCGTTTACGGTATTTAATTTCTGAATTTAAAGTTGGTGGATTTGTTTGACCTTCTAAAATTGCTCTATTCCATTCGCGATTGTCTTCAAATTTAACAGGCTTAGTTCCATCAAATACGCCGTTTTCTATGTCTTCTATTTTTACTTTTCTATCATCAAAAATCCAAGTTGTGCTATCTAAAGTGATAGGGAACTTGACTGCACCTTTGATTTGAATCATATTTTGCCCACTCCCTAATTTCGTTCTATAATCACTATTTTATCACATATAAATTTTTCTATTCACTGAATTAACTTGCTTTTTAATATCGAGTGAGATAAACTTTTTACATGAAGATAATTAATGATAGGGGGAGTATGTGATGCCGAAGCAATCGAATATGAAGAACGTGGCATATGAACAATTAAATCAAGATGCAGATAGAATCCTACATTTAATTAAAGTTCAAATGGATAATTTAACAATGCCATCTTGCCCGTTATATGAAGAAGTTCTCGACACACAAATGTTTGGTCTACAAAAAGAAGTGGATTTTGCTGTTAAACTTGGCTTAGTTGATAAAGAAGACGGTAAAAACTTAATGCTTCGTTTAGAAAAAGAATTATCTAAATTACATGAAGCGTTTACAAACGTGTAAGTTGGCTTTTAATTGAATATAGTAGCACATAGATGCTATTTAAATGGATATAATTGCAAGCTTATGTATGTAATTACATATGATATAGCTTATGTTAGTGGCTGAAATATTATGACAATAATATTTTCAGTCATTTTGCATTTTAAATAGTTATATACTTTGCTTCAGTTAATGTTTGTGAAACTGTAAGTGTAAAGTATATAATAGTTGAGACAGATTTTGTTGGAAAATTAATTTCAATGAACATGGATATTTTAAAATTTTAGAATTGGATGATCATTTTTATGAGTAACTTAAAAAGTTTTTTTCGATACATAGGTAGAATGTCTAAGTTTATCGATTATCCATTATTAATTACATATGTTATTTTATGTTTGATTGGTCTTGTAATGGTGTACAGCGCAAGTATGGTAGCTGCAACAAAAGGTACTTTAACAGGTGGCATAGAAGTATCTGGAACCTATTTTTATAATAGACAACTTATATATGTAATTATGAGTTTTATAGTCGTTTTCTTTATAGCATTTATGCTAAATATCAAAGTATTCCAACAAATTAAAGTACAAATGTGGATGATGACTATCATGTTTGTGCTCTTATGCCTAACTTTGGTTATTGGTAAAAATATTAATGGATCAAAAAGTTGGATTAACTTAGGCTTCATGAATCTTCAAGCCTCTGAAATATTAAAAATTGCATTAATTCTCTACGTGTCATACGTAATTAGCAGAAAATTACCTCAAGTAAGAGAAAAAATAAAAATTATAAAACAACCACTTTTCTTAATTTTAGTGTGTGTCGGTTTAGTTTTATTCCAACGAGATATTGGACAAACTTTACTAATTTTAATCATTTTAATTTCAATGTTTATGTTTGCTGGTATAGGTGTTCAAAAGTTGGTGAAAGTACGGATTTTGTTAATTATCATTAGTTTTATTGTTGTAGCTGGGGTAGTTATGATTACTGGCTTTATGCCTCACTATTTGAAAGCACGTTTTAGTGTGTTAACGAATCCGTTTGGTTCGGAATCAGGCACTGGTTATCATCTTTCAAACTCATTAATGGCTATCGGTAATGGTGGATTATTTGGTCGTGGCTTAGGAAATGGCATTATGAAACTTGGATATTTACCAGAAGCACATACAGACTTTATATTTGCTGTAATCTGTGAAGAACTTGGTTTAGTTGGTGGGTTATTTGTAATTGGCTTATTATTCTTTATTGTTTATCGTGCCTTTACATTGGCTGCAAAAACTCCTTCATACTTCTATAAACTTATTTGTATAGGAGTAGCAAGTTACATTGGCAGTCAAACTTTTGTTAATTTAGGTGGTATTTCTGCTACCATCCCTCTAACAGGTGTTCCATTACCATTTATAAGTTTTGGTGGTTCATCCATGCTAAGTTTAAGTATAGCAATGGGGTTATTATTACTTGTAGCTAAACAAATAAAAATGGATGAAAAACGTGCTATGACAGCAAAAAAACAGAAAGTCGATATTCCTCGACAATATAATTAAATTAAATAGTTTTTAGCCTTTATAAGATTGTTTATATCATTCAATCTTATAAGGGTTTTTTTACATTTATGTGAATATTTACAAAAGCGCACTCCTTCGAGTAGAAGAAAAATTTGGTAAATGATAATATAAAGTTATTATTTACAATAGTTTTTAGTTATTGTATTTCAGATTAAGATAAGTCATTCATACTAGTTTAAAAAACTTGATTTGAAAAAATAAATAGCTTTCTAAATAATTTTAGTATAAAATTTTATTATCTAATTAGTTAGAATTTTCAAACTATAAAGGGGTGTTCATTCTTTGAAACATATAAAAAAGTTATTAGTAGCCAATCGTGGTGAAATTGCAATTAGAATTTTTAGGGCAGCAACAGAATTAGATATCCAAACAGTAGCAATTTACTCTAATGAAGATAAGAATTCCTTACATAGATACAAAGCAGATGAATCATACTTAGTGGGTAAAGATTTAGGACCAGCAGAAAGTTATTTAAATATTGAACGAATAATTGAAGTAGCTAAATATGCCGGTGTAGATGCTATTCACCCAGGCTATGGTTTTCTTAGTGAGAATGAGCACTTTGCACATCGTTGTAAAGAGGAAGGAATAATATTTATTGGGCCACATCTTGAGCATTTAGACATGTTCGGAGATAAAGTTAAAGCAAGAGCAACTGCTATTAAAGCAAATTTACCAGTTATTCCGGGAACGGATGGTCCAATTGAAAACTTCGAAGCTGCGAAAGACTTTGCTCATGATGCAGGTTTTCCTTTAATGATTAAAGCAACGAGTGGCGGTGGTGGTAAAGGGATGCGTATTGTTCACGAAGAAAGTGAATTAGAAGATGCATTTCATCGCGCTAAATCTGAAGCGGCCAAATCATTCGGAAATAGCGAAGTATATATTGAAAGATACATTGATAATCCAAAACACATTGAAGTTCAAATTATTGGAGATGAATACGGCAATATTGTGCACTTATATGAACGAGACTGTTCAGTGCAACGTCGTCATCAAAAAGTTGTGGAAGTAGCTCCGTCAGTGGGGCTTTCTAAAGAGTTAAGAGAGCGTATTTGTGAAGCGGCATTAAAATTAATGAATAATATTAAATACGTCAATGCAGGAACTGTAGAATTTCTAGTTTCTGGAGATGAATTCTTCTTTATTGAAGTGAATCCTCGTGTACAAGTAGAACATACTATCACTGAAATGATTACAGGCATTGATATTGTGAAGACTCAAATTTTAGTAGCTGATGGTGCGAATTTATTTGATGAACGCATCGCAATGCCTAAACAAGAAGAAATACAGACATTAGGTTATGCTATTCAATGTCGAATTACGACTGAAGATCCAACGAATGATTTCATGCCTGATTCTGGCACAATTATTGCTTACCGTTCAAGTGGTGGGTTTGGTGTGCGGTTAGATGCGGGTGATGGTTTCCAAGGTGCTGAAATTTCACCCTATTACGATTCGTTATTAGTAAAATTATCTACGCATGCTGTAACTTTTAAACAAGCAGAAGAAAAAATGGAACGCTCTTTAAGAGAAATGCGTATTCGTGGAGTTAAAACAAATATTCCATTCTTAGTTAACGTAATGCGAAATGAAAAATTCCGTAGTGGAGATTACACAACTAAATTTATTGAAGAAACACCAGAATTATTTAAAATCGCTCCAACGTTAGACCGAGGTACGAAAACTTTAGAATATATTGGCAATGTTACGATTAACGGTTTCCCTAATGTAGAAAAACGTGAGAAACCAGATTATGAAGCGACTTCTAATCCTAGAATTTCTCAATATAAAATTGCGCAGTTAAAAGGAACAAAACAATTACTAGATGAACAAGGACCAAGAGCAGTAGCAGATTGGGTACGAGCGCAAAAAGACGTATTAATCACAGATACGACTTTCCGTGATGCCCATCAATCTTTATTAGCTACTCGAGTTCGTACTAAAGATATGATGAATATTGCTTCTAAGACAGCTGAAGTCTTTAAAGATAGTTTTTCATTAGAAATGTGGGGCGGTGCAACATTTGATGTTGCTTATAATTTCTTAAAAGAAAACCCATGGGAGCGCTTAGAACGATTACGCGTTGCTATTCCTAATGTGCTATTCCAAATGTTATTACGCGCATCAAATGCGGTAGGTTATAAAAACTATGCGGATAATGTCATTGAAAAATTTGTCACTGAAAGTGCAAAAGCAGGTGTAGATGTCTTTAGAATATTTGACTCTTTAAACTGGATTGATCAGATGAAAGTAGCAAATGAAGCGGTACAAAAAGCTGGTAAAATTTCAGAAGGTGCGATTTGTTACACTGGAGACATTTTAAATCCAGAACGCTCAAATGTATTTACTTTAGATTATTACGTGAATTTAGCTAAAGAACTTGAACGCGAAGGGTTCCATATTTTGGCAATAAAAGATATGGCAGGACTATTAAAACCTAAAGCAGCATATGAATTAATTGGAGAATTAAAAGCAGCAGTGGATTTACCAATTCATTTGCACACACATGATACAAGTGGTAATGGTTTGTTAATTTATAAAGAAGCGATTGATGCTGGTGTGGATATTATAGATACAGCCGTTGCTTCAATGAGTGGTTTAACTAGTCAACCAAGTGCGAACTCTTTATATTATGCATTAAACGGTTTTAGTCGAAATATGCGTACGGATATTAAGGGGCTTGAAGAACTTAGCCATTATTGGGGTAATGTACGTCCATATTATAGTGATTTTGAGAGTGATATTAAATCTCCTAATACAGAAATTTATCAACATGAAATGCCAGGTGGTCAATACTCTAACTTAGGTCAACAAGCGAAAAGTTTAGGCTTAGGAAACCGTTTCAATGAAGTTAAAGATATGTATCGTCGCGTTAATTTCTTATTTGGAGACATAGTTAAAGTAACGCCATCTTCAAAAGTAGTAGGCGATATGGCACTTTACATGGTACAAAATGATTTAGATGAACAATCAGTTATTGAACAAGGGAATAAGTTAGATTTCCCAGAATCAGTAGTTTCATATTTTAAAGGAGATATCGGACAACCGGTTAATGGATTTAATAAAAAGTTACAAGACGTTATTTTAAAAGGGCAACAGCCATTAACTGAACGTCCAGGTGAATATTTAGAGCCAGTAGACTTTGAGGCAATTAGACAAGAGCTTTGTGAAAAAGAATACGGTGAAGTTACTGAACAAGATGTCATTAGTTATGTATTATATCCGAAAGTATTTGATCAGTTTATTCAAACGAAACAACAATATGGTAATTTATCACTTTTAGATACGCCAACTTTCTTCTTTGGTATGCGCAACGGCGAGACAGTGGAAATTGAAATTGATACAGGTAAACGTCTCATTATTAAATTAGAAACGATAAGTGAACCAGATGAAAACGGTAATCGCACACTGTATTATGTGATGAATGGACAAGCACGTCGAATTAATATCAAAGATGAAAATATTAAAACAAATGCGAATGTGAAACCGAAAGCAGATAAAACAAATCCTAATCACATTGGTGCTCAAATGCCCGGATCTGTAACAGAAGTGAAAGTAGCGGTTGGCGATGAAGTTAAAGTGAACCAACCATTACTTATTACTGAAGCAATGAAGATGGAAACAACGGTTCAAGCACCGTTTAATGGTATCATCAAGAAGGTCACAGTAGTGAGTGGCGATGCAATTGCTACAGGTGATTTATTAATAGAAATTGAAAAAACAGAGGGAGAGGGATAGAAATTTAAATAATTTCGTCATCCAACGCCAGTTTGCTTTGTTTGTGGAATTTCTTAATGAAATTCTCTGTGCTAGGGCCCCGAACCCCAACTTGCGTTGGCTGTAGACATTCTTTACGAAAGTCTCTATGTTGGGGCCCGCTCCCCGGCAAGGATAACTAGAATAAAAAAACCTTGTCACAGGTGTATTTTTAATTCAGTTAGCTACTGCCTAAATGTGAAAGAAGCCTTGGACATTTAATAATAATGTCCAAGGCTTTTTAATTACTTAATTCTACGGTCACTTCTAATTGAACGTAGCATAAGTAAAATAAAATATGCGATTAAACCAAATAAAATAGTAATACATAATGCATGGATTAACGCGATAATTAGATTAACATGCGTTATAACTGAAAGCGCACCAGTTATAACTTGGATAATGATTAAAATAAATGCAGCTGTATAGCCATATCTAATCGTACGATTCTCTGAATAATTTTTTACTGCATGAATAAAAGTAATCATAATCCAGAAAAACGTGATAAATGCCATACCACGATGAGCAAATTGTACCCAGTCTTGTTCTGTATGTGGAATAATGTCATTAAAAGGTAATGGCCATGCACCATATGCTAAACTTGCTTTTGCATGTCTAACCAATGCTCCTGTATAAATAGTTAAGTAAACTATTACTGTCATTATCCATGTAAGTGTTCTTAATGGCTTTTTGATGAATAGCTCATCAGCTTCATATTTTTTATCTACTTCAAAAATAATAAGCATTAAAACGAATACAGAAGAGAAACTTATGAGTGAGATGCCGAAATGAAGCGCTAAAACATAAGAGTTTTGTTGCCAGATTACTGCCGCTGCGCCAATTAAAGCTTGTACTAATAAGAAAGCGACACTTATAACTGCCAATGGCTTAACTTCTTTGATATACCCGATTCTTTTCCAAGCCGTAATGGCAAGCCATAGAACTATAATTAATGATATGCCAGATACAGCACGATGGCTTAATTCTATAATAGTAGCGATTGGCAAGTTCTGAGGTAATAATGCACCATGACATAGTGGCCACGAAGCTCCACAACCATCTTCAGAGCCTGTCTTAGTTACCAATGCCCCACCAAGTTGAACAAAAGCCATAATAATTGTTGCTAATACTGATAACCATTTAAGGTTTCGTTTATTAAACAATGTTAAACACCCCATCATTAATTCAGGAATTTCAATGCTATTCACTATAAGATAACATAGCCTGAGTTAATGTCTAAATTTTTGGATTTATAATATTAAATCAATTATACAACATTAAATAGTAACAAAAAATTGCTCACATATAATGTCGTTAAAGTGTCACAATTTAATTTTATATAAACTAGTCATTTATTGATAATTACTATATCATAGTACTATATGGAAAAATTAAGGAGGGGGACCATGAGTAAAGAACAAACTTTATCACAACACTCGGACCGTGTGAGTTTTAAAGAATTACAGCAGATTATTAAAATGGGTTTAGTTCAAGGTAATTTAATTCCCGCATTTGCTGGTGCTTGGTTGGCGGTTGTGATGACAAATCATTCCTTCCTATCGTCAATACCTCAAATTCTCTTAATGTTGATTGGTTCAACATTAATTATGGGCGGCGCTTGTGCATTGAATAATTACTATGATCAAGATATTGATAGTATTATGCCAAGTAAGCAAAATAGACCGACAGTAAATGATAGAATTTCAGATAAACACTTATTATTATTAAGTTTCGGTATGATGTTAATAGGTGAGGCTTGCTTATTCTTGTTAAATGTACCATCAGGTGTATTAGGCCTTATCGGCATTGTAGGTTATGTGTCTTATTATTCTATATGGTCTAAGAGACATACAACTTGGAATACAGTAGTCGGAAGTTTTCCTGGAGCAGTACCTCCATTAATTGGATGGGTTGCTATTGATGGACATGTTAGTTTAGCCGCTTTTGCACTATTTTTAGTTATTTTTTGTTGGCAACCAATTCATTTCTACGCCTTAGCAATTAAACGTAGTGATGAATATTCATTAGCTAACATTCCAATGTTACCATCAGTGAAAGGTTTTAAACGTACGAGAGTAAGCATGTTTATTTGGCTAGTTTTATTACTTCCATTACCATTTTTATTATCAAGTTTAGGCACTACTTTTGTAGTATTAGCAACATTATTAAATCTAGGTTGGATTTACGTTGGCCTAACAACATTTAAGAAAAATACTGATCAAACTAAATGGGCAACAAAAATGTTTATATATTCACTAAATTATTTAGTAGTCTTTTTTGTTTTAGTTGTGGTCGTTTCGTTAATTAAAATGATTTAAAATATTTTAAAGTAAATAAGGATGAAACTTATGAATTTACCTATTCTACCAACGATTAGTACAAGTTGTATTGTTATAAGTGCTATTCTAGTGGCAATCGGCTGGTGGCAAATCTGGCATCGCCACATTGATAAGCATAAAAAAACAATGTTATGGGCAGCAGGCTTTGCATTAACGTTCTTTATTATTTACGCATCACGAACAATATTTATAGGTAATACTGATTTCGGTGGACCTGATTCTGTAAGAACGTATTATAAAATTTTCTTAATATTCCACATTAACCTTGCTACAATTGGTGGGGTATTAGGATTAATTCAAATTATTACTGCATTTAAGGATAAATTTAATTGGCATAGAAAAGCTGGACCTGTTGCATCAGTGATTTGGTTCTTTACTGCCATTACTGGTGTGGTCGTGTACTTACTACTTTATGTCTTTTATCCTGGTGGGGAAACAACTTCATTAATTAAAGCAACCCTTGGATTGTAAAATAATGAACGAAAGTAATTAATCTGAATGAGTGAAAAATGATTTAAAAATAGATCCTTCAAAGTTGTTATTGAAAAATGACAACTTTGAAGGACTTTTTTATGAAATTAAGAATATATACAAATATATTAAACTGATAGAGTTTAATATATTTGCAAACTAGGTATAACCTACTTTGGCTCATTTCAGATTTAAGTGTGACATAGATGCCTTGATTGTTAAAATAGTTATTTTGTACAATAGATATAATTCAAAGTAGGTGGGTGAAAGATGGCAAAGTTAATTATTAAAGTTTTAGGCGTTATATTTTTAGTTGTTTTCCTAATATATTTATTTTACTCACCGAGATTAAAATTCGATGTATTAGAAAATCCAAATAAATCTACAACAACGAATCGTACGGAAAAGACGCCTCATTCACAAACGGAAACTGAAAATCCAGCACCTAAAGAAGGAGCAGGAACATGGATTGGCCAAGATATTAGTTATCTTACAAATAAGTTTGGACAAGCCAATCGTATTTATCCTTTTAAAGGGGATTATTCGAACTATATATTTAAAAGAGACCAACAATATTACATAGTCTCTACAAAACACAATAAAATTAAATCAGTTTATGCTACTGGCCAAAAGGCTAAAATTGACCCTTTAAAAATCAATGAAAGTGCCTCTCACATTTTTGAAAATACAAGTATAAATCCCGACCCTTCATTCAAAGTTAAGGACAAGGAATATAACTTCGAATTATCAGATGAAGATATCAAAACACAAGCATTAATTAAATATGGTAAGATTTATGCACAAATTTATGTTGATCAACAAACAAATCGTATTATGGGGATTCGTTATTTGGATAAAGAATCATTAGCTTTCTTAAAGCCTTATCAATTAGCAAGTGAAGAAGATAGTTCTGACACAAGTGATGATAGTGGAGAGTTGAATGATAAGAACGTAGATAAGTTACCGCATGAACAAAATCCTAATCAACTGATGACGTTATATGAAATTACAAATGAAATGCGTAAACTAAAAGGAATTAAACCGTTAGCAATTAATTCAGATATTGCGCACATTGCTGCTATGAATTTATATGAGGCGACAAGCAAAGAGGATGTCGAATTCACTGAAGATGCGCTGAAAAGTCAACTCGAAAATGAGAATATTGATTTTAAATCGACAAGCCAAAATGTAGGTTATGATTTCGATGATGTTCCTACGCTTATTCATAGTTGGATGAATTCAGATATGCATCGTTCAAGGATATTGAATACGAAGTATGACGAAATGGGTGGAGAAGTAATGAAGAATTATTATTCGCTTATCTTTGTTGAAAAGTAAGATTATAATGACTATTTCTGGAAAGGAGGCTTATTAGAATATGTACACTGAAGAAACAATGTCTATTTTAGATGATATTGATGAATTATCTGACATGATTGTACAATCTCAACTTTATTATGAGTATAAAGAGGCACATGAAAATTTAAACCGTAATGATGAAGCTCATCTAATGTATCAAGCTTTCTTAAAATCTAAGATGAAATACGATGAAGTAATGCGCTTCGGAAAATATCATCCAGATTATCAAAATGTGATGATGGACACGCGCCGTCGTAAACGTGCTTATGAAATGTTACCTGTTGTAATGGAATATAAATCTAAAGAAGTGGCATTGCAAAATTTAATTGATGAAGTAGTAAGTAAGATTGCTTTTTCTGTTTCTGAGAATGTTAAGATTGAAGCTGGAAATCCTTTCTTTAAAACAGATCATAGTGGATGTGCCACAGGGGGTTCATGCAATTGTAGCTTGTAATATAGAAAAGTGAGATATTGAAGATGTATCATAAAATCTTCAATATCTCACTTTTTTAATTCTAAATTATTTAGTTGTAGTCATTAAAGAGGTTTTAAATTGTCTACCTAGATCTGGACGATCTGTAACGAGGGTATGTGCCCCTTTTGAATATAAATCGGTCATTAAATCAATGCTATTTACGCCGTAATAACCTGGAACAATATTTAATAAATGAAGCCATTGAATGAAACGTTGGGAAGTTAAAGGGATTCCTTTAAATTTGGTTGGCATTTGGAAAGTATCAGCGACAGGCTGATAAGTATGACCAAAACCGGTGTTGAATTTAACAAATCCTTCAGCTACTTCTTGTTGACTCGCGCCAATAGCTACATCATTATTACTAATTAATCTAAAACGTTCGTTTTGTGCTTTGTGGAAGCTCGTTACAAGTACACGATGTTGTGCATTATTTTTAACAATAATTTCATACATTTTATTTGGAGCAACAGAGCCTTCGTAACTCTCAGGTGTATCTTTCAAATCTACATTGATATACATCTCAGGATACATAGTTAACAATTCATCAAAAGTTAAAATTTTTGCATGTTCATGACCACGATATGGATGAGTGCCATTAATATCGGTAAAGTGATAACCTGCATCTAAACGTTTTAATTCGGTTAACGTATGTTCGCTGACTTTTCCAGAACCATTTGTAGTACGATCAACTGAGGCATCGTGAAAGACGATTAATTCTTCATCTTTAGTGAGTCTGACGTCTGTTTCAAAACCATCTAAACCGTGATTCACCGCGTTATCAAAGGCTAACTGCGTTTGTTCTGGACGCACAGCCATACCACCTCTATGTGCAAAGATATATGGCGCTTGACCATCAAAGAACTTTGGAATGTGCTTAGTCGTTGGTACGCCTTTATTTTTATTAATAAAAAATAGACTACCTAATAATCCAGCGCTTGCTAAACTTAAATTTAATGCCCATCTCTTCTTGTTTGTCATAAGTCGTTCCTCCTATAGGTTATTGCACTTAGCGTATCAAAAATTATTTCCATGCAAAAGTAAAGCGATGTTCTAAAGCCATGTTGATAAATACATTGGAATGAACTGTTTTTAAATATTTTATAAAATATTTAGTCGTGGTATAGTTAATATGCATAAAAAAACGGAGTGAGTATGATATGGAATTAGTTTCGAGAGTGAGTTTAATTGTTTATCTCAAACACATTAAACATGAACGACAACTTCGCAAATATGGACATATTGTCTATACAAATAAGCAACGTAAATATGTTGTGTTATATATCAATGAACAGGATGCGGATGCAATTGTTCATAAATTAATGAAATTAAAATATGTGCTCCACATCGATGGGTCACCTTATAAATATTTGAAAAAAACGTATGAAAAAGAGAAACATGAAATGTTGTAACGCACCGGGTTTGAAGTTAAGTTACACGTTATAATCTTTGGTATCACTTCATATTACTTTTTTATTTTGCATACTTATTGCAAAGGTGGTATCCAATTTTGTAATCTTAGTACGCTAATTAAATATTTAAAGTATAAGTCGTGGGAGTGAAAGGCTTCTGGTGGTTGTACATCTATACCTAAGACAGGTACATCGTATTTTTCAGCATGTGCATTGATAAGTTGAAATTTTTTATTATGATCTGGGTAAGGATATTTTAAAGCATTGAGCATGATGTACATCGCTTGGAAATGTTGACCAGTAGTCGGTTGCATAATAATAGCCACAGATGATAATTGCTTAGATGTTTGAGGTGAGTGGAAATATACAATTTTGTCTATCCGGGTATAATTGTATTCAATTAATGTTAAAAACTCGAATAAATCGGTAAGTCCTTCGCCTAAGACGATAAATGATTGTTTCATAGCGTGATCATTCTCCTTTTTCAAAACAAATTATATTAAATAACTTAAGGAAATGGAAGTGTAAGTCAGAATGAGAGTTATTGCGGGTAAGCATAAAAGTAAACCTTTAGAAAGTTTAGAAGGGCGTAACACACGTCCAACAATGGATAAAGTCAAAGAGGGTATCTTCAACAGTTTACATGATGTGCATGGATTAGGATTGGACTTGTTTGCTGGAAGTGGTGCCCTAGGTATCGAAGGGCTGTCTCGTGGCATGGATAAAGTCATCTTTGTAGATCAAAACTTTAAAGCGGTTAAAGTGATTCAAGCGAATTTAAAACAACTTAATTTAACTGAGCAATCTGAGGTTTATAAAAATAACGCGGACCGGGCGTTAAAGGCATTAAATAAACGTGAGATTCAATTTGATTACATCTTCTTAGATCCACCTTATAAAAAAAGGTTAATTGATAAAGCGTTAGAACAGATTGCAGAGTTTAATTTATTAAAAGAAAATGGTATCATCGTGTGTGAGTTTAGCAACCAAGAAGATATCAACACCAAAGACTTCCAAGTGATTAAGCAATATCACTATGGTTTAACAGATACTTTGTTACTAGAAAAAGGAGAACAAAATGGCTAAAACAAAAGCGGTCATCCCGGGTAGTTTCGATCCAATTACAAATGGTCACTTAGATATCATAGAAAGAAGTGCAGAACGATTTGATGAATTACATGTATGCGTATTAAGGAATAGTAATAAAGCGGGTACATTTAGCGTTGAAGAACGCATGGCATTAATTCGTGAATCTGTAAAACATTTATCTAATGTAGAGGTTCATAACTTCAATGGATTATTAGTAGATTTCTGTGACCAAATTGGAGCGCAAACGATTATTCGTGGTTTAAGAGCTGTTAGCGACTTTGAATATGAGTTGCGTTTAACGTCAATGAATAAAAAGTTAAATAATAAAGTAGAAACAATGTACATGATGACGAGTACAAACTATTCATTTATTAGCTCAAGTGTTGTGAAAGAAGTAGCACAATATAAAGCTGATATTTCAGACTTTGTGCCTCCTAATGTGGAAAAAGCATTGAAAGAAAAATTTAATAAATAAAATACAAGTATTTAATTTATAAAAGAGCGAAACGACGAAGTTCTATTAAGTAACAGTAATTTCGAGGTCTCGCTCTTATTTTTGTCTGATGACAGGTGTGTTGAAATCGTGAGCAGTTTGTCCAGAAAGTAAATTATATATTTGTGTTGCCTTGATTTCATTTTTAAAAAAATGAGCTGATTTTTTATTTACATTAGTAATATATTGTCTTTCCGGAAATTGAGATTTTAAATATTTTAAATATTGTTGGCCAACTTGATTCATGCCTAATATTCGTACGCTATTAGTTTCGCTTTCATAGTCATTTTTAGTGATGTTAAGTAAAATTTGCATGAGCACACGTTGTAAATGAGTGTATGTAAACCGCTTAGTTTTAATCAAAGACATAAATGTTTCAAAGCTATGCGCTTCTTGTATGTGTGCTTGTAAGCGATGTTCTAATCCTTCTGACATGGTATAAATTGCAGATAATTCTTCTGCAGAACGACTCAATAAATTATATTTAATCATCTGAAATGTATCTTCTTTTAATAGATGAGGTTTCCCATACAAATTTTTAATTTCTGAAGGTACGACAGTTTTCCAATTATTTTCATCATTTAATATAGATTGTCGAATAGATGAGCCACTCGCAAACGTGTCATGATTAATGGTTTTATCGTGATGTGCTGAAGATAAGCGTTGAATGGCTAGCCCTTTAATAGTAGGAGCATATTGAGAGATGGCTTTTAAATATGCGACACCTAAAATATTGTTTGGATATTGCAAGATATCTTGATCATCAATTAACTCGTGAATAATTTTAGCGTAACTTTTGCCTTCTTTTATTAATTCTTGAAAATGTGAGGAATCTTCTAATTCAATAATGTTTTTTGCTACATTTTCAAGTCGGGTAACATCAGCTAACTCACTGCCAAAAGCGATAGCATCTATGTCTAAATAATCAGCAACTTTAATGCCTAATTGAGCAAAATAATCACTTGAAGAAAGGGTAGCAATAGTAGGTAACTCTACTATCAGATCAACACCTGAAAGTGCCATTTGAGTGCGGACAAATTTATTATAAAATGCAGGTTCGCCTCGCATAACAAAATTGCCACTCATAATAGCAATGCTTACATCTGCATTGGACTGAAGCTTTGCTTGTTGCGCATGATATAAATGGCCATTGTGAAATGGATTATACTCAGTAATAAGTCCAACACTTTTCATTTGCATTTCGTCCTTTCAGTATTCATTATTAGTATTGTAACAGATGATAGGTTGTTAAGAAAAAATCTTGACAACTTATACTAGTAAAGTTAAAATAAATTTTGTGTTTGTTAGAGGTGAAGCCATATGAAATGGTCAATAACGCAATTAAGAAAATATCAAGGTCAGCCATTTGAGTTTAACCAAACGGCTAATCTTGAACATTTAATAGAACCCTTAGGTTTGATTGATTTATCAGAAATCAATGTTGAAGGCGAATTAACTGTAAAATCAAATGAAGTTATTGCAGATTTGCATGTAACAGGAACATATACTATGCCTTGTGCACGTACGTTAGTACCGGTTGAAGTTCCTTTAGATGTGCGTACATCTGAAATATTTGATTTAGAAGGTTATGATAATTATACCGATGAAGAAGTAGAAGAAGATGAACATTATCATCTTGCTACTGACGGTATGATTAACGTTCGAAACATTGTTGAAGAATTGGTTATCGTTGAGAAACCAATGCGCGCATTTTCTGAGAATAGTGATCAAATGCTTACAGAAGGTAACGGTTGGGAAGTTATTGACGAAGATCAAATGATCGAACTTGAAAAAGAGAAAGACAATGACGAATCCCAGACTAGACAAGTTGATCCTAGGCTTCAAAAATTACAACAATTATATGATAAAGAGTAATAGCGGGTTGTTTCAAATTATTGTATAATAATTTAATGACCTAAACACTTAAGATTTCGTGTTTCAATATTAAGGAGGATATATCATGGCAGTACCAAAAAGAAGAACGTCTAAAACTAGAAAAAACAAACGTCGTACGCACTTCAAAATTTCAGTACCTGGTATGACTGAATGCCCAAGTTGTGGCGAATACAAATTATCTCACCGCGTATGTAAAAACTGTGGTTCTTACAACGGTGAAGAAGTCGTTTCTAAATAATCGACTAATATTATGATTGAATGAGTCTGTGACATTTTCAAATGTGACAGGCTCATTTTTATTTAAATAAAAGAAATGATAACTTACAATATAGATAAAGCTTAATAAATAACTCTTAAAAATGGAGATTACAATATGGAACAAATTACGTCTGCGCAAAATAATAAAATTAAAAATGCAAATAAGCTTAAAAAGAAACGTGAGCGTGATAAAACAGGCCAAGCGTTAATTGAAGGTATCCATCTGATTGAAGAGGCTTGCCAAAGTGGTATCACGATTAAACAATTATTTGTTATCGAGCCAGATAGAACGGATAGCGCGCTGTTAGATTATGCGGAAGAAACGTACGAAATTAATATGAAAGTGGCTGAATCTTTATCTGGAACAATTACGCCTCAAGGCTTTTTTGCGATTATTGAGAAACCAGAATATGATATTACTCAGGCTAAACAAGTGCTGCTTATCGACCGCATTCAAGACCCAGGCAACTTAGGCACATTGATTCGTACGGCTGACGCTGCGGGCATTGATTTAATTGTGATGGAGAAAGGTACAGCGGATCCGTACCAAGATAAAGTATTACGTTCTAGCCAAGGCAGTGTCTTCCATATTCCAGTCATAAGTGAAGATTTAAAAGCATTTATTGACCAATTTGATGGTCCAGTTTACGGTACAGCTCTTGAAAATGCAGTCCCATTTAAAGAAGTGTCATCACAAGAAAGTTTTGCCTTGCTATTAGGCAATGAAGGAGAAGGCGTCAACCAAGAACTATTAGCCCAAACATCTCAAAATCTTATTATCCCAATATATGGTAAAGCAGAAAGCTTAAATGTGGCGATTGCAGGCAGTATTTTACTTTACCATTTGAAAGGTTGACCATACGATTTGAAATCGGCTATACTTAGATGTAAACAATTTTTCAGATAAATAATTTAATATATAAAATTGAATGATTGACCGATAAAAAGACTTTAATTAACAAAGAGAATTGCCCAGGGAGAGTAAGCGTGACTGCAACTTACTCCAATTTTCGTTAATTGCTTTCATCTTTTTGGTTACTTAAAGAGATTTAAGTCGGAGTTCGTCTTCGTTAACAACGTAAAGCAAGTGTATGTCACATAAAGTGTAGAGAATAGTGATGCTTTATAAAGACATAAATTTGGGTGGTACCACGGAAAGACTTTCGTCCCAGCATCTAGGGAGGAAAGTCTTTTTTTGTATTAAATTTTAAAAAATAGAAAGCGTGAGGTGTCTGTAATATGACTCAAAACGATTCAATGGCAGAATTAAAACAACAAGCCCTTGTTGATATTAATGAAGCTCAAAATGAACGTGAATTACAAGATGTTAAAGTTAAATATTTAGGTAAAAAAGGTTCAGTAAGTGGCTTAATGAAAAACATGAAAGATTTACCTAATGAAGAAAAACCTGCTTACGGACAAAAAGTAAATGAATTACGTCAAACAATTCAAAGTGAATTAGATGAAAAACAACAACTTTTAAAAACTGAAAAATTAAATCAACAATTAGCAGAAGAAACAATCGATGTGACGTTACCAAGCCGTCAAATCAGCATTGGTTCTAAACATCCTTTAACAAGAACAGTTGAAGAAATTGAAGATTTATTCTTAGGTCTAGGTTATGAAATCGTTGATGGATATGAAGTAGAGCAAGATTACTATAACTTTGAAGCATTAAACTTACCTAAGTCTCATCCAGCACGTGATATGCAAGATAGTTTCTATATCACAGATGAAATCTTAATGCGTACACATACATCTCCAGTACAAGCGCGTACAATGGAAAAACGTAACGGCCAAGGTCCAGTAAAAATTATCTGTCCTGGTAAAGTGTATCGTCGTGATTCAGATGATGCGACACACAGTCACCAATTTACACAAATTGAAGGTTTAGTTGTTGATAAAAATATTAAAATGAGCGACTTAAAAGGTACGTTAGAATTAGTGGCGAAAAAATTATTCGGTGCAGACCGTGAAATTCGTTTACGTCCAAGTTATTTCCCATTCACTGAACCATCAGTAGAAGTTGACGTATCTTGTTTCAAATGCAAAGGTAAAGGCTGTAACGTATGTAAACACACAGGTTGGATTGAAATCTTAGGTGCTGGTATGGTACATCCAAACGTACTTGAAATGGCCGGTTTTGATTCAAATGAATATTCAGGTTTCGCATTTGGTATGGGTCCTGACCGTATTGCAATGTTGAAATATGGCATTGAAGATATTCGTCATTTCTATACTAATGACGTTCGATTCCTTGATCAATTTAAAGCTGTTGAAGATAGAGGTGAAGCATAATGTTGATTTCAAATGAATGGTTAAAAGATTACGTAGACGCTGGCGTTTCAGTAGAAGACTTAGCAGAACGTATTACACGTACAGGTATTGAAGTAGATGATATTATCGATTACACGAAAGATATTAAAAATTTAGTAGTAGGTTATGTTCAATCTAAAGAGAAACATCCTGACGCTGATAAATTAAATATTTGCCAAGTAGACATTGGTGAAGAAGAAGCAGTTCAAATCGTTTGTGGTGCACCTAATGTAGATGCTGGCCAACATGTAATTGTTGCCAAAGTAGGCGGTCGTTTACCAGGCGGTATCAAGATTAAACGCGCCAAATTACGCGGTGAACGTTCAGAAGGTATGATTTGTTCATTACAAGAAATTGGTATTTCAAGTAATGTCGTACCTAAAGCTTACGAGAACGGTATCTTTGTCTTCCCGACTGAAGTTGAGCCAGGCACAGATGCGCTAACAGCCCTTTATTTAAACGATCAAGTAATGGAATTTGATTTAACACCAAACCGCGCGGACGCATTAAGTATGGTAGGTACTGCTTATGAAGTAGCAGCTTTATATCAAACTGAAATGACGAAACCAGCAACTCAAAGTAACGAAACTTCAGAATCTGCATCAAATGAATTATCAGTGACTATTGATAATCCTGAAAAGGTTCCATACTACAGCGCACGAGTTGTTAAAAACGTTACAATTGCGCCATCTCCAATTTGGATGCAAGCCCGTTTAATTAAAGCAGGTATTCGCCCAATTAATAATGTCGTTGATATTTCAAACTATGTATTATTAGAATACGGTCAACCATTACACATGTTCGACCAAGACCATATTGGTTCTAAAGAAATTGTTGTACGTCAAGCTAAAGATAAAGAAACAATGGCGACATTAGATAATACTGAGCGTACGTTAGTGGATACTGATATCGTGATTTCAAATGGTCAAGAACCTATCGCATTAGCTGGCGTAATGGGTGGAGACTTTTCAGAAGTAACTGAACAAACTACTAACGTGGTTGTAGAAGGTGCCATTTTTGACCCAGTATCAATCCGTCATACATCACGTCGATTAAATTTACGTAGTGAATCTTCTAGCCGTTTTGAAAAGGGTATCGCGACAGAATTCGTCGATGAAGCGGTAGACAGAGCATGTTACTTATTACAAACATATGCATCTGGTGAAGTGCTACAAGATAGAGTAGCTTCAGGAGATTTAGGTTCATTTGTTACACCAATTGATATTACTGCTGAAAAAGTAAACAAAACAATTGGTTTTGATTTATCAAGTGATGAAATTAAAGCTATCTTTGAACAATTAGGCTTTGAAACAGAACAAAATGGCGAAACATTAACAGTTAATGTACCATCACGCCGTAAAGATATTACGATTAAAGAAGACTTAATTGAAGAAGTCGCACGTATTTATGGTTACGATGAAATTCCTTCATCATTACCAGTGTTCGGCGAAGTGACAAGTGGGGAATTAACTGATCGCCAACATAAAACACGTACAGTTAAAGAAACACTTGAAGGTGCTGGATTGAACCAAGCAATTACGTATTCATTAGTCTCTAAAGACCATGCGAAAGATTTCTCATTACAAGAACGTCCAACGATTAGTTTATTAATGCCAATGAGTGAAGCACATTCTACATTACGTCAAAGCTTATTACCGCATTTAATTGAAGCGGTGGCTTACAATGTTGCACGTAAAAACAAAGACGTTAGATTATATGAAGTAGGTCGTGTCTTCTTTGGCAATGGCGAAGGCGAACTTCCTGATGAGGTAGAATACTTAAGTGGTATTTTAACTGGCGAATATGTAGTGAATACTTGGCAAGGTAAAAAAGAAGAAATTGACTTCTTTATTGCAAAAGGTGTAGTGGATCGTGTAGCTGAAAAACTGAACTTAGAATTTAGTTATAAAGCTGGCGAAATTAATGGTTTACACCCAGGGCGTACGGCGATAATTTCATTAGAAGGAAAAGAAATCGGCTTTATTGGTGAATTACATCCTCAAGTTGCAGCAGATAATGATTTAAAACGTACGTATGTGTTTGAATTAAATTATGATGCGATTATGCAAGTGGCGGTAGGTTACATCAATTATGAACCTATTCCTAGATTCCCTGGCGTAACACGTGATATTGCACTGGAAGTAAATAGTGATGTGCCTTCATCAGAATTGAAACAAATTATTCATGACAATGGTGAAGATATTCTTCAAAGTACATTAGTATTTGATGTTTACGAAGGTGAACATTTAGAAGAAGGTAAAAAATCAGTTGCTATTCGATTGAATTATTTAGATACTGAAGATACATTAACAGACGAACGTGTATCAAAAGTTCACGATAAGATTTTAGAAGCATTACAAGCACAAGGTGCTACAATTAGATAATCAATTTAAAGATTATAATATAAAGACTGTCGACAAAGTTTCCAATTTTGTCGACAGTTTTTTTACATACTTTTTCAATGAGTTCTAAGATAGATATTCACTCACTTAAGTTGCTAAGCTTTCCAGGGGTGCCGTCTCAGCCTGTAGTCTTCGACTGGCACTGCTCCCCTAGGAGTCTACGCAACTACGTTTCGTTATCTATCTTAGAACGCCTTACACAAGTGCACTTGCACTTGTGTTCAATATAAAAAAACGCCAAGAGTCGCGCAACAACACTCGTAGTTCATCTTTAGAATTTCTTACATAAGTGTTGAAGCACTTGTATTTATTTATAATCAGCAAAGAAGTCATCACAATAACACTTTTTAATCTATTTTAAAACGGCTTATGCAAGTATGTAAGCAATCAAAAATTTTCTTAATTTGTTATGTATGAAAAATATTTTATAAGATATCCTGTGTTATGTTCTCGTATCTAAATGTCTATTTTATTTAACGTTAAAATTTCTTTTATAATGTTATAGTTCTTAATTTCATTATGAATTAGTATAAGAATTTGCATTATGGATAATGTAAAAGTTTTTATATTCAAATTTAAAATATTTAACTTAGCTATTTAAAAATCATAGTAAATTACTATATCACTTCAATTAATAAATTAAGATGAACATAAGCACTTACACACTTAAGTAAGTAGTTCTAAGATAGATTACGAAGTGTAGTTGTGGAGACTCCTGGTGGAAAAGAAAGAGCCTCAAGACTACAGGCTTGATCCTTTCCCACCGGAAAGCGCAACAACTTAAACGAGTGAATATCTATCTAAGAACTACTTTTAGTAACATAGTGAAAGCCACTTCGTAATTGCATGAAGTGGCTTTAGTAATTTAATTATATTTTTTAGTAACTAGATTTTGTGCTTTTTCTCGGTTTTTGAAATGTTTTTTAGAAATACTATCTAATTTAGCAATGCCGTGTTGTTCAATAATACGAGCGGCTACTAAATCTACTTTATTGCTAGCGCCTTTTGGAATGTCGCAGCGCATTGTTTTAGCGATATGATCCATATGCTTCACAAATGCGTATCTTGAGATAATGCTTGCTGCAGCGATAGCTAATGACTTTGATTCGCCTTTAGTTTCGAATTGCGTTTTTTCTGGAAAAGGTAGGGCACTTAAGGCATAACGTTGATATACACCACGTTCTGCAAACTGATCAATCACAATATATTCTAATGCATCTGTAGAAATTTTTTGTGTCACATTTTTAATCGCTTCATTATGTAACACAGCTTTTATCTTAACTTGAGACCAACCTAAAGCTTGTCTTTCATTATATTTAATATTATCTAGCGTTAATAAAGAATGGGGTAAGAAAGTAATGAGTTGTTCTGCTAATTCTACAATTTTAGGATCGGTTAATTTTTTCGAGTCATCGACACCTAATGTTTTTAAAATTTGTACATGCTCTTTTGAAACGTAAGCAGCACATACAGTAAGTGGTCCAAAGTAATCACCACTCCCTGCTTCATCACTCCCGATGCAGTTATACTGATTGTAAGATATAGTCATCGTTGAAGTTTGCTTAGCCTTAGACGTAGTTGCATTTGCACTAGCGCTATGACTAGGTAATAGTTGTTGTGCTACTGTTTCTGCCTGTTTACCTTGAAACATGACTTTTCCAGAGTTATATATATTAATCGTTGTTTGCTTATATTTAGTACGAGCTTTCATACCGTTTGGTAATTGAGAGGTTTCAAATGATACTTGTTGCATCAATTGTTGAATCTCTTGTTCTGTTAGTTTATGGACGACATTAGCCATTATGGTGCTTGACCTCACTTTTTCAAAAATACTGTTAAAACCTACATAATGATAACATATTTACAAGTTATGATAAGAGATAGCGTTAAAAGACGTAGAAAAAAGTATAGCACTTCGCCACTTACAAATAAGGCTATGCTCATGTATAATATATTGTGATTATTTATTAATTAAGGATAACTTGCAATTTCTTTTAGAGTAATACTACATAACTATTTAGGATAAGGTTTAGAATAATTTAAAGATGTCAGGAGTTGAGGTTATGGGAGAGTTTAAGAACCGTATCAATGTTTCAATTAATGATCAGAATTATACTATTATCGGTGAAGATAGCCCGGAACATATTCGTTACGTGGCTCACTTAGTTGATGAAAAGTTAAAAGAGATGGGTCGTAAATCATCTGGATTAGATACTACAAGAAAGTCTATTTTAACAGCAGTGAATATTATGCATGAAAAAGTTCAACTAGAAGAGGAAAATCGTAAGCTCCGTCAAGAAATTCAACAATTAAAACATCGAGAAGATTAAATGCTTATAGATGTTATTGTTGTACTTATCATCATTTACTATATTGTAATGGGGTTTAGAAGAGGTATTTGGCTTAGTAGTTTACACTTATTAGCGTCGATTGTTTCATTAATTATTGCGCATCAATTTTATCGTTCTATTGCTAAACAGTTAATTGTTTTTTTACCTTTCCCAAAAACAATCGCTTACGATACTTCATTTGCATTTCATTTTAATGACTTACAACAGCGCTTTGATACCATTTTCGCTTTTATTTTAATTATGTTTACTAGCAAGTTGCTTTTATATCTTATTATTGTAACTTTTGATAATATAGTGACGTATCAAAATATTGCGCTAATAAGTAGAGTGTTAGGGTGTATGCTTAGCCCTGTATTAGCTATTATTTTACTACAAATAGCACTTTACATAGTCGCATTATATCCAGTGGACTGGTTACAACAAAGTTTATCGCATTCAATATTAGGAAGTGGCATTTTATTTCATACGCCTTGGTTATCATCCTATATTTTAAACTTATAATAAAACAAAACTGATATGAGGTCAGGACAATAAGACTATGTTTAATGTCCTGGTCTTCTTTTTATGGAGTGAGAGTAGTGACTAAAAAAGATGTAATCCAATTATTAGAAAAAATAGCTATATATATGGAATTGAATGGAGAAAATACGTTTAAAGTTTCTGCGTATAGAAAAGCAGCTCAAAGTTTAGAAATTGATGAGCGTACGTTAGATGAGATTGAAGATGTAACAAAATTAAAAAATATTGGTAAAGGTGTAGGTGACGTTATCAATGAATTCCGTACTACGGGAGAATCATCTACCTTACAAGAACTTCAACAAGTTGTACCTGAAGGATTAATTCCATTAATGAAAATCCAAGGTTTAGGTAGTAAAAAAATAGCGAAATTGTACAAAGAACTGAATATTACAGATAAAGAGAGTCTACAAACAGCATGTGAAAATGGCAAAGTAAGTGAATTGAGCGGTTTTGCTAAAAAGACGGAGCAAAATATTTTAGAAGCTGTGAAAGCGTTAGGTGCTAAAAAAGATCGTTATCCAATTGGGTTAATGCGCAAATTAAATCAAACGATTAGTGAATATTTAGAGACTTTAGAAGACGTTGATAAATATTCTGTAGCTGGAAGCTTCCGTCGTTATAAAGAAATGAGTAAAGATTTAGATTATATTATCAGCACGGATCACCCTGATAAAGTACAACAACAATTATTAGAGATTCCGAATAAAGTTAAAGAAGTGGCTGTAGGGCAAACTAAAGTTTCTCTGGAATTAACATATGATGACGAAACAGTTGGGGTAGACTTTAGATTAATCGAACCTGCTGCTTACTACCATACATTACAACACTTCACTGGCTCTAAGGACCATAATATTCGCATTAGACAACTTGCTAAAGCGCAAAATGAAAAAGTCAGCGAATATGGCATTGAACAACAAGATGGCACGCTTCTACAATTCCAAAATGAAGCGGAGATTTACCAACACTTTGGTAGTGAATGGATAGATCCAGCAATGCGCGAAGATGGCAGTGAATTCGATAAAGATTTAAGCAATATCATTACATTAGACGATATTAATGGCGATATTCATATGCATACGACATATAGTGATGGTGCTTTTTCAATTCGAGAAATGATCGAAGCCAATATTGAAAAGGGATACCAGTTTATGGCGATTACGGACCATTCTAAAAGTTTGAGAGTGGCGAATGGTTTACAAGTAGAAAGATTAATACGTCAAAATGAAGAAATTAAAAAACTGAATGAAGAATATAAAGAAATCGATGTCTATTCAGGAACAGAAATGGACATTCTACCAGATGGTTCATTAGATTATGATAATGACGTTTTAGCGCAATTAGATTACGTGATTGCAACAATTCATCAAAGTTTTAATCAGTCTGAAGAAGAAATTATGAAGCGATTAGAAAATGCATGTCGTAATCCTTATGTCAGACATATTGCTCATCCTACAGGTCGAATTATAGGGAGACGTAAAGGTTATGAGCCAAATATAGAACAGTTGATGAAGTTGGCGGAAGAAACTAATACTATTATGGAAATTAATGCTAACCCCGCTCGTTTAGATTTAAATGCGGAGATAGTTAGAAAATATCCAAACGTTAAATTAACAATTAATACGGATGCGCATCATACTGATCACTTAGACTTTATGAAATATGGTGTAGCAACTGCCCAGAAAGGTTTCGTCCATAAAGATAGAGTCATTAATACAATGTCTAGGGAAGCATTTAAAGATTTAGTAGAAAATAATATAAAATTGAAGAAATAGAGGGATTGTATGAGACAAAAAACATTAGACGTCTTAGAATTTGATAAAATTAAATCATTTGTTGCTTCTGAAACAGTGAGTGATTTAGGACGTGAAAAAGTGTCTAAGATGTCTCCAGCAACAGATTTTGAAACAGTAGAGTTTCAAATGAATGAAACAGATGAAATCTCACAAATTTATAATAAACATCGCATGCCTAGTTTAAGTGGGTTAGCCAAAGTATCGCCACTTATTCACCGTGCTACGATTGGTGGGGTACTGAATGTTTCTGAATTGAAATTGATTAAACGTTTAATTCAAGTTCAGAATCAATTTAAGACATTTTATAATCAATTACTTGAAGAAGATGAAGAAGTTGTTAAATATCCTATCTTGAATGATAAGATGAACCAGTTGCCAGTACTATCAGACCTTTTCCAAGAAATTAATGAGAAATGTGATACGTACGATTTATATGATAATGCAAGTTATGAATTACAAGGTATTCGAAGCAAGATTTCGAGCACAAACCAACGTATTCGACAGAATTTGGACCGTATTGTGAAGAGTCAGGCGAATCAGAAAAAGTTATCTGATGCGATTATTACTGTGCGTAATGACCGAAATGTTATTCCAGTTAAAGCAGAATATCGTCAAGATTTTAAAGGGATTGTGCATGATCAATCTGCTTCTGGTCAAACGTTATATATTGAGCCATCTTCAATAGTAGAAATGAATAATCAAATTAGTCGTTTGCGCAACGATGAAGCAGTAGAACGTGAGCGTATTTTAACAGAATTAACAGGATTAGTAGCTTCTGATGCGGATGGCTGTTTAGTAGCAGAATCTGTGATGGGACATATCGATTT
This sequence comes from Staphylococcus sp. NRL 16/872, assembly GCF_022815905.2. Lineage (NCBI taxonomy): Bacteria > Bacillati > Bacillota > Bacilli > Caryophanales > Staphylococcaceae > Staphylococcus > Staphylococcus sp. NRL 16/872. The sequence goes on along the minus strand of NZ_CP119327.1, from coordinate 1,706,327 downwards.
CTTAACAGCAAAAGCACGTTACGCGCGTTCAATTAAAGGTACGAAACCTACATTTTATAAAGAAAGAACGGTTTATTTACCAAATGCTTATCATCCTTTATTAAATAGAGAAACTGTGGTAGCGAATACCATTGAATTTATTGATGATATTGAAACGGTGATTATTACAGGTCCTAACACAGGTGGTAAAACAGTCACACTTAAAACATTAGGTCTCATCATTGTCATGGCACAATCTGGTTTGCTGATTCCTACGTTGGATGGTAGCCAATTGAGTGTCTTTGAGAACGTTTATTGTGATATCGGGGACGAGCAATCTATCGAACAATCATTATCTACTTTTTCTTCTCACATGAAAAATATTGTTGAAATTTTGAAAGAGACAGATAAGAATAGCTTAGTTTTATTTGATGAATTAGGTGCAGGTACGGATCCTAGTGAAGGGGCAGCGCTTGCTATGAGTATTCTAGATCATGTCCGTGAGATTGGTTCTTTAGTAATGGCGACAACGCATTATCCAGAGCTTAAAGCTTATAGCTATAATCGTGAAGGTGTAATGAATGCTAGCGTTGAATTTGACGTAAATACATTGAGTCCTACCTATAAATTATTGATGGGCGTTCCTGGGCGTTCGAATGCTTTTGATATCTCTAGAAAATTAGGCCTCAAACTGAATATCATTAATAAAGCTAAAACAATGATTGGTACAGATGAACAAGAAATTAATTCAATGATAGAATCGCTTGAAAAGAATTCAAAGCGTGTAGACGAACAACGAATTGAATTAGACCGATTATTGAGAGAAGCTAAAACAACGCATGATGACCTTGAACAGCAGTATCAACAATATAAAAATTATGAACAAAAATTAATGGATGAGGCTAAAGAAAGGGCCAATCAACGTGTGAAATCAGCAACAAAAGAAGCAGACAACATCTTAAAAGAACTACGTGATTTGCGTGATAAAAAAGGCGCCGACGTTAAAGAACATGAATTAATTGATAAGAAAAAGCAATTAGATGATCAATATGAAGCCAAATCCATTAAACAAAATGTGCAAAAACAAAAATATGATGAAATTCATGCTGGAGATGAAGTGAAAGTTTTATCTTATGGTCAAAAAGGTGAGGTATTAGAACTTGTAGGTGATGATGAAGCCGTGGTCCAAATGGGTATTATTAAAATGAAATTACCTATTAAAGATTTAGAAAAAACGAAGAAGAAAAAAGAAAAGCCAGTTAAAATGGTCACACGTCAAAATCGTCAAACGATTAAAACAGAACTAGACTTAAGAGGATATCGTTATGAAGAAGCGGTTGGCGAGTTAGACCAATACATTGATCAAGCAGTGTTAAGCAACTATGAGCAAGTATATATTATTCATGGTAAAGGTACGGGTGCCTTACAAAAAGCCGTACAAAATCACTTGAAGAAACATAAAAGTGTTAAATCATTCCGAGGTGGTATGCCTAGCGAAGGTGGCTTTGGTGTCACAGTAGCTGAGCTCAAATAATTTATATAGTTTTTTAAGCATGGAAGTTGATTTTTTATTTATTTGACGTAAAATAAAGCGAGTGAAATAATAACTCAATGATTTATAAGTAGTCTTTTTAGAAGAAATAGTTTAATTGAGCAAGAGCAATGCAGATGCGATTAAAGTCTGTTATAATTTGCTCATCATTCAATATTTAAGGAGGATTGGCAATTATGGCAATCGTAAAAGTAACGGATTCAAACTTTGATGAAAACATTCAATCAGGCGTTAAATTAGTAGACTTCTGGGCTACTTGGTGTGGACCTTGTAAAATGATTGCACCTGTATTAGAAGAATTAGCAGGTGACTATGATGGTAAAGCTGACATCTTAAAATTAGATGTAGATGAAAATCCTTCAACAGCTGCTAAATTTGAAGTAATGAGTATCCCAACTTTAATCGTATTTAAAGATGGTGAACCAGTCGATAAAGTAGTTGGTTTCCAACCTAAAGAAAACTTAGCTGAAGTATTAGATAAACATCTATAAGAATAGCAATAAACTTGTAAAGACTGGGGCATTACATTAAATGTAATCGCTCCGTCTTTTTTATATGCCGTTAAAATAGAGGGAAGGAGGACTTTAATGACAGACTACAAAGAAAAGATTAGAGATAAATTGAGTGTAGTTCCATTTGAACCGGGTTGTTATTTAATGAAAGATCGTAACGACCAAGTGATTTATGTAGGTAAAGCAAAGCGCCTTAGAAATCGATTACGCTCATATTTTACTGGTGCACATGATGCTAAGACGACACGCTTAGTCGCTGAAATAAGAAATTTTGAATTTATAGTTACATCGAGTGAAACAGAATCGCTTTTATTAGAATTGAACTTAATTAAACAATATCAACCCCGATATAATATTTTATTAAAAGATGATAAAAGTTACCCATTCATTAAAATTACTAAAGAAAAACATCCAAGACTCATTGTGACAAGAACTGTAAAAAAAGGATCAGGTAAGTATTTCGGGCCTTATCCAAATGCTTATTCTGCTCAAGAAACGAAAAAGTTATTAGATCGAATTTATCCATTTAGAAAATGTGACAACATGCCTGATAAATTGTGTTTATATTATCATATTGGCCAATGTATGGGCCCATGTGTTTATGATGTGGATCAACAAAAATACGCTCAAATGACACGTGAAATTAGTGATTTTCTAAATGGAGAAGATAAAACAATTTTAAAAAATTTAGAAACACGTATGATGGATGCGAGTGAGAATTTGGATTTTGAACGTGCAAAAGAATATAGAGATTTAATTCAACACATCCATAATCTAACTAAAAAACAAAAAATTATGTCTTCGGATAATACAATTCGAGACGTCTTTGGCTATAGCGTATCTAAAGGTTGGATGTGTATACAAGTGTTCTTCATTCGCCAAGGAAATATGATTCAACGCGATGCAACGATGATTCCAATACAACAAACAGAAGAAGAAGAATTTTATACGTTTATAGGCCAATTTTATAGTTTAAATCAACATATTTTACCTAAAGAAGTTCATGTTCCTAAAAATCTTGATAAAGATATTATCCATTCCGTTGTAGATACTAAAATTGTCCAACCGGCAAGGGGAACAAAAAAAGAAATGGTTGATTTAGCAAGCCATAATGCAGAAGTAGCTCTTGATAATAAATTTGAATTAATTGCTAAAGATGAGTCACGCACAGTGAAAGCTATTGAAGAATTAGGTGAACGTATGGGTATTCAAACGCCGATTCGTATTGAAGCTTTCGATAATTCAAATATTCAAGGGGTAGATCCAGTTTCAGCGATGGTTACCTTTGTGGATGGCAAACCTGATAAAAAAGGTTACCGTAAATATAAAATTAAGACTGTACAAGGCCCAGATGATTATAAATCAATGCGCGAAGTTGTGCGCCGTCGTTATACACGTGTATTGAACGAAGGCCTTCCTTTGCCAGACCTTATTATCGTCGATGGTGGTAAAGGACATATGAATGGCGTTATTGATGTTTTGGAAAATGAATTAGGCTTAGACATTCCAGTCGCTGGTTTAAGTAAAAATGACAAACACCAAACATCTGAATTACTTTATGGAACCAATGCCGAAATTGTGCCAATGAAGAAAAACAGTCAGGCGTTTTACTTATTACATCGTATTCAAGATGAAGTTCATCGATTTGCGATTACTTTCCATCGTCAAACTCGACAAAAAACTGGTTTGCAATCTGTACTTGACACAGTAGACGGTATTGGAAGTAAACGTAAAACTAAATTGTTGCGTACATTCGGTTCAATTAAGAAAATGAAAGAAGCGAGTGTAAGTGATCTACAAGCAGCAGGACTTCCAGAAAAGGTGGCTAAAAATTTACAACAAGCGTTAAAAAATAACTAATATTAAAAAAAGGGGTATGAGAATTATTCTCATACCCCAAACGCATATAAAAAATGTTACAATAAAGTTAACAAAAAGCTTATTTTTTTAAGAAAGTATGGAAGCGTTTTCTAATTGAGAAGTATTATCATTACAGGGTTTTGAGAATAGTTATGATTTTACTTGCATATCTCATAAATCCAAAATGATTAAAAAGTATTTACTTTTTTAAGTCATACTTGTCTATATAGATGAAAAGTCGAAACGCATTTATAAATGTATAATTTTCAGATTTATTCAAATTTTAAATTTGAAATTGCTAATTATGACAAGTACTAAATAAAATAGTAAATACTTTATTTGAATAATTCTCAACGAAAGAGATGGGCTTTCTTAAGGATGGGCAATTTAAATTAATTGGTTTACAGGGGGGACTCCTTTTGGCAAAGTCTAAAAACGAATTTTACCTAAGACGAATTCACTCGTTACTAGGTATCATTCCAATCGGTGCATTCTTAATTGTTCACTTAATGGTGAACCATCAAGCAACACAAGGTGCTGAAGCCTTTAATAAAGCTGCTAACTTTATGGAATCTTTACCATTCTTATTAGCAATTGAATTTTTATTTATTTACTTACCAATCTTATACCATGGTCTTTATGGTATTCATATTGCATTTACTGCAAAAGAAAATATCGGTCATTATTCTTTATTTAGAAACTGGATGTTTGCTTTACAAAGACTTTCAGGTATTGTGACATTCGTCTTTGTATTTATGCATTTATGGCAAACAACTTTACAAAAGTATTTCTTCGGTAAGGAAATTAATTTTGATTTAATGCACCGTGTGTTGGAAAATCCATTTGTATTAATTATTTATATCATTTGTATCATTTGTGTTATTTTCCATTTTTCAAATGGATTATGGTCATTCTTAGTAACATGGGGCTTTTTACAATCTAAAAAATCTCAACGTGTTTTCACTTGGGTTTCTTTAATTGTATTCTTAATTCTTTCTTACATCGGTGTAACAGCACTTTTAGCATTCGTATAAAATTTAAATTTAAATGAAATTAAACCTTTAGTAATAAATGATAACGAATAATTTACTTATCAAGTAAGGTTATACATGACGTTAATTTGTAGATATATTTTAGGGGAGTGACAATTCTATGGCAGAGAAAAAAATTATTGTTGTCGGTGGGGGCCTTGCTGGTCTGATGTCAACAATTAAAGCTGCAGAACAAGGTGCGCATGTTGATTTATTCTCAATCGTACCTGTTAAACGTTCGCACTCTGTATGTGCCCAAGGCGGTATTAATGGTGCGGTAAATACTAAAGGTGAAGGCGACTCACCTTGGATTCACTTTGATGATACAGTTTATGGTGGTGACTTCTTAGCTAACCAACCACCTGTTAAAGCTATGGCTGAAGCTGCACCATCTATTATTCACTTATTAGACCGTATGGGCGTAATGTTTAGTAGAACTAAAGAAGGTCTTTTAGACTTCCGTCGTTTCGGTGGAACATTATATCACCGTACAGCATTTGCTGGTGCAACAACTGGACAACAATTACTTTACGCCCTTGATGAACAAGTTCGTTCATTTGAAGTGGATGGTTTAGTTACTAAATATGAAGGTTGGGAATTCTTAGGTATTGTTAAAGATGATGAGAACGCAGCTAAAGGTATTGTTGCTCAAAACATGACAACTTCTGAAATTAAATCATTTGGTTCAGATGCTGTTATCATGGCAACAGGTGGTCCTGGTATTATCTTCGGTAAAACAACAAACTCCATGATTAATACAGGATCTGCTGCCTCAATCGTTTACCAACAAGGCGCTAAATATGCAAATGGTGAGTTCATTCAAATTCACCCAACAGCTATTCCAGGTGATGACAAACTTCGATTAATGAGTGAGTCAGCACGTGGTGAAGGTGGACGTATTTGGACTTATAAAGATGGTAAGCCATGGTATTTCTTAGAAGAGAAATATCCTGATTACGGTAACTTAGTACCACGTGACATTGCAACACGTGAAATCTTTGATGTATGTATTAACCAAAAATTAGGTATTAATGGTGAAAACATGGTTTACCTTGACTTATCTCATAAAGATCCACATGAGTTAGATGTAAAACTTGGTGGTATCATTGAAATTTATGAGAAATTCACAGGTGATGACCCACGTAAAGTACCAATGAAGATTTTCCCAGCGGTTCACTACTCAATGGGTGGTTTATACGTTGATTATGATCAAATGACAAACATTAAAGGTTTATTCGCAGCAGGAGAATGTGATTTCTCTCAACACGGTGGTAACCGTTTAGGCGCTAACTCATTATTATCAGCGATTTATGGTGGTACAGTTGCTGGGCCTAATGCAATTAAATACGTTGAAAATGTAGAAACTTCATACACAGACTTAGATGAAAGTATTTATCAAAAACGTGTAGATGAAGAACAAGAACGCTTTGATAACTTATTAAATATGCGTGGTACTGAAAATGCTTATAAACTTCATCGTGAACTTGGTGAAATTATGACAGCAAACGTAACAGTAGTGCGTGAAAACGACAAATTACTTGAAACAGACAAAAAAATTGTTGAACTTATGAAACGTTACCAAGACATTGATATGGAAGATACACAAACTTGGAGTAACCAAGCCGTATTCTTTACTCGTCAATTATGGAATATGTTAGTTTTAGCACGAGTAATTACTATAGGCGCTTACAATCGTAATGAATCACGTGGTGCCCACTACAAACCAGAATTCCCAGATCGTAATGATGATGAATGGTTAAAAACAACATTAGCTGAGTATCAAGGTAAAACAGAAGCACCTAAATTCACTTATGAACCAGTTGATGTAAGCTTAATTCCACCACGTAAACGTGATTACACTAGTAAGTCTAAAGGAGGTAAAAAATAATGGCTGACACTCAACCAGTAAAAGAAACTCCAGAAGAACGTCGTAATGAAGAAACACTAAATCGTGAAGAAGGTCAACAAAAAGAAACAAATCAAAAAACAGTTAAATTAATTATTAAACGTCAAGATAATCAAGACTCTAAACCTTATGAAGAAGAGTTTGAAATTCCTTATAAAGAAAATTTAAATGTTATCGCATGTTTAATGGAAATTAGACGTAATCCTGTAAATAGTAAAGGTGAAAAAACGACACCTGTTACTTGGGATATGAACTGTTTAGAAGAAGTTTGTGGTGCTTGTTCAATGGTTATTAATGGTCGTGCAAGACAATCATGTTCAGCAATCGTTGACCAATTAGAACAACCAATTCGCTTAGAACCAATGAGCACATTCCCAGTTATTCGTGATTTACAAGTTGACCGTACAAGAATGTTCGACAACTTAAAACGTATGAAAGCATGGATTCCTATCGATGGTACGTATGATTTAGGTCCTGGTCCACGTATGCCAGAGAAGAAACGTCAAACAGCATACGAATTGTCTAAATGCATGACTTGTGGTGTATGTTTAGAAGTTTGTCCAAACGTTACACGCAATAACAAATTCGTAGGTGCACAAGCAATTTCTCAAGTACGTTTATTCGACTTACACCCAACAGGTGCAATGACCAAAGATGAACGTTTAGATGCGTTAATGGGTGCAGGTGGTTTACAAGAATGTGGTAATTCTCAAAACTGTGTGAATGCTTGTCCAAAAGGTATTCCTTTGACAACTTCAATTGCAGCGTTAAACAGAGAAACAACATTCCACATGTTTAAATCATTCTTTGGTTCAGACCACAAAGTAGATTAATCAAAAAAGGTCTGGACAAAAGCGCTTAGGATTTGAGCAGAACCGAACGATGAGCAAAATTGTTTCTCAAATTTTGTCGAGTCGTGATGGACTCTGCCGAAAATCCTGCTTTTGGAAAGCCGTAAATTATTTCTTATAATATAATTTATAAAATGTTTTAATCTAACATTCAGCACTCACAATAAGGTGGGTAGCGATTTTGCAATAAATCGCTACCTACTTTTTTCTTTTTCAAAATGAATAAAACGAATTAGTCAACCTCAATGAATGACTGTGGTAAAATGAGAGTATTATGTATTATAAGGATGAATATAAATGAATAAACCAATTGGTGTTATAGACTCTGGCGTAGGGGGCTTAACAGTAGCGAAGGAAATCATGCGCCAACTTCCTAATGAGACCATTTATTATTTAGGAGATATAGCAAGATGCCCTTATGGTCCACGCCCTGGCGATGAAGTCAAAGAATTTACAACACAACTTGCAAATAAATTGATGGAATTTAATATTAAAATGTTAGTAATTGCTTGTAATACGGCAACAGCAGTAGCACTTGAGCATTTACAACAAATATTACCTATCCCTGTGATTGGCGTCATCGAACCTGGCGCGCGTACTGCTATTATGACTACAAAAAATCAAAATGTTTTGATCCTAGGTACAGAAGGGACTATCAAATCAGAAGCTTATCGTCATCATATTAAACGCATTAACCCCAATGTGAATGTGTATGGTGTTGCATGTCCTGGATTTGTACCTTTAGTTGAGCAAATGCGTTATGATGATCCAACAATCACAAGTATCGTCATTCATCAAACGTTAAAGCAGTGGCGCAATACAGATGCTGATACTGTCATTCTTGGTTGTACTCACTATCCTTTATTATATAAACCAATTAATGATTACTTTGGCGGAGAGAAAAAAGTAATATCTTCTGGTCTTGAAACAGCTCGTGAAGTCAGTGCGTTACTTACATTTAGCAATGAGCATGCGAGTTATTCACCAAATCCACAACACCGTTTCTTTGCTACAGGAGATACTGTACATATTAAAAATATTATTGCACAATGGTTAAAACTAGACGTTGAAGTTGAACATATTCAAGTTATTTAAAAGAATGGAGTGACATAACTTTGGCAGATATAGTAATTGCGTCCAATAATCAAGGTAAAATAAATGATTTTAAAGCAATTTTTCCTAATGATAATGTCGTTGGGATTTCTGAAGTCATCAAAGATTTCGATGTAGAAGAAACAGGTACTACTTTTGAAGAAAATGCGCGTTTGAAATCAGAGACAGCAGCTAAAGCTTTGAATAAACGCGTGATCGCAGACGATAGTGGGCTAGAAGTATTTGTGTTAAATGGAGAACCTGGCGTCTATTCTGCCCGATATGCAGGTTTAGATAAAAGCGATGAAGCCAATATTGATAAACTGTTGCATAATTTAGAAGGTAAAAAAGACAGAGAAGCACAATTTGTATGTATCATCAGTATGAGTGCCCCTGGAGAACCTACACGTACATTTAAAGGTACTGTAGCTGGAGAAATCACCACTGAGAGACAAGGAGATAATGGATTTGGTTACGATCCTATCTTTTTTGTTCCGGAAAAGGGCAAAACAATGGCTCAACTTACAACTGAAGAAAAAAGCGAGATTAGCCATCGAGGTAACGCGATTAAGAAATTAAATGATTATTTGGAGCGTGAATAGTCATGACTAAGTGGTTAATTGCGAGTGATAATCATAACGAAGCAGGTATTTTATATCAATTGTATGAACAACATAATGATGCAAATGTCTTCATACATCTTGGTGACTCTGAATTTGAATATAATGACACAGAACTAAGTCTTTTTCGACGTGTCAAAGGAAATTGTGATTTCTATCCAGAGTTTCCTAACGAAGAAATTGTTGAAGTAAATGGTATTAAAGCCTTCTATACTCATGGGCATCTTTATTCTGTCAATCAAACACGTATGAGATTAGCTGAAAAAGCTCAGACGCTAGGAGGCAAATTAGCATTTTATGGACACACACATGTAGCTAAATATGAGAAATTGGGTGACGTTCATGTCATTAATCCGGGAAGTATCTCACAATCTCGTAGTAATATAGAAGAAACATTTGCAGAATTACTAATAGACGATAATAATCAGTATGCAAAATTGAATTTCAGAAATAGAAATAACGAAATTATTGATACAGTAGAATTTGATATTTAGTTTTTACAGTTAGTCATGCTTCAGTGTTTCACATTGAAGCATGCCTAACTGTTAATTTTTAAAGATTTATTGCTAATTCACTGTAAGTTGGAGTGCTTTAAATAGAATTTAAAGTTGCTAGTAACAAATGAACTTAATTAGTGAAAAATATAAACTTTTTTTATATCAAAGCTATTGCGAAATGAGGTTTCTTTATATATAATAGTTCTTGTGTTAAAAAATCATGTCCTGGTAGCTCAGCTGGATAGAGCAATGGCCTTCTAAGCCATCGGTCGGGGGTTCGAATCCCTCCCAGGACGTCAGTAAAACTCCGTATCTAACTCGATACGGAGTTTTTTTGTGCTTTTTGAATAAATTAACTTCGCTAATATAATACTTCTATTACTTTCTACCTAATACAATTTTTTTATCTAATAAAGATTTTTTCTATATTAAAGAAAGCAAAATTAGAGAAACTATATATATTTATGTAAGCGTTTACAAACTTGTATGTTTTAAGTATACATATTTGCATCCCTAACTGTCTAAATCAAAACATAAAAGGCACAGTTTTGACGTTTAAGTTTCAAGTTAAGAAAAAATACGCAATAAGTAGCATATACCCTTTATAGTATAAGTATCAAAACGATAGCTAAACAAAAACAACAACCTAGTAATCGTTTTATAAATTTACCAACTACATTCTAAGGAGTGCATAAAATGGAAGGTTTATTCAACTCAATTAAAGATTCAATAACAGCAGGAGTTAATGGTGACTGGAGTAAATTAGGTACAAGTATTGTAGGTATTGTAGAAAACGGTGTAGGTTTACTAAGCAAATATTTAGGTTTTTAATAAATAAATTACTATATAGAACATAAAGGAGATCAAGAATATGGAAAAATTATTCGAAGCGATCAAAAATACAGTAGACGCAGGAATCAATCATGATTGGACTAAATTAGGTACAAACATCGTAGGCATCGTAGAAAACGGTGTAAGCGTATTAGGTAAATACTTAGGCTTCTAAAATAGCCTTATCATTCATATATCACATAGTATTTCAAAACAAATAAAAAAAGAAATGGAGCGATTTAAATGTCAAAATTAGTAGAAGCAATTTCAAACGCAGTAAAAGCAGGACAAGATCACGATTGGGCTAAATTAGGAACAAGCATCGTAGGTATCGTAGAAAACGGTGTAAGTGCATTAGGAAAAATCTTTGGTTTCTAATAAAACCTTAAACATCATAAATTCATAGTTTATTAAAATAAATAAAAAGAAATGGAGCGATTTAAATGTCAAAATTAGTAGAAGCAATCTCAAACGCAGTAAAAGCAGGACAAGATCACGATTGGGCTAAATTAGGAACAAGCATCGTAGGTATCGTAGAAAACGGTGTAAGTGCATTAGGAAAAATCTTCGGTTTCTAATAAACCTTAAACATCATAAATTCATAGTTTATTAAAATAAATAAAAGGAAATGGAGCGATTTAAATGTCAAAATTAGTAGAAGCAATCTCAAACGCAGTAAAAGCAGGACAAGATCACGATTGGGCTAAATTAGGTACAAGCATTGTAGGCATCGTAGAAAACGGTGTAAGTGCATTAGGAAAAATCTTCGGTTTCTAATAAAACCTTACTAATCATAAAATACAGAGCTTTTCAAAATAAATAAAAAAGAAATGGAGAGATTATAATGCAAAAATTAGCAGAAGCAATCGCAAACGCAGTACAAGCAGGACAAAACCACGACTGGGGTAAATTAGGTTCAAACATCGCAGGCATCGTAGAAAACGGTGTAAGTGTATTAGGAAAAATCTTCGGTTTCTAATAAAACCTTAACTACCTTATACTTATAGTTTTTCAAAATAAAAAAAGAAATGGAGCGATTTAAATGTCAAAATTAGTAGAAGCAATCTCAAACGCAGTAAAAGCAGGACAAGATCACGATTGGGCTAAATTAGGTACAAGCATCGTAGGTATCGTAGAAAACGGTGTAAGTGCTTTAGGCAAAATTTTCGGTTTCTAATAGACTTTAACTTTTATAAATACTTAGTTTTTCAAACAAATAAAAATAAAGAAATGGAGAGATTATAATGCAAAAAATAGCAGAAGCAATCGCAAATGCAGTACAAGCAGGACAAAACCATGATTGGGCTAAATTAGGTACAAACATCGTAGGTATCGTAGAAAACGGTGTAAGCGTATTAGGCAAAATTTTCGGTTTCTAATAATCGACTTATAATAATTGACCAGGGCAAGCGCTCTGGTCTTTTTTTATGCGAAATATTTGTTTGTTTCAAAAATTTGTTAAAATATATCTTATAAAGAAGAATTTTATTCATACAAAATTGATTAAGGATGTTAAATATGAGATATAACACAATTTTATTAGATTTTGATGATACGCTTGTTGATTTTTATGATGCAGAGGACAAAGCGTTTCATAATATGGCAAAATTTTATCATCATTATCCCACAGAAAAAGATTTTCAACTTTTTAAAAAAGTAAATCAAGCACACTGGGAGGCATTTCAAAAAAATAAATTAACTAAAGACGAAGTGCTTTCACATCGCTTTATTGAATATTTTAGCTATTATGGGATAGAGGTAGATGGAAAGGAAGCAGATATTAAATTTAGAGATGAGTTAGCGAAAGCGCCAGTAAAATATTTCGATTTAGCGTTAGAAACGATTGATCGTTTAGCGCAAATATGTGATTTATACATCGTAACCAATGGCGTAACAGATACTCAGAAACGACGCATTGCACAATTAGATTTTAAAGACGTATTTGCAGGTGTATTTATTTCAGAAGAAACAGGTTATCAAAAACCTATGACTGAATTCTTTGATTATGTATTTGAACGAATTGGAAAAGATAAAAAAGAGCATTCATTAATTGTAGGAGATTCCTTAACATCAGATGTATTAGGTGGAAAAAATGCTGGCATAGCAACATGTTGGTTTAATTATAGAAATAAAGATAATGATTCGGACATTGCACCAGATTATGAAATTAAAAATTTAGGGGAATTAGTCGAAATTATAGAACAAGATAGAAAGTAAAAAAGAAAAAGGCAAATCAGAAATTAATTTTCATTAAATAAAATTTCTGATTTGCCTAAATTTACTTTATTAATAGAAGTTTTAAATTTAATTTTTAAATAACTTATTTTACTATTTAACTTCAGGTGACCAAACTAGCACATCATGACCTTCTGGATTTTTAGCATTTACATCTTCGAAGCCGAAATTAATAAAAAATTGTTTAGAATCTTGACGAGCAATAGCTTTTATTGGTGTTTTGAATGATTTCGCAAATTCAATTAATTCATTTGCATAACCTCGATTCTGATATTTTTCTAATACTTCTAGCTTCCATAATAATAAATAATCGTCGTATTCTGGGAAATAGCTTTCTTCAACATCGCCTTTATTTAATAAAGCCATGCGAGCAGCTAAGTTTTCACCATTAAAAATACCGTAGAATGGTGACTCAGAACTTGCATCGATCATTTGACCTTTTAACTCTTCGACCATGTATAAGTCTTTGTTACCAAATTCTCTGAATGCTTCAAATAGTTCATCTGTTTTATAGTTGATTTCAAGGTGTTTAACTTCGCTCATTATTAATCTCCCCTTTGTCCTTTTCATTTATTATAACGTATATATATTGTAGATTTCATTTATTTAAATAGTCATTATTAATATAGTAAGATAGTTTTCAAAAGAAAAATTAAATATTTAAGCCGTTAAATTGTCAGATAAGGATATAATCTTTATACTATATGAGTAATAGCTATGTTGAAGGAGTATGGATATGGACTGTCAAGTAACATATTTTAAAGAAAAAGATTCGTTTATTACAAAATTGAAAAATAGCGATGAACAATTATTAAAATTTTATCAATATGATCCCTCTGAGAAGGCGAGTTTTGACAAGAAAATGAAACAGCCTAGCAATGGTAGGGAACAACAGTTAGGCGAAATTATCGCCTCATTTATGGGGGATCTTAAACTTACTGATTCTCAACAACATCACCTCGAAGCATTGTCTAATGGTGCTAAAGTCGTGATTGGCGGTCAACAAGCGGGATTATTTGGTGGCCCGTTGTATACTTTCCACAAAATTCTTTCGATAGTCACTTTAAGTCATCAATTGAGTCAAACGTATGAACAACCTGTTGTACCAGTATTCTGGATAGCTGGAGAAGATCATGATTTTGATGAAGTGAATCATACATACGTTTTCAATAATAGAGAAGCTCAATTGCACAAAGTGAAATATCACACGATGGCTCCTCCTGAATCGAATGTATCACGTTATCTACCTGATAAAGAGGCACTTCTTGAAGCTTTGAAAAATTTTTTCAAAGAATTAAAAGAAACAGAACATACAAAGGCGCTTTATTCACTTTGTTCAGATATTATTTATCAATATGATTCTTGGACAGATATGTTTAAAACTTTACTCCATGAAGTATTTAAAGATTATGGCGTATTATTTATCGATGCACAATTTAAAGAGTTAAGAGAACTTGAGAAACCAATTTTAAAAGAAATGATTCAACAACATGAGGCGATTGATTATGCATTTAGAAATACGCAAGCCCAAACGACTCAATCTGGTTTAAATCAAATGATACAAACAGATACAAATGTTCATCTTTTCTTTCACGCAGATAATATGAGACAGTTATTATCTAAAGAAGGTAATCATTTCAAATTAAGTAAATCTGAAATCAAGTATACTAAAGATGAAATATTGGAATTGATTGAGACAGAGCCCCAGCGCTTTTCAAATAATGTAGTGACGAGACCTATTATGGAAGAATGGTTATTCAACACGGCAGCTTTTATTGGTGGGCCAAGTGAAATAAAATATTGGGCTGAACTTAATGAAGTCTTTAAATTATTAGAAATTGAAATGCCAATCGTTATGCCACGTCTTAAAATCACATATTTGACGCAAAGAGCTGGCAAACTATTAAATCAATACCAATTAGATGTGCAAAATGTGATTGAAAGTGGTATTGAAAATGATAGAACAAAATTTATTCGTGAAAGAGCTTCAGAGTCATTTATAAAACAAGTTGAACAACTTAAAGAGGAACATGCTAGGATATATCAACATTTATTAGATGAAGTAAAAGGCAATCAAGATAATATTAATTTAGTGAATAAGAATAATGAAATTCATAATACCCAGTACGAATATTTGCTTCAACGATACCTACTTAATATTGAACGTGAAAATGATATTAGCATGAAACACTTTAGAGAGTTGGAATATGTAATACATCCAATGGGTGGGTTGCAAGAAAGAATATGGAATCCATTACAAATAATGAATGAATTTGGGATAGATGTGTTTAGCCCCTCCACTTACCCACCACTTGAATATACATTTAATCAAATCATTATAAAACCTTGATTAGAAAGGAAAACACCTATTTTATCATTGAGATAAAATAGGTGTTTTTTTGTCGAAAAAAGGAAATTTAAGATATTTTACATAAATAGTGGAGGATAGTGGTGAGATGTGGTAAATTATAAATAAGGTGAGGTGATAATAATGTTCATGGGAGAATACGAGCATCAACTTGATGCTAAAGGGCGTATGATAATTCCTGCAAAGTTTAGATATGACTTAAATGAACGTTTTATTATCACGCGAGGCCTTGATAAATGTTTATTTGGTTATACACTTGAAGAATGGCAACAGATTGAAGAGAAAATGAAAGCCTTACCTATGATAAAAAAAGACGCACGTAAGTTTATGCGTATGTTCTTCTCTGGAGCAATCGAAGTGGAATTAGATAAACAAGGGCGTATCAATATTCCTCAGAATTTAAGGAAGTACGCTAATTTAACTAAAGAATGTACAGTAATAGGTGTCTCAAATCGTATTGAGATTTGGGATAGAGAAACTTGGAATGATTTTTATGATGAATCTGAAGAAAGTTTCGAGGATATTGCTGAAGATTTGATAGATTTTGATTTTTAATGGAGGAATTTGCCGTGTTTCATCATGTAAGCGTTATGCTAAAAGAAACAATTGATTATTTAAACATCAAAGAAGATGGCATATATGTAGACTGTACGCTTGGTGGTGCCGGTCATGCACTCTATTTATTAAATCAATTGAACGATGACGGTAGACTGATTGCTATCGATCAAGATACAAATGCCTTAGAGAATGCTAAAGAAGTATTAAAAGATCATCTACACAAAGTCACGTTTGTACATAGTAACTTTAGAGAATTGACTGACATTTTAAAAAACTTAGACATTGAAAAAGTGGATGGCATCTATTATGATTTGGGCGTTTCAAGTCCACAATTAGATGTCCCTGAAAGAGGATTTAGTTATCACCACGATGCTAAACTCGATATGCGTATGGATCAAACACAAGCATTAAGTGCTTATGAGGTCGTGAATGAATGGTCTTATGAGGCGCTTGTTAAGATTTTTTATCGTTATGGTGAAGAAAAATTTTCGAAACAAATAGCGAGACGTATTGAAGCACATCGTGAACAACAACCGATTGAAACAACATTAGAGCTTGTAGATATTATTAAAGAAGGTATTCCAGCCAAAGCTCGTAGAAAAGGTGGTCATCCTGCAAAGCGTGTCTTTCAAGCGATTCGTATTGCAGTGAATGATGAATTATCCGCATTTGAAGATTCGATTGAACAAGCAATTGAATTAGTTAATGTGGGAGGTAGAATTTCAGTGATTACTTTCCATTCTTTAGAAGATAGACTTTGTAAGCAAATGTTTCAAGAATATGAGAAAGGTCCTGATGTACCTAGAGGGTTACCAATTATTCCTGAAGAATATACACCTAAACTAAAAAGAGTTAATCGCAAGCCCATCACTGCAACAGAAGCAGACTTAGATGAGAATAATAGAGCGCGTAGTGCAAAGTTACGTGTCGCAGAAATTTTAAAATAAGGAGTAATTGAAGATGGCTGTAGAAAAAATATATGAACCATATGAAGAAGTCCAGCATACAAGCATACCGAAACAACAACCACAATCTGAACCTCAAACTCGTACGGTTACAAAAAAGGTAGTCGTTCAACTTACAAGATTTGAGAAATTTCTATACATAACACTCGTTACTGCTGTTGCTGTCATCGCAATCTATCTGCTATCGTTAAAAATGGATGCGTATGATACAAATGGAAAAATTGCAGATTTAGATCAAAGAATTGAACAACAAAGCAGTGAAAATAGTGCAATACAATCAGAAATCAAAAAGAATTCTTCTTACGAACGCATTTACAATAAAGCTAAACAACAAGGCATGAGCTTAAAGAACGATAATGTAAAGGTAGTGCGTACTAATGGCGAAGCGAAAAATTAAAATTAGAAAAAATAAATTAGGAGCAGTCCTCCTTGTTGGTATATTCGGACTGCTCTTTTTTATATTGGTTTTAAGATATTCTTATATCATGTTAACTGGGCATTCGGATGGACAAGATTTAATTATGCGAGCGAATGAAACATATCTTGTTAAAAATAAGGAACAGCCTGAACGAGGCAAGATTTATGATAGAAACGGCAAAATATTAGCTGAAGATGTTGAAAGATTTAAAGTTGTGGCAGTCGTTGATAAAAGTGCTGGTGAAAATGGAGATAAACCTCGTTACGTTAAAGATAAAAAGAAAACTGCGGAACAATTAGCTAAAGTGATTGACATGAAACCTTCGGAAATTGAAAAACGGTTAAATCAAAAACGTGCTTTCCAAGTAGAATTTGGACAAAAAGGAACAAATCTAACATATCAAGATAAGCAAAAATTAGAAAAAATGAATTTGCCAGGTATTTTATTATATCCTGAAACAGAAAGATTTTATCCAAATGGTAATTTTGCTTCTCATTTAATTGGAATGGCACAAAAAAATCCGGATTCTGGAGATTTGAATGGCGCTTTAGGTGTCGAAAAAATATTTAATAGTTATCTAAATGGACAAAAAGGTTCATTATCATATATTCAAGATATTTGGGGTTATATTGCACCTCATTCCAAACATGAGAAAGCACCTAAACGTGGTGATGACGTACATTTAACGCTTGATTCAAATATTCAAGTGTTTGTAGAAGAAGCATTAGATGACATGGTTAAAAAGTATGAACCTAAAGATTTATTTGCTGTAGTAATGGATGCTAAAACTGGTGAAATTTTAGCGTATAGTCAGCGACCTACGTTTAATCCTGAAACAGGAAAAGACTTTGGTGAAAAATGGGCCAATGATTTATATCAAAACACATATGAACCTGGCTCAACATTTAAAACCTACGGGTTAGCTGCAGCAATTCAAGAAGGAAAATTTAAACCAACTAAAAAATATGAGTCAGGTCATCGTGATATTATGGGTTCACGAATTTCTGACTGGAATAAAACAGGTTGGGGCAAAATTCCTATGTCACTAGGATTTACCTACTCTTCAAATACATTAATGATGGAGCTACAAGATTTAGTAGGTGCCGATAAGATGAAATCTTGGTATGAAAAATTTGGTTTTGGTAAATCAACAGAAGGTATGTTTGATGGAGAAGCGACAGGAAATATCGCATGGTCAAATGTATTACAACAAAAAACATCTGCTTTTGGACAATCGACAACTGTTACACCTGTTCAAATGTTACAAGCACAATCTGCTTTCTTTAATAAAGGGAATATGTTAAAACCTTGGTTTGTTCAAAGTATTGACAATCCAATATCTAAAAAAACATTTTATAAAGGTGAAAAGAAAATAGCTGGTAAACCTATTACAGCTGAGACAGCAAGCAAAGTTGAGACAGAGTTAGATAAAGTAGTAAACAGTAAGAAGAGCCATGCTACGAACTATCGTGTTGATGGTTATGACATTGAAGGTAAGACAGGTACTGCTCAAGTTGCCGACCAAAATGGTGGAGGTTATGTCAAAGGTGCCAATCCTTACTTTGTAAGCTTTATCGGCGATGCACCTAAGAAAAATCCACGCGTCATTGTTTATGCAGGTATGAGTTTAGCACAAAAAAATGATGAAGAAGCATATCAATTAGGTGTAAGTAAAGCATTTAAACCAATTATGGAAAATACTTTAAAATACCTTAATGTTGGTTCTCATAAAGATGAAACAAAATCTGCTCAATATAGTAAAGTGCCAAATGTTTCAGGGCAAAGTGCTCAAAAAGCTGAAGATAGTATTAAATCACAAAACTTACAACCTGTAATTATCGGTAATGGTGATAATATTAAATCTCAATCAGTAAAAGCCAATACGAAATTATTACCAAATAGTAAAATCATGTTATTGACTGATGGAGATATTACTATGCCAGATATGAAAGGCTGGACAAAAGATGATGTACTTACTTTCCAAGAACTGACAGGCATCAATGTTACGACTAAAGGAAATGGCTTTGTCACAAAACAGTCCGTTTCAAATGATGCAACCTTGAAGAACAATAGCAAAATTGAAGTGGAATTGTCACCTGAAGATCCAGATGAAACCTCTAGCTCCTCAAGTGATAATACTTCAAGTTCCAATAATAATGATTCTAAAAATGCAGATTCCAATAATAAAAAAGACAACAGTTCATCTTCGGATAATAATCAAAAATCATCTGAAAGCGATTCAAACTAAGATTTAGTGAAATAGTGTTAACATAAGTTAGGAAAATGAAAGAAGAAGTTTAAGCAAAAGATTGCGATTGGAAAAATTGCATACATCTTTATTAAGAATAGAGCTGATATGGCTAAGTAAAAAATACACTTCCTATTCCATCGCAATGTTGCTTCTTCTTTTTCTGTACTTATTTTCGTTCTTAAATTTGTGTGAAGTTGTCTCAAAAATTGATAAACTTAAGAGGATTAAAGACTAAAATAGAAATTTATAAATAATTTTGTAAAAATTTAATATACATAAAGGAGGATATCATGCTTTTTATACTTGCGATTATCGCACTATTTATCACCGTGATTTTGGTGCCGGTATTAATTCCAACACTTAAACGAATGAAATTTGGCCAAAGTATACGTGAGGAAGGGCCACAAAGTCATATGAAAAAAACAGGTACACCTACAATGGGTGGGCTTACATTCCTCATTAGTATTATCATAACTTCTATTATAGCTATATTTTTTGTTGACAATTCAAACCCAATTATTTTGTTGTTATTCGTAACAATTGGATTTGGTTTGATTGGTTTTATTGATGATTACATCATAGTAGTTAAGAAAAATAATCAAGGCTTAACGAGTAAACAAAAATTCTTAGCTCAAATCGCTATTGCTATTATTTTCTTCGTTCTTAGTGATGTCTTTCATTTAATTGAATTCTCAACTAATCTCAATATTCCATTTACTAATATAAGTATTCCTCTATCATTCGCATATGTTATTTTTATTGTCTTTTGGCAAGTAGGATTTTCAAATGCAGTTAACTTAACAGATGGTTTAGATGGTTTAGCAACTGGTTTATCAATTATAGGTTTTACAATGTACGCAATTATGAGTTTTATTATAGATTCACCAGCTATTGGTACATTTTGTATTATTATGATTTTCGCTTTATTAGGCTTCTTACCTTATAACTTAAATCCAGCTAAAGTGTTCATGGGGGATACAGGAAGTTTAGCATTAGGTGGTATATTTGCTACAGTTTCAATTATGTTAAATCAAGAAATATCATTACTTCTTATTGGATTAGTGTTTGTTATCGAAACATTATCTGTAATGTTACAAGTTGCTTCATACAAATTGACTAAAAAACGTATTTTCAAAATGAGTCCAATTCACCATCACTTCGAATTAAGTGGTTGGGGTGAATGGAAAGTTGTTACAGTGTTTTGGACTGTAGGTTTAATTTCAGGTTTAATCGGATTATGGATAGGAGTGCATTAGAATGCTGAATTTTACAGGATTAGAAAACAAAGAAGTTCTTGTAGTAGGATTAGCAAAAAGTGGTTATGAAGCAGCGAAATTACTAGTCAAATTAGGGGCTAAAGTCACTGTGAATGATGGCAAAGATTTATCTCAAGATCCCCATGCAAAAGATTTAGAAACTTTAGGTGTAAAAATTGTTGACGGTGGTCATCCAGTTTCATTATTGGATAACGATCCTATTATTGTAAAAAACCCAGGTATTCCATATACT
This sequence comes from Staphylococcus sp. NRL 16/872, assembly GCF_022815905.2. Lineage (NCBI taxonomy): Bacteria > Bacillati > Bacillota > Bacilli > Caryophanales > Staphylococcaceae > Staphylococcus > Staphylococcus sp. NRL 16/872. The sequence continues at coordinate 1,685,292 of NZ_CP119327.1, read as the reverse complement.
GTATCAATCATTAAAGCAGCAGAAGAACGTGGGTTGCAAATTTTAACTGAAGTAGAATTAAGCTATTTAATATCTGAGGCGCCGATTATTGCAGTTACTGGAACAAATGGTAAAACTACTACAACTTCTTTAATTGGAGACATGTTTAGCAAAAGTAGACTTACTGGACGATTATCTGGAAATATTGGTTATGTCGCTTCTAAAGTAGCCCAAGAAGCCAAACCGGAGGAATATTTAATCACTGAATTATCTTCATTCCAATTACTAGGTATTGAAACATACCGACCACATATTGCCATTATTACTAATATTTATTCGGCGCATTTAGATTATCATGAAACACTTGAAAACTATCAAAATGCTAAAAAACAAATATATAAAAATCAAACAGAAGATGATTATTTAATATGCAATTATCATCAACGTCATCTTATTGAATCGGAAAATTTAAAAGCTAAGACCTTATACTTCTCAACACAACAAGAAGTTGAAGGCATTTATATTAAAAATAATTTCATTATCTACAAAGGAATTAGAATTATTAATATTGAGGATTTAGTTTTACCAGGACAACATAATTTAGAAAATATTTTGGCTGCTGTATTAGCTGCTATTTTAGCTGGTGTACCAATTAAAGCTATTATTGATAGTTTAACTACATTTTCAGGTATCGATCATAGATTACAATACATTGGTACTAATCGAACAAATAAATATTATAATGATTCGAAAGCAACTAATACTTTAGCTACTCAATTTGCGTTAAATTCGTTTAAACAACCTATCATTTGGTTATGTGGTGGTTTAGATAGAGGAAATGAATTTGATGAACTTATTCCATATATGAAAAATGTAAGAGCAATGGTTGTTTTTGGTGAAACGCAAGAAAAATTTGCTAAATTAGGTAATAGTCAAGGGAAACTTGTTATTAAAGCTACCGATGTCGAAGATGCTGTAAAAAAAGTGCAAGATGTCATTGAACCTAATGATGTTGTTTTATTATCTCCAGCTTGTGCAAGTTGGGATCAATATAATACATTTGAAGAACGTGGAGAACGATTTATTGAAAGCTTCCGTGCACACTTACCGTCTTATTAAAGGGTGTGAAATTTCGTGGATGAACGTAAAAATAATAGAAATACTAAAGTGAGGTCTATTAGGGATTCAATTGAACGTAAAAACAGTGAATTAAAAGATAATGAGATGGAAGACACAGAAGACAGTAATTTCACTGAATCTTCAATTTCTGAAAAGGAAGATAGACCTAGCGCAACGCAAGATAGTAATGAAGAACAAATTCATAAAGAAGAGTCACAAGAAGAACGTAAAGAAGAACTAAATGAGAAACGAAAACAAAAAGAAAGCAATCGTCATAATAGCTCAAGAAAAGAAAATCAATTTCAAACTTTTAAAACAAAAGTGTCTGAGCTATTTTCTAACCAAAAGAAAAAACGTGAGAATAGAAAAAGCAACACTGCTAACCATAAGCAAAAAGAAGATAAATATGCGCATATGACGTTACAAGAAAAACGTGAGCAACAAAGAATTGATCGTCGTAAACGACAAAAGAGAATTCAATATATCATTTTAACGTCATTAATATTATTAATTCTTTTATTTTTAATATACATGTTTACGCCATTAAGTAGGATTTCTCATATAAACATTAGTGGGAATAAAAACTTGAGTAATCAACAAGTTGAAAAAGCACTAGATGTTAAACCAGGTTCTCGCATGTATACTTATAGTAAAAGAAAAGGGATTAATAATTTAAAACAAAATCCTTTAGTCAAGAATGTAGAGATAAAAAAACATTTACCTAATACGTTAAATGTTCAAATAACTGAAAACAATGTAGTGGGTGTAGTAAAAGATAAGAATAAATATGTTCCTATTATTGAAGGCAATAAAGAATTGAAAGACTATAATGAAAATATTGCGGGTAGTGGCCCAATCTTAGATAGTTTCAAGGGTGAAGATAAAGATAATATGGTTAAAGCACTTTCAAATATGTCTTTAAACGTTAGAGATATGATTTCAGAAATTAGTTATGCACCAGAAGCAAATAAGCAAAGTAGAATTTTATTGTATATGAAAGATGGCATGCAGGTTGTAGGTGATTACAAAACCATCGCAAATAAACTGAAATATTACCCACAAATGTCACAATCACTTGAAAAAGATGATTCTGGTAATCTACAAAACCAAGGTTATATTGATTTATCCGTAGGCGCATCATTTATTCCTTATAATGGAAGTAGTTCTAACAGTTCTAAATCTGATCAAGATTTACAACAAAAGTCTCAAGAAGAAATTGATGCTAAAAACGAATTGCAAAGTGCATTGAATAAAATTAACGAACAATCAAACTCAAATAATTAAAAAATTTCGATATTAATATACGTTTATAGTTCACAAGCCAATCGACGTATTGTAAACTAAATATAGTGTATTTTAATAGTAATTTGTCAGGAGGTGCCTATCTATGGAGGAACATTACTATGTAAGCATAGATATTGGTTCATCAAGTGTTAAAACGATAGTAGGCGAAAAATTTCACAATGGAATAAATGTGATAGGTACAGGACAAACCTACACTAGTGGTATTAAGAACGGATTGATTGATGATTTTGATATTGCTAAACAAGCAATTAAAGATACAATTAAAAAAGCTTCTATCGCCTCAGGTGTAGATATAAAAGAAGTTTTCTTAAAGTTACCTATCATTGGAACTGAAGTGTACGATGAAGCAAATGAAATTGATTTTTATGAAGATACTGAAATAAATGGCACACATATTGAAGATGTGTTAGAAGGTATCAGACAAAAAAATGAAGTTCCGGATACAGATGTTATTGATGTTTTCCCAATTCGATTTATTGTAGATGGGGATAATCAAGTTTCTGATCCTAAAGAATTAATCGCTAGACATTCTTTAAGAGTAGAAGCAGGCGTTATTGCAATTCATAAATCTATTTTAATTAATATGATTAAATGTGTTGAATCTTGTGGCGTCGATGTGTTGGATGTTTATTCTGATGCATATAATTATGGTTCTATTCTTACAGCTACCGAAAAAGAACTAGGCGCATGTGTAATTGATATCGGTGAAGATTTAACTCAAATCGCTTTCTATGAGCGTGGTGAGTTAGTTGACGCTGATTCTATTGAACTTGCTGGCCGTGACATCACAGATGATATTGCGGAAGAGTTAAATACTACATATGAAACAGCTGAAAAAGTTAAACATCAATATGGACATGCATTTACTAATTCAGCGTCTGATCAAGATATATTTACTGTAGATCAAGTAGATAGCGATGAATTAGTAGAATATACTCAGAAAGATTTAAGTGCTGTCATTGAAAGAACAGTGCAAGATATCTTTGATGAAGTATTCGATGTTTTGGTTGATTTAGGTTTAACAAAAGTCAACGGTGGTTTCATTGTTACAGGTGGATCATCAAATTTACTAGGTATTAAAGAATTACTTAATACAATGGTAAATGAAAAAATAAGAATCCATACTCCATCTCAAATGGGTATCAGAAAACCTGAATTCACTTCAGCTATTTCTACAATATCTAGTAGTATCGCTTTTGATGAATTATTAGATTATGTTACAATGAATTATCAAGACAATGATGAATTTGAAGAAGAAGTTATCGAAAATGACGACAGAGATAACGCTTCTAAATCTGGCGGTTTTGACTGGTTTAAACGTAAGTCAAACAAAAATGAAGATACTTATGAAGAAGACTACAACGAACCACAAGAACAAGAAAGAGTGGAAAAAGTTGAACATCGTGATAAGTATGATAGCCATGATGAACATCAAGATATAGAGCATCACCGTGATGATCACGAAAGACCTGAAAAAGAAGAAAGTAAATTTAAAAAACTTATGAAATCTCTATTTGAATGATTGGCCATTAAGACTAGGAGGAAATATAAATGTTAGAATTTGAACAAGGATTTAATCATATGGCGACTTTAAAAGTCATCGGTGTAGGTGGCGGTGGTAATAACGCTGTTAACCGCATGATTGACCATGGAATGAATAATGTTGAATTTATTGCAATTAATACAGATGGACAAGCTTTAAATTTATCGAAAGCTGAATCTAAAATCCAAATTGGTGAAAAATTAACACGTGGACTTGGTGCAGGAGCTAACCCAGAAATCGGAAAAAAAGCTGCTGAAGAATCTCGTGAACAAATTGAAGATGCGATTCAAGGTGCAGATATGGTATTCGTAACTGCTGGTATGGGTGGCGGTACTGGTACAGGTGCTGCGCCAGTTGTTGCAAAAATCGCTAAAGAAATGGGCGCTTTAACTGTTGGTGTGGTAACTCGTCCATTTGGTTTCGAAGGTCGTAAGCGTTCTACTCAAGCTGCTGCAGGTGTAGAAGCGATGAAAGCTGCTGTTGATACATTAATCGTTATCCCTAATGATCGCTTATTAGATATCGTAGATAAATCTACACCAATGATGGAAGCGTTTAAAGAAGCAGATAACGTATTACGTCAAGGTGTACAAGGTATCTCTGATTTAATCGCTGTATCAGGTGAAGTAAACTTAGACTTTGCTGACGTTAAAACAATCATGTCTAACCAAGGTTCAGCATTAATGGGTATTGGTGTATCTTCAGGTGAAAACAGAGCTGTTGAAGCTGCTAAAAAAGCTATCTCATCTCCTTTACTTGAAACATCAATCGTTGGTGCACAAGGCGTATTAATGAATATTACTGGTGGAGAATCATTATCACTTTTCGAAGCTCAAGAAGCTGCAGATATCGTTCAAGATGCTGCTGATGAAGATGTAAACATGATCTTCGGTACTGTAATCAATCCTGAATTACAAGATGAGATTGTTGTAACAGTTATTGCTACTGGTTTCGAAGATAAACCAACATCTCAAGGACGTAAAGCTTCAAGTACAGGTTTTGGTTCAAGCGTAAGTGCTACAGGTACTTCAACACAAAGTGCACCTAAAGAAGACTCATTCTCACATAGTGCTTCAAGTTCACGTGCATCTGAAAGTGTAAATGAAAGAAGTCATTCAACTAAAGATGACGATATTCCTAGCTTTATCAGAAATAGAGAAGAAAGACGTTCTAGAAGAACTAGACGTTAATTTTAAATGAGTAGTTTAGAATATTATAAAATGAAGCATAGCTTACATTTTATAAGTTCATTTTTTAAACTATATTGCTAAATTATTTGGAGTAGAACAGAATTCTATAAAGAATTCTATTCTACTCCTTTTCATATACTTTAAAAGAGAGTGAATATTGTTATATAATAAATTTATATTCATATTTAGAGTAAAGATAATATGGCAACTGTTTATAAATAGAAAAATAACTTTTCATAAGGTGGTTTTTTACGTGTCAGAGCAATTTATTAAATATCCTCATTACTTAAATTATGAAGCAGAAGAATTACATAATATTACTTTAGGCTTTACAACGCGTGATGGGGGTTACAGTTTATATCCAGAGCATTCATTTAATATGGCACGTTACATAGATGATAAGCAAGATAATGTTACACGACATCAAGAAATTTTAGCTGAAGCTATTGGATACCCAAGAGATGAATGGGTTTTTCCTATTCAAACTCATGAAGACAAAATTGCACATGTCACTCAACAACATCAAGGTACAAATATTGAGGAACTTAGTGATCAACTCTATGGAATTGATGGTCTTTATTCATATGACTCTCATGTGTTGCTAACGATGTGTTATGCAGATTGTGTGCCCGTTTACTTTTATAGTGAGAAACATCACTTCATAGGATTAGCACATGCTGGATGGAGAGGAACATATAGTCAAATCGCTGTAAAAATGCTAAATCATGTTAATTTTGATTATAAAGATTTAAAGGTGGTTATTGGCCCTTCAACTTCAATGAGTTATGAAATTAATGACGACATTCAATCTAAATTTAAAACTTTACCTATCGATAGCGCTCAATATATTGAAACACGTGATAAAGATCGTCATGGTATTGATTTGAAACGTGCTAATGCCCTTTTACTAGAAGAGAAAGGCGTACCTAAAGATAATATCTATATTACTGATTATGCAACTTCAGAAGATTTATCGATGTTCTTCTCTTATCGAATTGAAAAGGGCCAAACAGGAAGAATGATGGGGTTTATTGGACAAAAATACTAATTGAGTGTGTGATTTAAGACACGTATAAACTTGTCGATAAAACAATGTGATACATGGATTGTTAATACTCTTTTGCCAAAGATAAATGTAAAAGATTATATACAGTCTGATATACTTAGTCTATAACTCGAGGTTGATATTGAAATGGAAGTAAAACAAAATTTAGAAACAATTAAAAAAGAAATTAATGAGCATATTGCCAAAAGTGAAACATCTACTATACCTGACGTGATTGCGGTTACAAAATATGTTACAATAGACCGAGCTAAAGAAGCATATGAAGCAGGTTTACGTCACTTTGGAGAGAACCGTTTAAAAGGATTTCTTGAGAAGAAAGAAGCGTTGCCTGATGATGTTACAATGCATTTCATTGGCTCTTTACAATCAAGAAAAGTTAAAGAAGTTATTAATGATATAGATTATCTTCATGCGTTAGATCGCCTAAGTCTTGCCAAGGAAATTAATAAAAGAGCAGATCATGTTATTTCATGCTTTGTGCAAGTTAATGTTTCAGGTGAGGAAAGTAAACATGGCATTGCTTTAGATGAAGTTAATGACTTTATTCAACAACTCCAACAATATAGTAATATCAAAATTGTTGGTTTAATGACAATGGCACCTTATACAGAAGATAATGACTATATTCGTCAATTATTTAAACAATTAAGATTAAAACGTAATGAAATCAAAAACCTTAAATTAGATTATGCACCGTGTGAGTTTTTATCTATGGGAATGAGTAATGATTATCAAATTGCTGTAGAAGAAGGTGCTTCGTTTATCAGAATAGGGACTAAACTTGTTGGAGAATAGGAGTGAGCCCCATGGCTATTAAAGATTTATTTAATAATTTTTTTCTTATGGAAGATGAAGAAGAAGTAGAAAGTCCTGAAGAACGTCAACAACGCGTCGTTCAAAAGGAAGAAAAACAAAATAACGTACAACAAAATCAAACATCAGAACGTCCACAAACGCAGCAAAATAATCTAAAGACGGTACCTCAAAAGAAAACATCACGAAATTATAACACAGAGGAAAGGAAGAAACGTATGAACAATACGTCTACTAAGTCGAATTCAAAAAATGTTGTGACTATGAACCAATCTGCACAGGAATATTCTGTATATGAAAGTTCGAAAATGTGTTTATTCGAACCTCGTGTTTTCTCAGATACACAAGATATAGCAGATGAGTTGAAAAATCGTCGCGCTACTTTAGTTAATTTACAACGCATTGATAAAGTTTCAGCTAAGCGTATTATTGACTTTTTGAGTGGCACGGTGTATGCAATCGGTGGAGATATTCAACGTGTTGGTACAGATATTTTCCTTTGTACTCCTGATAATGTAGAAGTTGCTGGAAGTATTACTGATCATATCGAACAAATGGAAGCGCATCATTACGAGTAAGGAGAATAGCCTATGGACATTAGCCTAATAGCTAATATATTTAACTTTATACTTGTGCTAGTTCAAATATACTATTTTGGTATGATTATTTATTTCTTTACATCATGGGTGCCAAGTATAAGGGAATCTAAATTTGGCGAAATTTTATCTAAAATTTATGAGCCGTTTTTAGAACCGTTTAGAAAAATTATTCCTCCAATTGGAATGATTGATATTTCATCACTTGTAGCATTATTTGTACTTGTGTTATTCCAATGGGGATTAAAAAGTATTTTTGCTATGATTATAAATTATTTAATAATGAAATAAATTTTTGATGAGGCTAGGACATTTAGTTGTCTTAGCCTCATATCATGTTTAGTCTTAACCTCACAGTTTATATAATAGTAAATTCATTTTCCGAAAAATAAAAAAGGAGGTAACTATAATAGATATTTATCAACACTTTAGAAATGAAGAGCATCCTTTAATCGATCAATTAATAGATAAGTGTGATCAAGTGAATCAACAATATGCGCCTGTGTTAACAAACTTTTTAGATCCAAGAGGACAATATATTCTTAAGGTAGTGGTAGGAAGCTTCGATGATATGCATGTACAATTTTTTGGTGGACCTCATTCCGAGAGAAAAAGAGCCATTATTGCGCCAAGTTACTATGAAGCTACTGAAGAGGATTATGAAATTACATTAATTCAAATTGACTATCCTGAAAAATTTGTCACACTTCAACATCAACATGTATTAGGAACATTAATGTCGCTAGGTATTGAAAGGGAGCAAGTAGGCGATATTTTAGTAGGAGAAACGATACAATTCGTTTTGACAAAACAATTAGAATCATATATTATGACAGAATTGACAAAGATTAAAGGCGCATCAGTTAAACTTAATTCTATTCTATTTAAAGATATGATACAATCAGTAGAGAATTGGAAGAGTCATGGTAGCACAGTTAGCGCGTTAAGATTAGATGTTGTTTTAAAAGAAATGATTCATAAATCGAGAGCAATTGCTAAACAACTTATTGAGAAAAAACGCGTGAAAGTGAATCATACCATTATCGATTCTCCAGATTTCCAAGTACAAATCAATGATTTATTATCCATTCAAGGTTTTGGGCGAGCTCAAATTACCGATGTGGGTGGTCGCACGAAAAAAGATAAAATTCATATTACTTACCAAACATTATTTAAATAACGGTATAAGATTTGGAATAAATGTTTATAAAAAGTCCGATTTGAGGAGGATATAAGATGCCTTTTACACCGAATGAAATTAAAAATAAAGAATTTACAAAAGTAAAAAATGGTTTAGAACCTGCAGAAGTAAGTGATTATTTAACTCAATTAAGCAATGAAATTGAACGTTTAAAAGAAGAAAAAAAACAACTTGAAAAAGTAGTTGAAGAGAGAGATACTAATATTAAATCTTATCAACAAGTTCATCAATCTGTAAGTGATGCTTTAGTTCAAGCACAACAAGCAGGTGAGCAAGTTAAAGTAGCAGCGAATAAAGAAGCTGAAGCTACAATTTCTAAAGCTCAAGCTCAAGCAGATATGATTGTAAATGATGCGATTGAAAAAGCACGTCATTTATCATTCCAAACTGAGGATATGAAACGTCAGTCTAAAGTTTTCCGCTCTCGTTTCCGCATGCTTGTTGAAGCTCAATTAGATTTATTAAAAAATGATGATTGGGATTATTTATTAAATTATGATATAGATGCTGAACAAGTCACTCAAGAAAATTTCCAGCATTTAAATAAACAAGATATTACACCTGAAGAACAACTTAATGCACAAAATCAACAAGCTGAGAATTCAAACACTGATTCATCAGCTTCATCAACAAACACTAGTGAATCTGCTACTTCTACATCAAATGTAAGTAACAGTGAGTCTACATCTACTAAATAATATGATGTGAATTAAGTCAGACACGTAAGAAATAGTTATCTTTTCACAGCGAGCTAGGATATGGTGAGAGCCTAGTAAAAGCATATTTCTTATATCACTGACTTGCGATATTAAAATAAGTAACATGAGAGAACTCTAAGTTGAGTTAATAAGGGTGGTACCGCGGAATTTCCGTCCCTGTTAATTGAACTTAGAGTTCTTTTTTATATTTAAGGAGTGAAACAAATATGAACTATAAAGATACTTTATTAATGCCTAAGACAGATTTTCCAATGCGTGGGGGACTTCCTACTAAAGAACCTCAGATTCAAGAAAAATGGGAAGCTGAAGATCACTATCAAAAAGCGTTAGATAAAAACAAAGGAAACCAAACGTATATTCTTCATGATGGTCCACCATATGCGAATGGTAATCTTCATATGGGACATGCGCTAAATAAAATTATCAAAGATATCATTGTCCGTTACAAAACAATGCAAGGTTTCTATGCACCATATGTTCCAGGTTGGGATACTCATGGTTTACCAATTGAACAAGCGTTAACTAAAAAAGGTGTAGACCGTAAAAAAATGTCAATCGCAGAATTCAGAGAAAAATGTAAAGAATTTGCGTTAGAACAAGTTGAATTACAAAAGCAAGACTTTAAACGTTTGGGTGTTCGTGGAGATTTTAATAATCCTTATATCACGTTAAGACCTGAATATGAAGCAGCTCAAATTCGTTTGTTCGGTGAAATGGCTGATAAAGGACTTATTTATAAAGGTAAAAAGCCTGTATACTGGTCACCATCAAGTGAATCTTCATTAGCAGAAGCTGAAATTGAATACCATGATAAACGTTCAGCATCAATCTATGTAGCATTTGATGTCAAAGATTCAAAAGGTGTAGTGGATGAAGATGCTCAATTTATCATTTGGACAACTACTCCATGGACTATTCCATCAAATGTAGCTATTACAGTTCATCCAGAACTTAAATATGGTCAATACAATGTGAATGGTAAAAAATATATCATTGCTCAAGCTTTAGCTGAGTCAGTTTCAGAAGCTTTAGGATGGGATAAGAATGCTATTCAATTAGAAAAAGAATTCACTGGTAAAGAATTAGAATATGTTGAAGCACAACATCCGTTCTTAGACCGCGTATCACTAGTAATTAACGGCGAGCACGTTACAACTGATGCAGGTACTGGTTGTGTTCATACGGCTCCTGGACACGGGGAAGATGACTATGTTGTAGGTCAAAAATATGACTTACCAGTAATCAGTCCTTTAAATGATAAAGGTGTCTTCACTGAAGAAGGTGGCCAATTTGAAGGTATGTTCTATGATAAAGCGAATAAAGCAGTTACAGATTTATTAACTGAAAAAGAAGCTTTATTAAAATTAGACTTCATTACACATAGTTACCCACATGACTGGCGTACTAAAAAACCTGTTATTTTCCGCGCTACACCACAATGGTTCGCATCAATTAGTAAAGTAAGACAAGATATTTTAGATGCGATTGAAGATACAGAGTTTAAAGTAGACTGGGGTAAAACACGTATCTATAACATGATTCGTGACCGTGGCGAATGGGTTATCTCTCGTCAACGTGTATGGGGTGTACCATTACCAGTATTTTATGCTGAGAATGGCGACATCATTATGACTAAAGAAACAGTTAATCATGTAGCAGATCTTTTCGCTGAACATGGTTCAAATGTTTGGTTCGAAAGAGAAGCTAAAGATTTATTACCAGAAGGATTTACTCACCCAGGAAGTCCAAATGGTGAATTTACTAAAGAAACAGACATTATGGACGTATGGTTTGACTCTGGTTCTTCTCACAGAGGCGTATTAGAAAATCGTCCAGAATTAAGTTTCCCAGCTGATTTATACTTTGAAGGTAGTGACCAGTATCGCGGTTGGTTTAACTCATCAATCACAACTGCAGTTGCTACAAGAGGTCAAGCACCATATAAATTCTTATTATCTCACGGTTTCGTAATGGACGGAGAAGGTAAGAAAATGAGTAAATCACTTGGTAACGTTATTGTGCCAGACCAAGTAGTAAAACAAAAAGGTGCCGACATTGCACGTCTATGGGTAAGCAGTACTGACTATTTAGCTGACGTACGTATCTCAGACGAAATTTTAAAACAAACTTCTGATGTATATCGTAAAATCAGAAACACATTGAGATTTATGTTAGGTAACATTAATGATTTCAATCCTGATACAGATGCTGTACCTGAAGCGGAATTATTAGAAATAGATCGTTACTTATTAAATCGTTTACGTGAATTTACAGCTAGCACTATTAATCATTACGATAACTTCGATTACTTAAATATTTATCAAGAAGTTCAAAACTTCATTAACGTTGAATTAAGTAATTTCTATTTAGATTATGGTAAAGATATTCTTTACATTGAAGAGAAAAATGCGCATAAACGTCGTAGCATGCAAACAGTACTATATCAAATCTTAGTTGATATGACTAAATTATTAGCACCAATCTTAGTTCATACTGCTGAAGAAGTATGGTCTCATACACCACATGTTAAAGAAGAAAGCGTACATTTAGCTAATATGCCTGAAGTAGTCGATGTTGACCAAGCATTATTAGATAAATGGAACCAATTTATGGCATTACGTGATGACGTGAACCGTGCGCTAGAAGTGGCTCGTAATAATAAAGTCATCGGTAAATCATTAGAAGCTAAAGTATTCATCGGTAATAACGATAACTTTAAAGCAGCTGATTTCTTACAACAATTTGCTGATTTACAACAATTATTTATCGTTTCACAAGTTGAAGTTGCTGATTCAATTGAAAATGCAGACTCATATCAACACGGTGATGTACGCATTGAACATGCTGAAGGTGAAAAATGTGATAGATGTTGGAATTATAGTGAAGAATTAGGTTCAGTAGGTGAACTTGAACACTTATGTCCACGCTGCCAAGAAGTCGTTAAAACATTAGTTTAATATTTCAGACTGTCGACAAGGTCTCTGACTTTGTCGACAGTTTTTTTAACGCATACTTATTCAAGATACAGTTTCATTAAATTAAGTTTTTGTGCAATGTTTGATTTTAGTTTGAAAGACTAATATTTCTTATAAATAGTCTTAAACACTTTCGTATAAATATTTTTGAGTAAAAATGTCAAGGAGTGGCATCATGGGTAAAGTATTGTTAACAGGGGATTTGGGGTATATTGGGGGTCACTTAAAAGGACAATTAAAAGAAAAACATGAAATTATAGCAATTTCGCGACATGGAGATATTAAAGAAGATGAACAGAACGTAACTTGGAAAGTAGCAGATTTATTTGATTTAGATGAAATTACAGAAGTTATGGAAGGTATTGATATTGCGGTATATCTAGTACACTCTATGAGGTCAAGTGCGAAATTAACTCAAGCTAATTTTGAAGATATGGATGCATTACTTGCAGATAACTTTGCACGTGCCGCTAAAGCACAAGGTGTAAAACATATTGTTTTCATGAATGATATTATTCCTAATGAAAATAATATATCATCTCATTTACGTAGTCGTTCAGAATGTGAAAAAATTCTTGGTTCATATGGTATTCCAGTAAGTACATTACGTGCTGGTTTAATTATTGATTCTAAAGGTAGTTCCTATCCTATTTTAAAAAGATTAGTTGATCGTTTACCAGCAATGCTTCTTCCTAGTTGGGCCTACAATATGATTGCACCAGTAGCAATCGAAGATGTTATTGATAAATTAGTAGCATTAGTAGACCGTGCACCGGATGAAAATGAAACATTTGATATTACGGGACCAGGAGTAATGAACTATAAAGAATTAATTAAGCGCACAGCTAACGTATTAGATAAACGCTTACCTATACTAGATTTACCTATCATTCCTGTTTGGGTGAGTCGTTATTGGGTACAGTTAATATCACAAGTACCAAAAGAAATGGTCTATCCTTTAATGAATAACTTAGTTCACGATATGATTCCACCACCTCATCGTATTCATCCAGAACTTTCACTTGGCAATATTGATTACGAAGATAGTATAAAAAAAGCTTTAAAAGAAGAAGAAAAGCATGGACAAGTGAAAAAAAGTAAGGAATCTAAATCTAAGCGTTCTAATGAGAAAAATAAAAAAGAAGAAATTAAAGATGTTCGTGCTATTACAAGAATTAAAATACCTGAAAGTTATTCAATACGTGATGTAGCACAAGAATATGCAAAATTTATTAATGATATTACATTACACTTGGTTAGTGGCAATATTAATGAATATGAATTCAATATTCGTTTACCGCTAATTAATAAATTCCTTTTGAAAATGGAGAGAGATGAACACGACGCTACAAAAGAAATGATTGTATATAGAATCGTGGGTGGCGATCTTGCATTAGCTAGAGATGATGGTAATGCTAGGTTTGAATTTAGACGTATTTTAGATACGAATGAAGGTTTAATCGCACTTCAAGAATACGAACCAACTTTACCATGGACGATTTATAAATTTACACAAGCGAATGCTCATAAAGCTGTAATGGATGTTTTCATGAAACATATGGATTATTTAGCAGCATCAGAAGAAGAAAAACAACTGTCATCTCAAAAAGAAAAATTTGCAAGTAATTTAGTTATGACAACAGGCGCTATTGTGGGCGCATATGTAGGCGCAAAAATTTATAATAGTTTTAAAAAATAATATAAGTATTACTGATAGCTCAATTCACTGATTAAATTGATTCAGTGAATTGGCCTTTTTTTATAAATAATTTGAAAATAGTAAGCTAATAAATTGCAAACTATATAGAGTACTGGTAAAATATTTAGTATTTTATAGTAAATTTAAACTAATTATTTTACGTAAGTGATTTTTGCAATACGTAAGTAGAAGATGATTTTATAGAATAGTTTGGTTTAGAACGAATAGCTTCTTTAGATAATTTCTCTCTTTTATTAGGTTCTGCCCAATGTTACCCTCGTTCAATTCACTCATAATTATTTAGTTTAAAATTGATGAGAATCACTCTACTTACTGTTTAATACTTATAAATATCTATTATCCCAAATCCCTTATTTAACTATTAAAGAACTTAATGATTTCTTATTTCGATTTAATTTATATAGAAGTAGTGTGATAAAATGAAAAAACTTTTATTAATAATAATAGTTGGAAGTGCACTTTTTACAGGTGGTGCGCTTTATGATGGTGTAGATAATCAGGATATGACAGAACCGACCATACATTTTTGGCAAAGCAATCCCATGAAGTTTAACACGTATGTTAAAGGACAATGTACTTATTATGCTTTCGATCGTATTCGTCAAGACGGTAAAAAGATTAACAATGAATGGGGAGATGCTAAAGATTGGGCATCAAACGCTAAAGATGAAGGTTATAAAGTTGATGAAAATCCAAAAGTTGGTTCAATATTACAAACCTCTGAAGGCGACCATGGTCATGTGGCTTATGTAGAAAAAGTAAATGACAATGGTTCACTCATAGTGTCAGATATGAACTATAAAAAGCCTTACGAAGTGACAACAAGACATATACTAACTTATGAAGTGAAAGAGTATAATTACATTCATCCTAAAAATAATGCTAAAGCGTAATAGATGATAAAATTTAAATAGATTGAGATTGAAACTGTAGCTTTTTTTATAAAGTCTATTAAGCTATAATGTAGAGTGTTGTCAAAGCATTGAGGTGTGAATGGAGGCACGTGAATGAAAAAGAAATATTATATTGGTATTTCACTTATAATAGCAATCGCTATTTTAGCGATTGACCAAATAACGAAACGCATAATCGCGACGACGATGAATATTGGAGATTCATATGAAGTAATTCCTAATTTCTTAAATATAACGTCACACAGAAACAATGGTGCAGCATGGGGAATTTTAAGTGGTAAGATGGTATTCTTTTACATTATCACGATTATTATTTTAGTGGTGCTCGTATTATTTTATATTAAAGAAGCAAAGCATAATTTATTTATGCAAGTAGCGATTAGTTTATTATTTGCTGGCGCATTAGGTAACTTTATTGATCGTTTATTTAATGGTGAGGTAGTAGACTTTATTGATACGAATATTTTTGGATATGATTTTCCAATATTTAATATAGCAGATTCAAGTTTAACTATAGGCGTAATATTAGTCATCATTGCTTTAATTAAAGATGCGACATCAAAAGGATAGGAGGTTATAACTTGGAAACATATGAGTATAAGATAGATAGTGAAGAACTTGTTGGGCAACGAATTGATAAATTACTTTCTGAGTTCAATGGAGAATGGTCTAGAAGTCAAATTCAAGATTGGATTAAAGAAGGACTTGTGACAGTTAATGGCAAAGTCATTAAATCAAATTATAAAGTTAAAATGAATGATGACATAGTTGTGACTGAAAAAGAAGTCGTTGAAGCGGATATACAACCTGAGAATTTAAACTTAGATATCTATTATGAAGATGAAGATGTAGCTATTGTATATAAACCTAAAGGCATGGTAGTTCATCCGTCACCAGGTCATTATACAGGTACTTTAGTTAATGGATTAATGTATCAAATCAAAGATTTATCAGGTATTAATGGAGAAATTCGTCCCGGTATTGTGCACCGTATCGATAAAGATACGTCAGGTTTATTAATGGTTGCTAAAAATGATATTGCCCATCGTGGACTAGTGGAACAACTTATGGATAAAACAGTTAAACGTAAATATACAGCGTTAGTTCATGGTAATATTCCACATGATTATGGTACGATTGATGCACCTATTGGACGTAATGAAAAAGATCGTCAATCTATGGATGTAGTCGATAATGGTAAAGATGCTGTAACACATTTTAATGTATTAGAGCATTTTAATGATTACACATTAATTGAATGTCAGTTAGAAACAGGACGTACGCACCAAATCCGTGTGCATATGAAATATATAGGTTTCCCATTAGTTGGCGACCCTAAATATGGTCCTAGAAAAACACTTGACATCGGTGGTCAAGCATTACATGCAGGTGTCATTGGTTTCGAACATCCTGTGACACATGAATACATTGAACGCCAAGCTGACTTACCACAAGAATTTAAAGATTTATTAGAAGAAATTCGTTTAAGAGAAGCATAATATAGAAGAAACTAGGATATACAGTTCTTGAATAAGTACAAGAGACAATTTCTATTGCAATAATATAGAAATTGTCTCTTTTTAATTATTATGATTTTATTTCGCTTGTGAGGTTATTGTATATTTATATGGATGTTAACAAACATAAGTAGTTCTGAGATAGATAACGAAGCGTAGTTATGAGACGCCTATGTTGATTATTAATGAACCTAAGTGCTAAAGCGCTTAGGTAAGGAATTCTAGAGATGAACTACGAGTGCTGTTGCGCAACTTTTGGCGTTTTTTTATATTGAACACAAGTGCAAGTGCACTTGTGTAAGGCGTTCTAAGATAGATAACGAAACGTAGTTGCGTAGACTCCTATGCTAATTATTAATGAACCTAAGTGCTGAGGCACGTAGGTAAGTAGTTCTAAAATGGATGATGGAGCGTAGTTGAGCGACGCCTGAGGGAGCAGGATGAGTGTCGAGACCAAGGCCTCGACCCAGCCCCCTAGGCAAGCGTCTCAACTTAAGTGAAATGCTAATCCATTTAAGAACTGCTTTAGAAGACTACAGGCTGAGACGGCACCCCTGGAAAGCTTAGCAACTTAAGTGAGTGAATCTCTATCTAAGAACTATGTATTTAAAATTTTTTCAGTTTAAGAATGTATCTTTTTTAAAAATTGCATTGACTTATTTTCAAAAAAGCATTAAGCTAATAACAGTTCAAATAAGAAAACGTTATGTCTTTAAGTGAAAGTCCAGAGAGGCTTCAAAGACAGAGAGAATAATTATATACTAAATTAAAACATAGCATCGATATTAGGTCGATATGTTTTATTAAGTGAAACTTTTAATATGTAATCGCATAAGCATTACATATTTGTATATAAATAAACCCTCGTGTCTTTGATTAAAGGCATGAGGGTTTTTATATTTTAAGAGGTGAGATAATGTCAGAACGTATCATTATGGATGATGCTGCAATTCAAAGAACAGTCACACGCATTGCGCACGAAATTCTTGAATACAACAAAGGTACTGAAAATCTTGTATTACTCGGAATTAAAACAAGAGGCGAATTCTTAGCACGACGCATTCAAAATAAAATTAACCAAATTGAGCAAAAAAGTGTTCCAACCGGTACGATTGACATTACGCATTTCAGAGATGATATCGAAATCACAAATAAACAAATTACTAAAGAAGCTATCGATATTGATGCTGATATCACAGATAAAGTTGTCATCATTATCGACGATGTCCTTTATACTGGACGTACAGTCAGAGCTTCATTAGATGCAATACTATTACATTCTCGACCAAATAAGATTGGCTTAGCGGCACTCGTTGATCGAGGGCATCGTGAATTGCCAATTAGAGCAGATTTTGTTGGAAAGAATATTCCAACTGCTAAAAATGAAGCCGTTTCAGTTTATTTAGATGAAAAGGATTCACGTAATGCAGTAGTAATTGAATAAGGACCTTTTAAATCAGTACGAGAGACTGAAAAAGGTGAAGTATTTAATGGTGAGCATGTAAATCGATAATATAAAATAATCAATTAAATTATCATAATACTCACTGCAATTAAATACTTTATCACGTACTTAATAGATAAATTACGTTACATTCCACATTATCTATTAACACGAGTACAAATTTTTTAGTCTCTTTACATCCACAATGTAAAGAGACTTTTTTTATAGAAAGGAAGAAAAAAAGATGGAAAATGATCAAATGTTTGAACGCACCGTCAAACCGGTGTTAGATGTGAAAGATAAACCGAAACCTACGCAGTGGGCATTACTTAGTTTGCAACATTTATTTGCCATGTTCGGCTCAACAGTATTAGTACCGTTCCTAACAGGTTTGCCAATCTCGGCAGCATTGCTAGCTTCAGGAATAGGAACGTTACTTTACATCTTAATAACAAAAGCGAAAATTCCAGCGTATCTTGGTTCAAGCTTTGCATTTATTACGCCTATCATCACTGGATTAAGTACACATAGCTTAGGTGATATGTTAGTCGCTTTATTCGCTAGTGGTGTGATGTACATTATCATTGGTATTTTAATCAAAATCAGTGGCACAGGGTGGTTAATGCATCTGTTACCACCAGTAGTAGTTGGACCAGTCATCATGGTTATTGGCTTGAGTTTAGCACCTACAGCAGTAAACATGGCGATATTTGAAAACTCAGGTGAGATGAAAGGTTACAACTTAAGCTACTTAGTCGTTGCCTTAATCACATTATTAGTAACGATTATCGTACAAGGTTTCTTTAAAGGTTTCTTATCACTTATCCCAGTGCTTATCGGTATTATAGTAGGTTACATTGTAGCTATCTTCATGGGAATTGTTAATTTCGCACCTATCGCAAAAGCAAGCTGGATTGATTTCCCACACATCTACTTACCGTTTAAAGATTATGTTCCATCTATACACATAGGATTAATCTTGGTAATGTTACCCATCGTGTTTGTAACAGTAAGTGAACACATTGGGCACCAAATGGTTATTAACAAAATCGTAGGACGTAACTTCTTTGAAGATCCAGGTCTACATCGCTCAATCATTGGTGATGGTGTCTCAACAATGTTCGCAAGTATCATTGGTGGACCACCAAGTACAACATATGGTGAGAACATCGGCGTGTTAGCCATCACAAGAATTTACAGTATTTATGTCATTGGAGGCGCAGCAGTCATTGCGATTGTGCTTTCATTTATCGGTAAATTCTCAGCTCTTGTTTCATCAATACCTACACCAGTCATGGGTGGCGTTTCCATCTTACTCTTCGGTATTATTGCTGCAAGTGGTTTAAGAATGTTAGTTGAAAGTAACATTGATTTCTCAAGCAACCGTAACTTAGTTATCGCGTCAGTTGTCTTAGTAGTTGGTATTGGTAACTTACTTATCAACTTAAAAGGACTTGGCATAAATCTTCAAATTGAAGGTATGGCGTTAGCAGCACTTTCAGGTATTATCTTAAATTTAATTTTGCCAAAAGAAAAAGAAGAACCAAAACACTAATTTAAATAGATTATTTATCAGGAGGCGCTTTATGAAAAACTTATTATCTATGGAACACTTATCAAACGAGGACATTTACGATTTAATTCAAACAGCTATCGATTATAAATCAGGCGAACAAGCATTACCACAATACGAAGGTCAATTTGTTTCAAACTTATTCTTTGAAAATTCTACACGTACAAAATGTAGCTTCGAAGTTGCAGAACAAAAACTTGGCTTGAAAGAAGTGAACTTTGAAACAAGTACTTCTTCTGTACAAAAAGGTGAATCACTTTACGATACATGTAAAACGTTAGAAAGCATTGGCGTGGACTTATTAGTTATTAGACATTCACAAAATGCATATTACGAAGAATTAGAGAACCTTAACATTCCGATTGCGAACGCGGGTGACGGAAGTGGTCAGCACCCTACACAAAGCTTATTAGACATCATGACAATTTATGAAGAATATGGTTCGTTTGAAGGTTTAAATGTATTAATTTGTGGTGACATTAAAAACTCACGTGTAGCTAGAAGTAATTACACTAGCTTAACAGCACTAGGTGCAGAAGTGATGTTCTCTAGTCCAGATGAGTGGGTGGATGACACACTCGATGCGCCATATGTTCAAATTGATGATGTGATTGATCAAGTAGATATAGTAATGTTATTACGTGTACAACATGAAAGACACGGTATAACAGGTGAAGCGAATTTTGAAGCAAATGAATACCATGAGAAATATGGTTTAACTACTGAACGTTATGACAAATTAAAAGATAATGCGATTGTAATGCATCCAGCACCAGTTAACAGAGGTGTAGAAATTGACTCAGAATTAGTTGAAGCACCTAAAGCACGTATCTTTAAACAAATGACTAACGGCATGTATTTAAGAATGGCAGTTATCAATAAACTATTATCAGGAAAAGGGGAGTAAACAATGAAATTAATCAAAAACGCTCAAATTTTAGATAACGGTGAACTGAAACAAGTCTCAATATTAATTGATGGGCAACGCATCAAAGAAATTAGTAACTCAATTCATGAAAAAGACGATGTTGAAGTAATTGATGCACAAGGCCAATTTGTGGCACCTGGATTTGTAGATGTACATGTACACTTACGTGAACCAGGCGGTGAACATAAAGAAACAATTGAAACAGGTACGAAAGCGGCAGCTCGTGGTGGTTTCACAACAGTGTGTCCAATGCCTAATACGCGTCCTGTACCAGATTCAGTTGAAAATATGGGGCGTTTAAATGAACTTATTAAAGAAAATGCTCAAGTACGTGTATTACCATACGCTTCAATTACAGTTCGTGAAGCAGGTAAAGAACATGTAGATTTTGAAGCTTTAGCTAAAGAGGGCGCTTTTGCTTTCACTGATGATGGTGTAGGCGTGCAAGAAGCCGCTATGATGTATGAAGCAATGCAACAAGCTGCTAAAGTAAATAAAGCTGTAGTCGCACACTGTGAAGATAACAGTTTAATCTACGGTGGTGCGATGCATCAAGGTAAACGTAGTGAAGAATTAGGCATTCCCGGTATCCCTAATATTTGTGAAGCAGTACAAATTGCTAGAGACGTATTATTAGCAGAAGCTGCAGATTGTCATTACCATGTATGTCACGTTTCTACTAAAGAAAGTGTTAGAGCAATCCGTGATGCTAAAGCAGCAGGCATTCATGTGACTGCAGAAGTAACACCACATCACTTATTATTAACAGAAGATGATGTGCCAGGGGATGACGCCATTTTCAAAATGAATCCACCTTTAAGAAGTAAAGAAGACAGAGAAGCGTTATTAGAAGGGTTATTAGATGGTACGATCGATTGTATCGCAACAGACCATGCGCCTCATGCTAAAGAGGAGAAAGCACAACCGATGACGAAAGCGCCATTCGGTATTGTGGGTAGTGAAACAGCATTCCCATTATTATACACACACTTTGTGAAAAATGGAGACTGGACACTTCAACAATTAGTGGATTATTTAACAATTAAACCTGCTGAAACATTTGATTTACCATATGGCAGATTAGAAGAAGGAAGCTTTGCTGACTTAACAATCATTAACTTAGATGAGGAACGTGAAATCAGAGGCGAAGATTTCTTATCTAAAGCGGACAATACACCATTCATTGGATACAAAGTATACGGTAATCCAGTATTAACAATGGTTGAAGGCGAAGTTAAATTTAAGGAGGATAAGTAAGATGCTTGAACGACGTTATCTTGTATTAGAAGATGGGACATTTTATGAAGGCTATAAATTAGGATCAGATGAATTATCTATCGGTGAAATTGTGTTCAACACTGCAATGACAGGTTACCAAGAAACAATTTCTGACCCATCTTATACTGGTCAAATCGTGACCTTTACCTACCCATTAATTGGAAATTACGGGATTAATAGAGATGATTTCGAATCATTAACACCTACATTAAATGGTGTAGTAGTGAAAGAAGCAAGTACACATCCAAGTAATTTTAGAAAACAAAAAACATTACACGAAGTACTTGAACAATACAAGATTCCAGGAATTTCAGGCGTTGATACACGCAGTATTACACGTAAAATCAGACAACATGGTGTATTAAAAGCTGGATTCACTGATAATAAAGAAGAAATTGAACAACTAATTGAAAACTTAAAAACTGCAGAGTTACCTCGCGATGAAGTGACTACAGTTTCAACTAAAACACCATATGTTTCAACAGGTTCAGACTTAAGCGTTGTATTATTAGACTTTGGTAAGAAACAAAACATTGTGCGTGAATTAAATTCAAGAGGCTGTAACGTAACAGTTGTACCATACGATACATCAGCAGAAGAAATCTTAGCGATGTCACCAGATGGTGTAATGTTATCAAACGGCCCTGGGGATCCAGATGAAGTAGATGTGGCATTAGATATGATTAAAGGCATCTTAGGTAAAATTCCATTCTTCGGTATTTGCTTAGGACATCAATTATTCGCATTATCTCAAGGTGCTACATCATTCAAGATGAAATTTGGTCACCGTGGTGCGAACCATCCGGTTAAAGACTTACGTACAGGTAAAGTAGATATTACTAGCCAAAACCATGGTTATGCGATTGATAAAGACTCATTAGCAAATACAGATTTAGAAGTTACACATATCGCATTAAATGACGGCACAGTAGAAGGTTTAAGACATAAAACATTACCTGCGTTCTCAGTACAATATCACCCTGAAGCAAGACCAGGCCCAAGTGATTCAAATTATTTATTCGATGAATTTATGACGATGATGAAAGAATTTAAAGAAAAGGAGCATACAGTAAATGCCTAAACGTGACGATATTCAAACCATTCTAGTAATTGGATCAGGTCCAATCATAATAGGACAAGCTGCAGAATTTGATTATGCAGGTACACAAGCGTGTTTAGCGCTTAAAGAAGAAGGATACCGTGTTATCTTAGTTAACTCGAATCCTGCAACAATTATGACAGATAAAGAAATTGCAGATAAAGTTTATATCGAACCGTTAACACATGATTTTATTGCTCGTATTATCCGTAAAGAACAACCTGATGCATTACTACCAACACTAGGTGGTCAAACTGGTTTAAACATGGCGATTCAATTACATGATAGCGGTGTATTAGAAGCAAATAATGTAAAACTATTAGGTACTGAACTTGAATCAATTCAACAAGCAGAAGACAGAGAATTGTTTAGATCATTAATGAATGACTTAGATGTTCCTGTACCTGAAAGTGATATCGTAAATACGGTAGAACAAGCTTTTGCTTTCAAAGAACAAGTAGGTTATCCGTTAATTGTACGCCCAGCATTCACTATGGGTGGTACTGGTGGCGGTATTTGTCACAATGATGAAGAGTTAAAAGAAGTAGTAAGTAATGGTTTACATTATAGCCCTGCTACACAATGTTTAATTGAAAAATCAATCGCAGGTTATAAAGAAATCGAATATGAAGTAATGCGTGATAAAAATGATAATGCGATTGTAGTATGTAATATGGAAAACATTGATCCAGTCGGTATCCATACTGGTGACTCAATCGTAGTGGCACCAAGCCAAACGCTATCTGATGTTGAATATCAAATGCTACGTGATGTATCACTTAAAGTCATCAGAGCTTTAGGAATTGAAGGTGGATGTAACGTTCAATTAGCTTTAGATCCACACTCTTTAAATTACTACATTATCGAAGTAAACCCACGTGTATCACGTTCATCTGCCCTTGCGTCTAAAGCAACTGGTTATCCTATCGCTAAACTAGCGGCTAAAATCGCAGTAGGATTAACGTTAGATGAAATGTTAAATCCAGTAACTGGCACATCTTATGCTGCCTTCGAACCAACGTTAGACTACGTTATTTCTAAGATTCCTCGTTTCCCATTTGATAAATTTGAAAAAGGTGAACGAGAACTGGGTACGCAAATGAAAGCCACTGGTGAAGTTATGGCTATTGGACGTACATATGAAGAATCGTTATTGAAAGCCATCCGTTCATTAGAATATGGAGTACATCATTTAGGCTTACCAAATGGTGAAAGTTTCGACTTAGACTATATTAAAGAACGTATTGGTCATCAAGATGATGAACGCTTATTCTTCATCGGTGAAGCCATTCGTCGTGGTACAACATTAGAAGAAATTCATAACATGACTCAAATCGATTATTTCTTCTTAAATAAATTCCAAAATATCATTAACATTGAACATGAATTAAAAGAACATCCTGGTGATTTAGAATATCTTAAATATGCTAAAGACTATGGCTTCAGTGATAAAGTTATCGCTCACCGCTTTGGCATGACAGAAGAAGAAGTATATCAATTACGCCAAGATAACAATATCAAGCCAGTATATAAAATGGTAGATACATGTGCAGCAGAATTCGAATCTACTACACCATATTATTACGGTACGTATGAAACTGAAAATGAATCAATTGTTACAGATAAAGAAAAAATCTTAGTACTTGGTTCAGGTCCAATCCGTATTGGTCAAGGGGTAGAATTTGACTATGCTACTGTACACGCTGTATGGGCTATCCAAAATGCTGGATATGAAGCAATTATCGTGAATAATAACCCTGAAACAGTTTCAACAGACTTTTCAATTTCAGATAAATTATACTTTGAACCATTAACTGAAGAAGATGTAATGAACATCATTAACTTAGAACAACCTAAAGGTGTGGTTGTGCAATTCGGTGGTCAAACAGCAATCAACTTAGCAGATAAGTTAGCGAAACATGGTGTTCAAATCTTAGGTACGACACTAGAAGACTTAAACCGTGCAGAAGATAGAAAAGAGTTCGAAGCATTATTACGTAAGATCGATGTGCCACAACCTAAAGGTAAGACAGCAACTTCTCCTAAGGAAGCGCTTGAAAATGCCCGTGAAATTGGCTATCCAGTTGTAGTTCGCCCATCGTATGTTTTAGGTGGACGTGCAATGGAAATCGTAAATAGCGATACTGAATTAGAAAACTATATGGAACAAGCGGTTAAAGCGAGTCCAGAACATCCTGTATTAGTGGATAGATATTTAACAGGTAAAGAAATCGAAGTAGACGCGATTTCAGACGGTGAAACAGTTATCATCCCTGGTATCATGGAACATATCGAACGCGCAGGTGTGCATAGTGGTGACTCAATCGCAGTGTATCCACCACAAACATTAAGCCAAGAAGATATCGATACGCTAGAAGATTACACTATCAAATTGGCTAAAGGTTTAAATATCGTTGGTTTAATCAATATCCAATTCGTTATCGCACATGATGGTGTTTACGTATTAGAAGTGAATCCACGTGCCAGCCGTACAGTGCCATTCTTAAGTAAAATCACTGATATTCAAATGGCGCAATTAGCAATGCAAGCGATTATGGGTACTAAGTTGAAAGACTTAGGTTATAAACAAGGTGTACAACCATACTCAGAAGGTGTATATGTTAAAGCACCAGTATTCAGCTTTAATAAGTTGAAAAATGTAGACGTAACGCTTGGACCTGAAATGAAATCTACCGGTGAAGTTATGGGTAAAGACATGACATTAGAAAAAGCATTATATAAAGGCTTAACGGGTAGTGGCGTTGAAGTTAAAGATCACGGTACTGTATTAATGACAGTTAGTGATAAAGATAAAGAAGAAATCGTAAAAATAGCACATCGCTTAAATGAAGTAGGCTATAAAATCTTAGCAACAGAAGGTACAGCTGAAAAATTAAAAGAACATCACATCCCAGTTGAAGTCGTAGGTAAAATCGGTGGAGAAGATGATTTACTAACACGTATTCAAAACGGAGAAGTACAAATTGTGATTAATACAATGACAAAAGGTAAAGAAGTAGAAAGAGATGGTTTCCAAATCCGTCGTACTACTGTAGAAAACGGTGTACCTTGCTTAACTTCATTAGATACAGCAAGCGCATTAACAAATGTTATTGAAAGCATGACATTCACAATGAGAAATATGTAAATAATCAATAAGATAAGAGCGACAGAGTAGAATAAGTCATTGAGCTTACACTGCTCTCGTCGTTCATTTTCAAAAGGAGCTTTTAAATGAAAGATTTACCAATTATCGCTTTAGATTTCGAATCTGCAGATAAAGTAAACACATTTCTTGATCAATTTGATGAACCACTGTTTGTGAAGATTGGTATGGAATTATTTTACCAAGCAGGGCCAGATTTAATTAAAACGATTAAGTCACGTGGACATGATATCTTTCTAGACCTTAAATTGCACGATATTCCTAATACAGTGGAAAAAGCAATGGAAGGCTTAGGTAAACTTGATGTAGATTTAGTTAATGTGCATGCTGCTGGGGGTACACAAATGATGGAAGCAGCTGTACGCGGTTTACGTAAATATAGTAAAGGTACAAAGATTATAGCGGTAACTCAATTAACTTCTACTACTGAAGAAATGTTGCATAATGAACAAAATATTCAAACGACAATTGAAGAAGCCGTATTGAATTATGCGAAATTAACACAGAAAGCTGGACTCGACGGTGTGGTATGTTCACCACTAGAAGCGGAATTATTAACAAATGAGTTAGGTTCAGACTTTTTAAAAGTAACACCAGGGATCAGACCACAAGGGGCAGCGGTTAATGATCAAAAGAGGATTACTACACCAGAAGATGCTAAACAATTAGGGGCAACACATATTGTAGTTGGACGTCCAATTACGCAAAGTCAAAATCCAGTAGAAAGTTATAAAAATATTAAAGAAAGTTGGTTAGGTTAAGATGGCAAAAAACATTGCGAAATCATTATTAGATATTGAAGCAGTTACATTATCACCAAACGATTTATATACGTGGAGTTCTGGTATTAAATCACCTATCTATTGCGATAACCGCGTGACATTAGGTTATCCTGAAGTGCGTGAAGCAATTCGCGATGGCTTAAGTCAATTAATCACTGATAAATTTGATGGTGTTGAGATTGTTTCAGGTACTGCAACAGCTGGTATTCCTCATGCTGCTTATATCTCTGAAAAGTTAAATTTACCAATGAACTATGTACGTTCTAAAAGTAAAAGTCATGGTAAACAAAATCAAATCGAAGGTGCTCAAAGTAAAGGTAAAAAAGTAGTAGTAGTGGAAGATTTAATTTCAACTGGTGGATCATCAATTACAGCAGTAGAAGCTTTACAAGAAGCAGGTGCTGAAGTAGTAGGTGTAGTAGCTATTTTCACTTATGGTTTAGCTAAAGCGGATAAAATGTTTAAAGACATTGGTGTACCTTTCTATACATTAAGTAACTATAATGAATTAATCGAAGTAGCTCGTGAAGAAGGTCAAATTTCTGAAGAGGATATTCAAACATTAGTTGATTGGAGAGACAACTTATAATAAGCTATGTCTAAAGGGGGTAGTGGATAGTGACTACTGAAAAAGAGAAAAATCATTTTTATACTAAGATGAAACATGTAAATGATTTTTTATATAGTGAACATAATTTTAAAACCCCAGACCATACACTAACGATTGATGAAAGTATTGAAAGCATCAAGAATGAAAGCAAACCCACAAACATGGAAGCTTTCGAACATACAATTGACTTTTTCAAAAAAGCAAAAGAAAAATTACGTCAAAAAGGCGAAATTTAAAAGACAAAGTGGTATATATTACGACGCTCGTTTGTAACCAGACATAGTCGTATATGTACCATTTTTTTATAAAAGAAAATAACGCCAATGAGCGCGTCCTCTCATGGCGTTTAAATGTATCCAACTCATAATATTAACGAATAAAAATTTTAATTAAAACCCAGCCTATTAATAACACAATAACCATAGATAATAGGGGGATAAGAAAATGCATCATTGTGAAGAGCCTCCAATTTAACTTTACTTAATTGTAACGATAAAACGCAATAAGTCAAAAAATTAAGTTTTAGAAACTATCTGGTTTGGATGGAAATTTTGTTAAATTACTAATAATTAGTTTAAAATAATAATGTGAACATAAAGAAAAACGTAGGGGGATTATCATGGAAATACCTAAAATAACAACATTTTTAATGTTTAATAATCAAGCTGAAGAAGCGATTAATTTATATACAAGCTTATTTGAAAATAGTGAAATTCTAACTATGGTGAAATATGGAGAAGAAGGCCCGGGTGTGCCAGGTACAGTGCAACATTTTATTTTCACTTTAAATGGTCAAGTATTCATGGCTATTGATGCCGATAATGGGGAAGACATTCCTATGAACCCATCAATTTCATTATATATCACTGTAGATAATGCGATGGAAATGGAACGTTTATTTAGCGGATTAAAAAAAGAAGGCGCTATTTTAATGCCTAAAACAGCAATGCCACCATTCAGAGAATTTGCTTGGGTACAAGATAAATTTGGCGTAAGCTTCCAACTAGCTTTACCAGAAAAATAAATTAGATTATGTAATTTCATCTTAAAATATAAGGCACTTTGCAAATTTTGTTTAACGATAAATAAAATATGCGAAAGTGCCTTTTTGTGTATAAATTTAAAAACACTTTATATACTTAAAGAAAGATAATTTTTAAATGAGTAGTGAAAAGTAATTGTAAGATACTAAGTAAGTAGTAGTTTTAATAAATCTAAATGTTATAGTACGCAGATAAGAAATTCTATTGAGTAATTGGAGATGTATTGTGAGGCAGTATGTGAGATAGATTAGTAATGAACGTAAGTGTTCAACACTTACGTAAGTAGTTCTAAGGTAGATTACGAAGTGTAGTTGTGAAGACTCCTATGCTAATTATTAATGAACCTAAGTGCTATAGCACTTAGGTAAGTAGTTCTAAAATGGATAATGGAACGTAGTTGAGCGCGGGGCCCCAGCAAAGAGACTTTCGCATAGAAAGTCTACAAACAAAGCAAGCTGGGGAGAGAGTATGGGAGCAGGTTATCAATGAACGTAAGTGTTCAAACACTTACGTAAGAAGTTCTAAGATAGATAACGAAACGTAGTTGAGTGACGCCTAAGGGAGCAGGATGAGTGTCGAGACCGTGGCTCGACCCAGCCCCCTAGGCAAGCATCTCAACTTAAGTGTAATGTCAATCCATTTAAGAACTGCTTTACAAGACTACAGGCTTGAGCCTTTCCCACCGGAAAGCGTAACAACTTAAACAAGTGAATATCTATCTAAGAACTACTTTCAATTAATCAAAAAAATATCCACGTTATATGCAATTTATAACGTGGATATTCCTTCTTATACTTTACTATTTTTGTTTCATGCTTTGGATTTTATCGTAATCAGGCGTAGCAAAAAGTGTTTTTTGATTATCATATGTGACGAAACCAGGTTTCGCACCTGAAGGTTTATGAACATTTCGAATTTCAGTATAATCCACTGGTATTTGTCCAGAGTTACCTGCTTTAGAGAAGTAACCCGCTATCATTGCTGCTTCTTTAATCGTTTGCTCACTAGGCGCATCATTTAAAATCACCACGTGAGAGCCTGGTATATCTTTCGTATGGAACCAAATATGAGATTTTTGCGCCTTACGATTCGTTAAATAATCATTTTGCTTATTGTTTTTACCAACTAATATCGTATCTCCATCGGTTGAAAGATACGTTTGAAGTTGAATCTTTTCATTTTTCTTCTTCTTAACATTTTTACGTTGCTTCATAAAGCCTTGTTCAGCTAATTCATCTCTAATATCATCTATCTCGTTCACTGTAATATGTTCCAGTTGTTGTTCAATATTAGCGAAGTAATCAATATTTTCACGCGTTAATTTAATCTGATGATCAAGTTCTCGTTCACGCGTTTTCATGCGGTTATACTGCTTATAATAATATTGCGCATTTACAGAAGGAGACTTCGTTGGATTTAAAGGAATAGTCACTTCTTCATTAGTATAGTAATTCAGCGCAGTGACAGACTCATCACCTTGTTTAATACGGTAAATATTTGCTGTAATGAGCTCACCATATAATTGTTGCGTATCCTTATCTTTCGCACCTTCGTATTCATCAACTAATTTACTTAATTTGTGTTGTTGTTTTTGAAGTTGTTGTTGAACAAAGCGCACTAAATCATTTGCACGTTGTTTCACTCTTTCTCGTTCACCACGCGCATCATAAAAACGATCTAATAAGTCATGTAATGAATCATAAATCACGGCATCATCTTGGAACTGTTTGAGTTTCATAAAGTAGAAATCTTCTTTGCCCGTTTCATGATTTTTATGAAAAATAGGTACAGGTTCCTGACGTGTTTGTTCCATTACTTCATCGTATGCTTTAGGTAAAGTGTCAGAAGTCATAAATTGATAACGGTCGACAATTTCATTTGTAATTAAAGGACTAAATCCTTCAAATGTCGTTAATAATTGTTTCGCAATTTTACCACTATTAAAATCAATATGTTTTAATGCGTCTTGCCCATCCATTTCAAATGGGTTGATTTTATTTTGCGTAGGAGGCGCATCATATTGGAAGCCAGGCATTACTGTACGATATTGGTTAGTATTAGGCGTCAGATGTTTAAATCCTTCAATAATTTTATAATTTTCATCCACTAAAATGAGGTTACTATGTTTACCCATTATTTCAAGAATGACAGTACGATTAATCGTGTCACCAATTTCATCTTTACTTTCGACGTCAATTTCTACGCGTCGGTCATTCCCGATTTGACGCACCGCTTTAACAATGCCACCTTCTAAATGCTTACGGAATACACGTGCAAACATAGGTGGATTAAATGGATTATCGTATTTTTTATTAGTTAAATGCATTCTTGAAAAGCTTGGATGTATTGATAATAATAAGTGATGGTTTTTACGATTTTGTCGTACAATCATAATTATTGTGTCGTTTTCTGGTTGATTAATTTTGTGAATTCTACCAGAAACTAGAAATTGTAGTGAGTCTACTATTTTATTAGTAAATAAGCCATCGTATGCCATAATTAATTTCCACCTTCAATTTTTTCATTCATTATATTGTAACATGGCAAAATCATAGCGTCATGATTTAAGTTTGTCGTTCTCACTCTATACAATTCATTCCTCAATGTGATATTATATTTAAATAATAGAAGAATAGCTTAGAGAGGTCGTAAGGCATGGATAATGAAAAAGGATTACTAATCGTTCTTTCAGGTCCTTCAGGAGTAGGTAAAGGAACTGTTCGTAAAGAGATATTTGACGATCCAACTACATCATATAAGTACTCTATCTCAATGACTACACGTAACATGCGCGAAGGAGAAGTTGATGGTGTAGATTACTTTTTTAAAACGAAAGAAGAATTCGAAGCGTTAATTCAGGAAGATCAATTTATTGAATATGCCGAATATGTAGGGAATTATTATGGCACACCTGTACAATATGTTAAAGATACTATGGAAGCTGGACATGACGTATTTTTAGAGATTGAAGTAGAAGGGGCAAAGCAAGTAAGAAAGAAATTTCCTGACGCATTATTTATCTTCCTTGCACCGCCAAGCCTAGACCATTTGAGAGAACGTTTAGTTGGGCGAGGCACAGAATCTGATGAAAAAATTCAAAGCAGAGTTAATGAAGCACGTAAAGAAGTGGAAATGATGAATCTTTACGACTATGTTGTCGTTAATGATGAAGTAGAGTTAGCCAAACAACGTATTCAATCGATTGTTGAAGCGGAGCATTTAAAAAGAGAACGCGTAGAAGCTATATATAGAAAAATGTTATTGGAGGCAAAAAAATAATGTTAAACCCACCTTTAAATCAATTACAATCAAAAATTAATTCTAAATACTTAATTGCTACGACTGCAGCTAAGCGTGCACGTGAATTAGATGAAAAACCAGAAACAGCTTTATTAAATGGTTATCATTCAGCTAAACCAGTTGGACAAGCATTAGAAGAAATTGCTAATGGTAAAATTGAACCTGAATATCCAGATGATTTTTACGCATAAGTTTAGCGTTTAAATAATTTTAAAATTCATAAATTAGTATTAATTTGTGAGACTATAATAAAAAGATTCGCACACCTTACATTAAATGATTCATTCATTTTGCTAGGGTGTGTGTTTTTAATTATTCGACTGATTTGTGTATAATTAATTTAATGTAAAAACCTATTTAATAAACGAAAAAAGTAAGGGAGAAAGCCGATTATGAAACACATTCTACTCGCCGTAACAGGTGGGATTGCAGCTTATAAAGCAATTGATTTAACAAGTAAGTTAACACAAGCTGGTTACGATGTAAGAGTTATGCTTACAGATCATGCTCAAGAATTCGTAACACCCTTAGCGTTTCAAGCTATTGGTAGAAATCCAGTTTACACGAGTACTTTTAAAGAAGAGAATCCTCAAGAAATTCAACATGTGGCACTAGGAGATTGGGCTGATGCGATTATAGTAGCACCAGCTACTGCCAATATAATTGCTAAATTGAGTGTAGGCATTGCTGATGATATGGTTACGTCTACGCTGTTAGCTACTGAAACACCTAAATTTATAGCGCCAGCGATGAATGTACATATGTATGAGAACCCACGTACGCAGCGTAATATTGAGGTGCTTAAATCAGATGGATATCACTTTATTGAGCCTGGTGATGGTTTCTTAGCGTGCGGTTATGTGGCAAAAGGAAGAATGGAAGAACCGCTACAAATTGTAAGTGTTCTTAACGATTATTTTAAACAACAACAACACATTCAACATAGTAGCTTCACTGGTAAGCATGCACTAGTTACAGCGGGACCTACAGTAGAAGTAATTGACCCAGTCCGTTTTGTTTCAAATCGTTCTTCTGGAAAGATGGGATTTGCAATTGCCCAAGCCTTACGTGATCGTGGCGCGCATGTAACATTAGTTACTGGTCCTACTCAATTAGAGGATCCAACTGGGATACAGGTTATCCATATTGAAAGCGCGGAAGAAATGTTTCAAGCGGTAACACAACGCTATGCAGAACAAGATATTGTAGTGAAAGCAGCGGCAGTGTCAGATTATACGCCTACACAAGTATTAGATCAAAAGATGAAAAAGCAAGAAGGGGATTTATCAGTCACTTTTAAGCGTACTAAAGATATATTAAAATATTTAGGTGAACATAAAACACACCAATATTTAGTAGGTTTTGCTGCAGAAACACAAAATGTTGAAAAGTATGCACAAGACAAATTAAAGCGCAAGAATGCAGATGTTATTATTTCAAATAATGTAGGCGACCAATCCATTGGTTTCAAATCCGATGATAATGAATTAACGATGCATTTTAAAAACGGTGAGATGCACAGTATTAAGAAAGGGAAAAAAGTGCAATTAGCTCAACAAATTTTAGATATATTAGAAACTAGGTGGCAATAATGATTGCAAAGGTCATTGTAGATGTACCTTCTAAAAGTGTAGATTTTAAGTTTGACTATCTTGTACCTAAAAATTTAGAAGAGTTTATACAAGTTGGCGTTAGAGTTATCGTTCCATTTGGGCCTCGAACAATTCAAGGCTATGTTATGGATATTCAGTCGCAACCAAGTGAAGATATTGACCTTCAAAAGCTAAAAGAAATTAAAGAAGTTCAAGATATACGTCCAGAATTAACGCCTGAATTAATACAATTAAGTGAATGGCTCAGTTATTCTCATGTGTCTAAGAGTATTTCTGTGCTTGAAGCAATGTTACCTAGCGCAATTAAGGCAAAATATACAAAAGTGTTTGAAGTTGTAAAACATAATGACATGGAAGAAGACCTTTTAAAATATTTTGATTCAAAAGGGCATTATAAATATAAAGATGCGCAAAAAAATAACCACTTGCCGGTGCTAAATAATTTACTCAAAGAAGGTATCGTTCAAGAAGTAACATTGTTATCTCAAAACACTAGTAAAAAAATGCAAAGAGCGGTTCGTATTCTTGATGACTATAATCCTGATGAAGTACTGGCATTGCTAGAAAAATCCATGAAGCAATACGATGTGTATGCTTTCTTATTAGATGAACAACATAAGACGGTTTTTCTTAAAGATTTAGAAGAAATGGGATTTTCAAAATCAAGTATTGATAGTCTTGTCAAAAAAGGGTTTATTGAAAAATATGATGCTGAAGTAGAACGTGATCCATTTGCAGACCGTATTTTTGAAAGGGAAGACAAACGTACATTAACGCAAGAACAAGAAATGGCATTTAAACAAATCAAAACAACTATTGATGGAGAACAACAGCGTACGTTCTTATTACATGGTGTTACTGGTTCAGGGAAGACAGAA
Organism: Staphylococcus sp. NRL 16/872; assembly: GCF_022815905.2. NCBI lineage: Bacteria > Bacillati > Bacillota > Bacilli > Caryophanales > Staphylococcaceae > Staphylococcus > Staphylococcus sp. NRL 16/872. The sequence continues at coordinate 1,650,921 of NZ_CP119327.1, read as the reverse complement.
GTCTACTTACAAACTATTGAAGAGGTGCTTAATAAAGGACAACAAGCCATGATGTTAGTACCTGAAATTGCGTTAACACCACAAATGGTTTTACGTTTTAAACGTCGTTTTGGGGATGATGTTGCCGTGCTTCATTCAGGTTTATCAAATGGAGAACGCTACGATGAATGGCAAAAAATTAGAGACGGAAGAGCGCAAGTAAGTGTAGGCGCGCGTTCAAGTATTTTCGCGCCTTTTAAAAATATAGGCATTATTATTATTGATGAAGAGCATGAATCAACTTACAAACAAGAAGATTATTCGCGCTACCATGCGCGTGATATTGCTGAATGGCGTAGTCGTTATCATAACTGTCCGTTAGTGCTAGGAAGTGCAACGCCAAGTCTGGAATCGTATGCTCGTGCTGAAAAGAATGTATATCAACTTTTAACATTGCCTACTAGAGTGAATCAACAAGCTTTACCTTCAATTGATATTATTGATATGCGAGAAGAATTAAGTTCAGGTAACCGTTCCATGTTCTCAAATGAATTGCGTGAAGCGATTCAAGACCGTTTGAATAAAAGTGAACAAATCGTATTATTCTTAAATCGTCGGGGATATGCATCATTCATGTTATGTCGTGATTGTGGTTATGTTCCTCAATGCCCTCATTGCGATATTTCGCTCACCTATCACAAAACAACGGATCAGTTAAAGTGTCATTATTGTGGTTATCAAGAAACGCCACCTAATATATGTCCTAACTGTGAGAGTCCCCATATTCGTCAAGTGGGTACAGGGACACAACGTGTAGAAGAAATTTTACAACAGGAATTTGAAGAAGCACGTATTATTCGTATGGACGTAGATACCACATCGCGTAAAGGTGCACATGAGAAATTACTTACGGATTTTGAAAAGGGCAAAGGCGATATCTTATTAGGTACGCAAATGATTGCGAAGGGCTTAGACTATCCTAATATTACATTGGTAGGCGTACTTAATGCCGATACTATGTTAAATTTGCCTGATTTCAGAGCAAGTGAACGGACATACCAATTATTAACTCAAGTGTCAGGTCGAGCTGGGCGTCATGAAAAACCAGGGAAAGTTATTATTCAGACATATAATCCGAAACACTATGCTATTGAAGATGTACGACAAAATGATTATTTAACGTTTTATCAAAAAGAAATGGAATTTCGAAAAATAGGAAAATATCCACCATATTACTTTTTAATTAATTTTACAATTACGCATAAAAATATGAAAAAAGTGATGGAAGCGTCAAAACACGTTCATCAAGTGTTGTTACAACATTTAACAGATAAAGCTTTAGTGTTAGGACCATCTCCAGCAGCTATAGCACGTATTAATAATGAACATCGTTTCCAAATTCTTGTTAAATATAAACGTGAGCCAGAGTTGCTTAAAGCATTACAATACTTAGATGATTACTATCATGAAGCTTACATGAAAGATAAATTATCCTTGAAAATTGATATTAACCCTCAAATAATGATGTGATGAAATTGTCGAGTTTTTCTAGTAGATAAAAAATATGCAAAGGTGTAAAATGTAATTTAAATTAGAGCGTAGTATGTCGCTAAAACGCAATGTTTAATTTACCATTAATTATTCTATGTCATTAAAGCATCTAGAAAATTCACATCACTGTAAGCACTTGGCATTTTAATAATGGAGGATGACCGCTATGGTTGAAGAAAAATACGTCGGCACCAAAGCATTTGAGGAATTTAAAGAAGATGTTGATTCAAGATTTAATCATCTTGAAGATAAAATCAACAAAACTGAGTCAAGACTTAGTGAGAAAATAGATAATGTCGAGCTAAGACTTGATCAAAAAATTGATAATGTGGAACAAACATTAACTCAGCGTATCGATAATGTGGAACAAAAGTTAACCCAACATATTTTAAACGTGGAAGAAAAATTAAGTCATAAGATAGAAAGTAATTATGAAGAGTTAAATTTAACCATTCAAAACATGATGTTTCAAATTAAAGAAGAAGTTTATAAAAAACATGTTGCTGATATACGTTTTGTAATTCCAACTATTATAAGTGTATTGGCAATTGTTGTTTCGATTATATTGTTTATTCTTAAAATAAATTAAAAGTTACGCTACAGAGCATCAACTCTGTAGCGTAACTTTTTATAAATAGTCTACATTACTACGTTACCATTTTCATCGGCAGGTCTGAGTAATGTTAAGATTGCGCTAATAATAGCGATAATATGTGGAATACCTGTCCAGAAGAATGCTAAATGTAAAATGCCTGACATATTTTTACCTGCATAAAATTTGTGAACACCGAAACTACCTAGAAATACAGCTAAAACGATATAGATGATTTTGTTTACTTCCATTATAAAGACACCTCCCATCTTCTTTTTATTTTATTCCTTCTTACTTACTATTTTAATGATATCGAATTTAAATGCAATTGATACCAATCTATTCAGTGTTAATTTCAGTCTAAGGTCGCAATTCAATTTGAATTAAGTTATAATAATATGATGAATTTTTTCAGGAGGAGCATACATTATGGCGATACAAAAATTAGTCCAATCTACGCATCCTGTATTAACTAAAAAAGCACAACCCGTAACACAATTTGATGATGTATTAAAAGATTTATTATTAGATATTGAAGATACGCTATACGCTGAAGAAGCATCTGCATTGAGTGCACCACAAATAGGAATTAGTAAGCAAGTAGCGATGATTGATATGGAATTAGAAGGGTTATTACAACTTGTTAACCCTGTGATTAAATCTGAATCAGCTGAAAAAATAACTGACTTAGAAGGTTCTGTGAATTTACCTGGTGTATATGCAGAAGTAGAACGTAGTAAAATGATTACAGTAGAAGGTAATGATTTAGAGGGAAATAAAATAGAATTGACTGCCTATGATGATGTGGCACGCATGATATTACACATTGTCGATCAATTAAATGGCATGTTATTTACAGAACGTGCTAAGAAAGTATTAACCGAAGAAGAAGTGGAGGCGTATTTTGAAAATGAGTAAAATAATTTTTATGGGAACACCTGATTTTTCAACAAAAGTATTAGAAATGTTAATTGCAGAGCATGAGGTTATCGCAGTCGTTACTCAACCAGATAGACCAGTTGGACGTAAACGTGTGCTAACGCCGCCCCCAGTTAAAAAAGTAGCTCAAGCGCATGAGATACCAGTTTATCAACCTGAAAAACTTAAAGATTCAGAGGAACTAACAACATTATTGAGCCTCGACCCAGATTTAATTGTAACTGCCGCATTTGGTCAGCTATTGCCTGCAAGTTTATTAAACTTACCTAAAAAAGGTGCTATCAATGTTCACGCCTCACTATTACCAAAATATCGCGGTGGTGCACCTATTCACCAAGCGATTATTGATGGAGAGAAACAGACTGGTATCACGATTATGTATATGGTAAAAAAATTAGATGCTGGTAATATTATTTCTCAAAAAGCGATTGATATTGAGCAAGATGATAACGTAGGAACAATGCATGACAAATTAAGTTTCTTAGGTGCCGATTTATTAAAAGAAACATTACCCTCAATTATTGAAGGAACGAATGATAGTATTCCTCAAGACGATGCAAAGGCTAGTTTCGCTTCAAATATTAGCAGAGAAGATGAGCGTATTGATTGGACGAAATCAGCACAAGATGTTCATAACCACATTAGAGGATTGTCGCCATGGCCAGTAGCTTATACTAAGATGGATGACACAAACTTAAAACTATTTGCTGCTCATATTATTGAAGGTAAAAAAGGTGAACCAGGACAAATTATTGAAACGACTAAAAAAGCAATTATAGTTGGTACAGGTTCAGATGATGCTATAGCATTAACAGATATTCAATTAGCAGGGAAAAAACGTATGTTAGTAAGTAATTACTTAAGTGGCGTGCAAGAATCTCTAGTTGGGAAAACATTGGTATGACACAAACAGTGAGAGAACTAGCGTTTCAAGCTATTCAAGATATATTAAATGATAATGCGTATAGTAACTTAAAGATTAACGAAATACTGTCTAATGAGGAAATATCTTCTATTGATAAACCTCTTTTCACAGAATTAGTTTATGGTACGATAAAACGTAAATTAACATTAGATTTTTATTTGAAACCTTTTATTAAAACAAAAGTAAAAGGCTGGGTAAGACAACTACTGTGGATGAGTTTATATCAATATGTTTACTTAGATAAAGTGCCTAATCATGCCATTATTAATGAGGCTGTAGATATCGCAAAACGTCGTGGTGGCCCTCACAATGGTAATATAGTAAATGGTATTTTAAGAACAATTTTCAGAAGCGATTTACCTAGAATCGATACTATTAAAAATGAAAAGCAACGTATGTCTATTCAATATAGTGTTCCGAAGTGGATTATTGAACATTGGATTACACACCATGGTGTGGAACAAACGCATAAAATTGCCAATGCGTTTCTACATCAAACTGCGAATACAGTAAGAGTTAATACGAGTCGAATTAGTCCTGGAGAAATGGTAGCACGTTTACAAGATGAAGGTTACGAAGTTGAAATAGATAATATCATTCCATACTGTTTACATTTAAAAGGTAAACCAGTGGTAGAGGCATTAGCATTTAAAGAAGGACTTATCTCAATTCAGGATAAAAGTTCAATGTTTGTGGGCTATTTCATGGATGTGGAACCTAATGATGAAATTTTAGACGCATGTAGTGCACCGGGAGGCAAAGCATGTCATATGGCAGAACTATTGTCGCCAAATGGTCACGTTGAGGCGACAGATGTTCATAAGCATAAAATTGGTTTAATCAAAGAAAATATTAAAAAATTACAACTTAAGAATATAACAACATTTGATCATGATGCTACAACACCCTATAAAGGTATGTATGACAAAATTTTAGTGGATGCACCTTGTAGTGGACTAGGTGTATTGAAACATAAGCCAGAAATCAAATATGTACAATCTCAACAAAGTATTAATGACTTAGTTGAATTACAACTCGAGATATTAGACAATGTAAAAGGTAACTTAAAGCCTGGAGGTACACTTGTTTATTCAACGTGTACGATAGAGCAACTTGAAAATGAGAATGTGATTTATACTTTCTTAAAACGTAATAAAGAGTTTGAATTTGAGCCTATTACACATCCAATAAGTGGAGAACAAGTCAAAACGTTACAAATTTTACCCCAAGACTTTGATTCAGATGGATTTTTCATAACTAAAATAAAAAGAAAGGAAAGTTAAGATGATAACTGCTGAAAAAAAGAAGAAAAATAAATTCTTGCCTGATTTCGATAAACAATCAATCTATTCTTTAAGATTCGATGAAATGCAAGAGTGGTTAGTTGAGCATGGTCAACAGAAATTTAGAGCGAAACAAATTTTTGAATGGTTATATCAAAAACGCGTAAATAGTATTGATGAGATGACGAACTTATCTAAAGATTTACGCCAAGTATTAAAAGACAACTTTGCTATGACAACGTTGACTACCGTAGTCAAACAAGAAAGTAAAGATGGTACGATTAAATTCTTATTTGAATTACAAGACGGTTATACAATTGAAACAGTATTAATGCGTCATGATTACGGTAATTCTGTTTGTGTAACAACACAAGTAGGTTGTCGCATTGGTTGTACATTCTGTGCCTCTACATTAGGAGGATTAAAACGTAACTTAGAAGCGGGAGAAATTGTTTCTCAAGTATTAACTGTACAAAAAGCGTTAGATGCTACAAACGAACGCGTTTCTCAAATTGTTATCATGGGAATTGGCGAACCATTTGAAAACTACGATGAAATGATGGACTTTTTACGAATAGTCAATGACGATAATAGTTTAAATATCGGTGCTCGTCACATTACGGTTTCAACGTCAGGTATTATTCCACGTATTTATGATTTTGCGGAAGAAGATATTCAAATCAACTTTGCTGTAAGTTTACATGCAGCGAAAGACGAGATACGTTCAAAATTAATGCCTATTAACCGTGCTTATCATGTAGATAAGTTAATGGAAGCGATTAAATACTATCAAGAAAAGACAAATCGTCGTGTTACCTTTGAATATGGTTTGTTTGGAGGCGTTAATGACCAATTAGAACACGCTCGTGATTTAGCGCATCTAATTAAAGATTTAAATTGCCATGTCAATTTAATACCTGTTAACCATGTTCCAGAACGTAATTATGTAAAGACACCAAAAGATGATATTTTTAAATTTGAAAAAGAATTAAAAAGACTCGGCATAAATGCTACGATTAGACGTGAACAAGGTGCCGATATTGATGCAGCATGTGGACAATTAAGAGCTAAGGAACGACAAGTAGAAACGAGGTAATCAAAATGTTAAACGCACAATTTTTCACAGATACTGGACAACATAGAGATAAGAATGAAGATGCAGGAGGTATTTTTTATAACCAAACCCACCAACAACTATTAGTATTATGCGATGGCATGGGTGGTCATAAAGCAGGAGAAATTGCAAGCCAGTTTGTTACTTACGAACTTCAAAAACGCTTTGAAAATGAAAACTTTATTGAGTTCGAGCAAGCAGAAACTTGGTTGCGTTTGACTTTAAAAGATATAAATCGTGATCTATTTGAGTATGCTCAAAGTCATGAAGACTATAAAGGCATGGGCACAACATGTGTCTGTGCACTTGTCTTCGATAAGAAATTAGTAGTGGCCAATATTGGAGATTCTAGAGCTTATCTCATTAGTACAAGACAAATAGAACAAATTACGCATGATCATTCATTTGTTAATCATTTAGTAATGACAGGACAAATAACTGAGGAGGAAGCATGGTCTCATCCTCAACGTAACATTATTACTAAGGTGATGGGTACAGATAGACGTGTTAACCCTGATGTGTTTATTAAACGTTTTAGTTATTATGATTACCTTTTATTAGCGTCAGATGGCCTTACAGATTATGTAAGAGAAGCACGTATTTTAGAAGCGTTAAGTGAATCATTATCACTTGAAGAACATGGTAATCAGTTAATTCAATTAGCGTTATATCATCGTTCTAAAGATAATATTAGCGTGCTATTAGCAGCTATTGAAGGTGATAATGTATGATAGGAAAGTTAATTAGTGAGCGCTATAAAGTGATAGATAAACTTGGTGGCGGTGGAATGAGTATTGTTTATCTTGCAGAAGATACAATTTTGCAGCGAAAAGTAGCTATTAAAGCAATTTCCATCCCACAGAATGAAAAAGATGAAACGATGCGTCGTTTTGAAAGAGAAGTTAACAACGCTACGCAATTAATTCATAAAAATATCGTTGAAGTCTATGATGTAGATGAAGAAGAAGAATGTTTTTTTCTCGTTATGGAGTATATTGATGGACCAACGCTTTCTGAATATATACATAGCCATGGACCACTAAGTATTGATACGGCAATTAATTATATTGATCAAATTTTAAAAGGTGTGCAACAAGCGCATGAAAAACGTATTGTACATAGGGACATTAAACCCCAAAATATTTTAATAGATAAAAATAAAACATTAAAAATATTTGATTTTGGTATTGCTAAAGCACTTAGTGAGACTGCTATGACACAAACTAACCATGTCCTAGGCACAGTACAATATTTATCACCTGAGCAAGCAAAAGGCGAAGCAACAAATGAAACAACTGATATTTATTCAATTGGGATAGTACTATATGAAATGCTTCTTGGTCATCCACCATTTAATGGTGAAACAGCTGTCAGTATTGCAATAAAGCATATTCAAGAATCTATTCCCAATGTGACAGATAAAAGACAAGACGTCCCTCAATCGCTAAGTAATGTTGTATTAAAGGCAACTGCTAAAAATCCAACACATCGTTATCAAAGTATAAGTGAAATGAGAGAGGACTTAAGCAGTGTATTAGTTTCAAGTCGCGTAAATGAAAAAAAACATACGCTTGAAAATGATGAGAAAAAAACAGTTCCTATTAATAAAAATGAAATTAAAGATAAATTACAAGAAGAGAATGCTAAGAAAAATATTGCACAAACCATGCAAATTCCTATTGTTAACAGCCCTCTATATCAAACTGGTGAAAATCATATTTTTGAACCATCACCTAAAAAACGTTCTAGGAAGAAAAAAATTGTTATTGCATTGATTTTACTTTTTCTTTTAATAAGTTTATTCGGTTTTATAGCGATAGGTATGTTTGGCGATAAGTACTCTGAAATGCCAGACTTAACTGGTAAAACAGAAAAAGAAGCAGAAAAATTGTTGCGTAAGTCCCATTTAGAAATTGGTAACATTTCACGTGAATATAGTGATACATATCCTGAAAATAAAATTACAAAATCTACACCAAAAGCGGGTGAAAGGATTAATCAACATGACAAAGTTGATATTGTTCTTTCAAAAGGCCCTGAACGCGCTAAAATGCCTAATGTTATCGGGATGAAAAAAGACGAAGCAGTCAATGAACTTAAAGGATTAAAATTAAATAATATTTCAATTCAACAAGAATATAATAATCAAATTCCAAAAGGTAGTATTGCGCGTCAAAATATTGATCCTGATAGTGATGTAAAAGTAAATGATCATCACATTGTATTAATAGAGTCTTTAGGTGTGAAGAAAGTTTATGTTAAAAACTATGAGAATAAAGATTATCAAATTGCCAAAAAAGAATTGGAAAAAAACAGATTGAAAGTTGAAATATCTGAAGCATTTAACAACGATATTAAAAAAGGCAAAGTTATTTCTCAAACGCCTAAAAATACCCAAGTAAACGAAGGTAGCATCATCCATCTCACTGTTTCTAAGGGGAAAGATGATAAGAAAGATGACAAGAAAGATGACAATGATAGTGTAGATAAAGAAAATAGTAAGGATAGCAAAGACGAAGAAGATAATAAAAAGAATGAGTCACAAGAAAAAAGTGATGATTCGAAAGATACCGCAGATATAAAAAACTATAATGAAACATATACAATACCCTATACTGGAGAAGATAATAAAAGTCAAAAAGTTCAAGTATACGTAAGAGATAAAAATAATAGTGGTACAAGTGCTATTCAAACGTACTCCATTACTAATGATAAAACGGTATCAATTCCTTTAGCAATTGAAAAAGGGACATCAGCTGGCTATACTATTAGAGTAGATGGTAAAGTCGTCGCAGATAAAGATATTTATTACTAATATTGTTTCAATAAAGATTGATAATATCAGTCTCAAAGTGATTTTGAAAGTATGTCGTAATCACTTTGAGGCTTTTTTATAATTTTAAAATTCAACTATAAATAAATTATGTAAACTATAGTATTAATAACACCTTTTAACTCTAACTTAGAATATTCATTCACATTTTGCTATAATATGTAATTATAAATATAAGACAAGAGGTGTCATTTTGGAGACTGGACGTATTATTAAATTAGTAAGTGGCGTTTATCAAGTAGATGTAGAAGGAAAATTATATAATACTAAACCACGAGGTCTATTTAGAAAGAAAAAGTTTTCTCCTATTGTGGGTGATATTGTAGATTTTGATATTCAAAACATAGATGAAGGGTATATTCATCATGTACATGATCGACGTAACGCTTTAAAACGTCCGCCAGTAAGCAATATTGATGGCTTAATTATAGTGATGAGTGCAGTAGAACCTGAGTTTTCAACACAGTTATTAGATCGATTCTTAGTCATTGCACATTCTTATGACTTAGCGCCAAGCATATTAGTTACAAAGAAAGACTTAGCATCAAAAGCACAAATTGAATATATTGAATCATTATTAACTAATTATAAATCTATCGGGTATAATATCCAATTTGTCGGTAAGGACTCTGATAAAAGCGATGTCGTTGCTTCATGGCCTAATGGGTTAATAGTTTTAAGTGGGCAATCTGGTGTAGGTAAATCAACATTTATCAATACATTTAATCCTGAACTAAATCTTGAAACGAATGACATATCGAAATCGCTTAACCGTGGTAAACACACTACACGACATGTAGAATTGTTTGAAAGAGGGAATGGCTTCATAGCTGATACTCCCGGGTTTAGTGCTTTAGATTTCGATCATATTGAAAAAGATGATTTGAAACATTATTTCATCGATATTGATAACTACGGTGAGCAATGTAAATTTAGAAATTGTAACCATATTAAAGAACCTCAATGTAATGTAAAACATCAATTAGATGACGGTCATTTACCACAATTCCGTTATGACCATTATCTTCAATTATTCAATGAAATTTCTAATAGAAAGGTTAGATATTAATGAGAAGAATATATCCTTCGCTATTATCAGCAGACTTTTTAAATTTAAAAAATGAAATTGCTTTATTAGAAGAAGCTCAAGTAGATGGCTTGCACTTTGATGTAATGGATGGACAGTTTGTGCCGAATATTTCTATTGGCTTGCCTATTTTAGACGCCGTACGTAGTGTTACTCATCTTCCAATTGATGTCCATTTAATGATTGAGAACCCTGAACAATATATTGAAACTTTTGCTGAGCATGGTGCTGATATGATTTCAATTCATGTAGAAGCAACACCTCATATTCATCGTGCGTTACAAATGATTAAAAATACTGGTAAAAAAGCAGGTGTTGTGATTAATCCTGGCACACCAGTGGAAGTATTAATGCCTATTTTAGAAATGATTGATTACGTATTAATTATGACGGTAAATCCAGGCTTCGGTGGACAATCATTTATAGAAGCTTGTGCAACTAAAGTGAGACTATTACGTGACATAAGAGAATCTTCGGCATTGCATTTTGACATTGAAGTAGATGGTGGCATTAATGACGAAACGATTCAAATATGTGCAGAAAATGGTGCTACTATGTTTGTGACTGGATCATATTTCTTTAAACAAGATGATTATAAAAAAGTTACGCAACAATTGAAAGGCTGATTGATATGAGAATCAATTTACTTTGTGGAGATAGACATTTACCGCAGGATATATTTAATAATATGCAAGATGTGGATTGGAGTGGCATCGATAGAGGTACTTTGATACTTACTAATCATCAAATTATCCCTAAATTCACAGTAGGTGATTTCGATTCGGTAACTGATGAAGAAAGAAAACGTTTAAAAGAAACGCTTGATATTCATCCGGTTAAAGCAGAAAAAGATGATACTGATTTAGCACTTGGTGTCGACGAAGCAGTACAACGAGGCTATAATGAAATTTATATTTTTGGAGCAACTGGTGGACGTTTAGATCACTTTATGGGGATGCTTCAAATTTTGTTGAAACCCATTTATTCTGAAAAACAAATAAAAATAATCGTAGTTGATCGACAAAATGAGATTCAATTATTAAATCTTGGTATACATAAGATTGAAAAGTCTGCGGCTTATAAATACGTATCTTTTATTCCAGTAAACGGAGAAGTAACTTTGACGTTAAAAGGGTTTAAATATAATCTTCAGCATCAACATTTAGAAATTGGTTCTACATTAACCATTTCTAATGAAGTCAAAGACCCAATTGCGCATATCAATATCGAAAATGGCCAAGTACTACAAATGAGAAGTAAAGATTTATAACACTAACATTCATCACAATAAAATTTAGACATAAAAAATGCCTTCACCACATATGAAGGCATTTTTTGTGCATTATATTTATTAAACTCTAGTAACTTTACCAGATTTTAAAGCACGCGCAGAAACCCAAACTTTTTTAGGTTTTCCGTCAACTAAAATTCTAACTTTTTGAAGGTTAGCATTAAATCTACGTTTGTTCGCATTTAAAGCGTGTGAACGATTGTTACCAGTCGATGCTTTACGACCTGTTACGAAACATTGTTTACCCATCAAAGTACCTCCTTTAATAAATATAAATACACTTGACTACTTATATACTTTACTAAGATACCACAGATTAAATATTAAAGCAATAAAATAAAATGTATTTTAACTTAAATGTTTTGAAATCTTTAAATTATGGTATAATTGTAAGCTGAGGAGTTATGTAACACATCTTAAAGTAATTCAATTATTTGATTATGAAGTAAAAGTGATATTCAATGTATAAATAAAGTGTAGATTGTAGACGCATGTACATACTGTAAATGACTGAAAGAATTAGTCTATAATCTGAGTGTAGTTTCTTTAAAATTAACGTCATTTTAACCATAATTCAGGAGGAATAGGAAGATGACAATAGAAATCTCAAATGACTATGGCAAAATAGATATTTCAAATGAAGTAATCGCATCAGTAGTGGGTAGTAAAGCAGTTGAAAGTTACGGAATAGTAGGTATGGCATCTAGACAACAAGTGAGAGATGGCATTGCTGAAATATTAGGCCATGAAAATTATGCTAAAGGCATTATTGTTAAGGAAAATAATGGCGTGATTGACATCGATATGTATATTATCGTGAGTTATGGTGTGAAAATATCTGAAGTAGCGAATAACGTTCAATCATCCGTAAAATACACATTAGAACACTCATTAAATCTCAAAGTAAATTCAATTAATATTTTTGTACAAGGCGTACGACTTAATAACAAGGGCAAGAAGGTATAGGAGGATTAAGCACGATGATTAGCACAATTAACGGTAAATTATTTGCCGATATGATTATACAAGGGGCACAAAATTTATCTAATAACGCAGATTTAGTGGATTCCCTAAATGTTTATCCTGTTCCAGATGGCGATACAGGAACAAACATGAACTTAACCATCACTTCAGGGCGTGAAGAAGTTGAGAATAATTTATCAAATAGTATTGGTGAATTAGGTAAAACATTCTCTAAAGGACTATTAATGGGCGCACGTGGTAATTCCGGCGTGATTTTATCACAGTTATTTAGAGGTTTTTGTAAAAATATCGAACAAGAACAACATATTAATGCGCAACAATTAGCGAGTAGTTTCCAAGCTGGGGTAGATACTGCCTATAAAGCAGTAATGAAACCTGTTGAAGGAACAATTCTTACAGTTGCTAAAGATGCAGCGAAAGCAGCTATCAATAAAGCTGAAGAAACAGATGACTGCGTTGAAGTTATGGAATACACAATTGTAGAAGCTGAAAAATCTTTAAATAATACACCAAACTTATTAGCTGTGTTAAAAGAAGTAGGTGTCGTTGATAGCGGCGGTAAAGGCTTATTATGTGTATATGAAGGCTTCTTAAAAGGTCTCCAAGGTGAAACAATTGAAGCTAAGAAACCTAAATTAGATACAGATGACTTAGTGCATGAAGAACATGATTTTCATGGCGTTATCAATACTGAAGATATTAAATATGGCTATTGCACTGAAATGATGGTTCGTTTTGGAAAAGATAAAAAAGAATTTGTCGAACAAGAATTTAGAAATGACATGAGTCATTTTGGTGATTCTCTACTCGTTATTAATGATGAAGAAATTGTCAAAGTTCATGTTCATACTGAAACACCAGGTGAAGTGTTTAACTATGGTCAACAATATGGTGAATTAATTAAGTTAAAAGTTGAAAATATGCGTGAACAACATCGTGAAGTTATTCGTAAAGAACAACAAAATCAACATACTGAAAAAGATGAAACACCAAAAACAGTAGAAACAGCTATTATTGCGATTTCTATGGGTGAAGGTATTTCAGAATTATTTACTTCAATGGGTGCAACACATATTATCAGTGGTGGACAAACAATGAACCCGTCTACTGAAGATATTGTTAAAGTCATTGAACAATCACAATGCCAACGTGCGATTATTCTTCCTAACAATAAGAATATTAGAATGTCGAGTGATCAAGCAGCCGAACTAGTTAAAGCAGATACTATTGTTATTCCGACAACATCTATCCCTCAAGGTATTGCGGCACTCTTCCAATATGATCCATCATCTACATTGGAAGAGAACCAGTCTCACATGACTACTTCGCTTGAAACAGTTAAATCTGGATCAATCACATTTGCAGTGAGAGATACTAAAATTGACGGCGTAGAAATTAAAAAAGATGAATTCATGGGCTTAGCAGAAAGTAAGATTGTTACTAGTAATGCTGATGAATTTGCAACTATTAAAGGCCTACTATCTGAATTATTAAATGAAGATAGCGAAATTTTAACTGTTATTGCTGGTGAAGAAGCTAGTGAAGACATGACAAGCCAATTAATAGAATGGGTTGAAGCAGAATATCCAGATGTTGAAGTGGAAGAACATGATGGTGGCCAACCTATTTATCAATATTTATTCTCAGTTGAATAGATTTTAAAAGTTTTAGATGGTAAGAGTAAATTTGCTCTACCATCTTTTTTATTTTTTGAAAATTAAGCAGACCTACGCTTTTTAAGTTTCAATAATATGTAAAATTTAAATACTAGAAAAATTTACAAAAATTTATATTTATATTTTCTAAAATTAGTATAAAATATATTTGATGAAACTTAGGAGGATAGAGATGAGAAATTCAAGTTTAGTTATTAAAACATTCATTATCACTTTAATTAGCGTAATAGCATTAACATTAGGAACTAGTTATACATATGATGCTCATATTGCAAACGCGCAAACGTCACTAAAAAAAGAACCAGCAAAATTTGTTAGAGGCGTTGATGGGGATACTGTTCAATTATTATATAAAGGTAAAAAAGCAACGTTCAGATTATTGCTAATTGATTCACCTGAAACGAAAGATCCACGTAAACCTGTTCAGAAGTATGGTCCAGAAGCAAGTAAGTTTACTACTCGTATGATGGCGAACGCACGAAATATCCAAGTACAGTTTGATAAGGGACAACGCACTGATAAATATGGTCGTTACTTAGCTTATGTATATGCAGATGGTCAAATGGTAAATAATGCTATTGTAAGACAAGGTTTAGCTAGAGTAGCTTATGTTTACCCACCAAATAATACTTATGTACAAACGTTATATGCAAGTCAATCTAGAGCACAGGCCGAAAAGTTAAACATTTGGAGTACACAATCAACTAAATCAACTACTAAATCGACAACTAAGACTAGTGCAGTACCTAAAACTACAAAACCTAGCACTTCAGTACCTAAAACTACAAAAACTACTGCACCACAATATTTTAAAAATTGTACAGCTATGAGACAAACATATCCAAATGGTGTAAGTAAAAACCATCCAGCTTATCGTCCAACATTAGATAGAGATAAAGATGGATGGGCATGTGAAGTAAGTAGATAATTAAATAGTAATTGAGAAAACCTGTCTTAGAAAGCAGGTTTTCTTTTTTTATGACTATAATTTAATTATGTAAATTAAAGATAATAAATATCTAATTTCCTCTCTCCTTATTATTACTCATTTTCAAAAAGCGTTAACTATCATTAATACGGTTAAACCATGTTAAAATAGAGATAAGATTATAAATATTAGGTGAGAAAACGATGTCTAAAGTCAATTTAATAGAGAGTCCATATCCGCTTCAAAATATTAAAGGACTTGGACCTAAAAGAATGGCATTATTGCATGAATTAAACATTCATACTGTCGAAGATTTAATACTATATTTGCCGACAAGATACGATGATAATACGATAGTTGATTTAAATATGGCAGAAGACCAATCTACTGTAACGGTAGTGGGTCAAGTTTACTCAGTACCAACCGTGGCATTTTTCGGGAGAAATAAATCGAAGTTAACGGTACATCTTATGGTAGATAATATTGCAGTGAAATGCGTCTTCTTCAATCAACCATATTTAAAAAAGAAAATTGAACTACATGGCACAGTAACAGTCAAAGGGAAATGGAATCGAGCGAAACAAGAGATTAATGGTAATCGTATGTTCTTTGATGCCCAAGCGCAAGATACTGAAGAAGTGAAGCTAGAGCCAGTGTACCGAATTAAAGAAGGCATTAAGCAAAAGCAAATGCGCGATATGATTCATCAAACATTAAATGATGTAACTATTCATGAATGGTTAACGGATGATTTAAGAAATAAATATAAATTAGAAAGGTTAGATTATACGATTAAAACAATGCATCAGCCGAAAGATAGAACCGAGTTAATGCGCGCACGTAGAACATATGCGTTCACAGAATTATTTATGTTTGAGTTAAGAATGCAATGGCTTAATCGAATAGAGAAGACGTCTGATGAAGCAATTGAAGTTAATTACGATATCAAAAAAGTAAAAGCATTTATTGATACATTACCATTTGAATTAACTGATGCTCAAAAAACAAGTGTCAATGAAATATTTAGAGACTTAAAAGCGCCGATAAGAATGCATCGTCTATTACAAGGGGATGTAGGTTCAGGTAAAACCGTCGTCGCAGCAATTTGTATGTATGCATTGAAAACGGCTGGTTACCAATCTGCGCTTATGGTACCTACCGAAATTTTAGCAGAACAACATGCCAATAGTTTAACGGAACTGTTTGGAGACTATATGAATGTCGCTTTATTAACGGGTTCTGTAAAAGGAAAAAAACGTCGTGCCTTAATAGAACAATTGGAAAATGGTACGATAGATTGTTTGATTGGAACACATGCGTTGATTCAAGATGATGTTATTTTCAATAATGTGGGATTAGTAATCACCGATGAACAACATCGCTTCGGAGTAAATCAACGTCAGATGTTAAGGGAAAAAGGCGCTATGACTAATGTCTTATTCATGACGGCAACACCAATTCCG
Source organism: Staphylococcus sp. NRL 16/872 (assembly GCF_022815905.2). Classification (NCBI taxonomy): domain Bacteria; kingdom Bacillati; phylum Bacillota; class Bacilli; order Caryophanales; family Staphylococcaceae; genus Staphylococcus; species Staphylococcus sp. NRL 16/872. Next base: position 1,634,276 of record NZ_CP119327.1, on the reverse strand, counting down.
AGAACTTTAGCTATTTCAGTATTCGGTGAAATGGACGTGTCTTCAATTAAGCAATTACCTAAAGGACGTAAACCCATCATCACCAATTGGGCGAAGCATGAACAATATGAACAAGTGTTAGCGCAAATGACTTCTGAATTGCAAAAAGGCAGACAAGCATACGTTATCTGTCCTTTAATTGAAAGTTCTGAACACCTTGAAGATGTGCAAAACGTTGTAGCCCTTTATGAATCACTACAAGCGCATTATGGCAAAGGCCGTGTAGGACTACTTCACGGCAAAATGCCAGCAGATGAAAAAGATGAGGTCATGACACGATTCAGTGAACATGAACTAGATATTCTTGTTTCTACGACGGTTGTAGAAGTAGGGGTTAACGTGCCAAATGCTACATTCATGATGATTTATGATGCGGATCGTTTCGGCTTATCAACGTTACATCAATTAAGAGGACGTGTAGGTCGAAGTGAACATCAAAGTTACTGCGTATTAATCGCATCGCCTAAGACTGAAACAGGAATTGAACGTATGACAATTATGACGCAAACGACAGATGGGTTTGAGTTAAGTGAACGTGATTTAGAAATGCGCGGTCCTGGTGATTTCTTTGGCGTGAAACAAAGTGGTTTACCTGACTTTATGGTGGCCAATATAGTGGAAGATTATCGCATGCTTGAAGTAGCGCGTGATGAAGCTGCTGAGTTAATTCAATCAGGTGTCTTTTTCACAGATGCTTATGAACATTTGCGTACGTTTATTGATGAGAATTTGCTACACATGAGCTTCGATTAAATGACTGTAGACAAGCCTCTTTCACTCTAAAGTACCACTTCTTCTTTAGAAGTTAGTGGTATTTACACATGAGCTTTAGCTCATGTGTTCCTTTTCTTAGCTTTGATTAATAATATGTTTTTGCCTTTTCTGAAAAAGGGGACAAGGTAGGATGATATTTGTTGAGCTTCTTAAATAGAAAGTGTTATGATATGTGAGGAATGTTTAAGACTTGGTACTAAATTCGTGTGTAGAGGGGGGGACTTTATTTGAAAATGAAGAAAGACGAACGTCGTCAAGCCATTCAAAAGGCAATTGATTTGAACCCCTTTATGACGGATAGTGCGCTGTGTGAAATGTTTGGTGTGAGTATTCAAACGATTAGGTTAGATCGCACGTATCTTAATATTCCTGAGTTGCGCAAGCGTATTAAGTTAGTAGCTGAGCAAAATTATGAGCAGATTCGTGCATTAGAGGCTAATGAAGTGATAGGTGACTTGATTCAAGTTGCGCCTAATGAATCAGCGCAATCGATTATTGAAGTAACAGAAGAATCGGTATTTGCGAAGACTCAAATTGCACGTGGTCATGTGTTATTTGCGCAGGCGAATTCGTTATGTGTAGCATTGATACATAAATCGACAGTTCTGACACAGGAAAGTTCGATTAAATTTATTGAAAAAGTGAAGTTACATGATACTGTAAGAGCAGAAGCACATGTGACTGACCAAACAACGCATCATTATTTTATAAAAGTTAACTCTTATGTTAAAGATACTTTAGTGTTTCAAGGCACGTTTAAAATGTTTTATATAAGCGAGGATGAAGCAAATGGTTAAAATTGCGATAGATATGATGGGTGGCGATGATGCCCCTGGTATCGTGTTAGAGGCTGTTGAAAAAGCGGTTAATGATTTTAAAGATTTGGAAATTATTCTTTTTGGTGATGAAAAACAATATACGCTCAATCATGAACGTATTGAATTTAGACATTGTTCTGAAAAAATTGAAATGGAAGACGAACCAGTTAGAGCCATTAAACGTAAAAAAGATAGTTCAATGGTACGTATGGCTGAAGCGGTTAAAAATGGCGAAGCAGATGGTTGTGTTTCAGCTGGTAACACAGGTGCATTAATGTCTGCTGGGTTATTTATTGTAGGTCGCATTAAAGGCGTAGCACGTCCAGCTCTTGTCGTTACATTACCAACGATTGATGGTAAAGGCTTTACATTCTTAGATGTAGGTGCCAATGCGGATGCTAAACCAGAACATTTATTACAATACGCACAACTTGGTAATATTTATGCTAAAAAAGTGCGTGGCCTCAATAATCCAAAATTATCACTATTAAATATTGGTACTGAGCCAGCTAAAGGTAATTCATTAACGAAAAAAGCGTATCAATTATTAAGTGAAGATGGCAGCTTTAACTTCACTGGTAATATCGAAGCAAAAACGTTAATGGAAGGTAACACAGATGTTGTTGTAACAGATGGTTACACTGGTAACATGGTATTAAAAAACATTGAAGGTACTGCGAAATCTATCGGTAAAATGTTGAAAGAAACATTATTAGGTAGCTTCAAAAATAAATTAGCTGCAGCTGTATTGAAAAAAGATTTAGATACGTTTGCTAAGAAAATGGACTATGCAGAGTATGGCGGAGCAGTATTATTAGGCTTAGATGGTACTGTAGTTAAAGCTCACGGTGGTTCAAATGCGCGTGCATTTTACTCAGCAATTCGCCAAGCTAAAATTGCTGGAGATGAAAAGATTGTTGAAATTATGAGAGAAACGGTAGGTAATCAAGATGAGTAAAATTGCGATTGTTTTTCCTGGACAAGGTGCTCAAAAAGTTGGAATGGCAAATGATTTATACAATGAAGATGCTAAAGCAACAGAGATATTAAATTCAGCACAAGAAGCAGTAGATTTTGACTTATTAGAAACAATGTTTACTGATAGCGAAGGGAAATTAGGCGAAACTGAGAATACACAACCCGCATTGTTAACGCATAGTGCAGCATTATTAAATGCACTTGAAAATATTAATGCAGATTATACAATGGGGCATAGTTTAGGTGAATATTCAAGTTTAGTAGCTGCTGACGTATTAAACTTCGAAGACGCTGTTAAAATTGTACGTAAACGTGGTCAATTAATGGCACAAGCGTTTCCAAATGGTGTAGGCAGTATGGCAGCGGTACTAGGTTTAAGTTATGAAGAAGTGGACAAAATCTGTAAAGACTTATCTACTGAAGATGAATTAATTGAACCAGCAAACATTAACTGTCCTGGACAAATTGTTGTGTCTGGCCATAAAACATTAATTGATAAATTAGCAGAAGAAGGCAAGTCACTTGGCGCTAAACGTGTATTACCTTTAGCTGTGTCTGGACCGTTCCATTCATCAATGATGCAAGTCATTGAAAAAGATTTCGAAGCTTATATTAATCAATTTGATTGGCATGATGCTAAATTCCCTATCGTGCAAAATGTTAACGCTGAAGGCGAAACAGATGCTGAAACAATCAAACAAAATATGGTTAAACAATTATATTCACCAGTTCAATTTATTAAATCAACAGAATGGTTAATCGACCAAGGCGTTGATCATTTTATTGAAATTGGACCTGGCAAAGTATTATCTGGTTTAATTAAAAAAATTAATCGTGATGTTAAATTAACATCTATTCAAACTCTAGAAGATGTGAAAGGATGGAATCAACATGACTAACAAGAATGCATTAGTAACTGGTGCTTCAAGAGGCATTGGTCGTAGTATTGCGTTACAATTAGCTGAAGATGGCTTTAACGTAGCTGTAAACTATGCAGGTAATAAAGAAAAAGCAGAAGCAGTAGTAGCTGAAATTAAAGAAAAAGGCGTAGAAAGCTTTGCGATTCAAGCAAACGTTGCTGAAGGCGATGAAGTTAAAGCAATGATTAAAGAAGTTGTGAGTCAATTTGGTTCATTAGATGTACTTGTAAACAACGCTGGTATTACGCGTGATAACCTATTAATGCGTATGAAAGAGCAAGAATGGGATGACGTAATTAATACAAACTTAAAAGGTACATTCAATTGTATTCAAAAAGCTACACCACAAATGTTACGTCAACGTGGCGGTGCTATCATCAACTTATCAAGTATTGTTGGTGCTATGGGTAACCCTGGCCAAGCAAACTATGTTGCAACAAAAGCAGGTATTGAAGGCTTAACTAAATCAAGTGCACGTGAACTTGCATCACGTGGTATTACAGTGAATGCTGTAGCACCTGGTTTTATTGTTTCAGATATGACAAATGCTTTAAATGATGACTTAAAATCACAAATGTTAGAACAAATTCCATTATCACGTTTTGGTGAAGATAAAGACATCGCTTATACAGTAGCATTTTTAGCCTCTGAAAGAGCTAAATACATCACAGGCCAAACAATCCATGTGAATGGTGGCATGTACATGTAAGGTTAAATTTCGAGGTCAGAATTTATACTTTACTTAGTGTAAATAGTATCTTTACAATGCTAATAAATGCTTGTATTTTAACCACTAAAATGGGAAAATAAAATAGTCTATGGATAGACACTTTTAAAGGAGGTGAATCGACGTGGAAAACTTCGATAAAGTAAAAGATATCATCGTTGACCGTTTAGGTGTTGATGCTGACAAAGTAACTGAAGATGCATCATTCAAAGATGATTTAGGCGCTGACTCACTTGATATCGCTGAATTAGTAATGGAATTAGAAGATGAATTTGGTACTGAAATTCCTGATGAAGAAGCTGAAAAAATCAACACTGTTGGTGATGCTGCTAAGTATATCAATAGTCTTGAAAAATAAAAAACCTACATCTGAGTCGTCTACAGGATGGCTCAGATTTTTTCATAAGAATCAATCATAGAATAGATAAAATGGAGGTTCTAGTGTGACAAATCCAAAGAAAATAGCAATGGTAAATGAGTTTCGACAACAATTTTCGAAAAAAATGAAATCGCTTGGATTTGAATATTCAAATATCGAATTATATCAACAAGCATTTTCACACTCGAGTTTTATAAATGATTTCAATATGGATCGTTTAGAACACAATGAACGTTTAGAATTTTTAGGAGATGCGGTATTAGAATTGACGGTTTCACGTTATCTTTTTGATAAACATCCTGACTTGCCGGAAGGGAATTTAACTAAAATGCGTGCAACAATTGTATGTGAGCCCTCACTTGTAATATTTGCAAATAAAATCGGTTTAAACCAATTAATTCTATTAGGTAAAGGTGAAGAAAAAACGGGAGGAAGAACACGTCCATCTCTAATTTCAGATGCGTTTGAAGCATTTGTAGGCGCTTTATACCTTGATCAAGGCTTAGAGGTCGTTTGGCAATTCGCTGAGAAAGTGATATTCCCCCATGTTGAAGATAATGAATTAATAGGTGTTGTAGATTTTAAAACACAATTCCAAGAATTTGTTCATAGTCAAAATAAAGGAGACGTAACATATCGCCTTATTAAAGAGGAAGGTCCCGCCCATCATCGCCTATTCACGTCTGAAGTGATTTTGGAAAATGAGGCAGTCGCAACGGGACAAGGAAAAACGAAAAAAGAATCCGAACAAAAAGCAGCTGAACAAGCCTATACTAAATTAAAACAATAAAACACTTTAAAAGAATGATATTAATAATTGTCCCTTATCATCAAGAATGAGTATGAAGGTATTAAGGAGAATAGAATGGTTTATTTAAAATCAATTGATGCCATTGGTTTCAAATCATTTGCCGACCACACGAATGTGCAATTCGATAAAGGAGTGACGGCAATTGTAGGACCAAATGGTAGTGGGAAAAGTAATATCACAGATGCCATTAAATGGGTACTAGGTGAACAATCAGCTAAATCCCTTCGCGGCTCTAAAATGGAAGATATTATCTTTTCAGGAGCAGAACATCGAAATGCTCAAAACTATGCAGAAGTACAACTTAATTTAGATAACTCTACCAGACAATTACAAATTGATGCTGATAATATCGTTGTGACACGCCGATTATACCGCAGTGGTGAAAGTGAATATTATTTAAATAACGATCGAGCACGCTTACGAGATATTACTGAACTATTTTTAGATTCTGGTTTAGGAAAAGAAGCATTTAGTATTATCTCTCAAGGAAAAGTAGACGAAATTTTAAATGCAAAACCTATCGATAGACGCCAAATTCTAGAAGAATCTGCGGGTGTGCTTAAATATAAAAAGCGTAAAGCAGAGTCATTACAAAAACTTGGCCAAACTGAAGATAATTTATCTCGAGTGGAAGATATATTGTACGATTTAGAAGGACGTGTAGAGCCACTTAAGGCTGAGGCATCGATAGCTAAAGAATATTTACAATTATCTAAAGAAATGAAACAAAGTGATGTGATTGTCACTGTGCATGACATCGATCAGTATACAGAGGATAATCGACAATTAGATAATAGATTAAATGAGTTGAAAAGCCAACAAGCTGACAAAGAAGCGAAACAAGCTCAAATTACACAATATTTACAAAAACAAAAGACGAAACGTCAACAAATAGATACTGATGTAGAACAACTCAATCATGACTTAATCAAAGCCACAGAAGAGTATGAGAAATTCACTGGTCAGCTTAATGTCTTAGAAGAAAGAAAACGCAATCAATCTGAAACTAATGCACGTTTCGAAGAAGAAATTGAAAATCTTAATGAAGAATTAAGTAATGCTGAAAAAGAAAAAGAGGAGATTGCGCAACAACTTGTCTCTTTAAAAGATAAACAAAAAGACTTAAATGCAGAAATACGTGATTTAGAATCTAAGCTTTATATTTCTGATGAACAGCATGAAGAAAAACTTGAAGCCATAAAAAATGATTATTATGAATTAATGTCAGAGCAATCTGATGTTAATAATGACATTCGCTTTTTAGAACATACGCTTAAAGAAAACGAGGCTAAAAAATCACGTTTAGATACACGTTTGGTTGAAGCTTTTAATCAATTGAAAGAAATACAAAAAGAAATTTCAATTACTGAAGAACGTCATCAAACTATTTCAAATCAATTCAAAGATGTTGAAAAACAAATTCAACAGCAAGAAAAAGCGCTCTCAGATGCAAAACAGTCACAGACTGAGTATGAAGATAAACTGTACCAAGCGTATCGCTATACCGATAAAATGAGAGCGCGAATTGAAAGTTTAGAGACGCAAGAGGAAGAATATTCTTATTTCTTTAATGGCGTTAAACATGTGTTAAAAGCAAAAGGTAGTACACTACAAGGTATTCACGGTGCAGTAGCAGAAGTTATTCAAGTGCCTTCAGAACTAACACAAGCGATTGAAACGGCGTTAGGTGCTTCTTTACAACATGTCATTGTTGAAACTGAAAAAGAAGGGCGCCAAGCCATTCAATTCTTAAAACAAAAAGGCCTAGGAAGAGCAACGTTCTTACCATTAAATGTAATCAAACCTCGCATGCTGTCAGCAGACATAAAAAGAACAGCGCAAAATTCCAATGGCTTCATTAATGTTGCCTCAGAAGCGGTTTCAGTAAGCAAACAGTATCAAGCTATTGTTGATAATCTTTTAGGCACAACAATCGTTGTCGATAATTTGAAAAATGCTAATGAACTTGCAAAAGCCATACAATATAAAACGCGTATTGTCACATTAGAGGGCGACATCGTTAACCCAGGTGGTTCAATGACAGGTGGTGGCGCTCGTAAAACGAAAAGTATTTTATCTCAAAAAGATGAACTTACTACGATGCGTGCCCAGTTGAAAAATTATGAACAGCAAACTCAAGACTTCGAACATCAATTACAAACACATAAACAAAAAGTTGAAAGTTTAAGTGATAAATATATTGAGTTAAATCAACAATATAATGACTTAAAAGAACAATCTCATAATGAAGCGTTAGCTTTAGATCGCTTGAAAACACAAGAAGCACATATTAAAGATGAGCATGAAGAATTTGAATTTGAAAAAAATGATGGTTACCAAAGTGAGACAAGCCGATTAACGCTAACAGAAAAACAAAATCGATTAGTTGAAATTCAAACACAACTTACACAACTTGAAAAAGATATTGAGCGTTATACACAACTATCTAAAGAAGATAAAGAATCAACCTCAAAAATGCAACAGCACTTAAACCAAAAACGTTCTGATCTAGCAGTAATTAAAGAACGTATTAATGCGCAAAAATCTTCATTAGATCGTGCAGAAAAACAAATTAGCAATATTCAGCAACAATTAACAAATGTTAATGAAAAGATTGAATTGTTTAATTCAGATGAAATGATGGGGCAACAAGCTTTCGATAAATTACAAAACAATATTCAAGAGAAACAAGGGTTACGTGAATCAGTGACTCAACAATTAGAAGAACTGAAACAACAACGGTTAGCCGTTAATGAAGACGTAGAAATTCATGAATATCAATTACAAGAATGTCATCAAGACTTGTTATCAATTGAAAGTTTTTATCAAGATATTAAAGCGCAACAATCTAAATTAGATGTGCTAATTAATCACGCTATTGATCATTTAAATGAAAATTATCAATTAACAGTTGAACGTGCCAGAGAAGAATATCAAGATGATACACCTATTGAAGCGTTACGCAAGAAAGTTAAATTGACAAAAATGTCTATTGATGAATTAGGCCCTGTTAATATCAATGCGATAGAACAATATGAAGAAATTAATGAACGCTATACGTTCTTAAACGATCAACGTAATGATTTGCGAGAAGCGAAACAAACGCTTGAACAAATTATTGAAGAAATGGACCAAGAAGTGAAAGGTCGTTTTAAAGAAACTTTCTTACAAGTTCAATCGCACTTTACTACAGTGTTTCAGTCGTTATTTGGTGGTGGACATGCTAAATTAGAATTGACAGATGATGATTATTTATCAGCGGGGGTAGATATAATTGTTCAACCTCCGGGTAAAAAACTACAACATCTCTCATTATTAAGTGGTGGTGAACGAGCATTAAGTGCAATTGCTTTATTATTCGCAATATTAAAAGTTCGTTCTGCGCCATTTGTTATACTAGATGAAGTAGAGGCTGCACTTGATGAAGCAAATGTCATTCGCTATGCTCAATTTTTAAAAGAATTGTCAGTACAAACTCAATTTATTGTTATTACACATCGTAAAGGAACGATGGAATATTCAGATCGCTTATACGGTGTCACAATGCAAGAATCAGGCGTTTCTAAATTAGTAAGTGTCAATTTAAATACTATAGATGAGGTTATGAAGGAGGAGCAAGGATGAGTTTTTTTAAACGATTAAAAGATAAGTTTTCATCTAAATCTACTGAGGATATTGAACAAGAATTATCTGAAAGCGAAGAGGTAGAGGGTGAGTCACCATCGCAACAAGATGACATGGCAGAGCCTGCCCCTAAGAAGAAACCTCGTAAGTTAAGTGAAGCAGACTTCGATGATGATGGTTTAATTTCAATTGAAGACTTTGAAGAAATTGAAGCTCAAAAAATGGGTGCTAAATTTAAAGCTGGTCTTGAAAAATCACGTCAAAATTTCCAAGAACAACTTAATAATTTAATTGCACGTTATAGAACTGTAGACGAAGATTTCTTCGAAGCCTTAGAAGAAATGTTGATTACAGCGGACGTTGGATTTAACACAGTAATGCAATTAACTGACGAATTACGTACAGAAGCTCAACGTCGTAACATTAAAGAAACTGAAGATTTACGTGAAGTTATCGTTGAAAAAATTGTAGAAATTTATCACCAAGAAGACGATAATTCTGAAGCGATGAACCTTGAAGACGGGCGCCTTAATGTCATTTTAATGGTAGGTGTTAACGGTGTAGGTAAAACAACTACAATCGGGAAATTAGCACATAGATATAAAATGGAAGGAAAAAAAGTCATGCTTGCTGCAGGCGATACATTCAGAGCCGGAGCTATCGAACAATTACAAGTTTGGGGCGACCGTGTCGGTGTAGAAGTTGTTAAGCAAAGTGAAGGTTCAGACCCAGCAGCGGTTGTATATGACGCAATTAATGCTGCGAAAAATAAAGGTGTCGATATTTTAATTTGTGATACAGCTGGACGTTTACAAAATAAATCTAACTTAATGCAAGAATTAGATAAAATGAAACGTGTCATTAGCCGTGCTGTACCAGACGCACCACACGAAGCGTTATTATGTTTAGATGCAACAACTGGTCAAAACGCATTATCACAAGCGCGTTCATTCAAAGAAGTAACGAACGTCTCTGGTATCGTATTAACTAAATTAGATGGTACTGCTAAAGGTGGTATCGTGCTTGCTATCAGAAATGAGCTTCATATCCCAGTTAAATACGTAGGTCTTGGTGAGAAATTAGACGACTTACAACCATTTAACCCAGAAAGTTACGTATACGGCTTATTTGCAGATATGATTGAACAAAATGAAGACATTCCTGATGAAGTTGCTGAATTAGATTTTAATGACGAGGAACATTCGAATGGGGAAAAATGATTTAGTTAAAACCTTACGAATGAATTATTTGTTTGATTTCTATCAATCATTACTTACTGAAAAACAAAGAAATTATCTTGAATTGTTTTACCTAAAGGACTATTCTTTAAGTGAAATTGCAGAGACATTTAATGTGAGTAGACAGGCAGTTTATGATAATATAAGAAGAACTGGCGATTTAGTAGAAGATTATGAAGCTAAGCTCAACTTATATGAAAAATTCGAACAACGTCGTATTATCTATGAAGAAATGAAGAAAACGTTAAATGACCCAGATAAATTAAAACATTATATTACTCAATTAGAAGAATTGGAATAATTTTCAAAAAAGGAGGGCAATTAACATGGCATTTGAAGGATTATCCGATCGCTTGCAAGCCACGATGCAAAAAATCCGTGGTAAAGGTAAAGTCACAGAAGCGGATATTAAAACAATGATGCGTGAAGTACGTCTCGCATTACTTGAAGCCGATGTTAACTTTAAAGTAGTTAAAGACTTCGTAAAGACTGTATCTGATCGTGCTTTAGGTTCAGACGTAATGCAATCTTTAACACCAGGTCAACAGGTCATAAAAATTGTACAAGATGAATTAACACAACTAATGGGTGGAGAAAATTCATCGATTACTATGGCTAATAAACCGCCAACAGTTGTAATGATGGTAGGTTTACAAGGTGCCGGTAAAACAACAACTGCTGGTAAACTAGCATTATTAATGCGTAAAAAATACAACAAAAAACCAATGTTAGTAGCTGCCGATATTTATCGTCCAGCAGCGATTAACCAATTACAAACAGTAGGTAAACAACTTGATGTGCCCGTATATAGTGAAGGGGACCAAGTTAAACCACAACAAATCGTTGAGAATGCCTTAAGTTATGCGAAAGAAGAACACCTTGACTTCGTAATCATCGATACAGCTGGTCGTTTACACATCGATGAAGCGTTAATGAACGAACTTCAAGAAGTTAAAGAAATTTCTAAACCAAATGAAATTATGTTAGTTGTCGATGCAATGACAGGTCAAGATGCCGTTAACGTTGCACAATCATTCGATGATCAATTAGATGTGACAGGTGTCACTTTAACTAAATTAGATGGTGACACTCGTGGTGGTGCTGCGCTATCAATTCGTTCTGTTACTCAAAAACCAATTAAATTTGTCGGTATGAGTGAGAAGATGGACGGTTTAGAACTGTTCCATCCTGAACGTATGGCTTCTCGTATTCTTGGTATGGGTGACGTTTTAAGTCTTATTGAAAAGGCTCAACAAGATGTCGACCAAGAAAAAGCAAAAGACTTAGAAAAGAAAATGCGTGAATCATCATTCACATTGGATGATTTCTTAGAACAATTAGATCAAGTTAAAAACTTAGGTCCACTTGATGACATTATGAAAATGATACCTGGTATGAATAAAATGAAAGGTATCGATAAATTAAATATGAGCGATAAACAAATCGACCATATTAAAGCGATTATCCAATCAATGACACCAAGTGAAAGAGAAAACCCAGCAAGTTTAAATGTTTCACGTAAAAAACGTATCGCTAAAGGTTCAGGTCGTTCTTTACAAGAAGTAAACCGACTAATGAAACAATTTAATGATATGAAGAAAATGATGAAACAATTTACTGGTGGCGGACGTAAAGGCAAAAAAGGTAAACGTAGCCAAATGGAAAATATGCTTAAAGGCATGAACTTACCATTTTAATAGCAATGAAAATATCGAATTCCTTATGAGTAGGAATTCGATATTTTGTGTTGAAATGACCATTTTGATTTTTCAATTTAGGTTAATATGTATGGTTTATTTCATAAAACTATTTTCAAAGGTTCGCCTGAGCTAAAGCTCATGCGCAGTGGTTGATTGGACTTGAAATAAAATATTTCAAGCGCCTAATCAACTGTGCGGGGGTGAGAGGACGAATTCAGAAGAATTCTATCTCACTCCCATAACCAAATCTACGTTTTTGAAAAAACCTAGATTTGGTAAAGAAAAAAGTCTTTACAAAGTTTGATTGAACTGTTAATATTATTTCTTGTAGAAAATAAAAAGTAAAAGATTTAAAGGAGAGTTTTATATATGGCAGTTAAAATTCGTTTAACTCGTTTAGGTTCAAAAAGAAATCCATTCTATCGTATCGTTGTAGCTGACGCACGTGCTCCACGTGACGGTCGTATTATCGAACAAATCGGTACTTACAACCCAGCTAGCGTTAACGCACCAGAAGTTAAAATCGACGAAGAATTAGCTTTAAAATGGTTAAAAGACGGTGCTAAACCAACTGATACAGTTCACAATATCTTATCTAAACAAGGTATTTTAAAAACTTTTGACGAACAAAAGAAAGCTAAATAATTAGTTGATTTTATCGTCAAAATAATTGTAAAGTAGAAAGACTGCTAGAAAACCCTTGTCAATCGAGGAAACGAAATGCGTAACGACGGGAGTTTACTATGAGTAAATGACCTAGGCACGCATAAGATGACAAAGAGTGAAAGAGCTTGTCTACAGTCTAAGCTAAATAATTAGCGAAAGTTTTAACATTTTAAAACTTACCAAAGGCGCCCTTTGTGGCGTCTTTTTATTTAATAAAAAATCATGATACTATGTAAGAAATGAACTTAATGTATTAGGAGGGGCGCAATATGGAAGTTGAAGTGGGGCAGATTGTTAACACGCACGGAATTAAAGGTGAAGTGAAAGTGAAATCTAATTCAGATTTTACGGAAACACGTTTTCAGCCAGGAGAGACATTAATAGTTAAACACAATAATAATGAAATAGCGTTAACCGTTACTTCTTACCGTGTACATAAAGGCTTTCACATGCTTAAATTTGAAGGTATAAATAACATTAATGATGTTGAACAGTATAAGGGAGACTATTTATATCAAGAACGTGATCATGAAGATATTGAATTAGAAGAGAATGAGTTTTATTATTCAGACATCATTGGATGTACAGTGTTTGATGAAGAAGATACACCAATCGGTCGAGTAATCAATATTTTTGAAACAGGTGCGAATGATGTATGGGTAGTGAAAGGTGACAAAGAATATCTTATCCCTTATATTGCCGATGTAGTTAAAGAAGTTGATGTTGAAAATAAATCAATTCGAATTACACCAATGGAAGGATTGTTAGACTAATGAAGATTGATTATTTAACATTATTTCCAGAAATGTTCGATGGTGTGCTTAATCATTCTATTTTAAAACGAGCACAAGATAAGAATATTATTGATGTAAATACTATTAATTTTAGAGATTATGCTGTCAATAAACATAACCAAGTAGATGATTATCCATTTGGTGGCGGTCAAGGCATGGTTTTAAAGCCGGAACCTGTATTTAATGCTATGGAAGATATTCAACGTGATGAGCATACACGTGTGATATTAATGTGTCCTCAAGGGCGTCCATTTTCACAAGAAATAGCACAAGAACTTAGCGAAGCTGAACATATTGTCTTTATCTGTGGACATTATGAAGGCTATGACGAACGTATTCGTGAGCATCTTGTTACGGATGAAATTTCAATGGGTGATTACGTCTTAACAGGAGGCGAGTTACCTGCGATAACGATGACGGATGCGATTGTGCGCCTGATTCCTGGTGTGCTAGGTAATGAGCAATCTCATCAAGATGATTCGTTCTCAGACGGTTTGTTGGAATTTCCGCAATATACGCGTCCAAGAGAATTTAAAAATATGACGGTGCCAGATGTATTATTGTCTGGTAATCATGCTAATATTGAAAAGTGGCGTCATGAACAAAAATTAATTCGTACTTATAATAAGCGTCCTGATTTATTAGAACAGTATCCACTTACTGATGAGGATAAAGAAATTTTAGAAAGCTATAAAAAGCAATTGAAAAACGATTAGTTGTATGCTAATATATATCAAGTGTGAAAAGACACTAAAAATCACTATGATCCGCTGCTATATGTATGTCTAGGCAAGAACATAGGTTGAAGGAGAGTATAAAAATGAGTAATCATAAGTTAATCGAAGCAGTAACTAAATCACAATTACGCACAGACTTACCAGCTTTCCGTACTGGTGACACTTTACGTGTACACGTACGTATCGTGGAAGGTTCACGTGAACGTATCCAAGTATTCGAAGGTGTTGTAATCAAACGCCGTGGTGGAGGAATTTCAGAAACTTTCACAGTTCGTAAAATTTCTTCAGGTGTAGGTGTGGAACGTACATTCCCATTACACACTCCAAAAATCGAAAAAATCGAAGTTAAACGTCGTGGTAAAGTACGTCGTGCTAAATTATACTACTTACGTAGTTTACGTGGTAAAGCTGCTAGAATCCAAGAAATTCGTTAATCAGCATACTGAAGATATTACAAAGATATGGGTTAGTCACAACGCATATCTCAATAAAAAAGACTTCCAACTCATGGCTTCATGCCAAGTTGGAAGTCTTTTTTGTGTTAATGATGATGTGTTGAAGTTTGCTGTCCTTTACGTTTTACCCATAGGCTAAATATTACGCTACCTATGATTCCAATTACACTTAATACTATTAACGTAAATAAGTGAGGTGGTGTATACGTTAAACGAATGTGGGTATCATTTTTATTGACTGGAATTGCAGTCATGATGCCATTTGCTTTTTCAACGTTAACGTCTCTCCCGTTAACCTTTGCTTTCATACCATCTGCATATACAGTTGGTAAAACAACATAACCTGAAGAACCTTTAGATTTTGTAATAGTATAGCCATTTCTATTATCTTTTACTTTTACAGGCTCTAACTCTTTTGAAGCATGTTTTAAGGTATCGTAATTTTCACCATAAATACCTTTTACAGATAAGCGATAATTTCCTTTTGAAAGGTGAATATTTAACTTATCAGATGATTTCACTCTCATTGTGACTGGTGTAACAAAGCGACGATATTTATAGCTTAATGCATTACGATTTTGAACATATTCATTCACACCTACTTCATGTGCTTTATCAGGCGCCAATAATTCTACATCCATTTCTACATACATATCTTTATATTTATCTGCAATAGATTGTGGTAATGATAAAGTTACGCCCCCATCATCTTTCGTTACTTTAAGATGATTTTTATTTTGCCAAGTGGCATTATTTAAAGATTCTTTCGCTTCATCAAGTAAGTTGTCATTACGCTTGAATGATGTATTTGCTTTTTTAGAGTGATTATCTAGCACGACACCTTGTAACATAGCTTGTTCACGATCTAAAGGTGATTTAAGGTCACTAGCATTGTAAATCTTACCAGTAACATGTGCAGCTGGATAATCTATCTTATTTTTAGAATGAAGTAATGTATCTTTGTCCTCAGTGATTGTCTCTGCCTTTTCAAAACCATAAGGCATGTTCAAATCATCAGGGTGACGGAAGCGGTCTTGAACGTCCCACATTGCTTCTAAATTCGCGCGGTTACCTAAATAACGATAGGTACTATTCTTATCCACCGGCATATTGATTTGCATTAATTTATCATAATAATTTAAGATGCTTCCATCGAAAATGCTGGAATATAGGGATATGCCATTATAATGATAAATAAATGGTGAATTTAAAGCGTACATCGACATGTAATCAATGCGATGGAATGGATCGTTACTCGCGTCATTAATATGGTCAATCTTGTTAGCAAGCGCCTTGTTATGATAACTAGGATCATGAACTGTCTTCATTGTAGTGGCATACGGATCAATCGTACGCTCTCTTGAATCATGCGTTAAAACAACTTGTTGTACAACGAAGATAAGAACGATTGCTACCAGTATGGTAGGATGATGTAACCACTTTTTCATCCAAATTAAGAAAGCAAGTATAATCATTAATGCTAATGGTACGACCATCCAATGAACATAGCCTTCAGCAAAGATTAGTTTAAGTATGCCGAAAATGAAGACCGGTACCGCAGCAAATAAATAATGTTTCATCGATAATTCTGATAAATGTTGGATAAATAAAGCAATCAACACACTTGTCGAGAAGGATAAGAAATAAACCCAGCGACGTTGTGGTAATGAGAAACCGTTAAATGCACTATCAAAGTATTGTGAAAGGGAACCAATTAATAAAAACCAAGTAATAATGGCAAAAATACGGTAATAGTAATGTTTGTATAATTTAAACGATAATAATGCGACTAGTGCAATAATTGACACTGTGATATAAAAACCGTTTGAGAAAATGTAATATTTATTTTGAGTTAAATCAGTAAATAACGAAATGTTAAATTCATTATTCTGCTGTCTATCATTATTTAAAAATGAAGACACGCCAGTGTAGAAACCTAAAATACTAGAAAGTAACGCTAAAATTGCGCCACAAGCAAGTAGATAAAATTTTTGCCAACGTGTAACGATATCGTACCGATATGTAAAAATTAGGCGTAATAAGAAATATATGCCTAATACGATGGCTTGATAATAGCTAAAGTAAAAATTGGAAAATAAAGTTAACGCCACTGAAAATATAAATAAGCCGATTTTTCGTTGTTGGAAGAAACGTTCCATTCCCCAAATTGATAATGGTAGGAAAATCAATAAATCACCATAAAACGACCAAGTAAAGTTGTAGTACAGTATGAGCGTTGAAGCGCCATATGAGATAGTCGCTAATAATAATGGTGCGGGTTTTAATTTTAACCATCTAAAACAATAAAATGCACAGATAAATGTAATAATTGTTCTGATGTATGCAACAATCAATTGGTTAAGTGGCCAAAAATCAATTTCATGGGGGTTCCAATTAAATAAAGTATCTCCAAGCCAAATAAAGATGAAATTAACCCATATAATAGGGGAAAGGGAGTAATAATAAGCAAGCCCTTTAACATAGTCGCCCCCTAAACCAAATGATTGGTCATAAAAACCTTTGAATTGAGTAAAATGCTCATATAAATAGAGTTGAAAAGGCATCATTTGTCTGAAACCATCGCCAGAACCACTAAACACATATCCCTCTCTAATATAATCGCGTATAAATGGATAATAAATTGCTAACGACACCAAATTAGCAACGATAAAAATGAATCCAAATGTCCATAATGGTTTAGTCCAAACTTTCTTAATCAATTTATTTCCTCATCTTTCTCTTTTTTGAATTGTTAAGTCTTACAAATATGAAGCTAATCATCATACTAATTAAAGAAATGAATATCATCGTATTCCAATAAGGTGGTTGATACTTAATGGTAATCGTTTTAGCAGATGCATTTACAGGTACACCTGTCATCATGTAATTTACTTTTACTGGATTTACGTGCTCTCCATCCACATAGGCGCGCATGCCATCTCGATAAGGTATATTGATTGAAGCCATTCCTTTACGATGTTTATCTAGATGGACTTCCACACCATTTTTAATATCTGTGTAATTACTATGATCTTTATGTCGATAAGCCTGTTTAAGCGTATCATAATTTTCTCCATTTAAATCGAGTAACTTCATATTAAATTCGCCATCTGGAGATAACATGATAGTAATATTGCCGTTTTTATCAGGTTGCGTACGGTAAAGTTGCGTATCTACACCAGTTCGGTACGTTGAATTATTGAATAGACGATGGTTCGCATAATTATTTACCGCAACCGTATAATTACTATCCGGATTGCCACGTTTAATCATCATTGTAAGATAGAAATCATCATACTTTTCACGTAATGACGCAGGGACATGTAAAGTGATGGTACCGCCTTTACCACCTACAACTTTATATTTATGTTTGTCTAGCTTCTTGATGTTATGAGATTGCATGTCTACTTTATTAAGTAAGTCAGGTGCTTTAGCAGTATACTTAGTCCCTTTGTCTTCCATAATGACGCCATCTAGCATCGCATGTTCTCTATCTATTGCTGTAGTTAAGCTCTTACTATTATAAATATTGTTTGTCACTTTTACTGATGGAAGATTAAGTTTATTTTCATATATTGTGTATTGTCCGCTTGTTTTTATTTTTTGAAAATGCGCAGGCAAATTACCTTGATATTCTTTTAACATTATATAACGAATAGAGAATAAACTTGCGAGATTTTGACGTCCATTAATAGACTGATAGCGACTCAATGATTCTTCAGCTAAATTAATCTTCAAGGCATCGTAATAGAAATCAAGAATATTATGATGGAAGATACTTGAATAAAGACTTAAACCTTTGAAATGTTGATACATCGGCGTATTATCTTGCTCATTCACGCGCCAATCTATACGCTCATCTTCTTGCTTATCGTTCACCATTTCTCTGACAAGCGCGCGTTGTAAATCTGAACTATATAAACTTGAATTTACATAGAAAGTATTGGCACGATCTCGATGATCTTTAAAATAAATTTGATTATTTATAAATACAATAGATACTACAATGCTTAATAAGATAATGGATATTCCATATATATAATTCAGCTTTATACGATTAGACGTATCTTTTATTAATAAAATAATTAAACCAATGAGTGACACTATTGGGACAAGAATTAACCAAGCTACGAACTTATGATATACAATGGCACTACTAAAAATAACTATTTCAGCTATAAGGTTAGATATTATGTAAGTTTTAAGGCTTAACGTACGATAATATTTTAGAAATAGACCAATTAATATGGCTGAATTGAACGCTAGAATAAAGTGCCAACGTTTTTGAGGTGCAGAAAAGCCGTTAAACATTTGGTCCACAAATGGAATAAAACTAAATATAATAAAAATTAAGGTGAGTATCGCAAACAGTCGGTAGTAATAATGTTTATATAATTTAAACGACAATAAAGCCTGGATTGTAATAAACAATATGACAATAAGATAATTATCAAAGAATACATTAGTATTAATGTCTAATTTTTCAAAAACAGGAACGTCACCTGAAAAAGGAATACGTCGATTGTTTAAAAAACTTTGTGCGCCATGGAAGAAAATAAATAAACTGTTACCAAGCGCTAATAATGCACTAATAACTAACAATAACAGGGCTTTTCCACGTGAAATCGTATCTTTAGGATGTCTAAAGATAATACGTATTAATATGTAACCTGCACCTATTAAGCATAAATAATAAGCGAAATAGAAATTATTAATTAATAGTAGTGTGACAGTCACTATGAATAAGCCAAATTTTCGCTTCTGTAATACACGTTCAATTGACAATAGTAGAAGTGGCATCCAAATAAAAACATCACTAAAAAATGGCCAATAAACGGTAAAACGATAGTATAGAGGTGACATGACGAATAGAAAGGCCATGATTAAACTTAGCCATGTATTTTTAGAAATCCATTTAATATATAAATAGGTACAATATAGCGCAATGGCTGCTTTGATAATTGACATAATGAGTGCATCAATCATCCAAAACATTAAATCTTGAGTATGTAATGTTATGAAAGTTTTTAATATTAATATAATAATAACGTTTAAAATAAATAATAAATTAGTAGAGAAGTAATAACTTAAGTCAGTGAAAAAGTCTCCACCTAAACCAAAATCCGTAGCATAAAATAGATTGCCATGACTCCACTTCTCAAATAAATACATTTGAATAGGAACCATTTGCTCCATACCATCATTCGGTCCAGTAAATAAAATGCCGTCATGAATGAAACGGTAAATAATGTAGCTATGGCCAATTAAAGCGAGCGCTAAAAATAAGCATATATGTATTAGAAATTTCTTCATATTTAACCTCTAATGTATTTTAAATCTTTTTCATAATTAAATTGTAGGCTATCCGTGGATAGGAATAAAGTAATTTGGGTATGCCACCTAAGTAATATAACCTCTAATAGTTCACTCATATTAAATACGAATGATAAAATAATAGAGAACATACATGATTAGTGGTGAAGGTTTTAATTTTCAAGTATAATCAAAAAGTTGAAATCGACATAAAATTAATGAAAGCAAGGTGAATGAATATGCCAATTCAATGGTATCCAGGCCATATGGCAAAAGCCAAAAGAGAGGTTACGGAACAATTAAAAAAAGTGGACGTTGTCTTTGAATTAGTCGATGCACGTATTCCATATAGTTCACGCAATCCAATGATCGACGATGTCATTAAGCAAAAACCAAGAGTAGTTATTCTAAATAAGAAAGATATGGCTAATTTAAATGAAATGCAAAAATGGGAGCGCTTCTTTGTAGATAAAGGCTATTATCCTGTAGCAGTCGATGCTAAGCACGGTAAAAATTTAAAAAGCGTAGAAACAGCGGCTATTGAAGCAACTAAAGAAAAGTTTGAAAGAGAAAAAGCAAAAGGATTAAAACCACGTGCCATTCGTGCCATGATTGTAGGTATTCCAAACGTGGGTAAATCAACGCTTATCAATAAATTGGCTAGAAAGAATATCGCTCAAACAGGAAATAAACCTGGCGTTACTAAACAGCAACAATGGATTAAAGTGGGACAATCGCTACAATTATTAGACACACCAGGGATTCTTTGGCCTAAATTCGAAGATGAATTAGTAGGTAAGAAATTAAGTTTAACGGGTGCGATAAAAGACAGTATCGTACATTTGGATGAAGTAGCGATTTATGGTTTAGAATTCTTGATTAAACATGATTTAGAAGGGTTTAAACAACATTATAATATTGATGTGCCTGAAGATGCCGAAATGTTAGAATGGTTCGACGCTATCGGCCGACGTCGAGGGCTATTACAACGTGGTAATGAAGTTGATTATGAAGCGGTCATTGAATTAATTATCAATGAGGTGCGAAATGCTAAAATCGGCACATATTGTTTTGACTTATATGCTGAAATGAAAAGTGAGTTAAACGATGACGCAGACAATTAAAGAAGTCAAAGCATTACTAGCCACAATCACAGATATTGAAGAATTAGATAACCACGAATTAAATGCTGATAGTCGTAAAGGCGTGCAACAAAATATTGCTCAACGTCGCAAACAACTTTTAAAAGAGCAAGAAGTCATTCAGCATTATCAAGTGATGAATAAATATGAGAATGAATTGCTTGAAAGACGCCCTGAAGCATTAATTTGTGGGATAGATGAAGTGGGGCGCGGGCCATTAGCGGGACCTGTAGTGGCTTGCGCTGTCATACTAAATCCGGGTCATCAATATTTAGGATTAGATGATTCGAAAAAAGTCTCACCTGTCAAACGCGAGTTGTTAAATCGACAACTCAAAGAAGGCGTATTAGATTATGCATATGGGGTAGCGAGTGCAGAAGAAATCGACCAGTTAAATATTTATAATGCGACAAAAGTAGCGATGGAACGTGCTATTGCGCAATTGAAACATCAGCCTGATCACTTGTTAATTGATGCGATGACTTTAGATAATTCCGTTCCCCAAACTTCAATTATTAAAGGGGATGCTAAGAGCGTATCGATAGCGGCTGCAAGTATTATGGCAAAAGAGTATCGAGATACATTAATGAAAGAAATTGCTGAAGCATATCCTGGTTATGATTTCGATAAGAATGTAGGTTATGGCACGAAAGCCCATCTTGAAGGTTTGAATCAATTAGGCATAACGCCATATCATCGCAAAAGCTTTGAACCAGTAAAATCTATGTTGTAATTATTTGAATTTTAAATTTATTGCAAAAAATGAAACAGTTTCAGTTTACAATAGCGCTTTCATTTTTTATAATTGAAATGAACTTAACCTAAGAAACAGGAGGATGGAAGATGAATATCCACGAGTATCAAGGTAAAGAAATATTTCGTTCTATGGGCGTAGCAGTTCCAGAAGGACGCGTTGCATTCACTGCTGAAGAAGCAGTAGAAAAGGCGAAAGAATTAGACTCAGATGTTTATGTGGTAAAAGCACAAATCCACGCTGGGGGTAGAGGTAAAGCAGGTGGTGTTAAAATTGCTAAATCACTATCTGAAGTTGAAACTTACGCTAATGAATTATTAGGGAAACAATTAGTTACACACCAAACTGGTCCAGAAGGTAAAGAAGTAAAACGTTTATATATCGAACAAGGTTGCGATATTCAAAAAGAATATTATGTAGGTTTCGTTATTGATCGCGCAACTGATCGTATTACTTTAATGGCTTCTGAAGAAGGTGGTACCGAAATTGAAGAAGTAGCTGCTAAAACTCCAGAAAAAATCTTTAAAGAAACAATCGACCCAGTTGTAGGTTTATCACCTTACCAAGCACGTCGTATTGCTTTCAATATTAACATTCCTAAAGAATCAGTTAATAAAGCAGCGAAATTCTTACTTTCTTTATACAATGTATTTGTAGAAAAAGATTGCTCTATCGTTGAAATTAACCCATTAGTAACAACTGGTGACGGTGACGTTTTAGCTTTAGATGCGAAACTTAACTTTGATGACAATGCTTTATTTAGACATAAAGATATTCAAGAATTACGTGATTTAGAAGAAGAAGATCCAAAAGAAATTGAAGCATCTAAATATGACTTATCATACATCGCATTAGATGGAGATATCGGTTGTATGGTTAACGGTGCTGGTTTAGCTATGGCCACAATGGATACAATTAATCATTTTGGTGGAAATCCAGCTAACTTCCTAGACGTTGGGGGCGGCGCTACTAAAGAAAAAGTTACTGAAGCATTCAAGATCATCTTAGGTGATGACAATGTTAAAGGTATCTTTGTAAATATCTTCGGTGGAATCATGAAATGTGACGTTATCGCTGAAGGTATCGTAGCAGCAGTTAAAGAAGTAGACTTAACTTTACCTTTAGTTGTACGTTTAGAAGGTACTAACGTTGAACGTGGTAAACAAATCTTAAACGATTCAGGATTAGCAATCGAACCAGCAGCTACAATGGCTGAAGGCGCACAAAAAATTGTTAAACTTGTTAAAGAAGCGTAAGGAAAGGATGGGAACACTAAGATGAGTGTATTTATAGATAAGAATACTAAAGTAATGGTACAAGGTATTACAGGGTCTACTGCCCTTTTCCATACAAAACAAATGCTTGATTATGGCACACAAATCGTTGCTGGTGTAACACCAGGTAAAGGCGGACAAGTCGTTGAAGGCGTGCCAGTATACAATACAGTAGCAGAAGCTAAAGAAGAAACAGGGGCAAACGTATCAGTCGTTTATGTTCCAGCACCATTTGCTGCAGATTCTATTTTAGAAGCGGCTGATGCTGACTTAGACATGGTTATTTGTATTACTGAACATATTCCTGTTGTCGACATGATTAAAGTTAAACGTTACTTAGAAGGTAGAAAAACACGTTTAGTAGGACCAAACTGCCCAGGTGTTATCACTGCTGATGAATGTAAAATTGGTATCATGCCTGGATATATCCACAAAAAAGGACATGTAGGCGTAGTTTCACGTTCTGGTACATTAACTTATGAAGCTGTACATCAATTAACTGAAGAAGGTATTGGTCAAACTACAGCTGTAGGTATCGGTGGCGACCCAGTTAACGGTACAAACTTCATCGATGTTCTTAAAGCATTCAATGAAGATGAAGAGACTAAAGCAGTTGTAATGATTGGTGAAATCGGGGGTACAGCTGAAGAAGAAGCAGCTGAATGGATTAAAGCTAACATGAAGAAACCAGTAGTAGGTTTCATTGGTGGACAAACTGCTCCTCCAGGTAAACGTATGGGCCACGCTGGTGCGATTATTTCTGGCGGTAAAGGTACTGCAGATGAAAAAATTAAAACATTAAACGATTGTGGTGTTAAAACTGCAGATACACCTTCAGAAATTGGTACAACTTTAATTGAAGCAGCTAAAGAAGCTGGCATTTATGAAGAATTATTAACAGTAAAATAATTTGATATCATTTCAAATTTGATAGCCTAGATTCCAAATTGGTGGAGTCTAGGCTTTTTTGTGTTGAAATCAGTCTTTAAGGGAAATTTAAATCACTATAGTGACAAAAAGTAGGGAATAGTTTACATAAGGAATAGCGAGGTTTTACTCATTAAATTTTGATTTAATTTTTAAAGCGAATTGTCTTACAAATGAAAAAATTTTACGAATAATTTGTACTATAATAGTTACAAAGGAGAAAACATCATGTCAGACAACGAAATAGTTTTATTGAAACTTAGATGGGCTGGGTATTCAACACAACAGATTCATCATTTATTAAACTTGTACCCTGATTATTTAAGTTTTTCATTCAGAGATCAAGTAGATACCTTAAGAACTTGGGAAAAGCTTTACAGTAAAAAAGAACTTGTAGATCGATTTATTAAAATTAACATCAACGAAATAACAGAACAATTATCATGCCATCATGTGAGTTTTATTTCTTCATTTAATGCTTCGTATTCACCGCTTCTCAAGCAAATTTATGATTATCCATTGATTATATTTTATAAAGGAAATGTCAATTTACTCTCTTCTACCAATACTTTAGGCGTTGTAGGCTCACGTGTCGCTACTCAATATTCCTCTCATGCCATGCAATATCTCTTCTCAAACTTCACTCATATACCTCTTACTATTGTTTCAGGACTAGCTAAAGGTGCAGATAGTTTAGCACACCATTACGCATTAAAATTCAATTTACCTACTATTGCAGTTTTAGGTCATGGTCATTTAAAACACTATCCCAAAGAAACTGAAAAACTACGATATATAATTGAAGAAAAAGGATTAGTTATTAGTGAATATCCACCATTTATAAATATTGCAAGGTATCACTTTCCACAACGTAATCGTCTAATTAGTGGTTTATCAAAAGGGGTTCTAATTACTGAAGCAGGTATTAAAAGCGGTAGTCAAATTACGATAGACTGTGCGATTGAACAAAATAGAAATGTATATGTATTACCAGGCTCTATGTTTAACCCATTAACAAAAGGAAACTTGTTAAGAGCTCAAGAAGGAGCAATGATAGTTTCAGAAGCACAAGATATATTGAATGATTATTAAGTATAGTCAATTTTTAAAAAATTGCTAAAATTGTTATAAATGATAATTTATATTGCGAAATAAGTTGATATTATATGTTAATAGAAACTAATTTAAATGGTGATCAAAAACGAATTTAATTAAAGTTAAATATTGACAAAATCAAAATCGACCGTTTATCATTTATCTTTAGTAATTGAAAAAGCAAGGGGGAATTCACTTTGGCAGATAATTTAGTCATAGTTGAGTCGCCTGCAAAAGCTAAAACCATTGAAAAATATTTAGGTAAAAAATATAAAGTTATTGCTTCTATGGGACATGTTCGTGACTTACCAAGAAGTCAAATGGGTGTCGATGTAGAAGATAATTTTGAACCAAAATATATTACTATTCGCGGTAAAGGTCCCGTCGTTAAAGATTTGAAGAAATATGCTAAGAAAGCGAAAAAAGTTTTCCTAGCGAGTGACCCCGACCGTGAAGGTGAAGCGATTGCTTGGCATTTATCAAAAATTTTAGAACTTGATGATACAAAAGAAAACAGAGTAGTATTTAATGAAATTACAAAAGACGCGGTTAAAGAAAGTTTTAAGCATCCACGTGATATTCAAATGGATTTAGTAGATGCTCAACAAGCGCGTCGTATTTTAGATAGATTAGTAGGTTATAACATTTCTCCAGTATTATGGAAGAAAGTGAAAAAAGGTTTATCAGCAGGACGTGTGCAATCAGTAGCATTAAGATTAGTAATTGATAGAGAAAATGAAATTCGCAATTTCAAACCTGAAGAATATTGGACAATTGAAGGCGAATTTAGATATAAAAAATCAAAATTTAATGCGAAATTTTTACATTATAAAAACAAGCCATCTAAATTAAAGACTAAGAAAGATGTAGAAAAAATTACTGCTGAACTTAATGGTGATGAATTTGAAATTACGAATGTAAATAAAAAGGAAAAAACAAGAAACCCAGCTAATCCTTTTACAACTTCAACCCTTCAACAAGAAGCAGCGCGTAAATTAAACTTTAAAGCTCGTAAAACAATGATGCTTGCACAACAATTGTATGAAGGTATTGATTTAAAAAGACAAGGGACAGTTGGTTTAATTACTTATATGCGTACAGACTCTACACGTATTTCTCAATCAGCTAAAGACGAAGCGAAAAATTATATTGAGGATAAATACGGAAAAGAGTATGTTTCTCGTCGCACAGCTAAAGGCAAACAAGGGGACCAAGATGCCCATGAGGCAATTCGTCCTACAAGTACATTACGTACACCTGATGAAATGAAAGCGTATTTAACTCGTGATCAACATCGTTTATATAAATTAATTTGGGAACGTTTTGTAGCGAGTCAAATGGCACCAGCTATTTTAGATACTGTAGCTTTAGACGTTACTCAAAATGACATTAAGTTTAGAGCCAATGGACAAACAATTAAATTTAAAGGCTTTATGACTTTATATGTTGAAGCTAAAGACGATAAAGAAAATGAAAAAAAAGAAAACAAATTACCAAAATTAAGTGAAGGCGATAAAGTTACTGCAACACAAATTGAACCTTCACAACACTTTACTCAACCACCTCCACGTTATACAGAAGCACGTCTAGTAAAAACATTAGAAGAATTGAAAATCGGTAGACCATCAACGTATGCACCGACCATTGATACAATTCAAAAAAGAAACTATGTAAAACTTGAAAGTAAACGTTTCGTACCTACTGAATTAGGCGAAATCGTGTATGAACAAGTTAAAGATTACTTCCCTGAAATTATCGATGTAGAATTTACAGTTAATATGGAAACACTTTTAGATAAAATTGCTGAAGGAGATATTGGTTGGAGAAAAGTTATAGATAATTTCTATGGTAGTTTCAAACTAGACGTGGAACGCGCTGAAGAGGAAATGGAAAAAGTTGAAATCAAAGACGAACCAGCTGGAGAAGATTGTGAAGTCTGTGGTTCGCCAATGGTTATCAAAATGGGCCGTTATGGTAAATTCATGGCTTGTTCTAATTTCCCTGATTGTAGAAATACAAAAGCTATTGTTAAAACAATTGGTGTTACTTGTCCTAAATGTAAAGATGGCGATGTAGTAGAAAGAAAATCTAAGAAAAATAGATTATTCTATGGTTGTTCAAATTATCCAGAATGCGACTTTATTTCATGGGATAAACCAGTAGGTCGTGATTGTCCTAAATGTAATCACTATCTCATGGAACATAAGAAAGGACGTAGTTCTCAAGTTATTTGTTCAAATTGTGACTATAAAGAAGAAGTTCAGAAATAAAAATTTTGAGGAGGATCAATATGAGTCAAACCGTTAACGTAGTTGGTGCAGGTTTAGCTGGTTCAGAAGCTGCTTACCAATTAGCACAACGAGGAATTAAAGTTAACCTAATTGAAATGCGTCCAGTGAAACAAACACCAGCGCACCATACTGATAAATTTGCAGAATTAGTATGTTCTAACTCATTAAGAGGTAATGCATTAACAAACGGCGTAGGTGTATTAAAAGAAGAAATGAGACGCTTAGACTCATTAATTATTGCAGCTGCTGACAAAGCTAGAGTTCCTGCGGGAGGCGCTTTAGCTGTAGATAGACATGACTTTTCAGGTTATATCACTGATACATTAAGAAATCATCCTAATGTGACTGTATTAAATGAAGAAATTCATAGCATTCCAGAAGGCTATACAATCATTGCTACTGGACCATTAACTACTGAGAATTTAGCAAAAGAAATTGTAGACATTACTGGCAAAGACCAATTATATTTCTATGATGCTGCAGCGCCTATTATTGAAAAAGATTCAATTGATATGGACAAAGTGTATCTAAAATCACGTTATGATAAAGGTGAAGCGGCATACTTAAACTGTCCGATGACAGAAGAAGAATTTAACCGTTTTTATGATGCAGTTCTTGAAGCAGAAGTTGCGCCAACAAATGAATTTGAAAAAGAAAAATATTTCGAAGGTTGTATGCCTTTTGAAGTAATGGCTGAACGTGGTCGTAAAACATTATTATTCGGACCTATGAAACCAGTTGGTCTTGAAGATCCTAAAACAGGTAAACGCCCATATGCAGTTGTACAATTACGACAAGACGATGCAGCTGGTACACTTTACAATATTGTTGGTTTCCAAACGCATTTAAAATGGGGCGCACAAAAAGAAGTTATCCGATTAATTCCAGGCTTAGAGAATGTTGATATCGTAAGATATGGCGTTATGCATCGAAATACATTCATTAATTCACCAGATGTTTTAAATGTGAAATATGAATTAATTAATGAGAATAGAATTCAATTTGCTGGTCAAATGACTGGCGTTGAAGGTTATGTAGAAAGTGCAGCAAGTGGGCTTGTAGCTGGAATTAACTTAGCTCATAAACTTCAAAATAAAGGCGAAGTTATTTTCCCTAGAGAAACTATGATAGGTAGTATGGCATATTATATTTCTCATGCTAAAAATGAAAAGAACTTCCAACCTATGAATGCCAATTTCGGCTTGCTTCCCTCATTAGAGAAACGTATTAAGGATAAAAAAGAACGTTACGAAGCACAAGCAAACAGAGCTTTAGAATACCTTGAGAACTTCAAGAAGACACTATAAGTTTTAAATTTTATATAAATTAAAAATGAGAATTATTATTTCGATATTTTGAACAATTCTCAAAAGATTTTGAATTCTATAGCTAATTATTTTAGTCCCTTCCATGTTATATGCTACAATTGCATATGATGGAGGGGATTTTTAAGTGGAAGAAATCCAAAATATATTTTTAAATATGCTAAAAGTTGAAAGAAATTTCTCCGACCATACCTTAAAATCTTATCATGATGATTTAGAGCAATTTAACCGTTTTCTAAATCAAGAAATGTTAAAATTAAATACATTTGAATATAAAGACGCTAGAAATTATTTGAGTTTTTTATATTCTCAAAATTTAAAAAGAACGACTGTATCTAGAAAAATATCAACGCTAAGAACATTTTATGAATTTTGGATGACCCAAGATAATTCAATCGTTAATCCTTTTGTTCAATTAGTGCATCCCAAAAAAGAACAATATTTACCCCAATTCTTTTATGAAGAAGAGATGGATGCATTGTTTAAGACAGTAACTAAAGATGCTAAAAAAGGATTAAGAGATCGAGTTATTTTAGAATTATTGTATGCAACCGGCATACGTGTTTCAGAATTAGTAAATATTAAACTTACAGATATAGATATGTCATTACCAGGTGTGAAAGTACTAGGCAAAGGTAATAAAGAACGCTTTGTGCCATTTGGAGAATTTTGTCGACAAAGTATTGAACAATATTTAAATGAATTTAAACCTGTTCAACACAAATCACATCCCTATTTGATTGTGAATATGAAGGGTGATCCTATTACAGTTAGAGGAATTCGTCATGTACTCAATGATGTAGTTAAGCGTACTGCAGGTGTAACTGAGATACATCCACACAAATTAAGACATACGTTTGCTACGCATTTATTAAATCAAGGGGCTGATTTAAGAACGGTACAATCTTTGTTGGGTCATGTAAATCTTTCTACAACTGGAAAGTATACACATGTATCAAATCAACAATTACGTAAGGTATATTTAAACGCACATCCTCGAGCAAAAAAGGAGAGTAAATAAATGAGTAAGACATCATTACATGCTACAACTATTTATGCAGTTAGACATAATGGAGAAGCAGCGATGGCAGGAGACGGCCAAGTTACACTTGGTGAACAAGTCATTATGAAACAAACTGCCCGTAAAGTTAGACGCTTGTATGAAGGTAAGGTATTAGCTGGATTTGCAGGAAGTGTTGCTGATGCGTTTACTTTATTTGAAAAGTTTGAAACTAAACTACAACAATTCAGTGGTAATTTAGAGCGTGCAGCTGTTGAACTCGCTCAAGAATGGCGTGGGGATAAACAGCTACGTCAACTTGAGGCAATGCTTATTGTTATGAATAAAGATGCTATATTAGTTGTTAGTGGAACAGGAGAAGTTATTGCACCAGATGATGATTTAATCGCCATTGGTTCTGGTGGTAACTATGCATTAAGTGCTGGTAGAGCATTGAAACGTCATGCAACACATATGTCAGCAAAAGAAATGGCTTATGAAAGTTTAAAAGTAGCTTCTGATATTTGTGTGTTTACAAACGATAATATTATTGTAGAAACTTTATAATAATTTAATAGTAATTGGGAATGAATATATATGAACATACATTTAGTTGGAGGTAATAATTAATGGATGCAAACGGTATAAAACTTACACCTAAAGATATCGTATCTAAATTAGATGAATATATTGTTGGTCAAGATGATGCGAAACGTAAAGTCGCAATTGCTTTAAGAAATAGATATAGAAGAAGCCTTCTTGACGATGAAACTAAACAAGAAATCGCCCCTAAAAACATTTTAATGATTGGTCCAACGGGTGTAGGTAAAACAGAAATCGCACGTCGAATGGCTAAAATTGTAGGAGCCCCATTTATTAAAGTGGAAGCTACTAAATTTACTGAAGTAGGTTATGTAGGTCGCGATGTTGAGAGTATGGTAAGAGACTTAGTAGATGTCGCAGTAAGATTAGTGAAGGATCAGAAAAAAGCTTTAGTTAAAGATGAAGCTACTGAAAAAGCAAATGAAAAATTAGTGAAACTTTTAGTTCCTAGTATGAAGAAAAAAGCGTCACAAAATAATAATCCACTCGAGTCACTTCTAGGAGGCACACTTCCAAACTTTGGTAATAATAACGATGAGGAAGAAGAAGCACCTACTGAAGAAATTAAAACGAAACGCTCAGAAATTAGAAAACAACTGCTAGACGGTAAACTTGAAGAAGAAAAAGTTAGAATTAAAGTTGAACAAGATCCTGGCGCATTAGGCATGTTAGGAACAAACCAAAATCAGCAAATGCAAGATATGATGAATCAACTTATGCCTAAACGTAAAGTAGAACGTGTGGTTCCAGTAAAAACAGCACGTAAAATTTTAATAGATGATTTTGCTGATGAATTAATTGACCAAGAAACAGCAAATCAGGAAGCGATAGAACTAGCCGAACAAATGGGTATCATCTTTATAGATGAAATTGATAAAGTTGCGACTAATAATTCAAATAGTGGTCAAGATGTATCAAGACAAGGTGTTCAACGTGATATTCTACCAATCCTCGAAGGTAGCATGATACAAACGAAATATGGTACTGTAAATACTGAACATATGCTATTTATAGGGGCTGGCGCATTTCATGTTTCAAAACCTAGTGACTTAATTCCTGAATTGCAAGGTCGTTTCCCAATTAGAGTGGAACTCGAAAGCTTAACAGTAGATGACTTCATCAGAATTTTAACAGAACCAAAATTATCACTGATTAAACAATATGAAGCTTTACTGAAAACTGAGGATGTAACAGTGAACTTCTCTGAAGAGGCAATTACTCGCTTAGCAGAAATGGCCTATCAAGTAAACCAAGACACTGACAACATCGGTGCGCGTCGTTTACACACTATTTTAGAAAAAATGCTTGAAGACTTATCGTATGAAGCACCAAATATGCCGAATGCGGTCGTAGATATAACACCTCAATATGTTGATGACAAATTGAAATCTATTTCAACTAATAAAGATTTAAGTGCATTTATTTTATAATATAAAAAAAGGAGAAATTTTATGAGCTTATTATCTAAAACGAGAGAATTAAATACGTTATTACAAAAACATAAAGGTATAGCTGTAGACTTTAAAGATGTTGCGCAAACAATTAGTAACGTAACAGTGACAAACGTGTTTATTGTGTCACGTAGAGGAAAAATCTTAGGATCAAGTTTAAATGAACTTTTAAAAAGTGAAAGAATTAGCGATATGTTAGAAAGCAAACATATTCCAAGCGAATACACTGAATTATTAATGGATGTTAAACAAACAGAATCTAATATCAAAATTGACAATGAATTAACTGTTTTCCCACCTGAAGATAAAGAGGCTTTCATTAATAGCCGTACGACTGTTTTTCCAATTTTAGGTGGAGGAGAACGTCTAGGAACATTAGTGTTGGGACGTATAGAAGATGACTTCAATGAAAATGATTTAGTTTTAGGTGAATATGCAGCTACGGTTATCGGTATGGAAATTCTTCGTGAAAAACACAACGAAGTAGAAAAAGAAGCACGAGATAAAGCAGCTATCACAATGGCGATTAATTCTCTTTCTTATTCTGAAAAAGAAGCGATTGAACACATCTTTGAAGAATTAGGTGGTAATGAAGGATTATTAATTGCATCTAAAGTTGCCGATAGAGTAGGTATCACTCGTTCAGTAATCGTAAATGCTTTACGTAAATTAGAAAGTGCAGGCGTAATTGAATCTCGATCGTTAGGTATGAAAGGTACGTTTATTAAAGTTAAGAAAGAAAAATTCTTAGACGAATTAGAACGCAATAAATAGTTGTTAATCATTTTCCAAACTTAATTAATAGAAACGAGCTAAGTTCATCCTTTGGATAAGATGACTTGAAGGCTCGTTTTTATTTTTAAGAAAAACAAATGATATCAAATCAATCGTTGCACTAGAAAAAAAATTATGTTATTATTATTGACGGCTATAAAGCCAATACACACATAATAAATGTATATGCAAAGGGTGCAATTCCAAGAATTGTCTTTACATTAGTTTATTATGGAGGTAAATAACCAATAGGAGGAATTTAAAATGGCAGTAATTTCAATGAAACAATTACTAGAAGCCGGTGTTCACTTCGGTCACCAAACACGCCGTTGGAACCCAAAAATGAAAAAATATATCTTCACTGAAAGAAATGGTATCTATATCATTGACTTACAAAAAACAGTGAAAAAAGTTGAAGAAGCTTACAATTTCTTAAAACAAGTATCAGAAGATGGCGGTAAAGTCTTATTCGTAGGTACTAAAAAACAAGCACAAGAATCAGTTAAAGCTGAAGCTGAACGTGCTGGACAATTCTACGTTAACCAAAGATGGTTAGGCGGAATTTTAACTAACTACAAAACAATTTCTAAACGTATTAAACGTATTTCTGAAATCGAAAAAATGGAAGAAGACGGTTTATTCGAAGTATTACCTAAAAAAGAAGTTGTTGAACTTAAAAAAGAATATGACCGTTTAATCAAATTCTTAGGCGGTATTCGTGATATGAAATCTATGCCTCAAGCATTATTCGTTGTTGACCCTCGTAAAGAGCGCAACGCAATTGCTGAAGCACGTAAATTAAATATCCCAATCGTTGGTATTGTTGACACTAACTGTGATCCAGATGAAATTGATTACGTTATCCCAGCGAACGATGATGCTATCCGTGCCGTTAAATTATTAACTGGTAAAATGGCAGACGCTGTCTTAGAAGGTCAACAAGGTATTTCTAACGATGAAGTAGCTGCAGAACAAAACATCGATTTAGATGAAAAAGAACAATCTCAAGAAGCAGAATCAACTGAAGAAAATACTACTGTTGAATCAAACTAAGATATAGTTTAAATGGGTGATAAGATGTAATGCTTATCGCCCTTTTTTCAAATATAAAACGAAATCAACATCTTAAAAAAATATTCATGAAATAATAATAGAGTATTGGAAATTAGAGTACCTTTAATGGTAATATTTAATTATCATCTATTATTACAATTAGACATATTGGAGGAATAATTAATGGCAATTTCAGCAAAACTTGTAAAAGAATTACGTGAAAGAACTGGCGCTGGTATGATGGATTGTAAAAAAGCGCTAACTGAAACTGATGGTGACATCGATAAAGCGATTGATTACTTACGTGAAAAAGGTATCGCTAAAGCAGCTAAAAAAGCTGACCGTATCGCAGCAGAAGGTTTAGTACACGTTGAAGTAAAAGGTAATGAAGCTGCAATCGTTGAAATCAACTCTGAAACAGACTTCGTTGCTCGTAATGAAGGTTTCCAAGAATTAGTAAAAGAAATTGCTAACCAAGTTCTTGAAAGCAAAGCTGAAACAGTTGAAGCTTTATTAGAAACTAAATTATCAAGTGGTCAAACAGTTGATGAAAGAATGAAAGAAGCTATCTCAACTATCGGTGAAAAATTAAGTATTCGCCGTTTTGCTATCAGAACTAAATCAGACAACGATGCATTCGGTGCATACTTACACATGGGTGGACGTATTGGTGTGTTAACTGTTGTTGAAGGTACAACTGATGAAGAAGCAGCTAAAGACGTTGCAATGCACATCGCAGCAATCAACCCTAAATATGTTTCATCTGATCAAGTAAGTGAAGAAGAAATCAGCCACGAAAAAGAAGTATTAAAACAACAAGCATTAAATGAAGGTAAACCTGAAAATATCGTTGAAAAAATGGTTGAAGGACGTTTACGTAAATATCTTCAAGAAATTTGTGCAGTTGATCAAAACTTCGTTAAAGATCCAGACCAAACAGTTGAAGCCTTCTTAAAATCTAAAGGTGGTAAACTTGTTGACTTCGTACGTTATGAAGTAGGCGAAGGTATGGAAAAACGTGAAGAAAACTTTGCTGACGAAGTTAAAGGACAAATGAAATAATCTTTCAACATTACTAAACAAGAAAGAAGGCACCTTTGAGTTTTTCTATTAGATAAAGTACCTACTTTATCTTAGAAGACGCGTTCGTGTCTTCTTTACTTGTATATATTACATATTTTTACAATAGAGAGGAAAAAACAATGGCGCAAACTTCTAAATATAAACGTGTAGTCTTAAAACTTAGCGGTGAGGCACTTGCAGGAGATAAAGGCTTTGGAATTAATCCAATGATTATTAAAAGCGTAGCTGAACAAGTAGCTGAAGTAGCTAAAATGGATTGTGAAATTGCTGTAATTGTTGGCGGTGGCAATATCTGGAGAGGTAAAACTGGTAGCGATTTAGGTATGGACCGTGGTACAGCGGATTATATGGGTATGTTAGCAACTGTAATGAATGCACTTGCTTTACAAGATAGCCTTGAACAATTAGACTGTGACACTCGTGTATTAACTTCAATTGAAATGAAACAAGTTGCAGAACCTTACATCCGACGTCGTGCAATTAGACACTTAGAGAAAAAACGTGTGGTTATTTTTGCGGCTGGTATTGGTAACCCATACTTCTCTACAGATACTACTGCAGCATTACGTGCAGCAGAGGTTGAAGCTGATGTTATTTTAATGGGTAAAAATAATGTAGATGGCGTATATTCAGCTGATCCTAAAGTTGATAAAAATGCAGTGAAATATGATCATTTAACTCATATCCAAATGTTACAAGAAGGATTACAAGTTATGGATTCAACTGCTTCTTCATTCTGTATGGACAATAATATTCCACTAAATGTCTTCTCAATCATGGAAGAAGGAAATATTAAACGTGCAGTAATGGGAGAAAAAATCGGTACTTTAATTACTAAATAATTTGAGGTGTAAAACATGAGTGATATTATCCAAGATACTAAAGCTAGAATGAACAAATCTATCGAAAACTTATCACGCGAATTAGCGAACATCAGTGCAGGTAGAGCTAACTCTAATTTATTAAATGGCGTAACTGTTGATTATTATGGTGCACCAACACCTGTACAACAATTAGCTAGCATTAATGTGCCTGAAGCACGTTTGTTAGTTATCTCTCCATATGATAAAACATCTGTTGCTGATATCGAAAAAGCAATTATTGCTGCTAACTTAGGTGTTAATCCAACAAGTGACGGTGAAGTAATTCGTATTACTGTGCCTGCATTAACAGAAGAGCGTCGTAAAGAATTAGTTAAAAACGTGAAGAAAATTGGTGAAGACGCTAAAGTTTCAATCCGTAACATTCGCCGTGACATTAACGATCAATTGAAAAAAGATGAAAAAAATGGCGATATTACTGAAGATGACTTAAGAAGCCAAACTGAAGATGTTCAAAAAGCGACTGATAATTCTATTAAAGAAATTGATCAATTAGTAGAAGATAAAGAAAAAGATATCATGTCTGTATAATTTAGAATATTAATAACGTTTAATTATTCATATAAATTGTGAATTTACCGTATTATTAATTATGATAGTACAATAATCATTTTAGTCTAAACTGTGCCAATTCAGACTTTGGTACAGTTTTTTAATTTGCTTATTCAATGCCATTATCGAGTATGATAAAATGATAGATGATTTCTTAAATAACTCATATAATATAACAGAGATGATCAGGCTCGGAGGAAAGACCATGTTTAAAAAGCTAATACAAAGAAATAAGACTAAAATCACTCATAACGATGATTTAGATTTACATAATTTACCTGAACATGTAGCGATTATCATGGACGGAAATGGACGTTGGGCTAAAAAGCGTAAAATGCCTAGAATTAAAGGTCATTATGAAGGTATGCAAACGATAAAAAAAGTAACGCGTGAAGCAAGCAACTTAGGTATTAAATACTTAACTTTATACGCTTTTTCAACGGAAAATTGGTCTAGACCTGAAAATGAAGTTAATTATATCATGAATTTACCTGTTAATTTTTTAAAAACTTTTCTACCAGAACTAATAGAAAAAAATGTACAAATTGAAACAATTGGTTTTTTAGAGGCAGTGCCTCAATCAACCATTGATGCTATTGAATATGCAAAAGAGAAAACAAAAGATAATACAGGTTTGAAATTAATATTTGCCATTAATTATGGTGGACGAGCTGAAATTGTTCAAAGTATGAAATCAATTTATGATGAGCTTCAAAATAATGGTCAGGATAGTAATGACATCGACGAAACAATGATATCGAAACATTTAATGACGCATCCCTACCCAGATCCTGAATTATTAATTCGCACTTCTGGTGAACAACGCATTAGTAATTTTTTAATTTGGCAATCTTCTTATAGTGAATTTATATTTAATGAGAAGTTATGGCCAGATTTTGATGCTGAGGAATTTAAAAAATGTTTAAAAATATACCAATCTCGTCAAAGACGATTTGGAGGATTAAGTAAGGAGTAGCGTATGAAAGTTAGAACTTTAACCGCAATTATTGCTTTAATTGTATTTCTACCTATTTTATTAAAAGGTGGAACTATTTTAATGTTATTTGCGTACTTGTTGGCTTTAATTGCATTAAAAGAACTATTGAATATGAACATGATAAAATTGCTTTCTATTCCAGGTATTTTTAGTGCGTTAGCATTAATTATTATCATGTTGCCACAAGATGCTGGCCAATGGGTCAATGATGTGCAATTAAAAAGTTTAATCGCAATGAGCTTTATATTATTAAGTTATACTGTACTGTCTAAGAATAGATTTAGTTTTATGGATGCAGCTTTTTGCTTAATGTCAGTTGCGTATGTAGGCATTGGCTTTATGTACTTTTATGCTACACGTGAAGATGGCTTGCATTATATACTTTATGCATTTTTAGTTGTATGGTTAACTGATACAGGCGCATATATATTTGGCCGTTTAATGGGGAAACATAAATTATGGCCTGTCATCAGCCCTAATAAAACCATTGAAGGTTTTATTGGTGGGTTGATTTGTAGCTTAATTGTGCCATTAGTTATGCTATTTTTCGTTGATTTTCATTTAAACATTTGGTTATTATTACTAGTAACAATAATTTTAAGTATGTTTGGTCAACTTGGAGATTTAGTGGAATCAGGATTTAAACGTCATTTCGGTGTGAAAGATTCAGGCAGAATTTTACCCGGACATGGTGGTATACTAGATCGCTTTGATAGCTTTATGTTTGTGTTACCTTTACTCAACATTTTATTAATACAAATATAGCAAGAACTTAACACAATTTTTAATTTTTAAAAATGAATAATGGTATAATTGAGGAGTTATTGAATTTACTGTTGATTTGAAGCATTCAATCACGTAATTCTTAACTCCTTTTCTCAAAGATAATAATATTACTTGAAAAAAATTACAAAATCATACATAATCTACAACATTCTAAAGAATCTACGTAGACAAATTTAATTAGTTGAGGTGTAGCGAGTGAGTTATTTAGTCACTATTGTCTCATTTATTATCGTATTTGGTGTACTAGTAACGGTACATGAATATGGTCATATGTTCTTTGCTAAACGTGCAGGAATTATGTGCCCAGAATTTGCGATTGGTATGGGACCGAAAATTTTTAGTTTCCGCAAAGATGAAACCCTTTATACAATCCGTTTATTACCTGTGGGAGGCTATGTAAGAATGGCTGGGGATGGTCTTGAAGAACCACCCGTTGAACCAGGTATGAATGTAAAAATAAAATTAAATGATCAAGATGAAATTACACATATTATTTTAGATGATCAACATAAATTTCAAAAAATTGAAGCTATTGAAGTAAAGCAATGTGATTTTAAAGATGACTTATTTATTGAAGGTATTACGTCTTATGATAATGAAAGACATCACTTTAATATCGCTAAAAAAGCTTATTTTGTTGAAAATGGTAGTTTAATTCAAATTGCGCCGAGAGATCGTCAATTTACTCATAAAAAACCATTACCCAAATTTTTAACATTATTTGCAGGACCATTATTTAACTTTCTTCTTGCTATCGTGTTATTTATCGGCTTAGCTTATTATCAAGGAACACCTACAACAACGGTTAAGCAGTTGGCGGATAACTATCCAGCACAACAAGCTGGTTTAAAAACAGGCGATAAGATTATACAATTAGGTAGTCATAAGGTAGATAATTTTGAAGATATTCAAAAAGCTGCCGACCAAATTAAAGACCATAAGACAACGCTAAAAGTTGAACGTGATGGTAAGGTTAAATCGTTAGATATTACACCTAAAAAACAAGTCATTAAGCAAACAAAAATGAATTCAGTTACAAAATATGTATTAGGATTCCAACCTAAAAATGAACATTCATTGTTAAAACCTATTCCAGCTGGTATTGAAGATTTTGTTAATGCAAGTACAGTCATTTTCAAAGCAGTAGGTACGATGATAGCAAGTATCTTCACTGGTGGTTTCACATTTGACATGTTAAATGGACCAGTTGGCATATATCATAATGTCGATTCAGTGGTTAAACAAGGTGTCATCGCGCTTACATTCTATACTGCATTATTAAGTGTAAACTTAGGTATAATGAACTTATTACCAATTCCAGCACTTGATGGCGGTAGAATTCTATTTGTTATCTATGAAGCAATTTTCAGAAGACCAGTGAATAAAAAAGCAGAAACAGCTATCATAGCTGTTGGGGCAATATTTGTAGTAATTATCATGGTACTGGTTACTTGGAACGATATACAACGCTATTTCTTATAATATAGGAGGAGAATGATATGAAACAATCAAAAATATTCATACCAACGATGCGAGAAGTTCCTGCAGAAGCAGAAGCTTTAAGTCATCAATTATTATTAAAAGCAGGATTAATCAAACAAAGTACAAGTGGTATATATAGCTATTTACCACTAGCAACTCGCGTATTAAATAATATTTCTAAAATTATTCGTGAAGAAATGGAAAGTATAGACGCAGTTGAAATCTTAATGCCTGCGCTTCAACAAGCTGAGTTATGGGAAGAATCAGGACGTTGGGGAGCATATGGTCCTGAATTAATGCGTTTAAAAGATCGAAATGGTAGAGAATTTGCTTTAGGACCAACACATGAAGAGGTAGTCACTTCAATCGTACGTGATGAACTTAAATCTTATAAACGTTTACCAATTACTTTATTCCAAATTCAATCGAAATTCCGTGACGAGAAACGTCCACGCTTTGGATTATTACGTGGTAGAGAATTCATTATGAAAGATGCTTATTCTTTCCATGCAGATGAAGAATCATTAGATCAAACTTATCAAGATATGTATAACGCTTATAGCCGTATATTTAAAAGTGCAGGAATCAATGCACGTCCAGTTGTAGCAGATTCAGGTGCTATCGGTGGTAACCACACTCATGAATTTATGGCGTTAAGTAAAATTGGTGAAGACACAATCGTTTATAGTGAAAATAGTGATTATGCAGCAAATATCGAAAAAGCAGAAGTTGTTTATCATCCTAATGAAAAACATACAGACGTGGCTGAATTAAGTAAAATTGAAACACCAAACGTTAAAACTGCCCAAGAATTAGCTGACTTCTTAAATCGTCCAGTAGACGAAATTGTTAAAACAATGATCTTCAAAGTAGATGGCGAATTTATTATGTTCCTAGTAAGAGGTCATCATGAATTAAACGATGTGAAAGTGAAATCATTCTTTGGTACGGATAATGTGGAAATGGCGTCTCAAGATGAAATCGTTAACTTATTAGGCGCTAACCCAGGTTCATTAGGCCCTATTCATGATAGAGAAATCAAAATCTATGCTGATAATTATGTGAAAGATTTAAACAACATTGTGGTAGGTGCAAATGAAGATGGATACCACTATGTAAATGCGAATGTTGATCGTGATTTCAAAGTAGATGAATATGGAGACTTCCGTTTCATTTTAGAAGGTGAACAACTAAGCGATGGTTCGGGTGAAGCTAAATTCGCTGAAGGTATTGAAGTAGGACAAGTATTTAAACTTGGTACTAAATATTCAGAAGCGATGAATGCAACATTCTTAGATAATCAAGGTAAAGCACAACCATTAATCATGGGTTGCTATGGTATCGGTGTTTCTAGAACACTAAGTGCGATTGTAGAACAAAATAATGATGAAAATGGTATTATTTGGCCTAAATCAGTGACACCATTTGATTTACATTTAATTACAATTAACCCTAAAAAAGAAGAACAACTTGAATTAGCTAACCAATTATATACACAGTTTCAAGGTAAATATGATGTACTATACGATGACCGTCAAGAACGTGCAGGTGTTAAATTCAACGATGCTGATTTAATCGGTTTACCTATTCGTGTAGTGGTAGGTAAAAATGCTTCTGAAGGAATCGTTGAAGTAAAAGTACGTCATACTGGCGAAAGCGAAGATGTGCATATTGATGATTTAGAAGCACACGTAGCTAAAATTTATGAAAACTTATAAGATTATTTAAAAGTATCATTAAAAGCGGTAAAAATGTTTGTGGCATTTTTACCGTTTTAATTATGTATATAGAATTAATTTTCAAAAAATAAAGAAATAATCTGGACGAATGAAAAATGATAATTGAAGTAGTATAATAGATATCAAGTTTGTAAATATAAGGTAGTTAGGAACACTATAAACAGTGATGAATTTAAGTAAGAAATAAGGTGGTTATCTGTCGTGGCAATGACGAATCAAGAAAAATTTAGAGTGCTTGCTGACCAAATCAAAATTTCAAATCAACTTGATCAAGAAATTCTTGAAAATGGGGAATTAACGCGCGTTGATGTATCAAATAAAAATAGAACATGGGAATTTCAAATTACATTGCCATACTTTCTTTCACATGAAGATTATTTAATCTTTACCAATGCAATCACCGAAGAATTTAAAGAAATCGCTAAAGTAGATTGGCATTTCACGATACAAAATACGAGTAATCAAGATGAACATGCGATCAAATACTTTGGTCACTGTATCGAACATACTGCTTTGTCTCCTAAAGTAAAAGGGCAATTAAAGCAGAAACGCTTAATTATGTCTGGTAATGTTTTAAAAATTATGACTTCAAACGATATCGAAAGAAATCATTTTGACAAAGTATGTAATGGCAGTTTGGTTAAAGCTTTTCAAAAATGTGGATTTGATATAGATAAAGTTGTTTTTGAAACGGATGAGTCAAATACAGATGAAGATTTAGCTTCATTAGAGGCGCATATTCAAGAAGAAGACGAAAAAAGCGCAAGAGAAGCAACCGAAAAAATGGAAAAAATTAAAGCTGAAAAAGCGAAGCAACAAGATAATAACGAAAGTAGCGTCGATAAATGTCAAATTGGTAAACCAATTCAAGTTGAGAATATTAAACCAATCGAATCGATTGTTGAAGAAGAATTTAAAGTAGCTATTGAAGGGGTTATCTTTGATATTAATCTGAAAGAACTAAAAAGTGGTCGTCACATCGTAGAATTGAAAGTGACAGACTACACAGATTCACTAGTATTAAAAATGTTTACTAGAAAAAATAAAGATGATTTAGATCACTTTAAAGCATTAAGTGTAGGTAAATGGGTGCGTGCACAAGGACGTATTGAAGAAGATACATTTGTACGTGACTTAGTGATGATGATGTCTGATATTGAAGAAATTAAAAAGACACCTAAACAAGATAAAGCCGATGAGAAACGTGTTGAATTCCATTTACACACATCTATGAGCCAAATGGACGGGATACCTAACATTAGTTCTTATGTCGCACAGGCAGCAAATTGGGGTCATAAAGCTATTGCCGTGACCGATCATAATGTAGTTCAAGCATTCCCAGAAGCACATAGTGCTGCTGAGAAAAATGGCATTAAAATGATTTATGGCATGGAAGGCATGCTTGTAGATGATGGTGTACCAATTGCTTATAAACCAACAGATAGAGATTTAAAAGAAGCAACTTATGTGGTCTTTGACGTTGAGACAACAGGTTTATCTAACCAATATGACCAAATTATTGAACTTGCGGCTGTTAAAGTGAAAGACGGAGAAATCATTGATAAATTTGAACGTTTTAGTAATCCCCATGAGAAGTTATCTGAAACGATTATTAACTTAACGCATATCACAGATGATATGTTAACAGATGCTCCAGAAATTGAAGAAGTGCTGACAGAATTTAAAGAATGGGTTGGCGACGCTATATTTGTAGCGCATAATGCTTCATTCGATATGGGCTTTATTGATACTGGATATGAAAGACTTGGTTTCGGTCCTTCTACAAATGGTGTTATTGATACCCTTGAATTATCTCGTACAATTAATACTGAATATGGTAAACATGGTTTGAACTTCTTAGCTAAAAAATATGGCGTAGAACTTACACAACACCACAGAGCCATTTATGATACTGAGGCAACGGCCTACATTTTCATAAAAATGGTGCAACAAATGAAAGAGTTGGGCGTTACAAACCATAAAGATATCAATAAAAAATTAACTAATGAAGATGCATATAAACGTGCGCGTCCTACACATGTTACTCTAATTGTGCAAACGCAAGAAGGGCTCAAAAATCTCTTCAAGATTGTAAGTGCATCGTTAGTTAAATATTATTACCGCACACCAAGAATTCCGCGTTCATTATTAAATGAATATCGTGAAGGCAT
Organism: Staphylococcus sp. NRL 16/872; assembly: GCF_022815905.2. Lineage (NCBI taxonomy): Bacteria > Bacillati > Bacillota > Bacilli > Caryophanales > Staphylococcaceae > Staphylococcus > Staphylococcus sp. NRL 16/872. The sequence goes on along the minus strand of NZ_CP119327.1, from coordinate 1,590,923 downwards.
CTTAGTGGGTACGGCTTGTGATGAGGGTGAACTGTTCACAGCAGTAATGCAACGAGATCAAGCAGAAGTTGAAAAAATCGCGAAGTACTATGATTTCATCGAAGTACAACCACCAAAACTTTATCAAGATTTAATTGATCGTGAGTTAATTAGAGATACTGAAACGTTATATGAAATTTATGACCGTATTTTAAAAGCTGGTGAGAGCACTGGTATTCCTGTGCTAGCAACTGGTAATGCGCATTATTTATACGAACATGATGCTATTGCACGTAAAATTTTGATTGCTTCTCAACCGGGTAATCCATTAAATCGTTCAACGTTACCAGAGGCTCATTTTAGAACGACAGATGAAATGTTAGATGAATTTCATTTCTTAGGAGAAGAAAAAGCCTATGAAATTGTTGTTAAAAACACGAATGAATTAGCAGACCGTATAGATAAAGTCATTCCGATTAAAGATAAACTGTTCACGCCACGTATGGAAGGCGCTAACGAAGAAATACGAGAATTAAGTTATGCCAATGCAAGAAAAATTTATGGGGAAGATTTACCACAAATTGTTATTGATCGATTAGAAAAAGAATTAGCAAGTATTATCGGGAATGGTTTCTCTGTAATCTATCTAATTTCTCAACGTTTAGTTAAAAAATCATTAGACGATGGCTATCTTGTAGGGTCTCGTGGTTCTGTAGGTTCAAGTTTCGTAGCGACAATGACTGAAATTACAGAAGTTAATCCATTGCCACCACATTACATTTGTCCGAACTGTAAGACAAGTGAGTTCTTCGATGATGGGTCAGTAGGTTCTGGTTTCGACTTACCTGATAAGAAATGTGATACATGTGGTGCGGATTTAATTAAAGAAGGACAAGATATTCCGTTCGAAACGTTCTTAGGATTCAAAGGGGATAAAGTACCCGATATTGACTTAAACTTTAGTGGTGAATATCAACCTAACGCGCATAACTATACGAAAGTATTATTCGGTGAAGATAAAGTATTCCGTGCTGGAACAATTGGTACGGTTGCTGAAAAGACTGCCTTTGGTTATGTAAAAGGTTATTTAAATGATCAAGGTATTCATAAACGTGGCGCTGAAGTGGATCGTCTAGTTAAAGGATGTACCGGTGTTAAACGTACGACTGGTCAGCACCCTGGCGGTATTATCGTAGTACCTGATTATATGGATATTTATGATTTTACGCCTATTCAATTCCCAGCAGATGATCAAAGTGCTGCATGGATGACAACGCACTTTGATTTCCATTCTATTCATGACAATGTATTAAAGCTTGATATACTTGGACACGATGATCCAACTATGATTCGTATGCTACAAGATTTATCAGGTATAGATCCTAAAACGATACCAGTCGATGATAAAGAAACAATGCAAATTTTTAGTAGTCCTCAATCTCTGGGAGTGACTGAAGAAGAAATATTATGTAAAACAGGAACATTTGGCGTGCCTGAATTTGGTACAGGATTTGTTCGCCAAATGTTAGAAGATACAAAACCTACAACATTCTCAGAGCTTGTACAAATTTCAGGATTATCTCATGGTACAGACGTATGGTTAGGTAACGCACAAGAACTGATTCGTTCTGGCATATGTGACTTATCAAGTGTAATTGGTTGTCGTGACGACATTATGGTTTATTTAATGTATGCAGGTCTAGAACCATCTATGGCCTTTAAAACAATGGAGTCAGTACGTAAAGGTAAAGGGTTAACGGATGAAATGATTGAAGCTATGAAAGAAAACGATGTGCCAGATTGGTATTTAGACTCATGTCTTAAAATTAAGTACATGTTCCCTAAAGCCCACGCTGCAGCATACGTCCTAATGGCTGTACGTATTGCATATTTCAAAGTTCATCATCCTTTATATTACTATGCTGCTTATTTCACCATTCGTGCATCAGACTTTGATTTAATCACTATGATTAAAGATAAAGAAAGCATAAAAAATACAGTTAAAGACATGTATTCTCGTTATATGGATTTAGGTAAGAAAGAGAAAGACGTGTTAACTGTTTTAGAAATTATGAATGAAATGGCACATAGAGGTTTCCGTATGCAACCTATTAGTCTAGAGAAAAGTCAGGCATTTGATTTTATTATTGAAGGTGACTCATTAATTCCACCGTTTATCGCTGTTCCTGGATTAGGAGAGAACGTAGCGAAACGTATTGTAGAAGCGCGTGAAGATGGTCCTTTCTTATCTAAAGAAGATTTAAATAAAAAAGCAGGTTTATCACAAAAAATCATTGAGTATTTAGATGATTTAGGTTCTTTACCAGACTTACCAGACAAAGCACAGTTATCTATCTTTGATATGTAAAATCAGTTAGTCGAGTGATAGTTCAAGTTATACTGTTAAAACATCAAGGCTCAATTTGTTTAATAAATGAACTTGTGATATAATTGCACTGTGTAAAAATTAGACTCAGGCAGAAAGAGTGGGCATATACCCGCTCTTTTCTATTTGCCAAAAAAGGAGGCCTGTATGAGTAAAATAACTGAAGAAGTAGAAACTATCATTTCTCCTGTTTTAGACGAATTAAATTTTGAATTAGTAGATATCGAGTATGCTAAAGAAGGAAAAGATCATTTCTTAAGAATTTCTATCGATAAAGAAGGTGGCGTCGATTTAAATGATTGTACGCTTGCTTCTGAAAAGATAAGCGAAGTCATGGATGAGAAAGATCCAATATCTGAAATGTATTATTTAGATGTCGCTTCACCAGGTGCTGAGCGCCCTATAAAAAAAGAACAAGATTATCAAAACGCAATTGATAAACCGGTATTTGTGTCATTATATGCTCCAATTGAAGGGGATAAAGAGTGGTTAGGTATCTTAAAAGAAGTAACTGATGATGCAATTACGATGGAAGTTAAAGAAAAAGCTAGAACTAAAAATATCGAAATCCCAAGAAATAAAATTGCAAAAGCACGTCACGCAGTAATGATTTAACGTGATGAGGAGGAATAATTGTGGCAAGTAATGAGTTATTATTAGCAACTGAATATTTAGAGAAAGAAAAGAAAATCCCAAGAGAAGTTTTAATTGATGCTATTGAAGCAGCATTAATTACAGCATATAAGAAGAACTATGATAGTGCTAGAAACGTACGTGTAGAATTAAATATGGATGAAGGTGCTTTCAAAGTTATCGCACGTAAAGAAGTCGTTGAGGAAGTATTTGACGACCGTGATGAAGTTGATTTAAGCACAGCATTAGTTAAAAATCCTGCTTACGAAATCGGTGACATCTATGAAGAAGATGTTACTCCTAAAGACTTCGGTCGAGTAGGCGCACAAGCTGCTAAACAAGCAGTAATGCAACGTTTAAGAGATGCTGAAAGAGAAATTCTTTATAAAGAATTCATCGATAAAGAAGAAGACATTTTAACAGGTGTGATTGACCGTGTTGACCACCGTTATGTCTACGTTAATTTAGGACGTATAGAAGCTGTGTTATCTGAAGCTGAAAGAAGTCCAAATGAAAGTTACATTCCAAACGAACGTATCAAAGTGTATGTAAACAAAGTTGAACAAACAACTAAAGGTCCTCAAATTTATGTATCTAGAAGCCATCCAGGTTTACTTAAACGTTTATTTGAGCAAGAAGTGCCTGAAATCTACGATGGAACTGTTATCGTTAAATCAGTAGCACGTGAAGCGGGAGACCGTTCTAAAATTAGTGTGTACTCTGAAAATCCTGACATTGATGCAGTAGGCGCTTGCGTAGGCGCTAAAGGTGCACGTGTTGAAGCTGTAGTTGAAGAACTTGGTGGAGAAAAAATTGACATCGTTCAATGGAATGAAGATCCTAAAGTGTTCGTGCGTAATGCATTAAGCCCATCACAAGTACTTGAAGTAATTGTTAATGAAGATAACCAATCTACAGTCGTAGTTGTTCCTGATTATCAATTATCTCTTGCTATCGGTAAAAGAGGTCAAAACGCACGTTTAGCAGCTAAATTAACTGGTTGGAAGATTGATATTAAATCAGAAACTGATGCACGTGAAGCGGGCATTTATCCTGTTATCGAATCAGAAGAACAAGCTGATGAAATCGTTATGACAGGCGATGAAGATGTAGAAATCGATGACGTTAATTTAGAAGAATCTAACTTAACAACTGCTGAGTTAGCAGCTGAAATTGATGAACCTTCTGATGAAGAAAGTGAAGAAGCTTCTGAAAATGAAGAAACAGAAGAAACACCTGAAGATGTAGAGCAAACAGAAGACGAGAAAGAAAATAAAGACGTTTAAGCACAAAATTGGGGTGAGTAATTAATAATGAAGAAGAAAAAAATTCCAATGCGCAAATGTATTATTACTAATGAAATGCGTCCTAAAAAAGAAATGATTCGCGTTGTTATTAATAAAGAAGGCGAGATATTTGCTGATGGTACAGGGAAACAGCAAGGAAGAGGCGCATATGTTTCAAAAGATGTTAAAAGTGTAGAAGAAGCTCAACAAAAAGGCGTACTTGAGAGATATTTTAATGAAAATCCTGAAAAATTAGACCCAGTCTACAAAGAAATTATCAGATTAATTTATAGAGAAGAGATTCCTAAATGACCAAAGAAAAAATATTCAATTTTTTAGGGTTAGCTATGAGAGCTAGAAAAGTTAAAGCAGGAGAATCTGTATTACTAACAGAAATTAAAAAACAAAATGTTAAATTGGTTATTTTAGCTTCTGATGCTTCGGAAAACTCTATAAAAAACATACAAAATAAATGTGAAACATATCATGTTCCATTTAGAATTTTCGGTACGAGAGCAGAATTAGGCCAATCTTTAGGCAAAGCAGAACGTGTAAATGTTGGAGTCACTGACTCAGGATTTGCTAAAAAGCTTAAGTCTATGATTGATGAATATTGTAAGGAGTGATTATATGAGTAAAAAAAGAATTTATGAATATGCGAAAGAATTAAACGTGAAAAGTAAAGAGATTATCGATGAGTTAAAAAAAATGGACGTAGAAGTATCTAATCACATGCAGGCGCTTGAAGACGATCAAATTAAAGTGCTTGATAAGAAATTTAAACCACAACAAAGTGGTAATAATGATAAACAAACTACTCAAAATAATCACCAAAAACAACAAAGCAACAATAATAACAAGAAACAAAATAACAAAGGAAACGCTAATCCTAAAAACAATAAAAACAATAATAAAAATAAAAACAACAAAAATAATAAGAACAACAAGAACAATAATAAAGGAAATAAAAATAAACCAGCAGCTGAACCTAAAGAAATGCCATCAAAAATCACTTATGAAGAAGGCATTACTGTTGGTGAATTAGCGGATAAATTAAATATTGAATCATCAGGCATCATTAAAAAATTATTCTTATTAGGTATTGTAGCGAATATTAACCAATCTCTAGACGAAGAAACGTTAGAATTAATTGCTGATGATTATGGCGTAGAAATTGAAAAAGAAGTAGTCGTTAATGAAGAAGATCTTTCAACTTATTTTGATAATGAAGAAGACGATCCAGATGCAATTGAAAGACCAGCTGTTGTAACTATCATGGGTCACGTTGACCACGGTAAAACAACTTTACTTGATTCAATTCGTCATACAAAAGTAACTGCTGGCGAAGCTGGTGGTATTACGCAACATATCGGTGCATACCAAATTGAAAATGCTGGTAAGAAAATTACTTTCTTAGATACTCCAGGACACGCAGCTTTCACTACAATGCGTGCACGTGGTGCTCAAGTTACTGATATCACTATCTTAGTAGTAGCAGCAGATGATGGTGTAATGCCTCAAACAATTGAAGCGATTAACCATGCCAAAGAGGCAGATGTACCTACAATCGTTGCAGTAAATAAAATTGACAAACCAACTGCTAATCCAGATCGCGTTATGCAAGAATTAACTGAATATGGTTTGATTCCTGAAGATTGGGGCGGCGACACAATCTTTGTTCAATTATCAGCGTTAAGTGGCGACGGTATCGATGACTTATTAGAAATGATCGGTTTAGTAGCTGAAGTTCAAGAATTAAAAGCTAATCCTGATAAACAAGCTGTTGGTACAGTAATTGAAGCAGAATTAGATAAATCACGTGGTCCAGCAGCATCATTACTTGTACAAAACGGTACATTAAATGTTGGTGATTCAATCGTAGTAGGTAATACTTATGGACGTATTCGTGCTATGGTAAATGACCTTGGTCAAAGAATTAAAACTGCAGGTCCATCAACTCCAGTTGAAATTACGGGTATTAATGATGTGCCTTTAGCAGGTGACCGTTTCGTTATTTTCAAAGATGAGAAACAAGCGCGTCGTATCGGTGAAGCACGTCATGAGGCAAGCGTGATTCAACAACGTCAAGAAAGTAAAAACGTTTCATTAGATAACTTATTTGAACAAATGAAACAAGGTGAAATGAAAGATCTTAACGTAATTATTAAAGGTGACGTTCAAGGTTCAGTAGAAGCCTTAGCCGCTTCATTAATGAAGATTGATGTTGAAGGCGTAAATGTACGTATCATTCACACTGCCGTAGGTGCTATCAACGAATCAGACGTAACATTAGCTAATGCATCAAATGGTATCATTATCGGATTTAATGTTCGTCCTGATGCTGGTGCTAAACGTGCTGCTGAAGCTGAAAATGTAGATATGCGTCTTCACCGTGTCATTTACAACGTTATTGAAGAAATCGAATCAGCTATGAAAGGTTTATTAGACCCTGAATTTGAAGAACAAGTAATCGGACAAGCTGAAGTACGTCAAACATTCAAAGTATCTAAAGTTGGTACAATTGCAGGTAGTTACGTAACTGAAGGTAAAATCACACGTAACGCAGGCGTACGTGTTATCAGAGACGGTATCGTATTATTTGAAGGGGAATTAGACACATTAAAACGTTTCAAAGACGATGCTAAAGAAGTAGCGCAAGGCTACGAATGTGGTATTACAATTGAGAAATTTAACGATATCAAAGAAGGTGACATTATCGAAGCCTTTGAAATGGTAGAAGTTGAAAGATAATAATTGAATTAATATTTTTAGACTATCAACTAAGCGAAAAGCTTAGTTGATAGTTTTTTTATCATTATTTGTTGGATTCTATATAGTTTCCAATTATTATTTAAGTATTATTTATATTTTAAGATTATTAAGTAAATAAAATTGAAAAAGTTATATTACAATCTATATTCTAAAAAATTACGTTTGTTGCTATTATAATTTTGTTATTATTTTTCAATAATTAAATTATAAAATCAAAGGGGATTAACATGAAAAAAATTACAAACATAACAATAGGTTGTTGTATAAGTGGAGTATTATTATCAGGTTGTAGTTCTGTAAAAGCAGATAACGACGGGGTGTTTTCATCTAATAATGCTGAAACAATTGATAAGAAATTAAAAAAACAGGACGTACATGTTGAAAATGTAAAGTTCATAGATAAAGATACTGATGATGGTTATCTTAGAACATGGGATCAATTAAATCCAACGATAGTAAATAACAGTAATAAAGATATTAAAGAAGTGACTTTAGCTGTAGTTGCATGGGATAAAAACGGCTTACCAATCAAACCTGATTTTGCAATGGCGTTTAGCCAAGATGCATATATTAGTAATTATGCAGATGATGAAATCAATTTGACAGGTCACAGTAGTAGTGATAAAGAAATATTTAATTTAGAAAGTGATAATAAAATAGCATCATATAAAATTATTGTTTCTGCCTATAAAGATTTTGATGGTCACACTTGGAAAAACCCACTTTATGAAAAATTTGAAAAAGTTTATGGTCAAAAACGATTAAAAGACATTAAAGGAAGTAAAAATACTACTAATTCACTCGAAACTGAAGAATAAAAATTTTGTTTTTGAGGCTAATAAGATATAATAAAATAATGAGCAAAAATTTTCATAGTGAAATTATAAATCATGTCTTTACTAGTTAATTTATAAGGGTATAATAATAGGACAAAATTTTTAAAGAGGTGAAATATCCATGAGTAACATGAGAGCAGAACGTGTTGGCGAACAAATGAAAAAAGAAATTATGGATATCGTTAATAATAAAGTGAAAGATCCTAGAGTAGGATTTATCACAATTACTGATGTTGACTTAACAAATGACTTATCACAAGCTAAAGTGTATTTAACAGTACTTGGTAGTGATAAAGAAGTTAAAGATACTTTCAAAGCTTTAGACAAAGCTAAAGGATTTATTAAATCTGAACTTGGATCAAGAATGAGATTACGTATTATTCCAGAATTATTCTTTGAATATGATGAGTCAATCGAATACGGAAATAAAATTGAAAAAATGATTCAAGATTTACACAAACAAGATAAATAATGATAGATTGGCTGAGGCATAGTATCATGCCTCAGCCTCTCAATTATTAGGGAAATAAAACTTATACATAAATCGTTTTAAGACAAGGGTGTGTAATTATGTACAACGGTATTTTACCCGTATATAAAGAACGTGGACTTACAAGTCACGATGTTGTATTTAAATTAAGAAAAATTTTAAAAACGAAAAAAATTGGTCATACTGGCACACTAGATCCAGAAGTGGCAGGGGTGTTACCTATTTGTATTGGTCCTGCTACTAGAGTGAGTGACTACATTATGGATATGGGTAAATCTTATAAAGCAACCGTTTCAATTGGTGAAAGTACGACTACTGAAGATCAAACTGGGGATGTTGTGGAAAAGGTTAACATTACGACAAATGAACTTAGTGAACGTCAAGTTGATTCAATATTAGAAGAATTTCAAGGTATCATTACGCAAATCCCACCTATGTATTCTTCAGTAAAAGTGAATGGTAAAAAATTATATGAATATGCGAGAAACGGTGAAACGGTAGAACGACCAGAGAGGAAAGTGAATATTAAACAAATCGAGCGCACGTCAGAGTTAGTATTCAAAGATAATCAATGTCACTTTGATATTATTGTTCATTGTGGAAAAGGGACATATATTCGTACACTTGCCACTGATATAGGTAAAGAACTCGGCTATCCAGCGCATATGTCTTTATTAACGCGTACAACTTCAGGTGGCTTTGATATAAAAGAAAGTTTAACACTTGAACAAATTTCAACATTCCATGAGCAAGAAGCATTACAATCCCATCTATTTCCTATAGAATATGGTTTGAAAAGTTTGCCTGAGATACCTATATCGGATGAAAAAATGAAAAAAAGAATTTTGAATGGCCAGAAATTTAATAAGAAAATATTTGAAAAATCTATAGCAAGTGATCAACTTGTATTTAAAGATACAGACACCGATAAAGCAATGGCTATTTATGTTCAACATCCTGACAAACCACATGAAATAAAACCTAAAAAAGTATTCAATTAAAGGAGTTAGACGTTATGAAAGTGATAGAAGTAACCCATCCAATTCAAAAAGACCAATTAATTCAAGAAGAAGTAGCCATGGCTTTTGGTTTTTTTGATGGAATGCATCGTGGACATAATAAAGTATTTGAAGCATTAAATAAACGTGCTCAAGAGAAAAATTTAAAAAAAGCAGTCACAACTTTTGATCCGCATCCTTCTGTAGTGTTAAATCCAGAACGTAAACGTACGGATTATTTAACACCGCTTTCAGATAAACTTGAGATGATTGAGCAACATGACATCGATTATTGCATTGTCATTAATTTCTCTTCTCGATTTGCTAATGTAACTGCCGAAGAATTTGCGCAAGAATACATCATTAATAATGATGTTAAAGAAGTGGTTGCCGGTTTCGATTTTACATATGGTAAATTTGGAAAAGGTAATATGTCAGTTTTAAACGAAATGGAAGAATTTAATACAACTATAGTTGGTAAACAAGAAATGGAATCTGAGAAGATTTCAACAACTGCTATAAGAGAAGCATTAAAAAATGGTGACTTGAAAAAAGCAAATGAACAATTAGGTTATTTATATCGTATCAAAGGCACGGTAGTACAAGGCGAAAAACGTGGACGTACGATTGGTTTCCCTACTGCCAATGTTCAACCTAGTGATGATTACGTTTTACCGAAAAAAGGTGTATATGCAGTAAGTATGGCTATTGGTGCAGAAAATAAAATCTATCGTGGCGTAGCAAATGTTGGGGTGAAACCTACATTTCATGATTCATCAAAAGCAGAGGTAGTTATTGAGGTAAACATCTTCGACTTTAGTGATAATATTTATGGTGAACGCGTGATTGTTTATTGGCACCACTACTTAAGACCAGAAGTTAAATTTGATGGTATTGACCCATTAGTAGAACAAATGAACAATGATAAAGAACGTGCCAAATATCTATTAGCTGTTGATTTCGGAGATGAAGTATCGTATAATATCTAAAGTTGAGTTTTATAAATATAAGACTTATCAAATTTATTCCTTTCTCTTGGCAAGTTGAAACTCCGACGCTTAGCTCAGATTAAGGTGTATACAAAATTTAGGAGGAATTTAATTATGGCAATTACTCAAGAACGTAAAAATGAAATTATCAAAGAATATCGTGTACACGAAACTGACACTGGTTCACCAGAAGTACAAATCGCTGTTTTAACTGCAGAAATCACTGCATTAAACGAACACTTACGTGAACACAAAAAAGACCACCATTCTCGTCGTGGATTATTAAAAATGGTAGGTCGTCGTCGTCACTTATTAAACTACTTACGTGGTAAAGATATTCAACGTTACCGTGAATTAATTAAATCATTAGGTATTCGTCGTTAATATTAATATATTTAAAGGAAAGCACCACTTGGTTTGGTACTTTCCTTTTTTTATCGTTTTAGATAATCACTAATATAAAATTATAAAAATTAATGATATGATGTAGATATTAGATTTCAGAGAGGAGATTCATAATGTCTCAAGATAAAAAAGTTTTTAAAACTGAGTGGGCTGGAAGATCGTTAACGATTGAGACAGGTCAATTAGCGAAACAAGCTAATGGTGCAGTGTTAGTACGATATGGTGATACGGTAGTATTATCGACGGCTGTTGCCTCAAAAGAACCACGTGATGGTGACTTTTTCCCATTAACAGTGAATTATGAAGAAAAAATGTATGCTGCTGGTAAAATTCCTGGTGGTTTTAAAAAACGTGAAGGTCGTCCTGCAGATGAAGCAACATTAACTGCACGTTTAATCGATAGACCGATTCGACCACTTTTCCCAAAAGGCTACCGTCATGACGTACAAATTATGAATACAGTATTAAGTGCAGATCCAGATTGTTCACCTGAAATGGCGGCGATGATTGGTTCATCAATGGCATTAAGTGTGTCAGATATTCCATTCCAAGGACCAATTGCCGGCGTAAATGTCGGTTATATTGATGGAGAATATGTAATCAATCCTACACTTGAGCAAAAAGAAGTTTCACGCTTAGATTTAGAAGTAGCTGGTCATAAAGATGCAGTTAACATGGTGGAAGCGGGCGCAAGTGAGATTACTGAAAAAGAAATGCTTGAAGCGATCTTCTTTGGTCATGAAGAAATCAAACGTTTAGTGGCATTCCAAGAAGAAGTTGTGGAACATATTCAGCCCGTTAAGAAAGAATTCGTACCGGTTGAACGTGACGAAGAACTTGTGAATAAAGTGAAAGCTTTAACAGAAGAAAAAGGCTTGAAAGAAACAGTCTTAACTTTCGATAAACAACAACGCGATGAGAATTTAGATGCTTTAAAAGCTGAAATTGCAACTGAGTTTGTCGACGAAGCTGATCCTGAAAATGAATTATTAATTGATGAAGTCTACGCTATTCTTAACGATTTAGTTAAAGAAGAAGTGCGTCGCTTAATCGCAGATGAAAAAATTAGACCAGATGGTCGTAAACCAGATGAAATTCGTCCTTTAGAATCTGAAGTTGGTTTATTACCACGTGCACATGGTTCAGGATTATTCACACGTGGTCAAACACAGGCTTTATCTGTTTTAACTTTAGGTGCTTTAGGCGACTATCAATTAATTGATGGGTTAGGACCAGAAGTTGAAAAACGCTTTATGCATCATTATAATTTCCCTAACTTCTCAGTGGGGGAAACTGGTCCTGTAAGAGCACCAGGCCGTCGTGAAATTGGACATGGTGCTTTAGGTGAAAGAGCATTAAGATATATTATTCCTGATACTGCTGACTTCCCATATACAATTCGTATTGTTAGTGAAGTATTAGAATCTAACGGTTCATCTTCACAAGCTTCAATCTGTGGTTCAACACTTGCATTAATGGACGCAGGTGTTCCAATCAAAGCACCGGTAGCAGGTATTGCAATGGGACTTGTAACACGTGAAGATAGTTATACTATTTTAACGGATATTCAAGGTATGGAAGATGCACTAGGTGATATGGACTTTAAAGTAGCAGGTACTAAAGAAGGTATTACTGCAATCCAAATGGATATTAAAATTGATGGTTTAACAAGAGAAGTGATTGAAGAAGCCCTTGAACAAGCACGTCAGGGTCGTTTAGCAATCATGGATCACATGTTACAAACTATTGATCAACCACGTAAAGAATTAAGTGCGTATGCACCTAAAGTAGAAATCATCCACATCAATCCTGATAAAATTAGAGACGTTATCGGACCTGGTGGTAAGAAAATCAATGAAATCATTGATGAAACTGGCGTAAAATTAGATATTGAACAAGATGGTACAGTCTTTATCGGCGCAGTTGACCAAGCGATGATTACCCGTGCTCGTGAAATCATTGAAGATATCACACGCGAAGCTGAAGTTGGTCAAGTCTACAATGCTAAAGTTAAACGTATTGAGAAATACGGCGCATTTGTAGAAATTTTCCCAGGCAAAGATGCATTATTACACATCTCTCAAATTTCTAAAGAACGTATAAATAAAGTTGAAGATGTATTAAAAATTGGCGATACAATTGAAGTTAAAATTACTGAAATTGATAAACAAGGACGCGTTAATGCATCTCACAAAGCATTAGATGAGTAGGAAGCAAGACAGAAATTAAAGGTTAGGGCGTTTGATACGCCTTAACCTTATTTTTTAACTCTTTATACTTTTGGTTAAATCACTTTTCTGAAAATGAAAATTCAAACAAAAAACAAGTATTAATAGTTATTGCCTATATTAGAAGAAGTAATGAAGTACTTTAATAGTGTACATCCTACATAAATTAAATTATAATAAATGATGAGTTTATATGGACGGGGATTATTATATAGGAGGTAACATTTTGAGTTTAGTAAAGAAAAAAAATGACGATATTCGCATTATCCCACTCGGTGGTGTTGGCGAAATCGCTAAAAATATGTATATCGTTGAAGTAGACGATGAAATGTTCATGTTAGATGCTGGGTTAATGTTCCCAGAGGATGAAATGTTAGGTGTAGATATTGTTATTCCTGACATTCAATATGTAATTGAGAATAAGGAAAAATTAAAAGGTATCTTTTTAAGTCATGGTCATGAACATGCGATTGGTGCAGTAAGCTATATCCTTGAACAAATTGATGCGCCAGTCTATGGTTCGAAATTGACATTAGCACTAGTTAAAGAATACATGAAATCAAGAAATGTGAAGAAAAAAGTGCGCTATTATACTGTTAACCATGACTCAGTGATGCGTTTTAAAAATGTAAACATCACATTCTTTAATACGACGCATAGTATTCCAGACAGCCTAGGTATTTGTATTCATACATCTTATGGTTCAATTGTTTACACGGGTGAATTTAAATTTGATCAAAGTTTACAAGGTCATTATGCACCAGATATTAAACGAATGGCTGAAATTGGAGAAGAAGGCGTATTTGCATTAATCAGTGATTCTACAGAAGCAGAGAAACCTGGTTACAATACACCGGAAAATGTAATTGAAACACACATTTATGATGCGTTTGCTAAAGTGCGAGGACGTTTGATTGTGTCTTGTTACGCATCTAATTTCATTCGCATTCAACAAGTGCTTAATACGGCTAGCAAATTAAACCGTAAAGTCTCATTCTTAGGACGTTCATTAGAAAGTTCATTTAACATTGCACGTAAAATGGGATATTTTGATATTCCAAAAGACTTATTAATCCCTATTAATGAAGTTGAGAATTATCCTAAAAATGAAGTCGTGATTATTGCTACAGGTATGGAAGGCGAACCAATTGAGGCGTTAAGTCAAATGGCTCAACATAAACATAAAATTATGAATATTGAAGAAGGCGATTCAGTTTATTTAGCAATTACCGCTTCAGCAAATATGGAAGTTATTATTGCTGATACATTGAATGAACTTGTGCGTGCAGGTGCACACATTATTCCTAATAATAAAAAAATCCATGCGTCTAGTCATGGCTGTATGGAAGAATTAAAAATGATGATTAATATCATGAAACCAGAATATTTCATCCCTGTACAAGGTGAATTTAAAATGCAAATTGCTCATGCTAAATTAGCAAATGAAGCGGGTGTTGCGCCTGAAAAGATTTTCCTTGTAGAAAAAGGCGATGTTATTCACTATGATGGTAAAGATATGGTATTAAACGAAAAAGTACAATCAGGAAATATTTTAATTGATGGTATTGGGGTTGGAGATGTAGGTAACATTGTATTAAGAGACCGTCATTTATTAGCAGACGATGGAATCTTTATCGCAGTTGTAACATTAGATCCTAAAAATAGACGTATTGCTGCAGGACCTGAAATTCAATCAAGAGGTTTTGTATATGTACGCGAAAGCGAAGACTTGATGAAAGAAGCTGAAGAAAAAGTACGTGAAATCGTTGAAGCTGGACTTCAAGAGAAGCGTATTGAATGGTCTGATATTAAGCAAAATATGCGAGATCAAATTAGTAAGCTTTTATTTGAAAGTACAAAACGTCGTCCAATGATTATACCAGTCATTTCTGAAATATAAGATACAAACAATAAAAAAAGAGGTCGGGACAACACATCATAGCAGTGTAATAATAGAATGTTGGGGTATCACAAACTCATGTATTTTTGTTATTCACTTAAGTTAGAGGCTATTTTAGTCTAAAGATGTATGATATTGTCTCAACCTCTTTCCTAATTTTTGAAAAAATTGAAATAAATACATAGTTATAACTTGTTTTAAGCAATACATATAAAATTAACGTTTGAAATAAAAGAAGGTGTACAAATTTGCCACAAACTAAGAAAAAAACAACTACCAGAAAAAAAGGGACTTCTACAAGGGCACGCAATACTAAAAAGAAAAAGCCTCAAAAAAAGGATAGTTCCTTAAGATATGTCATAGCAATTGTAGTTGTCATTTTATCAGTATTAGGCATGTTTCAACTCGGCATTGTTGGACGAATGATTGATAGCTTTTTTAATTACTTATTTGGTGTGAGTCGCTATCTAACATATATTTTAGTAAGTTTAATTACAATCTATATTGCTATGCAAAAACGTTTTCCTAGATCACGCCGTACGATAGGCTTAATTCTTTTACAATTTGTATTATTAATCTTTGCACAAATTATATATCATATATCTAAAGGCACAGTTGCGGAGCGTGAACCGGTTCTCTCTTATGTATATAAAGCTTATAATCATACACATTTCCCAAATTTTGGGGGAGGGTTAATTGGTTTTTATTTACTAAAAGTATTTGTGCCACTAATTTCTATTGCTGGTGTTATTATTATTACTTTATTATTACTAGCATCAAGTATTATTTTACTAATGAAGTTACGTCATAGAGATGTTGCTAAATTATCTCTTGAAAAGATGAAATCATCAAGTTCAAGTGCATCGTCTAATTTTAAAGAAAAAAGAGAGCAAAATAAGATTAAAAAAGAAGAACGTGCACGTGAAAAAGAAGAAAAAGCACGAGAGCGACAATTACAAAAAGAGCAAAATGAAGAGGAACGTTTACAACGAGAAAGAGAAATTACTGACGTTAGTGATTTCCCAGAAGTAGAAGCACCGCCTGAAGATATTCCGATTTATGGGCATAACGATAATTCAGAAGAGAAACCGGCATCTAAAAAAAGAAAAAAACGTCGCTTCGACTTTGATGAAGAAACACCTTCTGAACGAGCACCAAAATCAACTGAACCTAAGCCTTCTAAACTACAACAAGACACTTCGTCAGAAGACAGTAATCAAACGGGTGGGTCTATTTCAGAAGCAGGAGAAGTTGCGAATGTTGCTTACCACATTCCTCCTTTATCATTGTTAAAACAGCCGGCTAAACAGAAAGCGACATCTAGAGCGGAAGTACAAAGAAAAGGACAAATTCTGGAATCTACTATGAAAAATTTTGGTGTCAATGCGAAAGTGACTCAAATTAAAATTGGTCCTGCCGTTACTCAATATGAAATTCAGCCAGCTCAAGGTGTAAAAGTGAGTAAAATCGTCAATTTACATAATGATATTGCTCTTGCATTAGCTGCAAAAGATGTGCGAATTGAAGCTCCAATCCCAGGACGTTCAGCAGTAGGAATTGAAGTGCCAAATGATAAAATTTCATTAGTTACGTTAAAAGAAGTATTAGAGTCTAAATTCCCAGCACAAAATAAATTAGAAGTTGGATTAGGTCGAGATATATCTGGAGAACCAATGACGATTCAATTAAATGAAATGCCTCATTTATTAGTTGCAGGTTCTACAGGAAGTGGTAAATCAGTATGTATTAATGGCATTATTACTAGTATTTTATTAAATGCTAAGCCACATGAAGTCAAACTTATGTTAATCGATCCTAAAATGGTAGAATTAAATGTATATAATGGCGTGCCACATTTATTAATACCAGTAGTTACAAATCCTCATAAAGCATCTCAAGCTTTAGAGAAAGTTGTAGCTGAAATGGAACGTCGCTATGATTTATTCCAACACTCATCAACACGAAATATTGAAGGATATAATCAGTTCTTACGTCGTCAAAATGAAGAATTAGAGGAGAAACAAGCTGAATTACCTTATATCGTTGTTATTGTCGATGAGTTAGCTGACTTAATGATGGTAGCAGGTAAAGAAGTGGAAAACGCTATTCAACGTATTACACAAATGGCACGTGCAGCAGGGATTCATTTGATTGTTGCTACACAAAGACCATCTGTAGACGTCATTACAGGTATTATCAAGAATAATATCCCATCACGAATTGCATTTGCTGTAAGTTCTCAGACAGACTCAAGAACAATTATAGGTTCTGGAGGCGCTGAAAAGTTACTCGGTAAAGGTGATATGTTGTATGTTGGTAACGGAGAATCTTCTCAAACGCGTGTTCAAGGGGCATTTTTAAGTGACCAAGAAGTTCAAGATGTAGTAAATTATGTTGTAGAACAACAAAAAGCTAACTATGTGAAAGAAATGGAACCCGATGCACCTGTAGATAAATCAGAAATGAAAAGTGAAGATTCATTATACGATGAAGCTTATCTATTTGTAGTAGAAAAACAAAAAGCAAGTACATCTTTATTACAAAGACAATTTAGAATTGGCTACAATAGAGCATCAAGATTAATGGATGATTTAGAACGCAATCAAGTAATCGGTCCTCAAAAGGGCAGTAAACCAAGACAAGTTTTAATAGATTTAGATGATGAAGAGGTGTAAAAATGACCGAATTAAACTCAGTTTTTAAAGTAAAAGAGCATATATTTAGACAGATAAACAATCAATCTTTAAAACCTGGTGACAAACTTCCTAGCAATTTAGAAATTGCTAGAGAAGTGAATGTCAAAACAGATGATGTCTATGACGCAATTGGCGAACTTATTACAGAGCAAGTCTTAACAGATAACTTTGAAGAGGGACCAAGTGTTAAAGATTTACACCCTTTCTTTTATCCATTAAATAAATTATTTAGCATTAGTGACATGATTGAAAAAGCAGGTTATCAATCAAGAACTGAATATTTAAGTTTAGAACAACAACCAGCTTCAATATTAGATGCACAAATGTTAGGAATTGAAGATAAGCAGCCTATTACCATTATTGAACGATTACGTACTGCTAATCATCAACCAGTGATATACTGCTTAGATAAAATTGCTGAAAGTTATTTGACTTGCACAGATTATCAAATAAGTGATGGCTCTATGCTTAAAGCAATAGAAACAAATACAGGTCATAAAGTGGCATCTGCAGAAACTGAAGTTGAAGCGATTAGCTATGAGCCACATATATCCGAAATCTTAAACGCTTCTCCACATGAAGGTTTAATGTTATTGAAGGTTGTACATTATGATGAAACGGGTAAACCCATCTTATATTCATTAAATTATGTCAAAAGTAGTTTAGTTAAATTTAAACTAACGCGCACAAAACTTTAAAACTTAATAAGGAGTGAGACGTTACATTGGAATCGCAAGTAAATCATAAGGCTCAACACATTAATATATTACCTACTGAAAAATTTAAAACAACGATGATTACTTTTAAATTTATGGCACCACTTGATTATCATACAATCACAGCAAGGGCACTATTAAGTAAAGTATTAGTTCGTGCTACTAAACAATGGCCAACTGATAAAGCATTGAATAAAGAATTATCAGAATTATATGGTGCTTATATCAATAGTTTTGTTTCAAAATTTAAAGATAAACACGTGATTACTATCTCTTTGGAAATAGTCAATGAACGTTATCTTAGAGATGATACACCGTTATTTGAAAAAGGATTAAATCTACTACAAGAAGTAATTGCCCATCCTCTTATTGAAAATAATGCATTTAACTCTACTTTTGTTGCGCAAGAAAAATCTTTATTAACTAAAAAAATCGAGTCACTCATAGATAATAAAGCACAATATTCATTTTTAAATTTGCTAAAACATATGTTCAAAGATGAACCTTATCGCTACTTAGCAACAGGTCAAATTGAGAACATAGCGAAAATTTCACCAGAAAATTTATACGATACATATCAATCTATGATCAATAATGACGACTGTTCAGTATATGTCGTAGGAAATGTAGATGAATCTGAAGTAAATCGATTAATTAAGAAAAAATTCGATATAAAACCTTTTGTACTTCAAAAATCAGCTGTGCCTGAATTGAATTACAATCAAGCAGGACCTCAATTCATTATTGAAGAGGATGAAGTAGACCAAGCTAAGCTCAACATTGGTTATCGTTTTCCTACACATTTCGGTGCTAAAGATTATTATGCGCTTGTCGTTTTAAACACAATGTTTGGTGGGGATCCCTCATCTGTATTATTCAGTGAAGTGCGTGAAAAACAAAGTTTAGCTTATTCAATCCATTCACAATTAGATGGTAAAAATGGCTATTTATTTGTGTTAAGTGGCGTATCGGTTGATAAATATGAAATCGCTAAAGAAACGATTTTACAAGAATTCGAGAAATTTAAAAATGGTGAATTTGAAGATAGTAAATTAGCACTTGCTAAAAAGATTATTGTTTCACAACGTCAAGAAATTGCAGATAGACCTAAAAGTATTATTGAGGTAATGCAAAACCAATTACTTCTTGAAGAAACACAAACTGATGAAGAGTATATTCAAGCTATCATGAATGTGACGAGAGAAGATGTCATTGAAATGGCTAATAAAGCCTTACTTGATACTATTTATGTGCTTACAAAAGGAAAAGGAGGTCAAACTGATGAAAAATAAATATTATGAACTTATTGATGAGCATGTCTTTGAACATGAACTAGAGAATGGTTTACGTTTATTTGTGATTCCGAAAAAAGGTTTTCAAAAAACCTTCGTTACATATACTACTCAGTTTGGCTCATTAGATAGCACATTTAAACCTCATCAAAGTGATGAATTTGTGACTGTGCCAGATGGTGTTGCTCACTTTTTAGAACATAAATTATTTGAAAAAGATGAAGATGAGGATTTATTTACTACATTTGCAGAAGACAATGCTCAAGTAAATGCTTTCACTAGCTTTGATCGTACAAGTTATTTATTTAGCGCTACAGATAATGTTGATAGTAATATTAAACGTTTACTTGAAATGGTAGAGACGCCTTACTTTTCAAAAGAAACAGTGGATAAAGAAAAAGGAATTATAGCTGAAGAAATCAAGATGTATCAAGAACAACCGGGCTATAAGATTATGTTTAATACGTTACGCGCCATGTACCAAAATCATCCAATTAGAGTGGATATTGCTGGTAGTGTGGAAAGTATTTATGACATTACAAAAGATGATTTATATTTATGTTATGAAACGTTCTATCACCCTTCAAATATGGTGTTATTCGTAGTTGGAGATGTCGATCCTGAGCATATCCGTGAAGTAGTTGAAACGCATGAAAATAAACGTCATAAAACGAATCAACCGAGTATTCAAAGAGGCCCTATTGATGAACCAGTCAATGTGATAACACCTTATGTTACTGAAGAAATGAAGTTGCAATCACCAAGATTGATGTTAGGTTTTAAAAATCAACCTCTAAATGAAACACCTGAAAAATATGTACAACGCGATTTAGAAATGACTTTATTCTTTGAATTAGTCTTCGGTGAGGAAACGGAATTTTATCAAGATTTATTGAATAATGATTTAATTGATGAAACATTCGGTTATCAATTTGTATTAGAATCTACATACAGTTTTTCAATTATTACAAGTGCAACTCAACATCCTGACAAGTTAAAAGAAGTTCTCTTAAATGAGTTGAAACAACGTAAAGGGGCGCTCACTGATACTGAGGCATTTGAATTATTGAAAAAACAATTTATTGGTGAATTTATTTCAAGTTTAAACTCTCCAGAATATATTGCGAATCAATACGCGAAATTATACTTCGAAGGTGTAAGTGTATTTGATATGTTAGATATTGTTGAAAATATAACACTTGATAGTATTAATGAAACGGCAAATCAATATTTAAACTTAGACAATTTAGTAGATAGCCGCTTGGAGATTAAGCAATAATGAAAGCTTTAGTGTTAGGCGGATCTGGTAGTATAGGCACTGCTATTGTAGAACGACTATTGAAAGATAACTTTGAAGTTGTTGTGCAATATCATCATACGAATGTATCCATTTTAAAAGAAAAATATCAAAATGAAGCGGTTGAATTTATCCAAACGGACTTGAAGAAAGATATTGAATTAGAACAAATCTTTGGTCATATACAACATTTAGATTGCTTAGTATATAGTGCTGGTACAGCTTTATATGGCATGATTCAGGATATGACTGATGATGATATCGATCAAAGTTATAACATTCATGTCAAACAATTTATAAGATGTTGTCGTTACTTTGTAGATATGTTGCGTCAAAGTCCTAGTGGGAGAATTATCGTAATCTCTTCTATTTGGGGAGAAACTGGTGCAAGTATGGAAACCATTTATTCTGCAATGAAAAGTGCTCAAATTGGTTTTGTTAAAGCGTTGAGTCAAGAATTAGCAATGACAAGTGTGACGGTGAATGCTGTGACCCCAGGATTTGTCTCAGGTAATATGTCCCAAACATTTAGCAATGATGAAAAAGAAGTCATTTTAGCAGAACTACCGCAACAACGAATGGTGACGCCTGAAGAGGTAGCGCATACGTGTGCTTATTTGTGGCATCCATTTTCTCAAAGTGTGACAGGTACCATTCAAAAAGTGAATGGCGCATGGTATTTATAAATTCAGGGTTACAAGATTAAATTATTAATTAGCATTACGTAAATAAATGATATAATATGAATATCATTTTAAGAATGCATGCTGATGCTAAATTGATATTTAAACAAGGGGCGGATGTAGATGACGATTGCCGAAAAAAAAGAATGGTACCTTGAATATGAGATAACTATAAATCGTGCTGGTTTATTAGGGGATGTTTCAAGTTTACTTGGCATGTTAGGTATTAGCATTGTCACAATTAATGGTGTAGACCGAGGGCGCCGTGGTTTATTAATTAAAACGGATAATCTTGAAAAGGTTAAACGCTTTGAGCATATCATTAAAGAGCTTAATGAAATAGAAATCACTAAATTACGATTGCCTGAATTGCGAGATCGACTAGCAGTACGTCATGGTAGATATATCGAACAAGATGCAGATGATAAGAAAACATTTCGTTTTGAACGTGAAGATTTAGGCTTACTTGTAGATTTTTTAGCCGAACTTTTCAAAGAAGAAGGGCATAAATTAATTGGTATCAGAGGTATGCCACGCGTGGGTAAAACTGAATCAATTGTGGCAGGAAGTGTATGTGCGCACAAACGTTGGTTATTTATTAGCTCTACTTTAATTAAGCAAACTGTACGTAGTTCGCTTATTAAAGGTGAATATGAAGGAAATCATGTTTATATTATTGATGGCGCAGTTACGGCTAGAGAAACTAATCCTAAACATCAAGAATTAGTAAAAGAAGTAATGGAATTACCGTCAATTAAAGTGGTGGAACATCCAGATTTATTTGCAGAATCATGTAATTATAGTATGGATGATTTTGATTATATTATTGAATTACGTGAAAATGAAAATCAAGAAATACAATATGAACATATGAAACAACAAACTGTTAAAAGTAAAAATACATTAGATTTTGGTGAAGATACATTTGGCGAAGGTTTTGGATTTTTTGAATAGTAAGTGTGGAGGCTTTTGAAAGTGAGAACAATTGGTGAAACTTTAAAAGGTAGAAGAGAAAGACTAGGAATGACTTTAGCTGAACTTGAGGATCGTACACAAATCAAACGTGATACATTAAAGCTTATTGAAGGAAACCATTTCAATCGATTAGCTAAAGTGGATTATGCAGAAGGATTTATCAAACGTTATGCTAGTGTTGTGAATATAGATGCGAATCAACTTATTTCAGCGCATAAAAGTGAAATTCCGAGCAGTCAGAATCAATTAGATGACCTCCTTTATCGCTATCGTAATAATGATGCGCCAGATTATCGCACTAAAAATAAAGAACCGTTGCAACTTGCAGTTATAATGGGTGGGATCATTCTGATTACTTTCGTTCTTTGGGTTTTAGCGGTGTTAATATTATAATTAAAAGAGATAAATTTAGAAATGAGGCTTTAACATGAATATACCAAATCAAATTACAGTTTTTAGAGTAATTCTCATCCCTGTATTTATATTATTTGCTCTAGTTAACTTTGGATTTGGCAATGTATCAATTTTAGGTGGATATGAAATTCGAATAGAACAACTTATTGCCGCTATTGTTTTTATTTTAGCGTCACTAAGTGATTTTTTAGATGGCTATTTGGCTAGAAAGTGGCAATTAGTTACTAATATGGGGAAATTTTTAGATCCTTTAGCAGATAAGTTATTAGTTTCAAGTGCACTAATCGTTATGGTCCAAATGGACTTAACAAATTCAGTAGTAGCTATCATTATTATAGCTCGAGAATTTGCAGTTACTGGCTTACGTTTATTACAAATAGAACAAGGTTTTGTTAGTGCAGCAGGCCAATTAGGTAAGATCAAAACTGCAGTAACGATGGTTGCTATTATATGGATTTTACTAGGGGACTTATTTGTACATTGGATTGGATTCCCAATTGGTCAAGTCTTACTTTATATTGGTGTATTCTTTACAATTTTATCTGGTATTGAATACTTCTATAAAGGTAGAGATGTTTTTAAACAATAAAATAGTGAAATTATTAACCAAGAATAATAAGAAGAAAATCTTTTCTTATTCATATTCTTGGTTTTTATTATTCATAAGCCTAATTTTAGAATAAATAGATTAAGATGTTTATAATATATATGTTATACATGAACAAATAGTATAAGGGGAGTCATAAATGAATATTTCAATCATTGCAGTAGGTTCAGAATTATTATTAGGTCAAATAGCTAATACTAATGGTCAATACCTATCTAAATTGTTTAACAGCATTGGAAAAAGCGTAGTTGAACATACAGTTATTGGAGATAATCCTCAAAGACTTGAATATATAATTAAAGAAGGTTTGAGACGATTTGATACATTGGTACTAACAGGTGGCTTAGGACCCACTAAAGATGATTTAACTAAACATACAGTAGCTAAAGTATTAGGTAAATCACTTGTAACGGATAATGATGCTTTAGAATATATTGAACAATATTTTAAAGAGCAAGGACAAGAAATGACGCCTAATAATAAGCAACAAGCTTTAGTTATTGAAGGTTCTAAAGTATTAAAAAATAATTATGGTATGGCACCAGGTATGCTAGTAGAAAAAGATGATAAGAAAGTAGTATTATTACCTGGTCCACCTCGTGAAATGCAACCTATGGCTAAAAATGAATTGCTTCCTTATTTAATGGATGACGATAAAGTCATCTTTTCAGAACAATTAAGATTTGCCGGCATTGGGGAATCAAAAGTTGAAACAGTATTAATGGATTTGATTGATGAACAGTCTAACCCTACTATTGCACCATTAGCTGGTACACATGAAGTATATATAAGATTAACTGCAAATGCTGATACAAAAGATGAATGTCAGCAACTTATAGCGCCTGTGAAAAAGGAAATATTAAACCGTATAGGAGAATATTATTATGGGTCTGACGATATTGTAATTGAGCAGTCAGTAATGAAGACAATGACAGAAACATTTAGTATATATGATGGCGTAACAAATGGCGCTATCTATACGCGTTTAAAAAATTATGATAATAAAAATATTCTAAAAGGATTACTACCTGATAATGAAGTATTCCTTAATGAGAATAATAATATCGAAGAAAAAGTAAAAGAAGCAACACAATATGTTAAAGATTTATATAAAACAGAAGTGGGTATAGCTTTATTACATGAAAATGAGTATGTTGTCTTAGGAATGCATAGAAATGGTGATTTTAAAATAGATACATTTAAAATGCCACAGAAAAGAAATCTTTTACAAAACAGAAGTCAAAATTATGCATTAATAAGAATACTAAATTGGTTTAGTTAATACGTTATTCCAACAAAATTCAATTTTTTGAGTACGTTTGTTCGATTTTAGAACTTTTAATTTTAAAAAATACGAACAAATATTCGCAAAATACTTGTAATAAAATCTAATAGAAGGTATAGTATTATATAAGATGTTAAATAGATAACTAAGGTTGTCGATAAAGTAATTTAAAATATAAAGACTGAAAGAAAACCTTTGTCAATCGAAGTAGTGAAATGCGTAACGACAGGAATTTGCAACGAGTAAATGAACTACGCACGGATAAGATAACGATGAGTGAAAGGGTTTATCTACAGTCTAAACATATAACTATCTCATTTAGGAGGTTTCGCTTTGGATAATGAACGTCAAAAAGCTTTAGATACAGTTATTAAAAATATGGAAAAATCCTTTGGTAAAGGTGCTGTTATGAAATTAGGCGATAATAAAGGTCGTCGTGTTTCAAGCACTTCAACTGGCTCAGTTACTTTAGATAACGCTTTAGGTGTCGGAGGGTATCCTAAAGGAAGAATCATTGAAATTTATGGTCCTGAAAGTTCAGGTAAAACTACAGTTGCTTTACATGCTATTGCTGAAGTACAAAAAAATGGAGGCGTAGCTGCATTTATTGATGCTGAACACGCGCTTGATCCTGTGTACGCAGAAGCTTTAGGTGTAGATATTGATAACTTATATTTATCTCAACCAGACCATGGTGAACAGGGTCTAGAAATTGCAGAAGCATTTGTGAGAAGTGGCGCAGTGGATATCGTAGTAGTCGACTCTGTAGCAGCTTTAACGCCAAAAGCAGAAATTGAAGGAGAAATGGGCGATACTCACGTAGGTTTACAAGCTCGTTTAATGTCACAAGCATTACGTAAACTTTCAGGTGCAATTTCTAAATCTAATACTACTGCAATATTTATTAACCAAATTCGTGAAAAAGTTGGCGTAATGTTTGGTAATCCAGAAACTACGCCTGGTGGTAGAGCATTAAAATTCTATAGTTCTGTTCGTTTAGAAGTACGCCGTGCTGAACAATTAAAACAAGGGCAAGAAATTGTTGGTAATAGAACTAAAATTAAAATTGTTAAAAATAAAGTGGCACCTCCATTCAGAGTAGCGGAAGTAGACATAATGTATGGTCAAGGTATTTCTAAAGAAGGCGAATTAATCGATCTTGGTGTTGAGAATGAAATCGTTGATAAATCAGGTGCATGGTACTCATATAATGGAGAAAGAATGGGTCAAGGTAAAGAAAACGTTAAAACTTACCTTAAAGAAAATCCTCAAATAAAAGAAGAAATTGATCGAAAATTACGTGAAAAACTTGGTATTTTTGACGGTGATGTTGAAGAAAAAGAAGAAGAAAAACCTCAATCTTTATTTGACGAAGAATAATATTATTAGTTTGTCGATACTTCAGAAATTTACTATATGTAAATAACGTAGTCACGCATAAAATGACAAAGTATGAAAGACCTTGTCTATAGTCGTATATCAATAAGTAGGTGAAAGAGAAGTTTCACCTACTTTGTTTTTTGAATTACGTAAAATATGATATATGTAAATTGAATTATCAGTGCAATTTCATATCTTGACACTACCAACTTTATAAACGTACAATTAATATGTATAATTATTATACAACTTATAAAATCATAAAGATTTTGATATACAAAGCAAATACCTAGAAAAAGGAGGTGTTTATGTGAATTTATTAGACCTCTTACTCATTTTGCTGGGGATTATTCTAGGGGTTGTTGTAGGGTATATTGTAGCCCGAAATATATTGCATCAAAAGCAACTACAAGCTAGACAAACTGCTGAAGATATTATTAGGCATAGTCAAAAAGAGGCCGAAAATATCAAAAAAGAAAAATTATTAGAGGCAAAAGAAGAAAATCAAATTATAAGAGAACAAACTGAAACTGAACTACGTGAAAGACGTGGTGAGCTTCAAAAACAAGAAGCCCGACTTCTTCAAAAAGAGGAAAATTTAGATCGAAAATCTGATCTTTTAGATAAAAAGGATGAGATTTTAGAACAAAAAGAATCTAAACTTGAAGAAAGACAACAACAAGTAGATGCAAAAGAGAGTAGTGTTCAAACGTTAATAATGAAGCATGAACAAGAATTAGAACGCATCTCCGGTCTCACTCAAGAAGAAGCTGTTAATGAACAACTTCATAGAGTAGAAGAAGAACTGTCACAAGATATTGCAGTACTTGTTAAAGAAAAAGAAAAAGAAGCAAAAGAAAAAGTTGATAAAAAAGCGAAAGAACTATTAGCTACTACCGTTCAAAGATTAGCTGCTGATCATACTACAGAATCAACAGTGTCTGTTGTAAATTTACCGAATGATGAAATGAAAGGCCGTATCATCGGTAGAGAAGGTAGAAATATTCGAACTTTAGAAACATTAACAGGTATCGATTTAATCATCGATGATACACCCGAAGCGGTTATCTTATCTGGATTTGATCCAATTAGACGTGAAATCGCTAGGACTGCATTAGTTAACTTGGTGTCTGATGGTCGTATCCATCCAGGCCGTATTGAGGAAATGGTTGATAAAGCTAGAAAAGAAGTCGACGATATTATTAGAGATGCTGGTGAACAAGCTACATTTGAAATTAATGTTCATAACATGCACCCTGATTTAGTCAAAGTATTAGGTCGTCTTAACTATCGTACTAGCTATGGTCAAAATGTTTTAAAACATTCTATAGAGGTTGCGCATTTATCAGGAATGCTAGCAGCAGAATTAGGAGAAGATGTTAATTTAGCTAAACGTGCTGGCTTACTTCATGATGTTGGTAAAGCCATTGACCACGAAGTTGAAGGTAGTCACGTTGAAATCGGCGTAGAATTAGCAAAAAAATATGATGAGAATGATACAGTAATTAATGCTATACATTCCCATCATGGTGACGTAGAGCCAACATCAATCATTTCAATACTAGTAGCTGCAGCTGATGCACTTTCTGCAGCAAGACCAGGCGCCCGTAAAGAAACACTTGAGAACTATATCCGTAGACTTGAACGTTTAGAAACATTGTCTGAAAGTTACGATGGTGTAGAAAAAGCATTTGCTATTCAAGCGGGTAGAGAAATCAGAGTAATTGTATCACCTGATGAAATTGATGACTTGAAGTCATATCGATTGGCGCGAGACATTAAAAATCAAATCGAAGAAGAATTACAATATCCTGGTCACATCAAAGTGACAGTTGTAAGAGAAACAAGAGCAGTTGAGTATGCGAAATAATTTTTAACAGACCTAATTTATTGGGTCTGTTTTTTTACTTTATAACATAATGAATGATTGAAATGAATGTTATATTTTTAAGTATGATTTTTAAATATAAAAATAAGCTAGAAGTCAAAAAGTTATATTTTCTCACTTTAACTTCTAGCTTTTAAAATATTATTTATTTTTTTAGTTGTAAATCAGCTTTTCTTAATTCAGTAATTATTTCGGCTGTATCGTAACAATTTGTAGCGATATTTGAATATCTTTCTGCTAAACGATAAGCGTTAATGTATAATTCTAAACTTTCTTTAGCAATATCTTCAGCATCCTCAGATTTTGATGGATTAGATGTAACTACTAATTCTGCAAATTTTTCAGGATCAATATTAATTGACATATAATTATTACAACTCCTATTGTTTTTATAAATTTAATATTATCATATGTTATATACATGCTAAAGTAAAGTGAAGTATAGGTATGGATTGAATATAAATCATCTCTTTAAATCTATACTTTTTTGAATTAAACTGTTTTTATGAGAGGATGAACATTTAATGAGAATATTATTTATTGGGGATATAGTTGGTAAAATTGGTAGAAACGCTATTAGTGAGTATTTGCCCAAAATTAAACAAGCGTATAAACCAACAGTAAGTATTGTAAACGCAGAAAATGCGGCTCATGGCAAAGGTTTAACAGAAAAAATATACAAACAGCTTTTAAGAGAAGGCGTAGATTTTATGACAATGGGTAATCATACATATGGACAACGTGAAATTTATGACTTTATTGATGATGCTAAAAGAATGGTTCGTCCCGCGAATTTTCCAAGCGAAGCTCCTGGAGTGGGAATGCGTTTTATTCAAATTAATGATATTAAATTAGCGATTATTAATTTACAGGGTCGTTCATTTATGCAAGATATTGATGATCCATTTAAAAAAGCAGATCAATTGATTGAAGAAGCTAAAAAGGAAACAGATTATATCTTTGTGGATTTTCACGCTGAAACGACATCGGAAAAAAATGCTATGGGATGGTATTTAGATGGAAGAGTAAGTGCTGTAGTTGGTACGCATACGCATATACAAACATCTGATGATCGTATTTTGCCACAAGGTACTGGTTATATCACTGATGTAGGGATGACAGGATTCTATGATGGTATTCTAGGGATCAATCGCGATGAAGTAATTGAACGCTTTATTACAAGTTTGCCACAAAGACATGTAGTGCCAAATGATGGTAGAAGTGTCCTTTCAGGTGTTATTATTGATTTAGATAAAAATGGTAGAACAAAACATATTGAAAGAATTTTAATCAATGACGATCATCCTTTTAATAAATAATATAGTATATTTAAAACGTTTTATTAAAAATGGATTTAACATATAGTCCATTAGTATGAATTTAATCAAATGCCACTGTTGACATAGTAAGACGGTGGTTATTTTTGTTATCATTTAATATGAATTATTTCCACAGGAGGCATATGATATGAAATCACAAATATCATGGAAAGTGGGCGGACAACAAGGTGAAGGTATTGAATCAACAGGTGAAATATTCGCCACAGCAATGAATCGTAAAGGCTATTATTTATATGGATACAGACATTTTTCTAGTCGTATTAAAGGTGGTCATACCAATAATAAAATTAGAGTCTCTACCGATCCGGTTCATGCGATTAGTGATGATTTAGATATATTAGTAGCATTTGATCAAGAAACAATTGAATTAAATCATCATGAAATGCGTGAAGATAGCATTATTATTGCAGATACTAAAGCAAAACCTAATAAACCAGAAGATTGTCGTGCTCAATTAATTGAATTACCTTTTACGAGCACCGCTAAAGAATTAGGCACAGCCCTTATGAAAAACATGGTAGCAGTTGGTGCTACATGTGCAATTATGGATTTAGAAACGAATACTTTTGAAGAACTTATTACTAATATGTTTAGTAAAAAAGGCGATAAAGTCGTTGAAATGAATATTGAAGCATTAAACCAAGGATATAACTTAATGAAAGAGCAATTATCTGAGGTGAAAGGTGACTTCACATTAGAAGCAAATAATGAAGCGCCACATTTATATATGATTGGTAATGATGCAATTGGATTAGGTGCCATCTCAGCAGGATCAAGATTTATGGCAGCTTATCCAATTACACCTGCTTCAGAAATAATGGAATACATGATTGCAAACGTTCCAAAAGTTGGTGGCACAGTTGTTCAAACTGAAGACGAAATTGCAGCAGCTAATATGGCTATTGGAGCCAACTATGCTGGCGTAAGAGCATTTACAGCTAGTGCTGGACCAGGCTTATCATTAATGATGGAAGCAATTGGTTTATCAGGGATGACTGAAACGCCATTGGTTATTATTAATACACAACGTGGAGGTCCTTCAACAGGATTACCTACGAAACAAGAACAATCAGATTTAATGCAAATGATATATGGTACGCATGGTGATATTCCTAAAATTGTCGTAGCGCCAACTGATGCAGAAGATGCATTCTATTTAACAATGGAAGCTTTCAATTTAGCTGAAGAATATCAATGTCCAGTTATTGTATTAAGTGATTTACAATTATCTTTAGGTAAGCAAACTGTTAAAAATCTTGATTATAATAAAATCCAAATTAAACGTGGAGAATTATTACAATCTGATATAGAACGTGAAGAGGATGATAAACAATACTTTAGACGTTATGCATTAACAGGTAATGGCATATCTCCAAGACCGATACCGGGAGTTAAAGGTGGTATTCACCATGTTACTGGCGTTGAGCATAATGAAGAAGGTAAAACTAGTGAAGCAGCTGAAAACAGACGTCAACAAATGGAAAAACGTATGCGTAAAACAGCTGATATATTAATTAAAAATCCTGTTGAGTTAAATGAAACACATGAGGAAGCAGATATATTATATATTGGTTTCATTTCAAGTAAAGGTGCAATCCAAGAAGGTACGAAACGTTTAAATGAAAAAGGTATCAAAGTAAATACGATGCAAATTCGTCAATTGCACCCTCTACCGGTAGAAATGATTCAAAATGCTATTGATAAAGCTTCAAAAGTAATTATCGCAGAACATAATTATCAAGGACAATTAGCAAATATTATTAAAATGAACACGAATGTTCAAAGTAAATTAATCAACCAAACTAAATATGATGGTACACCATTCTTACCTCATGAAATTGAAGAAAAAGGTTTAGTAATAGCTAAAGAAATTAAGGAGTTGGTTTAATTGGCTACATTTAAAGATTTCCGAAATAATGTTAAGCCAAATTGGTGCCCAGGTTGTGGAGATTTCTCTGTTCAAGCAGCAATTCAAAAAGCAGCAGCGAATGTAGGACTTGAACCAGAAGAAGTAGCAATTATTACAGGTATAGGTTGTTCAGGTCGTTTATCAGGTTATATTAATTCATATGGTGTTCATGGTATTCATGGACGTGCTTTACCACTAGCTCAAGGTGTTAAAATGGCTAATAAAGATTTAACAGTTATTGCTTCAGGTGGGGACGGAGACGGTTATGCAATTGGTATGGGACATACTATTCACGCTTTACGCCGTAATATGAACATGACTTATATTGTTATGGATAATCAAATTTACGGATTAACAAAAGGTCAAACTTCTCCTTCTTCAGCAGTTGGCTTTGTAACTAAATCTACGCCTAAAGGTAATATCGAAAAAAATGTTGCACCATTAGAATTGGCTTTATCTTCAGGTGCGACATTTGTAGCACAAGGATTCTCAAGTGATATTAAAGCATTAACAAAATTAATTGAAGATGCTATAAACCATGATGGTTTCTCTTTCGTAAATGTGTTCTCACCATGCGTAACATATAATAAAATCAATACGTATGACTGGTTTAAAGAACATTTAACTAGTTTAGATGATATTGAAGGATACGATCCAACGGATAAACAATTAGCTATGAAAACAGTAATAGATCACGAATCTTTAGTTAAAGGCATTGTTTATCAAGATACGGAAACACCGTCATATGAATCTCAAATTGAGGAACTAGAAGAAAGTGCATTATCTAAAAGAGATATCCATATTTCAGAAGAAGATTTCAATAAATTAACAGCACAATTCGTATAATAATAGTTACTCATACTTAAATTAGTTAAATTTAAGTATGAGTTTTTTATTATTAAATGAAAATAAAAAATTTTAACCATAAGTAAGTTTTATTAAAAATTAGTAAAACTACTTTTTATACTAAATTTAAAGGGAAGACCTTAAATATATTATTAAAAAGTGGGGTTTCTATGGACAAATATAAATCAATGACAGAATTAGAAAAACAAACAAAAGAAAATGAAGATTGGGAAATTATAAGTAATGATTTAAGAAGTAATGTGACTATACTAGCTATACATGGAGGTGGAATTGAACCAGCAACCTCAGAATTAGCATGTGTCATTGCTGAGCAAGGTCAATATAATTATTTTGCTTTCAATGGAATAAGAAGTAAGGGAAACAATGAGTTACATGTTACTTCAATTCACTATGATAATGAAATTGCATTGAATCTCGTAAATAATAGTGATATAGCTATAACAATACATGGTTGTGTTGGTGATGAAAGTATTGCATACATAGGTGGGAAAAATATTGAACTTAAAGAGACTATTGGTAGAGGATTGGCAGACATCGGTATAGAAATTCAAGCTGCACCGAGTAATATGGCTGGCGCTCAAGATAACAACATTGTAAATCGTACGACAAAAGGGGCCGGTGTGCAGATTGAACTTTCTTCAAAATTAAGAAAGTCTTTATTTAAAAATAGAAAAAGTAATTTCAAAAGCAGACGTGATCAATCTAATTGGGATGATTTAATGTATGATATAGCAAAAGCTATTAATAAAGCAATTGAAAATGTAAATTAAATAGTTTATTTAAGAATAAGAGTGCTAAAATAAATATGAATACAATTGATAGAGGTGAATGATTAATGCAAGATACTTTAATGAGTATACAAATTGTACCCAAAACACCAAATAATGAAGATGTAATTCCATATGTAGATGAAGCTATTAAAATTATAGGTGAATCTGGTTTACATTTCCGAGTAGGACCACTTGAAACAACGGTTCAAGGAGAAATGAGTGAATGTTTAATTTTAATTCAAAAATTAAATGAACGAATGGTTGAATTAGAATGTCCAAGTATTATTAGTCAAGTGAAGTTTTATCATGTACCCGAGGGCATCTCAATTGAAACATTAACTGGTAAATATGACGAAGCATAAAGATTGTGATTGAAACCAAGACATATTAAGTGTCTTGGCTTTCTTTATTTTAAATAGCATAATTCATTATTTGTCGGAATTTTAGAGATCTGATATTAATGAATTTTAAGACTCCTCTGTTTTAATAAACGTTACTATTTTATGAATTTTTTTGAACTCTTTTTGCACTTTATGATTAATTTTAATATAATGTACTAATGATATTAGGGCATATAGAAAGGATATTTTAAAGTGAATGAAGAACAAAGAAAAGCTGGTACGATAAATATTTTAGATGAACGTAATAAAAAAGCAGAAAAGGATTATAGTAAATATTTTGAACAAGTTTATCAGCCACCTAGTCTTAAAGAAGCGCGTAAACGTGGAAAACAAGATGTAAATTATAATCGCGACTTTCATATAGAAGAGAAATACAAAGGAATGGGAAAAGGACGTACATTTCTAATTAAAACATATGGATGTCAAATGAACGCTCATGATACTGAAGTTATGGCAGGTATTCTACAGGCATTAGATTATACTGCAACTGATGATATTAATGAAGCGGACGTTATTTTGATAAATACTTGTGCAATTCGTGAAAATGCGGAAAATAAAGTATTTAGTGAAATAGGGAATTTAAAACACCTTAAAAAGAATAGACCAGAAGCTTTAATTGGTGTATGTGGTTGTATGTCTCAAGAGGAATCAGTGGTAAATAAAATTTTAAAATCATATCAAAACGTAGATATGATTTTTGGAACGCATAATATCCATAAGTTACCTGAAATTCTTGAAGAAGCGTATTTATCTAAAGCAATGGTCGTTGAAGTATGGTCTAAAGAAGGCGATGTCATTGAAAATCTACCTAAAGTACGTGAAGGTAGTACAAAAGCATGGGTAAATATCATGTATGGTTGTGATAAATTCTGTACATATTGCATTGTTCCATTTACTAGAGGTAAAGAGCGAAGTCGCCGTCCAGAAGATATTATTGAAGAAGTACGTGGTTTAGCACGTGATGGTTATAAAGAAATTACATTGTTAGGACAAAATGTTAACTCTTATGGTAAAGATATAAAAGAATTGAACTATGGTTTAGGAGATTTATTAGAAGACATTTCTAAAATAGATATTCCTCGTGTTCGCTTTACTACGAGTCATCCTTGGGACTTTACTGATCGTATGATTGAAGTTATCGCTAAGGGAGGAAATATCGTTCCCCATATTCATTTACCAGTACAATCAGGAAATAATGCTGTTTTAAAAATAATGGGACGTAAGTATACACGTGAAAGTTATTTAGACTTAGTTTCAAGAATTAAACAAGCTATTCCAAATGTTGCATTAACTACAGATATCATTGTTGGTTATCCAAATGAAACAGAAGAACAATTTGAAGAAACTTTATCATTATACGATGAAGTGAAATTCGAACATGCTTACACTTATTTATACTCACAAAGAGATGGCACACCTGCTGCTAAAATGAAAGATAACGTGCCTAATGAAGTTAAAAAAGATCGCTTACAACGTTTAAATAAAAAAGTAGGACAATATTCTGAAGAAGCAATGAAACAATATGACGGTCAAATAGTCACAGTATTATGTGAAGGTACTAGTAAAAAAGATGATACTGTTTTAGCAGGATATACTGAAAAAAATAAATTAGTTAATTTTAAAGGTCCTAAAGAAGCAATTGGACAATTAGTAGATGTAAAAATTAAAGAAGCTAAACAATATTCTTTAAATGGTACTTTCGTACGATTCAATGATAATTTATTGGTGACAAATTAAAATGTATAGTAAAGAAGAAATATTAAAACAAGCAGAGCAACTTTCAGATAAGATAAGCAATTTAGAAATCGTTAAAAACTATCAAAATATTGAACAACAGATTCATGAAAACAATACGATTAAAACAAAAATGAATCAATTAAAAAAACAACAAAAACAATCTGTTAATTTTCAAAATTACGGAAAAAAATATGCCTATGAACAATCAGAAGACACAATTTATAATTTAGAAAATGAAATAAATGAATTACCTATTGTTGAAGAATTTCGCTCTGCTCAATATGAAACTAATGATTTTTTACAAATGATGATAAGTACTATGGAAAAAAGATTAAACGACTATAATAAAAAAGAACATAACGACTTATAAATTGGAAAGGAATTATACTATGAACACTCGAAAACTTACACTTACTGCATTATTAATAGCTATTAATGTCGTGTTAAGTAGTATCATTGTTATCCCTTTAGGCCCAATTAAAGCGGCACCAGTACAACATTTTATCAATGTACTTTGTGCGATTTTCGTTGGACCATGGTACGGTTTAGCACAAGCATTAATATCTTCAATTATAAGAATTCTCTTCGGAACAGGAAGTTTCTTCGCATTCCCTGGAAGTATGATTGGTGTGTTATTAGCTAGCGTATTTTATATGTATAGAAAACATATATTTATAGCTGCAGTTGGTGAAGTTATTGGTACTGGTATCATAGGTAGTTTAATGTGTATTCCTGTAGCATGGATGCTAGGGATGCAAAACTTTTTCGTTAAACCTTTGATGCTTGCTTTTATAGCGTCAAGTTTCATAGGTGCAATCATTAGTTATTTCTTACTTATAATGTTGAAAAAAAGAGGTTTACTCGATAAATTTCAAAAATAATTTTCGATGAAGTAAATCAAATCTATTTAAAAAGATTATCATTTCAAATGAAGCTAATAGAAATTACAATTTCTCGTATCTTTTATTTTGAAATGGTAATTTTTTTATCCAAAAATATATTAATAAATAAAATACAAAGTACAATCGAGAATAAATTTTTGAAATTTCATTAGTAATGAGGACGAGCGTGTAATTATGAGTTATGTTAAAATATACAAGTTAATAGTACGTATAAAATTAGAAATACTTTAGTTAGGTTGTGAAAATATGTCGAATACGACTCCAATGATGCAACAATATTTAAAAATCAAATCTCAATATCAAGACTGTTTATTATTTTTTAGATTAGGCGATTTTTATGAAATGTTTTTTGAAGATGCTAAAGAGGCTTCTAGAGTTTTAGAAATCACTCTAACTAAGAGGGATGCTAAAAAAGAAAATCCTATTCCAATGTGTGGCGTTCCATATCATTCAGCTAATAGTTATATCGAGACGTTGATTAGTAATGGATACAAAGTAGCAATTTGCGAACAAATGGAAGATCCAAAACAGACTAAAGGCATGGTGAAAAGAGAAGTAGTCCGAATAGTAACTCCAGGTACTGTAATGGAACAAGGGGGTATGGATGAAAACCAAAATAACTATATACTTAGTTTTATTTGGGAAGATAACACGTACGCCTTAAGCTATTGTGATATCTCTACAGGAGAGCTTAAAACTACGCATTTCAATGATGAGAGTACCTTAATAAATGAAATCATTACCATCAATCCTAATGAAATTGTAGTTAATCATGAGATAGGTGAGGAATTAAAAAAACAAATTAATTTAACGACTGAAACTATAACAGTTAGAACTGATATTTCTGATGCTAATTATGATGTTAATCAATTAGATAATCAAAAAATGCATTTATCGACACAATTACTTTTAGATTACATCCATCATACTCAAAAAAGAGATTTGTCTCATATTGAAGAAGTCATTTCATATACAGCGATTGATTTTATGAAAATGGATTACTACGCTAAAAGAAATTTAGAATTAACAGAAAGTATTAGGCTAAAATCGAAAA
Source organism: Staphylococcus sp. NRL 16/872 (assembly GCF_022815905.2). Lineage (NCBI taxonomy): Bacteria > Bacillati > Bacillota > Bacilli > Caryophanales > Staphylococcaceae > Staphylococcus > Staphylococcus sp. NRL 16/872. Next base: position 1,553,808 of record NZ_CP119327.1, on the reverse strand, counting down.
AAGGCACGTTATTATGGTTAATGGATGAAACAAAAACACCAATGGGTGCACGTCGTTTAAAACAATGGATTGATAGACCTTTAATCCATAAAGATAAAATTGAAGAACGTTTAAATATAGTAGAATCTTTTATTAATCATTTTATTGAGAGAGATACATTAAGAGGTTATTTAAACCAAGTTTATGATATTGAAAGATTAGTAGGACGTGTAAGTTATGGCAATGTTAACGCTCGTGATTTAATCCAACTTAAACATTCTATTTCAGAAATTCCTAATATTAAATTATTGCTTGAAGAAATGGATAATACAGCCTCTAAACAATTTAGCGCACTTGAGCCTTTAGAAGATTTATTAAAAGTGCTTGAAGATAGTTTAATTGAAGAACCACCGATTTCTGTCAAAGATGGTGGAATTTTTAAACAAGGATTCAGTAAACAATTAGACGAATATCTTGAAGCGTCTAAAAATGGTAAAGATTGGTTAGCTCAACTTCAAGCAAAAGAACGTGAACGTACCGGAATTAAGTCATTAAAAATCAGTTTCAATAAAGTATTTGGTTATTTTATAGAAATTACGCGAGCTAATCTTCAAGGTTTTGAACCTTCTGAGTTTGGCTATCACCGTAAACAAACACTGTCTAACGCTGAACGATTTATTACCGATGAACTTAAAGAAAAAGAAGATATTATTCTAGGTGCAGAAGATAAAGCAATCGAATTAGAATATCAATTATTTGTTAGATTAAGAGAGCATATTAAAAGTTATACTGAACGATTACAACGACAAGCTAAAATCATTTCAGAACTAGATTGTCTGCAAAGTTTTGCAGAAATTGCGCAAAAATATAATTATGTTAAACCTGAATTTAGCGATGATAAAACATTGAAACTTGAAAATTCTCGACACCCAGTTGTTGAACGCGTGATGGATTACAATGACTATGTTCCTAATGACTGTCAGTTAGATAAAGATAATTTTATTTATTTAATTACAGGGCCAAACATGTCTGGTAAATCTACGTATATGCGACAAGTAGCTATTATTAGTATCATGGCACAAATGGGAGCTTATGTTCCTTGTGATGCTGCTGTGTTACCTATTTTTGATCAAATATTTACTAGAATAGGCGCTGCCGATGACTTGGTTTCAGGTAAAAGTACGTTTATGGTAGAAATGTTAGAAGCTCAAAAAGCATTAACTTACGCCACTGAAGATAGTTTAATTATCTTTGACGAAATCGGCCGCGGAACTTCAACATATGATGGATTAGCATTAGCTCAAGCAATGATAGAATATGTAGCACAAACCTCTCACGCTAAAACATTATTCTCTACACACTATCATGAATTAACTACTTTAGAACAAGAATTGCATAGCTTGAAAAATGTGCACGTTGCTGCGGAAGAGTACCAAGGAGAATTAATATTCTTGCATAAAGTTAAAGATGGTGCGGTAGATGACAGTTATGGTATTCAAGTAGCAAAGTTAGCTAATTTACCTGACTCAGTAATCAGCCGTGCACAAGTAATACTAAATAATTTTGAACAAAAAGATGATAATCAAATTAATTCATCTACACTAAGGGAACTTCATAAAGAAGATCCACTTTTATCTGAAGAGCAGTCCATTACTTCTGTTAATAGTGAAGAAATTAACCCATCAACCGAAGTAAAAAAAGACGTTTCCAGTATAAATGATAATCAATTTGAACAAGCGAGTTTCGATTTATTTGAATCAAACAAAGAAATCAGTGAAATTGAAGAACAAATTAAAAATCTTAATATATCAAATATGACACCTATTGATGCATTATTAAAATTAAGTGAATTACAAAATCAGTTAAGATAGAGGTGCTATTATGGGTAAAATTAAAGAATTACAGACCTCTCTAGCTAATAAAATAGCTGCAGGAGAAGTAGTTGAAAGACCAAGTTCAGTTGTAAAAGAATTACTTGAAAATGCAATTGATGCCCAATCAACAGAAATTAACATTGAAGTTGAACAATCAGGAATTTCTTCTATTCGTGTAGTAGATAATGGATCTGGAATTGAACAAGATGATTTGAAATTAGTATTTCATAGACATGCTACAAGTAAGTTAGATACTGACGATGATTTATTTCATATTCGAACTTTAGGCTTTAGAGGTGAAGCATTAGCAAGTATATCTTCTGTAGCTAAAGTGACTTTGAAAACTTGTACCGATAATGAGAATGGCCATGAAATTTATGCTGAAACTGGAAAAATTATTAATCAAAAACCTGCTAAAGCTAAAAAAGGTACTGATATTAAAGTAGAATCATTATTTTATAATACGCCAGCGCGTCTGAAGTATATTAAAAGTTTATATACAGAATTAGGAAAAATAACTGATATTGTAAATCGCATGGCTATGAGTCATCCAAATATCCGTATCTCCCTTATTTCTGACGGTAAAGTCTTACTTAAAACAAATGGTTCTGGTAAAACAAATGAAGTTATGGCAGAAATATACGGTATTAAAGTAGCTAAAGATTTAGTTCATATTTCCGGTGATACGAGTGATTATCATTTAGAAGGTTTCGTGGCTAAGCCAGAGCATTCTAGAAGTAATAAACACTATATTTCGATTTTTATTAATGGAAGATATATTAAAAACTTCGTACTTAATAAAGCCATAGTAGAGGGATATCATACATTACTTACTATTGGTAGATATCCGATATGTTACATTAATATCGAAATGGATCCGATTCTTGTAGATGTCAACGTTCATCCTACTAAATTAGAGGTTAGACTATCTAAAGAAGAACAATTATATAATTTAATAGTTGAAAAAATCCGAGATGCTTTTAAAGATAGAATTCTTATCCCTCAAAATGATTTAGATAAATCATCAAAGAAAAACAAGGTACTCCATACCTTTGAACAACAGAAAATAGATTTTGAAAAAAGTCAAAATGATAAAGAACAAGCATTGAAACAAAATAATCATAGCTCTAATATCAATTGGAACACAAACAGTTCCGATGACGTAAATTACCAAGATGAACATACAAGTGAAAATGAATCTATGTCAAATGAAGATACTGCTAATTTTGAACCTCATAATAATAAACGGTCAGACGAGATAGATTACTTCCAAATTCAAAAAGATATTTTAAATAGTCTAGATAGAGCAGAAGATTCATTAAACACAAATAATGAGCGAGCAGATTTAGAAAATAATGTATTCAATCAAAGTGACGAACTAAATAATGAGACGCAACAAACGTTAAGTAATGATAACGAAGAAAATGATATTAAAGGTAAAGTAAGTAAAACACCATCTCGTCGCGTGCCTTATATGGAAGTTGTAGGACAAGTACATGGCACTTATATTATTGCCCAAAATGAAAATGGTATGTTTATGATTGATCAACATGCTGCACAAGAAAGAATTAAATACGAATATTTTAGAGAAAAAATCGGAGAAGTAAGTAATGAAGTTCAAGATTTGTTAATTCCTTTAACGTTTCACTTTTCAAAGGATGAACAAATGATTATTGACCAATACCAAGAAGAATTAGATAAAGTGGGCGTGCATTTAGAACACTTTGGTGGTCATGATTATATCGTTAATAGTTATCCAGTATGGTTCCCTAAGGTAGAAGCGGAAGAAATTATTAAAGATATGATAGAATTGGTGCTCAATCATAAAAAAATAGATATTAAAAAAATGCGAGAAGATGCTGCGATTATGATGAGTTGTAAGAAATCCATAAAAGCAAACCATTATTTAAAAATCAATGAGATGGCTGATTTAATAGACCAGTTACGTGAAGCGGAGGATCCATTCACATGTCCGCATGGTAGACCAATTATTATTAACTTCTCAAATTATGAATTAGAAAAACTATTTAAACGAGTAATGTAGAAAGGGATACGCTAAATGAACAAGAATGTGTTACCGGCAATTCGTAATATGAAAGATTTAGAGAAACTTACTCAATCTGATTATAAAGTTTGTGTTTTACTAGATATGCACATCGGACATTTAAAAAGTGTGATGGACTTACTTAGAAAGCATGATATTGAGGCTTATATTCACATTGACCTAATTAAAGGAATGGCTCATGACGAATTTGCATGTGAATACATTATACAAACCTATAATCCTAAAGGTATCGTTTCAACTAAAACTAAAGTCATTCAAAAAGCTAAATCACTCAATATATTAACTATATTTAGAGTGTTCATCATTGATAGCCAGGCACTAAATAGAAGTATTCAACTTATTAAAAAAGTCCAACCTGATTTTGTAGAAGTCTTACCTGGCATCGCTCACAAAATTGTTACAATTGTTAGGAATGAAACTTCTTCAAAAGTCATAGCAGGGGGCTTGATTGATGATGATAGAGAAGTACAAGAAGCGATTGATAGTGGTGCAAGTTATGTAACAACTAGTAATCGAACATTGTGGTAAATTGAAGGTGAAGAATGTTTGGTGACAATTAAATAATTATTACAATGTTCAAACGCTTATTATCGTTATACTTCAAAAATATAGGGCTAATAAGCGATTTTATTTTAAAAATAAGGTTTCTAATTATGACAATTTTTTTACAAAAGTATTGACAACGCTTACACGCTTTATGTATTATTTAACCAAGTTAATATTTGATTAAGAGACGAAGAGATTTCTGCAATGCATTCATCTAGTGCTTTTGTAGGAATCTTTTTGTCTTCATAGGAGGTATATACATGAATGTATATTTAGCAGAGTTTTTAGGTACTGCTATTTTGATATTATTCGGTGGTGGCGTTTGCGCAAACGTAAATTTAAAACGTAGTGCTGGTCAAGATTCTGACTGGATCGTCATCGCAGCTGGTTGGGGATTAGCAGTTACGATGGGTGCGTATGCAGTTGGGAAATTTTCAGGTGCACATTTAAACCCTGCTCTAACGATTGCACTTGCAATGGATGGTAGTTTTAGTTGGGTACAAGTTCCAGGATACATTATTTGTCAAATGCTTGGAGGTATCTTCGGTGGTGCTTTAGTTTGGTTAATGTATTTGCCACATTGGAAAGCAACAGAAGATCAAGGCGCTAAACTTGGCGTATTCTCTACAGCGCCCGCAATTAAGAACTATTTCGCAAACTTTTTGAGTGAAATTATTGGTACAGCTATTTTATGTTTAGGGATTATGTATATTGGCATAAATAAAATTGCAGATGGTATGAATCCATTGATTGTTGGGGCATTAATTGTAGCGATTGGCTTAAGTTTAGGTGGTCCAACTGGTTACGCAATTAACCCAGCACGTGACTTAGGTCCTAGAATTGCACATGCGATTTTACCAATTGCTGGAAAAGGAAGCTCCAATTGGGGTTACGCAATCGTTCCTGTTTTAGGTCCAATTGCTGGTGGTATGCTTGGTGCAACAATTTATAAAGTATTTTATAAAGGACATTTCGATATTTCATGTATCGTTGCGATTGTTGTCGTTATAGCAACATTATTATTAGGCATGGCACTAAATAAATCTAATAAATCAAATGATATTGAAACTATTTACTAATTTTAAGTTGAATATAGCTTTTTTTATGATTAATTTTTAGGAAAAGTGTAATAACAATAGTACACTTCCTTAATAACGAAATACTTAAGCTACATAACAGAACTTTTTCATTTAAATTAGAAAGGAAGAAAAGTTATGGAAAAATACATCATGTCAATTGACCAAGGCACAACAAGCTCGAGAGCGATTTTATTCGATAAAGATGGAGGTATTAAAGGCGTCGCTCAACGTGAATTTAAACAATATTTTCCTAAATCTGGATGGGTAGAGCACGATGCTAATGAAATTTGGACCTCAGTATTAGCAGTTATGGCTGAAGTACTAAATGAGAACGAAATTAATGCTGAACAAATCGAAGGTATCGGTATTACTAACCAACGTGAAACGACGGTTATTTGGGATAAAAATACTGGACGTCCTATATATCATGCTATTGTATGGCAATCTCGTCAAACTCAATCGATTTGCCAAAAATTAAAAGATCAAGGCCACGAAGAAACTTTCCGAAATAAAACTGGTTTATTATTAGATCCATATTTTGCAGGTACGAAAGTGAAGTGGATTCTTGATAATGTGGATGGTGCTAGAGAAAAGGCTGAAAACGGCGATTTATTATTTGGTACTATCGATACTTGGTTAGTATGGAAATTATCTGGTGGAGAAGCACATATTACTGATTATACGAATGCAAGCCGTACATTAATGTACAATATTTTTGACTTAAAATGGGATGACGAACTATTAGAATTATTAGATGTGCCTAAAAACTTATTACCAGAAGTTAAAGAATCAAGTGAAGTTTACGCACATACTAAAGATTATCATTTCTTTGGTCAAAAAGTTCCAATTGCTGGTATTGCCGGAGACCAACAAGCAGCATTATTCGGTCAAGCTTGTTTCGAACGTGGAGATGTAAAAAATACGTATGGAACTGGTGGCTTCATGTTAATGAATACTGGAGAAAAGCCAGTCAAATCTGAGAGTGGTTTATTAACAACAATCGCGTATGGCCTTGATGGTAAAGTGAGTTACGCATTAGAAGGTTCAATATTTGTATCTGGTTCTGCGATTCAATGGTTACGAGATGGTTTAAGAATCATTAACTCAGCACCACAATCAGAAAACTATGCTACACGCGTAGATTCAACTGATAATGTATATGTAGTACCTGCCTTTGTAGGTTTAGGTACACCATATTGGGACTCAGAAGCAAGAGGTGCAGTATTTGGATTAAGTCGTGGTACTGAAAAAGAACATTTCATTCGCGCTACACTTGAATCATTATGCTATCAAACACGTGATGTAATGGAAGCAATGTCTAAAGATTCCGATATTGACGTGAAGACTTTACGTGTTGATGGTGGCGCTGTTAAAAATAATTTCATCATGCAATTTCAAGCGGATATCGTTAATGTTGCAGTAGAACGTCCTGAAATTCAAGAAACGACAGCTTTAGGGGCTGCATATTTAGCAGGTTTAGCAGTAGGTTTCTGGGATAGTAAAGATGAAATTGAAAACAGATGGCAATTAGAAACTGAATTTAAACCACAAATGTCTGAAGAACAAAGAACTAAGTTATATAAAGGTTGGAAAAAAGCGGTAGAAGCAACTCAGGTCTTTAAATTAGAAGATTAATCATTATCAATGGCTTAGTTTTGAAAGATATGTTATGATAAACTTAAGTTAATACATTAATCGAGATTTGAGAGACCTGTTTCATGCAGTATACTTCTGTATGGATGGGTCTCTCATTTTTTATTAAAAGTTGGAGGGGTATAGTATGGCTTTATCTACTTTAAATAGAGAAGTAATAAAAAAGAATTTACAAGATACAGAATATGACGTAGTTATTATTGGTGGCGGTATTACTGGTGCAGGTATTGCATTAGATGCTAGCCAACGTGGTATGAAAGTTGCTTTAGTGGAAATGCAAGACTTTGCTCAAGGTACTAGTTCACGCTCAACTAAACTTGTTCACGGTGGTTTACGTTATTTAAAACAAGCTCAAATTAAAGTTGTAGCTGAAACAGGTAGAGAACGTGCCATCGTTTACGAAAATGGTCCACATGTAACTACACCTGAATGGATGCTATTACCAATGCATAAAGGTGGTACATTTGGTAAATTTACAACAAATTTAGGTTTAATGATGTACGACCGTTTAGCCCGTGTTAAAAAATATGAACGTAAAAAAATGTTAACGAAAAAACAAACCTTAGATAAAGAACCTCTAGTTAAAAAAGACGGCTTAAAAGGTGGCGGTTACTATGTAGAATACCGTACTGACGATGCTCGATTAACGATTGAAGTTATGAAACGTGCCGCAGAAAATGGTGCAGAAATTATTAATCATACTAAGTCTACAAACTTTTTATATGATTCAAAATCAAAAGTAAATGGTATTGAAGTTCAAGATCAATTATCAGGCGATATTTACCAAATTAAAGCTAAAAAGGTAATCAATGCTTCTGGACCATGGGTAGATGAAGTCAGAAAAAAAGATTACACACGTAATAATAAACAATTACGTTTAACTAAAGGTGTACACGTAGTTATCGACCAATCTAAATTTCCATTAGGTCAAGCGGTTTACTTCGATACGGAAAAAGACGGCCGTATGATCTTCGCTATTCCACGTGAAGGTAAAGCATACGTAGGTACGACAGATACTTTCTACGATAACGATAAAGCGAAACCATTAACAACTCAAGAAGATAGAGATTATCTAATTGATGCGATTAATTATATGTTCCCAGATGTAAATGTCAAAGATGAAGATATTGAATCTACATGGGCTGGGGTACGACCACTTATATTAGAAGACGGTAAAGATCCTTCAGAAATTTCACGTAAAGATGAAATTTGGGAAGGTAAATCGGGTCTACTTACAATTGCTGGTGGTAAATTAACAGGTTATCGTCACATGGCTTTAGAAATTGTTGATTTATTAGCTAAACGCTTAAAACAAGAACACAGCCTAAAATTTGACGAGTGTGCTACTAAAAACACGCCAATTTCAGGTGGTGATGTTGGTGGAAGTAAAAACTTTGAAAAATATATTGAACGTAAAGTTGAAGAAGGTAAAGCAATTGGGTTAAAAGAGGATGTTGCGCGTCGTTTAGCTTCTAAATATGGTTCGAATGTAGATAAATTATTTAATATAGCTCAAATCGCAAAAGATAAAGAGCTTAAATTACCATTAGAATTATATGTGCAATTAGTATATAGTGTTCAAAATGAAATGGTTTATAAACCGACTGACTTCATAGTACGTAGAACTGGTAAATTATACTTTAATATTAACGAAGTAAAACAATATAAAGAAGCAGTTATCGAAGAATTAAGTCGTTTATTAAATTATACTCAAGCACAAACTAACGAATATACTAAAGAACTTAATTTAGCTATAGAAGAAGCAACACACGGAAATGAACAACTTGCTGTGAAAAAATAATAACTAAGTTCCCTTAAAATATATTAAATACTACTAACATATTGGTCTGAGACTAATATGTTAGTAGTATTTTCTTATTTAATAAATAGCATTTTATATTTCATAATAAAGATTTATTTACATATTTTCAGATTCAAAAAATATTGATGTCCTATTAAAAAGTCTCTTTCAATTTGATAACATTAAAAAGTAAAGGTATATTTAAAGGAATAATAAATTATAAAAGGTTTGTTTTTTGATGGGAGGCATATGCGTGGGTCAAAATTCTTATAAAATTACCGTTGAAGATGGTACAACATTAGAAGTTAAAGTAGATAAAGCAAAGATAGCTACCTTTGGCGTCGTTCATATTTTTCACGGGATGGCTGAGTATATGGAGCGATATGAATCACTCGTTCAATCTTTAACTCAACAGGGATATGATGTAATTAGGCATAATCATAGAGGACACGGTAAAGAAATTAATGAGGATGAACGTGGTCACTATGACGATATGGAAATAATCGTCCAAGATGCATATGAAATAGCGCAAACATTACAAAGTGAGAAAAATGAGTTGCCATATATTGTTTTAGGGCATTCAATGGGTTCTATTATTGCTCGTTTATTCGTTGAAAAATACCCTAATATAGCACAGGGATTGATATTAACAGGCACTGGTCTTTACCCTAAATGGAAAGGCATACCAGCAACGATCGGACTAAAATTAATTACACTATTTAGTGGTAAGCGTAGTCGTTTAAAATGGGTAAATCAATTAGTTTATAAGTCTTTTAATAAAAAAATAGATCGGCCAGAAACTCAGAGTGATTGGCTATCTTCTAAACGTGATGAAGTTGATAAGTTTGTTAAGGATGACTATACAGGCTTCTTAGTTTCAAATCAGCTCATTTATCAAACAGTTAAAAATATGATGAACACAGCAAATTACGGTCAATTGAAAAAGATGAATCCACAATTACCAATACTACTTATTTCAGGTAAAGAAGATCCATTTGGAGAATATGGTAAGGGCGTAAAAAGTTTAGGGAAAAAATTTAAAACTGCCGGAATCAAACATATTACAGTTCAATTGTATGCCCATCGACGTCATGAAATTTTGTTTGAGGAAGATGAACAAATGATTTGGAATCATATGTTTGATTGGATTCAGAAACAAATATTAAATAAGAGTCAAAGTGAGGGATAATTTTGAGTGATTCAACTAAACCCTTTTTAGTGGTTATAGTGGGACCGACCGCTTCAGGAAAAACTGAATTAAGCATCGAATTAGCTAAACGCATCAATGGAGAAATTATTAGTGGAGATTCTATGCAAGTGTACCGACAAATGGATATTGGAACCGCTAAAGTGACTCAAGAAGAAATGGATGGCATATCTCATCATATGATAGATATATTGAATCCAGATGATACTTTTTCTGCTTATGATTTTAAAAAAAGAGCCGAAACTTTGATTGATGATATTACTGCTAGAGGTAAAATACCTATCATAGCTGGAGGCACTGGCCTTTATATACAATCATTAATTTATGACTATCCATTTGATGATGAAAAGAGTGTATCTCAAGAAGTGGAGGCACAAGCAAACGCAAAATTGAGCGAATTAGAACAACTTGATAATCAAACTTTACATCAATACTTAGCTTCGTTTGATGCTGAATCTGCAAAAGATATTCATCCTAATAATCGAAAAAGAGTAAATAGAGCGATAGAATACTACCTAAAAACGAAAAAACTTTTAAGTTCTCGCAAGAAAGTGCAACAATTTACAGAAAATTATGATACATTATTAATAGGGATTGAAATGTCGCGCAAAACATTATATTCAAGAATAAATAAACGTGTTGATATTATGTTGGGCCACGGATTATTTAATGAAGTGAAACAACTCGTTGAACAAGGTTTTGAATCTACTCAAAGTATGCAAGCTATTGGTTACAAAGAACTTGTTCCTGTCGTCAAAGCGCAAATGGACTTAGAACCAGCTGTTGAAACGTTGAAACAACATTCAAGACAATATGCTAAGCGACAATTGACGTGGTTTAAAAATAAACTCAATGTTCACTGGTATAATAGAGAGACAATGACACTTCAAATGATGTTAGATGAGATTACAACCCAAATAAATAAAAGGAGTTCTAAACATGATTGCAAACCACAACATCCAAGACCAAGCACTAGAGAACTTTAAAGCAGAAAAAACTGAAATCACGGTCTTTTTCTTAAACGGATTTCAAATGAAAGGTGTTATCGAAGATTTCGATAAATACGTGATTAGCTTAGTTTCTCAAGGCAAACACCATCTGATTTACAAACATGCGATCAGCACTTTTACTGTTGACGATGAAACTACAGAAGTAGAAACAACAGTTGCAAGTGAAGAATAAGTTGTAATCAAAGTGCCAAGTTAAACGTTTTATAGAGCGTAGACAGCGGTCTTTTAAATCTTTAACTTGCTAAAAACTCATCAATTTTAGCACTTTTGAACAAATAGAGGAAATGTTTGTAATAAGAAAAAGCTTCGTATTAGAGAAACATTTGAAAATAAATGTCTTCTGATACGAAGCTTTCTTATTGTTTTATAATAATTTTTCGATATCTTTTTCGATTTGAGCAGGTTTCTTCTGTGGTGAGAAGCGACTCACTACATGTCCTTCACGATCTACTAAAAATTTAGTAAAGTTCCATTTAATTTTTTCGTTCAACATGCCTTTAGCTGCATCAGTTAAATAACGGAATAAAGGATGTTGATTGTCTCCTTTAACATCTACTTTTTCATGGATAGGGAAGGTCACCCCATAGTTGATTTTACAATTTTGATTAGCTTCGGCACCAGTACCCGGTTCTTGCCCACCAAATTGGTTGCAAGGGAAACCTAAAACAATGAAACCTTGATCTTTATATTTCTCATATAAAGCTTGTAAGCCTTCAAATTGTGGCGTAAAACCACATTCGCTTGCTGTATTTACGATTAGCATAACTTGTCCTTTATAGTCAGCTAATTTGTAATCTTCACCATTAGATTTTTTTACTACAAAATCATATATATTTTCCATAATATCACCCTTTCTTATCAGCTTAAATTTAACATAATTTCAGAAGATAGTCTTTAGAAACACACTATGATAGAATATTTGAGAAACATTTTAGAAGGAGATGTATAACATGGCGCAGCAACCCATTCATGATACAAAGAAAAAATTAGAAACTGCTGTTTTAGTCGGTGTACATGCTCAAAACGATGATCAATTTAATTTTGAGTCAACAATGGAAGAATTAAAAGCATTATCTTTAACTTGCCAACTAGATGTTAAAGGACAAATCACGCAAAATAGAGAACAAATCGATCATAAATATTATGTTGGTAAAGGTAAAATCGATGAATTAAAAGCTTTTATAGAATTTCATGAAATAGATGTAGTAGTAACGAATGATGAATTAACTACTGCACAGTCAAAAACATTAAATGATAATTTGAGCGTAAAAATTATTGACAGAACTCAATTAATTTTAGAAATCTTCGCATTAAGAGCACGTAGTAGAGAAGGTAAACTTCAAGTCGAGTTGGCGCAATTAGATTATCTTTTACCACGATTACAAGGTCACGGGAAAAGCTTATCCCGTCTAGGTGGCGGTATTGGTACAAGAGGTCCCGGTGAAACTAAATTAGAAATGGACCGCCGTCATATTAGAACGCGTATGAATGAAATTAAACATCAACTTAAAACTGTGGTAGAACATCGTGAACGTTACCGTAATAAACGAGAACAAAACCAAGTTTATCAAATCGCATTAATTGGCTATACTAATGCTGGTAAATCATCATGGTTTAATGTCCTAGCTGGCGAAACTACATTCGAAAAAGATTTACTATTCGCGACACTAGATCCTAAAACGAGACAAATACAAATTAATGAAGGCTTTAATTTAATTATTTCAGATACCGTTGGGTTTATTCAAAAATTACCAACTACGCTTATTGCTGCTTTTAAATCAACGTTAGAAGAAGCTAAAGGGGCAGATTTATTATTACATGTTGTAGATGCAAGCCATTCTGAACATCGTGCACAATTTGATACTGTCAATCAATTAGTTAAAGATTTAGACATGGATCAAATCCCACAAGCAGTCATTTTCAATAAAAAAGATCAATGCAATAATGAGGAGGACACACCCGTTGCAGATGCGCCTTCAGTATTTGTTTCAAGTCGAGCTGAGGAAGATAAAACTAAAGTGAAACAATTATTAATTCAACAAATTAAAACGTCATTAACGCATTATAAAGAGACAGTTCCAGCAGCTGATGCCGATAGATTATACTTCTTAAAACAACACACATTATTAGAAGAAATGGATTTTGACGCTGAAAAAGAAGTATACCTTATTGAAGGATATAAAAAATAATAAAAGGAAGTCATTAAGCATGTCAGATATGAAACAATTGGTTACTGAAGTAGAAGATACTTTGGCGCCATATTATAGAGAAATAGAAGAAACAGCATATATTAACCAAGAAAAAGTGTTAAATGCATTTCATCATGTTAAAGCCACAGAAAGTGACTTAACGGGTAGTACAGGTTACGGTTATGATGATTTCGGACGTGATCATTTAGAAGAAATATATGCGCATACATTTAAAGCAGAAGATGCGATTGTCAGACCTCAAATTATTTCAGGTACACATGCGATAACGTTAGCACTTCAAAGTACGCTTAAATATGGGGATGAACTGATTTATATTACTGGTAGCCCGTATGATACGTTGTTAGAAGTCATAGGCGTAAACGGCAATGGTATTGAAAGTTTGCAAGAACATGGCGTCAGTTATAATGAAGTCGCTTTAAAGAACGGACGCATTGACATTGAAAGTGTCTTAAACGCTATTTCAGAAAAAACGAAAGTTGTAGCAATTCAACGTTCTAAAGGTTATGATCAACGCCCATCGATTCCTGTTGATGAAATTGAGGAGGCTATTCAACGTATTAAGGAGCATCATCCGAACGTTATTGTCTTTGTGGATAATTGTTATGGTGAATTTGTCGAACGTCGTGAACCGATTGAAGTAGGGGCCGATTTAATCGCTGGTTCATTAATTAAAAATCCAGGAGGCGGTTTAGCTAAGATTGGTGGTTACATTGCTGGTAGAAAGGATTTAATCGAACGCTGTGGTTATCGATTAACAGCTCCAGGTATTGGTAAAGAAGCGGGTGCATCTCTAAATTCACTTCAAGAAATGTATCAAGGATTCTTCCTTGCGCCTCATGTTGTTAGCCAAAGTTTAAAAGGTGCGTTATTTACGAGTTTACTTCTTGAAAAAATGAACATGAAAACTGTGCCTAAATATAATGAAAAACGTACAGATTTAATTCAAACAGTTCAATTTGATACGAAAGAACAAATGATTGCGTTCTGCCAAAGTATTCAACATGCTTCACCAATTAATGCACATTTTAGTCCAGAACCTAGTTACATGCCGGGTTATGAAGATGATGTCATTATGGCAGCCGGTACGTTCGTTCAAGGTTCTTCCATTGAAATATCTGCAGATGGCCCAATTCGACCACCATTTGAAGCTTATGTTCAAGGCGGATTAACGTATGAACATGTGAAGATTGCAGTCACAAGAGCAGTTAGTCATTTGAAAGAACAGAATATGATATAGTGAAAAATCCTACTTTTTTAAGTAGGATTTTATTTTTTTCTGAAAATTAACATGAAACTATGATATGACAATTAATAAAAACTGAGGTAAATGCTTGATATGACAATGTTTTATAGGTATTTTAATTTTTATGTCAGAAAACCTAACATATTTTTGAAATGCATCTGAAACTATGCTAAATTAAAGACAAGTTCAAAAGTAGAGGTGAGGTTATTGATGTCTAACGATAGAATAAGACGGAATATGGCCGTGTTCTCTATGAGTGTTGTTTGTAAATTAACTGACCTCACTGCGAGACAAATCCGCTACTATGAAACACATGAACTTGTAAAGCCTGAACGTACGGAAGGAAACAAGCGATTGTTTTCTTTAAATGATTTGGAAAGACTTTTAGAAATCAAATCTTTAATTGAAAAAGGATTTAACCTAAAGGGTATTAAACAAATTATTACCGGTAACCAAGGGCATTTGTCACCCGATGAACAAGAGACTAGAAAGAGAATGATTGTAGACGCAACGCAAAAACCACCCGGTGAAGCTTTGCCAATAAATCGTGGCGATTTATCCCGATTTATTAATTAAATATTTGGAGGATTTCTGTTATGCCAAAACGTACATTTAGTAAAGACGATATTCGTAAATTTGCAAAAGAAGAAAACGTTAGATACTTAAGATTACAATTCACTGATATCTTAGGTACAATCAAAAATGTTGAAGTACCAGTAAGCCAATTAGAAAAAGTTTTAGACAATGAAATGATGTTTGATGGATCATCAATCGAAGGTTTCGTACGTATCGAAGAATCAGATATGTATCTATGCCCAGACTTAGATACTTGGGTTATCTTCCCTTGGACTGCTGGTCAAGGTAAAGTAGCACGTTTAATCTGTGATGTTTACACAACTGATGGCGAACCATTTGCTGGTGACCCACGTAATAACTTAAAACGTGTGTTAAAAGAAATGGAAGATATGGGCTATACAGATTTCAACTTAGGGCCTGAACCAGAATTCTTCTTATTCAAATTAGACGAAAAAGGTGAACCAACATTAGAACTAAATGATAATGGTGGTTACTTCGACTTAGCACCAACAGACTTAGGTGAAAATTGCCGCCGTGACATCGTATTAGAACTTGAAGATATGGGCTTCGATATCGAAGCAAGTCACCATGAAGTAGCACCTGGTCAACATGAAATTGATTTCAAATATGCAGATGCTATCACAGCTTGTGATAACATCCAAACATTCAAGTTAGTTGTTAAAACAATTGCGCGTAAACATAACTTACATGCAACATTCATGCCTAAACCATTATTTGGTGTTAACGGAAGCGGAATGCACTTCAACGTTTCATTGTTTAAAGGAAAAGAAAATGCATTCTACGATCCAAATGGTGAAATGCAATTAACTGATGATGCATATCACTTCACTGCAGGTATTTTAAATAACGCCCGTGGATTTACAGCTGTATGTAACCCATTAGTTAACTCTTACAAACGTTTAGTACCAGGTTACGAAGCACCATGTTATATCGCATGGAGTGGTAAAAACCGCTCACCATTAGTACGTGTACCATCTTCAAGAGGTTTATCAACTCGTATTGAAGTACGTTCAGTTGACCCAGCTGCCAACCCTTACATGGCATTAGCAACTATTTTACAAGCAGGATTAGATGGTATTAAAAACAAAACTAAAGTACCAGAGCCAGTTAACCAAAATATCTATGAAATGAACCGTGAAGAACGCGAAGCTGTTGGTATCCAAGATCTTCCATCAACTTTATACACAGCGTTAAAAGCTATGCGTGAAAACGATACAGTTAAAAAAGCGTTAGGTAACCATATCTACAATCAATTCATTAACTCTAAATCAATTGAATGGGACTACTATCGCACTCAAGTGTCTGAATGGGAACGCGATCAATACATGAAACAATATTAATCGCTAAGCAAATCGGGGAAAGACTTAGGAATATAGAAGCTAAGGCGAAAGGTCTTAGCTTCTTTTTTATATTTAAAAGTGGACAAATATTGAAGCATATATTTCAAAATATAATTAAGGAGTTATGCAAAAATGAAAATTACTGTAAAAGTACGTAAAACTATTAAAGAAGAAAAAATAAAAGGAATAATTAAATTAACTCTAGTAACTTATCTACATTTTTCTCAGTAGTCGCCCAACTGGTCGCAAATCTAACAACACGATGGTTGTCATCATATTTTTCCCACACTGCGAATTTTACTTTTTTCTGTAATTCTTTAATCTTATTTTCACTTAATATAAAGAATTGCTGGTTTGTTGGTGAGTCGAAATACACTTGATAGCCTTTGTCAATAAATCCTTTTTTCATCTTGTTAGCCATGTTAATCGCATGACGGCTAATGTCAAAGTATAAATTATTAGTAAATAATTCTAAGAATTGTACACCGACTAAACGACCTTTAGCTAATAAAGCGCCATGTTGTTTAATCCGTGTAGTAAAATGTTTCGGTTCGTTATGATTTGTAAAAACGATCGCTTCTCCACATAGGGCACCAATTTTTGTACCACCGATATAAAAAATATCGCAATACTTCGCAATATCTTCAATAGTTAAATCACTTTGATCGCTCATCAATCCATAACCTAATCTAGCACCATCCATGAACAGTGGCACTTTATGTTCCTTACAAACAGTAGCTAGGTTTTTTAATTCTTCTTTACTATATAGCGTTCCATATTCAGTTGGGTGAGAAATATATACCATACCAGGAAATACCATATGTTCACGTTTAAAGTCACTATAAAATGTATCTAAATAAGCGTTAACTTCTTTAGGCGTGATTTTACCTTCATGAGAAGGAATAGCTAATACTTTATGGCCGCTAAATTCAATTGCGCCACCTTCATGCACTGCAACATGTCCTGTATCAGCTGAAATGACGCCTTCATACGATTCTAAAACGGAATTAATTACAACTTGATTTGTTTGTGTACCGCCTACTAAGAAGCGTACTGTTGCTTCAGGGCATTTAATAGTAGCTTTGATTTGTTCAGCTGCTTTTTTGGAAAATTGATCATCCCCATAACCACTTGCTTGTATTAAATTGGTATCGAGTAGTCTTTGTAACACTTTTTCATGTGCGCCTTCTAGATAGTCATTTTCAAAAGAAATCATATATTTCCCTCCACGAATTTAATCAACATTAATTATTTAATTATTCTGAAAATTTAAAAGAATGTCTTTAGTATACCTTAACTTAAGTATTATGTGAATTTATTATTTTAAAAATACAATTGTAAACGTTTTAAAAATAGTGGAGTGTGTTAATTAATGAATTTAAATTTAGTTGCTAAACGTATATAAAAAGACTATCATTTAAACAAATAGACTATAGGAGTGTTAAACATATGAATAAAGTTAAATTTAAAAAACTCAAAGAAAATACTTTAGAGGAATTAGAAAATAAAGTTAATGAGTTTTTAGCTAGTGAAGAAGGTAGGCAATATCAACTTTTAAATGTTTCTGTTGAAAAGGTAGAAGAACAAAAGTTTCCACACAATGAAGAAGTTTTAAGTGCTATTTTGACATTAGTTAATCAATAAGGTTCTTTATAAATATTAACACTAATTATAAGATTTATAGGAGTAAATGTTATTAAATATATGTTTGGTCCAGATTTAGGGACTGTATTTACAATTATATTAGCTTTAGGGTTTGTTATTAATTTAGTTTTAGCTTTTATAATTATATTTTTAGAAAGAGATCGTCGTAGTGCAACATCGACATGGGCTTGGTTATTTGTATTATTTGTTTTACCTTTAATCGGTTTTATCTTGTACTTATTCTTTGGTAGAACCGTATCTAAACGTAAAATGGAAAAAAACAACGGTAAAGAACTGGACACCTTCAAAGATGTCATTAAGCAACAAGTTGAGGCATTAGACGCTAATAATTATCAAACGAATAATAAAGAAGTTAAAAAACATCGTGACATGATTAGAATGTTATTGATGAAACAAGATGGGTTTTTAACTGAAGGAAATAAAGTAGATTTATTTACAGATGGTCATAAATTATATGACAAAGTCATTGAAGATATCTATAATGCGAAAGATTACATACATTTAGAATATTATACATTCGAACTAGATGGGCTAGGTCATCGAATTATTGATGCATTAGAAACAAAGCTTAAAGAAGGTTTGGAAGTTAAAATTTTATATGATGATGTAGGTTCCAAGAAAGTAGGAAGAGCTAAATTCAAAAAATTCACTTCATTAGGTGGCGAAGTAGAAGCATTCTTTGCTTCTAAATTTCCTATAATCAACTTTAGAATGAATAACCGTAACCACCGTAAAATCATTATTATTGATGGACAAGTGGGTTATATTGGTGGGTTTAACATAGGTGATGATTATTTAGGTTTAGGAAAATTAGGCTACTGGCGTGATACACATACTCGTGTAGAAGGTGATGTGGTTGATGCTTTACAGATGCGTTTTATCCTCGATTGGAACTCTCAAGCGCATCGTCCACAATTTGAATATGATGAAAGATATTTTCCACCAAAGAAAGAACAACATCAAGGAGGTTCAGCCATTCAAATTGCTTCAAGTGGACCGGCTTATGAACTACATCAAATCGAATATGGTTACACTAAGATGATTATGAGTGCTAAGAAATCGGTTTATTTACAAAGCCCTTATTTTATTCCAGATCGTTCATATATTAACGCTTTGAAAATGGCTGCTAATGCTGGCGTGGACGTGCACTTAATGATACCAAGTAAACCCGACCATCCTTTCGTATATTGGGCTACATTTTCAAATGCAGCAGATTTACTTGAAAGTGGTGTAAAAGTCTACACATATGAAAATGGTTTTATCCATTCAAAAGTCGCTATGATTGATGGAGAAGTTAGCAGTGTCGGTTCTGCAAATATGGACTACCGTAGCTTTGCTTTAAACTTCGAAGTCAATGCGTTTATTTATGATAAAGATATCGCGCAACAATTGAAAACAGCATTTGAAGAAGATATTAAAAAATCTAAACAGTTAACTAAAGAAGAATATGATAAACGATCAGTTATCATTAAAATTAAAGAAGATCTTGCAAAATTAGTATCACCAATTTTATAGAAAATTACGACTCACTAAGACTAAATTTTAGTTTTAGTGAGTTTTTCTATGACAAATGTCATATCAAAACAGTGACAGATTGGACTAACTCTAAGAAGTAAGAATTGATACATTATATCTATATTATAAAAGGAAGTGAAACAGTCATGGTTGAAATAATGCATTTGTCTAAATCTTTTGGAAAAAAAGAGGTACTTAAGGATATTTCATTAACAATTGAAAAGGGAGCATGTACTGCTTTAATTGGGAAAAATGGAGCAGGTAAATCAACATTAATTGATATATTAATCGGCCACAAACATGCCTCGAAAGGCTCGGTTGAAGATACAGAGGGCTTAAATCAATCAAAAAATATGGGAATCTTATTTCAACGTACTAACTTCCCAAAATTAATTAAAGTTAAAGAATTATTTTATTTATATCAAAATTTGTATAAAAATAGTATGACATTAGAGCAATTTAGGGAATTAACGCAGTTTAGTCAAACGCAAATGAACCAACATGCTAATGATCTTTCAGGTGGCCAAAAAAGACTGTTAGATTTCGCGCTTACACTAATTGGTAATCCTCAATTTTTAATTTTAGATGAACCAACAGCTGCTATGGATATAGAAACAAGAGAACATTTTTGGCAAATCATTTATCGCCTTAAACGTCAAAATATAACAATATTATATACTTCGCACTACATAGAAGAGGTAGAGCGGATGGCTGATAGAGTGATTTATTTAGAGGCTGGAAAAGTAAAAATTAATGATACGCCACAACATATCTTATCTAATCAAGATAATTCAGTTATAGAGTTAACAAATTATAGCTATAAAATACATCAAATACTTGCAAAATTATTCAAAACAGAAGTGAAAAATGAAAATTTGAAAATTTATACGAATGAAGTTGAAAAAGTGATAAAAAGCTTGATAGAACTAAACTTCAATTTAAACTATATGACTATTTATAAAAAATCATTGCTTGAATTAATGTTTGCAAATACTAATAAGAAAGGGGCATTAAATGATGAATAATACTATGATTTTATTAAAAACTGAATATAAATTAATGGTTAGACGCAAATTAACTACTTTCTTAGCATTCATATTTCCTGTAGCATTTTATATATTATTTACCTCTTTGATCGATTTACCAGAAGATGCTAAAAAAGTTTTCTATAAAGAGTATATGTATAGTATGACAACGTTTAGTTTAATGGGATTTTGTTTGATGCAATTTCCACTTGAAATCATTGAAGAAAGAAATATTGGCTGGTATAAAAAATTGATAGCTACGCCTATGACAACTTTTAATTATTATTTAGCAAAGATTATAAAAACGATGACACTTTTTTTGATTTCAATTATATTATTATTTAGTGTAGCGCATTTTTATAAAGGTGTTAATTTGAGTTTGAGTGAATGGGTTTTATCTGGGTTTTCATTATGGATTGGAGGAAGTTTATTTTTAACTTTTGGTCTTATTATTACCCAATTTAATGAAGCGCAAAAAGCGAGTGGTATTGCAAATCTACTTAATATGGTATTAGCAATTCTTGGAGGGCTATGGTTTCCAATTCAAACATTTCCTAATTGGTTACAACACATTTCGAAGTGCATGCCTACCTATCATTTACGTCAACTTGCGTTAGATTTAGGTAAAGGTAATGGTTTCAATATACAATCATTTGTTATTTTAATTATGTATAGCTTCGTATTTTTAATCATTGCACTATATATAAATAAGAAAAGAGAAGTGAATTAAATGACACGTCGTGACTTCGGTGCTAGGATGGGAGAAATTTCTTCATTAATTTATCTTATCTTTCCGTTTTATGGAGTTTATTTAACAAGAAATCGAGAAGAATTTATTCTAAATATTATAGTTGTATTTATTTTTACTATTGCCTACAGTGGTTTAATTCTGTTTCATCAAAAGTTAAATCATAGATTAAATTTAACTTTATTTATTGTACATTTAATTGCAATTATTTATTTTGTAGCATTATTTAGTCCAATGCTAAGCTTATTTTTCTTCTTTAGTGCATTTGCAATTCCTTTTATGTTTAAAGCAAGTGTAAAATCAATCGAATTTTTGCTTTTATTGCTTACGATGGTGAGTTGTCTCATTGTAACAGTTTATCAAGATGACATTTTTAGTTTAGTAAGTCTACTTATTTACT
Organism: Staphylococcus sp. NRL 16/872; assembly: GCF_022815905.2. Taxonomy (NCBI): domain Bacteria; kingdom Bacillati; phylum Bacillota; class Bacilli; order Caryophanales; family Staphylococcaceae; genus Staphylococcus; species Staphylococcus sp. NRL 16/872. The sequence continues at coordinate 1,531,851 of NZ_CP119327.1, read as the reverse complement.
ATATTGTTATTTTAGCATTATTATTCGGAAATTTTAGTACTGCAAAAGATCGAGAAACTCGTAGACAACTTGAAGCAAAAAATAAATATATCAATGTGCTTATTGCAGAACAAGAACGTAATCGAATTGGACAAGATTTACATGATACTTTAGGTCATGTGTTTGCTAGCCTTAGTTTAAAATCAGAATTAGCTTTTAAATTAATTGAAACAAACCCTGAGTCTGCGAAAGAAGAAATTAAAAATATAAATGAAATTTCAAAAGAAACTTTAAATAAAGTAAGGCATATTATTGAGAATTTGAAAGTGCAAAATTTTGAAGATGAAATTATATCTATTGATAATATATTACATGATGCTAATATTGAATTTTCATTTGAAAATAAACAAGGGGCCAATTCTTTAAATCCTGCCAAACAGTCTATACTAGCGATGATTTTCAGAGAAATGATAAATAATATTATTAAACATGCGCAAGCTACTAAAGTTGAAAGCAAATTAGAAAATAATCAAGAAAGTATTCAATTACTTGTAAAAGATAATGGAATTGGAATTAAAAACCCAAAAGAAATTAAACTAAAAAGTATAAGTGATAGAGTGGAATTACTTCATGGTGCGTTAGAAGTCGAGTCAATTAATGGTACCCAACTAAAAATCACTATACCGAGAGAAGGTGTACAATGATTTCAATTGTAATTGCAGAAGATCAATATATGTTACGTCAAGCAATGGTTCAATTAATAGAATTCAATGAAGACATGAAAGTCGTAGATGATTTTGATAATGGCGAAGATACACTGAATTTCATTAAACATAATATGCCAGATATTGCGATATTAGATATAGAACTGCCAAGAATGACAGGTTTAGAAGTCTTGGCAAAGTTAAGAGAGACGTCAATTAACACAAAAATTATTATAGTCACAACATTTAAACGCCCAGGTTATTTTGAAAAGGCAGTAGCAAATGAAGTGGATGCTTACGTTTTAAAAGAGCGTTCAGTAGATGAATTAGTCAACACTATTCATAAAGTGATGGAAGGTGAAAGGGAATATAGTACCTCACTAATGACGTCTTTATTTAAAGAATCTAACCCTCTCACGTATAAAGAACAAGTCGTTTTACGTGAGATTGGTGAGGGTTTAAGTAGCAAAGAAATAGCGGAGAAATTATACCTTTCTAATGGCACAGTGCGAAATTATACTTCAACTATAATTGAAAAACTATTAGCAGAGAACCGTTTTGATGCTTGGAAAAAAGCAATAAATAAAGGATGGATCTAATTATCATTGGTTTTTTCTGCTTCCAATTTATCTACATGTGTTGCTAATAAACGCAAAACTTGAGCAACCTTATCTGGCGGTGTATCATTCGCTAGTGTGTGCTCAAAGATATTGCCATTTTGAGTTTGAACTCTGTATATAAGTCCGTGTGTATCGATAATAATATCAAGAATTTCCATTGTTTCCACCTCTCTACTTTAATATTTAATGTGAGGTTTTTATTGAGTATTGTCGAAAATAGTTATAATTATTTTCAAAATTGGATTTGTTTCTTATATTTACCACTGTATTTATAAAATACTCTTGAATATATAAATAAAATGCTAACTAGTCAAATCTAGTTAGCATTTTATTTGTTATTACGTTTGTTTAAGTATGATTGAATAATATAAACTATAAAACCTACTAAAACGCCTAATAATACGGCTACAACCACAGATACAATGATTGGAAGTTTATAAACAATCTGAAGAATAACGCCAACAATGATGGCTACTACAACAGCTATTATTGTTACTAAATTTTCACTACGTTCGTTCATGTATTTCACTCCTAACGCATTACATTATAGCATGATTTTAATGGTTTCCTCATTTTCAAGAAAATAAAAAGTATTTAGCACTAATAAAAATAAATATTTAATTGACGATTAAATTCTAATTATATATTATATGGAAGTATCGAAAAGAGGAGCAGGTGAATACATGAAATCAAAAAAATCACTCAGTATAATAGTATTAGCCGTGATTATTGTTGGAGTATTGGCATTCCAATTTATTAATCACACAGGACCGTTTAAAAATAGTGGAAGCCATACTTCATCAACTACAGAATTAAAAGATAAAGAAAAAGTGCATATTGAGCGTGTTGTCGATGGAGATACATTTGTAGCTAAAAATAATAACGGTAAAGAAATAAAAATAAGATTAATTGGTGTGGATACGCCTGAAACCGTTAAACCGAACACACCTGTGCAACCCTATGGAAAAGAAGCATCAAATTATAGTAAAAATCATTTAACAGGTAAGGATGTCTATTTAGAGTACGATAAAGAAAAAGAAGATCGCTATGGACGTACTTTAGCATATGTATGGTTAGATAAAGACACAATGTTTAATGAAGAGTTAGTAAAACAAGGCTTAGCACGTGAAAAGTACTTCGCGCCTAACGGTAAATATAGAAGCACCTTTGAAAAGGATGAAGCGGAAGCTAAAAAGAATAAAGTTAACCTTTGGAGCTAAAAAATAAGCGATTATCATACACTATATATGAGGAAAGGTATGATAATCGCTTTTATTATTTAAAAAAGTAATTGTTGATTTATTGAAAAACTAGTTACTAAAGCTAGTGACGATTTTAGTAGCCTGAGCTTCAGTAAGTGGGTGTTTAGAGAATTCAATTGCATTCTTTATAACATGTTCAAGGGAATATTTTGTTGAAACTGTATCTACATATTTTTCCCGTTCTTGCGTACCTTCAATGATGTTAACACTTCCATCACTGAAGTATATGATACCGATACTTTGAATTTTATGATTAAATTTCTTTTCAATATTATCTTTTAAAGATTTAGAGTTAATAGCTGCTTGTTCATATGGATCATGATTATAAAATTCATAAATGACCCTGTTATTTTGAACTTCTTCGATAAATGTGTAAATTTCACTACGTGGTGAATTGAATTGATTATGGTATTGTTTACTAATATAATGTCCAACAATTTGATTGACATCACTAGTATCAATAACCATTTTGTCGTCTACTGGCGCGTTAAAATGATAAAACGTTTTCTGATTCCATTTTTTTACATCAATATTGATTAAACCAACATCAGAAATAACAATAAAATCAAATGTTCTAGCGTATTCAAACAAAGGATGTTTAGTTGCTAAATTACTAGTCGTAATAATATGATAAAATTTTAATTTACCTTCAGTGATATAATTATCTAAAATTTCTCGTAATTCTCTTTTCGCATTACTTTTAGCGTGAGGACTAATTTCTTTATTAGTACTTAACATTTGATTTTTAAGATCTAAATTTTCCTTACTTAACGCTGAATTCTTAGTTATCATTTGATTTCTAGCATACATTTCAGTATCAACTCTATCTTGCATATAGCGTTGATTTAAAATAAATGCCAAAATAAGTACAATGATGATAACTATTAAAATAACTGTTAACGTCATCACTAATCACCTGCATTATTGTTTATTCGTTTATATCATAGAACGTTTTTTCAAAAATTAAATGATATAAAACAACATATAAATTATAAACATTCTATATAGATAGTTCAATATTCTGGAAAGCAAGAAGATTTTAAGATTTTGTTAAAATAATATGAAGCGTATTTAAATTTATTCTTTATTAATAACTTGAGAAGTATCATCTTATGTACTATTTCGAAATGAATGAAGGTTATTTTATTTAAAAACAAATTTAATATTTGTAAGAATATATATCGAAATATTTAAGAGAATATTTTATAATAATTATTTAATGATTAAACATGAATGAACTTAAAATGTAATGATTATCAATTTACTAGTTGGATATTTACATATTTTTCATAATTTGAAGTTTGAAAATAAAGTATGAGAAAGGTATAATATTCATTATGAAAGCGTTTCCTTAGGAGGTAGATGAATGGAGAATGAGCATCAAGAACATGTTGAACAATTAGTAGACATTTTAAAGTTAAAATGTCGAACATCTTTTAAATTTCACGGGGAAGTCGCTATGCAGTTATTTTTGAATGATAACTTTATACTACCTTCGAAAGTTGACATATGTGTGGAAAGAAAGTATTTAGTCGAAGTACTAAGAGTAATTCCTTCATCGTATACATTTAATTATTACAATAAAAATGATGAAAAGATGGATAAAGATAAATTAAATGTGCCAGAAGTAGCACATATTGACGTCACTATTAATAATAAAGTAGCGCTAAATATTTTTATTTATGATGTAGTAAATGAAGAATGGATATTTAGATTAGATGAAAACATTAGAATTCCTAAAAATAATATATATTTTCATTCGCTCACTTGGAATGTAGACTATATTAAACCTGAAATAGTTCTCATGTATGATTTAATGGATAACCAAAATTATCATCAATTACCTAATTACAAATTGGTATTAGAAGCGTTAAGTTACTATCAATTTGTTATATTAAAAGTAGTAGTGGGCGAACAAAGGATCAAAGAAGCCTTAACACAAAGCTAGCTTTTGTATGATTATATGATGTAAAAAGCAACTGATATTTCTAGATTAAACTTTAAAAATGTTTATCTACATATCAGTTGCTTTTTATTAATTTTTAGAACATAAATTTTTTAAACATACGCCATGATAGCAATATTCATATGTTGAAAGCACAGCCTTATCAGCATCTTCAACGGAAATACCAAACATCATTGAAATTTCAGATGCCCCTTGGTTAATCATTTTTAAGTTAATGTTAGATTCAGCTAACGCATGTGTGATTTTATTTGCTGTACCTACAGCTTTGTTCATTCCTTCTCCTACAATCATCAATATCGCCAAATCATGTTCAATATTTAACTCATCAACTTCGCATTTTCTTCGTATAGCATTTAAAACTTCTTGTTCCTTACCTTTAATTTGATGTGTACGCATAATAATACTGATACTATCTATCCCTGAAGGCATGTGATCAAAAGAAATATTGAAATCTTCAAGAATTTCTAATATTTTGCGAGTAAAACCAACTTGTCTATTCATCAAATATTTTTTAATGTTGATGACTGTAAAGTCTTTGTCACAACTTATTCCAATAATCACATCTTTATCGTTTACGTCACGATCATGTCTAATAAACGTACCTTTGTCTTGAGGTCGATTAGTGTTTTTTATAACGACGGGAATTCTGTGTTTATATAAAGGTTGTAACGCTTCATCATGGAACACACCAAATCCTGCATAAGATAATTCACGCATTTCTTTATATGTAATTTCATTAATAAGTTCAGGTTTCTTAATAACATTTGGATTTGCTTTAAAAATTCCTGAAACATCAGTGAAATTTTCATAAATAGAGGCTTTTATTCCTCTAGCGATAATTGCCCCAGTTATATCTGAGCCACCCCTTGGAAATGTCACGACATAACCATTTTTAGAAACCCCAAAGAAGCCTGGAATAATAATTTTTCCTTCAATTTCTCTTAGTTTATAAATTTGGTCATAAGCTTCCTCTAATATTTGTGCTTGTTGAGGTAAATCAGTGACTAAAATACCAGCATCTTTAGGAGAAAGATACGTTGTTTTAACCCCTGTAGAATCATTATAACTGGCAATGAGTTGAGCATTAAAATTTTCTCCACATGATAATAGCGCATCATATAAACGAGGGGGTTCGTCTTTTAGTGTTTTAATAATGTGCTCAAGCGTCTCATCAATTGTAGCTAAGAAAATCATATCCATATTTAATTCTTCTAAAATATCTGCATAACGCTGAATAATCTCTTTTTTCTTATCTTGATAATTTAAGCCGTTTAAGACTTTTTCGTATAGACGAATTAAAAGATCTGTTGTTTTAATGTCATCTTTATGCCTTTTACCAGGAGCAGAAACAATAATGATTTTACGTTCATCATCTTCATTGACAATGTTAAGGACTTTTTTAATTTGAGTTGCATTAGAAACTGAACTACCGCCAAACTTTGCTACTTTCATAAATTGTATCAACCTTTCTAAAAAATCAGAAAATTTTGTTTAATTTTCTGATACCACGTGGTAATATATATCTATATATTCACTTTTTACGCTAAAAAAGTCCTATCGATTTAATATGATTTAATAGTATACTATAGTTAAGTATATTGCAATAAAACAATTGTATTTCTCAGTAATACAAACATATGGGGGAAGATAGTTATATGAAAGAATTGAATGTTGCTTTGCTTGGTCTTGGAACAGTTGGATCAGGTGTAGTAAAAATTATTGAAGAAAATAGACAACAAATTAAAGATACGCTTAATAAAGATATAGTTATTAAACATATTTTAGTTCGTAACAAGTCTAAAAAAAGACCTATCAATATTAGTCAATATCATCTAACTGAAGATGTAAATGAAATTTTGAATGATGATTCAATTGATATCGTTATTGAAGTAATGGGTGGAATAGAACCTACTGTCGATTGGCTTAGAGATTCCCTTAAAAGAGGTAAACATGTCATTACGGCAAATAAAGATTTACTTGCTGTGCATCTAAAACTATTAGAAGACTTAGCTGAAAAACAAGGGGTAGCATTAAAATTTGAAGCAAGTGTTGCAGGCGGTATCCCAATTGTAAACGCCATTAATAATGGTTTGAATGCCAATAACATTTCTAAGTTTATGGGGATTTTGAACGGTACCTCTAATTTTATTCTTTCTAAAATGACACGCGAACAATCCACTTTTGAAGAAGCATTAGATGAAGCAAAACGCTTAGGCTATGCAGAAGCAGATCCTACTGATGATGTTGAAGGTATAGATGCAGCACGTAAAGTGGTAATTACTTCATACTTATCATTTAACCAAGTCATTAAATTAAGTGATGTGAAAGTAAGAGGAATTAGTAATACAACATTAAGCGATATCAATGTAGCAGATAAATTAGGTTATAAGATTAAACTGATTGGTAAAGGAACATATTATAACAGCAAAGTTTACGCTTCTGTAGAACCAACTTTAATACATAAATCTCACCAATTAGCTGCTGTAGAAAATGAATATAATGCTATTTATGTTATTGGTGATAATGTAGGAGATACTATGTTTTATGGTAAAGGGGCTGGTAGTTTAGCGACAGGCAGTGCGGTAGTAAGTGACTTATTAAATGTCGCGCTATTTTTTGAATCGAACTTGCATACGCTTCCGCCACATTTTGAGTTAAAGACAGATGAAACCCGCGAATTAATGAACAGTGATGAGTCAGTTTCTATTAAGGAAAAGTTAAATTATTATGTTGTCATTCATAGTGACATTTCAATTGAACGATTTGAAGACGAATTAAAAGCAATCTTACCTTTCCATAAATCGCTTCAAATTGAAAAAAGAGATGAAACATCATATGGCATAGTGATTGTTGGCTTAGATCTATCACCGGAAGATGAACTAAATAAAGCAGGGTTGAATGTGGAAAAAATTTATCCAGTTGAAGGAGTTTAATAATTATGAAAAGATGGCAAGGATTAGTAGAAGAATTTAAAGAATATTTACCTGTGAATGAAGACACACCTCATTTAACACTTAATGAAGGCCATACACCACTTATCCATTGTGAGAATTTATCAGCAATGTTAAACATCGACTTATATGTCAAATTTGAGGGTGCAAATCCTACAGGTTCTTTTAAAGATCGTGGGATGGTAATGGCTGTCACAAAAGCAAAAGAACAATGTAAAAAAGTAGTGATTTGTGCTTCAACTGGTAATACATCAGCTTCTGCAGCAGCCTATGCCGCTAGAGCAGGTTTGAAAGCAATAGTCGTCATTCCTGAAGGTAAAATCGCGTTAGGAAAGTTATCCCAAGCTGTAATGTATGGCGCTGAAATCGTTTCGATTGAAGGTAATTTCGATGAAGCTTTAGAAATCGTTAAAGAAATAGCGGCAAATGATGATGAAATTGAATTAGTTAATTCAGTTAATCCATATCGTATCGAAGGTCAAAAAACAGGCGCATTTGAAATTGTTGAACAATTAGAACAAGCACCGGATGTATTAGCAATCCCAGTAGGAAATGCTGGAAATATTACTGCATATTGGAAAGGATTTAAAGAATATCACGAGAAAAAAGGTAGCCAATTACCACAATTGTTTGGCTTCCAAGCAGAAGGCGCATCTCCAATCGTTCAAAATAAAGTAATTAAAAATCCTGAAACAATTGCAACAGCTATTAGAATTGGAAATCCTGCTAGCTGGACGAAAGCGACAAAAGCTTTAGAAGAATCTAACGGTTTGATTGATAGTGTAACAGATGAAGAAATTTTAGAAGCTTACCAATTAATGACTTCTAAAGAAGGCGTATTTAGTGAACCTGCAAGTAACGCTTCTATTGCTGGGCTCATTAAATTACATCGTGCAGGTAAGTTACCTAAAGATAAAAAAGTTGTAGCTATTTTAACTGGTAATGGCTTAAAAGACCCTGACACAGCCATTTCTATTTTAGATAATCCTATTCAACCGCTTCCGAATGATAAAGCAAGTATTATTGATTATATTAAAGGAGCATTATAAATGAATAAATATTTGCACCTTAAGATTCCAGCATCAACTGCTAATTTAGGGGTAGGATTTGATTCGATTGGAATGGCTATCGACAAATATTTAAATTTATATATTCATAGAATTGAAGGAGACGAGTGGGAATTTGATTATTTAAGTCCAGAATTAAATAGTCTTCCTAACAATAAAGATAATTATATTTATCAAGTCGCCCAACAAGTTGCTGCTAAATATAATATTGCTTTACCAGCTTTAAAGATTGAAATGAGAAGTGACATTCCATTAGCGAGAGGATTAGGATCTTCAGCATCTGCTTTAGTTGGGGCATTGTATATCGCTAATTATTTTGGAAATATACAGCTTTCAAAATATGAGTTACTTCAATTGGCGACAGAAATTGAAGGGCATCCTGATAACGTAGCACCAACAATATATGGTGGATTATTAGCAGGTTATTATAATCCTGAGACGAAAGAAACAAATGTAGCTCATATTGAGGTGCCTGATGTTGATATTATTTTAACTATCCCTCCATATGAGTTAAAAACTGAAGATTCACGAAATGTATTACCAGATAATTTTTCACATAAGAAAGCAATTCAAAATAGTGCGATTAGTAATACAATGATTTGTGCTTTAATACAGCATAATTATGAACTTGCTGGAAAAATGATGGGGCAAGATGGTTTTCATGAACCGTTTCGTCAACATTTGATACCGGAATTTGAACAGGTAAAAGCGTTAGCCAACAAATATGATGCCTATGCTACAGTAATTAGTGGTGCGGGACCAACGATCTTAACGTTTAGTCGTAAAGAAAAAAGTGGTGAGTTAGTTAGAACGTTAAAGCACCAAATTACCAATTGTCATTCTGAATTAGCGACGATTAACCAAGTAGGTGTAGTTGAACAAATTGTGTATCCTTCCTAAAATTATTGTAAAATGAGAACAAGTGATTTTTGAAAGGAGCACCATATAGATATGAGTAATTTCAAAGTGATAGTTATGGATATGGATGATACTTTAGTAAATAGTGATAATAAAGTAAGTCCTGAAACAAAAGAATATTTAATAGATATCCAAAACCAAGGTTATAAAGTAGTGTTGGCTTCCGGACGACCAACAGAGGGAATGATGCCAGTAGCTAAAGCGTTACATCTAGACAAACATGATAGTTATATCATTAGTTATAACGGTGGAAAAACAATCAAAGTAGCCACTGAAGAAATAAAAGTAAGTAAAAGTGTTTCAAAAGAAGACTTTGATGAAATTGTAGACTTCTGTAGAGAAAAAAACTTTCTAGTGCTTACTTATCAAGATGGTCATATTATTCACGATGGCGATCATGAATATAGAGAGATTGAATCCCAAGTTACAGGTTTACCAATGAAAAGGGTAGAGGATATTAAAAAGTACATTAATGAAGATGTCCCTAAAGTGATGGGTGTAGATTATGTAGAGAATATTACGAATGCAAGAGATGCTTTACATGGTTCATTTAACTCCAACATTGATGTCACTACGAGTAAACCATTTTTCCTAGAGTTTATGGCTAAAGATGTTTCTAAAGGTAATGCTATTAAAGCTTTATGTGAAAAATTAGACATTCCTTTAGAAGAGGTTGTATGCTTTGGGGATAGTTTAAATGACCAATCTATGTTTGAAGTAGTTGGATATTCTGTAGCAATGGGAAATGCTACTGAAGAACTGAAAGAAGTTGCAGATAGAGTAACATTAGATAATGATTCTAATGGTATTCCTGTAGCTTTAAAAGAAATCTTATAAATTAAAAAGCATGAGTAACTTATATCAACGTTATATATACTAAAGTAAAGTGTACTTTAGTAAAACGTTAATAAGTGCTCATGCTTTTTTATATTATTTAGCCGTATGTGTCCAGTCGTGTTTGCCACGATAACGTTTGACGTAAGCATAAATTTGGTCTGCTGCATAATCTAAATTAGTATAAACAGTAATCGTGTATGCAGATTGATTATCGTTAAATGGTTCATTGCTAAATACATCTTTTAAATGAATGAATAAATTCTCCATTTGATCATGTTTAAGACTTGGATACTCTCGTAGAGTACGTTTAAGTAGTTGTCCGTTTTTCTCCTCAAGAGATTGGACTACGATTACGAAACGCTCTTCGCTTTTAATGACATCGTCAAATAAATTTGTTTGACCAACCATTCTTCTCACCTCTAAGTCATTATCTTAAGACTTATTATACAGAATAAATTAAACCGTGAAAATATGTACTACAAGTTTATATGAAAAAACGAACAGTAGAGAAAAAGGGGGAACATGCCTATTTATATCCGAACCTCTCTCAACTGTTCGCTAAAACTAAATTTTAAGTTATAAATCTTAATTATTATGATAATGATGAGGAGAAATATCCATCTCATCTAATTTAACAAATTTGGTTTTTCTTATTAATTTATGAACTAAGAATATCATTGCTAACACAATTAAAGGTAAAATATTAACAATGAACTTGCCGATATTTCCACTAAATAAATCGCCTATTGAATTACCAAAATATAGGAAAATGAGTGTAGCGAATACTAGGATTGGACCTAAAGGATATAAAGGTGATTTATAAGGTAATAATGTATGAACATCTTTACCTTGTCGTTTTATCGCTCTACGTAGACGAACTTGAGCCCACGAACTAGCTGCCCAAACGATGATTACCAATGATCCAATAATATTTAATAAACTAAAAACTGCATTAGAATAGAAGTTAGCAATAATAATAATTGCTACAATTAAAAAGTATGTTGTAACTAATGCACGTAATGGAAGTTTAGTTGTTTTATTTAATTTGCTTAAAAATTTAGGCGCTTGTTTTTCGTCACTTAAAGAGAACAACATTCTACTTGTAGTATACATTCCTGAATTTGTCGCTGATAATAATGAAGTTAAAATAACTGCATTAATAACAGAAGCAGCGAAAGCAATTCCAATTCTATCAAAAACAATCGTGAAAGGGCTTTGTGATACAGATTCATTTTCATTTAACAGAAGTGGGTCTGTATAAGGAATGATAGCTGCAATGACAGCAATAGATAACACGTAAAATAATAAAATTCTCCAAAATACTTGTTTAACCGCTTTAGGCATTGTTTTTTCAGGATTGTCTGATTCACCCGCAGTTACAGCTACTACCTCTGTACCACCCACAGAGAAGCCTGCCACAAGTAATACGCCTAAGAAACCAGAAATACCACCAACAAATGGCGCTTGACCTTTAGTATAATTTTCAAAACCATATGTATGGCCACCTAAAATGCCAAGAATCATTAAGAAACCAACAATTATAAATACTATAATTGTAATAACTTTAATTAGTGAAAGCCAAAACTCAGTTTCACCGAATGCTTTAACCGTAAAAATATTTAAAAGGAATATTATAGTAATAAAAATTAAACTCCAAGTGAGTGGGCTGAAGAATTTAAAAACATCCCAGTAGAATAAAACATTTGATGCAACCATAACGTCCACGCTTGAAACTAAAGACCACATTATATAATATAGCCAACCCATCGTGAAACCTAGAGAAGGATCTACAAAGCGGGTAGCATATGAACTGAATGAACCTGATACAGGATAAAATGTAGCAAGTTCTCCAATTGATGACATTAAAAAATAAAGCATGACGCCAATTAATAAATAAGCTAAAATAGCGCCTCCAGGACCTGCTTGAGCCACTACACTACCAGTAGCTACGAAGAGGCCTGTACCGATTGCTCCGCCAATTGCAATCATGGATATGTGTCTTGAATTAAGACCACGTTTCATATTGTTATCTTCCATATGTTGTCTCCTATCCAAAAATTAAATATACACATCATTTTAAAACTTTTAGCGTAAGTATTCAATAACTTTCGAACAATTCGTTCGAAAAATTCCTAATTTTCAGATTTTTTAAGAAATAGTGAATTGAGTTTTAGTCATAAGACAAATGGGTTTAATTATAGTAGTTCCTACATTATAATTATTATAAAGAAACGAAAGGGGATTTACCTATGTCTAGAGAAGAAAAAAAATTGACTGGTTTATTCGGACATCCAGTTTCAGATAGAGAAAATAGCATGACAGCAGGTCCACGTGGTCCTTTATTAATGCAAGATATTTATTATTTAGAACAAATGTCACACTTTGATCGTGAAGTTATTCCAGAACGTCGTATGCACGCTAAAGGATCAGGTGCATTTGGCACATTTACAGTAACTAATGATATTACGCAATATACAAGTGCAAAAATATTCTCAGAGGTTGGTAAACAAACGGAAATGTTTGCACGTTTCTCAACTGTTTCAGGTGAGCGAGGCGCTGCCGACCTAGAGAGAGATATTCGCGGTTTCGCTTTAAAATTTTATACAGAAGATGGCAACTGGGATTTAGTAGGTAATAACACACCAGTATTTTTCTTTAGAGACCCAAAATTATTCATTAGTTTAAATCGTGCCGTTAAACGTGACCCACGAACTAATATGAGAAGTCCACAAAATAACTGGGATTTCTGGACAGGCGTGCCAGAATCACTACATCAAGTTACAATCTTAATGTCAGATAGAGGTATGCCTAAAGGTTTCCGTAACATGCACGGATTTGGTTCACATACTTATTCAATGTACAATGATAAAGGTGAACGTGTATGGGTGAAATATCATTTTAGAACTCAACAAGGTATTGAAAATTATACAGATGATGAAGCAGCTGAAATTGTAGGAATGGACAGAGACTCTTCTCAACGCGATTTATATAATGCGATTGAACGAGGAGATTATCCTAAATGGAAAATGTATATCCAAGTGATGACTGAGGAACAAGCTAAAAATCATCCCGATAATCCATTTGACTTAACTAAAGTGTGGTATAAAGGAGATTATCCTTTAATTGAGGTAGGGGAATTTGAATTAAATCGTAACCCTGAAAATTACTTTATGGAAGTAGAGCAGGCTGCATTTGCTCCTACAAACATTATACCTGGTTTAGACTTCTCACCTGATAAAATGTTGCAAGGCCGTTTATTCTCATATGGGGACGCACAGCGTTATAGATTAGGTGTTAACCACTGGCAAATCCCGGTTAACCAACCTAAAGGAGTAGGTGTAGAAAACTTATGTCCATTTAGTCGTGATGGCCAAATGAGATTCCTTGATGGTAACCAAGGTGGTGGTCCTCATTATTATCCAAATAATCAAGGTGTATATGATTCACAACCAGAATATAAAAAGCCACCATTCCCTGTAGATGGAGATGGTTATGAATATAATTATCGTCAAGATGATGATAATTACTTCGAACAACCAGGTAAGTTATTCCGTTTACAATCAGATGCAGCTAAAGAGAGAATCTTTAAAAATACAGCCAATGCAATGGATGGAGTAACAGAAGATGTTAAACGCAGACATATTCGTCATTGCTATAAAGCAGATCCAGAATATGGTAGAGGCGTTGCCAAAGCATTAGACATTGATATTAATGATATTGACTTAGAAACAACAGAAGATGAAACATATGAAAACTTCAAACAAGATTTTTAATATTAATTGCGCATAATGTGTACTTATGATATAATTTTAAATCGTAAGAATTCCTAATTGGACAAGAAAGGATGTTAACTATGCGCGTTAATGTAACATTAGCTTGCACAGAATGTGGCGATCGTAACTATATTACGACTAAAAATAAACGTAACAATCCTGAGCGTATTGAAATGATGAAATATTGCCCAAGATTAAATAAACACACGCTACATCGTGAGACTAAATAATCCCTTATCTTTTAAATACGACATTTTAAGATAATGTATTAAAAAGCTCAAATATTTTATTTAGCTAAGACTGTTGACAAAGTTAGAAAAATTTTGTCAGCAGTTTTTTTATTCAATCTTTTGTAATTTACTTGCAAATAATAAGAGATATGCTAATATATAAAACGTAATTATTACGATTTATAAAAGGAGATATCATTTATGGCTAAAAAATCAAAGATTGCAAAAGAAATAAAAAGAGAAAAATTAGTGAATCAATATTATGAATTAAGAAAAGAATTAAAAGCTAAAGGTGATTATGAAGCTTTAAGAAAATTACCAAGAGATTCATCACCGACACGTTTAACAAGAAGATGTAAAGTGACAGGTAGACCTAGAGGAGTATTAAGAAAGTTTGAAATGTCTCGTATTGCATTTAGAGAACATGCACATAAAGGACAAATTCCGGGTGTAAAAAAATCAAGTTGGTAATTATTTTAAAAAGTACTACTTTAGTCCATTTACAATACATTTAAAAGGTTGTAAAGTATATAAGGGTGAAAATTATGAATGATTTTTGTAAATGTTTTGTAAATTGTTCGTATTTTCAATGTTAAACTAATTTGTATAGGGGCTATAAAATAAAATGAAAATTTTTGATTATGAAGATATCCAATTAATTCCAAATAAATGTATTGTAGAAAGCAGATCAGAATGTGACACAACGGTTCAATTTGGACCAAAGACTTTTAAATTACCTGTTGTACCAGCAAATATGCAAACAGTTATGAACGAAGAACTTGCAGAATGGTTTGCAGAAAATGATTATTTTTATATCATGCATCGTTTTGATGAAGCGGGGCGTATTCAATTTATCGAAAAAATGCAAGGTAAAGGATTATTTGCTTCAATTTCTGTAGGTGTTAAAAAAAATGAATTTCAATTTGTTGAAGCATTAGCTGAAAAAGAATTAGTTCCAGAATATATTACTATTGATATAGCGCATGGACACTCAGATTCAGTGATTAATATGATTAAACATATTAAAAAACATTTACCTGATTCATTTGTTATTGCAGGTAACGTGGGAACTCCTGAAGGTGTAAGAGAATTAGAAAATGCTGGCGCAGATGCTACAAAAGTAGGTATTGGACCTGGAAGAGTTTGTATTACAAAAATTAAAACAGGATTTGGTACAGGTGGTTGGCAATTAGCTGCATTAAATATTTGTAGTAAAGCTGCTCGCAAACCAATTATTGCTGATGGTGGTATTAGAACACATGGTGACATTGCTAAATCTATTAGATTTGGTGCAAGCATGGTAATGATTGGATCACTATTTGCAGCTCATGAAGAATCTCCAGGTGAAACTGTTGAATTAGAAGGTAAACGTTATAAAGAATATTTTGGTAGTGCTTCTGAATTTCAAAAAGGTGAACACAAAAATGTTGAAGGTAAAAAAATGTTTGTAGAACATAAAGGTTCATTAAAAGATACATTAGTTGAAATGCAACAAGACCTCCAAAGTTCAATTTCATATGCTGGTGGTAAAGATTTAAAGTCATTAACAACAGTAGATTATGTGATTGTAAGAAATTCAATCTTCAATGGGGATAGCGATAGAGGTTAATTATTAAAGTGGCAGGTGTGACTTATTAAAAAGTTTCTTTTATTTTCATTATTATTGTTGTTCGTTATTCTATTAGTGCCACTTAATGAAAGCCAACCACTCATTCATTTACAAAATAACGTTAAAGCAAAAGTTCATAGTTGGATGAATGGGGACGCTAGTGTTAAAAATAATTCGTTAAAAGTTCCGAAAGATCAGGAATTTGCAATTAACAATATACAATTAAACACTTCGAAAAATAAAGTTGAACGTCAATTAGGTAAGCCTAAACGAGTGTCTACAAATGAATATGGGTTAAAATGGTTTACTTATTATGATGGTAATTATAATAACTTTGTCATGGTAAGTTATATTGATAATAAAGTTAATGCACTATATAGTAATCAAAATATTATTACGTCAAAATCGAAAATAAAGTATAATACGCCTAAAGATGTTGTTGAAAAGCGGTTGGGTGAACCGATAAACGAAATAGTTAAAGGTAGATATCGTTTTGAAGTGAAAAATGATGAATACGATGTCTTCCATCAAGACCATGTTTATTCAACTGTCTTTTATGATAAACATAATAATAATGGTGTAACAGCACTATTACAAGTAAGTGAGGCAATGGAAAACCGATTGTCCCAACAATACGGTGCGCCTTCTTCCACTTTAGAAAAAAGTTATGAATATCAAAATTATGATTTTGTAAATGCCGAACGTAAACAACATGGCTTAAATACGCTAAGTTATTCAGACAGTGTTTCTCATACAGCAAGAAAACATAGTGAAGATATGGCTAAGAATAATTACTTTGATCATACCGATTTACAAGGAAATTCGCCTTTTGATCGTTTGCATGAAGATGGTATTACATTTGATGCAGCTGGAGAAAATTTAGCGTACGGTCAAACAAGTAGTATCTTTGCGCACGAAGGGCTGATGAATTCTTTAGGTCATCGTAAAAATATACTCAACACCAATTTTACTACGTTAGGTGTTGGAGTAGATTTCAATAATGATCGTCAACCATATTGGACTGAAAATTATACAGGATAATGGTTTAAATATACAATGTTTGGGGTATCTTTTTATTGATAAGGAAGTTGATATTATGACAACTAATACTCAAAATAAAAAAGACATTCTTGATAAAGTAAAAGATATTTTAAACAAAAAAGAATCAGTTAAACAAAAGAACTAGAGCTAGCTTAAAGCTAGCTCTAGTTCTTTACTTTATATATATATATATAAGAGAGATAGTTAACTTAAGAAAACAAGTGCTACTTATAATTCTCTATAAAGACCTATTACTTTACCGATAACAGTGACGTTATCTAAATATATAGGATTCATAGTGCTGTTTTCTGGTTGTAATCTATAACGATTTTTTTCTTTATAGAAACGTTTTACAGTAGCTTCATCATCTTCAGTCATTGCTACAATTATATCTCCATTTTCTGCAATTGTTTGGCTTCTAACGATGACTTTGTCTCCATCTAAGATGCCAGCTTCAATCATACTTTCACCAATGACATTTAAAATAAAGATATCACTGTTATGAGTAGATGTTAAATGCTCAGGTAATGGAAAATATTCTTCAATATTTTCTACAGCAGTGATAGGTACGCCAGCTGTAACTTTACCAATTACTGGAACATATATTGTTTCTTCCATGTTAATAGAACCATTTGATTGTTCACTTACAATTTCAATTGCTCTCGGTTTAGTCGGATCTCGTTTAATATATCCTTTTTCTTCTAATCTTGATAAGTGACCATGAACGGTAGAACTGGAAGCTAAACCGACAGCTTCTCCGATTTCACGAACACTTGGTGGATATCCTTTGACTTGAACTACATGTTTAATGTAATCATATATTTCACTTTGTCTTTTTGTTAATTCTCTCATATATAGGCACTCCCTATGTTTATTTAATGTTATTATAGCATTATTTTTTCTTTAAAACAAACATTTGTTCGTTTTTGTATTGACTAGGAACGTCTGTTCTGTTAAAGTATAAATACAAACAAACGTTCTAGGAGTGTAATCAATGATTAATAAATATACTAGTAATTTTATAAGCAATGTTGTTGTAATTATGGTTTCTTGCATAGTTTTTCTAGTTTTCTTCATTAGTTTATATCATAGCTCACAAACGGAACAAACGTACGAAATTACAGACCATACTATTTCTAAAAAAGCTATGTTAAATAGTGACGATAAGAACATAAAAGATGAAAATACAGAACAAACAGATTACAAAGTGTTCGCATTAGTTCAATAAAATTTCAAAATGTTGGCTGATGTTATATATATAAATTTTCAAAGCATAAATTTCTCATCCAATTCGACGAGGTATTTATGCTTTTTATTTTAAGAAAGTATTCAATGTGAAAAAGAATGTTGAAAGAGTATTAATATTTATCCTATGAGATATGTAACTTAAGGTTTTGGTAACTTGTTAAAATAGAAATAGCTTTTCAAAAACTTTTTTAACCTACATTTTTTTGTTATATTTTATAAAGTAATTATTAAAAATATTATATTTGAAGAGAGAGTGATTGCCTTGACTAAAGACAATTTAAATATAGATAGAATTAATGAATTAGCTAAAAAGAAGAAAGAACAAGGATTGACTGAAGCTGAAGCAAAGGAACAGTCTAAATTACGCAAAGCTTATTTAGAATCATTTAGAAAAGGATTTAAGCAACAAATTGAAAGTACTAAAGTAATAGACCCAGAAGGAAACGACGTAACACCAGAAAAATTGAAAAAAATTCAAGAAGAAAACAAAAATCACAAAGGCTAAATTATAAGGCCTAAACCCCTAAGCTTAATTCCTTATCAAAAACAATATATTTAAGTTATAATATAACAAAGATTATTTAGTAGAAGGGAAGTATTATAGATGTTTAACGAGAAAGACCAATTAGCCATTGATACTATTCGTGCTCTAAGTATTGATGCAATTGAACAAGCAAATTCTGGGCACCCAGGTCTACCTATGGGAGCAGCTCCAATGGCTTATACTTTATGGACACGCCACTTAAACTTCAATCCACAATCAAAAGACTATTTTAATAGAGATCGCTTCATTCTTTCAGCAGGACATGGTTCGGCTTTACTTTATAGTCTGCTTCATGTGTCAGGAAGTTTAGAATTAGAGGAACTTAAACAGTTCAGACAATGGGGTTCAAAAACACCTGGTCATCCAGAATTCAGACATACGGATGGCGTAGAAGTTACAACTGGTCCTTTAGGCCAAGGTTTAGCTATGTCAGTAGGTATGGCCTTAGCAGAAGATCATTTAGCCGGTAAATTTAATAAAGAAGATATCGATATCGTTGATCATTACACATACGTATTAGCTTCTGATGGTGACTTAATGGAAGGTATCTCTCATGAAGCTGCTTCTTTCGCTGGTCACAATCAATTAGATAAATTAATTGTGTTATATGATTCAAATGATATTTCTCTTGATGGCGAATTAAATAAATCATTCTCGGAAGATACTAAAAAACGTTTCGAAAGTTATGGATGGAATCATATCTTAGTTAAAGAAGGCAATGATTTAGAAGAAATTGATAATGCTATTACTAAAGCTAAGTCTCAAAAAGGCCCTACAATTATTGAAGTTAAAACAATTATTGGTTTCGGTGCGCCAAATGTAAGTGGTACTAACGGTGTTCACGGTGCGCCATTAGGTGAAGATGAAAGAAAATTAACATTTGAAGCTTATGGTTTAGATCCTGATAAACGCTTCTATGTGCCAGAAGAAGTATATGAAATTTTCCAAAAAACTATGTTAAAACGTGCTAATGAAAATGAAGATGCTTGGAAAGAAAAATTAGAAGAATATTCTAATAAATATCCAGAATTAGCTGAAGAATTTAAATTAGCGATTAGTGGTAAATTACCTAAAAACTATAAAGATGAGTTACCTAAATTTGATAGCGACCATAATGCTGCAACTCGTGCTGATTCAGGAGAAGTTATCCAAGCTTTAAGTAAATCAGTGCCTTCATTCTTCGGTGGTTCTGCTGACTTAGCTGGTTCTAACAAATCTAATGTTAAAGAAGCTACAGATTATGATCGTAACACACCTGAAGGCAAAAACGTTTGGTTTGGTGTGAGAGAATTTGCAATGGGCGCAGCAGTTAATGGTATGGCAGCTCATGGTGGTCTTCACCCATACGCTGCAACCTTCTTCGTATTCAGTGATTACTTAAAACCTGCACTTCGTTTATCAGCAATTATGGGACTTAATTCAACATTTATCTTTACACACGATTCAATTGCAGTTGGTGAAGATGGTCCCACTCATGAACCAATTGAACAATTAGCTGGTTTAAGAGCGATTCCAAATATGAATGTTATCCGTCCAGCTGATGGCAATGAAACAAGAGTAGCTTGGGAAGTTGCTTTAGAATCTGAACAAACACCAACATCATTAGTATTAACTCGTCAAAATCTTCCTTATTTAGATGTAGATGAAGCTACCGTTGAAGAAGGTGTTCGTAAAGGTGCTTATACAGTTTATGAAACTGAAACTAAACCAGAATACCTACTATTAGCTACTGGTTCAGAAGTGAGCTTAGCTATTGAAGCGGCTAAAGATCTTGATAAACAAGGCAAAGGTGTAAGAGTAGTCTCTATGCCAAACTGGTTAGCATTTGAACAACAAAGCGATGAATATAAAGAATCAGTCATTCCTAAAGACATTACTAAACGTGTTGCTATTGAAATGGCTTCACCACTTGGTTGGCATAAATACGTCGGTACTGAAGGTAAAGTTATCGGTATTGATGGATTTGGCGCAAGTGCCCCTGGTGATTTAGTAGTAGAAAAATATGGATTTACTAAAGAAAATATTTTAAATCAAATTAGAACATTCTAAATCATTACCTTTGCTTAAAGGAAGGCTTTCAACGCGAAAGTCTTCTTTTTTATAAAATTTTAGGTATCAAAGTAATGCATTAATTTGTTATCATAATAAATGTGTTTTTATTCTTAAACTAGCTATTGAAAATAAGATAGTTATTTAGTAAAATTCAGTAGGTATAGAAAGTGGGTGAAACAATGGCAACTTGGTTAGCGATAATATTAATCATTTTAGCGCTTATCATCGGACTTGTTGGTGGTTTCTTCTTAGCAAGAAAATATATGATGGATTATTTGAAAAAAAACCCACCTATTAATGAAGAAATGTTACGTATGATGATGATGCAAATGGGACAAAAACCATCTCAAAAGAAAATTAATCAAATGATGACTATGATGAACAAAAACATGGATCAAAACATGAAAGGTTCAAAAAAATAATTTTTAAGAAGGATTGTGCCGTTAAAAGGTTTACAATCCTTTATTTTTGATGTAAAACAATTTTAGGATTATTAATGATCTAGCAATTTAAGTTGAAATTTAGCTATTGAAAATAATTTTTGGAAGTATTAGTTTATGAATATAAGAAGGTGTAATTTTGGCATATTTAATTTTTTCAGTAGTATTTGCATTATTTATGGGGATTGTTGTTATTTTCATACGTATGAAAGCTCAAAAATTCCCGGTTAATGAGAAAAAAATTATCTTACCACCGTTTTTTATGGCAACGGGTGCTTTAATGTATGTCATTCCATACTTTAGATTAACTGGTGCAGAAATCATTGAATCTATCATCTTAGGCGTTATTTTTTCATCTGTACTAATTTGGACGAGCCATTTTGAGGTTCATGGAACTGAAATTTATATGAAAAGATCTAAAGCTTTTCCAATCATTTTAATTTCATTATTAATTATTCGTACAGTGATTAAAATATTTATTAGTAGCTCAATTGATCCTGGTGAAATCGGGGGGATGTTCTTTTTATTAGCATTCAGTATGATTGTACCGTGGAGAATAGCTATGTTATACAAATTTAAAAAGTTAAAAAAATCTTTAGTTTTATAGATTTTGTGGAAGTGGTACAGAAATGATTTTAGTTTCTGTATCGCTTCTTTTTTCATTTGAATTGAGGAAAAAGAATGTGTATAATTTATACGAACAAACGTTCTTAAGGGGGATTTCTATGAAGATAATACATACAGGAGATTGGCACTTAGGAAAGATTCTAAATGGCAAGCAATTTTTAGAAGATCAAGAATACATATTAAATCAGTTAATAAATAAGATTAATGAAGAAAATCCAGATGTTTTTATAATTTCTGGTGATATTTACGATACAACATACCCAAGTAAGGAAACAATTAAATTATTCGAAAAAACACTTAGTACGATAAATATAAAAATGAATATTCCCACTATTATTACAAATGGCAACCACGATGGGAAAGAACGCTTAAATTATGGTTCTACTTGGTTTCAACATTCAAACCTATACATACGCACTAAATTAGAGGATATGAATTATCCTATTACAATTAATGGTGTTAATTTTTATACATTACCTTTTGCGACGGTAAGTGAGATTAAAGTATTTTTTGAAGATGATTCAATTGAATCATATGAACAAGCAACTCAAAGATGTATTGCGTATATTTCTGAAACTATGAATAAAGATGAAGTTAATGTTTTAATTGCACATCTCACAATTAATGGAGGAAAAACGTCTGATTCTGAAAGACCACTTACAATTGGTACAGTTGAAAGTGTAGATAAAGCATCTTTCAACATTTTTGACAAAGTATTATTAGGCCATTTACATCATCCATTTAGTATTGAAGATAATGTGATTAGTTATAGTGGTTCATTATTGCAATATTCATTCTCAGAAAGTAACCAACCAAAAGGTTATAAGCGACTTGTAATTAATTCTAAAGAAGATATTACTAATCAGTTTATACAGCTTAAACCTTTGCGAGAATTGGAAGTGATCGAAGGTGAATACGAGGATGTTATACAAGGTAACGTGAAAATGAAGAATAAAGAAAATTATTTTCATTTTAAATTGAGAAATATGTCACATATTAATGACCCTATGATACAACTCAAACAACTTTATCCTAATACCTTATCATTAAGTAATATAACCTTTGAAAGTAGTGGTCAATTCTATCAAGCTGAATTAAAACAAGAAGATGATGTGACGATTATTAAGCAATTTTATAAAACGATTGCAGATCAAGAGCTAACTGATTATCAAAGTAATAAAATTCATGACTTACTTAATCAAGTAATTAACAAGGAGGTTTAAAGGTTGAAGCCTATAAAATTAAAATTAACTAACTTCGGACCTTTTTTAAATGAAACAATTGATTTTCAAGAAATTAATAATGAACGATTATTTTTGATAAGTGGTAAAACTGGCTCAGGTAAAACAATGCTATTTGATGCAATTGTCTTCGCTTTATTTGGTAAAGCTTCTACAGAAGGGCGAAATGAAAGTGAATTAAGAAGTCATTTTGCAGATGGAAAATCACCTATGTCTGTCATTTATGAATTTGAACTTAAAAATAAAACATTCAAGATTGTGAGACAGGGCGCTTTTACAAAAGAAGGTAATTTCTCTCAAACGCCAGGTAAGTTAGATGTCTATGAATTAGAAAAAGAAACAAATCAATATGAATTACGGGAGAGTAAGATTAGTTCCGGAAATGCGTTTATTAAAAGTATTTTAGGCGTGAATGCAGAACAATTTAGACAACTATTTATCTTGCCACAAGGTGAATTTAAGAAGTTTTTAGTTTCTAATAGCTCTGATAAGCAAAGTATTTTAAGAACTTTATTTAATAGTATAAGATTCGAAGAAATTCAGAATTTGCTAATAAATGAAGTGAAAGCTGAAAAGAAACAAATTGAATCACGTCAAAATCAAATTCAATTATTATGGGCAGATATAGATGATTTTGAAAATGAAACGTTGAGTCAACTTAAGTTAATCGATAGTCTACAAACTCAAGAAATTTTAAAAATAATGCCTCATTTTAAAGAAGTGGGTAATCAGTTACTTAAAGATTATGAAAAATTAAAAAATAAAAACTATGAAGTGCTAACGAATTTAAATCAACGTATTGAAGATAATAAACAACTTCAACAAAATATTATAGATTTAGAAAAACGAAAAGAATTAAAAAAACAATTAGATGAAAAAGCTAGTTATATTAACCAATTGAATGAAGAATTGGATAGATTAAATGAAATAAAAACGTTATCTAATTTATATGAGCAAGAAAGAAATAAAGTCTTAAAAATTGAAGAAATAAAAAATAAAATAGCGACCTCAAAATCTAATATTACTCAATTAAAAGAATCATTAGAATTACATTCAGGTGAAATGGAATCTTTAGTACAAAACGAAAAAAGTATTGAACAAAGATCTGAATATATTAATAATACTAGACAATTTTATGTAAATCTCACAAAATACAACAACGCTTATACTGAAATAAAAACTACTGATAATCAGATTATTGATAATAATAAAAAGCAAAAAGAGGTTAGCCATGATGTAAATGCACTTAACGAGAAAGTTAAAACGATTGAGGTTAATGAGGATGAGATTGATCAATTAACACAAAGTATTTATGAATTAGAAAGAGAAATTGAAAATCAAAAACAATTACAAACTAATAAAGATAAATATGCCGAATTAAAAATTGAATATGAGGATATAACAAAGCAATTCAAAGTCTTAAAACAAGAAATAGACAACTCTAATACGCAATTAGAAAATATTGATAGAACAAACATTGATTTAAATGATAAACAAACGTTTGTGCAAGAAGTTCAATCTGCATTGCATATTGGTGATACTTGTCCAATATGTGGAAATGAAATTGAATCTTTAAATGAACATATTGATTTTGAAAAAATTAATCAAAATCAACAATTGATAAGAAAATTAACCAACGATATCAATGAAAAAAATATTAAATTAAGTCATTTAGAAACTGCTCAAGCTTTTGTGACTAAGCAAATGAATGAATTAGAAGTTAATGAAAGTGAATTACAAGATATTAATCAATTAGAACAATCAGTACAAGATAAAAAGAAAGAAAAACAACTAATTCAAGAACAAAAAAATGCACTCAAAAAATATAACTCTCAATTAGATCATCTTAAAGAAACTAAACATCAATTATTGGTGGATTACGAAAAATTAAACTCTCAGAGAAATCAATATGAAATATTAATTAATGATTTTGAAAAAACGACACAGTTTAATGACATTAAGTCATTTGAAAAACATTATATTAACAATGAAAAAATGGTTACTGACTTTCAAAAACAAAAAGAAAATTTAAATAAAAAAATTCAACAAAATAACCAAGCATTAGCTATCGAAAAAAATAATTTGGAAAATCATGAAAATGGTAATCAAGAACTAAAAGAAGAGTTACAAAAATTGAAAGCTCAAATAGATAATGAAATGACAAGAATTGGTGTCGCAAATTATGAAGAAATTGAGAAATTGTTAAAAAAATTAAATATTAAAAATGATATTGAAAAAGAAATTGAAGACTATAATCATGAACAACATAAACACTCAATTGAAATAGAGCGATTAACTCGTTTAACAAAAGATAAAGAATTAGAAGATATTCAATCTTTAGATGAAGAAAAACAAAAGGTAGAAAAGTATTACAATGAAACACTCGAAATCTCAGCAACTTTACAATATAAAATACAACAAAATGATAAGAAATTTGAAAATATGAAGGTTCACATCAACTATTTAAATGAAGAATTAAAAGAACAACAACAAATATTCGAATTAGCTGAAGTATTGTCGGGCAAAAACAATCAAAAACTAACTCTCGAAAACTATGTTTTAATTTATTATTTAGAACGTATTATTCAACAAGCCAATTTGCGATTGAAGAAAATGAGTGGTCAAAGATACCAACTTCAACGTAGACAAACGGTCTCACAAGGTTATAGTGGATTGGAAATTGATGTATTTGATCTTCATTCTAACCATTCGAGACATATTAGTTCTTTATCAGGTGGAGAAACATTCCAAGCGTCTCTCGCTTTGGCGTTAGGGTTAAGTGAAGTGGTTCAACAAGAATCTGGTGGTATCACTTTAGACTCTATGTTTATTGATGAAGGATTTGGAACATTAGACCAAGAGACTCTTGAAACAGCGCTAGATACTTTAATGAAATTACAAACTTCTGGAAGAATGGTGGGAATTATCTCGCATGTCAGCGAATTAAAGCAACGTATTCCACTTATACTCGAAGTAAAAACAAATCAATACCAAAGTAGTACACAATTTAAATGGCATTAATACGACAACAATCAATATAAATAAGATAAAAAGACATCATAGTATCTATACGGATAGAAATGTATAGATATTAAGATGTCTTTTTATATGACACGATTATTTTTGTCTTAATAAGTCACGGATTTCAGTTAATAATACTGTATTAGCTTCAATCTCTTCCTCTTCTTCTGGTTCTTCTTTTCTCATAAGCGTATTAGCAATTTTCACGAAGATAAATAAAGCCGCTGCCACAATAATGAAATCAATAATTGATTGAATGAATAGACCGTATTTAATTCCCCAGAATTCCCAATCTTTAGCAAAGTCTACTGAACCAAAGATTTTACCGATTAAAGGCATAATAATGTAGTTAACTAATGATGTAACTATTTTGTTAAAAGCTGCCCCCATAACAACAGCGATAGCTAAATCTAATACATTACCTTTTAAGGCAAATTCCTTAAACTCTTTTAACATAAGAAAGGCTCCTTTCATTTTAAACAGAATAAAATATATTATACATCATATAAAATATTTAGTAAATCATATTTTTAATGAAATTTGATTAAGAAATAAGCCTTTGTTATGCTTTTATATAGAGCTATGGAAATAAAGTGATATTATTTCTACGCACTTTGAAAATTTAATATGGGAATGAAAGGAGTATATTTATTATGAATTCTTCTTCTGAAGGAAATAAAAAAGGTAAGAAGTTTTCGCCGGTTTTTATTTATAGTGCAATAGTAGTCGCGATTGTTGTTTTAATTGGGGCTTTTTTACCTGAACAATTTGACTCTATTACTGGTAAGATCAGTGGATGGATCACTGAAAAACTTGGCTGGTATTACATGATTTTGACTACAGTTATTGTGTTCTTTTGTATATTCTTAATTTTTAGTCCAATCGGTAAACTTAAGCTTGGTAAACCAGGGGACAAACCAGAATTTAATACAATTTCATGGTTTGCTATGCTATTCAGTGCTGGTATGGGGATTGGATTAGTTTTCTATGGTGCTGCCGAACCAATGTCAGATTTTGCTTCACCACCGAATGCTGATCCTAAAACTACCGAAGCTTATACTGAAGCATTACGTTCAACTTTCTTCCACTGGGGATTCCACGCTTGGGCAGTATACGGCGTTGTAGCGCTTGCCTTAGCATATTCTCAATTTAGAAAAGATGAACCAGGTTTAATTTCAAGAACGCTTCGTCCAATTTTAGGTGATAAAGTTGAAGGACCAATCGGTACAATTATTGACGTACTTTCAGTATTCGCAACAGTTGTAGGTGTTGCGGTTTCTTTAGGTATGGGTGCGTTACAAATTAACGGTGGTCTTAACTATCTATTTGGTATTCCAAATAATGTTTGGGTTCAATCAATTATCATCGTTATCGTTACTATTTTATTTATTGCTAGTGCTTGGTCTGGATTAAGTAAAGGTATCCAATACTTAAGTAACTTAAATATTGGTTTAGGTACAGTATTAATGATTGCTGTTTTAATTATTGGACCAACAGTATTAATATTAAATATGTTTACTAGTTCAACTGGTAGCTTATTAAATACTTTCTTATTTAATAGTTTTGATACTGCAGCATTAAATAACCAAAAACGTGAATGGATGTCTTCATGGACACTTTACTATTGGGGCTGGTGGTTAAGCTGGAGTCCATTCGTAGGCGTATTTATTGCGCGTGTATCTAAAGGACGTTCAATTCGTGAATTCATTTCAGGTGTATTATTAGTTCCTGCAATTGTAAGTTTCTTATGGTTCAGTGTATTTGGTGTACTAGGTATTGAAACAGGTAAAAAACATCCTAAACTATTTGATATGACACCAGAAACACAACTATTTAGCGTATTTAATCATTTACCATTAGGTATGGTGCTATCCATCGTAGCACTAGTATTAATTGCTTCATTCTTCATTACATCAGCAGACTCTGCAACATTTGTACTTGGTATGCAAACCACATATGGCTCACTCGAACCAAGTAGTATCGTTAAAGTGACTTGGGGTATTGCTCAGGCACTTATCGCGTTTATTTTACTACTTGCAGGTGGAGGTAATGGACCTGATGCACTAAATGCTATTCAAAGTGCAGCAATTATCAGTGCGTTCCCATTCTCCTTTGTCGTCATAATGATGATGATTAGTTTCTATAAAGATGCTAACCAAGAACGTAAATTCTTAGGACTAACTTTACAACCTAATGAAAGTAGAATGAAAGACTATATTAAATATCAACATGAAAATGAGGATTCTGATATTTTAGAGAAACGAGAAGCTCAAAAAACACCTGATGAAGTTGAGAAAAAATAATATATTCTATGTAAAAAACCTCGAAAGTATAATCTTTCGGGGTTTTTTCTTATATATGAGAAAAAAAGAGTATGTGGCAATGAAAATCATTCTCAATTAATAATATTTACTTATTGCACTAGTAGTATATGATAAGTATTACTTATATACTCCGATTAAAAATGCGAATGCAAAATAGTGTGAAAACGAGGGGTACAGAGTTGTTTTAAAAAACATATAATTATACAATTTAATTAAAGGCATATAATTATAAAATGTTAATATTCAAGGGGGATAAACATATGACTTCTAACATAAAAGAACAAGCTAAAAAAACGTTTGAAGTAAATGGTAAATCATATACTTACTATGATTTAAAAAGTTTAGAAGAGCAAGGTTTAACCAAAATCAGTAAATTACCTTATTCAATTCGTGTTTTATTAGAATCTGTTTTAAGACAAGAAGATGATTTCGTAATAACTGACGAACATATCAAAGCTTTAGGTAATTTCGGTAATAAAGGTAATGAAGGGGAAGTTCCTTTCAAACCATCACGTGTTATCTTACAAGACTTCACAGGGGTTCCAGCTGTAGTAGATTTAGCATCATTACGTAAAGCGATGAATGATGTTGGTGGGGATATTAATAAGATCAATCCTGAAGTGCCAGTAGATTTAGTTATCGACCACTCAGTACAAGTAGATAGCTACGCTAATCCTGATGCACTAGAACGAAATATGAAATTAGAATTTGAAAGAAACTATGAACGTTATCAATTCTTAAACTGGGCAACTAAAGCATTTAATAACTACAACGCAGTACCTCCAGCAACTGGTATTGTTCACCAAGTTAACTTAGAATATTTAGCAAATGTAGTACATGTACGCGACGTAGAAGGTGAACAAACGGCATTTCCAGATACATTAGTGGGTACAGACTCTCATACAACAATGATTAATGGTATCGGCGTTCTAGGTTGGGGCGTTGGTGGTATCGAAGCTGAAGCGGGTATGCTTGGACAACCATCATATTTCCCAATTCCTGAAGTAATCGGTGTACGTTTAACAAATTCATTACCACAAGGTTCAACAGCTACTGACTTAGCTTTACGTGTAACTCAAGAATTACGTAAAAAAGGTGTGGTAGGCAAATTTGTAGAATTCTTTGGTCCAGGTGTTGCAGATTTACCATTAGCTGACCGTGCTACAATTGCTAACATGGCTCCAGAATATGGTGCAACTTGTGGTTTCTTCCCAGTAGATGAAGAATCACTTAAATACATGAAATTAACTGGTCGTTCAGAAGAACACGTTGAATTAGTTAAAGCATACTTAGAACAAAATAATATGTTCTTTACTGCGGATAAAGAAGATCCAACTTACACTGATGTTATCGATTTAGATTTATCAACAGTTGAAGCTTCATTATCAGGTCCTAAGCGTCCTCAAGATTTAATTTTCTTAAGTGATATGAAATCTGAATTTGAAAAATCAGTTACAGCGCCAGCAGGTAACCAAGGACATGGCTTAGATAAGAGTGAATTTGATAAGAAAGCTGAAATTCAATTCAAAAATGGCTCAACAGCTACAATGAAAACAGGTGATATTGCAATTGCTGCAATCACATCATGTACAAATACTTCTAACCCATACGTAATGTTAGGCGCAGGTTTAGTGGCTAAGAAAGCTATTGAAAAAGGTCTTAAAGTACCTGAGTTTGTTAAAACTTCATTAGCACCAGGTTCAAAAGTAGTAACTGGTTACTTACGTGATTCAGGATTACAAGAATATCTTGATGATTTAGGTTTCAACTTAGTAGGTTATGGTTGTACAACATGTATCGGTAACTCAGGACCACTATTACCAGAAATTGAAAAAGCAATTGCAGATGAAGATTTATTAGTTACATCTGTCTTATCAGGTAACCGTAACTTTGAAGGTCGTATTCATCCATTAGTTAAAGCTAACTATTTGGCATCTCCTCAATTAGTAGTTGCTTACGCTTTAGCTGGTACAGTGGATATTGATTTACAAAATGAACCCCTTGGTAAAGGAAAAGACGGAGAAGACGTATACTTAAATGATATTTGGCCTACAATTCAAGAAGTGGCTGATACAGTTGATAGCGTTGTAACTCCAGAATTATTCTTAGAAGAATATAAAAACGTTTATAGCAATAATGAAATGTGGAATGAAATCGATGTTACAGATGCACCATTATATGACTTCGATCCAAAATCAACTTACATTCAAAATCCAACATTCTTCCAAGGTCTATCTAAAGAACCTGGCACAATTGAACCATTAAAAGATTTACGAGTAATGGGTAAATTTGGCGATTCAGTAACTACTGACCATATTTCTCCAGCAGGCGCTATCGGTAAAGATACACCAGCAGGTAAATATTTAGTAAGCCATGATGTACCAATTCGTGACTTTAACTCTTATGGTTCACGTCGTGGTAATCATGAAGTAATGGTAAGAGGTACATTTGCGAATATCCGTATTAAGAACCAATTAGCACCAGGTACTGAAGGTGGTTACACTACTTATTGGCCAACTGATGAAGTAATGCCAATTTATGATGCAGCTATGAAATACAAAGAAGATGGTACTGGCTTAGCTGTATTAGCTGGTAATGATTATGGTATGGGATCTTCTCGTGACTGGGCTGCTAAAGGTACAAACCTATTAGGTGTTAAAACGGTTATCGCTCAAAGTTACGAGCGTATCCATCGTTCTAACTTAGTCATGATGGGCGTGTTACCATTACAATTCAAAGATGGTGAATCAGCTGATTCATTAGGTCTTGATGGTAGAGAAGAGATTTCAGTAGATATTAATGAAGATGTTAAACCTCATGATATTGTGAAAGTTCACGCTAAAAAAGAAAACGGCGAGGTTGTTGACTTTGAAGCAATTGTTCGTTTCGACTCATTAGTAGAATTAGACTACTATCGTCACGGTGGTATCTTACAAATGGTATTAAGAAATAAATTAGCGCAATAATAATTATTGATATTAAGCCATGCTGACTTATATGTTGGCATGGCTTATTTGTGTTACTATTAAATGGAAAGATATTTGAAAAGAGGTACTTATATATGATTTACAGTATGACTGAAATTGAAGCTAGATATCAGGAAACAGATAAAATGGGTGTAATCTATCATGGTAACTATGCGACATGGTTTGAAGTTGCCCGAACTGATTATATTCGTAAGTTAGGTTTTAGTTATGCAGATATGGAAAAAGAAGGTATTATATCGCCAGTAGTGGATTTACAAATTCAATATAAAAAATCTATCTTTTATCCTGAAAAAGTAAAAATCAAAACTTGGGTAGAACATTATTCAAGATTACGTTCACAATATAATTACGAAGTATATAATGAAAAAGGGGAATTAGCTACAACTGGCTCAACTCAACTTATTTGTATGAAAGCGAGCAATTTTAGACCTATTCGTTTAGATCGCTATTTCCCAGACTGGCATGAAACATATAGTAAAGTTGAAGCGTTAAACAAAGAAGGTAAAGATTTAGAGATTACTAGTAGAAAAGATTTAGATTTCTAACTAATAATAAAGACCATGAGAACGTGGAGCACGAATATCTCATGGTCTTATCTTCGACATTATTTTAGCATTAATTTATTTTAGAATAGGCAATTTCATCATCGTGATCTACTTTTTCGACGAGTACTTCGCTATCTTCGAAATACCATAAATCATCTTCTGCTACAACTACAACTAAGTCATTGTAATTTTCTTCATAGCCTATTTCAACGTCATCTCTTTGTTCAACTCTAAATGCTGGACTAAAACCTTGTTTAAGTTGGAATTCTCCACCATATCTAACATAAAACTGTAAAACTTTATTATCTTCAGGTAAATCTAATTCATCTTTAAACCATTCTACAGCTTGTTCAGATAATTTGATTTTCATTATAGAATCCTCCTTGTTTTTCTGTATATTTATAATTAAATTAATTTGCTATGAGAACTGTCAAAATTATAACATATTGTAACTTTTAAAAAACTTTATAAGCTTAAGGCGTTCATAATAACAAAAGAGAGCAAACTGGAAATCACAGTTCATTCCAATGATTTCATCAGCTTGCTCTCATATCAAAGTCTAATTTTAGACTAAGTTATAATATTTTTAACTAACCCGCTTCTATAGTGAATAAGGAGATTACATCCACTTGATTTTAGGCTCTTCTCCTTTAAAAATTCTTACAATATTTGTTCGGTGTCTTACAATTAAGATTATAGAGACAAATAAGCTCATCCAAAATAAAATATAGTCTTGTATAATTAAAGATCCAATAACACAGCTAATTGCTGCAATGATACTTGAAAGTGAGACATATTTTGAAAGGTAAAGTACGCCAAAGAAGATAATAGCTAATACAAGTAACAATATAGGATTAACGCCTAATACTACACCAGCACTTGTCGCTACAGCTTTACCGCCTTTAAATTTAAGATAAACAGGATAAACATGTCCTAAAATAGCAAATATACCAACAATCAATCCGTGCGTGAAGAACGTGCTAAGTGGTCCATCAGCATGCACTGGAAACCATATTGGAAAAAATACAGTTATAAACCCTTTGAATATATCTAGAAAAGTAACTATAAAGCCTGCTGGTTTACCAAGAACCCGGAAACTATTGGTCGCGCCCGTATTTCCACTTCCAAATTGTCTTATATCTTTTTTGAAAAAGAGCTTCCCTATAATATACCCATTAGGAATAGCACCGATGAGATAGCTAAGAATTAACATAAGCACTATCATCATATAACTTTACACATCCTTTTATAACTTAGATTTATTTTACCATAATCTATGAGTTAACAACGACTGAAAATGAAAAAATGTTTAAGACATTTATATAAATCTCTATAGTGTATAACTCATACTTGCAATTTAACTTAATTTATATAAAAATATCTATTGTATAGTTTTTGTAACGAACGTACGTTTGTAGGAGGCGAACAGATTGACGACGAAAAAATCAAATCACTACTCAGATGATTCCATTCAAGTGTTAGAAGGATTGGAAGCGGTTAGAAAACGTCCGGGTATGTATATAGGATCTACTGATAAAAGAGGATTACATCATTTAGTATATGAAATTGTCGATAACTCCGTCGATGAAGTATTAAATGGTTATGGGAATGAAATTGATGTAACAATTAATCAAGATAATAGTATTTCAATTCAAGACAATGGCCGTGGGATGCCTACTGGTATGCATTCATCAGGTAAACCTACTGTAGAAGTTATTTTTACAATATTACATGCAGGTGGTAAATTTGGACAAGGTGGCTATAAAACATCTGGTGGTTTACATGGGGTAGGTGCCTCAGTTGTAAATGCTTTGAGTGAATGGTTAGAAGTTGAAATACATAGAGACGGTAACATTTACAAACAAAGCTTCAAGGATGGGGGTGTGCCAGCGTCAGGTTTAATTAAAGCTGGCAAATCGAAAAAAACTGGAACTAAAGTAACATTTAAGCCAGATCCAGAAATTTTTAAAGCTACAACAACGTTTAACTTTGATACTTTGAGTGAGCGCTTACAAGAGTCAGCTTTCTTATTGAAAAATCTTAAAATCACGTTAACTGATTTACGTAATGGTAAAGAAAGAGAAGAGATATATCATTATGAAGAAGGTATTAAAGAGTTTGTAAGTTATATTAACGAAGGTAAAGAGACATTACATGATGTTACAACATTTACTGGTGATGCAAATGGCATCGAAGTAGATGTGGCTTTTCAATATAACGACCAATACTCTGAAAGTATCTTGAGTTTTGTTAACAATGTACGTACTAAAGATGGTGGAACGCACGAAGTAGGATTTAAAACTGCGATGACACGTGTGTTTAATGATTATGCAAGACGCATTAATGAATTAAAAGAAAAAGATAAGAACTTAGATGGTAATGATATCCGTGAAGGTTTAACTGCTGTTATTTCAGTACGTATTCCGGAAGAATTATTACAGTTTGAAGGACAAACTAAATCTAAATTAGGTACGTCTGAAGCGCGTAGTGCGGTAGATTCAGTGGTTTCAGAGAAACTTCCGTTTTATCTAGAAGAAAAAGGTCAATTATCTAAATCACTTGTTAAAAAAGCAATCAAGGCACAACAAGCAAGAGAAGCGGCACGTAAAGCGCGTGAAGATGCGCGTTCTGGTAAAAAGAATAAGCGTAAAGATACATTACTGTCAGGAAAGTTAACGCCTGCACAAAGTAAAAATACAGATAAGAATGAATTATACCTAGTTGAGGGCGACTCTGCTGGTGGTTCTGCCAAACTTGGGCGAGATCGTAAATTCCAAGCTATCTTACCGTTAAGAGGTAAAGTTATTAATACTGAAAAAGCCCGTCTTGAAGACATTTTCAAAAATGAAGAAATCAATACGATTATTCATACAATTGGCGCTGGCGTTGGAAATGACTTCAAATTAGAAGATAGTAACTATAACAGAGTTATTATAATGACCGATGCCGATACAGATGGTGCACATATCCAAGTATTGTTATTAACGTTCTTCTTTAAATATATGAAACCTTTAGTGCAAGCGGGCAGAGTATTTATTGCTTTACCACCGTTATATAAATTAGAAAAAGGTAAAGGCAAGTCTAAGAAAGTGGAATACGCTTGGACAGATGATGAGCTTGAAAAGCTTCAAAAGAAACTTGGCAAAGGATTTATGTTACAACGTTATAAAGGTTTAGGTGAGATGAATCCTGAACAATTATGGGAAACAACGATGAATCCAGAAACTAGAACATTAATTCGTGTACAAATTGAAGACGAAATGCGCTCATCTAAACGTGTAACGACGTTAATGGGTGATAAAGTTGCGCCTCGTCGTGAATGGATTGAAAGTCATGTAGAGTTTGGTATGCAAGAAGACCAAAGTATACTAGATAATACTGAAGTCCAAGTCTTAGAAACTGAAGCATATACTGAGGAGGAAGGAAATTGAGTGAGATAATTCAAGATTTATCACTGGAAGACGTGATTGGTGATCGTTTTGGAAGATATAGTAAATATATTATTCAAGAACGTGCGTTACCAGATGTTCGTGATGGCCTAAAACCTGTACAACGCAGAATTTTATTCGCAATGTATAGTAGTGGAAATACTTATGATAAGAACTTCCGTAAAAGTGCTAAAACCGTGGGGGATGTTATTGGTCAATATCATCCACACGGTGACTCTTCAGTTTATGATGCGATGGTGCGTCTAAGTCAGGACTGGAAATTACGTCATGTATTAGTAGAGATGCATGGTAATAACGGTAGTATTGATAATGACCCGCCTGCAGCGATGCGTTATACTGAGGCGAAATTAAGTCAGTTATCTGAAGAATTAGTACGTGATATCAACAAAGAAACAGTAGAGTTTGTATCTAACTATGATGATACAACGCTAGAACCTATGGTACTTCCTGCACGTTTCCCCAATTTATTAGTAAATGGATCAACTGGGATTTCTTCGGGTTATGCTACTGATATTCCACCTCATAATTTAGGTGAAGTGATTCAAGCTACATTAAAATATATCGATAATCCTGATATTTCAGTAAGTCAACTTATGAAATATATTAAAGGTCCTGATTTCCCAACTGGCGGTATTGTTCAAGGCATTGACGGTATTAAGAAAGCCTATGAGACAGGTAAAGGTAAAGTCATCGTACGTTCGAAAGTAGACGTAGAAAAATTACGTAATGGTCGTCAACAATTAATCGTTACTGAGATACCTTATGAAGTTAATAAAAGTTCACTTGTTAAACGTATCGATGAGTTACGTGCAGATAAAAAGGTAGATGGCATCGTTGAAGTACGAGATGAGACAGATCGTACTGGTTTAAGAATTGCCGTTGAATTGAAAAAAGATGTCAATGCGGAGTCCATTAAGAATTACCTTTTCAAAAATTCAGATTTACAAATTTCTTATAATTTTAACATGGTGGCAATTAGTAATGGCCGTCCTCAATTAATGGGTATTCGTCAAATTATTGATAGTTATCTTGGACACCAAATTGATGTTGTAACCAACCGTACGAGATTCGATCTTGAACATGCAGAAAAACGTATGCATATCGTCGAAGGGTTAATGAAAGCTTTATCTATTCTAGACGAAGTGATTGAGTTAATTCGTGGTTCTAAAAACAAGAAAGATGCCAAGGATAATTTAGTAACCAAATTTGACTTTACTGAAGCACAAGCGGAAGCGATTGTTATGTTGCAATTATACCGTTTGACAAACACAGATATCGTATCGCTTGAAAACGAATTTAACGACTTAAAAGAAGTCATCAAAGAATATCATCATATTTTAGATAATCATGATGCATTACTGGATGTTATCAAAAATGAATTAACAGATATTAAAAAACGATTTAAGTCAGAACGTTTATCAATAATTGAAGCGGAAATTGCAGAAATTAAAATTGATAAAGAAGTGATGGTGCCTAGTGAAGAAGTCATCTTAAGTGTAACGCGTCAAGGCTACATTAAACGTACATCTACGCGTAGTTTTAATGCGAGTGGTGTTGCTGAAGTTGGCTTGAAAGATGGCGATAGTCTACTCAAGTATCAAACTGTTAATACACAAGATACCGCCTTAGTATTTACAAATAAAGGCAGATATTTATTTATCCCAGTCCATAAATTGGCTGACATACGTTGGAAAGAATTAGGTCAGCATGTATCTCAAATTGTGCCATTAGAAGATAATGAAATGGTTGTAGATGTGTATAATGAAAAAGATTTCAAAGACGATGCATATTACGTTATAGCGACGCGTAACGGGATGATTAAACGAAGCGGTGTTTCATTATTTAAAACGACGCGTTATAACAAGCCATTAGTTGCGATGAAAGTTAAGGATAATGATGAAGTAATTAATGTTATCCGATTAAGTGAAGACCAACTCATCACTGTACTAACGCATAAAGGTATGTCATTAACGTATTCAACAGCTGAATTATCAGATACTGGCTTAAGAGCTGCAGGGGTTAAATCGATAAACTTAAAAGACGAAGATTATGTAGTGATGACTGAAGCAGTGGGGCCAGACAATACTATTATTATGGCAACTCAAAGAGGTGCAGTGAAACGTATTAAATTTACAGTTTTACAAGAAGCTAAACGTGCGCAAAGAGGAATCACATTACTTAAAGAATTAAAGAAAAATCCACATCGTCTTGTAGCGGGACATGTAGTTAGAAATGAAGAGAACTATATTTTAGTGTCAGCAGCGCATATTGAAACTGGTCAGATTTCTGATGTTCACGTATCCGAACAGTATACAAATGGCTCATTTATCGTAGATACTGATGAGTTTGGAAACGTAATAGACATGAGACTTAGCTAACAAAATTTGAGATTTTATATTTTCAAGTTATTCATAAAATGATAAACTTAATTTTGTTATTTTAACACTTATAATTAACAAGAGATTTATATTGTTTTTGAGTAAAGAATTAAAAGCATTCGAATTATTAACTATGCTTAATCATTTTTATTCAATTTAATATAAATCTCTTGAACTGTATTTAAGATTTTATTTTAAAATGATGAGAGGGATTTCATTGAGCGATTTTGATAGTTTAATTCCTGGATGGTTCAAATCAATTGTTCAGGTAGGAAATGATTTAATATGGTCTCAATATCTTATTGGACTATTATTAACGGTAGGCGTGTTCTTCACTATTAGTTCTAAATTTATTCAGTTACGTATGTTACCTGAAATGTTTAGAGCATTAACAGAGAAGCCTGAAACATTGAAGAGTGGGGAGAAAGGTATTTCTCCATTTCAAGCATTTGCGATTAGTGCAGGTTCACGTGTAGGTACTGGTAATATTGCCGGCGTAGCTACAGCAATTGTATTAGGTGGTCCTGGCGCAGTATTTTGGATGTGGGTAATTGCTTTTATTGGCGCCGCGAGTGCCTTTGTAGAAGCAACGTTAGCACAAGTTTATAAAGTACATGATAAAGAAGGCGGCTTCCGCGGAGGTCCAGCATATTACATAACTAAAGGTTTAAACCAAAAATGGTTGGGTATTTTGTTTGCTGTTTTAATTACAGTAACGTTTGCATTTGTATTTAATACTGTTCAATCAAACACTATTGCTGAATCTTTAAAAACACAATATAACGTAAGTCCTGTTATCACAGGTATTATCTTAGCTGTTATTACTGCAATCATCATCTTTGGTGGTGTGCGTAGTATCGCGACGTTATCATCACTAATTGTGCCTATTATGGCTATTATTTATATTGGTATGGTTTTAGTTATTTTACTTTTAAACATTGATCAAATTATTCCAATGATCGGTACAATTATTAAAAGTGCATTTGGCATAGAACAAGTTACAGGCGGAGCAGTTGGTGCTGCTATTTTACAAGGTGTTAAACGTGGATTATTCTCAAACGAAGCTGGTATGGGTTCTGCACCTAACGCAGCAGCGACTGCAGCAGTACCTCACCCTGTGAAACAAGGTTTAATTCAATCACTAGGTGTATTCTTTGACACAATGCTCGTATGTACAGCGACTGCAATCATGATTTTATTATATTCTGGTTTAAAATTTGGCGATAATGCACCTCAAGGCGTAGAAGTCACACAATCTGCATTAAATGAACATTTAGGTTCAGCAGGTGGTATTTTCTTAACTATAGCGATTACGTTATTTGCGTTCTCATCTGTAGTAGGTAACTATTATTACGGCCAATCTAATATTGAATTCTTATCTAATAATAAAATAGTATTATTTATCTTTAGATGTTTAGTTGTTGTGTTAGTATTTGTAGGTGCAGTTGTTAAAACTGAAACAGTATGGAGTACTGCTGACTTATTCATGGGCTTAATGGCTATCGTAAACTTAGTTTCAATTATAGGATTGTCAAATATAGCTATCGCAGTAATTAAAGATTATCAACGTCAACGTAAAGCAGGTCAGAAACCTGTATTTAAACCTGAGAATTTAGAAATTAACTTATTCGGTATTGAAACATGGGGTCGAGAAAATAAGATTCCTAAAAAATACTAAGCTATCATTTTATAATATTAGCTTCATCATAATGATATACCCCTTTCAGAGTATGTTCTTTCCTATGAAAGAAAGTACTTTGATAGGGGCATTTTTGGTTTGAGTGAGATATCTTTTCAATTATAGTGTTTAGCTATATAATTTTAATCATAGAAAAGAAAGGTGATTATGATGAGCGAGTATTACATTTCTAAAACTTTAAATAATAACGTCATCATATGCACTAATAATAACCAACAAGAGGTCATTCTGATAGGCAAAGGTATCGGATTTAATAAAAAGCCTGGTATGATGCTAGACGATAATGCTTCAATTGAAAAGTTTATAAATTAGAGCAAAAGCAACAACAAGAATATTATAAATCTTTAGTAGAATTAGCTGATGAAGACGTCATACATGCTATTATCGAGGCGATTAATTTGATTACAAGTAAAATCAATACGACTGATGATAAAAATTTAGTCGTAGCGTTAACTGATCATATTATTTTTGCATATAAAAGACTTAAACAAAATCAAGTAATAAATAATCCTTTCGCAATGGAAACCATGCATTTGTATAGTGAAGCTTACACTATCGCAAGCCAAGTTATAGAGCGATTGAATAAACGGTTAGATGTTGAGTTTCCTCGTGATGAAATAGGTTTCATAGCCCTTCACATTGCTTCTAATACTGAAGATTTATCTCTCCATGAAATGTCATTAATTAATAAATTAATCAGTAAGAGTATTTTAATTATAGAGAATGATTTAGGCCATAAAATTAATAATCAAACCGTTCAATATCAACGATTTATTAGACATATTCAATTCCTAATACGTAGATTAAATAAACAAGAACATCTTCAAGCGCAAGTGGTCTTTATCGATATGGTTAAACAACATTATGCAAATTGTTATAATACAGCATTTAAAATCTCTAAAATGATTCAAAAACATATTAATGTTCCCGTAGAAGAGTCTGAAATAGTCTATCTTACATTACATATTTATCATTTCGAAACTCAAATAACTACGTAAAATTAAAATATAATTTTGAATATTTTATGTTATGATGATATTTAGTTGAAGTTTACATTTAAGCATGATTTCAACAATCCAAAATCTTATATTTGTTAGTTAAGGTATGGTGAAAAACATGGCAACTGAACAGAAACAAGTTGAAGAAAAGGTACCCAAAAAGCTTAGCCTTTCTGAAACGCGTTTTATGAAATTTTTAGGTGGTAAAGATTTAATATTTGGTTTAGTTTCACTTGTGTTACTTGGGATTGTTATATTTATTTTTGATAAAGTTTCTTATATTTTCCATCCCTTTATTATCGTATTTAATACGATTGTAGCACCCATTATCGTATCACTAATTTTATTCTATTTAATTAATCCGGTGATTAATTTTATGGAACGATTTAATATTCCGAGATTACTTGGTATTATTATTGTCTTCTTAGCTATTGCGGGAGGCGCTACTTTAATCGTTAATTTATTAATCCCTGTTATTGGTGATCAGATTACGCGATTAGTTAACAATTTCCCGAAATATGTAGGGAAATTTAATGATTTAATTGATAAAGTAACTCATTTTTCATTCTTATCATCGTTTTATGGTCAAATACAAGATGGATTAGACTCTTTTTCAAATAAAGTGCCGACACTTGTTTCAGACTATTTTGATGGATTTGGTACTAAGATTAGATCATTTGCTGAAACACTCGTTAATGTTGGGGTTGTTATTGTAACAACGCCTTTCGTGTTATTCTTTATGTTAAAAGATGGACATAAATTTAAGGACTATAGTACTAAAATAATGCCTCCCAAATTCAGAAAAGATTACCATGATTTAATTGAGAAAATGAGTGTTCAAGTAGGTTCATATATTCAAGGACAAATTATCGTATCATTTTGTATTGGTATTTTATTATTCATTGGTTATAGTATTATTGGCTTAGATTACGGTTTAGTTTTAGCTTCAATTGCTGCTGTAACGAGCGTTGTACCTTATTTAGGTCCGACGATTGCGATATCACCAGCTATTATCATTGCATTAATAACCTCTCCATTTATGCTGTTAAAACTGATTATCGTATGGACATTGGTGCAATTCTTTGAAGGTCACTTTATTTCACCAAATATTATGGGTAAAACATTGAAAATCCATCCACTGACAATTATCTTTATCTTGTTATGTGCTGGAAACTTATTTAATATTGTTGGGGTTATACTAGGTATTCCTGGTTATGCTATTATAAAAGTTTTAGTATCACATCTCTTCTTATTATTTAAACGTCGTTATAATAAGTACTATGGTGATGATTCTGGCAAATATGAAATTAAACAAGAAGAACATAAGGATTTTACAGAAGCAGAATAATTAATTTTTTATAGGTCATGACAAGTGAATTTCATTTGTTATGACTTTTTTAATTTTTAATATAAAAGCAAGCTGTATTTTTCGCGAATGAGCTTTACATTACAATACTGTTAGCCTTATTCCAGGAAGAGTATATGTTCATTCCAAATAAGGTATGATATATTTTAAATTAACTGATGATAAAGGATAGAGTGAAATAATGACTGAAGAATTAAAAAATAGAATTTTATCAATATTAAAATTTGTATTTGCAGCGGTATTATTTATCACCGTCGTGGTAACGCTATATCACGAATTAGCTAATATTAATTTTAAAGAAACGCTAGAATCATTTGGTAAAATCAATCGATGGCATTTAATAGGTTTATTTATTTGTGGTGGCGCTTCAATGATATTACTGAGTCTGTATGATTTAATCCTTGTTAAAGCGCTAAAACTAGATATAGCACTGTCGAAAGTCTTTAGATTGAGCTATATTATTAATACTTTTAATGCAATTGTTGGTTTCGGAGGCTTTATTGGAGCTGGATTTAGAGCATTTGTATATAAAAATTATACTTCTGATAGAAAGAAACTCGTTCATGCGATTTCAATTATTCTTGTATCCATGTTAACTGGGTTAAGTTTACTTTCTATTTTAGTCGTCTTACATATCTTCAATGCTTCTCACATTCTAAATAAGATTAGTTGGGTAAGATGGATTCTTTATATTGTTGCTTTATTCTTACCTATATTCATAGCGTATACAATCATTAAGCCTATTGATCAACAAAACAAGTTTTTAGGCGTTTATTGTACGTTAGTTTCAAGTATTGAATGGATAGCAGCGGCAGTAGTGCTTTATTTATCGACTGTTATTGTTAATAGCCATGTAGCATTCACTACGGTAATTGGCATTTTTATTATTGCTGCTTTAGCTGGATTAGTAAGTTTTATCCCTGGTGGTTTTGGAGCTTTTGATCTGGTAGTCTTACTTGGCTTGAAATCTCTAGGTGTACCAGAAGAGAAAGTTTTATTAGCATTATTATTATATCGTTTTGCTTATTATTTCGTGCCGGTTATTATCGCGCTTATTCTATCTACTTTTGAATTTGGTTCATCTGCGCGTAAATATTTTGAAGAATCGAGATATTACGTGCCAGCTAAAGATGTTACATCTTTTATATTTTCTTATCAAAAAGATATTGTGTCTAAGATACCTTCATTTGCGTTATCAATTCTTGTACTATTAACAAGTATTATCTTCTTTATAAACAATATTACGATTGTCTATGATGGTCTTTATGATGTTAATCACTTTATTTATTATATTGTGTTATCCATTCATACAAGTGCCTGTTTATTATTGCTGATTAATGTTAAAGGTATCTTCAAACAAAGTAGAAGAGCTATTATCTTCGTGATGATTGCATTGATTTTAATATTCGGCGCAACGATTTATACTTATGCTTCATTCATTTTACTAGCATGGTTAGTGCTTATCTTTATTTTACTTATCCTAGCGTATCGTCGTGCTAGAGTAATAAAACGTCCATTTAGATTTAAAAATGTGCTATTGACATTACTATTTAGCATTATCGTTTTATATATTAATCATTTAGTTATTTCAGAAACATTATACGCTTTAGATATTTATCATATTGAGATGGATACGTCTCTATTAAGATATTACTTCTGGTTAACAATTTTAGTAGTTGTTATTATTGTAGGTGTTATTGAATGGTTATTAGAAATTCGTTTTACTAGACCACATAAAGTTGAAGATTTATCTCAATGTCAATCTATTATCGAAACTTATGGTGGTAATTATCTCAGTCATTTAATTTATAGTGGAGATAAGGATATCTTCATGCATGAGAATGAACAAGCTTTTCTTATGTATCGTTATAAGTCTAATGCATTAGTTGTGTTAGGAGACCCTATTGGAGAGACATCTTCTTTCCAATCGTTACTCATTGAGTTTTACAATTATGCTGAAAAGTTAGGCTATGATATTATTTTCTATCAAGTTTCTGATAGATTTATGCCACTATACCATAATTTTGGAAACCAATTTTTCAAATTAGGTGAAGAAGCTATTATAGATTTAACGCAATTTACGACATCTGGAAAAAAACGTCGAGGTTTCCGTGCAACATTAAATAAGTTTGATGATTTAAATATTCATTTCGAAATTGTTGAACCTCCATTTTCAAAAGAATTATTTAATGAACTTAAAGAAGTAAGCGACCAATGGCTAGATGGTCGTAGTGAAATGCATTTCTCTGTAGGCCAATTTACAGAAGATTATTTAAAAGAAGCACCTATTGGTATTATGAAGAATGAAGAAGGTAAGATTATTGCGTTCTGCAGTTTAATGCCAACACATTATAATGAAGCTATTTCAGTAGACTTAATTAGATGGTTACCGGATTTAGATTTACCATTGATGGATGGTTTATACTTGCATATGCTGTTATGGGGTAAAGAGAAAGGCTATAAAGCGTTTAATATGGGAATGGCGACTTTATCTAATGTAGGACAGTTAGATTACGCATATCCTAGAGAACGGATTGCAGGTCGTGTGTTTGAACACTTTAATGGTTTATATCGCTTCCAAGGCTTACGTAAGTATAAGCAAAAGTATAGCCCTAATTGGGAACCAAGATTTTTAGTTTATCGTAGAGATAGTTCATTAGTGTCTAGCATGGTGAAAGTTATGAGAGTCATTAGACATAAATAATAGAAATAGATATAAAAAAAGACATCCTACTTAAGTGTAAATGATTAAACACAATAGTATGGATGTCTTTTTTTATAGATTATAAGTCGTTTTTATAATTTGCACGATCTTGTTGTTCTTTTGCATAACGTTCTGGATTCTTTTTATAAAAATCTTGGTGATACGCTTCAGCTTCATAAAAGGCAGAAGCGGGTAATATTTTTGTAGCGATTGCTTTATCAGCATGTAATGTGTCTTGTAACTGATGAATGTATGCTTCAGCAAGCTTCTTTTGATCTTCATTCGTATAAAAAATAGCGGTTTGATATTGTGAACCTCT
This sequence comes from Staphylococcus sp. NRL 16/872, assembly GCF_022815905.2. Classification (NCBI taxonomy): domain Bacteria; kingdom Bacillati; phylum Bacillota; class Bacilli; order Caryophanales; family Staphylococcaceae; genus Staphylococcus; species Staphylococcus sp. NRL 16/872. Next base: position 1,486,952 of record NZ_CP119327.1, on the reverse strand, counting down.
ATCTTGAAATTGTCCTTCAGCATCTAATGGATCAATTACTGAAAAGAAAATTTCTAATAATTTATTATATGAGAATAGCGCTACATCATATTCGACTTTTACGGTTTCGTAATGACCTGTTGTACCACTTTTCACTTCTTCATAGGTAGGGTTATCTGTTGTTCCTCCCATATATCCAGAGGTGGCTGTTTCTATTCCATCGAATTGATCGAAAGGCTTGGTCATACACCAGAAACACCCACCAGCAAAATATGCTGTATTAATATTCATTTACGCCATCCTTTCATTAGACCTTAGTCCCATCTATATAAAAAGCACTTGATTTTTTAAAGTAAGTTCTTTAACTTTATTATATATAATTATAGTACATAGATATATAATTTTGAAGATTTTAAACATAAGGTAGGTAAATATGACAGACGAGAAGGATAAGACACAATTAAGCAGACAATCTCACTCACAAACACCTTCTAAGCGACGTAAGAAGAGAAGACTTCGCAAATTACCTTTTATAGTGCTGATTCTATTTGTGATACTGTTGGCGATAGTTATTTATGTAATACATGGTTACAGAAGCGGGTTAAATTATGCAAAAGAGCACGCTAAAGATGTGAAGGTACATCAATTTAATGGTCCAGTAAAAAATGATGGAAAAATATCAGTTCTTGTACTTGGTGCAGACAAAGCGAATGGCGGTAAATCTCGTTCGGATTCCATCATGGTTATACAATATGATTATATCCATAAAAAAATGAAAATGATGTCCGTTATGCGTGATATCTATGCAGAAATACCTGGATATCAAAATTATAAAATTAATGCAGCTTATTCACTGGGTGGACCTGAATTATTACGTCAGACATTAAATAAAAATTTAGGTATTAATCCCGAATATTACGCTGTTATTGACTTTACAGGTTTTGAAAAAATGATTGATGAATTAGAGCCTAATGGGATACCAGTTAATGTTGAAAAAGATATGTCTGAAAATATTGGTGTATCATTGAAAAAAGGGCGCCATCGTTTAAACGGTAAAGAATTACTTGGTTATGCTAGATTTAGACATGATGAAGAAGGTGACTTTGGTCGAGTTAGACGTCAACAACAAGTCATGCAAACATTAAAACAGCAATTAGTGACGCCAGATTCTATTGTTAAATTACCTAAAGTTGCAGGTATTTTAAGAGGTTATGTTAATACCAACATACCTGACTCTGCTATTTTCCAAACTGGTGTGAATTTTGGTATTAGGGGAGATAAAGATGTTCAGTCATTAACAGTCCCTGTTAAAAACTCATATCAAAATATAAATACAAATAACGATGGAAGCGCACTTGAAATTGATAAAGAAAAAAATAAACAAGCTATCAAAAATTTTTTAAATGAATAAAGTTTAAAAGCCATGCTTAACAGCATGGCTTTTTCGTTGTTATATTAAAACAATAATTTTATTATGTAAACTTAAAACATGCTTACTTATTACGCATCTGATTTTCTTACTCCAGCTACACCGTAGTGGTTTTTCTTCATTTCTTCAATCACTACATGGATGGCTTCTCTATTAGCGCCTGTTGTTTTTTCTACTGCATTAGTGACTTCAGTTACTAGCTCTTTTAATTGTTCATCTGAACGTCCTTCAAGTAATTTAACGTTTACGATTGGCATAGAATTTCCTCCTTAATTTTAAATACAAGATTAGTATAGCATTTTTCATTTTAACCGCAAAAATATTTTATAAGAACATTAGTTCGTATTTATATTGATATAGAACAAATGTTCGTATATAATAAATAATGTATAAGGGAGGTTATTAAGATGTATGATTATAACTTACTTGAAGATAGAGATGTTCTATGTATTGATCAAAAGAGTTTTTTTGCAAGTGTGTCATGTATTGCAAAGGGTTTAGATCCATTAACTACAAAATTAGCAGTAGTAGCTGATACTAAAAGGCAGGGGTCTGTGGTGTTAGCAGCTACACCAAAATTAAAAGAAATAGGAATAAAAACAGGTTCAAGATTGTTTGAAATACCACATCGTAACGATATTTATATTATTAATCCCAGTATGCGAAAATATCTCGAAGTATCTATTGAAATTTCAAAAATTGCACTTAAATATGTTCCAGGAGAGGATTTACATCAGTATAGTATTGATGAGTTTTTTATAGATGTAACTAATAGTTACCACAGATTTAATTCTACAGTAGCTTCGTTTGCAGAAAGATTACAGAAAGAAATTATAGATAAAACAGGTATATACTGCACTATTGGAATAGGATCAAACATGTTGTTAAGCAAAGTAGCTATGGATATAGAAGCCAAACATACAAAAAACGGTATTACTGAGTGGCGTTATCAAGATGTTCCACAGAAATTGTGGCGTATTCAACCTTTAAGAGACTTTTGGGGCATTAATAAAAAAACAGAAATGAAACTCAATAAAAGAGGGATTATTACTATAGGGGATTTAGCACAGTATCCTTATAGATATTTAAAGAAAGAGTTTGGTATTTTAGGCACAGATATGCACTTACATGCTAATGGTATTGATCAAAGTAAAGTGAGAGAAAAATATCAAGTTACAAATCCTTCAATATGTAAAAGTCAAATTTTAATGAGAGATTATCGTTTTGAAGAAACTAAAGTTGTGATGCAAGAATTAATCGAAGATGTAGCAAGCCGTATTAGAGCGCGTAAGCAATTAGCACGTACGATACATTTTTCTTTTGGCTATGCAGAAGGCGGGGGCGTACATAAGCAATACACTCTAACAGATCCCACTAATTTAGAAAAAGATATTTTTAAGGTAGTAAATTATTATGCGAATCAACTATGCGATAAAAGAGCGTTATATCGAACATTGAGTGTTTCATTAACACAATTGATTGGTGAAGATGATAGACAATTAAACTTGTTCATTGATGAATATGAACGACGAAGAGATGAAAGATTAGCTAAGACAATAGACTTTTTGCAAAATAAATATGGAAAGGGTATCGTATCAAAGGCGATTTCGTATACTGATGCAGGTACTAAACATGGACGTTTAGGTTTAATGGCAGGACATAAAATGTAGAAAAGTATCCTCCTAACGATAGAGAAAAGTATCCAATAGTGATTGGAATAACCTCTATCAGTTAAGAGGATATTTTTTATAAAATATAAGTTTCAAAATGATTAAGTGCTTTAACTCCTAATTCACGATCTTGAGGCGTTTTAAAACTAATACGCAGGGCACCTAAAATATCTTCGCGAACTTCTAAAATTTTTAAGTTACTTATAGAAATATTATGTAAACTTAGTATATTAGTAATTTTATTAATCATACCCGGTTCATCCGGAATATCTACATATAGATCATACGCTACATTTAGTGCACCACGTTGTTTAACAGGAAGTTGATCTTTATATTTTTTAGCATCTTTGAAAAAGGAATGTATAGTTTCACTTTCATCGTTTTTAATTGAATTTGCGATAGCTTGGAATTGTAGTTGTAACATTTCTAATATATTTAAAATATTTTCTTTATTACTTAAGGTAATATCTCTCCACATATCCGCGTTACTACTAGCAATACGGGTAATATCTCTAAAACCACCGGCTGCTAATTGCTTCACTAATGCATGTTGGTTTGAATAATTTTCGCTTAAATGTACTAGACTAGAAGCTACTATATGAGGCACATGGCTAACAATACCTGTAACATAATCATGTTCTTGAGCTGTAGTAGTAATGAATTTAGCAGATGTTGAAGATAGCAACTCTTGTAAGTTTTTAGCAGCTAAAGTATTTCGATCATCATTGTAAACTAAAATATAATAAGCATTTTCAAATAAATATTTCTTAGAATTAAGTACACCTGATTTATGACTACCAGCCATTGGATGACCACCAACTAGATGAATATTATGTTCTAAAAGATATGATTCATATTGTTGAATATTTGCTTTTGTACTACCAGTATCTGTAACAATTAAATTAGGGCGTGTGTGATAGTTAGGTAATTCTTTTAAGTATATTTCAGTCTGTTGAACGGGTGTAGCATAGATAATGATGTCAGCTTTTTCGACACCTAAAGCATAGTCTTTAATCTCTTCATCTATAATTCCAATAGATTGCGCTTTATCAAGCTGACTTGAATCGGTATCAAAGGCAGAAATTTGAACATCTGGACGATAAAATTTTAAGTTACTTGCTAAACTACCGCCAATTAAACCTAGACCTACGAATAAAATATTTTTCAATTGAATCACCTTATTTCGAAATTTTCAGAATATATTTATTGTAAAATAGCCGACAAAATTAAACAATAGTTATATAAATGGATTAATAGAGATAGGGGAATAAGTACGATAAAATAAATATTAATAGGAGATAAGGAGGAAATAAAAAATGAGTGAAAAGGTTCTGCAAACGATTAAAGAATTAACAGAAATTAATAGTCCTTCTGGTAATGCAACCGAAGCTGTGAACTATGTAAAAGATAAAGCTGAAGATTTAGGTTATCCAACTAAATTAACTAATAAAGGTGCATTACTCATTACTGTTAAAGGAGAAGATGATGAGCATCAAAGATGTATCACTGCTCATGTAGACACACTTGGAGCCATGGTTAAAGAAATTAAAGAGGATGGGCGATTAGCGCTTAGTTTGATTGGAGGCTTTACTTATAATGCTATCGAAGGGGAGTATTGTGAAATTCAAACAGAAGCTGGCCAAGTTTATACTGGAACAATTTGTTTACATGAAACAAGCGTACATGTTTATAAAGATAATCATGAAATCGAACGTAATATTGAACATATGGAAGTTCGTATAGATGAAAAGACAACCTCTGCTGAAGAAACAAGAGATTTAGGAATTGAAGTTGGAGATTTCATTAGTTTTGATCCAAGAACTCAAATTACACCTTCAGGATTTATAAAATCACGTCATTTAGATGATAAGGCAAGCGTAGCTATGATTTTAGAATTACTAGAAAAGTTAAAACAAGAAGATACAACTTTACCACATACTACACAATTTTATATATCGAATAATGAAGAAATAGGGTATGGCGCGAATGCTTCAATTTCAGAAAAGATTATAGAATTTATCGCATTTGATATGGGAGCATTGGGTGATGGACAATCTTCAGATGAATATACAGTTTCTATTTGTGCAAAAGATAGTTCTGGCCCATATCATAAAGAATTAAAATCTCATTTAATTAATTTATGCAAGATTAATCAAATCCCATATAAAGTAGATATTTATCCATATTACGGATCTGATGCCTCAGCAGCACTTAGAGCTGGAGCTGATATTCGTCATGGTTTATTTGGAGCAGGAATTGAATCCTCACATGCATTAGAAAGAACACATATTGATTCAATTAAAGCTACTCAGGACTTACTCTACGCATATTGTTTATCGCCAATAAAATTGTAAAATGTCATTGACAATTAAATTGATTCTATGTATTATACTGAATTATAAGAATTGTCGAATAATTTTAAGTGAAGTAGATAATATGATTTGTAGCATAAGAAAGCTAATGGTAGATGGAAATTAGCACAACATATTTTTTGAATTGGGCTTAAAAAGTATAACTGAATAATTATTGAGTGAACATGAGAATGTTAATTAAGGTGGCACCACGGTAACGCGTCCTTATATTTGAGGATAGCTAACTGTGGTGTCTTTTTGATTTGCGATTATCTTTAATATAGGTTAATGACAAATAATTAATGAATAAGCTAAATGAACATCGCTAGTTAAAAAGTTAAATTTCGAAAATAAGTATAAATAAAATAATCTGAATTTTCAAAGTAATTAAAAGGCAAAGCTTTATCAACTTTTAACATTTCAATATTAGATAACAAATTTTAACAAGAAAAGGGTGAAACTATGGAAATATATTATGAGGTGATAAGAGCTAACATCACTCCAGAGGTTCTAGGGCAACTAAAAGAACAAAAGATAATATTAGAAAGTACAAGTCAACAAGAACTAAAAGGCAGGTATTCAATTGTTGCATTTGATTATTATGGGACAGTAACTTTGACAGATGAAAGGTTAGAAATTAAAACTAAACGTCAAAATCAAATCATCACGACGGAACCCTATAATTATCTAAAAACCTATATCAACCAGTTTAATATTAAGGTTGATGATGATTTGCTGAAGCAATTGCCATTTATTTCAGGATTTATCGGTACGTGTAGTTTTGATTTGGTCAGACATGAATTTCCTATATTACAGCGAAAGAAAATTGAAGCTAAGAAAGAACATAACGATGTACAACTTTACATGATTGAGGATGTCTACGTATTTGACCACTATCGAGATGAATTATATGTCATCTCCACTAATCAATTTTCAGAGGTTAAAAAAGAAGAGTTAAAAACGAGAGTAAAAAAGCGTATTGAAAAGCTATCATCTATAAAAGTCTATGAACAAAAGGTTATAGCTCCACCAAAAAGAACAAATATAACGGCTAATATAACGGATAATGATTTTATAAAAAATGTTAAATACCTAAAACAGCTAATAAAAGAGGGGGATATGTTTCAGGTTGTACCTTCCAGAATTTATCATTACCAACATCATTTTGGAGAAAATAAATATCAATTAAGTTATCAACTCTATCAAAATTTAAAACGTCGTAATCCTAGTCCGTATATGTATTTTATTAATATGGGTGGACCAATTATTGTTGGAAGTTCTCCAGAAAGTTTCGTCAAAGTGCATGATAGCGAAGTCATTACTAATCCAATTGCTGGCACGATAAAAAGAGGTAAGACGGTTGAAGAAGATGAGCATAATGCAAGCCAACTTATAGCAGATGAAAAAGAAATAAGTGAACATAGTATGTTAGTAGATTTAGGAAGAAATGATATTCATAGAGTGAGTAATACAGGAACCTCAAAAATCACAAAATTAATGGAAATCGAAAAATATGAACATGTGATGCATATCGTGAGTGAAGTTAGAGGTGAAATAAAAAAAGAACTATCGCCTATGACTGTAATTGCTAACCTTTTGCCTACAGGAACGGTTTCAGGGGCACCAAAACTAAGAGCGATTCAAAGGATATATGAAGTCTATCCTCATAAGCGCGGTATATATAGCGGTGGTATAGGCTACATAAATTGTAATCAAAATTTAGATTTTGCTTTAGCTATTCGAACAATGTTTATTGATGATACTACTGTTCAAGTAGAGGCTGGTTGTGGCGTAGTGTATGATTCAATTCCTGAAAAAGAATTAGAAGAAACACGTTTGAAAGCGAAGAGTTTATTGGAGGTCTCCCCATGATACTAATTATTGATAATTATGATTCATTTACTTACAACTTAGTAGATATAGTAAAGCAGCTAGATAAAGTGATAGTTAAATATCCAGATGACAAGGATGTGTTAGATTATGGTGATCAAATTAGCGGCGTCATCATTTCTCCTGGGCCTGGCCATCCACTCGATAATGATTGTTTAATCAATGCTATTGAGACATATAAACATTTACCAATCTTAGGTGTGTGTTTAGGTGCTCAAGCACTCACTTGTTATTATGGCGGTAAGGTGGTTCAAGGCGCAAAAGTTATGCACGGCAAAGTAGATACAATGAAAGTATGTAGTCCAACGCTTCTATATCAAGATTTACCGACTGAATTTAAAGTTATGCGTTATCACTCATTGATAAGTGATGAAAAATCATTTCCTTCAAATTTAACGATTACGGGTAAGACAGCAGACAGTATTCAATCATTTGAAGATAACCATCATCTTCACTTTGGTATTCAATATCATCCGGAGTCTTTCGCTACTGACTACGGAGAAGAAATTATTACTCACTTTATACATCTTGTGAATGAAAGGAACAACTTAGATGAAACTATTGGAACACATTAATAATCAAACTGTTTTGACACAAGAACAAGCGACAGAATTTATCGATACCTTAATTAATCAAGATATTAGATTTGAAGAAAAGGTTGAATTACTTGAAGCATTTTCAAGAAAAAACCTTCATCAACAAGAGCTAACTTATATTGTAGAAAGTCTAATTCATACCATGTATCCTACGCAACCAACCTTTGACGGAAGTATTTGTGTATGTGGAACGGGAGGCGACAAATCTAATAGTTTCAATATTTCAACGACCGCTTCATTTATCGTAGCGAGTGCTGGCGTGTCAGTCATAAAGCATGGTAATAAAAGTATTACTTCAAATTCGGGTAGCACAGATTTATTACAAGAATTAGGTATTTCAACGACTGATGTAACTGATGTGTCGGCGCAAGTGAAAAATAAAGGACTAGCGTTTATAAGTGCGATGGAATCTTATCCAATCATGAAATACATTCAACCAGTTAGAAAAGCAATCAGTACACCTACGATTTTTAACTTAGTAGGACCTCTGATTAATCCATTTAAACTCACTTATCAAGTCATGGGCGTCTATGATGCATCTAAATTAGAAATGATTGCTCAGACATTAAAAGATTTAGGACGACGTAAAGCAATAGTTGTACATGGTGCAAATGGAATGGATGAGGCTACTCTCTCAGGTGACAATGAAATTTATGAATTACAAGAAGATGGTTCTATTCATCATTATCGTATAAACGCTAAAGATTTAGGTTTGAGAAATGCAGATAATAGCGAATTAAAAGGTGGAACACCTCAAATTAATAAACAAATCACTTTGAATATTTTAAACAATCAAGATCACTCTGTTAAACGTGATGTAGTCGTTTTAAATGCTGCACTTGCACTTTATGTTACTGAAAAGGTTGAAACAATTAAGGCAGGAGTGAAGTTAGCTCAACATCTTATCGATAGTGGCCAAGCTATGAAACAGTATTTATTAATGGGAGGGTGTTGAGATGACTATTTTAGATGAAATTGTAGAGTATAAGGAACAATTACTAAATAAAGGATATTACGATGAAAAATTAACTACACTTGAAAATATAGATGTCTCACATAAATCGAAATTAGTTGAAAGTTTGAAAACGAATTCTAGATTAAATATTATTGCAGAAATTAAATTGAAAAGTCCGTCTGTATCTGCATTTCATGAACGTAATTTAGTACAACAAGTAAAAGATTACGAAAAGTATGGGGCCAATGCGATTTCCATTTTGACTGATGAGCAATATTTTGGTGGTAGCTTTGAACGTTTACAGGAACTTACACTACAAACTAACTTACCTGTATTGTGTAAAGATTTTATTATCCATCCGCTTCAAATTGACGTAGCTAAAAAAGCTGGTGCAAGTCTCGTTTTGTTAATAGTCAATATTCTAACCGATAATCAATTGTGTGAATTATACACTTATGCAAGCAATTTAGAATTAGAAGTGTTAGTGGAAGTTCATGACGAAGCCGAATTAGAAAGAACCTATCAATTAAACCCAGAAATAATAGGCGTAAATAATAGAGACTTAAAAACATTTATTACACGTGTAGCACATACAAATCAAATATTACGTAATAAAAAACAAGGATATTATTATATTTCAGAAAGTGGCATTAATACGAAAAAAGATGTAGAAAATATTATTCAAAGTGGGATTGATGGTTTATTAATAGGTGGGGCATTAATGAATTGTCATGATTTATCTAGCTTTTTACCATCTCTAAAATTGCCAAAGGTTAAACACACATGATACTTAAGTTTTGTGGATTTAAAACAATAAAAGATGTAGCAAAAGTTAAGTCATTAAATATCGACATGATTGGGTTTATACATTTTCCTAAAAGTAAGCGTCACGTGGATATGCAACAATTAAATAAATTTATGCACAATATTCCTCGAAATATTGAAAAAGTCGTTGTAGTAGTAAATCCAACTTTTAAAGAAATTCAAAACTTAATAACGAATACACCGCTTGACTGTATCCAGTTTCATGGCAATGAACCAATCGAATTAATCAAAAAGACTAAAGAGAATTTCAAGAATATTAAGATAATTAAAGCCCTTCCTGCCACAGACAATATTGCTAAATCAATAAAATTATACGAAAACTGTACTGACTTATTAATTATAGATACACCTTCAGAACAATATGGAGGCACAGGACGAAAATTTAATTGGAAACTACTAAACAATATTCAAACGTCGACGCCTTATTTAATCGCTGGAGGATTAGATTTAGAAAGTATTCAACAACTCGAACAATTAAATTTAAAGCATGCGGGTTACGACATTTCTAGTGGCATTGAAAGTAATCACGACAAAGACTTAACTAAAATGAGTAAAATCGTAAATCTTGTGAAAGGGGATTTAAACTATGAAGAACATCCAAACGGAAGCTGATGAATTAGGATTCTTTGGTGAATATGGAGGACAGTATGTTCCAGAAACATTAATGCCAGCTGTTATTGAATTAAAGAAAGAATATGCGAAAGCCAAACAAGATCCTCATTTTCAAAAAGAAATAGCATATTACTTAAAAGAATATGTTGGTAGAGAAACGCCTTTAACATATGCAAAATCTTATACGGAAACATTAGGAGGCGCCAAGATTTATCTCAAACGGGAAGACTTAAATCATACGGGCGCGCATAAAATCAATAATGCCATTGGACAAGCTTTATTAGCGAAACGCATGGGGAAAAATAAATTGGTTGCTGAAACAGGTGCGGGCCAACATGGCGTAGCTAGTGCAACGGTAGCAGCACTGTTTGATATGGAACTGATCGTATTTATGGGAAGAGAAGATATTAAAAGACAACAACTGAACGTCTTTCGCATGGAATTATTGGGCGCTAAAGTCGAAGCAGTAGATGACGGACAAGGTACATTGTCAGATGCAGTGAATAAAGCATTACAATATTGGGTAAGTCATGTCGACGATACACATTATTTACTAGGTTCAGCACTTGGACCGGATCCATTTCCGACAATGGTTCGCGACTTCCAAAGCGTCATTGGTAAAGAGATTAAGACACAAATATTAGAAAAAGAAAGTCGCTTACCAGATGCAGTAGTAGCATGCGTCGGCGGTGGATCAAATGCAATAGGAACATTCTACCCATTTATACAAGATGACGTTAAATTATATGGCGTTGAAGCAGCCGGTAAAGGTTTTAATACTAATAAGCATGCACTTGCTATTGGAAAAGGGCGACCAGGCGTACTTCATGGTTCGAAAATGTATTTAATTCAAGATGATAATGGACAAATAGAATTAGCACATTCCATATCAGCAGGACTGGATTATCCTGGAATAGGACCAGAGCATTCCTACTATCACGACATAGGAAGAGTAAAATACGAGTGTGCAAGTGATCAAGAGGCAATGGAAGCACTCATCCGCTTCAGTAGAATTGAAGGGATTATCCCAGCAATTGAAAGTGCCCATGCATTAAGTTACGTAGAAAAATTAGCGCCTACCATGAAGAGGGATGAAATTATTGTGGTTACAATATCTGGACGTGGTGATAAGGATATGGAAACTATTCGACAATATACTAATGAAAGAGGTGGTATAAATGAGTAAATTATTTATACCATATGTTATGGGTAACAAAGATTTCATAAAAAATATTAAAGTATTAGATGAAAATGGGGCTGATATCATTGAAATTGGTGTGCCGTTTTCAGATCCTGTGGCAGATGGACCTGTGATAATGGACGCAGGAAATAAAGCGATTAAAGAGGGCATAACGATTGACTTTATATTTAATGAATTAGTTTCACATCAACATGAGATAAATTGTAAATATGTACTTATGACATATTACAATATTATTGTTTCATATGGGGAAGAAGCCTTTTTCAAAGAATGTGAAAAAGTAGGAGTTTATGGCGTTATAATTCCAGATTTACCATTTGAATTAGCTGAAGCATTGAAAAGAAGAGTTAGTCAATACTCGGTGAAAATCATTTCACTAATAGCAATGACCGCTTCAGAAGAACGAATTAAAATGATTGCTCAACATGCAGAAGGATTTATTTATACGGTAACAATGAATGCTACAACTGGCGAAGATGGAACTTTCCACCCTGAATTGAAAGAGAAATTAAAAAGAATTAAAGAACTTACTGATATACCCGTAGTTGCAGGATTTGGCATTAGAACACCAGAACATGTTTCTAACATAATAGAAGTAGCTGACGGCGTTGTTATCGGTAGTGAAATTGTTAGTAGATTTGAAAACGAGCATCCATTTGAAATGGGAAAATATTTAGTGTCAATAAAAGAGGCATTAAATAAATAGCAACTGTTAAATTCAGTATAATAATACAACTAGAATAATTGGCAAAGCGTGTCAAAATCCTTTAAAATAAAATTAACATAATTATTACATGAGGTCGGGACAAAAGCGTTTAGGATTTGAGCAGAACCGAACGATGAGCAAAACTGTTTCTCAAATTTTGTCGAATCGAGAGTATAACCCCAACTTACTTTGATTTTAGAATTTCTGAACAAAATTCTCTCTGTTGGGTGACTGCTTCCTATAATCCTGCTTTTGGGATGCTAAAGCAAACTAGTTATTTTTAATAACTAGTTGTACTTTCTTAGAAGCTATTAGTTTCTAAGTTCTACTTTAGAGTTTCCCAGAGCACAAACTCTTTATGTCTCAACCTCTTATTATTTGTATACATTAATATACAATAAATTAATCCATTCGTCTGTATTAATGGTTTCTATTTCAGTTTTATTAATATCTATTGTATACTTATTGAGATAAAAAAAAAATTTCATATTACTATATAAATTTAAAAATTTTAATTGAAATAGTGAACATTAATCTAAAGAAAGATATCTTAAATTAGGAGTTATAAATAATGAAGTTTACAAATTTAACAGCTACAGAGTTTGGCGAATTTACAGATAAAATGCCATACAGCCACTTTACGCAAATGACTGAAAACTATGAATTAAAAGTTGCGGAAAAAACTGAAACTCATTTAGTTGGAATTAAAAATAACGATAATGAAGTAATTGCTGCATGCTTGTTAACGGCTGTGCCAGTAATGAAATTCTTTAAATACTTTTATAGTAACCGTGGTCCAGTTATTGACTATGAAAATAAAGAACTTGTTCACTTTTTCTTTCATGAATTAGATAAATATTTAAAACAACATAATTGTTTATATGTGCGTATAGACCCATATTTACCATATCAATATCGCAATCATGAAGGTGAAATAACTGGAAATGCTGGTAATGATTGGTTCTTCGACAAAATGAAACATTTGGGTTATGAACATGAAGGCTTTACAACAGGATTTGATCCTATTTTACAAATACGTTTCCATTCGGTTTTAGATTTAAAAGACAAAACGGCTAAAGATGTACTTAATGGTATGGATAGTTTACGTAAAAGAAATACTAAAAAAGTGCAAAAAAATGGTGTGAAAGTTAGATTCTTAACTGAAGAAGAATTACCCATTTTCAGATCGTTTATGGAAGACACAAGTGAAACAAAAGACTTTGCTGATAGAGAAGATACGTTCTATTATCATAGATATAAACACTTTAAAGATAGAGTGTTAGTGCCGTTAGCGTATATGAAGTTCGATGAGTACTTAGAAGAGCTACAAAGTGAACGTGAAACATTAACAAAAGATTTAAATAAAGCATTAAAAGATATCGAGAAACGTCCTGAGAATAAAAAAGCATATAATAAAAAAGCTAATCTTGAACAGCAATTAGATGCTAATCAACAAAAAATTGACGAAGCTGCTAAATTGCAAAGTGAACATGGCAATGAATTACCTATTTCTGCAGGCTTCTTCTTTATTAATCCATTTGAAGTAGTTTATTACGCAGGTGGTACGTCCAATAAGTATAGACATTTTGCTGGGAGTTATGCAGTCCAATGGAAAATGATTAATTACGCTTTAGAACATGGAATTAATAGATATAATTTCTATGGTATTAGTGGTCACTTTACTGAAGATGCTGAAGATGCAGGTGTTGTAAAGTTCAAAAAGGGATTCAATGCTGATGTAATTGAATATGTCGGAGATTTTGTGAAACCTATAAATAAACCAATGTATTCAGTATACAGAACTTTAAAAAAGCTCAAAAAATAGATTTGATTAAGAGGGGAATAGACTAATATGAAATTTACAGAGTTAACAGTTAAAGAATATGAAAACTTTGTACAAAACCCATCATTAGAAAGCCATTACTTCCAAGTTAAAGAAAATATTCAAACGCGTGAAAATGATGGTTTTGAAGTTGTGCTATTAGGTGTTAAAGATGAAAGCAATAAAGTAATTGCAGCTAGTCTTTTTTCTAAAATTCCGACTATGGGTAGTTATGTTTATTATTCAAATCGTGGACCAGTAATGGATTATTCTGATTTAGGTCTCGTCGATTTTTACTTACGTGGACTTGAAAAATATCTACATCAACATCAATGTTTATACGTGAAATTAGACCCTTATTGGATTTATCAAATATATGATAAAGATATTAATCCAATTGAAGGACGAGAAAAAAATGATGCGTTAGTTAACTTATTTAAATCTCATGGTTATGAGCATCATGGATTCACTACTAAATATGATACTTCAAGCCAAGTGAGATGGATGGGCGTAGATTATCTAAAAGGTGAAACACCTGCTTCACTTAAAAAACAATTTGATAGTCAACGTAAGAGAAATATAAATAAAGCGATAAACTATGGAGTAAAAGTTAGATTCTTAAAAAGAGATGAATTTCACATCTTCTTAGATTTATATCGTGAAACTGAAGCAAGAACGGGATTTGTATCTAAAACGGATGAATATTTCTATAACTTTATTGATACATATGGGGATAAGGTTCTTGTTCCACTTGCATATATTGACCTTGATGAGTATATTAAAACATTACAAGAATCACTTAGTGACAAAGAGTCTCGTCGTGATCAAATGATGGCAAAAGAAAATAAAAATGATAAACAACTTAAAAAGATTGCCGAATTAGATAAACAAATAGAACATGACCAAAAAGAGCTCTTAAATGCGAGCGAATTACGCCAAACAGATGGTCAAATTTTAAACTTAGCTTCTGGTGTATACTTTGCAAATGCCTACGAGGTTAATTACTTCTCTGGAGGATCATCAGAAAAATATAATAATTATATGGGCCCATACATGATGCATTGGCATATGATGAATTATTGCTTTGATCATGGTTATGATCGATATAATTTCTATGGTTTATCTGGTGATTTCACTGAAAACAGTGAGGATTATGGTGTTTATCGCTTTAAACGAGGATTCAACGTACATATTGAAGAGTTAATAGGAGATTTTTATAAACCAATAAATAAAGTGAAGTATTGGTTATTTACGACACTTGATCGTATACGTAAGAAAGTTAAAAAATAAAGTTGAAAGAAAAGCATATTGGCATGACGCCAGTATGCTTTCTTATTATCGTAATAAGTGATAGAGCCAAATTACGATATAGTGTAGGTAAATTCTAAGTTGTCATTGCGTGTTGTAGCCTACAAATTAATAATAGCACAACTCTGGATTTTAGCAATAATATTCCTAAATAATTTTATTTTGCAAAATTAATAAATATAATAATATAAAGTCTTTTGTTTTTTACTTAGAATGATAATTGGGTATAATGTAAGAATAGATGAGTGATAAAACGAAATAATTACGATTTAAATTTAAATCGAAACTGGAGCTTAAATAAGTTGTTTGAATCATAATCTATAGCGTTTAGCGCTAAAAGCAATTTAATATATCATTATACAAGCAACGATTATATACGTATGTATTATAGTTAAACGTAATTCTAGATTAGATCTCCGTATAGAGGTTTAAATCATTATAAAGTGTGTTGTGTTTAAACTTAGCATATTTATATAAATATACGAATATGAGTTGTTAAACAAATATGGCTTAGAATGAAAAATTAAAATTTAACATAAGTGATATGAACGTAAATAAAGTAAACTGTACATAAGAAATAATAAAAATGCTCAGAAATCGTCCTGACAGTGTCTATAAATATGAAATATTAAGTATTCAATATTTTAGTTTACATAATATATATTATAGGAAGTTATATATTGAACTCTAGGGGCTTATCCTTTTACATTGCTTCAACTTATTTAACAGTTTTAATAAGTATTAGTTAAAGGTCACTTAATATCTATTTGACTAGTTCTAGTAAATTACTTACATATCTTATGATAATATCTATACATATATACTATATAAAGGAGCTTATGTTACATATGAATTTAGTTTTTGATATTGATGGCACGATATGCTTTGATGGTCAGCACATTGACGAAGAAATAACTCAAAGATTAACTAGTTTACATAACGTAGGACATAGAATTATTTTTGCATCGGCAAGACCAATACGTGATTTACTTCCAGTTTTACCTAAACCTTTTCATAAATTCCCATTAATTGGTGGCAATGGTTCAATTGCTTCTGAAAATAAAACAATTCGAACTTTAGCTACTATATCTCATACTGATTTTCAAATTATCAAAGATATTATCAATAAATATGATCTAAATTACATAGTTGATGACAAATGGGATTACGCTGCTAATGTAAGTACTACAAATGAAATCTACAAACGTTTAGATCCATTACATTTAGCACAAAAGCGGTCTGTAGATGATATATCTTCACCTATCAAAGTTATCATGCTGAATATACCAACGCAGCATTTCGAGGATATTGCATCACATTTAAGTGTAAAAGCGCCCCATTTATCTTTAATTAATCATTCAAATGAACTTAATATAGATATAACGGCACAGCATATCAATAAATATACTGCTATTGAGTATATACTTGGTTCAACCCCAGTATATGTTGCTTTTGGCAATGATCATAATGATATTACGATGTTGCAAAATGCTGAGGCGGGTTATTTTGTTAATAATAAGACGTTTAATCTTACCGATTTAGAAAATCATAATAACATAAATATGATAGAGGCTGATGTTGCTTCAATATGTACAATACTTGATCAAATAATATATAACACAATTACAAAAGTTCAATAATTTGATAAAAACCGTTGAAACATTATTATGTTTCAACGGTTTTTACCTTATTCTCTCCTATTTTATAAAAAGGTAATTAAAAACGACGACGATGTTTTCTATCTTCATTTTCATAATTCTCATATTTTTGTATTTCTTTTTCTAATTTTTTCTTTTTACGCTCTCGTCTCCAATTTCTAGTAAAGTACCATAATAAGAAACTAATGATTAAACTTATAATTGATAGAAAAGCAGCGTAGCCAAGTAATGGTTGGAATGAAATGTCATAAAAATTAGGTATAAAGAATGCTAATATTCCAAGTATTATAAAAGTAATGACTGCTGATATTATCCACTTTTTCAAGACAAGCGAACAGAATACAGTCAAAATCAACATAGCAACTATAGTAATCCATAAATAGTTCGGCATATCAAAAATAGTCATGTAAAACTCCTTATATTATAAATGTATATAACATTATTCTAATTAATTATACAGTTTAATAAAAGTGATTTACTCGGCCTAAAGGCTTAATAATGAGATTGAAAATAAACTTGTGTATAATGATTGTAAAACAACAATCAAGGAGTGATTACATGTCAATGGGCTTACCATTTAGAAAAGATGTGCCTCAAGAAGAAACTTGGAATTTAAACGATCTATTTAAAGATGATCAACAGTTCTATGAAGTTTTAGATAATACGATAAATGATGCTAGAAGCTTAAACAAAAAATATAAAAATAACATTTCACTTTCTAATATTCATGAGGTTTTAAATGAGTATGAAACGATACTGATTCAACTAGATCGTTTAGGCAATTATGCAGAGTTAAGATTAAGCGTGGATACTTCAAATGAAGATGCTCAAACATTAAGTGCTAAACTTTCAACTTCCTATGGCAAAATTACTAGCCAATTATCATTTGTAGAATCTGAAATTTCAGCATTGTCTAATAGTGAGATTGAAAGTGCTATGGCTAATTCAAACGTCCCTCACTATTTACAAAAAATAATGAGTAATAAGCCTTATCAATTATCTCCAGAAGTAGAAGAAGTGTTAGCGAGTTTGTCCCCTACTTTCCAAAGTGCATATGAACTTTATGGCACAACGAAAATGTTAGATATAGCCTTCGAATCATTTGAACATAATAACGTGAATTATCCTTTGGATTATGCAACTTTTGAAAATGAATATGAAGATAATCCAGATCCTGAATTTAGACGTAAAAGTTTTCAAAATTTCAGTAATGCTTTAAGAAAATATCAACATACTACGGCAGCTACTTATAATCAGCATGTTCAACAAGAAAAAATTGAAGCAGATTTAAGAGGTTATGACTCAGTGATTGATTACCTATTACATGACCAAGAAGTAACGCGTGAAATGTATGACCGTCAAATTGATGTCATAATGAGCGACTTAGCTCCAGTAATGCAAAAATATGCGAAGTTACTTCAAAGAATTCATGGTTTAGATAAAATGCGTTTCGAAGACTTGAAAATTTCTGTAGATCCAAGTTATGAACCTCAAATTTCTATTGAAAAGTCTAAAAAATATATTCATGGTGCACTTAATATTTTAGGTGAAGATTATATTAAAATGATTGATAATGCCTACCAGGATCGTTGGATTGATTTCGCTCAAAATAAAGGTAAAGATACTGGCGCTTATTGTGCAAGTCCTTATTTCACTCATTCTTATGTGTTTATTTCTTGGACTGGTAAAATGGCCGAAACATTTGTATTGGCGCATGAATTAGGCCATGCAGGACACTTTACATTAGCACAACAACATCAAAATTTATTAGATTCTGAAGCCTCTATGTATTTTGTTGAAGCACCTTCTACCATGAATGAAATGCTAATGGCGAATTACTTATTCAGTAATAGTGATAATCCTAAATTTAAACGCTGGGTAATTGGTTCTATTTTATCTCGTACTTATTATCATAATATGGTAACGCATTTGCTTGAAGCGGCATACCAACGTGAAGTGTATCGTAAAGTTGATAATGGTGAATCTCTTACTGCTACAGTGTTGAATAATATTATGCGTACAGTTTATGAACAATTTTTCGGAGATGCAGTTGAACTTACTGAGGGCACAGAATTAACTTGGATGCGTCAACCTCACTATTATATGGGATTATATTCATATACTTATTCTGCTGGATTAACAATCGGAACAGTGATGTCTCAGAAAATTAGAGAAGAAGGTCAACCTGCCGTTGATGCTTGGTTAGACACACTTAAAGCTGGAGGCAGTAAATCACCAGTTGAACTTGCTAACATCGCTGGTGTCGATATTACGACAGATGCGCCATTGAAATCTACAATTAAATATATATCTGACTTAGTAAATGAAGTGGAATCTCTTACCGATCAAATTGAACAAGAAAATTAATCGATATTATACCTATACACATCATTTATCTTAAAAGCAACAACCCCGTTATTCAAATCATTACGAATAACGGGGTTGTATATATTTATTTATCTAAATTTGGGTTATTTTAGAATAAATGTATAATTTATAAATCTCGAACCTATATTATTGGCGAGAAGATTTTTCATAGTGTTCGCCGGTAAAATAGTAATATGCACTTTCTGCAATATTACTAACGTGATCACCTACGCGTTCTAGGTTTCTAGCAGCTAATTGCGCTTGTCCAGCTACAAATGGATCGTTATCGATAAGATAAGTAGTATTAACAATATTAATATATAAATCATCGATATCTCGATCCCGCTCAATAACTTCTTTAATCAATGTGATATCTTCATGTTTAGCAGCAGTATTTAAATCTTGCAACATAAGCATTGCTAACTTACCCATTGTTTTTAAACGTGTTAAAACGTAATGGTCTGTAATTTTTACTCTTAAACGAATATGAGCGATATTAGCTGCATTATCCCCCATTCTTTCGAAATCGGTAGAAATTTTTAAAGCTGACATCATCATTCTTAAATCAGTTGCAATAGGTTGTTGTTTAGTAATTAACATTATGACTTTCTCATTAATTTCACAATCGAAATCATTAATTTCTTTGTCTTTTTCAATGACTTGTCTTGCAAAATTTTTATCATCTTCACTTAACGACACTAACGCGTTTTCAATATTAAAATAAACACGAAGACCAAGGCGACGGATATCTTTGATTAAATCGCCTAGTTGACCTTCGTATTTTTGTCTAATAATCGTCATGTTGAATATTAACCGAAGCGTCCTGAAATGTAGTCTTCTGTTTGTTTATCAGAAGGGTTAGAGAAGATTTTATCAGTGTCGTCATATTCATTTACATAACCATTAAGGAAAAATGCAGTTTTGTCAGATACACGCGCAGCTTGTTGCATGTTGTGTGTAACCATAATAATTGAGTAATTTTCTTTTAATTCTTGAACTAATTCTTCAACTCTTAATGTTGAGATTGGGTCAAGTGCTGATGTTGGTTCGTCCATAAGAATAACATCAGGCTCAATTGCTAGACATCTAGCGATACATACACGTTGTTGTT
This sequence comes from Staphylococcus sp. NRL 16/872, assembly GCF_022815905.2. Lineage (NCBI taxonomy): Bacteria > Bacillati > Bacillota > Bacilli > Caryophanales > Staphylococcaceae > Staphylococcus > Staphylococcus sp. NRL 16/872. The sequence continues at coordinate 1,466,472 of NZ_CP119327.1, read as the reverse complement.
GCCCACCAGATAAACCGTAAGCATTTGTATGTAATCTATCTTTTAATTCATCCCAAATTGCAGCGCCACGTAATGATTTTTCTACGATTTCATCAAGGATTTTTTTATCTTTAATACCATGAGTTTTAGGACCATAAGTAATATTGTCATAAATAGATTTAGGGAATGGGTTTGGTTGTTGGAATACCATTCCTACATTTGTTCTTAATTTTTCTTTTGAATAATTTTCATCAAAGATATTTTGATCACGGTATAAAATTTTACCTGCAGTTTTTACTGAAGGAACTAATTCAACCATACGATTTAATGTTTTAATATAAGTTGATTTACCACAACCTGATGGTCCAATAATTGCTGTTACATTATTTTCTAAAATATCTAAGTTAATATTTTGAAGTGCGTGTGTTTCTCCATACCATAAATCTAAATTTTGAGTAGAGTATACAACTTTTTTATCACTATCTGAAATTTTTGATTGGTCATTTTGTTTTTCATTTGAAGACACAACAGTAGATACTGGTGTTTTTGAGTGATCAGTATGATTTGCTACTTCTTGTTTTTTTTCATCTACATTTGTATTTGCCATAATTAAAACTCCTTCTATATTTGAGAGAAAAGTGACCTAGCCACTTTCTCTCCCCCAAAATTACATTAAATAGATTTGAATTAATATTTTCTTGAGAATTTGTTACGTAAGAAAATTGCGATAGCGTTCATTAATAATAAGATAACAAGTAATACGATAATTGCAGCTGAAGCAACGTTTTGGAATTCAGCTTGTGGCATTTTAGCCCATGTATAAATTTGAGTCGGTAAAGCAGTAAACATAGACATAATACTAGTTGGTGTTGCTAGTAAAATTGTTGGTACACCGATTAAAATCAATGGTGCTGTTTCACCTAATGCACGAGATAAAGATAAGATGAAACCAGTTAAGATACCAGGTAATGATGCTGGTAATACAACTCGTCTAATTGTTTGCCATTTGTTAGCACCTAACCCATATGATGCTTCACGAACTGAGTTTGGCACTGCTCTTATTGCTTCTTGACTTGATACAATAATAATCGGCAAAATAAGTAAAGACATTGTTAAAGCTGCGGCGATAACGCTGTTTCCTAATGATAATGCTTGAATGCCACCGCCACGAACGAATATTGTTAAACCTAATAAACCGAATACGATTGAAGGAACACCCGCTAAGTTAGAAATACTAATTTTAACAAAACTAGTGAAAAAGTTATCTTTAGCGTATTCTTCTAAGTAAATTGCCGTTCCTACACCTAAAATAATTGAAATTGGAATAATACTTACCATTAACCAAATTGTTCCTGCTAAAGCCCCTTTAATTCCTGCTTGTGAAGGTGTTGAAGAGGAGAAGTTAGTGAAAAATTCAGGTGTTAAGTGGCCTGCGCCTTTAACAAGCGTTTGTATAAGTAATGCTACAAGTACTAATAAGGCGATTACGATACACGCAAAGAATAACCACTTATTAATTTTATTTTTAGTTGCTCGACTTGAAATGTTTTTTTCAACTTTATTTTGATCTACTAAGCCTTTTGCTTTAGGGTTTGTAGTTGCTGTCATATTAATACTCCTCTCTGAAGCGTTTAGAAACCCAATATGAAATAAGGTTCATAATTAAAGTGAAGATGAATAATGTGAAACCAACAGCGTAGATACTGTAGTAAATATCTGAACCAAAAGTTGCATCTCCAGTAGCGATTTCAACAATATAACCAGTCATTGTTTGAATTGAACTAGTTAATGACAATGATGCTGTTGGTGAACTACCTGCTGCTAATGATACAATCATTGTTTCGCCGATAGATCTTGAAATACCTAATACGATTGAGGCAACCACACCAGAGGCAGCAGCTGGAAGTACAACTTTAGTCGCTACTTCAAATTTAGTTGATCCTAAACCATAAGCACCTTCACGAATTTTGTTAGGTACTGATGACATAGCGTCTTCACTCATACTAGTAATGATAGGAACAATCATAATACCTACTACTATCCCTGGACTAATGGAGTTGAAACTGTCTAATACAGGAAGAATAGTTCTTAGTACAGGTGTTACAAAAGTTAACGCAAAGAAACCGAATACGATTGTTGGAATCCCTGCCAAGATTTCAAGAATTGGTTTGATGATACGACGTGCTTTGTCACTAGCGTATTCGCTTAAATAAATGGCAGCTCCTAAACCAATTGGTACTGCTACAATTGTTGCAATAACTGTAATTTTCAATGTTCCAATAACTAGTGCCCAAATACCATATTTCGGATTTGAACCAGTAGGGTTCCACTCTTTAGTGAATAGGAATTCAGTGATTGAAACACGAGTGAAAAATGTAATTGTTTCTGTAATTAAAGTGAATAGAATGCCAATGGTAGTTAAAATAGAGATAGCTGCAATAATTCCTAAAATGATGGGCACAATTTTATCGCTAAAACCACCTTTTTTAGCATTATTTTTAGCTATCATTTCTCTAACATTAGTTTCTGTAGCCATATATAACCCTCTCTTTTTTTCTCCCAATCAATTTAAAAAAGAGCAAGGAAATTATTAGGTAATAATGAGTTCAAATTAACTAAAACATTTTAAAATCACCCATATATTCGAAAACAAGGTGGCGGTTAAACCACCTTGTCATACCCCTTGAATAATTTCCCAGCCCTTTGATATTAATAATGATTATTTTTTATCTGAATCTTTTTTACCATATTTATCTAATTCTTTAAGTTCGTCTTTGTAAACTTTATCTGGAGAAGCTACATAACCAGCATCTTCAGCAGATTTACCTTTGTCTTCTAAAGTGAATTTCATGAATTCTTTCATTACATCATTATCTTTTAATGATTTTTCTTTAACATATAAGAATAATGGTCTACTTAAAGCATATGAACCGTCTTTGATTGCATCTTTCTTAGGTTCAGTTGCTTTGCCTTTATCGTCTTTGATTTTAACTGCTTTTAATTTATCTTTGTTTTGTTCGTAGAAGCTATAACCAAAGTAACCAATACCTTCTTTGTTTTTCTCAACTGATTGAACGATTACGTTAGTGTCTCCGTTTTTCTCAGCTTTAATGTCGCCTTTATCCATTACTTCCTCTTCGAAGAAGTCATAAGTACCATGACTTGAGTTAGGTGAGAAAGCTTTGATTTTTTTGTCAGGATAGCTTGAATCTACATCTTTCCAAGTTTTAGCTTCGCCACTATAGATTTTTTTTAATTGGTCTTTAGATAATTCTTTAACGAAGTCATTATCTTTGTTGACAGCGATTGTTACACCGTCTTGAGCGATTTTGAATTCTTTATATTTAATACCTTTGTCTTCTAATTTTTGTTTTTCTTCATCTTTGATTGGTCTAGAAGCTTGAGAGAAATCAGTTTCTCCAGCGATGAATTTTTCAAATCCAGCACCAGTACCAGCTTGACCAGATGAGATAGTAGCGTTTGGATGATCTTTAGCCCATTTTTCGTTTAATTTCTCAACGATAGGAGCTACAGTAGATGAACCTTCACCTTTTGCTTCGCCTTTAAGGTCTTTTCCATCTCCAGAACCACTACCGTTACTGCCGTTGCCACCGCCACAAGCACCTAATAATACTGAAGCACTTAATACAGTTGTACCGACTAATTGCCATTTTTTCATTAAAACATCCTCCTAATATAGATAACCCAAATGTTATATGTATTTCTTACAATGCTTATATTACATATCTTTTGTTAATACAAAATATAATAAATGTAAAGGTTTTGTTAATTTTATAAAGAGGTTAATTTATAGCATAGATTATCTCTATATACGTAAAAAACCCACAACTCTAAATCGAGTTGCGGGTTTTTTAAAATAGCGCTAAAGTAATCAATCACAATCAGTATATATAATAGAAGAAAAACGAATTAATTTTTAAAACTAATCGTCTAGTCTTCTGCACGACTCCAACCTTTTTTAGTTAGCGTAATTTTTCCAGTTTCTATATTGATAATTTTTTGTTTGTATAAATGTCCAATAGCACGTTTAAAAGCACCTTTACTCATATTGAACACTTCTTTTATCGCTTCTGGACTTGATTTATCCCAAAATGGTAACTCACCCTCATATTCTACTAACAAGTCAAAGATTAATTGACCATCTTCATCTAGACGTTCATGCGCTAATGGTAAAAAGGATCCATTTAATTCACCTTTATCATTATGGCCAATAATTCGTACCTCTATCTCTTCGCCCAAACGTGGTTCTTCTTTTCGTTCAGATTCGTGAACAAATATTTTATAACCATCTTTGGATAATAAAAAGCTACCCACACGTAATAGACGATAAGGTCTTGCTACTAAAACTTGGTTTAATTTATCATCGTCGAATACTGGAGAAAACATCTTTTCAACAATTGTTTCACTAGCCAAACGTGCAAACATTTGATTATCCCTATCAATACGTAAAGTGACTAATACATAGTCACCAGCTTGAGGCCATAACGTTTTAACCTTAGGTAAATCTTCCCAAGGAATGAGTACTTCTCTAGGTAATCCTACATCTACTCGCGCGCCATCACGATCTGTTTTAAGCACTTTTGCAAAATCGTACTTATCCTTAGTGATGTCTGGTATGTTTTGAGTAGCAAATAATTCACCTGAACGGTTTGGATAAATAAAGAAACTATATTCCTCGCCTATTTCAAAATCATCTTCGTCATCTATTTCTGATTGATTTAATTTAACTTGTTCTCCATTAGGTCCTTTTAAAAGGTACGTTGAACCTTCTAAGCCAACAACTTCTAAAAATTCTATTGACCCAACTATATCTTTATCTAATGCCATAATATTCTCCTTCAAGGGTTTGTATTCTTTTGTATTATAACATGCCTCTTTCAAACAAGCATTCTTACAATTGAATCTACATGAGGTCGAAAGTAAAAACATTATGTGATATAATTTTTGCGTTAGATAAACGATAAATAAAGGAGTAAAGGCATGCTACAAGTAACTGATGTAAGTTTACGTTTTGGTGATCGTAAACTATTTGAAGATGTAAATATTAAATTTACTGAAGGAAACTGTTATGGACTTATTGGCGCAAATGGTGCTGGTAAATCTACATTTTTAAAAATTTTATCTGGTGAACTTGATTCACAAACTGGGCACGTCTCATTAGGAAAAGATGAACGTTTAGCAGTTTTAAAACAAGATCACTTTGCTTATGAAGACGAACGTGTATTAGATGTTGTAATTAAGGGACATGAACGTTTATATGAAGTTATGAAAGAGAAAGATGCAATTTATATGAAACCAGATTTCAGCGACGAAGATGGTATTCGTGCAGCAGAATTAGAAGGAGAATTCGCTGAAATGAACGGTTGGAATGCAGAAGCAGATGCTGCTTCTCTATTATCAGGTTTAGGTATTTCAACAGAATTACAAGATAAACAAATGTCTGAATTAGAAAACAATCAAAAAGTAAAAGTATTATTAGCACAAAGTTTATTTGGTGACCCTGATGTGCTTTTACTAGATGAGCCTACCAATGGTTTAGATATTCCAGCAATTAATTGGTTAGAAGATTTCTTAATTAATTTTGATAATACTGTAATTGTTGTATCCCATGACCGTCATTTCCTTAACAACGTGTGTACACATATTGCTGACTTGGACTTCGGTAAAATCAAATTATATGTAGGTAACTATGATTTCTGGTATCAATCAAGTCAATTAGCACAAAAAATGGCTCAAGAACAAAATAAGAAAAAAGAAGAAAAAATGAAAGAGTTACAAGACTTTATCGCTCGTTTCTCTGCGAATGCTTCAAAATCAAAACAAGCAACAAGTCGTAAGAAACAATTAGAAAAAATTGAGTTAGATGACATTCAACCTTCTTCAAGACGTTATCCATATGTTAAATTCACACCAGAACGTGAAATTGGTAATGACTTGTTAGTTGTTGATGGTATTTCTAAAACAATTGATGGCGAAAAAGTGTTAGACAATATTTCATTTACAATGAACCCTAATGATAAAGCAATTCTTATTGGTGATAGTGAGATTGCTAAAACAACATTATTAAAAATCTTAGCTGGCGAAATGGAACCAGATGAAGGTTCATTTAAATGGGGTGTCACTACATCATTAAGTTACTTCCCTAAAGATAATTCTGAATTCTTCGAAGGTGTAGACATGAACTTAGTTGAATGGTTACGTCAATATGCACCTGAAGATGAACAAACAGAAACATTTTTACGTGGTTTCTTAGGTCGTATGTTATTCAGTGGCGAAGAAGTTAAGAAAAAAGCAAGTGTTTTATCAGGTGGTGAAAAAGTACGTTGTATGTTAAGTAAAATGATGCTTTCAAGCGCAAACGTTTTACTATTAGATGAACCAACGAACCACCTTGATTTAGAAAGTATTACTGCTGTTAATGATGGCTTAAAATCATTTAAAGGTTCAATTATTTTCACATCTTATGACTTTGAATTCATTAACACTATTGCTAATCGCGTGATTGATTTAAATCAACAAGGCGGATTATCTAAAGAAATTCCTTACGAAGAATATCTTCAAGAAATTGGCGTATTACAAAAATAATTTTATTAACTCACTTCCTATCTTACTTTGGGGAGTGAGTTTTTTAGCAAATTAACAAAATTTTTATAGTTATGCACTTTACTCTTTCGTAACGCCCTACTTTTTACTAAATAGAAGTATCATTACTATTAATTGGTAAATTAACTTTTTGATTTTTCAGTCTATTGCAAAAAATCACAATTATCGGTTTACAGACACAATTGCCTTATGTATAATAAAAAACATAACAATTGAATAAGAAATTGATGAGGCGCATCAATCATTAGTACATATTAGATATACTGTCTGCAACAGCTAATATTGAAAGGGTGCGATGCCGAAACGTTTTATAGTCGCAGATGTAAAGCGTTGGACTTTGCGGTTAAGAGCTGAGAGTTTGTCATTATTATTTAATAATGGAGTGCATCACTTGTATATAAATTATGAACAAGTTCGTGGCGCATTCCGAACTTGTTCTTTTTTTTATAGCGTGGGCCTCCCAAAATGTAGGAGGTATAAGTTTGAAACGAAATGTTTTGAAGTTCGGTGGTTCATCCGTTGCCGATTTTACAAAAATAAAAAATATCGCAGAACTGCTTAAACATCGTGTGGATGACGGTGAACAATTAATTGTAGTGGTGAGTGCCATGGGCAAAACTACAGACCAATTAATGGAAAATGTATCAAATCTTACTACAACACCTAAAGATGAAGAATTAGCCCTACTATTAACTACTGGTGAACAACAAACAGTTTCTTACCTATCTATGGTATTGAATGATATCGGTGTAAATGCTAGATCGATGACTGGTTATCAAGCTGGTATTAAAACAATTGGTCATCATCTTAAAAGTAGAATTGCCGAAATTAATCCAGAAACGTTTGATAAAGCATTTGAAGATAAAGATGTTTTGGTTGTAGCAGGCTTCCAAGGCATCAATGATGAATTTGAGTTAACAACGTTAGGCCGAGGTGGTTCTGATACAACTGCCGTTGCCTTAGCTGCTAGTAATCAAATACCCTGTGAAATTTATACTGACGTTGATGGTGTGTACGCTACTGATCCAAGAATACTTAGTAAGGCAAAGCGCTTAGATTATGTATCCTATGAAGAAATGATGGAAATGAGTGCTTTAGGTGCTGGGGTCCTTGAAACAAGAAGCGTTGAATTAGCTAAAAATTACGACATTCCCCTTTATTTGAGTAGAACATTATCAAATGTGAAAGGAACATGGATTATGCCGAGAACAGAAATACTAGAGAAAAAAGCTGTAACAGGTGTTGCATTAGATAAACATATGATGCACGTGACAATCAGTTATCCCCTGCCGGATAATAGATTGTTAACACAATTATTTACTGCATTAGAAGATGGCTCAGTAAATGTAGATATGATTTCTCAAATTGTTAATACAGAAGGTTTACAATTATCTTTCTCAATTAAAGATAGTGATGCGCATCAAATTTCCAATATTTTGAAGCAGTTATCTATAGCATTTGAAGCATTGGACTATAAAATTAATGAAGAATACGTCAAAATCTCTTTGATTGGTTCTGGAATGAGAGATATGTCTGGTGTAGCATCTAAAGCATTTATTACTCTAATCAATTCTAATATTCCTTTTTATCAAACAACAACGTCTGAAATTAGTATTTCATATGTAATTGATAAAGAGAATGGTGAAAAAGCAGTTGAAATTTTATACGATGCTTTTGATATCTAAGTTGAAAGATCCTATTTATAATTAATTTTTTAAAAATTCAAAATAATAAAATAATGGAGTGACTTTTTATGACAAGAATCGCAGTAGTCGGAGCAACAGGATTAGTAGGAACAAAAATGTTAGAAACACTTGATCGTAAAAATATTGAATTTGACGATTTAGTTTTATTTTCATCATCAAGATCAGCAGGTAAAGCAGTTGAGTTTCAAGGTAAAACATATATTGTTCAAGAACTTACAGAAGAAGCAGCAAGTGAGAAATTTGACTACGTATTGATGAGTGCTGGTGGTGGAACAAGTGAACGATTTGCCCCTATTTTTGAACAAGCTGGCGCTATTGTCATCGATAATTCTAGTCAGTGGCGTATGGCTGAAGATATTGATTTAATTGTTCCAGAAGTAAATGAGCCCCACTTTAAACGTGGTATCATTGCTAACCCTAACTGTTCAACAATTCAATCAGTAGTACCCTTAAAAGTGTTACAAGATAAATTCGGGTTAAAACGTGTAGCTTATACAACTTATCAAGCGGTTTCAGGCTCTGGTATTAAGGGTAAACGTGATTTAACTGAGGGTGCAAATGGTAAAGCCCCTGAAGCTTACCCACATCCAATTTATAATAACGTTCTTCCTCATATTGATGTCTTTTTAGAGGATGGTTATACAAAAGAAGAACAAAAAATGATTGATGAAACACGCAAAATCTTAAATCAACCTGAGTTACGTGTAACTGCAACATGTGCGCGTGTACCTGTTCAAGACAGCCATAGTGTTGAAATTGATGTGACACTTGATAAAGAAGCGACAGTTCAAGAAATTAAAGACTTATTTGATCAAGATAGTCGCGTTGTATTGGTAGATAATCCAGAAAATAATGAATATCCATTAGCAATTAACTCAACTGGTAAAGACGATGTATTTGTAGGACGTATTCGTCGCGATGATTCATTAGATAATACATTCCACGTATGGTGTACATCTGATAATTTACTTAAAGGTGCAGCATTAAATGCAGTTCAAGTATTAGAGCAAGTAATCAATTTAAAAGGAGCTAGATAATAATGGCACATATTTTTGAAGGCGTTGGTGTAGCGCTTGCTACCCCATTCACAAATAATGAAGTGGATTACAATGCATTAGAAAAACATGTTGATTTCTTATTAGAAAATGGTGTACAAGCAATTATAGTTAATGGTACGACAGCTGAGAGCCCTACTTTAACTGAAGAAGAAAAAGAACAAGTGCTTGAAGTGGTAGTAAAACAAGTGGATCATCGCGTAACAATTATTGCAGGTACTGGTACGAATAATACTGCTAAATCTATCCAAGCTTCACAACGTGCTAAACAATTAGGCGCAGATGCAATTATGTTAATTACGCCTTATTACAATAAAACGAATCAACGCGGCTTAATTAAACATTTTGAAAAGATTGCAAATGAAGTTAAATTGCCTGTTGTACTATACAACGTACCTTCACGAACAAATATGACGATTAATCCTGAAACAGTTGAAACATTAAGTCATAACGAATATATTGTCGCAATTAAAGATGCTACAAATGACTTTGAATACTATGAAGAAGTAAAAAAACGTATTAATCAAGATGAATTCGCTCTATATAGTGGTAATGACGATAATGTTGTAGAGTTTTACGAACGTGGTGGAAATGGCGTTATTTCAGTTATAGCAAATGTTATTCCAAAAGAATTCCAAGCATTATATGATGCTAAACAAAGTGGACAAGATATTTCTAAAGATTTCGAACCAATTGGCAAATTATTAGATACCCTTTCTATTGATGTAAATCCAATTCCAATTAAAGCATTAACAAGTTATCTAGGTTTCGGAGAGTATGAATTACGCTTACCTCTTTTACCTTTAGAAGTTGAAGATGCCAAAGTATTGGTTGATGCATATGAACAGTTTAAAGCGGGTGAACACGAATGAAAATTTTATTAATTGGTTATGGTGCGATGAACCAACGGGTTGCTAGACTAGCAGAAGAAAAAGGTCATGAAATTATAGGTGTTATCGAGCCTGAACATAACGAGGCTACACCTTATGCGCATTTTGACCATATTGCTGAGGCGCAAGATAAAGCGGATATCGCTATCGATTTCTCAAATCCGAACCTATTATTACCGCTCTTAAATGAGGATTTCGAATTACCATTAGTCGTAGCTACTACTGGTGAAAAAGAGAAACTTGTTGCTAAATTAGAAGAACTTAGTGAACGTATGCCAGTATTCTTTAGTGCGAATATGAGTTATGGCGTTCATGTGTTAACTAAAATTTTAGAAACAGCAGTACCTTTATTACAAGATTTTGATATCGAATTAACAGAGGCACATCATAATAAGAAAGTCGATGCGCCAAGTGGCACCCTTGTTAAACTATATGATGTTATTAAAGATTTACGTAACAATGTGTCCCCTATTTATGACCGCCATGAACGCACTGAAAAACGTGAGAAAGATGAAATTGGTATCCATGCAGTACGTGGTGGCACGATTGTAGGAGAACATGATGTTTTATTTGCAGGAACAGATGAAACAATTACAATTTCTCATAAAGCACAGTCGAAAGATATTTTCGCAAATGGCGCAATAACAGCTGCTGAACAGTTAATTAATAAACAAAATGGTTATTACACTTTTGATAATTTGTAAAAACTGAAAGTAATCTTTAAATAAATGAAATAATAAGGAGAATTGAACATGGTACAACACCTTTCTGCACAAGAAATTATTCAATATATAAGTGATGCTAAGAAATCTACACCTTTAAAGGTTTATGTTAATGGAGAATTTAATAATGTTAATTTCCCAGAATCATTTAAAGTGTTTGGATCAGATAATTCAAAAGTTATCTTCTGTGAAGCGGATGATTGGAAATCTTTCTACGAAGCCAACCAAGCTAGCATTACTGACTTAGAAATTGAAATGGATCGTCGTAATTCGGCTATTCCTCTTAAAGATTTAACAAATACGAATGCCCGAATTGAACCAGGTGCTTTTATCCGTGAACAAGCCATTATCGAAGACGGCGCAGTAGTTATGATGGGCGCTACTATTAATATTGGTGCCGTTGTTGGCGAAGGCACAATGATTGATATGAATGCGACATTAGGCGGTCGTGCTACAACTGGTAAGAACGTTCATGTCGGTGCAGGCGCTGTATTAGCTGGTGTTATTGAGCCGCCAAGTGCCTCTCCAGTAGTGATTGAAGATAATGTGCTTATTGGAGCAAACGCTGTTATTCTTGAAGGTGTAAGAGTTGGCGAAGGTGCTATCGTAGCAGCTGGTGCTATTGTTACTCAAGATGTCCCAGCTGGTGCAGTAGTAGCTGGTACCCCTGCGAAAGTAATTAAACAAACGTCTGAAGTTGAAGACTCTAAACGTGAAATTGTTTCAGCGTTAAGAAAGTTAAATGATTAAGATTTATTGAGCTTTTATTTTTAGTATGTAGAGGCTGGGACACTTTAGTCTCAGCCTTTATGTATAATTACCAAAGTTTTTCATTCTTTTTATGAAAATGAAGCTCCAGTAAGGCTAGCAACTATTTTTCAAAAAAGAATATAACTATACGTCTGATTATTAAGTAAACAAAGGAATGATAAAATGAATGAATTAGAATTTGTAATAAAACATAGAAGACACTTACATCAACACCCTGAATTGAGTTTGCATGAATTTGAAACAACACAATATATCATCAATTTCTTAGAAGAGTTAGGTGTTTCATATGAACGACCACTTGAAACAGGCGCAATCGCTTATTTAAAAGGAAATAGTGATCATACTATTGCTTTTAGAGCCGATATTGATGCCTTACCTATTTTTGAAGAGAATGAAGTCGATTATCGTAGTCAAACAGATAATATTATGCATGCTTGTGGACATGATGGTCACACAGCTGCATTAATGTTATTTGTAAAACGTTGTAAAACAATGGCTGATAATGGTGAGTTACCTCATAATGTCGTGTTTATCTTCCAACCTGCTGAAGAAACAGGTGGTGGCGCAAATCGTCTAATTAAAGCGGGCGCATTTAATAATTACCCTATTGAAGCGATATTTGGAATTCATGTAAACCCATTTGCTGACGAAGGACAAGTGGTGATTCGTGATAATGAAATTACAGCAAGCGCCACAGAATATCGTTTCTTTTTAAAAGGATTATCAAGTCACGTAGCTGATAAAGAACAAGGGCATTCATGTGGTGAAGCCCTATTACACGTATTAAATCAAGTAGGACAAATTCAACAGTATCATTTAAATGGTTTGAAACGTAACATTGTTCATATGGGCCATTTTGAAGCTGGTGAAGCAATTAATACAGTTCCAAGTAATGGTTATTTAGAAGGAACAGTACGCACATACGACGCCAATGACTTAAATGTGGTTAAAACACAAATGCAAAAAATTGCAGAAAGCGTACAGTTACTATTCAACGTAGAATGTGAAGTGAAATTTGAAGAAGGTTATCCTGCGACAATGAATAGCCCTGAATTAAAAGTGAGTGTTGAACAAGCTATTCGTAACGCAAATTTAGAAGTGATAGAGAAACCTTTACCATTCTTATTTGGTGAAGACTTTAGTTTCTATGGACAACAACTGGCCCCTGCTTACTTTGCATTTGTAGGTACTCGCAATGAAGGTAAAGGTTATGTCACAGGTTTACATACTTCTCACTTGAACTTTGATGAAAAAGTATTAATAGATGTGGCGAACTATTATGAGCAATTATTAATGCATTATGGAGAGGAGTAACTGAAATTGACAGCAATATGGTCGGTTAATTCAGAAGCGTTTTATCAAAATGCTGTTAAAGTAAAAAAGAATAATTCTATTATGGCAGTAGTAAAAAATAATGCTTATCATTATGGATTGGAATTTGCGGTGAAACAATTTACAAAAGCAGGTATTACTACTTTTAGTACGACTTCTTTAAAAGAAGCTGTAAGAATCCGTAAATTAGTTCCAGAAGCTACAATATTCTTGATGAATGCAGTATATGACTTTGAAACTGTGAGAGATAATCAAATTCAAATGACATTACCTTCTTTAGAATACTACTATAAATATAAAGAGGATTTACATGAAATTAAAGTTCATGTAGAGTTTGAAAATTTATTACATCGATCAGGGTTTAAAACATTAGCAGAAATTAAAGAAGTATTAACAGATGATTATAATAATTCTAATCCACGCAAAATGGTAATTTCTGGATTATGGACACACTTTGGATATGCTGATGAATTTGATGTTCCAGAGTATAGTCTAGAACGCAAAGCTTGGTTAAATGTAGTCAACACACTATTAGACGAGGGTTACCAGTTTGATATGATACATGCTCAAAATAGTGCTAGTTATTATCGTGAAGATCAAAAGTTGCTTCCATTCCATACACATGCACGTGTAGGGATTGCTTTATATGGATCTCGTCCATACAGTAAATTAGATGAAGAAAGCATTCAGCAGTCGCTTACTGTTAAAGGGAATGTTATACAAATTCGAGAAGTAAATGAAGGTGATTATTGTGGCTATAGCTTTGCATATGAAGCTACACGTGACAAAACACGATTAGCAGTTGTAGATGTAGGCTATGGCGACGGTATTCTTAAATCACGTGCGAAACATGAAGCGCTTATTAATGGCAAACGTTACCCTATTCGAGCTTTAATGATGAGTCATATGTTTGTAGAAGTTGATGATGAAGTGCATGCACAAGATGAAGTGATATTATATAATAACGATATACGCATTGATGAATACACATTCAAAGGTGTGGGCGCTAACTCTGAACAACTTAGTGCGATGAATCATGATTCTCTCATAAAGGAGTATAGATAAAAATGTCAGTTAAATATAATGAATATGGTGAATTAACAATGGCAGGTACAAGTTTAAAAACACTTGCTCAAAGTTTTGGTACACCTACTATTGTTTATGATGAAGATGAAATCCGCAATCAAATGCGTAGATATCACTCAGCTTTTCAAAAAAGCGGTTTAAAATATAATATTTCATATGCTTCAAAAGCGTTTACTTGTATTCAAATGGTCAAATTAGTACAAGAAGAAGACTTACAATTAGATGTCGTTTCTGAAGGTGAATTGTATACAGCATTAGAAGCTAAATTTGACCCAAGCAAGATTCACTTCCATGGAAATAACAAAACAAAACGTGAAATTCAATACGCTCTAGAAAGTGGCGTTGGTTACTTTGTCATTGATTCACTTGAAGAAATTGATTTAATCGACAGATATGCAAGCGATACTGTAAATGTAGTATTACGTGTTAATCCTGGTGTTGAAGCGCATACACATGAGTTTATTCAAACTGGTCAGGAAGATAGCAAATTTGGTTTATCAATTCGCCATGGCTTAGCGATTGAAGCGGTTAATAAAGTACGTGACTCTAAACGTTTACATTTAAAAGGAATTCACTTCCATATTGGTTCTCAAATCGAAGGAACTGAAGCGATGATTGAAACTGCTAAGATCGTGCTTAATTGGCTTTCTGAAAATGATATTAAAGTTGAATTACTTAACTTAGGCGGAGGTTTCGGTATCAAATACGTTGAAGGAGACGTAAGTTTCCCTATTGAAGAAGGTATCGCAGAAATTACAGATGCAATCAAAGCTGAAACTGAACGTTTACATTATGAAGTACCTGAAATTGGTATTGAGCCAGGTCGTTCTATCGTTGGAGAAGCTGGAATTACTTTATATGAAGTTGGTACAATTAAAGAAATTCCTGAAGTAAATAAATATGTTTCAATTGATGGCGGTATGAGCGATCATATTAGAACTGCATTATATGGTGCTAAATATCAAGCATTATTAGTTAATCGTCATGAAGATGCTAATGAAACAGTAACAATTGCTGGTAAATTATGTGAATCAGGCGACATCATTATTCGTGATGCGAAACTCCCTTCTTCTGTTCAACGTGGTGATTATCTAGCGATTCTTTCTACAGGTGCATACCATTATTCAATGGCTTCTAATTACAATCAAATGCAGAAACCACCTGTGTTCTTCTTAAAAGATGGAAAAGCACGCGAAGTCATTAAACGTCAATCATTACGTCAATTAATTATTAATGATACTAAATAATCTTTTATAATTAGTGAATTTTGTATAAAAAAATTTAGCCATATTCTAATCCTTTCAAACTGGGACAGAATATGGCTTTTATATATACTAAAATTGGACAATAAAAAAACACCCTACATCTTGGTAAGGTGTTACTAAAGTCAATATTTTACAATCTATTTATTATAGTTTAACAACGTTTGCAGCTTGAGGACCGCGGTCGCCTTCAACTACTTCAAATTCAACTGATTGACCTTCTTCTAATGATTTATAACCATCTTGGTTAATTGCTGAAAAGTGTACGAATACGTCGTTTTCACCTTCAACTTCGATAAAACCAAAACCTTTTTCAGCGTTAAACCATTTAACTGTACCTTGTTTCATAATTCTGAAACCTCCAAGACTAAATTCTTTCAATATGCATTATTCGCATATTACAAAAAATACATGTGACAATTATGTATGAATAACAAAACGCTATAAATAACTCTTACAGATATTCTTTGCAATATGGAATAAAACCATTGCTTAATAGCTATTATATGTTAGTTCGTATTAAATTGCAATACAAATATAGAAAATTATCTTTTAATTAAATTTTGGTAGATTACAATAAACTTCATTATTATTTAAAACAATAAAACTATAAAATATTTGTAAATCTTCATCGCAATCTTCACAAAAATTTAAATCACAATTATTATAAAATGCATGAATATTATATTTACCAATTACATGGTTATCATAATATTGTTTGCTTTCATTAATTAATTTTTTATAATTTCTCAACATTTCTTCATAACTATTAAAATGGTGTTGCTCCACTATTTTATCTGTCCAGTCGCTAAATAACCACCATCCCTCGTAGTCAGCTCTGATCTTTGCAACTGTCCACATTGTAAATTCCCCTCTCAAATTAAAACTATAAAGTTATTTTAACGCGAATATGAATGAATTCAAGTTTAACGTCTCATACTTTTGGCGGACCTTTATCGTAAGTGATAGTAATTATTAGTTTTTTAACGTTAAAGTTCGTATAATAGTAATAAGAGGTGATATTATGCAACATAAGCATTTACAAGTTTTTGGAACAGTTCAAGGTGTAGGATTTCGTTATTATACACAAAAAATAGCGCAGAAATATAACATCGTAGGAACAGTTCAAAACGTGGAAGACTATGTTGAAATTTATGCTCTAGGAAAAGAAGCGGATTTAGAACAATTTATAAATGCCGTTATTGATGGCGCATCACCAGCTTCTTCAGTTGATAATTATACTATTGAAGAGGCTAATAACGATAAACAATATTCAGAATTTCAATCGATTTAAAATATAAAGGAAGATGCCATTTGAGATATAATATTTCTCGATTCATAGGCGTTTTAGTAGGAATTCCAGTAGCTATTATTTCATGGGCGGTAAGTATATTTGGATTTGATCTTTCATTTATACTAGACGCTCTAATAGGTATTGGGATGTTTTTTGTATCTTACTTCCCTACTCAACGCTTAACGTCAAAAAAATATTTAACTGAAATAGGCTTATCACGTAGAGATTATCGCTTTGTTAGAAATCAGTTAAATCAATCGCAAGATAAAATTAGAAATATATTAAGATCTTATGTTAATGTGCGATCTCTTAAAGATTTTCGTCAAATCAATGATATTTATCGTATTTCGAAATCAATTCATGTTGCCGTTAAACAAAGACCGGGTTTGTTTTTCAAAGTTGAAAGTTTCTTCTATTCTCATATTGATAATGCGTTAAATTTAATTGAGTCATATACGCGTTTATCGAAAATGCCTAAGAAATCAGCAGCAGAGAAACAAAAATTGGAACAAACTCGCATTACATTAGACGAAGTAAAACGCACATTGATTGCAGATTTAAAACGTTTAAATGAAGACGATTATGAGCGATTAGATGTTGAAATGGAACTTAATCGTCTTGAACAAAATCGTCATAAAGATAATTAATTTAAAGAATGGAGCGAAGATATAAATGACGAAAGAAGAACAATTTATTAACTCACATCCATTAGATGATTATATAGACCAACAACAACTAAACACAAACACTACTAACAACCCTAATATTTCTCAGAATACGATTGCTGAAGATTTTGAGCGTCAATTTAATAAGAATGAACTTAAAAAAATTGATTCTATTAGCCAACAAATTAAACCATTAGATAACGATGGTTTATTAGCATTTGGTTCTCATCTACAACAAAATATGTCTCAATTCTCACATCGAATGTTAGATGAAGTTCAAGCCAAAGAAATTGGGCCTGTGGGCGATGCATTGAATCAATTAATGTCTAAACTCAAAACTGTAAATCCAGATGATTTAAATCCGGAGAAACAATCTAAACTTAAACGACTGTTTAAAAGAACTAAAGCTTCAGTTAATGAAATTTTCTCAAGAATGCAGTCAGTAAGTTCACAAATTGACCGTATTACTATTCAATTGGATAAGCATAAGAATAATTTATCAAAAGACATTCAATTGTTAGACGGTTTATATGAACAAAATAAGACGTATTTCGATGATGTTTCATTATATATTGCTGCAGCTAAACGTAAAAAACAGGAAATTCTTACTAATGACATTCCTAAATTACAACAACATGCTGAACAAACAGGCAATCAAATGGACATTCAAGCCGTGGCAGATATGGAACAATTTGTTGATCGTCTAGATAAACGTATTTATGATTTACAATTATCAAGACAAATTGCTATTCAAACTGCCCCACAAATTCGAATGATTCAAAACGTGAACCAAGCATTGGCTGAGAAAATTCAAAGTTCAATTCTTACAAGTATTCCACTATGGAAAAATCAAATGGCAATTGCCCTTACGCTAATGAGACAACGAAATGCAGTGAGTGCGCAACGTGCCGTTACAGATACAACGAACGATTTATTAACTCAAAATGCAGCTATGTTAAAACAAAACGCTATTGAAACTGCTACTGAAAATGAACGTGGTATTGTAGATATAGAAACGCTTAAAACAACGCAAAGTGATATTATTGAAACAATTGAACAGACTCTTCAAATTCAGCAAAATGGACGTCAAAAACGACAAGAAGCTGAACGTGAACTTAGTGGCCTAGAAAATGAACTTAAACAACATTTATTAACAATGAGAAAAGAATAAAAAATCAATTTCTTAAAAAACGAGCGCATCACCCTATCATGAGTGATGCGCTCGTTTATATTATTTGTCGTTTTGATATTTAATATAGTCTTGTTTGACAAATGTAGATATGATGTAGCTTATAATAGTAGCAATAATTGCAATGGGTAACCATTCTAAGGCTACTTGTTTTAAAGGTAATCCGTCTATAAATGCAATTTTTACCCAACCATTTGAAGAAATGGTACTTAGTATAGAAACACAACTTACTACGATAATAGGTATTTGTTGAGCAATTGGTTTTGTTGGAATAAATTGTGCAAGTAAAATTAATAAGATAACGGTTATTGCGATTGGATATATAATACTTAGCACAGGAACCGACATTGAGATAACAGAATTCAAACCAAGATTTGCTAACACAAAACTTATAAGAGTAAATATAACGGCATATATTTTATATGAAATTTTTGGATACAAACTATGGAAATATTGGCTTACAGAGACAATCAAACCACAAGCGGTAGTTAGACAAGCCAATGCTACGATGATACCTAATAAATATTTTCCAAAAACACCGAAACCTTGAGTTGCCATATTGGTTAATAAGTATGCACCGATATTTTGATTTTTAGCAGCTAGGCTATCAAGCGTGTGATGATTAATCACCATATGGTTACCTATAAAACCTAAAGAAACATAAATAAATATCAATGCTACGGCAGCAATAAGACCGGCCATAACTGTTTGTTTAAAAATACTATTTCTATGACTTACTCCAGTTGACTTAATAGCATTCACTACAATCATTGAAAAAGCGATTGAAGCGATAGCGTCCATAGTTAAATAGCCTTCTGTAAATCCTTTAGTAAAGCTACCTAACGTAGATGTATATACTTCTGCATTTCCATTTGAATGACTATTGCCTCCAAAATCTACAAAACCTTTAATAATCATTGCTAGAATGGTAATTAACAACAATGGTGTAAGCAATGAACCAATTCGATCTACTATCTTATTAGGATTAATACATAAATATAAGACAATTAAAAAGTAAATGAGAGTAAATATGAATAAAGCAATATTACTATTCGTGTGTGCAATTGGCGTCACTGTCATTTCAAATGCTGTTGAACCAGTACGTGGTATCGCGAAAAGAGGCCCAATAGTTAAATAAATGATAATTAAAAAGATCATAGAAAATTTAGGCGAAATCTTACTTAATGAACCTATGTAACCTCGATTATCAAAGGCTCCTACAATCACGCCTAGTAAAGGCAAACCTATGCCTGTTAAGCAGAAAGGAATCATAGCCCACCAAAAATATTGGCCACTGTCCTGCCCTAATTTAGGAGGAAAAATGAGATTACCAGCACCAAAAAACATGGCAAATAGCATAAACCCCATTATCCAGGTATTTCTGTTCATAGAATTGCTCCTTTTTATGTGTATATGTGCAATAGTTAACATTCTATCATAAAAAGGATTTGCAAGTCTATGTAAATTCAGAAAATTTAAAAACATTAATTATATTTTCTAGTTATTAATTTTAATTTTTAAAAAGATTTAAGTAATAATTTTTTGAGTAATGGAGATAAATGAGCCGGGAGATTCTCTACGCCTTCTACAAACAACGCATATTGACCATAAATATTATGAATAGTTTGTTCAATGTCTTCTGTAATCGTATCTTGGCTTAAAAATACATTGAAGACTTCTATACCATATTTACGTGCCATTTCAACAGCTTCATACGTATCTAAAATACCATCTTGAGCATAATTAAATGCAGAAGGTTCACCATCTGAAAAGACGATTAAAAATCGTTGGTTATGACTTCGTCTTAATAATCGCTCACTAGCGATACGTATGGCTACCCCATCACGATTATCATCTTGAGGGTGTAATGACATAATGCGGGGACCACTTTTTTCCATCGTTGAATAATCATAATGAACAATTTCATCAATGATGTTAGGTTGTTTGTTATCATCTGAATCAAATGCATCTTCATTAAATGCAAGTATTTCATGTTTAACGTTCAATGATTTTAATGTTTCATGGAATAAGATAACACCTTTGATTGTTTCATCCATTTTATCGAACATACTTGCAGATACATCAATTAATAAAGTGAATGTAGCATCAAAAGTCTTACTTAAATCTTGTTTTTTATAAAATAATTTATATTGGTCATCAATAAACCAATTTATTAAATCACGTTGTAAACGACCTTTAGTTAGATTGTGTCGTTCATCTACATGCTCACGATCAATAGTTTTCTTAATAATTTGAATTAAATCTTTTGTTTCTAATTGAACGTCATTTTTCACATTTTGATAATTTAAAAGATACTCTGGTTCAATATCAGGTACATTCCATTTAATTTCAACGTTTTCATTAATACCTTTAAGTGCAAATGAAGGATTCTGACCAATCGTTCCACCTTCATCATTATTTAGCGTATTATCTGAGCCATGTCCCTTTTTAGTCATCATATCTGTCATATCATCGGTTGAATCGCCTTCACGTGCTGTATCATTGTCACTTAAAACGTCACTATTTTCTCCTTCATGCAATTCCATCTCTAAATATGCGCCACCCTCGGATTTACTATCTTGAGCTTTGGTTTCTGCTTCAGCCGTTTCAGCATCCGTATCTTCACTTGTATTATCATGACCGTCCACGTTGCTTGCATCCGTACGTTTAATATCTTCAAAGGATAACTCATGTATCGCTTCATACACTCTTCTAGGAAGATAATAGTATTCATTTAACATGTCTTTATTTAATATATCGTCAATTTGGAACATAATACGTTGTGCCAAGTACATATTATCTTCAGAAGTTTCATTTTGGAAAAAGTTAGGCAAATACTGAAACATATGATTTAAAATATCATCAAGTTGTGGATCCATCATGGGAATATCAAAGAAATTTTGGCTTAAAAATGCACGTTCTAAATATAAAAATAATAAGTCTGTATAAACCGTCTTTGTTTTATAAAATGTAATTTGTGTTTCAGTATAAGATAAACGTGTTTGTAGACGTAAGTCGATAAGTTTAGCAGTACTTGGTCGTTCATTACGAATATAGTTGAAGACACGCATATCTTCTAACAAACGGAAGAGTTGATGATAAAATTTAGGATGTTCAAATTCATCTTCATGAAGAACTTCATTTACAATTTTTTCATCCATCATTTGATAGCCATATGCAGCCAACATTACATCTGTTTTTAAACCTGCATTTTCAACTTCAGCAGGACGATGAGACCAAAACCAGCTAGTGATAAGCGTATTATTAATCGGATCATAAAAAGGGAATTTTTGAATTTTAACCTGTGTTTGCTCGTTTTTTAGAAGTAAGCGCGCTAAGTCTTGTAACATCATGACTTGTTTAGCATCGAGTTGCTCATCATTAAATTTTATAAAACGATCACTCATATTAATCCCTCTCTAAAAGTTTAGTTCTATTGCGTTTTTAATCGCTTGTTGTTCACGTTCGTCTTCCAATTTGTCGATAATTGTGCGTTGAATGGCACGTTCAATAGGCATCACAGTAATTAAATCGCTTAAGTCGATAAGCGCACGAATACTAGCCGCCTCTTCTGAAATTTGGCCTTGTTTAGACATTGTACGTAAATCTTCATTGAATTTGATAATTTGTTCAATGATTTTATCGTCTTGTAAATTACTTTGTTGTTTAATCACTTCTTTTAAAATGTCGCCATCAATGTAATCTACTTGAATGACTACAAAACGGTTCTTAAGCGCTTCGTTCATCGGTAATGTACCAACATAACCTTCGTTAATCGCTGCAATAACATTGAAACCAGGTGCAGCTTTAATTACTTCTCCAGTGAATGGATTAGTTAATTGACGACGATAATCTAATACACCATTTAGAATTGGTAATGTTTCAGGTTTAGCCATGTTAATCTCATCAATATATAAGATATGACCTTCACGCATTGCTTTGATAACTGGTCCATCAATAAACACAATTTCTTGGCGCCCTTCATCGTTTGTTTTTATTGTTTTGAAGCCTAATAAACTCTCGGCATCCAAATCGACAGAACAGTTCACTTGATGCATAGGTGTATTAACCGTTTCACTTAAAGTTTCAGCTAATTTCGTTTTACCAGAACCAGTTGGACCTTTTAATAAGATATTTTTGTTTAACTTAAATAATGCTTTGGCATCATTAAATACAGATTCATCAGAATTGATATATTGATTTTGTATCATAATAATTTAAACTCCTTTTTTCTTTGAAAATGAAAAAATAGACTAAGGAGCTTTTTTATAGCTCCTGAGTCTTTTATGGAACAATATGTTTAGAAATGATTTGCAGTCTTAAACTTCTTTAAAATAATCTTTATAATAACCGCCAACTAAACCGGAATTATCAATAATTTGATAATATTCTTCAGTTTCATTAATCACATCATATTGTTTGCCGATAGTTAACATATCAGAAACTGTGAATTTCTTAGCATCTGTATTTGTCACTTCGACTTTTTTAATTGGTGTACGCTCTTTCCATGTTTCATGTAACATAGCCATATATATTCCTCCAATAATTAACTATTGTAATTTATTATCTAAAGTATAAATGAATGAGATGCCACTATTTTCAGTAATACGGATTGATTTAGCATCACCTTGATTTAACATTTGATACGGGATTCCAATTTCATCAAGCTCTTTTTGAGCCTTTTCAAAATCCTCTGATGAGTTGGCACTAAATTCAACTTGTTCAACGATACCTTCTTCAACCATTTCTATTTCTTCCTTAGGTTGATATAAATGAAGTTCACCGCCTAAACCACCATCGCCGATTTTGAATACTTGAATAACTTGTTCTGGAAACTCAGTAGATTCATATTCTGCATAATGTACTAAACTAAATACATTTTTAAAGATGGAAGCTGTTACAGGCATTTCATTAACTTTAATAATGATTGGCCCTAAACCTTGTAATTGATGAAGTGGATTTACTGAACTTTCAAATGTTGGAGTGCCTAAGCCGATTCCAGTATTATGCTCATTTGAATAAATATCAAAAATTTGTTGGTTAGCATCTTTAAAATTAAAATGCTTATTACCGTTTAACTCTGTTATAGAACTATAGTCAATATCATTATCTTTTAAGATTTGTTGATATTCCTCTAGACCTACATCAGATGGAGTTCTTAATCCTACACTAGAAATGTGTTGGTTTTGATATGCTTCATTTGGAACTTCAACAAAATGTATACGTGTACCAGGACTTAAGTCTGCATCACCAAAACGTAAAGCTTGATTTTTAGATGCAACATTAAGACCTAAGATATCTTTAAATAATTTCTTTGTTTTAGAAAGATCACTTGTCCCTAGTGTGACACTTCTAAGTCCACTCATTGACTGACACCCCTATATTTATCTTTTCTCATTTATTATAACGTATTTTTCATGTGATTTATATGATGAACTATTGCAGAGTACTTTTTATATCATTTTAAAAAATACGAACATTGTTTATTTTTTAAATGCATTAAGTTCAATATATATATATTAGTTAGAAAGTTAAATTTATCGATACACTCCCTCCCCTGCCTTTTAAAATATAGGGAGGGGAGTTATATAAAACACAGTAAAGTATAGCTGTATATCTAATATAATATATACATAAAGTTCGTTTTTGAGTTTTTCGAAGATCTGTAAGGGCTTATTTTGAATTCTTATTTTATTGAAAATGTATATGTAACTACTAAGATATTTGATTTGCTGTAAACATGTAAACTATAAGCAACCACATTTTAGTGCTCTATCTTATCTTTTGAATGGCGTTAAACCATTATTTTCTCTTTGTTGTGTACCAATACATGCACGGATACTTTGACCCAATCTTCATCATGATCATTGATTGATAGAACTTGTGTCACATTAGTTGAAATGCTGATTTAAATAAACTCTTGTAACAATCTCTAACACTTTTCATATTTTTTAAACAAAAAAATACAACGACGATAAGACGTCGTTGTATCAATATTTACGAGGTTGTATTCCTTTGTGATTAGCTTTCTAATAAAAGATCTTCTGGGCTTTCAATAAGTTCTTTGATTGTTTTTAAGAATCCTACTGCTTCTTTACCGTCGATAATTCTATGATCATAACTTAATGCAATATACATCATTGGTCTGTTCTCAATAGTGTCTTTATCAATAGCTATTGGGCGTGTAATGATTGAGTGCATTCCTAAGATTGCAGCTTGGTTACCATTGATAATTGGTGTACTCATCATTGAACCAAAGACTCCACCATTTGTAATTGTGAATGAACCATTAACCATGTCATCAAGTCCAAGTTTTTTCTCACGTGCTTTCACTGCTAAGTCAGCGATTGCTCTTTCAAGTTCAGCGAAGTTTTTCTTATCGCAATCTCTTACGAATGGTACTAATAAACCATCGTCAGTAGAAACAGCTACACCGATATCATAATATTGTTTCGTAATCATATCGTCGCCATCAATTTCAGCATTTACTTCTGGGTATTTCTTCAATGCTGCTACAGCTGCTTTAGTGAAGAATGACATAAAGCCTAATTTCGTACCATCGTGATCTTTGATAAATTGTTCTTTTTTACGTTTACGAAGTTCCATAACATTTGTCATGTCTACTTCATTGAATGTAGTTAACATTGCAGTGTTATTAGATACTTCTAATAATTTTTTAGCAGCTGTTTTCTTTCTACGTGACATTTTTTCACGAATAACTGGTTTATTTGGTGTGCTAGATGATTGTTTAGTTTCTTGTGGTTTACTATCTTGTGAAGATTTTGTAGCTTGAGATTGACTTGCTTTTTGGCTATTGTCTACATCTTCTTTACGTACTACATCTTTGCCTTTACCTGAAACTGAACTTAAATCTACGCCATTTTCACGAGCATGACGACGTGCAGATGGTGTCGCATTAATGCGTTGGTTATAAGATGAAGATTGTTCTGATTCATTTGAGCTAGTTGAAGGTGCTTCTGTTTCTTTACCTTCGTTTTTCTCATCGTTTTTTTCTTTTTTACCTTCAGATGATTGTTCATTATCGCTACTAGAAGCGTTATTTCCACTACCTTCTCCAACTGTCGCAATTACTTGACCTACTTCTACTGTATCACCTTCAGAAGCGAGTTGTTCTTGTAGAACACCTTCTTCTTCAGACACCACTTCAACATTAACTTTATCAGTTTCTAATTCAAGAATGGCTTCGCCTTTTTCAACGCTATCACCCACGTTTTTTAACCATTCTGCAATAGTACCTTCTGTAATTGATTCTGCTAATTCTGGAACTTTTACCTCTGCCATATTATTTTCCCCCTAGTTATTTTGAGTGCTACTTTCAATAATTTTATTTTGAACAAGTTTATGAATTTCTCCATCACCTTCAGCTGGTGCTGCACGTTGAATTCTACCGTGATAACTTAAGTTATATTCATTGCCTGCAAGAGATTTTAAGTATGGGTATACAAATAACCACGCGCCTTGATTTTTAGGTTCTTCTTGAACCCAAGAAATAGTTTCAAGATTTGGTAATTCATTTAACACTTCTTTAATGTCCTCTTCAGGGAATGGATACAATCTTTCTACAGCGATCAGTAAGATAGATTCATCTGGATTTTTAGCTAAATTTTCTTTTAAATCAATGAACATCTTTCCTGAAGCTAAAATAACTTTAGTCACTTTATCTTTATTAGCTTCCTCCACAAGGATTGGTTTAAATCCACCAGATGTAAATTTATTAATTGGTTGAGCCACTGTTTTGTTTCTCAACAAGCTTTTTGGAGACATAATAATTAAAGGTCTCATAGCTTCTGTGCCTAAACTTTTAGCTTGTGCTCTTAATAAATGGAAGTAGTTACTTGAACTTGATAAATTAACCACTGTACTATTATTTTCAGCTGCTAATTGTAAGAATCTTTCAAGTCGTGCTGAAGAGTGTTCTGCCCCTTGACCTTCAAATGCATGAGGTAAGAATAGCGTTAGGCCTGTTCTTTCACCCCATTTAGCACGTCCAGAAGACATGAAATTATCGAATATCATTTGTGCCATATTAGAGAAGTCACCGTATTGTGCTTCCCAAATGTTCATGCTTTCTTTATTCTCAACATTGTAGCCATATTCGAAACCAACAACAGCTGCTTCAGATAATGGGCTATTGTGCACTTCAAAAGTAGCTTTTTGATCAGGTACATGATGTAGAGGTGTATGAATATCACCATTTTCTTCATCATGTAAAACAGCATGTCTATGACTAAATGTGCCACGTTCACTATCTTGACCAGTTAGACGAACAGAAATGCCATCTTGAACGATTGTTGCAAATGCAAGTTGTTCTGCTTGCGCCCAATCTACTAAACCACCATCTTTTTCGAATGGTTCTCTACGTTTTTCAAGAACTTTATTTAATTTTTTCAAAATATGGAAGCCTTCTGGATATGTTAGCATTGCGTCATTAATTTCTTTTAAATGATCGTAAGTGAAATCTTTATCATCACTTTGTAAAGGTTGTTGTAAAGATTCAGGTTTTTCCATATCAGGATTGTCCATTTTATCAGATTTATCAATTTTATCTTGCGCTGAGCGCATAGCTTTATGAACATTATCTATAATCTCATTCATTTGCTCTTTATCAATAACGCCTTCTTCTACTAGTTGTTTACCATAGATAATTTCAACAGATTCGTGTTTACGAATATTTTGATATGGCACAGGGTTTGTGATTGATGGTTCATCCATTTCGTTATGCCCGTAACGACGATAGCCTACTAAATCAATGACAAAGTCTTTATGGAATTCTTTTCTGAAATCCATTGCAATATCAATTGCTTCAATTGTAGCTTCAACATTATCAGCGTTAACGTGTAAGATAGGTACGTCATAGCCTTTAGCAATATCAGAAGAATAAGTTGTTGAACGGCCATCTACTGGTTCAGTTGTAAAACCAATACGGTTATTCGTAATAATATGGAGCGCTCCTCCTGTAGAATAGCCATCTAGATTACTTAAATTCATAGTTTCAAAATTGATACCTTGTCCTGGATAAGCTGCATCTCCATGAACTATGATAGGCATAGCTTTATGGAAATCAGTAGTTGGCCCACCACTATGATGTGTATCATCTTGAGCAGCACGTGTTTTACCAATTACAACTGGCGCCACAATTTCTAAGTGACTTGGGTTGTTAGCAAGTGAAATACGTTGTTCAATACCATAAGAAGAAGTCGTTTTAACCCCACCTAAATGATATTTAACGTCTCCTGTCCAACCAGAAGTTAATTCTAAGCTACCATCTTTAGGTAAAAATTTCATTGGATCAGTATGCATGAATTCTGAAATCATCATTTCATATGGTTTTTCTAATACATGTGTTAACACATTTAAACGACCTCGATGTGCCATACCGATTTGAATATTCTGAATTTCAACTTCTGCGGCTCGTTTTAACGTATGTTGTAACATCGGTACTAATGTATCTACACCTTCAATTGAGAAACGTTTTGCTCCTACAAAGTTTTTATGTAAATACTTTTCAAAACCTTCAACGCGTGCTAAAGTTTCGAATAATTTTTTCTTTTCATCCTTATTAATATTTGCTTTATAAGGAGTCTCAATTCGACGTTTCAACCATGTACGTTCTTTATTGTTGTTAATATGATTATATTCAAAAGCAATCGGCCCCTTATAACGCTGTTCCATGCGTTCGATTGCTTCATAAGCATTATCATAAATATCATTAAAGTGATCTGAAACAATTCCTGCAGAAATTTGTTCTAATGTTTCTTTATCTAAATTAAAATCTTCAATTCCTAATTTAGGAACACTAGTTCTTTTTGGAGCATTTACAGGGTAAATATCGGCCTTAAGGTGACCATATTGTCTAATATTATCGATTAAGCGCATGATACGTTTGATTGTAATATCATCCGCTGAAGAACCACTCCCTTTTGTGGTAGGTTTAGCCTCGATATTAGCTTCACCATTTTTAATTGTACTAAAAAGAACTTGTAAATCATCGGA
The DNA here is from genome assembly GCF_022815905.2 of Staphylococcus sp. NRL 16/872. Taxonomy (NCBI): domain Bacteria; kingdom Bacillati; phylum Bacillota; class Bacilli; order Caryophanales; family Staphylococcaceae; genus Staphylococcus; species Staphylococcus sp. NRL 16/872. Next base: position 1,437,883 of record NZ_CP119327.1, on the reverse strand, counting down.
TACAGAAGAAGGGTCTTGTAGATAATCATCATATAAATCTAGCATAAGACCTAAATTTGCACCAAAGTTTACAGGAGCTTCTGTAACATCCTTGTTATCCTTTGCCATAGTATACCCTCCACAAAATAGTTAAACCGCTTACAGAATAATCATAGCATTATTTAACGCTTTGATAAAGCCTATTGACTGAATATTATGTAAAAGGAAACGGAATTAAATTATTTTTATATGAAATAATTTTTTGTAATAAAAATTTATATTATTGTGAGGCTTTTTTTCGAAAATTTCTTGATTATTATTATACTAAAGATCTTAAAATTGAACTAAAAAATAAATAAAAAGACTAGGAAAGAAACAGCTTAATACAGGCCTTATCTCATTCCTAGTCATAGTTATTTTTATCATATCAAAATATAGTTATTATGTTTTATTACTAGTTAAAAATAATTTTGAAAGTAGTATATTGATTAATTTCACTTTCAACTGTAATGGTGCCTCCATATTGTTGAACAATTTTCTCTGCTATGGAAAGACCTAAACCATTACCTCCTTGACTTCTTGCACGAGATTTATCCACACGATAAAAACGATCAAATATAAACTCCTGATCTTCTTTAGGGATACCCATGCCATGATCAGTTATCTCAATACTTGTTTGTTTATTGCGAAGTTGCGTTTTAATTACAATATGTTTGTTTTCTTTATCATATTTCATAGCATTGTCGATAAAGATTAAAAGTAATTGTTCAAATTGATGACGATTGATGTGTAATTTCAAAGGTTTATTTGCCAAATCAATCTTAAACTGATAGTCAGGATGTAATTTTTGCAATGATTTGACTCTTGATTGGATTTCTTCATTAATATTCACATCTTCACTTTCTAAAGCTTGAATATTTACTTTATCCTTAGTTAAAAGCAATAATTCTTCAACTAGTTTTGTAATACGATTCATTTCCTCTATTGAAATATTTAATGATTCCTCTAATACAGCAGGGTCTTTTTTACCCCAACGCTGAATTAAATTTAAATGTCCTTGTATAATTTGAAGTGGTGTTCTTAATTCATGAGATGCATCCTCTACAAATTGACGTTGTTGATTAAATGATTCTTCAATTTGAAACATCATATCATTAAACGTTTCAATTAAGTTATCGGTTTCTTCATAATTGGTATTAAGTTCTAATTTTTTTTGGAAACCATCACGGCGTATCTGATTCATTTTATTAGACATTCTTATTAAAGGTTTAGTTATTTGTCTTGAAAAGATATAACTTATTCCACCTGTTATAAAAGTTGCAAATAAGCCAAATGCTATTGCTACTAAATATAGAGACCGAACAATGTTATTATATCCTTCTAATGAATGAACTAATACGCTAAAACCTACAAAATTCCGACTTTGAATAGGTTCAGTTATAATGAGAAAGTGCTTGCCTTTATAATGCGCAACTTTCACATGTTCAATGTTTGTTAAATCAAATGTCGGTTTGAAATGCATGCTACTATCATTAGAAGTATGCATCATTTCATTACCTTCTTCATTGTATATCATTACTTCTTCAAAATTTTCTAAAGATGCACTTAAATCTAAAGTTGAAATATGATCAATTGATCGTGTTTGAATTAAATTGACGATTTCGCTAGAACTATGCTCAGCTTCATCAATTTCTCCTTCACGCAAAGTATCTTTAAGAAAGAAGATGATAATTAAACAAAATAAAAGGATAGTTGTAAACATAATAAGCGTAGTAATAATCATCCATTTATATTGTAAAGTACGTTTTTTAATCATCTAATCACATATCCTACACCACGAACGGTTTCAATTGTTTTTTCTTTATTAAAAGGTTTTAATTTATTTCTTAAATATCGTATATATACGTCTACTACATTCGTTTCTACTTCACTATCGTAGCCCCAAACATGATTTAAAATCTGTTCTCTTTGCAGTACATGATTGCGATTAGTAGCTAATACATACAATAAGTCATATTCTGTTTTTGTTAAATCAAGTTGTTCGCCATTAACGGTTACTTTAAAAGCATCTACATCAATTTTAATGCCATTAATGTCAATAATATCTTTTTGAGGTTGACGACGTAATACGGCACGAATTCTTGCAAATAACTCTTCGATTTCGAAAGGTTTAACAATATAATCATCAGCGCCATAATCCAATCCTGTGACCTTATCGTATGTATCACTTTTAGCTGTGATGATAATAATTGGTGTCGTTTGTTCTTGTCGCACACGACGACAAATTTCTAATCCATTAATATTTGGAAGCATTAAATCTAAAATAATTAAATCGTAACTATGATTCAATGCTTTATCCAAGCCGGCTTGTCCTTCATATTCAATATCAACATTGTAATTGTCATGTGTTAACTCTAATTCAAGAAATCGAGCTAAATTTTGCTCGTCCTCTACTATTAATATATCCGTCAATGATTGCACCTCTCTTGTCGAAAATTTGATTATACTAATTATAATAATTAATCTTCTATAATATAAACAACATTTTATCATAGTATTAAACAAAATAAGTATTCTAGTCAGTTCAAATATATTAATATGTGATAAATATTTGACGAACTTGCTAATTTTAAAAAATAAATTTAAAATTTCCATATTTCTAATTGACAATGATTATCATTAATGTATAATAATAGTTGAAAATGATTATCAATACCGACTAAGACAATTCCCCCCACATATATTTCGTTCTTACAGGATTGATCATTTTCGAGTTATTCCCCTTTTATATGCCCGTAAAAGACTAACGTTGAAGTTTTAAAAATAGCTTTAAACGTTTTAATTAAAGCAGTGAATCTAATGCCGAGATTCACTGCTTTCTTATTTTTATTTATCACTTATCTCATTTTCCTAAAAATAAAAGAGAAACAGGCTTCAATAATGAATACACTGCTTCTCTTATAAAAAAGATATTAATTTGTAGATGGATAAAGTTGTTTCTTCAATATTAAAGTTGATAAAACAATACAAAACGCTCCACCAATAATACCAGCTATAACATCTGTAGGGTAATGAACGCCTAAATATACTCTAGAAATTGATATTAATAAAATAAATAAAGCGCAAAGGCCGATGATGATTCCTTTATTCGAACCAGACATACTTCGATTAACGATAAACATTGCACTTCCAAAAAATGATGTTGAGCCCATGGCGTGTCCACTGGGAAAGCTAAAACCACTAATATCAATCAGACGTAATAATGTTGGACGTTCACGGTCAAAGATATTTTTTAACACAGGATTTAGAATGCCTGATAGTGCCATTACGATTGCGAAAAATAATGTTTCAATTTTATAACGTTTAAGCATTAAATAAGCTACAAACATAAGTGATAAACAAACCATCGCCCATACTTCTCCAATTTTGGTTGCACCTAATAAAATTGAAGTGGTAATAAAACTTTCTGATGAATATATAAATTCATATACTTCAGTATCAATCCATTTACCTAATCTTGATTCATGGAAAAAAGCGATAATTCCAAAGATTAGAGTGAAAACTATGAGTAATGTAATGCGCTTTGCACGATTCATCAAGTACGCCTCCTGTAATTATAAAGCGTCGTTCAAGATTTTATTAAATAAATCTTCGCGTGTATAACTTTCTTTGTATGTTTCCATTTGTTTAATAATAACATCTCTATGATTCTCAATATCTTTTAATTGTTCCAATAGTTTAACTTGAGTAAGTTGATCTTCAGGAATAGTTCTGCCATATCCTTTTGTTTCAAAGTTTTTAGCATTATCTATTTGATCTCCACGAGATTGATCTAATCCTAACGGAATTAATAGCATTGGAATACGCAGTGTTAGAAATTCATAAATTGCATTTGATCCAGCACGACTTACCACAGTGTCTGTAATAGCAAGTATGTCTGTAAGTTCTTCTTTCAGAAATTCATATTGTACATATCCCTTTTTATCAATAGAATGATCCATTAAACCATGTCCTGTAAGGTGGATAATTTGATAATCCTGAAGTAAGGCTTCTAAATTTTCATGAATCGTCTCATTTAACTTCTTACTACCTAAACTTCCTCCCATTACAAGTAGGACTTTTTTAGAATTATCCAAACCTGTAAATTGATAACCAGTTTGTTTATTACCTTCTTTTAGATCTGCACGGATTGTCGCGCCTACAAAATCAGCTTTATTTGTAGGAAGATAATTAACAGTATCTTCAAAAGTAGTATAGATTTTTTTAGCAAATTTTAATGCAATTTTATTTGCTAAACCAGGTGTTAAGTCTGATTCATGGATAATAGTAGGGATTTTTAATGAACGTGCGGCTATAACTACCGGCACTGAAACAAACCCACCTTTTGAAAATAACAAATCCGGCTTTTCTTTTTTTAATACTTTACGCGCATCAAAAATGCCTTTTAATACTTTGAATACATCTTTAGCATTTTCAAAAGATAAATATCTGCGTAATTTCCCACTAGATATTGGGTGATATTTAATTTCAGATAATTGAGATTCAATCATTTCACGTTCGATACCGTGTTTAGATCCAATGTAAAAAGCAGTGTGACCTTTTTCAATAGCAGTCGGAATGAGACTTAGATTTACGGACACATGTCCGACTGTGCCACCACCAGTAAATGCTATTTTAGTCATAGTTATTAACCTCTATTCTTATATGTTTTTATAGTATGCATAGAATGGTGCGCCTCTATCAAATGGATGATAGTCTATTTCTGCTTCGCCGACCTTTTCGAAGCCAAATTTATCAAATAAACCTTGTGCTGGTTTATTAAGCGCAAATGTATCTGTTAATAAAACATGAACGCCGTGCTCTTCAGCAAGTTGAACGGCGAAGTCAAATAGTTCAGTAGCTGCACCTTTATATTTTTTAGAACCAGCTAATCTATGGATGACATAAGCACCTTCTCTATCAACTGGCCATTCTAAATCATCATACCATTCTGACTGTTGTTGGTCGACCACAATAAAACCATAAATTGTATTCTCTTCTTCTAATACATAAAGTGTTTTTGTATCAATATCTTCCTCAAAATGTTCTGTAATAGGATATTTATCATCCCATTGATTGTTATCTTGTTCTCGCATTGTTTGTTTTGCTTCTTCAACTAATGTTTCAATTTGAGAAATATCTTCTTTTTTACCTAATCTAATTGTCATTTTCAAAAACACCTCTTTATTTTAGTTTTTCTAACAATTTATCTAATACAGTATCTTCTTTATTAGATTTTTCAACTAGTAACTGTGTGAATTTATCGTTCGTTTTAGCATCAAATTTACCATTAGTAGGTAAATGATTATCAGCTTGAAATGCTTTGAGCTCTGAAGATAAATTTGAATCGAATTGATTTGATTCATTATTTACTTTATAACCTAATGCATTTAACCCAATCTTAATTGATTTAATATTTTTATTATTATCTCCGACCGAATATGTTTTGTCGGTTGGGATAACACTAATAGATTGGTATTTAGGAGACGCTATTTTAACATCTGGCTCGATACCTTTACCATGGATATAATGGCCATCTGGCGTTAACCATTTCATTTGAGTATATTTTAATAGTGAGCCATCACTAAATTCACGAGTTGTTTGTACTATACCTTTTCCAAACGTTTTTGAACCATAAACTTTGGCTTTATGATGATCTTTCATAGCTCCTGTAAAGACTTCTGAAGCACTTGCTGAACCTTCATTCACTAGAATGCTTATTTTCATGTCTTTCGCTTCTTTTAAAGCATCATTTGACGTGGTAATTGCTTCTTTATCATTCCCTTTTTCCAGTTGAACAACTGTTTGACCTTTATCGATAAATATATTTGCCATTTTGACAGCTTCATCTAATAGACCACCAGGGTTATTACGTAAATCAAGTACAATACTATGAACGCCTTCTTTATGTGCTTTAATTACTGCTGCTTTTAATTCGCCAGCCGTGTTTTCTTGGAATTTATTAATGGTCATAATACCGATACCGTCTTTTTTCTTATATTCAACACTTTTGACATGAATCTTTTCTCGTTTAATATTAATATCTTTTTCTTGAGATCCTCGTTTGATAGTCAGTTTGACTGAGGTGCCTTCTTTACCTCTTACAATTTTTACTACTTCATCTAAAGGTTTACCTTCTATAGAATGTCCATTTATTTTAGTGACAACATCTTTTGGCTGAATTCCAGCTTTTTCAGCAGGCGAATCTTTTATAGGACTAGTAATTATAATTTCTTTGTCTTTTTTTTGCATTTCTGCTCCAATACCTACGAAATCACCTGAGACATCTTCATTAAAACTTTTAGTTTCTTCTTTAGTCATATATTCAGAATATGGGTCTTTCAATTCTTTGACCATACCACCGATAGCAGCTTCTGATAATTTGTTAGATTGTTGTTTTTTATAATAGTCATTACTTAACGTTTTATATGCATATTCAATTTTATTCATTTCTTTACGTTCGTCTTTAGTCAATCCACTCAATTTGTGACTAATACCAATAGTTGTAGCAACAGTTAACGCTGCTGTAAGAATGATAGCAAGCAGTAAGATAAGAATAAATTGCCAAATCTTTAAGTGTACTTTTTTAGGTGATGACACTTTTTGATTATCATTAGAGGGCAATTGTTCATCTTGCTTATCTATTTTATTATTCATTCAAACACTTCCTCTATTACTTCTTATGTATTTACTTTTTATTTTTAAAAAGATAATACTAGTATGTCTTTATTTAAAGTTAAACGCAAATCAGAAGATTTTTTAACCTTAAAAGTAAGAATGCGGGAGAGAAATTAATCTTTTAAAAAGATTTCCTCGTCCCGCACTAGTAAAAATGGTTAACTTCATAAGTTTATTGTATAGATTAACCATTCACGGTATTTAAAATTTCAACCATTCTGTATATTCTTCATATAAATCATCAAATACTGACATTGGTACTGTAATATCACTTTGCATCTCAATATAATCAGATAGTGTATTAAAGTCACTTTCATGTTTAGGAAAAGCTAAATCATGAAAGATTTCTTCTGCTAATTCGCCTTTACTATCTTTTCTTCCTCTGACAGTAAGTGCAAACTGATAAAAAGAATGATTTTTCATTAGCTCATAGTCACATCAATGACTTTTGTTTCACCTTTAACTACAGCTTGAACATCATCGATATGAATTGATTCAGTTTGATCTGAATTCGTAATGATAATTGGTGAGATAACATCTTTAGCATTTTGTCTAATATATTCTAAATCAAATTTTAATAGTGGATCGCCAATTTTGACTGTATCGCCACTATTCACTAAAATTTCAAAGCCTTGACCATCAAGTTGGACAGTATCTAAACCGATGTGAACTAAAAGTTCAAGACCATTGTCAGCTTTTAAACCAATGGCATGTTTCGTTGGAAAGACATTATCAACTTTCCCTTCGATTGGTGATACTACTTCGCCTTCAGAAGGATTAATACCAAAACCTTCACCCATCATTTTTTGTGCGAATACAGGATCTGGAATATCTTCGATTTTTACATATTCACCTGTAAGTGGTGCATAAATTTGAGTTTCTTTATTAACTTCTTTACCTTTACCAAATAATTTTTTAAACATATTCTTTCACTCCTATTTTTCAAAATGTGGAATTAAATCGCCGTATCCAAGTTCTTCTAACTTCTCATATGGTATAAATTGAATAGCAGCCGAATTAATACAATAACGTAAACCGCCACTTTCTCTTGGACCATCATTAAAAACATGGCCTAAATGACTATTTGCTTCTTCTGATCTGACTTCAGTTCTGACCATACCGAATGTTTTATCCACGAGTTCAATAATCTCATCGTCATCAAGCGCTTTTGAGAAACTTGGCCATCCACAATTAGATTCAAATTTTTCTTCAGATGTAAATAAAGGCTTACCTGAAATTTTATCAACATAAATCCCTTTATCAAAATGATTCCAATATTCATTTTGGAATGGAGGTTCAGTGCCATTTTCTTGCGTAACTAAGTACTCCATTTCATTTAATTCACTTTTATTTTTTTTAATCATTTTTTGACCCCCAATGTGATTCAATAAAAGCTTTTCGACCTGATCCACGTTGGTATTGTTCATAGTGCATAGGATTTTTCTTATAATAATCTTGATGATAGTCTTCTGCAGGATAAAAATTCTTATAAGGAAGCACAGGCGTAATGACAGGTTTTTTAAATATGCCTTGTTCATTTAACTGTTGAATTTTCAATTCAGCAGCCTGCTTTTGTGTTTCATCATGATAAAAAATAGCAGGTTCATAGCTTTCGCCTCTATCAAAGAACTGTCCACTGTTATCAGTAGGATCAAATGATTTAAAATAAACATCTAAAATATTCTCATAAGACGTAATTTCAGGATTGTAAGTGATTTGAACAGCTTCTCTATGTCCTGTTTTATTTGTACACACTTGTTCATACGTGGGGTTTTCTACGTCGCCACCACTATAGCCTGAAACTACACTTTCAATACCTGGATACGAAGTGAATGGTTTAACCATGCACCAGAAGCATCCTCCAGCAAAAGTTGCATATGCCATTTGATTACCTCCTTTGTTATTATTTAAATTTACGACAATATGAATTGATTTTAAAGTGATTTACTTATACAGCACTTAAAATATATTAATGACGAACAACGACTAGTCCTATTGCCCCTTGACCAGTATGAGTTGAAATAACTGGCGTTGTGACATTTACATCATATTCTTGTGGGCCAAAGGCGTCATCAAATTGTGATTTTAACTTTTCAACAAAATCAATCACATTTGCATGTGCTACGCCAATTGATTTAATTTTATGCTTGTCAATAAATTCTGAAATTTCTTTTTTCAAATATTGAATACTAGAGTTTTGTGTACGCGCATTATGCACCATTTCTAAATAGCCATTTTCAAGCGTACCAATAGGTTTAATTTTCATAATGTTACCAATAAACCCTTTTGTTTTACTAATACGTCCACCTTTAATTAGTTGATTAAGTTGACCAATAACGACAAATAATTTTGTGTTTTTCTGTACTTCTTTAAGACTTTCGACTATTTCTGATGAAGTCAAATTTGTATTTATTAATTCAACTAATTTTTGAATTTGATATCCGAGACCGAATGAAATCGATTTTGAATCAATAACTGTTACATTAGCATCTACCATCTCACTCGCTTGGAGTGCAGTTTGATATGTGCCACTTAGTCCTGATGACATATGAATACTAAATATTTCTACATTATCTTTACCAAGTGTTTCATATAATTCGATAAACTTTCCAATTGGGGGTTGACTTGTTTTAACATCGGCATCTTCCTCTATACGTTGAATAAACTCTTCAGATGTAATATCCAATTGATCCACATATGATTTGCCATCAATCGTTATACTTAAAGGAATGACATGGATGTTTTGTTGTTTTAAAAAATCTTGCGATAAATCTGACGTAGAATCCGTCACTATAATTTGTTTTGTCATAAATACCTCCATTAAAGCACTTTACTTATTATGTTTACGAACTAAATGTAGAAATGTATGTGGAATAGTATTTTTTTCATCTAATTCCCCTTCTACTGAAGATTCAACTTCCCAGTCTTCAAACGTATACTCAGGGAAAAATGTATCTCCTTTATGTTTCCCTTCTACAACTGTAATATACATATCATCTACTTTATCTATCATTTCTTCGAATAATGATTGGCCACCAAAAATAAATAAATGACCTTCTAAATCGTATATTTCATCTATAGAATGTATCACATCTACGCCTTCAACGTTAAATGATGTGTCATGTGTTAAAACAACATTTCTTCTATTTGGTAATGGTTTACCAATTGATTCATATGTTCTTCGTCCCATAACTAATGTGTTACCGGTTGAAAGTTTTTTAACATGTTTTAAATCATTTGGTAAGTGCCATGGTAAGTCATTATTGTAACCAATAACACGTTGTTGATCGTGTGCTACTAAAATTGATAAAGTCATAATTTCCCTCCATTATATATTTAAGGATAAATTTTTGAAATTTTATTAAGTATTGTAGTTAAATATTTTTTAAAATGAGAAAGTTCCTTGTAATTCATTTTAAAATAAATAAGAAATTGGCGTAGCTTTAAACAGCAATAGGCGCTTTGATTGCAGGATGTGATTGATAATCAACGAGTTCTAAATCCTCATAATTGATATCGAAAATCGAAGCATCAGAATTTATTTGTAATGTAGGAGGCGTATAGCTTTCTCTCGATAATTGTGTCTGAATAGCATCAATATGATTTGAATAAATATGTGCATCTCCGAACGTATGAATAAATTCTCCTGCTTCAAGTCCACATTCTTTAGCTATAAGATGTGTTAATAGAGCATAGCTAGCAATATTAAAAGGTACCCCTAAGAAGATGTCGGCGCTCCGTTGATATAATTGGCAACTTAATTTACCATTTTGCACATAAAATTGGAACATTGTATGGCAAGGTGGCAAAGCCATTGAATCAATTTCAGCAGGATTCCAAGCAGACACAATGTGACGTCGTGAGTTAGGATTGTCTTTGATTTGTTGAATCACTGTTTTCAATTGATCAAAGTGGTTCCCTTCTTTATCTACCCAATCACGCCATTGTTTACCATAAACATTTCCTAAATCGCCATATTTTTGAGCAAAACTATCATCGTTTAAGATGCGTTGCTTAAATTTAGCCATTTCTTCTTTATATTGTTCGTTAAATTCAGCATCTTCTAAGGCTCTATGACCAAAATTTGTCATATCTGGTCCATGATAATCTTCAGATTGAATATATTTTTCAAAAGCCCATTCATTCCAAATATTATTATTGTATTTTAATAAATATTGAATATTGGTATCGCCTTTAATAAACCACAATAATTCAGTAGCCACTAATTTAAAAGATACTTTTTTTGTAGTTAAAAGTGGAAATCCTTTTGATAAATCAAATCGTAGTTGATGACCAAATTTTGAAATAGTACCAGTATGTGTTCGATCATCACGTTCATTACCTATTTTTAAGATTTCTTCGCATAAGCTGTGATACGCTGAATCAAAAGGGTTTAACATAGTGTCATCTCCTAAATTTTTATATTAACTACTATTATACTAGAAATTGAGAGGTTATTAAATTAACTCTAATAGAGTTTCTAAGTTTTTTAGAATTTTGAACATTCTTATAGTCTAAATTTTGAAAATGGAAGCGTGAATATAAAAAATAAAAACCTATAATAAACTCTTTGAAAAATCAATTAGTTATTATAGGTTTTAGAAATTTAAATATAAGGATTGATTTTATTTAGCAATTTTCATCAAAAGCATCTTTAATATCCATGCAGATATCTTGAATATCGCGACCTTCAATATGTTCACGTGGGATAAAATGTTTTAATTCAGTACCTCTAAATAGAGCATATGAAGGACTTGATGGTACTTGTTGGATATATTCACGCATTGTTTGTGTTGCTTCTTTGTCTTGTCCAGCGAATACAGTGATTTTATTTGTAGGTTTCTTATCGTTTTGTTCTGCCACAGCAACAGCAGCTGGTCTAGCTAAGCCGGCAGCACAACCACAAGTAGAGTTGATAACAACGAATGTTGTATCGTTATCGCCGACATTATTCATATAGTTTGAAACTGCTTCGCTTGTTTCTAAACTTTCAAAACCATTTTCAGTAAGTTCAGCACGCATTTGTTGTGCTAGTTCTTTCATGTATTGTTCATATGGATTCATAGTTAATACACTCCTCATCATGTAAGTATTTAAATTATTATTTATCACGATTGGCAATTTGTTTCCACACTGAGCCAAGTGCTTCGTCTCCCTTTTCAATACGAGAGATAGCCATTTCAATTTGTAATTTAACTTCGTATGCTGAATCATTCGAATGCGCCTTTAAACTTGGAAGTTGCTCTTCACCGCCCTCATCAAATAAAAACATAGCTGCACGCCAACGTACAATTTTTTGAGGGTCGTTTAAGGCTTTTTCCATTTCTGGTAAAGCTTCTTTATAACCTAAGTCACTCAGACAATCTCCTGCTGTGCGTCTAACAGCTGGGCTCTTATCTCTAAGACCTTCATAAAGATATGAAAGTACAGCTTTATCATCTATCATGCCAAGTAAAACGATAGCTTCTCTTCTTAATGCCACTTTTTCTTCTTGTAAAGCGAGTTGTAGAAGCGGTAAATCTTCAATGGTAGGGGTTGGAAATTCCTTTAACATACGTAGGCGAACTTTCCAATCTTCCATTTGTTGATATTCTTCTATTGTAATATGTTTATATTGTGATTGAGGAATAACTGTATCTGTAGATAAAGCTGCTTGCGCTAAATCTTCCAATCTTCGTTCAGGATACATTGCGAGAATTTCCTCAACGACTTCTTGCATAACATCATCAAGTTCGCCGTAACGAATACCTAAATCACGCCATTTACGTAAAAAGACGACGTTTTCTCCATCTTTTTGTGCACTTAACATACTATCTACGAATATATCAGGAAGTTGTTGACGTTTTTCTTCATCAGAAGTAGTTAATTTGATTTGATAAGGGATATCTTTGAATGTTAATACCTCTGCTTTTACTTCACCGAAATGGTCGTCAATTTGAGATTGCACTTCAGTTGCATCTTCATTACTTAATGTGGAAGTAATGAGAGGCAATACATTTTCCCAATTAGCGCGTGGTTCTTTATCTATAGCTAAAAAGTCCATAACATAAAAGATAGATTTAACGCCTTCTAACGCTATTAAATCATTTATAAATTTTGGATTTGCTTCTTTAATTTCTGTATAAGTATTAGATTGATTATCTGCTCTTTTTTCAGTTAATATTATTTTCATGGTGTTAGGGCTCGGCGTTGGTTCCACTCTTAAAATTTCCATTTGAAAAATCCCCCCCTCTTAATTATGAATTAGTTGAAAGCGGATTGAATTTGAGGTAATAAATCATTCCAATTAGCATTTTCTTCTTTATCCACTGAAATAAAATCCATTACATAAAAAATAGATTTTACCCCATCAATTTCAAATAATCGATTGATAAAATCAGGTTGTCCCTCTTTAGCTGATGTGAATGTATTAGATTTATTATCTGCTCTTTTTTCATCTAAATTAATTTTCATTGTATTATAATTTGGTGTTTCTTCGATTGATATGATTTGCATGATACGATTGCCCCCTATTATAGACTGTAGCCAAACCTTTTCACTCTTTGTCATCATATGCGTGCCTCGGTCATTTACATTTAGTAAACTCCCGTCGTTACGCATTTCAATTCCTTGATTGATAAAGGCTTTCTTTCAGTCTAAATGCTTTGAATTAGTTTCTCAAGACACTTCTATTGAAGTTCATTTCCTAATTGCTTAATCTGTTTCCCAATTGAGCACTCTGAAATACAAAAATGATGGGCTTGTGTTTTGCCTTCTGTTTTTCTGATATGCGTTTTAAGTAAACATTTATCACAATAAGTATTCATTAAGTCATCAATTTTTTGAATTGCACTTTGTTCGGAATGCGTAAGAATGCGAGTCACTCCTTATTTTAAGAATTATCTCATCATAATCATGGAGTTATTATAACTTAAATTAAAGTAATTTTGAAATAATCGATTTGCTTAGAAATTTATAAAATTATTAAAATTTCTACCTCCTATTGCAACTATTATATTTTTACTATAAAATATATTAGTTGTTTTTGCGGTTTCTAAACACCCGCATTATCAAAATTTAGGAGGATAATCATGTTTAATGAAATTTTTGGAGTAGCAACCTTTTTTGTTACTTTTATTTTAATGGTCGTAATGTTTCGTTGTTTTGGTAAGCAAGGCTTAATTGCTTGGGTCGCTATTGGGACTATCATTGCCAACATCCAAGTAATTAAAACGGTAGATATTTTTGGAATATCTGCAACTTTAGGGAATGTCATGTTTGCTTCCATTTACTTAGCTACGGATATCTTAAATGATATCTATGGACGTAAAGTGGCTAAACGTGCTGTATGGTTAGGCTTTTCATCAACATTAGTTATGATTATTGTGATGCAAATGTCATTACATTTTATTCCAGCACCTGAAGATGTATCTCAAAAAGCATTATCAACTATCTTTGATTTAGTGCCACGTATTGCGCTTGGATCAATCGTAGCTTATATTATTGGTCAACATGTCGGTGTCTTTATCTTTTCAATGATTAAAAAAATCTTTAGTTCTGATAAAACATTTATCATTCGAGCATATGGTAGTACAATGTTAAGTTCAATTATTGATACAGCTTTATTTGTAACTATCGCATTCGCAGGAACACTACCTTTCGCAGTAGTATTCGAGATATTTATAACAACTTATTTACTTAAATTAATGTCAACTATATTTAATGTTCCATTTGGTTATATTGCTAAATCGATGTATCGCAAAGGAAGAATTCATAAACTAGATGAAGGTTATTAATTAATAGAATAGCGTGGGAGTGAGTCGAGCGGTATATAACGTTGACGCACTTCTCATGCTATTCTCTTTTTTTAGAATTTGATACTATAGTATTGAAATCGTAAACTTATTTTTTGAAAAGGTGTTATAAAATGGCGAAAATATATTTTGATGCTGCATCAAATGGTAATCCAGGTCAAAGTACGTGTGGCATTGTAATTAAAGAAGAGAATGAAAAATACACATTCACCCATGATCTAGGTGAATTAGATAATCATAGTGCAGAATGGGCAGCTATGATACACGCCCTAGAACACGCAAGAGAATTAAATGTAACGAATGCGCTATTGTACACAGATTCTAAATTAATTGAAGATAGCGTTAATCAAGGTTATGTCAAAAATATCCGTTTTAAACCTTATTTTGAGAATATAGAAATTTTAGAACAAAGTTTCGAATTATTATTTGTAAAATGGGTTCCTCGCGATCAAAATAAAGAAGCAAATCAATTAGCACAACAATATCTTTATAAATTAAGTAAGAAGATATAATTAATCAAAATAAAATCCTTGAGATGAGGAAGCATCACTCTTAAATTAGAGATGATTGTCTCTTCCTTTTATCTCAAGGATTTTTAATTATAATTTAGAAGAAATATACTTACCGGACACGTATAGCTCATGCTCATTACAAATAGATAATATATGATGGAGTGAATGAGCATATTCCATTTCGTTATATAAAGAAGTTATATCGAGTGGAACCTCTGTATGGATTTCAGCTAATTGTTTGGATAATAGTAAATTTGATTCGTCATTTTTAATTTTCTTTTGCTGTCCTGGTGTTAATTTATCAATATGTTGAAGGACATTTTCAACACTATCGTAGGCTTGAATTAATTTAATTGCTGTTTTCTCGCCTATCCCTTTCACACCAGGATAACCATCTGCACTATCTCCCATAAATGCTTTAATATCTATTAATTGAAGCGGATCTAGTTGATACTCTTCATTAAAACGGTCTAACGTATAACGATTATATATATTGAAGCCCTTTTTAATAAGCCATACTTCTACGTTTTGATTAATACATTGAAGAATATCTTTATCTCCAGTAAGAATGTGTACCTCATTATCCTGGGAATAAGCTTTAGCTAATGTTCCTATAACATCATCAGCCTCATAATTGACCATTCCGACGTTAATGAAACCAAATTGTTCTGAAATTTCTTTAACATAATCAAATTGAGGAATGAGTTCTTCTGGAGGTGCGGGACGATTTTGTTTATACGAATCATACATTTCATTTCTGAAAGTCGATTGCCCCATATCCCAACACACAGCTACATGTGTAGGATTAATGTCATGAATAGCGCTAAAAATATGCCTTACAAATCCTTGTATACCATTTGTAGGTACACCTTTCGAATTATACATAAATTGATTGTGTAAACTTGTAGCATAAAAATGTCTAAATAATAACGCCATTCCATCTACTAGTAGGACACGTGATGTCATAAATAGTGCCTTCTTTCTATTTTAAAAGTACTTTTAATTTTGAGTTTACTGATTTTAATTGTTCTATTAGTGTTTCATCCATAGTAAATGATAATAAATCATCTATTTGTTGTTGTATATCATTTTCTAAATGATTAAACGCATCATCAGCCTCTTTAGTTAATGTTGAAACATAAGAAATGAGTGCTTGTCTTAATTCACTTAATTGTGCTTGAAGCAAATCTAGTGTATTAGCACTAATTGTTTCCTGTATTTCTCTTTGAGAATTAGGATTTAATATTTTACGTTTAGTCAGTTGTTTAGGTAAAGCTGCCACCATATCATTAATATCAATTCTTAAAAATGCCTTATCTGTAAAATAAGGTTTAATGTTAAATTCAGGATAAATAAGTACATGCAATTGATTTAACTTTTGAACGACGGGTGCAACTTGTTCATTGAGTTGTCGATTATAGTATTTTTTAATACGTTCTACTAAGAGACTTTGTTCAAGATATAAACGTTGATGGATTTGATCTAAGAATGTCTTAGCTGAAATTTTCTTTTCTTCATTAAAATCATTATTCTGCGTCATTTGACTATTGAATACACTTTTAACATCATCCAATAATTGTAACTTTAAGCGTCCATTTAAGTGATAAATTTGGTCTTCAACTTCATTATTAGTGTGTTGCTCACTTGTCATTAACAATTGGCTTGGTAGACGTTGTTCATGTTGATAAGCTTTAAGTTTATCTTGACGTTCAGTGATTAATGATTGATTAGTTTGGAATTCTTCAATCATTTGATCAAACGATTGACTCATTTGTTCAAGTTGTTTAATCATTTGTTGCTCTAAAATGGTATTAGATTCTACTTCTACAAAGTGTTGAATACTCTCGCGTAATTGTGAAATACCTTTATCTTGGGCTTTAAGTGCACGTCTACTTGAAACCCCGAATATTTCAGAGTTTAAGTTAACTTGGTTTAAAGCATCAGCAACGTAATCTTTTACAGCTTTAACATCTTCTTCATTCTCTGCTAAATCAATTGCGTTGATAACCATTTTAAAGGCTTGATTTTCATTCAATTGATTCATATCTTTCATATGTTCAATAAAAGCTTTGTCATTATCTGTAAATGAATGATTAAAGTAACTTACATACAATATTAAATCTGAAGAAGTTAAAATTTGTTCAGTTTCATTTGTATGACGTTGGTTGTTTGAATGTAACCCTAGTGAATCCACGATAATTTTACCTTTTAACCATTCAAGTGGTAAGTTGATGTGAACAGTTTTAACAAAGGTAGCGTATTCGTCTTCGGCACTCCACTTTTTAATATCTTCTTGTGAAATTTCATGCGTAATGGCTTCATTTACCATGTCTTGATAAAGTGCATAATGCTTTTCAACCGCATTAACAAAAGCTAATTGATTTTTTTCTAATTGCTGCTTCAATGTGGTAATATCGCTGTTAATAAATTCCTCTAATGAATTAAATGAAATATTGTGATATTCAATAAGTTGATTCAACTCTTCTAGTAATTGTTGTTGTGTTTTCAATGTAATTTTACTATCTTCACCATAAGATAATTCTGTCGTAGCTGCAGTTGTTGGATTTGGTGAACTCACTAAATATTGCCCACCAAGTAAGGCATTGATTAAACTACTTTTACCTGCACTAAACGTACCAAACACACCAATTTTAACGATTTTATTATCTAAGCGATGTAGCGTATCTTGAATATCTTTTTTCGTTCTATCAAATAACGGCACTGGCTCAACTAATTCTAAAGCTTGTTTAATATCAACCTCATTCGTTGTTGATGATTGAGTTGCTTCATTTTCATCTAACTGATCTTCACTCACTTCGCCTTGAGTCTCATCTTTAAATTGATAGTTTGCTTCAGTTCGACCTATTAACTTATCTAAAGAATCTTCCATATGAATATAATAATGGCGATAATTCTCAGTTGTTAAAGATTCCTTCAAATTCTTTAACTCTAGAAATCGTTCATAAACTTGCATATCTTCATCTTCTGTATTTGTTAAGCCTGTCGCCTGTGTATTGTTAATTGTTTTTTCAAATAATGGATTAGATTCTTTCTCAACAAAATTATTAATGGCTTTTTTAACTTCATCGCTAAACGTTAATACGTACGTATTACTAATACTTGTTTGAGGTTGATATAAATTTGAGATTAATTCATTATTAATTTTATAATGTTGATTTAAAATTTCTTTGTTAACGTCACTATTATTGATAAATCGCGTTAAAAATGACATATCTTCTCTTAAAGGTTGACGAATTTGTTGATTCACTTTGTCTTGCAATTTTTCAACCACTATTACCAAGCGTTGTTCTTGTTCTTCTAATTTCTTTTTCTTTTTATTTAAAAGACCGCCTACTTTAAAGTCAGAAGCCATACTTTCAAGATAATGTCGAATATCTTCACGCATATCATGAGTCATAATGTAAGCATTCTCAAGAATGTCTTTACGTTTTTGTTTTAAAAAGCTTAACAATTGGTCAGGATTATTTAATAAACGTGCTTCCTCACTCACAGCTTGATTCTGTTGGAATTTTGAATATGCTTGTTCAAACTCATCTTCGTTAATATTCAATTCTTCAAGAATATCTTGTATTTCATTTTGAATATAACCGAGTTGAGCGTCTGTAATAAATTTAACCGTACGTTTTACATAGTCTTCAATAGGTTCACGACGATTATCTTTGTCTACTAAATAGTCAGAGAGTTGATTGATTTCATTTTCAGGATGATCGAATTTAGACACGTAGAAGATTTTAGTTAATTTGATCTCCCAATCCGCAATTGATTTATTCACTCTTTCTTTAAAAGTAGCAAAAGAAATTTCGTCTTCATTATGTTTATCAATTTGGTTAATAATGAAAATCACAGGAATGCCTACATCATTCATGCGTTTCATAAATTGAAAATTAAGCGCAGATTGCACGTGATTATAATCCACTGTATAAAACAAAATATTACTTGTATACATGAACTGCTCAGTCGTCGTTTGGTGTGTCGCTACATTTGAGTCGACACCAGGCGTATCTTGTAAAGTAAACCCATTATGAAACTTTGTAGAAGGAAATTTAATTTCTACAGATTCGACATCAACATTTAAGCGATTCATTTGTTTCACTTCATCATAAGTTTTTAACTTTGTATACTGTTGATGTTCAAGATTAGCAATAATCTCTTCTTGATCTGCAACAGAAACAATAGCTGTATTACTTGTTGTTGGTACAGGAGAACTTGGTAAAATATTCTGTTCAAGTAATAAGTTAATTAATGTAGATTTACCTGCAGAAAAATGTCCCACGAAAGAAGCGGTATATTGATTTAAATAGACTTTTTTGATGACTTGATTGATTGTATGTACTAATGCCGTATTGTTGGATTTCTCAACTTCTTTTTTTAATTTATATAAAATATCTAATTGTTCAGTATTCGCCATGCCTAATCCCCTTTATTTCAAACGTTCTATACGTAATAAAAAAGTAAGAGGTCTGGACAAAAGCGTTTAGGATTTGAGCAGAACCGAACGATGAGCAAAATTGTTTCTCAAATTTTGTCGAATCGTGATGGACTCTGCCGATAATCCTGCTTTTGGGAAGCCGTTAAACGATTTCCCAGAGCACAAACTCTTTATGTCTCAACCTCCTATTAATAGAAAGTGATCGCAAAAGTAAATCAATACTTTTGAAATCATTTATTAAATTTTATCACACTCATAAATTATAAAAAATATAAATAGAACTTTAATTAAACCAAGCTGGCTTATCGCCATCTGTATTAGGTTTATTAACACCTATATTGTCTCTTGAATAAAGTTCAGGATTTTTAGCAATGCGAACAGCTAAATTAGCAATACTACGTCTTGATACTTCTGTACCTTTGAACTCAGTATCTTTAGAGGTGATTTCATAATCTGATTCATTTTTAAAAGTTAACCAAGCTGGACGAATGATTGTATAATCTAAATCTGAAGCTTCAATAATGTCCGCAGCTTTTCGATATTTATCTAATTTCTCACCAAATTGTTCTTTGTTAAATTCATTAAATTTTGTTGGTAATTCATTATAAATTCCTGGCGCTGCAATGAAAATTAAGCGTTTTACGCCTTTTTTAGTCATTGCTTTAACGATAGCATCAGCCTCAATATCCAATGAACCTGATAAACTAGCGAAGACGACGTCGACTTTGTCTAATGCTTTTTCTAAATCTTCTTCATTTTTTGCGTCCCCTTCAAATACAGTAATACGATTAGATGCATAATCAGGGATACGATGTGCATTTCTTAAAAATAAATCTACATTAAACGAAGTATCTTCTAAAAATATTTTAGTTGCCTCTATAGAAACTTTACCGTTTGCGCCTATAATTAAAACAGTTTGCATATTTCTCTCTCCTCACTAAGATGTAATTTATATGTATGTAGTTAAATGTTAAAACACTCTTATTATCACTTTACATCAGTCATAATAAGAGCGCTAATATATTGTTTAAATTAATTAAATATTTTCCAATAAATTAAGAAAAATTTACAAAATTAATAAAAAATAAACTTGAAAATTACGTAAGTATTTTTAAATGATTAAACATTAATATTTTTCAGGTTTCTTACCCCAATATTGATAATACATACATTCTATATATCCATTGAACAGTTTACGTCGTTTAGTTGCCTTTTGATTAACAAGATATTCAAATTCTTTATTACTTGTCAAAATATAAGTCGATAGATAAGGATGTTGTTTCATTAATTTTCCAATATAGCGGTACATTTCTTCAACTTCATCTCTGTCGCCAATACGTTCCCCATAAGGTGGGTTACCTACTAATGCAATTGGTTCTTCTGTATCAATCGTTAATGTATTCACGTCTTTAACGCTGAACTGAATAATATCTCCCAAGCCTACTTCTTCAGCATTACGTTTAGCTATTTCAACCATTTCTGGATCAATATCAGAAGCATAGACTTGAATGTCTTTATCATAATCAGCTTGTTTGTCAGCCTCATCTCGCATTTTATCGTAAATGTTAGGAGGCATAATGTTCCATTCTTCAGAAACAAAATCGCGGTTAAACCCAGGCGCGATATTTTGAGCAATTAAACATGCTTCAATAGCAATAGTTCCTGAACCACAGAATGGGTCTATAAATGGCGTATCGCCTTTCCAATTTGCAAGTCTTACTAAACTTGCGGCCAATGTTTCTTTGATTGGTGCTTCACCTTGAGCAATACGATATCCACGTCTATTTAGCCCTGAACCTGAGGTATCTATAGTAAGTAACACATTATCTTTTAGAATAGCTACTTCTACTGGATATTTAGCCCCACTTTCATTTAACCAGCCTTTTTCGTTATAAGCATGTTTTAAACGTTCAACAATGGCTTTCTTAGTAATAGCTTGGCAGTCTGGCACACTGTAAAGTGTAGATTTGACGCTTCGTCCTTGTACAGGAAATTGCCCTTCTTTATCAATAATATCTTCCCATGGTAAAGCTTTTGTTTTTTCAAATAATTCATCAAATGTTTTAGCGTTAAATCGGCCTACCACGATTTTTAGTCGATCAGCAGTCCGTAACCATAGATTACATTTAACAATCGCTTTGACATCTCCTTCAAAAAAGATGCGACCGTTTTCTACTTGAGTTTCGTAGCCAAGTTCTTGAATTTCTTTTGCAACGACTGCTTCTAATCCCATTGGGCATACTGCTATTAATTGGAACATTGGTTTGTCTCCTTTGTCAATATTGTTACGTTATATGTTAACAGAATTTAAATCATATATGTATAAGTAAAATAAAAAAGCTCTCCATCTAATGGGAGAGCTAAACTAGTCAATGATATTTCTGTAAGCCATGTTCTGTACCGTTGTACTCATAACGTACACTAGTTGTACTGGTACTCTGGTGGTAACCATCTGTCTACAAATCTTTATTATACGAATAAAGACGTCTCGTTTATACGTTGAATTCCGCTAAACAAGTGCTCCTACCTAATTTGGATTGCTCACTCGAGGGGTTTACCGCGTTCCACCTTTTATATTTCTATAAAAGCTACGTCACTGTGGCACTTTCAAACTAATCTAGCCATATCTAAAGACTTAGGCTATTTCGTTGCCGTCAAATTAATGCCTTGATTTATTGTTTCATCAAGCACGAACACTACAGTCATCTCAGACTGTGTGAGCATGGACTTTCCTCTATATTACTATAGCGATTACCCAAAATATCACTTTTGAGATTATAACACATATTTAAAAACTATAACAGATATTTTTTACTTTTAAAACATACTAACAATATCGCTAGCATTTACAATAATTAATTATTAAATGATTATTTTCCAAAAACAGCTTTTTCAAGATTAGAAATTCTTTTTAAAATATCTACATTATTAGATGAAGTAGAATTATTTGAAGAGAAAGATTTATTATCAGTAGATCTTGATGTTGCTACTCTTAATCTTAAATCTTCTACTTCTTTTCTAAGTTTATTGTTTTCTTCAGATAATTTAACTACTTCATTATTTAAGTCAGCCATTTTTTGATAGTCAGTGATAATATCGTCTAAAAAAGCATCAACTTCTTCACGGCGATAACCTCGAGCCATCGTTTTTTCGAAGTCTTTTTCATAAATATCTTTTGCTGAAAGCTTTAAAGAAACATCTGCCATTTTTTCCACCTCATTCGAAACTTTGATCTTGTTCCCACTGTAAATCATTTATAAAAGCAGTGAGTTCATCAAATGCAACAATATCACAAGTATAGTTTGTTTTATCCATAAAATCAACTAACATCCTTTTGAAGAATTTAGGGCTCCCCTCTTGTTCTTCATCGTATATTAGTAACGTCATATCTGTATGATTTAGCATAAATTGATCAGTTTGTTTAAATTGATAAGGCCCTTCATACTCGGTATGATGGACACTTTCAAGAAAGTCAGCTTTTTCTGCAATATTATTATACTTCGATTGGTTTAGTTCATTCCACTTTGAAGTATGTCCATAAAATGGTGTAATAATACCAAGTTTTAAAGCAGGATAAGTTTGTTTTAACTCAAGGACAACTTCTGCTGTCCAAAGTTCAATACCAATTTGCCCTTGAATTAATACCCATTCAAGCCCCTCCTCAATATATTGCAATAATTTATGTTTGATAAATGCTTTTAGATATTTAACTTCTGGCATCTCATCTTTAAATATGTTTAATTCGAAAGATTTATATCCTGTCACGTATAGCGTCTTCAAAGTATATATCACTCTATTCTTTAGTATATTCAAGTAAATAATTCAAATCGTAATTAACAGCTTTAAATTTTTCAATGAAAAGTTTTCTACTTGTTCTATGAAAATGACAATCCACCGATAATTCTTTAATATTGTTAAAAAGTAATTTGAGCTTTTTCTCATTCATATAAGGTAATAAAAGAATATTATCCTGATATTGATTTAATTTATTCAATATATCATCTATATGTTGAACGTAAGGCTTTACTGTCTGATAAAAATTAAAATCTTCACCTGTTGTTTTAGCTTCATTATAATGTTTCTCAATATACTGGAGTTCTATCAATAGATCTTTTACAACTTTTTCCATGAAGATGCCTCCTACACTGAAATAATGTATCATAATTCATACATACCGTCATGTAGTATAAGTCTATAAAAATTTAAAGTTTTATACTACATATTTTATCACCCGCTCGTTACAAATTCAGACACATATTGTTTTAACTGTTAAAGCACGTTAAAATAAAGTAGGTTAATAATGAGAATTCGTTATTATCTAATTTAGTTTGTTGAATAGTAAGTGACATAGATTGTACTTTGTTAATTAAATAAGTTCTTCAATTTATTATACTTTTCTATAAGCAAACTAGCGTGGTGAATACTATGAATTATCCTAATGGGAAACCTTTCAAGGAAAATAAGACTAAGGTCGGAAGTCATTCACGTTCATCCTTTAGTAAGATAGAGTATGGTGGACGAGGGATGTCCCTTGAAAAAGATATTGAATTATCAAACGATTATTATTTAGTACATGGAAAGGCTGTTATACATAAAAAACCTACGCCAGTTCAAATCGTTAATGTTCATTATCCCAAACGAAGTAAAGCCGTAATTAACGAAGCTTACTTTCGTACTCCTTCTACAACTGATTATAATGGTGTTTATGAAGGCTATTATATTGATTTTGAAGCAAAGGAAACTAAAAATAAAACTTCCTTTCCTTTGAATAATATTCATGATCATCAAGTTGAACATATGAAGAATACATTTCTTCAGAAAGGAATTGTATTTTTAATAATAAGGTTCAAAATGCTTGATGAAGTATATCTTTTGCCTTTTTCTAAATTCGAACCTTTTTGGAAAAAATATAAAAATGAAATAAAAAAATCAATAACAGTTGAAGAAATAAGAAAAAATAGTTACTATATTCCTTATCAGTATCAACCAAGATTAGATTACCTCAAGGCTGTTGATAAGTTGATATTAGATGAAAGTGAGGACCGCGTATGACGGAAAATAAAGGATCTTCTCAACCTCGTAAAGGGAAAAATGGGAAATCCAAAGAAAAAAAGAATAGAAATGTTAAACGAACGATTATCAAGATTATAGGCTTTTTATTAATTGCCTTTTTCATTTTAGTTCTACTGGGTATTTTATTATTTGCATATTATGCTTGGAAAGCACCAGCATTTACTGAATCTAAATTACAAGACCCTAAACCTGCCGAGATATATGATAAAAACGGCGAATTGGTTAAAAAATTAGATAATGGTGCTAGAAGAGAACATGTTGATTTAAATGATGTGCCTAAAAATATGAGAAATGCCGTTTTAGCAACTGAAGATAACCGTTTCTATGACCATGGTGCCTTAGACTATAAACGTTTATTTGGGGCTGTTGGTAAGAACTTGACTGGTGGATTTGGTTCACAAGGTGCCTCTACGTTAACACAACAAGTTGTTAAACGTTCATTCCTTACTGAGAAAAAATCTATCGGACGTAAAGCTCAAGAAGCATATTTATCCTATCGTTTAGAACAAGAATACAGTAAAGATGAAATCTTCCAAATGTATTTGAATAAAATCTATTACTCAGATGGGGTTTATGGTGTTAAAGCTGCGGCTAAATACTATTTCAACAAAGATTTGAAAGATTTAAATTTAGCTGAATCAGCATACTTAGCTGGTTTACCTCAAGTTCCAAACCTTTATAATATTTATGATAATCCTAAAGAAGCGGAAAGTCGTAAAGAAACTGTTTTATACTTAATGCATTATCATAATAGAATTACTGATAAACAGTGGCAAGAAGCTAAAAAGACTTCATTAGAAGATAACTTAGTAAAACGTTCTAATAAAGAGCGTCAAGTGGGTTCAACTAATGAAGATCCAGAATACGATTCTTATGTTAACTTTGTTAAAGCTGAATTAATGAACAATAAACATTTCAAAAATAAAAATTTAAGTGATTTATTACAAAGTGGTATTAAAATCTATACTGATATGGATAAAAATGTTCAAAAAACATTACAAGATCGTATTAATAACGGTAATTACTATAAAAACGATGATCAACAAGTTGGTGCAACAATTCTTGATAGTAAAACCGGTGGCATTGTAGCGATTTCTGGTGGACGTAACTATAAAGATGTAGTTGACCGAAATTCTGCAACGGATGCTCACTTAACTGGTTCATCATTAAAACCATTCTTAGCATATGGTCCAGCAATTGAAAATATGCAATGGGCAACAAATCATGCTATTCAAGATGAATCAAGTTATCAAATAGACGGCGGTACATTCCGAAACTATGATAGTCAAGGACATGGTAAAGTATCTGCTTATGACGCATTAAGACAAAGTTTCAACATTCCTGCGTTAAAAACTTGGCAAGCAGCACAATCTAACGGTGGCAAAGATTCTGTAAAAGATTTTGCTTCTAAAGTTGGTTTAGATTACCAAAATGACCTTGGACCATCTGATGTCTTAGGTGGTGGCGCTTCAGAATTCTCACCTACTCAATTAGCATCAGCATTTGCTTCAATTGCTAATGGTGGTACTTATAACAATGCGCATTCTATTCAAAAAGTTGTTACTGATGATGGTGACACTGTTGAATTTGATCATACTAGCCATAAAGCTATGAAAGACTACACATCTTATATGTTAGCTGAAATGTTAACTGGTACGTTTAAACCTTATGGTTCTGCTTATGGTCATGGCGTTTCAGGAGTTACAATGGGCGCTAAAACTGGTACGAGCACGTACGGTTCAGAAATAAATCAACAATACAACTTACCAGATAATGCAGCAAAAGACGTATGGATTAACGGTTTCACACCTAAATATACAATGTCTATTTGGATGGGCTTCAGCCAAATTAAAGAAGGTGGCGTTAACTCATTCTTAGGTCACACTGAACAAGAATATCCTCAATTCTTATATGAAGATGTTATGTCAGATATTACTTCAAATGATGATGGTGACTTCAAAAAACCTGATTCAGTTGTTGGCTCTAATGCAGATGATCTATCTGTAAGTGGTCACCCTGATAACGACACTACTAATCGTGAAGTTTATGGTAGTAATGGCTCTAGCGATAGTTCATCTAAGAAATCAAGTTCATCAGATAACTCTTCTGGTGAGTCAAGTGATTCAAGTAATTCTGGTAATAACGGAAATAATTCATCACAACAAAATAGCACAAATACTAACAATAGTGACAACGGAAATACGCTATCAAACATTTTCCATTTCAATAGATAATCGTATATAGTTTATAATTCATTGTTAGTAAGTTAAATAGCTATTCAAAAAGGCTGGGCACATTGCCCAGCCTTTTTTGCATATAATTAAAAATTATATTTTTAACGTTTTTTTCTAATTTGATATGAAGCATTCATTTTAATCAGTTCAACTTTTAATGTCTTCATTTGACTATAACCCATAAAATGATATTTTCTGGCTAACATATAATTATAGCGTTCTTCAAAATTCATAGGTACTACTGGATAACTTTCAAGATTATGAAAATCTATCTCCTCTACTTCATTAATTTGTTTAAAGAAATCAATGATTAATGCAAAGTATTGATCGATTACCGGTTTAGCTTCAGTTGAATTAAGCGCCCTTTTACTTGCAAATTGATCCAGCTGTTCTTCTAAAAGTTCAAAATCATGTTTAGTAATCATAGTATCAAGCTTCCTTTTAATTATGCTTTCATTCGTTTCTGTCCTTCTCTACAGTCCTCTAATAATGGGCAAATCTCACACTTTGGTTTGCGTGAAATACAATGGTAACGTCCAAAAAAGATGAGTTGGTGATGACTTTTACTCCATCTCTCTTTTGGAATAATGCTACATAATCTATCTTCAACTTGAGTTACGTTATCTTTCCATCTATTAATCCCTAATCGTTTAGAAACACGTTCTACATGAGTATCCACGGCTAATGAGGGTTCACCAAACGCTACACTCATCACTACATTTGCTGTTTTTCGCCCTACACCTGCTAGGCTTTCAAGTTCTTTATGAGTGTGTGGTACTTCTCCTTCAAACTTTTCAAGTAATGATTCGCATAATTTTTTAATATTCTTAGATTTATTGCGATATAAGCCAATTGAACGAATGTCTTCTTGTAGCTCTTCTATATCTACTTTCACATAATCTTCTGGAGTTTTATATTTTTTGAAAAGTGAACGCGTAACTTTATTAACTAAATTATCAGTACACTGAGCTGATAACAAAACAGCGATAGTGAGTTCAAATGCATTGTCATGTTTTAATTCACATTCTGCGTCAGGAAACATATCAGCTATTACATCTATCATTTCAAGTGCTTTTTTCTTACTTATCATCTAAATTCTCTCCGTTTAACCAATCAAATTTCGGTACATGTTTTACAGTATGTGTCATTTTAGGTTTATTAAATCGCTCTCTTATTTTTTTGGAGTCATCTATAGTTGTAACATTATTTTTTTTCCAGTTTAATAAGATACGATCTACATATTTAAAACTCAATTTGTCATGACTATATGCTTCGTCAAGCGCTGCGCGAATAAGTGAGAAATCATGTTGATCTACATCAATCCATTGGTTTAATGTTTCAATTTCATATGGGGATAAGGGTCTAGCAAATAATTGTTCTATATATTGAAATAAATCTTTAAATTGCTGTTGAGAATTAGATTGTTTATTATCGACTTCATCTTGCGCTAAAACATGACTGAATTTATCGTAAAAGCCATCTAAATTCATATATTCTGTAAATTTACCTTCTTCATCTTTTTTAACTTGAAGTTCTAACAAATCTCGTTGAATTAGATTTTGAATGATAGAAGTTATTTCTCTAGGCTCCATGGTTGAACCCTTTTTTAAAAAATCGATAGAAGGCTGTTTATTAGAAGTTTCTGAGGCATAAATCAGTTTAATCAAAATGATTAAATCTTTCTCGGACATGCCTAATTCTGAATAATGATCTAGAAGCTCACGTCTCACAACGACAGGTCGTGTTTTAAGTTGAAGTTTGTCCAAGTTAAGTGCCTCCTTTTTTTAGGTTGAAAAAGCGTCCAGTCAAAAAGAAATGACTGGACGACATTCATATATTTGTTTCTAATTAAAAATAGCTTATGGATATAATCGATTTAATAAACGTGGGAATGGAGATGTTTCTCTTACGTGTTCCACGCCTGAAATCCAAGCTACAGTACGTTCTAAACCTAATCCGAAACCACTGTGTGGCACACTACCATAGCGACGTAAATCTAAATAATAGCTATAGCTTTCTTCGTCTAATTGATGTTCATTGATACGTTGTTCTAATAATTCTAAATCATTGATACGTTCTGAACCACCAATGATTTCACCATACCCTTCTGGGGCAATTAAGTCTGCACATAACACAGTGTCTTCATTCTCAGGATTTGGTTGCATATAGAAAGGTTTAATCTTAGTTGGGTAGTTCGTAATAAATACTGGTAAATCATAATGATTAGCAATTGCCGTTTCATGAGGCGCACCAAAGTCTTCGCCCCATTCAATGTCTTCAAATCCTTCTTCTTTTAAGAATTTGATAGCATCATCATAAGAAATTCGTGGGAATGGTGTTGCCACCTTTTCCAATTTAGTTGTATCTCTATCTAATGCTTTTAATTCTAATTTACAGTTTTTAAGTACTGATTGAACGATATGAGCCACATATTGTTCTTGTACTTCTAAGCTTTCTGCATGATTAGTAAATGCCATTTCAGGTTCAATCATCCAGAATTCGATTAAATGACGACGTGTTTTAGATTTTTCTGCTCTAAAAGTAGGACCAAATGAGAATACACGGCCATGTGCCATTGCTGCAGCTTCCATGTAAAGTTGTCCACTTTGTGATAAGAAAGCATCCTCATCAAAATATTTAGTATGGAATAGCTCACTTGTACCCTCAGGTGCACTTGCAGTTAAAATTGGTGGGTCAATTTTAGTGAAGCCATTTTCATTAAAGAATTCATAAGTTGCTCTAATGATTTCATTTCTGATTTTCATTACAGCATGTTGTTTTTTAGAACGTAACCATAAGTGACGGTGATCCATTAAGAATTCAGTACCATGATTCTTAGGTGTGATTGGATAGTCATGTGCTTCGTGAATGACTTCAATTGATTTCACTTGCATTTCATATCCTAAATCTGAGCGATTATCCTCAGTAATGACGCCTGTAACGTATAATGATGATTCCTGAGTGATGTCTTTAGCAAGTTTGAATGTGTCTTCATCAACTTCTGATTTGACAACTACCCCTTGCATAAAGCCACTGCCATCACGTAATTGTAAGAATGCAATTTTACCGCTAGAGCGTTTGTTTGTTAACCAAGCACCAATAGTTACTTCTTCGTTAAGATGCTGTTTAGCTTGTTTTATAGTTGTTTTCATAACTAATCTCCTAATTGAAATTTCTATTTATACAATCCTTTACTATTTTAACAAAATAGATAGTGAAGTTCTACCACATGGCTAGTTTGCATTAAGAATATTCTTGTTTGATTATTTATTTTTATCTACATCTCGTTGAATTTTTTGCAACAATTTACTGAACTGTTGTATGTCCCCTTTTTTCTGAACATAATTCTCCAATGTTTGAGCAAAGAAAGATTTGTAATTACTATTAACAAGGCGATCATCAAATGACACAATAAGCCCCTTATCATCCTCTTTACGGATTAAACGTCCTAGACCTTGTCTAAAACGGGTAACGGCATCTGGTAAAACATAATCTTTAAACGTAGAATCAAATTCTGAATCCATTAACCAATGTTTCGTGTTGTATTTATTCATGAATGGTAATTTAGCTATCATTACACATTTAATGCCATTAGACTGGTAGTCAAATCCTTCAAAGAAAGTAGAAGTTCCTAGAAGAATAGATTTATCGAAATTATTAAATTGTTGCACTATTTTATAGTTTTGGTTCTGTTGTTGAGTCAAAATAACGTAATCTTCAAAGGTTGGTAATTCATTTAATAGCTCTTGAACCATATACATCATGCGATAACTTGTAAAGAGAACGAGACACTTGGATTCTGTAATAGAAACATACTCTTCAAGATAATCCACTATTGACGCTACATAGTCATCAATATTTTTATAATTATAAGATGCTACATCGCTCGGTATATAGATATTTGTGTTCTTTTTATTAGTTAAGATTGACTGTACTTCGTAAGTATTAAAATGGATATCTTCATTAAACCAATTTTTAAATGCGCCAAATGAATGAATAAATGTTAACGTACCTGAAATAAATGTTAAAGAATTAAATTTATCTAGTACTTGTGTTGTGAGCACGTCTTTAACGTCATAATCTTTTACAATTAAACGAATAGTTGATTTTTGAGATATATTTTTAATAGAAATATAAGCAGTATGATTATTTTTTAAACTTTGCTCAATATTTCTGTAACTGTCATTAATATACAATAATTGTTTGCGAATGGATTTAATCGTTTTATGATTCATGCCATTGAAAAATTCTAACGTTTTATTAATCTTGTCTACAATAGAATGTAAGTCTTTAAGAATTTGTGATTTGTCGAAATCAAATACATAATGATAACGATGCACGTCATCATCGTGAATTTCAGAATTTTGTATGATTTTAAAGATATTATTAAATAAAATTTCATTTAAATCATGAATATCTGTAATGTTACTTTTTAGGCCAAATACATCTATTGGCGCAATATCTAATCGTTCTAAAATACGTTGTTGTTCAAGTTGATCAACGGCTTTTAACAATTTTTCGTTTTCATTTTTACCTATTAATCCCAATTGATATTTCAAGTCTGAATAATTAAGTTCATTCGTAACTTGGTTAAGTGCATAGTCAGGTAAACGATGAGCTTCATCTATAATACAATCGTCAAATAATTGGTAGATTGAATTCTCTTGATCAGAATGTATTAAATGTGCGTGATTTGTTATACCAATTTGTATGTTTTGGGCATTGCGTTTGATGTAATTATAGTAATGAATATCGTGTCTTACGGGCACATACGTTTCCACTTTTTGCTCAAAATACATTTTTTGGCCACCTTTAAGGTTCAATTCTTGAATATCCCCTGTCTTAGTTTCAGTGATCCAAATAAGTAACTGCATTTTAAGAATATTGACTTCATAGTTAGAAGTGTCATCTTTTAAAATTTGGCTAATTAAACCTAGAGAAATATAGTCGCTTTTACTTTTAATTAACGCTGCATTAATTTTAAAATTCAAAGCGTCATTTAAACTTGGTATATCTTTTTGAAGTAATTGACTTTGAAGCAATTTCGTATTTGTTGAAATCATGACATGACGTCCTGTTTCAATGTTATACATTAAAGCTGCTAATAAATAAGCAAGCGACTTACCACTGCCTAATGGCGCTTCAATCATAGCTTTGTCACTATGCATTAATTGTTCTAATATTATTTCCGATAAATAAAGCTGTTGTGGGCGATAAGTAAGATTTAAAGCCTCGGTTACTTTTGTATAAAGTTGTTTTAATGAACCATTAAAGTTTGTGTGAGGTGCTTTTAAGTCACTTTGCTTTTTATAAATAATCTGTTCAAATTGATCAAATTGTGGATCTAATTCAGTTTGTTTATGGTGGCGAACCATTTCGAATAGTATGTTAAATAAATCATATTTAAGGTTCTTACTTAAATAATAAAGTTGTTTAAGCGTATCTATTGGAAGTTGTTCAAACTTTTTAAAGGCTTTTATCATTAAGTATGCCGTTGTCGTCGCGTCTTCATCCGCTCTATGGGCATTGGCAAGTGGAATATTATGAGAATTCGCCAATTCGCTTAGCTGATAGCTCTTATCTGTTGGGAAGACAATTTTGAACAATTCTAACGTATCTATCACTTTTTTAGGTGCGTATGTAATACCACTTTTTTCAAAGGCTTTTTTGATAAAATTAAGATCAAAATCCACATTATGCGCTACGAACACACAATCTTTTAACTGATAAAAAATTTCATCTGCAATTTCATGGAAATATGGCGCTTCTTCTAACATAGTTTCTTCGATAGAAGTTAGCGCTTGGATGAATGGCGGTATTTCTAAATCAGTACGTATCATCGAATGATATGTTCCAGATATTTTATTATCACGAACAAATGTAATACCAATTTGTATAATTTCGTCATAGTCAAGTTGATTACCGGTCGTCTCTAAATCAACTACCGCAAAACTTGTGTTAGCCATTTTTATCTCTCCTTATTCCCATGTCTTATACTTATATATCTATATCTGCGCTGATTAAGCGTCTTACTTCGTCATTCTCATCTTTCACCATTAAGAAACCATCATGATCAATATCAATCGCTTCTCCTACAAATTGGCTGTCATTCTCAGTAAATCGTAACTTACGATGCCAAATGTTTGAAGCTTCAATATATTCATCTCTAATTTCACTAAATGGGTGATTTAAAAATTGAGTATAGCGCTTTTCAATTTCATTAATTAATCTAGTTAAAAAGCGATATCTGTCTATTTTATCGTCACTATGTAAGCGAATACTTGTTGCTCTATATTCAATCTCTTTTCCGAAATCTTGTTGTTGATGATTAACATTAATGCCTATGCCACAAATAATAGCTTCAATAGCATCGTAATTCGCTACCATTTCAGTTAAAAAGCCACATACTTTCTTATCATTAATATAAATATCATTTGGCCATTTAATTGCTACTTTATCATTAGAGAACGCTTGAATTGCATCTCTAATGCCTAGTGCAATAAATAAATTGAATTTCGGAATCATTGAAAACGGCACATTAGGTCTTAAAACTAATGACATCCATAAACCTTTGCCCTTTGATGATGCCCAATTACGATTAAATCTACCACGACCTTGCGTTTGTTCTTCACTAAGTATCATCATTGAATCTTCATGATCAACCAAAGTTTGCTTAGCAATCGTTTGTGTTGATTCAACTGAATCATACACTTTTATG
Organism: Staphylococcus sp. NRL 16/872; assembly: GCF_022815905.2. Lineage (NCBI taxonomy): Bacteria > Bacillati > Bacillota > Bacilli > Caryophanales > Staphylococcaceae > Staphylococcus > Staphylococcus sp. NRL 16/872. Next base: position 1,404,407 of record NZ_CP119327.1, on the reverse strand, counting down.
GTAGAAATGAGATTTTGCTCTTCTAATAAACTAGATACAATGCCACTATACCATTGATTTGGCAATGCATTTAATTTATGACCTTTTTGATTAATCGATTTAATATCGAAACCATCTAATTTCAATTGATCAATAATTTTTTTAACTGCAGCTCTAGAAATTTGTAATTGATCAGCAATGTATTGTCCTGAAATATATTCAGATTGGTTTTTATATAGCATTGCAATAACGTCTTGACTATATTTTGACATTGTCATCCACCCACTTCAAAATTTCATCTTTGGTATTTTGAACTTTACCAGTCACAATGGTACATTCAATGTTGCGAAGTATCTCTTTTAACCATGGTCCACTTTTCTTTTGAAAATGATTTAACAAATCGTCACCATTAACATTCATTTCTTTACGAGTTTGTATAGGAAGTTGGTTCGATATTCCATTAATTACTTGTGCATTAACAATTATAGGTGAAGCGGTTGCTAAATCATTAGCTTGAAGTATAGATTGAATGCTAAGAATATCTAGTATATTTGTCTTACCATAATCATACACGCATAGTTTCAAATCTTCTTTACTATTTATTTGAGGTAATGCTGTCATTATTTTTGAATAAAGTTGTATATCTGACTTTTCTTTATTACTAATTTTTATTTTTGATAATGTCGTTTGAGGCTGACATTTTGTCACAATGATAGCTAACCACATTTCAAAACTAATAGGCGTATCTATTTTTACTTTAGTCATATCGATGTCTTTGAAAAAAGGAACATGTGTAAATAGGCCTAATTTTAATAAATTATTATAACTTTCTTCAACATTTTGACCACTTATTAATTTCTTCAATTCAACTACGATACGTTCTATCGATAAGTGTTCTATATCAGCAATTTGCTCTTGCATAGCAATATAAGTAAGTTTATCTATTGTAAATGCTAATTGAGATTGAAAACGTAGTCCTCTAAGAATGCGTAAAGCGTCTTCACTAAAACGCTCTTGAGCATTACCAACTGTTCGAATAAGACGATGTTTGATGTCATCTTGACCTTCAAAATAATCATATAGCTTATAATTTTTATCCATAGCGATAGCATTAATTGTAAAGTCACGACGTTGCACGTCTTTATATAAATCACGAACGAAATAAACTTCACTTGGTCTACGATGATCTACATAGTCTGATTCTGCTCTAAAAGTAGTCACTTCATAGTTATCACCTTGATAAACTACATTGACTGTCCCATGTTCTCTACCAATCGGAATCGTATGGTCAAACATATCTTCTATTTCATCAGGTGTGGCGCTTGTTGTGATATCAATATCATGAACTGCTCTATCCATAATATAATCTCTTACAGAACCACCAACAAAGTAAGCTTCAAAACCATTTTTTTCAATTGTATCTAAAATAGGCAATGCCTTTTCAAATAATTCAAGTCCCATATTACGCCTCTTCTTTATTTAGCATTTTTTTATAATAATATTCGTATTGATCTGTAATTAAATCTGAAGCAAAGCGTTCTTCAATATCCTTAAGCATGTTAGATTGTAACTTTTTATAAAGTTCTGGATTAGTTAGCAATTCTAAAGCGTAATGACTAGCACTTTCACTATCGCCAATGTCCACAATGAAACCTGTTTCTTCATGTTTGATAACTTCTTTAATACCACCAGCATTAGAACCAATAGGCACTACACCTGTTTTCATCGCTTCAAGTAATGTCAGACCAAAGCTTTCTTTTTCGCTTAATAATAATACTAAATCTGACATTTGATAAAATTCACTTACTTGATCTTGTTTTCCTAAAAATAAGACAAACTCTTCTATATCAAGTTCTCTTGCTTTTTTTCGCATATCAAGTAGTTCAGGTCCATCACCTAATAAAATAAGTTTGCTTGGTAACTTTGCATGGACTCTAGCAAACGTTTCTAATATCGTATCTATACGTTTTACCCTTCTGAAGTTAGATACATGAATTAATACCTTTTCTTCAGGTTTAATACCATACATTTCTTTAAGTTTTGTTTCATGACGTGTTGGGAATTCATTTTCACGAACAAAATTATAAATAGGTACAATTTCTTTCTCAGTTTCAATAATATCTTTAGTTTGTTTCGCTAATGAATGGCTTACGCTCGTCACAATATCGCTTTGTTCAATACCAAATTTAATGGCGCCTTTAAGTGAATGATCATAGCCCAGAACTGTTATATCTGTGCCATGTAATGTGGTCATTATTTTAACATCTCTACCTGACATTTGACGTGCTAGAATACCGCATACGGCATGGGGCACTGCGTAATGCATATGTAGAATATCTAAATCATACTCTTTGATAACATCAGAAATCTTTGTACTTAACGTAATGTCATATGGAGGATATTGAAAAACAGCGTATTGATTAACTTCAACTTGGTGGAATCTAATATTTGGTAAGGGTTTACGAATTCTAAATGGAATATTTGAAGTAATAAAGTGAACCTCATGCCCTCTTTCAGCCATTTTAATCCCTAATTCGGTCGCGATAATCCCGGAACCACCCATTGAAGGGTAACAAGTTATACCTATTTTCATAAGGCAATTCCCATCCTTTCTATTTATATCGTTTATTTACGTTCGAAACGATCTTTATCTCGTGTATTAAACTTTTGCATGGTTTCATTAAAACTTTCAGTCATATCAATATCTAATGAGTTGGCGATGCAAAGTAATACGAATAAATTATCACCAAGTTCTGCTTTGATTGTATTTTCTGCTTCGGAGTCTTTCTTTTTCTTTTCACCATGATAATGATTAATTTCTCTAGCTAATTCGCCTACTTCTTCCGTTAAACGAGCAAGGTTAGCTAAAGGAGAGAAATATCCTGCCTTAAATTGTCCAATATAGTCATCAACTTCGTTTTGCATATCTTTCATTGATTTCATAACTAAACTCCTTTGCAAATGATTCTAATATAGTATATATCATATTAAACAATCATGCATTTTATGAATATGGAAAACGCCATTTAATTTTACAATAAAAAAACTGGCACTCACTCATATAAGTAAGTACCAGCTTATAGAAAAATATTTAGTTATTATCGCTTGCTTTTGCCATTAAGATAACTCTTACAAGTTCAGCAACAGCTGTCGCAGTTGCTGCAACATATGTCATAGCGGCAGCAGATAATACTTTTTTCGCATGTTTATATTCTTTTTCATTCACAATATTTAAAGCAGTAATTTGTTTCATTGCTCTTGAACTTGCATCGAATTCAACAGGTAATGTAACAATAGAGAAAAGGACTGCTAGTGATAATAATCCAGCGCCAATCCATAATGCTGTTGAACCAAATACACTGCCCATTGCTGTTAAGATAACACCTAGCATTACAATCATGTAGCTAAGTGAACTACCTAAGTTTGCTAAAGGCACTAATGCTGTTCTGAAACGTAAGAAAGCATAACCTTGAGCATGTTGGATAGCGTGTCCAACTTCATGGGCTGCAATAGCTGTACCAGCTACTGATGGTCTATCAAAGTTTGCAGGAGATAAACAAACAACTTTTTTATTAGGATCATAGTGGTCGGTTAAAAAGCCTTCACCTTTCACGACATCTACATCATAAATACCATTAGCATGTAGAATCTCTTCGGCTACTTCGCGACCTGTTTTACCACTTGTTGATCTAACTTGTGAATATTTCTCATAATTTGATTTAACTTTGTGTTGCGCCCACATTGGAATGAGCATAATAATGACGATATAAATTATATAAGACACAATTGACAATAATTCCACTCTCCTTTACTAACATTTTACTGGCTATTGCCTTTATAATCAAATAATTTAAACTTTGGTACAAATTGTAAATAATAATACAACATGTTGGCTAGAATACTTAATATAAATGCGATATATCCTACCAAGGCTATATGAGTAGCAATAAAATTATAATATGGATATTTGCCAAGAACATAGTCGATGTAATCGTTATTAAATATCCATATTATAGATATAAATAACCCATGCATTGTAATAGTAAATCTGGGATAGAAATATAAAGCCTCTATAGCCATGATGCCGTGACTCATAATAAGAAAGACATTCATAATCGTTATATCATGGGCATAAGTAATCATTATTACATTCATAATGACAGCCCACAATCCGTATTTAAATAAAGTAACAAATGCTAATGCTTCTATTATTGAATTTTGTTTATTGAAAATGATCCCTATGATAGCTACACATAAAAGTAACGAAGCTAGCTATTGGACTATCTGGTACAAAAGGAAAAAAATACCATGGCGTTTTAACTAGTTGGTCACCATACCAGATAAAGCCATATATCGTTCCACATGAATTACAAATGAGTAAAAATATCAAACAAGTACGATGAAAAAGTGTTAACTCCCAAAATTGTTTTAAAGTAAGCATACATAATTAATCCTTTGATGATAGATAGTGATGTCGTGCTTTTAAATTATTTAGAATTTGTGTTAATTGATAAAATTGCTCTCGGTCATTCATTTGTAAACTTAAATCGATATTCATTTGTAATTGCTCTAATAAAGAATTTTCCTTATAAGTATCTAGTATAAGATTATAGATATTTTCTAAATAAGATGAATAGTGCGTTGAATGAATTAACTGTTGAATAATTAAGTCATTCAACTTAGAATCTGGAAAGTGTGCCTCATCAAAATGAATTAAAATATCGAAAGAAATAGTCTGATTGGTAATATAAGTAAAGATTTCATTAGTATTAATTAGAATTCGATTATTTTTCGTTAATTTTATGGCCGAAGCATTGGCGTTTTTAAGGCCTATTTCAAGTGTCATATGATCTGCAATTCTGTGATTGACGAAATGAATATTTTGTAAGTTCTTGGGTGATGCTTTTAAAAAGTTTAACAGCCATACGCTAATTCGTGATTTAAAATGATAATGAAACAAAGCATATTCAATATAGCTTTGTTTCATATTAGTAAGAGTATGTTCCAAGAGGATCACCTACTTTAATAATCCAATCGGTTTGCTTCTTCGTGCCAAGTTTCATTACTAGGATCTATTTCTAATAATTGATTTAGTATAGACTTAGCTTCTTCCTTATGACCAATTTCAGTTAAATAGAAATAATAGTCGCTTAAGAAAGCACTTTGTGATTTCATTGTTGGATAAGCAAGTTCAAAGAAATGTTGCGCTTCTTTGTCTCGTTCTTCTTCTCCATAAGCATGAGCTAAGTGCCACATGAATACTGGATCTAAATCTTCCTCATCCACATAAGATAATAATTCAATAATTGCTTCATAATCCTCTTCATTACGGAACAAGTCACTTAAGATTAATAATGGTTCATGATAAGCATTATCTACTTCAAGTGCTTGTTTAAGTAATTCGACACCTTCATTCGCATCGCCATGTTCAATTTCTAGACTCCCTGTTGAGACCATTAACTCTTTATAGAATTGATTTAATCGTAAACCTTCTTTGCCGGTTTCAATTGCATCAGGATAATTCTTTTCATTCTCATATAAAGATTGTAAATAAAAGTAGCCTTGAATAAAGTCAGGGTCTTTTGATAGTAAAGTTGTCATGATTTTAATTGCTTCTTGCGTGATATCATTCTTTTCATAGGCGATTGCTTTTTTAAAGAAGTCTTCTGAAGTCATTTCATCTTCATTTATTTCATCGAATAAATTGATGGCATCACTATAGTTACCACTTTGTAAAGCACAATCAGCCATACGAGCGAATAAATTAACGCCATTAACCTCATATTCGCCTGTATCTAATACTACTTCGTATTCACGAGTAGCACGTAAATATTGACCGTCAAAGTACAACAGTTCAGCTAAGGCGAAATGGATAATTGGATCATTAGGTTCCAGTTCGCGTGCTTCGGTAAGTTTATCAATAGCAACTTCCATCATATTAATTTGTTGATAAAGATCAGCTTCAAGCATTAACTTTTCAGTAGATAGTTCAACTTGACTTAAATATTCTAATGCTTCATCTGTTTGATTCTCAGACATAAGTCCTTCGATAAAATAAATTAATAATTCACTTTCATCAGGATACTTATGATAGAGCGTTCTAAATACTTCTAGTCCTTGAGGTGTTAAACCAAAATTATATAAGGTTTCACCTAAGATGAATAAAGCATCGTCGTTGTTTGAACTTAATGCTTCATTGACACGTGTATCTAAATTATCTAATTTTTGAAGATTGATATCGTCTATTAATTTATAGATATCCTCCATAGTGTATTATCCCTCATTTTCTAAAAGCTTTAATTTGGGCAAGAAACCTGGGAATGATACGTTAACTGCATCAAACTGACGAATTGTGATTGCTTCACTACTTAATAATCCTGCTATAGCAAGCATCATGCCTATGCGATGATCCGTTAAACTATCAACTGTAGCAGGCGTAGTAAATTCAGATGGATGGATAATTAGTCCATCTGCAGTAGGTTGAAGTTCGAAACCTAATAAGCCGAGCATATCAGCAGTTGTATCAATTCGATTTGTTTCTTTAACTTTTAATTCCTCTGCATCTTTTATAATACTAGTTCCTGTGGCTTGAGTACACAATAGTGCAATAATAGGTAATTCATCTATTGCTTTAGGGACCATGTCCCCTTCTATGTGCACTGGCTTTAAGTTTGGAGTATAAGTAATTCTAATAGACGCAGTAGGTTCAGAAGCATTGGTAACATTAAATAGTTCAATATTACCGCCCATTTGTTCAACGATGTCTATAATACCTGAACGTGTAGGGTTTATGCCAACATTATGAATTGTAATGTCACTACCCGGCGTAATTAATGCAGCGACAATAAAGAATGCTGCTGATGAGATATCTCCTGGCACGTTAAAATCTCTTGCTTGAATGTTATGAAGTGCGTTCGGTTCAAGTTTGATCGTTTTACCATCGACGGTAATAGGAATATTGTAATGTTCGAACATCGTTTCTGTGTGATTACGACTTATATTTAACTCTGTAATAATAGTCGATTCTTTAGCAAATAAACTTGCTAATAATATAGCGCTTTTAACTTGAGCACTTGCTACTTCCATTTGGTAAGTAATTCCTTTAATAGAAGCGGGTTCAATCACTAATGGTGTGTAGTTGTCCTCTACCCCACGAATATTCGCGCCCATGAGATGAAGTGGTTTTAATACGCGGTTCATCGGACGTGTGCCAATAGATTTATCTCCTGACAATACACATTCAATATCTAACCCACTTAATAAACCAGCAAGCAAACGCGTCGTAGTACCGGAATTGCCCGTATACAACGTTTGATGAGGCGTTTTAAAGTTCTCATACCCAGGAGAATCCACGATAATTTTATCATCTGTAATGGTAATATCAACACCAAGTAATTTGAAGATTTCTGCAGTACGTTGGCAGTCTTCGCCTAGTAAAGGTTTGTGAATGACAGATTTACCTTTTGCTAAAGAAGATAACATAATCGCTCTGTGCGTCATTGATTTATCTCCAGGGACCTCAATTTCTCCTTTTAAAGGACCGTGTATATCTATTGTTTGTTCATTTGCCATGTTCGTTCACCTACTTTGCTAAGGATTGTAATTCATTAAAGGCATTCATTAATACATCTTTATCGACATGATGCACAGAAGGTTTACCTAATGTTTCAAGAAGCACCATTTGGATGCCTTCACCGTTGTTTTTCTTATCAGATAACATGTAATTGTACATATCTTTGAAATCTAAATCATTGATAATAGCTACTGGATAATGCAGTTGTTTAATATAATTCCAGTAATGTTGAATATCAAATTCAGCATTGAGCAACGCATTAGATACAATAAATTGATAAATCGTTCCTATCATAATAGCGTGTCCGTGAGGAATTTTATATTTGTATTCAACAGCGTGGCCAAACGTATGTCCTAAATTTAGATATTTGCGCATGTTTTGTTCTTTTTCATCTTTAATAATAATATTTAATTTTGTTTTAATACCTTTAAATATAAATTGATCTATTTCTTCTAGTGATTGCAGTTTCTCTTTATTTGAAAAGTGTTTCTCAATATCGTCTACTGCCACTTGTCCTGTTAAAAGTGCATGTTTATATACTTCGGCATAACCACTTAATATCTCTTCATATGGTAACGTCTGTAAGAAATCTAAATCATATATAACAGCTTTTGGTCGATAAAACGCCCCAATAAGATTTTTTCCATGTGAAGAATTAATACCTACTTTTCCCCCAACACTTGAATCGTGCGCTAGTATAGTTGTTGGTACCTGAATAAAATCTACACCTCGTAAAAGCGTAGATGCAAGAAATCCAGTGAAATCACCAGTTGCGCCTCCACCTATAGCTACTAAACACGTATTTCTTGTAAGTTGATATCCTAACAATCTTTCAAGAACTTCATGATAATGGTGGAAGGTTTTCATTTTCTCACCCGCAGGCACAGTCACTTTGAAAATATTAGATTTAGTAAGTAAAAATTCAAATTTACTTTTAAAATTAAAATCTACATACTCATCAACAATAAGAAAAACTTTATTGTATTCTTGTATATAGTCTGTTAAATAATTAAAAGCGTGATGTTCAACGATAATAGGATAATTATTATTAGGATATGTCGTTTGTAATTGCATAAAAAAGACCTCGATTCTTACAAATAAATAATATTTTTAAAATTCAATATTAAGTTTTCTACGCTCAGAGATTTGTTTTTTTAATTGATCAATATGATTTGATTGAAACTCTTCAAGTAATGCTTTAGCAACTTCAAATGCAACAACATGTTCACATACCACGCTAGCTGCTGGTACTGCACAACTATCAGAGCGTTCAATTGTAGCTTTGAAGTCTTCTTTCGTGTTAATATCTACTGAATTTAAAGGTTTGTAAAGTGTTGGAATAGGTTTCATTACGCCATTAACAATAATCGGCATACCATTTGTCATACCACCTTCAAATCCGCCCAAGTGATTTGAACCTCTGTAAAAACCTTGTTCAGAATCATATAAAATTTCATCTTGAATCTCACTGCCTGGTTTTTCAGCTGCTTTAAAGCCTTCGCCGAAGCTAACCCCTTTAAATGCATTAATACTAACTACACCTTGTGCAATGCGGCCATCCAATTTACGGTCATAATGCACATAGCTTCCAATACCTATAGGCATATTTTCCACCATAACTTGTACGACGCCGCCGATTGAGTCGCCTTCTTTTTTAGCTTCATCTATCTTATCGCGCATTTTTTGAGCAATAGTTTCATCGATGACACGAACATCGTTTTTATCGATATTTTGTTTGAATGTTTCAGAATCGTATAACCCTTCGTCTTTAACGCCGCCTATTTCAACTACACGACTATATGTATGAATACCTAATTGTTGCAGTAAAAGTTTAGATACAGCGCCTACAGCTACACGGGCAGCTGTTTCACGTGCAGATGAACGTTCTAAAACATTTCTTAAGTCACGATGATTATATTTCATACCACCGATTAAATCAGCATGACCAGGGCGTGGTTTAGTAATAGTACGTTTCATATTTTTACGTTCTTCATCGCTAATAGGCCCAATACCCATAATATTTCTCCAATGCGTGAAATCATCATTCTTCACTACAATTGTAATGGGGCTACCTAATGTGTAACCATTTCTCACGCCAGAAACTATTTCGACAGCATCTTTTTCAATTTGCATTCTGCGACCTCTTCCATAACCACCTTGACGTTTAAACATTTCTGTATTAATATCTTCAGCTTTAATTTCTAAATTTGCAGGTACACCTTCAATAATTACTGTTAATTGAGGACCATGTGATTCTCCTGATGTTAAATATCTCATGAGAATACGCTCCTTTCCTTTACTACGTTAAATTGTAATATGTGTTATCATATCATATTCAACGTTAGAACATAACTAATGTTTTAGATATCTGTTTAAATTGTTCGAATATTCAAACGGTTATTAGAGAGTATATAGCACAAAAATAAAGAGTAACACACTTTGGAGGTGCGTTACTCTTATCGTTAAAATAATCCTATATTTAAAAATTATTCATACAACCAAGCATCTCTACTTGCATCGTAATCACTTAATTCTTCTTCTTTAAACCATAAATCAATTTCACGTTTCGCAGACTCAACTGAATCTGAACCATGAATAACATTTCTACCTACTGTTAAACCTAAATCACCTCTGATTGAACCAGGCGTTGCTTCTGAAGGATTTGTTTTACCAATGATATGTCTAGATACATTTACTGCATCTTCCCCCTCAACTACCATTGCGAAAACAGGTGCTGATGTAATAAATGAAATTAATTTATTATAAAAAGGTTTATCTTTATGTTCTGAGTAATGTTCTTCCGCTAATGATTGAGGCACTGTCATTAGTTTGGCTCCAACCAATTTTAAACCTTTACGTTCGATACGAGTAATAATTTCTCCGATTAAATTACGTTGTACTGCATCCGGTTTGATCATTAAAAAAGTTCTTTCCATTGTGCGTTCCCCCTATGTTTTTAAGCAATAATCATTAAATTTTAAAAAATCAGATTATTCGATTTATGTAACAAATATATATAAAGGTTGTTTTAACAAAAATCAACCTGCTACTTCTTAATAGTAACAGGTTGATAAAGCGCTTTCAATATATTTTCATGTCCTTAAACATTTCGTGAACCCATTTTTTTAATGAGTTTAATAAATAGATTTTGCGCATTTGATTCATTCAATTGGTCAATTAGATTTAATGCTTTGATTAAGTACTTATCGCTGATTTTTTTCGATTGTTGAATACTATCAGACTCTCTAATATGTTTAATAATCGGCGCAAATTCTTCAGGTTTCGTTTGATGATTTAAAGATGCAATTTGTTGTTTAAATGCTACATCTTTACGCATTTCTAGCAATACTGGTAATGTGATATGACCGTTCATTAAATCACTACCTACTGGCTTACCTAGTTTTTTCTCTGTACTGGTGAAATCCAAGATATCATCTACAATTTGAAAGCTCATACCAATATAATGTCCTATCATTTTTAATTTATGAATAGTCTCATTATCTGCCTCAGAGGTAATCGCTCCTACTTCAGTTGCGAGTTGAATTAATAATGCTGTTTTACGGTTAATACGTCTCAGATAGTTAGTGATAGTTTGATTACTGTTAAATTGATCTTGAAATTGAAAGAGTTCTCCCCTACACACATCTACAATTGCATTAGAAATAATGTGGTGTATGCGATTATCTTGTATTTCAGAGAGATGTTGTAGTCCTAATGCTAATAAGAAATTGCCAGTTAAAATGGCAGTGGTAACATCCCATTTTTTTACAATAGTTAAACGACCACGACGTTTATCACTTTTATCTATAACATCATCATGAACTAGTGTAGCCATATGAATTAACTCTAACGCTACAGCTACTCGGTACGTATCTTCTGTATTCTTTTTAGGACCAAACTGACTACTCAATATCACAAATGCTGGTCTCACACGTTTACCACCAGATGATAGCAGATGGGAAGCAGCTTCTTGTAACACTGAATCGTTACTTTTGATAGCGTTTTGAAGCCGTTTTTCTACATTCTTAATTTCACTATTCATATTTAGCTTTGCCACGTTTATCACCTTTTATTTAGTAGAACTTTTTTGTTTATAGCCTAGGTGCATTGCAGCAACGCCCCCTGTGAAGCTACGCACTTTGATATTATTAAAACCAGCTTGTTCAAACAAACGTTTTAATTTTTGTTTGTCAGGAAAATTAAACGTTGATTGTTGAAGCCATTCATATTCTTCCTTAGATTTAGCAAAGAACTTACCGAAGATAGGCATAACAAATTTAAAATATAATTTATACACTTGTTTAAATACTGGCATCGTTGGTTGACTCGTTTCTAAACATACAACCATGCCTCCAGGTTTAAGTACTCTGTTCATTTCTTTTAATGTCGCTAAATAGTCAGGTACATTACGTAATCCAAATCCAATCGTTACATAGTCAAAAGAATTATCTTCAAAAGGTAATTCCATAGCATCACCATGCACCAAATGAATGTTATCCATAGCCTTAGTTTTCTCTTTACCTACTTCAAGCATATTTTCACTGAAATCTAATCCAGTTACTTCTCCATTTGGACCAACTGCTTTACTTAATGCAATCGTCCAGTCTGCAGTGCCACAACACACATCAAGCGCTTTACTATTTGCTTTAACGTTCATATCTTTCATCACGCGTTTACGCCAAACTTTGTGTTGCTCGAAACTGATAATATTATTTAAACGATCATATTTTTTTGAAATATTTTGAAATACTGTATGAACTTGTTCTTTATTTGCATTATTTTCAGCCATTTATATTACCTCTACTTTTTTCTATATAGCTTTGTTTAATTGTTCTGAAAAATTGGTCTACTTCATTATTAGTAAACATTTTTAAATATGAAGGATAATAGGATTCTACATTTCCGAATAAATAACGGAAAATATCCGTTTCTGATATTTGTTGCTCACTAAAATGTGAAAGCGTAATAATAGGAAATATAGTTTCTATGTTAAAAATTGCTTCATAAATATCATGTACTTCTAGGGATTGATGATGCAAAGAAGATTTTAATTCATTAGATTTAACAATTGCCTGACTTATAGCTAATTGAAACGTTGGATCGTTAATTTCAGCTAATAAAGTGTAAAAATGGGCACTTAGTAAATCTCCAATTAATATGGATTTCTTTGATAATTTACTATGTGAAATTTCATCAAGATGTTTCATTGAAGTATCGATAGTGAGGCAAGCAAGTTTAGCATTCATTGGAATATCATAACTGTCTAACAAATCACTTAAATTATTGTTAATGTTAATTGATTCATAGTCAGTGACTCCCTTAAGCCTTTGATCAATTTGTCTATTTAATATGCTTAATGTTCGTTCCATGTTCACACCTCACGTTATTATCACTATACATCTTAACATTATATCTATAAAAATAAAATATAGCGACTTCATAGGACTAAAACTTTATATTCAAAAGCTTAAAATAAGGTGATTTATAAATAGAGAGGTAACAGTAGTAAAGTAAAAGTTGTTAATTAATATAATGATGTATAACTTTATGAAAAATTAATATGTATAAATAAAAAAGCCCACGAAGGGCTTTTAAGTAAATTATTTTACAGCATCTTTTAATGCTTTACCAGCTTTGAATGCTGGAACTTTACTTGCAGGAATTTCGATTTCTTTACCTGTTTGAGGGTTACGTCCTTTACGTGCAGCACGTTCGCGTACCTCAAAGTTTCCGAAACCAATTAATTGAACTTTTTCACCTTTAGATAGTGAGCCTTGGATTGATTCGAAAACAGCGTCTACAGCTGCACCAGCTTCTTTTTTAGTTAAATCAGCTTGTTCAGCAACCGCATTGATTAAATCAGTTTTATTCATTATGAATTCACCTCCAGATGAATGATAATGATATCTTTATATCATTATGCTATGACTTTAACACAACATTTAACATTACCGCAACGATTTAAACGTCTAAAACGCTGAAATATCAACATTTATACACTGAATTTAAAAAAATTTTACATTAAAGTGTAATTTAACACTTTATTCAGCTTTTTTATCGCGCCCCATTAAATCTTTGACGCTATCTTTTACGGGTTTATTTTCAAATAAAACTTTATATAAAGCAGTCGTAATAGGCATATCAACATGTTGTTCTTTAGATAGATGATAAACTGAATTAGTAGTATAAATTCCTTCCACAACCATATTCATTTCACTAAGCGCTTCTTCAGTCGTTTGTCCCTTACCTAATTTATAGCCAAGTGTATAATTACGAGAATGTGTTGAAGTACAAGTAACAATTAAATCACCGATACCACCTAAACCTAAAAACGTCATAGGATCGGCACCTAATTTTTCACCAAGTCTACTTATCTCAGCTAACCCTCTAGTCATTAAAGCAGCTTTCGCATTATCACCGTAGCCCATACCTGCTACAATGCCACTAGCGACAGCAATGATGTTTTTTAGTGCACCACCTAGTTCTACTCCTACTAAATCATTATTCGTATAGACACGTAAATAATCATTCATAAATAAGTCTTGAATGAGCTTACTAATTTTTTCATCTTTAGAAGATGCTGCTACTGTAGTCGGTTGTTTTATGACTACCTCTTCAGCATGACTAGGTCCAGATAATACACCAATACCGCCGTTATGGTTTTCTGATATTGAGTCTTCAATCATTTCAGAAACACGTTTGAATGTATCATTTTCAATACCTTTAGCAACATGAATAAAAATTTTCTTAGAATCGATAAGTTGATCAATTTGATTTGTAATTTCTCTAATTGCTTTTGTAGGGAGTGCGATTAAATATATGTCAGTAAAATCTACTGCCTCTTTCATATCAGAAGTTGCTCGAATACTTTCATCTAATTTAGCTTCTTTTAAATATCGTTTGTTTTGATGATGTTTATTTAATTCATCGACACTTGTTTCATTTTTTCCCCACATTAAAACAGTGTGACCATTTTCAGCTAGTACATTTGCAAGTGCTGTACCAAAGCTTCCCATACCAAAAACAGTAATCTTAGTCATAACGAACGCTCCTTTTTAATTTCTTCTTCGTGGAATGATATGAATAGGTGTGCCTTCAAAGCCAAAAGCATTTCTGATTTGATTTTCAAGGTAACGTTTATAAGAGAAATGCATCAATTCTACATCATTAACAAAAACAACAAAAGTTGGAGGTTCAATAGCAACTTGAGTTGTATAGAATACGTTTAATCGACGGCCTTTATCAGTAGGTGTGGGATTCATTGAAATCGCATCTGTTACTACCTCATTAAGTGTAGAACTTTGAACACGTTTTTTGTGATTTTCACTTGCCTCATTAATATAAGGGAATAGAGTACGTAAACGTGTTCTTTCTTTCGCAGATACAAAGGCGATTTGAGCATAATCTAAGAATTGGAATTGATTACGAACATCATCCGCAAATTTTTTCATCGTATTACTATCTTTTTCAACAGTGTCCCATTTATTAACAACAATAACGATAGCTTTACCTTCTTCATGAGCATAACCAGCTACACGTTTATCTTGTTCAATGATACCTTCTTCAGCATCAATTACAATTAATACAACATTTGAACGTTCAATCGCTTTTAGCGCACGTAATACCGAATATTTCTCAGTTGATTCATACACTTTACCTTTTTTACGCATACCAGCCGTATCTATCAAGACATAATCTTGACCATCATAGCTATATTCTGTATCTACGGCGTCTCGTGTCGTACCTGCAACATTAGAAACGATAACACGTTCTTCGCCTAATATCGCATTGACTAAACTTGATTTCCCTACATTTGGACGGCCAATAATTGATAAGCGAATTGTATCCTCATCATAAGGATCTTCAGTATCTTCTTTAAAATGTTTTACCACTTCATCTAATAAATCCCCTAATCCTAAACCGTGGGAACCAGAAATTGGGTAAGGGTCTCCGAATCCTAGTGAATAGAAATCAAAAATATCATTTCGCATTTCAGGATTATCAACTTTATTTACAGCTAAAACTACTGGCTTTTTAGATTTATATAACATTTGAGCGACCATTTCATCGCTTTGTGTTAAACCTTCACGTACATTAACCATAAAGATTATAACATCAGCTTCATCAATAGCTATTTCTGCTTGTGCTCTTATTTGGGTTTGAAAAGGTGCATCACCAATTTCAATGCCACCTGTATCAATTATATTAAATTCATGTGTTAACCATTCACCTGATGAGTAGATACGATCACGAGTGACACCAGGTGTATCTTCAACAATTGATACACGCTCACCTACTACTCTATTAAATATTGTAGATTTACCTACGTTTGGTCTACCCACAATAGCTACAATAGGTTTCGTCATAAGCTAACTTCCTCTCTATCTAAAATCTATATAATTTTATCATATGACCTAATGTTTTAAAACTAAGTATATATAACCTTAAACTTTAATTTCCTTTATGAGTCTACTTTTCTTTAGAAAATCAAGGACATTTAACATTAAAAAATCCCAATTAAAGGATTAAACTTTAATTGGGAGATACATAATTTAAAATTTAAAAGTCAACTTAAAATTTTAAATCTTTAAATTTATCACCGAAAACGTCCCCTAATGTTGGGTTATCATCATCTGAATCACTACTTAAATAACTTTGAGTAGTAGCTTCATCGCTTTCGATTAAATCTTCTTTAGGTAAAGTAGCTTTAATTGATAAAGAAATACGTTCATTTTCTTCATCAATTCCTAAAATTTTAACATTCACTTGTTGACCAGGTTCTAATACTTCACTTGGCGTACCAATATGTTTATGGTCAATTTCAGAAATGTGAACAAGACCTTGTACTCCTGGAGCAATTTCGACAAATGCACCAAAGTTTGCTAAACGCACAACTTTACCTTCGATAACGTCGTTTTCGTGGAATTCACCTTTAATACGTTCGAATGGAGTTGGAAGTGTATCTTTAATTGAAAGTGAAATACGTTCAGCTTCTTTTTCTACAGATTTTACTTTCACATCTACTTCTTGTCCAACAGAAACAACGTCTTCTGGAGAATTAACATGTTCGTGAGAAAGTTCAGATACGTGAACTAAACCATCTACGCCACCAATATCAACGAATGCACCAAAGTTTGTTAAACGAGCAACTTTACCTTTGATTACGTCACCTTCATTAAGTGATTCTAATAATGAAGCTTTTTTAACATCGTTTTCAGCTTGTTCTACAGCTTTACGGCTTAAAATGACTCTATTATTTGCTGGATCTAATTCTTCAACTTTAATGCGAATTGTTTGTCCCTCAAATACAGAGAAATCTTCAATGAAATCAGTTGAAATTAGAGAAGCAGGTACGAATCCTCTTTGACCAACGTCAACAACTAATCCACCTTTAACTACTTCAGTAACTTTAGCTTCAATCACTTCATCATTATCAAGTTTTTCTTGTAAATATTCATATGATTTTTCAGTTTCAAGTTGACGTTTTGATAAGATGTATGCACCAGAGTCATTTTCTTCATCAACTTCAATTTTAGTTACATAAGCTTCAATGTCATCACCTTCTTTAACCACTTCGTTAGGATTTTCGATGTGATGAGTTGAAAGTTGGCTAATTGGAATAATGCCGTTATATTTAGCACCTTCAATATGCACTACAACTTGTTTGTCTTCAACTTGTTGAACCTTTCCAGTGACTTTGTCACCTTCGTTAATATCATTAATCATTGATTCATTGAATTCTTCAGTCATCTTGTTTGCCTCCTTATACACTACATAACTATAACATCTTATAAACTGGTAGAATTGTCAAGAAATTCCCCTTTAGTTTCATAAGTTTTTAAAAAAGATATCAATTTTTAAAATTATTTAATATTAAGCAATGAGTTATTTGTATTATTGATTTTTCAAAATAATTTTCTATAGAAATGATATTCTTTAGATTATAGTTATTAATCTTTTCTACCTCATTTATAATTATATAAGACAAAAAAAGCTATTTAAAATATTTCGCATTATTGATTATGAATAACACAAATTATTTTAAATAGCGAGGTATATTATTTTTTAAGGTTCTCTACTAACGTCATAATTTCTTTAGTAACTTCTTCGATTGTTTTACTTGTTGTATCTAAAGTAATTGCATCATCAGCTTTTTTTAAAGGTGAAATTTCACGATTCATATCATAATGATCTCTATCTGCAATTTCCTGTTTCAACTGTTCTAAAGTTGAAGGTATGCCACGCTCTTCATTTTCTTTTTGACGTCTTTCAGCACGTTCTTCTACAGAAGCAATCATGTATACTTTTAATTCTGCATCAGGAAGGACAACTGTACCAATATCTCTTCCATCCATAACGATACCTTTCTTTGCTGCTAAATCTTTTTGTTTTTCAACTGCAAAAGTACGAACAGGTTCTTTAGAAGCTACATATGATACGTTTTGTGTAACATCATTTTCACGTAAATAATCAGTTACATCTTGATTATCCAGTATAATACGTTGTCCTTTGGTATCGTCATATTTTAATTCTAAAGTAGTTTCACTAACAAGTTTTTGAAAATCTTCAGCTCGTTGCTGTTGTAAATATTTATAAGTGATAGCACGATACATTGCTCCAGTATCTACATATATCATTGATAATTTACTAGCTACTCGTCTGGCGATTGTACTTTTACCTGCAGCTGCAGGGCCGTCCAAAGCAATATTAATTGACTCCATAGTTATTTTTCCTTCCTTGTTGTTTTATTTGTATTATTTTATCATAAATATGTAAATTAAAAATAGGAGGAATTTAATGAAACATCTTCTTGTTATTCATACAGGAGGGACGATTAGCATGTCCCAAAATCAATTTAGTCAAGTGGTGACCAATGAGATTAATCCCATCTCTTTACATAAAGATATTATTAATGAATATGCTCATGTGAATGAAATTCATCCATTTAATATTCCCTCTCCACATATTACAATTCAACATATTATTGAACTCCGTAACTTAATACTTCAATCTTCTCAAGAGTATGAGTATGATGGTTTTGTCATTACACACGGCACTGATACCTTGGAAGAAACAGCTTATTTATTAGATTTACTCATTGATATCGAACAGCCGATTGTTATTACTGGTGCAATGAGATCTTCGAATGAAATTGGTGCAGATGGCTTATATAATTTCATTTCTGCTATCAGGGTAGCGTCTTCAGATGAAGCTTTTGAAAATGGTGTAATGGTAGTTTTTAATGATGAAATACATACGGCTAGAAATGTTACTAAAACACATACATCGAACATTAATACATTTCAAAGTCCCAATCAAGGACCATTAGGTATCCTAACAAAAGATGATACGCATTTTTATAATCGCCCATATAAACAGAAGTCATTTAAAAACATCGATACCCATTTAAATGTTCCTTTATTAAAAGCCTATATGGGTATGCAAAGTGATATCTTAAAATTTTACGCTGAGAAAAATGTGGACGGCTTAGTTATTGAAGCGCTTGGTCAAGGAAATTTACCACCAAGTTGTTTAGAAGGTATTGAGATTTGTTTGAGTAATAATATCCCTATTGTCATCGTCTCGCGATCATTTAATGGGATAGTTAGTCCAGTTTACGCTTATGAAGGTGGCGGTTATTACTTATCTCAAAAAGGGTTAATATTCTCAAACGGATTGAATGGACCGAAAGCAAGGTTAAAATTATTAGTTGGGCTAAGTAATGACATGAGTTTACAAACATTAAAGAATTATTTTGAACAATAATCTGTAAAATAAAAACGGAACAGAGAATTTAACTTCTGTTCCGTTTTTAGTGTTCTAATTTAGCTTTCTAAAGGTGTTTGTTTTTTACTTAAGATACTTTGAGTAATGATACCACCATGATATTTACCATTCTCGATAAAAATTGAATTATTGTCATTTCCAGCAGCAATAACACCAGCGATATAACAATTCTCAACATTTGTTTCAAATGTTTCCTTATTGTGAACAGGTGCTGTTCCAAATTCATTAGTATTAATTTCAATACCAATAGATTTTAAAAAGTCATAATCTGGATGATACCCAATCATCGCAAAAACATGATCATTAGGAATTTCGATTGTTTTACCGTTTTTTTCATAAATTACACTATTTTCAGTAATTTCATTTACATTGGCATTAAATTCCATTGTAATCTTTTCATGATTAACTAATGATTCGAAGTTTGGTAAAATCCATGGCTTAATCGCTGCAGAATAACGGTCACCTCTATATAGAACTGTTACTTTAGCGCCTGCTTTCTCTAACTCAAGAGCGGCATCTACTGCAGAGTTTTTACCACCAATAACTGTAACATGTTGATTAAAATATGGATGAGCTTCTTTGAAATAATGTTGGACTTTAGGTAAATCTGCCCCTTTAACTTCTAGCTTATTGTGTTGACCATAATAACCAGTAGCAACAGTTAAAAATTTACATTCATAAACATCTTTAGTGGTTGTAATCGTAAACTTATTGTCGATCTTTTTAACAGTTAACACTTCTTCAAATGCGTTGACGTTTAACTGATGATGTTTAACTACTTCTCTATAATAAACAAGCGCTTGATTTCGATGTGGCTTACTTTCTTCAACTATAAAAGGTATATCTCCAATGCTTAATTTATCACTAGATGAGAAGAATGTTTGATGTGTTGGATATTTATAAATAGCATCCACTACATTTCCTTTCTCAATGACTAATGTTTCAATTCCTTTTTTCTTTTGTTCAATTGCGGCGCTTAAACCACATGGGCCTCCACCAATAATAATACTTTCAATGCTTTTCATGTTTTTGGCCTCCTTTAATCACCCATATATTATAGCAATAAAGTTGCTTTTACTAAATAGAAAAAATTGTTTTTAGGAAAAGAGAAGATAAAATGACAAATAAATATTACTAAATTTTAGAATATATAATAGTATATTAAAAATTTAAACAATAAAAAAGAAGCCAAAATCTAAAATTTTGACTTCTTTAAAACTAATCTTTAATAGCTTATTGAGGAATAATTAATTTCTCACCATTATTAATGTTGTTACTTGTTAAGCCATTTGCTTGTTTAATTTTGTTTACATTTTCAGCTGTACCTTTGCCATAATATTGAATAGCGATACGATATAGATTTTCGTTACCAGTTACTACATGCGTTTGCTGACCAGCAGAGGCATTATTAGATTGATTGCTACTTCCATTTGAATTTTGATTATTATTTTGATTGTTATTTTGAGTAGCTTGTGAATTAGCATTGTTATTATCGCTATTGCTATTATTAGCAGAAGCGTTATTTGTATTATTATCTGAAGAAGAGGCATTATTGTTATCGGTAGTTGCTGCCCCAGTTGAAGCATTATTATCATTACCGTTAGTAGCGCTGTCTTCAGAAGAATTTTTATCAGTTGTTGCGTTTTCGTCTGACTTATTATCGTTTACTGTAGATTTTTCAGATGATTTATCTGCTTTATTATCTTCAGAAGTTTTGTCTTTAGCATTATCTTTTTTATCTGATTTATTAGAAGTTTGCTCTGTAGCATTGTCTTGTTTAGTACCATCTTTGTCTTTATTATCGTTATTTAAATACATACCAATAAAGATAGCTAGAGCAGCTAAAATTAACAATAATGCAAGTAGTGGTAATAATATTCCCATTAAACCACGTTTTTTCTTGCCATCATGTGCATGGAAACCGTCATGGTTATCATATCTATCATTATCGCGATAATCATCGCGTCTATCACGAGAGTCCTTATGATTTTCATCATGTCTATTATGGTGGTCTAAATCACTATCTCTGTGATGATTTTTTTTATTCTTAGAAGCTGCTACACCCGCAGCCCCAGCAGCTCCGGCAGCACCAGCGCCAATCGCAGCTTTTTTGCCTTTGCTATTTTTCTTATGTTTATCATGTGAACGATTAGTATCATCATAATGTTCATCTTCGTATTTGTCATTTTCACGAACACGAGGATTTTTATCATTATTTAAATCGTTTCTATTATCACGAGAATCTATGCGGTTGTTTTTACGATTTTTCTTATTATTTTTATTACGACCAGCT
Source organism: Staphylococcus sp. NRL 16/872 (assembly GCF_022815905.2). Taxonomy (NCBI): domain Bacteria; kingdom Bacillati; phylum Bacillota; class Bacilli; order Caryophanales; family Staphylococcaceae; genus Staphylococcus; species Staphylococcus sp. NRL 16/872. Next base: position 1,382,775 of record NZ_CP119327.1, on the reverse strand, counting down.
GCAGCCCCAGCAGCTCCGGCAACACCAGCGCCACCAGCAATTGCAGCGTCTTTACCTTTATCTGAGCGTTCATTTTGTTTATTTTCAATATTTTCATCGTGTTGATGATTTCTTTTAGTATTTTTACGGTTTCTATGCCCATCTTCTACTTGATCAAAATCACGATGACGACGATCATTATCATTTAAACGATCTTCTTCAAATTCATCAGATTTATTAGAATGTCTTTCATTATTGCGATGATTTCTTTTTGAGTTATCTGCTTCATTGTCAAAGTGATCATTATGTACTTCTTCGAAAGATTCTTCATCGTAGCGATCATCTAATGATCCTTCATTATTGGGTTCATTTGGTTGATCATCAAATTTTTTACTACGATTTGTAGCTTGATTACGTCTTCTTTGACGTCTTTGAGAATTTCTTGGTGGAAATTGTTGATCTGATTGATTATCAAAATCATCAATAGATTCATCAGAATTTTGATTTGTATGTTCGAATTGATCGTCTGAGTCAATTGACTGACGATTTTTTTCGAAGTCATCTCTAAAATTGTTTTTAGACACAATTAACATCCTTTCTTTTCAATTATTTAATTGTCACATTACTTATACCCTCGAATGCAGCAAATATGTATCATTTTTAATGTTTTTATAAAACATTTGTTAGTATAATTATAGCCTGTATAAAATATTATAGTAAAGAAAAGCACTTAATGTTTGAATAAATTTTTTAGCTTTTCATTATACTCAAATTTTCTCTTCACTTTCTTTCTATTAAAATGATTAATAGGTGTTAAGTTAGTATCAATATCACAACATTGGGCGGGTTTAGAAGGTACTTCTCCAAAAAACTCCAGTAAATAGCTTCTTCGACATTGGTCTAAACTAGTATAGCCAATCATACGCTGATAGCCTAGTTTCTTACGCACTAAAGATAGTTTGAAAATATGCTTAAGCTGCATAATTGAGTATCTTTGATGCAAAATTTCTAATATTTCTTGTTTATTAGGAGGTAAAAAGGCACCTAAATCATAAGCTTCTACATCTTCAACTAAAATTGCATCGTTAAATAACAGCGTTTCAAGAATAAAACTGTCATCTGGTTGAAAAAGACTAATGGCTTGGCTTTGTTTGCCATCCCTTCCCGCTCTGCCGATTTCTTGTAAGTAATTTGACGGACTTGTTGATAAGTGAAAATGTATCACAGTACGAATATCCTTTTTATTAACCCCCATACCAAAGGCACTTGTTGCAACAATAACAGGAATAAAATTATTAATGAATTGCTGTTGAACAGTTTGACGTTCTTGATAAGATAAATCACCATGATAAATTCCGGTTAAATAACCTCGTTTATAAATAAGACTAGCCAATTCAAAACACATTTTCTTTGAAGAAACATAAATAATTGTTGGTCCTGAAGTTTCTAAGAAATCAAGTAACCAAGTTATTTTTTCGTCATCATTCGCAAAATTTAAGTGAGAAAAAGAGATATTCTCTCTATTCATTGTTGTTTTAATTGTTGTAAATTTTATATTTAAAATTGTTTCTAGATCTTCGGTTAAATGCGGCGGTGCTGTAGCTGTGAGTGCTAAAATAGTGGCACTTTTAAAGAATTGGGTAATTTGTCCTACTAAAGCATAATGAGGTCGGAAATCATACCCCCACTCTGATAAACAATGTGCTTCATCTAAAACAATCAAACCGAAATTAATTTTCTTGATTAGTTCAAAATGATTCGATTGTAATAAAAATTCTGGACTTAAAAATATAAACCGACTTCTCTTTAATAAATTTATATTTTCTTTCTTTTCTTGCTCTTCCATACCTGAATGAATGTAACTGACATGCTTTTCTCCTTGCGCTTTCAGTTGCATAACTTGGTCATCCATTAATGATATTAGCGGAGAAATAATGAGTGTGGGTTGCTTGTTCATATAAGTAGGAAATTGATAACATAAACTTTTCCCACTCCCAGTTGGCAGAACACCTAATGTGTGTTGCCCTTCAAGAATACTTTCTATTATTTCACGCTGGCCTGGATTAAAAGCATCATACCCAAACCATTCTTTTAGTTTATCTTTCAACACTAATATCACCTCTTTCAATACCTACAATAATTAATTTGATTTGAAAATATGATAATTGCTCGAATTGATTTTTATATATTTTCAAACGTTCACCTCTATTATCAATGTAAAACTTTTCAAAATCAGTAATTAAATTTTCATCAACGTAATCCGTATACACATGTAAATATCCTTTTATAAATAACTCCAATACATGGTCCTCTATAGTATTAATTTTTACATTTTGTATTACTGCAGCTTCATCCATTGTAATTCCTCGAAGCAATTGTTGATGTGATAATGCCGTTTTATTTAATAAAGGTGGTAATATGATTAACTTAGAAAGTATTGGAAACTGTTCTTTTTGTTCTAGGGCATACATAAGTTCCACTAAATCATTTAGCTCTAACGTAAATAAATCAGTTATAGGCATATCTTCAATCAAACTCACTTGTTGACGCGTATACATTGGCTCATCATAACCTTGTAAGTAATAATGGATATAACATTGATTATTATTTTTAGTATAAATAAAGTGGAATAACTGACATAATTCATCTTGGAAATCGTTTATTAAATCATGTTTTACTATGTCTGAATATACCTGTTTAACTCGTTGTTGAACCCTTAACTGTTGTGAAATTGGTACAAAATTTAATTTGTTATTAATATACTGAGTTATTGATTGTACTAATAATTGAATACAGCTATAAGTACTAATTAAACTATCATATGTATATCGAGGATGAATTTTCAATTGAATATGGCTACTTTCATATTTTTGAATATATCGCTCAAAAGACGGATATTTTAATTTAGGAAAACTGTGATATAATGATAAAAGTTGTTGAGAACAAGCATCAAAAAATGTTTGATGCGATTTTTTTCCAGATAATATATTATAAATACTTTTATCAGTTTTATAATTAAATGTGTGTTTATACGCATATGAAAAGATATCGTACATAGGTGAATCCTCACTTTATGAAACTTGTAATTTTAAATTAAAATAATCGATGTCTAAATTAACATTTGTTATACTAGTGTAGCATTTTTATCAAAGGAGGCGAAGAAATTGGCAAAGTATACAATCGTTGATATGGATACCTGTATAGCTTGTGGTGCATGTGGCGCAGCAGCACCGGATATTTATGATTATGACGACGAAGGTATTGCTTTCGTAATCCTTGATGATAATCAAGGTACTGCAGAAGTACCAGAAGAATTATATGAAGATATGGAAGACGCTCTTGAAGGTTGTCCAACAGATTCAATTAAAATCGAAGAGGAACCATTTGATGGCGACGCATTAAAATTTGAATAGTAAATTTAAATTAATTATATCATTAAACCATAGATGACCGACAAAGTTTTATACTTTGTCGGCTTTTTATATATAGACACTTCTTTAACATGATTTAAAAAGCTGGAACTGTATTAGTTCCAGCTTTTCTATCGACAAACTTATATAAATTATCGTCAATTTGTATTCTATTGAAGTACTCTCTTTAAACGTTTATATAAAAGCATAAAAATAACTGAAATGATAACCCCTTTAATGATGTTAAAAGGAATGATTCCAGATAAAATTATAATTTTTAAATTTGTGAAAACATCGCCTAAGTTAAAAATCATGCCATATAATGGTATCAAGACAAAGTAATTTAAGATACTTAGAACAAATGTCATAACAATCGTACCTACAGTTAGACCAATAACTAAAGAGCGAGTAGAGTGACGATATTTTTTCTTACTCACATAGTAAGCAGATAATAAGAAACTCACACCAGCTAGGAAGTTGGCAATAGGACCTACCGGATCTGCCATATTAAAAATGAAATTTAGTATATTTTTTACTAAGGCTACTATGACACCCGCTAGTGGTCCAAACGTAAAAGTAGCTAATAGTGTAGGTACATCACTAAAGTCTAATGTTAAGTATGGTGGTAAAAATGGCAATGGAAATTTTATAAATGTTAATAAAAAAGCGATTGCACTTAGCATACTTATAGTAATAAGACGTTTATTTTGTTGCATATTCAATTTTCTCCTTCCATTCATCTTACATAGAATAGGAGGATAATTTTGCGCAACAAAAAACCTCCATCTTCTCCCATCCAGACTATACTGTCGGCTTCAGATTTACACTGAATCAGCCACTTCAATGAAGCGGGTCGCAGGCTTAATTTACTGCCGGTTGGGACTTTCACCCTACCCCGAAGATGAATTTCATAATTTATTAATTTAAATTAAATATTACAATAAAGAAAAACTTTGTGCAATACACTTGCTCACTTCAAATTTAAACCCAATTGAGAGTGAAACAGAAATCTTTATTTAATAAAAAGATTTCATAGCCTAACCTCCACTCGCTTTGTCTGTATATTTTCTTTTCGAAAGTTTTTATGTTTGGACTTATTAGCTGAAAAGGATGACTAGATTTAAAAATTCTTGATTTAAGCACAATTTCAATACAGTTAGTTACTGCTAAAATGTGTAATGAGCCTATTACATTTAATAATGTAATAGGCTCATTTGAGTAAAATTAACGTTTATTTAGGTTTTGGTAATTTAATAACAAAGGTAGTTCCTTCACCTAATTTACTTTCTACTGAAATAGTACCACCATGTTCTTCAATAATCATTTTACAAATAAACAGTCCTAAACCAGTACCTTGTTTACCACGTGTTCTTGAAGCTTCTACTTTATAAAATCTATCAAATACTAAGTCAAGGTGTTCAGGTGCGATACCACTACCTGTATCATTTACATTTAATATTTGATAATTATCATCTACCGAAGATGTGATATTAATTTTGTCACCTGGTTTAGTGTAACGAGTGGCATTGTCAATTAAATTAGTTAGTACTTGATCGATACGATCTGCATCGTATTCCCACGGTTCTTCATCAATGGACGGGAGTAAATCCATGTGGATTTCTAAATCTTGGGCTTGTTGTCGATATTTCATTTGTATTTTGGATAATAAGGGTGTAATAGGTTGTATTTCTTTATTAACTGTTAAACCTTCAGCATCCATACGTGCTACATTAAGCAGTTCATTAACTAGACGGTTAAGTCGTTTTGTTTCATCTAAGACAATTGAGAGAGAGTCTCTAATTTCATCAGGTTCTGTTACAATACCATCTACAATTGACTCCGTATAACCTTGTAATAATGAAATAGGTGTACGTAATTCGTGTGATACATTGGCAATAAAATCTTTTTTCAGTTGGTCAAGATTATGTTCATTTGTCATATCTCTAATGATAACTACAATTCCACTGCGTCCATCTTGTTGAATACGTCGAATATAGCTCATAATAAACACATAAAATTTACCATTAAATTCATATTCTTGGAATTCAGTTGTTTTAGATGCAAATGTAGTTTCAATCTGTTTTTCAATATTATGGTGTGTCGTTTGATCAATAGTTGGGATAATATCATCTGCCATTTTATTAGATAATATAATTTCTCTATTATCGTTTAAGCCCAATACGCCCTCTACCATAGAATTAATTAAGCTATCGCGAATATTTCTTTGAGTTGAAATTGCTTCTACATGTTTACGTATTTGATAACTCATTTGATTAAAAGTACGTGATAATTCTCCAATTTCATCCTTAGTTGAAACAGTTGTTTTTTGAGAATAATCTCCCTTTGATACATTAAATGCTTGAGTACGAAGTTGTCGTAAAGGTTTAGTTATTTTATTAGATAAAAAGAAAGCAAATACGGTTGAAATTGCTAAGAAAATAATAGCAGTAATTAATATAATAATGGTAATTGCATTATTGGTGTCTTCAATTGATTTTAAATCTTGATAAATAAAAACACCGCTATACTTAGAGTTACTATGACTTTGTGATTGCATAGGATAACCTAATAGTATATATGATCGAGAGTTTCCATTATCGTTTATTGTTACATTTTGAGTAGCTGATTCACCTTTAGTAAACACTTGATAGAAATGACTATTATTATGGATTTCTTGTAACATTTTATTTTTAAGTGGTGTGTTTGAAGTTTTTGGTTTCATATCTTTATCAGCCATAAAAATTACGCCACCAGATCCATCGATAAGTTGCTGGCTATGTTTAATGGCTAATTGTTTATTATCTGCTTGCTCAACTAAATGGCTGATTTTAGAAGCATCTGATCTGATTTCATTCTCCGTTTGTTGTGTATAGTAATATTGTATAAATGTGATTAAGGCTGCACTTAATAAAATTAAAACTGTCGTCACTATAAAAATAATAGTTAACCACAGTTTTATTACTACACTATTTAGTCGGTTCGTCACTTGTTTTTACCTCAAATTTATAACCAACACCCCAAACAGTTTGAATCATTTGAGCAGCATCTGCAGAAACGCGATTTAATTTTTCTCTTAAGCGTTTTACATGAGTATCAACAGTTCTTAAATCTCCATAAAATTCATAGTGCCAAACCTCTTTAAGAAGTTGTTCACGATCAAATACTTTATTAGGTGTTTTAGCCAAGTAGATAAGCAATTCATATTCTTTAGGCGTCAAATTAACTTGTTGGTTATCAGCTAATACACGATGAGCGTCATTATCAATAATTAAGTGATTAAATTCAATAATATCTCTTGCGTGAGGTTCACTTTGTTCTGGTTTTGAAGATTGAGTTCTACGTAATAGGGCTTTAACTCTTAAAACAACTTCTCTCGGTGAAAATGGTTTAACAATATAATCATCTGCACCTGATTCAAAACCTTCCACTCTATTCGTTTCTTCTCCTTTAGCTGTAAGCATTATAATAGGTGTATCTTTATGCTCACGCAATTTAGATGCCATTTCAATTCCATCCATTTCTGGAAGCATCAAGTCCAATAGAATGCACGCATAGTCATTTTCCATGGCAAGGTTATAAGCCTCTTTACCATCACTTGCTTCATGGATAGTAAACGATTCTCTTTCTAAATAGAGTTTTAATAATCTTCTAATTCTATCTTCATCGTCTACAATTAAAATTTCATTCGTCATTTTGCTCTCTACCTCCTACACATGCTCTTACTCTATATATTATAGCACATAGCACTGTTCAAATCTCTAGTTAGTGGTTATATTGTGAAAAAAATATCAAATGAAATTTTGTGTAATTAATTTCATTTGATATTTGAATTAGAAATAATTTTATTTTCCGTTTTCAGCCATATGTCTTAGAACTTTTACTTCATGAGGAGATAAAACTCTACCCTCACCTGCATTTAAACCTTTTAGATTTAAATTACCAAACTCGATTCTGGTTAATTTATCAACTTTATGACCGAAATGCTCAAACATGCGTCTTACTTGTCTGTTACGTCCTTCGCTAATAGTAATTTCTACAAGTGTCGTATTTTTCTCTTTATCTTGTTTTTTGACTTTAACTTGTGCTGGTTGTGTGAAGCCGTCTTCAAGTTCAATACCGTGCTCCAATGCTTTTACTTCTTCGCGCATAAGGTAACCTTTTAACTTAGCTACATATTTTTTTTGAATATGATATCTCGGATGAGTCATTAAGTTAGTGAATTCCCCATCATTCGTTAACAGTAATAATCCAGATGTATCATAATCTAAGCGTCCAACTGGATAAATACGTGTTTCTAAGTCATCGAAGTAATCAGTTACTACTGTACGTCCTCTATCATCTGAAACGCTTGTAATAACTTGAGTTGGTTTATAAAATAAAATATACATTTTATCTTCTTGTTCAATTTTAATGCCTTCAACCTCTACTGTATCTGATGGTTTCACTTTTGTACCAAGCTCAGTTACTACTTCCCCATTTACTTTTACTTTTCCATCAGCAATTAAAGTTTCAGCTTTTCTGCGTGACGTATAACCACTATTAGCAATTCTTTTTTGTAATCTTTCTAATTCTTTGCTCATTTTGAGTCTCCTTTTTGATTTACAAGGTTACTGAAGAAATCTTCCATTTCTTCTTCATCTTCCTCAGTAGTTGGTAAATCTTCAATTTTTTCAAGTCCAAATACATTTAAAAATAAATCAGTCGTATTTAAAAGATGGCTTCGCGATTGTTCATTGTCTTTAGCTTCTATTAACCCGCGTGCGATAAGAGTACGAACAGCACCATCTGAATTGATTCCTCTAATTAATTCTATATCGCTTCTAGTTAAAGGTTGATTATAAGCAATAATAGATAAAGTTTCCATAGCAGCTTGAGAAAGTTTCATATTAGATTTCTGTTCAACCAACTGTTCTATATATGAAGCAGCTTCTTTTTTTGAAGTTAAAATATAAATATTTCCATATTTTTGGATAGCAAGTCCTTCTGAATGAAATGACTCAATAAGATTGGATAAAGCATTTAAATCGATATCCAGAATTTCAGCTAACTGAGAAGCTTCAAGGCCTTCATCGCCTGCCGTATATAATAATGCTTCTAAAATTCCTATATTACCCAATATTGAAATTCACTCCTCTAATGATGTTAATGTCGTCAAAACTTTTAGTTTGCTCTATATTGATTAAACCAGCTTTTGACATTTCTAAAATAGCTAAAAAATGTGTCACTACATGTTCGATAGGCTCATGAAATGTAAATAAGCTAAAGAAATTTAATGAAGCTTTACTTTGTAATTGCTGTGATACTTTTTCAGTAGCTTGTTGTATTGTGAAAGACTCTTTTGTAATTTCCACTGTTTTTGGTGTATTCAAAGCCACTCTACTTTTAACACGTTGATAAGCAACAATTAAATCTGTTAAATCTATCGTTTGGTTACTGTCCCAAGTAGTATCTTTTTCAAGATGAGATAAATCGGTAGGATGTTTTGTAAAGTATAATTCACGTTCTTCTTTTTTATCATTTAATAACATCGTATATTCTTTATAATTTTGATATTCAATTAATCTTCCTACTAAGTCTTCACGTGGGTCCTCTTCTAACTCATCTACTGTTTCATGTTGAGGTAACAGTAACTTACTTTTAATCATTAAGAGTTCTGAAGCCATAACTAAATATTCACTTGCTACATTGATTTCTAACTGTTTCATTGCATGTACATACTGCATATATTGTTCAGTCAAAGCTTTCATCGGTATATCATAAATATCAATTTCGTACTTTTGTATTAAATGTAATAATAAATCTAGAGGGCCATTAAAGGCATCTAACTTAACTTCATACATAATTATCGTCCTTATATTAATTCTCTGTCGTGCATAATTTACTAAAGTATTATAGCATGAATATCATAAACATTTAAATTGAGGTTGAAGTAGAATGGAACACGCATTAATTGATTTTTATTATCAATTTCATAAGCATCAACATTATTTTTTATGTCATGATATTTTAGAAGATGCTTGGAAAGCTAATCCTTATTTTTCTAAAAATGAAGCAATTGTAAGCCTTATATTGTTTACTACTGCTATGTATCATTATAGAAGAGAGAATTATATTGGAGCATTAAAAAGTTGTAAAAAAGCATTAATCACATTTCAAAATGCTAAAGATAAATCTAGTGTTGGTTTACAGGAAGAAAAATATGAAGCATTATTAAATACTCAAATTGAAAAGATTGCACAACATGAACAATTTACTCCTATAAAGTTACCTATTAACAAGCAATTTGAAAATAAAATCTATACTGAAATGCCAGATTATGAATTTAATGAATTTGTAGTCAAAGATGATTACATCGTACATCACCACTTGCGGAGAGATCGCAGTGAAGTAATTGCTGCTAGACAACATGCGATTTTAAATAAAAAAAATAAAGAAATATAAATGCATTATACTTCTTTATCATTACAATATTTAAGCTCTTGGATGAAACTGGTTATACATTTGACGTATTTGAGATTTAGAAACGTGCGTATAAAGTTGAGTTGTAGAAATATCAGAGTGTCCTAACATTTCTTGTACCGCACGTAAATCAGCCCCATTTTCAAGTAAATGTGTAGCAAATGAATGACGAAGTGTGTGAGGCGTCAACGTTTTATTGATGTTAGCTTTTAAACCATATTGTTTAATCATTTTCCAAATACCTTGGCGTGTCAAAGGTCGGCCATGCATATTAAGAAATAATACATTAGTCATTGTCTTTTTGAATAATTGAGGACGTACTTTTTCTAAATAAGTATCTAAGAATTCAATTACTGTATCTCCTAAAGGTATAATTCTTTCTTTATGCCCTTTCCCGAAGACTTTAACAAATCCCATTATTAAATTGATGTCTTCAATTTCTATATTGATTAATTCTGATACACGCATACCTGTGGCATATAAAAGTTCTAAAATTGTACGGTCACGATAACCATTATTTTTATTTAAATCAGGTGTTTCAAGAAGTTGCTCTACTTCCTTTACTTCTAATACATCAGGTAGTTTTTTCTCGTACTTAGGTGTTTCAATCAATACAGTTGGATCTTTAGCTGCATATTTTTCACGTAATGCAAATTGGTGAAAACTGCGAATGGTTGAGATAAAACGAGCAATTGATTTTGATGACGCACCTTCGTCAATAAAATGGCCGAGACATTCTTGAATTACTTGTCGGTCAATAAAATCGATATGGGCAATTTTATGCTCTTTCATATAAGCATCGTATTTAGCTAAGTCTCTTCTATAGGCACCGATTGTATTCTCACTTAATCCTTTTTCAATCTGTATAAATTTCAAATATTCTTCAATAATCGTATTCATATTTCCACCTTCATTTATATAGAAAAATGGAGTGAAACAAATTCTATGTGCTTGTTTCACTCCGACGTTTAAATTCGCTCAAATTAACTAAATTATTTCCCTTTAGCTTGACATTCAGCACAAACGCCATGAAATGTTAATCTATGGTCTAAAATTCTGAAATTATATTCTGATTCAACACGTTCTTCTACTTGAGGTAGTAAGTCTTCGTGAATTTCATCTACTTTACCACATTCCATACATACAAGATGATGATGAAAATGTTTGGCACCTTCTTTTCTCAAATCAAAACGTGCTACGCCATCTCCAAAATTAATTTTGTCTACCACTTTTAATTCTGCTAATAACTCTAATGTTCTATATACAGTGGCTAATCCAATTTCAGGTGCTTTGTCTTTAACTTTTAAGTAGACATCTTCAGCACTAAGATGATCTTTTTCATTTTCAATTAGAACACGAACCGTTGCCTCACGTTGAGGTGTTAATTTGTAAGATGATTGTTGTAATTGTTGTTTTACTCTGTTTAATCGTTCTTCCATGGGAGCGACACTCCTCTATTAATAATTATAATCATTTTAAAGTGATAATATCTCACTTACTAAATTAACAATATTCTCAATAAAAGGCAAGTTTAAAATGGATGTTATTTAGAATGATTATAATTTAATAATATATACTGTAAGCCAATGATTGTTTTGGCATCTTCGATTTCGTCGCTGTCAAGTAGATCTTTGATTTTATCAATTGGTACTTTGTGAAGTTCTACAAATTCATCATCATCTAAGTTCATTTCTCCTTCACTTAAGTTATCTGAGAAATAAATTGATAATTTTTCATTAGAAAAGCCGGGTGATCCATACATATGAGTAATAAACTCTAAATCATTAGCAATATATCCTGTTTCTTCTTCCAGTTCACGTTTAGCTGCTTCTTCCCTTTCTTCATCTTCTTCTAGTTTGCCAGCTGGAATTTCGAGTAATGGTTTTTCGATAGGTTTTCGGTATTGTTTGACTAAGAGTACTTCATTTTCAGGAGTAATCGCACAAACAGCTACTGCACCATTATGGTTAACAATCTCCCTCTTAGATGTTTTACCATCTGGTAGTTCTACATCATGAATTTCTAAATCAATAATTTTACCATTATAAATCACGGTTCTATCAAAAGTTTTTTCATTAAATTCCATTATATTCACGTCCCTTTTAATTCTTTATATAAATTGATAAGATGAATGCGTTACTTAAAGTGTATCGAAAGGAGATTGGACATGCAAAAGAATATATTAAAAAGCGGCATAGAAATTTCGGAGTTAGGTTTAGGATGTATGAGTTTAGGTACAAATTATCGAGAAGCGGAACCAATTATTGAGAGTGCTATTGACGAAGGTATCACTTATTTCGATACTGCTGACATTTATGATCGTGGTGTAAATGAAGAGATTGTTGGAAAAGCTTTAAAAAAATATCAAGATAGAGAAGATATTGTGATTGGTACCAAAGTTGGAAACCGCCCTCTTGAAGATGGCAGTACAACATGGGATCCTTCTAAAAAATATATTAAAGAAAGCGTTAAAGGCTCTTTACAGCGTCTTGGATTAGATCATTTAGATTTATACCAATTACATGGTGGAACGATTGATGATCCCCTTGATGAAACAATTAGCGCATTTAATGAACTTAAACAAGAAGGTATTATTAGAGCTTATGGTATTTCTTCAATACGTCCAAATGTTATTGATTATTATTTAAAACACAGCGAAATTGAAACAATTATGTCTCAATTTAATTTAATTGATAATCGTCCAGAAAAGTTATTAAATGATATCCATGCTCAACATGTAAAAGTATTAGCGCGGGGTCCTGTTTTTAAAGGATTACTTACTTCTAAAAGTGTGGACATTTTAGATGAAAAGTTTAAAGAAGGTATATTTGATTATGATTATCACGAATTAGGTGAGACGCTTGCTTCAATAAAAGAAATTGAAAGCAATTTAAGTGCCCTTTCTTTTGAATATCTAACTTCTCACGATGCACTTGGTTCAATTATTGTTGGCGCTAGTTCTGTAGATCAATTGAAAGATAATGTTGAAAATTATAAAAAAACTGTCAGTCTTGATCGTATAAAAGCAGCACGTGAACGTGTGAAAAATCTAGAATATACCCAACATCTAAATACAAAGTAAAATAAATGAAAAATCGGAATAGCTCTTCGTTTACTACAAACGGCTATTCCGATTTTTTATTAGCATTATTATTATCTCCCTATTTCCCTACACTATAAATATTTCTAAAATATTGATGCGATAATACTTTGAATTATTTTAACAGTAACCGGTAAACAACCTAACTCTAAACTCATAACAACAGTTGCTTTAGTATTATTAGTATTTGGATGCATTTTTAAATAAAAATAAACATGTAATAAAAATTGATTCATTGAGTTCTGAGGTATGTTATGCCGAAGAACTTTTTTTACATATAAGTTTATAGAAAAATTTTAAAATATTATATTATTTTCAGACTATTTATAGTTATAATATAATTATTCAAATATTAACCTAAAATATTTCAAAACAATAGTCATAAGGAGATAGTAAATGAAAATTAAATACTTAGGAGTTTCAAGTTTGGCAATAAGTTTATTATTAACTGGTTGTAGTCAAGAAGCAGATAATAAGACTTCGAAGCAAGAACAAGTACAAAAGAAAGACAAGAAAGTAAGTAAAAGTGATGAAAACAAAGAAAAAGATAATGTATCTAAAAAAGAAAAAAGTAAAGCTTCACAAAATACTTCTGAGGTAAATAATTCTGAAATAAACACTTCTGAAGTGAATACTTCCCAAAATGTAAATGAAAAATCTACAAATGAATATCTTCCAAATAATAGTACAGCTAATACTGCAAACTACTCAAATAATAGACCAGAAACACAAGCTGAAGCCAATCAAAGATTACAAGAAGAAAGTCGTTCAGAACATAATGGTTTGAGTAATGCTGAATATGCTATGAAAATTTTTAACGAAGCATCTAATAAAGAAAACCCAAACCCTTATCAAGGAGCAACTAAAGGTAGTGATGGACATTATTATTCTCCAGGAGGAACAGATTTAGGTAATCCAGAAGCAGGTGGTTCTACTCCTACTGTAGGTGCTGATAGTGATCCTAATCAAAGAGCATTTAATCCAGATTTAGATGAATAATTTAATTCAAAACCATCTATTATAAACATGTTAAGATGTGACTTTCTATGCCCATCATAACCAGTTATATTACATTGTAATTCAATACATCTCTAATATCGGTTATAAATTACCTTTATTAGAGGTGTATTTTTTATAAAAATATTTACAACTTTAATATGATGTTCTGGTTTTGACCATTATTTATAAAATTCAATCTAAAAACGTTATAGATTTTGTTATATAGCCATGTTTGTATGTAATTGTTATTATTAATAATTTTTAATATAATGAAGCATTTTTTCATCTTCAGCATCTAAAATTGATACATTCATTATTTCCCCTCTTAAAATTAACTCATGAAATTTAAATTCTATAAATTCTTGTTCACTATTTTCTAAAGAGTGATAATATGAATCTCCTAATAAGTCTTTGAATTCAAAAACAGTTTGTGGTGCAATGGTTTGCAAGTTTTCAACAGCATATTTGACATGTTTATTCACACAACAAATCATGAAAATTCCTCCTTAACTTTAGCTTTTATTTTTAAATAAAGGGGTTAACCATTGTTCAAATGTTCTTGGAGCCAACTGGTAAATTTTAAGTAAAGAGTGCATCCACTTCGGTTGGTTAATTTCTCTTTTTCGTTTAATGATGCCTATCAAGATATCTTTAGCTAATTGTTGAGGATCAATCATTACTGTTTCATATTTTTGGGCATATTTTAAGCTTGGATCAGCCTTTTCGTGGAATGGTGTTTTGATTGGTCCCGGATTCACTGCCATAAAATGAAATTGAGATTCTTCAATGCGTAAAGCATTTAAAACCGCATTAAGAGCAGCTTTAGAAGCGCCATAATGTGCAGCATTGGCTTGTGTAACAAAAGCGGCCTGACTTGAAATACTAACGATTGATGCATTTTTTGAAAAGTAAGGTCGCAATACATTGTAAAGTAGATTGAAACTAATTAAGTTCACATCGTAAGTTTCAATCATTTCTTCAGTAGAATGATGCGTAACTGATTTAAAATAGCCTAACCCTGAACTGTAAATCAATCCATTAATTGGATATTTAATGGTAGAGGTTATATTAGCGATGGCTTCCCTATTTTGTAAGTCACAATGAACCATAGTCACTTTAGATTGATATGAACCAAAATCAATATCATTAAATTTTGACTCATTTCTTGCTATTACTGTAACAAATACACCTTTTTCTAGTAACTGTTTAACTATTTCTAAACCTAGCCCACTTGTGCCTCCAGTGACAATATAATGCTGACCAATCATATTTTGAACTCCTTTATAAATTTTATAATTATAGTAACTTATTTTTAAGTATTTATAAATAAATTGGGGATTTAAGCGTTATTTATTTTGAAAATAAAGCATTCATATAGTGATACTAAATTTTTATTCTAAAAATAAACTTAAAGGATCACCTGAGCTGAAGCTCATGCGTATAGTCGAACTATCTTTTTTTGTGAAAAAGAGTTCTTGCAGAGGGTCACCTGAGCTAAAGCTCATGCGTATAGAGGCACTAAATTTTTATTCTTAAAAATAAGTGCCTCTTATATGTTACTATGGTGGTATAAAAATATTGCGAGGGTGATGTTGTTAATGAAATTAGTATTTTATGGTGCTGGTAATATGGCACAAGCGATTTTTAAAGGAATTATCAATTCTAAAACGCTTAATTCAAATGATATCTATTTAACTAATAAGTCAAACGAAGAGAGGCTTAAACAATTTGCTGAAGAGTTAGGTGTGGAATACAGTTATGATGATGAAGCATTATTAAAAGATGCGGATTATGTATTTTTAGGAACTAAACCTTACGATTTTGAAGAAGTAGCAAAAAGAATTCAACCGCATATTACAGATGAAAATCGATTTATTTCCATTATGGCTGGTTTACCAATTAACTATATTCATGAACAACTTCAAGTATCTAACCCTATTGCACGTATAATGCCTAATACTAATGCGCAAGTTGGTCATTCAGTAACAGGTATTAGCTTCTCAGGGAACTTTGGGCCTAAATCTAAAGAAGAAGTGATTGAATTAGTTAATGCATTTGGTTCTGTAATCGAAGTTGATGAAGATCACTTACATCAAGTAACTGCCATTACTGGGAGTGGTCCTGCTTTCTTATATCATGTATTTGAACAGTATGTTAAAGCTGGAACTGAATTAGGTCTTGAAAGAGGTCAAGTTGAAGAGTCAATAAAAAACCTAATTATTGGAACAAGTAAAATGATTGAACGTTCTGATTTAAGTATGGAACAATTACGTAAAAATATTACTTCTAAAGGCGGCACTACTCAGGCGGGTTTAAATGCACTATCGGAACATGATATTAAAGGTGTTTTTGAAGATTGCTTAAATGCTGCTGTTGAGAGAAGTATGGAACTTTCTAAAAACGAAAATCACTAATATTAAAATTTTGTAAAAAACCCTATCCTCTTTTGTTATATGGATAGGGTTTTTCATTAAATAATTAAATTTTATAAGTTTCAAAGTCTTTTACAAATTCGAAGTTTGGTGTATCTTCTAACTGTTTTAACTCAATTTTTATTTTGTCGATATCTTCGAAATTATAACGATTGCTTAAATGAGTAATTAGACTTCTATTTACGTTGGCTTGTCTAATTAAAGAGAAAACATCGTCGATATGACTGTGATGATAGTTGTTAGCTAATGTTTTGTCGCCTTCTATATAGGTTGCTTCGTGTATCATTATTTCTGCATCCCGAGCAATAGTTACTTCATTTTTACAAGGTTTAGTATCTCCGAAGATTGAAATTACGGGTCCTGGTTTAGCAGGTCCTTTAAAGTCATTAGAATTAAATACTTGTCCATTGTGTTCAAAAGTATCATAAATTTTAACTTCTTGATATTTCGGACCGGGTTCTAAACCAATCGCTTTTAATGCCTGAACATCAATTGTACCTGGTGTTGTAGGTGATTCTATACGGTAACCATAGGAAGGTATGCCATGATTTAATAACTTAGCTGAAACTGAAAAACCTTTATGATGATATGTAAAATTATTATCAATTTCAATAAATGTTGTTGGATAGTTTAAATGTGATTCGGATAATTTTAGTGAGGTTTCAATATAAGCTCGTATACCTTTAGGTCCAATAATAGTTAGCGGTTTGTCTTCTCCACCTTGAAACGAACGACTTGTTAATAATCCAGGTAAACCAAAAATGTGATCGCCGTGCATATGCGTGATAAAAATATGATCAACTTTTCCTAGTTTAATTGAATGATGTAAAATTTGATGTTGTGTTCCCTCGCCAACATCGAAAAGCCAAATTGCATTTGAATATGGCTCAAGATTTAAAGCAATGGATTGAGTGTTTCTTTCTTTAGTTGGTAATCCTGCACTCGTTCCAAAAAATGTCACTTCCATGCATATGCCTCCTTTTTCTTCAATATATTTTATCATATGTAGAAGTGATTGTTATAATAAGAAATAAAATAAATAAATTCAAATCGGTTTAAGGTATAATGATATTTATAATATATTAAATTGTGCGTTATACGTTTCGAATGAAAATATGAACTTAATACTTATTTAAAGCAAAAATATAGGAAGTACTATTAATTTATTTTATAATAAATAAATCATAGCTATTAAAGAATTGAGGTTTTGAACTTGAGTAAACAAACGAAACACATCCCTTGTTTAATTACTATCTTCGGGGCTACTGGAGATTTAAGTCATAGAAAGTTATTTCCGTCTTTATTCCACTTATTTCAACAAGATAATTTAGATGAACATATCGCTATTATTGGAATTGGACGTCGAGATTACACGAATGAAATTTTCCGTGAACAAGTGAAAGCATCTATTCAATCGCACGTTGAAGATACTACTCAAATTAATGAATTTATGGAACATGTTTATTACTTCAAACATGATGTTAGTGATGAACAAAGTTATCATGCTTTATTAGATTTTTCTAATCAGTTAGATACTCAATATCAATTAAAAGGTAATCGCTTGTTCTACTTAGCGATGGCACCTCAATTCTTTGGTATTATTTCTGATTATTTAAAATCATCGGGTCTTACTGAAACAACCGGCTTTAAACGTCTTGTTATTGAGAAACCATTTGGTAGCGACTTGAAATCAGCTGAACGATTAAATAATCAACTTCGTCAATCATTCAAAGAAGAAGAAATTTATCGTATTGACCATTATCTTGGTAAAGATATGGTACAAAATATCGAGGTGTTACGTTTCTCAAACGCCATGTTTGAACCATTATGGAATAATAAATATATTTCTAATATACAAGTTACATCTTCTGAAATACTGGGTGTTGAAGATCGTGGTGGATACTATGAGTCAAGTGGTGCTTTAAAAGATATGGTACAAAACCATATGTTACAAATGGTCGCTTTATTAGCAATGGAAGCCCCTATTAGTCTTAAAAGTGAAGATATCCGTGCTGAAAAAGTTAAAGTATTAAAATCACTTAGACAATTAAAGCCTGAAGAAGTGAAAAAGAACTTTGTTCGTGGACAATATGATAGAGGTTATATAAACGGTGAAGAAGTAAAAGCTTATCGTGAAGAAGATCGCGTGGCTGAAGATTCAAATACACCTACATTTGTTTCAGGACGTTTAACTATTGACAATTTCCGTTGGGCAGGTGTGCCATTCTATATTAGAACAGGTAAACGAATGAAGTCTAAAACAATTCAAGTTGTAGTTGAATTCAAAGAAGTTCCTATGAATTTATATTATCAAACTGATAAATTACTTGATTCTAATTTACTAGTTATCAATATTCAACCAAATGAAGGTATGTCACTTCATCTAAACGCTAAGAAAAACATTCAAGGCATTGATACTGAACCTGTACAGTTATCATATGCATTAAGTGCTCAAGATAAAATGAACACTGTGGACGCATATGAGAACCTATTATTCGATTGCCTTAAAGGTGATGCGACAAACTTTACTCATTGGGAAGAATTAAAATCAACTTGGAAATTTGTTGATGTTATTCAAGAAGAATGGTCAATGAATGAACCATCATGCTTCCCTAATTATAAATCTGGTACGAATGGTCCATTAGAAAGTGATTTATTGTTAAGTCGTGATGGAAATCATTGGTGGGACGATATTCAATAAACTCATTTACAATATTATTTTTAAAGGAGGACACAATATGATGTTTGAATCTGGATGATTTGAACTCATATTCTGTCCTTTTTAAGTAATTTTTGAAAAAGTTTCTAAAGATAGCACACGTTAAGGTGTATATTTTTATAAAATAAGGTAAAATATGTATTAATTGATTGTAAAATTATTGGAGTGAAAGTTTTGGACGTTATCAAGCAGATACAACAGGCAATCGTATATATTGAGGATCGTTTATTAGAGCCGTTTAATTTGCAAGATTTAAGTGATTACGTTGGTCTTTCTCCTTACCATCTAGATCAATCATTTAAAATGATTGTAGGACAATCACCAGAGAGTTATGCACATGCTAGAAAAATGACTGCAGCAGCTAGAGAGATGATGCTAAGTGCTTCAAGGTTAGTTGATGTAGCTAAAAAATACAATTATACAAGTTCGAATGAATTTGCTAATGATTTTAGTGATTTTCATGGTATCTCACCTATTCAAGCATCTGCAAAAAAAGATGAGTTAAAATTACAAGAACGACTGTATATTAAATTAACAACCACTGAACGTGCACCCTATCCATATAGACTAGACAATACTGATGATATACCATTAGTTGGATATGCTCGATTTGTTGAAGCGGATAACTTATCTAACCCATATAAAGTCCCTGATTTTTTAGAAGATTTATTCAACGATGGTAGATTAAAAGAATTGAAAAGATATAATAATATAAGCCCATATGAGATATTTGTCATAACTTGCCCATTAGACGAAGGTGTAGAAATATTTGTTGGCGTCCCAAGTGAACGCTATCCAGCACATTTAGAAAGTAGATTGTTACCGGGCAGACATTATGCTAAATTCAATTTAAAAGGTGAAATTGATTATGCAGTTAATGAGGCTTGGTATTATATAGAATCAAGTTTACAACTCACTTTACCATATGAACGAGACAGCTTGTATGTAGAAATTTATCCTTTTGATTTCTCATTTGAGGACCCATTCACTAAAATTCAACTTTGGTTACCTATTAAACAAGAAGATTACGATATATAAATTATTGAATAAGATAAGTACGATTAACAAGCTACTAACTATAGTTCATTAATCGCTTTATTAGGTATATATATTTGCAATATTCTACGCTCTAGTGTCATAATTCGATTAACAAGAGCTTCGTGCATCTTATACACTAATCCCCTCACTATTGCGAGTAGTGAGGGGATTTTTTAGTGGTGTGGCTTGTCGCCTATTTTTTCTTATTATTGCGTGTGCGTAGCCATTGCGCAAATATCGCAACAATACAACCACTTATATCTCAGCTACAAAAGCTTCGAATGGTTTGAGAGATGCTACATTTAACGGACAATCATAGTTGTGTAATTTAATTGCTTCACTATCCACTTCAAATGCTAATGATAATTGTGCAGATTTATCTGTTAAGTTGCCTGCCACGACGACTGTTTTACCATCTAATTTACGCGTATAAGCAAACACATCTTCATTATCGGCATCGACTAAATCAAATTGTCCATAAGTATAAATATCGTATGATTTCTTCAATTGAATTAATTTTTTATAAAAATTAAGTACGGATTTCTCATCTTCTAATTGTTGTTCTACATTGATTTCTTTATAATTTGGATTGACTGGGAACCATGGTTCACCTTCAGTAAACCCACCATTAGTAGAATCATCCCATTGCATTGGCGTACGTGAATTATCACGATTTTCCATTTTATATTTATCTAATAATTGAGTAACGTCTCCGCCTTGTTCTTTTACAATTTGGTACTCATTTTTAACAGCAACGTCATTAAAGGTTTCGATACTTTCAAACGGATAATTAGTCATACCAATTTCTTGTCCTTGATAAATAAATGGTGTACCTTGTTGTAAGAAATAAACTACTGCGTGACTAGTAGCTGATTCATACCAATAATCTGTATCATTGCCCCATGTAGATACTCTACGTGGTTGGTCGTGATTTTCAATAAATAAAGCGTTCCAGCCCACACCCTCTAATGTCTTTTGCCAACGATTTAATACTTCTTTATACGCTTTAACATCGAATTGTGAGTCGCCTGTGCTCCATAAACCTAAATGTTCGAATTGGAAGATCATATTAAATTTACCCTTATCTTCTCCGACCCATTCTTCCGCATTATCTGGATTGACACCATTCGCCTCTCCTACAGTCATGATGTCATATTTACTTAAAGACTCATCTTTCATTTCCTGTAACCATTCTTGAATACCAGGTTGGTTCATGTCTACTTCAAATGCTGGCGCATATCTTTTTCCTTCAGGTACTGGTAAATCACCGGCTTCAAACGTTTTCTTAATATGCGTAATTGCATCTACTCGGAAGCCATCGATACCTTTCTCAAACCACCAATTCATCATATCAAACACGGCTTCACGTACTTCTGGATTATCCCAATTTAAATCTGGTTGTTTTTTGCTAAATAAATGGAAGTAATATTGATCTGTGACTTCATCAAATTGCCAAGTTGAACCATTAAAGATGCTTTCCCAATTGTTAGGTTCAGAACCATCAGGTTTTGGGTCAGCCCAAATATACCAATCTCTTTTAGGATTATCTTTACTTGATTTCGACTCAATAAACCATGGATGTTCGTCTGACGTATGATTGACAACTAAATCTAGAATGAGTTTCATGCCTCTATCATGTACGCCTTTTAACAAACGATCGAAATCTTCCATTGTGCCAAATTCATCCATAATTTCTTGATAATCACTAATATCATATCCATTATCATCATTTGGTGATTGATACATAGGGCTTAGCCAAATCACATCGATACCTAAGTCTTTTAAGTAATCTAATTTTTCAATAACACCTGGTAAATCTCCAATCCCGTCATTATTACTATCATTGAAGCTTCTTGGGTAAACTTGATACGCTACTGCTTCTTTCCACCAATTTTTAGTCATTATTCATTCTCCTTTGCTATATTTTTTGTTGATTGTCTAATTTCTAAATGTGTTTCTATTTCTTTTTTTGAAAATGAAACAGGCAAACCTTTCAATAAATTGATTATTGTTGCGCCAGCTTTTTTACCTAACAAATCAGGGTTAATGCAGACGCTAGTTTGTGGTGGTGCTGCATTTTTAGTCAAAAAAGATGTATTAAAAGTACAAGTTTGAATGGTGTCAGGTATATGAAGGTTGTAATCATATAAAACGCTAAGAACTTGAAGATTTAACATCGCATCAGAAGTAATCATTACAGTAGGTTTTAGGGGATGATCTTCAATGCAATAGTGTTCAACAATCTTATTTACTGAATGTCGCGACTCTGCTTCTTCAACTGCATATTGAATTTTAAATTTCTCACAAATATTTCTGAAACCAAGTTCCCTATCGTTCGTTACCGCAAAATTTCCTGGCTCTTTGAGAAAAAGCATATGTCTATGGCCTAAGTCATATAAATACTTTGTTAATCGTTGAGAAGCATTTATATTATCGTTATCAATATGAATTACATCATCGTAGTTAAGTGGTTTACCAACAACTATATAAGGAAGACTATGTTCATGAAGAAGTCTTTCTATTTCATCATTCTCTTTAGAATATAAGAGTATAAAACCATCTACACTTCGCGATTGAACCATTTGTTTAACTTCAGTAAATAGCTCATTTGAATGTTCAGATACCGTCATTTTGGTTGAATAGCCGTGGCGATTACATTCTTGATGAATGCCATTTAACACATCACTATTAAACGGATTTTGCCTTACATCTGAGGAAGAACTTTTAATAATTAAACCAATTGTTAAGGTTTTATTTGTAATTAATGTGCGAGCAGCTTGGTTTGGAATATATCCTAATTTGTCCATCGCTTCTCTAACTCTGTTTGCAGTTGCTTCAGTGATCTTAGGGTTATTACGGATCACTCTTGAAACAGTTGAGATGGATACATTCGCCTCAGAAGCTACATCTTTAATGGTTGTCCTCATGAGAAACCACACTTTCTTTTTAAAATGGGTAAGCGCTTACAAGTAAGCTATACACTTATATTAAAAATATATTAATAAGAAGTCAATGATTTTGTGCAATCGTTTGCACATTTAATTATAAAAAATGAAGTAGTAACTTGAATTGCTACTACTTCATCAAAATATATTAATTTTTATATTTTAAAAAGGTTTATTCTTCTACCCATTGAGTATGGAATACGCCTTCTTTATCTTTACGTTCATAAGTATGCGCACCGAAATAGTCACGTTGAGCTTGAATTAAGTTAGCTGGTAGATCTTCTGAACGGTAACTATCATAATAGTTTACACTTGCAGAGAAACCAGGTGTTGGTACACCATTGCGAACACCAGTTGCAATAACATCTCTTAATGCATCTTGGTATTCAGTAACTATGCCTTTGAAGTAAGGGTCTAATAATAAGTTTTGTAATTCTGCATTATTATCATAAGCATCTTTAATTTTTTGTAAGAATTGTGCACGGATGATACAACCTTCTCGCCAAATCATAGCAAGATCGCCTAATTTAAGGTTCCATTCATTTTCTTCACTTGCTTTACGCATTTGAGCGAAACCTTGAGCATATGAACAAATTTTACTCATATATAAAGCTTTACGAATTTTTTCTAAGAATTCTTCTTTATTGCCGTTGAATTTAACTTCAGGACCGTTTAATTCTTTAGATGCATTTACACGTTCTTGTTTGATTGAAGAAATGAAACGTGCGAATACAGATTCAGTAATAATTGTTAAAGGAATACCTAATTCTAATGCGTTGATTGAAGTCCATTTACCAGTACCTTTTTGACCGGCTGTATCAAGAATTTTTTCAACTAAAGCTTCATTATTTTCATCTAATTTAGTGAAAATGTCACCAGTGATTTCAATTAAATAACTTTCTAATTCACCAGCATTCCATTCTTTGAAAGTTTTAGAAATTTCTTCATGAGACATACCTAGTAAATCTTTCATCATTGCGTAACTTTCAGCAATTAATTGCATATCTGCATATTCGATACCATTGTGCACCATTTTTACATAATGGCCTGCACCATTAGGACCAATGTATTCTACGCATGAAGCGTCATCTTTAGCTTTCGCAGCGATAGCATCTAAAATATCACTTACTTTATTGTAAGCAGCTTCTTGACCACCTGGCATTAATGAAGGACCAGTAAGCGCACCAACTTCACCGCCAGATACTCCCATACCAATAAAGTTAATACCACTTTCTGCTAACGCTTTGTTACGACGAATAGTATCTTGGTAATTTGTATTACCACCATCGATTAAAATATCATCGTCATCTAATAAAGGTAATAAGCTGTCAATTGTTGCGTCAGTAGCTGGACCAGCTTTAACCATTAATAAAATTTTACGTGGTTTTTCTAATGAATTAACAAATTCCTCTAAAGAATATGTTGGGTGAATTTGTTTACCTTCTGATTCTTTCACCATTTCGTCAGTTTTTTCGCTTGAGCGATTATATACTGATACGCTGTAACCACGAGATTCAATATTCCATGCTAGGTTTTTACCCATTACAGCTAATCCTACTACACCTATTTGTTGAGTCATATTACTTACCTCTCTCATTCGATTTTTTTCAATAGTATTGTATCACAAAACTTGAAAAGACTTCACTAAACTAATAACTATTCACTGACTAATTCAATGATTTTTAATAACTGCTGTGCTAATTGATTTAAAGACTCAACAGCTATACGTTCAGAAGTAGTATGAATATGCTCATATCCTACGCCAAGGATGACTGTTGGAATACCATACGTATTTATGATACTTCCATCTGATCCACCGCCAGCAATAACAGTATTACCACTAAGTCCAAGTTGTTGTGCACTGTTAATTGCATATTGTGTCACTTGATCATCATCTTCAATTTTAAAGCCTGGATAACTTTTTTCTATTTCAACTTTAGCTTGCCCACCTAATTCTTGAGCAGTCTTTTCAAATACTTCTTTCATATGAGTGACTTGTTTATCGATACTTTCATCATTATGAGAACGTGCTTCAGCCTCAATAACTACTTCATCAGCTACAATATTTGTGGCTGATCCACCATGGAATTTACCAATATTCGCAGTGGTATAATCGTCTATTTGACCTAAACTCATTTTACTGATTGCTTTAGCTGCAATATTGATTGCACTGATACCTTCATTCGGGGTGCTCGCATGTGCTGTTTTCCCATGAATAGTTGTTTTCAATACCATTTGTGTCGGCGCGCCTACTACCGTTGTACCTACTGGTTGACTAGCATCTACTGCATAACCAAATTGAGCATCAAGCATAGATGGATCTAATTCTTTAGCGCCTTTTAATCCTGATTCCTCTCCAACAGTAATCACAAATTGAATTTGTCCATGAGGAATATTATTTTCTTTTAATACTTCGATTGTTTCAATGATTGCTGCTAAGCCGGCTTTATCATCAGAGCCAAGTACAGTTGTACCATCAGAATAAATATATCCATCATCTTTAACTTGCGGTTTCACATCTATACCTGGAACCACTGTATCCATATGACTTGTAAAGTAAATTTTAGAAACATCTTCTTCAGTCGTGTTGCTTGGTAATGTACAAACTAAATTATTAGCACCTAACCACTCTTTCTTTGATGCATTATCTTCTTTTACTTGTAAACCTAGATCTTCAAATCGTTTTTTTAAAATGGGTTGAATAACTTCTTCATGGCCCGTTTCAGAATTAATTTGAACTAATTCTAAAAATGTATTTAATAAGCGTTGACTGTTTACCATACGTAAAATCCCCTTTCTCATATAATTATTATTTTAACTGACTTTCATCAATTTCAAAAATAAATTGATTGCCATTTGTATTAAAATCATTTAAGGTTAATTTATATACTATAATTTAACTATATTAAAAGGTTTTAAGCAGAAACTTGATATTTAAGGAGCGACAAAGTTGAATAATAAAGTCTTAAAAGTGATTATTATCGTCATGTTAATTGCTGTAGTGGCAGCATTATTACTTACAAGTTTAGTTCCATTAATGCACTAACAATATGACGCATATAAATTGAGGACGAAATGTTGATCAACATTTCGTCCTCAATTTTTCAGAATAATAAAAAATAAGTGTAGCTATTCAAACGGTTTACATCTCATTATGTAATCTTAATGAACCAAATTGAGATTTAATATTCAAATATTCTTCTAACTCATTAAGTATTTGCATCATACTTGCTCGTGATCTTAAAGATTGATGTGATTTCGGCAAAGGTAATTCATCTAAGGATAAACGAATTTCATATAAAGAGTGTAAACGTAAAGCAGTATAATCGTTACTATTAACATTTTTGCCAATTTCAGCCATCAAATTAGAAATATCTTCAATTAAAGGATCATCAACTGTTATCTGATGTATTAAAGGTTGTAATCTACGTAGAAGTTCAAGTTGTTCTTGTCTCATATCAAAATAGTGATAATATGAATTTTCATTACGTCCAAAATGATTTTTCACGTCTCTAAAAGCAATTGATTTCGCTTTTCTAATATCTAATTGTATCTTTTCAAAAGAAATAACTAAATCATTATTATAATGAGTACAAGCTTCACTATAGGATTTGAATATTTCCTTAAATCCTGATTCCACTTCTCTTTTAAAATCAAGTAATTTCTTATCTAGACTAGGCATAATTAAATTCATTATAAATGCAATTCCTAAGCCAATAGTCAATAGGAGCAGTTCATTGATGATTAGATGTAGATTAATTGTTTTTGCATTAAATACATGTAGTAATATAACACAACTTGTCACTACGCCTTCTTGGACTTTGAGCATTACAGTTATAGGAATAAATAATAATACTATTAAACCTAATACTATCGCGTTTTGCCCTAGTAAACTAAAAATGAGAGAACCAAATAATAAGACCAAAACACAAGAAACAACTCGTGATACAATAGCTTGTACAGAATGTACTTTAGTGTGTTTAATACATAAAACAATAAGGATAGCGCTTGAAGCATAATTATCAAGCCCTATCCACTTTGCTAAGATAACGCCAAGCGTTATCCCTACCGCTGTTTTTAGTGTTCTAAATCCAATCTTATAAGGATTTAACTTTAACATGGTAGGCTCCTCTTATCTTTCTTCACAATATTTTTCGAAAAGAGTTTGTAATTGATTAATAACATCCATCACGTCATGACCTTCAATTTGATGACGTTCAATCATTTCAGTAATTTTGCCATCTTTAACAAGAGCAAATGATGGACTTGATGGAGCATAGCCTTCAAAATAATCTCTTGCTTGTTGTGTTGCTTCTTTATCTTGACCAGCAAATACAGTTACTAATCTATCTGGTAATTTATCATAATGTAAAGCGTGACTTGCAGCTGGACGTGCAATGCCTCCTGCGCAACCACATACAGAGTTAACCATAACTAATGATGTACCGTTTTGTTGTAATACTTTATCTACTTCTTCAGCAGTTGTTAATTGTTCATAACCTGCAGATTCAATTTCATTACGTGCCTGGTCAACTACGCCATTCATATATAAATCAAAATTTAAGTCCATGAGAATCACCTTTCTATCATTTCTTTAGTTATTGTCATTCTACTAATTTAATAAACAGAGTTCAAATAGCTTGTCTAACGATTGGTGAACTTTCCCTTATTAAAACTAGTAAATATTAGTATTTTCAACTGAATAATTCTCAATGCGTTGTTTTACTTGAGACATGAAACGACCAGTTTGTACGCCGTCAAGGATACGATGGTCAATAGAAATACATAAATTCACCATGCTTCTAATCGCTATCATGTCATCAATAACGACAGGTCGTTTGACAATCGATTCCACTTGCAAGATAGCAGCTTGAGGATGATTAATAATACCCATTGACGATACAGAACCAAATGTTCCGGTATTATTAACAGTAAATGTACCACCTGACATATCTTCTTGAGTTAATTTACCATTATGTGCTTTAAGTGCTAATTCATTAACTTCTCTAGCAATGCCTTTTATAGATTTTTCATCTGCATTTTTAATGACAGGGACATATAACTTATCTTCATCAGCTACCGCAATAGAAATATTGATTTCTTTATGCAATACAATCTCGTTGCCATCCCAACTACTATTTAATAGTGGGTTTGCTTTTAGCGCTTCAGCTACTGCTTTTACGAAGAAAGCAAAATACGTTAAGTTATATCCTTCATTTTCTTTAAAACTATTTTTGTGATAATTTCTCGTTTTTACCAAATTAGTAGCATCTACTTCAACCATCATCCAGCCATGAGGAATTTCAGTAACACTTGTCACCATGTTTTGTGCAATTGCTTTACGTACACCTTTTACTGGAATGACTTGGTCATTTTGATTTGATGATTGAGGTGTTACTGGCACATCTTGAGTTTTTAATTTATCTTTTGGCGCAGATGATTGCGTCGGTTGAGAAGTATTATTATGGCTTGATTTAATATAAGCTTCGATATCTTTTTTAGTAACTCTATTTTCAAAACCAGTACCAGGTACTAACGATAAATCTACGTTATTTTCTGAAGCAATTTTAAATACTACAGGAGAAAAACGACCATTATTTTTAGGTGCAGATGATTGCGATTGAGATTGTGACTGAGATTGAAGCGATTGTTGAGGCCCATTTGCGTTATTATGCTGATCACTATTCTTATTATTGATTGTAAGTTGATCATCACCACTCAAATTCACATTAAGTTGTTGGTCCTCATTATCATTCGACTCTGATTCATTTTCATTTTCAATCTTGCAAATCACATGATTGATTTCGACTGTTTCACCTTCATTTACACATAGCTCAGTAATGATACCTGAACTCGTTGAAGGCACTTCTGCAGTCACTTTATCAGTTACAACTTCACATAGTGGTTCATATTCATCAACGTGGTCTCCTACAGACACTAACCATTGTTCAATCGTACCTTCGTGTACACTTTCCCCTAATTTTGGCATTTTAATATCCATAATATTGCCTCCTTAAAATTGCGCAAGTTCGCGCATTTTATCTAAGATTTTGTCAGGGTTCATCATGACTTCATTTTCAAGATTAGGTGAAAATGGCATTGAAGGCACATCAGGTCCAGCAAGTCGCATAATTGGTGCATCTAAATCAAACAAGCAGTTCTCAGCAATAATAGCTGAAACTTCTGACATAATACTACCTTCTAGATTATCTTCTGTAACAAGTAAAATTTTGCCATTATTTTTAGCTCGTTCAATAATCGTTTGTTTGTCTAAAGGATAAACGGTACGTAAATCAACCACTTCTACACTAATGCCATCTGCAGCTAATATATCAGCAGCTTGAAGACAATAGTTTACGCATAAGCCATATGTGAAGACAGTAATATCTTCGCCTTCACGTTTAACGTCTGCTTTTCCTAATGGAACAGTGTAATAGTCTTCTGGTACTTCTTCTTTTAAGAAACGATATGCTTTCTTATGTTCAAAGAATAACACTGGATCATTAGATTCAATAGATGATAATAATAGACCTTTAGCGTCATATGGTGAAGACGGTATAACAATAGTTAATCCAGGTGTAGATGCAAAGATGCTTTCTACACTTTGTGAATGATATAAACCGCCATGGACGCCACCGCCGAATGGTGCTCGTATTGTTAAAGGACATTGCCAGTCATTATTTGAACGATATCGCATTTTAGCAGCTTCACTAATAATTTGATTTACTGCAGGTAAAATGAAATCAGCAAATTGAATTTCCGCGATCGGACGTTTT
Source organism: Staphylococcus sp. NRL 16/872 (assembly GCF_022815905.2). NCBI lineage: Bacteria > Bacillati > Bacillota > Bacilli > Caryophanales > Staphylococcaceae > Staphylococcus > Staphylococcus sp. NRL 16/872. The sequence goes on along the minus strand of NZ_CP119327.1, from coordinate 1,352,918 downwards.
CCTAACATTGCAGCCCCGATTGCAGTACCAATGATATTTGATTCAGCTAACGGCGTATCTATTACACGTTCGACACCATATTTTTCTTGTAAACCACGAGTAGCACCAAATACGCCACCTTTACGACCTACATCCTCACCTAAAATGAAGACGTTTTTATTTTGTTCCATTGCTAAATCCTGTGCTTGTTGAATGGCCTCAATATAGCTCATTTTAGTCATTAGTTATACCTCCTTCAGGGTCATATACATATTGATACACTTCATTTACTGAAGGATAAGGTGCTTGCTCAGCATCTTTAGTTGCTTTATTCACGATAGCTTTGTGCTCTTCTTCAACTTCACTTAACCATTTTTCATCAATAACGCCTTGTTCTAATAGGTAATCTTTAAATTTTAAATTGCAATCCAATATTTTTAAAGATTCACGTTCTTCTTTTGTACGATATGTATCATCATCGTCTGAAGAATGAGGTGTCATACGGCTAGTAACTGCTTCAATAAGCGTTGCACCTTCTCCGCTTAGAGCTCTTTCTCTAGCTTCTTTCATAGCTTTATACATTGCAATTGGATCATTACCATCTACAGTTTCTCCATAAATGCCATAACCAGCAGCTCTATCAGATAATTTTTCTGCAGCATATTGTAAAGAATCAGGTACTGAAATCGCATATTTATTATTTATAATGACACAAACGAATGGTAAGTTATGAACACCCGCGAAATTTAAGCCTTCATGGAAATCACCTTGGTTGGAACTACCTTCACCTACAGTTGCTGTAGATATATTTGATTTTCCATCCATTTTTAATGCTAGAGCAGCTCCTACAGAATGTGGTATTTGCGTTGCTACTGGAGAACTTTGTGATAGTATGCCTTTTTCACGATGACTAAAATGCGATGGCATTTGTTTACCGCCAGAATTAATATCATCTTTTTTACCAAATGAAGCTAGCATTGTGTCATAAGGCGAAATACCCATATAAGTGACAAACGCTAAATCTCTATAGTAAGGTGATGAAATGTCTCCTTCTTTCATGGCATAAGCCATACCAATTTGTGTTGCTTCTTGACCTTGGCCACTTACGACAAAAGGTATTTTACCAGCGCGGTTAAGCAACCATAATCTTTCATCTACTTTTCTTCCTAAATCCATCCATTTATAGATTTGTTTGAGGTCTTCTTCTGTAAGGCCGACAGATTTATAATCAATCATCCGATATTTTCCTCCCTGTTAAACATGAATTGCTCTATTTTCTATTTTTAATCCTAATTCCATTAATACTTCAGATATGGAGGGATGTGCATGTGTAGTTAGACCTAATTCTAATGCAGAACCATTCATAAATTGTAATAAAGCTGCTTCGTTTATTAATTCAGAAGCATGTGGTCCTATCATGCTTAAACCAATAATTTCATCGTTATCTTGATTGATGACAACTTCACAAAATCCTCGTTGCTTTGCATCCTCATCGATAACTGCTTTTCCTATCGCGTTAAATGATGCTTTATATGTACGTGTATTTATTCCTTGAGATTTAGCTATTTCATTGTTCATCCCAATGGATGCTATTTCAGGATAAGTATATACGCATTTAGGCATTAAATTATAATCTAACGGTATTGGTGGTGTACTGAACATATGTTCAACTGCAATCACACCTTCTTTTGAAGCAACATGTGCAAGTTGTAATTTTCCGATACAATCACCAGCAGCATAAATATGTGCATCCTCTGTCTGTTGAAAAAGATTAACCTCGATATAGCCAGCATTATCTGTTTTAATTTTTGTATTATTTAAGCCAATGTCAGATGTATTAGGCATACGCCCTATAGCTATTAAAACTTTTTCAGCTTCAACAGATTGGTCGTTATTCACCGTTATTGATACATTGTCCGCAGTAATTGAAATTGAAGATTCATCTAATTGACAATTTTCAAAAAATGTTACGCCTCTCTGCTCTAAATTATCTTTAAGGAATTTAGCGATTTGATTACTCTCAGTAGGCAAGATACGTTCATTCGCTTCAATCACTGAAACCTTTACACCTAAATCAATTAAAAGCGAAGCAAATTCAAGTCCTATTACTCCCCCACCAATAATAGCTATACTATTAGGCAATTCCGGCATCTCTAATAAGTCATTGCTCGAAATAATATGTTCGTTATCAAAGTCTAAGAATGGCAATGGTCTAGGACTTGTACCAGTTGCAATCAATACATATTGATTCGGCAATAATTCAGACTCTCCATTACTATATTCCACTGATATTGTACCACTTTGTGGAGAAAAGATTGAAGTGCCCATAATACGACCAGTTCCATTGTAAACATCGATATGGTTTTTTGACATTAGTGCGTTAACACCGTTATGCATTTGTTCAACAATCTCAGTCTTTCTTGCCATCATTTTTGAAAAATCAATCGTAAAGTCATTCACGTTAACACCAAAGTTTGAAGATTGTTTGACTGTGCGTGTCACTTCAGCCGATTTTAATAGCGCTTTAGTTGGGATACAACCTTTATGTAAACATGTGCCACCTAACAAAGATTGTTCAACCACAGCTACTGTTTTGCCCAGTTGTGAGGCACGGATGGCTGCTACATATCCTGCAGTTCCTCCACCTAACACGACTAGGTCATATTGTTTTTCAGACATGTTCTTACTCCTAACTTGTCTAAACTTAGATAGAGAGCGTGAAACGATTCAGTTCACACCCTCTTATAAGTTGAAATTATTTATACTTAATTATTTTACATCAAATTTATAAATTCTGAAAATAACCCTTACTATTTTATACAACTATTTTCTACGATTTTGTTCAATCATTTCTTTAGCATTTTCACGCGTTAAATCAGTCACGCTTGCACCTGAAATCATACGCGCAATTTCATCTATTTTATCACCGTCTTCAAGTTCTTTCACTTGAGTAGTAGTACGCTCTTCATTTGAAGCTTTACTAATTAATAAGTGATGATCACTCATAGAGGCAACTTGAGGTAAATGTGAGATACAAATAACTTGAATATACTGTGCTATATCACGCATTTTCTCAGCCATTTTTTGTGCTGCTTGACCTGATACACCTGAATCTACTTCGTCAAATAAAATTGCTGTTTGACCTCTAGATTGAACAAATATACTTTTTAGAGCTAACATAATACGCGACAGTTCCCCACCTGAAGCGATTTTATTTAAACTTTTAAGTGACTCACCTTTATTTGGGCTAATTAAGAATTCTACAAATTCTATACCTTCTATTGTCGGCTTATCAAGAGGTTGAAAAGAAATTTCAAGATTTGCATCTTTCATTTGTAAATTTTGAATTTCTTTAACGATGTGATCTCTTAATTCACGCGCAACTTTACGACGTTCTTTAGAAAGAGTTTTACCAACTTCAAGTACTTTTTTATAAAGTTGACATATTTCTTCTCTTAATTGAGTTGTACTTTCTTCGTAATTTTCAATTTTAGAAATTTCACTCTCAAGTTTATCTTGATATGTGATTAATTCGTTAATATCTTTTCCGTATTTACGTTTAAGATTATTCAGCAAATTCATTCTAGACTCAAGTTCATTTAATACTTGCTCATCAAATTCTGTATTGGACATTTCATCATAAAGTTCATGTTTAGCATCTTCAAGCGTATAATAAAATTGGTCGACATCTTCTTTTAATTTATTGTATTTATTTGGAAGAATATCGTTGATAGATTGAAGATGATTACTTAATTCATATAGTCTATCAGTAATAGCATGCTCATCAGTTAAAGTAACATGCGCATTATTTAAAGCTAAGCTTAATTTTTCAGAGTTTTGAATCCTACGTATATCAGCTTCTAGTTGTTCTGTCTCCCCTTCTTTTAAGGAAGCTTCTTTTAATTCTTCAAATTGGAATTTCATCAAGTCTAAGCGTTGTAACAAAGCTTGATCTGCAGATTCAAGTTCCTCTAATTCTTTAGTTTTAATTTTGTATTCATTAAATAATTGTTGATAGTTTTCTTGAGTATCTAAATACTTATCTTCAGCATAATCATCTAATAATTTAAGATGATATTTTTGTTTTAATAATACCTGCGTTTCATGTTGTCCATGTATATCTAAAAGCTCTTGCATTACTTTACGCAAATCTTGAAGCGTAACAGTTTGATTATTGATTTTACATATACTTTTCCCAGAGCTGAAAATTTCTCTTTTAACTATTAAAAAATCTTCATCAATGTCAATATCTAAACTTTTTAAGATTGAAATTGCATCTTTACTATTATCAATATCAAATATGCCTTCAATAATTGCTTTTTTCTCTCCATGCCTTACATAGTCTGATGAAGCACGCATACCAATCAATTGTCCGATTGCATCTATAATAATTGATTTACCAGAACCAGTTTCCCCACTTAAAACAGTTAAGCCATCTGAAAATTGAATTTCCAGTTCATCAATGATTGCAAATTGTTTTATTGATAAGGTTTGTAACATGAATTCATCGCATCCTTATAATAAATTAAAAATTCTAGTTTTAATTGTATTACTTGCTTCTTCATCTTTACAAATTAAAAGGCAAGTGTCGTCTCCACAAATAGTTCCTAAAACTTCATCCCAATCAATTTGATCAAGAATAGCGCCAATTGATTGGGCATTTCCAGGAAGCGTTTTTAAAACAAGTAAATTTCCTGTTCCTTCAATATTGACGAAAGAATCCATTAAATATCGGCCCAGTTTTTCAAGAGGATGATATTTACGATCATTTGGTAAACTGTAAACATATTGACCTGAAGGTGTAGGTACTTTAATTAATTGTAGTTCTTTTATATCTCGTGAAACGGTTGCTTGAGTAACATTTAAATCATATTCATTTAGCCGTTTAACTAGTTCATCTTGGGTTTCAATCTGTTCACTTGAGATAATTTCTCGGATTTTAATATGTCTCACTGATTTCTTAGCCATTGTGAACACTCCTAGTTTCGAATATTTATACATTGATTTTAACACAACAATTTAGTAACTACTACTAAATTAAACTTGTTACAAATGTTGTCATATCAAACATTTAAGGTTGAATTTTATAGATACATATATTTCGGAAAATGCATTTATTACATTTAAATGTATAAAGTTATACATATTAAAGAGATAATTTTGCTATTTTAAAATATAGATTTATCTTTTATAAGAAAAAACCTTCTAAGTAATAACACATAGAAGGTTTTAAATAATATTATTTTAGTTAGTGATCTCTGTTATAAAATAAATCTATAATGTCTAACAATTGAGTAATATCATACTGAGATTTAAGAGGATTTAATGCCTCGATTGCTTTATTTCTATGATATTCTAATTTTTCTTCAGCCCCTGTTTTACCTAGTAAAGACACATAAGTGCTTTTATTATTTTCTAAATCGCTACCTACTTTTTTACCTAATTTTTGTTCGTCTCCATAAATGTCTAACAAATCATCTTTAATTTGGAACATTAAACCTAAATTATCACTAAATTTTTCTAATGCTATTGAAATTGTTTCGTTTACTTCAGCAATATCGGCTGCACTTAAAATAGCAAACTGTAATAATGCACCTGTTTTAGCTCTATGAATTTGTTCAAGTGTGGTTAAATCTACAGACTTTTCTTCGCTTGCCATATCTAATGTTTGTCCTCCGACCATTCCTAAATGACCACTACCGTGGGCTAAACGTGAGATAACTTTCACTTTAACTTCAGGTTTAAGTAATTTATCATTTGCTACGACTTCGAATGCTTTAGTTAATAAAGCATCACCAGCAAGTATAGCTTTCCATTCACCATAAACTTTATGATTTGTAAGTTTACCTCGTCTATAATCGTCATTATCCATAGCAGGTAAGTCATCATGTACAAGTGAATAAGTATGAATCATTTCAAGTGCTAAAGCTGTTTGAAGTCCCTTATTATAATCCTCATTTAAAACATTTAAAGTTAATAAAACAAGTAAAGGACGAATACGTTTACCACCAGCATTTAGAGAATAACGCATACTTTCTTCTAAATTTGTATTAAGTGAAGAATCTTCAATTCTCTCATTAAGTAAGGTATTAATTTGTTCAATTAATTCATTTGTTGATAATTTACTCATTATCGGCACCCTCTGTTTCATCTTTAATTAATTGATTCACTTTATTTTCAGCATCTTTCAAAGTTGTTTCGCAAGCAGCAGATAATTTCATTCCTCGTTGGTATAGATTCAATGATTCTTCTAATGAAACTGTTTCATTATCTAATTTTTGAACTATATTTTCTAATTCTTGCATCATTTCTTCAAAACTTTGTTGTTCTTTACTCATCTTTACACCTAACTTTCTTAACGATAGCGTTGACATCTCCATCTTTCATAGATAATGTAATCTCGTCGTTTTCTTTTAAATCATGTGTACTTGTTATGAACTTATCATTTTTATTAACGATTGTATAACCTCGTAACATAATATTAGTAGGACTTAAATTATTAAGTTGTTCTATCTTATTCTGTAATTTAATTCTACTATTTTCTATATTTTGATTAGTTACATTAATTAAACGATTACGATGATTTGATACTGTTTTTTGGTTTTGAATAATAGTTCGATTGAAATTTTTTAAATTAAAATGATTTTGTAATAATTTAATATTGTTTTTCTTACTTTCAATACTTAGTACAAGATTTTGCTTCAATTGTTTTTCTAAATCATCTCTACGTTGTAATTGTTGATCATATAGTAATGATGGTTGCTTGAATTTATAATATGATGCTAAATAATCTAAACGTTTATTTTGTTTTTCAACGTATTGTTTAATAAACTTCGTCAATGAAAATTGATATTGCTTAATTTGTTGTAATAATTCATATTGATCTGGTGTGGCAATAACTGCAGCTTGAGTAGGTGTAGCTGCTCTAACATCTGCAACAAAGTCACTCAATGTAAAATCAGTTTCGTGGCCAACTGCTGAAATAATGGGCGTTTTACAATTAAAAATAGCTTTTACCACTTCTTCTTCATTAAAGTTCCATAAATCCTCTATAGAACCCCCGCCACGACCTAAAATTATCGTATCTACACTTAAACTATCAGCATATTTAATTTTTTCGATAATATCATTTTTAGCTTGAGCCCCTTGTACTAAAGTGCTAATGGACATCTTTTCTGCAAGAGGATAACGGCTATTAATCGTTGAGTGAATATCACGTATTGCTGCACCAGTGCTTGCAGTCAAGATGGCTATTTTTTTAGGATATTTAGGTATTGGCTTTTTATATTCTTTATTGAAAAAGCCTTCTTTTGCTAACTTTTGTTTAAGTTCTTCTAATTTTTGGTATAGATTTCCAATACCATCAAGTTCCATTTTGTTAACGTAGATTTGATAATTACCTCGACGTTCATATACTGAAACCCTAGCTTCAAGTAATACTTCATCGCCCTCTTTAGGATTAAATGTAAGTTGAGAAGCGTTCCCTTTAAACATCATTGCATTGATAACACTATCTTTATCCTTAACATTAAAGTACAAATGACCACTTGAATGCTTTTTAAAATTTGATAGTTCACCTTTAAGTAGCACAGATTGCAAATGCGGATCTTGATCAAATTTGTACTTAATGTATTTAGTTAGAGTTGTAACACTTAAATATTCTGACATATATATCACTCAATATTATTTTTTTATATTGCTTAGTACACCATTAATAAATTTGTAATGATCATCATCACTGAATTGTTTAGTAAGTTCAACGGCTTCGTTAATAATTACTTTTGGAGGTGTTTCACTATGAAGAAGTTCAAAAGTAGCCATTCGTAAAATTATACGATCACTTTTTAATAAACGTTGGATTGACCAATCTTTAAGTTTAGGTTCGATTGTTTCATCAAGGACCGGCTCATGATCTTTGACGCCAGTTACTAACCAATGAATGAAATCAAAATCTAAATCCGGATAATCATCTTTAATAAAGTTGATCGCCTCATTAATAGTCAAATCTGTATCTTTCATTTCTAATTGAAATAATGTTTGAAATGCTTGTTTTCTAGATTCTTTACGACTCATAACAAACTCCTTATTTTAATATTTGTTCTAATCTATTCAGCAGTAATATGCATGATATGAATGTTAATCTCTTTAGGTTCAATAGCAGTCATTGTTTTAATAGAATTGAAAATATTTGCTTGGATTTTACTAGCAAACTTAGAGATTTTAACTCCGTGTTTAATAGAACAGTAAACATCGATATGAATACCATCATCTTTTGCTTCAATTTTTAAATTTTTACTTAAATTCTTTCTACTGATTTTTTCTAAATTAGTAGTGTTTAAGTCGGCGAAATGTCCAGTTACTCCCTCAATTTCTGATACTGCGATGCTCGCGATAACTGAAATGACTTCAGGTGCAATTTCTACTTTCCCTAAATTTGAATTTGAATAATCTGCTACTTTTACCATTTGATTTAACCCCCTACTCATTATCATCCATAATATTATACTTTTCTAAGAAATTTGTATTAAAATTACCACTTCTAAAAATATCGTTATTCATTAATTTTAAATGGAACGGAATTGTAGTATCAATTCCTAATATTAGATACTCACTTAATGCTCTAATACCAGTCATAATCGCTTCATCTCTAGTTGGTTCATGCACGATTAATTTAGCTACCATTGAATCATAATATGGAGGTATAGTGTAATTTGTATAACAAGCTGATTCAATTCGAACACCATATCCTCCTGGTGCTATATATTGTGTTATTTTCCCTGGAGAAGGCATAAAATTTTTATACGGATTCTCAGCGTTTATTCTATATTCAATTGCATGACCATTAATTGAAATATCTTTTTGTTTGTAAGGTAGCGGTTCTCCCATAGCTACTTTTAGTTGAAGTTTAACTAAATCGATACCTGTTACCATTTCAGTTACTGGATGTTCTACTTGAATACGCGTATTCATTTCCATGAAGTAGAATTTATCATCATTTAAATCATAAATAAATTCAATTGTACCTGCGTTTTCATAGTTAACTGCCTTAGCAGCTCTGACAGCAGCATCTCCCATTTCTTGACGTGTTTTTTCAGAAAGAATTGGAGAAGGAGATTCTTCTACTAACTTTTGCATACGTCTTTGGATTGTACAATCACGTTCACCCAAATGAATGACATTACCAAATTGATCGCCAATCACTTGAATTTCAATGTGACGGAAGTTTTCGATGAATTTTTCAAGATACAATCCACCATTTCCGAATGCAGTTTCTGCTTCTTGTTGTGTCATGCGGAAACCATTTTCTAATTCTGTTTCATCACGAGCGACACGAATTCCTTTGCCGCCACCACCAGCAGTAGCTTTGATAATCACTGGATATCCGATGTCATTGGCAATTTTTTTAGCATCATTTATTGTTTCAACTAGACCATCGCTACCAGGCACAACAGGAACGTTTGCTGCTATCATTTCCGCTTTAGCCACGTCTTTAATACCCATTTTTTGTATAGATTCATAACTTGGGCCAATAAACTTCAATTGACATGCTTCACATAATTCAGCGAAATCGCCATTTTCAGCTAAAAATCCATAACCAGGATGAACACCGTCACAACCTGTAGACGTTGCTATAGATAAGATATTAGGAATATTTAAATATGAATCTTTAGACTGAGTAGGACCAACGCAATATGCTTCATCAGCAATTTGAGTATGTAATGCGTCTTTATCTCCTTCAGAATAGATTGCAACAGTTTGAATACCTAAATCATGACATGCTCTAATAATTCTAACCGCAATTTCACCTCGGTTAGCAATTAAAATCTTTTTCATTATTTCACCTTAAATAACGGTTGGCCATACTCTACCATTTGTCCGTCTTCTACTAATATTTCTACGATTTCACCAGAAACCTCTGCTTGTATTTCGTTAAATAATTTCATAGCTTCTAAAATGCATACTGTTGAATCATCCGATACTTTATCGCCTACTTTAACATATGCATCCTCTTCAGGTGACGGCGATTTATAAAATGTACCGACCATAGGAGCATTAATTGTTTGATAGTTAGTTTCTGTCTCAGAAACATTCTCAGAACTTGATGGTTGCGTAGTTTCAGCTGTCGTTTGTGGTTGAGAAGCTGAAGATTGTGGCGCTACTACAGGAGCCTGTGGTTGCGCATATTGTGGCGTAATAATTTCAGTTTCTTTTTGTTTTTTTAAATTAACTACGCTACCTTTATTATCTTCAATATTGATTTCAGTTAAACTTGATTGATCCAGAATTTCGATTAATTCTTTTATTTCTTTAAAATTCATAGGTTAATGACTCCTTGACTTAGTTTTCATCTACCAATCTATTTTACTTGACTGTTTCAACCAATTCAAGCATGTGTCATTTTCAATTCAATTGTTAGAGATTATTCTTATATTTTCTTGGTTCTGTAAAATCAACCTAAATACATTTTTAAACTATTATTTAACCACTTATATAATTAAAAAACTCTAAGACAAAAAATATGTCTCAGAGTTGTAGTACATAACGCTAAATATTAACCTCTTGAAATATAGCTACCATCGCTAGTGTTGATAACTAAAATGTCTCCTTCATTTACGAATAAAGGAACATTTAACGTATATCCAGTTTCAACTGTCGCAGATTTAGTAGCACCAGTTGCAGTATCACCTTTGATACCAGGTTCAGTTTCTGTAACTTCTAATTCAACAGTCTTAGGTAATTCAACACCAATTGTTTCGCCTTCGTAAGATTGAATTTGAACTTCCATATTAGCTTTTAAGTATTTTAATTCATCTTTTAAGTAATCACCAGATAACTCAGTTTGATCAAATGTTTCGTTATCCATGAATACATGATTATCACCATCAGCATATAAGTATTGCATACGACGGTTTTCAATCATAGCTTGTTCTACTTTTTCACCAGCTCTAAATGTTTTTTCTTGGATAGCGCCAGTTCTTAAGTTACGTAATTTAGAACGTACAAAGGCAGAACCTTTACCTGGTTTTACGTGTTGGAAATCAATAACTTTCCAAATACCATTATCTACAGAAATAGTTAAACCTGTTTTAAAATCATTAACCGAAATCATTCAGTTTCCTCCTCAATTATACGCTTACTATAAAATAATAAGGTCTTTCGTACATTTAGTAAAGACTTCACGACCATTTTCAGTGATTAAAATGTCATCTTCAATACGTACCCCACCAAGACCATCGACATAAATACCTGGTTCAATAGTAACACAGTTATTTACTTCAATTGTACCATTTGCATTTTTAGACAATAATGGTCCTTCATGAATTTCTAATCCAATACCATGACCTAAAGAATGGCCGAATTCTGCACCATAACCATGTGCGTCTATATAATCTCTAGATAATGCATCGGCTTCTTCTACGCTCATACCAGGTTTAATTTCATTAATAGCTTTAATTTGAGATTTAAGGACAATATCATAAATTTCTTTTAATTTAGTATCAGGTTCCCCTATAGCGAAAGTTCGTGTGATATCAGAGCAATATCCTCTATAATATGCACCAAAATCTAAAGTGATCATATCTCCTTGTTCAATTACCTTATCGCTTGCGACACCATGAGGTAAAGCACCTCTATAGCCAGAAGCTACGATTGTATCGAATGAAGGACCGTCAGCACCAAGTTCTAACATTTTACTTTCTAATAACGCTTTTACTTCCCTTTCAGTCATACCAACTTTAACTGTTTCTAATAGATAATTATAAGTGTCGTCAACAATTTTAGCAGCAATTTTAATTTTCTCTATTTCTTCAGGAGTTTTAATTTCTCTGATATGTTCAATTTCATTTCCTATACTAACCAATTGAGCCGAAGTATTGTTAAGAATTTGATATGTATCATAACTCACTAAACGTCCTTCAAACCCTACTTTTTGAAAATTTTGATTATTTATGATTGAAATAATTTCATCATTAATACTGCCTTTTCTATTAATAATTTCAAAATTGACTGCTTGATTTGTTGCTTGTTCAATATAACGGAAGTCCGTAATAAGTTTATTTTCATTTTTAGAAATAAGAAGTGCGCCACTTGTTCCTGTAAAGTCTGAAACATATCTGCGGTTATAGTCTGATAAAATCACAACTGCGTCTAAATCTTGTTGGTTAAGTAATTCGTGAATTTTTGCTAATTTATCCATTTTGTCCACCTCTTGTATAACGTTTGTACATTTTAATTATTTACATTAAAATGATATCATACTTATTTTCGAATAAATAGATTTTGATTTAGGGAGATTTACATGAAAAAATTAATAACAATTATAGGAGCTTCGTGTTTGCTAGTTGGCTGTGGCACTCAGAACTTAGGTCCTTTAGAAGATAAAACAACTAAATTAAGAGATGAAAACCACGACTTGAAACTAGATATCCAACAACTAAATCAAGATATCAGTAACCAGAAATCGCAATTAAATGCTTTAAATAATGATAAAAAAAATGTATCTAAAACTGTAGATAATAATAATGAAACCCAATTCTTAAGTGCTAGTTCTCAGTATTATCAAAATATTGCTAAAGTAATTGGAAATTTTAATAAGCTTGACTTAACTAAGAAGAAAAAAGAAGATAAAAATCAAAACTTAGAGAAATTAAATACTATTTCAAATGATATAGATGACGCTTACAGTAAGTACAAAAATGCTGTATCAAAAGATAAAATGAGTGCCAATAATGAAAATGAAGATAAAAATATTAAACAAATAAATAAAAATCTTCAATCTGCATTTAAAGATATTAAAAATGGTTACGAATCTAATAACAAAGAAAAATTAAGTAAAGGGAAAACAAAATTATCGCAAATTAATATGTCTAGTAATTCTTAATCGTAGGAGTTTTTAAATTGAAAAATGTTATTTTTTATATTGTTTTAGCGATTGCAGCGATTGGATTAATTTTAAATCTAAATGTATTTTTAATGTCGTTTGTTAAAACAATCTTTACTTTTGCAATTATTGCATTAATTATTTATTTAATTTATTACTTCTTCTTTCTTACTGAAGATCAAAGAAAGTATAGAAAAGCTGTAAGAAAGTACAAACGACGTAATCGCAAATAATTTATATATAAAAGAGGCTGAATTAATAATGTCCAATTTGAACAAGAGTTAATATCACTCTGCTCTAGTTTTTAGAATAGACATTTATCAGCCTCTTTTTTAATTATTTTTTATATAACCATTCATCAGAACGATATTTTTCCTCGAGTTCTTTAACTTCTGCTAATTGTGCATCCGTTAAAGTTAACGGTTTAAAATCAATATTTAAACCTTTTTTGAAGCCTTCTTCAAATGCTGTTTCCATTTCTTCAATAGAAATAAATCGATCTGCAATATCATTTATTGCCACAGCTTTATCTACAAATGCTTTTTTCATTTTATCTTTTAAACGTTCATTTTTGAAGATAAACATGTCAAATAGTTCATCGACGTCAACATCTTGTAGTAACGAACCGTGTTGTAGAATAACACCTTTTTGGCGAGTTTGGGCACTGCCTGCTATTTTACGTCCTTCAACCACAAGCTCATACCAACTTGGCGCATCAAAGCAAACAGCACTTCTAGGTTGTTTTAATTTTTCTCGTTCTTCTTTTGAACGAGGTATGGCAAAATATGCTTCAAATCCTAATATCTTAAATCCTTCTAATAAACCTTCTGAAATAACACGATAAGCTTCGGTTACAGTAGATGGCATATTGGGATGTGATTCTGAAACGATAACACTGTACGTTAATTCTTTATCATGTAAAACGCCTCGGCCACCTGTCTGACGACGTACTAAGCCAAATCCTTTTTCTTTTACTTTATCAATATCTATTTCTTTTGTTAGTCTTTGAAAATATCCTACTGATAATGTCGCAGGGTCCCATGTGTAAAATCTTATTACTGGATCAATTTCCCCTCTAGAAACAAAATTTAATAAAGCTTCATCCATAGCCATATTATAATATGGGTCATGACTTCCAGTATTAATAAAATTCCATGTTTCAGTCATAAAAAAACTCCATTCAAAATTTTTTATTTATTTATAAATCAAATATATAAATTAGCGTTAACTTTAATAAAGCCATAATTAGACAATAAAAAAATTTTGATAAATTGTGCTAACAGCCTTATAATTATAATATCGGTTAATTAGGGAGGATGCAATATGAATGTATCTTTGATTATAGCATTAGTTATTATAGTCTTAATTATTCTTTACATGCTAGGAAATTGGTTTATTAATAAACGTGCTGTGACAGAGTTAGAGCAAAACGAATTTCATAAAGGCTTAAGAAAAGCTCAAGTTATTGATGTACGTGAAAAAGTAGATTATGATTATGGACATATTAATGGAGCACGTAATATTCCAATTTCTATGTTTAGCCAAAGATTCCAAGGTTTAAGAAAAGATCAACCTATTTATCTTTGTGATGCTAATGGCGTTGCTGGTTATCGTGCAGCACGTATTCTTAAAAAGAATGGCTATAAAGATATTTATATGCTTAAAGGCGGATATAAAAAATGGACTGGCAAAATTAAAACTAAAAAATAGTTGTATGCCAGTAAGAAACACTTAGAGATAAGCTCTAAGTGTTTTATTTTATAAAAATAGAAATATTAAAAAATAAGGCTTGCACAATTAATTGTCCAAGCCTTACTAATTATATTAAATTATTGTTTTTCTTCATGTAATTTTTCGAATTTCAATACTGGTTTACGAGCCGCAGTAGTTTCATCTAATCTATCAATAATTGTAGTATGAGGCGCTTCTAAAACTGTATCAGGATTATTTTCAGCTTCATCAGCAATTTGTATCATTGCATCAATGAAGTAATCTAATGTTTCTTTAGACTCAGTTTCAGTAGGCTCAATCATCATACCCTCTTCAACATTTAATGGGAAGTAAATAGTTGGTGGATGTACACCAAAGTCTAATAAACGTTTAGCCATATCTAATGTACGAACGCCATGTTCTTTTTGTTTAGAACCACTAAGTACAAATTCGTGTTTACAATATTGATCATAAGGAATTTCATAACGCTCTTTTAAGCGTGCCTTAATATAGTTTGCATTAAGTACAGCAGCTTCTGAAACTTCTCTTAAGCCTTCAGCACCCATAGTTCTAATATAAGTGTAAGCTCTTAAGTAGATTCCAAAGTTACCGTAGAATGGTTTTACACGACCGATAGAATTTTCGATATCATTATCATATTTGAAAGTATCGCCATCTTTAACAACCATCGGTTTAGGAAGATAACTTGCTAGTTCTTTTTTAACTCCTACTGGACCTGAACCAGGGCCACCACCACCGTGTGGACCAGTGAATGTTTTGTGTAAGTTTAAGTGTACAGCGTCAAATCCCATATCGCCAGGACGAACTTTATCCATAATAGCGTTTAAGTTTGCGCCATCATAGTATAATAAACCACCTGCTTCGTGAACAATTTCACGGATTTCCATAATGTTTTTCTCGAAAATACCTAAAGTATTTGGGTTTGTTAACATGATAGCTGCTGTATTTTCGTTTACAACGCGTTTTAAATCTTCGATATCAACTTCGCCACGTTCATTTGATTTAACAGTTACAGCTTTGAAACCTGCAAATGAAGCTGATGCTGGGTTAGTACCATGTGCTGAGTCAGGAACGATAACTTCATCACGATGTCCTTCACCATTAGCAATATGATAAGCTTTAAAGATCATTAAAGCTGTCCATTCACCATGAGCACCAGCAGCAGGTTGTAATGTAACCTCATCCATACCTGTAATTTCTTTTAGCTCTTCTTGTAAGCTATAAATAATTTCAAGAGAACCTTGTACTTGTTCTTCTTCTTGTAATGGATGAGATTCAGCGAATCCTGGAATACGTGCTACTCTTTCATTAATTT
The DNA here is from genome assembly GCF_022815905.2 of Staphylococcus sp. NRL 16/872. NCBI lineage: Bacteria > Bacillati > Bacillota > Bacilli > Caryophanales > Staphylococcaceae > Staphylococcus > Staphylococcus sp. NRL 16/872. The sequence continues at coordinate 1,337,013 of NZ_CP119327.1, read as the reverse complement.
TTGGATTGTATTTCATTGTACATGATCCTAGTGGATAGAAACCAGAATCTACACCAAAGTTTTTATTTGAAAGTTCAGTGTAATGACGTACTAAATCTAATTCAGCTACTTCTGGGAATTCTGCTTTATCTTTACGGATGAACTTTTCATCTAAAATGCTTTCAACAGAATCACCTTTAATTTCGCTTTGCGGTAATGAATATGCATATCTACCTGCTCTAGATCTTTCGAAAATTAATGGACTTGATTTACTTACTACCATTTAGCTCACCAGCTTTCTTAACAAATGTATCTATTTCATCTTTAGTTCTTAATTCAGTAACAGCAACTAACATATGATTTTTAAAATCACTTGATGCTTCTCCTAAATCAAAGCCACCAATAAAGCTTTCTTCAGCTAATTGTTTGTTAACTTCTTTGATTGGTTTATCAAATTTAACTACAAATTCGTTAAATGATGTTCCATCTAAAACATCAAAACCATTTTCTTTAAATTGATTTTTTGCATAATTAGCGTGTTCTAAGTTTTGAACTGCAATATCATAAACACCTTGTTTACCAAGAGCAGACATAGCAATTGATGAAGCTAAAGCATTAAGTGCTTGGTTAGAACAAATATTTGAAGTAGCTTTATCACGACGAATATGTTGTTCACGAGCTTGTAATGTTAATACAAAACCTCTATTGCCATCATCATCTTGAGTTTCACCAACTAATCTACCAGGTACTTTACGCATTAATTTTTTAGTAGTAGCAAAGTAACCACAGTGTGGACCACCAAATTGAGTTGGGATGCCGAATGGTTGAGTATCTCCTACTACAATATCTGCACCAAATGATCCTGGAGGAGTTAATAAACCTAAAGCTAATGGATTAGCGTATACGATAAATAAAGCTTTTTTATCTTCTATAAATGAATGGATTTTTTCTAAATCTTCAATTGAACCATAGAAGTTTGGATATTGAACAGCTACTGCAGCTGTTTCATCATCAACAGCTTGTTCTAATTTTTCTAAATCAGTAATTGTGCCATCTAAATCAACTTCAACAATTTCAAATTCTTCACGAACTTTTACATATGTTTTAAGCACTTGTAATGCTTGATAATGAAGACCTTTTGAAACAACAATCTTGTTCTTTTTAGTATGGTTGAAAGCTAAGATACAAGCTTCAGCAAAACTAGTAATGCCATCATACATTGAAGAGTTTGCTACATCCATATTTGTTAATTCACAAATTAAAGTTTGGAATTCAAAAATAGCTTGTAATTCACCTTGAGAAATTTCAGGCTGATAAGGTGTATAAGCTGTATAGAATTCTGAACGTGAAATCATTGCATCTACTACTTGAGGTGCATAATGATCATACACTCCTGCACCTAAGAATGATGCATGTGTTTCTTTAGTGATATTCTTGTTAGCTACTCTATTTAATCTTTTTAATAAAGTTGTTTCAGCTTCACCACTAGCGATATTTAAATCTCTATTTAGTAAAATATCTTCTGGTACATCACCAAATAGTTCATTAATAGAATTAGCACCAATAGTCTCTAACATTTCTTTTTTATCTTTTTCAGTTAACGGTATATAACGATGACTCACAATACACACCCCTTAATTATTTTTCGATTTGATTTTTCTTAACGATTTTAGCTTTAAGCTGTCTTTTACGCACTTGAACTAATAATTCTCTTCCCATTTCAAATTCATCACGTTTAATTATTGCCATTGCAATTGATTTACCTGATGAAGGTGATTGAGTTCCAGATGTAACTTCCCCGATTTGATTACCATCTAGATCTAATACTGGATAACCAGTTCTTGCGATACCTTTTTCAAGTAATTCTAAACCAACAGTTCTACGTTCAGAACCATTTTCTTTTTGATCTTTTAATACTGATTTACCAATAAAATCTTCTTCGATTAATGGTTTAGCAGCAAAAGCGATACCACCTTCGTATGGAGTGATAGATTCAGTAAGATCTTGACCATGTAAAGGTAATCCAGCTTCAAGTCTTAATGTGTCTCTTGCACCTAATCCACAAGGAACTACATCATGTGAGATAAAGCCATTCCAGATATCTACAGTATCTTTTGCATCGCAATAGATTTCAAAGCCATCTTCGCCAGTGTAACCAGATTGAGATAAAATAACATTTTTACCAAATAAAGTTACACCTTGTTTAAAATCAAATGGTTTCATTTCACTTACATCAACGTCAACTAATTCACTAACTAAATCTCTAGCTTTAGGACCTTGAACAGCTAATTGACCGTATTGATCAGAAATATTTGATACTTCAACATCAAAGTTAGCTGATTGTTTTTGAACCCAAGCAAAGTCTTTATCAGTGTTAGCAGCATTAACAATTAATAAATAATCATTTTCGCCTAGTTTATAAGTTACTAAGTCATCAATGATACCGCCTTCTTCATTACATAAAGCAGTATATTGTGCTTTAGTTTCAGTTAAATTATTAGTATCGTTTGATAATAAGTATTGGACAAATTTACTAGCATCGTTACCTTTAATTGAGATTTCTCCCATATGGCTGACATCGAACATACCTACATTATATCTAACTGCATTATGTTCTTCTTTGATACTTGTAAACTGAACAGGCATAGCCCATCCACCGAATTCTACTATTTTAGCACCACTATCTACATAATTTTGATACAATGGTGTTTTTTTTAATTCGCTTGTCATTTGAAAACCCCCTATAATTTTTATAAAAAAACAGAGTAGCAAATCGCTACCCTGTTTATACACTTAATCCAGGAATGCGTAACAGTATTATCCTTTTGCCTGAGAGTTTCGTATTATACTTGCACCTTCGGCGATAAAGAAAAATCACAGTGGAATCTATTACACTTCTAAAGATACATATGATTATCAATATTCTCTCTAATACTGATCAACCGCAAGATAGATGATTTATGATAAAATCATAAATTTCTTTGATTGTTTTTTCACTATTCACTTTCATGAATGCGATTTCATTATATCTTGAAATCCTTGATAAATACAAGTTTTTTAATTGTTTTTTAGTTTTATTTTTAGCATTAGGTCTATGAGGATCATTTAAGATTCGTCGATAAACAGTGTCAATAGAGCAATCTAACCATATAACATGCTTTATTTGTTTTAAAAATTTTAAAGAATCATCATTTTCAATTATGCCCCCACCAGTAGAAATAACGTCATATTTCGACATGCATTGTTTTAAATATTTGTATTCTAATTGTCTAAAACCACTTTCCCCAATCTGGTTGAAAATTTCAGGAATAGATTTGTTTTCTTTTATTTCAATATAAGAATCTAAATCGACAAACGTTAATTTCTGTTCTAGTGACAGGAAATCGCCTATTGTACTTTTACCAGTTCCCATAAAGCCAATAAATATAATAGGTAATTTTTTATCATCCATGTGAATCACCTTTTTTTAATTTTTCAATAATAACATTGTCATAATAATGATTAATATTATGGATTGTCTTCAATTTTATACTAAATTGAGTAGTATAAAAAGTTATTATTGATAAATAAATAATAAAAAGGAATAAAGAATAACTACTAATGAAGCCTTTAACACTAAATGTATAGTTCTTTTTCATAATTTACTTTTTCATCCCCGATTTTTAATCTAATTTTAATTATTTTAGCGTTAATGCACTTAATGTTGAAATATATTACATTATTTAATAAAGTTATATTTCCCCGACCGTTATTTTCATAAATCAATTTAGAGTTTTTATATTTTATAAAACTTTTTTCCTCTTTTTCACGTATTAATATTGTATTTTCCTTAACTATTTGAAAGGAAGTTTGTGGTTTGCTTAATAAGTGACTCATATCGGATTGAAAAAAGGCATATTCAGTTTGATAATTTTCATAAGATTCTCGAAGATAATATTGAGTTAGTTTTAATATTCCTGGTATTAAATTTAAAATTAATAAGGTAATTAATAGTGCTAAAAGCATTTCAATAAATGTAAAAGCTTTTAAATTAGTATTTGACACAGACTTTAATTTTTTTATTTTTCTTATAATTACAAATCGAATTTTTATAGACTTTGATATTATAATCACCTAACTTTATACCTTGGCTTAATTGACTGTTATTATAATGATTGATACTAGTTAGCATCATTTGTTTCATTTCTAGATATTCATATTGTTGAGTAATAGTAAAATTTAATTGTGATAATAAAGGGATAAAAATAATAGTAATAATAATAACAATTAAAAATGAGAAAAGACTATCTGCTAAAATGCTTGCTTTTAATTTAAACCGATACATATCTTATTCTTCCTTTTTCAATATGGAAAATTACTTTGTAAAATCGTCTGTTTATCTCTATTACAAATGAGCCAAAATTATTTATTTCCCCCTCTTTATTAAATGTTATTTTTTTTATTTTAGAAATAGATTTGATTTTGCCATTTTTAATTTTGAATTTATAATGAGATCCTTTTTCTTCCACCACACTTATATTTGAAGAATTTTTCGTTAAAATTAGCGTAATAGATTGTTTGTCGCCTATAGCTTTAGATTTAAAATAGTCTAATTGAGTTATAAGTTGATTTAAACATAATTCATCATTGATAATTGAAAACTTATTTCCTTTAGAATTTGTTAAACTTATATTTAATAGAATAACTAGTATTAATAGAGTTAATAGACTTTCTATCATAGTAAAACCATTAAATAGTTTAACTTGCAACAGCTTCACCATTATTAATAGTAATAGTTTCTCCTGATTTACAAGATTTTTGTCCTTCTTTGATGTAACCATCTTTAACTAATTCATCAATACTGCTAGGTGCTCTATTATTTTTAAGTGTGAAGGCTTCAATTTGGCTATTTACCATCTTTACTTGTGCATCGCAACCCGTAGATTGAATATGCGCTGTTTGTTTAGCAATATTAGGAATGATTAAAATTAGTAACACGCTGATAATGAGTAAAACAAGCAACATTTCGATAAGCGTAAATGCTTTTAAACTTTTTAATTTTTTTACATAATTTTTCATAATACCGCCTCTTTGTCATTTAATATTTTGCATAAGTTGAAACATGGGAAGCATGATAACTAAATATAAACTGATAATGAAAAATCCTAAAAATAAAAAGACAACTGGTTGAATAATCTTAGAATGTTTTAAAGCTTTATTTTTAATTCTTTGGATTAATATTTGACTATATAATTTAAGTTCAACATCTAATTTTCCACTTTTTTCTCCTTGTTGTATGAATTTAATTAAATCTTCTTGAAAGCATTTTTGTTCACTTAAACTCTTAGCTAAGCTTATTCCATTATTCGAATTTTGTAATAGAATTTCACCTAAATAATTTAAAAAAAGATTATTTTTTTGATTAATATATATAGATACGATATTTTGTAAGGTAATTCCATTTTTATAAAATAATGAAAGTTCACTTGCAATTTGATATGTTTTAAATAATTTGTAATAACCTTTAAAAATCGGTATTTGAATTAAAAATTTAACTTTTTTAGCAATGTCCATCTTAGCTTGTATAATGAGTACAATTATGAAAAGGACAATGAAAAGATTTGTGATAATCAATATAAAAGTAGGCAAAGTAGCAATAATTTGTGTAAGAAGTTTTTGGAAAAAGGTAAGATTCACATTCATCGTAGCGTAAAGTTGTTCAAACTGAGGGAGCACAGTATAGTTTAATATAGTTATCATGCCAATAAAGATAACTATTAAAATTAACGGATATTGTATAGATTTTAATATTTGTTGTTTAGCATTTAAGTTTGTTTTTAAATAATTAATAGCTTCGTCGAGAGCTTCTTCTATGTTCCCAAATTTTTGGGCGAAATATATTTGTGTAATGATTGATTGAGGATAGCCAATTAGATTTAATACCTCATCACATGCCATCCCGTTTTTGATACCTTCAATAATCCTATTGCTTAAAGTTCTATCACTATATTTAAAATATAAGTTTATAAAATTGAAACATTCAAATAAGGTGAAACCACTTTTTAATAAACTATTTAAATTTTCAAGTAACATAATTTGTTGACTAGAGTTCAAATTTTTCTTCTTTTCTCTATAAATATTTATCTGCAATTTCTTCACATATAGTTCCCTCTTTCGATAGCATTAATAATTTATCCTTTAAATTATTAAAGTTTTTAGGCAACGTATTATTATGTTCAAAAAAGTATTGTATTTGATTATTATTTATCAATTCGCAAACAAGTTGTCTTTGATTAGACAAAGTAGTTATTAACCGTTGATTGGATATTAAATTCACAGCTTGTGAAATTTCTTGAATACTGATTCCCATTTCTAATAAGCGAAGTAATGCACCTTTACAATTGCTTGAATGCATCGTCGATAATACTAAATGACCACTCAAACTAGCTTGAATTACACATTTTGCAACTTCGGCATCTCTTATTTCTCCTATCAAAATTACGTCTGGGTCACATCTTAAAATGGCTTTAAACGAGTTAATATAATCTATGCCAGCTTTTTTATTAATCGAAACTTGAGTAATGCCTTTAAGTAATTGTTCAACCGGATTTTCAATCGTAATCACATTTAAATTAAGTTTTTCATATGCATATAAAACCATTTGATACATTAATGTACTTTTTCCAGACCCTGTAGGTCCAGTGAATAAAATGAGACCCTGTTTTTTATTCATTAAATGTTTGAAATCTTTAAAATCTTTATATTCTTTTTTTGATTGGAAATATTGAGGAATGATTCGTATCACACAACTTTCTGTGCCTAGTGATAAAGGTAACGTAGAAATTCTTAAATAATATAAACTTTTCGCTTGATAGGTATACCGACCACTTTGAGCAAGTTGTTGAGTTGATACATCTAACCCAGCTTGAAATTTCATATACACTAATAATTTCTGATAAATATCTAATTTGAAAGTATCATATAATTCAAGATTATCATTCACTCTAAATTTTATATATACCTCATCTTCAGCTGGAATAAAATGAATATCACTTGCGTTTTTACTAATAGCCTTGTTTACAATTTCTTTAAATAATAATTTCAAAAAATCACCTCCTACATTAATAAACGTAGGAGGTGAGAATTTTACTTTATTTTATTGTCCATCTAAATACGGATTTAATTGTTCATCATCAACAGTTGTGTATTGTCCATGTCCAGGGAATAATGGCAGGTTCCCATCTAATTCAAACAATTTGTCTTTAATTGAATCTACTAACGTTTCATAATCGCCTCTATATAAATCTGTTCGACCAATTCCACTATTAAATAGTGTATCACCAACAACGGCAAATTCATCAAATACATACGTTAAACTGCCTGGAGAGTGTCCAGGGGTATGAAGTACTTTCATATTAAAGTCACTAATAGTAAAGTCGCCTTCATCTAATGAATTAGGCTTTGCTTTACTTGTGATTAAAGGCATGCCATATTGTTTAAATTTGGCTGCTCCATTTTTTTCTGGATCAGTTAAAAAGTCAAATTCTTCTTTATGCATGTAGAGAGGTACGTCATATTTTTCTAAGACGTCATCAAGTGCGCCAATATGATCGAAGTGTGCATGGGTTAATAAAATAGCTTTCAATGGTTTATTAATTTGATTTAATTTCTTGAAAATCTTATCAGGTTCTCCTGCAGGGTCAATTAATAACACACTATCTTCATTTTCAATAAAATATGCATTAGTATCTACTAAGCCTAAAGTTAAATTTGAAATTCTCATTTTACTCACCTTGTCCATCTATATGTTTTTGAACTGATTTTAACTTATCATTCATTTTACGAGATTTATCTCTTCTGTCATCAATACGTAGGTTAGTACAAACTCTATCTAAACCTTTATCAAATGGAAGTTCATGAATAGCTTGAACAACTTCAAATAAATCTTTAAGATCACCTTCAATTAATGTATTCATAGGTGTTAATTGATAATCAATTTTACCTTCTTTTTTGAATTCTTCTAATTTCATTTGAATTTCAGCAATATATTTACTTACGCTTGGCCCGTTTGTGCCAACGGGAATAATAACTACATCAACGATAGCCATTATTTTACACCATCCTTTTCTAGTATATAAGTTTTAATTAATCCAGCTGCTCCTGTGATGCCTGCATCATTGCCAAGCTGTGCTTGGACGATTTCAGTATCTTTCTGTGCGGGAGTAAAAGTTAAATTATGATATTCAGTTTTAATATTTTCAATTAAAATTAATCCAGCAGTAGACATGCCTCCACCGAGTACAATATATTTAGGATTACTTGTAGCACTTATAATACTGCATAGGTATCCAATATGATTAGCAACTCTTTCTGTAATGAAAATACAGAACTGATCACCAGATTTAGCGGCATCAAAGACAGCTTTAGCAGTAACTTTATTCTCCTTTATTAATGGTAAAATAGAAGATTTAAATGTTAATTTAGGATAATAAAAATTCACTAAATTAACAACCCCAGTTGCTGAGGCAACAGTTTCAATACAACCTGATTTACCGCAGTTACAATTAAATCGCTGATCGAAATCTGTTCTAATATGACCAATTTCAGCTCCTGAACCATTATGTCCGTGAACAATTTCACCGTTTGAAATAATGCCACCACCTAAACCGGTACCAAGTGTTATAGCCACAACATCATCAGCACCTTGTCCTGCGCCTTTATGTTTTTCACCTAAAGCTGCTACATTCGCGTCGTTATCAACTAAAATTGGACAATCAATGAATGTACTAAAAATTTTTTGAACGTTTACTTTATCAGGCCAATGCAAATTTACAGCACCGTTAACTGTACCAGTTTCAAAATCAACAGGACCAGGTACACCTATCCCTACACCAATAACATTCTTTTTATCTAAATTACGTGTACCTAAAATTTCAATAAAAGAATCATAGATATTTTTTAATAACTTTGTACCTGTATGATCTGATGTATCAGTTTTAATTGACCACTTATGTAACTGTTCTAAATTTTCATCAAAAATACCGAGTTTACAAGTTGTACCACCAATATCTGCTGCTAATATTACGTTTGTCATTTATGTTCATTCCTTCTTTGGTTAATAATTAAAATACACTTCAAATAATCATTTTTAGATATTAATTCATAATTATAGAGTGATTTTATTTCTTGTAACATCATTTCACACGTATCATTAGGATCTTTAAAATAAATAATAAATCCAAATTTTTTTAAAAGCTGTAAGACATCATAGAAATTATTGATTTCCTGTTTCATTTGTCTTTTTCAACTCTTTTTCTAAATTTTTATATTTATTGTCATTTGAATCATTTTTTACTGCTTTTTTTACATAGCTTAATGCTTTATCGTTATCATTAAGCGCTCTATTCGCAATAGCTAATTCATAATTTAATAAGCTTGAATTGGGATATTTTTTTAAACCTCTTTCCCAGTCAGCCATCCCTTCAGCTCTTGAGCTTGTAGTTGCAGTAATTAAACCTTTTAAGTAATAAGTTTCGGCATCATCATAGCCTTTGTTAATAGTATGATCAACTAATTGACTTGCTTCTTTATATTCGTATTTTACCATTGCATCTTGAATTAATTTATCATAGATATTTTGTTCTTTAATTGCGAAAATTCTAATCTGTAATGCTACAAAAATAACAAGTAGTAAAATTAAAAATATCCAAAATAAATTACGATTTACAGTAAAGTAATAACCAACGAGAGTAATTAATATTCCACCAACAAATCCACCCAAATGTGCCATTATATTTATATTAGACATAAATAAAGTTAATACGACCATTATTAATAACGCAATTAACATCTGTCCAATCACTTTTTTATCAAACGTCTTACTAACAATCATCATCGCAAAAATAGCACCTATGAGGCCGAAAATAGCACCACTAGCTCCTACTGATATGGTATGGATGTTAAAAGATAGCGAAATAAAATTGCCTAATAATCCAGAGACCATATATATGCCTAGCATTTTAAATGGCCCCACAATAGATTCTACTATTTTACCAAAAATAAATAATGACAACATATTCATCAAAATATGTTCAAAATTAAAATGTAAGAACATTGAAGTAATAAGTCGATACCATTCGCCATGAACCACATTAAAATGAACTAACCCACCAACATCTAATAATTTAATATCAGAGAAATGATTTAAATATAAAATCATGATTAGCCAAATAATTACATTAATTCCGAGTAAAAGATATGTCATAGGAGTGAATGACATCATATATCTATCAATTGGATTTTGTCTCAATACACGTTTTTTATATTGCAATGCGGATGTTTTACCATCTCTAGAAATGAGTTTCGTCAACATCAAATTTGGCATTAATTTCTCTAAATCTTTCAATTCATTTATTAAATGAAAATTTAGTTTCAAAGGATATGTTTCATTTAAATCATCAACATTTAAGTTTTTATCGGAAATATAAATAAATTCAAATGTTTTAGGTTCGAATTTTAATTGTTCATTTAGCCTATTACTATTATCATAAATTTTAGATTTATCAAACCGAATTTCTTGAGTTGAGGTTACTTCTTTTCGGAAAATAGCTATTTTTCTTTTGTGTTTATTAGCAAGCCATACCTCATTTTCATTTTTATCAATATTTATCAGATGAAAGTCAAAGTAACGAATCCAATAATATATTGATTTCCAAAATTGTTTCTCATTATCCATTAATTTCTCCACCATCAAGTTTTATAAATAATTACTTCACTAACAGGTTGATCGTGATTTTCAATTTCAAAATCCGTAAGTTGAAAATCATAAATCAAACTGATCGTATTTGCGTTTGATTTACTAAGAAATCGATCAAAATAGCCTCCACCATAGCCAATTCTATAACCATCATTACGGAAAGCTACTCCTGGCACTACGATTAAGTCTAATTCATCTGTAATTTCAGTATCACCCTTCACTGAATTAATACCTTTTTCATCTTCTACAATAGAATCTAAGTCGATAATTTCCTTAAAATTCATTTCACGCGTTTTGTAATTAGTATTAGGAACAAATACTTTTTTATTATCATTTAATGCAGTTTGGATGATTTTATATGTATCTACTTCATGAGGCATTGAAAGTACCATACCGATACGTTGAGCTTTCTTATACCACTCATTATCAAGTAATTGTTCTTTTAACCAATTATCAGCATCTTCTTTTTTTGAAGAGTTAAAGTCCTTCATTTTTGAAATAATATCTTTACGGATAGATTTCTTATTCATTCCCTTACACCACCTTTATGTACTAAATATATTATAACGTTATTAAAAGATGATGTCATTTAGATGAAGTAAAAAGAGCAATGCAATCAACACTAGATATGTGATTGCATTACTCTTTTAGTTAAAAATTTAGAGGCTAGGACAAAATTATATGTCTTAGCCTCACTACCTAATCAATGGTTTTATTATTTTGTTTCACGATGTAAAGTATGTTTGTTATCACGTGAACAATATTTTTTCATTTCAATACGTTCAGGATTGTTTCTTTTATTTTTAGTTGAAATGTAGTTTCTGTCACCACATTCTGTACAAGCTAATGTTACGTTTACGCGCATGTTAATTCCTCCTTACCTTTTCTAAATACGACTTTATTATCATACCACTTAGATGAAAAATTGAAAAGTATAAATTTTAGTAACACATATCAATTCTACTTATGTTAGATTAAAGGTTATTTATCATTTTTAAAATAATAATTAATTACATCTCGTCCTAAGTCTCCGCCATTTAACCATGGGGGTGGCACAGGTTGATTAGTATACACAATTGAAAAAGCTAATTTTGGATTTTTAACTGGCGCATAACCAATATAAGTTGAGTTTACGCGAGAATGACCATCTTGGAATACTTCTGCTGTACCTGTTTTACCAGCAGATGGCACTTTTGTTTTGTGGAAACTAGCATAGCCAGTACCATCTTCTTTATTAAATGCCATTTCAAATCCTTTTTTGACTTCATCAATTTCATCTTGCGAGTTGTTAACTTTATTTAATACAGTGCCTTTAATTTTCTCTTTAACTGGACCTACATCGTCACTATTTGTAGCATCATGAACTGCTAAGCCTATATGAGGTTGAACTCTGTATCCATTATTAGCAATAGTAGAAACATATTGTGATAATTGAAGAGGCGTATAAGTGTCATATTGGCCAATAGATAAATCCAAATAATTACCAGGATTATTGGTTAGCGGTTCAATTTGACCCATCGTTTCATTTGGCAAATCAATACCTGTTTTAACTCCTAAACCAACTTGATTTAGCCCTCTTCTTAATTTTTGGCCAGCTTCGGTAACATTAGATGGTAAATTCATACCATATTTATAAGGGTCTCCCGCGAGTTCTAATGCAGTTTTAAACATGTAAACGTTAGATGAATGCATTAAAGCTTCTTTGTCATTGATTTTTACTTTGCCGTTTTGGTTAAAGTAAGAGCGTTTTGTTAATCCACCACGGAAATGTAATGGTTCATCGATCATTTCTTCTCCGACTTCGATAGCATTGTTTTGATAACCTGTTAGTAAAGTACCGCCTTTGACAGAAGAACCTACAGCAAATTGGCCTGTGAAATTACCTAAATCATAATCTGTCAATTCACCATTTTTACTAATTTGTTTTCCAGCCATAGCTAAAATATCTCCATTTTTAGGATTTTGAACTACTATAAGTGCATTATCCATATTTGTAGCACCTTGGCTACGTAACGTTTTAATTTCGTTTTCAAGTAATGATTCGACCTTTTTTTGTAAATCAATATCAATCGTTAATTGCAAGTCATCTCCTCTTGAACCTTTATTAATTACTTCTGAATTAATGACTTTACCAGATTTATCTGTAGTATATTTCATTTCTTTCTTTTTACCACGTAACACATTTTCATATTGATATTCTAAATAAGATTTACCTACTCTATCATTTCTTGAATAGCCTTTAGCTAAGTATTGTTCAGTTAATTCTTTAGGGATCCCTTCAGATGGTGTTGATACACTACCGAATATACTTCGAAGTGTGTCACCATAAGAATATCGTCTATCCCAATCCATTGAAGTATTTACACCAGGAAGTTTGTCTAATTGTTGGGATACAGCAGCATATTCTTTTTCACTAACATCGTCATTTTTAATTGTTTCTGGATCTAATGTTGAACCTGCTGACATTTCTCTATAAATTGCTAAGACTTGTAACTCTTTTTTACTTAAAGAATTTAATTGTTTATCCCCTATTTTAGTATAAAGTTGTTTATCATATTGGTCTTGACTAATACTTCCTTCATTAAGCATGGATTGTTCTTTTTTCATCATTTGATTTACTTGTTCTGGATGTTTCTGAATCCAAAAGTCTTGTTTATCACGTTCAGTTATTTTATCGGTTTTCATTGTGATTAACTTAGAAAGTTTCTCTGCAGTGTCAAGCATGTCTTGTTGACTCGTTTTTTTTGAACGTGTGTATGTAATTGCGAGTTTAGAAGCGTTGTCTACTAAAACCTTACCATTTCTGTCCAGTATTCTACCTCTTGGCACAGACTCATTCACTGTTATGTTTTCATCATTTTTTACCAATTGCTTATAATGTGAACCTTGTGCAATTTGTAAATACCCTAACCGTAATACAATAATTGCAAATATAAATACTATAGCACCGAAAATAAAATTAATCCGTTTATTCATTGTATATTTTATTTTCTCATCATTTGTCTTTTCTTTTAACCTTTTAAGCAAGATAACCTACCTCAATTATTAAACATGTTTACTTATAAATGATATATGAATTTTATAAATATTACCATTATTATAGCAAAAAAATAGTGGTCTCTTTAAAAAGAGACCACCTAAATAAACGTTTATTCATTAACTTATTTAGCAGCGTTATATAATTCGTCTACTTTTTCCCAGTTAACAACGTTCCAGAAAGCACTGATGTAATCTGGACGTTTATTTTGATATTTTAAGTAGTAAGCATGTTCCCAAACGTCTAAACCAAGGATAGGTGTTTTACCTTCTGTTAATGGGTTATCTTGGTTTGGAGTAGTAACGATTTCTAATTGACCGTTATTAACTACTAACCATGCCCAACCTGAACCGAAACGTGCTGCAGCTTTGTCAGCGAATTCTTTTTTGAATTCATCTAAAGAACCCCATTGTTCTTTAATTTTATCAACTACAGTACCTTTTTCTTCAGAATTAGGAGTTAATAATTCCCAGAATAATGAGTGGTTTAAGTGTCCACCACCATTATTACGTACAGCTGTTTGAATGTCTTCAGGTACGCTATCTAAATTAGCAACGATTTCTTCAATTGATTTAGATTCTAAGTCAGTACCCTCAACTGCAGAGTTTAATTTTGTCACATAAGTATTGTGATGTTTGTCATGGTGGATTTCCATAGTTTCTTTATCAATGTGTGGTTCTAATGCATCTGCTGCATATGGTAAATTTGGTAATTCAAAAGCCATAAATAATCATCCTCCTAAAATTTCGTTACATTAATAATAACAAGCAATTTATTAAGCAACAAACCTTTTGCTTAATTTATATATATTGTTTACTTATTATCTTGTTACTCTATTAATATAACTCATAAAGTTAGATTTTAAACATAATATGGCTCTAATTATAAAAATTCCTTAATAATTCAGACTAATGGCCTATAATTTAGAAAAACCTATCTAGCATATAAGGCAATAAGCTAGATAGGTTTTCGTTAATTAGTACCTTTGTGATGACATGTTTCACATATGCCATATACTTCTAATTTATGTGTATGGATGTCTACGTTTGGCAAGAACTGTTTGATTTCGTCAATTGGACAATAATCAATTACTTTTGTATCACCACAATTTTCACAGATAAAATGATGGTGATGATGATTTGTACAAGCAATTCTAAATTTCATTTCTCCGTCTAATTCAGTACTCTCAATGATATTTAAATCTTTAAATAGATGTAAGTTTCTATAAATGGTATCGAAAGAAATGCCAGGGTAATCTTTATCTAATTGTTGTTGAATGTGTTTAGCATTAATATATTTATCTTCTTGAACAAATATATTAATCATATCTTCACGTTTCTTTGTATATTTTAAACCGTTATTTTTTAAAATTTTTATTGCATCATTTGTATTCATACTTTAATGCCCCTTTTTAAATCTAAAAGTAGATTTTTGATATAACATCGTAATTCCTAATAATAGAACTAATAGGACTACGATAACACCACCAGGTGAAATATTCATATAGAAAGCAAGAATTAATCCTAAAATTACTGAACTTTCACCGATAATAATACTTAAAATGATTAATTGTTTAAAGCCTTTAGTTATTCGCATAGCAATTGCTATTGGGAGGGTGATCAAAGCACTCACTAGTAAAATCCCTACTACTCTCATAGATGCTGAAATAACCATAGCGACGATCATTATAAATATAAATTGTATCCATTTAGGAATATTAATTACTTTACTATATTCTTCATCAAAAGATAAAATAAATAACTCCTTGTAGAATAAAATAATGAATAAGATTACGATGATTGAAATTACTGAAATTGTAAGTAGATCACTTAAATTCACCGCACTTATAGAACCAAATAATAGCCCTACAATTTCTTGGTTGAATCCATCAGCTAATGAAATGAATATTGCACTTAATGCAATACCAGCACTCATAATAATTGGGATAGCTATTTCTTGATAATTTGTGTAAGACGTTCTTAATTTTTCAATTAGTAGCGCTCCAACAATTGCAAATAGAATACCAAACCACATTGGATTAATAAAGGCTAATACGGGAGATAAAGTTAGGACAAACATTCCAAATGAGATACCACCTAAAGTCACATGGCTTAAAGCATCTGCAATTAGAGATAAACGTCTTACTACAATAAAGGCACCTATTAATGGCGCAATAAAACCAATAAGAATACCACTTATTAGTGAATAACGCATAAAATCAAAATTTAATAAGGCTTCAATCATGGAAATCACCGTATATAGTTTTATTTAATTTATTCATAATTAACTCCTTATAATCTTATATTATACTTCACAGCATGTTCTATTGTGTTGATGATCAACAAATTTTACGGGATGACCATAAATTTTAGAAATTTCAACTTCATCAAGGGATTTAAATTCTTCAGTTGAGCCATGAAAATGTAGATGTTTGTTAAGACAAGCCACTTTAGTAGCGGTATCGGCTACAACCCCAATATCATGGGTTACAAGTATAATTGTAATGCCTTCTTGTTTCAAGCGTTCTAGTGTTTCATAGAATTCACTGACATGTTTAGCATCTATACCATTTGTAGGTTCATCGAGTATTAACACAGAAGGATTAGATATTAAAGCACGTGCAATTAAAATTCGTTGTTGTTGTCCTCCAGATAGCTCTGCGATATTTTTATCAATTAAATGATGAATGTTTAATCTTCGCAAGACGTCTTCTATTAACTTTTCATCTTCTTTATTAAAACGTTGAAAAAGCTTTTTTGTCTTAGTAAGCCCACTTAATACTACTTCTCGTACGCTAGCTGGAAACCCCGCTCTGAAAGCATTTGCTTTTTGAGATACATAGCTTATTTTTAAAGCTGATTGTGTATTCTTTTTATATGATTTTCCATCGATAAATATTTCACCGTTTTGAAGCGGAAGTAATCCTAAAATCACTTTTAGCAATGTGGATTTACCTGCCCCATTTGGTCCTACTATTGCAAGAAAATCACCTTTATTAATTTTTATGTTTATATTTTCAAGCACTTGTTTATTATCAAAAAAGTAATCTATATTTTTTAATTCAAATACGGGTTGGCTCATGATTTCACCTCGTTTAATACTATACAATTATTGATTTAGTTTGTAAATAGTAATCTTTACGACTTATACAATAAAAAGATGAAATTAAGTGATAACACTTAATTTCATCTTAATCGTCACATCAATAAATCATATTTTATTGTTGAAGAATTTTATCTTTTAAATCTGGATCGAATTGTTGAGATTTTATCATTTCAATTTCAAATTTGTAAGGTGGTTTTTTATTTTTCTTATCTTCACCAACGTATGGAGTTTCTAAGATTTTAGGAATATTTTTGAAAGCATCATGATGAACAACATAGCTTAACGCGTCGAATCCAATATGACCAAATCCAATGTTTTCATGTCTATCTTTGTGAGCACCTTGCTCATTTTTACTATCATTAACATGTACGACTTTGATTCGGTCTAATCCAATTATCTTATCAAATTCGTTTAATACACCATCAAAGTCTTTTTTAATATTATAGCCAGCATCATGCGTATGGCATGTATCGAAACAAATAGATAAACGATCGTTGTGTGTCACGCCATCAATAATACGCGCGATTTCTTCAAAGTTACGGCCTACTTCTGACCCTTTACCAGCCATAGTTTCAAGCGCAATACGCACATCATTATCATGTGTAAGTACTTCATTTAATCCTTTAATAATTTGTGCGATACCTTTATCTGCACCAGCGCCAACGTGAGAACCAGGATGTAACACAATATCTTTAGCACCGATAGCTTGCGTGCGTTCGATTTCATTTTGTAAAAAGTTTACGCCTAATTCAAACACTTCAGGTTTAGTAGTATTTGCAATATTAATAATGTACGGCGCATGAACTACGATATTAGATAATCCATATTGTTCCATTGCTTTATGGCCATTTTCTATATTTAAGTCTTCAATACTTTTTCTACGAGTATTTTGTGGTGCACCTGTATAAATCATAAATGTAGATTCGCCGTATTTATGTGCTTCTTCAGCAGAACCTTCTAACATTTTTTTGCCACTCATTGATACGTGAGAACCAATTAACATGCTATTCACCTATCCTTTTTTATTATTCTTTCTTTGTTGTCTATTTTGACGTTTACTATATTGTTTACGTTCTTGACGTTTCATTTTTTCAACTTCACGTTTGAATTTCTTTTTATAACCTGGTTTAACTTTATTTTTAGTTTTACTTCTGACTTTATGTTTTACTTCATTTGTTAAATGATCTTCTTTTCTTTCACGTTTACGTCTCACATTATGTGCTTTTATCGGTTTTAACTCGCCATTTTTGACGTCTACATTTTCAAAATGATAGCCTTTATCTTCAATTAAAGAAATATTGTGTTCTTCATCAGGGCTATACATTGTGATAGCTACGCCTTTATAATTGCCACGGCCTGTTCTACCGACTCTGTGAGTAAAGAAATCAATATCATTAGGGACATCAAAGTTGATAACATGACTTACGCCTTCAATATCGATACCACGAGATGCTAAATCACTGGCAATGACATATTGGAAGTCTAAATTACGAATACGTTTCATTTGTTGTTTACGCTCTCTAGGCGTTAAACCACCGTGAATCATACCAACTTTAATGCCAGCTTCATTGAGTGAATCAGCCAATTCATTCGCATTGTCTCTACTATTACAGAATACGATACATAAATAAGGATTTAATATATCAATTAGTTGAAGTGTTTTTTCAACTTTTTCTGTACCTTTAGTAGGAATTAAATAAAATTCGATATTTTTCTTATTTTGAGATTTAGAATCAACGACTACGAAATCTGGATTATTTAAATATTTATTTAAAAATGGTTGAAGCGATTTAGGAATTGTTGCGCTAAATACTGCAATATTTGCATCATCATCTAAGCGGGCTGCGATGTAGTCTACATCTTCGATTAAACCTAAATCTATCATTAAGTCTGCTTCGTCCACTACTAAATATGATGCTAGATGTACATGTAAATGGCCACTTTGAGATAAGTCATTGATTCGTGTTGGCGTACCAATAACTAATTGCGGTTGAATATTAGTACGTTGTTTATCTTTTTCAATATCTGTACCGCCAATAAACAAACTTACTTTTACATCAGTTTTGAATTTTGCCAAATGACTAGCAGCTTGAAATAATTGTTGTGCTAATTCGCGTGTAGGTGCCACAACGATAGCTTGGGGTTCTTGAATTTCTGGATTAATTGAATCCATTAAAGGTAATAAAAAGGAATGAGATTTACCAGTACCGGTTTGTGATTGACCGATTAAATTAACACCCTTTTTTATTCTTGGAATAATTCTATTTTGTATTTCAGTTGGTTTTTCAAAATTAAGGTCTTTAACAGCATCGATTAATTTTGAATCTAAATTAAATAGTTCAAATGGATGATTTGGCATTGATTTTGCCTCCTTGTATCATTCTTGTAGTATATTTTTAGTGTTACATATAAGTGAAAGGATCAGTATTAATATCAGAGGATTCAATTTTAAAATCAACACTGAATTCAAACAACCATTGATTTAATAAGTCTTTAAGTCCATCTCTCATAACATATTCACTATAGTGATTAATATCTAGTAAATTAATACCATCAGTTTTAGCATCTAAAGCATCATGATGTTTAATATCTCCAGTAATAAAGATATCTGCTCCTTTGGCAGATGCCATATGTTCAAAGCCGATGCCAGCACCGCCAATAATAGCTACCTTGCGTATAATAGCATTCTCATCACCAGCGAATCTGACGCTAGGAATTTGTAGTTGTTGTTTCACTTGCGTTACAAAATCTTTAATTGCTACAGGTTCAGCAACTTCTCCAATTTTTCCTAAACCATAATTAGCAGTTTTAGTCATTTTAATAAAGTCATAAACTGGTGTTTCATACGGATGATTTTCAATAATTGTATTTTCAGCTAAAAATCGTTGATGATTTTTAATCATAAACTCTATTTTTACTTCATCTACATATTCAATACTATCAATTTGTCCTAAATGAGGATTAGCATTTCCGACTGGTTTAAATTGTCCTCTTCCTTCTGACTCATAAAAACAATATTCGTAATTACCTTCTTGCGCTAGACCTGCACGATCTAAACTATCCTTAAAGTCTTCAACATTTTCTTTTGGAATATAAGTTTGCACTTTATAATACGTTTCTTGTTCATTATTTAAAAATTTAATTTTTTGCAGATTTAATTTTTGAGCAAGCATTTCATTAACGCCGTCAACATGATTATCAAGATTAGTATGCAAAGCAATAAGCTGAATATCATTAGAAATAATTTTACGAATTAATTTACCATATCCATCATCAGTAATATTTTTAACTCCTTTGAAAATTAAGGGATGGTGAGCAATTATCGTATTAAACCCTTTCATTATTGCTTGATCTACTACGGCATCAGTACAATCCAGTGTAGTCAATATGCCAGTAATTTCCTTGTCATTAGTTCCAATCAATAGACCTACATTATCCCACTCTTCCGCAGTATTTAAAGGAACATTCTTATTAATTACAGACATTAATTGCTTAATTTTCATCATCTAGCACCTCTTTAATCAATGATATTTCATTTTCTATCTCTTTAAGTCTCTCATGATGAACTTCTGAATTCAATTGTTTACGAATGTGTTCTAATGCCTCTAATTCTCTACGCCATTTTTTGTAAAAAATAGATGTTTTATGTTCAATTAATTTAGGACCAAATTTTAAATTAAATTTATTTAGGTGTTCAATATTATCATTATATTCACTTACAACTATTTCGTATATGTGACCTTTTTCTTCAATAATTTCTTCTGCAATAATTTCATAATTCAAACTTTGTAATGTTTGACGCAATACTTCAGTTTGGATATTGCTTTGTAAAATTAAACGAGGATGATTCTTTAATTTATCTTTACCCTCATCTAAAATTTTAGCAATTAAAGGACCGCCCATGCCACAAATAGTAATATTTTGAACGTTATCATCTTGATTAATCACACTTAAGCCATCGCCTAAACGAACATCAATTAAGTGATTAAATTGATATTCTGTTACGTTTCTTTGTGCAGCTTCAAAAGGACCTTTAATTACTTCACCTGCTATAGCAGTTTGACAAAGACTATTTTGAAGTGCGTAGATAGGCAAATAAGCATGATCTGATCCAATATCTGCCATCATACCAGGTAATAAATATCGACTTACAACTTTTAATCTTTCATTTAAATTAATCATAATAAACTCCTTTTACTATAAAAAGGGAGTGAGACAGAAATCCTAATTTATTAAAAAGATTTCGTCGTCTCACCCCAGCAAAGATGACTAGATTTGAATAAAGCTTAATAGAAGTGCATATTTAAATCAGTCAGCTACTGCCTACATAATAACTAAGGCTGAGATACTTAATTTTATCCCAGCCTCTAATTTTCATATCCGAGTCATATTTAGATTTAAAAGCGCTTTATTCATCTTTAAAATTGTTCTTAAATTCGATGATTAGTCCATGAAATCTTTAAGACGTTTACTACGACTTGGGTGTCTAAGTTTTCTAAGTGCTTTGGCTTCAATTTGACGGATACGTTCTCTAGTAACGCCAAATACTTTCCCTACTTCTTCTAGAGTACGAGTTCTGCCATCATCTAAACCAAATCTTAAGCGTAGAACGTTTTCTTCACGATCAGTTAATGTATCTAATACATCTTCTAATTGTTCTTTTAATAATTCATATGCTGCGTGATCAGAAGGACTTTGCGCTTCTTGGTCTTCGATAAAGTCACCTAAATGACTGTCGTCCTCTTCACCAATTGGTGTTTCAAGTGATACTGGTTCTTGAGCAATTTTAAGAATTTCACGTACTTTTTCAGGAGGTAAATCCATTTCTTCCCCAATTTCTTCAGGAGCTGGATCACGACCTAAATCTTGTAATAATTGTCTTTGAACACGAATTAATTTATTAATTGTTTCTACCATATGCACAGGTATACGAATAGTACGTGCTTGGTCTGCAATTGCACGTGTAATCGCTTGTCTAATCCACCATGTAGCGTAAGTTGAGAACTTAAATCCTTTACTAAAGTCGAATTTTTCAACTGCTTTAATAAGACCCATGTTACCTTCTTGGATTAAATCTAAGAATAACATGCCTCGACCAACATATCTTTTAGCGATACTTACAACTAAACGTAAGTTAGCTTCTGCAAGGCGTGATTTAGCCACTTCATCACCTTGTTCGATACGTTTAGCTAATTCAATTTCTTCTTGAGCACTAAGAAGATTAACGCGTCCGATTTCTTTTAGATACATTCTTACTGGATCATTAATTTTAACACCTGGAGGGGCACTTAAATCATTCGGATTTAATTTCTCATCCGTATCTGAACTATCTTTTTCGTTTACTAAACTGATATCATTATCATTTAATTGGTCAAAGAAATCATCCATTTGATCTGAATCCATGTCGAAATTTTGTAGCTTTTCAGCAATTTCTTCATGGCTAAGATGACCTTCCTTTTTACCTTTATCAATTAATTGTTTTTTAACATCTTCTAATGTTAATGTCGGATCAATTGTTTGTTTTTTAATTTTAACTTGGTTATCAGACATGAAAAGGCCTCCCAATTTTAATATAAACTTTCAATTAAGGGTTTATTTCTATAATAATTCAATATAATAGAAAAAATATTAATAAAATTTCACAATAATTTTAACATGTAACAATTCAAAATAATATATTGTGAAATAAATTTAATTAGACAAAATTGATTCTTATTTAATTTATGGTACATATTTACCCATTAAAAGCGCATAATAACCATTATACAATAATGGTTATTAAATAGAAATACTATATTAAAATATTTCAATATAGCAGACTAAAGTCCAACCCATTCACTTTTCGGCAACTCATGCGTAATTTGCTCATTTGCAAATAGTAAACTCCCTTCATTACGCTACGCATCTCGTTTTGCCGATTGAGAAGGGTTTCTTATAGTTTTATTTATAAAATTCTTTTTACATTCTCTGTTTATTTTTATTTACGATTAGTCCTAAATAGTATTTTTGCATTTCAACATCGCCTATGCGTGAGGCTTCACGCAATTTATGATTTAATTCTTCAATTGAATCTTCATATTTATGTTCATTTATACTTTTAATATAATCATCAATCTCGTTATCATAGGGTTCATTATTTAATTCATAATTATCCAAGGCAATCACTGCTTCTCGCACGTCATTATCATTTACATATAAAATGATATCACTAATCGTGTATTTATCATTTTCGGCATAATATTCTTTTAAGAGTTTATAAATGCTTTGAAAATATTTATTTGTGAAATCTTCATCTTCAATTTCTTTATGATAATTTAAAAAGATATCTTTGTCATTCATAAAATGTTTAAGCAAAGCACGTTGCGCTTTTTCCTGTTTATTTAAATGTGTGAAAATAGCCGAAATATTTGGGGAATTATTATCATTATTATGATGTTCATAATCAGATGGATAATAGACATCATTTGGTATATATTGTTGTTGATAATTAACATTATTGTTTAATGTATTCTGATCAACATTAAATATATCAGCTACATCTTGAACTACTTTCTTTTGCAAGATAGAAGAGTTCATCATTGCGATATCTTGCGTCACTTCTTTAAGATAACGCTCGTAAGCTAAGTCATTATTATTAATTTCATCTTTATGACTATTTACTTTAAATAAAATAAATGACTTTTTCTCATTATTAACAAATTCTAAAAACTTCTCTTTTCCATATTTTGTGATATATTCATCTGGGTCCATGTTTTTAGGTAACTGTACAGCAAACACATTTAGCCCTTGTTGTAACAAGGTTTGGCCTGTTTTAAGCGTAGCCTCTTGACCTGCAAAGTCCCCATCAAACATAAGGGTAATATTAGAAGTGAGCTTTTTAAGCACAGTAATATGCTCATCTGATAAAGCAGTACCCATGCTTGCCACTACAGTTTTAAGACCGGAATAATCTGCCTTAATAACATCCATAAATCCTTCTAGTAGTATCACTTCATCATTTTTACGAATAGACTTTCTAGCTTTATCAAGGTTATAAAGTAATCTTCTTTTTTGGAAAATGGGTGTCTCAGGACTATTCAAATATTTAGGTTCTTGATTATTATAAGTTCGTCCGGAATAGCCAACAATTCTGCCATGCGCGTTCATTAGCGGAAACATAATACGGTCTCTAAAGCGATCGTAGTAACTGAAGTTCTCTTCGTTTCGTGATAATAAACCTGCTTCATAAGCAAGTTCAATATCATAGCCCTTTTTCTCAAGAAAATCATGACAAAAATGAGAGCTATTCGGTGCATAACCTATACCACGCGACTTAATAAGTTCTTCAGTAAATCCACGACTCATTAAATAATTAAGCGCTTCTTCACCCTCAACCGTCTTCATTAAGGCGTACATATAGTATTCTTGGATGCTTTCATGCATTTCAATCATACTTAAATCATCTGAAGCAATTTGCGTAGTTTGTTGACTAGTATTACCAACATCAACTTGTATATTGACACGCTCACCTAGCTCTTTAACTGCTTCAACAAATGAAATGTCTTTAATTTCTTGAGTAAATTGAAAAACATTTCCGCCTTTTTTACAGCCAAAACAATGACAAATTTGTTTATCTTCTGAAACTGTAAAAGATGGCGTTTTTTCATCATGAAAAGGACACAAACCGATGTAATTGCGTCCCCTCTTCTCTAATTTCACATATTCACTAACCAAATCTAGAATATCTGTTTTTTCTTTTATTTCATTAATAACTGACTGTTCAATTCGCAAAATAAATCACCTATTAAATATTAGTCATAACATTATACCTTTATCGAGTAAAAATTAAAATTATTTTGCTTGCTGTTCTATAATATGTAGCACATCATTCGCAGTTTCTTCAATTGCTTTATCTGAAACATCAATGATAGGACAACCAATTTTTTCAACTATTTCTTCAAAAAATTGAATTTCTTCTTTAATACGTGCTTCATTTGCATATCTCGCTAAATCACTTAATCCTAACTGTTTTAATCGTTGCTTACGAATTCGATTTAATTTATCTTCACTAATACGAAGTGCAATACATTTAGAAGGATCTATCTCAAATAAAGCTTCTGGTGGAGTAACTTCCGGTACAATTGGCACATTCATTACTTTATAACTTTTATGTGCTAAATATTGAGATAAAGGTGTTTTAGATGTTCTTGAAACACCTATTAACACGATATCTGCTTTAGGTAAGCCTTTAGGATCCTTACCATCATCATATTTAACCGCAAACTCAATAGCATCTATTTTTTTAAAGTAAGCATCATCTAATCGATGTACTCTGCCTGGTTGATTATATGGATTCTCGTTAAATGAGTCTTTTAATAATCCCATTAATGGCCCCATAATATCTACAGATTTAAGTTGATGCCTTTCTATTTTATCCTCCATATAATCTTTCATCTCAGGTTTAACAAGCGTATAAACTATAATAGCGTTTTGATCAATAGCAACTTGAATAACTTCGTCGATATTGTCAAATGTCTCAATATATGGATATCTTAAAAACTCATGTTTACATTCTTTGGGATTAAATTGAGAAACACATGCTCTTGCTACAAGTTCTGCTGTTTCCCCAATCGAATCGGATGCGATGATAATCTTTATATCTTCCATCGTAATACCACCTATTCTTTAAATAATGATACGAATAATTTCGCTATTGTTGTTTTAGAAATGCGACCTACCACTTGATATTTATTATTGTCTTTTTTTCTAACTATAGGGATAGAATCGATTTCTTTTTCAATCATTTGGTCTGCCGCATATATGACTAATTCATGTTCCTCTAAATAAGTAAGATTAGGCATTCTAGACATATTAACACCTACAGGCATAGTATGAATGTCTTCGCCAATCATTGATGCGCGTAATAAGTCCTTTCTTGAACAAACACCTATAAAATCATTATTATCATTAGTAATAAATAACGTTCCTGTATCTTCGAGAAAAATAGTACAAATAGCATCATAAATGCTCATGTCTTCTTTGACAATTACAGGCGGTGACATATAATCTTTTACAATATATTGACGTAACTGATCACTCAAAATTTTATTTTTTGATTTACCAGAATAATAATAGCCAACTCGTGGTCTTGCTTCAAGAAAACCTGACATTGTAAGGATAGCTAAGTCGGGTCGCAAAGTGGCACGAGTGAGTTGTAATTTTTCAGCAATATGCTCTCCAGTGATTGGGCCACCAGTTTTAACAATTTCTATTATCTGTTCTTGACGTTTACTCAGTTCTATAGGTCTTCACCCCTTTTAAATTCATATCTATTATACCTATTTATTCATACACCTACAAATGCATACAAATCCTTGCTTATAAATCATCAATGAATTAAACTATTAATAAGCGAGTTAAGGATGGTGTGAGCTTAACAAAATAACTTGGCCTAATCATTAAATTCATAAAAGCGAGTGTCTACACTAAATTGGGTGGAACCGCGGGTTAAAATTAGTTTAAACTATATTATTTTTATATAGATAAATCAATTAACTCGTCCCAAGATAATAATAAATGTGACTTTACATTTATTTATTGTCTTGGGACGTTTTTTATTCTAAAGGAGAGATTATATGGTTAAAGATATGGATACAATTGTAGCATTAGCAAAGCACAGAGGATTTGTATTCCCTGGTAGTGATATTTATGGAGGTTTATCAAACACTTGGGATTATGGTCCATTAGGTGTTGAATTAAAAAATAACGTTAAAAAAGCTTGGTGGCAAAAATTCATCACTCAATCACCATTTAATGTTGGTATTGATGCTGCTATTTTAATGAACCCTAAAACTTGGGAAGCATCAGGTCACTTAGGTAACTTTAATGACCCTATGATTGATAACAAAGATAGTAAAATTCGTTACCGTGCAGATAAATTAATTGAAGACTACATGCAAAAAGAAAAAGGCGATGAAAACTTTATTGCTGATGGCTTGAGCTTTGATGAAATGAAGAAAATCATTGACGACGAAGGTATTGTTTGTCCTGTTAGTGGTACAGCAAATTGGACAGATATTCGTCAATTCAATTTAATGTTCAAAACTTTCCAAGGTGTAACTGAAGACTCTACTAATGAGCTTTTCTTACGTCCAGAAACTGCTCAAGGTATTTTTGTAAACTACAAAAATGTACAACGTTCTATGCGTAAAAAATTACCATTTGGTATTGGTCAAATTGGTAAATCTTTCCGTAACGAAATCACTCCAGGTAACTTCATTTTCAGAACAAGAGAATTTGAACAAATGGAATTAGAATTCTTCTGTAAACCTGGTGAAGAAATCGAATGGCAAAACTATTGGAAAACATTTGCTAGCCAATGGTTAAAAGACTTAAATATTAACGAAGAAAACATGCGTTTACGTGACCATGATGAGGAAGAATTATCTCACTACTCTAATGCAACTACAGATATCGAATATCGTTTCCCATTTGGTTGGGGCGAACTTTGGGGTATCGCTAGTCGTACAGACTTTGATTTGAAAAAACATAGTGAACATTCAGGTGAAGATTTCAAATATCATGATCCTGAAACAAATGAAAAATACGTTCCATATTGTATTGAACCATCATTAGGTGCTGACCGTGTTACATTAGCTTTCTTATGTGATGCATATGAAGAAGAAGGTGTAGAAGGAAGTAAAGATGCACGTACAGTTATGCACTTCCACCCTGCTTTAGCGCCATATAAAGCTGCAGTGTTACCATTAAGTAAAAAATTATCAGAAGAAGCAATTATAATCTTCGAACAATTAAGCGCTAAATTCTCAGTTGACTTTGATGAATCTCAATCAATCGGTAAACGTTACCGTCGTCAAGATGAAATCGGTACACCATATTGTATCACTTTCGACTTCGATTCATTAGAAGATAACCAAGTAACTGTTCGTGATAGAGATTCTATGGAACAAGTACGTATGCCTATTTCAGAATTAGAAACATTCTTAGCTGAAAAAGTAGCATTTTAATAATTAAAGTTAAACCACACTTAAACGTTCTCATCTGTTTAAGTGTGGTTTTTTAAATTTTAGATTATTCATCAAGTCGTTTTAATTGATTTATAAGTTTCTGACTTTTGAAATACATGCCTGCATACTCTCTATAAAGCATAATAAGTAATTCAGACATTTCATCTAAAATGTCTTGATTAATGTTGAAATGATTCATTTTATTAATTGGTAATTTTTGAAGAACATCTAGTAAATAAAATGTTTTATTTGAAATACGCAAAGCATGAGGATCTTGTGTTAGTTCTTTTTCAGTAATTGTACCGTCAAATCTAAAGCTATATGCTACTAGTTGAGATTGATCTGTATCTCCTGAAATTGCTGAATGGTCAAAGAAAGCTGTGAAACCGAATCGGCTCATACATTTTAATAACACAATGATTGACATTAATTGAGCAGAGTCGCCTTCTTCTATTTTTTCCAATACAAAATGCAATAATTGATAATGATATGTTGACACTTCATCTTGCTCCATCGAGCGATCAATCGTTTCTGCGCAAAGTGTTGCATAACTACTATTAAAAATATCTAAACGTAAGTCATAATACTGATTAATGACATCAATTGAAGACAAAGTCCCCATACCGCGCCATTTATTATAAATAAATAAGCCATACACAAATAATTGCGTATGGGCTTGTAGGCCAGTTCTTGATTTTTTAGCACGTCTAACCATTAAAGGAATTTTAGCACCATATTCATTTAAAATAGTGATAATTTTATCAGATTCACCATAGTCAACTGATTTAATAATAATCCCTTTTTGTCTTTCGAGCATTTCCTTCACCGGCCTCTAATCTAACTATTTTTTAATCTTGGTCTTCAATATAACCCATTTGACGAATGAAATTCACTTTATTACGCCAATCTTTTTGAACTTTAACCCAAAGTTCTAAATATACTTTTGAGCCAAGTAGCATCTCGATATCTTGACGAGCGCGTTTACCGACTTCTTTGAGTTTTTTTCCACCTTTACCGATTACAATTCCTTTTTGAGAATCGCGTTCTACGTAAATTGTAGCTTCAACTCTAACACGATCTTCGCTTTCTTTAATCATTCTATCTACATTTACACCAATAGCGTGCGGAATTTCTTCACTCGTTAAATGCAAGATTTTTTCACGAATAATCTCACTTACTACGAATTGTTCTGGATGGTCAGAAATTTGATCATCTGGATAATACTTCGGCCCTTCAGGTAAGTATGTTTTTAAAACATCGATAAAATGGTCAACGTTTAAGCCTTCTAATGCTGAAATTGGCACGATTTCAGTAAAATCCATATATTCTTTATATTGTTCAATTCTTGGCATTAATGCATCTGGGTGCACTAAATCTATTTTATTTAGCACTAAAAATACTGGCGTTTTAACATTTTTCAACATTTCCATAATGTACTCATCGCCACGTCCAATTTCTTCATTTACGTTTACCATAAACATAATAGCGTCAATTTCTGAAAGTGTATTTTTAGCAACACGCATCATGTAATCACCTAATTTATGTTTAGGTTTGTGGATGCCTGGTGTATCTAAAAAGATGATTTGTGCATCATCTCTTGTCATGACACCTTGAATTTTATTACGTGTTGTTTGAGCTTTATCTGACATAATTGCAATTTTATGTCCTATTACTCTGTTCATAAATGTTGATTTACCAACATTTGGTCTTCCTATAATAGAAACAAATCCTGACTTATATTCTGTCATTTATTCTAAATCCTTTCCTGAGAAGCCATGAGGTAATAATTCTGCTACCGTTGACTCTAATAATTCTCCTTTGTGATTTGTCATATACACTGGCATATCATCATCACATAATTCTTTTAATACTTGTCTACAAGTGCCACATGGCGATGACGGTTTCTCTGCATCAACTGTGACAGTAATAGATTCAAAGTCCCCAGGTCTGTAGCCTTCTGCAATTGCTGCGACTAGACTTGATCTTTCAGCACATATACTAGATGGATATGCTGCATTTTCCACATTAGCGCCATAAAATGTACGACCATCTTTCGCTTTTAAATAAGCGCCGACTTTGAATTTACTATATGGTGCATAGGCACGTTTTTGTGCTTCTCTTGCTTCTTGAAAATAATGCGATTGATAACTCATTTACCTCATCCCCTTTTCCACCTAAAAAATATGTGGAATAAAAATAATTAATCCTATAATCAATGCAAAGATAGAGACTAACATCACACTGAACGCTGCTATATCTTTCGCTTGTTTAGCAAGTTCATGATAATCCATGGTTACTAAATCGACCACGCACTCAATTGCAGTATTAACTGCTTCTAACGTCAGTACTAAAACAATCGCTAGTATTATAAACATCCATTCAAATCGATTTAAATGAAACACGAATCCTAAAATAATTGCAATTAGTGCAACAATCATATGCAATAAGTAATTATGATCTTTTATAAGAAGCGTTTTAAAACCATCAAAAGTGTATTTAAATCTATTTATAAATCTATTAATCTCTAGTCAATCCATAAGCATTTAATATTGTATCTTGACGGCCAAACATTTCTTTCTCATCTTCTTCATTCATATGATCATAACCTAATAAATGTAAAAATCCATGTAATGCTAAAAATCCAAGTTCACGTTCAAATGAATGTCCATAACTATCTGCTTGTTCTTGAGCAACATCAGTACAAATAATGATGTCACCTAATACACGTGGAATGTCCATGCCTGAAATCTCAGGTTCGTCTTCTTCAAGTGCAAATGAAATAACATCTGTAACTTTGTCTTTATCGCGATACGTTTTGTTAATATCTTGGATTTCATCTTTATCTACAAAGGTAACTGAAAGTTCAGCTTCTTCTTTGATATTTTCTTGATCTTTTGCAAAATTGAGTAAGTCATCAATTTGTTGATACCAATCCTCTTTGACGAGTCCAGTGTGATCATTAAAATCAATTGTAAACATTTAAATGTCTCCTTCATATCGATCAATAATTTTACTTACTAATGGATGTCTTACTACATCACTTTGGTCTAATTGCATAATATTAATGCCCTTCACACCATGTAATTTTTTAACTGCTTCTTTCAAACCACTTTTTACGCCTTTTGGCAAGTCAATTTGCGTTTGGTCGCCAGTGACAACCATTTTTGAACCGAAGCCTAATCGAGTTAAGAACATTTTCATTTGTGCGTGCGTAGTGTTTTGTGCTTCATCAAGGATAACAAACGCATCATCTAATGTTCGTCCACGCATGTATGCTAAAGGTGCAATTTCAATTGTACCACGCTCAATAAAGCGAGCAGTTTGTTCTCTTCCTAGCACAGTATTTAAACCATCATATAAAGGTCTTAAATAAGGATCAACTTTTTCTTTTAAATCGCCTGGTAAGAAACCTAAAGACTCTCCAGCTTCAACTGCAGGTCTTGTTAAAACAATGCGTTTAACATTCCCTTTTCTTAATTGTTTAGCTGCATAAACAACTGCTAAAAAGGTTTTACCTGTACCTGCTGGACCGATACCGAAAACTAAATCATTGCGTTTCATTGCATTAATATATAATCTTTGTCCCATTGTTTTAGCGCGAATAGTTTTACCAAATGCATCTTTAGTAATTTCTTCGTCATATAAATCTAGTAAATATTGAATTGTATCATTTTGTGCCATTTTAATAGCAGCTTCAACATCTTTCAGTGAAATCGAGTTTCCCAATTCAATTACCTTTAATAAATTTTTTAGAACTAATTCTGCTTTTTCAACATGCTCTAATACCTGGCCTTTTACAGCAATTTCTTGTCCACGAGCATGTATCACGACATCGAACGCTTCCTCTATAGCTTTTAAATGTTCATCGTTATTACCTATTAAAGCTTGAGAATGATTAATGTCGTCTATTTGAATTATTCCTGGCATAAAAGCGCTCCTTTTCACTAATACAATATGTTTATTAATTTAAATTGACAGTTTTAATTATAACTCCAATTTTCCATTAAAATAAATTATAAAACTTAGTAGATTTCTAAATTACTGATATTAAATAGTTGTTTATAGTAATACTATCTGTCACTTAAATTTTACTAAACAATGTTAAAGGATACAAATGTAATAGGTTTTGTCCATGGTAGAATATTACTTAATTTTAGTATTAATAATAAGTATTATTTAAATTTTTAGATTTTAGCTTTCAAATCATATATCTGTAGTACAAAGTAAAAAGAGCAGAACAGAAATCAATGTTAATTCCAAAGATTTCAATGTTCTGCTCCTTTAAATAATTTTATTTTTAAAGTAAATGACTCATTATAATTGCTTAGGTTTTTCGAGCACTTCTTGCCAAATTAGCCCATTAATAATGGGATCTTTATCAAATTGTAAACTTTGATGTGTCATATCTTGTTCGATAGATTTACTATTAAGCAATTGTTTTAATCGATAGCGCTTAGTTCGTTCAGATAAATTTTTATCTTCAATAATAGCACGTGCTTTATTTTCAATACGAGTAAGTTGCTTTTCTTTTTCTCGATCAATTTCAGAACGAACATTATATAAACTATCAACTAATTCTTGTTCTAATTTCTTTTGTAATTTTTGACGTTCGTTACCCCTACGGCGTCCTTGGTTTTCTGTTTTATTTTGTTGGGTTTGTTGCATTTCAACTTTACGATGTTGTTGTCTTTGCATTCGCCCGATTTCTTCGGGTTTTTGCTCTTCATATATTTCTTTTTCAAGATTTTTATCTTGATAAACTTTCTTTTTCTTATGTTGTGATTTTTTTTGAGACTTTTTTGTTTGCTTAGGTTCATCTGATAAATCTTTTTCAAATTCGTTGAAAGCTTCTTCTAATTGTTCGAAAAACCCTTTTTTACGTTCAGGTTTTTGATTAGGTCCCCCAACTTTTCTTTGAGGAGGACGTTGATTATGACGCTCTTCATGACTTTTATCACGCATTGCGCTCACAATCGATATAATAACAGATATTACAAATATGAGAATACCTATATTCATTTAATCACCCCTTGTTAGTTACTTCGGTGATTCGTCATCGTTTTGTTCAGTACGTTTATTTATTGCATTTCTCATACCTGTATCTGCTTCTACATTTTTTAAATTATAATAATCTTTCACACCGATGTTACCTTTGCGTAAAGCCTCAGCCATAGCAAGAGGAACTTCTGATTCAGCTTCAACAACTTTAGCACGCATTTCTTGAACACGAGCTTTCATTTCTTGTTCAGATGCTACTGCCATAGCACGACGTTCTTCGGCTTTGGCTTGCGCAATATTTTTATCTGCAAGCGCTTGTTCAGTTTGTAAGTCAGCACCGATATTTTTACCGATATCTACATCAGCAATATCGATTGATAGAATTTCAAATGCTGTACCTGAATCTAATCCTTTACTTAATACTGTCTTAGAAATATTATCAGGATTTTCTAGCACTTGAGTGTGATGTTCACTTGAACCAATTGTAGAAACAATACCTTCACCGACACGAGCAATAATTGTTTCTTCTCCGGCACCACCGACTAATCGTGAAATATTCGCACGAACTGTAATTCTAGCTTTCGCTTTAACTTCAATCCCATTCATTGCTACACCAGTAATAAATGGTGTTTCAATCACTTTCGGATTTACTGACATTTGAACAGCTTCTAATACATCACGACCAGCTAAGTCGATTGCTGCACCTCGTTCAAATGGTAAATTAATATCTGCACGTTGCGCAGCGATATTTGCATCTACTACTCTATCAACATTACCACCTGCAAGATAATGAGATTCTAATTGATTTGTTTTCAAATTTAATCCAGCTTTATGAGCTTTAATAAGTGGATTAATAACTTTTCGTGGAGATACGCGACGTAATCTCATACCTACTAATGTGCCAATACCTACTTTCACACCTGCCGCAATTGCAGATATCCAAAGTCCTACTGGCACAAATGAGAATAGCAATAATAATGCTACTATAATGATGACAACAATGATGATAAGTCCAAAACTAAACATTAAATCGCTCCTTTATAAGTGTTCTATTTCTCTTACAACAACTCTCGTACCTTCAACTTCAAGAATTTTCACTTCTTTATTTCTAAGAATAAAAGAACCATCAGACACAGCGTCAATTCTTTCATTATTAATATAAATGATACCTGCTGGTCTTAAATCCGTAACGGTACGAGCGGTTTGTCCAACTAAATGAGAACGGTCATCGTGAGATCTATAACCTGCATCAGCAGATGTGGAGTC
The DNA here is from genome assembly GCF_022815905.2 of Staphylococcus sp. NRL 16/872. NCBI lineage: Bacteria > Bacillati > Bacillota > Bacilli > Caryophanales > Staphylococcaceae > Staphylococcus > Staphylococcus sp. NRL 16/872. Next base: position 1,302,887 of record NZ_CP119327.1, on the reverse strand, counting down.
TTTTAATACAACCTTATCTAAAAATGGAATCTTTCTTTTGAATACTTTCACTAATATCACCCACTCAATAATAGCCAAGATTATGGCAATTATTACATTTAGTAACATCAGGAGAATATTATCTCCAAGCATTATAATACTTAGCACTATTAGGGTAATGCCTATAGTCCCTATTACGGCACCTACTATAAATAATTCAATTATCACTAATACCGTACCAACGAAGAATAGCAATATAGAAATTAAATTAACATCCCCACTAATTAAAAAGCCTAAAAATAAAACCAATAATGCTAAAGAAGCAAGGATACCTGCTAAATTAAACCTTTTAGAATATAGTTGGTATAAAAAGCCTAAAAATATAATACAAGTTAATACTAAAGAAATAATAGGATGAGTAAGTGTATTAGATAAATCTTTCATCCAAGAAATATTAGATAAAACTGAATTAAAACCTATATGTATTGCGTTAGAATAAGTCACAATTTCACCTCGCTCTCGTTTATGATTATACATGAATCTATTTATATATTATAGTGTTAGTGAAAAACTAATTGGATATAAAAAAACTCCCGATTAGCAAAGGCTAATCGAGAGTATATATATAATTAACATTCTTGTTGAGGGAGTCAACAGAGCTATTAATTATTTGAATTTACGTTTACGTGCAGCTTCTGATTTCTTTTTACGTTTTACGCTTGGTTTTTCGTAAAATTCACGTTTACGTACTTCTTGGATAGTACCACTTTTAGATACTGAACGTTTAAATCTACGTAATGCATCTTCTAGTGATTCATTTTTACGTACTACTGTTTTAGACATCTGTATTTCCCTCCCTCCAAATATCAACGGAACTTTAAAGTCATTAAGCACATAGCACTTTTACTATGCTTTTATTAGTATAATATATGAAATTATTATGGTCAATTACAAATCTTTATAATTTTTAAAAATTATAATAGTACAGCGTCTTCTGATTTGTTAGTAGCATGCTCTACTACTCTAATAGCACTACCAATATTAATTGGATAATCAGCTTTATTAATTTTTACTTTTACAATTTGACCAATTAATGATTCATCACCTCTAAATTCTACTTTCATGTAGTTATCCGCATAACCAACTAATGTGCTTTCAGTTTCACCAGCTTCTTCAGGGATAACTTCTAATACTTCATCTTCAAATTTAGATGCATATTCTTTCGCAAGTTGATCACTTAACGCGATTAATTTATGAACACGTTCATTTTTGATATTTTCATCAATTTGATCATCCATACGTGCTGCAGGTGTACCAATTCTTGATGAATATGGGAATACGTGAAGTTCAGAAAATTTGTGTTTAACAATAAAATCATATGTTTCTTGGAATTCTTCTTCTGTTTCTCCAGGGAAGCCAACGATAACGTCACTTGTTACTGCTAAATCAGGTAAAGCATCATGCAATTTCGTTAATCTTTCAGAGAAGTGTTCCATTGTGTATTTACGTCTCATACGTTTTAAGACTGTATCTGAACCTGATTGAAGTGGTACGTGTAAATGTCTTACCACTTTATTACTTTGTTTCAATACACCAATGACTTCATCTGTTAATTGGCTAGCTTCAATTGAAGAAATTCGAATACGTTCTAAACCATCGATTTCTTCTAAGTCTCTTAGCAACTGTGCTAAATTATAGTTTTTCAAATCTTGACCATAACCACCAGTATGAATACCAGTAAGTACAATTTCTTTATAACCAGCATTAACTAGTTGAGTTGCTTGTTCAACCACTTTTTCAGGGTCACGAGAACGCATCAAACCACGTGCCCACGGAATAATACAGAATGTACAAAAGTTGTTACAGCCTTCTTGAATTTTTAGAGAAGCTCTTGTTCTATCAGTGAAATAAGGTACATCTAATTCTTCATATGTACGGTTTTTCATGATATTTCCAACACCGTTAATCGGTTGACGTTCTTCTCTAAATTGATCGATATATTCAAGTAATTTGTGGCGATCTTGAGTACCTACTACTACATCTACACCTGGAATTTCCATAATTTCTGCAGATGATGTTTGAGCATAACAACCTGTAACACATACAACGGCCTCAGGATTTTGACGGATTGCTCTTCTAATAATTTGTCTACTTTTTTTATCTCCAGTATTTGTTACTGTACAAGTATTGATTACGAATACATCAGCATTTGTTTCAAAATCGACTCTATCGTAATCTGCTTCTTTAAATAGTTGCCAAATTGCTTCGGTTTCATAGTGATTCACTTTACAACCTAAAGTGTGAAACGCTACTGTTGACATATTATTCACCCCATTAATTCTTTTTCGAAACTTATAGCACTTAATGCATAAAGTGGCGCAGTTTCAGCCCGTAAAATTCTTGGTCCTAAACCTATAGTGGTACCTACTTCACTAAATTTAGAAATTTCTTTTTCTGAAAAGCCACCTTCAGGTCCAAATATAAATAAAATGCGATCATTAGTCTTAAATTGTTTTAATTGTTCTTTAAAAAGACTAACTTCCCCACGTTTTGCTTCATCTTCATATGCTAATAAAATATAGTCATAATGACTAATAGTATCATAAATTTCATCTAAATTCGACTTGAATTTTATATCTGGGATGACTAAACGATAACTTTGTTCAGCAGCTTCTTTAATAATTTTTTGCCAACGTTCTAATTTCTTTTGAACTTTATTTGCTTGCAATTTTACAACAGATCTATCCATTCCAACCGCTATAAAATTTGAAGCACCCATCTCAGTACTTTTTTGTAATAGCCATTCATATTTATCTGCTTTAATAAGTCCACTACAAATTGTCACTTCCACAGGCAATTCAGTATTAATATCTTGTTGTTCTAATAACTTAATTTCGATTTTATCTGATTCCATATTACTGATTTGAGTTGTATAAACCTTTTTATCGTTGAAAGTAATAATAATCTTATCTCCCACAACATTTCTCATTACATTAGTAATATGATGAATATCTTCTTTACTCGTAATAAAAAAACGCTGATCTTCATCAGCGTTTTGATTAATAAAGTACCTTTGCAACTTAGTCACTCACTTTCTGGCCAACGATACAAACCCAACCGTTGTCATGATTGATTGATACTATATTGAAACCTACACGCTTCATATGAGACACGATGTCTTCATGTTTTTCCTCAATAATACCTGAAGTAATAAAATAACCTTCTTCATTTAGAGTATTATAAGCATCTTCAATCATTTCATCAATAATGTGAGCTAAAATATTTGCAATTACAATATCAAATTTTTCAGTTTCATCTTGTAATAAGTTGCCTGGAACAGCTTCAATTGCATCTTCACAATTGTTTTTCTTAAAGTTTTCTTTAGCTACATTGACAGCCATTTCATCGATATCTAGTGCTTTGATTCTTTTAACACCAATAAGATGACTTGCAATACTTAGAATACCAGAACCTGTTCCAACATCTATTACTGAATTAGATGGTGACACATATGTTTCAATCGCTTTTAAACACATACTTGTAGTAGGATGATCTCCTGTACCAAATGCCATTCCAGGATCTAATTCAATACATAGCTCCTCATTTGATTCCTTAGTGTATTGTTCCCAACTAGGTACAATAGTAAATCTTTCGGAAGCTCTGAAAGGATGGAAATAGTTCTTCCACTCATTTGCCCAATCTACTTCAGCTATAGTCTTTTCAGAAAAAATAACTGAATCTTTATCGATCTCTTCAAGAGCTAGAATGTCATTATGAATTTTATCTTTTAATTCCTGAGTATATTTTATTTCATTAAAGTAAGCTTTTAATCTCACACCATATTCAGGATAATCTTCTTTTTTTAGTTCATAAATTTCACCGAATTTGTCGGCTGGTTGATTGATTAAGTCATCAGAATCCTCAATCACTACACCATTCGATCCGTAGTTCTCTAAAATGTTTGTAACTAAATATTCAACTTCATGATTAACTACAACTGAAAGTTCTGTCCAGTTCATTATTTATTCTCCTCTAAAGAATTTACGTGCTTTATCTTTAAAATTAGATGGTTGTTCTTCTACACTTTCACCACTAATTTCTGCAAATTCTCTCATTAATTCTTTTTGTCTATCAGTTAACTTAGTAGGTGTAACTACTTTAATATTAACAAATAAATCGCCGTGACCGTAACCATGAACGTTTTTTACACCTTTATCTTTTAAACGGAATTGTTTACCATTTTGTGTTCCAGCAGGGATAGTAAGCATTACATTTCCATTTAATGTAGGGATTTTAATTTCGTCACCTAATGAAGCTTGAGGGAAACTAACATTTAATTTATAGAATAAATCGTCGCCGTCACGTTCAAATTTATCTGAAGGTCTAACACGGAAAACGACATATAAGTCACCATGTGGTCCACCGTTTTCGCCTGGTGCACCTTCACCAGCTAAACGAATTTGTTGGTCATTGTCTACACCTTCTGGCACAGTAACTTCCAATTTAACTGTTTTATTTTCGGTACCTTTACCGTGACAAGTTGGACATGGTTCTTCAAATTCTTGACCTGAACCATCACATTTAGGACAAGTTTGCTGAGTTCTCACTCGACCTAAGATAGTATTTTGTTCCACTGAAACATGACCAGCACCATTACAATAGCTACATGTTTTCTTATTAGTACCTGGTTTAGCCCCGTCACCATTACAAGTATGACAAGTAACATCTTTTCGAATTGATATTTCTTTTTTAGTGCCAAATACAGCTTCTTCAAAATCAAGTGTCATTGTATATTGTAAGTCATCGCCTTTTCGAGGGGCGTTAGGATCTCTTTGACGAGAACCACCAAAGAATGAACTAAAGATATCTTCAAATCCACCGCCACTAAATCCACCGAAGTCTTGACCACCGAAGCCCTGGCTACCAAAGCCACCTTGAGGACCATCATGACCGAATTGATCATAGTTTGCTCGTTTATTCTCATCGCTTAACACTTCGTATGCTTCAGAAATTTCTTTAAATTTCTCGTCTGCACCTTCTTCTTTATTAATGTCTGGATGATATTTTTTGGATAACTTACGATAAGCTTTTTTAATTTCATCTTTAGAGGCATCTTTACTTACGCCTAAAACTTCATAGTAATCTCTTTTAGCCACTGTTATCTCTCCTTTTAATCGCGTTCTAAATGTTTTCAAATATGTTAATTATAACAGAAAAAGTCAAAGCCAATGTTCAATTGACTTTGACTTTTTGGCTGACATTTATAGTTATTTACTGAATCCAGCAAACTTTATAAACGATTAGCTATTATTTTTTATCTTCATCGTCTTTGACTTCTTTAAACTCAGCATCTTCAACATTACTATCATTACCTGATTGTTGTTGTGCATCACCTTGAGCTTGTTGTTGTGCATCACCTTGAGCTTGTTTTTGTGCTTGTTGCGCTTGTTGATAAACTTTAGCTGATAATTCTTGAACAACTTTTTCAAGTTCTTCTTTTTTAGATTTAATTTCATCTAAGTCTTGGCCTTCAAGAGCTGATTTTAATGCGTCTTTTTTGCTTTCTGCGTTTGATTTATCATCTTCACTGATGTTATCGCCTAAATCAGAGATAGTTTTTTCAACTTGGAATACTAAGCTATCTGCTTCGTTTCTTAAGTCTACTTCTTCACGACGTTTTTTATCAGCTTCAGCGTTTTCTTCAGCGTCTTTAACCATACGATCAATTTCATCATCAGATAATGCTGAGCTTGATTGGATAGTGATATTTTGTTCTTTATTAGTACCTAAGTCTTTTGCTGTTACATTTACAATACCATTTTTATCGATATCAAATGTCACTTCGATTTGAGGTACGCCACGTGGAGCTGGTGGAATATCAGTTAATTGGAATCTTCCTAATGTTTTGTTGTCAGACGCCATTGGACGTTCACCTTGTAACACGTGAATGTCTACTGCTGGTTGGTTATCAGCTGCTGTTGAGTATACTTGTGATTTAGAAGTTGGGATAGTTGTATTACGTTCGATTAACGTATTCATACGGCCACCCATAATTTCGATACCAAGTGATAATGGTGTAACGTCTAATAATACTACATCTTTAACGTCACCAGTGATAACGCCACCTTGGATAGCTGCACCCATAGCTACTACTTCATCTGGGTTTACACCTTTATGAGGTTCTTTACCGATTTCTTTTTTAACTGCTTCTTGTACAGCTGGGATACGAGTTGAACCACCAACTAAGATAACTTCATCTATTTCTGAAGTAGATAAACCAGCATCTTTAAGCGCTTGGCGAGTTGGTTCCATTGTGCGTTTAATTAATGAATCCGCTAATTCTTCAAATTTAGAACGAGTTAAACTGATTTCTAAGTGTAATGGACCACTTTCACCTGCTGAAATAAATGGTAAAGAGATTTGAGTTTGAGATACACCAGATAAATCTTTTTTAGCTTTTTCAGCTGCATCTTTAAGACGTTGTAATGCCATTTTATCTTGAGATAAATCTACGCCATTTTCTTTTTTGAATTCAGATACTAAATAATCAATAATTACTTGGTCAAAGTCATCCCCACCAAGTTTGTTATCACCTGCAGTAGAAAGTACTTCGAATACGCCATCGCCTAATTCAAGGATAGATACGTCAAACGTACCGCCACCTAAGTCGAATACTAATACTTTTTGATCTTGATCAGTTTTATCTAAACCATAAGCTAATGCAGCAGCTGTTGGTTCGTTGATAATGCGTTCAACTTCTAAACCTGCAATTTTACCAGCATCTTTAGTAGCTTGACGTTCAGCATCATTGAAATATGCAGGAACAGTGATAACTGCTTTTTCTACTTTATCTCCTAAGTAGCTTTCAGCTGTATTTTTTAAGTTTTGTAAAATCATAGCTGAAATTTCTTGAGGAGTGTATGATTTACCTTCAATGTCAACTTTGTAGTCTGTACCCATATGACGTTTGATAGATTGTACAGTATTAGGGTTAGTGATAGCTTGACGTTTAGCAACTTCACCTACTTGAGTTTCACCATTTTTGAATGCTACAACTGATGGTGTAGTTCTAGCACCTTCTGGGTTTTGGATTACTTTAGGTTCGTCTCCTTCTAAAACTGAGACACATGAATTTGTTGTACCTAAGTCAATACCGATTACTTTACTCATAATAAAATTCCTCCAATATGATTAGTTTAATGTAATAAATGGTGTTTTCGTCAAATAAAATTATTGATTTACTTTAACCATTGATGGTCTTAAGACTCTATCTTTTAACTTATACCCTTTTTGTAATTCTTGAGTAATTTCGCCAGATTTAAAATCAGGATTATTATCTTGAACTACTGCTTGGTGAAAGTTAGGGTCGAATTCTTGACCTTCAGACTCGATTTCTTCAAGACCATTTTCTTTTAAAGCTCTTAGTAAGCTTTCGTGAACCATTTGTACACCTTTTTGTAATGATTTAAATGATTCATCTTCGCCTTCAATTTGAAGTGCGCGTTCAATATTATCAATTGTTGGCAAGATGTCAGTTAAGACACTTTGCGCTTGATATTTTTTATTTGTTGCATTTTCATTTTGAATTCGACGTTTGTAGTTTTCGAATTCTGCATATAATCTTAAATATTTTTCTTCGTTTTCGTTAGCTTTTAATTGTAATTGCTGAATTTCTTCATCTTTAGGATCTACTGATGTTTCTTCAGTGTTTTCTTCACTAACGTCATTATTTTGTAAATTATCATCTTCTGAAGTAGAAGTAGTTGAGTCACCGTTTTCTACTGTTGTTGGTTCCTCTTTACGTGCTTCTTTTTCCTCAGAAACGTCTGTAGTGTTTTTTACAGATTCATCTTTTTCTGTCATGTTATGCCCTCCAATATAATTACAATTAGACTTACCAAATTTGGTTAAGTAATTGAATCACATTTTGATAATGCATCGCAGTTGGTCCGATAACCGCAATTTGTCCTTTTAGAGAATCATCAAAATGATACTGACTAGTGACAATTGAAATATCACTCAGACTATCATCAATTTCTTTACCAATTTTTACATTAATACCTGAAGTAGATATATCTTCAAGTAATTCAGTAATCCGTTCAGATTCTAAATATTGTAAAATTGGTTGAATAGATGAAACATTGGTTTCATTCAATGCATCAATTAGTTTAACCTTTCCGCCCATGAAAATGCTATTACTTTGTTTGAGTAAATGAGAATTAAGCATTATTATTAAATCATTTACAAAATATTCTTCTTCTAGAGTCTTTGAAAAATACTTTGTTTTCTCATTTAACGTTGTATCTTCAAGACCATAGTTACTAGTAATAAATTTCGCTATTTCTGTTAATCTATTACTATTCAAACTTATATTAGAACTTAATTGCAAATGTTCTACATGGCCGGAATGATAAATAATAACCATAATTAATATAGACGGATTAGCCTGTATTAAATGAATATTATTTATAATATCTTTATTGTGATTAGGACGAACAACTAACGTTGCATATTGAGATTTCATAGATAATTCGTTTGCAAAATAACTTAATGCTGAAGAAATATCGTAGTGATTCTCAATCAATAGTTGATTTAACCGTTGAACTTTCTTTTGTTTATGATGAGATGTTTGTTTTAATAATTGATTGACGTATAATCTCAAACCTTTCTCTGAAGGAGAACGACCTGATGAAGAATGTGCTTTTTCTAAAAAGTTTAATTCTTCAAGTTGTTTCATATCGTTCCTAATCGTAGCTGGGCTCACATTTAAGTGATGTCTGTCAATCAAGGTCTTAGAACCAATAGGTTGTCCTAAATCAACATAATCTTCAACAATTGCATTTAAAATGCTTAATTGCCTTTCAGTAATCATGTTTTCACCTCATTAGCACTCTTTTATCTCAAGTGCTAATTATAATTTATCAAATTGGTCAAAGTAAGTCAACGTTAAAGCTCTGATTTTTATAAAAAATTATATATTTAATAAAAACGCCTCGAAAACCTCGTTTCCTATCACTTTTCCCCTTTCAGTCAACGATATATAATCATTATTTTCTTTTAGTAAATGTTTGTTTTTAAGTTGATTGATTGTTTGACCAAATACCTCATTTAAAGAAACGTTAAATTTATTTTCAAACGTTTGTCTATTAACACCTTTATTCATTCTTAAACCTAAAAACATTTCTTCTTCCATCTTTTCTTCAAATGTAGGAAAATTGCTGGTTAAGATAGGACGTTTTCCATTGTTTATTGCATTTATATAATGTTGAACTGGATTTAAGTTTGAATAACGTTCCCCATTCACATATCCACTTGCTCCAGCTCCGAAACCATAATATTCTTCATTTAGCCAATACACCTTATTATGTTCTGATTCATGTCCTGGTTTAGCAAAATTAGAAATTTCATATTGATGAAATTGAGTATCTGCTAATGACTTCATTAAATATTGATACATGTCTGCACCCAAGTCTTCATTCGGTAACTTGAGTTTGCCTTTACGATACATATTATAAAATTGAGTTTTAGGTTCAAGTATTAACCCATAACTCGAAATATGATCAATATCCATTTGAAGCGCTCTATTTAAGCTATCCGAAAAATCTTCTAAAGTTTGTGAAGGTAAATGATACATTAAATCTAAACTTATAGACTCAATCCCTGCTTTTCTTGCAATATTAACTGCATTATAAATATCTTGAGTTTGGTGCGTACGACCAAGAATTTTTAATAATTCAGGTTTAAACGTTTGGACACCCATAGATATTCTATTAACGCCATAGTCTTTTAATAATTTAACTTTATTAAAAGTAAGTTCATCAGGGTTAGCTTCAAAACTATATTCACCATTGATTTTAAATATAGAATTAATAGCCTTGAGCAATCTTTCAAGTTGAGCTTCACTCAATGCAGTTGGCGTACCACCACCCACATACATAGTTTCTAATTCTCTATTTTGGCTAGTTTTCATTTCTTCAATTAGTGCAGTTAAATATTCATCTACAGGTTGTTTATGAATAAAGTATTTGTTGAAATCACAATACGTACAAATTCTGACACAGAATGGAATATGGATATAAGCACTTTTAACCGACATTTTTACACCCCCACTTATAATTTTCGAATAAAAAAAGGTTAAGACAAAGGTACAAGAGTTTAGTAGTTTTAAGTAAGTTTAATCCTTACTTATGACAGTTAATTACTCTACTAAATTCTGTTATAAGGGAGTGAAACAGAAATCTTAATTTTTAAAAGAATTTCGTTGCCTCACTCACTATATAAACAGTACCTATAATTGTCTCAACCTCTTTTATATACTATTCGTCGTCCATTTTTAATACCGCTAAGAAAGCATCTTGTGGAATTTCTACACTTCCTACAGCTTTCATTTTAGCTTTACCTGCTTTTTGTTTTTCTAAAAGTTTACGCTTACGGCTAATATCGCCACCATAACATTTTGATAAAACGTTTTTACCCATTGATTTAATGTTAGTTCTAGCAACAATTTTTTGGCCGATAGCAGCTTGGACAGGTACTTCGAATTGTTGTCTAGGAATCAATGTTTTTAATTTTTCAACTAAAGCCTTACCTCTTTCATAGGCAAAGTCTTTGTGAACGATAAAACTTAAAGCATCGACTTTGTCGCCATTTAACAGAATGTCCATCTTCACAAGGTTACTTTCTTTATTCTCAATGAACTCATAATCAAATGAAGCATAACCTTTAGTATTTGATTTAAGTTGATCAAAGAAATCGAATACGACTTCTGATAATGGGATTTCATAAACAATATTTACACGAATATCATCTAAATAATCCATATTGATAAATTGACCACGTTTACGTTGGCATAGTTCCATTACTGCACCTACATAATCATTAGGAACCATCATAGTCGCTTTTACATATGGTTCATAGATTGCCTCAATTTTATCACGTTCTGGCATTTGAGCAGGATTATCTACAGTTACTTCTGAACCATCTTTCATTATACATTGATAAATTACAGATGGAGCAGTAGCAATTAATTCAATACCAAATTCTCTTTCAATACGTTCTTGAATAATTTCCATGTGAAGCATACCTAAGAAACCAGTCCTGAAACCAAAACCAAGAGCTTGAGATGATTCAGGTTCAAATTCTAATGAAGCATCGTTTAATTGAAGTTTTTCAAGCGCTTCTCTTAAATCGTTATAATCTTTATTTTCTATTGGGAATAATCCACAATAAACCATAGGATTCATTTTTTTATAACCTTTTAGAGGCGCCTCAGCAGGACGCTCAGCATGAGTAATTGTATCACCCACACGAGAATCATCTACATTCTTGATACTTGCAATAATGTATCCAACATCACCAACAGTTAACTCTTCAACAGGTAACTGTTTAGGTGTGTTAATACCTACTTCACTTACTTCAAATTCTTTGCCTGTAGCCATCATTTTTATACGATCGCCTGCTTTTACTACGCCTTCCATTACACGAATTGATGAAATGACGCCTCGATATGGGTCGTACTCAGAATCAAAAATAAGTGCTTTTAATGGTGCACTTGGATTGCCTTCTGGAGGCGGTACAACTTCTACGATTTTTTCTAAAATCTCTTCTATCCCAATATTTGATTTAGCACTTGCTAACACTACGTCATCTTGATCTAAACCGATAACGTCTTCTAATTCTTGTTTTACCCTCTCTGGTTCAGCTGCAGGTAAATCAATTTTGTTAACAACAGGGAGTAATTCTAATTCATTATCTAATGCTAAATAAACATTTGCTAATGTTTGTGCTTCAATCCCTTGTGCAGCGTCAACAACAAGTATTGCACCTTCACAAGCGGCTAATGATCTAGATACTTCATAAGAAAAGTCTACGTGTCCTGGTGTATCAATAAGATGGAACGTATAAGTTTTTCCATCGTTCGCTTCATATTTTAAACGTACAGCATTTAATTTAATTGTAATACCACGTTCTCTTTCAAGATCCATAGAATCTAATAATTGGTCTTGCATTTCTCTTGTTTCTACAGATTTTGTGTTCTCCAAAATTCTATCAGCTAATGTTGATTTACCATGATCAATATGAGCAATTATAGAAAAATTTCGGATAGTCTCTCTTCTGTTATAGCGTTCTTGCATATCCATAACCTATCATTCTCGCTTTCATAAAATTAGCCCGTATATGTATACATCTTTGATATAATATCGTTTTTAAAACTTAATTGCAAATTTGAGATAAACTATTATATTGTTACTTTAATGATTTAAATTAACTTATTTCAACGAACTAGTTGTTAATTTATACTTCAATTATAAAGTGTTGAATTAGGGTTTCCAATAGCAAATACAATTTAATTGCTAAATAAAATCGTTTAACTTCAATTAATGATTGCACAAACATATATGTTTTGATAAAATATTTCTTGTTGTAATCAAAATAAAATTTGATATGCTAAAGCTCACTTTTAGGAGGTGACAGTAATGCCAAATATTAAATCTGCTATTAAACGTGTGAGAACAACTGAAAGCGCTGAAGCTCGTAACATTTCACAAAAAAACGCTATGCGTACTGCAGTGAAAAATGCTAAATCAGCTATCGCTAATAACGCTGATAACAAAGCTGAATTAGTTAGCTTCGCTATCAAATCAGTTGATAAAGCTTCACAAAGTAACTTAATTCATTCAAATAAAGCTGATCGCATTAAATCACAATTAATGTCATCAAGTAAATAATTCTTTTTAAAAAAGTTCAAGCCTTGTGCTTGAACTTTTTTATTGGAAAATTTTACAAGGATAATATAAATAATTCGAGTATCAATTGCTTATCCATATAAGAAGATTTGAGTTTATAATCTGTTTCAGCACAATTATCAATGATGTTTAAAAGTTGATTTAATTGATAGTGTCTTACTTGAGTAAGAGCAAGTTTCACTCTGTATGGATGTACGTTAACTGTCTTAGCAATTTGTTGTCCACTATAGCCCTTCTGAGAAAGAATCTTACATTGATAATACAATCTATAATTACTTGTTATTAATGCTAATAACTTTATAGGTTCTTCCTTCATGATAATTAAATCTTTAACAAGTTCAATTGCTTTAGCTTTTTGTCCTTTTTGAATATATTCCGTTAATAAGAAGACATTTTGTTCTAAACTACGATTAATGATTAAATTAACATCCTCTTTAGTTATTGTTGCTCTATCACCTAAAAATAGTATGATTTTTTCCAATTCTTGTGAGACAATGTTGAAATTTATACCAGTCAGTTCAATAAATAAATTTAATGCATCCTGCTTGATATCTTTATAATTTTCATAAAGTTTATTTTGTATCCAAGATTTTATTTCCTGTTCAGACATTTGTTCTACTTTAGAAAGTTTGCCCTTTTGTTTTAGCGTTTTAGTTATCTTTTTGCGTTCATCCAATTTATTTTGATAAATTTCGAAAATGATAAGATTTTCGCCATCATATTTATTAAGAAATTCTAAAATTTGATCATTATTAGGTGTTAAATCTTTTGAAACTTTTTCGCCAGTAAAAATAAAAGAATTTTTAACTACAATGGCTTTTTTCTCTGAGATAAATGGCATAGTCAGTGTCTCTTCAATAATATTAGACATACTATGTTCATAAAGATTAAATTTAATATAATTAAAGTCATCTTTTTCTTCATTTAAAAAGTCATTTACTATTTCATTACTTTTCTTCTCAACAAGCTCTGGTACTTCTCCATATACGGCCACTATATTATTCCCCATAGTAATAAGCACCCTTTCTAATTTTTACACGTTTATATATTATATCATGAGACAATTATTATCACTAATTATCAATAATTATTTAAATGAGGTATTGAAGTGATTATCAAGATTAATAGAAATTTCTCCATTACTTTGCGTATTAAAAATTTTTGAACCCAATTTTAGAAGAGAATCAATTGTTGATTGATTAGGAAGATGGTACTTATTATTCTTACCACTCGAAATAATACTTATTGAAGGATGTATTTTTTCGAGAAATGGAAGCGAGCTACTCGTTTTACTGCCATGATGCCCTACTTTGAGTATATCTACTTTAGGTAATTCATATTTTTTAAGCAACAAAGTTTCATTATTTTTTGTCGCATCACCCATTAATAATATATTAATCTTTTTATATTTAACTAGTAGAACAATACTTTGTTCATTTTTATCCTCACTTAATGGTATATAAGAATTAAGAAAAGATATACTACTATTTGATAATTGAATTGAAGCAATCCTTGTCGCATCGACTAATTTGATATGATTCTTTTCACAAATCATTCGTATTTGAGAGTATTGTTGTTTTGAATAACTTGGGATATTAATATATAATCTTTTGATTTTAATATGATTAGCTAAGTAAGGAAATTCTGCGATATGATCTGCGTGGGGATGTGTCAGAATTAGATAGTCGATTGAAGATATACCTTTAGATTTTAATGAAGGAAGTATATGATATTTTGAAATATTATGGCTAGCAGATTGGTTGTTGGATGATTCCTTTCCTCCAGTATCAACCATTACAGTTTCATTTTTATTAGTTTGAAATAATAAACTATCCCCTTGCCCTACATCAAAAAAAGTAATTGAATTATGATGTGGCTGTGAATTGAATAAGATGATTACTAGAAATGTTGATAGAATTAAAAAACTAGCTAACAACTTCTTGTGGCAAATAAAAATATAAGTCAGAAGTGAAAGTAAAAAGTAGATTAATAAGTTAAATGAAGAAGTTGAGGCAACAAATATCTGATCACTTTTAAAGGTAAGAAATAGATTGAGGATATCATCATGAACAATAAAAACTTCGTTCATGAGATGGTTTATAAAATTAACGTTATTTACAAAGTGATAAATAATAAATATAAAAATTGATAAAGGAAAGATAATAAAGCTATATAAAGGGACAAATATTAAATTTGAAAACAATCCAATCCATTGAAGTTGATTAAAGTGATAAATACTTATAATTGAAGATGATAACTGCGCGATAAATGTTAGGAATAATAAACTTTGTAAGTGAGACAACGAATTTATTAGTGGCAAAGAAAGAAGTATAAATAATGATATTAAAAATGAAAATTGGAAACCTATATCATATATAATTGGCGGGTAGCTTATTGTTAAACTTATAAAAACAACACTTAAAATATTTAGTGAAGAAAGTTTAAACTGACGTGGAATGACTAAAAATATAATCGTAGCTAAAATAGCTCTTAAAGCACTAGGAGCAAAATCAGTATAAAAAGCAAAAAGAATAAGCATTATAATTATAGACAATTTTATAAGTACTTTCGGAACATTAAATCTCACTAAACTTTGATGAATTAAAAAGGATATAGTAGCAATGTGAGAGCCGCTCACTGCAAGTAAATGATAAATACCTATTATTTTTACTTTGTCTAAATATTCTTTGTCTATCCCACTCATGTCACCAGTAATTAATGCTAATATTTTTTCAGGATTTTTCAAATTACTATGCTGAAGCTTAGCAGTAATATATTTTATGTGACGCTCAATAAAATTATTATGAGTAACCATATGACATTGTTTATAATTAATTTCTTTAATAAAGACATATGCCTTATCATTGATTACATTTGAGAGGGTTCCTTTAATTGGACATGCATTATTTTCTAGCATACTCACTTTTACATTTGGGTTTTTACTTATATATGTAAATGAATAGCCAATATTATCAATATAGAATTCGCCTTTAAACTGATTTTTAGTTTGGCTAACCATACCATTAAATACTACTTCCCTATCAATGCTTTGATTCAATTTATAGTATTGGTTTAGTTTAACGCTAGCGTTGATATTATGTTCTGCTACCAATATCCCACTTATAAAACTTATAATTAATAGAATTAAGAAGTAGAAATTAAAATGTTTTTGAAAACCAAGAAAAATTAATAAACTTATAAGAAACAGTGAAAATGTTTTTAAATGAATCCATAAAATTCCAGATAATAAACTTAAAGCTACATAAATCATAAGTTATTAATTTAGTAAATATCGAGCAACTTTCTCAGCTGAAAAATCAATTTGCTGATGCTCTATTCCCGATTGAGCTAACAATTTAAGTGCATACTCATGATTATGATAATCTTGGGCATAATAGATTCTAGTAATACCAGCTTGAATAATTGATTTAGTACAGTTTAGGCAAGGGAAATGAGTAACGTAAATAGTTGCACCTTCAGTAGATACACCTTGTTTGGCACATTGAAGTAACGCATTCATTTCAGCATGAATGGTTCTAATACAATGACCATCTTCGATTAAACACCCTTCATCGATACAATGAACTTCGCCTGCAACTGACCCATTATATCCACCTGCAATGATTCTATTATCTTTTACAATAGTAGCTCCCACTGAAAGACGTTGACAAGTTGAACGTAATGCTAGTAGATGGCTTTGCGCCATAAAGTATTCATCCCATTTGATTCTTTCCATAATTTTCAGCTCCATTAAAATGTATATTAATTAATATTATAATTTAAGTTATTTTGTTAGCCAATACTTACTTTATTGTCAAACTGTAAAGTAATCTTTTATTTTCTCAAAAGTTTTTCCTCCTATTCCTTTAATTTCCTTTAAATTATCAACACTATTAAACTGACCATTTTTTTGTTTATATTCTAATATTTCTTTAACTTTTGTCGGTCCTATACCTGGAACATTTAAAAGGTCACTTTCAGTAGCAGTATTCAAATTCACTTTGCTTTGTGAAGAAGATTTCCCATTTGTATAGGCACTAGTGATTTGGCTTGGAGAACTTTTATTTGTATCATTTTTAGATGGAACATTAATCATTTTTTGATCAGTTAGCTTTTCAGATAAATTAATTTGAGTTACATCAGCCTCTTTCAAAAGTTTAGCCTTTTTTAACACATCATTAACTCTATCTGAGCTTTTCATTTCATAAACATCGGGTTTCTCGACAGCTCCTTTGACATCAACTAAAACGGTTTTGTTTTCTGACTCCTTTTTATCTGAACTATCACTTGCAGAATTTTCATTTTTAGTTTGGTTGTTACTTCCATGTTTATACATTTCACTATTATTAGTTGACGATTTTGCTAAATTATTATTCAATGTTGTTTCTGCATTATCCTCTCCTTTAAAAAAAATTAAGAAAATCCCAACTAAGATAACACTAATTGCAATTATAATTTGAACTTTCCATTTTAAAATGAAGTTGATTATGTCAGTCATATTATTAAACAAAAAACTCATCTCCTTATATGTATAAACGTATAAGGAAACGAGTTTACTTTAAAAATTATTTATGAACGACGAAAAATAGTCTTTCACCATTTTCATCATGATTATTAATATCAAAATCTACAAATGTTTCAATTTGAGAAAAGCCAGCTTGTTTTAATAAATTACGATAATGTTGCTCTTCAAAAGTTCTTTGATAGTGAGACTCATCAAATCTATGATAACTTCCATCAGTATTTTTTATGAAAAAGCTCATATCATGATAAACACTATAAGGCACTTCTCCAACAACAGCTTCCCATGCAAGGAAAGTATCATCAGTTTCGTCTATATAACATTGATTGTGGAATAAGGTATTCATTTTAAAAATAGTATGAACATCAAAAATGAAAACTCCAGTATCTGATAGATGGTTATATACACAATTAAATGTATCAAGTACTTCTTCGTCATCTGGTAAGTAATTCAGTGAATCACAAAATATTGTTATGACATTAAACGTTTTATTTAATGTAAAATCGGTCATATCTCCTTCTAACCAAGTTACTTGATTAGATTTATTAGCAGCAATGGATAGCATGTCACTACTTAAATCCATTCCCGTAACCGTTCCAATAGAAGTAAGCAACGATGTTAAACTTCCTGTACCACAGCCGATATCAAGTAAATCAGGTTTATCTGTAAAAGGCTGGGCATAATGTTTAACTATAGTAAACCACTTATCATATGGTTGATCTAAAGTTAATTGATCGTATACTGTACTCATTTCTACATACTGAGTCATATTAATAAACTGCCTGTTCGTATGTTTCTATTGGCGCGTCTTGATATAATTTCTCAATATTATAGTAATTACGTTCGTCCTTATGGAATATATGTACTACAACATCAGCTAAATCAATCAATACCCAACGAGCACTTTGATATCCTTCCATGCGCTTAACATCGATATCTTGCTCATGAGCAGCTTCTTTAACAGCTCTAGCGATTGATTGTACTTGTCTTTCGTTATTACCATGACAAACTACAAAGTAATCAGTCATATCACTAATACCTTGCATACTAAGAGAAACAATATCTTCCGCTTTTTTGTTTTCTGTCGCATTGACAGCAATATTTAATAATTCTTCTGAATTCATTTAATCATCCTTTATTCTTTGATCACTATAATTATAATAGTTTAAACATGAAATCGTTGCGCCGAATACTGTAATATCTTTACCAATTAAAAATAAAACTGTTCGCTTAGAAATTTCATAAATTGTTTTATCTAAGCTACCTTGATTGTATGCCATATCTCGGATTTCTTCAACTCCGGGGGTCTTTCTTCCAGGCTCAATGTAATCAGCAATAAAAACTAATTTTTCCGTTTTAGTCATTTCTTTACGACCAGTAGTATGGTTTTTAATAGCCAATAATACTTCTTCATCTTGAATATTATATTCAGATTTCATAATTGCTGCACACACTGGTCCATGTAAGATCTCGCTGCCATAACTTAATAATTCACTATCTAAATCATGTTGACGTACGATTTGATACATACTACTTAAATCATCATACTTGCAATAATCATGTAAGACGCCTGCTAATTCTGCTTTTTCTTTGTCACCATCATAAATTTCAGCAAGTTTAACTGCTGTTTCAGCGACTCTTAATGAATGTTTGAATCTTTTTTCAGGCAATTTATCTTTAACTAATTCAACAGCTTTTTTAATTTTCATAAAATCCTTCCTCTCTAATATAGTTATTAACCTTTCGAGGGACTAAGACATTTATTGTTTCTTTATTTTTTACGCGTTGTCTAATCATAGAAGAACTAATATCCATACGAGGAATAGTAATAGAAACCATATCCTCATCAACTGTCTGATGATCTACGCCACGATTAACAATAATAAAAGTAATTAACTGTTTTAATTCTTCAATTTTATACCATTTATCTAATTGCTCATATTGATCAGTGGCAATGATGAAATATAATTTAACATCAGGTTCAATATTAACTAGGTCTTTTAAAGTGTCATACGTATAACTTTGCCCTTTTCTTTGTAATTCAGCTTCACAAATTTCACCAAAGCCAAGTTCACTTATTACCATCTCAATCATTTTCATTCTATATTTCGCATCTAAATAATCTTCATGACTTTTTAGAGGCGCCATATAACTAGGTAAAAAATAAAATTTATCAGGCTTAATAATAGAATGCACTTCATTAGCTACTAACATATGTGCAGTATGAATTGGGTTAAATTGACCGCCATATAAAACGATTTTTTTTGCCATAACTTATGGTAAAGTGATTTCTTTATTTTCTTCAGATTCTCTGTAAATCACAATCATTGAACCAATTACTTGCACAACTTCACTATTAGTAGCTTCACTTAAAGCAGTTGCTAATTCATTCTTATCATCAAAGTTATTTTGTAATACGTGAATTTTAATAAGTTCTCTATTTTCAAGGGTATCATCGATTTGAGCAATCATATTTTCATTTATTCCTGCTTTACCAATTTGAAAAATAGGATCAATATTATGAGCTAAACTTCTTAAATATCTTTTTTGTTTTCCTGTAAGCATATTATTCTCCTTTTAAATTTTTTAGTACTGCATATTTCATTACTTGAATATTTGCTTGTTTTCCAGTCCAAATTTTAAAACTTTCTGCGCCTTGATAGACAAACATATCTAGACCATTATAAATTTGGTTTCCTTTAGCTTCAGCTTCTTCTAGGAAAGGCGTTTTATAAGGAATGTAAACAATATCGCTAACTAAGGTGTTAGGTGATAAATGTTTTAAGCTAATGACATGTTCTTTATTCTCATCCATACCAGCAGGCGTAGTATTAATAATAATATCGAATTCATCTAAATGAGTCTCAGCTTGTTCAAGTGAAATCGCATTAATATCTAATGTCCAAGATTCAAAACGACTCATAGTTCTATTTGCAACTGTTAATCTTGGGTGAACAAACTTGCTTAACTCGTTTGCAATGCCTTTACTAGCTCCTCCAGCACCTAAGATTAAAATATATGCATTTTCTAAATCTGGATAGACTTGTTTTAAACCAGTAACATATCCTAGACCATCAGTATTATATCCAATCCATTTACCATCAACTATTTTCACAGTATTAACTGCACCTACAGTTTCTGACTGTTCATCAATCTCATCTAAATAAGGAATGATACGTTCCTTATGTGGAATGGTAATATTGAAACCTGAAATGCCTTTTTCTTCCATAATTTCTCGGATTTGATCAAAACGTTCTACTGGAATATGCAATGCTTCATATGAATCGTTTATGTCTAATGAATGAAAATTAGCATTATGCATGATTGGAGATAATGAATGTGAGATTGGATCACCTATTACGGCATATTTCATTTAAATTACCACCTTACATTATAGAGTTACGTAATATTACATCAACATTCTTAGGAACTCTAACTATTACTTTTGCGCCTGCTTCAATAGTAATAAAGCCTAATCCAGATATCATCACATCTCTTTTTTCTTTACCTGTTTCTAATCGGACTGCTTTAATGTTACTCATATCAAAATTCTTAGCATCTTTTGGAGGTGTTAACACATTACCAATTTGATTACGCCATAAATCATTTGCTTTTTCAGTTTTAGTACGATGAATATTTAAATCGTTTGAGAAATAGCAAACTAATGGACGTTTACCTCCACTGACATAATCAATTCTTGCTAAACCGCCAAAGAACAGTGTTTGTCCTTCGTTTAGTTGGAAAACGCGTTGTTTAATTTCATTTTTAGGTACAACTATTTTTAATTCTTTTTCAGTTACATAATGCGTCATTTGATGTGCTTGTATAATACCCGGTGTATCATACATAAATGTACGTTCATCAAGTGGAATATCTATCATATCTAATGTAGTGCCTGGAAATCTTGAAGTAGTAACAACATCTTTTTCTCCAACACTTTGTTCAATCAATTTATTAATAAGCGTAGATTTCCCTACATTTGTTGTCCCAACGATATAGACATCACTGTTATCACGGTGATGATCAATGGCAGCTAATAAATCATCAATTCCCCAACCTTTGTGGGCAGAGATTAATACAACTTCTTCAGCCTCTAAGCCGTATTTTCTTGCTATTCTTTTTAGCCATTCTTTTACACGGCGTTTATTTATTTGTTTAGGTAATAAATCCAACTTATTAGCTGCTAAAATAATTTTTTTATTACCTACAATACGCTTAATAGCATTGATAAAAGAACCTTCGAAATCAAAGATATCTACCACGTTTACGATAATACCTTTGCGATCGGCTAATCCGTTTAATAAATTTAAAAAGTCATCGCTATCCATCCCGACATCTTGAATTTCATTATAGTTCTTAAGTCTAAAACAGCGCTGACAAATTACATCATCTCTAAATAAATTATGTTCTGGCACATAACCAGGCGCATTTTTATCTTCAGATTGAAGAGGTGCCCCACAGCCTATACATTTTAAAGTTTCATCCAATCAATTTTCCTCCCATTTAATGTATCCTTTATTTTTAAAATAATTTAATAAACGTCGTTCGATAATTCTATTAAATTTAGTAATAAATCCATCTGTTCTTTTTACTGGAACAACCATAATAGTATACAACCCATTGCGATTACCACCAAAAACATCTGTAAGCATTTGGTCGCCAATAACAATCGCTTCTTTAGGTTGAATACGCATTTGTTTAATCGCTTTTTTAAATGCTTTACCCATAGGTTTACGTGCTTTAAAGATAAAGTCCACATTTAAGTCCTTAGAAAAACTTGCTACACGTTCTTCATTATTATTTGAAACTATAGTAATAGTAATACCTAAGTCATTGGCTTTTTTAAACCATTCTTTAATTTCAATTGTAGGAGATTTTACGTCCCATCCTACTAATGTATTATCTAAATCTGTAATAATGCCTTTGAATCCTGCTTTTGCTAATTTTTCGATATCAATTTCAAAAACAGATTTAACGTAATCATTCGGCATGAAATATTTTTTTATTAAACCCATAATCTTCACCTTTAATATTTTTTTATAGTTCAGATACTAACTTTTCAACAATTTTACTTGATGATTGAGCTGCCTTTCCTAAAAATTCTTCAAAAGACATTTCAGCCTCTCCATTTGCTAAATCTGAAACAGCACGTGTAACAATAAATGGTACTTTAAATTGGTAACAAGTTTGTGCGATTGCTGTAGCTTCCATCTCTACTGCCATTGCAGTTGGAAATTGGCGTTTAATAGCTAAACGTTGCTCAGCACTACCAATAAAACTATCGCCACTTACAATTGATCCCACTTTAGCATTTAAATCTTGATTAATAACGATTTGTTCAGTTAATTTTAATAGTTTTGAATCTGTATTAAATTTAGCTGGCATTTGAGGAATTTGGCCATATTCATAACCAAATGCAGTCGCGTCAGCATCGTGATAAATAACGTCATTACTTATTAAAATGTCGCCTACCGCTAAACTTTCATCTAAAGCACCAGCTGATCCTGTATTAATGATAATGTTAGGGTTAAACTTCTCAATTAATAAAGTTGTTGAAATAGCAGCGTTCACTTTACCTATACCACTTTGAGTTAGCACGACCTCTTTATTATTAAGTTTTCCTCTATAGAATTTTACATGAGCTGAAGTGATTTCACTCATTTCTACTAATTTATCTTTTAAAATAGCTACTTCTTCTTCCATAGCTCCAATAATTCCAATCATATTTACACCTCTATTTTCATCTTAGCATAAGCTATTTTATCACAATTTTATAGTCATCACGACCAAGATAAGTTAATTACGCAATAAATAATGGGTCTTTAATATTCAAAAAATAAAAAACTCTACACTGTTAAGAGTGTAGAGTTTTAATTACATTAACCTTTCCATAACGTGGCTAAATCTTGTAATGAGAATATTCCAGTGATAATCGTTACTATAACCGCAAGAATACCGAATAATAGCATCCATGTTGGATGTTTATAATCACCAACAACTGATTTTTTACGGCTTGCGATTAGGATAGCTCCTAATGTGATAGGTAAAATCCAACCATTAATAGCTCCTGCAATAATCAATAGGCTTACTGGTTTACCAATAAACAAGAAGATTAACGTTGATAAAACAATAAAAATAATAACGATAAGGTTATTTTTATTAACCATTGATTTATGTAATGTTTTAAGGAACGTTGCACTAGTATATGCAGAACCGATTACAGATGACATCGCTGCTGCAAAGATAACAACACCAAAGATGTTCTTACCGATAGGTCCAATTGCATGTTCAAATACTGATGCTGGTGGATTGTCTGCACTTAGTGTGACGCCAGTTACCACAACACCTAACACTGCTAAGAAAAGTAAAGTTCTCATAATACCAGTCGTTAAAATACCTGCCACAGCAGAGCGATTAACAAACGGTAAAAACTGTTGACCTTTCATACCTGAATCAAGCAATCTATGTGCTCCAGCGAATGTGATGTATCCACCTACTGTACCACCAACTAATGTAATAATTGGTAGAATCAATTTAATAGGATGTTCTGGTGCTACTGTACGAACCAATGCTTCTCCATATGGCGGGTTAGATACAACCATGACATATGCCACTACAAGTATCATAACAACACCTAGAATCATTGATACAACGTCCATAATTTTTTGACCACTTTTACTTACGAAAATTAAAATTGAGAAAATCGCTGTAATAGCAGCGCCCCATTTAATATCTAAGCCAAACATTGCATTTAAACCAAGGCCTGCACCGGCAATATTACCGATATTAAACGCTAGTCCCCCAAAAGCGATTAATAATGAAATTACTGTACCTAAGCCAGGTAACACTTTGTTTGAAACCTCTTGACCTCGTAAACCAGTTACTACAAGTACACGCCAAATATTTATTTGTGCGCCAATATCAATAATGATTGATATTAATATTGCAAAAGCAAAACTAGCATAAAATTCTGCAGTAAATACAGCAGTTTGTGTTAAGAAAGCTGGTCCAATTGCTGACGTAGCCATTAAAAAGACTGAACCATAGAGTAAACGTCTATGATTTTTCGTGAATTGGAAATCTTTCTCGTTAGTTTTTGGTTTTAAATTTTCTCCCATCTTGGAACCCCCTATAAGGATTGAATATCAATGCCTTCTTTCGTCAATTTTTTTCTGATTTGTGATACAAAATCCAATGCGTGGGCGCCATCACCATGCACGCAAATAGTATCAGCTTTTAAATCAATTTCTTTCCCATTTTTACTAATTACTTTATTTTCAGTAACCATTTTAATCACTTGATCTAAAGCTTCATCAGTATCTGTGATGACTGCATCAGCTTCTTTACGACTAACTAATTGACCATTATCTTCATAACGTCTATCTGCAAAGACCTCTGAAGCAGTTTTAAGACCAACTGACTCAGCTTCTGAAATTAATAAAGAATTAGATAACCCTACTAAAATTAATGATGAATCAAAGTCATATACAGCTTGCACAATGGCATGTGCAATGTCTTTATCTTTAGCGCCCATATTATATAATGCGCCATGAGGTTTAACATGATTAATACGCGTACCATGTGCTTTACAAAAGCCTTCTAAAGCACCTAGTTGATAAATCATTAAATTATAAACTTCTTGTGGCGCAATATCGATGTTTCTACGACCGAAACCTTTTAAATCTGGTAAACCAGGATGTGCGCCAATACTTACGTCATTGTCTTTAGCAATTTTTACAGTATCATTCATCACATTTTCATCACCTGCATGGAAACCACAGGCAACATTAGCAGATGTGATTAAAGGAATTATATCTTTATCCCCGCCAAATGAATAATTACCAAATGCTTCGCCTAAATCACAATTCAAATCAATTTTCATTAAAGCTCAACTCCTTTGATAATTTGATGTTTTTCAAGGAATTTAATATCTACTTCTCTCGCATCGCCATCAGCATATAATGGATAGCTTAATACTGCATATAAAAAGTCTGCTGTTGTTGAAAAGCCATCGATTACCATTTCATCAAGTGCTACTTTTAATTTTTTAATTGCATTTTCACGGTTAGTATCTTTCACAATGACTTTAGCTACTAAAGAATCATAATAAGGTGATACT
The DNA here is from genome assembly GCF_022815905.2 of Staphylococcus sp. NRL 16/872. Classification (NCBI taxonomy): domain Bacteria; kingdom Bacillati; phylum Bacillota; class Bacilli; order Caryophanales; family Staphylococcaceae; genus Staphylococcus; species Staphylococcus sp. NRL 16/872. The sequence continues at coordinate 1,277,521 of NZ_CP119327.1, read as the reverse complement.
TGATAACCAGGATATAATAATGAATCTACGCGAATATTAAATCCTTGTGGTAAATGTAATTTTTTAACTTTACCAGGTGTAGGTTGGAATTTCTTTTCAGGATTTTCAGCGTTAATACGTGCTTCAATGACATGTCCATTAAACACAATATCTTCTTGAGTAAATGGTAGTTCACCGTGTTGAAGTAAGTAAAGTTGTGCTTGTAATAAATCTCTATCAGCACGCATTTCAGTTACAGTATGTTCTACTTGGATACGCGCATTCATTTCTATGAAGTAATGGGCATCTTCTGTAACTAAGAATTCAATTGTACCTGCACTTCTATAATTAGAAGCTTTTGCTACTTTAACAGCATCTTCACAAATTTGTTTACGTCGCTCTTCTGATAAAGCTGCACAAGGTGATTCTTCGATTAATTTTTGGTTTTTACGTTGAACGGAACAATCACGTTCACCTAAGTGAACATAATTTTCTTTACCGTCACCAATGATTTGAACTTCCACGTGTTTTGCTACTGGGATGAATGCTTCAACGTATACACGATCATCATTAAAGTATTTTTGTCCTTCACTTTTAGCTTCTTTTAAAGATTTTTCTAATTGTTCAGGTTCTTTAACGATACGAATACCTTTACCGCCACCACCACTAGCAGCTTTTAATACAACTGGAAAACCAATCTCTTTAGCTAATTCTTTTACCTCTTCTATTGAATTAACTGCACCAGATGAACCAGGTATAACAGGAACGCCTGCAGAATCAACAGTTTGGCGAGCAGTGATTTTATCACCCATCATTTCCATTGTTGTTTTATTAGGACCAATGAAATAGATATCATTTTCTTCAACCTTTTCAGCAAAAGTTGTACTTTCAGATAAGAAACCATATCCCGGGTGAATCGCATTAGCACCAGTAATTTCAGCAGCGCCAATAATACGTTCAATATTTAAATAACTATCTAATGGGTTAGCTTCTCCAATACAAACAGCTTGGTCAGCAAGGCTAACGTGTAAGCTTTTTTCGTCCCCTTTAGCGTAGATCGCAACAGTTTCTATGCCCATTTCACGACACGCTCTAATGATGCGGACCGCAATTTCTCCTCTGTTTGCTACTAAACAACGATACATACACAAGTTCCCCCTTATTTGACTTTAACTAGTACTTGATCATATTCTACATTTGTTCCATGATCCACAACGATTTCAGCAACTTCTCCATCAACGTCACTCGTTACTTCATTCATTACTTTCATTGCTTCAATATAACCAATGACATCGCCTGATTTGATTTGGTCGCCTACTTTAATTTGAGGTTCAGTTAATTCTTTACTATCTTGTAAAAAGAATGTACCGACCATAGGAGATTTAATTTCTTGTGCACTCTCATTTGAACTTTCGTTTTGACTTTGAGGTAACGTTTCTTCATTTGAATAAGTACTTTGTGAAGCTTGGGTAGGAGTACTTACACTACCTTGACTTTGAACACCTTCTGTGAAGTCTAACTCTAATTCACTTTTATTATCTTTAAATTTAAAACGTTTAACTCCGTTTGATTTTACTAAATTAATGACCTCTTCTATCTTTTTAATATTCACTAATTATTCCTCCTCAATTATTTTTGCTAATTTATGTGATGTTGGTCGCATAGATTGAATATCGTATATAGGTTCTTTTTCAATACTATTAAGCAACTCGTTAAAGTTTTCATCAAAATTTTGTACATATTGGTTGGCTTCTTCAATTGATATCCATTTGAATTGTAGTTGATTACCAGGTTTCAACTGAGCTAATTTATTTAAATCATGTTGAGTTACTGTGGCAATTTTTGTATAGCCTCCAACCGTTTGTTTATCATTTAATAGGATAATTGGATTGCCATCATTTGGCACTTGGATACTACCTAAAGCTACAGGTTCAGATATGATATCAGCGCTTTCTTCTGGTGCAATATTATCACCATTCAAACGATATCCCATTCTATCGGATTGATCAGAAATGTTATATTCATTTTTAACCAGGAGATCTCTTTTATCTTCTGAAAATGCTTCAAATTGTGGTCCTTCTAAAATATGAATAATGTTATCTTCAGGTATAGCATTATAATCAAGCGTTTTACCTAGATTGCTTTTATAAGTGTCGTTAGACTTAACTTCAATAACATCATTCTTTTTTAAAGTTCTACCTTTATAACCACCAATTTGACTTCTTGTATGCGTTGAATAACTATCTGCAACTTCAATAATATCTAGTGGACGACCGAAGAATAAATAGCCACGAGCGCCCTCTATAGCAGAACCAATTTCAAGTTTATCACCTTTCGCAGCAAATAATACTGTATTATATGCCACATCTTGTTGATTCAACTTAGCATTAAAGTTGCCCCCAGTAATAACAAAAGTATTATCTTCTTTAAATTCAATCGTTGGACCTATCACTGTAAATTCAAGACATGGTCCCTCGTTATTAATTAAAGCTTGACCTACTTTAAAACTATTTTGATCCATTGCCCCAGCACCTGAAAATCCTAAATGTTGGTAACCATAACGGCCTAAATCTTGTACTGTAGTAAAGAGCCCTGGCTTAATAATTTTAATGCTCATGATTATTAGTCACCCACTTTTCTTTATTAAATTTATTGTTAGCAATTTCAGTTTCTATTTCTTCAAAAGTAGCTTCATCAATTGCATAAAATTTAATATAGTCGCCAGCTTCATAAAGCGTCATTGGATCAGAATATTGGTCAAAGACTTTTAAAGGTGTGCGACCAATGATTTGCCATCCTCCTGGAGAGTCTGAGGGGTATAAACCTGTTTGATTATTAGCAATACCCACTGAACCTGCATTAATCTTAACTCTTGGTTCAGAACGACGAGGTGTGTGTAAACGTTTATCCAAGCCACCTAAGAATGGGAATCCAGGCATAAATCCTAGCATATAGATTAAATACTCATTATCAGTATGGATATTAATTACTTCATCAACACTTAAATCATTATGTTTTGCAACTTCCTCCAAATCCGGGCCAACTTCTAAGTTATATAGTACTGGAATATGTATAACTTTCTTATTAGCATTCTCATCTGATGTAGAAAGTTCAATGTGGTTTAAGTCTAGTTGTGATATCAGCTGCTCATAATCTAACTGCTTATTATCAAAATTAATCATAATTGCTCGGTATGAAGGTACAACATCTCTAATAGCTGAAATATGTTTTGAAAGTATGTATTGTGTAGTTGTATCTACATCTTTATAATTTTTTTCACTAATTTCTTCTTTAAAATAAAGTAAAATTGATTGTTCATTTATAACTTTAATTTCCAATGTGATGCCTCCCCCCTATAAAAGCTATACACATATTGTAAAGCAAAATTTATAATTTTATCTAATTATCTATTAAATTAGCCATTATTTATTTTGAAAATGTGGTTAGCTTAGCTAGACAATAATTAATATTTATAAAAAATTATATCATTTGTATATCGTAGTTGTTTAATAAGTATTTCAAATTATGAATAATAAAAAAAGTAAGGACAAAATTGTAATCGCTTACTTTATTGTATTCATAGTGTTTATTCAGTTGTATTTACATAGTTATTTAAGCATATAAAATGGATTTTGTCATGAAAAATTTATAATTTTTAAAAATATTTAGTGATATTCGTAATATAAAATGTATATTTTAGAGTTTAAAATACTTATAAATAGTAAAATTGCACCTTATATTAAGCAATATTAAAGAAACACTTCAAATGAAAAATTTACATTTGAAGTGTCGCATAATCTATTTAATATTTACGATTTTAACTTTAATTTCGCCACCATTTGGAAGTGAAACTCGAACTTCATCATTTAAACTTTTACCGATTAAAGATTTAGCCATTGGAGATTCGTTTGAAATTTTACCTTTGAATGCATCAGCTTCTGCAGAACCAACAATTTGGTAACTTTCCTCTTCATCGCCAGGTAATTCTACAAAAGTAACAGTTTTACCAATTTGTACAACGTTGTTATCGCCAGTATCTTCAATAATTAAAGCATAGCGTAACATATGTTCAATACGTTGAATATCTTGTTCGATAAAGCCTTGTTCATCTTTAGCTGCATCATACTCTGAGTTCTCAGATAAGTCACCAAATGAACGTGCAACTTTAATTTTTTCAACTACTTCTGGACGTTTAACCGTTTTTAATTCTTCTAATTCTTGTTCTAATTGCTCATAACCTTCTTGAGTCATTGGATATTGTTTTTGATTTTCCATTATGTCATCTTCCTTTTCCCATACTAATATTTAACTTTTCAAAATAAATAAAATAAGTTAGTTGTAATATTGAGTTACTCGTAAGCTATTGCTTACTTACAAGTGTTTGGATTTTGGTTGTCATAATATCTATTGCGACCTTATTACTTCCACCTTCTGGAATAATAATATCTGCATAACGTTTAGTTGGTTCAATAAATTGATTATGCATAGGTCTGACAACATTTAAATATTGATTAATAACTGATTCCATTGAGCGTCCACGCTCTTTTGTATCTCGCACTAAACGGCGTAAGATTCTTAAGTCGGCATCAGTATCAACATATATTTTAACATCCATCATATCACGTAAAGTTTTATTTTCTAATGCAAATATTCCTTCTACGATAATAACATCTTTAGGCTCAAATGCAATTGTTTCATCACTTCTTGTGTGGTTAGTGTAGTCATAAGTAGGAACTTCCACGGCATGACCGTTGCGTAGGTCTTTTAAATTTTCTATTAATAAATCATTATCAAAAGCGAAAGGATGGTCGTAGTTCGTTTCTAAACGTTCTTCAAAAGTTAAATGTGATTGATCTTTATAATAATAATCCTGTGCTAATAAAGCTACGCTATGTCCTTCTAAATTCTTCATAATTTCATTAGTAACTGTAGTTTTGCCTGAGCCAGATCCGCCTGCAATTCCAATAATTGTTGTGTTCGACATTATCCGACTTCCTTTCTCATCATGTTGTTAGGATAAATAGGATGTTTCACTTTGATTTGAACTATTTGAAGTGGATGACGTGCAGCATCCAGGCGATTTCCTTCTTCATCATATATGTCATCGATAACTTGATTAAAACTTTCAATTTCAGGTCCGAAGAATTCAATTTCTTGACCAGGTTTAAAATGGTTACGCTGTTGGATAGTTGCCATTTGAGACTCAGCATCATAATCTAATACTAGCCCACAAAAATCATAAGGTGATTTTTTATTTTGCTGTAAACCAAACATTTGCTCTTCATATCCAGGTGTACCTTCAAAGAAAGCTGGCGCAGTATCTCTATTAGCACATTTATCTAATTCGATTAACCACTCAGGTTTAATTTTAAAATTCTCAGGATCTTCTGCATATGCATCGATAACCTTTCGATAAACTGAAACTACCGTAGCAATATAGTGAATTGATTTCATACGACCTTCGATTTTAAGTGAATCGATACCGATGTCCATCATTTGTGGAATTGATTCTACTAATTTTAAATCTTTAGGGCTCATGGCGAACGGTACAACCTCACCATCTTGATAATACAAATCTAATTCTCCATCTTCATCGACAGAAAGTAGATCATAATCCCAACGACAACTTTGACAGCAACCACCTCTATTAGAGTCTCGTGCCGTCATATGGTTACTAAGCGTACATCTACCTGAATAAGCGATACACATCGCACCATGAATAAATGCCTCAATTTCAATATCTACATTTTCTTTCATTTCTTTCATTTCCATAGCACCTGTTTCACGTGCTAATACTACGCGATCTAATCCTTCCTCTTTCCAATATTCTACTGCTTTATAATTAGAAAGAGATTGCTGTGTAGATAGATGAATTTCTAATCTTGGTGCTACGCGTTTACATGTTTCAATAATAAGTGGATCAGCCACTATGATTCCAGTTGCACCAGTTGCATCTAATTCCATTAAATAAGATTCTAAGCCGTCGATATTTTCATCATGTGCAATAATATTTGTAGTGACATAGATTTTTGCGCCATACTGATTAGCGAATTCTACGCCTTCTTTAATTTCTGATAAAGTAAAGTTATCCGCGTTAGATCTTAAACCATATTCTTGTCCACCTAGGAACACAGCGTCTGCGCCATAATGTACAGCAATTTTTAATTTTTCTAAATTACCAGCAGGCGCTAATAATTCAGGTTTTTTAACTTTAGCTTTACTTGTTGAATTAATTTCAGTTAATGTTTTCATATAAGCGCCTCCCTTTTAATAAACAGTTTGTTTGTATAAAAATCCTTCATCGATTGGACGATGTTCTGGTTGAATTTCTTCAATAGGATCTACTAACATAAATTTTTCATCTTCATATGCTTCAGGATCTTCATTATATAAATCTATAGCTTCTCTATATTGAGTCGTTACAGTGTTAATATATTCTTCACTTTGCAAGACGCCATCAATTTTAAATGAATCAATGTCAGCCTCAAAGAACGGCTCAAGTTCTTCTATTAAGCAAATATCATTAGGTGACATAATATGTGTACCATTATAATCTTCGAACACAGGATATTTATTATCACGTTCTTCATCATATAATAATAACTCAGTATCGTCTTTATCACGTTGAATCTTCATTTGTCTATCTTGGAATGTATAATAATTGCCAAGTAACATACGTTTAGATTGGAACATACAAGTCATGCCATGTACCTGAACTTCAATTTCTACATCAGCATTTTCTTTAATATTAATAATTTCATCTAAGTTTAATTCACGCGCTAATACTGCTCTTTGTGCGCCTCTTTTTCCCCAATAATTACATTGGAAGTAGTTTGTTACAATAGTTTCAGCGTCCCAATTTAGTGGAATTGGATTATTTTGTTGCTTAACGAACATCACTACAGCTGGATCACCAAATATAATTCGATCGACGTTGACTTCATGTAAAAAATTAATATAATCTTCAAGCGCATTTAAATGATAATTATGGAAAATGCCATTTACAGCAACATAAACTTTTTTCTCGTTATCATGTGCTAATTTAACAGCTTGTTTAATATCGTCACGATTAAATTCTCCTGCTAATCGTAACCCAAACTTTTCTTCTCCAATAACAAATGCATCAGCACCTAAATCAATTAATGTTTCCATATGAGCCAGTGATTTAGGAGTAACTAGTAATTCTGTCATATTTATTCTCCTTTAATAGATATGGCTAACCCATCATCCATATTTACAAAATTAGTTTGATAATTTTCTTGTGTCATTAACCAAGCATTAAATTTTTGCACTTTTTTGACCATTTGTTTAACATTTCTAGAGCGTACAACCTCTATATCCGCTACGAACCCGTGATAAAGTACATTATCTGTAATGACAAGACCACCTTTTTTAAGTAAAGGTGTATATAGTTCAAAGAATTTTTTGGATTGTGCTTTTGCCGCATCAATAAATATAATATCGTATTCTTGGTCATCCACATTGGTATATTGTTCTAATGCATTACCTTCAATAAGTCTAATTTGTTTATTGTAACCAAATTTTTCAAAATTTGATTTAGCTTGTTGAATCATATCTTCATCACGTTCAATTGTTGTTATGCTTATATCTTCTGAAATTGAAGCGAATTGCATTGAACTGTAGCCGATAGCCGTTCCTATCTCAAGTATATTTTTAGCTTGATGTATTCTTATTAATTGTTTGACTAGTTCAAGAGATAATCTATCAATAATAGGTACAGCATGTTCTTCAGCATAAGCTCTTAATTCTTCAATATGATTATTTGTTTTTTCATGTATTTCAAGTAAATACTGTTGATTTGCTTCCATTTTTTACTTCCTTTTAAAATACAAAATAACATTAAAAATAATCAGTCTATTTACTGGAAGTTTTACTTCTTAAAATAAGTTTTAACTCGAAAACTTATATATTTAATGACTGATTGAATGATTAATATATGCTTATAAGATTTAAACTTTATATATTTTACCATAGTTTCAAACTAAATTTAAGAACGAATTTGGAAAACGAGGCCTTTCTATCTGTTTTGAAACAATCATACTACAAAAATTTTCGAAATTATAACCCTACTGCGCAGATTGACAAATAAATATAGCGCAAAAAAACTCCTCCATAATCAATTCATAATATGGAGGAGACTAACATTTATTATTCAATTTTACATGAACAGAATAGCTATTAAATCTCTACTCTTCCATGTTTGTATTAACGACTTCTTCAATCATATCCCATTCTTCATCAGTTTCGATTGGTACTAATTTACCACCGTCGCCTGATTCATCAGGTTCATTAATCATTGGGATAAGTTCAATCATATCATCGTCATCTGATTGAGCGCCTTCTTCGGCTAAAATAACATATTCTTTTTTGAATTCTGGATGATAGAATTCTAACATCTTTCTGTATAAAACTTCATTACCATCTTCATCAAATAATGTTAATAGTTCTTCTTCATTACTAATATTTAACTCAGAGTTATGGTCGTGATTATGTTCAGTCATAATTTAATTCTCCTTTATTGGATAGAGTCTAAATAGCCTTGCAAGATAAATACAGCGGCCATTTTATCAATAACTTTCTTTCTTTTTTGTCTTGAAACATCTGCTTCAAGTAGAGAGCGTTCAGCGGCCATTGTGCTTAGGCGCTCATCCCACATAATTATTTCTATATCTGGTAATGCTTCTTGTAGCAACTCCTTGTATTGTAACGAAGCTTCGCCACGAAATCCAATAGAATTATTCATATTTTTTGGTAGACCAATTACTACTGAACCTACATTGTGTTCTTTAATAATTGTTACTAACTCATCAATACCAAATTCGTTATTTTCCTCATTAATTCTCAGAGTGTCTAATCCTTGGGCAGTCCATCCCATTAAATCGCTAATTGCAATGCCTACAGTTTTACTTCCTACATCTAAACCTAAAATCTTGTGTGCTAACATAAATTATTGCTTATGCTCTTTAAGATAGTTTGAAACAAGCTCTTCCATAATTACATCACGATCGATATGACGGATTTGATTACGGGCATCATTTTGACGTGGTATATATGCTGGATCTCCAGATAATAAATAACCAACAATTTGATTTACAGCATTATAGCCACGTTCTTCAAGTGTTCGATGTACGTTATTTAAGACTGATTCGACATTTTCTTTAGGGATTTCTTCATAGTTAAACTTCATTGTTTTATCAATATTTTCCATAGATGCGACACTCCTCTAATACGAATTATCTTACATAATAATTTTACACTAGTTGATTACAAAGTTATAGGTTTTTAATGTAATCTTTAATAAAGCGTAATGAGTTTGAGATATTTTCTGGTTCAGTACCGCCACCTTGAGCCATGTCAGGACGGCCGCCACCTTTACCACCAACAACAGGAGCCATATTTTTTATAATATCTCCAGCTTTAATTTGGTTGGTATATTCTTTAGGGACTGTTGCGATTAGTGAAACCTTACCGTTTACTTCACTTGCTAAAATGATGATAGCATCTTGTTGTTTTGATTTAAAGTCATCCATTGTTTGTCTAATTTCTTTAGGATTTGAAACTTCAACTTCAGTAGCAAGTACTTTGAAACCATTAATTGTTTCAATTTGATCCTCAATATTACCCATTTTAAGTGATGTGATTTCTTTATTGCGTTGTTCTAATTGTTTATGAAGTTCTTTTTGTTCATCTTGAATTTGGATTACTTTATCATAGACTTGATTATCTGATTTAACTTTTAATTGAGTTTTAATAGCATTGAATTTGTTTTGGACTTCTTCTAAATATAAGAATGCAGCTTTACCAGTTAAAGCTTCGATACGTCTTACACCTGCACCAGTACCTGATTCACTTACAATTTTAAATAAACCAATTTCAGCTGTATTATCTACGTGAATACCACCACATAACTCGATTGAGAATGGTGCCATATTTACTACACGCACGATATCGCCATATTTTTCACCGAATAATGCCATAGCGCCCATTTCTTTAGCTTCAGCTATTGGCATTTCTTGAATGTGAACAGAGATGCCTCTCCAGATTTCTTCATTTACACGTCTCTCTACGCGATCAATTTCTTCTTGTGTCATTGGACCGAAATGAGAGAAGTCAAATCTTAATCTTTCACTTTCAACTAAAGAACCAGCTTGGTTAACATGCTCGCCTAATACTTCTTTTAACGCAGCGTGTAACAAGTGTGTAGCACTGTGGTTCTTTTGAATATCTTTACGTTCATCGCGATTTACACTTGCATCTACTTCGCTGTTAACAGTAACTTGTCCAAATTGAACGACACCTTTATGCAAATTTTGGCCATTTGGTGCTTTAGTTACTTCTTGAACTTCGATTTCAAAGTTATCATTACTTACAGTACCTTTATCAGCTACTTGTCCACCACTAACAGCATAGAACGGTGTTTCTTTAAGAATAAAGTAAATTGTTTCGCCAGCCTCTACACTTTCAACTTTTTCACCGTTGAAAATTAGATCTGTTAATGTAGTTTGATAATCTGTAGTTTCATAACCTACAAATTTGCTATCAGTATTAATATTTTTTAATACGTCACTTTGTACTTGCATAGATTGAGAACTTTGACGTGCTTCTCTAGCACGAGTACGTTGTTGTTGCATTTCTTCTTCGAACGTCGCCATATCAACGCTAATGCCTTCTTGACTTGATAATTCTTCAGTTAATTCAATTGGGAAACCATAAGTGTCATAAAGTTTGAATGCATCAGAACCATTAATTTCATTTGTAGATGCTTTCGCTTTATCAATTAATTGATTTAAAATAGCTAAGCCTTCTTGTAAAGTCTCGTGGAAACGTTCTTCTTCTGATTTCACTACACGTTTAATGAATGTAGCTTTCTCCTTAACATTTGGATAATAAGGTTCCATAATGTCAGCCACGATATCTACTAGTTTATACATGAATGGTTCGTTAATTCCAAGAGTTTGGCTAAATCTTACTGCACGACGTAATAAACGACGTAACACATAGCCTCGTCCTTCGTTTGATGGTAATGCGCCATCAGAAATCGCAAATGCAATTGTTCTAATGTGATCAGCAATTACCTTAAATGCCACATCTTGTTCAGGTACTTCTAAATATTTTTTGCCTGAAACATTTTCAACTTCATGAATGATAGGCATAAATAAATCTGTTTCATAGTTAGTACGAACATTTTGTGAGATTGAAGCCATACGTTCTAATCCCATACCAGTATCAATATTTTTATTTGGTAGTGGAGTATACGTATTATCTTTATTATGGTTAAACTCACTGAATACTAGGTTCCATACTTCTAAATAGCGTTCGTTTTCTCCGCCTGGATACATTTCTTCAGCAGGATCATCTTGACCATATTCTTCACCACGATCATAGAAGATTTCAGTATTCGGACCTGAAGGACCTTCACCAATATCCCAGAAGTTACCTTCAATTCTAATAATGCGACTTTCTTCAAGACCAACTTCTTCATTCCATAAACGGTAAGCTTCTGTATCTTCTGGATGAATCGTTACATATAATTTTTCCGGTTCCATACCCATCCATTTGTCACTAGTTAAGAATTCCCATGCAAATTCAATTGCTTCTTTTTTAAAATAATCCCCAATAGAGAAGTTTCCTAACATTTCAAAAAATGTATGGTGTCTAGCAGTAAAACCAACATTTTCAATATCGTTAGTTCTAATTGCTTTTTGAGAGTTAACAATTCTAGGTTTTCTAGGTGTTTCACGACCATCGAAATATTTTTTTAGTGTTGCTACACCTGAGTTAATCCATAATAAAGAGTCATCATCAATTGGTACTAATGGCGCAGAAGGCTCAACCATATGCTCTTTTTCAACAAAGAAATCAATATACATTTGACGAATGTCACTTGCTTTTAAATTTTTCATTTATTCCACTCCTAAACATTCTTTATTTTTGAAAATTAAAGAAAAACAAAAAAACGCCCATCCTCAATCAAGGGACGAACGTTTTCGCGGTACCACCCTAGTTATAAACACAATGACTGTATCACAATACTATCTTTGTTTATCACTTAATTACATTATGAAACTACCATGAAGTAGCGTTCAACAATCAACCTTGCACTTTTCACCAGCCAGTGCATCTCTAAAAGTGTTTAAATTGCCTACTCATCTTCATGCGAATTTAAATTTATTTTAAGTATTTTTCAGTTAAATGTCAACGTTCGACAAAGTCATATGGCGAAACGTCACCCATATTAATCATTGGATTAATTTGATAAATCGTTGCTTCACTTAACACAATTCGGTCCTGAACATCATGTGCACTTTCTTCGGCTTCTTCATTTAAACCATAACCCTCAGTCTCACCATTCTTACCTTGCGTAGAGGTATCTTCAGAAGGCGTATCAACTTCAAAGTAAGCAAGAATCAGTTCGCGAAGTTGTGTTTGACGCGTTTGTCCTTGTGTATTTAAGCCAATTTCAAATGCTTTTGGATCACCTAATAAAACGAGTGATTGCTTAGCTCGAGTAAGCCCAGTATATAGTATTGGACGTTGTAACATTCTAAAATATTGTTTAACTATCGGCATGATGACAATCGGAAATTCTGAGCCCTGTGATTTATGAATCGATGTACAATAAGCATGCGTTAATTCTAATAAATCTTGACGAGTGAACGTGATTTCATTGCCTTCAAAATCCACGACAAGTACATCTTTATTGAGCGCATTTTCCTTTGCCCAGAAAATGCCGACAATTACGCCAATATCGCCATTAAAAATATTATCATTAGGTCTATTTACTAATTGGAGTACTTTATCTCCTTTTCGGAAGTTAATATCTCCAAATTCAATTTCTCTAACATCATCTTTTTTAGGATTTAAAATGTCTTGCAATACCTGGTTAAGTCGTTTGATTCCAGCGCTCCCTTTGTACATCGGTGCTAACACTTGAATGTCGCTCATATCATAACCTTTTTTCACTGCACTTGAAACGACCTTTTCAACTACATCGGGGATTTGATCAACGTTACAGTTAATAAAACTTCTATCATGATAACGTTTTGTAATATCGATTGGTTCACCATGTTTCATACGATGTGCCAAATCAATAATACTTGAACCATCTTGCTGACGATACACTTCAGTAAGATTAACGCGTGGTAAAGCATTAGAGTCTATTAAATCTTTAAATATTTGACCAGGACCTACTGAAGGTAATTGGTCTTCATCACCTACTAGAATAATTTGTGCATCTAAAGGCACGGCACTTAGAAATTGATGGAATAACCACGTATCTACCATAGACATCTCATCTATAATTATTAATTTGGCATTGATTTCATTATCTAAAATATCTTCAGGTTGCGTATCTTGATTCCAACCTATCAAACGATGAATCGTCATCGCTTCTAGTCCCGTTGACTCTTGAAGACGCTTAGACGCACGTCCAGTAGGCGCAGCTAAGACAATCGGATAATCATCTTCTTCATAATCAGAATAATTTAATGATAGGCCATGAATTTCAGCGTATAATTCGACGATTCCTTTAATAACTGTCGTTTTACCCGTACCTGGCCCGCCTGTTAAGAGCATAATTTTGGAATTGATAGCGGTTTGCAACGCTTCTTTTTGCGAAGGCGCATAACTCACATTATTACTGTCTTCAATCTCACCAATGTGTAATTGTAAATCAGACTGTTCTATTTCTTTAAGTTTATTTTTATACGTTTTTATACGATATAAGTTTTGCACACTTTTTAATTCGGAATAGTAAAGACTTGGTATAGCTACACGGTCATTTTCAAATACAAGTTTACTTTCTTCCGCCAGAATTTGTAGTACTTCTTCTAATTGATTGCCCTCTACTACTTCTTCATTACGCGGGTCACTTAACATCTCTTGTGTAACTTCTATCACAAATTGATAAGATAAGTATGTATGCCCTTGTTTAATACATTCTTCCTCTAGCGTATATAGAAGTCCTGCTTTCAATCTTTCTGGATCATTAAATTCTATTCCATTATTGCGCGCTAATGTATCAGCTTTTTGGAATCCAATACCTTTCACATCGTAAACAAGTTGGTAGGGATTTTTCTCTAGTACATTTAATGTTTCTGATTGGTAAAATTGATAAATCGCCATTGATAACTTAGGCCCAAATCCTAAGTCATGTAAACGAATCATCACTTTTTCTGATTCTTGATTTGCGCTAATTTGTTCAGCTATTTGCTGTTGTTTCTTTTTAGGTAAACTCGGCACTTTTTCCAAAACAGTAGCATCATTCAAAATATCATTAATTGCATTTTCACCTAAAGTATTTACAATATTTTGAGCCGTTTTTTTCCCTATTCCTTTGAAAAGGTCACTTGATAAGTAACTCACAATCGCATCTTTAGTTTGCGGCAACTCTTTTTCAAATGTTTCAGCCTTTAACTGTTTACCGTAACGAGGATGTTCAACCACTTGTCCTTTAAAAATATAAACATCGCCTTCAGCAATATTTGGAAAGAACCCTACAACTGTGGGCAAGTTATCAAATGATTCATTCGTTTCAATGGTATCGATTTTAAGAACAGTATAAAAATTATCTTGGTTCTGAAATAAAATAGCATCTACTGTCCCCTTAATCATTGAATAGTCAAATAGTGTAGGGTCTGACATATTATTCCTCCTGCGCTTTTAAAGATTGAAATGTTTGTTTCGCATGTTGACTTAACAAATGTTTAGGGTCGATTTCAATTGCTTTATCAAAATAAGCAATCGCCTCGTCTACATTTTCTGTTTCCATGTATGTGGCAAGGCCTAAATTATATAATGCATCAACATGTTTAGAATCAATAGTGAGTACTTTATTTAACTGTTTAATAGCTTCTTTAAACAGTTCTAAATGACATAAGACTAATCCATATTGGAATTGAACTTCCGCATCATTGTTTTCATCCAGTTCAGCTGCTGTCATTAAGAACGGCATAGCTTCTCTGTGGGAATCTAATTGATTAAATGCCATACCAATCATATAGTTTGTATCCACTTTAGCCATATCATGTTTTAAAGCAAGTTGATATAGTTTGATAGCCTCTTGATAACGATCTTGATTATAATATAAGTTAGCTAAATTATAATAAACTGCACCATTCTTGTCATCAATTGTAATAGCTTTTTGGAAAAAGCGTTCCGCTTTTTCAACTCCGCCAGCGTCTGCTAAAACAATACCAGCATTGATATAATTTTCAACTACGTTTGGCTCTTCTTCAATATTATTAAACAACGCTTGTAAAGCTTGTTCTAACTGTCCTTTTTTTATCCATTCATAAATTGTTTCTTGATTTACCATTACAAATCTCCTCAATTATATGTATTATTTACGAAATTAATTTTCAAAAAAGAAAAGAACTGGGACGTTATTATTCCCAGCCCTACATCAATATATTTAAATTAAACCACGTAACTTAATTGGCCAGTTGTTTTGTATACATCATCAATTGTAGCGCCACCAAGACAAACTTCTCCGTCATAAAATACAACTGCTTGTCCAGGAGTAATCGCACGTACAGGTTCATCAAAAGTAACGCGAATTGAATTATCGTTTTCTTTTTGTACAAATACTTTAGTATCTTTTTGACGATATCTAAATTTAGCTGTACATTCAAATCCTTCTTCTAAGTCGACAGGATTTACAAATGAGAAGTCAGAAGCGATAAGGTAATCGCTATATAATGCATCATGATGAAAACCTTGTTCAACGTATAGCACGTTATCTTGTAAGTTTTTACCAACTACAAACCAAGGATCTCCGTCCCCACCAATACCTAAACCATGACGTTGACCAATCGTATAATACATTAATCCATTGTGCATACCCATTTTCTTACCATCTAATGTTCTCATTTCTCCTGATTGAGCTGGAAGATATTGTGATAAGAATGATTTAAAATTACGTTCGCCAATAAAGCAAATACCAGTAGAATCTTTTTTCTTAGCAGTAGCTAAATCTTGTTCTTCTGCGATTCTACGTACTTCTTTTTTCTCAATATCACCAATTGGGAACATGACTTTAGATAATTGTTGTTGAGATAATTGGTTTAAGAAATAAGTTTGGTCTTTATTGTTATCTACGCCTCTTAACATTTCTACGTGTCCATCTTCATGACGACGAATACGAGCATAATGTCCTGTTGCCACATAGTCTGCACCTAGTTTAAGTGCATGTTCTAAGAATGCTTTAAATTTAATTTCTTTATTACACATTACATCTGGATTAGGTGTGCGTCCTTTTTTATATTCATCTAAAAAGTAAGTAAATACTTTATCCCAATATTCTTGTTCAAAATTAACTGCATAATAAGGTATGCCAATTTGGTTACATACCGCAATCACGTCATTATAATCTTCTGTTGCTGTACATACACCATTTTCATCCGTGTCGTCCCAGTTTTTCATGAAAATACCAATGACATCATAACCTTGTTCTTTTAATACATACGCAGTAACTGAACTATCAACGCCACCAGACATACCAACTACAACGCGTATATCTTTGTTTGACAATTTTATTCCTCCTTAAATTTATGATAAATTTTATGAATTTCAGCTACGATATATTTAATTTCTTGCTCAGTTGTTTGTTCATTAAAACTAAAGCGTACTGAATGTTTAGCACGTTCCTCATCTTCATACATCGCTGCTAAAACATGTGAAGGAGTAGTTGAACCAGCCGTACATGCTGATCCAGAAGAAACATAAATATTAGACAAGTCTAACAATGTTAGCATTGTTTCTACATCTATAAATGGGAAATATAAATTTAATATATGCCCAGTTGTTTCTACCATTGAACCATTCACTTCGAAAGGAATTGCACGTTCTTGTAAACTAACTAAAAACAATTCTTTTAATTGCATTAAATGAATATTGTTATTGTCTCGATTTTCATCAGCAAGTTCTAGAGCTTTTGTTAAACCAACGATTTGCGCTAAATTTTCAGTTCCAGCACGTCGTTTCGTTTCTTGTTCGCCACCTAATTGAGAGAATTCGATAGGCGTTTGATCTTTAACTAATAACACTCCCACGCCTTTAGGACCTCCGAATTTATGAGCAGTGACACTCATAGTATCGATTTTGAAGTCTTCAAATTTTATATCAAGATGACCTACAGCTTGCACAGCATCAACATGTAGTAATGCACTTGATTGAGCAACGATATCTTCAATATCATAAATTGGTTCAACCGTTCCAACTTCGTTATTAACGAACATAATTGAAACTAAAATTGTATCTTCAGTTAACGCTTCTTCTAACTGATCTAAATCTACTTTACCTGTATCATCTACATCTAAATAAGTAACATCATATCCTTCTTTTTCAAGCTCTTCAAAGACATGAAGTACTGAGTGATGTTCGATTTTAGTAGTAATGATATGATTTCCTAAATGTTCATTTTCATAAACTAAACCTTTAATAGCAGTGTTGTTAGATTCAGTAGCACCACTTGTAAAAATCACTTCACTTGGTTTAGCGCCAAGAAGTTTAGCAACTGTTCTTCTAGATTCGTCTAAATAACGACGTGCATCTCGCCCTATTGTATGAATTGAAGATGGATTACCATAATGCGATTGGTAAATTTCCATCATTGCATCTATCACTTCTGGTTTAACTGGGGTAGTTGCAGCATAATCTGCATATACTTCCATTATTTTGTACACTCCTCACAATATTATCAATGTTCCTATAATAGCACCTAACCATCAATTTTTCTACATTGTTGTTTGTAACTTCATTACTTCATATTTTAACATTTATCCCTTCTCTATTTATACATTTTTTATTTTTGAAAATGTCTTCTACATACACAGTGAGCAAATTAATAACTCATCGTCGTCCATCTTGTTACACTAAACCATAGTAAAAAATAAAGGAGTCTTTGCAAATGTCTAATATGAAATTTTCTGCACTTAATTTAGTGCCTATTAAAGAAGGTCAAAGTGATAAAGACGCCATTAACGATATGGTTGCGTTAGCTCAAAAACTTGATGAGCTTGATTATGAAAGATATTGGATTGCTGAACATCATAATGCACCTAACTTAGTAAGTTCAGCTACAGCATTACTCATTCAACATACATTAGAACATACTCAAAATATCAAAGTGGGTTCAGGCGGTATCATGTTACCTAACCACGCGCCATTAATAGTGGCAGAACAATTTGGTACGATGGAAACACTTTTCCCAAATAGAGTGAATCTTGGTTTAGGAAGAGCACCTGGTACAGATATGATGACAGCGAGTGCGTTACGCCGTGACCAACATAACGGTGTTTATGCCTTTCCAGAAGAAGTAGAACAACTTCAAACGTACTTTGGTCCAGGTAATAAACAAGCGTATGTGCGCGCTTATCCAGCAGTAGGAAAAAATGTACCATTATATATTCTAGGTTCATCAACAGATTCTGCGCATTTAGCTGCACGTAAAGGTTTACCTTATGTATTTGCTGGACATTTTGCACCTCAACAAATGAAAGAAGCGATTCAAATTTATAAAGAATTATTTGAACCTTCTGAGGTATTACAAGAGCCTTATATGATAGTGTGTTTAAACGCTATTGTCGCTGAAACAGATGAAGAAGCTGAATATTTAGCAAGTACGTTGGCTCAGGTGTTTATTGGTATCGCTCGTGGTAGAATGCAACCAGTTCAACCACCAACAAATGATTTACAAGGATTATTGACGCCACGAGAATATGAAATGGCGAAACAACGATTTAATGATTCATTAGTGGGTTCAGAAGCTACGGTTAAACAGAAATTAGAAGACTTTATTGAAGAATATGGAGAAATTGATGAGCTAATGGGTATTAGTTATATTTACGATCAAGATAAACAGTTTGAATCATTTGAGCGTTTGAAAAATGTAGTTCAATCTTTGAATAAGTAATATTAATAATAAAGCTAGAAGTTAGTAAAGTAGTTCTTAGATAGATGTTCACTCATTTTTGTTGCGACGCTTTCTTGCGGGAAAGGCTTAAGCCTGTAGTCTTATAAAGTCGTTCTTAGATAGATATTCACTCACTTAAGTTGAGATGCTTGCCTAGGGGGCTGGGTCGAGCCACGGTCTCGACACTCATCCTGCTCCCTTAGGCGTCACTCAACTACGTTTCGTTATCTATCTTAGAACTACTTACTTAAGTGTGTAAGCACTTAAGGTCCTTCCCCAGCTTGCTTTGTTTGTAGACTTTCTATGCGAAAGTCTTTGTGCTGGGGCCCCGCGCTCAACATCATTCGTTATTCATCTTAGAACTTCTTACGTAAGTGTTTGAACACTTACGTTCGTCGATAACTTTAAAACCCTCAGGTGTCACAAAGCTTTACTTGATGTTTTCACAATTATATATAATTAAATATTCTATATATAAAATTAACCCTTCAATTACTTTTGAATAGTTTTTGAAGGGTTTTATGGTATAAAAAAGGACGGTGATTACCGTCCCTAAAATTAATATTTATTTATCGTCTTCATCTTTTTTATCACTGTCATTATTACCGCCAGTGTATTCGTTGATTTGATCTTTTACTTTATCAACTTGTTCGTTATCACTATTTTTAAATTTGTCTGCAGCCTCTTTAGCTTTATCCATGAATCCCATAATGAAATTCTCCTTTCAAATTTAAGCATAATTTAATAACTAATTTTTGTTTTATCTACGATAACAAAACGTTATCGACTAGATGTATTACTTAATTACCACCTTTAATTTATGAATAAACATATTTTAGCTAAAAAATTTAAATATAAAACATATATCCATCTAATTTATCATCAGTTTCGATATAATCTGCTAAATATTTTAACGTTGTATTATCTAAAACTTCACGTACGGCATCTCTCATGCGAAGCCATAATTGTTTTTGAGCAGGTGGTTCAGATTCAATACTTTCTACAATTGTAATAGGACCCTCTAATAAGCGAATGATATCGCCTGCTGTAATTTCGTCAGATGGTACTCTTAGTTGATAGCCACCTTTAGCACCACGAACACTTCGAATTAATCCAGCATTTCTTAAAGGGCCTACGAGTTGTTCAAGATATAAATCACTTAATTTATTTTCTTCTGCGATTGTTTTTAATGATACACACCCTTGCCCTTCTCTTTTAGCTAGGGATATCATTAAAGTTAACCCATATCTCCCTTTCGTTGATATTTTCATAACATTACCTCACTTAATTCGAATAATATATATTCCCATTCTAGCATTTTTTCAGTTAAGATAGTAATAGAAAGGTGTGAAAAACGTGAGTACTGAACCATTAGCTTCAAGGATGCGCCCTACTAATATAGATGAAATTATTTCACAACAGCATTTAGTAGGACCCAAAGGTATCATAAGACGTATGGTTGAAACCAAACGTTTATCCTCAATGATTTTTTATGGACCTCCTGGAATTGGTAAAACAAGTATTGCTAAAGCTATTTCAGGAAGTACTGAATATAAATTTAGACAACTTAATGCAGTAACTAATACTAAAAAAGATATGCAATTAGTCGTGGAAGAAGCAAAAATGTCTGGTCAAGTCATTTTACTATTAGATGAAATCCATCGTTTAGATAAAGCAAAACAGGATTTTCTACTACCACATCTAGAGAACGGAAAAATTGTATTAATTGGTGCAACTACTTCTAATCCATATCATGCTATCAATCCTGCTATACGTTCTAGAGCGCAAATATTTGAGTTATATGCTTTAGATGAGAATGACGTCCGTGTAGCCCTTGATAGAGCTTTGTCAGATGAAGAACGAGGATTGAAAATATATAATCCAGTTGTTGACGAAGATGCACTTGAATACTTTTCAACTCAAAGTCATGGAGACGTTAGAAGTGCATTAAACGCTTTAGAATTAGCAGTGTTAAGTGCTGATGTAGCAGATGAACAACGTCGTATAACATTATCAGATGCAAAGGATTGTTTGCAAAAAGGTGCTTTTGTAAGCGATAAAGATGGAGATATGCATTATGATGTGATGAGTGCTTTTCAAAAATCAATTAGAGGTAGCGATGTGAATGCAGCATTACATTATTTAGCAAGATTAATTGAAGCTGGAGATTTACCAACGATTGTCAGACGTTTATTAGTCATTAGTTATGAAGATGTCGGTCTCGCTTCGCCAAGTGCTGGACAACGAACGCTTGCAGCTATACAATCTGCTGAACGCTTAGGTTTCCCAGAGGCACGCATACCTCTTAGCCAAGCAGTAATTGAACTTTCGCTATCACCTAAATCTAATTCAGCTATCATGGCAATTGATAGCGCCTTGAGTGATATACGTAAAGGCCAAGTTGGTCAAATCCCTGATCATTTAAGAGATGGGCACTATAAAGGAGCGAAAGAATTAGGACGAGCAATTGGATATAAATACCCTCATAATTATGAAAATAGTTATGTAGTTCAACAATATTTACCAGATAAATTAAAAAATAAAATTTATTATGAACCGAAGACGACATCAAAAAGTGAGCAACAATTTAAAGCAGTATATGATAATCTTCGCAATAAAAAATAAAGTTAAAGACTATGAAATATAGAGTGATATCATTCCTCTCAATTTCATAGTCTTTTTTAATTAAAAATTACCTTTATCTTTAATGCGTCGAACTGGTACATCTTTTAAGATATCGTTAACTACGTAACTGGCACATATTAAACCTACTGTGCTAGGTACAAATGCATTTGAAGAAGGAGGCATTTGACCTTTACGGTTACTAGCATTCGGGTCCCCCACCGTTGCTTTTACATCTTCACGTATTACGATAGGACTTTCATCTGAGAATACTACAGGAATACCTTTTTTAATACCCTGACGTTTTAATTTATTTCTAATAATTTTAGCCATGGGATCCATATACGTTTTAGAGATATCTGCAATCTGGAAACGTGTAGGATCAGTCTTATTAGCAGCGCCCATACTTGAAATCACTTTAATTCCACGTTCTAGACATTCTTTCATAAGATGTACTTTATATATAATCGTATCACTAGCATCTATGAAATAATCGATATCATAGTTGTTGAATAAATCTTCATAAGTCTCTTCAGTATAAAACATATGTAAAGGTGTTACTTTACAATCAGGATTAATTAATTTAATTCTTTCTTCCATAAGCGTTACTTTGCTTTGGCCAATAGTTGTAGTTAAAGCATGAATTTGACGATTGACGTTTGTAATATCGACGTCATCTTTATCTATAAGAATAATATGACCAATATTTGTTCTAGCAAGCGCCTCAGCTGCAAATGAACCAACGCCCCCTACTCCTAACACGGCCACTGTTTTATTCTTTAATAAATCTAAACCTTCTTTACCATATGCTAATTCATTTCTTGAAAATTGATGTTTCATTTTGAACTCCTTTATCAAACATTACGTTACCATAATATTAACAGAAAAAGACAAATAAAAATACGCAAGACAAAAGTCTTGCGTACCGATAGAGTCCGTAATTGCCGTAGTTATAAAAAGCTTGATCATTCGGCCTGCTATATACAGGTGGGTGCCCTGTTTCTTGTTTTGCAAGTCCTCCTATTGAGGCGTGTGCGCTGCAAGAAAACCTATTGGGCTCCCTGATCAAAAAGTGTTAGGCCCAAATAAAAAGCAAACATACGTACAATACAGATGACTATCTTATATAGATATAATAGCACAAACCTCAAAATAAAGAAATCCTTAAGAATTGTCAGAAATTCAAACTTGTGATAAAAAAATTTTTAAATATTATAAGTTGACATAATATAATTATAGTAGTTTAAAAAGTAATGGTTGCTTCTTTTTCCTAAAAAAAGACTGCTAATAAAGTATGAAAATCCTCTATTAACAGCCTCTGCAAATTTACTATTTAATTATTTATATTAATGACGAATTCTTAATGATAATTCTTCAAGTTGTTTATCAGAAACTTCTCCAGGTGCATCTGTAAGCAGACATGTAGCTGAAGCAGTTTTAGGAAATGCAATTGTATCACGTAAGTTAGTGCGATTAGTTAATAACATTACTAAACGGTCTAAACCTAATGCGATACCACCGTGTGGCGGTGCACCATATTTGAATGCATCTAATAAGAAGCCAAATTGTTCTCTAGCTTGTTCTTTAGTAAATCCTAGAACTTCGAACATTTTTTCTTGTAATTGGCTATCTGAGATTCTGATAGATCCCCCACCTAATTCATAGCCGTTTAGTACGATGTCATAAGCGTTAGCTTCAACGTTTTCAGGTTCTGAATCTAATTTAGCAATATCTTCTTGTTTAGGTGATGTGAAAGGATGATGTGCTGCTACATAGCGTTTAGCATCTTCATCATATTCTAATAATGGCCAATCAGTTACCCATAAGAAGTTTAATTTAGTTTCATCAATTAAGCCAAGCTCTTTAGCAAGTTTCACACGTAATGCGCCTAAACTTTGAGCCACAACACTTGGTTTATCTGCAACGAACATAACTAAGTCGCCTGATTTAGCGCCAGTTAATTCTTTTAATGTTGCTACATTTTGGTCTTCAAAGAAACGAGCGATTGGACCACTTAAACCGTCATCTACAACTTTAACCCAAGCTAATCCTTTAGCACCATAAATGTTTACAAACTCAGTTAAGCCGTCCATATCTTTACGAGTGTAATTGTCTGCAGCGCCTTCAGCAACAATTGCTTTAACTTCACCATTATTTTCAACAGTATCTTTAAATACTTTGAAATCCATTTCTTTCCCTAATTGAGATACGTCAATTAATTCCATTCCAAATCGTGTATCTGGTTTGTCTGAACCATAACGACGCATTGCTTCAGCGTATGTCATACGTGGGAATTCGTCTTCTAATTCAATACCTTTAACGTCTTTAACTACTTTACGAAGCATTTCTTCGCCCATTTGAATAATATCTTCTTGATCTACAAAGCTCATTTCGATATCGACTTGAGTAAATTCTGGTTGACGATCAGCACGTAAGTCTTCGTCACGGAAACATTTAACGATTTGATAGTATTTATCGAAACCACTAATCATTAATAATTGTTTAAATAATTGTGGTGATTGTGGTAATGCGTAAAATTCACCTTCATGTACACGAGATGGTACTAAGTAGTCACGAGCACCTTCTGGTGTAGATTTAGTTAATACTGGTGTTTCTATATCAAAGAAACCACTATTATCTAAATATTCACGAATAGATCGTGTTGTTTGATGTCTCATTTTAAATGTTTGAGCTAATTCTGGACGTCTTAAATCTAAATAACGATATTTTAAACGAATGTTTTCATCTACATTTTGATTTTCTTCGTTAATTGAGAATGGAGGTGTTTCTGCTTTATTTATGATTGTAATATTTGAAACTTGTACTTCCACTTGTCCAGTTTTAATTTTAGGGTTCACTGTTTCAGGATCACGTTTTGTTACTGTACCTTCAACTTCAACTACATATTCAGAACGTACTGTTTCAGCAATACTCAATGCTTCTGCAGAGAAATCAGGGTTAAATACGATTTGAACGATACCTTCTCTGTCACGTAAGTCAACAAAGATTAACCCACCTAAATCACGACGGTTGTGTACCCATCCTTTTAAAGTTACTTTTTGATCTAATAATTCTTCTGTAACTAAACCACAATAAGTTGTTCTCTTACTCATTTTTAATTCTCCTTTTATTATTTTTCAAAAAAGTTAACAAGTTCATCTAATTTAACAGTTTTTGATTCACCTGTTGCCATATTTTTCACATCTATTTGATTATTTTCAAGTTCTTGATCACCTATTACAACTGTATATTTAGCATTTAAACGATCGGCTTGTTTCATTTGACCTTTAATTTTACGTTTTAAATAATCTTTATCAGCTTTAACGCCGTGTTTTCTTAAATTATTTAATAGTTTCACACTATAGCGTTCAGCTTCTTCTCCCATAGTCACTATGAATAAATCAAAATCATCTTCAACATCTAATTCAATGCCTTCTTCTTCAAGTGCTAAAAGTAATCTTTCAATACTTAAAGCGAAACCAATACCAGTTTGACTTGGGCCGTCCAATAACTCTAATAAGCCATTATAACGACCGCCACCACATAGTGTAGTGATTGCCCCATCATAGTTAGGGTTATCCATCATAAGTTCAAAAGCAGTATGAGTGTAATAGTCAAGACCACGAACTAAGTTAGGATCTTCTACATAATTAATACCTAACTCATCTAAGTAACCTTTAACTTCCTCATAATAAGCTTTTGATTCGCTATTTAAATAATCAGTAATACGTGGCGCGTTTTTAACCGCTTCTTTATCACGGTCAACTTTACAATCTAAGATACGCATTGGATTACTGTGTAAACGTGATTGGCAATCAGGGCAGAATGTATCTATCACTGGTTCAAAATGTTTTACCAATGCATCGTTATATTCTTTACGTGAAGACGCATCTCCAATACTGTTAATAACTAATTTTAAGTGTTTTAGACCAAATGACTCATAAATATGCATTACCATTGCTAACACTTCAGCATCGATACTAGGATTTTCGGCACCAATCGCTTCCACACCAAATTGATTAAATTGGCGATAACGCCCTTTTTGTTTACGTTCATATCTAAACATTGGGCCATTATAATATAATTTAATCGGTTGATTTGGATTACCTTGCATTTTATTTTCAATATAAGAACGAACGACCGCAGCAGTGCCTTCAGGTCTTAATGTAATACTTCTATCACCTTTATCTTTAAATGTATACATTTCCTTTTGTACCACGTCTGTCGAATCTCCCACACCACGTGCAAATAAATCTGTGCTTTCAAAGATAGGCGTACGAATTTCTTTATAGTTATATAATGTCATCAGTTCGTCTAGCTTATTTTCAATATAACGCCATTGACTAGACGCCTCAGGTAAAATATCTTGAGTTCCTCTAGGAATTCTAATCACCTAACCACTCCTTCAACTATTTATTACTTTAGTAACTTAACATCCTCTAATAAAAAAAGTCCCTTATATAGCACTAAACTATATAAGGGACGAATCGCCGTGTTGCCACCCTAATTGAGAATAAAATAAATGATTTTACTCTCCACTCAAAACGTTTAACGTACGTAAACCGGCTTTATTTATTAAAGCACCTCTTCTTGTGTTCAAAAGTAAAATTACTTAGTATAATCTTTCAGCCAAGGATTATATCTCTACGCAAGCAAAGTCATCACTGCTACCTATTTCATTTAACTTTTCAAGAATAATAACGGTATTATATATAAAGTTCACTCATTATGATAACGAGTTTAACTTAAGTTTGCAAGCTTTATGAAGCAAAATATTGTTTTAAGCCATCGACAACCGCTTCTTCCACGACTTGTCTATGTAACGTATCTCTAATCATCATTTCATCTGTAGGATTACTAATATAGCCTAGTTCTAACAATACAGCTGGTTTATTTGTTTGTCTTAATACTTGGAAGTTCTCTTGGCGAGTTCCTCTATTATTTAATAAAGATTTCTTTTGAATATTCTCATTCAATGTTTCAGCTAGTGCTTCTTGATTGTCTTTATACCAATAAACGGTGGCACCATTTGCGTTAGCACTGTCCAAAGAATCATTATGAATACTTATATAAGCATCTCCATTCATCTTACGATCATCTAAGCTCACATACGTATCATCGTAACGCGTTAGTTTAACTTTAGCTCCTGCTTTTTCAAGCGCTCGTTTCAATTCTTTCGCTGTTTTCAAAGTATAGGTTTTTTCTAAACTTTTATTAGCTGTATTGCTAGAAGCACCTTGGTCTCTACCACCATGGCCAGGGTCTAGAACAATTAATTTATTTTTCAAAGGATTCTCTTTTTTGTTAACATCCTCTGTAATATTTAAGCTTGTATGCCAACCTGCAATCCAACCCTTTTTAGTAGCATTATGATTCTCTACTTCTATACATTTTCCAAGTTTATCTACCTTTTTAAAACTTTCACCTTTATCAACTTGATAAATGACCGGGTAACCTGCGTTGGGGCCTGTACGTAATTCAGCATCTTCCGTTACCGTAATACGATCGCTATCTTGGTCATCATGATTCATAAACATAAATAGTAAAATCAAAAATAGAATGAAGATGAGAACCACAACTAAAGTGAGACTATTTTTTAGACCATGTTTTGTTAACCATGCATCTATTTTCTTCATATCACCTTGCCATCCTGACTTTCATAAATAATTGTCACTGGACCATCATTGATAATTTCTACTTCCATGTCCGTACCGAATTCTCCAGTTTCTACTTCAACACCGTAATTTCTTAAAGCAGTGTTAAATTTTTCATAAAGTTGTTCTGCTTCTTCTGGGTTTTTTGAATTTGAAAATCCTGGACGATTACCTTTTTTTACGTCAGCATATAGCGTAAATTGAGACACCGAAAGTATTTGTCCTTCCACTTGTTGAATATTTAAATTTAATTTTCCGTTCTCATCCTCAAATAAGCGTGCGTTTACTATCTTTTTAGCTACTGCTTCTACATCCGCCTCATTAGAATCTTTGCCTACACCAACTAACAGACAATATCCTTTTTCAATTTTGTGATGTATATTAACATTTTTTACTGACGCTCGTTTCACTCTCTGTACAATTATTTTCATCTCTTTTGCACCTCAATTAATTCCATACTCTTGAAACAGTATATATATCACTTAGTTGTTTAAGTTTTTCAACGACTCTATAAACGTCGTTAACATTTTTAACCATGACACTAATCGTTATAACAGCATTTTTATCTGTATCTGAACGACCGTTTATTTTTATAATACTACCTACAGTAGAATTGACTGCTTGTATCACTTCGTTCAATAAACCATTTCGGTCGTAAGCATTAACTTCCAGATCCACTTGATAACGTTGTGTAGAATCTTTAGATTTCACCCACTCTACAGCTATTAAACGATCATTTTCATTTTTAATATTTGGACAATCTGCTCTATGTACTTTGATGCCATGTCCTTTTGTAATATATCCAACGATATCATCACCTGGAATAGGGTTACAACATTTAGAAAGTTTAATTAGGACATTTTCAATACCTTCTACATAAACACCACTATCTGTAATGATATCATCTTTGATAGGTAATGACTTAACGATTTCTTGTGCTTCATTAAGTGCTTTTTGTTTATCTTGAATACGCTGACGCTCTGTTAGTTTATTCACCACCTGTAGCGCAGTTACACCACCAAATCCTACAGCGGCAAATAAATCATCATCATTAGCAAAATTATATTTTTCATTCACTACTTCTATATTTTTCTCTGTTAAAATATCATCAACTCTGAAACCTTGTTCTTTAATCTCCGCTTCAACCATAAATTTTCCCTTTTCAATATTGGATGAGCGATCTTGTTTTTTGAAAAAGCTTTTTATCTTACTCTTAGCACTTGACGACTTAACAATTTTTAACCAATCTCTACTTGGACCGTAAGAATGTTTACTAGTTCTAATTTCGATAATATCTCCCGTTTGAAGAACATAATCAATTGAAACAATTTTACCATTTACTTTAGCGCCTATCATTTTGTTTCCTACTTCACTATGAATCGCATATGCAAAATCTATCGGTACTGCACCATATGGTAATTCGATGACATCACTCGCAGGAGTGAATGCATATACTTTATCACTCTGTAAGTCATATTTTAATGACTCCATAAATTCTTGTGCATCTGAAGAAGTATGATCTGCTTCAGCTAGTTCTTTTAACCAATTCAGTTTATTTTGGAAATCTTGCGTTTTTTCATTTACCGTTTTGCCTTCTTTATACGCCCAGTGTGCTGCTACCCCGTGTTCAGCAATTTCATGCATTTCAAATGTTCTAATTTGAATTTCAAGTGGATCGCCATTTGGACCTACAACAGTTGTATGTAAAGATTGGTACATATTTTGTTTAGGCATCGCAATATAATCTTTGAAACGACCAGGCATTGGTTTCCATAACGTATGTACTAAACCTAAAATTGCGTAACAGTCATTAATCGAGTTAACGATGACACGAATAGCTAATAAATCAAATATTTGATCGAATTGTTTTTTCTGCTTCATCATTTTTCGG
This sequence comes from Staphylococcus sp. NRL 16/872, assembly GCF_022815905.2. Classification (NCBI taxonomy): domain Bacteria; kingdom Bacillati; phylum Bacillota; class Bacilli; order Caryophanales; family Staphylococcaceae; genus Staphylococcus; species Staphylococcus sp. NRL 16/872. The sequence continues at coordinate 1,248,441 of NZ_CP119327.1, read as the reverse complement.
TAAATACTGTAAATATGTTTAGGACGCCCACTAATTTCCCCGCTAATCTTCATGTTATCCATTTCTTCTTGAATCTTTTCGATAGCGTTTGCGATATAAGCTTCACGTTCACTACGTTTCTTCTTCATCAAATTAACGATACGAAAGTATTGCACACTATCAATGTAACGTAAGGCAGTATCTTCAAGTTCCCACTTAATTGTATTAATCCCTAATCTGTGAGCAAGAGGCGCATAAATTTCTAACGTTTCTTTAGAAATACGAACTTGTTTTTCGCGAGCCATAGCTTTTAGCGTTCTCATATTATGCAGTCTGTCTGCAAGTTTAACTAAGATAACGCGTACATCTTTGGCAATCGCAATGAATAACTTTCTGTGGTTTTCTGCTTGTTGTTCTTCTTTAGAACGGTATTTCACCTTTTTCAACTTCGTAACACCATCTACAATACGCGCAACTTCTTCATTAAACATTTCTTTTACATCATCAAATGTATAAGGTGTATCTTCAATTACGTCATGTAAGAATCCTGCTACGATAGTTGGACCGTCTAAACGCATCTCTGTTAATATACCTGCTACTTGAATAGGATGCATAATATAAGGCAGACCATTCTTTCGAAATTGACCTTGATGTGCTTCATACGCAATATGATAACTTTTTAAAACATATTGGTACTCATTTGCTGATAAATAGGATTTCGCTTTATGTAGTACCTCGTCAGCACTATATGGATATTCATTATTCAATATATGACACCCCAACTCTCTTATATTCCAAATACTCTGCCCGTTAATTGACTTTTTTAAAATTAAGCTACAAACTCTTTAGTGTCTTTTAATTTGTATAAAAATAACATTTCCAAAGTCATAGAAATGCGAGTATTACTTTTAGTGTATCAAATGTTTAATACACTATAAAAGGTCTAACTTTTTTATAAATAATAGTTTTATGATACTACAAGTTTTTAAATAAATAAATGCTGTTAAATTAAATTTAAACATCTAGAAATATAAGAAAAAAGAAGCGGTAGAGAAAGTCATTTTAATCAATGATTTCTTTCTTCCGCTTCTATATGAGTAGTTATAATACATTTGAATCGAGCATTTTATATTAATGCTTACTCATCGTAAGAGATTAAACTCATTACATCATAATCTTTAATTTTTTCAATACCATTTAAGTATTTTAATTCTATAATAAATGCAATACCTACAACTATGCCACCTAGTTTTTCAACTAATTTAATTGCCGCTTCAATTGTACCACCAGTAGCTAACAAATCATCTGTAATTAACACACGTTGCCCTGGTTTAATGGCGTCTTTATGCATTGTTAAAACATTTTTGCCGTATTCTAAGTCATATTCATAACGAATCACTTCGCGAGGTAATTTACCTTCTTTTCTAACTGGAGCAAAGCCGATACCCATTGAATAAGCGACAGGACATCCAATAATAAATCCCCTTGCTTCAGGCCCTACGACAATATCCACATCTCTCTCTTTAGCATATTCAACAATTTGGTCAGTGGCATAGCCATATGCTTCTCCATTATCCATGATTGTTGTAATATCTTTGAAACTCACACCAGCTTTAGGCCAGTCTTCAACCTCTGAAACATATTGCTTTAAATCCATTTATCTATTTCCTCCTAATATTTAGCCCTTTTGATTTTTAATCCATTTTTTTAATTGTGAAAAGTCATCATAGAGTAGAAGTTGCTCAACTTCAATTCTTGCTTGTCTAGCTTGATAAATGCGACTTGATTCAATCGCTTGTTTGTTAGGATTATTGTTTATTTTAATTATACCATTTTCATCAGTGATAAAGCCTAAATCAAGAAACACTTTCAACATAAATTTCAGTAAGTTAGGTTTAATTCTTAAATATTGACATAATTGCATACCTTCTTGTACTAAATTCATTTCTTGTTTATTCAATAGTGCTTTATAGCAATTTTTAAACAACGTAGCGTTTGGCATGCCTTCGAAATATATAGACTGACTATGTTGTAAGACTAAATATAATTGTGAATAAGTTAAACCTTGTAAACTTTGTTGAACACTTTCAAGATTCGGTGGTAAATCACGAAATACAATTATATCATGACTCGGTCTAATCTCTTCACCATAAAAATAATAATTGTCATCTAATTTTTCTTTCTTAGGATGAATAACAAACGCATATTGATGATTGGTAGGATCTATATCTAATTGTTTACGTTTACTTCTATAATCTAATATTTGTTCATCGTTTGTTGCTAAATCTTGAATGATAAGTTGTGGTGATTGATTGCCATTCCATTCATTAATTTGTAAATGACCCAATAAATTAATAGGCTGGCCTATTTCGATCTGAGTGGCTAGTTGCCCATTTTTCCAGAAAAGATTTTGAAGTTGTTGTTCGCCGGCTACTAATTTTAAATGTGTCTTATCTTTACCAATGGCTTTAACATCTGTTACATCTATATCATCAATTTCAAATAATGGTTTCTCGAAATCCGTACCGAAAGGACTTAGTTTTTGAATATCATTAATATTACCAACTGTAATGTCTTTTTCTTCGAGTTTTACAGTAACATGTTTAGTAGGTTCTAATGAAGTATGTTCTGTTAACTGTGCCATCCATTCATTTAAGCCTTGCTCTAATGGGTCAATGTTCTCAATTTCCATAGTCATTCCTGCAGCCATATGGTGACCACCAAATTTAGAGATTAAGTCTTGATGCGCACTCAATATTTCAAACATTGACACTTGTTCGATACTTCTAGCTGACCCTTTAGCATGATTTTGTTCTAAATCTATATTTAAAATTAAAGTTGGTAATGAATAGGTTTCAACAATTTTAGATGCTACTATTCCTAATACACCTTCGTGCCAATCTTCTTTGGCGAGTAATAAAAATTGATGACCAGCTTTCACTTTTTCTTCAGCCATAACTAAGGCTTCTTCAGTAATCTGAGCAACAATATCTTTACGCTCAATATTAAAATGTTCGACTTGTTCAGCTAAAAACTCGGCCTCTTCCTCATCTTCTGACATAAGCAATTCTGCAGCTAATGAAGCATCTTCTAGACGACCTACTGCATTTAGTCTAGGTCCAATAATAAAACCAATCGTTTCTTCATTTATCGTGTCATTAAATCCCGCTTGATTTAAAATAGCTTTAATTTGTAATGGACAGTGCTCATTTAAGTGAGCTAACCCATTATTTACAATGGTACGGTTCTCATCTGTTAATGACACCAAATCAGCAATGGTTCCTATAGCAGCTAAGCTCTCAAAATAATTAGGAGGATTGTCTAATAGCACTTGAGATAATTTAAATGCTACACCAGCCCCACATAAATAATGAAATGGATAATCGAATTCTGGATGCATAGGATGCACGATAGCAAAGGCTTCTGGAAGTGTACGACCAATTTCATGATGGTCCGTAACAATAACGTCTACCCCTAATTCCTGCACCATTTTTATTTCATCATGACCTTGTATCCCATTATCTACCGTAATAATGAGTGAAACACCTTCGTCGTAAGCATTTCTAAAAGCAAGTTCATTAGGGCCATAACCTTCAGTGAAGCGGTTTGGAATATACCATCCAACTTCAGCACCTAACATTCTTAACGTATTAACGAGAATAGTGGTAGAAGTAACACCGTCAGCATCATAATCTCCATATACTAATATACGTTCACGTTTATCAATCGCTTGATTGATTCTTTCAATTGCTTTATCCATGTCGCTTAATAAGCGTGGATCGTGACTAACTGGTGCCTCTGACAGTAAAGCTTTAATATCACTTTCTTTAGTGATGGCTTTACTTTCCAATACTTTTTTTATAATAGGTGTTAATTTATATGCTTTAGCTACATCATCTGCTATATATTCAGTTGGAGGTTCATAAAGCCATTTATACTTAGATTTAATCATACAACTATCCTTCCTTTTTCCAAGAGCCATTATACCTAAAATTATATTAAATAAAAAGTAACACCTTAGTAAATAAATAAAATTAAATAATTTAGAAAAAAGAAAAGAACTATTGATAAACCGAAGTTCATCAATAGTTCTGATAAATTAAATATTAAACTAAGATTTTTTCATCATTAGATTTTTTCTCTTTATACACTACTAATTTTCCATTTTCAGATTTCTTCAATTGGCGTTTCTTCATAATGCCCCAAAGTGGAACAGCGATAAAGACTGAAGAGAATACCCCTGAAATTAAACCAATTAATAATGCAAGTGAGAAATTAAATAGACTTCCTGCACCAAAGATTAATATCGCGATAACAACAACTACAACCGTTAATACTGTATTTATAGAACGTGTCATCGTTTGTCTGATTGAACGATTAACAATATCATCAATTTGTTCAGGATCAGTAATCACTTTAATCTTATGTAAGTTTTCCCTTACACGGTCAAACGTAACAATTGTATCGTTAATTGAATAACCTACGATAGTTAAAATTGCTGCAATGAATGTAATATCTACTTCTAATCTGAATAAACTAAATAACGCAACAATAATAAATACATCGTGAAGTAAAGCTAATACAGATGAAAGACCCATTCTCCATTCGAATCTTAATGATACATATATGATGATACCAATAGCTGCAAATATAAGTGCTTTCATAGCATTTTTAGCTAACTCTTGACCAATCATAGGTGATACTGTATTTACAGTTGGTTTATGACCATATTCATCATTCATTTTTTCATTTACTTTAATAACTTCATTTTTAGATAAATCTTTTTTAAATTGAACTGTTGCTTTTTTATTGCCCTCTCCGTTAATTTGAATTTGGTCTGGCGTTAAGCCTAAATCCTTAACTGTGCGCTCTACTTTTGCTTGCGTCAATTTGGTATCAGAATTGATGTCTACACGCGTACCAGCTGAGAAATCGATACCTAAATTTAATTTAAAAATACTTAAAATAATAATACCGACTACTAAAATAAGTACACTTATACTAATTAGTGGTTTAGCTAGTTTAACAAAATCCCATTTTTCGAATGATGTTTTTAAATCATGTACATCTACGCTTTCATTTATATCATGACGGTCTTTTTTCTTAACACCAAATAACCAATATTTCTTTTTGAAATAATTAGATGATACAAGTAATGAAAGTAACCATCTTGATAAGAATACCGCTGTTACGAAGATCATTAAAATACCTAATAGTAACATCGTAGCGAAACCTTTAACTGAGCTTTCACCGAAGAAGAATAACACGCCGGCTGCAATAACAGTTGTTAAGTTTGAGTCAAAGATCGTTAAGAATGAACTTTTGTTTGCCTTGCTATAGGCTTGTTTAAGCGTTCGTCCAATCCTCAATTCATCTTTTATCCGTTCATACATAATGATGTTAGCATCGACTGCCATACCTACACCAAGCACTAGGGCAGCTAAACCTGGTAGTGTAAGCACCCCAGATATAAAGTTAAATGCTACTAGGGTTAAGTAGATATATACCGTTAATGCGATAATCGCAACTAAACCTGGTAATCTGTAGAAACCTACCATGAATAAGTAAATTACAGCAATACCAATGGCAGATGCGAAAATTGTTTTATCCAGTGCATCTTGACCAAATTGAGCACCTACAGAATTTGAATAAATCTCTTTTAAATCAACTGGTAATGACCCAGCGTTAAGTAGTTCTGCAATTTGTTTAGCTCTTTCTACGCCTTTTTGACCATGGAAACCACCAGAAATTTCTACGCTATCTGAATTGATAGGTTGATTAACTGAAGCAGCTGAAACGTATTTACGTTTATCCTCAGGTTTCTCTAATTCTTTATGGTAGCTATCACCTTTTTTATAGTCTAACCAAACTACCATCATGTTTTCTTGCTTTTTAGAAATTTCTTCCGTTACTTTTTTAAACTTAGCACGATCTTTCAATTTAAAAGTAACTGCTGGTTCATTTGTACCTTGCTTAAATTCTTGCTTGGCTGAACCTTGTTCAATATCCTTACCTGTTAATTTAACTTTGTCATCTGCATCACGAATCGTTAAATTTGCTTGAGAAGATAAAATCTTCCGAGCTTCATCCGGATCTTTTACACCAGCTAACTGAACTCTGATACGATCAGGGTCTTCTACTTGAATATGTGGTTCGGAAACACCCAATACATTTACACGATTTTCTAACGTGCGAGCAGTAGATTGTAAAGCTTTATCATCAATCTTTTTACCACCATCAAGTGGTTTGACTTGATAAAGCACCTCGAAACCACCTTGTAAATCAAGACCAAGATTTACGTTCTTAACTACGTTCTTATATGTAAGTCCCATTCCCACAAAGAGGACGACTACAATTAATAAGAATGCAATTATCCTACTAATTTTTTTCACATGAACACCTCATTGTTTACTTATGTAATTAGAATAATCTTTTAATTAACCACGTGCAAGTTAATAAATGATTACATTGTTATAACATGACCTAACTATATTAACATAACACAACATTTAGTGAAATTCAGACCCATATCCATTTTTTAAATTTAGGATCATAGTATTACATTCTTTATCATATTTTAAACCTTAAAAAATTTGATTTATATCTATTTTCATATAAAAAATAGATAATGAAATGAAGTAAAACGGCGCCTGAGGGATAGGTTTTGAATGAACGTAAGTGTTCAACACTTACGTAAGTAGTTCCAAGATGAATAACAAATGACGTTGTTCGCGGGACCCCAGCACAAAGACTTTCGTATAGAAAGTCAACAAACAAAGCAAGCTGGGGACGGGGCCCCAACATAAAGAATTTCGAATAGAAATTCTTTATGTTGGGGTTGAGGAACTTAAGTGTTCAAACACTTACGTAAGAAGTTCTAAGATGAATAACGAATGACGTTGCGCGACTCTTGGCGTTTTTTATTCTTATATTGAACACAAGTGCGCGTGCACTTGCGTAAGGCGTTCTATGATAGATAACGAAACGTAGTTGAGTGACGCCTGAGGGAGCAGGATGAGTGTCGAGACCAAGGCTCGACCCAGCCCCCTAGGCAAGCATCTCAGCTTAAGTGAGTGAATATCTATCTAAGAACGACTTTATAAGACTACAGGCTTAAGCCTTTCCCGCAAGAAAACGTCGCAACAAAATGAGTAATATTCATCTAAGAACTACTTTACAAGACCGCGACTCGACCCAGCCCCCTAGGCAAGCATCTCAACTTAAGTAAGTGAATATTTATCATAGAACACCTTTAATAAAAACCTATACAAAAAATGCCCATAAAGTTTTTAACTTCATGGGCATTCCAAGTTTCAAAGTATGATTACTTTGAAACTTAAATTAATTATGATGGGTCAACTTGTTTAATGGCTGGTTTTTCAAAAGTCATTTCTGTACCATGACCATTTACAGTGATTACTACAGTAGTTTCATCTACAGCTTTAACTGTACCTTTTAAACCACCAATTGTAGTAACACGTTGACCTGATTCAATTCGACTAATCATTTCACGATGCTCTTTCGCACGTTTTTGTTGAGGTCGAATTAAAAAGAAATAAAACACAATAATTAAAATTATTGGTAAAATCAATGCTGAAACGTTCATTATGTTTTCTCCTTACTAAAAGTTTTTAGGGTTCTCTACATTAAGTCCATATTGTTCGAAGAATTCTTCTTTAAAATCAAGTAATCTATCTTCTCTAATGGCCTGTCTAATATCTTCCATTAATTTTAGCAGAAAATGTAAATTATGAATAGTAGTAAGACGGATACCAAAAGTTTCCTCAGCTTTAATTAAATGTCTAATATAAGCACGTGTATAATTCTTACATGTATAACAATCACAATTTTCATCAAGTGGTCTGAAATCATCTGCAAATTTAGCGTTTTTAATGACTAATCTACCATTAGAAGTCATACAAGTACCATTACGAGCAATACGCGTTGGTAAGACACAATCAAACATATCCATACCACGAATACTACATTCGATTAATGCATCTGGAGAGCCAACGCCCATTAAATAGCGTGGTTTATCTTCAGGCATATATTGAACGGTATGTTCTACCATGTCATACATTACAGGTTTCGGTTCACCTACAGATAAACCACCAATCGCATATCCAGGGAAATCAAGTTTAACAAGGTCTTTAGCACTTTGTTCTCTTAAGTCCTTATATTCTCCACCTTGGATAATTCCAAATAATGCTTGATCTTCAGTACGTTTATGCGCTTTAAGACAACGTTCTGCCCATCTCGTAGTACGTTCAATAGAATCTTTAACATATTTATATTCAGAAGGCATAGGTGGACATTCATCGAACGCCATCATAATATCTGAACCTAAATCATTTTGAATTTCCATTGATTTTTCAGGGCTTAAGAATAATTTAGATCCATTTGTATGGTGTCTAAATTCAACGCCCTCTTCTGTAATTTTTCTTAAATTACTTAAACTAAATACTTGGAAACCACCTGAGTCAGTAAGAATTGGCCCATCCCAATTCATGAACTTATGCAAGCCCCCAGCTTGTTTGATGATATCATTTCCAGGTTGTAACCACAAATGATATGTGTTTCCTAGAATGATTTTGGCCTCAATCTGACGTAATTCTTCAGGACTCATTGTTTTAACAGTCGCTTTTGTTCCAACTGGCATAAACATAGGCGTTTCAAATGAACCATGTGGTGTATGCACAATACCTAAACGTGCGCCGGATTGCTTACAAGTTTTAATATGTTCATAAGTAACTGCTGGCATTAGCTTTACCTCTCATTCATTATATAATTAACATTGCATCACCAAAGCTAAAGAATCTATATTCTAATTCCACAGCTTTATTGTATGCATTTAAAATATTTTTCTTACTACTAAATGCTGATACAAGCATAACTAGCGTTGATTTAGGTAGATGGAAGTTAGTAATTAAACCATCTATTGCTTTATATTCGAAACCAGGATAGATAAAAATATCTGTCCAACCACTAACTGCTACAAATTGAGCGTAGTCGCGACGAATTGTTTCTAATGTTCTAGTAGATGTAGTACCAACTGAAATAATGCGATGCCCTTTAGCTTTAGTTTCATTTAATAAATCAGCCGTTTCTTGTGTCATTTGATAATATTCACTATGCATTTCGTGATCATCAATATTTTCTACACTAACTGGTCTAAATGTACCCAATCCTACATGTAAGGTAATGAAAGCAATATTAACGCCTTTTGCTTTTATCTTTTCTAATAATTCATCAGTGAAATGTAAGCCCGCAGTCGGTGCAGCAGCAGAGCCACTTTCTCTCGCATAAACCGTTTGGTAACGATCTGGATCATCTAAGCGTTCTTTAATGTATGGTGGTAACGGCATTTCACCTAGTTCATCAAGACGCTCTTCTAAGATACCATCATAATGCAAGCGCATAATACGTCCGCCTTGGTCTAACTCTTTAATACACTCAGCGACAATTTTCCCTTCACCGAAAGATAATTTATTGCCGACTTTGATTCGTTTAGCAGGTTTTAATAATACTTCCCAATCGTTACCATCAATGCGCGTAAGCATTAACATTTCTACTTTAGCGCCCGTTTCTTCTTTTAGACCAAATAAACGGGCTGGCATAACACGCGTATCATTTAAAACAAGCGTATCACCCGCTTCTAAGTAATCAATGACATCTGTAAAATGTTTATGTTCCATTTCTCCAGATTCGCGCCCTAGTACTAATAAACGACTATGGTCTCTATCTTTTAATGGCGTTTGAGCAATTAACGATTCCGGCAAGTGATAATCAAATTCCTCAACATTCATTTAAATTCCCTCATTCTTTTATATTTTTAAAATGTTCATACGCAAATGCCGTAGCTTTTCTTCCTCTAGGCGTACGTTCAATAAATCCTTTTTGTATTAAAAATGGTTCATAAACATCTTCAATAGTGATACGTTCTTCACCAATGGATACTGCAATCGTATCAAGACCTACAGGGCCTCCATTATATTGATTAATAATACAGTTCATCATTTTATGATCGATGTAATCTAAACCTTCATCATCTACTTGTAAAAGCTGTAATGCTTGTTTAGTTGTCTCAATATAAATTTGTTCATCCTCATTCACTTGTTGGAAATCTCTGACCCTTTTCAAAAGACGATTTGCAACACGAGGAGTCCCACGAGAGCGTTTAGCTAATTCAATTGCACTTTCATCGTCAATCTTGGTTCCTAACACATCTGCAGTACGTATAATAATTTCTTTTAAATCATTCTCATTATAATATTCAAGTCTGAGATGAACGCCAAAACGATCTCTTAAAGGACCGGTTAAACTTCCAGCACGTGTAGTAGCACCTACTAAAGTAAATGGAGGTAAATCAATACGGATACTACGTGCTTCATCACCTTTTCCAATAATAATATCTAAGAAGAAATCTTCCATAGCAGAGTATAGAACTTCTTCTACGACACTACTTAAACGGTGTATCTCATCGATAAATAATACATCACCTGGTTGTAAGCCTGATAATATAGCTGCTAAGTCTCCAGGTCTCTCTAATGAAGGTCCTGAAACAGTACGAATGTTAACTTCCATTTCATTAGCAATAATATTAGATAGCGTCGTTTTACCTAATCCTGGGGGACCAAATAACAACACATGATCAAGCGGTTCTTCACGTAATTTAGCCGCCTTAATAAAAACTTCTAAGTTACTTTTAATAGAAGATTGGCCAATATATTGTTTTAATCTTGTTGGTCTTAATGAATATTCAAAAGATGACTCATCATTGTGTAAAGATTGATCAACCATTCTATCATCCATACTTATCTCCCCCCAGCTATTTAAATTTTTTTATACAAATCTAATTAACCTCGTAATTTATGATACTAAAGTTCTTAAACCTATCTTAACCGCTTCATCCACGGATTCTACATTTTCTTTATTAAGCACTTTTTCAACTTTCGTTAATTCTCTCTTAGAATAGCCTAATGCTTCAAGCGCTAATAAAGCTTCTTTAATTACATTTTCACTCACTGATGCATGACCATCCATTTGGAATAGCGTTTCACTCGTTTCCTCAGTGATTTGAACTTTGCCTTTTAAGTCCAACACAATTTGGCGTGCCGTTTTCTTTCCAATACCAGGAAATTTAGTTAGATACGCATCGTTTTCATTTTCAATAGCGCGTTTGACTTCATTTGGTGTACTTGTAGCTAAAATAGCTAATGCTGATTTAGGTCCTATACCTGTGACCTTTATTAAACTTAAAAACATATCTTTTTCTTCTTCATTAATAAAGCCATATAACAATTGAGCATCTTCTCTAACGATTAATGAAGTATAGATTGTCGCTTCTTTGTTTAAATATTTTTGAAAACGATAAGAATTAGGTGTTTGTATTTCATAACCAATTCCACTAGTTGTTTCTATAACAACATGTGTAGGAAATAATTGTGTTAATTGTCCTTTAATATAAGCGTACATTTTCGACCTTCCTTACATACTCATACTGATTAGTTCTACTTTAGAAACGTGTTCAATATCTCTTAGTGCGATGATAATTTCATCAATAGATTTCGCTGTATCTTTCGCACTTAATGACAACGTGATAGTCGCTTTATCTTCCATAGGCACACTTTGATGAATAGTGAGCACAGACAATTCTAATTTAGAAACTGTATTTAACACTTGTGCAAGCATACCTACAATGTCATTTACGTATAAGATAAGCGTAAATTCACGATGTTCAAGCATTTTCTCATCGACCGGAAAGATGGTTTCTCGGTATTTATAAAATGCACTCCGTGATAAATCAAATTGCTTTACTGCTTCAAAAATGGACAAATTAGGATTATTTTTCAAAGCATCTTTAATTTTTAAAGTTTTTACCACAGATTCTGGTAACACGTCTTCTCGTATTAAATAAAACTTTTTATAATCTTTATTGTCCACTTTAAGCACTCCTATTCTACAAATTCAAATTCTCCACCTAAGATTCTTACGATATCGCCGTTGCTACAACCTCGGTCTCTTAAAGCATCATCAATACCCATTGAACGCATTTGTCGTGCAAATCGTCTTACGGCTGGGTCACTGTTAAAGTCTGTCATTTTGAACATACGTTCAATAGCATTACCACTTACTACATAAGCACCATCATCGTCTCTTGAAATCGTAAATTTATCTTGAGATGGTGTATGTTTATATAGCACTCGGTTAATACCTGCATCTTCGTCTTCATCTATACTAAAGTCGATATCTTTAACTTCTTCTAGTTTATCAGCAATTGTATATAATAATTGATCGATATTATCTCTAGTAATAGTAGAAACTGGAACAATAGTCACGTTGTCTTCAACTTGTTCTTTGAAAAGCGCTAAATTGTCTGAAGCTTCAGGAATATCCATCTTATTAGCTACAATAATTTGAGGTCTATCTTCTAATCTCTGCTTGTAATTGACTAACTCTTTATTTATGATTTGATAATCTTCATAAGGTTCACGACCTTCTGAGCCACTCATATCTATCATATGAACAATTACTTTTGTACGTTCTACATGTCTTAAAAATTGGTGACCTAAACCAACGCCATCAGAAGCACCTTCAATTAATCCAGGCAAATCAGCCATTACAAAACTTCTACTATCCGGAGTTGAAACCACACCTAAATTAGGCTTGATTGTTGTAAAATGATAAGCACCAATTTTTGGTTTAGCTTTAGAAACAATTGATAATAATGTAGATTTACCAACACTTGGGAAACCAACTAAGCCGACATCTGCTAATAATTTAAGCTCTAAAGTAACATCTAATTCTTCCCCTGGTTCACCATTCTCACTGAAATCTGGTGCAGGGTTTCTAGGTGTAGCAAAACGTGAATTCCCACGTCCTCCTCTACCACCTTTTGCGATGATAGCTCTTTGTCCATCTTCAACCAAGTCTGCTAAAACTTCATCAGTATCTACACTTTTAATAATTGTACCTGGGGGCACTTTTAAAACTAAGTCTTCAGCATTTTTACCATGCATATTACTACTTTGCCCGTTTTCACCTTTTTTCGCTTTAAAATGACGTTGATATCTGAAGTCTAATAACGTTCTTAATCCTTCATCAACTTCAAATACAACAGAAGCACCTTTACCTCCGTCGCCACCAGCTGGACCTCCAAATGGTACATATTTCTCTCTACGATATGCTGTGATACCATTACCTCCATCACCAGCTTTAAGAGATATTTTAACTTGATCGACAAACATATATCTCACCTCTTTTACATTTAATTCATCAATGACAATATTATATCATTAAGTATAAAATTCATATAAATAAACAAATTGTGTTTTAAACAAAATAAAACACCAGAAGTATTCACTTCTGGTGTTAACTAGACAAAATTATTCAGCTACTGTGTATACAGAAACTTGTTTTTTGTCGCGACCTTTACGTTCGAAACGAACAACGCCGTCGATTTTAGCGAATAATGTATCATCGCCACCACGACCTACATTTTCACCAGGATAAATTTTAGTACCACGTTGACGATATAAGATTGAACCGCCAGTAACGTATTGACCGTCAGCACGTTTAGCACCTAAACGTTTTGATTCAGAGTCACGTCCGTTTTTTGTAGAACTTACCCCTTTTTTAGATGCGAAGAATTGTAAGTTTAATTTTAACATCGGGATACACCTCACTTGTAATTTAATCTGATATTTTCATTATATTCATCTTCAATAGTTTGTAAAGAAACTAACATCGCTTGTAGGATGAGCTGAGCTTGTTCATTATTTGTATCTACACTTCTAATATGAAAATGACCACCGTCATCATCATAATCAATGTCAGGCTTTTCCGAAGTTAAACCTAGAATAGCATTAACGCTACCAAATAACACTGCCGAAGCACCTGCGCAAACAATGTCATGACCATATTCGCCATGATTAGCATGGCCATCCATAATCACATCTGTTACCTTACCATCTTCATTTATTGAAATATCAACAGTTATCATAAGAATTAAGCGTTGATTTTATCAATAGTTAATTTAGTATAAGGTTGACGATGTCCTTTTTTACGTTTAGAGTCTTTACGACGTCTATAAGTGAAAACAGTAATTTTTTTACCGCGTCCTTGTTTATTAACTGTAGCAGTTACAGTAGCACCTTCAACTGTTGGCGCACCAACTTTAACTGAATCGCCACCTACAAATAAAACTTTATCGAATGTGAATGAATCACCTTCATTAACATCTAATTTTTCAACGAAGATTTCTTGACCTTCTTCTACTTTAATTTGTTTACCGCCTGTTTCGATAATAGCAAACATACTTTGCACCTCCTATATTATAAGTCACGCCATATACAGGTGACCTGTTAAATAAGTACTTAAACCTGTATGTGAGCGGTTGTATGTAGCTATAAAACTACTCAACTACTGCATCTTACCATTCCTATATCTTACTGTCAATCTTGTTTTGTGTTTTTTTAATAAATTTGAGAAAGATTGTATATGATATGAGTAAGAGTAAGGTATTTAATATTATAGTTGGTAATAAACGCAATAATAAGAAATGTAAAATATCAAATTGAACAAATCCAATAATTGTATAAATAAAGGCAATATAAATTTCAAAAAGTATCACAGCACATAAATTGAATACAAATATCATAGTATAATCTCTGTAAAAGACTTTAATAAATTTATCGAAAAGCAAGGTTAAAACTAAATATCCAAACATATATAGTCCATATATACTACCTAAATAAATATCTGTAATAATTCCTAAAAATACGCCAAGTAATAAAGCTACACCTAAACCACGATATATGTCTAATAATAATATAAACATGAGTGTTAAATGTGGAACTAAAATAAATTGTAAATTACCAATATGCATAGGAATAATTAGGCCGATAACGATATCTATATAGAAAAGTATGACGCTAATAATCAAATAAGATATAACTCTCATTATTACTCCCCGCTTTCTTCTGGAGCACTTTTAGCATCTCGCTTAGCAATATACACATGGTTAACTTGAGATAAATTGGCGCCTGTTTTCACTCTTACTTCTTTAGCTAATCCATATTCATCATTTTCTACCTTAGTAACTTCCCCTATGTATAAATCACTTGGCAACTGATCAGCTAATCCACTTGTAACTACCTTATCGCCTTTTGATATTTTATCTTTATTATTAACATTACTAATAATAAGTTCTTGGCTTTTTTTATCATAGTGATCAATTAAGCCAAATACATTACTAGAGCCATGTTGAATATTAACTGATAATTTACCTGTTCTCGTATTTGTAGATAATAAGTCTACTTGTGAAGAAAATTGATTAACTTTAGTTACCCTACCAATTAATCCATCAGCTGTCATTACAGCCATATTATTTCCAACACCAGCTTTTTTACCTTTATCTATAATGACTGTATTCATCCATTGATCAGGATTGCGCGCAATAACAGCCCCTGATATTGCGTCATATTTAGAAATGTCACTCATATGTAATTCTTTCTTTAAATCTTTATTTTCCGCTTCTAATTTTTCATTTTTAGCTTCTAATTTGCTAATTTTTTTATTGTCAGTTGTTTTAGATGAGCTAAAAATATTATTTATTGCTCCAGTCACAAAATTAACGGGATAACTGATAACTCTTTGTCCAAATGAAACAGAATCCCCTACGTATTGTTCCGGAGGTGATTGAGTTTGCGAACGAATGGACAAACCAATCAGTGCAATAAAAATTATAATTGCACAAAAAACAACAATCAATTTGTTATTTTTGAAAAACTTTTGCACTCACAACACCTCTACCAATTGTTATTTAAATTGTCTTTTATTATTTTATATTACTCTATAACCTAAATAAAGCACTAAATGCTTATCTTTTATGCAATTTTAATATAAATATAAAAATAGAGGTTTGATATATCCTGCTTAAAACACCTTTAAATCGATGTATTAAGCACCGTAATATCAAACCTCATACCATATTATTATTTTTCTTTATCGGAATTTTGTTTTTTTTCATCTTCGCTATATAACGTTTCATCTTTTCTCCATTTAGCGAATAAGTTTTGTGCTTTGGCTTGTTCATTTGCTTGCTTTTCTTTAGATTGTTCTGACATATATCACACCAACCTTTGATTTTTTATCTCTATTAAAACTGTAACGTATTTAATTTTTCATTTCAAATAGTTGATTTAAGCTATTTATTAATAAGCACTCTGCGGTTTGAGTTCAATTCTTTGTCCCATTCGATTTAAATCTTGTTCCATTTCAATTTCAGTACTATATACTCTTATTGAATCACTACCAAATTTATAAACGATAAACTTATCCTCTCTTTGACCAGCAATGTAATTATCATTATATCCCATTCTACCAAGTCCTGAAACGGCCATAAATTCATTCTTATCAATTAGTTTAAATACGTTTCTCGTTTGGCTTGGGGGAATATTTTCTAATAAATCGTTGTCCTCTAATACATAACGCTTACCGTTTGTAGGATATTGATTATCACTTTGATTATATTGATCGCTTATAGGCGCATTTGTAGGAGGATGATTAATTGGATTCCATTCTTGTTCTCTTAAGAAAGGAGCATATTTTAATGCAATATAGACAATACAAATAATAGCTATAACTGCAACAATATTTTTTATGAGACTCAGAATAAATCGCATTACTTTCCCTCCTAATTAAATCCTATTTATTATAAATAAACCTTGAATAATATTCATCAGTCTTGAGAACTAGTCAACCTCATACCCAAAGTATGATAGGTTTTTATGCTAAAATGAATTACAATAATATTATATTGTAATTGATAAATTTTTTAGTGAGGTGTGTGAACATGCATATTCTTACAATTATATTAATAGCATTATTAGTTATCTTATTATTTAAAGTAGGATTTGCCATTTTAAGATTCCTAATCTCTGCTGCTTTAGTCATTTTATGTCTTTATTTAGGTTATCAAGGTGTTCTTTGGATTCTCGAAAATTTCCAAACACTCACAGCCTATATCTGATAAAACAGAAATGCTAGCTAAGTATCTAACCTTAATTTGTAGATGACTTAGCTAGCATTTATTTATTTTTTAAACGTGTGCGTTAAATAATTACAGAGTTTAAATGTACCCACCAAGAGTAATCCCCAAATGATACCAGTTACAATCCCTCCAACTAATAATGTAAAGATATTTATTTTTTGATGACTAATGGATACTCCTAAAATTGAAAATACTACAAAACCTATGACAGATAATCCTACTGTTATTAATACTTCTTTAAAATGTATCGATTGTTGTTTTACATTTAGTCTAATGACATAAATGATTGGCAATAATATACCAATAATCAAAAAGATTGTCATAGTACACCTCTTAACATTGTATTAAAACCTTATTATACAAAAAGTTATTTAGTCATACTATAACGAGTTTCAATTATCCTTTACTCAAAATACCCTTCTTCTACTAAGCTAGTAAATTTTTGGTCACCTATAATAATATGATCTAATAAATCTATACCGAGAATATGACCACATTCTTTTAATCGGATAGTGGTTGCAATGTCTTCTTTAGATGGTGTTACATCACCAGAAGGATGATTATGTACTACGATAATTGCATTACTAGACGCCCTAATTGCCGCATTGTACACCTCTCTGGGATGTATTACTGAGGAATTCAATGTTCCTTTGTAAATAATTTCTTCTTTTATTACAACATTTTTCGAATTTAAAAATAATGCTACAAAATGTTCTTGAGTTAAATCTTTCATCTTAGCCATCATCATATCCGCTACATCTTTAGGAGATTTAATTTTAACCTTTTCAAGCGTACTTCTTGTGTTCATTCTTTCTCCTAATTCAAACGCTGCCTTTAAAGTAGTTGCCTTATAAGTCCCAATACCTTTTATTTTCACTAAATCATCAACTGATAATTGCTTTAGTTCTTTTAAATTTGGATATTTGTTCATAATGTCATTTGCTATGTCAATACTAGAATAGCCCTGGCGTCCAGTATTAATTAAAATCGCCAGCAATTCACTATTTGATAAACTTTTTGCTCCTTGTTGAATGAGTCGCTCTCTAGGTAATTCACTTGTCGCCATGTCCTTAATTTTCAAAAAATCAACCTTTCTATAAATAAATTAAAAAATATGGATAGAAATAACTTGTTAAAAGATAACCAAGAAAGATAAAAGGAATGAATGGAAGATTTGATCCTCTTTTATTTAAAATTGAGATAAGAGAAAAAGGTATTGCTATTGCTATAGAAAAAAGAAGAAAAATGCAGAAGAAATGGTATGGATAAAATAGTGATAGCATACTAAGTAAAAGAATATCTCCATAACCAATTTGCTTAGGTACAATAACAAAACAAGCATGTAATATTGAAAAGAAAATAAAAAAAGTAAATATATAAATGTGTGCTATAAAGAAAGAAATAATAAATAATACAACTATAAGATTCACATTGATAGTCTTTGTATCAATGTCATAAAAAGACATAGTCAATAAAAAAAGATAGGTAGTTAAAAATAAAGGGAAATATAGATTAGGAATAAAGTAAGATGAGAATGGGATAATTAAAAATGCTAATAGTTCACCTATAAA
The DNA here is from genome assembly GCF_022815905.2 of Staphylococcus sp. NRL 16/872. Taxonomy (NCBI): domain Bacteria; kingdom Bacillati; phylum Bacillota; class Bacilli; order Caryophanales; family Staphylococcaceae; genus Staphylococcus; species Staphylococcus sp. NRL 16/872. The sequence continues at coordinate 1,229,838 of NZ_CP119327.1, read as the reverse complement.
ATAGTTTTTATTAAGTTGATAGCCACAACAATTAGATCGCCCTTTTAAGCAAATAAAACTTATGATTGGTAAAAGTTCAAACCATTTTAATGGTTGGTGACAATTGTCGCATTTGGATCGTAATTTAAAATAACTGAAAGAGAGTTTGTTGATTGAGCTCAGTTGATATAAATAACTAAAGAGGACACTACATAAGTAAGAAAGTATAAACATGGAACATCTCCTTTCTCTTATTGTAGCAAAAATTCCATAAAAGTAAACTGTATAATTTTATTAATATATAATTATGTTATAAAAATTTATAAATTTCTTACTTCAATATCCTAAATTTTAGTTTCTGCAAATAAATTCAATATAAAAACCACTTAATAAACGCCTATGTTTAAAATAGTACGTTATTAAGTGGTTAATGAATGTTATAACATTTTAAAATTGCGTCTTAGCTTTTACTTCACTAATGAAATATAAGCTTCCGGTAATTAGTAATCCGTCGCCTTCATACTGATTTATAAACTCAACATAGTTATCGATAAATTGAATATTGTCAGTATTAACACTTTCGGCGAGTTCTTCTTTACTAAGTGCTTTAGGAAAGTCGAATTCTGTAAAATAAATTGTCTTCGCTACTTCTGATAACTTATTTAACATACCTGAAACCGGCTTACCTTTGATAGCTGAAAATAAAATGTCCATTTTAGTCCCATAATAATTTTTAATTGTGTCTATTAAAGCCTCCACACTTTCATTATTATGTGCACCATCGATAATAATTAATGGATTTTCTTTAACTTGCTCAATTCGTCCAGTCCATGACACGCTCTCAATGGCATCAATCATTTTATTGAAATCTAATTCAATTACATTTTCTTCGTTAAGTTCGATTAATGCAGTAATGGCTAATGCAGCATTTTCTTTTTGATGATCACCTAACATATTTAAGATAATCGTTTCTAATTCATAATCTTTATAACGGTAAGTAAATTCGTCTTCTTGAGAAAGGACTACAATTTCACGATCTAATTCCATAGGTTTGGCATCGTTATTTTCAGCTAAATCACGAATATACTTAAGCGCTTCTTCATTTTTCACCGCATATATTACTGGCGTATTAGGTTTAATAATCGCGCCTTTATCTTTTGCGATATCTAAGTAAGTATTGCCTAAAATATCTGTATGATCTAGACCAATGCTCGTTAAAATTGAAATAATTGGTTTGAAAACATTGGTAGAATCATTTTTAATTCCTAAACCAGCTTCAACTATTACGAAATCAACGGGATGAATTTCTCCGAAGTATAAGAACATCATAGTCGTAATAATTTCAAATTCTGTAGCGCCACCTAGCTCAGTTTCTTGCTCTAATGCCTCACTTACAGGTTTGACGCGTTCGACTAATTCTACTATTTCATCATTTGTAATGGGATGGCCATTTAAGCTTATTCTTTCATTAAATGTTTCAATAAATGGTGAAGTAAACGTACCTACTTCATAACCATTTTCAACAAGAGCGGCTCTTAAATAAGCAACTGTAGAGCCTTTACCATTTGTACCACCAACATGAATGCCTCGAATATTTAATTGAGGGTTGTTCAAACGATCTAGCATCCATTCCATTCTTTTTACACCTGGCTTGATACCAAATTTTGTTCGTTCATGTATCCAATACAAACTATCTAGGTAATTCATTGGCGATTCTCCTATGCTTTTAATTGTTCAATTCTAGTTTTTACACCATCATATTTTTCTTGATAACGTTGTTGCTTTTCTCTTTCTTCGTTGATAACTTTTTCAGGTGCTTTATTCACAAAGTTTTCGTTAGATAATTTTTTATCTACTCTATCTAATTCTTTTTGTAATTTATCTAATTCTTTTTCAAGACGAGCGATTTCTTTATCCATATCGATTAAGCCTTCTAAAGGTAATACGACTTTACCCGCTTCAACGACTGAAGTCATCGCTTTCTCAGGAATATCAATATTTGTATCAATCACTAATTCGCTTGGATTACAGAATTTATGAATGTAATCTGCGTTTTCATTAAGTGTCGCTTTCACGTTTTCATCTTTTGCTTGAATGAAAATTGGTATAGATTTAGAAAGCGGTGTATTAACTTCAACACGAGATTGTCTCACTGATTTAATAATTTCAACAAGTTGTTGCATTGTTTGTTTACTATCTTCAAAACTCAATTCTTCTTTAACTGTTGGCCAAGATGCGTTAACAATTGTTTCTCCTTCATGAGGAAGACTTTGCCATATCTTTTCAGTGACAAATGGCATGAATGGATGTAACATACGCATAATTTGGTCTAATGTATAACTTAATACAGAACGTGTGGTTTGTTTTTGCGCTTCATCGTCACCATTCATTGGAATTTTACTCATTTCGATATACCAATCACAGAATTCATCCCAAATAAAGTTATATAATGCTCGGCCTACTTCACCAAATTCATATTTATCACTTAAGTGTGTGACTGTTTCAATTGTTTCATTTAAACGCGTTAAAATCCATTTATCTGCTAAAGATAAATTGCCAGATAAATCAATATCGTTGTAGCTAAAGTCATCACCAATATTCATTAAACTGAAACGTGCACCGTTCCAAATTTTATTGATGAAGTTCCATACTGATTCTACTTTTTCAGTAGAATAACGTAAATCATGACCTGGAGATGAACCAGTTGCTAAGAAGTAACGTAAGCTGTCTGCACCGTATTCTTCAATAACATCCATTGGGTCAACACCATTACCTAATGATTTACTCATCTTACGACCATCTTCGGCACGAACTAAACCATGTAATAATACGTCGTTAAATGGACGACGATCAGTGAACTCTAATCCTTGGAAGATCATTCTCGCTACCCAGAAGAAGATAATGTCATATCCTGTTACAAGCGCATTTGTAGGATAATAACGTTTAAAGTCTTCTGCTTCTTCATTAGGCCAACCAAGTGTTGAGAATGGCCATAAGGCACTTGAGAACCAAGTATCTAATACATCTTCGTCTTGTTCCCAATTTTCAATGTCTTGTGGTGCTTCTTCGCCAACATAAAGTTCGCCTGTTTCTTTATGATACCAAGCTGGAATTTGATGACCCCACCATAATTGACGAGAAATCGTCCAGTCTCTAATTTCTTCCATCCAGCGATTGAAAGTATTCTCAAAACGAGGTGGATAGAAATCGATACGATCATCTGTTTTTTGATTATCTAATGCTCTTTGAGCAAGTGGTTTCATTTTAACGAACCATTGTGTAGATAAATATGGTTCAACTACAGCACCCGTACGTTCTGAGTGACCTACTGAATGCATGTGCTCTTCAATTTTAATAACTAAATCTTGTGCTTTTAAATCTTCAACTAATTGTTTACGGCATTCGAAGCGGTCTAAACCAGCATATTTATCAGCTTTATCGTTCATTTTACCGTTTTCATCCATAACAATAATATTTTCTAAGTCATGACGTTGTCCAATTTCAAAGTCATTTGGATCGTGTGCAGGTGTTACTTTCATTGCACCACTACCGAATTCAATATCAACATATTCATCTGCTAAAATTGGTAATTCACGGCCAACGATAGGTAAAATAACTTTTTTACCAATAACATCTTTATAACGTTCATCATTAGGGTTAACAACAATTGCTGTATCACCTAACATTGTTTCTGGACGTGTAGTAGCAATTTCGATATATCCTTCGCCATCAGCATATGGATATTTGAAATGATAGAAGTGACCTTGTACATCTTCATGGATTACTTCAATATCTGATAATGCCGTTCTCGCTTCTGGATCCCAGTTAATAATACGCTCTCCACGATAAATAATACCTTTGTTATATAGGTCAACAAACACTTTCTTAACAGCTTGGCTTAAGCCATCATCTAAAGTAAATCGTTCTCTGCTATAGTCTAAACCTAAGCCTAATTTAGCCCATTGTTGACGAATAAATGAAGCATATTCTTCTTTCCAAGACCATGCATGTTCTAAGAATTTCTCACGGCCAATATCATGACGAGAAATACCTTGCTCTTTTAATTTCGCATCTACTTTAGCTTGTGTTGCAATGCCGGCATGGTCCATACCTGGAAGATATAGCGTGTCATAGCCTTGCATTCTTTTCATACGTGTAATAATATCTTGTAACGTTGTATCCCATGCGTGACCAAGATGTAATTTACCAGTTACATTTGGTGGAGGAATAACAATCGTATAAGTTTCTTTTGATTTATCTTCTGAGGGTTTGAAATACCCATTTTTTACCCATTCTTCGTAACGACCCGCTTCCACTTCACGCGGGTTATACTTAGGTTCCATGTTCATAGAAAAAAACCTCCTAATTATAAAAAAACACCCCTCCTAAAAAATAGGACGGATGTTCCGTGGTACCACCTAAATTCAAGATTAAACTCCTCAACTGAAAACTTTAACCTTGCACTTAATTATGATTAACGCTCAAACACGCTTTTATTTACTCTATATATGTTCAATAAAAGTTCAAGTGGGCTACCTTCAGTAAGAACGCTATACATATTTCCACCAACCATATGCTCTCTTTGCTATCATTCAAACTTACTCTTCCCATAGTTATATTTAATTACTTATTTATAGTATAATGGAAATCCTAATAAGTCAATCTCTTGGAGGTATATTTATGAACGAATGTGCGTTTGGTACAAAAGATTCAGTTTATCTTGATTATCACGATCAGGTTTGGGGACAGCCACTATATGATAGTAAAGCGCTGTTCAAATTATTGGCGTTAGAATCTCAACATGCCGGCCTATCTTGGTTAACGATTTTAAAGAAAAAAGCCTCCTATGAAGAAGCTTTTTATAATTTTGAACCTGAAAAAGTGGCAAGTATGACGGACGAGGATATTGATAAATTAATGGAATTTCCTAACATAGTGCATAATCGTAAAAAATTAGAAGCTATCGTATCTCAAGCGAAAGGCTATTTTGAAATCGAAAAAGACTATGGTAGTTTTAGCGATTACTTATGGTCGTATGTGAATCAACAACCTATCGACTTACATTACCAACACGCTTCTGACAGAATTACTGTTGATGAGCGTGCAACACAATTATCTAAAGACTTAAAGAAATATGGTTTTAAATTCCTAGGTCCAGTTACTGTATTTTCATTTTTAGAAGCGGCTGGATTATATGACGCACACTTAGAAAGTTGTCCTTATAAACCTAAACATAAATAAAAAATAGCGAACGCTCGTAAAAACGAGTATTCGCTATTTTTTTAAATTCTTTTTCATGAAAAATCCAATTATCGGAGCGACGAAGAATAATATAAAGAAAATCCTAAATATATGGAAACTTGAAATCATCGCTACATCTGCACCTGTTGCTATAGCTACAAGCACGATTTGACTCATTCCACCAGGCGCCCCTCCTAGAAATAACTCATTCATTGAATTATGGGTAAATAAATGAACGATAAACACCATTACAAATGCGCTAAGAATTAAAAGGACATTTTGATAAATTATCGCTATGGCAAGACGCCCTTTTAAATCTCCTAATAATTTAGCAATTTGTAGTCCAATTCTAATCATATAAATCAACTGTGCTGATGCAAGAATGCCATTGTCTAGTGTGAATGTAGCGTGTGTAGTTAAATTCCATACTACTAAGACAGCTATTGGCGCTAATAATTGTTTAGTTGGAAAATGGATCTTCGCCATTATAAAGTACACAATGCCAATTGTAATAGCTAAAAATAAAATTTGCGAAATATTTAAAGCTTCAGTTAACGGAGGCGCCTTACTTACTGTTTGATTGCTACCCTCTCCACTACTAAAGAAATATGAGATAAATGGAACTAAGACCACCACAAATATAACGCGAGATGTTTGTGTTAAACTCACCACAAGAATGTTGGCCCTTTTATTTTCCTCGGCCATAATTAGCATTTGACTAAGTGCACCCGGAATAACACTTAATATGGCTGTTTCCGTATTGACTTGAGCTATTTTTTTGAAAAAATAAGCAATTAATAAAGAAAGCAATATCAGTAATATTGTGACCACTACTATTGTTGACCAATCATTTTTAATATCATTAATAACTTTCTTTGTAAAAGTAGAACCTATTTGAACCCCTAGTAAAATTAAACCAATCTGACTGAACCAAAAAGGCCATTGTACTCTCAACTTAAACACTTTCCCTACTAATATAGCAGCAATAATGGGACCAAACATGAACGGCAAAAGGACATGAGCAAAATATAAAATTAAACTCATAACAACTGCGGTAACAAATAAAATTATATTATTACGCCATAATAACCACATTAAGGCTCACTTCTTTCATTAAAAAGAAGGTTAAGACTATAGTCTTAACCTTCCATCATTTTATATTAAATTATACAATGCGACTTAATGCAGTATCAAATGCTTGAATTGTTTTTGCAATATCTTCTTTAGTGTGGGCTGTAGATAAGAATGTACCTTCAAATTGTGATGGTGGTAAGAAGATACCTTCTTTAGCCATTTCACGATACATATTGCTAAAGAGTTCTAAGTCACTCTTATTCGCTTCGTCAAAGTTAGTTACTGGGCCTTCATTTAAGAAATAACCAATCATTGAGCCCGCTCTGTTAACTGTAATAGGCACATTATGTTTCGCAAAGACTTCTTTTAAACCTTTTTCTAAAATGTCTCCAAGTTCTTGGAAATACTCGTAAGTTTCTGGAGTTAATTGACTAAGTGTTTCATATCCACTAGTCATAGCTAATGGGTTACCTGATAACGTACCAGCTTGATAAATGTTACCTACAGGTGCAATGCTATCCATAATTTCTTTTTTACCACCAAAGGCACCTACTGGTAAGCCACCGCCAATTACTTTTCCTAAACAAGTAATATCAGGTGTTACACCAAAGTAACCTTGCGCACAATTATAGCCTACACGGAAACCAGTCATTACTTCGTCAAAGACAAGTAATGAACCATATTCAGAAGTAATATCTCTAAGTCCTTGTAAGAAACCTTCTAAAGGTGGCACTACGCCCATGTTACCTGCAACAGGTTCTACAATCACACCTGCAATATCATCGCCATAATTTTCAAAAGCAACTTTAATTGCATCTAAATCATTGTAAGGTACAGTAATTGTGTTTTTGGCAGTACCTTCTGGCACACCTGGAGAGTCAGGTAAACCTAATGTCGCTACGCCAGAACCCGCTTTAATAAGCAATGAATCACTGTGTCCATGATAGCAACCTTCAAATTTAACAATTTTATTTCTACCTGTGTAACCACGTGCAAGACGTAATGCAGCTAATGTAGCTTCAGTTCCTGAAGATACCATACGTACTTTTTCAATAGATGGTACACGGTCAATAACTAATTCGGCTAATCGATTCTCTTCAAGTGTAGAAGCACCAAAGCTTGTACCTTTATCCACCGCTTCATGTAACTTCTCAATCACTTGTTTATTTTTATGTCCTAAGATTAAAGGACCCCAACTTAATACATAATCGATATATTCATTACCATCGATATCATAGATTCTAGAACCTTCCGCGTGATCCATAAAAATCGCTGGTGTATCTACAGATTTGAATGCTCTTACTGGACTATTCACCCCACCAGGCATTAAATTTTCCGCAATTTTCATTGCTTCTTGTGATTTCTCGTAACCCATATTTAGTCCTCCTTTTCAAAAAATAATTATTTATCTAAATAACGGCAAATATCTTTCGCAAAGTAAGTGATAATCATATCAGCACCCGCGCGTTTCATTGATACCATTTGTTCCATCACAACGCGTTCTTCATCAATCCAACCATTGAGTGAAGCGGCTTTAGTCATCGCATATTCACCACTAACATTGTATGCAACAACTGGAATATTTGTATTATTTTTAACATCTCTAACGATATCTAAGTAACTTAACGCAGGTTTAACGATCATCATATCTGCACCCTCTTTCAAGTCACTTTCTAATTCTCTTAAAGCTTCTAAGCGATTGGCAGGATCCATTTGATACGTTTTTCTATCTCCAAATGAAGGAGCAGAATCTGCAGCATCTCTAAATGGACCGAAGAAGCTTGAAGCATATTTAATACCGTAACTCATAATAGGAACGTTATAGTACCCCGCTTCATCTAAACCTTGACGAATTTCAGTTACAAAGCCATCCATCATATTACTTGGAGCGATAATGTCTGCACCAGCTTCAACTTGTGAAACAGCCGTTTTCACTAATAATGGTAATGATTTATCATTATCAACATCGTGTGTGTGATCATCAATTAAACCACAGTGACCGTGGTCAGTGTATTCACATAGGCAAGTATCTGCTACGATGAGTAAATCCTCATGTAATGATTTAGCTTTACGAGTTGCTTCTTGAACAATTCCGTTATGATCGTAAGCACCTGAGCCAACTTCATCTTTTTCATTTGGTACACCAAAGAACATAATAGCTCTAATACCTAAATCGTAGGCTTCGTTAATTTCGTCATCTAAAAGGTTTAGACTAATTTGATATACGCCAGGTAAAGATTTAATTTCACTTTTAACATTGTCTTTTTCTACTACAAAGATAGGGTAAATTAAATCTTCTTTTCTCACATGGGTTTCTCTAACTAAACTACGCATTGACTCTGAGGAGCGTAATCTTCTGTGTCTATCAAATTTCATTATTTATTCCTACTTTCTATAACTTTATTAATAAGTGCTTCTGCCGTCTGTTTATCAGCTATATATGGTTCGATACCATACTCCCTTAATGTATCTGCAGTTTGATGACCGATTGCATAATATTGATTAAAGTCAGACGGAGATCCTTCATTAAAATAATAACGCACTGCCGACGAACTTGAAAACGTAAGTGCTTCAATTTCATTATTATTTATCATATTTATGACGTCATGGATATTATTTTTATGTGGAATAGGTTTATATAAATCAATCTTCACTACATCATTATTGATTGCTAATTGCTGTTGCAATTTAGGACGCGCTTTGGCACTACTCGGTATCAAGACTTTCTGGCCTTGTATTTTTAAATTATTCAATAGGCCTTCTTGTGAAAAATCTTCTGGTACAAAATCTACCTTAATATTCAATTCACGACATAGTTGCGCAGTTTTAGTCCCTATTACAGCGATATGTTTAACTTGAAGTTTACCCATATAATGTTTGAATAACCTCACTGCATTTTTAGACGTAAAAATAAGCCAGTCATAGTTGTTCTGCAATAGTCGAGTATCAATCTCAAGTGGTTGTATTTGGATAAAAGGTTTATGCACAATTTCCACTAAATCACTTTGTATTTTACTCGTTTGCGTCATTACTATAACTGGTTTCATTTGTTTTACACCTCTAAATTTTGTACTAATGTATAAATACATTAATTATTAGTGTGATTGTTCCTCATTTAGCTTTCTAATAATTTCATATGCGCCTTGTTCAATAAGCACATCACTTACTTTTTTCCCTAATTCTACTGGATCAGTACCGACTACAGTGTGTTCATATCTTTCCTTGCCATCTGGCGTCATAATTAAGCCTGTGAATTCAATTTCTCCATTTGAATTATTAGTAGCATAACCACCAATAGGCACTTGGCAACTGCCATCCATAGCAGCTAAGAATGTACGTTCCGCTGTAACGCAATCTGCAACTTGTTTGTTATGAACTTTCTGAAGTAATTCTAATAACTCTTTATCATCACTACGGCATTCTATACCTAATGCGCCTTGACCGATTGCAGGTAAAAGAACATCTTTATCAAGATAAGTAGTTACAATGTCATCGGACCAGCCCATACGACGTAAACCTGCAGCTGCTAGAATGATTGCATCATAATCTTCAGTTTCTAATTTATGAAGTCGAGTATCAATGTTTCCACGTATCCATTTTATTTTTAAATTAGGATATTTAGATAATATTTGTGCGCCTCGTCTCAATGAACTAGTACCAATAATACTGCCATCAGGTAATTCATTTAAAGGCGTGTGGTTTTTAGAAATATACGCATCAAAAGGCACTTCTCTATCGGGGATACAACCTAATGTAAGGCCTTCTGGAATAATACTTGGAACATCTTTTAAAGAATGAATTGCCATATCAATATCTTTATTAAACAACTCATGTTGAATTTCTTTAACGAAAAGGCCTTTGCCTCCAACTTTTGATAGTTGTTTATCTACAATTCGATCCCCTTTAGTGACAATTTCTTTTATTTCTATATCTAAAGTCGGGTCCACTTCTTTAAGTTTATCAATAAATTGTTGACTTTGCGTTAAAGCAAGTTTGCTTCTTCGCGAACCTACAACTAATTTGCGCATACGTGCTGCCTCCTATTGCTTTTCAAAAATTAAGTAAAATGAGTTGTAAAAAATAAATTAATCATACATAAGCAAAATAACACAATATTAAAGTAAATTAAATGAATTGATTTAAGCCACTGATTTAGTCGACTAAAAATATATATAGTATAGAAAATTGTGATTATTGTAGATAAAATGACTTTAGGATCTGTAAAAATGCTTTCTCCTACTGCATAAAAGCCCCATTGAGCACCTAATATAATACTTAAAATTAAAATAATTAGGCCACTTAAAGATGAGTAAAACACAATAGTTTCTAAGGTAGCAACGCTCTCAATTCTAAAATACTTTTGATCAAATTTTTTCTCTCTTAAATTGCGATATTGGATAATGTATAATAATGCGTTAACAAATGCCAATGCAAAGAACGCATAACTAAGGACAGCTAAACCTATATGAATTAACAGTAACTCATTGATAATTGTTACTCTTTGTCCATTTGTAGAATAGTGTTCTGGTTGAAAAGTGTTCATCATTAATAGGACAAAGCCTATCACATTTAGAAAGAATACTGAAAAACTCAATACTTTAATAACATTTAAAATTAAAGAAATAGATATAATTATCCATGCCAAAAAGAAAAACACATCAAAAAGAGAGTTAAGTGTTATTTGACTATGGGATGTTATATAAATAGACAAAGAGATTGTTTGTAATATCCAAACAATCCCTAGTGTATATATACCTAATTCTCTAATTTTATGACTTTTTCGAACAAAATCAATAAAGTAACAAAGAATACTTATTAAATATATGACTAATATAATTTCATGAAATCTAATAAACAGGGTTTCTTGCATATTATCACCATATTAATATGCTTATTCAAAACTTAAGATATGTCGTACTGAAAGCTCCTTCTCTCTTTCTGCTTTTCGTGTTTTAATTTCTTCGTAAGGATTTTCAGCTTCTATATCAAAAATATTTTGAAATAGCTCTAATTTTTCATTGCTTTTCTTATCATTACTTAATTCTTTAGCCTGTTTAATTGGATCTTTTAGCATTTGATTAATAATACTTTTAGTGTGCTTAGAAATAACCGTGCGTTCTCTATCTGACAAATTAGGAAGCTTTCTATCAATACTTTCCATTGTTTTTGCCTGGATTGTCATTGCTTTCTCACGTAATGCTCTTATAACTGGTACAACACCTAGCATATTGACCCAGTCATTATGATTTTGAATTTCATGAGGTATTTGATCTGCAATCATTTCTGCAGCCATTTGACGCTCACGCAAGTTAGCATCTACTAACCCTTTCAAATCATCTACATCATAACTAAATACATTATCACTAAAATCAATGCCTGGTTCAATATCTCTTGGCACAGCAATATCTATCATTAATAATGATGTAGTTTTTCTATACGATAATGTTTCATCCATCATACTTTTTGTAATAATAAAATCTGGTGAACTAGTTGAACTAATTACAATATCAGCAGAAGCCAATAAGGCAGGTAAAGAATCAAGTGATTTATATTTAACATTATGTTTTTGTGCTAACAATTTTGCGTTCTCTTCAGTTCTATTTACGACTGTAATATCCATAATTCCAGAACCTAATAAATTAAGTAGTGATAATTCACTCATTTCCCCTGCACCAATAATGACAGCTTGTTTACTTTTAAGTTTGCCGAATACCTTTTTAGCTAATTCAACAGCTGCATAAGAAACACTCACTGCATTGTCTGCGATATCAGTTTCACTATGCGCTTTTTTAGCGAAAGTAATTGCCTGTTTAAATAAATGATTAAAAATTGTTCCAGTTGTCTTTGTTTCTTGGGCTAAAAAGAATGCATCTCTCATTTGTCCAAGTATTTGAGTTTCACCTAAAACAATTGAATCTAAGCCAGAAGTGACACGCAATAAATGTTCTACTGCTTCGTCCCCCACTTTAACTTCTGACATTGCTTTAATATCATCTACTTCAAATCCAAATGAACGCGCTAAAAATCTTTGAATATAATAACGGCCAGTGTGAATTTGATCAACAACAGCATATACTTCTGTACGATTACATGTAGATAAAATGACGTTTTCTAAAATTGATTTAGTTTCAAATAAATCTTCATGGGCTAATCGTAAGGCATCATTTCTAAAAGCAACTTGCTCTCTAAGTGCTACATCGGCTGTACGATGATTTATACTTAAAGCAATAAAATGCATTTATAACGCCCTCCATATACTAACAATATCATTAGTATAACATATATACCTTTGATTTTAAGTTGATTGCTCAAATAAATTAGAAAGATTCTAATTTAAAGTCATATTTTTGTCATTAATTGACATACTTTTATAATATTGGAATATTTAACTTTAGTAGTAATTATAATTATTATAAATAAGAAGCAATTAAATCCCAAATTTGTTGTTGTTTAGTATTTTGAATTGAAGAATAACTAATAATCGTATCTTCAGGATCTAAGTCTAATTTTTCTTTTATGTTTTTAATATGCTTTTGTACTTTACCTTTAGCTATTTTATCTTCTTTCGTACAGATCACTAATGTAGGAATTTCAAAGTGTTTTAGGTAATCATACATTAACACATCATCTTCTGTAGGATTATGGCGCAAGTCAACAAGTTGTATAACTAATTTTAAGCTTTCTCTCTTAGTTAAATATTCTTCAATCATCTTTCCAAACTTTTCTCGCTGCGACTTACTTACTTTCGCATAACCATATCCAGGTACATCTACAAAGATTAATTGATCATCGATATTAAAGAAGTTAAGTGTTTGTGTCTTACCTGGCTGTTGTGATGTACGAGCCATATTTTTTCTACCAATCATGCTATTAATAAATGAAGATTTACCTACATTTGAACGACCACTTAATGCCACTTCTGCTAAGCCAGTTTCTGGATATTGTGCTTCTTGAACTGCACTGATAATTAAATCTATATTATTAGGATTAATATTCATATGTTATCCTCTCTCTTTAAAGTTTATTATAACTGTTTTATTATAATATATTTTGACCTAAACCTAAAAGACTATATGATTTCTCAAACTCCTTCTTTTAGTATAAAAAAGAAAAACCCAAATCTAAAATCGATTTGGGTTTAAAAATGGCTTCCTATATATTATGCCGATGTTTTACTATCATTTAATAAATTACCTTCTGAATCATATAATTCAGGTTCGATTTCATCTTGGATAGTCTTAGCAGTAATGATTACTTTAGCGACATCATCAGATGAGGGTACATCATACATAATGTCGATTAAAGCTTCTTCAATGATTGAACGTAAACCACGAGCACCAGTTTTACGTTCGATTGCTTTTTCACTTACAGCTGCTAAAGCATCCTCAGTAAATTCAAGTTCAACATTATCTAGTTCGAGCATTTTAGTATATTGTTTAACCAATGCATTTTTAGGTTGAGTTAAAATGTTTTTTAACGCTTCTACATCTAAAGTCTCTAAATTAGCAACAATTGGAACACGACCAATAAATTCAGGGATTAAACCATACGTTTGTAAATCTTCTGGTCGTATTTGTTCAAGTAATGCTTCTTCATCATATTTATCAGCTTCATTACTTGCAAATCCGATTATTTTTTCTCCTAAGCGACGTTTAATTACTTCATCAATACCATCAAAAGCGCCACCTAAGATAAATAAAATATTGGTTGTATCAATTTGGATAAGTTCTTGGTTAGGATGTTTACGTCCACCTTGAGGAGGCACACTAGCAGTTGTACCTTCTAAAATTTTAAGTAAAGCTTGTTGAACACCCTCACCTGAAACATCACGTGTAATTGAAGTGTTTTCAGATTTTCTTGCAATTTTATCAATTTCATCAACGTAAATAATACCTTTTTCAGCTTTATCAATATCAAAATCAGCAGCTTGAATTAAACGTAGTAAGATATTCTCAACGTCGTCACCTACATAACCCGCTTCTGTAAGACTAGTAGCATCTGCAATTGCAAACGGCACATTAAGTGTTTTAGCTAATGTTTGAGCTAATAATGTTTTACCACTACCTGTAGGTCCGATTAAAGCGATATTACTTTTTTGTAATTCAACATCATCTTCATTTGGTCCTAATTGTTGGATACGTTTGTAATGATTATATACTGCAACAGCTAAAGATTTTTTTGCTTTTTCTTGACCGATAACATATTCGTTAAGATGGTCCATGATTTCTTTAGGTGTAGGTAACTCAGTAAACTCTTCGGACGTAGATTGTGCTAATTCTTCCTCTACTATCTCAGAGCATAATTCAATACATTCATTACAGATATATACGCCGCTACCTGCGACTAATTTTTTTACTTGATCTTGGTCCTTACCACAAAAAGAACATTTTAAATTTTCTTCATCTTCATTGAATTTAAACATTCATTTACACCTCTATTCTTAAACGACTATACTAGATAGCATTCTACAATGCAAATTAATGGTAAACAACTATTATGCTTAAAATATAGAGTAGCAGATACATATATTGATGCACCTGCTACTTAAATTTTAATATATTAATTTAAAAAATTAATTATTTATCTTCTTTAGTTGTTTCAACATATTTAGCATTGTCTCTTAATAAGTCGATAACTTTTTGAATACGTACGTCATTTTTAATGATGTCTGTATTACCTAAAGTATTTTTAATATCTTCAACTGAAATGTTGAATTGTTTACTCATTTTTTCTAACTCTTTATCGATATCTTCATCAGTAGCTTCGATACTTTCTTTTTCAGCAATAGCAGTTAAAGTTAAGTTAGTTTTGACACGTTGCTCTGCATCGTCTTTCATTTGTTCTCTTAATTGAGATTCATCTTGACCTGAGATTTGGAAATAAGTTTGTAAATCTAAGCCTTGTTGTTGAATTCTTTGACCGAATTCTTGAACCATGCGATCTAATTCAGTATCAATCATAGCTTGTGGAATATCGATTGTTGTATTTTCAGTTGCTTTATTAATAGCCTCTTCTTTTTCAACATTTTCAGCTTCTGTAGCTTTTTGTTCTGATAAACGTTTACGTAAGTTTTCTTTATATTCATCAACTGAGTTAGCTTCTGAATCTAATTCATTAGCAACTTCGTCGTCTAATTCTGGAACATCTTTGTATTTAATTTCATTTACTTTAGTTTTGAAAGTAGCCTCTTTACCAGATAATTCTTCAGCATGATATTCTTCTGGGAAAGTAACAACTACGTCTTTTTCTTCGCCAGTTTTTAATCCTACTAATTGATCTTCAAATCCAGGAATGAATGAGCCTGAACCGATTTCTAAGTCATAACCATCAGCTTGGCCACCTTCAAATTGTTCACCATCAACATAACCATCGAAGTCAATGTTAACTGTGTCACCGTTTTCAACAGCGCCGTCCTCTTTAACTACCATATCAGCTAAATGACCTAAACTATGATCAATTGCTTCTTGTAATTCTTCATCTGTTAATTCAGACTCTTGTTTCTCAATTTCTAAACCTTTGTAATCACCTAATTGAACTTCAGGTTCAACTGTTACAGTAGCTTCAAATTCGAAGTCTTTACCTTTTTCGATTTGAGTAACATTGATTTCTGGTTGTGCTACTGGATTAATTCCAGTTTCATCGATTGCTTCACCATAAGCTTCAGGTAAAAGAATATCTACTGCATCTTGATATAATGCTTCAACGCCGAAACGTTGTTCAAAAATTGGACGAGGCACTTTACCTTTACGGAAACCAGGCACGTTAATTTGTTTAACTACTTTTTTAAATGCTTGATCTAATGCTTTGTCTAGTTTTTCTGCTGGAACTGTAACTTTTAATAACCCTTCGTTACCTTCCTTTTTTTCCCAAGTTGCTGTCATGTATAATACCTCCATGATTACATTTTTTATTTTTTCAACTTCCCTATTATAGCATACGTCTAATACGGACACAAACATTGTTTTATAGGGCTTTTTTCACTTTTATTTAAGAAAATCAATATCATTACTTTAACGAATTCGGATAATAAATTAAAATAATTTGCTCAATTTTGACCATCTAAAGTATAAATAAATTGCAATAACTCTGAATTAGCTTCATTTGTTGGAAGACCAATCATCGTTTTAAAATAATTCTCATATGTTTTAATCCATTCTGAGTCACTATACAGTTCAAAAATACTTAATGGATAAAGTAATATAGAATGATTATTCATTACATGATGCGCTTCATTAGATATATTAAGTGCACCTTCACTCAGTAATTCAGTTACCTTAGGTATTACGACTGTCTTCATTTCAGTATGTTCAAGACCATTTAATTTTGAAGGTCTAATACTAATAGAAAACCCATATTTATTTATCGAAATTAATTCTTCATAATTGGCAAAACGCAAATATTCTAACATTAAACTTTTTAAATTATTAGCTTTCACTTCGTGTGTAAGTAAAAATGCTACAGTTTCCTTAAACTCATAATGCCCATTATCAATTAATTTCATTACCAATTTAATCTGTTCATTTAAATTTAGAGTACTGAATTGAGATAATAATTGACTTGTTATATGTTTGTCTTCATTCAATTGTGATTGAGCATATTCTCTAATTGGAAATAAGGCCATTCTCGTTTTATGATCTTTCACTTCATCAATGATTTGATTAATAACCTCAATCGCTTCATAATGTTGCCCTAAACCATTTAAGGCCTTAACATAATAAATCATTAATTCTTCATAATAAGATAAACCTTTTTTTAAAAGAACAATTGCTTCTTCACGTAGTTCTAAAAATGATTCAAGTTGATATAACATATCGCACTTAATTAAAGACAATTGATCATCCAATTCATATTGAGCTTCATAGTCTTCAAATAACTGGTATAATCTTTCATGATTTTGCTGATTATTTACTTCAATGATATCTTTATACAACTTATTTTGTGCTTTAGGAAAAGGGATAATATCTGACACAATTTTGCCCCCTTTTTATAAATCTTTTAAAATTAATGCACTCCAAGTTTCGAAGTTATCATAGTCTTCAATTTTTCCTTGTTCAACCCATTCAATTTTTAATGTATCTGTTTCTTTAACTTCTATATCTTGAGAATTAACTTTAATTTTAAAAACTACACCAATGTGAACTTTACCAACTTCATTAGTATCATCATTGATAAAGCCTATATAATCCATATTTTGAGAATGTTGTTCTGATAAGCCAACCTC
Organism: Staphylococcus sp. NRL 16/872; assembly: GCF_022815905.2. Taxonomy (NCBI): domain Bacteria; kingdom Bacillati; phylum Bacillota; class Bacilli; order Caryophanales; family Staphylococcaceae; genus Staphylococcus; species Staphylococcus sp. NRL 16/872. Next base: position 1,212,323 of record NZ_CP119327.1, on the reverse strand, counting down.
TTCTTCTAATTCACGTTGTGCATTAACACGTAAAACTTCATTAATAGATTGTGCGCCTACTACATCATTCATATGGCCTCCTACGCCTATTGAAGATTGCCCGTGTAAACGTTCTTCTCCTCCGCCACTTAAACGTTTATAAACAAGTAATTCATTATTTTCATTTTCAAGCAAACAATAAGAAATTAATTGTTTATATGAAGGATCTTCTTCCATATCTCCACGACGTTTCACTTCATAATGTGTTAAGGAATTAAAAATACTTTCTCCTTGTGTATCATTTTTTGGTAAAAAGCCATTGAATGTATTTGTTTCATCTTCGAAAATTATCTTTCTAGGGACTACTATAATTTGTTCATCGTATTTAGACATACAGTTCTCCTTACTTATTTATTCTTTTTATGTATTTTATCAAACTCATCTATCGAACCACAATTAAAGCAATCATTTTTAACTAATCATAATTGGATTTTCAACTAATGAAAGGCACAGCGAAATAATTACTAAATAAATATTTTATAAAAAATGTCGACAAAGATAACAACCCTTGTCGACATTTTAAGAAAGTTTATTAAAAACTTTTATTGAAATATTATTTTAAAGCTTCTTTAGCTTTTGATACTAATTCAGCAAATGCTTTATCGTCTGAAATAGCTACTTCAGAAAGCATTTTACGGTTGATGTTGATGTCAGCTTTTTTCAAACCGTTCATTAATCTTGAATAGCTGATATCATGTTTACGTGCAGCTGCATTGATACGTGTAATCCATAATTTACGGAAGTCACGTTTACGTTGACGACGGTCACGGAATGCATATTGACCTGATTTCATAACTTGTTGTTTTGCTACTTTATATAATGTGTGTTTTGAACCGAAGTAACCTTTAGCTAATTTAATAGTTTTTTTACGACGGGCTCTTGTTACTGTTCCACCTTTAACTCGTGGCATATTAAATTCCTCCTCAGATATAACTATTTATTATCGTTCTTTTTAACGTCTACAATTATTTTTTGTATGCTAATAATTGTTTTACGCGTTTCATATCGCTTTTAGAAACTAATTTAGCTTTACGTAATTTACGTTTTTGTTTAGTGTTTTTGTTTGCGAATAAGTGAGATGTGAAAGCTCTTGAACGTTTTAATTGACCTGAACCAGTTCTTTTAACACGTTTAGCTGCTCCACGGTGAGTTTTCATTTTTGGCATGATTCATTTCCTCCTACTAATTATGAATTATTTTTCGTTTACAGGCGCTAACATGATAAACATTTGACGCCCTTCCATTTTAGGTTTTTGTTCAACAGTTGCAATATCTTTACATTCGTCAGCAAATTTTTCTAATACACGTTGACCAATTTCTTTATGCGTAATCGCACGACCTCTGAAACGAATAGAAACTTTACATTTATCGCCTTTAGTTAAGAATTTACGTCCATTTTTCAATTTAGTTTGGAAATCGTGTTCCTCAATTGTCGGACTTAAACGAATTTCTTTAACATTGATAACTTTTTGTTTCTTTTTCATTTCTTTTTCTTTTTTCTGTTGTTCGAATTTGTATTTACCGTAATCCATAATTCTTGCAACAGGTGGTTTAGCATTTGGAGCTACAACAACTAGGTCTAATTCTACACGTTCAGCCATTTCTAAAGCTTCACGTTTAGATTTAACACCGATTTGGTCTCCATTTTGGCCAATTACACGTAATTCTTTTGCACGAATTTTTTCGTTAACTTGCGTTTGATCTTTTGCTATGGTTGACACCTCCCAAAATTTTACGAAATGTTCCAAGTAAAAAGAGCGGGCGTAAAACGCCCGCTCTTCACTCATACACATTAAATGTGTGACATGATTAACCTGCCAACTGCTCAAAGCGTCGCTACAGGTGAGAAACGGGTGTTTCTACTTGGTTCGTTTCGTATTCAACGTTTATAATCATATCAGCATTTATCATGTAAGTCAACAATTATTTTAATTTAATGATGTTTAATATCATCCATTTTAACATCTTGACGTAAATCTACTTTATCAAGTGGTATTAATTTAGTTTTATATCTAATTTTATGGTAGATATAAAATGCTAAGAATACTGGAATACCCATGTAAGTAATAACAAAGCGATTTAAATCAAAGTGCCCTGTTTTAATGAAATCTACGTCTTGTCCTATAATAACAATCACACATAAAATTCCTGCAAATATTGGACCAAATGGGAACCATTTAGCTTTATATTTTAATTCGCTCTTATGGTGATGTTGTTTATCAAAGGCTCTTCTAAATCTATAATGACTGATTGCAATACCAACCCATGCAATAAATCCAGTCATACCACTTGCTGCAACGATGTATTCATATGCACCGCCACTAAGTTTTTGAACTAAGAAAATAACAATAACTAAAACACCTGTAGCAATTAATGCTAGATAAGGTACACCGTATTTATTCGTTTTGCCAAATGTATCAAATGCTAATTTATCTTTACTCATTGAATATAACATACGTGTTGAAGCGTACATTCCTGAGTTACCAGCAGATAATACTGAAGTTAAAATAACTGCGTTCATGAATGAAGCGGCAAAAGCTAAACCAGCATTTTTAAATACAAGTGTAAATGGAGAAGTTGCAATACTATCATCTCCACCCATTAAAGCATTGCTATCATAAGGAATTAGCATACCTATCACAAAAATGGCTAAGATATAGAATAATAAAATTCTCCAGAATACTTGTTTAATCGCCTTAGGGACAGCACGTTCTGGATTCTCAGATTCACCAGCAGTGATACCGATTAATTCAGTACCTTGGAAAGAGAAACCTGCAACTAAGAATACGCCTAGAATTGATAATAAACTACCTCCTAGGTTTCCTCCTAAGATTGGACCATCACCTTTAGTGAATGTTTCAAATCCAACAAACTTACCACCCATAATTCCTAATATAGTTAATAATCCTATAATGATAAATATAATAACTGTTACTACTTTAATTAATGCAAACCAATATTCACTTTCACCATAAACTCTTACTGATAAAGAGTTAAGAGCAAAAATAATAACTAAAAAGATACAACTCCATACCCATGCTGGAATACCAGCCATAGGTGTCCAATATTGAATGACTTGTGCAGCTATTGTAACATCAGCTGCTACTGTAATTACCCAGTTAAACCAATAGTTCCAACCTAAAGCAAATCCTAATGAAGGATCTACAAATCGTGTAGCATATGTACTGAAGGAACCAGATACAGGTAAATACGTTGCCATCTCACCTAATGAAGTCATTAAGAAGAATACCATAGCACCAATAATAGCATAAGCGATTAATGCACCGAGTGCGCCTGCATCATGAATAGCGCCACCGGAGGTCATGAATAAACCTGTCCCTATGCATCCTCCCATTGCTATCATGGATATATGACGATCTTTCAAACCACGTTTGATACCACCGTCTTGATTTTCGACTTTACTCATAGAAGCTTCCTTTCCTTCTGTAGAGGCTAACTAGAAACGTTTTATTTGCTATGTGTTGATAATTAACTTATCAAATTCATATTTTACGAATTATGTAAAATTAAAAATCGAAATAAAAAAGATTGCATACCTTAGAGATATGCAACCTTTTGCTTAATCTATATCGGTAGCACATCACAAATTGTGACAGTACAGTTTCTATTCGACAACTGTCCCAACAAATGATAATTATGGTTATCATTTGTTTCGGCAACTTTACCTTTCACTCTTTCAACATATGTTCCATAACAACTTCTGAAGAGTTACTAATCAAAGTTGCAACCTCTAACTCATTTTTTATATTTACTAATTTGTAATATACATTAAGCGTTCATTTTTATCAAGACTATCTATGTTTTTTTAAGCGAATTTCATCAATTAAATTCCAAATAAATTCATCTTTTTCAACAGTTTCTTGATCTTGTGAACCGTATTTACGCACATTTACTTCATTATTTTCAACTTCTTTGTCCCCTACAACGATTTGATAAGGAATTTTTTGCATTTGTGCTTCACGGATTTTGTATCCCATTTTTTCATTGCGGTCATCAATTTCTACACGAACACCTTGAGATTTTAATTCGTCTTGAAGATTTTTCGCATAGTCATAATGTAAATCAACGTTTACAGGAATGATTTCAACTTGTTTTGGTGCTAACCAAGTTGGGAAGGCACCTTTAGTTTCTTCAGTTAAGAAAGCTACGAAACGTTCCATAGTTGATACAACACCGCGGTGGATAACTACTGGACGATGGTTTTCACCATCACTACCAATATATGTTAATTCAAAACGTTCTGGTAATAAGAAGTCAATTTGAGCAGTTGATAAAGTTTCTTCTTTACCCATTGCTGTTTTAACTTGAACGTCTAATTTAGGGCCGTAGAATGCCGCTTCACCAATTGCTTCAACATATGGTAAGTTCATTTCATCGACTGCTTCTTTAAGCATTGATTCAGCTTTATTCCACATTTCATCGTCATCCATATATTTTTCTTTATCTTCTGGATCTCTGTAACTCAAACGGAAAGTATAATCTTCAAATCCGAAGTCTTTATATACATCTTGAATCATGTGTACAACACGTTTGAATTCATCTTTAATTTGGTCTGGACGAACAAAGATATGAGAATCGTTTAAAGTCATACCTCTTACACGCTGCAAGCCTGATACAGCACCACTCGCTTCATAACGATGCATAGTACCTAATTCAGCGATACGAATTGGTAATTCACGATATGAATGTGGTCTATTATTATAAACCATCATATGATGAGGACAGTTCATTGGACGTAATACCATTTCTTCTGTTTCATCTAATTTCATAGGTGGGAACATATCATCTCTATAGTGATCCCAGTGACCTGAAGTTTTGTATAATTCAACATTCGCTAATACTGGAGTATAAACGTGGTCGTAACCCATACTTACTTCTTTATCTACGATATAACGTTCGATTTCACGACGAATAGTAGCACCATTCGGTAACCATAAAGGTAAACCAGCACCTACTAATTGGTTATTAGTAAATAACTCTAAATCCTTACCGATACGACGGTGATCACGTTCACGACGTTCTTCTAACATTTGTAAATGCGCTTTTAATTCTTTTTTATCGAAAAATGCAGTACCGTAAATACGTTGTAACATTTTATTATTGCTATCGCCACGCCAATAAGCACCAGCAGTAGATAATAATTTGAATTCTTTAATTTTTGAAGTAGATGGTACATGTACACCTCTACATAAATCTGTAAATTCACCTTGAGAATATAATGTTACATTTTCATCTTCAGGGATTGCATCAATTAATTCTAATTTATAAGGATCATCTTTAAAGAAATCTTTCGCTTCTTCTCTAGAAACAACTTTACGTTCAATTTTATGATTTTCATCAACGATTTGTTTCATAGTTTTTTCAATTTTTTCAAAATCATCAGAAGATACTTTTTCATCCATATCAAAATCATAGTAGAAACCGTCTTCAATAACTGGCCCTACACCAAATTTTACGTTACCATATAAACGTTTTAAAGCTTGAGCCATTAAATGAGCAGTAGAATGACGTAAAACTTCTAATGCTTCCTCACTTCCTGGTGTAACGATTTCAATTTCACCATCTTCTTCTAATGGTCTAGTTAAGTCAACCATTTGACCATTAAATTTACCAGCCACAGCTTTTTTTCTTAATCCAGGACTAATTGATTGTGCAATATCTTCAGTAGTAGTTCCATTATCGAACGCTTTTGAATTACCATCTGGGAATTGAATATTAATTCGATCCATTATATAACCCTCCAATTATAAATTCTATCATCGTTGAAAATAAAAAAACTCGCCCCCTATATAAGGGACGAGTTCGTCGTGGTACCACCCTAGTTATTTAGCAAATGCTAAATATCTCTACATAAGATAACGGTCTTGAGCCGAACACTGATTACCAGCGCCTTAAAATGAAGGAGTAATAATTTAATATATTAGCTAAATTCACACCATACATTAGCTCTCTGTATAATAGTAATTAAATTATCATATCTTCATTAATTTCAACGATTTAGATTTAAGTTCATTATACATCACTTACTGTAAATTTCAATTGTTTCGTAAATTTTCTCCATCTAAATAATAAGAATTCGATAAACTCTTAATTCTTTCAACAATTCTAGCCGCTTTCGTTTGCTCAGCGCCTTCACGCGTATTAGATAAATGATGCTCTAATTCATCTAAATTTAAATTAGATGAAAAGAAAGTCGGTAGTTCCTGAACCATACGATAATGAAGCAACGGTCCAATGACTTCATCTCTAACCCATGGCGTTACTTCTTCTGCACCAATATCATCTAACATTAAAATATTGGCTTCTCTAATACGTTGTAATTTCTTCTCATAACTTCCATCTTTGAATCCACTTTTTAATGTACGAATATATTCTGGAAGATACACAATCGTTGAAGCAACGTTTTTAGATTTTAATTGATTAGCTATAGCGCCTAATATAAATGATTTACCTGTACCAAATGGACCATGAATATATAGACCTTTGACATTTTCTTTATTCACTAGTTTCTTACAAATATCATTAACAGCCATCGCAATTTCTAAACGATGACGTCCATTTGTGTAAATATCTTTAACCTTAGCATCCAGTGTGTCGCGTTGCATATGATGTGCAGTAATGAGTTGAGAATTATATCTTGCTTCATCATGTTTAACCTTACATGGACATTGTTTGTATCTAATTTTAATGCGCTCATTTTCAATATAAAGTTCAGGTGTATGACCTTTAACAAAATTAGGACATTGTTCATAATCATGGCCATCATAACGTTTTTGTTGATCTTTATACTCTTGTAAAATATTTAAATCGTTATCTATCATTTTATTTGTTAATTCTGATTTGTGTTGTATTAAGAATTGTTTAACATCTTCGTCATTTAGAACTTGTTGTTTAATTTTAGCAATCCGTTGTTCTAAATCGCTGTTTGATCCAATAATACTACTAAACGATTTCATCTAATCCTCCTCCCAGTCTTGAGCTAATTGAGCGCGAAACGCTTCTCTATCTTTTTCGAGTTGTGCATCATGTTCATCTTTATTTACTGATGATTGTTGATCTCTATTTTTCAACCATTTTGGTGTTTTTTCTCTTGAAACTATCTCTTTATTTTTTGAATAACGTCGACGTGATTGGTTTGAGTTATAACTTTTAGAAGAAGAACTATCTTCTTTAGTTTTTAAAGCATAGTTATATGCTTGTTGTGCTGTTTTAATACCCAACTTTTTCCAATTTGAGGCAATTTCAAATATATACGTTTTAGGTAGTTTCATATCATTTTTTAACATGACAAATTGTAGCAAAATATTGATAACACCAAATGATAATTTCTCACGTTCTATTAATTCTTCAATCATTCTTTTTTGTTGTAATGTAGGTTCTGATTCTGACCATGAAGATAGCATATCAATTGGACTTGTCGCTTCCAACAAGTCAAACCATTCATCAGTTGATGTTTTAACATCTTCTTGTGCATGCTCATTTTGACTTACAGATGATGATTGTTTACTCTCATTTGTCTTCACTTGTAATTCAGGAAGTTGTTGGTTATGTTCTATTAAATAATATGAACGCGCATGCTTTCTCATTTCTTCAAAAGAAAGTTGTTGATCACTCGTAATAGAGTTTAAAATGATTCGCTTCATTGAATCAGGCGTTAATCCATACAACGTAGCTAACTGAATAATTAATTGGCGTGTTTCTTTAGTTAGCAATTCACTACTAATAAAATGATGTTGCAACATTTCTTTTAACATATCAAATTCAAATGTTTCATTTGATAAATCAATACCTACATATGAAGATTCTTTTTTAATTGTAGAAGAATCTACTCGTATATTTTTCTGAGGGACTTTAAAGACGTCTGTAAATTTACGAGTCACTTGTTGAAATCCTTCCAAATTTGGTTCATCTTTTTCAAAATAAGCTTTTAAACGCTTATAACGTTTATTATCTACTTCATTATACAAATAAACAGACAGCATAGGGTCATTAAAGAATTGATAAGCCGTTGGAGGTTTGATTAGCTCATAAATAAAAAAAGATTGCTGATGATTGTGTTTAACATATGTTTTGATTAACCCAATCGCTTCTAAAGCATCCATTGATTTTCTAAACTCTAATAAATTAGTCCTTAATTCATTCATAATCGTGTAATGAGTAAGCGTCTCGCTCATTGACTCATTCACAAATTGGTTCATATAATGATAGACCCCAATCGCTTGTGTGCCAATTAAAGGTACATATAAGCGATTTAATATATCTAAATGGTTATGATTAAAGAAAAAATTACGATAAACTTTAAATCCATCATGAGGCCTCAAACCATATTCATATGACTGCAAACTCATTATGAATCACTCCGTTTATTATCATTCAATATGCCCTGCATAGATGCGAGTAACTGATCTACGTCTTTAAATTCTTTATATACTGAAGCAAAACGAACATAAGACACTTGATCAACATGCATTAGTAAATTCATCACATGCTCTCCTATATCTCTAGATGAAATTTCAGTATGGCCTTTATCACGTAATTGCCATTCAACTTTATTAGTAATATCTTCCAATTGTTGGTAACGTACCGGTCTTTTTTCACATGATCTTACAAGTCCATTTAATATTTTTTCTCTTAAAAACTGTTCACGTGTCCCATCTTTTTTTACAACAATAAGTGGACTGACTTCTATATGTTCAAATGTAGTAAAACGGGTGCCACAATTTTCGCATTCACGTCTTCTTCGAATTGCATTTGCTTCATCAGCATGACGTGAATCTACAACGCGTGAATGCGTAGAGTTACATTTTGGGCATTTCATATCTTTCACCCTCTTGAATAGATTATGCTTCATTATACTATAAATATAATTAAGACAAAAGAAGTCAACTTACGAGCTAAAATATCGAATTTGAATTTATTTCAACTAAAATTAATATTATGTACATTAAAATTATTTAGTCTAACCATACTGCACATCATCACACTCTAAATATTAAAAAATAAAAAATATACTCTCCCTTAATCACCCTATTTAATTCTTTCTTATATTCCAGAAAAATTATTTTAACTTTGATATTTCACATAATAATTTTAAAATAAAATTTATTTATTGATTAGTGAAATACGCTTGCATAAGTAGTTCTAAGGTAGATTACGAAGTGTAGTTGTGAAGACTCCTATGCTAATTATTAATGAACCTAAGTGCTATAGCACTTAGGTAAGTAATTCTAAAATGGATAATGGAACGTAGTTGAGCGACGCCTGAGGGAGCAGGATGAGTGTCGAGACCAAGGCTCGACCCAGCCCCCTAGGCAAGCGTCTCAACTTAAGTGTAATGTCAATCCATTTAAGAACTGCTTTACAAGACTACAGGCTTAAGCCTTTCCCGCAAGAAAGCGTCGCAACAAAATGAGTAGCATTCATCTAAGAACTACTTTACAAGACCGTGGCTCGACCCAGCCCCCTATGCAAGCATCACAACAGAATAAGTAAATGTTCATCTAAGAATTTCTTTGCAACTAAAACGAGTAAACATCTATCTTAGAACTTCAATTACTAGTTTAAAATAAAAACTGCCGGCAAAGATTAATACTTTGTCGACAGTCTAGCTCATTTCCCTAAGGTCATGATGTTTATTTACGATTTATAATCAGTTAGTAGAAACTACTTTGTCAGCTTAGATTAAGCTACCAATTTGTTCAGCAACTTCCACTACTCTATTTGAATAACCCCACTCGTTATCATACCAAGCAATAACTTTCACTTTGTTGTCGCCCATAACGATAGTGTTTTGTGCATCAACTACAGCTGAATTAGGGTTAGTATTGAAGTCAACTGATACTAACGGTGCATCTTCAACATCAAGAACACCCTCTAAACCTGCATTACGAAATGCGTCGTTAACTTCATCTACTGTAACATTTTTCTCTAAATCAACTACTAAGTCCACTAAAGAAACGTTTTTAGTTGGAACACGTAAAGCAAGACCGTGTAATTTACCTTCTACTTCAGGTAAAACTTCTTTTAATGCTTTTGCTGCACCAGTAGAAGTTGGGATGATACTTTCGTTACATGAACGTGCACGACGTAAGTCTTTATGAGGGTTATCAATGTTATTTTGGTCATTAGTAATAGCGTGAACTGTTGTCATTAAACCATTCACAATACCAAATTTATCATTTAACACTTTGGCTACTGGGCCGATACAGTTTGTTGTACAAGAAGCATTACTGAAAATGTCATATTCTTGAACATCTAATTTATCGTCATTTACTCCTTTAACAATCATTTGAACGTGGCCACCTTTTGAAGGACCAGTTAATAATACTTTTTTAGCACCAGCTTTAATATGAGCGATTGCTTTATCTCCATGATTGAATTTACCTGTAGCTTCAATGACGATATCAATATCTAAATCTTTCCAAGGTAAGTTTTCTGGATTACGATCTGACACTAATTTAATATCATGACCATCTACACGGATACCATTTTCAATTGGTTCTACTTTTTTATCATATCTACCGTGAGTTGTATCGTATTTAATTAGATGCGCAATTGTTTCTGGTGGATAGCTAGCATTGATTGCTACTACGTTTAAGTTATCGTTATGTAAAGCAATTCTTAATACCATTCTACCAATTCTACCCATACCATTAATTGCAATATTTGTTGACATTTAAAGCACCCCTTGATTGTTTGTTTATATGTTATACTTTATAAAATTAGTGTAACATATTTAACAGAATTTGAAAGCGTTTTCCACTAATTTAAATATTTTATTTTTATTTAAGGTATATAAGTTTTAGTTATAAAAAAATCTTAGTGGAATTTTATATTTTTAATAACTTTTATCCCACTAAGATAATATTCAATATTTAAAGTTCTTCTTTATTTAAAAATCCTTGTTCAGATAATAAACGTTCAAGATTTTGCTTTAATTCAAGCTTACTTCCTAAATTATCTATAACATGATCAGCCATTCTACTTTTCTTGTCAATTGAAATTTGACTATATACTCTTGCTTTGGCATCTTCGGCAGTTAAATTATTTCGCTCCATTAAGCGCTCAATTTGTACACTTTCTGATGTATAAACTAGCCAAACTTCGTCAACTGTATCTTGTAAATCATTTTCAAAAAGAAGTGGAATATCCATAATGACATTATGACCTTGTTGTAAATATTCATGTTTTTCTTTTTCCATAATTTCTCTTACAATCGGATGCACGATTTTATTTAATTCAAGGCGTTTTTCAGGATGATTGAACACGAGTTCTCCCATGTACTTACGATCCATTTCACCTTCTTCAGTAATCGCTTCCTCACCGAATTGTAATTTAACTTGTTCTAACCCTTTTGAACCTTTAGCGACTGCTTCACGTGCTGCTATATCTGCATCCACAATTTTAAAACCATATACACTTAAAAGTTCAGAAACTGTAGATTTCCCTGTCGCTATACCGCCAGTTAATCCTATTACTTTAGGCATGATTTTTCACCACTCATTTCTATTTCTGACACTGTGGACAAAAATGACTATTTCTAGTTGCTACTACTTTTTGTTCAATGTCATGATTACATACTTTACATTTCTTTTGTTTATAAACGTTTAAATGGAGTTGCATTTCTCCAGTTTTACCATCTGCATGACGATAATCGGAAATGCTAGTACCTCCATTATTAATACCCTCTTTTAAAACTTCTTGAACATAATAGAAGAGCATTTGACGTTCTTGTTCAGATGTATATTTAACTTTTCGAGAAGGAAGTATGCCTGCTCTAAACAATGCTTCGCACGCATAAATATTGCCACAACCAGCGACAATCTTATGGTCTAGTAACATCTGTTTAATTGGCTTATTCTGCACTTTCTTTTGAGTTAAATAAACTTTAAAATGTTCGAACGCTTCTTCTTCAAATGGTTCCGGCGCTATTTCTAAGAATGAAGGATAATCATTAAAAGAAGCTAAATTACGAATTTCTCCAAATCGACGAATGTCCGAGTAGACAAGTTTTTTACCATTATCTAAATGAAAAATAACGTGCCAATGCTTTCTATAATTAGGTGTACTAATTTCAGATAATTGATTGACTGTAAAAAAACCACCGGCCATACCTAAATGACTTAATAAAATTCGTTCATTATTATTTTTCTCGATAGTAAATACAATATATTTACTACGTCGTTCAATGTTTTTAAATGTGTAACCTTCACTATTTAAACGAAAACCATCTAAATTAATACCTTTGATAATAGTTTCTTTACCTTGTTGTTTTCCTTCAATAACCTTTTTAGAAAAAGTTACACTTTTAATAGTAGTATTTTGAATAAATGGTTCTATACCTCTTTTTACATGTTCAACTTCTGGTAATTCTGGCATTTCAATTTCCTTTCTCTATTTCGCATCATACCAAGTAGAGCCATAATTTGAATCTACTTTTAAAGGCACATCTAAGTCTAGTGCATGTTCCATTATATCTTCTACAAATGCACTAAAATCTTCAATTTCATCTTTAGGCACTTCAAATATCAATTCATCGTGAACTTGAAGTAATAATTTCGCATGATAAGAAGTATCTCTGACTTGTTTATCAAACTCTACCATTGCTAATTTAATGATATCAGCTGCGCTTCCTTGTATAGGTGTATTCATCGCAGTTCTTTCTGCAAAGCCTCTTAAATTGAAATTACGGCTTGTAATATCTGGTATATATCTACGACGATGCAATAACGTTTCTACATACCCATTTGCTTTTGCATCTTTTACGATATCTGACATATATTGTTTCACACCTGGAAAACTAGCTAAATAATCATCAATAAACGCTTTCGCTTTTTTACGAGTTATTCCTAAACTTTGACTTAAACCATAGTCACTAATACCATATACAATGCCGAAGTTAACGGCCTTTGCTTGTCGACGCATTAAATCATCAACACCATCCGCTTCAACGCCAAATACTTTCATAGCAGTTGCAGTGTGGATATCTCGTCCATGGATAAACGCTTCTTTCATACTCTCATCTTGCGTAATATGCGCTAATACACGTAACTCAATTTGAGAGTAGTCGGCTGAAAGTATAACACTATCATCTGAATTTGGTTTAAACGCACGACGAATTTTACGCCCTTCCTCAAGTCTAATAGGTATATTCTGTAAGTTAGGATCAACTGAAGACAAACGTCCAGTTTGAGCTAATGTTTGGTTGAATCGTGTATGGATACGTTTATCATTGCTAATTACTTTTTGTAATCCTTCAACATACGTTGATTGTAATTTAGATAATTGGCGATATTCTAAAATATAATCAATGATTGGATGTTCGCCTTGAAGTTGTTCTAATACATCAACTGCTGTAGAATAACCTGTCTTTGTCTTTTTAATAACTGGTAGTTTAAGCGTTTCAAATAATACAACACCTAGCTGTTTAGGTGAATTAATATTAAATTCTTCTCCAGCTGCTTCATGAATATTACTAATAAGTGTATCCAATTTTTCTTGAATTTCATGTTGCATTTGTTGTAAATCATTCACATCTGTATAGATACCAGTTTCTTCCATTTCACCTAAAATGCGGGCAAGTGGAAGTTCTAAGTTTTGTAATAAATCTATTTGATTATGTGCTTCTAATTCTTTAAACATTAAAGGTTGTGACTCATGAATAGCTTCGGTAATTGAAGCAATATGAGTGTTTAAAACTTCATCATCAGGAATGCTACGTTTTTTACCTTTGCCATATATAGAAATATCATCTTTAACGTAGTTTTGATGATAATGCGTCACAACAGAACGAACGTCATCTATTGTTCTCGATGGATCAATAATGTAACTTGCTAACATCACATCAAATTGAATATTTTTAATATCGATATCTAATCTATGTGCTGCAACATACGTCTTCTTAGCATCATAAACACTTTTACATGTATTCTCATCTTCAAGCCATTTAATTAAATCAGGATAGTCTTTAATACTATCAGCATTAATAACAATATGTTGATCGCCTGTATGGAAACCAAATTTTAATATTTGATCTTTTAGATAGTTGGAACCGTCTATTTCGAAATGGATGACTGCTTCATTTAAGTGGTTAAAATCTATATGATCAAATGTAGGGTCAATTTCAAATGTTCTATCTGAATTATCGTCATTGTCAGTAACATCACTATCTATATCAGCAAGTAACTGTTTAAACTCTAACTTTTTAAATAACTCAATTTTATCTGTATTGTCTTCTTGATGATTAAGTTGCGTATCCTTTAAGCTTACTTCAATAGGACTATCACAATTAATTGTAGCCAAATCTTTACTCATTAATGCATCGTCATGACTATTTTCTAGCTTCTCTTTAAGTTTTTTACCGGAAACTGAATCAATATTGTCATAAACACCTTCGACAGTTTCAAATTGTTTTAAGAGTTTAATCGCAGTTTTTTCGCCTACACCTGCAACACCTGGAATATTATCTGAAGTATCTCCCATTAAACCTTTCATATCAATAATTTGTTGTGGCGCTAATCCGTCATATTTTTCGGCAATAAATTCTGGAGTATAGTGATCAACGTCAGTAACACCTTTTTTCGTATAATAAATAGTGACATTATCAGTAGCTAATTGTGTTAAATCTCGATCTCCGGTTACTATAATCGTTTCAAAACCTTGCTTATCAGCTTCTTTACTTAATGTCCCAATAATATCATCAGCTTCATAATTTTCTAATTCGTAATGTTTAATGTGATAAGCGTCAAGTAATTGACGAATATATGGAAACTGTTCACTTAATTCAGGTGGTGTACTTTGTCTACCGCCTTTATACTCACTATACTTAGAATGACGGAAAGTTGTTTTTCCTGCATCAAATGCTACTAAAAAGTGGTTCGGTTGTTCTTCTCTAATAATTTTTTCTAGCAACATTGCAAATCCATAGATTGCATTCGTATGAATACCTGCTTTATTAGAGAGCAGTGGCAAGGCATAGAAAGCTCTAAAACTTAAACTATTACCATCTATTAAGATTAATTTATTCAAAGTGCAAACCTCCAGAACGAATTTAATTATATTTTAGCATATTCCCTTTATCATCACGAATGAATGATTTTATAGTAAATCCAAATATAAAAAAACCTGTTTATTTGTGCTTTCCAAATAAACAGGTAAATAAATATTTATTGTTTTTCATCTATAAATGACACTCTAAATAATGAACCTTCACCAGGTTGACTATCAACATTTATCGTACCATGATGTGCTTCTACAATATGCTTAGTAATTGATAGCCCTAATCCTGTTCCGCCTGAATCACGACTGCGCGCTTTATCAACACGATAAAATCTTTCAAAAATATGTTTTTGATCCTCTTTATCAATACCAATACCAAAATCTTGGATTTCTAAATTGACTTTAATGTCTTCTCGATAAACTCTAACAATGACCTTATTATCTTCAAGAGAGTAATTGATGGCATTAGACAATAAGTTGGTAATGACTTGAGCTAATTTATTCTCATGAGCTTCAATTATCACATCTTTTTCAATTTCTGAATTGATAGTGATGTTTTTATATCTAGCCTGATTTTGAAGGTTATCAATCGTATTATAGGCTAATTCCGAAAGATTCACATAAGTTGTTTCAAGCTCTGTTTGTTGTTCAATATGTGATAAATCTAATAAATCCATTACTAATGATTCAATACGATTGGATTCTTTTAGGATAATCTTTAAAAACATTTCTAAAGATTGCTCGTCATTTTTAGCACCTTCAATAAGCGTTTCAGCAAAACCTTTAATTGACGTTATTGGTGTTTTTAATTCATGAGAAACATTTGCTACGAATTCACGTCTAAGGTTTTCAAGCTTTTTCAAATTTGTAATATCATGCATAACGAGTACCAAACCTTGTAATCGTTTTTTAGATTTACTGAGGATAGGTAGACATGAAACATCAAAATATTTTTGATGTACGTCATTTATATATAATTCAATTTGATCATAAATTGCTTGTTCAGTTCTAAAAGCTTCAAGTATCAAGTGCTGTATTTTCTCATCTAAATATGCGGTATAATCTTTGCTTTCTACTTTTTTCTCTGGTCTAAATACTTCATAATACGAATGATTGGCTACAACAATCTCTCCATGTTTATCGATCATTAATACTGAACTTGGGATATTCTCCAATGTTGTTTTTAATCGATTAGATTGCATTTTTTGTTTGTTATTAAGCTTTTGGAGTCGTCTCGCTAAATCATTCGTTGTTACAAATAAGGCTTTTGTTTCTTTAACGTTACTTTCAGGAACTCTAACATGGTAATAGCCATCCGCAATAAGAGATGTTGCATATGTAACTTCATTAATAGGTCTAATATATGTCCTATTAATACTTCTAACTGCTAAATAAATTGCTAATAATACGATAATTCCGATTAATGACAAATATTTCCACATACTTTTCTGCAGATCAATAATTTCATTATTCAAACCACTTATGTATATCGTTTTATCATTAACTGTATGTTTAAACGTGTATCTTAGTTGCCCATTCTCATTGTGATATATAATATCTGATGGATTTGCGGCATTGTCTATATTTTTATTTATTTTTTGATGATTACCTAACTTATAAATAGTTTTACCATCTTCGTAAATATAAACAGTTAAATGTTGATCAGATGCGATATTTGTAATTTCTTTGTTGTTTTTTTGCTTATTTAATTTTAGAAAATTCTCAGAAATATGGTTTAATTCAGCACTTTGCGTAGTAGATAGTATTTGATAAATCGTATGATGAATAATGGCCCCTAAACCTATAAAACTGATAATCGTGATAGCACTTAATAATAGGAGTAATCGGTGATGAAACTTTAACATTAACCTTTAGGTCTTTCTAATTTATACCCTAAACCACGTACAGTTTTAATCAATTTAGGCTGCTTAGGATTCTCTTCTAATTTATCTCTTAGATGACTAATGTGTACATCAACTATCCTAGAATCTCCAGCAAATTCATAATTCCAAACTGAATTAAGCATATGTTCTCTTGTAATTACTCGTCCCTGTCTTTCGATTAAGTATAAAAGTAATTCAAATTCTTTAGGCGTTAATTCTAGTAACTCGTCATCTTTATAAACTTCAAAGAATTCAGGTCTAATTCTAATATTTTCAATTATTATATCTTCTTCATCTACATCATCTTTTTCTACTTCACTAGCAAACTTCGATCTTCTAAGGATAGCTTTTACTCTGGCTACCACTTCTCTAGGCGAAAAAGGTTTAGTCATATAGTCATCTGCACCCAATTCTAATCCTAATACGCGATCAAATTCATCATCTTTAGCCGTTAACATTAAAATTGGAACAAGGTTTTTATCAGAACGAATCGTCTTACAAACTTCAATTCCATCTTTTTTCGGTAACATTACATCTAAAACAATCAGTTCAGGTTGAACTTCATTTACTTTTTCAAGTGCTTCTTCCCCATCGTAAGCAACTTCTACGATGTAACCAGCTGTTTCAAGATTATATTTTAGTAAAGTTACAATGGATTGTTCGTCATCCACAACTAATACTTTTTGTGACATAATGTGCCTCCCTGATTAGAAATAACATTCAAATACATTATAACTGAAGTTTAAATAAAAATAACATACCACATATTAAATTTACATAAACTTAACAATTAATATAATATTTTCTATTTATTAAGAAATTATTTTACTAACCTTAACTTAATATTAACAAATTTAGGCAAAAAAATATAATTTTATAAAAAAAGATGACTCACTCAAAACCTATTAAAGGCCTTTGAGTGAGTCATATAGACATTTATATTATTATTTTAAATTTTTAATAAGTTCATCAGCAAATTCAGATGTAGAAACTTCTTTAGCACCATCCATTAAACGCGCAAAGTCATAAGTTACGACTTTTGAAGCAATTGTTGCTTCAATAGCATCAGTAATTTTATCTGCTGCTTCTTGCCATCCTAAGTGTTCAAGCATTAATACAGAACTTAATAATTCTGATGAAGGATTGACTTTATTTAAGTTTGCGTATTTAGGAGCAGTACCATGTGTTGCTTCGAAAATCGCATGTCCAGTTTCATAGTTAATATTGGCACCTGGTGCGATACCAATACCACCAACTTGTGCCGCTAAAGCATCTGAAATATAGTCACCATTTAAGTTCATTGTAGCAACTACATCATGTTCAGCTGGACGTGTTAAAATTTGCTGTAAGAAGATATCCGCAATTGAATCTTTAATGATGATTTTACCTTCTTGTTCAGCTTTGTTTTGTGCTTCATTTGCAGCATCTTTACCATCTTTTTCGACAATTTCATCATATTGTTGCCACGTAAATACTTTATCTGCAAATTCATTTTGAGCTACATCATAACCCCATTGTTTAAATGATCCTTCAGTGAATTTCATAATGTTACCTTTATGAACTAAAGTCACAGCTTTACGATCATTATCAATCGCATATTGGATCGCAGCTCTTACTAAACGTTCAGTTCCTTCTTTTGAAACAGGTTTAATACCAATTCCAGAAGTTTCTGGGAAGCGGATATTAGTTGCGCCCATTTCATTTTGCAAGAAGTCAATGACCTTCTTAACTTCATCAGTTCCTTCTTTAAATTCAATGCCAGCATAAATATCTTCAGTATTTTCACGGAAGATAACCATATCAACGTCTTGAGGACGTTTAACTGGTGAAGGCACACCTTTAAACCAACGTACAGGACGTAAGCAAGTAAATAGATCTAATTCTTGACGTAAAGCTACGTTAAGTGAACGAATACCTCCACCAATTGGTGTAGTTAAAGGTCCTTTAATCGCGATTAAATATTCTTTTATCGTATCTAGTGTTTCTTTTGGTAACCACTCACCAGTTTCATCATATGCTTTTTGACCAGCTAAGACTTCTTTCCACTCAATACGTTTTTCGCCGTTGTACGCTTTTTCAACAGCGGCGTCAATCACACGACTTGCTGCTTTCCAAATATCTGGGCCAATTCCATCACCAATAATAAATGGGATGATTGGTTCGTTTGGTACGTTTAATCCTTCATTCGCTCTAGTAATTTTTTCTGCAGACATACTTTTAACCTCCAAGTTTAACTATGTTTAAAACTCATTAACTAATTAAAACTTATCTTTCTTCTATTGGTAGATATTTACGATCTTTTTCACCAATATATTTTGCACGTGGTCTCATAATTCTATTATCACGATATTGTTCTAAAATATGAGCAGTCCAGCCAGAAGTACGACTTACTGCGAAAATTGGTGTGAATAAATTATGTGGAATATCCATACTATGATATACAGTTGCACTGAAGAAGTCTACATTAGGAATAATACCTTTTTCTTCACGCATACGTTTTTCGATAGCAATAGAAATGTCATATAATTCGCTTCTTCCAGTTTCAGAAGTAATTTTACGACTCATTTCACGTAAATATTTAGCACGTGGATCTCCATCTTTATATACACGATGACCAAAGCCCATAATTTTCTCTTTGTTTTTGAATTTTTCATCTAAATAAGCATCTACTTCATCCACTGATTTAACATCAGATAACATATTCATAACTTGTTCGTTGGCGCCACCGTGTAAAGGCCCTTTTAATGAACCAACTGCTGCTGCGATCCCTGAATACATATCAGATAAAGAAGAAACTGCACAACGAGCTGTAAATGCTGAGGCGTTAAGTTCATGGTCTGCATGTAAAACTAATGCCTTATTAAATGCCTCAACCTCTGTGTCAGTTGGTAATTCTCCTCTTAACATATATAGGAAGTTTGCAGCATAACTTAACTCTGGGTTAGGCTTTACTGGCTCTTTACCGTTTCGTACACGTGCAAATGCAGTAACTAATGATGCAATCTTAGCTTGAATGCGGATTGCTCTTTCTTTTCTATTTTCTTCTGTTTCATCCTCAGCATCAGGATCAAAATGTGCAATGTAAGAAACTGATGTACGTAAAGCAGTCATTGGATGTACATTATCAGTTGCATATTCTTCAAAGTGTTTATACACTCTTGGGTTCAATGTCATATATTTATTTAATTTTTCTTTTAATGTATCTAATTCGTCTTGAGTAGGTAATTTATAATTCCATAAAAGGAAGATAACTTCTTCGAATTGCGCATGTTCTGCTAAATCGTCAATGTCATAACCCGCATATGTTAATTGACTCTCAATAATTGAACTGATTTTAGTTTCAGCTGCAATTACCCCTTCTAAACCTTTTTGTAATTCTGCCATAAGCAATTCCCCTTTTCTTTAACTTAATGTAATGGCTTTCATCATCATTATAGCTAATTGTCTAAATTTTGTGAATGAATATATACCCCGCTTTCTATGTTGAACCGTTAATTACATTACATCATCTAGTGAGTATATCTATTACATTACCCGTTATTATTGGCTTTGTAGATAATTTAATAATGCAAT
Organism: Staphylococcus sp. NRL 16/872; assembly: GCF_022815905.2. Lineage (NCBI taxonomy): Bacteria > Bacillati > Bacillota > Bacilli > Caryophanales > Staphylococcaceae > Staphylococcus > Staphylococcus sp. NRL 16/872. The sequence goes on along the minus strand of NZ_CP119327.1, from coordinate 1,191,810 downwards.
TAGTAAGAAAATATTGAAATTTCAATTTTTTTATCATGAATGATTACAATTTATTAACTAAATATTAAAGGAATTTTTAGAGAAATTTATAAAAGTAATTGTCGAATTGGTTATATAAGTGCATAATAAATATTAATTAAATGTAAGGGAGTTGTCTTATGGCTGAAGAAAAATTACAAAGAGGGTTAAGTAATCGTCATGTGCAATTAATTGCTATTGGCGGCGCAATTGGTACAGGGTTATTTTTAGGAGCTGGACAAACAATAGCAATGACTGGTCCTTCTATTTTATTCACCTATATTATTATAGGCTTCATGTTATTCATGTTCATGAGAGGTCTCGGAGAAATTATGATTCAGAACACTCGTTTCCACTCTTTTGCAGACGTGACTAATGAATACATAGGACCCTTTGCTGGCTTTGTAACTGGTTGGACGTATTGGTTATGTTGGATTATTACTGGAATGGCAGAAGTTACAGCAGTTGCTAAATATGTAAGTTTCTGGTTCCCTAATATTCCGAACTGGATTTCAGCATTATTTTGTGTACTAATATTAATGGCATTTAACTTATTAAGTGCTAAATTATTCGGTGAATTAGAATTCTGGTTCGCGATTATCAAAATTGTTACTATCATCGCTTTAATAGTAGTAGGTTTAATAATGGTGTTATTCGCGTTCAATACACAATTTGGACATGCAAGTTTCACTAACTTATATAAACATGGCATCTTTGCAGATGGTGCTTCTGGTTTCTTTATGTCATTCCAAATGGCACTATTCTCATTCGTAGGTATTGAAATGATTGGTGTTACAGCAGGAGAAGCAAAAGATCCAGAGAAAACTATTCCAAAAGCAATTAATGCAGTACCATTAAGAATTTTAGTATTCTACGTAGGTGCGTTAGCAGTTATCATGTCAATTATTCCGTGGGATAAAGTTGATCCAAATGAAAGTCCATTTGTACGATTATTCTCATTAATTGGTATTCCATTTGCTGCAGGTTTAATTAACTTCGTAGTATTAACAGCAGCAGCTTCATCTTGTAACAGTGGTATCTTCTCAAATAGTCGTATGCTATTTGGATTATCTGAACAAGACCAAGCTCCACCTTCTTTTAGAAAAACAAATAAAAACGGTGTACCACATATTGCGATAATTGTATCATCAGCATTATTATTAGTTACAGCTTTACTAAATTACATCTTCCCTGATGCTACTTTAGTATTTACTTATGTAACAACGATTTCAACTGTATTATTTATTATCGTGTGGGCATTAATTATTATCGCTTATATTAACTATCATAGAAAAAATCCTGAACTACATAAAAAAGTTGATTATAAGCTTCCTGGTGGTAAATATATGGCATATGCGATTCTAGTGTTCTTTATCTTAGTTTTCTGTTTATTATTTGTAAATGAAACTACTAGAAATGCAATTTTCTTAACACCATTATGGTTTATCATTTTAGGTTTAATGTACTTAAGATATAAAAACGTAGCTAAAAGAACTAAATAATTTAATTGCTCATAAACCTTAACTTATCCACTGTGGGTAAGTTAAGGTTTTTATTATGCACGGATTTTACACTATGATTTTTTACTAATTATTCAATATTAAAATATATAATTCCCATTTACGTTTAATTTCTTTAAATATGAAAAATAGGCTAAACCATTCATTTAAAATGGTTTAGCCTATTGTATTTATTAGAAAATTTTATAAATAATATAACTTTAACTATTTAATTATAAGACGTTAGCATAGCCTTCAAAGATTTTACCTTGTGCAGCATCTACTGTAACTAAAATATCATCTTTGAATTCTTTAGTAGCATGTTCAACACCAATCACAGTAGGAATACCTTTTTCAAGTCCTATAATCGCACTTGGAGATGTAATACCATTTTCTTCTGTGATTAAGCCTACAGCTTTTTCAACATATGGCACTAAAGTTTCATCTACAGAATTAGTAACAATGATAGATTCACTTAAATCTTTATCTTCTAAATCTTGTGCGCTATTCGCAACAATAGTTCTACCAACTACTGATCCGCGACCAACGCCTTGACCCTTAGCGATTTCGTCACCTACTAAATGTAATTTCATCATATTAGTTGTACCTTGTTCACCAGTTGGTACACCTGCAGTAATAATGATTAAGTCACCATTGCTTACTCTTCCAGTTTCAACAGCTGTTGCCACTGCATTGTTTAAAAGATCATCAGTAGTTTTGCGACCTTGTTTAATCACAGGATAAGCGCCCCATACTAATGCTAATTGACGAGCTGTATGTTCGCTAGGTGTAACTGCAATAATATCTGAATGTGGACGGTATTTAGAAATAGTTACTGCTGTAGAACCACTTTCTGTTGCAGCAACAATTGCTTTAACATTTAAGTTTAAAGCTGTGTGCGCAACAGAAACACCAATCGCATTTACAAGAGATGTTTCAACTAATTTAGTACGGTCAGATAATAACTTTTTATAATCTTGAGCTGCTTCAGCAGATACAGCAATATCTCTCATTGTTTTAACCGCTTCTTCAGGATATAAACCTGCAGCAGTTTCACCAGATAACATTACTGCATCAGTACCATCGTAAATTGCATTCGCTACGTCACTTGCTTCAGCTCGTGTAGCACGTGGATTACGTTGCATAGAATCAAGCATTTGAGTTGCAGTAATAACTGGTTTACCAAGTTTATTACATTTTCTAATTAAATCTTTTTGCACAATTGGTACTGATTCAGGTGGAATTTCAACCCCCATGTCACCACGAGCAACCATTAAACCATCAGAAACTTCAAGAATTTCTTCGATATTATCAATACCTTCTTGGTTCTCTATTTTAGGAAAAATTGTAATATTGTGATTATTCTCTCTCTCTAGGATTTCACGGATGTCTAATACGTCACTTGGACGACGTACGAAACTTGCTGCAATATAATCTACATCTTCTTTAATACCAAATAAGATGTCTGCAGCATCTTTATCAGTGATACCTGGTAAATTAACTTTAACACCTGGTAAGTTAACACCTTTTTTATTTTTTAATTCACCTGTATTTAAAATATCACATTTAACTTCGCCTTTATCTTTATCAATGTCTTTAACTTGTAATTCAACTAAACCGTCATCAAGTAAGATATAAGAGCCTACTTCTACGTCGTTAATTAAATCACCGTATGTCACTGAGAATTTCTCAGGTGTTCCTTCTACTTGATTCATACTTACGATAACTTCTTTACCTTTTTCAAGAGTAATTATGCCATCTTTCATATCATGTGTGCGAATTTCAGGTCCTTTAGTATCTAATAGAATTCCAATAGTTTTATCTAATTTGTTAGCTACTTTACGAATGGTATCGATACGCGCTTTGTGTTCTTCATGACTACCATGAGAGAAGTTTAAACGTGCAACGTTCATTCCAGCTTTCATTAATTTTTCTAACATTTCTTCTGACTCTGATGCAGGTCCAATAGTACATACGATTTTAGTCTTTCTCATTATAAAAGCCTCCTAAATTAAATAGATAACTCTTTTGCTAATTCATAAATATCTGTATTAAATTTATGATCATTTTTATTGAAAATGTCTTCGAACGGGGTTGCCGTTAGCTTATTATTCTTAATACCAACGCCTTTACCTGTTTCACCTTTCAATAATAATTCTACAGCATAACCACCTAAGCGTGAAGCAAGTACTCTATCAGTACCTGATGGACTACCGCCACGTTGAATATGGCCTAAAACTGATACACGCGCATCTACATTAATATATTTCATTAATTCATTAGCACATTCTTGTCCAGTCATACAACCTTCGGCTACCATCACTATAGAATGTTTTTTGCCACGCTTAATACCTTTTTCTATTTTTTCAGCAATATCTTTAATATCTGTATGCGCTTCTGGTACTAATATCGTTTCAGCTCCTACTGATAAGCCAGCCCACAGTGCTAAATCCCCACAGTCACGACCCATTACTTCGACAATAAAAGTTCTAGCATGACTTGATGCTGTATCTCGAATTTTATCTACGCAATCAATGATTGTATTTAAAGCAGTATCAAAACCAATCGTGAAATCCGTACCATTAATATCATTATCAATTGTACCCGGAATCCCTATAGTTTTAATATCTTTAGTTTCTTCACTGATACGTTGTGCCCCTCGGTAACTACCATCTCCACCTACTACAACTAAACCTTCAATTCCATGCTTGTGTAAATTCTCTATCCCTTTTTTACGAACACTCGCTTCTTTGAATTGTGGACATCTAGCAGAGTAAAGGAAAGTGCCTCCACGTTGGATAGTGTCTCCAACTGAGCCTAATTCAAGTTTATGAATATCATCGTCTAATAAACCTTGATAACCTTGATAAATTCCATAAACTTCAATATCATTATAAATCGCCTTACGCACTACTGCTCTTACAGCAGCGTTCATGCCTGGTGAATCTCCACCACTTGTTAATACCGCAATTTTCTTCATGACGACATACCCTTTCCTTACTAGAATTATCTTTAGTAATAAATTACCACAATTTTTTTAGGTGTTCCATTAATATAGGTGTATTATATTGATGTAAACGTTTTATATATGAAAATTAACTTATTCAATATAAAAAAACTAGAAACCAAAGTATTGATTTCTAGTTTCTATCATTAATTTTCAATATAAGAACCGATATTTCTAAATTTATTAAATCTATTTTCGACTAATTCCTCAGCGCTTTGTTTATTTAGTTCATCTAAATGTTTAACAAATGCTGTTTTAATTTCTTTCGCCTGCTGTTCGATATTATTATGAGCACCACCAAGTGGTTCATTAATGACTTCATCAATAACTTTTAATTGATATAAATCTTTTGCAGTGATTTTCATTGTTTCAGCAGCCATTTTAGCTAATGAACTATCTTTCCATAATAAGGCTGATGCACCTTCAGGAGAAATAACTGAATACGTACTATTTTCAAGCATTAATATTTTGTTTGAGATTCCAATACCTAGTGCACCACCACTACCGCCTTCACCTATAACAATAGCGATTACCGGAACTTTAAGTGAAGCCATTTCAACTAAATTTCTAGCAATAGATTCACTTTGACCTCTTTCCTCAGCAGCTTTACCTGGATATGCGCCTTTAGTGTCGATAAATGTAAAAATCGGACGATTAAATTTTTCAGCTTGTTTCATTAATCTTAAAGCTTTACGATATCCTTCTGGATGTGCCATACCAAAATTTCTATAAATATTATCTTTGGTGTCTTTCCCACGTTGTTGACCTATCACCGTTACTGCTTGTTCATTTAAATAACCAATACCACCTATCATTGCTGGATCATCTCTGAAATTTCTGTCTCCATGTAACTCAATGAAAGAATCAAAAATATGAGGAATATAATCAAGTGTAGTAGGTCTTTCTTGTAAACGTGCAATTTGTACTCTATCCCACGGTTTTAAATTTGTATAAATCTTCTTAGTTTCTCTTTCAAGTGATGCTTCTAATAAGTCAATTTCATCTTGTAAATCTACATCATTTTTTTCTTGAGATTCTTTTAAAGATTCAATTTTACTTTTTATATCAAATAATGGTTTTTCAAAATCAAGCATTCGGTTTCACCTCTTGGTGCATTTTTAAAATTTGAGCAAGTGTCGCTTTCATTTCTTTACGATGTACAACTTTATCTAATTGACCATGCTCTAATAAAAATTCAGCAGTTTGGAAATCATCTGGTAATTTCTCATTAATTGTTTGCTCAATTACTCTGCGACCAGCAAAGCCAATTAAAGCTTTGGGTTCACTCAAGTTAATATCCCCTACAGAAGCAAAACTTGCTGATACACCACCTGTTGTCGGATGAGTTAAGTAAGAAATATATAGTAATCCAGCATCAGAATGACGTTTTAAAGACACGCTGGTTTTACCCATTTGCATTAATGAAATGATACCTTCTTGCATTCTCGCGCCACCGCTAGCTGAGAATAATATGAATGGCAAACGATGCTCTGTACAGTAATCAATAATACGACAAATTTTTTCACCAACGACAGAACCCATACTACCCATTCTGAAACGTGCGTCCATAACAGCTACGCCATATTTAATGCCTTCTAATTGTGCAGTACCGGTAACGACAGCTTCTTTTAAATCAGTTTTCTTTTGATCTTTTTCAATTTTTTCTTGATACCCAGGGAAATCTAAAGGATTAGCAGATGTCATTCCTTTATCAAATTCTTTAAAGCTGTGTTCATCTGAAATTGCTTCAATTCTTTTATATGCAGGTAATGCAATATGATGATCACAATTAAAGCATACGTTTAGATTTTCTGATAATTCTTTTGTATACATAATTTTTTTACATTTAGGACATTTAGTCATAATCCCTGCAGGTACTTCATTTTGTTTTGAATCTTGTACTGTTAAATATTTCTTTTTCTTACTACTTCTATTAAAAAAGTCTTTAAACATGTGTAAACCTCCACGTAACCTATCAAACAACCATATAGTTTACCAAAATGTTGAATTTGCAATTGTTAAAGCTTGCAAAATATTAGAGAGAAACTATGAACAAATTAAAATTAAGTCATAATTTCTCTGTAAATCTAACAATTTGTGTTATTATTTTAAATCAGTTAATTTCATTGTTTTATCGTACACTTTTTGAGGGTCAACATCAATACGAGCTACGCCTGTTTCCATTGCTGTTTTTGCAACTTCACGTGCAACTGAAGGTGCTACTCTTTTATCGAAAGGTCCAGGAATACAATAATCTGGATTTAATTCATCTTCTTCAATTAAATTAGCAATCGCTTCAACAGCTGCTTTTTTCATATCTTCATTAATATTAGTAGATTCCGTTTCTAATGCACCTCTAAAGATACCTGGGAATGCAAGTACATTATTAATTTGATTTGGGAAATCTGAACGACCAGTACCAATTACTTTAGCGCCAGCTTCTTTAGCGTCATCAGGTTTAATCTCTGGATTGGGGTTAGCCATAGCAAAGATAATAGCATCATCGGCCATAGTCTGTACCATTTCCTTAGATAATAAATCTGCTACGGATACACCGATAAAAACATCTGCATCTTTAATAACATCTTCTAATGAGCCGTCAATTTTATCTTTATTCGTAAATTTAGCAACAAAATCTTTAGTCGCATTCATGCCATAAGAACGTCCTTCATATATAGCACCTTTAGAATCACACATAATCATATTTCTAACACCGTATGCATCTAATAATTTTACGATGGCAATGCCTGCCGCGCCTGCGCCATTAAGTACTACTTTAATATCAGATAAATCTTTATCGACAATTCTTAAAGCATTGATTAAACCCGCCATTGTAACGATGGCAGTACCATGTTGGTCATCATGAAATACTGGAATATTAGCTTCTTTCTTTAATCTTTCTTCGATTTCAAAACAACGTGGCGCTGAAATGTCTTCTAGATTGATGCCACCGTAATTTGGAGAGATTAATTTAACTGTTTTGATAATTTCTTCAGTATCAGTTGTATCTAAGGCAATTGGCACGCCATTAATACCTGCAAAACTTTTAAATAAAACTGCTTTTCCTTCCATAACTGGAATGCTTGCTGCGGCGCCGATATTCCCTAAACCTAATACCGCTGTACCATCTGTTACAACAGCAACTGTATTTCTTTTAATAGTATAGTCATATACAGTACGAGGATCTTCATGAATCTCTTTACAAGGCTCAGCTACACCAGGTGAGTAAGCTAAGCTCAATTCTTCTTTATTCGTTACCTTTACATTAGGCATTATTTCTAATTTACCTTGATTTTCTTTGTGCATTTGTAAAGCGTCATCTCTTAAAGACATCAAATCAGCCCCTGTTAATAATCTGTATTTTAAAACAAAAGTTGTGAACAATCAATTTGTTATATTAACTCAATTGTGTTCATAAAATGAAATTAACTGATGATCTTATCTTATTAATCATCAGTTAACTATATCACAATTTTTTTGCTTGTAAAAGCTATACAATTCTAATATCCCTAGGTTCAAAGAGATTAATAAAATGACTTAAATATTCTCTATCTCTTTTAATAAATCCTAGTGAAGTCGTTTCATTAGATGCTTCATTATAAATCAGTACTTCTATATCATTTTCTTTGTTAAATGAAAGATGTTGTTGTATCTCTTCAAGCTCTTTTACATTTCTAATAATAATTCTCTTTGCTTTTTTTATATGTTTTTCCTCATACTCATTAATAGTAATTAACTGGTTAACAATCAGTTGAATTTGTTCGTTTCTTTTTTCAAATTTACCAGACACAACATAAAGTTCATTTTCTTTTAAATCTGTTTCATAATGTTTAAATTTTTCAGGAAAGATTACTCCATCCATCATATTACGGCCATCATTTAACGTTAAAAAAGCCATATTTCGACCGTTTTTAGTTCGAATTTGCTTAATTCTATCTATTTGAACTAAAATCGGTAGAAAATTCGTGTGATGTTTAAGTGTAAAAATACCTAAGTATTGTTTTTTATTAAATAATTTTTCTACAGGATGATTTGAAATATAAAATCCTAAATATTCTTTCTCATAATTGCTAATCATTTGATCATTGAGTTCCTCTTTGTCTTGATAAGTTTGTTTAGGCGTCAACATATCAAATAAAAAATCATCATGTGCTACATCTGAAACTCCATCTAATACTTGATCAATCGCCGTCAATAATGTAGCCCTTGTCTTGCCAAAAGTATCAAATGCACCTACAAATATTAATGCCTCAAATAATTTACGTGTTTTAATTCGTTTAGGTATTCTTCTAGCAAAGTCAAAAAAGTCTTTAAAATCACCATTTTGATAACGTTCATCTACGATAGATTTAACACTTTGGTAACCTACACCTTTAATTGCACCAAGCGATAAATATATATTAGATTCTGTAGCTTTATAAAACCAATGACTTTTATTAATGTCTGGAGGCAAAATATTTAAGTTTTGACTTTTAGCTTCATCAATAATTGTTGCTGTTTTACTTTCATTACCTACTACATTACTAAGTATATTTGCATAAAAATAATTAGGATAATGTACTTTAAGATAAGACATGATATAGGCAATCTTTGAATAACTAACAGCATGTGCTCTTGGGAAACCATAGTCAGCAAATTTAAGTATCAAATCAAAAATTTGCTTACTAATCTTTTCATCATATCCATTTTGCACTGCGCCGTTTATAAAATTTTGACGTTCATTTTCTAATACTGTCCTATTTTTTTTACTCATTGCTCGGCGCAAAATATCTGCTTGACCGTAACTGAAGCTCGCAAACTTACTAGCGATTTGCATAATTTGCTCTTGATAAATAATGACACCATACGTGCTCTTTAAAATGGGTTCTAAATCAGGATGCAAATATTGAATTTCACTTTGCTTATGCCTTCTTGAAATATATGTAGGTATTTCTTCCATTGGGCCTGGTCTATATAACGAAGTGACTGCGACAATATCCTCAAAATGTTCTGGTTGAAGTCGGATAAGTACTTTTCTAACTCCCTCTGATTCTAATTGAAAGATACCTGTTGTATTTCCATTAGAAAGTAGTGTAAATACTTTTTTATCATCCATAGGAATTTTTTCAATATCAATATCGATATTCATATCTTTCTTAACTTGTGTAACAATTTGATGAATAATTGAAAGATTTCGTAACCCTAAAAAGTCAATCTTCAATAAGCCTAATCGTTCCGCTTCAGTCATCGTCCATTGAGTTAATAAACCTGTATCCCCTGTTGTTAAAGGCACATAATTATAAAGTGGTCTTTCATTGATAATAATCCCTGCTGCATGAGTAGAAGTATGTCTAGGTAATCCTTCTAATTTACGACTGATTTCATACCATTTTTCATGACGGTGATTACGATGAACAAATTGTTTAAAATCATCGTTTTGATATGCAACTTCTAAAGTGATACCCAATCGATGAGGAATAAGTTTAGAAATTTCATTTAAAGTTATATCGTCAAACCCCATGATACGCCCTACATCTCTAGCTACAGCTTTCGCCAACAAATGGCCAAATGTAACAATCCCCGATACATGATGTTCTCCATATTTTTCTTGAACGTAATGTATTACTCTTTCACGTCTAGTATCTTCAAAATCTATGTCAATATCTGGCATCGTTACACGTTCAGGATTTAAGAATCGTTCAAAAAGCAAATGATATTGAATTGGGTTGATCGTAGTAATTCCAAGCAAATAACTTACCAGTGAACCAGCTGAGGATCCTCGACCTGGTCCTACCATAACGTCATGCGTTTTCGCGTAATGAATTAAGTCACTTACAATTAAGAAATAATCTTCAAATCCCATATCCGTTATGATTTCATACTCATGGTTTAAGCGACTCTCATAGCGTTCGTCTTGATGTAAATTAAATTCTTGTAGTTTTTGCTGTAATATTGACCATAAATAGTCTTTAGAGCTTTCGCCAGTAGGAGTCTCAAATTTAGGTAATAAATCTTGATGATATTCAATATTAGCTTTACATTGTTTTGCAAGCTCTGAGGTGTTATTCCAGATTTCATCAGCTAATTGTATCTTTTGTAGTTCTTCTTTGGAGAAAAAATGTTCTTCAATATTTTCAACATCACTTACTAAATCTAACTTCGTATTATTCTTAATGGCCTCTAGAGCAGGTATCGTATCAATATCTTCCGGATTAAGATATCTAGCATTTTTTATCCAAACCACTTTTAAATTATAAAACGATACCTCACTTGTGTGATTAATATATGTTGCTTCATTATTAATAAATTCATTTATAATGCCTTGATGTTCTTTCTTGGCATCTTTAAAAATGATGGCAAGATTCGCACTATATTTGTGTAGCCATTCTAATGGCACAAGATCTTTGTCTTTCATTTTAATGGCAGAAGATAATTGATATAGAGCGGTTAATCCCTCATTATTTCGAGCAAGCAACACAGTTTCAATGGTATATAGGCCATTTGATAGGTGAATCGTCATACCAAATATCGGTTTAATATTATATTCGATGCAAGCATCATAAAATTTAGGGAAGCCATATAAAACATTTGTATCAGTTATCGCTAACGCCTCATAACCATTTTGTTGCGCTTTTTTAACAACATCATCGATTTTTAAACTGGAATATAATAAATCATACGTTGTATGAATATTTAAATGTGCAACCATATATGACTTCCTTTCATTTTATAATTTTTGGCGTAATGCTTCTGCTAACTTGTCAAATTCTTCCCAACTATAAACAGAGACACCTGACGCGTTCGGGTGACCACCTCCACCAAATTGATTTGCTACATCATTAATAACGATGCCTTTAGAACGTACACGACATCTTATTTGATCTCCCTCATCAACAGCAAACACCCAAATTTTTAACCCTTGAATATCAGCTACAGTATTTACAAATTGAGATGCTTCATTTGGTAATAATTGATATTCTTCTAAGATTTCTTTAGTAATTCTCACTTGGCAAAATGCATGATCTTCACTCAACTCAAAGTTTTGGAAGATATAACCTTGGAATGGCATCACTTTAGGATCTTTTTCCGCCATTTTATTTAGTTCTACATTATGATCGAATGGGAATTTTAATAATTGACTCGCTACTTCCATCGTATGTGGTGTTGTATTATTAAACATGAATCTGCCAGTATCGCCTACTATACCTAGATACAAAACACGTGCCACATCAGTATCAATAATATTAACATCATTAAAATGCGTAATAAAATCAAATATTATTTCACTCGTAGAGGACGCTTCAGTATTCACATAATTGATTTCTGCATATTGGTCTATCGCTGGATGGTGGTCAATTTTAATCAATCCTCTACCATCCCCGTATCTTTGGTCATCAATACGTGGAGCATTGGCCGTATCACAAACAATCACTAGCGCCTCTTCGTAAACCTCATCCGCTATTTCATCTAAACTTCCAATAAATTCAAGGGACACTTCAGATTCTCCTACGGCAAAAATGTTTTTTTCTGGAAATTTGTGTTCTAAATATAACTTCAATCCAAGTTGAGAACCATAAGCATCCGGATCTGGACGTACGTGTCTATGAATAATAATCGTTTCCGCTTCTTCAATTTTTCGCATAATTTCATTAAATATTTCTACCATAAATGATTGCTCCTCAAGTTTTATTTTTTTAAAATGTATTCGCAAATACATACCATGACAATTGATTAAAAATCTTCGAACATTTGGACAATAATCATAGCATTGGCCACCCTCTCGTTACCACTCATCATAGCAACTTCTAATTTTGCAAAGTTTCGGCCGACATCTAACATGTTATATGAAACATTAATAAAGGTTTCAATAGGTACAGTTTTTATGTAAATAATATTTAAACTTTCTATCATTACGTCTACTTTTTTAAATTTACGTAGTTCATGTTTAATCGTTTCTTCAATAATGGCTACAAATACTGATTTACTTAATGTGCCATACTGATTAGTTAATAATGGAGAAATTTCAACAGTAATGTCATTTTGGGTGATTGTAATATGTTTAGCAATTTGGTCATTAATTGTTTCTCCAATTTGAGGTTGTCGACCAAGTAATTGCATCGCTTTTAGTACATCATCTCTTGTAATTACCCCAATTGCTTTTCTATTTTTAGTAGTTACTGGTAAAATTTCGATACCTTCCCAAATCATAAGATGCGCACAACTCGCTACAGTGGTTGTTAATTCAACATTAATAGGTCGTTTCGTCATCACTTTACTCACAGTGTCCCCAACTTGCATGTGAATAGTCTCTTTACTAGTAATTATACCCACTAGTTTCCAATTTTTATCCACTACTGGAAAGCGCGAGTGGCCTGTAACTTTCGCCCGTGCTTTATAATCTTCAAGACCCATTTCGTCAAAGACAACGGTCATATCATTAATAGGCTTAACAATATCATTTACGATTAATATTTCTTTTCGAATCATTTGATTATACATTGCTCTATTTATGATATTGGCCACTAAAAATGTATCATAATTTGAAGATAGAATTGGTAAATTGTGACTATTGGCATAATCGATTATTTTTTGAGAGGTTTTGAACCCTCCTGTAATGAGTACACCACTACCTTTTTTTAAAGCTTCTAATTGGACATCAGGACGGTTTCCTACAATAAGCAATGTTTGATGACTGATATATTTAACGACATCTTTAAGTTCCATTGCGCCTATCGCAAATTTGGACACACTTTTACTCAAACCATTTTTGCCACCGATAACTTCACCATCGATAATTTTAAGAATTTCATTAAACGTTAAATTTTCAATTTCTTCACGATTTTTCTTATCAATGCGTACGGTGCCTACCCTATCAATCGTAGTTACCAACCCTAATTGACCTGCATCTTTAATGGCTCTATAAGCAGTGCCTTCAGATACATTCATTACCTTCGCAATTTTTCGAACTGAAATTTTTTGTCCGATTTTTAACGATTCAATATACGCTATTATTTGTTCATGTTTAGTCATTCATATACCTCTCTAAAATAGACAGTGTCTTGTATATTATAACTTTTCCACCTAAAAAAATCGATTTTGAAAATACGCTTATTTCAATTTATAATTTACACATTTTCAGAATAAAAATAATAACCTCTTAATAATTTAACGATTGAAGTTATTTAATAATTATAAATATATTTATTGGAAAAATTAATTTATCCTATATATAATTATATTAAAGGAGGAATGTCCTATGTATAAACATATATTATTAGGTGTCGATACTCATTTAAAAAATGAGAAAGCGTTAAAAGAAGTATCAAAATTAGCAGGTGAAGATACGGTAGTTACGATTCTTAATGCAATTGGAGAACAAGATGCTCAAGCTTCTATCAAAGCAGGTACACATCTAGATGAATTAACTGATAAACGTAGCGAAGAACTTGAAAAAACACGCAATATTTTAGATGATTATGGCATTAAATATGATCAAATTATAGTTCGAGGCAATCCTAAAGATGAACTTGTAAAACATGCCAATAGCGGTAAATACGAAATCGTTGTATTAAGTAACCGTAAAGCAGAGCTTCAAAAGAAATTTGTACTTGGTAGTGTAAGCCATAAAGTAGCTAAACGTGCAACTATTCCAGTATTAATTGTTAAATGACTTTATTCACTATTAGAAAACTCCTATTATAGAGTGACTTAAAACATGTATTGTCCACTCATATAATAGGAGTTTTTCTGTTTATCGTAAACCAAGAATTCAACATTATTTTATCTATTTATATTAAAACTCTACAGATTCACCAGGTTTTAAAATTTGAACTTCCCCTTCTGTTACTGCATCTTTAAATTCTTGAGGGTTTTGTTCGATTAATGGAAAAGTATTGTAGTGAATTGGTACTGAAATTTTAGGTTTGATAAATTCATTAATTGCATAGCTAGCATCATCAATACCCATTGTAAAGTTATCACCAATTGGTACAAAACAAACATCTACAGGATGGCGTTCTGCAATTAATTTCATATCACTAAATAAACCTGTGTCTCCAGTGTGATAAATTGTTTTACCTTCAGTTTCAATAATCACACCCATTGGCATACCTAGATAAACTGGAATACCATCTTCGTGCGTGAAGCTTGAACTGTGGAATGCTTGAACATATTTAATCGTACCAAAATCAAACTTCGCTTTGCCTCCAATATTCATACCGTGAACATTCTCAACACCATGATATGTTGATAAATAACCTTGTAATTCTGCTGAACCAATAACAGTAGCATGGTTACGGTTAGCAAGCTCAACTACATCGCCAAAGTGATCAGCATGACCATGCGTTAAGATAATGTAATCCACATCTAATCTTTGTTCATCTAAATCACAATTGTCATTTCCAGATATAAACGGATCTACAATTACTTTTTTTCCATTTCCTTCGAAATAAATAGTAGATTGACCATGAAATGAAAGTTTCATATTGATAGCCTCCTAATAGCTTGTTTAATTGTAGTATACCCTAGCAAATAAATTTTATAACACTTTTTAACTAAAATGCCTGAGAAAACGTATCAACTCTTGTTTACATTTTCAGAAAAATATAAAAGAAGTCTCTTCTGAAATTATTCAATAATTTTGAATTAATTCTGTTTTAGACGTAAAATTAAAGTCAAAGTATTGAAGGAGGAGAATTGTTTTATGACTAAGATAGATGAAATTACTAAAGCGTTACATAACGAAAATGCTGATGCCGCATGGATTACAACTCCACTTAATGTCTTTTATTTTACAGGTTATAGAAGTGAACCTCACGAAAGATTATTAGCAGTGTTAATTACTGCCTCAGGCGAAAAGACACTTTATTGTCCTAAAATGGAAGTTGAAGAGGCTAAAGCGTCATCTTTTGACGGTAAAATCATTGGTTACTTAGATACAGAAAATCCATTTGATATAGAACCCCATTCGTTTAGCAAATTATTAATCGAAAGTGAACATTTAACTGTTAAACGTCAACGTGAACTTACTGAAAATTTCAATGTCACTGAATATGGTGACATTGATCAGACGATTAAAAATTTAAGAAATATTAAGAATAATGATGAAATTAATGACATTAAGAAAGCAGCTGAGTTAGCTGATAAATGCATTGAAATTGGCGTTAATTTCTTAGAAGTTGGCGTTTCAGAACGAGAAGTTGTTAATCATATTGAAAATGAAATTAAAAAGTTCGGTGTGAGTGAAATGAGTTTTGACACTATGGTTTTATTCGGTGATCATGCCGCTTCTCCTCATGGGACACCAGGTGATCGAACATTAAATGATAATGAATATGTTCTGTTCGATTTAGGTGTTATTTACAATCATTACTGTAGTGATATGACGCGTACTGTAAAATTTGGAACACCTTCAGACAAAGCTCAAGAAATTTATAATATTGTGTTGGAAGCCGAAACAGAAGCGATTCAATCAATTCAAGCGGGTGTGCCATTAAATGAAATTGACAAAGTTGCACGTGATATCATCTCAAATGCTGGTTATGGTGATTATTTCCCTCACCGCCTAGGTCATGGTTTAGGACTTGAGGAACATGAATATCAAGATGTTTCAAGTACAAACAATAACAAGTTAGAAGTAGGCATGGTCATTACTATTGAACCTGGCATTTATGTACCCGGCGTAGCGGGGGTTCGTATCGAAGATGATATATTAGTGACTGAAGATGGTTATGAAATTCTAACTCATTATGAAAAATAATTAAAAATCCAGTTGAGATAGGTAATTCCCTCTCAACTGGATTTTTATTTTAATATAATCGATTAGTCTTCTTTTAAAGCGTCTTCAATAGTAGTGTATTCTAAATTAAATGCTTCAGCTACACCTTTATGAGTGACATGACCTTTATAAGTATTTAGACCTAAAGATAATGCATGGTTAGCTTTAAATGCTTCACGGTAACCTTTATTTGCTAATAATTGAGCATAAGGTAATGTTGCATTATTTAAAGCGATTGTAGATGTACGTGGTACGGCACCTGGCATATTTGCAACAGCATAATGAACTACACCATGTTTAACGTAAGTAGGATCATCATGAGTAGTGATCTTATCAGTTGTTTCAAAGATACCACCTTGGTCGATAGCGATATCAACGATTACTGAACCGTCTTTCATTTCTTTAATCATATCTTCAGTTACTAAGCTTGGCGCTTTAGCACCAGGAATAAGAACGGCACCGATAACTAAATCACTTTGTTTAACCGCTTCTTCGATATTTAATGGATTAGACATAATCGTGTTTACACGACCATCAAATAAATCTTCTAATTCCGCTAAACGTTTAGGATTAACGTCTAAGATAGTAACATCTGCACCTAAACCTAAAGCGATTTTAGCAGCATTAGTACCAGCTTGACCGCCACCGATGATAGTTACTTTACCTTTTGGTACTCCAGGTACTCCGCCAAGTAAAATTCCCATTCCGCCGTTAATTTTTTGTAAGAATTCTGAACCTACTTGAGCAGACATACGTCCTGCTACTTCACTCATTGGTGTTAATAATGGTAATGAACGGTCAGGTAATTGAACCGTTTCGTATGCAATACCTACTACTTTATTATCAACTAACGCTTGAGTTAATTTTTCTTCATTAGCTAGATGTAAGTATGTGAATAAGATTAATCCTTCTCTGAAGTATTTATACTCTTCTTCTAAAGGTTCTTTAACTTTGATAACCATTTCTACATCCCAAGCTGAAGATTGATCAGATACGATTTCTGCACCTGCTTTTTCGTAATCTACATCTTCAAAGTATGAACCTAAACCTGCATCTTTTTCCACAAGAACTGTATGTCCTTGTTCAACTAATGCATGTACACCACTTGGTGATAAACCAACTCTGTTTTCGTTGTTTTTTATTTCTTTTGGAATACCAATTTTCATTCCATCCACCTCCAACACTATCGTAACGCTAAACCAATGAAAGCGCAATCAGAAAATGTACACATTATTGTTAAAATATAAATATTAAATATTCTGAAAGTTGTGGTAAACTATAAGTAAGAAAAGCTAAGGGGGTTATTAAGATGTTAACTTATAAAAACATTTTAATCGCAGTTGATGGTTCACACGAAGCAGAGTGGGCTTTCAACAAAGCTGTAGACGTAGCTAAACGTAACGACGCCAAATTAACTATTGTAAACATTATTGATTCAAGAACATATTCTTCATATGAAGTTTATGATGCACAATTCACTGAGAAATCTCGTGGTTTCTCTGAAGAGTTATTAAAAGGTTATCAAGAAGTAGCAACACGTGCTGGAGTAGCTAATGTAGAAACACGCTTAGAATTTGGTTCACCTAAAGCTATTATCCCTAAAAAATTAGCAAGCGAACTTAAGGTAGATTTAATTATGTGTGGTACTTCAGGTTTAAATGCAGTAGAACGATTTATTGTCGGTTCTGTATCTGAAGCTATCGTACGTCACTCACCTTGTGATGTATTAGTAGTACGTACTGAAGAAATCCCAGAAGACTTCCATCCAGAAGTGGCTACACCAGAATTTAGACAACAATATTCATAATTTCAAAATAATTATTTAATTTTTAAAAGGGCACCTTGTTTCCATAGGTGCCCTTTTCTATTTCAATAACGTCATAAAAAATGCCATGATCACATCTTTAAAAGACATAATCATGGCCAATATTATATATTATAATTCACCGAATTTTACAGTGTCTCTTGCAATCATAACTTCTTCGTTAGTTGGAATTACAATTACTTTTACTGGTGAATGTGGGTAGTTAATGAAAGCTTCTTCGCCACGAATAGCTTCATTTTTCTTAGGATCCCAATAAACACCCATGAATTCTAAACCTTCTAATACTTTAGCACGTACTGTTGATGAATTTTCACCTACACCAGCAGTGAAGACAATAACGTCTACGCCATGCATTCTAGTAGCATAAGAACCAATGTATTTGTGGATTCTTGAAGCGAAAACGTCTAGTGCTAATTGAGCACGTTCTTTACCTTCTTCAGCATCACTTTCAAGGTCACGTAAGTCACTTGAAGTACCTGAGATACCAAGTAAACCAGATTCTTTATTTAATACATTTAATACTTCTTCAGCAGTTTGATCTGTTTTTTGCATAATGAATGGAATTAACGCTGGGTCAATGTTACCAGAACGTGTACCCATTGTTACACCTGCTAATGGAGTGAATCCCATTGAAGTATCGATAGACTCTCCACCATCAACAGCTGCGATAGATGCACCGTTACCAATATGACAAGAAATAATACGTAATTCTTCAATTGGTTTATCTAAAATTGCAGCCGCACGTTGTGATACATACTTATGACTTGTACCGTGGAAGCCATATTTACGAATACCATAATCTTCGTAATATTGGTAAGGTAAGCTGTATAAGTATGATTGCTCAGGCATAGTTTGATGGAATGAAGTATCAAACACAGCTACGTGAGGAATGTTTGGTAATAATTTTCTGAATGCACGAATACCCATTAAGTTAGCAGGGTTGTGTAATGGTGCTAATTCACTTAGTGATTCAATTTGTTGTTCCACTTCGTCAGTTACTAAAGCTGATTCAGGGAATAATTCACCACCGTGTACAACGCGGTGACCAGTACCAACAATATCATTAATATCTTCGATGATACCATGTTTTTTGAAGCTATCTAACATGATGTTAATTGCTTCTTCGTGATCTTTAATATCGCGAACTTCTTTAACTTTTTCACCGTTAACTTCAACAGTAAAAATTGAATCTTTAATACCAATACGTTCGATTAATCCTTTAGTAACTAATTCTTCTTCAGGCATTCTAATAAGTTGGAATTTCAAAGAAGAACTACCAGCATTAATCGCTAAAACTAATTTAGACATAAATTATTGTCCTCCAATTTATTAATTAAATATCCATATTTATTTAACCATTAATACAGTTATAATTCAAGAATATGACAGTTTATTTTTTATGATGATTTTCATCCATCCATTGATTTAACTCACTAATAAATCCTTGAAATTGATTTGGATTTTTGAAGTCTGGAATATTAGCAAGTAAGACTTCTACTGGCTTAGTTTCATTTACTTTTTTCTTTTGTAAAATTAAAATAGATTTACGCGCTTTCTCATTTTTAAATAAAGTCTTAGGTAAATTAAGAAACGCTTGCATTTCTGTTTCTGTAGCAATGAAATTTTCTAACTGTTTTACATTCTCATCTTCAAAAATATTGCTAGGTACGACTAAAAAGGCATATCCAGTAGCTTTTAAAGCTGTAATAGCTTGCTCAATTAATAAGTGATGAGAATAACTATGACCTTCTTTAAAGCCTAATTTCATTTCTTTGCTACGTTCATCCACTGGATAATACCCAATTGGGAAATCTCCAATAACGACATCTGCTTCTTCTAAAGGTAACGGCATAATCGCATCTTGAGGATAGACATCAAATGGTATTTCTAAGAAGTTTGCTAGATGTACACTTACTCTAGATAAGACGGGATCCACTTCAATTAAGTGATGCATGACTGTCGTCTCTTTTAACACTTCATTAACTGAAGCACTTAAATGTCCTGCCCCACTTGCAATGTCAACAATATGTAGTTCATCACTGTCTTTTGTAAACTTTTGAACTAAGAATCCTAATATCAATCCTATTGAATCAGGAGTAATTTGATGATTCGCTTGAATTGTTTCTTCTTGTAAAAGACTTAAATAAGCAAATTGAAATGCTTTACGTCTATCTTGTAACGTTGCTTGTTCGAGTAACTCTCTTTTATTTTGATAAACATCTTCCATAGCTAAACCTAAATTTTCAATAAAACTTTGGCCATTTTCTTCATTTAAAGTTTTAGCTTTCTCATCTAAAGTACGGAATAATGTTTCCATAATAGTTTGTTCTTCAGTCATATAAACTTCCTTTCCAACAAAAAAGCGTCCATAAATTTTATTTCTTTAAAATGTAACATCTCTTTCTACATTCTTGTTTTTGAAATAAATATGGACACTTGAATTTATGTCTTTTTAAACATTTATTTATGCAATCATTAAATATTACGATAAGCCTCTAAAGCCGCTTCAAAGTTAGGATAATCCGTACCCTCACTTACTAATTCTTTATAAACTACTTTGTTCTCTTTGTCTAAAACGAAAACTGAACGTGCTAAGAGACGTAACTCTTCCATTACTACACCGTAATTCTCACCGAAAGATAAGTCTTTATGGTCGCTTAAAGTAATAACATTGTCTAAACCATTAGACGCACACCATCTTTTTTGAGCAAATGGTAAGTCAGCTGAAATAGTTAAAACGACACCATCTTCTTGAGAAGCTTCCTCGTTAAATTTACGTGTTTGTTGATCACATACACCCGTATCAATTGAAGGTACTACGCTGATTAATTTCTTTTGCCCTTCAAAATGACTTAAATCTACTTCATTTAAATCATTATCTAATACTTTAAAATCTGGAGCTTGTTGTCCTTCTGAAACCTCTGTTCCTAATAAATGAATAGGATTATTTTTAAAAGTAATTTGTGCCATGTTGTTATGACCTCCAAGATTGATTTTAAATTCTATCTATAATAAATAATACGACAGTAGTAAATCTTAAATCAATTAATTGATACTATTACATGCTTAGACTCAATAAATTGAAAGTACTATTTCCCTAGTAATTGCATAATATAATCGTATGTGTTTTTCAAAATTAATAGTGCAGTGACTATAATAAATAATAATTTCACATAGCCGACACCTTTACTTATAGCTAATTGAGCGCCCAAATATGAACCAAAAATCATACTTACACCCATTATTAACCCATACACGAAATCAACTTGTCCTAAAATAATGAAAAGGATTAACGCTCCTATATTTGAAGCGAAGTTGAGTACTTTCGCATTGCCAGCAGCGCTTAAAAAATCAAATCCAAACATTAATAAAACAAATAACATAAAGGAGCCTGTTCCTCCACCTAAAAAACCATCGTAAAATCCTATTAATAATAATAAGCCAACAAAAATAATAGCTTTACCAAAGGTCAATTTAGAAAAGGTGCGCACATCTCCCCAATCTTTTTTAAATATCGTGTAAATTAAAACAAGTGTTAATATAACGATAACAAGTGGCTTTAGAACTTCGGCTGGTAAAAACGTCGCTAGACTTGCACCACCCGCTGAAAACACAAATATAAATGGAAAAAGTTTTAGTACAATTGATAAATCTACTTTTCCTGAACGAATAAATTTAATCGCACTGGTTAACGAGCCAAATGAACTCGCTAATTTATTGGTGCCTAATGCAAGTGCTGGTGGCATCCCTACAGCGAGTAATGCGGGAATAGAGATTAACCCACCCCCTCCTACCACTGCATCAATAAAAGCGGCTACAAAGCCAAAAACTATAATGATAATAATCATATCCAAACTGATATCCATTAATCCATCCCCAAAAATTTGTTTTTATTTAAACTAATTTTAGAATAATTCATCTATTAATGCATCAGCATCTTTATCTTTTTCACTCTTATAATCCTTACTAATTGTAATTGTTTCAACATTATCTGCAGCACGTTGAACCATTTCATCAAAATTATATACGCTTTCGTATTTAATGACTTTATCGAAATCTGGCTCTGTGACAGGATTTTTAGGTGTAAATATTGTACAACAATCTTCATATGGTTGAATTGACACATCAAATGTTCCAATTTCACGTGCTTTTTTGACAATATCTTCTTTATCAAGCGAAACAAGTGGACGTAAAATTGGCGTAGATGTCACGTTATTGATAGCATACATACTTTTTAACGTTTGACTGGCAACTTGTCCTAAGTTTTCTCCGTTAACAATCGCATGTCCGCCGATACGTTCTAATACAATATCAGCGACTCTAAGCATCATGCGTCGTGTTGAAGTTATCGTATATCTCGGATGGACAACTTTATTAATTTGTTTTTGAAGTTCAGTAAACGGAACAATATGCAGTTTAATTGGACCTACACGTTCAGATAATATACGCGTTAATTCAATTACTTTATCTTTTGCTTTTTCACTAGTAAATGGAGGGCTATGAAAATGAATCGCTTCAATTCTAACACCACGTTTCATAATTTCCATTCCAGCTACAGGTGAATCAATGCCTCCTGAAAGCATTAGCAATGTTTTTCCTCCAGTTCCTACTGGTAAACCTCCTGCACCTTCATATACTTCTGTGTAAATATAGACGCCATCCATACGTACTTCTACTCTTACGTTATGAGTTGGTTGCTTAACATCCACAGTAAGATCTTCAGTTGCATTTAATATTGTGCCACCTAATTCTCTTTGTAATTCATACGTATCAAGTGGGAATGATTTATCGACACGTTTAACATCTATTTTAAATGTATCTCCACTATTAAACTCTTGTGCAAGTTCTACACATAAGTTTTTAATATCTTCCAATTCTTGAGTTGTTTTATGAACTGGACTTACAGATTTAATCCCAAAAATTTTAGTGACACGAGAGATGACTTCTTGAGCATCAGCTTCATCTGTTAGTGTGATATACATTCTATCTCTTTTACCATATACATGTGTACCATCAAGTGACTGTAATGAACGATTCACATTATCTTTTAAAGCGTTGACGAATTTTTTTCGATTGCTTCCTTTTAATGTTATTTCGCCATACCTTACTAATAAATGATCGAATTTCATTTATTTAAGCAACTCCTTTACTTCAGTATATATTGTTTCAAATCTTTCTTTAAATTGATTAATATCTTCTTTCGTAGTAGTATCCCCCAGTGATAATCGTATACTACCCTCTATTTTATCCTCACGAATATTCATTCCTAATAATACTTCATTTAACTTACCACGTTTTGATGAACAAGCACTTGTCGTTGAGACCATGATATCGAGTTTTGAAAATGCATTTACGAGGACTTCACCTTTCACACCAGGAAAAGCAATATTCAAAATTTGAGGGGCTCCATCTTCTGGAGAATTAACATAAATACCTTTATAGTCTTTAAAAAACGAGCGTAACTCTTTATTAAATGACTTTAACTTATTGTAGCGTTCATCTAAATTACTTACAGCTAAATCAATTGCTTTCACTAATGACACATCCATAGCAAGATTGACTGTACCACTTCGGATACCATATTCTTGTCCTCCACCATGAACGATAGGCTCAAGTTTCGCTTTATTGTCTATTAATAATAAACCTTGTCCTTTCAGACCATTAAATTTATGTCCACTAAAACTTACACTATTCACACCTGTTAAGGTCATTGGCACTTTGCCTAAAGCTTGAACAGCATCTACATGTAAGTGCGCCTTAGGATACTGTTTTAATACTTCTACTATTTGAGCAATAGGTTGAATTTGTCCCATAATATTATTCACATACATACATGTTACTAGTCCTACTTTATCATTCATTAAAGAAGATAGATGTTCTACATCTATTTGACCATTTTCGTTAATATTTACATATTTCAAAACAAAACCCTGTGTTTCAAGATAGCGCATCACTTCTAATACAGAAGGATGTTCTAAAACAGAAGTAATAATTTCATTCGCAAATTGTTTTTTACGTAATGCTACACCTTTTAAGGCAATATTGTTAGATTCTGTTGCCCCACTTGTAAATATGACATCAAATGGTTGTTTGCCGAATAAAAGTTGATTAATACGTTCTTTCGCTTGATTTAAAACTTTTTCAGCTTGTAAGCCCATTTTATGCGGGCTATTTGGATTATAATAAACAGATTCATTCACTTTAACAAACGAATCTAACACTTCTTTATGAGGTTTAGTAGTTGCGGCATTATCCAAATAAATCATTTGCAACACTCACTTTCAAATCAAATAAACTATCTAACACAGAGGTCGAGACAAAAGCGTTTAGGATTTGAGCAGAACTGAACAATGAGCAAAATTGTTTCTCAATTTTTGTCGAATTGTAAAGGCCTCTGCCGAAAATCCTGCTTTTGGAACGCCGTTAATCGGTGCCCAGAGCACAAATACTTTTGTCTCAATCCCCTTTTATAATTCTTAAAAATAGACACTAAAGCATTATACTATTTTTTAACAAAATTTAAAGGCATGTATTCTATAATTTTTAGGATACATGCCTAAGTCTGTAGACAAACCCTTTCACTCATCGTCACCTCATACGTGCCTTAAAGCACCACTTCTTCTTTAGAAGTTAGTGGTACTTACACATGAGCTTTAGCTCAGGTGTTCCTTTTCACAAGAAAAATGACCGTCGTTACGCATTTCATCTCCTCGATTGACGAGGGTTTTCTATCAGTCTTAATCTTTAAATTTATTTTGCCTATAAATTTAGGCATATATCCTAATTTTAAGGATATATGCCTATTTTATGTTCTAAAGTCTATTCTTTTGTAATTTCGTCTTCAATGTATTTTGTGATGCCAGGTTCGACACTTTCAAGTGCCTGTTCTGAAATTTCAATTGAACGTTTATATCGATTATTTTTAAACAAACGTTCTGCTTCATTTAAACTTTTATCTACATTGTTATAATCTTTACGGTAGCGATTACCATATTGAATTAAACGTTCAGCATAAACTGCATTAACTAGAACATCATTTGCTTCGTCTTCAAATGTATTCATTTGAATCACAATTTTTGATACTCTATCTTTTAAATGCTTCACATGAATTGGACGTTCGCTAAATTGATCATTTACATCTCTAACTTCATGGTCAATTTCATTTTTCATAATAACAAAGCGTTCCGGAACACTTGTTAAATTAGAAGCAAGCAATCTACGATATACTTCTTCTTTTTTAGATTGGATTCTTAAAAGATTGTCTTCCGCATCTGCTTCATCTTCTCTCATTTGAATAAGATGATTTTGTAATTTTTCTTGTTTTTCGTTAATGACTTTTACATGGTCATCTAGATATTCTAGATTATCTTTAACTTCACTATATCTTACTGCAGACTTAGACATTTCTTTAAGAATATCATCATATACAGCCACTAAATTTTGAATTTCATTCTCATGTTGGCGAATACTATGAACATCACTTTCATTAATGAAGTAGTTCTCACGAATATAATCAATTTCAGTTCTTAGTGTATAGTTCATTTCTCTTGCTTTGAATAATTCATTAGTAATGTCTTCTTTTGTTTCTTCTACTTCATTTTTAGCTTTTACTTCATGTTCGATTAAATCATACATTTCATCAAGCTTATCATTGATTTGTTGAAGTTTATTATTCGCTTCATCCAATTCCAAACGACTAATCATTGGTTCAACGAAATTCAACTCTGTTTTTAAGCTTTGTAATGTCCCATCAATTTTCACATGATCTAAGTCATAGCCATTCGCTTTTAAATCTCTACAACCATATTTTAAATCTTGGAATTGACCTGGCAATTCTTTTTGCGCTTCTCGAATTAATTCTGGAATCTCAGCCATATATTCTTTTGTTTCATTCATTGACTCGCTTAATCCCATAATATGATTATGCGCTTGAACGTAATTACCTTCACTTTTAAGCATGTCATACTGCTCTAGTTCAGGCTCAAATGATTCAATTTGTTTTTCAAGGGGTGCTGCCGCTTCCCCAAATTGATGTCTATTTGCTAATACATCACGTTTCATTTCACGATAATCCGTTTTACATTTGTTATAAACTTCTTCGTTTTCCTTATGTAAAGTTATGATTTCGTTTACGTCTTTTACTTGAGCTTGATAACTCGCTTCGTATCTATCCATCAATTCATGCGCATCATCAATATCCATTTGCGCACCTGAAAATTGAAATTTATCAAGTTGAATTTCAGCATCATGAATCTTATCTTCAACTGGTGCTAGATAATTATTTGTGTGATCTAGGGTGTCTTGTTTTAATGCATCATATTTAGTTCTAGTTTCACCTTTTAAGTTTAATTCAGAAAGCTTATCTAAGTTTTCTTCAAAAGGTAGTTGTTGGACTTTTAATTTACGTTCTTCTGCTTCTTCTAGAATTTTTCTCTTGCTAGATCGCATGTAGAACATAACGCCAACAGCAATCAATATGATAATTAGTATTGCTAATATAATGATTACAGCCATCTCATTCTCCTCCTATATTATCATCATTATAACGTAACTTTACCGTTCATTAAAATAGAATTAAATGAATTGATAGAATATTTTTTTCACTTTATACTTATTTGTAAAATAATTGAATGAGGTACAGTTATGACAGTTATCAAAGAAACAAATTACACTTTGCTAAAAAAACAACTTACTAGTCTAATTGAAGATGAAACAAATTTAATCGCCATCTTAAGTAATACGTCTGCTTTACTCAATGATACATTAGACCAGGTGAACTGGGTTGGGTTTTATTTAATAGAAAATAACGAACTCATCTTAGGTCCCTTCCAAGGCCATCCAGCTTGTGTGCATATCGCTATAGGTAAAGGCGTTTGTGGCACAGCGGTATCAGAAGACAAAACACAATTAGTAACAGATGTGCATGCCTTTCCTGGCCATATTGCTTGTGATGCAAATAGTAAATCTGAAATTGTTGTTCCTATCCATAAAAATAAAAAAATCATTGGTGTGTTAGATATTGATGCGCCTATAAAAAATCGTTTTTCAAAGGAAGATCAGCAAGGCTTAGAAACGATCGTAGCAATTTTAGAAAATCAGTTATCAAAATAGTGATAAATGTATTGACACTTTAAAAAATACTGGTACAATGGGTTTTGTGTGAATTAACGAAAATAGCAGTTGTATATTATTGAGCGCTATGTTGTTCCCGAAGTGGACGTGTCATGTAACTGGAGCTATAAGGTGAAGACACATAAAACAACATATCTTGATGAGCATGCAACACTCTTTTTTGTTTATTCATAACAACAAAAAAGAAAAAGGAGGAGTCTTATTATGGCTCGATTCAGAGGTTCAAACTGGAAAAAATCTCGTCGTTTAGGTATCTCTTTAAGTGGTACAGGTAAAGAATTAGAAAAACGTCCTTACGCACCAGGACAACATGGTCCAAACCAACGTAAAAAATTATCAGAGTATGGTTTACAATTACGTGAAAAACAAAAATTACGTTACTTATATGGAATGACTGAAAGACAATTCCGTAACACATTTGACATTGCTGGTAAACAACACGGTGTTCATGGTGAAAACTTCATGATCTTATTAGCTAGCCGTTTAGATGCAGTTGTATACTCATTAGGTTTAGCTCGTACTCGCCGTCAAGCTCGTCAATTAGTTGGTCACGGTCACGTTGAAGTTGATGGTCGTCGCGTTGACATCCCATCATACTCATTAAAACCTGGTCAAGTTATCACTGTACGTGAAAAATCACAAAACTTAGACATCATCAAAGAATCAGTTGAAATCAACAATTTCGTACCTGAATACTTAGACTTCGATGCAGACAGCTTAAAAGGTACTTTCGTACGCTTCCCTGAACGTAGCGAATTACCTGCTGAGATTAACGAACAATTAATCGTTGAGTACTACTCAAGATAAGTTGCGTAGTATTAAAACCACCCTTTCCTTTGGGATTGGGTGGTTTTTTATAACTTCATTATAATTTGAATAGTTCATCTGGAATATCAGAAATAATTCCGTCTACCCCTAAGTTGATAATTTTTTTTACATCTTTAGACTTGTTCACCGTATATGGTATGACTTTCAAATCATTCTCGTGAGCATGGGCCATAAATTTTTTGTTTACTAATTTATAATTAGGATTCACAAACTTCGCATATTTAGCAATTTCTTTAAAGTCAGGTAATTTGTACCAATATTTCTTTTTGCTAATCAATACCCCTAATTGATAATCACTCTGTAATGTAGAGAGATGTTTGACGCTATCAACATCAAAGGATTGAAGAATCGCTTTATGTGATGGAACTTGATGCGCTTTTAGTCGTTGTACGACTGCTTCCTCAATACCAGGATATTGACTAGGCACCTTTAACTCTATTAATAATGTTTTAGAATAATGATTAAATACTTCCAACACTTCATCAAACGTAGATATTTTTGTATTTAAAAAAGCTTTGCTATGCTTTACGCCAAAGTCAAAGTTTCTTAGTTCTTCAAGTGTGTAATCCATCACTTTCCCTTTTCCATTAGATGTACGATCAATCGTATCATCATGAATTACCACTAATTCTTTATCTTTAGTGAAATGCACATCTATTTCTAACATATCAATATGATGCATTAATGCCGCTTTAAATCCTTCAATAGTATTTTCAGGATAACGATGAGATAATCCACGATGCGCTACAATTTGAAACGCTTGATTGGGTTTAGATATTTTCATAAAAAGACACCTTTCTTTCATCTTGCACCACTTTCAACTAAACTTAAGTTAACACACAATTTACGGAGGTCAAACTGATATGGTGAAACATGATTTCGAAGTTCAAACTAAGTGGCGAGGTGGTCGCGAAAAGGTAGGTACAGTGAATGGTGATGTGATTTCTGAACATATTTCGATTCCAGCTCCTTTAGGTGGTAATGGTACTGGCACAAATCCAGATGAATTATTAGTGTCTGCCGCTTCTTCTTGCTATATTATCTCCCTAGCTGCAACGCTTGAAAGAGCTAAATTTACAAATATAAAGTTAACGATTAAGACCATTGGTACAGCTCTTTTTGAAAATGGAAAATTCAAAATGGATAAGATTACGCACTATCCTTCTATTACAGTTTCGAGTGATGAGAAATCAACATTAGAAAAACGTTTACCTAAACTATTAACGATTGCTGATAACAACTGTATGATTTCAAATTCTATACGCAATAATGTAACTATCGATATTAAACCTACTATTGAATAGTCTTAAGCAATCTCACTATAAATCTTTGTGGGATTGCTAAACCCTCTTTTAAATTGTCAGAATATTTGATAAAATAATTAAATCTTATCCATGTGGGAGGAAATTTAACTATGTATTATTATGAACCTTTATTACTTACACCCGGACCAACTCCAGTCCCTCCAGAAATTAATCATGCTATGAATTTACCAATGGTAGGTCATCGTTCTCCAGATTTTGAGGCTATTGCGAAAGAAGCTTTCAATAATTTGAAACCTATCTTTGGTACGCAAAATGAAGTTATGATATTAACTTCAAGCGGGACAAGTGTGCTCGAAGCTAGTATGTTAAATATCGTCAATCCAGACGATCACTTTGTAGTCATCGTTTCAGGTGCATTTGGTAATCGCTTTAAACAAATTGCAGAAACATACTATAAAAATGTACATATTTATGACGTCGAATGGGGTAAAGCAGTCAATGTCGATGAATTCGTTCAATTCCTTTCTTCAATTGACCACAAAATTACTGCTATCTTTACTCAATACTGCGAAACTTCAACTGCCGTACTACATCCAGTCGGAGAATTAGGCAAAGCTATCAAAGCGTTTGATAATGACATTTATTATGTAGTGGATGGCGTAAGCTGTATTGGTGCAGTTGATGTAAATCTTGAGAGAGATCACATTGACGTACTCGTATCAGGCAGTCAAAAAGCCTTAATGTTACCTCCTGGTCTGGCATTCGTCGCTTATAATCATCGTGCTCAACAACGATTTAGTGACGTAACTACCCCACGCTTCTATTTAAATTTAAATAAATACTTTGATTCACTTCAACAACATTCAACACCTTTCACTCCAAATGTAGGTCTATTCAGAGCGATTAATGCCTATGCAACTTTAGTAAATAAAGAAGGATTTAATAATACGATTGCACGACATAACACCATTAAAAATGCATTAAGAGCTGCATTGAAAAAACTTGATTTAGACTTATTAGTTGATGACGCTTACGCTTCTCCTACTGTAACAGCTTTCGTACCTAAAGACGAAGCGGAAGTTAAACATATTAAATCTACATTGAAATCTCAATTTAATATCACTATCGCTGGAGGACAAGGAAAATTAAAAGGTAAAATATTGCGTATTGGTCATATGGGTAAAGTTTCTCCATTTGACATTTTATCTGTGGTTACTGCATTAGAACTTATTCTCACAGATTATCGGAAAGTAAATTATATTGGTCAAGCAACTACTAAATATACGGAGGTCATCCAACATGGCGCATAAAATTTTAGTTTCAGACCCTATTTCTGAAGAAGGTTTACATAGTTTACTCTCTCACCCTGATTTTGAAGTAGATATTAAAACTGATTTAACACCTGAACAATTAGTTGACGTTATTCCACATTATGAAGGTTTAATCGTGCGTAGCCAAACACAAGTGACTGTTGACGTCATTAATCAAGCACAACAATTAAAAGTGATTGCTCGTGCAGGTGTTGGTGTAGATAACATCGATATTGAAGCGGCTACTTTGAAAGGGATTTTAGTCGTTAACGCACCAGATGGAAATACAATTTCTGCTACTGAACATTCAGTGGCTATGATTTTAGCAATGGCGCGTAATATCCCTCAAGCTCATGCTTCTTTGAAAAGTAAAGAATGGAATCGTAAAGCTTTTAAAGGTGTAGAACTATATCAAAAAACATTAGGTGTCATTGGAGCAGGACGTATAGGCTTAGGCGTGGCTAAAAGACTTCAAAGCTTTGGCATGAAAATTCTAGCATTTGACCCCTACTTAACTGAAGAAAAAGCACAACATTTAGATATTCAACTAGCTACAGTAGATGAAATTGCTGCAAATGCAGACTTTGTAACTGTTCACACGCCTTTAACACCTAAAACACGTGGCATTATTAATGCTGACTTCTTTGCTAAAGCAAAACCTTCACTACAAATTATTAATGTAGCTAGAGGTGGCATTATTAATGAACAAGATTTACTTAACGCATTAGATAACAATCAAATTGCACATGCAGCTTTAGACGTATTCGAACATGAACCTCCTACTTCTTCACCTTTATTGGACCATGACAAAGTCATTGTCACACCACATTTAGGCGCTTCAACAGTTGAAGCTCAAGAAAAAGTGGCTATTTCAGTAGCTAATGAAATGATTGATATTCTAGAAAATGGAAATGTCACAAATGCAGTTAACGCACCGAGATTAAATTTAAATAATATCGATGAAGTGACACAACAATGGATTGAAGTCGGAGAATTATCTGGCGAATTAGCTATTCAATTATTAGAAGAAGTCCCTAGAGAAATTAAAATTACTTTTAACGGAGAAGTAAGTGAAAAAGATACAGATTTAATTATCCGTTCTATAGTCACACGCATTTTACAACAAGATTTAGGAGAACGCGTAAATCTAATCAATGCAATGGCATTACTGAAAGAACAAGGTGTGACGCATCACATTGAAAACCGTGCCTCTCAAGGAACGTTTAGTAATTACATTCAAATTCACTTAATCGGCGGACAAGAAGAAGTCAAGATCGGAGCAACAGTGGTTTCAGGATTTGGCCCACGTATTGTACGTATTAATGATTACTCGGTTGACTTTAAGCCTAACGCTTATCAATTCATTTCATACCATGCAGATAAACCTGGTATGGTTGGATTAACAGGACAATTATTAGGCAAACATGATATCAACATCGCTTCTATGTCATTAGGACGTCATAGCGAAGGTGGCCAAGCGATGATGGTTCTTTCAGTTGACCAACCTGTAACACAGGAAGTTATTAATGAATTATATCAATCTGGTGGTTTTGAAAAAATTTACGGCACGACTTTATCAGTAAAATAAAACAACTATATTATAAAAGCTCGTAGATGAACAGTGATTTCATCTACGAGCCTCTTTTTATAATAAAATGTCACGAATTTTTCCTACGTGATTAACGATATGGTCTGCATGGTATTGTTCTAATTCTTCACGAGCTTCTTGCCCTTTCAAACCTGTTAATGTCCCAATAAAAGTAGCGCCTATTTTTTTCGCACATAATAAATCTGCTAATGAATCTCCTGCAATATATACATCTTCTTTGTTAACAATGTTTTCTTGCTCAGTGACATACGTTTTATAATCCGATTTTTTGTTACCGTTGAGGGTTGCAATATAACAAAATGGGTTTGGTTTTCCTAAAGGAATATACTGTGGAAATTCACTTTCTGCTTCAAGAACATCGCTTGCAGTTACAATGTTGTTTTTATCGAAATATTCTAGAAGGCCAAGCGATTCAAACGGCACTATAGTTTCTGTTTTTGGTCGCCCTGTGGCAATTGCTAATTGATAACCCGCTTCTTGTAAATCATGTAATAAGGTTTTGACTTCCTCCACTGGTCTCAAAATGATTTCATCATATATGAAACCTTTTTTTCGAAAATTAATAGGTGCTTTATTTTCAACTTCTTTAAATAACTTCCCACCTAAATACCAATTTTGGTAAACTTCTCTAGATAATTGCCATAAAGGACCTTTTAGTTTAAATACACTGGCATCATCTGTATTAAGTTGCAATTTAGCAAACTGTTCTAAAGCTGCATATATACTAGCTTTGCCACTTTCAATATCTTTAATAAATGATAAAGGCGCCTCATAATCAATCTCTACCTCATTGTTAATAAAAGTTTGTAAATATTGTAAGTCATCTTGAGACATAGATTTTAATTGTAAAAATGGATTTACAACTTGTGTATCTAACGTTTTTAAAATTTGTATAAAATGAATACTAAATACGACAAATAACATATCCCAATTAGAATTTAGGCCTAATGATTTTAATTGTCTTAAAATGTGGTCGTATTGAAATACTCTATTTCTCACTTCTTCAGTCTGGTCATCATTTATATTTTCAAAAATAATAGCTTTATCTAAACCAAGAAAAGTCTCACTCTTAAGCATTTCTTCTACAGTTAGCGCTGAAACATCAAAACAGCGTTCCTCGCTTAAAAATACCCCATCCACATCAAATAATATTGACTTCATTTCACCGCTCCCCTTTTATTTCAAATATTCTGATACTTTTAATCATAACTAACCTATTATTAAAGTCAATATGCTAACAAAGAAACCAGCATGATATATAAATTGATTACATATCACACTGGTTATCTGAACAACATATATTTATCAATAGGCTTTTATCTTATCAGACTACTAAGACATATATTGTCTTTTTAATTATTTCTTGAAAAATTAATGCATTTGTTTTTCAATTTCATCAGCTACTTGTTGAACATGTGTGCCAATAATGACTTGTGTAGAGTGTTTACCATTTTTCGTTACCCCTACAGCTCCTGCATTTCTAATTTTTTGTTCATCAATAATAGAATTGTCTTTTAATTCCATTCGTAAACGTGTTGCACAATTTGTTAATGTATTGATGTTTTCACTACCGCCTAAGCCTTCTAGAATTTGACTTGCAGTTTTATGGTATCTGCCTTTTCCAGAAGCAATAGCTTGATCTGTAGAATCATCGGTAGTGTCATCAGTTGGATCTGCTAATAAGTTTGTACCTCTACCTATAGTGTTAAGATTGAACACTTGAATGATTACACGGAAAATCACATAGTACAGAATAAAGAATACAATGCCTTGAACAAAAATCATGAGTGGATGATTTGCTACAGGATTGATAAGTGATAGTGCGTAATCAATTAAACCAGCACTAAATGAGAATCCAGCTGTCCAATGGAAGAATGAAGCGATAAATAATGATAGTCCTGTTAAGAATGCATGGATTACAAATAATACTGGTGCTACAAACATGAATGCAAATTCAATAGGTTCAGTTACACCTACTATGAATGCTGAGATAGCACTGGCTAAAAACCAACCATAAACTTGTTTCTTTTGGCTAGATTGAGCTGTATGATACATCGCTAAAGCTGCTGCAGGCATTCCAAACATCATAATTGGGAAAAATCCAGCTTGATAACGGCCAGTGATCCCTTTAATTGCGCCCTGACCAGTTTGGAATTTACCGATGTCATTAATACCCGCTGTATCGAACCAGAATACTGCGTTTAATGCGTGATGTAGGCCTGTCGGAATAAGTAAACGGTTGAAGAAGCCATATAAAAATGCTCCGAATGGACCAAATCCTACGAGCCATTCACCAAATTGTACTATTGCAGAATAAATATAAGGCCATGTAAACATTAGAATAACGATTAAGAATGTACAGAAGAAAACTGTCATAATTGGTACTAAACGTTTACCACTGAAAAATGATAATGCTAATGGTAATTCAACATCACTAAATTTGTTATAACAATATGCAGCAATCAATCCAATAATAATTCCTATAAAAACGTTTGAGTTATCCATTTTTTCAAACCCTTGATTTACTGCGCTTATTTTAATATTAAACAGTGGTGCTATATGCTTTGGTGATAATACTTCTACTACCAATGCATATCCTAAAGCTGCAGCCAATGCTACTGCGCCATCATTTTTCTTAGCCATACCGATTGCTACACCGATAGCAAAAATGAGACCTAGCTGAAGTAGTATAGCTGTCCCTACAGTTGAAAAGAATAATGCTATAGTTGGCAATACATGTAATGCTTTAAGCAGGTTACCTATCCCAGTGATTATTGCTCCGGCAGGCAACACAGCGACTGGTAACATTAACGATCGCCCTAAATTTTGAAAAAACTTAAACATCTATGTTATTTCCTCCCAAAATATTAACTATTTAATTAAATAGCATTTTTATTTATGTATGATATACACCTATAATAATTTATCATATTTGGAAGCGTTTTTGTCGTGATATTTTCAATCAAAATCATCAAATTCATGGACTTAAATGAATTGATTATGATGAATAATACGAAGTTGGATAAAAGGCTGATTTAAGGGCATCTATTGAGTTGAGATTAAATAAAAAACTCTTGAACCCAAATTAGATTCAAGAGCTTTAAAAGCTATAATGAAGTTTATTTATTATTAGAGAAGCGTTTGAATGTTAATAATGAACCTGCAGCTAGTAAAACAGAGGCAATAATTGTTACTAAACCAGAGTTAGATAGTTCCCCTGTTTCTGGTAAAGCTTTAGTAGTATTTTTTACTTGCTGTTGGGATTGTATAAATTTGTTACTTTTATAAGCTTTTTTATTGTGATTTATCTTGTCGAGCCAAGTTATTATCTGCTGTTAAATTTGATAAAGCCTGTTATTGATTAATAGTAATATTTTCTTGTGAAATATAATATTCTTTTCAATTAACTTCAATTTCATAAAATCATATATTAATATTATTAAACCTATTATAAACCTTTATAAATTGTTAAAAGTAACGTTATAATTTAAAGCTAAGGCTTCTTTATGTTTCTTAGCAAGAGTTTTATATGTATATGAAGCTGAAATTGAGTGTACAGAAATTTGATATCTATCCACTATGTATTCCATATCATAAATACTTACTTGCTTATTTTGATCAGCCATTTGACTTAAGAAGTAAATCATACCTGAATTAGTAATAGTTAATACTGATAAGATTTCTCCCTCAGTGACCGTTTTTAATAAAGCCATTCTACGATAGATATACTGCTTGTCGATTTGTGGATCCTCATATTTGGTGGTAACAACATTTCTAAAGATATATTTACCGTCTAAAAACTCCCTAGTGCTAAATCTTTGAGCTCCTTTTCCATTCTTTGAATAATAAACTTCTTGCGAATAAGCTTTTTCAAGTGCGTTTAAAAGGCGTTTTGAAATATCTAATTTTCGTATTTCTTCAGTTTTATCATTATTAATATTTTTTAATTCCAATTCATACATGTCATTCGTCTTAGGATGATTTCTTGCTTCTCTAATATCTTGGATAGTTAAATTACTAATTTCACTATATTCATTGCCGCCTAAACCTTCAAATAAAGCTAAATATAAAGCATAATCACATTCATTAACAATACTTTTTAAAGCTATATCAAAATTCTCTTTAGAGACATATTTTAATTTATGTTTAGCTAAATATTTGTCTAATTGACTATACATAAACGTCTTGTATAAGTTGACATTACTAGCTTTTCTACCAGTCTTAATCGCATAGTCAACATATCTTCTAGCTTGATTAAGATAAGTTACTAAAGTGTTTTTTTGAGGCGTATTGATGCTATATAAAAATATTTGGATTTCATTATCAGTAAAGTTATATAAATCTTTATTAAGTTGTTCCTCTAGTTGTTTAGTTCTACTGAAAAGTGATCGGAAATTTGCTTTATTCTCCTCACTGATCGTCGATAAAAATTCATCTTTATAAAATTGGTTATAATAGTCCATACTTTTTCTCCTGTTACTCCACTAACTCACTCAATTCTAAAACTTTAGAATAAGCTTCTTCTTTAACGAGCTTCTCTTTTCTATTTTGGATTTTGAAATTAACATCATTATTTTTAATATATTTTTCTATTTTATCTAATTGAACTAAAAAGTTGTCCACGTTATTATAATAACCAACTTTAAATAGTTTGATAAAACCATAAACATAAAATTGAGATTTAAATGTTGGTGCATAACTTTTTATTTCATTAATTTTCAATAAGATTTTACTCAATTGCTCAGATAAAATTACCTCATCTTTTCTATTATTTAGAGTATATAACTCATCAATAATATTCGTAAGATTATTAAAAGTAATCAATGATTTATCATTTTTCAATCGTGTACCAGTATATATTAAATAGTTAAATTCATAGTCTGAGTTTTTTATAGCTTTAACGACTTTAGAAGCTCTACTTTCTATTTGCATTTCACTTATTCTATTTTTAGACCAAGCAGTAGCTTTAGAGTGTTGAGCTTGCCATTTAATAGCCTCTGAAGTAGTAAAGTTACTGAATACAACGTTTAATTCGAACTCAATGGTAGGATTTTCTCTTAATGCTCTTTGAATTGATAATAAACGGTGGAAACCATCTAACACATCAATCCTAGTACCTTCTGTTACGATCAATGTATAAGTTGAACTATCATAAATTAGTTCATCACCTTCTGTACTAGTTGTAGGAGCAGCATTAAGATAAATAGTACTTTCTTTTAAACTATCATTTAATAAATGAATTACCATTTCTTTAACATTTTTTTCATTGATATTCGGTGTTTTTATAACTTCATTTGTTCTTATTTCCAGTTTAGCTTCCCTTTGAATATCAAAATTATAATTAATAATTCCACTATTCATGAATGCTCCAAGTTCTTTCACCGTCATTTTAGTACTATAAACATCGTTTACAGGTAATGCTGGGGTAAATTCATACGGCAGACTAATTTCATTTGCTTTATTATAAGCAAGAAAATCGTATTGTTTAGCTTCATTCTGTTCACCAACTGAAATAAAGTTTTCAAGTATTTCTTCTCTGCCCATTGCCTTAAATGATTCAATAATATATAAGACAATCAGTCTAATATCTGTAGTTTCAAAAAAATTTTCATCTAACTTTCTTATTGTAAAAGAATACGATAATCCTTTGGGGATGTTATAATTAATTTCCATATTATTAGCAATTTTATTAATAACTGTATCATTTGCTAGATTTTTCAACTCAGAAACTACATTAATTAATATATTTTGTTTTTCCATAATTTTACATCCTTAATTAAATGTTTAATTTTAACACCGATCATTTTAAAAATAATTTTTTTATTATATTTTTATTTTTTAAAATTATATCATGTTCACTCGTAAAAGCCTTAATAAATATATTGTATATAGTTACTAAAGTATGTTTTTTACATTATAATAAACATATTTATTATAATGTAAAAATTTAATTAATTTTGGTTTTTTGATATTTAGATACTTCAATACATATTACATACAAGATTAATAGCACACTAATAAAAATTTTAATTATTATATATCTTTCATTCTTTGTGTTTAAATTTAAACTATTATTTATAAATATTAAGAGAAATACTACTCTTATAAGCGCCTCAGTTGTGATATTTTTTCTAAAAATTCATAGGGTATTTTACTTGATATATACTCTTTAGAAAGTGGTTCATCATATTTAATGGTGATTAATTTAATATTATTTTCCTCGCATAAATCTTGTTTAATTTGATCGTAGCGTTGTTGTTTTAAGAGTTGTGTTTCACCACCCCAATGTTCTACCGCTTCATAATGTTGAATTCCGTTATATTCAAATCCTAATTTTAATTCTCGTATATAAATATCGATTTCTAGTCCTTGTAGCCAATCTGGTCGATAGTGACGTTTACATTGATATTCATGAAAAATATCTTCAATGATTTTGAACATTGTATTCTCAGAGATCCACTTTTCTCCTATTTTTGCGACGCCATATTCTTGGCGCAATATATTCTCAGATTGTTTAAAATAGTAATTATTCTTCAAGTCTTCTTCTATTTCAATTTGTTTAAAGTACCAGCCATATTTTTCTCTAAAACGACTACCAAACCTATCGAATGCGTACTTAGGTGTTGTTTGATTACATCTAAAGCAAATATTATCTTTAAACTTAATATCATTCATAGTGATTTCCTGATTCATTAGGTGTGCATTGATTACTGGATGTAGATAATTTCTTATATCTTTTTTATTATCAATTAATTTAGCAATAGCGGTTTGAGTGCAACTACACATGTAAGGCGTCGTTTCAAAGCTATCTCTAATTGCAAAAAAGATAGAATTGTAACTCATAGGATAATATGTGATATATGCATCAACATCTTCATTTAATGAAAAATCTATTTTTTGGCTATGACTATAGTTAAGAAACCATCTAATTTTATTATCAATTTTATGTTGAAACGCTTTGAATTCAGTTAAGATTTTAGTAACTAATTTACCTTCTATATAAACTTCTTTATTCTTCCAATTTTTTTATTAACTTAATAATTTCTTCAATAGTTAATTTATGTTCCAGGTATTCCATATCATTAGATACTTCTATGCAAAATTGTCCACCTGTATGTCTAAAAGATGTGAACTGTTGCATAAGTGCAATGACTTTTTGGAAATTTTTAGATTTGCTTAGCTTTAGTATAATTTTTAAAACATTTCTATTTTCAAATAACGAAGCTATTTCTTCTTGAGTATGTTTGTATGCACCTAGATGGTTTAACGCTAAACCATCTAGGTGCATAATCTTCTTGCCGTTAATTTCCTTTTTCATAGAGCGGCTATTTAATGGGTGTAATTCAAGGCGATTATTCCCCTCACTATTAATTGAAGTTTCTACTTTTCCCTCATATTGGCTACCATTTTCTAAAATATCTAGAATTTCTGTAGCTTCATTTAACGTTTTAAAAATTAAAAAATGAGTATGCTCTTCCTCTTTATTAATAAAATTAAGTCTTAAGCATCTATCTCTTTCTTCCCCATCGAAGTTCACTTCATTAATATTTTTAAAATGTATGTGCAAAGTTAAGTGATTTGTGAGATTAATTATAAACAAGTCATTCAGTCCAAGATAAAATGAACTGTATATACTCTGTCCAAAGTCATTGTAGTTATAGTAAAAATCACATTCAGTTTTATAAAAAATTGTTGCATCGCTATATGTATCTTTAATATATTGATCATTTGCTTCCATACTCTGTCTATAATCCATTATCTTTCCACCCATTGTTTCTTATTTATATGTAATGTGCACTTTTTAATCACTATATTATGACATAAAAATAAAGATTGAGAACGCGAATTGTCTCAATCTTTATCTATAATAATTTTATTTTTCTTTTAATTTATCTTGAATTTGATGTAATTCTTTTTGAAGTTCTGCAGTACGTTTTTCAATTTCTTTAGTTAAAAAGTCGATTTTTTCATTTCGTTTTAAGTCTTTTGGAATGTCTGATTGGTAGATAGGTTTACCAAATTTAATTAAGGCTTGTCCTGTAATTAAGCCATGTAATTTAGTAGGACCCACATATGCAGCTGGTAAAATTGGCGCTTTACCTAACATTGCGATTGTTGAGGCACCGCGTTTTAAAGGGGCACCTTCTACGGCAGTACGGTGACCTGTTGGGAAGATCCCTACTGTTTTGTTTTCTTTTAATAAATTAACTGGACGTTTTAACGTACTTGGGCCGGGATTTTCACGGTCTACTGGAAACGCATTTAAAGAAGTTAAAAACTTACCGCCCCATTTGTTACTAAATAATTCTTTTTTAGCCATATAATGAATTTCATTAGGTACAAGTGCTACACCTAACATAATGACTTCATTGTAGCTTTCATGTGTACATGTCACTACATATTTATTATCTTTAGGAATATTTTCCTTACCTAATACATATAAAGATTTAGCCATTTTAACTAAAAAGACATCTAATATTCTACTAATAATTTTATACATTTTGTCACCCGCTTCATAAATTATACACTTTATAGATTTTATCATTATACTTATTTTTGAACAACTTTTCACAAAGATACATCTAAAGTCTGATAGTGGTTTACTAGCAAATTTTCAAAAAATTAAGCATAATTGAGATATCGACTAAAAATTTAAATGGAGGTTTAATATGTCTGATTATAATCAAGATAATTATACGGAAAACAGTAATGATTATTCACAACCTAGAAAACCTAAATTTCCATGGTTTAAAACTATCTTGGTTGCGTTAATTGCAGGTATTATCGGAGCATTACTTGTATTAGGTGCAAGTAAACTTATAAATAACAGTGGTGTCAATAACAATGGTGGTCAAGTCCAAGAAGCGACCAATAGTAAAGGTGGCAATATGCTTGATGGTAAAAGTGACAAATATAAATCTGTCAATGCTATGATTAAAGATGTGTCTCCAGCGATTGTAGGCGTCATCAATATGCAAAAAGCGACAAGTTTAAATGATTTATTAGAAGGTAAATCTACGAAAGCACAAGAAGCGGGTGTCGGTTCAGGTGTGATTTATCAAATTAATGATAACTCAGCCTATATCGTGACGAATAATCATGTTATTAGTGGTGCTTCTGAAATTAAAGTTCAACTACATAGTGGTAAACAAGTTAATGCGAAGTTAATTGGTAAAGATGCTGTGTCTGATATTGCAGTATTAAAAATTGATAAAGTTGGCGGCATTAAATCAATGAAATTCGCAAACTCTTCTAAAGTTCAAACGGGTGATAGCGTATTTGCAATGGGTAATCCACTCGGTTTAGAATTTGCGAATTCAGTAACATCAGGTATTATTTCTGCTAATGAGCGTACAATCGAATCTAATACAACATCTGGAGGCACTAAAGTTAACGTTTTACAAACAGATGCTGCGATTAACCCAGGTAACTCTGGTGGTGCTTTGGTAGATGTTAACGGTAACTTAGTCGGTATTAACTCTATGAAAATTGCTGCCGAACAAGTAGAAGGCATAGGCTTTGCTATCCCTAGTAATGAAGTTAAAGTTACAATCGAGCAACTTGTGAAAAATGGTAAAATCGAACGCCCTTCTATTGGTATTGGATTACTTAACTTAAGTGATATTCCTGATTCTTATAAAAAAGAATTAAAAACTGATCGTGAAGATGGTATTTATGTTGCTAAAGTTAGCCATGGTAGTGACTTAAAAGTTGGTGACATTATTACGAAAATCGATGATAAAGAAGTTAAAGAAGACACTGATTTAAGAACATATTTATATCAAAATAAAAAACCGGGCGAAACTGCTAAATTAACAGTCATTCGCGACGGTAAAACACAAGAAGTGACAGTCACTTTAAAAAATCAAAAATCGACAGCATCTGAATCATCATCTTCAGAATCAGAAAATAATAGTCAATTTTTAAGATAATTAAATATATAAACACACACATTTTGCTAGTCATACATGCATCGTATAATAGCGAAATGTGTGTTTTATTTTATGCAGTTGGTTGACTCTTATGTGTTAAGAATAACGCTGGAATTATAATGATCAATAATGTAATTACTGATACTAAGAACCCTGCATGGTATGCAATAATACTATGAGCCACTGAATTACTTAGACGATTCAATACCATCGCCAGTGTCGTAGCAATGAAGGCAGTTCCGAAGCTTGCGCCCACATTTTCAATCATATTAATACCAACGCCTGCTTCAGCAATTTCATCTTCTGCAAGACCCATATAGGCATCAGTGGTCATACCTAAATTGATACCACCTACACTACAACCTCTGATAAATAAAATTACTGAAAGCCAAATAATACTTGTATGTTGCGTAATAAATAATAATGGCACTGAGCCAAACATAGCGATAATTATGCTAATGACCACAACCCATTTCGCGCCATATTTATCAATGACTTTCCCAATATATGGACGCGTAATCAACATACCTAAACCTTGTGGAATTAAAGCTACAGCCGCTTCAATTGCCGTATAATGTTTAAAGGTTTGGAAATAAAGCGGAATAATAACCATCGGTCCCATAATTCCGATGTTTGATAGGAATAACCCAACAAATGATGCACTATAATTTCTTTTTTTGAAAATTGATAAAGGTAAAATAGTGTCATTACTTTTATGTCGATTATAGAAATAATAGCCTATCATCAAAACTACACCGATAATGATATAAATTAATGTCACAGAATTAAAGAAACTGTGATAGTCTGCTGCTTTAGTCAGACCATATATAAATACTAAGCTAATTAAAGCTAAAAGGATAATACCAATGAAATCCATTGGTTTAGCTTTATTGAATGGTTTAAAGTCTGGTAAATATTTCATCTGAAGCGCTACTGCGATAATAACGACAACGATATTAATAAAGAACATCCAGCGCCATGAAGCGAAGTGGACGATGAAGCCACCAAGTACAGGTCCTAAAATGGGCCCAAATATCATCGGCGTGCTTACTACAGCCATGACTTTACCAATATGTTCTTGGCCAGTTGTTTTAATTAACAACGTAAACATTAATGTTGTTATAACACCAGCACTTAGACCTTGATTAATACGAAATATAATAAAACTTTCGACATTCCAACTTATACCAGCTAATACAGAGGTCAATCCAAATAGTAATGAAGCGCCTATAAATACACGCTTACCATTAAATTGGTTAATTAACCATCCTGCCACAGGAATAATCATGGCTAATGCTAAGATATAGCCTGTTATCCCCCATTGCACAGTATCTAAAGTTGTATTGAAAGTTTGGTTGAGTTGTTTAATTGCGATATTGATCATCGTTGAATCAAGCATTGGCGCAATGGCACCTAAAGCAATTGCCCATGCGGCTGTCATTGTCTCTTTGGAAATTTGATTCGTCTTTTGATTAGACATGAATTCTCTCCTTCGATATTGTTTCTATGTCAACAAAAAATATACGCTCATTTTGTTTCCTTGTCAACAATATACAGAGAGAATTTTTCTTAATCTCAAATAGACAATTTTTTATGGTCTACGGTCTTGTTTAATAATTTCTTCATCCAAATGTTGATTATATCGATGTATAAAAGCCATCATATTTTCAAATTCTTCATTAGTCATAGTTTCAAAGACTTTTTCATCTCTTTGTTGGAATTCTTGATGTAACTCTGAGTGAATTTGATAAATGTGTTCACCTTCAGCCGTTAATTTAAAATAAATTTCTTTTTTATTATTTGGATTTCTATAGTTTTCAATTAAACCTTTTTGTAGTAAACGTTTAGTAAGTTTACTAATTGCGCCTCGTGTCATATATAACGTATCAGCTAGATAACGAACGTTAGGTTGTGAATGTTCTTTTATAGCTTCGATACAATGAACTTCACTCGATTTATAGCCTTTTAATGCATGTTCCATTTTATCTTTATTTAGCCAACCTATTTTATTGAATAAATCTCTAAAACTGTTCATTAAGATTTCTTCTTTATTTTTCTGCATGTTATATCACTCTTTTTGGAAAATTAATAATATACATATTATAGCTTACATGTCTTTCATTTTTCAGTAAAAAATATAGTCACTTAGAAGTGTTTAGCTCATAAGTGACTATGTCTTAAAACTTAAATTTATTTATAATTAATCATGAAATATTTTTTCTTACCACGACGGATAATTGTAAATTCATCATCAATTTTATCTTCACTACTTAA
The DNA here is from genome assembly GCF_022815905.2 of Staphylococcus sp. NRL 16/872. Classification (NCBI taxonomy): domain Bacteria; kingdom Bacillati; phylum Bacillota; class Bacilli; order Caryophanales; family Staphylococcaceae; genus Staphylococcus; species Staphylococcus sp. NRL 16/872. The sequence goes on along the minus strand of NZ_CP119327.1, from coordinate 1,147,356 downwards.
TTCGTAATCAACAGATTGTTGTCTTTCACCATTAATATAAATAGCGCCATTATTTACATCTTCACGTGCTTGGCGTTTAGATGAAGCAATGCCAGTTTCAATTAAAGCTTCGATGATATTTGTAGTGTCAGTTGATAATTCTACTTGTGGCACATCTTTGAAACCTTCTTTTAATTCTTTGCCTGATAATGATTTTAAATCACCACTAAATAAAGCTTGAGAAATACGAATCGCATCGTCTAACGCTTCTTGACCGTGGATGAATCTAGTTACATTTTCAGCTAAAGCTTTTTGAGCTTCACGTAAATGAGGTGCTTCATCTCTAGATTGTTCTAAACGCTCAATTTCTTCTTTATCTAAGAATGTGAAATATTTTAAGAATTTGATGACATCTTCGTCAGATTGGTTAATCCAGAATTGGTAGAATTCATAAGGGCTTGTTTTTTCTGCATCTAACCATACAGCACCAGATTCTGATTTACCAAATTTTTTACCGTCGGATTTAGTTACTAATGAAATTGTTAAACCGTATGCTTCTGTTTGACCATACATACGACGCATTAATTCAATACCGCTTGTGATGTTACCCCATTGGTCTGATCCACCTACTTGAATTTTACAATTTAATTCACGGTTTAAATGACCAAAGTCAATTGCTTGTAAAATTGTGTATGTGAATTCAGTGTATGAAATACCATTTTCTAATCGTGTTTGAATTGAATCTTTACCTAACATATAGTTAACCCCTACATGTTTACCATAATCACGTAAGAAGCTAATCAATGAAATTTGACTTAACCAATCTTTGTTATTAACTAAAACTGCACCTTTTTCAGTACCAAATTCGAATAATTTGTGCATTTGTTTGCTTAAACCTTGAACATTCACTTCAACTTGTTCTTCAGTTTGTAGCACACGTTCTTCTGATTTACCAGAAGGGTCACCAATCATACCAGTGCCTCCCCCAATTAATACAATTGGACGATGTCCGTGTTCTTGGAAACGACGTAAAGTCATGAATGGTAGTAAATGACCAATATGCAAGCTATCTGCTGTTGGATCTGCACCACAATATAACGTTACTTGCTCTTTATTTAAAAGTTCTTCAATACCTTGTTCGTCAGTTTGTTGGTAAATTAAACCTCTCCACTGTAATTCTTCAATTAATGCGTTTGTCACGATGACGTCCTCCTCTAAATATGATTTCAATTTTGAATAAAGTTTTAGCATTTTCAAAAATAAAAGCGCCCCTACATTATTAAAAATGTAAGGGCGCTTGATTGCACGTTACCACCATACTTAAACAACACTGCTACTTAAATAACACTTATAAATATTTACATAAATGTTACGAAAGTATAGTTGTCCTCTCTCTTAATGATACGTTCATTAATAAAACGTAGGATAATTCAAACCAAGGTGTATTCATACAAAAGTAAGTGTTAGTTCGCAGCACCCACTAACTCTCTTGAAATCTTACTAAAATATTACTTCTCCTCTTATCCAATATATATTGAATTTCTTTTAATTATAGGTAAGAGATGTTTAAAAGTCAACTTCATGAATATGTTATACTATATTTGAATTTTAGGAGGTTCAAGATGAAAGTACGATTAACTCAAGCCAATAGAAGTCAAAAATTAAATACTTTTGAAAAAACATATAAAAGATTAAAACATATTTGTGTAGGTTTATTTAGTATTGCTTTATTATGTGCTGTTATTGGTTTCCTTGGTACTGTATTGTATTTTCATCATTTAACGCATGAAGCCTCTCAAATTAGTAATGTAGAACTCAAACAAAAAGTACTTCACTTTGCTGGTGATGATCTTTTAAATCATGATAACAAGAATATTTTACAAGAATACGACCGTTCTCAAAACTCTTTAATTGTAGGTCCTGCCCACGTTAGTCCGAATGTTATCAAAGCATTAACATCGTCTGAAGATACTTTATTTTATAGACATAGTGGTGTTTTGCCTAAAGCCTTAGTACGTGCTATGGTACAAGATGTGTTTAATTTACAGCAAAGTACAGGTGGAAGTACAATTACTCAACAATTAGTTAAAAACCAAGTCCTTACTAATAAAAAAACATACAGTCGTAAAGCAAATGAAATTATATTGGCTATGCGTCTTGAAAAAATCTTGTCTAAAAATGAAATTATTTATACATATTTAAACATTGTACCTTTCGGTCGTGATTATGAAGGGTCTAACATTACTGGTATTGCTTCAGCATCTTACAGTTTATTTGGCGTGCCACCTTTTGAATTAAATATTGCTCAGTCGGCTTATTTAGTTGGTTTATTACAAAGTCCATATATGTATACCCCTTATAACACAGATGGCAGTTTAAAACCTCCAAGTGAAGTTGAAATTAGCATTCAAAGGCAACATTATGTATTGAAGAGAATGTTAGTTGAAGGCGTTATTAGCAAAGAAGAATATATGCACGCTAAGAAGTATAATATCTATCAACATTTGCTTACTAATCCTAAATTGCATAATACAAAGCAAACGTCTGCTTAAATGGCTCTATAATAAATTGGACTGATGACTAAAAATCATCAGTCCAATTTTTATGTTTTGAATACAAAAATAGCGCAATTACCTCTATAATTATTAGCTACCACACCAAATAAAAAAGAAAGGTAATGCGCCTATGTGTAAGTCTATATTAAATACATTAAGAATTAAAGATAAAAATCTAAATTTTTTAGATGAAGTGATTGAGAAAAAATATAAAGGACGAATGAGCTTGTTTTACTATGCAGAGCTCACTTATCAACCTACACATTGTGAAAATTGTTTAACTAAAAACGAAAATTTTTCTATAGTTAAAAATGGTAAGAAAACTTCAACGATTACTTTACTTAAAATTATGGAAATGCCTGCTTATTTGAAGCTTCAAAAACAAAGATTTTATTGTAAGACATGTGATAGTTATTTTACTGCTAAATCTAATATTGTCGATAATCATTGTTTTATTTCTAACAAAACAAAACTTGCAGTTTTAGATAAAGCACAAGAATACCGCTCTCAAAAATCTATCGCCAAGTCATGCTTAGTATCATCAATGACTGTATCTAGAGTGATTAATCAAGCGGCAAGCGACGTAGGTCAGTCTTCTTTTGATGCTTTACCTGAACACTTAATGATGGACGAATTTAAAAGTGTTAAAAATGTAATTGGAAAAATGAGTTTTATTTATGCAGATGCTGTATCGCACCGCATCGTAGATGTGGTAGCGGATCGTAAGTTAAAATCGCTGAAAGATCATTTTTATCGTTATTCTTTGAAACTAAGAAAAAAAGTCAAAACTGTAACGATTGATATGTATGAACCCTATATGTCGCTAATCAAGCAATTATTTCCTAATGCGAAGATTATTATTGATCGTTTTCATATTGTTCAATCTTTAAATCGAGCGTTAAATATGTCTAGAGTTCATATAATGAATTGTTATAAAACCTCTAATAGACCGCTTTATAATAAATATAAAAGTTATTGGAAACTATTTCTTAAACCTTTTGAAACGCTAGAAGCATTTAATTATCGTAAAGTCCGTTTATTTAAAGAGTGGAAAACCGAAAAAGGAATTATGAATTACTTATTAAGTGTAGATGTTGAATTATTTAATACATATCACTACGTTCATGAGCTAAGACGATTATTAAAAGAAAACCAAATAGAGAAATTTACTCATAAACTCTTTTCTATTCATCTTTCAGATGTGTGTCCTAAATTACGTCCAGTTATTAGAACTTTAAGAAGATTAACAGCTTTCATTGAAAACACCATGATATATTCTAACCTGACCAACGGTCCGTTAGAAGGAATTAATAATAAAATCAAACTCATTAAAAGGGTATCTTTTGGTTATAGAAATTATGATAATTTACGTAATCGAATTATTATAACTTCGCGACTATTTGCCTCAACAACAAAAAAAGAGATTAAACAACCTAAGGTTGCTTAATCTCAATATTAGGACTCATCAGTCCGATTTGACGTAGAGCCGCTTAAATTTGTAGGCGTACAGGGTTCTGTCTTTTCAAAAAGAAAAAGAGCAGTAGAGATAACTCTACCACTCTTAGTAATCATTAAGTTCTAATTAGAATAAACCAACAGCATGACCGTCGTCTGTAACGTCCATGTTTAATGCAGCTGGTTTCTTAGGTAAACCAGGCATAGTCATGATTGCACCTGTTAATGCAACGATGAATCCAGCACCTGTTTTAGCTTCTAATTCTCTGATTGTAATATCAAAGTCAGTTGGCGCACCTAATGCAGTAGCATCGTCACTGAATGAATATTGTGTTTTAGCCATACAGATTGGATATTTGCCCCAACCGTTATCAGTGAATTCTTTCAATTGTTTTTTAGCTTTTTTACTAAATGTAACTGAAGAACCACCATAGATATCTTTAACGATTGTTTCGATTTTTTCTTCTAATGATTGATCTAAATCATATAAGAATTTGAAGTCGTTTGGTTGTTCGATAACTTCAAGTACTTGGTTAGCAAGCTCAACGCCACCTTTACCGCCTTTTTCCCAAACTTCAGTTAAAGCGATACGTACGTTGTTTTCTTTAGCCCAAGCTTTTACTGCTTCAGTTTCAGCATCAGTATCGTGGATGAATGCGTTTAATGCGATAACTGGTTCTACACCGAATTTACGGATGTTGTTAACGTGACGTTCTAAGTTAACGATACCAGCTTTAACTGCTTCAACGTTTTCTTCTTTTAAGTCGTCTTTAGCTACGCCACCATGCATTTTAAGCGCACGAACTGTCGCAACTAACACTACTGCTGAAGGTTCGAAACCTGCTTCACGAGCTTTGATGTCGATGAATTTTTCAGCACCTAAGTCTGAACCGAAACCTGCTTCAGTAACTACGATATCAGCTAAGTCACGTGCAGTTTCTGTAGCTAAAATTGAGTTACAGCCATGAGCGATGTTAGCGAATGGTCCACCATGTACTAATGCAGGAGTACCTTCGATTGTTTGTACTAAGTTTGGTTTAATAGCGTCTTTTAAGATCATAGCTAAAGCGCCTTCAACTTTAAGATCAGCAACTGTGATTGGTTTACGTTCACGTGTATAACCAATTGTAATACGGCTAATTTTTTCTTTTAAGTCTTTGATATTACGAGCTAAACATAAAATAGCCATAATTTCAGATGCAACTGTGATATTAAAGCCATCTTCACGAGGTACACCATTTGTAGGTCCACCTAAACCAACATTCACATGACGTAATGCACGGTCGTTCATGTCTAAAACACGTTTCCATTCGATACGGCGTACGTCGATACCTAAATCGTTGCCTTGGTGAATGTGGTTATCGATGAATGCTGATAATGCATTGTTTGCTGTTGTAATTGCATGGAAGTCACCATTAAAGTGTAAGTTAATGTCTTCCATAGGTAATACTTGTGCGTAACCACCACCAGTGGCACCACCTTTAATACCGAAAGTTGGTCCTAACGCTGGTTCACGTAAAGCAACCATAACGTTTTTATTTAACTCATTAAATGCATCAGATAAACCTACAGTAACTGTTGATTTACCTTCCCCAGCTGGAGTAGGACTCATTGCAGTTACTAATACAACTTTCCCTTTGTTATCTTTAGGTTTAATTTGATTAATATCAATCTTAGCTTTGTAATGACCATATTGTTCTAAAGCATCTTCAGAAATACCTGCTTTTTTAGCGATTTCTCCAATAGGTTTTAGTTCTGATTGATTAGCAATATCTAAATCTGATAAATGTGCCAACTTATTTCAACCCCTTATGATAATTAAATTATTTTATGTAAGAATACCTTACTTCAATGAAGGTTTCTTTAAATCTTACATACTAATAATAACTAACTATATAAGCGATGTCGAATTTTTGATAGCGTTTCCAAGCATTTGTGTAAAATTTAACTGAAATTTTGTGTATTTTTAAGTTTTTAGCATATTTTAATTCTTAATAAGTTTACATAATAAAAATATAGTAATATAAAATATAATTAAAGCGTCCACATAAATAGTGGACGCTTCTTTTCAAAAAACAAATTAATCTTCCATCGTACTTAAGTCCCCAGCGTCTAAATTTAATTCCCAAGCTTTAAGGACCCGTCTCATAATTTTACCTGAACGTGTTTTAGGTAATTTATCTTTAAATTCAATTTCTCGAGGCGCAGCATGTCCTGACAAGCCTTCTTTAACAAATTTACGGATTTCTTCCTTAAGTTCATCTGATGGTTCATATCCTTGTCTTAAAGAAATAAATGCTTTAATAATTTCACCTCTTACTGGGTCAGGTTTACCAATGACACCTGCTTCAGCAATTGCTTCATGTTCTACTAATTTAGATTCAACTTCAAATGGACCGACACGTTCCCCTGCTGTCATAATGACATCATCTACACGACCTTGGAACCAGTAGTAGCCATCTTCGTCTTTATATGCTGAATCTCCTGAAACATACCAATCACCGATAAAGTAAGATTCATATTTTTCAGGATTCTTCCAAATCGCATACATCATTGATGGCCAACCTTTTTTAATTGCTAAATTACCCATGCGGTTTGGTGGCAATTCTTTTCCAGAATCATCAATGATAGCCGCTTCAATACCAGGTAATGGTTTACCCATAGAACCTAATTTAACGTCCACTGATGGGTAATTGACAATCATATGGCCTCCAGTTTCTGTCATCCACCATGTATCAAGCACTCTCTTATCATAAACTTCTTTTGACCATTTAATTACTTCAGGGTTAAGTGGTTCACCGACTGATAAAATTGAACGTAGAGAAGATAAATTGTATTTTTCAACGACATCATCCCCTGCACTCATTAACATCCTTAAAGCAGTTGGAGCTGTATACCAAATCGTTACTTTAAATTCTTCAATCATGCTATACCACTGTTCTGGAGAGAATCTTCCTCCAGCAATACAGTTAGTCACGCCGTTTAACCATGGTGCAAATACCCCATAAGAAGTACCTGTAACCCATCCTGGATCAGCTGTGCACCAATAAATATCGTCCTCTTGTAAATCTAATACATATTTACCAGAAATATAATGTAATAACATCGCCTTTTGAACATGTAATACCCCTTTAGGTTGTCCAGTTGAACCTGAAGTATAATGCAAGATTAAGCCATCATCTTCTTGTAACCATTCGATATCAAAGTCTTCACTAGCTTGTTTAAGCTCTTTGTTGAAATCAACGTAACCTTCTTCCACATCTTCATCTACAACAATGATTGTTTTAAGATGTGACAATTTGTCTTTAGGTATTCTACTTAATAAACTATTTGTCGTAATAATTACTTTCGCTTCACTATTTTCCAAACGATCTGTCACAGCTTTTTCCATAAAAGCTTCAAATAATGGACCAACGATAGCACCAATTTTTAAAATTCCTAGAAAAGCAAAATATAATTCTGGTGTACGAGGCATAAATATAAATACACGATCACCTTTTTGTACATTTGCTTTCTCAACTAATACATTTGCAGCTTGATTCGATAATGTTTTCAATTGTTTAAATGTATATTGTTCTTTTCGTCGCTCATCTCTGTAATTTAAAGCGATTTTGTCTCCCTTTCCTTCATCCACATGACGATCAATACACTCATACGCCATATTCAATTTCCCAGTTTCGTACCATGAAAATGCCTTTTTCACTTCATCCCAGTTGAAATTTTCATATGTTTCCTCATAATTTTTTAAATTATAATTACCATTTTGAGCTTCATAAACTTCTATTTTCATCATAAACTCCCCCTTGTTTTAGTGAAAACGCTTTCTTAAAAAGTATTATACCTCAATTTTTGTGTTATTCAAAATTTTTAGATAATTATTATAATTAAAGTTGTTTATTACACAAAAAAATATATAATGATAATAATCATTGGTGAAATGGATGTGGAAAATATGAATCACAAAAAAACATACCTCACTAAACAAATAAAATTTAAGCAATTCAATATAGTTATAGAAGGCCCTATCTCGTTTGACGATTTAAAGAATTTAGATTTTGATGAAGCATTAAATGCCTTTCGCCCTTCTCAAGATCAATTTGAAGCATTATTAGAAATTACACAGTTACCTGAAGGACGCATTTATATATCGAGAATAGATCAGCACATTATTGGCTATGTAACTTATCATTATCCCGATGAATTTGAACGTTGGTCTGAAGGTCACTTACCTTACTTGATTGAACTAGGCGCAATTGAGGTGCATAAAGACTATAGACAATATCATATCGGTGGTGAACTCATTTCTCAAAGTCTTTCACAAGATGAATTTGAAGATTATATCGTCTTGACCACAGAATACTATTGGCATTGGGATTTAGCACAAGCCAAATTAAATGTCTATGATTATAAAAAAATGATGCAAAAATTAATGTCTAAAGGTGGATTAGAAGTATTTGCGACAGATGATCCAGAAATCACAAGTCATCCCGCCAATTGTTTGATGGCTAGAATCGGTAACAGAATCTCACTCGACCAACAACAGGCATTTGATGATTTAAGGTATAAAAATCGCTTTCTTTTCTAAAAATGGTAAGGCAAAGGAGTGTAACATAAATGCAATCTGCTAATAAAACAGGCTATGTTTATTCTGATGAATTATTAAACTATCGATTCAGTAACGACCATCCTTTTAATCAAATGAGGTTAAAATTAACAACTGAACTGCTTCAGAATATGAATGTCTTAACAGAAGAGCATATCATTCGCCCTAGAATTGCGACTGAAGAGGAATTAGCCTTAGTCCATCAGTATGATTACATTCAAGCGATTAAACATGCTTCACATGGCATTTTAAGTGAAACTGAAGCTCAAAAATATGGACTAAATACTGAAGATACATTTCAATTTAGACATATGCATCGTCATAGTGCCAGAATCGTGGGTGGCGCACTCAATTTAGTAGACGCTATTATGGATGGCACAGTGCAAAATGGCTGTCATTTAGGCGGTGGATTACATCATAGCTTACCTGGTCGCGCTAATGGATTCTGTATTTATAACGATGTGGCAGTTACAGCGCAGTACCTGGCTACTCATTATCATCAACGTATAATGATTATTGATACTGATGCGCATCATGGTGATGGGACACAATGGAGTTTTTATACTAGTAATGAAATCATGTGTTATTCAATTCATGAAACTGGTAAATTTCTTTTTCCTGGTTCAGGACATTATACCGAAAGAGGCGAAGATTTAGGATTTGGCTATACCGTTAATTTGCCACTAGAACCTTTTACTGAGCACGATAATTATTTAAATGTCTTAAGAAGTACTGTTAAAAGCGTGATTGAATCTTTCAAACCAGACATCATTTTAAGTGTGCATGGCGTAGACATTCATTACTTAGACCCCTTGACCCATTTAAGTTGTTCTTTAGAAACTCTATATGAAATTCCATATATAATTAAAGAATTCGCTGATGAATATACAAATGGTAAAGTGATGATGTTTGGAGGAGGAGGTTATAACATTTGGCACGTGGTTCCACGCGCTTGGAGTCATATATTTTTAGCTCTTTTAAGTGCACCATTACGTAGTGGTCCTCTTCCTGAACAGTGGATTACGAAGTGGAATGGATACTCGCCTGTTAAATTAGCGAAGCAATGGACAGAGGACTATAGAGATTAACAACCTGTGCTACGTTCTCAAACTATTTCTGAAAAAAACCTCGAACGCGCTCAACGCATAATTGATTGGTATAGGTAATTTTTTCGTATATATGAAAGAAGCGAGTTACGTCATAGTAACTCGCAATACTAAATGGTTATTTAGTTGTTCCACGATATTCTATTCGGTGAGGTAAAATCACGTTTGGTTCTTCAATTTCTTCCTCATTCATATATTTAGTCAATAAGCGCATGCCTACTGCCCCGATATCATATAAAGGCTGAATAATACTTGATAATTTAGGTCTCACCATTTCAACTAAACGTGTATTATTAAAACTTATAATTTGTAAGTCTTCAGGCACCTTTATCCCTGCATCAAAAGCACTGTGCATAATACCAATAGCTTGTTCATCACTAATTGATAAAATAGCGTCAGGTAAGTTATCTTTAATTTCATTAAATACTCTAATACCATCTTTATAACTTTCTGATCCTGTTAATTGCAACGTTTCATTTAATTTAAGTTGGTGTTTATCGAGTACTTCTTTTAATCCACTAAGTACATCTTCTTGCGCTTTTTTAGAGTAATCTCCACTTACTAAAGCAAATTCTTTGGCCCCTGATTGAACTAAATGTTCGGTGATTTCTTTTGCAGCTTCTTTAAAATCAATATTAACTGAAGCGATATTGTCATCCTTACCATTTGTTCCAGACACAACTACAGGAACAGAAGATTGATTAATTAAATCTTTAATTTCGCTTGAAATAGTACCCCCTAAGAATATAATTCCATCTACCTGCTTGCTAAGTAAATTGTTGAAAATTTCTTTTTCTTTCTCAGGATCATTGTCAGAATTTGAAATAATTGAATGGTATTTATACATAATCGCAACATCTTCAATACCACGTGCTAATTGTGAATAATAAATATTTGAAATATCAGGGATAATAACGCCTACAGTTGTCGTACGTTTACTAGCCAACCCTCTTGCAACAGCATTTGGTCTATAATTCAAGCGTTTAATTACCTCGTTTACCTTTTTACGAGTCTCAGGTTTTACATTTTGGTTGCCATTTACGACGCGTGATACTGTCGCCATCGATACTCGAGCTTCTCTCGCAACATCATATATTGTTACTGTCATAATATCCTCCTTGTAAGCGTTTTATTTGTTATTATAACGCGTTTTCATTTCATTTTCAAAGTTTATCATAAAAATTGTTTGTGTGAAATAAATTAATTATTTATTCACATTTATGTCAAAATTTAATATCTAAATAAATATAGCATTGTAATTATTCATTTACGAAATTCTTTTTTTCATAAAATATTTATTATTTCTCAATTTTAATTTCTAATATAATGAAATTTACGAAAATAAAGCTATCCATTTTCACACGAAAAGAGTATTATAAAATACTTACTTTTCTAAGTAAAATGAATAGCTTTAGCCGTTAGATTATTTTTAAATTAAATTTTTATTTGAGTTGTTTAGAGTTATACAATTCAGCAAGTGGTTTTAATTCATTGTAAAATGTATCAAATTCATTTAAATCCATTTGTTGACCACTATCACTAAGCGCTACTGATGGATCAGGATGAACTTCTGCCATAACACCATCTGCCCCAACAGCTAATGCAGCCTTTGCAGTAGGTAACATGATATCTTTTCGTCCAGTACTATGAGTAACATCGACCATAACTGGTAAATGAGTGCCTTGTTTTAAAATCGGCACGGCAGAGATATCAAGTGTGTTACGCGTAGCTTTTTCATAAGTACGAATACCACGTTCACATAAGATAATATTTTTGTTGCCTTGTGATGCAATATATTCAGCAGCAAAAGTAAATTCTTCAATTGTAGCTGATAAACCTCTTTTTAGTAATATTGGTTTATTTGTGCGTCCAGCTTCTTTTAATAGTTCGAAATTTTGCATGTTACGAGCCCCAATTTGGAAAACGTCTAAATATTCATCAGCAATTTCAAAATCTGCAGGATTGACAATTTCACTAACAACATTCAAACCAAATTTATCTTTAACATTTTTTAATATTTTAAGACCTTCTACACCTAATCCTTGGAAATCATATGGAGAAGTACGTGGTTTAAATGCGCCACCTCTAATAAATTTTTCGCCTTTAGCTTGTAAGTCTTTTGCGACTGCATCTACTTGTTCTTGTGATTCTACTGAACATGGACCGAAAACGAAAGATTTATTGCCATCACCAATAATACCGCCATTATCAAATTTAACTATAGTATCCTCAGGTTTTAACTTACGTGAAACATATAAATGTTTTTCATTTTCAGATTTTTGTAAATCTGTTGATGCTTTAAAGATTTCTTTAAATAATTGTTTAATTACATTATCATTAAATGGACCTTGATTATGATCCATCAATTGGTTAATCATTTCTTTTTCACGTTGAGGGTCATAAACTTTTGTTCCTTGTTTAATTTTTTCCTCACCAATTTTTTGCGCTAGTTCTCCTCTTTTAGATAATAAGTCTAAAATTTGATAATTAATCGAAACGATTTCTTCTCTATATTGTTCTAACTTAGTTGTCATACTTACTCACCTCATTATAATTCCTTACTTATATATTACTTTAAAGCGATAAAATAATAGTATTTAATTAGTATTCTAACAATTAGATGTCATATGTTCAACCGTATTGATAAATAAATTGTTTAAAATTTTAGAATTGTCAAACATTTATAAAAAATATATTGTATATACAAAACAAAAGAGCAATGCAAATCAAATTTACATTGCTCTTTTAAAACTTTCTTCAATAATTAATCATTGAAAGTACGTTTATCTATTTTACTTTTCGCTTTTTCAGTTCTTTGTTGTTGTTTAGGTGTTTTGTTATTTTGTGTCTTATTATTTTGTTTTTTGTTGTTCTGTTTATTGTTGTTTTGCTTTTTATTAGTTTGTTTTTTTGCACCGTTAGATTTTTTATCTGTATCGTGCGTAATAACACCTTTATCGAATTTAGCTGAAGCATGGCTTTGATTATTTTTTAAATGTGCTTCATCTCTATTGAATTTTTTAGTTACTAACATAGGAATCTTATTATTCTTAGATTTAGCAATTGGTTTTTCAGCTAATAATTCTTGTGTCTTTTTCTCTATACTTTTATCTTTTGCTAATTTTTCTTTTTTAGAGTTAGCGGCTTTAGCTAATTTTTCACCTAATGATAAATTATTTGTATTTTGTGTGTTTGTAACTGAAGGGCTAGATAAATTATTTTCAGCAGCCTCTTTTTTTACTGCATTTTGTTGCGCAGTCAATTCTGTTGCACTTGCGTTTTCTTGTGATTTGTCTGACTTAGCTTCTGCTTTCGCTTCTTGGATTTCTTGCGCTTGTGGTGATTGGTCTGCTAATTCATTTGATGTCTCTGCTTTTATTGCATTTTGTTGCGCAGCTAATTCTGTTGCACTTGCGTTTTCTTGTGATTTGTCTGACTTAGCTTCTGCTTTCGCTTCTTGGATTTCTTGTGCTTGTGGTGATTGATCTGCTAATTCACTTGATGTCTCTGCTTTTATTGCATTTTGTTGCGCAGTCAATTCTGTTGCACTTGCGTTTTTTTGTGATTTGTCTGACTTAGCTTCTGCTTTCGCTTCTTGGATTTCTTGCGCTTGTGGTGATTGGTCTGCTAATTCATTTGATGTCTCTGCTTTTATTGCATTTTGTTGCGCAGCTAATTCTGTTGCACTTGCGTTTTCTTGTGATTTGTCTGACTTAGCTTCTGCTTTCGCTTCTTGGATTTCTTGCGCTTGTGGTGATTGGTCTGCTAATTCATTTGATGTCTCTGCTTTTATTGCATTTTGTTGCGCAACAATTTCTTCTGCACTATTACTTTCATTATTTCTTTGATGATAGTCTTCACTCATTGCTTCAACTTTAGCATCTTGAATCTCTTGCGCTTGTGGTGATTGGTCTGCTAATTCACTTGATGTCTCTGCTTTAATCGCATTTTGTTGTGCTTTCAACTCATCAGATGTAATATTTGATTTTTTTCTATTTTTGAAGTCATCAATTTTTTGTTTTACATTATCAATATTTTCTTCAGCTTGAGTTCTAATATGATGATAATTATCTTTAAGCTCTTGTTCTTTAGCTTTAGCTTGATCAATTTTATCTTGTGCTTTTGTTCTAGTGAGTAAACCAATAGCAGAACCAATTAAAGCACCTGTAATAAAGCTTACTACAAAGTCTTTTCTTGAATTTTTAGTATTGTAAGTATACTGATGACGAGAATTTGAAGTAACCTGATTATTTTGATTTCTTCCTCTATTATGCAAGTCTTCACCAGTATTATTAGTTTCAAATGCATCTCTATCATAGTGTTTTGTCGCATTTGATTGCGCTACATCATCTTGTTGATTTGCGCCACGGCCATGTAAGTCATTGCCTGAATTATTTGTTTCAAATGCATCTCTATCATAGTGTTTTGTCGCATTTGATTGCGCTACATCATCTTGTTGATTTGCGCCACGGCCATGTAAGTCATTGCCTGAATTATTTGTTTCAAATGCATCTCTATCATAGTGTTTTGTCGCGTTTGTTTGCGCTACATCATCTTGTTGATTTGCACCTTGACCATGTAAGTCATTGCCTGAATTATTTGTTTCAAATGCATCTCTATCATAGTGTTTTGTCGCGTTTGTTTGCGCTACATCATCTTGTTGATTTGCACCTTGACCATGTAAGTCATTGCCTGAATTATTTGTTTCAAATGCATCGCGATTATATTTCTTACTCATGCTAATTCCTCCTATAACAAATGCACTTAAACAAGTACAAACCTCATTTAAGTGCATTTGATTGAATCATATTAAAAGTTTTTCTCAACGTTTGTAGTGTAATTTTCATTTGAATGATTTGCATGGTTTGCATCATCAGCTACAGAATTTGTTCTGTAGTTTGCACTTCCTCTACGGTAGTGTCTATTTTGCCATTTGTCAGCAATTTCCATTGCAACATTTGACCATTGAACTACTTGAGAAATTTTATCTTCATTTTGAGAAATATTATGTGTAATTGAGTTAGTTACACGGTCAACTGAACTATTTAAAGTTTGAACTGAGTCGCCGATACCTTTTACACCATCAACAACAGAGTTTAAACGTTCAACTTTACCTTGAATATCTTCAGTTAAGCGATTTGCTTTGTGAAGTAAATCAGTTGATTCACGAGTGATACCTTGAACTTGACCTTCAACACCATCAAGTGTTTTAGCCACATGATCTAAATTCTTTTTGACCGAAATTAAAACTACAACGATTCCAATACATAAAATTAAGAATGCAATTGCAGCGATAATTCCAGCAATTGGTAAAATCCAATCCATTAAAAACGCCTCCTAATTACTTTTAAAATAAAAGTCATTAATTATTAATACCCAACATAATTATATCTAAACATATTAAAATTCATTTGAGATGCCAACTTTTTCTTCATAAGCGCGTTGAAGCTTTTGGATGTCCCCTGCGCCCATAAATAAAATTACAGCATCTTTAAATTGTTCTAATACGTCAATATTATTTTCATCGATTAAAGCAGATCCGTCAATACGGTTTATTAAATCTTGAATAGTTAATTCTCCAGTATTTTCTCGAATTGAACCAAATATTTCACATAAAAATACATGGTCAGCTTTGCTAAGTGAATCCGCAAACTCATTTAGGAAAGCTTGCGTTCTAGAAAATGTATGTGGCTGAAATACTGCTACGACTTCTTTATTTGGATATTTTTTTCGTGCTGTTTCAATTGTAGCATTAATTTCTCTAGGATGGTGAGCATAATCGTCTACTAATACTTGTTTAGCAACATTTGTTTCATTAAAGCGACGTTTTACACCACCAAATGTTTCCAATGCTTCTTTAATATTATTCACGTTCATTTCTTCTAAATAACTAATTGTGATAACTGCAAGTGCATTTTGAATATTATGGTCACCATATTGAGGCGTTAAGAATTGATCATAATATTCGCCGTTAATATAAACATCAAATTGCGTACCTTTATCAGTAATTTGAATATTATCTGCGTATACATCATCATTTTTACTTAAACCATAATAATAAATTGGTACATCCACTTCTAATTTTCTTAAGTGTTCATCGTCTCCCCAAGCAATAATGGCTTTTTTAACATTACGGGCCATGTTCTGGAAAGCATCAGCCACATCATCAATATCTTTAAAATAATCTGGATGATCAAAATCAATATTAGTCATAATGGCATAATCAGGGTGGTAACTTAAGAAGTGACGACGGTATTCACATGCTTCAAATGCAAAATAGTCACTTGCTGGCAATCCCATTCCTGTGCCATCTCCAATTAAAAACGATGTCTTTTTATCACCATTCATAACATGAGATAGTAAACCTGTTGTTGATGTTTTACCATGAGCTCCCGTTACAGCTACAGATGTATACTGACTAATTACATGTCCTAAAAAGTCATGATATTTAATGCCATCTAATTTTAACTCATGTGCTTTTACGATTTCTTCATGTGTATCTGGAAACGCATTACCTTGAATTACAACCATGCCGTCTTTAATATTATCAGCACTAAATGGAAGAATTTTAATCCCTTTATTTTTTAATGCTACTTCTGTAAACACATAATTTTCAATATCCGAGCCTTGTACTTCATGCCCTAAGTCATGCATGATTTGTGCTAGAGAACTCATTCCTGAGCCTTTAATACCAACAAAATGATAATGCGTCATAACCATAAAACTCCTTTTAAATTAATCTTTCTTTAAATCTTCATCTGTAATATATACATCTCTTGGTTTTGAACCGTTAGCACCAGAAATATAATTCAATTGTTCTAATTGGTCTACGATTCTTGCTGCACGATTATATCCAATTTGAAAATGTCTTTGTATTAATGAAGTAGAAATATGTCCTTCTTTTACCATAAATTCACAGACATCATCAAATAATTCATCTTGTGCTTGAGTTTGATTCTTTTTCAATAATTCTTTTTCTTCAAATAAATAATTAGGCTCTCTTTGAGCTTTAATGAAATCAACAACTTCATCGATTTCTTCATCCGATACAAATGTACCTTGAACACGTATAGGTTTATTCATGCCACTGCCTAAATAAAGCATATCACCGTAACCTAATAATCGTTCTGCACCACCACTATCTAATATAGTACGTGAGTCAACGCTTGACGATACCATAAACGCAATACGTGTAGGTATGTTAGCTTTAATTAATCCAGTGATGACATTCACAGATGGTCTTTGCGTAGCCACAAGCATATGAATGCCACATGCACGTGCTTTCTGAGCAATCCTTGCAATCGATTGTTCAACCTCTTGTGGTGCCATCATCATTAAATCAGCTAACTCATCAATAACAATAACAATTTTTGGCATTCTTTGGTCATATGACGCTTTTTTATTGAAAGCTGTAATATTTCTAACGTGATATTGTGCAAATAATTTATAGCGACGTTCCATTTCATCTACTGCCCATTTTAAGCTTTGAGTCGCTGCTTTGACGTCTGTGATGACTGGTGACACTAGATGTGGTAAATCATTGTATGGTGCCAGTTCAACCATTTTCGGATCAATCAATAATAATCTTAATTCTTCAGGATGATTTTTGTACAGTAGCGACATCAAAATACTATTAATGCATACTGATTTACCTGAACCTGTAGCCCCTGCAATTAAAGCATGAGGAGTTTTAGCAATATCCATTAGTAATGGATCATTATTAATACGATTACCCATTGCTACAGTTAATTTAGATTCAGCATTTTTAAATTTATCTGTTTCTAAAATGGATTTCAAGTTAACTTTGGTTGGATTTTGATTTGGTACCTCAATACCAACTAAACTTGTTCCTGGAATAGGCGCTTCAATTCTAATATCTTTAGCTGCTAATGCCATTTTAATATCATCTTGTAACGCAGTAATCTTTGAAACTTTTACACCTTTTTCAACCGCTAATTCAAATCGAGTGACGCTTGGTCCCTCTGTAACATTTTGTACTTCGGCTGGTACATTGAAATAGTAGAATGCATCATTTAATTCTTTTTTCTTTTCTTCAATCCATTCTTCATCTATTTCATGAGTTTCGGGGTTTTCTAATAAATCTAAGCTTGGCAACTTGATATTTGGTCCTTTTCGAATCGCAGGCTTAGACACATCAGTTTGTGCAGAACTCGCCTGATTTCCATCTTCAGTAGTTACACTTGCTTCATTTGAAGCGACTTCATTTTCTTCTTTATGAACTGCATTTTCTTGCTTTGCAGAATTTTTCGCTGAAAATGAATCATCCCTAGTGTTGTCCACATTATGGTGACTAGCTTCATCTTGAATGTTGCTAGGAGATACCTCAGAAGGGTCTAGTTTGCTTCGATTTACATTATCCAACTGATTACTAGCTTGTTGATCAGCGGTTTGTTTATCATTAGAGACAGACTTTTCTACTTTGCTTTCATTATTTGGCGTTGTAGAAGAGGTATCGTTTACTTCTTCTTTTTTAGCTTTCGTCTCGGGTTTTAATTCAGGCACTGATACTTTATGTGATTTCTTTTTATAAGTATCCACCATACGTTTTTTGTCTGACGGTGTCATGACTACATTAAATGGTTTACTGCCAGGCTTAATTGATTGCTTAAGCGATTTTTTAGGTTGCTCAAGATGATTTTCATCATTATCTTGATGCTTATTTGTTGTGGTTTTGTTAGTTACAGTGTCATCAACATTAGAAGCATTATTTCTTTCTACACTTTGAGCAACTGCTTGAGAATTGTCATCTGAGTTATCAGCTTCATGAGATGAAGCCTTTACATTATTATCTTTTATATCTAGTTGTTCGTGAGGTTTCGTTGCATATTCCGTTTCAGAGTCAACCGCATTTTGAACGACATTATTAGTTTCAGATTGAGATGAATTTGATTGATTGTCACTCATGCTCGAATCATTTTGAGAAATAGAATTGTCTATCGATTTTCCAGCTAAATGATCTTCCTCTTGCACTTCATGAGAGTCATTGTAAGTATTATCAAGTTCACGATAGTGTGCTTCATCTACAGTCGTTTGATCACTTTCTCCTGAATCTTTCTCATCATCATCATCTTCAATGCGATCCTGATTATCATGAATCTTATCCTGTTTATTTGAAGCACTATCAATATGTTTTTCATTCTCATTATCAACAAATGTTGGTTCTTCCTCAGAAATTAGTTGAGTTGTGTCATCTAACTGTTGTACTGAAGTATCCTCTAGTTTGAGGTGATGTTGATCTTCTTGGGTATTTTCTACTTTCACGTCTTCATCTTTCACTTGTTGAACGCTTGGAACTTGATTTAAATCTATTTCTTCGTAATTATACGGTGATGATTTAGCTAACTCCTCAATTTGTTGTTGTTCCTCAGCATCAGTATTTTCTTTAGATGATTGTGATTCATTAGAAATATCATGAGATGCCGCTTCAACTGCATTTTCTTTATCATTCTCACCTGCTATAGATGAATGTGCTGTAGTTTCACCGAATAATGCATCGTCAAGAGAACTTTCTCCTGTATATTGCTTAGCTTGTTGCGCATACATTTCGTCAATTGCTTTTTGAATATCATCATCTTCATTATTCGTTTTTTGACGCTTATTTTGTAAAGCTTCTTTAAATTTACGTTTTTGTTGCGCTTTTCGTTCTCTTTCTTTTCTAATTTCTTCAACGATTTGTGAAGCATAAATATTTTCGATATTTACTGTATTATCTTTCTGAGAATAATTAGGCGTTGCCTCATTTGAAGCGAAAGCATCATTGCTTTCTGTATTGTCAGAAGCTTCAATTACAGGAGATTGCTTATTCTCTTTAGAAGTTGCATTGATGTTTTCATTTTCTGAAAATGTTTTTTCAGCGTTTTCTTCTCTATGAGTAGCATGTTCGTTCGTTTTTGCATCATCCAATGATGAATCAGTCTTATTCTCCTCTGTATCTTCCATAGGAGGTATAACACCATTCCTAATTGGACGACGTTTTTTTGTCCCGAAAATAGCTGAAGGTACTTCAGAAGTTTTAAAGCTTGACTTATGATATGTAGAATGAGGGCGCGTGTTATAATCTGATTTAAAACGCTCAGATTGTAACTTAACGCGTTCATGATTATTTGAACTTTGATGAGAAGCGTTAGGCTTTCTTTTCTGTGAACTTACTCCATTAAAACCTGTGTCAATTGATTTATTCTCACGTCTTTGCGAAGGTCTTTCTTTAATTGAAGGTATACCTGTATCATCATGATTCGTATGTTTTCTTCTACGACGTCTTCTCGTATCTTGAGAACTATCATAAACTTGTGATTGTTCAGCAGCTTGATTAAAGTCATCATAATGGTATGAACCGTAATCGTATAAATCCTCGCTATTATATACCTCATTATAAAATGGCTCATTTTCATTATCATGCTCTTGATAAATAGCCTCTTCAGCTTCATCAGTATCTCTACCAATATCTATAGGAAAACGAAATTTACCTTTAGGACGGTCATAAATGTCATCATTTTCAGGAAGTAATGCATTGTCATTATTCATTTGTGTCTTTGAGTCCTGTCGACGTTTGTTTTTACGTCTTAATAATTCTTCATTCGAATTATTATCATTGCCAAATAATTCATCAAACCAACTCATACACTCACATCCTTCCTTCTTTAATCAAAAAATGCTTTGCCGACTTCATAATCGTCAGATAATACCATTATACCCTTTTCTTGAGGCGCATTAGGTAAGTTTAATTCTTTCATAGAACATACCATGCCACTAGAAGCCACACCACGTAATTCGGCATCTTTAATAACCATACCACTTGGCATAACAGCACCAACTTTTGCCACTACGACTTTCTGTCCTGCTTCGACGTTTGGCGCACCACATACAATTTGTAAGTTTTCATTTCCTACGTTAACTTTTAAAATGCTTAATTTATCAGCATTAGGATGTTTATCTTTAGTCTCAACATATCCTACAACAAATTTAGGTGATAAATCTGCATCTAATTTATAATCTACATTTGATTTATCAATTGCTTGTTGTAATGCGTCAACCAATTCTGGCGTTAATTTGATATGACCATTTTCTTGAATATTAGAATAGTTAGAGAATCCAAAAATATTAAAGCCGACTACTTTATCGCCATCTTTGATAATAACGATATCATTTTGTTTGTCATATTCAAATGGACCATTAGTAGGTTCAATTTGTAAGAATGCTACGTCCCCTACCCCTTCTTTATTATAAAATAAATTCATTGTAACTCTCCTCTATTTATCTTTATTATTAAACTTTTTACGATTCGCTTCCAAACGTTGAATGACATTTGGATCGCGTTTTTGTTTATTATTTTTACCTAAAATAAATATAGGTTCAAAATGTCCTTTTTCATAACCAAAAGATAATGATGTGATAGGAACTAAACCTTTAGTGAAAAATTCCATAGTTAAATGTGCCATCACATCATAACCTGTTTTATTGCGTATATCTGCAATAATTAATACATCTTGATGTGGAACGGCTACTAACATTTCACCTTCGCATTGACTATAAATATCATCTAAAAATTTAGTATTTAAAATACGACTAGCATCATACCCATCATTAGAATTCACAAAATAAAAGATATTTCCTTTTACTTCATCAGTTTTATATTTATTTTGTAATTTACGAATATTAAATAAAGACATTTCTTTAACTTGTTGTGTAGTTAAACCTAACTGTTCTAGCATACTTTCGTCAATCAAACGGTAAGATTTACCTAAATCCAGTGCGTAGTAAATGTTAGTTTCTGCAGTATGCTTTTCAATAATAAACGGATGACCATCTTTAGTTTTTTTATCGAAACTTGCTGAACGAATGACTGGCATAATTTGAATATCTTGCATTTTATCAAGACTATCATCATCCATTTGAGCAATTGCTTCTTCGACATAATAAACAATTTCATCCACTATTTTTTCTTTTTGTTCTTCATACTTGGCAACAATCGCATTTAATTTGATTGTGACGCCTTTATGATTGTCTTGTCTGTAAATACGTAACGTTTCTTCTTCACGGTCGAACTTAAAGTCGACATCTAAGCTACTCAAACGTTGTTTAATTTTATCTCTCATTTGAAAGACATTCATTATTAACACTCCTATTTCGCACCTTATAATATTTTACAATAAATAAGTACCTAATTACAGGGAAATCAAAGTATTACTTGAATAGAATTCTATTTTTCACTTATAAATGAGGTACAAATTCGCTATTATGAAATATTACTTGTACTGGCTTAAAAATTCATCAATTTGTTCAATAGATTTACGTTCTTTTCCAATATAACTTCCTACTAATTCGCCTTGTTTAAAGACTAAAAAGCTTGGAATACCCATAATATCATTTTCAATAGCTAAATCGATAAATTCATCTCTATCTACTGATACAAATTTAAAATCTGTATATTTTTCTTCAAGTTTTGGTAAATCTGGTTCAATTACTCGACAGTCAGGACACCATCCTGCAGTAAATTCAAAGACAGTATTTTCTTTTTTCAATTCTTCAAATTGTTGTTCAGATTCTAATTTAATCATTATATCTCTCCTTATATTAATCTTGATATTGTAATTGTTTTATTGTTTGATCATCTAAATTTAAAATTGCTTGTTGCAGTAATTCACGTGCTGAATAATAATCTCTAATATCAAATACTGCATCAGTACTATGAATATATCTTGCACATACGCCTATCACAGCAGTAGGTACACCTTGGTTTGCTTTATGGATTTCTCCCCCATCAGTGCCACCTGGCGAAATGTAATATTGATGATTAATGTTATATTCATTCGTTAAATCTAATAAATAGTTCTTAAAATTAGGTTGAAGAATCATCGTTCCATCTTTAATACGGATGAGCGTACCTCCACCTAATTCGCCAGAAAGCTGTTGCACACCTTTAATATCATTCGCTGGAGAACAATCTACTACAAATGCAACATCAGGTTGAATCATTTTTGTTGCTGCCTTTGCTCCTCTTAATCCTACTTCTTCTTGGACATTGGCACCAACATATAAATCGACATCCAACTCTACATCTTTTAACAATTCTAATATCTCAATGGCAATGACACAACCATATCGATTATCCCATGCCTTCGCGCTAAATCGATGCTCTGATAATTGAGTGAAAGAAGTATAAGGTACGATTGTATCCCCGATTTCAATTCCACGTTCACGTACTTCTTCTGCACTTTCAGAACCGATATCTAACATTAAATCTTTAATCTCAGGCACCGCTTCATTACCTGTTCTAAAATGTTTAGGAATGTTTGAAACTACCCCAATAATGTGTTCACCATCTCTATTTTTAATCTGTAAGCGTTGACCTTGCCATATATCGTTAGCCACGCCGCCAAGATTTGTAAATTGAATCATTCCATTGGAAGTAATATTCGTAATCATAAAACCAATTTCATCCATATGCGCAGCAATCATTACACGTTTTGCATTTTCTTTTTTAGATTTCTTTACTCCATAGAAACCACCCATGTGGTTAGTTATAAATTCATCTACATAAGGTTCCATTTCTTGTTTCATATATGCACGCACGTCGTCTTCAAAACCTGGCGCGCCATGCAGTTCAGTTAATGTTTGAATTCTTTTCAATGTTTTGTCGTTTTGCATTACAATAAACACGCTCCTTAAATGTATTATATCATTTTGAATATGGTAAACTAATGATACGAATTAATTAAGAGAGGTAAGAAATTATGAAACGTCAAACCATTAAATTCATCACAATTCCTGTAGTGCTAACAGTTGGAGTATCTACAGCGATGTTGTTTTATTATCTTCTTGAAAATAAAAAAGTCAAACAGCCAAGTAAAGTGTTAGACGAAGCGAAATCTTATTTCATGAACATAAGAGGCTCATACATTCTACATGAAGCATATATGGATAATTATAAATATCCTAACCGATTAATTTATCAAGGTGGCATCACGCAAGATAAGCACAATAAAATTATAGAATATGTCTTCTATGCAGATGCCTACACTGGCGAAATTTTAACTATTGAAGAATTGTAGATATCGAATTATATAAAGTGAGTAGCATAGAAATTTCTAATTCAGCAAATTTCTATGCTACAATAATTTAAACAAACGGACGCTTTAATATTCTTCTAATTTAACCTTCCATGATTTCATTTTTTACATCATTTTATCTTTCAATTTTCTCTTTTATTGTTTTTCCATCATTTTCATATTTAACAGCGAAATATTTATTGTCATGATAATATAAAAACCAATAGTCATTTTTTATAAAATAAGGAATCAATCTTTCTTTTTCACGAATAGATTGCATTGGATAATCATCATAAGCACATACCCATAATGGATTATTATGCGCATGTGTTGGGAAGATATCCGACATATGCACAGCTTTTTCCTCATCACTTTCAATCATCACTATAGATTGGCCATAACTATGGCCGCCGGTATGCATCATTTTAATACCCGGATATACCGCGATTTCTTTATCAAACAACAACACATTCTCTTCATACGTGCCACGATTTTTCTTCCAATATGTTGCTTGACTACGAATATTCGGACTAATAAACTCATGCCATTCGTCCTGTTGGATATAATGTAGCGCATTTTTGAAGATGGCGTTACCTTCAACGTCAGTTAGACCAGTCGCATGATCAAAATGCATGTGCGTCATTAATACGATATCGATATCATCTACACTTAATCCATAACGTTTAAGTTCTTCATCTATCTTACTTTCATAATCAACGGCATAATTTCTCAGTTGCTTTTCACTTAATTTACCATTACCAATTCCAGCATCCACTAATATATTTTTATCTCCAGTTTCAATTAATATCGGATAAGTTAAATTCGGTACTTGGTTCTTATCATTCACGTCATACTTTTTGGACCATAATGGCTTAGGCACTACGCCAAATATAGCCCCTCCATCCATTTTAGTCGTACCACCATTTAAATAATTAACATTAAATTTTCCTAATTTCATATTTCATTTCCCCTTTTTTGAAAAATAAAATATTCTTACCTTTTACATATTGAATTATTAAATATCAATTTTACTTATATATTTAACCTTTTTTGTTTTATTTCAATCATTGAAAACAAAAAAATACCGCACAATTATATTAACTGTGCGATAACTTAAATAAATTATTTGTTTTTATGAAACTTAGCTTCCATACGATAAATACGTGAACCTTTATCAGAAAATTTCTTTTCATATTCGGTCAGAATATTATCCTCATCATTTTCTTCATGAAGATTTAAATTTAATTTAGTGAAATACATACCATATTGTGACATGCTTTCTAAACTAAATGCAAACAATCCTCTATTGTCTGTCTTGAAATGAATTTCACCATCATCTTTAAGAATTTGCTCATACAATGCTAGAAAAGTATGATAAGTGAGTCTTCGTTTCGCATGGCGTTTCTTAGGCCATGGATCTGAAAAGTTTAGATATATACGAGACACTTCACCATCTTTAAAATATTCATTCAACTCGATGGCATCATTACAAATCATTTTTAAATTAGTGAGTTCAAGCTCTTTAGTTTTATCTAATACTTTATACATTACGCTTTTTTCGCGTTCCATTGATACAAAATTAATATCTGGATGTTTTGCTGCCAATGTAGTAATAAATTGACCCATGCCTGAACCAATTTCAATGTAAATAGGTTGTGTCTTATCAAACCATTCAGTCATTTTACCTGCGTGTGTCCCATCCATATCCACTAACTCAGGATGTTCTTTCAAATAATCTTCCGCCCATGGTTTATAACGAACTCTCATACAAGAAATCTCCTTATATAAATAAGTTACTATTCATAACTTCATTTAAAAATTTTAGCCAAGTATTCATATCCTTAAATCTTTTTTGTTCTTCGTACCATTGCACCATACCAATAGATTGAATCACCGTATACCACTTCATACGTTTATTTAACTCAATGCTCTCTTCTACTCCATATGTTTTGAACCATTGCGACCATTTACGTTCAGGAACGTAGTTGTAAAGCAACATACCAATATCGATAGCAGGATCCGCAATCATAGCACCTTCCCAGTCTACTAAGAATAATTCATCACGATCAGATAATAACCAGTTATTATGATTGACATCGCCATGAACTACTGTAAAGAAACGTGGATCTAAGTTAGGAATGTGATCTTCTAAATAAATAAGCGCTTTACGTACAACATGATGCGTTAAAACTTCTCTTGATAGTGAAGCGTTAATTTTATTTAACATAATTGTTGGCGTGATTGGTTCCATTTCCATACGTTTAAGCATGTTTAACAAAGGTTTTGAACCGTGTATCTTTTTCAATAATTCTGCTACTCGCGTTTGATACATTTCAGAAGGTTCTAATTCACGACCATTCTTCCAATGTTGTGCAGTAACAACTTCGCCCGTTTCAATACGTTTTGTCCACACTAATTTAGGTACAATGCCTTCTGCTGATAAGGCTGCGATAAATGGATTTGAATTACGCTTTAGAAATAATTTTTGACCATCTTGTTCGGCCATATACGCTTCGCCCGATGCACCACCTGCTGAATCAAGTGTCCATCCTAACTGATAAAATTGCTCCAACTCGTTCACCTCACTTCCAATTAGAAAATGGCTCGAGAAATATAGTTTTCAAGAGCCATATATTCTAATTTATTATAATCGTCACATAGATTTAAACGATTATATTTTATTTTTCAACTAAACTTTTTCAGTTTTTTCATTTAGTTTGTTATGTAAAAAATCTGTTGAATAGATTTTCTTTTTCTTAAATCACTCACTGATGATTTTATAATTTTTAGCACACTTTTTCAACTGAAAATGAGAAACAAAAAGATACATTTTACTAGTCAAAAAAAGCTCAAAGTCGATTAATCGTTAAGTCACATTATAACATATTTTGAGCCCAATAGTTATATGAATTTCAGTTATATAAGAATAAAGAGTAACAGCACAGATTATAAAATAATTTCCATATCTGAATCAACTTCCTATACTTGTATGCTCTTTTTTCATGATATTTTATATTAAGTGCCATCGACAAGAATACCTAAGATTGAAAAGCTTAATATAAGCGGATTTTCAATTCAGTTAGCTACTGCCACAATATAAACAAGCCTGTTACATTTAATAATAATGTTCCAGGCTTGTTTATATTACTTTATAAAATTTGAGTTCAAACTCCGCTCCCCGTTATTTACTTTTAGTTTCAATATATTTATTAAATCCTTCTTTTAATTTACGAGTTATAGGTCCAACATTACCGTTTCCAACAGACTCTCCATCAATTTTTATGACAGGCATAACTTCAGCTGATGTACTTGAAACAATAACTTCATCAGCATTTTTCAAGAAATCAACAGTAAATGTTTCTTCTTTAAATGGAATGTCGTAATCTTCAGCAATCCATTTAATGACTCTACGGGTAATACCATTCAAAATGTAATTATTAACAGGATGAGTATAAATTGCGCCATCTTTAATCGCATAAACATTACTTGAAGCACCTTCAGTAACAGTATCGCCTCTATGTTGAATCGCTTCGCTAGCATTATATTTTACAGCATACTCTTTGGCAAGCACGTTTCCTAATAAATTTAAGCTTTTAATATCGCATCGTAACCATCTAATATCTTCTACTGTAGCGGCATTAATTCCATTTTCTAAGTCTTCATATGGACGATCATAACTTTTAGCAAAAGCCATTAATACAGGCTTAACTTCTGGTGTTGGGAACGAATGATTACGTGGAGCTACACCTCTAGTAGCTTGAATATAGATGCCACCATTTTTAATGTCATTAACCTGTAGTAAATCCCTTACAATATCGATTAGTTCTTCTGCAGAATAACCCAAGTCTAGTTGAATTTCACCAGCACTTCTAATAAAACGTTCAAAGTGTTCATCGACTGTAAATAATTTGCCATCATAAGCTCTAATATATTCATAGATGCCATCACCAAAAACATATCCTCGATCTTCATATGATACTTTTGCTTCTTCATGGTCTACGAACTCACCGTTAATAAATACTTTTGTCATAGTTTATCCCTCCACACAAAGTGAATAAATTGCTTCTAAATAGATACTTGTTGCGTTGAATAATTGCTTTTTAGTAATATATTCATTCTTTTGATGCATTAAATCTTCTGAATCTTCGAACATAGCGCCAAATGCTACACCTTTATCAAGGTTTCTAGCATATGTTCCACCACCAATTGTATAAGGTTCTGTCATGTCACCAGTTTGATTTCTATATGCAGTAACAAGTTTTTGTACAAATGGATCATTTTTATCTACATAATGTGGCTGTTGGACTTTACCTATTTCGACTTCAAAGCCTTGAGCTTTAATTTCATTAGTGAAACGTTCAATTGCTTCTTCAAACTCAAAACCTTGTGGATATCGTAAATTTACACCAAATCTACCAGCTTTGTCTTTATCATAAGATATAATACCTACGTTAGTAGTTACATCGCCCATAATATCAGTATGGAACTTCATACCCATTTTTTCGCCGAAATGAGATTCATGTAAATAACGATTACTAAATTCTACAAACTCTTTTGCAGTTTGGTTAAGGTTAAGTGTTGATAAAAAGTCTAAAAGATATAAACCTGCGTTAACACCCAATGAAGGATCCATACCATGTACAGCCTTACCTTCAACCGTTAATACTAATTCACCACTATCTACAACACTTTCTCCTTGTAAATGATGTTGATCTAAGTAATGTTCAAAGTGTTGTACGACATCTGTCATATTTTCTTTAACAAAGACGCGTGCTTTTGCAAAATCAGGTACCATATTATAACGTTGACCTGATTCAAAGGATAATAACTCATAATCTGGTTCATCTGAATCATCAGCAGTATTTGTTTGTACTAAATCAAATGTCGTAATCCCTTTTTCCCCATGAATAGCAGGGAATTCTGCATCAGGAGCAAAACCTAATGTTGGCATTTCCTCAGTTTGGAAATATCTTTCTGTACATTTCCAGTCTGATTCTTCATCTGTACCAATGATAATGTGAATACGTTTTTTCCAATCCACGTTCATTTCATTTAAAATTTTAACCGCGTAGTATGCTGCAATTGTCGGTCCTTTATCATCTAAAGTACCACGTGCAATGATGGCATCATCTGTTACTACTGGATTGAATGGGTCTGAGTCCCAACCATCGCCAGCAGGTACTACATCAACGTGGCATAAAACACCTAAAACATCCTCACCTTTACCCGCTTCAATACGTCCTGCAATGTGATCAACGTCATGCGTAGAGAAACCGTCTCTTTTAGCAATATCATACATGTAATCAAGCGCTTTTCTAGGTCCTGGTCCTACAGGGGCATCTGTTGAAGCTTGCGCATCATCTCTAACACTCTCAATTGAAAGCAGACCTTTTAAGTCATCAATAATCTGACTTTCATATTCTTGAACTTTTTCTTTCCACATTCGAGATCAACTTCCTTTTCAATAGATATACCTATTATTTTACATAATTATGAGTTCAAATTACAGTAAGATGTCAGAAAATTTATAAATTCTATAAAAAAAGAAGTGAAGCTTCGAAATCAAATTAACTTGATTTCGTTGTTTCACTCCTAAAAACATCTTAGAAAATCAATATTAGTCTAGACTGTCGACAAAATCTATCAGTCTATATCATTTTAACTACTTAATTAAAATATATTTTTTAGTCTTTATCTTCTAACGCATTTTTATTATTTTTTAAATCTTCTTCACTTACAACACGTAAATTATTATCTACTGTTGCGCCACCTTCATCATCAAATTTTCCTTCTTGTAAAGAATCTTCTTTATTTGAATTTTGACCTGTGAATTTAGATTTTTCTTCTTCAAGAAACGCTTTAGGATCATTTTTTAAACGATTTGCATAATCTTGAGGATTATTTCTTACGTCTTGAATTTTTTCGTTTGCTTTAGCACCAAATTGGTTCGCTAAATCTTTTGCATTTTCTTTATAACCCTCTGGGTCTTGTTTATATTTATTATATTGTTCTTTTAATTTATCTCTGCTTTCTTTACGAGATAATACAACTGCAGCACTTGCAACACCAATTCCAGCTAGAATTCTGAATAAACCTGCTCTTTTAGCCATAGTTAACACCTTCTCCTTTTGTTATTGTTGTAAAAGTTGTATTTCTTCATCAGTAAGTAATCGATACTCTCCTGATTGAAGATTACCATCTATCGCTAAATTAGCGATTTTAAGACGTTTTAATTCTAATACCTCATTTTCGATGGCATGAAACATCCTTTTTACTTGATGATACTTTCCTTCGTAAATTGTCACATGTGAAATTGTCTCGTTAACTTTAACTAATTGGGCTGGTTTAACTGGCCCGTCGGATAGTTCGATTCCATTTTCAAAAGCTAAAATATCGCTTTCTTTAATAGGAAATTTCGATATAACTTCATATGTCTTAGAAACGTGTTTAGTAGGGCTCATAAGATTATGATTAAATTGGCCGTCATTAGTAATGAGGAGCAATCCTTCTGTATCTTTATCAAGTCTACCTACAGGAAAAATATCAAGGTGTTGATATTCTGGTATCAAATCTATTACTGTCTGAGCTGAATCATCGTGAGTAGCTGAGATGTAACCTTTAGGCTTATTGAGCATAATATAAATTTTATCAATATATATAATTTTTTCTCCGTTTATCGAAATTTCATCTTGCTCAGGTTTAATTTGAGTTTTAGGAGACTTTTCAACTGTTTGATTAACTTCTATATTTCCTTTTTTCAATAACTGTTTAACTTCAGTTCGTGTGCCCACGCCCATATTGGCTAAAAATTTATCTAATCTCATCTTAAGAAACCAACTTTCCGACGAATTTTACCAGGTAAATCTCCTAAGAACTCATCGGCTAAGCGATTTTTAATAGTTATTGTGCCGTAAATTAATGCACCCACAATGACACCTACGATTAAAATAATTAATGCGCCAATTTTGCGATCTACAGGAATAAAGAGACTTAATATGAAGTACACAACCTCTACTCCTATCATCATAATTAAACTATAGATAAAGATCTTCGCAACTTGAACAAATGTATCAGTAAAATGATATTTCGCATAAACTTTTAAAATCATTAGATTTGCTATATTCGCTGCTAATAAAGCGATAGCTGTACTTAACACTGCCCCGGCAGTATGGAACATCATGATGAGTGGGAAGTTTAAAATTAATTTTAAAAGTACTGAACCTAAAATAACAAAAACTGTTAATTTCTGCTTATTAATACCTTGCAACATTGAAGCAGTTACGCTTAATAAAGAAATTAATATTGCAACTGGCGCATAGTAAAATAATATTTTGTTACCATCAGGATTATATTGATAGAACACTGTATATAATGGTGATGATAGGGCCATAATTCCTAAACTTGCTGGTACTGTAATATACATTAATACGCCAATTGAAGTTTTAATTTGACGATGCATTTCAGTTAAACGTCCTTCAGCAAATGTTCTAGTAATATAAGGTATTAAACTTACAGCAAAACCTGCAGCTAATGATGTAGGTATCATGACAATTTTATTTGTCGTAAAGTTTAAAATTGTAAAGAAATAGTCTTTGTTTGCATGCATTCCGGCAGCATCCAGTGCATTATTATGTGTAAATTGGTCTACTAAATTAAATAACGGAAAGTTAAGACTTACAATAACAAATGGAATACTATAAGAAATAATTTCTTTATACATTTTTGTATAAGATACATCTAATCCGGTATTATCAGAAGCCACCATGTCTTCAATAAATGGTTTACGTTTTCGCCAGTAATACCAGAGTGTTAATAGACCTGCAATGGCTCCTATAGCTGCTGCAAAAGTTGCGACACCATTCGCCTGTAAATATGTACCATGGAAGACATTAAGAACTAAGTAACTACCTATTAAAATAAAAATAATTCTTGCAAGTTGTTCAGTAACTTCTGACACAGCAGTAGGTCCCATTGATTCATAACCTTGGAAGACACCACGCCATGTAGCAAGTAATGGTATAAATACTACTACCATACTAATAATTCGTATAATCCAAGTAATCTCTGCTATTGACCAACCAATTTTCCCTTCTTTTTGCCCAAGCGTTATACTCGCAATTTCAGGAGCTAAAAAGAATAAAATTAAAAATCCAATAATCCCAGAAATTGTCATTACAATAAAGCTAGATTTGTACAGCTTTTGTCCTACCCTATAGGCGCCTAATGCATTATATTTCGCTACAAATTTAGAGGCTGCTAAAGGTACACCGGCTGTTGCGACGGCAATAGCGATGTTATAAGGAACATAAGCATAGTTGAAAGGTGCTAATTTTTCTTCTGCATTTGCACCCATAATTGCGTAAAATGGAATTACAAAAAGGACTCCTAATATTTTAGTAATTAAAATACTTAAGGTTATTAGGAAGGTGCCTCGTACCATTTCCTTATTTTCACTCATATTTAATCTTCCTACCTTTAAAATTAATCATTGATTTGATTGATATACTTTTTATTTCTGCATGTTTTCTAGACTTGCATTAATATAAAATATATCACAAAATACTTATTGTTTCCTGTATCTTTTCAAGTTTTTAAGAATTATTCTTATAATAATAAATTTATTTATGAAACATATTTCAAAAATTTAGAAGTATAAATACTTTGTTTAGCGTAACTTGTCATCTATATTTTGTAAATTCTTATGACATCCATAGTAAAAAATGATAATTCTAGATAAAATATTAACGAATCAAAATGGGGGTTAAAACATGTACCAAACTATTATTATCGGTGGAGGGCCAAGTGGACTAATGGCGGCGGTCGCCGCTAGTAAGTCTAATAACCAAATTCTTTTATTAGAAAAAAAGAAAGGTCTAGGACGTAAGTTAAAAATTTCTGGAGGTGGACGTTGCAATGTTACTAATCGTCTCCCCTACGCAGAAATTATAAAAAACATACCTGGAAATGGGAAGTTTTTATATAGTCCTTTTTCAATTTTTGATAACGAATCAATTATTGAATTTTTCGAAAATCGCGGTGTTAAATTAAAGGAAGAAGATCACGGACGTATGTTTCCGGTATCAAACAAAGCACAAGATGTGGTCGATACTTTAGTCAATACGATTAAAGATAACCACGTTGAAATTAGAGAAGAAACAATCGTGAATAGTATTAAATTAACAGAGGATTATCATTTTAAAGTGACAACACAAAATGAGGAATTTCTTTCTAAAACTGTTGTTATTGCAACCGGTGGGACTAGCGTTCCTCAAACTGGTTCAACTGGGGACGGTTATAAATTTGCTGAACATTTTGGTCATACCATCACTGAACTTTTCCCTACCGAAGTTCCTATTACTTCTCCAGAATCATTTATTAAATCTAAACAATTAAAAGGTTTAAGCCTTAAAGATGTTGAATTATCTGTTTTGAAAAAGAATGGCAAGAAACGCATAAGTCATCAAATGGATATGATATTCACACATTTCGGTATAAGTGGTCCAGCTGCCCTACGCTGTAGCCAATTTGTATATAAAGAACAAAAGAATCAAAAGAAACAAGATATCATGATGCAACTTGATGTCTTTCCAGATATTAAACAAAATGAATTAGAACAAAAAATTAAAAAAATGCTTAATGAAGTTCCTGATAAATATGTAAAAAATAGTTTAAGAGGTTTAATAGAAGAACGTTATCTATTATTCATGTTAGAACAAGCGGATATTGATGATAAAACTACGTATCATCATTTATCTAATCAACAACTCACGCGTTTTGTTGAAGGTTTAAAAGGTTTTACCTTTACAGTTAATGGTACACTGCCTATCGATAAAGCATTTGTTACAGGTGGCGGCGTAAGTTTGAAAGAAATTTGGCCGAAAACAATGATGTCTAAGCTACAACCCGGCTTGTTTTTATGTGGTGAAGTATTAGATATTCATGGTTATACAGGTGGCTATAATATCACGAGCGCCTTGGTGACTGGCCATGTTGCTGGGTATGAAGCAGGTCGATTTGAACCAGAAGTAGAGGAATAAATCAGATCTCATTCATTTGACTTTATATTCAATTATAAAATTCACTTATTTTAATACTAAAAAACTAGCTCGAAAGACTTAAATCCCTTCTTTCGAGCTAGTTTTATATTTATTAATAAAATTTCACTTTTATTTAGATACTTTCAATATCTGTTCCTTCAGTACCCCATTCATTCATGCCACCTTCAACGTTTACAGCATGGATACCTTGGTCTTCTAAATATTTCACTACTTTTGCACTACGCATACCAGCAGCACAAATAATGTAGTATGTTTCATCTTTATTAAATTGATTTAAGTTATCAGGAATTTGATCCATTGGAATTGTTTTAGCTCCAGGAATAATTCCTAATGCAGTTTCTTCGTCAGTTCTTACATCCACAATATTCACTGGATTAGCGTCTAGTACTTTCTCTTTTAATTGATCTACACTAATAGATTCCATTTGTAAAACTCCTTTAATTTTATTTAGCAACGATGTTAACTAGTTTTTGAGGTACAGCAATAATTTTCTTAATATCTTTACCTTCAATAGATAGTTTAACATTTTCATCTTGTAATGCTAAATCTTGCATTTCTTCTTTAGATAAATCTTTAGGAATGTTTAATTTAGCTCTAACTTTTCCGTTAACTTGTACAACGATTTCTACTTCTGCATCCACAAGTAATGATTCATCGTAAGTAGGCCATGGTTGGTACGTAATTGTATCCGCATTACCTAAACGGTTCCATAATTCTTCACCAATGTGTGGCGCAATTGGAGCTAACATTTTAACAAAACCTTCTGCGTATGGTTTATAAATTTCGTTAACTTTATAGCAATCGTTAATAAATACCATTAACTGACTGATAGCAGTGTTGAAGTTAAGTGTATTAAAGTCTTCTGTCACTTTTTTAACAGTTTGATTGTACACTTTATCTAATGAATTGTCGTTGCTTTCCACAATTTTATCAGAAAGTGAACCATCTTCATTAATGAATAAACGCCATACTCTATCTAAGAAACGTCTAGAACCATCTAAACCATTTTCGCTCCATGCGATAGCAGCATCTAAAGGTCCCATGAACATTTCGTAAAGACGTAATGTATCAGCACCATGTGATGCTACGATATCATCAGGGTTAACTACATTACCTTTAGATTTACTCATTTTTTCATTACCTTCACCAAGAATCATACCCTGGTTAAATAATTTTTGGAAAGGCTCTTTAGTCGGTACAACACCTAAATCATATAATACTTTGTGCCAGAAACGAGCATATAATAAGTGAAGCACTGCATGTTCTACCCCACCAATATATAAGTCAACTGGTAACCAATGTTTTAACTTCTCTGGATCAGCTAACATTTTATCATTATGAGGGTCGATGTAACGTAAGTAGTACCAGCAACTACCTGCCCATTGTGGCATTGTATTTGTTTCACGACGGCCTTTCATGCCTGTTTTTTCATCTACAACATTCACAAACTCATCGATATTCGCTAATGGAGATTCACCAGTACCCGATGGCTTAATTTCGTCTGTTTCTGGAAGTAATAATGGTAGTTCATCTTCTGGAACGGTTGTCATTGTGCCATCTTCCCAATGGATAATTGGAATAGGTTCACCCCAATAACGTTGTCTACTGAATAACCAGTCTCTTAATTTGTAATTAACTTTCTTTTCTCCAGCGCCTTTAGCTTCAAGTAACTCGATTGCTTTTGTGATAGCCGCTTCATTATCTAAACCATCTAAGTCGCCAGAGTTAACATGTGCACCTGCACCTGTATAAGCTTCTTTTTGAACGTCGCCACCTTCAATGACTTCAATAATTGGTAAATCAAATTTAGTAGCAAATTCATGATCACGTTCGTCATGAGCTGGTACCGCCATTACTGCACCTGTACCGTAACTTGATAATACATAATCGGCGATCCAAATAGGTAATTTTTCACCAGATAATGGATTAATTGCATAAGCACCTGTGAATACACCTGATTTATCTTTAGCCAAATCTGTACGTTCTAAGTCAGATTTTTTAGATGCTTCATCTTGGTAACGTTTCACTTCTTCTTTTTTATCTTCTGAAGTAATGTCATCTACTAATGCGTGTTCAGGACTTAATACTAAGAATGTAGTGCCATAAATTGTATCTGGACGTGTTGTGAAAACGTCGATTGAGTCCTTTTTATCTTCAATTTCAAAAGTAACACGCGCACCTTCAGAACGACCAATCCAGTTACGTTGCATATCTTTAATTGATTCAGGCCAGTCTAATTCGTCTAAATCTTCTAATAAGCGATCAGCATATTCAGTGATTTTTAATACCCATTGTTTCATAGGACGACGGTATACTGGATGACCACCACGTTCAGATACACCATCAACAACTTCTTCATTTGATAACACTGTACCTAAAGCCGGACACCAGTTAACTGCTACTTCATCTACATAAGCAAGACCTTTGTTATAAAGTTGGATGAAAATCCATTGTGTCCATTTGTAATATTCAGGGTCAGTCGTATTTACTTCTCTATCCCAATCGTAACTGAAACCTAATTCTTGAATTTGACGTTTAAACGTTTGGACATTCTGTTTAGTAAATTCTCTCGGATCGTTACCTGTATCTAAAGCATATTGTTCAGCTGGTAAACCGAACGCATCCCAACCCATTGGATGTAATACATTATAGCCTTGCATACGTTTACAACGTGAAATAATATCTGTTGCTGTATATCCTTCTGGATGACCTACGTGAAGTCCTGCCCCTGATGGATATGGGAACATATCTAATGCATAAAATTTCTTCTGACCTAAATTATCGCTAGCTTTGAAAGTTTTGTTATCAGCCCAATAATTTTGCCATTTCTTTTCGATCTCTTTGTGATTGTAACCCAAAGTTTCTCCTCCTAAGATAAATAAAAAACATCTCTAACTATTACATTTTAAAGGGACGACTATAAGCCGCGGTACCACCCTAATTCACATAATTATGTGCACTTTATAATAGTAAGAGATGTTTTAAATTTAATTATTTAACGGTAAGTTCACTTAATTCTTAACACTAGTTTACACCACCACTAGCTCTCTGTTGAAAAGTCTTTAAGCTACTACTCCAATACAATTTAATATTATGAGATTCGCGACGTATTTGCAAGTGGTTAATTTATTTTTTTAAAAGTGATTTACTCTTGAAATCATTGACGAGTATTTCTAGGGTGTTTGCCTTTTGGTAACCCTTTGTCAAAAACAGCAAGGAAAATCATAGCAACAATTAAAAGAAGCATAATTCCTATGAACATTGCACTCATATTAAAGGTATCTACCAACACACCACCGATGAATGGGCCGAATGTTTTACCTACAGTAGAGGCTGAATTAACAACACCTTGGTATTGACCTTGTTTACCTTCAGGCGCCAAGTAATTAGCAATAGTAGGAACTGCTGGCCACACAAACATTTCACCAAACGTTAGAATAATCATACCAATTAAGAACACAGTAAATTGTTGAGCAAAGCTTGTAACAAAGAATGCAAGCATAAAGATTAAAATTCCAACGAACATTTGTGCTTTTAAGTTACCTTTTAATAGAACAATCACAGGTCTAATTAATGGTTGCGCAACTAAAATCATGATGCCATTAACAGTCCAAAGAATACTGTATTGAGATAATGAAATATTCAGTTCTTGTGTATATGATGCGATAGTTGTTTCCCATTGAATATAGGCTATCCAACAAATAGCAAACATTCCACATAAAGCAAGTAAAGCCATGAAGCGTTTTTTATTTTCTTTACTTTTAATATCAATACTGTCAGGTGTTTTCATCTTAGCATGATATTCAAGATTGAATTGAGTCACTGCTATTAATGTAAATAGAACATACATAATTAAGTTTGCTATAAAGATATAATTAAAGCTCAATTCTGCTACGAAACCACCTAAAGCAGCACCAAGCGCAACACCCATATTTTGTGCTAAATAAATGGCATTAAATGTCGTTCTACCTCCGTTAGGCCAAACGGCACCTGCCATCGCAAATATTGTGGGAACTATCATTCCACCACCAAATCCTAGTAATACTAGCCAAACCGCATACCATGGCCATCCATGGAAGAAGTTTAAAAGTGTAGTACTAGTCAAGCATGTAAAGGCACCTATCAAAATTGTGCGATAACCACCCAATTTATCAAATAATGAACCACCTAGTAAGTTACCAACTACCATGCCAAATGAGTTAACCATTAGAACGAGCGTAGCTGTTGTTAAACTCTTACCAAGTTCTTCTTTCATATAAATTGTGTTTAAAGGCCATAAAAAGCTGGCACCAGTTATATTTAGCGCCATGCCAATAACTAGCCACCATACTGATTTAGGTATATTCATATTTCTAGTCCCCTCTTTATATATTTGTAGAACCACATTAAACACTATAACATTAAAATATGTTAAAATCTTTACTTAGAACTAAGTTAGATAGAAAGGATAATGTATTATGGGTAACTATTTCCCGTATGCCTTTGAAAATAAACGATATCATACATGGAATTACCATTTAAAAAATAAATTTGGTCAAAAGATTTTTAAAGTTGCGTTAGATGGTGGCTTTGATTGTCCTAACCGTGATGGCACAGTTGCACACGGTGGATGTACATTCTGTTCTGCTGCAGGTAGTGGTGACTTTGCTGGTAATAGAGCAGATCCTATTGAAGTTCAGTTCCAGCAAATTAAAGATAGAATGCATGAAAAATGGAGCGAAGGTCAATATATTGCTTATTTCCAAGCTTTCACTAATACACATGCACCGGTTGAAGTATTAAAAGAAAAATATGAACCTGTCTTAAAAGAAGAAGGCGTGGTTGGTTTATCAATCGCTACACGTCCTGATTGTTTACCAGATGATGTCGTCGAGTATTTAGCTGAATTAAATGAACGTACTTATCTTTGGGTAGAACTAGGATTACAAACTGTCCATCAAGAAACGTCTGATTTAATTAACCGTGCACACGATATGCAAACTTATTATGAAGGTGTAGCGAAATTAAGAAAACATAACATCAATGTGTGTACGCATATAATTAATGGTTTACCTGGTGAAGATTACAACATGATGATGGAAACCGCACGTGAAGTAGCTCAAATGGATGTACAAGGTATTAAAATTCATTTACTTCATCTATTAAAAGGTACGCCTATGGTAAAGCAATATGAAAAAGGTATGCTTGAATTCATGTCACAAGAGGACTATACCAACCTAGTTTGTGATCAACTTGAGATTTTACCTCCAGAAATGATTATTCATCGTATCACTGGAGATGGACCAATTGACTTAATGGTAGGTCCTATGTGGAGTGTTAATAAATGGGAAGTTTTAAATGAAATTGATAACGAACTTGCACGTCGCGATTCTTATCAAGGTAAACATTATAAAGCTGAGTCCAAAATCAAATCATGAAATTAGAACGTATTCTTCCCTTTTCAAAAACACTCATACAAAATCATATCACCGAAGACAGCAACGTTATTGATGCAACATGTGGCAATGGTAATGACACTTTATTCTTAGCTCAACATGTACCAAATGGTCATGTTTATGGTTTTGATATTCAAGCTACAGCAATCCAAAATACTTCCGAAAAAGTTAAAGACTATAACAATGTTACCCTTATACAAGAGGGACACGAACATATCTTAGAGCATCTAAAAGATAAAGTTACTAATACGATTGATGCAGCCATCTTTAATTTAGGGTACCTTCCAAAAGGTGATAAGACGATTGTTACACATCCTGAAACTACTATTAAAGCAATTGAAGATATCTTTGAATTATTAAGTGTCGAGGGAATTATTGTATTAGTGATTTACCATGGTCACGAGGAAGGTAAAATTGAACGTGATGCAGTGATAGAATATTTGAAAAGTATTGATCAAACTAAAGCACATGTCTTACAATATCAATTTATTAACCAAATCAATCATGCACCATTTATATGCGCGATTGAAAAACGCTAACTTTAATCAAATTGTTAAATTAAAACGAGCCTAACACATTATCATTCCCAAGTGTTAAGCTCGTTTATTTAATTAAATTTCCATTAATGATTTTAAATTTTCTTCGAATAATTGATATCTTTTCTTAATAATATTAGTTATAAAATTAAGTAATTCTTGTTTGTCGTCTTTTTTATTTTTATTAAAGTGAATAATTACTGTGCGTTCATCATCTAAAGGTCGTTCTTTGTATATCCATTCAGAGTGAACTAGATTATTGTAAGTACGTGTTCTTTTATAAGCTTTTATACTCACGTAACTATCCATTTCTTTTAATGTCATAGGTCCCTTATCCCATAACGTTAATAAAATTAAAACTTCTTCTTTCGTTAAATCATAATTTTCATAAATCACTTTAAAAACAGAATTAATTTCTTTACACAATTCTTCTAATTGCAAAATCATCGTTACATTCTCATTAGCTTGATTACTCAATGGAGCCCCCTCCTTCATGTTTTTAACCTTATCTAAATAAATTCATGATATGATTTTCGACATTTCTTACCCTGAAAAATAACCATAATACTCTTAAATTATTACTATTAAGACAATTAAACCTATATGTAAAAAATGTTTGTTTTTTATATAAAACTACAAACTTTTAAACATGCAATTACAATAAAAATTTATAAATTTATCCAAATAAAATATACCAATTCTTTAAATTTTAATCAACTTTCCCGAGAAAGTTTTAATCATATAAAATATGAAAATCTATACAATAAAAAATCAGGAAACGCCTTCTTTGATATACAAAGTTTGGGTGTCCTGATTCTTAATAGTATTTTAAATTTCTTCAATCTCTTCTTCTTTAACTATAAATCCCATAGTATTCACGCTATTGTTTAAGAAAGTTAAGACATAACGCATCACTTGATCACGTTCTGGTTCATTATGGATCTCATGGTAAAGTCCTTTCCAAGCTTTAAAATAAAATTCAGTAGTTGGAAGTTGATGTTTAACTTCTATAATCGAGTGCAAATCTAATAACTTATCTTCTGTACCATACATTAATAATGTTGGAAGTGGTTTGATATCTTGAATATGTTGTAAAGTTTCTTTCATTGTTTCGATAATAATGTTATACCATTTATAAGTTACTTTTTTTAATATTAATCCATCTTGTTTAGCTTCTTCAATGACTTCATTATTACGTGTCAAATCATTATAATTAATGCCGAGTTTAAAACGAGCATCCTTAGAGCCTTTACCTATATTAGAAATAAACATATTTTTACGTGTCTTATTGTTTTTTTGTAATTCAAGCATTGGAGACAACAATAATATTCCTTCAATAGGGACCACAGTTTTTTCAAGGAGATTTAGCAAGATAAGTCCACCTAAACCTACCCCCATTACAAATGTAGGTATTTTATATTCATTTGCAATTCTAATCCATTCTAAGACACTCTCATGATAAACATTAAAACTTTTTAAATGTCCCTTATTTATGCGAGAAGTTTGTCCTTGACCAGGCAGATCTCCCATAATAACATGATAGCCATTACGTCTTAACATTGTAATAACGTAAGCATAACGTCCGGTATGCTCAAGAATATTATGAACTATGACTACTACGCCTTTCGCGTCTTGTTCAGTTTCCCACTTCCACATATCTATTAATCCTTTCATACTTAAATTCCAACATTAATATTATATCAGATAATTCATTAGGATTGGAGTTTACTAGCAATCATTGAAGTAACTTTAATTTAAACAATTTTGTTATTAAATTAAATAAGTGTATTTATACATTATAAAAACTATTCTGATAATTGAAAACGCTTTCTTGACAACGTATTTCATGCTAAACTATATATAAGTAAACGATTTGTGTGTAATGGAGGAATTATAAATGTCACTTTTCAAAGATTTTTTTATCGCTTTATCTAACAGCACATATTTAAATGAAACAGCAAAAAGAATTGGACCTCGCATGGGCGCGGATAAAGTCGTTGCAGGCAATACTATTGAACAACTTATTGATACAATTGAAAGATTAAATGACAAAAATATCGAAGTTACTGTAGATAACTTAGGAGAATTTGTGGGTACAGAAGCTGAAGCAACTCAAGCTAAAAATGAAATTCTTGAAGTTATGCAAGCAGTTAAAGATTATAATGTTGACGCTCACATGTCTGTTAAAATAAGTTCATTAGGCGCAGAATTTGATTTAGATTTAGCTTATGAAAATTTAAGAGAAATCCTTTTAAAAGCAGACGAATTTGATAAAATGCATATCAATATTGATACTGAAAAATATCAAAGCTTACAACAAATTATCGAAGTTCTTGATAGATTAAAAGGTGAATTTAAAAATGTAGGTACAGTGATTCAAGCATACTTATATGATGCTAGTGATTTACTTGATAAATATCCTGACTTACGTCTACGATTGGTTAAAGGTGCATATAAAGAAGAAGCAAACATTGCATATCAAACTAAAGAAGAAATTGATGCGAATTATATTAGACTTATTGAAAAACGTTTACTTAATGCTAAAAACTTCACATCTATCGCTACGCATGATGATAAAATTATCAATCACGTTAAACAATTTGCAAAAGATCATCATATTGATAAGGATAATTTTGAATTCCAAATGTTATATGGTTTCCGCAGTGAATTAGCTGAAGAAATTGCTAGAGAAGGCTATCATTTCACTGAGTATGTACCATATGGTAATGACTGGTTTGCTTACTTCATGCGTCGCCTTGCAGAACGCCCACAAAACTTAGCATTGGCATATCAAGAATTTGTTTCAACAGAAACATTGAAAAAAGTCGGTCTAGCTAGTGCAATTGGAATTGGAAGCTTAGCTATCTTTTCAGGAGCTACCAAACTACTAAGAAAATAAATGGGTGAATGAAGATTAAGAATTGAAATAGATATTCTAAAATAGAGTGAATACATAAGGCACTTCGTTGATTTAATAATATTCATTAAATCGAACGAAGTGCCCTATTTTTTTAATATTTAATTATAAAATATAAATGAACGTAAATGTTCATACACTTACGTAAGTAGTTCTAAGATGAATAACGAATGGGTTGCGCGCGGGGCCCCAGCACAAAGACTTTCGCATAGAAAGTCTACAAACAAAGC
This sequence comes from Staphylococcus sp. NRL 16/872, assembly GCF_022815905.2. Classification (NCBI taxonomy): domain Bacteria; kingdom Bacillati; phylum Bacillota; class Bacilli; order Caryophanales; family Staphylococcaceae; genus Staphylococcus; species Staphylococcus sp. NRL 16/872. Next base: position 1,104,413 of record NZ_CP119327.1, on the reverse strand, counting down.
AAGCTGGGGAAGGAACGTAAGTGTTCTAACACTTGCGTAAGTCGTTCTAAGATAGATAACGAAGTGTAGTTGTGAAGACTCCTATGCTAATTATTAATGAACATAAGTGCTATAGCACATAGGTAAGTAGTTCTAAAATGGATAATGGAACGTAGTTGAGCGCGGGGCCCCAGCAAAGAGACTTTCGCATAGAAAGTCTACAAACAAAGCAAGCTGGGGAAGGAACGTAAGTGTTCAAACACTTACGTAAGAAGTTCTAAGATGAATAACGAATGATGTTGCGCGACTCTTGGCGGAAAAGAAAGAGCTTAAGACTACAGGCTTAAGCCTTTCTCGCAAGAAAGCGTCGCAACAAAATGAGTAACATTCATCTAAGAACTACTTTACAAGACCAAGGCTCGACCCAGCCCCCTAGGCAAGCGTCTCAACTTAAGTGTAATGTCAATCCATTTAAGAACTGCTTTACAAGACTACAGGCTTAAGCCTTTCTCGCAAGTACTTAAAATTGTTTAAGTAAGTTAGCCATTTCAATTGCACTAACCGCCGCTTCAGCACCTTTATTACCCGCTTTAGTACCTGCACGTTCAACAGCTTGTTCAATACTTTCTGTTGTTAATATACCAAAAATAACTGGCGTGTCAGTAACATCATTCGCTTTAGATACGCCTTTAGCCACTTCGTTACATACATAGTCATAATGTGATGTAGCGCCTCTAATTACACAACCAAGTGTAATAACAGCATCATATTCACCTTTTTGAGCTAATTTTTTAGCTACTAAAGGTATTTCAAATGCACCTGGTACATAAGCCACGTCGATATTATTTTCATCCACCCCGTGTCTAATTAATGTATCTTGTGCACCATCCAAAAGACGACCTGTAATAAAATCATTAAATCTACTAACTACTACCGCAATTTTTAAATCTGTACCTACTAATTTACCTTCAAAGTTCATGTTAAATCTCCTCCTAAATTAAATGTCCCATTTTAAGTTTTTTCGTTGTCATATAATCGTGATTATGTGCTGTTTCCGGAACTATAATTTCCGTACGATCAGCTACTTTAATCCCATACTCTTCTAATCCTTCAAATTTCTTAGGATTGTTACTTAACAAATTAACTTGTTGTACATTAAAATAATTAAGAATACGAGCTGCAATATGATAATCGCGTAAATCTTCATCGAAGCCTAATGCTAAATTGGCAGTTACTGTATCATGACCACGTTCAATTAATTCATAAGCTCGTAATTTATTAATCAAGCCAATCCCTCTTCCTTCTTGAGGAAGATAAATAATTAAACCACCATGTTCATTAATGTAATTCATAGCCGCTTCTAATTGCGCACCACAATCACATCGCTGACTATGGAAGATATCTCCCGTTAAACAAGCAGAATGAATTCTTACATTTTCAGTACTACGTGGTTCTCCTTTCGCAAGAACAACGATTTCTTCATCAGTTAATGAAGATTGAAAACCATACATCTCGAAGTCGCCATTATCTGTTGGCATATTAACACGTGCTTTTAGTTCCACATCATTCGCTCTTTTTTTACGATATTCAATTAAACTTTGAATTGTAATCATTTTTAATTGATGCTTCTCCTTGAACGCTACTAAGTCTTGACCCTTCGCCATAGTGCCATCGTCGTTCATAATCTCACAGATAACACCTGCTGGTTGCGCACCAGTTAAAATAGCTAAATCTACAGCCGCTTCTGTATGGCCCATTCTTTCTAATACACCATTATCTTTAGCAATTAGTGGAAAAAGATGACCAGGTCTGTTAAAACTTTCCGGTGTAGATTCTGGATTAATTAAAGCGCGTGCAGTAGCCATGCGATCAAATGCGCTGATACCTGTTGATGTTGAGACATGGTCCACACTTACAGTAAAGTTCGTTCCATAATCATCAGTGTTATTTTTAACCATTGATACAAGATTTAAACGATTCGCAATTTCTTTACTTATAGGTGCACATATTAACCCTCGGCCATGTTGTGCCATGAAATTAATCGTATCATCTTCCATCCATTCAGTAACTGCAATTAAGTCGCCTTCATTTTCACGATCTTCATCATCTACCACGATAATACTTTTACCATGTTTTAAAGCTTCAAGTGCTACATTGATGTCATCAAACTTCATATTATGCCCTCCTAAACTCCTAAAAACCAAATGCTTTTAATTTATCAATTGTTAAATCCGAATCATTTGCTTTCACGATATTCTCTACATATTTGAAAAGTACATCTGTTTCTAAATGAACGTAATCGCCAATCTTTTTTGAGGAAAGAATTGTAGAACGTCTTGTTTCAGGAATTAAATGTATATCGAAACTATTACTATGCAAATCAAAAACTGTAAGACTAACACCATCAACTGTTATAGAACCTTGTTTCACCATTTGTTTGATAGTGTGCGGTGGGGCTTTAATATTCACGATACGTGAGTTAGGTGTTTCTTTTACATTCATAATCGTACCTACCTCATCTACATGACCTAAGACGAAATGTCCGCCAAAGCGTCCATTCCCTGCCATAGCACGTTCTAAATTCACTACGTCATTTAGTTTTATATTGGATAAATAGGTCTTGTTTTCAGTACCTTTAATCACTTGCACAGAAAAATAATTACTGTGAAAATCGATAACTGTTAAACATGCGCCATTGACACTAATCGAATCGCCGATATGCATATCTTCTAAAATGCGTTGACAGGCGATATCTAGCGTTTTAACAGATTGTTGCGTACGAATATTTTTTATAGTACCTATCTCTTCAACGATACCTGTAAACATTCTTAGTTCACTTCTTTCGCAATGTCATTTTAATATTTTGATGAATTAACTCTGTAGAAATAATTTCAAATTGAGTGGCTTCGTTTAAATCAATCACTTCATCTGTTTGATAGAATTGATATTGACCGGAACCACCTATTATTATCGGGGCATAATAAATAATAAGTTGATTAACATAATTAGTTTGGAGAAATTCTGAAGTAACACGAGGACCTGCCTCTACAAGTAGCTTTCCAACACCTTTATCATATATATCAGCTAAGATGTTTGCTAATTTGCATTCAGTTAATTTTATAATTTTAATATGTTCAGATGAACTACTAAGCGATTGATTTTCGGTATAAATCCAAATATCACTAAAGTTATCTTGAAACATTTGTTTTGAGAAATCGATCTCCCCACTTTTCGATAATACGATTCGAACTGGATGTTTGCCATCTTGAATTCGCGTTGTATATTGTGGGTTATCTGCTTCAACCGTTCCATTACCTGTTAACACAGCATCATGTGTATGTCTCAATTGATAAACATCTTGTTTCACATATTTATTCGTTATCCATTGGCTTTGACCATTATCTGTGGCTTGTTTGCCATCCAAAGATGTGGAAACTTTTACTGTAATTTCAGGAACTTTATTTTCTTTCGCTTTGAAAAAGTCTTTATAAAGAATCGTAGCTTCATCTGAAGGTTGATATTCAACTTCAATACCAGCCTCTTGTAAAATCTTGTCTCCTTCAGAAGGTAATGTAGTATCTTTAACTGCATAAATGACTTTACTTAGTCCAAATTCTATAATTTTATTTACACAAGGTGGCGTTGAACCATAATGTGTACAAGGCTCTAAAGAAATGTAAATGGTGCCGCCTTTTGCCTTTTCTTGCGCCATATCTAAAGCTTGAACTTCAGCATGTTTATCGCCTTGCTTGAGATGTGCACCAAGACCTACTATGCGACCATCATTTACTACCACTGAGCCTACTGGAGGATTAACTCCAGTTTGTCCGTCCACCATTTGTGCAAGTTGAATTGCATATTGCATATAATTACTCAAATTATCACCTCAATAAAAAAACTATGCCTAAAATCTTCATTCAGGCATAGGGAGTTACATGTATAGTTAAATAAGCTTACTACGATTAGTAAACTATCCATATTTAAATAAACGTCTATTCTATCAATAGCGCGTCTTCATTCTTTCTCCCATCCAGACTATTACTGTCGGCTCTAGATTCTCACTAGATCAGCCACCTGTACTTCTTAGCTACAAGCAGGTCGCAGGCTTAAATTACTGCCGGTTGGGAATCACACCCTGCCCCGAAAGAATTACTATGAAATTGTGATAACTTTAGAGTTAATGTAGTTAATTACTACACAATTAATCATACGCTTATTTTTAGAAAATTACAAACAAAGAAATACAGTAATATAGACGATTTAGTCACTAAATGTAGCCTTTTTCAACATTCGGTGTAACCCTATGTTTATTCATGATCAAATTCACTTTGAATTTCATACAGGTAATTCACAGAACTTACCGCTTGAGTGACAATCATTTTAACCCCATTACGTAATTTATTAACGCCATTTGTGACTTGTCCAATCGCAATCATATTATGCAATGTGCCATATCGTGGACTAATCACTTGATTGGTTTCTGGAATAATTTGAATACCACCCATAGGATGAGCCTGAACAATTTGACGATTCTCAAGATTTAATACAAGTTGATCATCTTCATCTAAATCTGATAAATGGGTTTTAGAACCAGTAGAATTAATCACTACATTATATTGATGTACTTTCGCTTCATCTTTAAATTTCAAATTAAATAAATTATCCTCATATTTAATATCTTCTAAGCCTTTTTTTATGATTAAAGACCCATCATTAATTAAATCAATAATTAAACGAGCTGTACGAGGAGGCATCGGATTAGAATTTAATTGAATTATTTTAGTAAAACGTTTATCAAATTCTTTTTGATCACTACGACTGAAACTATTCCATATCCAATTTAGGTTTTCTTTAACGTTTTCAATGATACTTTGAAAGACACCTAATTCATCAGGTCGATTTAAGTCGAATTGTAGATCTTTAATAGTATCGCCTGTTCTACGATGAACCATTTTATCTAACTTAACATCATATAAATCACATTCTAATTTAAATAATTCGAATGCTTTTTCAAGTGGTACATTCCCATAATGTTGTGTCTTAATTTCATTGAATTTTTCTTTCGTTAAATATTTAAAATCAATATCTATCATATTACCTCTTACGCTTGGTAAGTTAGCAGATCTACTTGTCATTGTTATTGGCAATTTAGCATGATGCGTAGCGACATAACGTACTACATCTAAACTCGCTAAGCCTGTGCCAATGATGGCAATACTATCTGTTTGTTCAACTTCATCTAATGTATGATATGTAGGATATGGTGTTTGTATGTATCCTTTCTTGCCTTTCAAATGATAGGGATCATGATAAGAGAATGTTCCAATTGTTAAGAAAATATAATCGTATTCTTTCCATTGCGTCATATCCTCAGACGTACAAACATAATATTTCAACGTCGTTTCATCGACATCAGAGTTAGTAAATATTTCATATACTTGTTTGTTAATAACATTCAAATTGTCATACATAGCTACGTAATCTGATAAATATGATTTCATATAATGACCGAAGACGAATCTTGGCAAATAGTTAGGGTTGTCAAATTTGAATTCATTCTGATTTTGATACCATTTCCAGAATTCTTCATCATCATCTAAATTTAAACTCATATTTTTTGTAGGCAAATTAATTAATAGTTGGCTACTATCGTTTTGAAAAGGTACGCCTTGTCCCATATTCACTTCATTATCATATACATCTACCTTTAACTTTTTAAAATCTTCATTTTTAACTAATTGTCGTAATACACTTACGCCAGCGGTTCCCATTCCAATTATTGCTACACGCATTTTTAACATCATCCTTCTGTCTATCTCATTTATATCATAATAGTATTATATCAATGCCCTTAAAAATATAGTCTTATTCAAGTATAGCCATTAATAATTACTTTTAACCATTATAAGATATGATAGAATCTATTTGAGGTGAATTAATATGAAATTTTTACTTAAAGTTGTCATCGTATTTGTTATTGCGTTCTCTTGGTTGAATAGAAAAAATAAAGCCGAATAATTCAACCTATTGATAACCCTTTCCGTCTTCATACTAAAATTATTTGGGAAGCAAGCTAAATAACTTTATGTGTTTTTCTACATTATAGAAAACCAGCGTACACAATCTTTAAAACCTTTGTGTACGCTGGTTAATTTTTTATTATTTTTGATGTTTCGTATCGTCTTTATATACATAAAGTTTAAAATATTTACCTTCTGTTTTCATTTCTTTATAGAAATCTGCGATAATTTCGGCATTATTTTCTGCCCATTTAATATCTGTCGCATATTGATGTTCGCCAGGATTTTTAGGATTCCATCTCATACTATAAAGTGTATTTTGGTCACTGTGTGATAAATAATGTTGGTGAATGAAATCCGCTCCACCTTTAATTGCTTTCTCAGGTGTATCCCAACCATGTTTTTTAGCGTATTCTGAACCTGTTTTAATAGGGTCTTCATCTAAAGCTCCAACACCGTAAAAGTTATAATACTTTTTACCGTCAATTTCAACACCTTTAGCTAAATCACTTTTGACAGAGCCTGTTTCTAATAATGCATGAGAAATTAAATATACTTCATTTACGTGTTTTTCTTTAGCGGCATTAACGAATGCATCCGTATGTTCTAATAAAGTAGGTCTATCAAATAACATACGTTTGATACGCTTTTCATCAATACCTTGATATTTTGATAAATCTAAAAATTGATATTTTTGTTTGTCATCCTCAATGAATTTACTACTATCCATTGCAGCTTTTATTTCACTTGCTGAAGCATCTCTCCAAGCATTATTACTTTTATTAGACACTTGTTGACTTGTATAATTATCGATTTGCTTTTCTGCAGCTTTATTTAATGTAACATTTAAATGCTCTACACTTTCTTCTTCATCAACATTTTTGAAAAAAATTTGATCAGAAATCATTGAAAAGAAGACGAAACCAGCTACCACTAAAACAATGAGCAACCCTACAAGTCCTATTATAGAGCCCTTCTTGTGCTTCGTCATATTCACACCTCTTAGGTCATTCTTGTAATCTTTAATAAACTATATCATGATAAAAAGTTTAACATTATTACTAAGGTTAAACAATTTTATAATTGCAATGTTACAAATTCATAAAATAACAGTAATCAAAATGAAACTTAACAAAATAAAAAGTAATGAAATAAGCGGAATTTCATTACTTGCATATCTATATTTAATTTATTTGCTATCTAGATTAAGAAATATAAAAATTATTTACTCTCATTGCGGTAATCCATCATAATGAAACTCGCAGCTTGTGATCTATTCTTATAATAATATTGGTTCAAATCAATTGTACCTTCAACTTCGCCATCACGATACATCATTTCATTAGTGAAATTGTTAATCATCACAAATTCAGAACGATCTCTAATAATATCTAAATCATCATTTCTCGCAAAGAAATGTTCAAGATTTAAATGTGCGTAATCCAACTTCATACCTCCCACTGATTAAATGTAGAATTTTATTCTAACAAACCTTTTAATGTAATAAATAGATAGTTTTTGTCATTCTATGTTTACTATTTAACACCTATTTTTTAAATTACGCAAATGATAATTCATGGTTGCTATATTAATATTTATTTATCCGGAAAATTAAGTTATGTACATAACAAAGGAGGTTAGCTCGAATACATTGAGTTTTGAAGAAATCTATACTAATCATTATAAAATTATTCATTATTTGTTAAAACAATACCATATAAAGTATAATTATGATGAATTTTACCAACTACTTTTAATTAAATTATGGCAATTGTCACTTGTCTATGATTCAAATTCTTCAATAAGTCTTAACTCTTTTCTTTATACCCGTCTGAAATTCTATCTTATCGACTTGTTTAGACGGGAAAAATTTAAACCTGAAACTGTCAATATTGATACCCCTATTATGAATTCTTCATTAAAATTTTCCCATTATCCTCAACTTTATAGTTGGCTCCAAGATGTTGAACACCTTCTTCTAGTCCATGAATATACATGGCTTTCATATTATGTAAAAGGTTATAAACAATATGAAATTGCTAAGTTAATGGGTGTCTCAACCACTACTATTAAAAAATATAAATCCTCAGCGTTTAATAAATTACAAACTTATTATCAAGTAGGTGTATAACATGCTACCACATAATTCATACAATTTATTATATATTCAAACTATGTCAGGTAGTTCGCTTAAGACAAAGTGTTGCTTTACGACCTATGACATGGTACTGCCTTTTCCAATAAAAAAGGTACTGATTTATTATTTAGAGCAATATCAACGTTCTTATTCACAGCAAGTAAAGTTAGCGAAACGTCTGTTGGCAATTAATAAATTAGTACCATTATATATTTCTAATAAAGTGATTCTCTTCCCAGTGAAGCAACAACGCGCTCCATTACAAGTTTATTTAAATGCACAAGCGATTGTAGGCTTAACGTCTAACAGCACTGGAACTATCGTAACGTTCGATAATTCAATTCAATTTAAAATTGACGAACCTTATACGTTGATCTATAAGAAATGGCAAGAAAGCCTATTATTATTTCATTTAGTACAAAAATCTACGACGTTTTATTAAATTTGTACTCTAACAATTTTTTAGTAAATAGCGCTGTCACCGATTTAATTAATAATAAACTGACTAAAGCTAATAGGATTGCACCTATTAAAATTAAAAGAACATTTATAACTGGCATAGCAACTTGAGGATTAACGAAATAATTTACTGCCGTTAAACTCGTGATAAATCCGGCTAAGAATAAACCTAATAACAATGCATAAATGATGACCATCACGATTAACATTATAAATAAACTCGTGCTTGAAGTACTTTTTTCTTTAAAAATATATTGTTTTAAAAAGGCGTTAGCAAAGGTAACTGGTTTATGATAATTATATTCATCATTTTTTTGATGATGCATAGTCAATTTATCTTCAAGTAATTTTTTCTCTTTTTTGTTTAAAAACCATAATTGCTTTTTAACTTTTTGTTCAAAGGCTGTTTGTTTCATACTTAGTTGTTTCTCTCCTTTTCCTCTCTTACTCATAAATCTTATCGGAGTTTATGAAGAGTAGCAAGATGTTATGCTCTAAAAATAAAAGAAGCGAACCAGAAATCCATTTTAACCAAAAAGATTTCTGATTCGCTCTTTTTCATTTATTTTAAAATTATAAGATAGATAATCCTGAACTTTGAATATCTTTAGCGAAACCTTTAACAGTATCTACTGATAATTCATTAATGTCACGACCTAGGTTAGTGTTTACTTTTTTCACAACGTCAGCAGGACATGTAATAATATCGACACCAAGTTGGTCAGCTTGAATTACGTTAAATGTTTCACGGCAGCTTGCCCATAATAATTTAACGCCTTCTTTACTATGTGCAACTTCAACAGATTCTTTCACTAATGGAAGTGGATCTACACCTGTATCTGCAATACGTCCAGCAAATACTGAAATATAAGTAGGTACTCCAGCAGTTACCGCTTCAGTAATTTCTTTTACTTGTTCAATTGTATAAACTGCAGTTACATTTAAACGAACGTTATCTGCTGATAATTTTTTAATTAATGAAATTGTTGATTCACCTTTAGAATTTACAATTGGAATTTTAACAAATACATTCTCACCATATTGTTTTAAGATTTCAGCTTCTTTTTCCATAGTTTCTAAATCATCTGAGAACACTTCAAATGAAATAGATGCATCAGGAATTTCGCGAACCGCTTCTTCAGCAAATGCTTTATAATCAGTAACACCTGCTTTTGCCATTAAACTAGGGTTAGTTGTGAAACCATCCACTTCTTTATTTTTATATGCTGCTTTCATTTGTTCGATATCTGCGCCATCCGCAAATACTTCTACATTTAGTTTAGCCATCTTACTATTCCTCCAAATTAATTTTTACGAATCTAGAAATATACTGATAGTATGAACTTAAATTTCAAATATGTATATTTTATTATGAACTTTATATGATATTTTCAATTTCGTAAAGTTAAATGATTATAAACTATTTATATCATTCTTAGTGATAGTTCGCGAATGTTTTGCTTATTTTTGAAAATGAATCCCCCCTACTATAACGTGCTAGTATCCAATTCTATAAATATGGTAATATAATGTAATGATGTCGCACAGGAGGTTCAATATGTCGAAATCTAATAAGTACTTTGTTATTTCAGTTGTATTATTAATTATAAGTTTTTATTTTAATACATTTAATCCATTATTAAGTAAACAAATTACATCAATAAAATATTTATTAATTGCTTGTAGTATTCTCAATGTAATTATTTTAATTACTTCAATTATATTTTCAGATAAAGCAATTAAACATCTTGGTTCCAAAAAAGATAAGCTAAGAACTGCAACTAAAATTTTACCTTTTATTATTTTAGTCGTTATCCTGTTCCATATTTTCGCCTCAATTACAACATTTGGTGTTTTTTCTTAATTTTTAGCGAAAATTTTAAGCATTCAAAAATTAAAATATTTTCAAATTAAAGGTGAAAGTTCATGCAATATATTTTTGTCTTTATAGGTGGAATGGTAGGTGCATTGCTTAGATATCTCATATCTTTTTTAAATGATGGCACTGCCTTTCCAATAGGTACTTTAATAGCTAATTTAGTTGGTGCCATTCTAATGGGATACCTTTCAACTATAGTTATTCAGTACTTTAAAGACCATCCTATATTAAAAAAAGGTCTTACTACCGGATTTTTAGGTGCCTTAACTACATTTTCAACATTTCAATTAGAACTTGTTAAAATGTTTCATCATCATTCCTTTACATTATTATTCATTTACGCTTTAGTTAGTTATATTGTAGGAATTATAGTATGTGGTATAGGGGTGAAATTAGGAGGGCGTTCTAAATGATTAATGGTTTATTAATTATGCTAGGTGGCGGTTTAGGCGCAGTAGTAAGAGCTTGGTTAACGGACTTTACAAAAAGTAAATGGTCTTCCCCACTACCCCTAGCAACACTAATAGTAAATATCGTTGGAAGTTTTTTAATAGGATTAACACTTGGCGTTACACTTAATCATCCATCATTTAGCCTATTCTTTACTACTGGTTTCTTAGGTGGCTTAACGACTTTCTCAACATTATCATATGAATTAGTCAATTTTATAACTCCTAAGTTTAAACCACTACATTTTATTGGTTATACAATTTTACAATTTATTGTAGGATTTTTAGCATGTTATATAGGTTATTTAATTTAAACAAGTAGCTACACATCGACTATATCGCGAAACAGTCAATGTGTAGCTATTTTTCATTTAGTGACCTTCAAATGTATTTGGATCTGGTCCTACTCTTTTATCTTTATTTAAATGATCAATACGTGTCATCTGATCTTCAGATAATTCAAAATCAAATACCTCAATATTTTCTTCTATTCTACTAGGTGTAATTGATTTAGGAATCACGACTACACCGTGTTGAATGTTCCAACGAATAATAATTTGCGCTGGTGATTTGCCTATTTCTTTCCCAATCTCTACTAAAGTTTCATCATCTAAAATTTGAGCGTTCATTAATGGTGACCATGATTCCATATAAATTTTTTGCGCATTCAAATATTTTCTTAATTCATTTTGCGTAAAATAAGGATGAAATTCAACTTGATTGATTACAGGTTTAATTGACACTTGAGCTAATAACGCTTCAAGATGTTCCGGTTGGAAGTTACTTACACCAATATTTTTCACTTTGCTATCTTTATATAAATCTTCCATACCTTTCCACGTATCAATCATCACTGCTTCGTTCGTACCTGGCCAGTGCACTAAGTATAAATCTAAATAATCTAGACCTAGTTTTTTAATACTAGTTTCATACGCTTGAGCCACATTTTCACGACCAAAGTCTTCGAAATATAGCTTAGATGTGACAAAGATATCTTCACGACTTAAACCAGTTGCTTCAAGTCCTTCTTTAATACCTAAACCAACTTGTTCTTCATTACCATACACTTTAGCTGTATCGATACTACGATATCCCGATTTAATTGCATGCTTCACTGCTTCTTTACATGTTTCATCATTTTCAACTCTAAACGTACCAAGCCCTAATTTTGGCATGTGATGCCCATTATAAAATTCAATTGTTTCCATTGTAGAACCTCCCACTATTTATCATATGCTTTATTTATAACATGTATTATGTATAAGATGATATTATTTTATTCCCTAAAACCTCTTACCTTAATACAAAAATATATTAATAATGACAATGTGCGCACCTGAGAGAATTTAAAGCATTGTAAAAATGAACATCAATACAAACTTAGTTAAAAAATTCTAAAATAAGTAGTTATTGATTGTAGTTATAATGACTATGTTAAAAATATTATTGAAAACAATTGCGAGTGAACTTGTGTCAGGAGTTCTAAGATAGATAACGAAACGTAGTTGCGTAGACTCCTAAGGGAACAGTGCCTGTCGAAGACCGAGGCTGAGACGGCACCCCAGGAACGCGCAGCAACTTAAGTGAGTGAACATCTATCTTAGAACCATTCAAGCACAAAAAACGCTAGGAAGATTAATCTTCCTAGCGTTTGAATATTAATTAAACGTTTCAATTTTATCCATGATAGATTGTAATTCTTCAACATTAAATTGAATTCGTCCATGGAACACAAACTTATTAAAGAACTCATCTAATTGTTCAGGACCTACTAACACTTTAACACTTGAACTTTGCGCGTAATTTGAAATCGTTACATCTCCATCACGTTTTGGATTGAAATACATAATAGAAGTTGGTGTATATTTCGTACCTAATTCAGTTTGTAAATCAGTCGCTAACTTTTCAATTGCTTTAAGTTGATCAGAATAATTAATAAATGATAAAGAAGATTCATCATCATTCTGATCTAATACTAATGTCTGAGGTGATTTCGCATCTAAATCAAGCGTATTAAATACTTGCTCCATCATCGGTAACTCTTGGAATTGATTACCACTAATACCATTGTAAACATGTCCTTTTAACAATTGAGAATCAATGATATAAAGACCAGTACGTGTTAATACTAAATGACTAATGCGTTGAATATCATTAAACTCATTACTCGGTAAAAAGATATTCGCCATAATGTGCATGTCATCACGTCGGATACGTTTTTCATTAACTAATCGGTCACGAATACCTATTAATCGCATATCCGTTACATATTCACTTTTATTTTTAGAGAAAAGTTTTAAAGCATCAATTTCACGGTTTTTACCGCTTATAGCCGTATCGAAATCTTCTTTTTGTCTAGTGACTTGTTTCTTATTTTCGATACGTTCTTTTTCTAATGCTTCTTCATGTGACTCCAACATTTGCTTTTCTTTTAAACTATATTCTTCTTTCGTTTTCTGTTTAATATTATTTTTACTTTTCAAGGTAACTAAGAATAATATTAAACATATTATTGCAACTATGATCGCTACAATCAAACCAATTTCAATTGGCCCTAATGAATTCATTAAAACAACGCTCCTTCAGACTTTGGACAAAGCTTTTCAGTCTTTAAACTTAAAATGACTTTGTCAACAAACTTCCTTTTATACTATCAATAATCTTCATTATAATAGAAATGATTAATAATTTCGATATAAATCATCAAAACTTCAATAAAGGCTGCTATGCTTGTACAGCATCTTTTAGGACATTAACTTTGTCTAATTTCTCCCATGGTAATAAGACATCAGTACGTCCGAAATGACCATAAGCTGCAGTTTGTTTGTAAATAGGTTGTTTTAAATCTAACATTTTAATAATACCTGCTGGTCTTAAGTCGAAGTGCGCTCTAACTGCTTCAACTAATTGCGCTTCTGAGACTTTACCAGTGTTAAATGTATCAATAGAAATTGAAACTGGTTCAGCTACGCCAATCGCATAAGCTAATTGAACTTCACACTGATCAGCTAACTCAGCTGCAACAATATTTTTAGCTACATATCTTGCTGCATACGCTGCTGAACGGTCTACTTTAGTTGGATCTTTCCCACTGAAGCAACCCCCACCATGACGTGCATAACCACCGTAAGTATCAACAATAATTTTGCGACCTGTTAAACCAGCATCTCCTTGAGGACCACCGATTACGAAACGACCTGTAGGATTGATAAAGAATTTAGTTTCTTCGTCAATTAAACCTTCTGGTACTGTAGGATAAATAACATGTTCTTTAATATCACTTTGAATTTGTTCTAGTTCAACATTATCTGCGTGTTGAGATGACACAACGATTGTATCAATACGTTTTGGTTTATCATCTTCATCATATTCAACTGTTACTTGAACTTTGCCATCTGGACGTAAGTAGTCTAGAATGCCATCTTTACGTACATCTGATAAACGTTTAGCAAGTTGATGCGATAAGAAGATTGGTAAAGGCATATATGTTTCTGTTTCATTTGTTGCATAGCCAAACATTAGACCTTGGTCTCCAGCACCAGTTGCTTCGATTTCTTCTTCTGAAATATCTTCACGGTACTCTAATGCTTTATCTACACCTTGAGCAATATCTGGAGATTGTTCATCAATCGCAGTTAATACTGCCATTGTTTGATAATCATAACCATATTTTGCGCGTGTATAACCAATATTTTTAATCGTTTCTCGCACTACTTTAGGAATATCAACATATGTAGTAGTAGAAATTTCTCCTGCAATTAAAGCCATGCCTGTAGTAACTGCTGTTTCACAAGCAACACGTGCGTTTGGATCATCTTTTAAGATTTCGTCTAAAATGGCATCAGAAACTTGGTCAGCAATCTTATCAGGGTGTCCTTCTGTCACTGATTCTGAAGTAAATAAACGTTTATTATAAGTCATGTTTTGCTCCTTTATATATTTTATATTTACGAAAATTCTCTTTTAAATTGTGAGCTCAAAATAAAAGAGCCCTCTTCACTATATAAGATAGAGAGAAGGCTCTTAAACGTCCATTCGCTCTTATCGTTCAGACCTTATATGTCTGCAAACGGTTTGGCACCTTTCTTTTTATAAAAGAGGTTGCTGGGTTTCATTGGGTCCATGTCCCTCCACCACTCAGGATAAGAGAATCCGTTACTAACTATACTATCGAATCCCCTTAACAATGTCAATTTCGATTTTTAAAAGTTTTTGTCTTTACCAGGTGGAATAATTAAACCATTATGTTATACTAATTTAATGTAAAGGCTTACACGAAATATATTAATAATTAGATGCTGGAGGGATTGGGTATGTCAGTAGATACATACAGCGAAACACCTAAAATTAAACACTTATTAGAGAAAGAAAGTTCACTGTTCCAACTTTCTACTACACAACTTTACAATAAAATTTTAGATAACAACGAAGGTGAATTAACTGAACTAGGAGCAATCAACGCAAGTACTGGTAAATATACTGGACGTTCACCTAAAGATAAATTCATCGTAACTGAACCTTCTTATAAAGATAATATCCACTGGGGAGATATTAACCAACCTATTGATGAAGAAACTTTCTTAAATCTCTACAATAAAGTTTTAGACTATCTTGATAAAAAAGATGAACTCTACGTTTTCAACGGTTATGCTGGAAGTGACAAAGATACTCAACTTAAATTAACGGTTATCAACGAATTAGCATGGCATAACCTATTCGCACAAAACATGTTTATCAGACCTGATTCATTAGACGAAGCTAAAGATATTAAAGCTAACTTCACAATTGTTTCAGCACCTCATTTTAAAGCAGATCCAGAAGTAGATGGTACTAAATCTGAAACATTTGTCATCATTTCATTCAAACATAAAACAATTTTAATCGGTGGTACTGAATACGCTGGAGAAATGAAAAAAGGTATCTTCTCAGTAATGAACTATTTATTACCAATGCAAGATATTATGAGTATGCACTGCTCTGCAAACGTAGGAAATAAAGGCGATGTAGCTTTATTCTTCGGTTTATCAGGAACTGGTAAAACAACATTATCTGCTGCACCAGACCGCAAATTAATCGGTGATGATGAACACGGTTGGAATAAAAATGGTGTCTTTAATATTGAAGGCGGATGCTATGCTAAAGCAATTAATCTTTCAAAAGAGAAAGAACCTCAAATCTTTAATGCTATTAAATACGGTACTATTTTAGAAAATACTGTAGTTGACGAACGTGGTCGTGTGGATTTCGACGATAATACTAACACTGAAAATACACGTGCAGCGTACCCTATTCACCATATTGATAATATTGTATTACCATCAAAAGCAGCACACCCTAATACAATTATCTTCTTAACTGCAGATGCATTCGGAGTCCTTCCTCCAATCGCCAAATTATCTAAACAACAGGCTATGTATCATTTCTTAAGTGGTTTCACTTCTAAATTAGCTGGAACAGAACGTGGTGTAACAGAACCTGAACCATCATTCTCAACATGTTTCGGTGCACCATTCTTACCATTAAATCCTATTAAATATGCTAATTTATTAGGTGAATTAATTGATGAACATGATGTAGATGTTTATTTAGTAAACACAGGATGGACTGGTGGTAAATACGGTGTAGGTCGTCGTATTAGCTTACACTACACACGCTACATGGTTGACCAAGCTATCACTGGTAAATTAAAAAATGCTGAATTTACTAAAGATGAAAAATTTGGCTTAAGCATACCTACTGAAATGGAAGATGTTCCTAAAACAATCTTGAACCCAATCAATGCATGGAGCGATTCAGATAAATATCGTGAACAAGCTGATGACTTAATTAAACGATTTGAAGAAAACTTCAAAAAATTCGGTCCAGAAGTTGAAGAAATTGCTAAATCTGGCGGATTCAATAAATAATACTTAATCGTTGAATAAAAATGCCCACTCCACTGACACCTTATTGATGTGTTAGTGAGAATGGGCATTTTCTTTTTGCTTTTCAATTTTATTCATCCAAAGATGAACGTAATTCAATACATCTTTCATTGCTTTAGGGCGTGGTACATGGCCTTCTTCTAATTGATAGAATGTGTCATATTGAGCTTTCTTTTTCTGCAACTGTTCTTCTAAATAATAAGCTTGATGAATGCCAACTTGCCAATCTTTGCCTCCATGCACAATTAATATGGGAGGGCTCGTATGATCTATATCCTTAATCGCATCACGTTTCTCATACTCTTCTTTATCTTTCTTAGGATGACCAACCATTCGTCGCAACATTCCACGCAAGTCCACGCGTTCTTCGTACATTAATCGCACATCAGAAACCCCTCCCCATGCAATGTAACTATCAACTGGATAATCTTGGAACGTAAGTAACCCTTGCAATCCCCCTCTTGAGAATCCAATCATATGCACATAAGCATTTGAATATTTCTTTTTTACAATGCGCACTAGTTCTGTCACATCGTTTAAATCAGCACGACAAAATTCATCTCGACCTTCACTACCATTACTTCCTCTATAATATGGTCCTACCACTAAGGTATTTAAATTTGCAAACTGCATTAATCTTGCTGCACGAACACGTCCAACTTGACCTTTACCTCCGCGTAAATAAATCACTATGCGTTTTACACTTTCCTCATAAGGCGTCATTTGTAATGCTTTAACTTTAAGACTATCAACCTCATAAGTGATTTCTTCAAAACGGTGCGTGTTTGACTCAATCGGCATTTTTTTAGTAGCTATAATACCCAAGCTCAATCACCCTCTCCAAACATTTGAGAATAGCATCATCCTGAATTAAATAACTTTGATGTGCTTCAGAAATATCATCAATTCGTTTGAATAACTGAGGACCTTCAGTTTCTAAATAGTCCTTTTTATTTTGAACCTCTTTGACCTCAATGACATAAACATCTTTAGCAAACTTAGAACCATTATTCGTATGCACTTGATATTGCGCAATATAATTTATATTACTAGCAATCGCACCTGTTTCTTCAAACAACTCTCTCTCAACGGCTTCTCGACTAGATTCTCCTTGTTCAACTTTGCCACCAGGAAATTCAATACCTCTTTGTTTGTGTTGTGTAAATAATAATTGTTTCTGGAAAATGGGAATAGCTAAAACGTGATTGCCATTCGGATCATCATTATTTGTTTTAAACTGCATTGTGACACGTCTATCATCTTTATCTATAAACTCCACGTTCTTCACTACTCCTTTGAATGTGTTAAACTATTTAATAATTAATCTATGTTGGAGGATTTCCATGTTTAAAAAAATATTTTTAGGCATCATTCATATATATCAACATTATATCTCACCAATGACACCACCGACTTGTCGCTTTTATCCTACTTGTTCAGAATATACTAGAGAAGCAATTGAAGTCTATGGTGCCTTTAAAGGTGGCTATATGGGCGTACGTCGTATTTTAAAATGTCATCCACTTCATAAAGGTGGTTTCGACCCTGTCCCTTTAAAAAAAGATAAAAATAATCACGAACACCATCACTCATAAGGTGTTAATTGTGCTTTATTAATAATTGGGGGATTAAAATGTATCAATCCCTCTTTTAATTTACCTATGCTTTGCGTATAATCTTCTTTAAAATAATACCCATCCGGCGTAATATCTCCTGGATAATCCCCTTCGTTTGCTAACAACGCTGTAAAGTAACGGCTCAAACCATACTCATACATTCCACCAACTACCACTTTAACTTGATGTTGATGTAAAGTTTGAATTAATTGTTGCGCTTTATCAATCCCACCTACTCTAAATGGTTTTATAATCACCACGTCGATTGGATATTGATCAATTATTGAAATAATCGCTTCCTCGTTGAGTGCTTTTTCATCTATAGCAATGGGTGGATAATTATTTAGATCTACTTCATTAAGTAGAGATAATGATTTAAAGGGTTCTTCGATATATATAATATGTTGCGACGTAAGTTGTTTTACCTTTTCCAAATCTTGAATAGATAACGATTCATTAGCATCTAGCGCTAAATAATATTTGTGATTAAGATGTGTATTCAACTTAAATATGTCCTCATTCAACTGATTAGACCATTTAAGCTTAATACGAGGCGGTTGCGTCGTTTGAAGTGTTTGTAATTGTGCTTCCGTTAAACCACTAGCAGTAGCTCCATATCCTACAGTGAAACTAGGTAACTGATGATACATTTGGTAGATTGCCATCACTGCTGTACAACGTGCAGCAGGATAAGACTCAAGTTGACGCAAATATGGCTCCCAATCCGCAAACGTATTAAACGTGACATTTTTGACGTGGGCCGTCCATTCTTCTAAAACATTTTTTACCGAATAAATGGTTTCTTTATCATACCAATTTGTTTCAAACGCGTTGCTTTCTCCAAAATAAGACTGATTATTATCAGTAATGAATTCTACTATAAGTGCTTTTCTATGCGTCATTTCAACTTTAGGAGTAATAATCGGAGAATGAAATGCTGCATTGTAATAATAAAAATTGATCCCTTTAATTTTCATGTTGATTTACCTGTGAAATGATTTTATTTCGTTGTAACTTTCCAGTAGAAGTATAAGGTAATGATTCCATACGATAATAATGTTTAGGTGTTTTATACTTAGCTAAATTATTTTGTAAAAATTGGGTAAGTGCATCATGTGAAATTTCATTTTCAGAAACATAATAAAGCACTGGAATTTGGCCCCAAGTTTCGTCTTCCTGTGGAACACATACTGCATCTTCTATACCTTCAAATTTCTTAGCTATCGTTTCAATTTCATATGGATAAATATTCTCCCCACCACTTATGATTAAATCTTTACGACGATCATAAACCATAACATAACCTTCGTTATCTATTTCTGCAATATCACCTGTTTTGAAGTAACCATCTTCAAACGTATCATCCAGTTGCTCAGGGTATAAATAGCCATTCATGACATTGTTGCCTTTAATTAGAAGTTCTCCATGCCCTTCTTCATTTGGATTTTTAATTTTTACTTTCACATTCTCACTTGGTTTTCCAACAGTATCATAACGTTGTGCAAGCATTTCTGGTGTTGCAGTTAAGAATTGAGAACACGTTTCTGTCATTCCAAACGAATTATAGATAGGTAAATGATAAGTAAGTGCTTGATCTATTAATGTTGATGATAATTTCGCGCCACCTAGTAATATTTTTTCTATTGAAAATGGTTGATTTAACCCTGCATCCATAAGCCATTTTAATGTTTGTGGCACGAGTGACACATGGGTAGGTTTCTCTTCTTTTATAATATTAAGCATTGTTTGAGTTTCATATTTTTTTAAAATACGAACTGTAAAGCCTTGAATCATTGCACGTAAAATCACACTTAAACCTGAAATGTGATAGATAGGCAATACAGATAGCCATGTCGTATCTTGATCAAAGCCTAAACTCTGTTTACATCCTATGGCACTCGCATAATGATTTTCAAAGGTTTGTGGTACAGCCTTTTGTGGACCTGTAGTTCCAGAAGTAAACATAATTGAAGCAATACGTGTTATATCGAATGATTGTGTGTTTGAAGATGGTTCAAAAGTGTTTAAATCATTGAAATTTACAATTTTAAAAGAAGGTAAATCAAAATTCGTAGTAGAAATAATTGTAGAAATATCTACAGAACGCATTTGATTAATCATTTCTTGTTGTGTTAACCGTGTATTTATCATGGCCACTTCAATATTAGCTAACCAGCATGCATTCACTAGTATTACTGATTCAATATTATTATGAATATATAGCCCCACTCTATTTTCATTCAAAGAAAGTAAGCGTTGCGATAATTTGAAAGCACGATGATATAAATCTTCAAATGTTATTGCAGTTTCACCATCTGTAACTGCTATTTTATTTTTATTATTTATACTTTGTTCTTTTAACCAAAAATCCAATATTCATTCCTCCATACACTATACATATCAATTATAACGATTTTTATAAGAGTTAGCAGTGGTTATGATTAAAATATATGCGATTGGTTTTTTAAATTTCTATAAATCAAAAAAAGAAGACAATTCAAATTGTCTTCTTTACTATCTGAGTAATCAAACGGGAAGTAAGGGATTTTTATAAATATAGAACTAGCTAGAAAAATGCTTATTTATCGCATTTATATCGAATTATCTTTCGAACAAAACTGAACTAAATAGAACTATTTTGACACGCGCTTGACACTTTCGACACAAAAATAACCGGGAATTTATCCCGGTTTTGTTTTATTCTAAAAAGTCTTTTACTTCCTGCAATGTATATTCAAATTGAGTAGGTTCTTCGATTTCTTCGCCAGTAAATTTACTGTTTAAATCTTCATTCTTAATCAAGTCTAAAATATAGTCAGTGTCTTTTAACCATTCAGGGCTAATCTCATATAAGTAAAAACTACCGTATTCATTAGTAATGATTTCAACTGCTTTATCTTGTTTATTCATATCTACTATATAAGTTTTGTTAGTCATTGCTTCTATCCCCTTTTGATAATTATAAAGTTTTTCAGCATTTTTTAATGTCAGATTTTCAATACTTCTCTCACCACGACGCATAGAATTTATGTTGCCGTAACTCACACCAGTCTCTTTGTTTATTTGATAACTTGAAACTTTGTCGTCTAATATAAGTCTTTTGATTGTGTTGATTAATTCATCGTATATATTCATTTTATTAAGAATGAGGCGTTTATATTATTTTAAAATTATTAGTACTACATTAATTATAGCTAACACAATAGTTGTAACCATAAATACTGTTGTTAATCTTCTCATAGTTTTGCTTGTCATTTTTAGCACCTCCATAATATAATGAGGTAAAGGGCTTTCGCCCTTTCCTATTTTAGTAGCGTTACGATGATTGAAATGATTTGTAGTACGACTCCTGCCAGAGCTATTAACATCATTCTTTTATCGTGACGCTTTTTTTCTAATCTTTCTTTTCGCCTCATTCCCTTCACCTCCTAAATATATTATAGTTCATATGAACTATAAAATCAACAATATTTTTATTTTTAGGCATAAAAAAATAGGCCAACCGTCGCAACAGTTGACCTCAGATACACTCCGCAGATGTGTACCGCAATTTCTATTCAATTATAGCATATTTGCGACCGATATTGATGTCGGTCGCATAAAATAGCCATACCCCGAATAGAGATATGGCTAGATCGTTTAGCGTTAAAATCTATTTAATTATAACATAAAAAATAAGGGACAAGCACCGTTATGCTTATCCCTATACGAACGAGTATATAGTGAAATGTCATCTGAGTATATTATATCATATTACTTCCAATTTATCTTGCCAAAATACTTCTCTTTCTTAATACGTTCTTGTTTATCTGTGATTTTACATAAAGCACAATAGAAGTAACCGGCGCTAGGGTTAGTCGGATATTTAAACTTAGCCCACCAATATCCATTGCGTTTAGTCACAGATACAAAGTCTACCCATTGATTTTTAAGTAACCATGAGTTGCTATCTACAACTGATCCATGTAAACCAGCTGAACGTCTAACTTTAATAGTTGTATTAGCAACAAAGCGACCTTTCCAGTTCCACGTGATTTTCTTCTCTTCTTTTTTATCTTTTAGCTTATTAGACAATGTATTAGTTGTGGCTTTAGTAGCAAAGTTAGGTCGAATGAACCACATTTCAGTTTCATAATTGTGCTTTCTGCGTGTAGCCGTTTCCCAACCAGTACCATTATTGATTGGTCCAGAAGTCCAACCACCGCCTAACCAGTTCTGCTCGATTACAACTATATAATCTAAAGTAGCCTCAACTACCCAAGCAACGTGACCCCAACCACCACCGAGTTGAGCACCCCAAACAACTAGGTCACCAGGTTTTGCTAAGAATTTAGGTGTGTTTTTATAAACCTTTGCCTCTTCTTTAAACTTTTCTAAATTCCAAGCGTTAAATGGAATATCTTTAGCTCCGTCACCTTTTAGTCCGTGACCAAATAATTTATTCCAACCAACGTTAGCATAATCAAAACATTGGAATGCTGCATACATATCATAATCATATTGTTTTCCCTCAGTAGCTTTAAGCCACTTCACGAATTCGTCACGTGTGAGTGTAGTAGCACCTTTTTTGGCTGATGTAGGTGTCACTTTGACTTTAACATCTTTTTTGTAGTATTTAGCTACTTGTTTATCTAAGTTGCTTGTGTTACGACCATATCCGCACGCTTGCAAAAGATTGCCTGGATCTTGTTTATCAGATTGGATATCTTGATGTCCCGGCATGCGAGTTTTATAGTCAATATTCCAGTATTCTGCCAAATATGCTAACACACGAGCGCCGTTATCTAAAGCTTTACGAGAACGCTCTTTATCGCTAAAGTAACAAATCTCTACACCAATCGCTACGTCGTTTGCATCTTTGTTATACCAAAGGTTATCAGTAGGCGCGTCATATAATACATGCCATGCTTTTTCTGTTGTCGGTATACATACGACACATTCTTTATCATCAACGAATATATGCGCGCTAGCTACACTGTTCCAAGGTATATTATAAGTATTCTCGTAATAATTAACATTAGTTTGTGCTGATGTATTAGGGTTACCTGTATCATGTGCAACAATAAATTGTGGTTTACCACCATCTAATTTCTCGCCATATCGTCGTGTACCTTTAGTTAATAGATCATAGCGTACTTTTACGCCTTTCCAATTTTCAGTAGCCATTTATAACACCCCTATTTTAAGTTATTTTCTTTCAAGTATTCTTCTTGTGCTTTAGATTTTTGATGTAATACATATGAATTTTTGTACACGCCATATATGGCGATTAAAAACGGTACAGTGGACGTTGCAAAGTTTTCCCAAGCTGTTAATTTATCTGGCATTAAAAATGGCACTTCTATACCACTTGCTTTTAACGCAAGGTATAAAGCGCTTAACATACCACCGAATAAGCCAATATATTGTTTTAATTTATCTGATGTCATCTTCATTCCTCCAAAAAAAGACCAGCGATTACTCGCTAGCCTTTTCAAAATTATATTGTTTATCTTCAATAGGATTATCATTAAATGTGTATGAGATAGTAAAATTACCTGACTTATTGTTTTTTATGACACGTGAAGTTGCCATCATTAAATCTTGTGGAAGTTCGTTACTTCTCGTTGTAACTTCATTGCCGAATGTGTCTTTGTATACTACATCAAAAACATTTAACGGCTCGATAAAAGATAGTGCATCAGCGTCGTTTAATACATCTTTATTTGATAATGCAGAGTAATTATCTTTTTTATTAAGAATCTCATTCAAAAAAAAGGGTAGTGAACCTTCTAAATTGAAAATCGCTGATTGATTTACATCAGCTTGATAAGCAATATAATATCTAAACTCGTTCTCGTTACCATAACTAAGTTCTGATAATTTAATATCTTCTTTATTACGCATAAAATCTTCTTTCATTATTCGCACTACTTCTTCAGCAATAGGTTTTGCCATTAATTCAATCCATTCATTAGTTTGCTCATTATATATTTTAGGAATTGCGTTTGCCATTATTTTTGACCTCCGTTTGTATCTATCCAGATTTTATTTGTATCTTTAGGCGGTTCTGCACTTACGACAAAATCACTGCCACCGTCTTGTTTGATAAGGCCTTTGTCGATACCATATTTAAGCACTTCGTCCCAAATATTCTTACTCTTAATATCTTCAATGCCTTTACCAATAATGCTAGGTACCACTTCGATTTTTGCTTTGTTATCGCTAGGAAACGAATATTTGTTATCAACCCAAATTTCAAGTGTATAAAGACCAGCTGGTATGACATCGTCGATTACAATCTCAACTGCGTTATCTTTAACTACCGTTGCATACGTATACTCAACTTTGTCGTTTAAACTGAAAAACGCTTTAGCACTTAGTTCGTTTAAATCTAAGTTATCGTTATTCGCATCTTGTAACACATAACGCATGATTGATTTATCACCCTGTTTAATACGGTTACCGTCAGTACTTTCAAGCACATTTAATACATTCGTTAACATTTAATCACTCCAATATAAAAAGGCTAGCCGTAGCTAACCTTTGTTTATCTTCCTGTTATTTTTCCGTCAAACTCTGATGTAGGCTTACCTGTTTTAACTCGTATATCGTTGTTGCTATCGACCCAAATACACTTATTACCTAATTGAATAATATTGTTATTCCATGCATGGTTTTTGATTGAAAAATCACCGTCAACGCCTATACCCGTTGAAGTACCCTGCATAAATCCGTTAGGTTCTTTTGTACCGTCACCCATTTTTAAAGCACCTGTCACAAAATCAAATTTTAATCGTGGGAATAAATCAGTTGGCCGTTTCATATTCATAGAATTTGGCGACAAAGATACGTTGTAGTTACTTTCTGATGTATCATCAATTTTTTGAGATGCACTAATCAACTTGAACAACGGCGCTGCATCACTATAAGTGTTCTGATATCTGAATGCACCGTTAGAAGATGAAGTGGCAACTCGAGTAAAACCTTGCCCCTGCAAGATGTTTTTAGATGAAAATTCATCTTCGTTAAAAACAACATTGGCTGATTGGTAACCTAATAACACTGTGTTAAATTGTGTAGGTTTATCTTTAGAATTTGAAAAGAATGATATTGTGTATTTAGGTGATTTATTCTTCTCAAATCGAGCATTGAAAAATGTATTATATACACCTTGCAATCGAATGCCAATTTTAGCAACTTCTCCTTCAACACTGGGTTTAACCCACAAGTTATTATTGATTAAATAAGGGTTAGTATCTGGTTTAGATACAACAATTTGATATACACTTTCTACATTGGTACCTTCACTAGAAAAGTGATAATAACGCCCACCGTCAAATACATTCTCGTTGATCCAACTGATATCGTTTTCTTGTCTAACAACTAAATTAACTTTGTTGTTGGCTAATGTACCGATGTTAAATGTATTGTAAACTGTGCTTTTTGTTGCTGATATACGCAACCCAATGCTAAAGTTTTCGATACGACCGAATGTCAAACGACTTTCAATCACGTTTAATACTTTAATGCCTGTTGAGCCTGTAATATCCCACGCTCTATCTTTTGCAATAACACTAGGTAATGTGGAAATATGTCCTCTTATATAAGTATCTTCATTACCGTATACTATCGTTGGTTTACTACCTACATCAGATAAAATTGAACCTAATGGCATATCAACCACGCAATTAATATTAATTGTATCTGTAACTAACGCTGTACCGTTAAATTGAGCTGCAATGTTATTATTAGCACAATAATCTAATGCTTTTTGTAACGCATCTGTATCGTCTGTTTTGCCATCTCCTACAACACCTAAAGTAGTAATATCTACTGTTGTTTTGTTATTGTTTATGTCACTTTTTATAAGTGTTTCATATTTCAACTCGCCTTTTTTATCATCTAAACTATCATAAACACGTAATAAAGTACCGTCTTTTGCTGGTGCGTTTTCGAAAATTAAAGACGAACCACTATTACCGATTGGTCCTTGTGGCCCTTGTGGACCAACGTCGCCTTTTTCACCTTTAAATTCATCTGGGTTCTCTACTAAATACATATGAATATCATCTTTCAATTCTTGAGTATATTCATCAGTAAGTAACCCCATAGCGTTTTCGGACATGACGTTTCTAACCAATCTTTGCAAAGATGATACATTGACCTCTTTACCAATTGGACCGTCAATACCACTATCTTGAATAGTAAAATAGAAATTGGCTACATGTACACTTTGCGTTTTATATTCTAAAAATAATTTAGCATCTACTCGACCAGCATGTTTAATCACGTTATCTGAGACCTTATAAATAATTACACCGTCTTTTGGAGATACAATATCTAACGGTTCATTTGTAAAAATTGAACCATCTTGACTAAATAGATCTAATCTAGGTTTTAAATTTGTGTCAGTAAAATCTACATTAACGTTGTTATCAGTCACTGTAATTCGAATATAAGCACTACCGTCATCTTCTGTGTAAAAATTCGCGTTGATATTACCGTTTTCGGCGGTACCAACATTGATATTAGTTTCAATATCACTCACTTTACCTATCATATATACACCTCATTTATAAAATTAAGGCTACCCACTCACAGTGAATAGCCTTATCTATATTTATCTTGTATAAAGTACAAACCTTTTAAACCTATCTTTTTGTAATAACTATAAATTGTACTTGCTTGATGTTCACACCAACGTATATCCGTTGCATATTGATGCGTAGCTGGGTTTTTAGGGTTCCAACGCATACGATATAGTGTGTTTTGACCTTTGTTGATATAATCTTGTCTAACAAATTTAGCACCACCGATAATCGCTTTTGCCGGTGTCGTCCAGCCACGATTTTTAGCGAAAGCTATCGCGTTGTTAGGGTTGTTATCATACGCGCCTATTCCAAAGTAGTTGTACATACCATAACGACCACTAGCAAAATTACTTTTACCATTGCCACTTTCTAGCAACGCATGAGCAATCAAATATATCTCGTTGATGTTATATTTTTTACAACCGTCTGCGAACGCCTTACCTTGACCTGATAACGTTCCGCGCCCTTTTAAGATAACGTTCAATTTCGACACGCTAATACCTTGATACTTACCTAAATTAAGCATTTGGTACCGTTGCGATGCGCTGTTCCATATACTTGTAGGGTTCATCGCTGCACTTACAGCTGAACGGCTAGGGAAGTACCATGAATAACCATTACTTTTTTGTGGATACCCTCTATTCATTTGTAAGTTGAGTGCTTGAGCAAATGTAAAACCACTCTTCTCTACTGTGACTTTAGCTTTAGTTTGTTTTGGTGGCGTAGGTTTTTTACTTGTAGAGGTAGCTGGCGTTGAAACTGTTGGTTTAGCTGTTTTAACCTCTTTATCGGATTTAATTTTGATTATTTTTGCACTTGTTGTTGTTACAATTTTCTCTTTCAACAGGTCATCTTTTTTAAGATACATCTCAATGATTTTACTTTCGACTTCTTTGTACTTGCTTCCGTCAGGAATGCCGTTTTTAATCATATCGTAGTCGATTAAATCTTTCATCGAACGCCAAATGTTAGGGTCTGCTTTGATTGTACTTTCAGACAATTTGATTTTTGACCAACTCATTAACCACACACCATATATAAGTGCTTGTAATTGATTTAGCATGAATTGACGTTTACTTTCTGTTTGCGCGCCACAAACTTCTAACACTAACCAACCTGGATGTGAGGGTGCCTCTGTATCAGGTGGTCTAGGGGTCCATATTTGTTCACGGTCAATATAAACGTGTGGATATTCATCTTTGCTAACAAACCGATTACGTTGTAGATACAATTCTTCGACATCTCTCAAATGAGGACACTCTTTGATGTATATACCTTTAGGCTTGGTCATCAAATTACCGTCATCCACTATTAAATGGTCGTTATATTCTAACTCTTTATCTAGAGAGTATTGAAAGTCGGTGTATTGGACTTTTTTAATTTCTTTGAAGTGAGGCTTTTTAGCCTCGCCAGTTGACGTAACATCTTTAGAACTATCTTGTGGCTTAACTTCTGGTTTAACATTTGTTGGTGTTTTGGGTTTGTTTGTTTCGTGTTTAGTTCCAGTCTTTCTAACTTCTTTTTGGTAAGCTGGACGCACAAAACCTGTTACACTTGTATAGCTATGTGTTACATATGCTGCGGCACTTCCCCAGTTGTAGTTTGGTGGGTATTCTTTATGTACCCAATTTTGATCCACGCATCTAAATGTTTTTTTATTACTAGGGCCTACTACAATACCTGTATGCCCTGCCCATCCGATGCCGTTACCAGGATGCCAAACTGCGATATCTCCAGGCAAAGGAACAAAATCAGGCGTATTTTTGATAAACCTGAAACCTTTAGGATATTTGTAATAAGCCATATCAACTGCATTACCCCATGTTCTAAAACCCCAATATCTTTCAAATATATAATTAGGCAAGTCCCAACATTGTGGTCCTCCTCCAGAGCCAGGCAAATCTATTCTTTTTCCTATACTTGCTTTTGCCCATGCTGCAACCTCTGACGCTGTAGGTTTTCGTTTTTTCGGGTTTGGTAGTCCCATTTATCCACCTCCAAAATAAAAAGCCGACTAATTAAAGTCGACTTAAAAAAAGACTTGTGCAAACGCAAAGGCAGCACCCACTAAAGTACCGGCCAAGCCTATGAGTGCTACAATGATTTGAACACTACCTTTTTGTTTTGTTTCTATTGTCCCTTGAATACTTTCTATTTTTTCGTCATGAGACATGACTTTGTACTTAATATCAGTCATTTCATTACCTACGTTTGTCATAACTTTAGTTAAATCTTTGATGTTGTGATTAGTCTCTTTTTGAGCTTCATATGTTTGCTGTTGTAATGTAGTTTGTATCTCAATTTTCGTTTTTAATTCGCCTATTTCTTTGATGTTCTTTTTATCATTTTCGTTAATCTTTTTGTAAATATCGCCGTTTGATTTAACCCATTCGTGGCGTAGTACATACTTATTTTCGTCTGGCATATAAGTCAGCACCTCCAACAAAGGACGCAACAAAACCTGTTGCTGACATTAGCCCCATGTGTACAGTGGTTAGCCAGTTGATTGAATGATAAATACTTGCACTGGTCATTAAAAAATAAAGAATAGCTGACAAAAAACCACCCAATGTAATAAGTTTGCTGAATTTAGTATTTTGATCACTTGATGCAATAAATATAGATGAAATCATTACGATTAAACCTGCAAGCATCACAATGATACCCCAACACCAAATAGGCATAATATGATGTAACGCTAAATAAAAAGAACTATCATCTAATACGTCATCTTGCTCTTTGAACCAAAAGAAACCCCTTAAAAACTCTCTAAAACCATAACTAAAAACCATTATTGATGCTATGGTTTCAGCCAGTGTCAAATCTTTCATATTGTTTTTCATATAACACCTACTTTTTCCCATAATAAAAACCACCAGCTATTCAGCTAGTGGTTCGTAATCTAAACCAGTAATTTCTTTATATTCATCTTCAGTTATCCATTTTACTGTGACGGCTTGTTTTACTTTTTCGAGTGGAAATAATTTCATGTTGTAATATCGTTTAACTACTCTGTACATCATCAGCACTTCCTTTTGTCGTTAATAATTCTAATACGGTAGCCATATCCTTTTTAACGTTTTCGACTTCCGATTGAGTATCTAGTAATTGTTGTGATAGATTAGTAATAACTAAATCTTTATCATCGATTGGTGGTTCTGGTAATGTTTGTTCAAACTCTTCTTTTTCTTGTCCCACCCACTTCTGACCGTCATAATAAATAGGTGCGTATAAACCATTAGGTGGTTTTACATCAGTCCATTTATCATCAGGATAAATAAATTCTCCATCTTCATTTTCAAAAACAAGTACAGGTTGACCATTGTTACACAAATAAACTATTTTCATAAGGCCCCTCCTAATTCGTAAATCTCAATTCACTGTAAATATAATCTTCGCTCGTCCACTCACCTGTAATACCCGATGTGTAAAAAACAATATCTCCAGTTGTTAAAACCACTACACGGCAACCAGATTTACCATTTGTTGCAACTGGAAATGATTGTACTTTGTTAACTACATTTTTAGGTAGCGTTGCGATTACTTGACCATTTAACACATTACCTACATTCAATCTGATATACGTCGTCATAACATCGTTTTGATTTACTATTCTGAACGCACTCGTAAAACCTTCACTATCTTTATATGCTGGGTTAGGTACAGTACCATTTACAACTGTTAAGTCGTTCCAACCAGTATCAGTAAAACCGTCAACCCTTCTCCAATTCAACCAATTATCTGCACCATTTTTACTGCGTACATATATTTCATTTGAATTGTAAGGTAGGAATATGAGTTTAATGTAATTGCTACCCATAAACATAGCCCATAGTATACCGTTTCTAGCGCTAGTTACTGGTCCGTTTAAAGAATTGTATAGGTAATATAAACCACTTTTAGTGATAAGTTTTAACGGATCATTGAAATCTAAATCAACAATCGGAATTGCCATACCATTGCTATCTGTTAATTTGGCTTTTTGTAAATCGTAGCTACTCATCACGCTATCAACATCATCTTTAGTTAAAGCACCATTATTTTTAAAGGCGTTTACCTTTTCATCGATAACGTTATTTGCATCTGCAATAGTACCCTCTAATTCTTCAATGATTAAATCGGCATCATTTTGCATAGAAGATTGTGCTAACTTAAATTTGCTATCAACATCATCTTTACTCGAATTAATTTGAGTAATTGCCATTTCGCTTTGTTTGTTAATATCTTGCAAGATACTAACTTTTCTATCATCTATTAATTTAATGCTATCATCTGTAGTTTGATTAATAGTTTTAACTGCATTTGTGATGATTTGTTTGACCTCATCAACCATGCTAGTAGTTGATTGAATATCATTAACTAAGCTTTCTACTTTACTTTCAATAGTATTTTTTAAATCATCAAACATTCGAATGTAACTTACTTTTATATCGCTTTCTAGTTGATTAATTAAAGCATCTTTAACTTCAAATGTGAATGTACCTAAAACAACAGTGTCATCTTTTCCTTTTTTAGACACATCGTTAAGTGATAAATAAATCTCTCCTAAAACTTCACTGTTTACCACATTTTTTAGAAACCATTGTGGAACGGATACGCCAACAATACCTTTCATCGGGTTAATGTAATCGATATCTAACACGCCAGATGTACTAGCTTTTTCCGTTTGCGTTCTATTTTTAGCTTTAAAAAACGCGTAACCTTTAACGTTGTTACCAGATATCAACAAAGGTTTGTCATTCTTTTTAACTATAAATTGAAATTGCGCTGTATTTTTATCCATATTGTAAAAACCGATACCTCTATTAGATATCGGTCTCAAATATGGCGTTTCTTCTAAATCGATAGTTGCAACTTTATTCAACTCAAATACATCACTCATCGTTTAACACCCCACAATACTTTAGCAATTGCATATCCTCTTTCTTGCGTATATGGCGTAGTGATAGACATTACACGACCTACACCATTAACATCATCTTTATACCCTATGCCTGCTCTGCCACTTATATAATCACCAGGCGCAACATACTGCTCAACATTTGTATAGATTTGACCTAACAAACCAACTACATTCCATTCTGGTCTATCTTCGCGTGATACATAGTCCAATTTCTCGTCATAATCTGGGTTTTCGACAGGAATGTCACGCCATTCGAAATGAGAGTTGCCGTCATCATCTATAAATTCTTTTTGAACACGATTTGTAATAGTTACACCATACTCATTTTTAAGATATCTATCTTTATGTTGATAGGTTTTGTCGTTTGCTATTAAAGCTGCAGTACCAGATATAACACCAATAGGTCTATCACTCGGTTGTGCTTTTCTGATTTTATCACCGTCTAAAGTTACAATAGTCCCCAAATCAATGGCTTGACCACTTTGGCTTTCGAAATACTCAGCAATATCTGCATTGTTTTGTTTCAACTTACCATCTAAAGTTAGATCGCCTTTCAATACATTAAAGTCAATTTTAATATTCGATGTAGAGGGTTTACCTTTATCACTGTAACCAGCAACAATATGGTAACTTCCAGGTGATTTAACGTTACGACTGTTCAAAATTGTTTGAGCGTGGCTATATCTATCCGTTTCCGAACTCAACGAGTTGATAACTCCACTTCTCGAACCCATAGCTTTTGAACTCATACCTGCACCTAATGCAAAAGAACGTGGACTATACGCTTTAGTACCGCCACTCGATGCGATAACCGCACTTTTTTCTGCAACTGCTGCCGAGCCAGTTGTACTTGCACTTAACGGCCCCTTTAATACAGTCGGTGCAACTTTATACTTTTCATCTGCAATAACTGCTGCGTAATCGTAGTAATCAACGCTAACACCACTTATTTCAGTTGTATTGTTATAAGCAACAATAGCATTTCCAGTACCGTTACCTTTCATATTTCCATTGATGATTTTTAACTCGTAAATTCCACCACCACTTTGAATTCCCACTTTTTTAGATGAATTTAAAATGTTGAAGTTACTGATAACATGACGATAACCTCTATTATCTCCACCGTAAATCTGTATATCAGCACCCGCGTTTTTAAAGTCCATGATATTAATGTTATTCAAAGTTATATTGGCACTCATAAATTGTAGTGCTATGGCCGGTAAGTTATCGTCAAATTTACCACTAGCGAGTTTACCAAAGTCATCATCACCAATAGCAGTAAAGTTATTAATTGTTACGTTGCGATAAGCACTTACCACTAACGCTCTAGGCGTTGTGTCTGGATAAACACCATTATATTTAGGATAAAGGGCAGCACAGTTGTTTAGAACAATTGTATCTGCCGTTTTAGTAAGGGTATCTGTTTTCTTTCTGTGGTGGCCGATATGTCTGATGTTATATGATCGTATATCTTCATATGATTGATGATTGTTAACAAATACGGCTCTTGCAGCACTAGCAGTTGCATGTGCTTTGATTTCTAAACCACCAAAGTTACGTTCTGTTTTATTATCTGATAAATAAATTTGTTGAGAACCGTCATCAATTTCAATACCGTTATTATTACCGCCACTAATTGTAGGGTGATGAGCGTAACAGTTAGATATTGTTATATTGCGTGAATGGTGGGTAGTAATACCGTCGTCACCAAAATCATGAACTTCACATTTATCTATGTGTACAAACTGACTTTCTAATGATTGTGGCACTCTATTACCGTCACCTTGGTAATAATAATCATCACTCGCAAACGTTACATCAATACCATGTAATAATGAATGATGTGATTTGACGTTATAAATAAAACCACCTTTAACACCTGCAAAACGTATATTAGAAGAACGTGAGCCACCAGACGGTTTTAAACCTCCACCCTGTCTAAATTTATTACCATCAAAAGTGAAGTTTTCGATTGATATATTTTCTGCATTACCGCTTGTTTTTAGGTTGGTAATACCACAATTTTCGGCAGGTGTATTATTAGCAAGTTTAATTGTGGTAATATCTTTGCCTTGTCCAATCAATCTTGTGTTATTAGGTATTTTAATGCCAGTAACGATATAAGCACCTGCACTCATATTAACTGTTACATTACCATTGCCTAACGCTTGTTCAAAAGCTTTTGTACTATCGTTTTTACCTGTTGGATCACCACCAAAATCATCTACATGTACATTACGTCTAAGCTTCGTTGTAAACTCATCTCGTAATTTATCCATATCATTTTTAGTTTTATTAAAGTCATAAAATAATCTATCTGAGAGTACATCGTGATTTGTACCGTCAATAGCAGTGCGTGATGCTTTTAATTCCGCAACACCGTCGCCATTATGTCCTAAAACCAATGCTGATTGCTGACCTTTCAAATAGGTTAAAAATTCACTTACTGTTGTGTCAGCATATGTGATTTGAGATGAATTGTGTGCTACTTTGTCGCTTGTTTTATGTGCTTTGATGTTATCTTCTACATTGTTAGACCAACTAGTGATATTTTCAAAATTACTTTCAACTTGATTAATGAATTTTTCACCGAAGTAAGAATGCAATTTTGTAACAATATCTTTTATCATATTTTGCCTCCTTTTAGTCATAAAATTGATAATAATCTTTAATTAATTCATACATGATGACTTCGTGTCCTTTATCGTTAAAATGAAGGCCGTCTGGCATACTAGATTTTCTAAAAGCTGGACTGTATGGTTTGAAACTTTCATATCGATACGCATCAAACACAGGTATATCCAAGTCGTTACAAATATCTATTTGTACGTTTACGTAATCAATCAAAGTTTTACCTTTATCGTTCTTATCAGTATCTTTGCGTTTAACCTTAGAACCTTCCATATAGCACTGTCTTGCAGGTGTCATTACCAATAATTTTGCTTTAGGGTTATTCTTTTTGATGACTTCAATCGCACTATAAAAGGCACCGTAAAACGTTTTTATATCCGTTTTATCAGTGCCTATATCTACGTTTTTGACCCAATCACCATCAGTACCTTGTATGATGATTAAATCGCCTTTAATTTTAGAAGCTTGTTGGTAAATATCACTCATGGTAGTCCCACTTTCAGCAAGATTAGTATATTTTGCTTTAATCTTTTTAGCTAATTGTTGAGTAAAATTGTTTTTAGCTAATGACCCTTTAGCAATACTATCGCCAATTGTACCTATGGTTTTAACCTTTTTGATACTAGATTTACTTGAGAAATCATGTACAATTGTTCCGTTTGAAGTAGTAACGCTTTTAGCGTTTGCTTTATCAAGTTTTGCTTGTAAATCATCTGTTTTACCCAATAAATCTTGTGTGGTTTTTGTGTTGGCGTTTGCCTGTGATTGCATTTCTTGTTGTGTTTTAGCAGGGTTGTTTGTTTTTAAGTTAGTAACATATTTAGCAGCTTTACCAACTGCTTTTACATATCTATCTTGCAATCTAAACTCACCTAATACCAAGTCCATTTTTATGATATCTCCATTTATATCACGCTTGGTTGTGATTTCGATAATTCTTAAATCAACGTTCAAGCCCATTAAATCATCAATTACTTTAACAACATCGCCGACCCTAGGTATGGCGTTTTTAAAATACTTTTTCAATAACACGAAGTCGAGTGTTACTGATGTTTTGATACTATCGTTGATAACCTTTTCCATGCTCTTTTTTAAAGTATCTTCTTTGGTAATTCTTCCGTCTTGAACAGGTGGCGCATGCCTTTTACCAATAACATCAGCTAACGGTGATGTATATTCAAATTGCAAACTTGCCTCATTATAAGTTTGTTGATCTGTATAACCACCAAAGCCCTTTATAAATGTAAAACATTTAGTAGCATCTTCTTGTATTTTGATATTGTTAGCATTTACGCCTGCTTTTATCCAATATTCTGGTTTATATTCGATATAATCGTATAAGTGAAATGTTTTAGTTTTTGCATCATATTCATACTCTAGTGAATATCGTTCCAAACCTTTTTTAAATAAATCGAGGTTTGTGTCGCAATTACCAAGATTTTCAAATTTCGAAGATGATACTTTAGCATGCAATTTGTATTTGTAACCTGTACCTTTAAAAACTAAATCGAAATATGCTTTGCCAGTAAAACTACCATTATAAACTTCGTAAATACGATTATTGTTTAAGTCGTCGATTTCTACTGGTCTAGCTTTTATTGTTAATCTACTTTTTTGACCTCGAGTTTCTTTATCTAGCATTACAATACGATACTCATTTTCATCTTCTGGACCAGCAACGCCTGTTATCGTCCACATCTTTGTAATTGCACCGATAGCATCAAATGTACCTTTATTTTCGTCAATTACAATTGTTAACGCATTATCTGTATCAGATAATTTAGTGTTCAGTTCAGTTTCAACTGGTAAATTTTGACCGTAACCTTGTAATGTTTTTAATAATACCGTCATATCGTCACCCCTACATATAATATTCTTTGTGTTTGAACACGACTTTTTGCATCAACTTGGTACTTCTAAACGTGTTCCAACCAGGTATTAAAGTAGGGTTGCGTCGGCTCACATTATAAGCATCAATATTTAAGCCGTTTCTGAAAGTGTGGACACCATCAAACTTAATAGTATCACCTGATTTCAACTCTAAACCTTTGATGTTAATAACATCGCCACTTTCAACCATATAAAAAGTAGCACCGTTTTTATCATCTTTAGATACGTTTTCTGCCAATGTCACTTCAACCGTACTATCTTGATTAATTTGGTTAATTTCAACAGTACCAGCATAGTAAACATTACATATTTTTGTATCGTGGAATGTGTATTTACGTTTATTATCGTTAACATTGAAAGGTAAATCATCAGATATCGCCCACTTTTCAATACTTGCACTTTCGCTCTCTAAATCAGTGCTATAAGCAATACTTTCGAAATAAGGCAATTCAACAGTTTCAAATTCAAGTTCAAACTCACCAGCCGTTTGTGTGGTATCGATTGAAATTGCATTAACTAGACCAACAAATATTTGTCTACCGTCTACATAATCTAGTTCAAACTCTTGAGGTTTTGTGTTGAATATATCTTCATATTTAATAGATGCATCAGGTGTAGATAATTCACGTAAATAATATTGACCACGTAATAATGCTTGTAAATTTGATTTAAGATGTGTTACTTGAGCCATTTTTTCTACTTGATATCTCAATCTAAGACTAACTATCTTCTTTTCTTCATAAACAGAGTTAAAAAACCTTCCTTTCGCACCATTAACTGTACTGTATTCACGATCATATCCTGAGCCTTTGACATCATAGGATACTACTTCTAAAACTGAGCCAGTAAAAGTGTTATTACTGACTTTATACTTTTTATTATCTTTAATTATTTCTATGTCGTGAGCAATCAATAATAACACTCCTTTACAAGCCCATACTGCTGTTTTTACCGTTTTGTTCTTCAATGTAAGATTTAATGTAATCTACATCGCCCTCGTTACGAACAGTTACGTTTACGATTGGACGATTGTTCTCTTGCATACTGTGTCTCACATCTTTAGTCATGTGAGCGTCGACGCTACCATTCAATGAACCACCTAAACCGTCTGTTAAGTCTGTAGATAATTCCGGTTTAAACGCGTCAGTTAAATTACTAGCTACACTACGAACTGCATTCACCGCTTTGTGTTGGTCTGCTAAGATACCCATTCCTAAGCCTTGTGAAATATATTCACCAATTCCTCTAAACACACGAGATGGGGAATGTATGTGTAAGACGCTTTTTGCGGCATTAACGGCACTTTGTGCTACGTTCTTAGCTGCGTTTACCACCCATGATAAGCCTTTTTTGATGCCGTTTACTAAACCGCGCATCAAATCCAGTCCAGCAGAAACAAATTGACTTACAAAGTTTCTAACTGTATTAACTGCTCTACTCATTCCTGATTGCACTTGGCTAACAACATTCATAAAACCACTTATCACACTTTGAACAAACCTAGACATAGCACTAACAATTGAAGATACCCATTGCGATCCACCAGAAACAATCCTACTGTACGCTTGTTGCATATGTTGCCAAACAGAATTGACAACTCGCATAAAACCATTTGCAACTCGACTGAAGAAATTAGAAACAGTTGAACCGATAGAACTCACCCATTGCGCACCTGTAGATACAACATAGTTATACGCTTGTACCATTTTGTTCCAAACAGACTGTGCCATTTGGCCGAACCATTGTGACACACTAGACCAGATTTGAGTGACAAATTGTACTGTGGACGACCAAATTTGACCCCAACTACTAATACTAGTACCTAAAATAGAGTTTAGAGATGTGAAAATAAAATTAGAAATTTGAGTAAAAATTGAGAGTATCGTATTCCAAATTGTATTTAGCACATTTGAAATCGTAGTTTGTAAGGTTAGCCAAGCACCTGAAAAATCGCCAGTTAGCAATTGGATAAATGCCGTGAATAAACCGACGATTAATTGGACGACAGCCGAAATAATACCACCAATGGCAGTAAATACGACTGATACGGCTAGCCATAAAGATTGGAACGCACCTATCAATAATTGAATAGCGCCCATGACTAAGCCGCCTAGTACTTGCATAAAAATTTGGCCAACTTGTTGAAGTAATGGCATTATCGGTTGCAAGGTTTGTTGGATTGAAGCCCACAATTGCATAAACCAGTTAACAATTGAGCTTATCGCACCTGAAATCGCCGAAACTATGCCATTCCACGCGCTTGTTATCATATTTCTGAAATTCTCGTTCGTTTTCCACAAATAGATAATAACGCCGACTAAAGCCATGATTATCCCAATTACAATACCGATTGGACCAGTAAGCACTTCAAACGCAGTACCTAAAATAGGTAGTAGTTTAGATATATTAGCAATCGGACTCATTAACAATCTAAA
Organism: Staphylococcus sp. NRL 16/872; assembly: GCF_022815905.2. NCBI lineage: Bacteria > Bacillati > Bacillota > Bacilli > Caryophanales > Staphylococcaceae > Staphylococcus > Staphylococcus sp. NRL 16/872. The sequence goes on along the minus strand of NZ_CP119327.1, from coordinate 1,065,518 downwards.
CGCACCTTGTAGCATAGTTAAAATACCTCTTAAAATGCCACTAGATGAAACGAAACGTAATATACTACCGATAACTTTAATTAAACTAGTACCAAATACATTGGATAGTACTGTGCTAATTGCTATCACTGGTGCCATTAACGCCCAGAATATACCACTTAAAATCATAAGTACGCCCATGATTTTAGCGACTGCCGGATGTGTTTCAAACAATTTAGCAATAAAACCTGCAAAAGCAGTAACAACACGTAAGATAACGCTTGCTATTGGCGCCATTGCAACGCCAAACGCTACTAAAGCACGTACAATATTGCCGATTAATTGCATAATCACTGGTCCATTTTGTTGCACATAGCTAATAAACTTCTTAAAGCCTTCTGATTTTCCGACTTGTTCGGACCATGTTCTAAATTGACTAGTTAATTTAACTAACCAATCAAATATACCGGCACTATTTTGTGCAAATGCGCCCATTAAATTACCAATACCGGCAAACACATTGCCAAATATCTGACCTATTTTAGGTAGATTGGTTTTTGTATACTCGATAAATGCTTTGATAGCATTTTGACCAGCTACGCTATTAGCCCAGTTTTGAAACTTTTTACCTAGACTATCTAAACCTTGTGCTACCCATAAGAATAATGGTGCTAATTGGGTAAATACATTGATTAAACCGTCGCCAAATCTACCAGCAGCACTTAATAAAGTATTAAATATTTTAACGCCTGTTGTGTTCATCATATTAAAGAATTTAGAAGCAGTTTGACTATTTTGCGCCCATTTAAGCACGCTAGCGCTCGCTTTTTCCATTCCTGCTGCAACTCCACTCAAGAATGGTGTCATGCGTTGTAGCGCCACATTTACAGTATTTAAACCATTAGCCAACGTATTAAATATTTGGGATTGGTTTTGTTTGATAATGCCTGCCCACGTTGATTTTACTTGTTCTAATGCAGATTGATAACGTCTAGTTTCAGCTGTTGCTTGTAATGTACCATCATTAAGCATTTTTATAGCACTTGCAGCCATTACACCAAAGCCGAACGCACCTGCTCCTGCAATAGCAAACGCTCCGGCTAAACCAACTACGTCACCTGCTAATACACCAACCGCATTCAATACTGCCATAATTGCAGGTACTAAACCTGCGATAACTGGTATCAAGCCTTGAATGCTTGCTATCATTAAACCTTTAACATGTTGGCTAAAAATAGTACCAAACGTTCTAATTTTAGTAGCTAAAGCGTCCATTTTATCGCCATATTCGTCTAAAGATTGACCTAAAGCTCTTGTTAACACTTGTGTTCTAGTCATTCCTCTAGTGTCAAAATTTACGTGTACTGTTTTATCATGCAGTAACGCTAACATTGCTTTAGCGCTAATCACAGAACGCTTTAAATTATCGTTGTCACCTTTAATATCTACTCGTTTATCACGAATACGTTGCAATTCTGCTTTAGCAAAAGATATCGCACGTTTAATAGGGTTGGTGTCTCCGTCTATATCCACTTTATGCTCTCGCCAACGTTGCGCCATAGCTTTGGCTCTTTGGAGATTACGTTGGAATTGGCTAATATTAGCTTTCACATCAGTTTCAATTTCATCTGGAATAGATGTTTTAGCTAAACTTTGCGCTTTTCTTACATTACTTTGAAAGTCGCGTATATTAGCCATGATCTTAGCCATGAAGTTCTTTTCCACGTATTCACTCTCCTTTCTGTTTTTGTTGTTCTAACCAACGCTTAGTACCTGATTTGAATAACTCTCGTCTACGTTTTTCATGTTCAAGTTCTGCACGTTTAATACGTTCATAACTACCAGGGTTACGTATTTCAAAACGTTGACGCTCAATTTCTCTAGTCATACGTTTTAATGACTTGCCAGCTTGTACAAGTCCATTCGCTTGAGCGACCTGTATCATTAATTCTTTCTGATCTAAAATCTTATCTTGGCCACCAATTATCCAATCTTTCCATTCATTAGGTGACATCATCATTAACTCATTTTCAGACAGATAACCTATGTACCTGCTCGTTAATTGTCTTATTTCTGAATAGTTAAGTAAGGTTCCGCGTTCATGATTTCTTTGTAATTCTCTTTCATAAACTCGATGCCGGCTTTCGTTGTTTCTTTGTCCTCGCCCTTCGCCATTTGTGGCGCTTTGTTCATTTGCGTCCAGAACCCTCGAGATTTTTGCTTGAAAAAACCGCTATTATTCAATACATCTAAGGCACCTTGTAATAATTCGATTGTGTCTTCTTTCTCTTCAATGATTTCAATTAAAGCCAATTCAATTTCATCTCTTGAAGGTGCGTTTTTACCTAAATATGCAGTAGCACATTCCCAAAAATTAGCAATAGCAACAGTGTCACGTTCTAAAATACCGTTGTAAATCACATTAAAACCAGGTGTAGTAACAGTTTTGCCATCCTTATCTTTTGTATCTTCGGCAAACTTCTTCGCTTTTAGGTCAAACGCAAATAACGCTTTAGCTTTTACTTCGTTATCATTGATTGTAAGTGTTGTAATTGGTTTAAATTCAGTCAAAATATATACCTCATTTCAAATTTTATATAAAAAAATAAGGGGACATCTGTCCCCAATTATTAAGCACCTGTTGCTTTAGCTTGGTCCTCAAAGCTACCCACTTTTTCCGCAAAACTTTCGTATTCAACAGTAGGTGCGCCTGCTGCCTCAAACCATTCTGGTGGTAGATTAGCTTCAGTTCCCTCTGCAGAGTTCCACTTAACTTTTAACGTTAATTCAATTTTGTTATCTTCATCGTCGAACGACATTTCGTAGCTTTCTGGCACTGTATAAGCAAACACGCCATGATATTTACCGTCATCGCGTTTATTGCGTTCATACAACCATACACGTAATTGTTCGCCGTTTTTAATTGCTGTTTTAACTTGTTCGATACCTTTATCACCAGGAATATTACCGATAGTAAGTTTAAACTCTTCAGAAACTGCATTTACGCCATAATCAGTTTTACCACCACGAATGATTTCAGCTAAGTCATTCTCAATAGTGTGTCCACCTTCTTGTAAGTCGGCTAATAGTAAAGCATCAGTTGGATCTAATTTATCTTTAGCTGGTCTAACTACTGCTAAGTAATTCTTTTGAGCCATGCTTACACTTCCTCTCTCTTAGTTTTATGTCTGAAATTAAATAAAAGCCGAATTGTGCCATGCTTAGTAAACCTATCTACATCTGGAAATACTGCTTGGCTATCAATTCGACTGTGTCTAAATTCATAATTATCTATCTCGATTGGTTTGTTCAGTACATAACCAATAGCGCTAATTAATAGCTTGGCCTCGTACTGTGTTGGATATTGTGAATACACGTGAAAAACGATACCTACCGTTTCACGCATATTTGCACTACTTTCGTTATTAGTGACGTTGCTCTCACCCACAACAATATATGGGTATCGCACATCATCTTGAACGACATCAAAAACCCTATCACCAACTAATTTGTTAATGATAGGGTCTGCTTTTAATGTTTCGTATAATCTACTTGTAAGTTCAGGTTCAACCGATACCCACATATTTTTTACCGTCCTTTATGAAAAATACTTATTGAATGTTTCTCTACCTGCGTCAATAGCAGGCTCCCAAAAAGGTTGAGCATGTTGGCCTTTAGTAGTATGCCATTTACCGTCTGCATCTTTATAGTGCCACGGTATCTTTTTAGCACGACTACCACCAGGACCGACTGCATAAATTCCTGTACCATAATTTACGTACACGGCATACTCACTGCCTATACTTATAACACCAGTCAAACCTCCGTTTCTAAAATCTACGGAAGTGCTTTCTCTCAAGTAACCAGTATCTACTGGCATAAGATCAATTGCAGTGTTATATATCTTCATTGTGGTTTTAGCTATACCTTTTTTTGCCCGCTTTTCTACATCTTTTTGGTACCGTTCCAACTCAACAACTAAACTATCCGCACCATATTTCACTTTAGCCATAAGGTGCCTCTTTCAGTCGAATCAACTTAATTTCATGTTGGCCACCTTGATCTACAGGCTCACCTACAATGCCAAAGATTTTACCCTCGTATTTAAAGTAATCGTTATCGTTTATTGGTAGGTCATAAGGTACATATAGGTTCCTGTCGTATTCAGATGACATTTGATGATATTTAAGTTGTTCTGAAGTCGTAGGCGTATCCATAAAGCCTTTTATAATTTTTTCGCTCTTGTAGCGCTCTTTTTTAAACTTGAAATCGCCTATCACTTCAATTCGGCCTTTCGAAATAGCGTGTGGAAACTCATCGTATGGGTTAAACATGATAACCACTCCATCTTAACTTTCGATAAGGTTTAAGATAATTATACGTTGATGCAGGTAGGTCTGTTACAAACGTATAGCTTACCGTTCCCATTGTGCGAGCAGAAATGTTACCACTTGAGCCAAACTTGATACTCTCTGAGATAAATTTCTGAACGCCAGTAGGTAATGGCGCGTCAAAAGTTTGATTGCAATAATCTTGTGCTACACCTTTGTACATTTCAATAAGTTTGTCGATTGCATCGTCATTATCGAAGTTATCGAGTGGCAATTGGTTAATTAGTTTGACGTCTTGTGCGTCCATTATTTACCACTTCCTAGCGCCTCGACTAATTCAGCTTTTTTCATATCAGAAAAGCCTTCAATATCACGCTCTTTAGCCAACTCTTTCAACTCTGATACTTTCATACCAGAATAGTCAGTTTGCTCTTCTACACGCTCAATTAAAGGCTTGTTTTGACGGTTGTTTTCAGTGGATAATTCAGTTAATCGTTCTTCGCTTACAGTTAAATCTTTACGAGGGAATGTATCGCCTACATTATACGCGTGATTATCGTCTTGTAAGTCAGTAAAATATTCGATTACTTTATACATACGTCACTACCTCCTGTTATGCGCCAGTACCTGAAGTTTCAGTGTCAGCAGTTGTGGCAGCGTGTGCATCTACACCATCTTGTTTAGTAGGCACTTCTGTACCGCCAATAGTGAAGATGAATTTTTGTAAGTGTTCTGGTACAAATGCGCCAGTGTATAACATTTGCTCTGCTAATGTACCGAACATGCCAGGTACGTTAGAATTAGTTTTCGCTTCATTAGCTTGAATAGGTGACGCCATAACTTCACCGATTACCGCCATTGCGTCAACACCTTGTAGCATTTTAGATGGTACTTTGACAATACGGAAACCATCTAATTCACCTTGTACACCTTTACCTAATACTCTTTGATTAGTATCGCCTTGAGGTAAAGCAACAACAAATTTTTTGATACCTTTGTAGAATTTAGGTGTAACGAATAAAATACGTGATGGACCAGCATTGATTTCATCTAATTCAACAGATACGTCTAACACTGAATCATATTGAGCGTCTGTACCACTACCGACAGTTAAGTGTTTAGCTTTATTACGTGCTAAAGTAGCGAAACGTAAATTGTCTAAATAAGGTGCTACTACTTCTGACGCTTGTTTAGCAACAACATAATTAATATCGATATTACCTTCTGTGTCACGCTTATCTAATGCGTCAACAAAACGTCCCCAGTATTTTTCTTGGTCAAGGAAATAAGTTGTTTCTTGGATTTGTGGGTGGTCAAATTCATTCGTAGCGTTACGTTTGTAGTCTTTCAACTCTGTAACGTCACCTTTCATTACTGTAAATGAACGACCTTGCATAAAGATTGCGTCATTACTAATCACTGCAGGTGTAGAATAAGAATTCGCAGCAGTAACTTTTTCTAAAATCCCAACGTGTTTGTGTTTTAATAAAGTATCGCCTGGTTCAACAGACTTATTTGTAGCTTGTGCCATTTATATCACTCCTATTGTAAAAATTCTGTCCATGCCTCCGTTTTTTGAGGCGTATTACCATCTTGTGGCGTTGTTCCCGTTGGCTTAGGTTGTTCGAACAAATGACTATTTTCTTCTTTGAAATTGCCCATATAATCATCTAAACCATTAACATTGCCGTTGTCGTCAACTTCTAATTTGTCAGTGTCAATCAACTTAATAACTTGTTCTGGTTTAATTGCATTTTCTTTAGCAAGCGCAACCTCAATCGCTTTGTTTAATCGAACGTCTTTGATTTTTTGCTCGTAGTTGGCGTTTTCTTGCTTATAACTTTCTAACTGATTATTTAGTTCTTCATTATCGCCAGCTTTAGACTGCAATTCTTTGATTCGACTATCACGAGTAGCGATTTCTTTGTTAGCAGTATCGAGTTGCTCTTGTAAGCTTTCAACTTTTTCAGCTTTGTCTTTGTATTGACGTAAACTATCGTGATGTTCGTCTACAATCTTTTGAACAGTTTCTTCTTCTAAACCTAAGCCTCTTAAAAATTCGCGTTTCATTTACATTTCTCCTCACATTTTTGATAACACTGGTCTTATCCAGCACGAGTTTGCACCTTTTAACGCCTTGAGCATAATTTGGGCATAAAAAATAGCCAGTGCATTAAGCACTAGCTTTACGTTTCTGTTTCTCCCACTCACGATATGTCACGAACGGTATAATGCCGTCATCTTTTGTTCTCATGACAGTAGGTAACTCATCTTCATCGAAGTAATATAATAATTTGCATCGACAATTGATGTTCTCTTTTCCACTAGCCACACCTACAAACAATTTAGGCGCTTGTCCGACACAACCAGATGAATGAAAGTTATCATCGATATCAATCGCTTTCCCATCTAAATGACGATGTGTATCACGCGTTCTATTATCTTTAGTGGCTAACCAACGTTTTTTCATTCCAGTTAAACCATTATCTTTAGCAACTTTTGCACTATCAAGCCCTGCTTGTGACATTGCTCTACCTGCTTCTGTACGTGCTACACGTTGTGATTGTGCTTTTGTCATACCTATATCATCACGTAACGCTTTTGCTATCTTAGAATAACCTTCACCACTCATAATGCCTTGCGTGATGTGTATACGTATCTTTTTAAGCACTTCATCGCGATGCTTTTGTAATGTAGGAACCAATTTAATAAACTCAATCGGTTGCTCGATTGCATTATTGATTACAGATGCAGTAGGTACATCAAACTGCATAGATGTTTGACTTGCCATTTCATACAAATAAAGGCTCATCAAAAACTTTTCAATATAAGTGTTTTGTTGTGTCTGACGGATAGTTTTAGCAACTTCTCTGTAATCTTCCGTCAACATCTCACCTATTCTGATAAGTTCTTTATTGAGCCTGTTGTACTTATTAAATTCAGTCCATGTGACATATACGTCATCAGACTGGTACTTTTCAAACATATCTGCTATTTCTTGTTGTATTTGCTTTAATCTACGTGAGAATAGTATTTCTAATTCACTTTCTGCTTGTTTGATGAATTGGTCGATATAGTTATCAATGTCATTCTGGTTGTTTATCTTCGGATTGTCTTTGTTCATTCACAGCACCTCCAGTATCGATATCTGGTAACTGTGTATTGAGTTCGAGTTGTTCTTGCTCGATACGTTCCATTTCTGCCGTTGGGTCGTCAACCCACGGGTGATGTCTCACAATTGTTTCTTTAGATAGATATTGAGATTGTGCAGCGATTTGTGATTGTTCTAAATCGTTCATCATTCTGTTGAAATTGAATGTGATTTCAATATCTTTCGGATCTACTTTTAATTTGTAGAAATCGATAATAAACTCAATTAATTCTTGTATAGCAACAGTAGCTTTATTCTTTAGCTTATTCGCTTTTAAATCTAAGTTACCGTATAAGAATTTGAGTGCTATACCACTAGGCGCAGAGCCAAATTTATCTGTTTGAAAGTCCACACCTTGCCCGAACTCCATAATGTTCTGACGCATCATATCGAGATATTCTTTTGTACTAGCGACTGGCACTTCAACTTGTATCGTTTCAACGCCACCTTCACTATCTACATTGATTGCTTTGTAGTATTTTAAGCCTTGCATAAACTCTTTGAGATTCTCTCCCTCATATCCACGCAAGATATAAATCAACTCTGCACTCTCATCAAACATATTTTGTGTGTCAGATAAACGCTTATCAATAGCATCTATAATTGTTTTATATTGCCAAATATCCGATACCTCTTCTGGGTTGTTTTTGAATGGTATAAACGGAACTCTATTCCAACTACCAGTTGAGAAGTGTGTTTGTTTGTTGTTTTCACCATAGTAGTAATCGTTGATTAATGAACCGTTATCATACACATAGTATGTAACATCGGTTTCAGTCCAGTATTCTACTTTGGTTTCATCGTTTAATTTGAACACACGTATAAACGCTTGTAGTGCATCTCTTTTACTATCTTTCCAAATCGGAATAGATTGCTCAGCAGGTACTCTAAATAGCTTAAAATCGCCATTCTCGTCAATGTATGGCTGTACCCACTCAATACCTTTGTTACTTGCAGCAGTGAGTACATCGATTAACTCGTTATCCCAACGATTATCTAGCACTTCATGGATAGTATCTAGCACTTTTTCATTCTCACAAGAATAACTCACTGGGTTAGTAACAAGATAAGCTACTTTCTGGTCAACTAAGTTTTGATGATAGTTAGTAGTAATACGCCAATCTGGTTTATCTATGTCAAGATTACCGTCTAGGTCGTATTTATACTTTTGTCTGTATATATCATTATCTTTATCGTAGTAGCGTTGCCCTGTTGAAATACGCTCAATATCTTTCTGATGATTTTGTACTAAACGCACAATCATTTCTTCTTGCGTCTCAACTTTAGGCGCTAACTGTTCTGTTATTTCTTCATAATATGGTTTCTCCCACGGCCAACGAATAAAAATCACCTACCTTAATATATTCATATGATTTTGACGCATATCCCGTTCTAAAGCGTAACGTGTAGCGTCGATACAATTGTGTATAATTAAACCGCCATCAACTGAATAGTTGTGGTGGTCTTCAACTTCCATATTATAAACGTTTTGAATACTATGAAATCTTATTGATTTTATCTTTTCCCTCTTTGGCTCTTTGCCTGTTTGTACAACTTCTGGAACATGTTTTTGTTTTTTTATACTTGTTGATTTTAAATTCTTTTCCACAATATACGCACTCCCTTGTCACATCATCTAAACCACTTTTTCTTCGCCACTTAGATTTACACTTATTAGAACAAAATCTGTTAACACCTGTATCTTGCGCTTCAAATTCTTTTCCACACTCTTTACATTCAAACTTTTTAATTTGATGTAATTTGCCTTTGGTATTTTCATAATGTTTTTTGTGCCATTTACGTCCTTCATCTGATTTGTGCCACTTATTCGCGGCTGGCCGAGCGTTTTCATCTAAATTTCTTATGATTTCTTTTCTTTGCAACTTTGCTCGTTCTAATCCATGTAACGTGGCATGTTCGCCATGTTTCATTAGTTGTAAGTTCGTAATATCGTTATTACTCTTATCATGATCTAAATGATGTATATGGCAACCATCAGGTATTGGCCCATTGTGGTATTCCCAAACATATCGATGTAATCTCTTATGCTTAGTAGAATTTAGATAATATCCAGTTTTGTCATCTCTAGTGAATTTCAAACCGTTAAAAAACACGTATTTCATAGTATCATCTCCTTAATTCTATTATATCAAAAGAATAACGAGAAGTATCTACTTATATACTAATTATTTCATCGTCATTATTGAGTTCTTCAACCATTTTCCAACCACTTGTGGTTAATACTAAATGGTCACTTGTCGCTTTGATTTTACGCCCACTTTCTGTTTCGATTTCAAACACCTCAGCATTTTCTCTAGTTAGCCTTACATCAAAGTATGTTGATTCAGTAGCGATTTGTTTATCTTCGTTAAAACACTTTACTAATCCGGTAGTACCCACTAAATCTTTAATAGGTATTTGTCCTTTTGATGTATCAATTAGTGTATCGCCTGTTACACAGTGGTTATCTTTATCTTCTAATCTCGGCTTAACATTGCCGTCTTTATCTGTTTCGTAATCAATATTCTCAAATTCTCTTGCAACATTTGGTGTTCTCTTAGGGTCAATCACAATAGCATCTAAATCATCAAGCCATTGCTCGCCGTGTTCAACACTGTCAGGACCTTTTTTCACACCTTTAACTCTTTTGATACCATGTTCTTGTTTAAGTTCTGCAATTGACTTGGGTTCGGCGGAGTCACAATATATCTCGTCAGACTGATAGCCTTTCTTCTTCAACCAGTTAGCAAACTCTCTATTACTTATCTGCACACCATAATGTTCATCAACTGCGTAGATAATACGTTTCTTTTTATCATAATGCCAACGTACAAATGCTAAAGGGTCAGTAGCATAACCAAAGTCGCAACCGTTGCGAATGTTATCAAATGTGTTGTATAACTCATCTGGTATAGGTTCTATACGTAAATTATTAAATGGTACAACGCCACTACCAATTGCCTCACCTAAATACTCCCAGCGATATCTTAATTCGTTACGTTGTTTAGCACTCTCTGCCTCTTGTATAAATTGTTTAGATATAAAAGGGTTATTTAAGTACGTTGAGTGATGTACGAATGTATTATCTGGTTGGAATGACGTTTCATATTTCTTGTTTGCCCAGTGTTGCTTACGCTTAGCCGGGTTGTATGAGAAATAGAATTTGTAGAATAGACCTTCGTCTAACTCTCCACGTAACATTGAGTTAGTAATCGTAGTCACTTCATCTTCCGTTTTGAACTCGCCTAATTCTTCTATCCACATAATAGAAAAAGGGAACCGACTATCTTTTAACGACTTTAATCGTTCTGGGTTCTGCGCACCCCTGAAGATAATTCTGTTCCCTCTCGGTATATATGTTAATTCCATAGGCGACACTTTAACTTTGAATAAGTGCGATACTTTCTGTTCCTCAATCGCCCACTTTATTTGCTCGAACACAGACGTTGCTAACGTGTTATCTGTCTTACGCACAACTACTGCATTCATCGGATAACGCATAATCAGTTGAGTAATGATAATGGATATATCAGACGACTTACCACTACCACGCCCACCTTTTGCCACAACGTTTAGTATGTTAGGGTCTTTTGTTGCTCGCCATAAACCATGAAAGTGCTTTGGTATCAATTCAGATAAGTTAAGTGATGTCGTCATTGAATTGCACCGTCGCATTCGTTTCGATTTGTTGCTTATCAACAGGATTATAACCAGAACGGTCAAGTATATCTTTTGCGGCTTGGAACCTCACTAATTCACTTCTGGCATTTAGCAACTTTGTCATGGTTAAAAGTGCTTGTGGCGTTTTCTCACTAAGATAGTAAGCTTGATAACCTTTCAAACCTAGCTGATACTCTTCTTTTTTCTTCCATCTGCTAATCGTAGTAGTGTCAATGCCGATTTTTTTAGCGATAGTTTTATCTGTTTGCCCTGTTTCGTTCTTTATTTCTATATACTTCTGCTGTTTTTCACTCAACTTTAAAAAGTCGTCAAAATTAGCATTGTTTAGCATTTTTGTCATGTCATCTATCACACGCCTTTACGTTAAATACTCTTTAAATTTGTAATAAAAAAGCACCTAATTAAAAGTGCTTTTTATCTTCATACTCTTCCACTTTAATTGATACTATTTGCTTAGTTGCTATTATCTTTTTACCTGATGTTAAAAACGTTTCATCGCTAACAACATCTATAAAGCGTTCTAAAATTTCATCTTCATTTCTTTCACTCATAAGTAAACAAACTTCCGTTTTACCGTCAACAGTATTAATAGTTACGTTGTATTTTTTCTCCATTTTCACACCACTTTCAATTTAATAATAAAAAAAGACTACTCGAGTTACTCTCGAATAGTCACATATGGGAGGTAATTAATAATGCAAAATCAAGTTTATCCAGAAAGGAGAAAAAGTACCTACCCAACGGATAGGCACTCAAGCAATCAGTGGCTGGCCAATACGACCATTACCAAACTTAATCACTTTCATTGAGAACTAACCAGCTACCTCAAAACGAGGGTTTGTGTGGATAGTTCTTACACGACAATTATATAAAATAATTTTGCCCTTTCAAAATAGTGTCATTTCAGTCATTTTCGTCATTTTTGTCACTGTAATAAGTATATTTTTTCTGCCAATTCATCACGTCGTGCTAAAAAATTATTTCTGTTCAATTTAGAATTAGGTAACTTTTTAATCACATCATCGCGCTTGTACCCTTTTTTGAGTAACTCTAGAAAACAAAAGTCTACATGTCCTAATTTCTGTTGTGATTGATTAATGAATTCAACTTCACGTAACATCTGTGCATAACGTTTGTTAGTCTTTTCTAACCTAATAACAACATCTTCAACTTTACTGCTATTTCCTCCTTGTGGTTTAGGTAGCGTGGCTTGTATACCATATTGAGCAATTGAATTGCTATCGTAATCTGGAATAGCATCAGCAATAACATTACACTTCATTTTATGTGTACCAATCATGTTGATAATCGATTCTTTAGAATACAATTAATACCCACCTGCCAAATCATTAATATCGTATTGATCACTCACCCTAGCATAATCACTTGGCACGTCCACACCATCTTCACTCTGCAACTTAACGATAAGTTCGTTAGTTAAGTATTTGCTTAGTTCATACAATGCGATGATGAACCATATTTTTAGTGTGCGTTTAAACATTATCACGCACCTCACTTTTAAAATTAATATCTTTTACAGTGATACTATTATGATCTTCTAATAAGTAATGATAACTAGCTAAGAAATCTGCTATAACTATAGGATGCTTAACAGCCATTCCTTGTTGAGTATTAACTCCGGACAATTTTAAAAAATACACGTCGCTATAATTGATTACTGAACAATCACCAACAATCAAGGTGTCATCTTCTATTTCAAACTCGATACCTTTGCTAATTAATTCTGAAGTTATTATTTTGAAATCACTCATTGCGTTCACTCCTTATCCAGCTTGTTATTCTCGAATTGTTTTCTTTTACGTTCTTCAAATTCTTTACGTTTATTTCTAGTCTTCTTCGCAATTCTTTTATATTCACGTTCTTCTTTGGTGTTTTCTAAATACATTTTGACAATCATTCCTGCCGAACTGACTAATAATAGTAAGGCTATAATAATTAAAATTAGTTCTGTCACTTCCCCAGCACTTCCTATCTATTTGAATTCGAAATCGACTTCAGTCGGTATAACTACAACTTTATAATTCTCATACACCTCTTTAATTTCATTTGATATTTGATTTAGACCAGTAATGTCTAAGTTTTTTCCTTGTAATATGAATATTTCTTTATTCCAACCACGAAAAATGATTTTAGTACGTTCTCTCACTTCCCCAGCACCTCTTTTACTTTTTCTTTTTAAATTTCAAAGTCACTACATCTCTGAAGTGTTGATTTCTTGTATGAGTTTCTGAAAGTTTATAATTAGTTATCATTTCAATAACTTCATAATCTACTAGGTTCAAATGAGATATATGAATATTAGTTTCATCTTTTCCGTCAAATAATCTTTTTAATATTTTTATAGTAGGTTTTTCAAAGTTTTTCATTTCCCTAGCACCTCTTTCACTTTTTCTAAAATGTCTTTACTCTTTGAGGTCTGATTCTTTGATGAATGTGCCATTGATTGTCTTTCCTTTTCTTCCTTTGATTTCGTCATATGCATACTGTAAACACTCCTGTAATGTCATATCATGCTGTTGTGCCAATATGATTAATGTAACGACTGTATCGCCTATCCCATCTTTTAATGCGTCCATTTGTCCACGAGATAATGCTGCACCAACTTCTCCTGCCTCTTCATAAAATTTAAGTGCTTGTCTATCTGGGTTACCATTGTGTAATTTTTTATCAACGCTCCATTGTTCTACTGCTTTTACTAATTGATCTACTGTTAATGTGTTAGTCATTATCTGTGTCCTCCATTTCGATTAATTCAACGTGAGCGTAATCACTGTGACGGTTATAATGTACAAATTCATAATCATTATCATTTTCTGAACGAATATCAACGTTACCCAATTCATCTATAATATCTATTAATTCTTCAATCATTTTTCTGGCTTTCATTTATTCGTCCTCCTTAAATTTAACTTGATGTGGTTTGACCGTTTCTATACCGTCATTCCATTCAATTACTGCATACAAGCAAATAATGTAATCGCCTCTGTAATTTCTTTCAGTTCCCTGTACAACCCCGTGAAATTTATCTCTAGTGATTTCATAAATACGTTCAGTTTCGATTGTCATTGTCGTTGGCCTCCTGTATTGAAATAGTGTACTCATCGATATTTTCAGGTAATTCCATCGTCGCAATATCTTGAGCTTCAAATTCAGCTTTTTCTTCATCGTCAGCAAACACAGTATCTTCAATCACACCAGTATAGTAGATTTCAATATAATATTTTTTCATCACTGCCACGCTCCAAATCGTTTAAAAAGTTTTTGAAATCGTCAGTGCCGTCGAGCTCGTCCATATGCAGTAAAAAATACCTTGTTTGAGATAAACGAGTAAGCGTTGCTCTTCTCGTCTCACCACCTGTTATTACTTCAAAATTGTTTCTATACAATCCATAAACTTCTAAGGTGTCTTTTTTTAATTTATCCCACGCTTCTGCCTTACGTTTAATGTCTGCAATGTCATTGATTATCTTGTCACGTTCTTTTGATACATCATATAAATTACCTTCTATTTCATAACTTAATTTAATCTCTTTATTCAATTTTTCTTCTAAATCTACATTACACTTGCGCAATCTTTCGAGGTCAACAAGCAATGCGTCATAACTTTCCTGCGATAACTTAACTTCTGCCATTTACTCGTCCTCCGATAATTTTCTTGTTTCTACTGGTCCATACTCATTTTCTTTGTTAACAATGTCTAGTATTTCATCTACTGTTAAATTTCTTATAGGTTCACTTATTAATTTTCCACCATGCACTTTTGCAATTTCATATAAACCAGTCTTACGCAAATGTAAGTTGTGTAAATCTAATTCGTTAACAACGCTTTCGTTAACAACGCTTAATAAATAATCACCTGTACTATCAAAGATGTATTGATTGCAGTTATCAAATCTTGAATAATATTCCACTAAATGTGGCGATTGCAAATATCTAATTTCATATTCTTCTGCCATTCTTCACACACTCCCTATTACTTTTAATATCGTTCTCGCTTACTAACCTTCCTGCGACCTTTACCACAAAGCCGTTGACACCTAACTTGCGTAATTCTTGTTGTATCTGTGTAGGTGTCTTTGCTTTGTATCGTTGGTGTATAATTGTCATTTTCATCTACACCTTTACTATGTCGTATCTATCATCAATCTTTACTAACTCACTGCCAACACGCACCATAAGGTAAGGTTCCCCATCAAAGTTATAATTCAACTCTTCCACAACTGCTGGGAATGATGTTTTAGCTTTAGGATGTTTAAACCAAATGTCATCACCTTTATTTAATTCATGTAATTCCACAATGCTACCCCCTTTGCACATTATCGTATTGATCTGTTTTGACTTTAACCATAAGATTGTTTTGCGCTAGATTTTTAAAGTACCTAGTGTTCACTCTGTGTTTAGCAACCTCACGTTCTGCACGTTTAGCTTTAGCAATACGTTCTTCCTCGCGCTTACGTTTTAGTTGTCTTTCGTGTCTAAGTTGTATTTGTTGTAATTCGTAAAGTTGCTTAGATGTCATCCGTTTAGTGTGTGTCATAGCTATATACTCCTTTTCCATACAGCAATTCTGGACCTCGCAAGCCTCTGTTATAACGACCACGTAACGTTGTGAGTGGTACATCATAATTTTTTGAGGCATCTCTCAACGAGATACGTTTGCCATCTAAATATACATACGTTGCTTTTAGTTTTTGTTTATGCATCTCTACCACTTCCAATCGCTTTCTTCTATCCACAGACTATCCTCGTCAAATTCTGCTTCTCGAAGAATATCAACTTCCACGTTGTTATATGCTTTACTGATTAAACGCTCCATTTCTTTTTCACTTGGTTTGTTGTCTGTTGGTATTTCTACTGTGCCTTTTACTTCGAAATTGACGATTAATGTTGGCATTACTTCTTCAGCTCCTTCTTACGCTCCCTGCGTACTTTGATTAATTCTTCATATGTTATCCACTCTTGACCTGTGTATTTAGGCGCTTTACATATCCAAGTTAGCGGTATTTCTCTGTTTTGATACCTAAATATCTTTGCTTTAACCTTTGCTACTGGCGTTGGCATACCTTTTACATCTATAACTTCAAGTAAGGTATCGCCTTTCCACAAAGCAAAATCTGCCACATAAATAATAGGTTTATTTCCGTCGAATTTAGGTTGTAATTCATACTTAGGTTGCAACTCGATATGATCGTATTCACCGCCTAAGTTACCTTCTAAATATTGGTAGTATTCACACTCGACTTTGCTGTCGAATGTGATACCTTTGTACTCAACTTTTTTAGCGTTGTATTTACTCACGTTGTCACTCCTACATATCAAATATCGTTGCTTGTAACCCTAGTTCTTCTTCGTAGAGAAGCTCATATACGCCTTTGAAATGTTTCAACTCACTATCAGCCATCTCTTTGTATTCTTCGCTAAAATGAGCGCCTGTGAGTGTTTTGACGATGTTTAAATTAGGCTCACGTTTCTCCACCTTTATTTCTTCTGTTCCGTCAGGTCTATAAAGGTAATACTTTTCGATAATTGCCATCTTTATCTCTCCACTTCGTTTCTTTTTCAATAATGTCTTTCACTTTCTCATAGTCATCGAATGGCGATATCTTTTTCTCTTCCAGCAAGCGATTGATAGCCCGACCAACTTCAATCAGTAACGTTCCGATAAGTTGATCGTTGCTATAATCTTGTCGGTACATCGTTCCAAGTAGTTTCTTATATTCGATAACCGTCATGTCGTGAACCTTTGCGTACGTTTATAATATTCAAATTCGATAACACCTGTTTCACCGTCTTTATTTTTGGCAATGTTGCATTCAACAATCGACTTACCGAATTCATCATCTTCGTCTTGGTTATAATAATCATCTCGATAAAGAAGCATTGCTAAACTTGCGTCAGCCTCAATTCCACCTGCTTCTTTCATGTCAGACAACATAGGTCGTTTGTCATTTCGACTTTCTACACCACGACTAAGTTGAGAAAGTAAAACGATAATTGCACCAGTTTCGTTTGCTATTATTTTTAAATCACGACTGATTTTTTCAATGCCATTTCTACGGTCTAATTTGCTATCTGTTTGCATTAATTGTAGATAGTCGATGAATATTACCTGTTGCTTATCTTTGTTCTTCATAGCTTGTTTACGGACTTCCTGGGTGCTTACATTACTTTGTGAATTAACATCTATTTCAAGTTTTAATATTTCACTTGCAGCACTTGTTAATTTAGTTAAGTCATCGTAGCTTAGATCTGTTTTTTTCTTAATACGTGACAGTTCAATTCCTGTCACAGTCGATAACATTCGTTCTAATATTGCTACGCCTGTTGTTTCTAAACTAAATAGCGATGTTTTATAACCCTGTTTAGCGATATTAAGCATCATCTGAATTGCAAAACCTGTTTTCCCAACAGATGGCCGTGCTGCGATAACTACTAGTTGTGTAGGCTCTAAACCGCCAATCTTATAGTCCATTAATGGAAAACCTGTCTTAATGACTTTCTTAGGTTCATCGCTATATAATTCTTCTACAAACTCATCTACAATTTGTTTTGTACTTGTTTCATCTGTCGCACTAATCAGTGATACTTGATTTAAGTCAGTAACCATTGCTTCAAACGATTGCATGTTAGGTGATTGGTTAAATTCATTGATTACTTCATTCGCTTGTGATATTTGATAGATTTCCAATAAATTCTGCTGATAGCGCTCAAACATGCCGTAACCAATAAAATCGGAATTATATAGCTTTTGTATCGTGTCGAAATCTAAAAAGTTTTTATTCTTTGATGTTTCTAAAAATATTTCTTGATGATCCACCTTTCCGACTTCAAATACATATTCCATAAATGTTTTAAAGTCGTCGTAATAGAACATATAAGGTTTAACACGCAACTTTTCGATAAGTTCAGGCTTTTTAAGCAAACTCGAAACAATCGTACTTTCAATATCTCTGCGTTCATTCATGGTTGTTCACCTCGAACTTTCTAAGCTGTTCTGCAAAGTCATCAAGTATCTTTTTTCGTGCTGCTACATATTCGGGATCGTTTTTCATTTTCCAACGATGCTCTTTTACATCATCTGGCGCCTCTTCATATCCCATTTTCTTAGGTGCTTTTCTCATAATTTTAGGTAAGTTAGGTGGATATGAATTGCCGGAATTTATATAGTTATCTAATGTTTTTAGTGTTGGTTCGTAATCACCATTTTCGCTAAGAACTTCTATCCATGTTTCTAACTTTGGTTTGTCGAACTCTAAATTATAGATGTTCCTAATTTTTTTGATGATTTGTAATGCTTCTTTCTTAGTCATACTCATTACTCATCACCTAATTCTTGTTCCATTGCTGCGATAACATCATCAGTTTCGCTTTTCTTTTTAGGTTTAATTTTATTTTTAGCGTCATCTTTAGTTTTCACATTTTCTTTTGCCCAATTATTTAACACTTTGATTAGATAACCTACATGACAACCTTTTTCTTTCGTATAATCTGTGGCAACTTCGATAACCTCATCTGCATGTTCTCCTATGTCATCAACTGCATATCCTATCTGTTCCATTTGGTAAGGAGTTAAGTTATTATCTAAAAATGTGATTACATAATTAATTGCTTTTGAGAAGACGTCGTTACTTCTATCTTCTTTATTCTTATTCTTATATTCTTCTTCTCTTTCTTCTTCTGTATCGTTACGTAACGTTACGGTAACGTTACTTTCTATTTGATTTTGCTTTTTTCGTTCTCTATAACGTTGTTGTCTAAGTCTATTTTTTTCGTTATGTTTGCTTTTACTATCTAAACTTTGGTGCTTTTCCCAATTAGTTACTTTATAGACACCTTGATTATCATCTATCATTCCTAATGTTTTAAACGTTTGTAATGCTAATCTGATAGAATTAATAGGTCTGTTAAATTCATTTGCTAACATCTCGTCGTTGTACGGTAAGTTTTCAGATAGCATAATATAACCATGCTCGTTATATTTACCAGCAAGCGTTAGTAATTTAACCCAAACCGTAATGATTGTGTCGCGTTCGGGTAACGCCTCTATATATTTAATTTTGCTGTCATCGAACATTCCGACTTTTAATTTTATCCATGATACTTCAGCCAATATCACTACCTCCTTTAAGCATCTTATTTAGTCGATCGTCCACATCAACCCAGCTATCTGTTAAGTGATATTTATTGTTAAACGTGTCCATTCCTATCTGGTGCTGTTCTGTGTGGTGGTTCCTACACAAAGCTAATACTTGGTTACCTACATGATTTATCTTGTTGCGATTACGACCTTTACCTACCGCATATCTATGTGCTAAATCTGAATGCGGTTTCCCACAAATCACACAGTTACGATTGACCGTCGCCCAATATAAAAATGATTTATCTTGTTTGAGTAAGTCGCTTGTTTTATATGCAAGTGGTATATCGTTATGGAATATCCAGTCCAATGTAACCTCAATAATTTGGCTAGCTTGTGTACGTGTGCAATCACTTAATGAGATGCGCTTGTCGTAGCCGTAGTACGTCCGAACGTATTCGATGAACATATGACGCATGTAGTCCATAGGTTGAGCTGTATGCGCCTCTATGTCCTTTACAAGAGCAAATATCTTACGGCGTTGTTTGTCGGTTATTCTGAAAGGGTCTACGACTTGCACATCTACCTCTACTTCAAACCCGTTATCAAGCAAGAGTGAAGTTTTGTTGTCTAGTTCTACACCTTCAATGACAACGGTAGTTGTACCGTCGTCTTGAATGATGTAATTTTTAATAATTGGCATCTACATCAGTCCAATCAGAACGGCAAATCTGAGTTATCGATGTCTGTACCATTACCAAACGGGTTATTGCCTGCTGGTGCTTGTCCTCGTTGTTGTTGAGGTTGGCCATTCTGTTGATTGCTACCTTTGCTATCCAAGAATTCAATTCTGTTAGCAATCACTCGTACTACTGAACGATTGTGACCTTCTTTGTCTTGAAATCTGTCTTGCTTCAAGTTACCTTCAATTAAAATTTTGCTACCTTTACCACAGTAGTTATTAAGTAGTTCAGCAGTTTTACCGAATGCTACGATGTCAAAAAATGATGTATCGTCCCTTTTGAATGGGTTATCAACTGCCATTGAGAAGTTAGTTACTTGTGTTTGACCAGCTTGTTTAAGTTCTAAATCTTTAGTGATACGTCCTGTTAAAATAGTTAAATTAGTCATTCGTACTCTCCTTATATTTTTTTGCCATTGCTTGAATGTTATTGATTGTAGTTACTGCTTGTTGTTCAGACATTGATGTGTAATCTTGTATTCCAAATGTTTGTTCTGCTTGTTGTTGTGTTACGTCTTTTCCTAATGACTTCATCAAATCAACGAAATCAAACACTTCTTGCTTTAGAACACCAACCGTTTTACTACTTACCTTGTTGTATTTTTCTTGTTTTTGCTTAGCATCTGCATCATCTTCATCAGTTGGAATATTGAAGAATTTCATCAAGAAATACCTTTCAGCATAAGTTAGTGCAGTACCATGTGCTTTAGAAACATCATCTTGTTGACCTACTGCGTAGAAAGTAACTTCGAATTGTTCTTCCGGTTTATCTGCATTGATCCATACATAAGTTAATTTCATTTCAACGATAAATTCTGATGTTGTAATCTCACGGCCAGCTTTTTTATTAAATCTTGTTACTTCAACTTGTTTGTAGTTTTCTTCTGATGTTTTCGGTACAAGTAATAAATTGTTTTCAATCATCTTATTTCTAATTCTATGCAACACTTGAGAGCCACTTACGTATGAGTAGTTGTAACTCTTTGCATCTTTAGTAAAGCCATCAATATTAGCTTTAACGTCTGCTATCTTTTGGAACAAATTAAGTTGTTCAGCCATCTACTTCACCACCAAACTAACAGTGTGTTTCAACTTTGCACCCGGAACGTCTTTACCGCTTTTCAAATCATCAGTAAGCATTTTAGAGTTGAGTTTTGGTGCTTGTGATACCCAGTATTCTTTAGGTATTAATTTTTCATCTGTGACCTCTTTACTTGGTCCATTACTACGTTTGTAAATGTAGTTAGTAGATGTACGGTACTTATCCAATTGACGTTGATCTAACATATCTAGTAAGTAGCCTTTTAATCTGTCAGAAAGGTTAGATTTCTGTTTTTTAATTGCTTGTAGACGTTTAATTTCTTTATCGATAGTTTCAACGTCTGCATCTACCGAACGCTTTAAGCCGATAGTGTTATCAACTTTTATATTCAATTCTTCTTCAATGCTATCCAATGTATCTTTTAAATCTTCAAACGAATAACCTTCGTCTAATTTGTTTAAAACTTCCAAATAATTTTGTGTAAGATTATAGGTGTTCAACATTTATCATCGCCTCCAGTTTTCTACGGTCAGCTTCTAATTCTGCTAAGCGTGATGATTGACCGTTGTTTAATACGACTAAGTCGTC
The DNA here is from genome assembly GCF_022815905.2 of Staphylococcus sp. NRL 16/872. Classification (NCBI taxonomy): domain Bacteria; kingdom Bacillati; phylum Bacillota; class Bacilli; order Caryophanales; family Staphylococcaceae; genus Staphylococcus; species Staphylococcus sp. NRL 16/872. The sequence continues at coordinate 1,043,906 of NZ_CP119327.1, read as the reverse complement.
GATGTATTCTAATGCGTTGTCTAATTGGTTGTTTGAATATTCGAGCATTGCTTCGAGTTTCTTCACTCTGTCTTTAGCAACTAGAAATTCAATAAACTCTTTTTCGTAGACTTTTATATATGGTTCTTGCATGATTAGTCCTCCCGTTATATGATAAAGATGAAATTCATTTTATTTGTGCTCGACTGTTACTCATTGCCGTGAGTATCAGTCTTTTTATTTGTAAAAATAACTGTCAAAAAAGATGTATGTTGCAAGTGATGTAAATAACGCTATTCCTGCTGCGTCAGTGATGAATATATTAATCATGATAGATGCAAAAAATATTGTGTTAAATGCTAATCCAGTGATTAGTATTGTTTTGTCTTTGGTCGACATGGATATCATCTCCTCATAAACTAGCTTCGTTAACCATCAAATTATTCTCGATATAGTCGATTGCTTTTCTGACTTTGATATAACGTTTACGACTACCTTCAAATCGATACATACATTCTTGTTGAAAACCTTTATTTGAAGCTATTTTCTTTTCAAAGTCGTCTTTCGATAAACCGCTAATTTTCACAAACTCTTTTACGTCTGCAAAGCCGATGCATTCCATTAAAATCACTCCTTTCGTGTATAATTTGGTTATCGCTACTGCGATAGTGTGTGGTGATAAGGTTGAAAACTAGCTATAACTTTAGTATCAATGTTAGAAATGCCGGTAAGTTTGAAGAAACACCATGTGAATTTGTAGATGGTAGCAAAGGTGTTCGATTAGCTTACGAAAATGGTTTGGTCGTAACAATCCAAGTTGACGGCAATAATATTGATATACGTTCAAGTCACCGATTAATTTTGGTTGATGAAAGCTCTTTAACTTTTGATGTTGATATGAATACAAAAAATCCTAAATAATTTTTTTACCATCAACAGTTAAAGACAATGTATTTTTATTTTGGAGATGTAAGAGGTCTATTGTCGTTAGCAATTCCTCTTCGCTCCATTTTTCTTTTTCTGCTAATTCGAAAATTTTGATCGCTATCTCATGTAATTTTTTTAAGTCTTGCATTTGTTATCCTCCTTTAAGTTGTTTGTTCGATTGTGGGTTAAGCGAGTCTTTTTAAAATTTCAAAATCTCCATGTCTTTCAGCAACATCAATTTGATGGTCTGTAAGTCTTAAATAATTTTTAGGTAAATCACTTAAAGTCAAAGTTTCTGTAAACGCAATAGCAACTTCACATTCCACACGTTTTACTTGATTGTATTTATTAACTTCAAATTTCTTTCTAATAGCTGTGTAAACACCTTTCACAAGATGACCAAACTTTTTAGAATACAACTCTTGAGACACTTCTTCTCCAAAATATTGTTTAGTGAGTTGGTGACCTTTTCTCGTACAAACTGCGTATAATCTATCTGCTTGTGGCCCAGTTAAAGGTACTGTGTTTTTGAAATCTTCAAATTCTTTTTTTATTTCTTTGTATAAAGATAAAAGTTCATCTTTTGTATGAGCAATATCTGCTTTTGTTTCTCTAATTTCATTTTTTGTTTCTACAATTTCGTCGTACATTTGTAAAATTGAATTCGCTTGTGTTACCATGTTTTCCATTTGGCTTCTTCTTAATTCCATTACTTGATTAGACATCTATAACATCTCCTTGTTTAAGTTGTTTTTTTAATCTGTTTGCCATGTCGCTTAAATCTTCAATAATTTTTTCAATAGGTTTTCTTGCATAATCGTTGTCGATAATATCTTTTGAAAAAGCCAGATAACAAAGTGGCGCTACTTCTCGAATGACTTTCTCACTACCTTTGACCAAATCATAAATTTCTTTTTGTGCTTTTAACCTTTGTTGCCCATCATTCAATTTCGCATTCATATCGTTAATAGCTTTATTTAATTCATCATATTTCTGCGATTTCTCACTTATTTCATCTCTACGTTGCTCCATTTCTTTAATGTCTTTTTCTAATTTTTCGTTACGTTGTTCAATCAATTTTTGTTGGTGTCTTGATTGATTGAGTGCATCTTTCGTTTGTTGGTAATCTTCTGGTTCAATATATTTCTCGATTACCTCTGGCTCTCTGTTTTCTGCGTTTTCTAGTTGTTTCTTGGCAATTTCTTCTGAACGTTGCGCTTGTTTGACTTGTGATTGGAGTTGGGCGTTTTGTTCGTCACGTTGCTTGAGTTGTTTCTTCAATTCACGTAATTCTCGAACTGTCATCTCATCAGGTGTTTTTGTTTCTCCACTTGATGTTGTGTGCTCTTTGGTGCGTTCTGGTTCGGGAAGAGTTGCGATTTCGTATAATGCTTGCATTCCTAAATTCGAGGACATCCTCGTTTTCAATTCTGGAGTATCGTAAATCTTAATCATCTGTTGTGCTACACGTTGGTTTAAATTTACTTTTTCTAACCACTTACCAAACTCTCCATGTGCTAAGTCATTCTCTTTAACGTGTTTCAATCTTCGACCAATCTCAAAAATAGATTGACCAGCGATATTTTGATAACTCTTAATTTCAGTTTCAATCGTTGTTAGGTCGTTACTAAGTTGTAGTTCATTCAATTAATCCACCTCTTTTATTAATTTGTTTGTCGTTCTTTTTCGGGAACATCTTGAGTAAAAAAAATATCCAAATTGTTTGTTTCATAACCTAATATTTTGGCCATTTTAATAAACTCATTTGCTCCAATATCTACAATGCCATTTTCCCTTTTAGCGTATGGAGTTCTTGTTTTCCACCCCATTTTGTGCGCCATCTCATCTTGCGTTATTCCACAAGCTATTCTTTCTGCTCTCAATCTTTTTAAGTTGAGTACCATGTTGTCACCTCCGTTCGTTCTCGTTTGAGAACTGTATATAACTTAACATGTGTCGTTCCCGTTAGTCAACACTTTTTACTTATAAAAATTCAAAAAAGTTTTTTCTACCTATATATTGTATTCATTTGGGAACGATGATATAATCTAATTGTTCACATGAAAGAACAATATATTTATTCAGGAGATACTTAAAATGAGAAATAATGATGAAATAATCACAATAATTAAATCAGCTATGAAAGAACAAGATATGTCACTTAGTGAATTGGCTCGTCGTGTTGGAGTTGCTAAATCTGCTGTATCACGTTATTTAAATTTAACTAGAGAATTTCCATTAAATCGTTCAGAAGATTTTGCAAAAGCACTTAGTATCAGTACAGAATATTTACTTGGTTTTGATAAAAGTGAACAACAACATGAACAACCACTACATCGTGCAGCTCATCTTGAGGGTGAATTAACTGATGACGAATGGCAACGAGTTTTAGATTATGCTGATTTTATAAGAAGTAAACGTAAATAAAGGGTGTTTTTATGGGGTTATATGAAAAAATGTTAATAGAGCATGACTATATAGAAGTCAGAGAAACAGATGTTATGCCTAATGACTTACACGGTTTATGGTTAGGCGATTTAATTCTAATTAAACGCAACCTATCCGAAACACGCAAAGCCGAAGTTCTCTACGAAGAACTCGCACATCACAAACTTACATATGGGAATATTTTAGATCAATCTAAAGACATAAATCGCAAATTTGAAAACTACGCTAGGCGTCACGGGTACGAGGCAGCACTCCCCTTACGCATTATCGTGGAGGCACATAACTATGGTGTAAGTAGCTTATATGAATTGGCTGATTATGTTCAATTAAGTGAAAAGTACATAGTAGAGATACTGGAACATTATAAAAATAAATATGGTATTGGAACTCACTACGGCAATTATTCTATTACCTTTGAGCCATTGAGAGTTTTTAAATATAGCAAAATATAAAATAAAGGGAGAAATGTAGAATGAAAAAGGTTTTATTTATTTTATTGGCTAGTTTATTTGTATTAGGTGCATGCAGCAATAATAGTTCAACGCAATCTAAATCTGTTGACGAGAATAAACCACAATTTACCAATGATACATTGGTTTTAGATCAAGCTGTGCTAAAAATTAAAGATACTTTTATCGTTAATGACAAAGAAAGTGGTAACAAAGAAATAGCGTTTAAATATGAGGTTAAAAACAAAACAGATGACGATGCGATAACTCCTGGTAACGTTTGGAGTGCAGGCGTTGAAGTTAAACAAGATGATGATAACACTGTTAGCACCTTAGATACCGGAATGACTATCGTTAAAGGAGGCAAATATAAAGACTGGACAGACCATAACGACGACACAATCAAAAAAGGCAAAACAGTCAAAGGTTTATCTACTTATCAATTAAAAAATAATAATGAAGTTATTCTGACGTTTACAAAAGGCGTTGGTGGCGAAAAGTTAGGCACCAAAAAGATAGATATAACTAAATTAAAAACTGTTGATTATTCTGCAACTGACGACCTTAATAATCAAGCGAGCAATTCTGACGAAAACACAAATGATAACACAAATAATGATAGCGCTATTAAATCTGATGATGCAGTTGCAAATAAAACAGAAAATAGTAATAGCGCAATGCCTAAAAAGACACAAGTTGCATCTAATCAAAAACAATCTAATCAGCAGAATACAACTCAACAAAATACTAGCATGACACAAGCAGATATCGATGAGTGGAATAAAACAAAGCCAACTACTCATGATGAAAGTCAAATGGAACAAGTGGCACAAGAACACTCAGGTGGCCACCCGTCTGCATTTGGCAAAAGCGATGTTCCAGTAGGTGTTGAAAAGCAAGATAATAACGGACAAACATATATTGATGCAACTGAACAATAAATAATTGGGTAGCACGTCTACCCTTATTATTTTTTGCAATTTTTAGAGAGGAATGGTAAAAAAATGGCATCTTTTACAGTAACAAAACGAAAAAACAAAAACTCGACAAGTTGGCAATATGACGTGAAACATCCTAGTTTTAAATCAGGTAAAAAGCGTAAATCTGGTTTCAAAACGAAAGCAGAGGCAACAAATGCAGCACAACAATTGATTAGAGATTTGGAAGATGGTAACGCCTTAGAAAATAATAAAACATTTTCTTCGTATTATGAAGAATGGCTAATAATGAAAAAGAAAAGTGAATTATCGTCACGTCAATATTATTGGTATAAGCGATCATTAGATTTATTTGAAGAATTTTTCGGGGAAAATATGTTAGTAAAAAATATCAAACGCTCTGAATATCAAAAGTTTCTAAATAATTACGGTAAAGGTCGAACAGATGAAACGGTTAGGAAAGTGAATAACTGTTTAAAACAAGCACTTAAAGATGCAGTGTATGATGGCTATTTAAAAAAAGATGTAACTTATAATGTGATTGCAAAAGGAACTGTGGAAGCTAAGAATGAAAGATTTAAATTTATGTCTATCACCCATTATCTGGCTATGCTAGATTATTTCAAAAGTAGAAACGATCAAAGTTATATCTTTTTATACTTGATGGCTATTACTGGTGCGCGATACAGTGATTTAATTGGCATGACATATAACGATTTAAATAAATCAAATGGTATTGTTCATTTGCCTGGAACTAAAACGAAAAATTCAAAAAGAAACGTAGAAGTTAATCCTAAAGATATTTTGATGATTAACTCAAAACTATCTAAATTGCCGCGTAGAATTGATGGAAAGTTATTTAGCTTAAGTCATAACGCAGTGGCTAAATCTTTTAACCACACTAAAAAAATTATTGGTTTAGAAGATGATAATGTAACACCCTATTCTCTTAGACATACACATACATCTTATTTATTATCAAAAGGAATTTCTATTGAATATATAAGCAAGAGATTAGGGCATGCAACTATTTCGCAAACACTCGATACTTATACTCATTTACTTGAAGAACATAAAAAAGAGCAAGGTCAAAAGGTCAGAGAATTATTTTCATGACACATTTTTGACACTTGATAGGTCTAAATCCCTTGATATAAGGGTTTGTTAACGGGAAGTAAGGGATTCGAACCCTTGAAACGCTTGTGGCGTTTACACACTTTCCAGGCGTGCTCCTTCGGCCAGACTCGGACAACTTCCCAAAATATAAAATTAAATAAATAAAAAAACAGAAGCGATATTTCACTTCTGTTTGAATGACTCCTACGGGACTCGAACCCGTGTTACCGCCGTGAAAGGGCGGTGTCTTAACCGCTTGACCAAGGAGCCATGGCTCCACAGGTAGGATTCGAACCTACGACCGATCGGTTAACAGCCGATAGCTCTACCACTGAGCTACTGTGGAATAATGTTAATAATGGAGCGGGTGATGGGAATCGAACCCACAACATCAGCTTGGAAGGCTGAGGTTTTGCCATTAAACTACACCCGCTTAGTAAACGATTATGGGGCGGTTGAAGGGAATCGAACCCTCGAGTGTCGGAACCACAATCCGATGCGTTAACCACTTCGCCACAACCGCCAAAGTGTAAATGGTTCAGGACAGAGTCGAACTGCCGACACATGGAGCTTCAATCCATTGCTCTACCAACTGAGCTACTGAACCATGATAAGAAAGTAATGGCGGTCTCGACGGGAATCGAACCCGCGATCTCCTGCGTGACAGGCAGGCGTGTTAACCGCTACACTACGAGACCTACTAAATTATGTATTGCGGGAGGCGGATTTGAACCACCGACCTTCGGGTTATGAGCCCGACGAGCTACCGAACTGCTCCATCCCGCGCTAATATTATTTATTTCCTTAAAATCAAGTACTTTATTAGTATATCATTTAAGCCTTAGTAGTGTCAATACTTTTTTAAATTAATTTTTACATTTAATTAATTTAAGCTTTATATATTTATGCGATAATTATTTTTTAAGCACCGCTTTTTTGAATACTTTATTAGTATATATACTATAGCCTTTATAGTCAATAACAATTACAAAGTATTTTGTGTAAAAAAACGCTACACTTAGAAAATTTTAATTAAATATACGAATTGGATATTAAGCCCCCCTATTTAACGCAATAAATATATATTTATCTCTTGAAAACTATCTTTAGAAATTGTGTGATAAAACGAACTTGTGCTTTAGAATAACTAAATGCACAAGTTTCGGCAACGGGGGCTAGACATAAAAATTTTCAAAAAGTAAGTATACAATCAACATGATTTAGGAATAAACTCCCACCTTAACAAAATTTGAAAAGTTATTTCATTCATCGATCGATGCTGCTCAAATCCTTATCACTTTTGTCCCGACCTCTATAAAATAATAAATTTTACCTATCTATTTGATAGTCTTTAAACTATTTAGTCATATACATTTGCATTCTTTCTTGTAATTCAGTAAATGAAACGAAACCCTCTTCTTCTAGAAAATGGCCACCCTCTTCTACTATTCTTATATGACCACCTAATGTCTTAAGTAACTTCTCAGTTTCTTTATACGAAACATATTGATCAGTTTTAGATGCTAATCCATAGAAATGTTTAATTTTACTTTTAATTTTAGAATAATCAATATCTATTGGATCAATATTAATATTTTCATCTATATCTTTTGCATCTTCTTTAAAACCGGCTATACTAAAAAATCCGGCTAATGGTTTATTAATATCTAAATCTTCAATATACTTCAATGCTGCTATTGAACCAAATCCATGTGTTACAAAGTATGTATCAGAACTAGAGATTATAATCTGCTTGTTCATAGCTGTTACCCATTTATCAATATTATGATTATTGTCTTTATCTATATTAAATAATTGAACATCATAGCCTTCTAATTTTAAATTATGTTGTAGCCACTCATACCAATGATTATGAGAATCACCTAGACATGAATGAACAATAATTACATTCGTCATTGTTACCCCTCCAATTAAATAATAGTTAATTTACTTTATTTAAACATACCTTAAAATAAAACACTTTAAAAAGAAATATTAATTCTCTAAAAAGTGTTCAATTATTTTACATTTATAATTCATCTATAAGCTCTTCCACAGCATTTTTACCTTGTTGGATACAATCAGGTAGTCCTACTGCTTCAAAAGGTGCTCCAGTAATGCGTAGACCTTTATAAGTTTGTCTCACATGATTTTGAATTTCACGAATTTGTTTAATATGACCGATGTGATATTGTGGCATACTTTTCGGCAAACGATTAACAATAGTAAAATCTGGGTCGCCTTTAAATGTCATCATTTTATTTAAATCACGACGCGCAATCATCGCTATTTCTTCATCTGTATGATCATCTACTACGGTATCACCCGGTTTACCTACATATGCACGTATCAATACTTTACCTTCTGGCGTTGTAAATGGCCATTTTTTTGTCGTCCATGTACAAGCAGTAATATCTGTATTACTTGTTCGTGCAATTACAAATCCTGTGCCATCATACGTATTCTCGATATTCTTTTCATCAAATGCGAATACAACAGTCGCTACCGTAGTTGAATCCATTGAATTAAAGTAATTAAATGCGTGATCGTGATTAAACCATTTCATAAAAGTGTGATGAGGTGTGGTCACTAAAAGACCATCAAATTGTTCGCTTCCACTATTGGTAATCATTTCATAATTATCTTCATTAATCTTTATATCTTCGACTGGCGTATTGTAACGAATTGTTACGCCTTTAGAAGTGACATCTTGTTCTAATGCTTCAATAAAAGAGCTTAATCCATGTCTAAATTGCTTAAATTGGCCTTTAGGCGCACCTGGATATAATTGACGTTGTTTAATACGCTCTTCCTTTTCATGTTGCATCCCTTTAATTAAACTGCCAAATTCTTCTTCTTTTTCTTTAAAATTAGGGAACGTACTCATTAGACTTAAATGATCTATGTCCGTACCGTAAATTCCACCCATAAGTGGTTCGATTAAATTTTCAAGAATTTCATTACCTAAACGTCGTCTAAAGAATTCTCCTACTGAAATATCATCTTCCATTTGGATTGGAGATTTAAATAAATCTAAACCTGCTCTCAACTTTCCAATCGGAGAGATTAATCGTGTTTTAAGAAATGGTTTAATATCTGTTGGAATGCCCATAATTGAGCCACCAGGAATAGGATAAAGTTTATTCTTTGCAAAAATGTATGATTGACCTGTTTGGTTAGTGATTAAATCATTTTCCAAACCAATATCTTTAGCAATGTCTGTCATAATCGTTTTACGTCCTAAATAAGATTCTGGTCCTAGTTCAATTGTATAGCCATCTTTGCGATAAGTTTGGATTTTACCACCAGGTCGTTGAGTTGCTTCAAAAATAGTTACATCAATTTCTGGTTTATAATGTTTAAAATAATATGCGCTAGCTAACCCAGTTATTCCAGCACCTATAATTGCAACTTTTTTACTCACTTTAAGTCCCTTCCTTTATTAAAAAACTGTTTTTATTTCATCAACAATTGCACCAATAAATAATGGGTGCGTGTCCGGCATCGCTGGACGGTAATAATTTGCCCCTATTTCATCACACACCACTTTACATTCATAGTCGTTATCATATAAAACTTCTAAATGTTCACATACAAAACCAACTGGTGTATAGATGAAGTTTTTATAATGATGTTCGTTGTATAGTGTACGTGTTAAATCTTGAACATCAGGCCCTAACCACGGCGTACCTGTATTCCCTTCAGATTGCCAACCTTGTGCCACATGTAAAATATTAGATGAAGATGCTAAGCGTTTCATTGTATCTTGTAATTCATTAGGGTAAGGATCATTGTTTCTTTCAATAAGACCCTTAGGTAAACTATGCGCAGATACGACTAACACAGTTTCATCATGTTCTTCACTAGGAATTTGTTCTAATGTTTCATTTATTTTATTAGTCCAATATTCAATGAATTTAGGCTGTTGATAGTAATGTTCAACATGATAAAGTTTAATACCATATTTATCCGCTTCTTCTTTCGCACGTGTATTATAAGAACCAACTGAGAAGCTTGAATAATGAGGCGCTAAAACTACAGTTACCGCTTCTTCAATACCATCTTTGTTCATTTTTTCTACGGCTTCTTCAATATATGGAGAAATGTGCTTTAATCCTAAATACAATTTAAATTCAACATCTTCATATGTTTCGTTTAAAGCATCTCTTAATGCTTCCGCCTGACGGTCAGTCGTACCAGCTAATGGAGACAGTCCTCCTATAAATTCATAACGATTTTTCAAATCTTGAAGTTCTTCTTCAGTGGGTCTTTTACCGTGTCTAATATCTGTGTAATATGGTTCAATATCACTTTCTTTATATGGTGTACCATACGCCATAACTAATAAACCTACTGTCTTAGTCATTATATAAAACCTTCCCTTTAATAATAAATTTCTTTATTAACAGTTATTATTTCTGTGTGTAGTCATGTACAAATTGTGTCACACGTTTAAGTGTATCTGGTTGAACTTCCGGAAATACACCATGTCCCAAGTTAAAGATATGTTTACCTCTTTCTAATCCTTCATCAAGAATACTCTTAATTCTTTTTTCAAGAACTTCCCAAGGGGCAAGTAATAAAGATGGATCTAAATTACCTTGAAGTGTTTTGTTAACACCTAATTGATTCGCTTGTGAGATTGATGTACGCCAATCTAAACCTAATACATCAATTGGTAAATCATTCCATTCATTTATTAAGTGACTTGCTCCAACACCGAATAGAATAACCGGTACATCATAACGTGATTTAATACCACTAATCAATTGTTCCATAGAAGGTTTAATATAATAGCGATAATCTTGAACGTTAAGCGCGCCTACCCATGAATCAAAGATTTGAATTAATTCAGCGCCTGCTTCAACTTGAGCTGCCACGTAATCAATAGAAATTTCTACAAGATGATTCATTAACGCAAACCACGTTTCTTCATTCCCATACATCATGGCTTTCGTAAAATTATAATTTTTAGAAGGTCCACCTTCTATCATGTAGGAAGCCAATGTAAATGGTGCACCAGTAAAACCGATTAATGGTACATTTAATTTTTCTTGAGTAAGGATTTTAATTGTTTCCAATACATAAGGAACGTCACGTTTTGGATCTATCTGTGTAAGTTTTTCTACATCTTTTACTGATTTAATTGGATTATGAATCACTGGACCAATGCCCGATTTAATTTCAACGTCTACCCCTATAGGTTTAAGAGGCGTCATTATATCTTTATATAGCACTGCTGCATCAGTGTTATAGTTATCTACTGGCAAATGTGTAACATACGCACATAATTCCGGTTGATGTGTAATCTCAAATAATGAGTATTTTTCTTTCAGTTTGCGATATTCTGGTTGCGATCTTCCAGCTTGGCGCATAAACCATACAGGTGTATGGGATGTCTGTTCACCTTTAATTGTTTGTAAAATCGTATTATTTTTATTATGCACCATAATATCCTCCTAAATTAAAATCATTCTTATCTATAATATCATATCACGGTTATTTTATCGTTTATACTACATTAAATGTCATAAAAATGACATAGCACATTAGTATATATATTCAATGAATATAAAACTATTTTTAACAGTAATTATAAACTAATTTATATAATCAAAACTATCATTCATAAGGTCTATTCTGACTTCAAAATAATTAAATTATATAAATAATTGATATAGCAACAATCTCTGTTTAATCGTATAATATAAGCACTAAGGGAGGTATGAATCATGAAAATATATACAACTTATGGGACTTACGGTTACTTAAATCAAATTCGATTAAATAATCCAGAAAGAAATTTATTTTTGTTTTCTACGGATGACTCTTCTGTCATTATTGAAGAAGCAGAAGATAAATCGATATTAAAGCACCCAACTGTTTATGATACAGTCGTTGAAATTAATGAATTAAGTAATGAGCATTTTTATTCAGCATTATTCATTCCAACATCAGATGACCATTCATATCAATTAGAAAAAAAACTTGAAAATTTAGATTTAAAATTAGAGAATTTCGCTGGTTTTAAAAGTTACCGCTTCTTAAAACCTGAGGAAGGCACAACTTATAAAGTGTACTTTGGCTTTGCTAATCGTCAAACATATCAAGACTTTAAAGATTCTGAAACGTTTAAAGATTACTTTTCAAAAGAAGCGTTAAGACGCTACTTTGGTTCAAGTGCACAACATTCTAGTTACTTTGAAAGATATTTATATCCAATTAAAGATTAGTTTTAAATAAATAAAGGTTGTCTTAGTTAATTGAGATTTAGTTCTCACTAACTTAAGACAACCTTTTTTTAATCTTTTAATAGCGATTCCTGATATTGTAATTTTTTGATTGTACTTCGAATTGTAAGCCAGCCTACTATAAAGAAAACAATCGCAAAGATAAAGTATTGCGGATAAATAATGATAAATGTAATAGAGAAAATAACTCCAATAATTATCATCAAACGATATAAGAATTTCTCATATCCTTTAATTACTTCTGCATCTGATACCGGCCAAACTTGAGGCCATAGACCATATGCTTGTTGTGTATAGAATTGTGACATTTGCAACAAGATAATATACATAAATAAGCTACCAATAATTACCGTTACAATTGGGAATGATAACCAAATCATTAAGATAAGCGCAATCACAACTAATCTTAAGATGATTGTAAATGCATCTCTTCCCCTCACAAAACTACGCGTAAATAAATATAAATACATATTTTTTGAACTAAAACGTTGTCCTTTAGGCGTTGGTAACAAGAAGTCTAAATATTGTCTTCTTACTGCTGTTTCTTTTAAATGCTTAACGTCAGTAAACATATTAACGAATTTATAGTAATTTGTATGATGACGTTCTTCAATTAATACCATACGTTCCCACGGGAATAGGTAGCTGTGCTTCATTTTCGGAAGTAAGAAAATCGCTAATAGCAATATAATGGTAAAAATAATTCCCCAGTACATTTGATAGCCTAGTACAAGATAATATGCTAACCCGTTAAGAATAAATAAGATGATATTCAATGACCAACTTGATAAATGTGATTGGTACCATTTCCATCTAAGCAACAAGCCAAGAAACGGATGGATAAGTACTAAAACTATAAAAAGTATATAGCCTAAGTTTAACCCATGATTGAGTTTATAAAATAATGGAAACAGCACAATTAATAAAACGATTTGAATGATGATGCGGTTGAAATAGCTATATCGTAAACTCAAACTCATATACGCTTTCATGTGCTTTTCAAATGGTAAGAGAAACAAACGATCAGCATCTTTTAAAAATGTTCTTATTGGAAAAATAGATGTGATGGCTAAAATGAGACTCGCAAATAGAGCATAATCGATGTGCGATGGAATATGTTTTAACCATTGACCATAGCCTAGGATGAAAGCACCCAGTAAGATAAGTAAGAACACTGAAAAGTGCCCATTAAAAATAAATTTATTGTAATAGCTTTTTTCTTTGCGAATCGCTTTATGACGTTGTTGAAATAATGTTATTGCTGTTTTATTCATGTAGGTTGCCCACCTTGTGTGACATGAATATAAATGTCATCAAGTGTATGGTAATGTAAGCCTGTTTGCTCTCGTAGTTGATCTAAATCGCCAAAGCCTACAACTTTACCTTTATCTAGAATAATGAAGCGATCACAATAACGTTCTGCCGTTGCAAGAATATGTGTACTCATTAAGACTGTACGTCCTTCATTCTTCTTCTCAACCATTAAATCAAGCATAGATTGTATACCTAAAGGATCGAGCCCTAGGAAGGGTTCATCAATGATATATAATTCTGGATTAACAATAAAGGCACAAATAATCATTACTTTTTGTTTCATCCCTTTTGAAAAGTGACTCGGGAATACTTTAAGTTCATTTTCTAATCTAAATGTTTTAAGTAACGGACGAGCACGTTTCATTGCCTCTTCCTCACTGATTTGATATGCCATCGCTGTCATAGCGATATGTTCTTCTAATGTCAGTTCTTCATAAATCACTGGTGATTCTGGGATATATGATAATTTTCTGCGATAAACTTCAATATCATTTGTTATATTTGTATCGGAAATAGAGAGTGTACCTTCCATAGGCGTTAATAACCCTAACATGTGCTTGATTGTTGTACTTTTACCTGCACCGTTAAGCCCAATTAAGCCTACGATTTCTCCCTCTTTTAATTCAAAATTAATATCTTCAATGACAGGATGTTTGCCGTAACCTCCTGTTAGATGTTCAACTTTTACTGTCATAAGGCACCTCCATGACTTACATTGTACCAAAATCATTGTCCAACTACTAAAGTTAGCTATACCTTACTAACGAAATTTTAATATAGTAATGATATAATATTGAATAAATTAAAGCATAAGGAGTGTATTCAAATGGCAGAAACTGTATTTGGCAAAATTTTAACAGGTGAAATTCCAAGTTATAAAGTATATGAAAATGAATATGTTTATGCGTTTTTAGATATTTCACAAGTAACAAAAGGTCATACTTTATTAATCCCCAAAAAAGCGTCTCCAAATATTTTTGAAACAGATGAAGAAACAATGAAACATATTGGTGTTGCAATTCCTAAAGTGGCAAATGCTATTAAAAAAGCGTTTAACCCTGATGGTTTAAACATTGTTCAAAATAATGGCGAGTTTGCTGATCAATCAGTATTCCATCTTCATTTCCATTTCTTACCACGCTATGAAAATGATATTGATGGTTTCGGTTATAAATGGAATACACATGAAGAAGAGATTGATGATAATAAGAAAAAAGAGATTGCAGATCAAATTAAAGCTCAATTTGAATAATTCTGCATATTGTATGCCTTTAAAGGGTAATATAAAATTAAATTGAGTTTTTAAAAATTAAATTTAAGATGATAATTAATCATTTAATTTTAAACTTATTAAAACGATGACATATTAAGTGAGGAGAATATAATATGAAAGTAACACGCGTATTATTTGGTATTGGTGTCGGAGTAGCAAGTGGTATTGCTGTTTCATGGATGAACCGTGATGATCGTGGTGTAACCAAAGGAGATACTACAGGAGATAACGTTCCTACTGGTGCTCGCTCAGAATTAGAACGTGAAATTGAATCAATTAAACGTAGTTTCCATAATATTATCGATTATAGTAAACAAGTCAAAGATGATGGCGTTCAATACGGTAGTGAAATTGGTGATGAGTTCAAAACATTAATTGGTGACTTTAAATCAGATATTAATCCTAATATTGAAAAGTTACAATCGCATATTGAAAACCTTCAAAATCGCGGTGAAGAAATTAGCAATACATTTTCAAAAGATAAAAAATAAAATTACTTTATGTTAATAAAGAGTAAAATAGAAATCTATTGAATTGGTTTCTGTTTTACTCTTTTGTTGTGTAGAACGCCTATATTAACTTAAAATTTAATTTAATCAAACTATTAAATACAGCTTCATCACTTTTTGTATAGTGTAAATAATATCTTGATTTTATTTATTGTAAGTTAGATAATACTTAGCGTATATATGACCTATTAAGAGGTGAAATTATGTTTCTATGTAAACAACAAATCGACATTCACGCTCGTTTTGGAGTGCCAAGAGTAGCTTTTTTAAGCTTTGCAACCACTGTAATCGCTTTTTTTGTCAGTTACGAAATCATGTATTATTTTGTGGATACACCTTTATCAGATAAATACTTTTTAGTTTTGTTATTTTTTGTATTTTTAATGTATCCCATCCATAAATCTATACATTTGTTATTCTTTTTGCCTTATTTAAAGTCTTTTAGAGCACATAAACTGAACAAAAAGCGTTTTTTACCATATTTTAATACTTATGTTAGTACGCCTGTACACAAAATTTACTTTTGCATTAATTTAATTATACCCTTTTTAACTATTACGAGTATTTTAATCTTTTTAACTACACGCTTTCCTGAGTATGGACATTATTTTATGTTCTTATTAGCGTTGAATTTAGGAATATCAGTTATGGACTTTTTATATTTAAAAATTATTATTTTTTCAAATGAAGGTCAGTTTATTGAAGAACATCAAACTGGTATAAGCATTTTAAATAAAGTGCCCTATCATACTACTTTTTAAGTAGTATTAACCACCAACAAAGCTATCAAACTTTGTTGGTTTTTTTAAAATTATTCTTCGTCTAGTACTTTGGTAGTATTACGCCAGTTTCTAATTGGTGAAGCGCTTAGAATATGTTATAGTTACGTTGTTATTAATGTAAAAGGAGCTATCAACTATGAAAATTATGAATAAATTAATTGTTCCAGTAACAGCAAGTGCCCTGCTATTAGGTGCTTGTGGTAATCATGCCACTGATTCGGAAAGTAATACACTTATTTCTTCTAAAGCTGGAGATGTTAAAGTTAAAGATGTAATGAACAAAATTGGTGATGACCAAATTGCAAGTACTTCATTTAGCATTGCTTTAAACAAAATTCTAGCAGATAAATATAAAGACAAAGTCGATACAAAAGACATTGACGAAGATATTAAAAAAGAAGAAAAACAATATGGTGGTAAAGATCAATTTGAAAGTATGCTTAAACAACAAGGTATGTCATTAGATGATTACAAAGAGCAGAAAAAATTAGCAGCTTATCAAAAACAACTATTATCAGACAAAATCAACGTATCTGATAAGGAAATTAAAGATGACACTAAAAAAGCGTCACATATTTTAATTAAAGTTAAATCAAGTGATAGTGATAAAGAAGGTCTAAGTGATAAAAAAGCTAAAGCAAAAGCTGAAGAAATTCAAAAAGAAGTTGAAAAAGATCCAAGTAAATTCGGAAAAATTGCTAAAAAAGAGTCAATGGATTCTTCTAGTGCTAAAAAAGACGGCTCATTAGGTTATGTAGTTAAAGGACAAATGGTTAGTAGCTTTGAAAAAGCCTTATTTAAACTTAAAGAAGGTCAAGTTTCAGATGTTGTAAAAACAGACTATGGTTACCACATAATTAAAGCCGATAAAGAAGACGATTTTGACAAAGAAAAATCTAAACTTAAAACTAAGATTATTGAACAAAAAGTTCAAAAAAATCCTAAATTATTAACAAACGCATATAAAGATTTACTTAAAGAATATAAAGTGGACTATAAAGATAGAGATATCAAAAAAGCTGTTGAAAATACAATTTTAAATCCTGATAAATTAAAACAGCAACAATCTCAACAAGATAGCTCATCTGCTGGCCTATCTTCATAATTTTCAAAGTTCAATACACACAACAAATAGCGATATCAGAAACTTAATCAATGTTTCTAATATCGCTATTTTTTATACATATACAATTATTTAATCTAATTTTTCTGGATTATAGAATTGGCGATTTTCCATTCCAAAAATACGTTCGGTAAATTGGCCTTTTTCTGTTTTTTTGAAGGCTTTTTCAAACATATTCATTTTAGCATCGATGTTATCAATAAAGAATAAAATTTCTGCTTCTTTTAAATGAGGTAATTTCGGAGAACCGAATTCCATTTTACCGTGATGCGCTAAAATCATATGACGTAATAACATAACCTCTTCGCCTTCTATTCCCAGTTCTTTAGCAGCTTCAGCCACTTCATCACTCGCGATTGAAATATGGCCGAGTAAGTTACCTTCTACTGTATATGTTGTAGCTACAGGTCCACTTAACTCTCTGACTTTACCTAAATCATGTAAGATGATAGAACTGTAAAGTAAACTGCGATTTAATAGTGGATAAATATCACATAACGACTTAGCAATTCGAAGCATTGTTAAAACATGATAGCTTAAACCACTTGCAAAATTGTGATGATGTGAACTTGCTGCTGGGAAAGTGAAAAATCTTTCTTGATATTTTTTTAATAAATGACGCGTAATACGTTGTAAATTCGCATTTTCAATATCTAAAATATAATGTGAAATTTCTTCTTGTAATTCAGCTGGTGTTAAAGGCGCACCATCAATGAAATCTTGTGTTTTAAACCCTTCTTCAGGTTTAGCCAATCTGATTTGATTGATTTTCATTTGTTTGCGACCTCGGTAATTAATCACATCACCTTTAACCCAAACAATTTCTTCAGGTTTCAAAATTTTCATTTCTTCTTTTGTTACTGTCCATAATTTTGATTCAATGTCCCCACTTTTATCTTGAAGGAAAAGCGTCATATAGTCTTTTCCTTGAGCAGTAACGCCTTGTGTGGCTCTATGAATCATGAAGAAATTCTCTACTGAATCTCCTGGATTTAATTTCTCTACGTTTCTCATCGTTTACCGCCTTCCTCTATTTTATTTAATATCAGCATTTCTTTAGAAGGAATTGTAGTATCTTTTGTGCATGTAAAG
Organism: Staphylococcus sp. NRL 16/872; assembly: GCF_022815905.2. Lineage (NCBI taxonomy): Bacteria > Bacillati > Bacillota > Bacilli > Caryophanales > Staphylococcaceae > Staphylococcus > Staphylococcus sp. NRL 16/872. Next base: position 1,025,705 of record NZ_CP119327.1, on the reverse strand, counting down.
TAAAGCACTTGATAATCATATGCTAACTCTCTTAAATAGTTTAACATCATTGATTTTCTTTGTTTATCAAAATGTACAAACGCATCATCAATGATAATTGGAAATGGATAATAAGGTCGTAACACTTTAATTAAGCTAATACGTAATGCAATGTATAGCAATTCTTTTGTTGATTGACTTAGTTCTAATGGATGATACATCTGCCCATTTTGTTGTTTTACCATAATCGAATCATTTTCATAAGTAATCAGCGTATAATTACCATTTGTTAAAGATTTAAAGATATTAATTGCTTCATTAATAACTTGTGGTAATCGTTTATCTTTAATTTGCTTAATATGTTCATTAACTAACGTTTCTAAATAGCTTAAACTTGCCCAATCTTTGGCAATATCATTCATTCTATTTTTTAGGCTATGATAATTGTGGCGTAGTTGCGATAATGTTTTATCTGTTTCCATTTGATTAATTTGCGCAGTTAATTCGCTTACTTCCATTTGTTTATCTAAATATTGATCATTATAATCATCTACTTGTTGTGCTAATAATTGATCTTCGTCTTCCATCTGGACAGTTGTTTTGCTACTTAAGTTAGAACTATCTTCATAGGAGAAGTGATGGTTTTCTAAATACGTAGTTAAATCATTGAAGCGAGCTAAGTTCTGTTGATACTGTTGATATTGTTCGTAATATTGATAATAATCTGTTTCATTTTTTACGTGAACAAATTTAAATAGCGTTTGAATAATTTCTTCGTTTTCAGTCAAGCGAAGTTTCAATTGCTTGATTTCATTTCCTAATAATTGAAGTTGGTTTTGCAATTGATTTTTCTTATCTTTATTACTTTCATAAGTAGCTAACCAATTTTTCATATCATTAAATAAAGAAACCTTATTAAAGTTAGGTAATTCATGTGAAATTTGATTTTGAGCTTTTTTATAAAATGAAGTAACCTTTTGATTTAATTCATCACGTTGTTGTATTAGTTTTTTCAGATGATTATCGTTTGTTTTCAACTGATTCATCATAGTAAAACTACCCATTAATAAATCATCTGTCATTTTTTCTGGCAATTTAATGTCTGATTTAACTTCTTGTAGATTACTAGATAACTCATTTAGTTCTTTATTTGTTTTTTCTAATAAATGTTGTTGATGTGTTGATTTATTTGTTAAAACATCATTATTTTTAGTAGCATTATTCCATCGCTCACGCAAATGGTACTGTTGATCTAAATCAAAATTTAAATCGTATTTTGATTCTAAATCTTTTATTTGTTGTTTTAAACTGTCGATTTCATCATTAAATGTTTGACTATAATCGACGTCTTTTGATTTAGTAATGATTATACCAACAATAAATAATATTGTGAGTATAGTAAATATTATTCCAAATATCATGTTTGCTGTAGCAAATGAAAAAATAGTTAATCCTAAACCAACTAAACTTAAAATAATAAAGCTAAGTCTTAACCACTTTTGACGTTTATTTTTACTTTCTTTCTCATTTTCAAATGTTTCTTTTAATTTATTATATAAATTTTCTTTTTCCTGAAGTTCAAGTTTTTGTTGATTATATTCTTTTTTCTTTTCAAGAGACTTTTCAGAAACTAAATCTTTTTCAAGACTTTTAATTTCTTTAGTTATAGCTTCTTGCTCTATTGTAATTTCGGAAATAGTTCTCTCAATTTGTTGTTTTTGATTTTCTTGTTCATTACGTTCTTTAATTTTATGGCTTACATAATTCTTCATTGCTTCAGAAGTATCTGCTTCGTGATGCACATCTTGCCAACCTAAATTCGTTTTTAATGTTTGTTGTTCTCTTTGGGATGTATCAATATCTTTATTAAGTGCAGCTATCTTTAATTCAGTTTGTTTAATATCACTCTCTTCATGAGCTAATCGATAAAAGTTATTAACCACTTCATTGGAAGGTATATTTATGGCATTAAAATCACTTTCCATTTGTTTCAAACGCTCTTCTTGCAAACTAATATCTTTTTCAAGTGTTTGTTTATAACGTGAAGCCGTTTCGTATCGTTCAATCCCTTTTTCTGGAAATTTAAGCGGTTCTATATTCAACTGTTGTTCTAAATTTTTCCACTCTTGCGCTTGTGGATGGATTGCGAGCTCTTTTTGTTTGCTCTCATGCATTTTAGAAAGTTGAGTTAGGTTATCTTTTAGATGTTTTAAATGGCGTTGCGATTTATCTTTGTCATCTATTAAACGATGATACTCATCTAGTTTAGCTTCTTCAGTTCTAATTTGCGTTTCTAATTTTTTTAAATCATCTATTTGTTGATTTAAAATTGGATTTTTGCCTGCTTTTTTATAAAGTGTGGCTTTCTTTTGCGCAATCATATTGCCCATAGAAGTAAATTCTGATGACCCTAGCGCACCTGCTTCTAATAGGTAATTTTGTAATTGCTTTTCATCCATATTTCTATGTATATCTTGTAATCCTAAAACATTAAATGAGAATATCCCTTGATATGTTTTTTTAGAGATGAAATTTAATTTCTTTTTTAACCATGCTTCATCACGAATAAGTCCATTTTCAAGATAAACTTTTACATCTCCTTGGGCACGTCCTTTAATACGTTCGACGACGATTTCTGATTTATCATCAAAAATAAGGGTAAGTTTCCCACCATATTGATTGCCCATACGGGGTTCTAAACGTGGCTCTTTTTCTTTTTTTGTTGGAAATCCAAATAAAATTGAATGTATAAATGCTTGAATGGTAGATTTACCAGCTTCATTTTCACCATAAATTTCTGTAAATGAGTCATTAAAAGTAATCTTCCGTTCTACAAATTTCCCATACCCATAAATTTCGAGTGATTTAATGATCATTGTTGTCACCTCGCATATCTTCTTTCAATAATTTTTCTGCTCGATCGACTAATTCAACTTTATTGAAAGCAGTATAATCGTCTAAATATTTTGAAGCTCTCGGATTCAAGTATAATTCAGTCATTGCGTCTTCGAATAATTTAGAATCGCTAATTAATTCATTTGAGAATTCTCGTACAAGAGGTGGATCCTCATTTTGAATATAGTTAAATATTAAATCTTCAATGACTATAAAATGATTTTCATTTTCTTCATACTCATCAGTCATCGCCTTAATTTGGCTAATATCTTGTGGTGATATCGCCATTTCACTATCTATGTCTAAAGTAAGTTTATAGAAGGCTTTCCCTTTATGGCGCACACTATCTTTGAAATCTTGTATTGCTTCATAAATACTTTGTTTATTCGTCTTCTTGATCTCAATCGTAGCTGTGTCAAAGCGAATATATTGAGTTGGAATAAACTTTGTAGTTAATTGAAGACTATCCCCTTCAACAAGCAAGCATCCTTTTTCTCCCTGTTCGCCAAAATGTCGACCTTGAATATTACCTGAATAATGAATTGGTGGCATATCACTTAATTCCTGACGTTCATGAATATGACCCAATGCCCAATAATGATACAATTTATTTTTTAAATCTTCTAAAATGAATTCAGTATAGCGATCTTTAATACTTGATTTACTATACGTACCATGCAACATACCAATATGTATGCCGTTCACGCCTTGACTCGAAGGATATTCATCGATTTTATTTTCATAACTTGCATTATTTTGATAACTAAAACCATGAATATTAATAGTTTCACCATTTTTAGTTATCGCTTGATATGTTTCTACTCGATTTGAAAAAACAGAAACATTATCAGGCCAATCATCTGTAATTCTTTTAGTTAGCGGATCATGATTACCATGAATGATATATACAAAGATTTGTTCTTTTTCTAAACGTTTAAATTGTTCTTTTAAAAACACTTCTGCACGTAATGTGCGATTCTCATTATCAAATAAATCTCCAGCAATAAGGACGAAATCAACCTCTTCTTTCAGAGCAATATCTACAATATTTTTGAAACTTTCATAAGCACTATTTTGAACATCTTCGAAAATGTTAGGTGCTAAATAACTTTTGGATTTAAAAGGGCTATCAAGATGCAAATCAGCACAGTGAATAAATTTAATCATCAGTTTAGACTCCTTAATATTAGGATTAGGTGACTTTATTATGTATCTTTATATTTTATCATATCTTGTTTATTTGGGTCGATGCTCATGATGCATTAAAAAAAGCTACAAGGCTTTCTTAAATTAGAAAGTCTTGTAGCTTAAAACTGTAAATAATTCTTTCAGTTTTTTGCATTGTTTAAAACCTCAATCTATAAATTAGTCAGCGTAAATTTCGTCTAAAGGTTTAACAATAATTTGATTGATTTCTTGGAATACTTGGCTCATTTTTTGCTCAGCTTGCATTAATTCAGAAATATTTTCATCTTTTTCAATTGCTTGAGCTTGTTCTTGAGCTTTAGCTAAATCTTCCTCAGGAATTTCTTCCCCTTGCATTTGTTTTTGTTGGAAGTTTAATTGAGTTTCACGGAACTCATCAAATAATTTTTTAGATTCTTCATTGTTTTTAACTTTAGAGAAAGCATCTTTGATTGCTTTGTATTCATCGCTATCTCTTAATGCTTGTTCTAAATTATTTGCATAATCATATAAATTTACTGCCATGTCTATTGCACTCCTTCGTGTAATGATGTTTTGACAACTCTTAATAACCATAACATATAATGAGTTGTTAGACAAAGATTGCGACTAGTCCTTGGAAGAAACCGATAATTCCTCCTAAAATAAATCCTAATGACATAATTAATTTAAGTTCTTTATTAGCGATTTCAATAATTAACTTTTCAATATAGTCTAAATCAAAGGTATTAATTTGATCTTCAACTAATTTACGTAAATTAATTTTCTCCATAATTGTTGAGACATGTTTAGAAGCTTGTTCAACAATTAAATGTGTAATCTTATTAGCAACTTCTAATTCTAAGTATTTAATAAATTGAGGTGCTAATTGGCTGAATGGTGTATTCACCTTATCATTTAAATTTAAATAAGACGTTAGCCATTGTGTTGTAGACTCTGATATTTTTGAAAATTGATCTTCCTTAACAACTTGTCCTAAAGATTGATTTTTCAGCGTTTCATATTCATTATGAATCACTTGATCAATAATGCCCTTTGCTTTAGGATGACTTGTTAAACGTATTAATTCATGCTGAATTCTGTCGGCTATACTCTCTTTAGTCATAAACATTTGTAACAGACCAACAATTTTCCCCTTTTCAGCAAAAAAGGTATCTAACATATCATATATATCGCGCGCACCTTTATCTGAAGCTAAATAATGACGTGCTCTTTCACATAATAAATCTCCAACATTCTCCATCTTATCATCAATCATTGTAATGGCTTCTTGAGGTAAAATGTCTTTAATAGGCGCTTGTCTATGTTCGTTATAATATTGGTTTAATTTATTAGAAATTATGGAATCTAATTTATCATTAATTAACTGGTCTATATCAATATCAAATCGATATGCAAAATTTCGAATAGTTGCATCATCACTTCTAAGTTTAGATAGTTGCTCAATCACAAACTCATTAATCGTTGCTCTTGTATTAGGCTCATTTAATTTATTATGAATTACAGACTCTGTAATAAGATGTTCTTCGATGACTTGGCCAATTTTGGTTGCAATTTCGTCTCTTCGTTTAGGAATGAGTCCTGGCGTAAATGGAATACGCATTTTAAAAATATAGTAAGGCTTATAAGGGTGAAATAACATACGAATCGCGATAACATTAGTTACACCACCAATTACTGCCCCCACTACTACCATGAAAAGTATTACTAAAAAAGCTTGCATTGATTACTCTCCTCATCTTGTTATTACATTAAGCAAATTATATCATGCACGGTTTAAAATCTCATGATTTTAATAGACAAAATAAGATAATTGAGTTTCGTTCATTATCCATTTTTCAATGTATTTAAAAAGACGAATTTATTGTAAAGTCACAACAAATTCGTCTCAATTTACTCATTTCTTTAAATCGTGATTAAATCATTTTTAGATTCTTCTATCACTTTATTTCATTCACTTATACTTTAATTAGACGTGCATTAATTCTTCCTTAGCATTTCTATTAAAGTAAGTTTCAGCTTCTCTTAATTTTGCCGTACCAAAAATGGGTTGTTTTTCAGAATTTAAAACTCTGTAAATATTACTTACTTTATTACTTTGTAAAATGAAACCATTACGTGTCTCAATTGTATTCCAATAAATATCGCTAGTTGTAGAATGGTTAGGGTATGCGCAATGATTACGTGAAATTGTTTGTACAATTTCAAGTGGATCGCAACCAAACGTATTGTTTAATACGTCAGAATCTCTAAATAATGCACAAATTGATACGCAAGTTGTCCAGTTAGGTAACACACGTTCTTTCTCAATTTGAACTAATGTTTTCTTTGAAAGGCCAATTGTTTGAGCCATAGTATCTTGCGTATAGCCCGCTTCAATTCTTACCATTTTAAATTTTGTTTGAATTAAATCTGTAAAACTCTGTCTATCCATATTATATTCTCTACCTTTCTAATAGGGGTTATATTCTCCGGACGCAAGAAATTGCAATAATACACATTTCTTGAAACACAAATTACATCTTAATATATTTTCAATAAAATGAAAAGAGGAATTTTTGTTTTTACACACAATTTTATTAAAGGCAAAATTGTCAAAATAATTAAACTAGTTTAATAAATCATTTATTTTTTTAAACAAATGATTTTGCAAAGCTGATTTTTACTTGAATAAACTGCGGGTGTGAAATATTTTTTCTTTTCTTTGTTATATTAATTTATTTTCAATTGCATAAATAGCTGCTTGCGTACGATCTGTTACTTCTAATTTATTAAAGATATGGCTGACATGTGTTTTAATCGTTTTTTCAGACACAAACAATGTAGATGCAATTTCTTTATTTGTTTTACCTTTGACCATTTCACGTAATACTTCAATTTCTCTTTTAGACAATTTGTTATTAAAATGTGGTTTCTGAGACATAGAAGCCATAACGTTTTTCGCTTCAGGATGAATAACTTTTTCATCATTCAACACTTGTAAAATGGTATTAATCAATTTCTGCGGTTCAACATCTTTCATTTCATAACCATCTGCACCCTTGTTAAGCGCTGACATTACATGTTCATCATCTACGTAGCTCGTTAAGACTAGTACTTTAATCTCTGGATAATTTTTTTTAACAAATTCTGTAACTTCTATGCCATTCATTCCAGGCATAACTAAATCTAATAAAATGATATCTGGTAAAGCATTCTCTTTTAAATCATCTATGAAACTTTGACCATCTGCAAAACTCGCTTGTACCTCTAAATCCTCTACTGTAGACAGTAAGAATTCTAAACCCTGTCTTACAATATGATGGTCATCGATTAAAATTACCTTTGCCAAAATGTTAAACTCCTTCCCCTACTTTGATAATGGAATATTAAATTTTATATAAGTACCTTCATTAATTTCTGAATAAATATGTAACTGTCCTTTTAACAAATGAATTCTCTGGTTTAGGTTCTTAAGACCCTGTGATTGATAACTACCATGTGCTTTAATATCAAACCCTCTGCCTTTATCTTTGATTTCAACGTATAATGTATCACGTAGTTGTTTTATTGTTACATAAATAGTATTTGTATGTGCATGTTTTTTCGTATTATTCATCGCTTCTTGTATCATTCTATAAACGTGTTCTTCTATTGTATTTGATAAATCAATTAACCCGTCAATTTCAATATCTATATTTAAGTCTAATATTTGTGCGTAATTTCGTAGAGCATGTACTAAACCATGTTCGAGTCCAACTGGCTTCAATTGCCATATTAATGAGCGCATTTCATTGACGGCATTTTGACTCGTTTCTTCAATAGTTTTCAATGCTCTCTTTGCTATATCATCTGAAGTAATATCATGCGCAGCATGGGCAGTTAATTTTAAAGAAAAGAGCATTTGATTCACAGAATCGTGTAAATCTCTTGCTAAGCGATTGCGTTCATTGATTCGAGCCGCTTCTTTCTCTTGATCAGTAAGATAAATACGCTTAATCGCTGAACCTATTTGTAAAGCGACTGATTCAAGCAATTCCAAATCTTCCTCACTATACTCTGTAGTACAAGGTGTAGCTACATTTAATAAGCCATATTGTTCGTCACCTGAACGCAGTGGTACCGTTGCGTGGTGCGTAATATCGTCTGTGGCTTCTTGATAGGCTTGAGCGGCTTTATTAATTCTTGAACAGTTTATAATATTTGATGCTTTTGTCAATCGTTGATTATGGTATGCTTTTACACACCAACACGAACCTTCCGTCATATATTGACAATGATTAGCCTGTAGAGCTCCCGGAAGATAGACGTCTGCTACTAGCTCATGTTCTCCTTCATCATTAATAAAGAAGATCCATCCTGTAGTGAAATTACTGCCTTGTATTAAGCATTTCAACGCACCATTCATCATATTATAGAGCTCTGTTTCTTCATTAAGATATTCCGCTATTTCTTTTAATAACGCTAAACGAGTTGGCTTTTCCATTTTATTCGCTCCAATTAAATTCATATTAGCATTATATCATTATACAGTTTGTTTTTATTTTTTAAAATTATTAAAATAAACGCTACGTGTTCGGGAAGCATTTTCAAAAAATTAAATAATTAGTATGAATTTCAGTAAGAGAGCTATCATTCATAGCGCTCAATGAAACGAAGATGTGATATGATAAATGCGTACTTAATAGGAGGATTCTATGAAATTTAAAATACCTGAAACTTATGATGATTTCACTTTAAGAGAAATCTTTCAAACGTTGAAATTACCAAAAAAAGACTTACATCAACTTAATATGTCTAAAGAAATTACAATTAATGACACGCCCGCTAAACTTATGTCTAAAGTATCTACTGGGGACAGTGTTTACATTCCTACGCCTAAAGAGAAAAGTAATTACGTACCAAGTTATCGATATGCGCAAGTTAGCTATGAGGACGATGATTTAGCGATTGTAATGAAGCCTAAAGGAGTTAAAACGCATCCGAATGATTTAAAAGAGAGCAATACTTTGATGAATCACGTGATTTATACGGTTGATAGTGATTATGTTGAGCCTATTCATCGTTTAGACCAAGAGACAGTTGGTTTATTGATAGTGGCTAAAAATCCATTAATGAAGAAGATTCTAGACCGTATGTTAGAAGATAATGAAATTACAAGAATTTATAAAGCGAATGTAAAGGCATTATTACCACTTAAACCTCAAACGATTGATATGCCGATTGGCAAGGATAAATTCCATCCGAATAAGCGTCGTATTTCAAATACAGGACAACGCGCTATCACGCATATCTTATCTTCTGAGATGATTAAAGAAGGCGTTTGTCAATTAGATATTAAACTTGATACTGGTCGTACGCATCAAATTCGTGTGCACCTTGCTGAAATTGGTCACCCTGTTATCGGAGATCCACTATATGGAGACTCAAAATTAAGACAATTGGAACTTAATAGTTATCAAATTGAGTTTAAACACCCACTTACTCAAGAACTCATTTCAGTTAATTTAGACGATTAATAAAATTATGCAAAAAAGGAGTACCGTTCTGTACTGAACGGTACTCTATTATTTCTATGCAATTAGTGAGGATCTACCATATCTTCAGGTTTAATCCATTCTTCAAATTGTTCTTCAGTAACATAACCAGAATCAATTGCTGATTCTTTTAATGTTAATCCTTCTTTATGTGCTTTTTTAGCAATTTGAGCTGCTTTTTCATAACCGATGTGTGGGTTTAAAGCAGTCACAAGCATTAATGATTGATTTAAGTAATTATCAATGTTTTCTTCAATTGGTTCAATACCTACTGCACAATTATCGTTAAATGTTTGCATACCGTCAGCTAATAAGTAAATTGATTGTAATGTATTATGCAGAATGACTGGTTTAAATACATTTAATTCAAAATTACCTTGTGAGCTAGCGAAGCCAACTACGCTATCGTTACCCATGACTTGCACGGCAACCATTGTTAACATTTCACATTGTGTTGGATTTACTTTACCAGGCATGATTGATGAACCTGGTTCATTTTCAGGGATAGAAATTTCAGCAAGTCCTGCTCTTGGTCCTGAAGCTAACCATCTTATATCATTGGCGATCTTCATTAAGTCAGCCGCTAAAGCTTTTAATGTACCATGTAATTGCACAACTTCATCATGAGATGTTAAAGCGTGGAATTTATTCTCAGATGATACAAAATCATATCCAGTATTCTCAGAGATAAATTTCGCTACTTTATCGCCAAATTCAGGATGTGCGTTAATTCCTGTACCTACCGCTGTACCACCGATTGCTAAGTTTAGAATATGTTTTTTAGATTCTGATAATAATTCTTCACATTTATCTAACATATAGCGCCAACCACTGATTTCTTGACCTAATCTAATTGGTGTCGCATCTTGTAAATGTGTACGTCCAATTTTAATAATAGATTGGAATTTGTCTTCTTTTTCTTTAAAAGTATCACGTAAATGTTTTAAAGCAGGTTCTAATTTAGTTTCTACTTCATGATATAACGCAACGTGCATTGCTGTTGGGAATGTATCATTAGAACTTTGTGACTTATTTACATCATCATTAGGATGAATTGATTCGTCACTACCATGTTCTTTTAAATAGTCATTAGCCACATAACTTACGACTTCGTTTACATTCATGTTACTTTGAGTACCGCTTCCTGTTTGCCATACAACTAATGGGAAATGTTCATCTAATTCGCCTTTTAAGATTAAGTCACATGCGTGAACAATCGCATCTTTTTTAATGTCGCTTAATTTACCAAGCTCATGGTTAGCTAGCGCTGCACCCCTTTTCAATTGAGCAAAACCGTACACCACTTCAATTGGCATACGTTCTTTACCTACTGGGAAATTACGTTTACTTCTCTCAGTTTGAGCGCCCCAATATTTATCCGCTGGTACTTCAATTTCTCCAAAAGTATCATGTTCAATTCTTACTGACATTTGATGTTCTCCCCTTATAAGCTTATTTGACTTAAGTATAGCATTAAATAAATTCAATGAGCAATGAACAACTAAAACGGTTTCATAATGAAAAAAACCACTTGAAATATACTCAAGTGGTGAAAATTTAATTGCACTATTCAAATTTAATTTTAACAGCTTGTACCACCGCTATAGCGCTTAAAATATATAATATAATACTTAATATCAAAGTAACCGGGCTTAATTTAATTAACATGCCTAAAAAGCCTGATAACCCTTGATAAAAATCATTTAATGTATACATTAAAATTGCAGTGACAAGTATACAACAAATTACACTTATGATTACGCCTGTCTGATTACTTTTAATAAAAGGCTTTGCAGTCACATCATCAATTAATCCTTCAGATAAATTTAATTGTAATTGCACGATTTTAAATAAAATAGGCAAATATAATGTTCCTAAAGCAATAGGAAATCCTTTTATAGATAATAGACTCACGATAATCGTTGCAATTGTAATGTGTAACCAATATTTATGCAACATCGATATTGCTCCTCATCTTTTTATTAATTTATATTTTATCATAGATAATGTGTTGCTTTTACGCAAATTAAAAAAGCGAGTCAGAAATCAATTCAACTAAAATGACTTCTTTAACCCGCTTCAACTTACTTTACTTTATTTATAATGTGTTTATAGAGATATACCTTTTTTAACTTACGATTAATCTAAATCAGAGCGAACATCTGAATCATGTGATTGATTGAGTTTTTCTTCATCATTTTTCTCAGAAATTTGCTCCATTTCTTTACCTAATTCTTTTAAATCATCTAAGTCTTGAACCATTGCATTCTCTTCTTCATGATAATTCAATTCTGTTTCTTTTTTATCAGACATTATTTAAACCTCACTTATAGATTTATGCAAAATGAGCAGTAAAGTATTCTTTAACATCTTCAGGTAAACCTTCTGCAGCAGCTCTATCTAATACTACAGTTACCATACGGTGTACTTTTAAATCTGCTGGTTCGAAGCTTGATTTGCCATTTTCTTCATATAATTTTTTAACAAATTCGCGTTTTTGTCCACCTGTAATCACTAATACTACTTCGCGAGCTTTCATTAAGCCTTGTCTTATATTTACATTTAAGCTACCTTTTTCATCAATAGAAGTAACTTGTAAAATAAGCTTACCTTTGTTTTCTTTTGTTTTTATTTTGTCATCGATAAGAGACGTTGCATCATCATCTAAATTAATAGGATAAATTTGGCCAGATGGTACGCCTAAAGCTTCATAATAAGAACGATTGTCATCATAATCTAAAATGTTAACTTGACTGAAATCAACCGGATTACGATCTACATCTTTTTTTAATTCGTCTAATACAGGTGCAGTTTCTCTTTCTAAATGAAGCCCTGCAATAGTTGTAGGATTGTTGTTAAATTGTTTTCTAATGATGTCCGCTGTGAATTGTGCTACTTGGTCAACATCATTAAATACTTTAAAGTTCATTGCCATTGTTATTACACTCCTCTTGAATCTCATTTGTCTTAAAAAAACGGTATTATATAATATGATACCCTTATGACAAGTAAATCAAACCAATTTAAAATGTTATAATAATTCATTAACAAATATAACATTTTTTATTGTATAAATGCATTTAAATATGAACAAGCTTCTCGCTCTAATTTTTAATTACGATAAGCCTGGAAAGTTTTGCTGACGAAGTGCTTCATAAATTAATAAAGCTGCTGTATTAGATAAATTTAAAGATCGAATATGGTCACTCATCGGAATTCTTAACGCTGTATCTGCATATTTTTCTTTAACCCAATCAGGTAAGCCTGTCGTTTCTCTTCCGAAAATAAAAAATAAATCAGTGTCTGGTTTATTAAAATTAAAATCGCTATATATTTGCTTACCAAATTTTGTTAGAAGATAGTATTCTCCGTCAGTCGCTTCAAAGAAGTCTTCAATACTTTCGTGATATGTTATATTTACATGTTCCCAATAATCTAATCCAGCACGTTTTAACATTTTATCATCTGTACTAAAGCCTAAAGGTTTAATTAGATGTAGATTTGTGTTTGTGCCAGCGCAAGTACGGGCTATATTTCCTGTATTTGCAGGTATTTCAGGTTGAAATAATACGATATGATTTGTCATTTATTGTTTCCTCATTTCTAGTCCTTTTAACATTTCAACTTGAACTTCTTCTAGTTCATTATCGTAATGTTCTTGTATAAATTCACGAGCCGCTTCACCAATAATTTGTCCAATTGCCCAATAAGCGGTTCCTCTAATCATAGGTCTTGGATCGTTCATAGCAACTTCTTTTAATTCTGGAATTGCAGTTTCTTCACCAAAGTGAGCCAAAGCTATTATAGCATTTCTTTGGATAGGTTTTTTTCCTCTCCATGCGCCTGCTAGATAGCCATAAGTATTTTTAAATTCTTTATTACTCATTTGTAATAAAGGTACTAAACGCGGTTTTAATATTTCTGGTTCTAAGACAATATCGTCATGCGTAGTATTAATACCTCTATTTTTCGGACAAACTTGTTGGCACGTATCACAGCCATATAGACGGTTACCAATTTTATAGCGATACTCGTCTTGTAAATAACCTTTAGTTTGTGTAAGAAAGCTAATACATTTTTGCGCATTTAATTGGCCATTACCTACTAATGCACCAGTCGGACAACGGTCAACACAAATCGTGCAATCACCACAACTATCTAATATAGGGTCATCAGGTTCAAATGGAATACTGACTAACATTTCTCCTAAATAGGTCCATGTACCTAAATCCGGATTGATAATAAACCCGTTACGGCCAGCAAAGCCTAAGCCAGCACGTTCCGCTACTGCTCTATCAGAAAGTACACCCGTATCCACCATGCTTTTAATTTCTACATCCGGTACTTTAGATGTTATAAATTCGGCTAATTTATCTAATCGTTTCCTCATAATTGTATGATAATCTTGGCCCCATGAAGCACGCGCAAACATTCCTCTTCTGTCCCCTCTTACGCTTTTAGGAGCACCTTTTAATTTATTAGGATAACCGACCGCAATAGCAATAATTGAACGCGCAGTTGGTAAACTTAATTTAGGTTCTGTACGTAAAGCAATATCAGATTCTTCAAAGCCAGAAGCATAGCCTTTTGAATGATAATCCTCTAACTTTTGTTTTAGTTCATCAAATGGATCTGCAGTTGTAAAACCGATGCTATCAATTCCAATAGTATAAGCATAGTCAATAATTTCTTTTTTAAGCTGCTTATAATCCACTAAATCTTCCTCCTATAAAAAATATCCATAGGACATTGTAACACAAAGGGATATTCAAAGACGCAAGATTTATCTCAATAAAAAAGAGCGGAACAAAAATCATTGAAATTTCATTGTTCCGACTCTATTTTTTGAATTATTTTTTAAAAGTACTGCCAATTTATAACACTCTAGCGAGGAAGTTTTGCGTTCTTTCGTGTTTAGGACTATTAAAGATATGTTGAGGTGTACCACTTTCAACAACATAGCCATCTGCCATAAATATCACTTTATCACTTACATCTTTAGCAAAGCCCATCTCATGTGTCACAACTACCATCGTCATGCCTTCTTTAGCAAGTTCTTTCATTACTTTAAGCACTTCGTACACGACTTCAGGATCAAGCGCTGAGGTTGGTTCATCAAATAATATAACGTCTGGATGCATTGCTAATGCTCTTGCTATTGCTACTCTTTGTTTTTGACCTCCTGATAATTGAGCAGGGTAGACATCAGCTTTTTCTTCCAAACCGACTTTTTTGAGGAGCGCTTCCCCTTCTTTTTTCAGATTTTCCAAATCATTCTTTTTAAGTAACTTAGGCGCAAGTATCACATTCTCTAACACTGTTTTATGAGGAAATAAATTGAAATTTTGAAAAACCATGCCCATTTTCTGACGTAACGTATCTAATTTCGTACTTTTTTGCGTCAATTCATTTCCCTCAAAAATCACTTTCCCATTAGATGGTGTTTCCAGTAAATTCATACATCTTAATAATGTACTTTTACCGCTTCCTGAAGGTCCTATAATAGCTACAACTTCACCTTTATTTATTTCTAAATTAATGTCTTTTAATACTTCATTTTTTCCAAAAGATTTATTTAAATTTTGAACTTTAATCACTGGCTTTCATTCTCCCTTCAATAAAACTCATTATTCTTGATAAAGAGAAAGTTAATACAAAATACATGACTGCTGCGATAATTAACGGTGTAAATGGATCGAATGAAATGCCTTGAACCACTTGAGCGTTAAACATAATTTCACTTACACCAATAGTTGAAACAATAGAAGATTCCTTAATTAACGTTACAAACTCATTACCTAGCGCTGGTAAAACATTTTTCACCGCTTGTGGTAAAACAATATGGAACATCGTTTTAGAATAGTTCAATCCTAAACATTGTGCTGCTTCTGTTTGTCCTTTATCTACAGCATTAATACCAGCTCTGAAAATTTCAGCAATATAAGCTGACGAATTTATAACTAACGCGATTGTCCCACATATCAACGCTGAAACATTTAACCCTAATACAGCTGTAGTACCAAAGAAGACTAAGAATACTTGAACAAGCATTGGTGTACCTCTGAGAAATTCAATGTATATAGAAGCTATCCATGACAATAATTTAAATTGACTTAATTTAGCTAATGCTATTAAAGCACCAATAATCGCACCAAAGACAACCCCAATAAATGAAATTAAAATAGTATTTTTTAACCCTTTGATAAAGAACGCACCATATTTACTTAAGAAATTACCATCATCTTGCATTTCCCTTGAAGCTTTATCCATATATTTATCAATCAAATTTTTATTTTTAACTTCTTTAATTGTTTTGTTTATATGTTCCAGTAAAAGTGGTGAATTTTTAGGTACTGCTATCACTGTTTCTTTTTTGGCTTCATTAAAATCTGCATTATTAATTAATAAATCCTCATTTTGCTTTGCATAAGCTTCAGCCACAGGTTTTTCAATAACTAAACCTTCTACTTTTTTACTTTTCAAAGCTAAAATAGCATCTGGCAAACGACTTAATGAACTCAAATCTACATTTTCAATTTCTTGCTGCGCTATTTTTTCCTGTTCAGTTCCTTTTTGTGCTGCAATTTTTTTATTAGAAAAATCTTTTAACGAGTGGTATGTATCTTTATCACTTTTTCTAATTAATACAACATTACTTGACTCCATGTAAGAGTCAGAGAAATCTACTTCTTTTTTTCTCTCAGGCGTTGATGTCATACCAGAAATAATAATATCTATTTTTCCAGTTTTTAAAGCACCTAATAAACTATCAAATTGCATATTCACAATTTTTAATTTTAGATGATTATCATCAGCTATTTTTTTAGCTAACTCAATATCAATACCTGCATAAACACTTTTTCCATTGACTGTTTTTTCAAATTCTAGTGGTGCATAATCAGCTGATAATCCCACTTTCAGTTCTCCACTTTGCTTAATTTTTTCCCATTTCGCATCTTCATCAGCGTGAGCCATTGGTTCTATGTATATAAAGGTCATACCAATTAAGATTGCTATGATTATTAACTTGGATATATATTTCATAGGCAACCTCCTTTTAATGTAAATTATTATACATATAAATGCATTATTATGCAATAACTTTTTTAAAAAAATAAAGCACTTATCTCGTAAAATTGAGATAAGTGCTTTACTTATATGATTATTGTTTAGGAATTTCAAAACGATAAATACTATCTGTATAAGATGGTATAAGTTTTTTGCATATTTCGTGTATAATGAATGCACTTACAAAAGGTATAATGAGATATCCAAAGATTAATAGGATAATATTCATTGTAATATTACCAGGCATACGATTTAACGCATTGATAGGGCCTACTAGTCCAGTATAGCCAAACCCTGCTGATAATGGCGTTCCTTTGATACCAATCATGTATGTAAGTATACCTGCAATAATACCATTTAATATTAAAGGAATTGCAATGATTAAATGTTTAAAATAAACTGGAATCATCATTTTAGCAGCGCCAATAAAGAGCACAATATTTACTCCAAGAGAGTTTACACGTAAAGAGCCAAAGAAAAATGTGACACAAGCCGCTACAATGCCCATATTCGCTGCCCCACTGCCTAAACCTGAAAGGCCGATCGCAGTCGCGATAGCAACTACAGATATTGGTGTTACCATTAATAAAGAATACGTAACACTGATTAATATCGCCATTAATAATGGATTTAATTCAGTAAATGAATTAATCATATGTCCAAGTGCTTTAGTAATAGTTTGTACATAAGGTAATGTTAATAATCCTATTAAACCACTCACTACTGGAATTAGTACAGGTAATATAATCATTTCTAATGAACCTAATTTACCTTGTAAAAGTAAATAAAACGCACATGCAATGATAACAACGATAATCGTATTAATAATATCGCCAATACCTTTTAACGCAATGCCATTCGCACTAACTTGTATTGCACCAGAACCCAACATCGCTGATACACCAACCATACTTGCGCCAGCCCCACTGAAACGAAATTGATGTGCAGCTAATATACCAATAATAAATGCCATAAATGACTGGATCACAGTCACAATTTGAAATATCATTTCTAATGTAGGATGTCCATCTTTAAAAAATTTTAAAAATTCCCCCAACAGAGCATTTGGTAATAATGCTATAACTACCCCTGCTCCAACCGCATTCAAAATATTGCTAAAAAAATATTTCATAGTCAAACGTTGTTTATTCATAGTAGCCTCCATTTCCAAACATTAGCTTTATATTAGTACATTATCCGTCTATAAACAATATAAATTAAAGACTTTTATTGTTTCAATATTTAAATGTTGGAATTTTTACTTACTAAACTTATGCATTTAGAATTATAATATATTTATATACTATTTATTTTTGATATAGTAGCTCGAAATTTATTGATCGATATCATTTTCATTTTAATCTTTACGCTTAATGATTTACTTACAAAGAGTTTAAATTTTACATCTAGGAAGTGACAACTATGTTATTATATTTATTCTTTACACTATTACTAATTTTTTCAGTATCAACTTTAGTTTTATTAATCCAACTCATAATTAACAAAGTTAATAAAAAGAGTATTAAACCTTTTGTTATAAGTACTACTATAACTTTAGTTTTAACAATAATCTGTATAATATTAACAGTAGTTTTCTACCATATTGATGAGCGAAATAAAAAAGAAATGTATCCATCAAAAATAATTGAATTGAAAAATGGTACGTATGAGGTTGGTAAAGATATTGAACCAGGTCATTATACGATTTCATCAAAAAATAATAAGGGATATATTGAAATTAAAACTGTTGAAGATTGGTCATTTAAAGAAGAATTTGGAAAAGACTACGGTACAGTTGACAAACCCACAATTCCGACTATAACAACTTATTTAACTGAAGGTGATAAAGTTAATTTAGATAAAACTGAATTAACTACATTTGAACCTAAACACCAAACATATACAAATCCTATTTCAACAGGTATATGGATTGTTGGTAAAGATGTTAAGCCAGGGAAATATAAAATATACACCACTTTTAGCCATGATATAGGCGGCAACTTAAAGGTATTTAATAGAGATAGTAGCTTAGATAAAGAATATATATTAGCAGGTAAAGATTCTGATACGGGCGATGATACTGAAGGTTCTGTTACATTAAAAGATGGACAAATTTTAGTTCTTAATCACATGTATTCAGTTACTTTAGACAATGAATAAACGTCTATCTTAGATATTGTTTGGCTTATATTAACATTTTAGAGTCAATAAAAGGGTCCATTCGGGGCCTTTTTTATTTTTTTATATAGTGTCTAATAAAAAAGAAACCCTGATAAATCAGGCTCTATAATAAATTGGACTGATGACTAAAAATCATCAGTCCAATTTTTATGTTTTGAATACAAAAATAGCGCAATTACCTCTATAATTATTAGCTACCACACCAAATAAAAAAGAAAGGTAATGCGCCTATGTGTAAGTCTATATTAAATACATTAAGAATTAAAGATAAAAATCTAAATTTTTTAGATGAAGTGATTGAGAAAAAATATAAAGGACGAATGAGCTTGTTTTACTATGCAGAGCTCACTTATCAACCTACACATTGTGAAAATTGTTTAACTAAAAACGAAAATTTTTCTATAGTTAAAAATGGTAAGAAAACTTCAACGATTACTTTACTTAAAATTATGGAAATGCCTGCTTATTTGAAGCTTCAAAAACAAAGATTTTATTGTAAGACATGTGATAGTTATTTTACTGCTAAATCTAATATTGTCGATAATCATTGTTTTATTTCTAACAAAACAAAACTTGCAGTTTTAGATAAAGCACAAGAATACCGCTCTCAAAAATCTATCGCCAAGTCATGCTTAGTATCATCAATGACTGTATCTAGAGTGATTAATCAAGCGGCAAGCGACGTAGGTCAGTCTTCTTTTGATGCTTTACCTGAACACTTAATGATGGACGAATTTAAAAGTGTTAAAAATGTAATTGGAAAAATGAGTTTTATTTATGCAGATGCTGTATCGCACCGCATCGTAGATGTGGTAGCGGATCGTAAGTTAAAATCGCTGAAAGATCATTTTTATCGTTATTCTTTGAAACTAAGAAAAAAAGTCAAAACTGTAACGATTGATATGTATGAACCCTATATGTCGCTAATCAAGCAATTATTTCCTAATGCGAAGATTATTATTGATCGTTTTCATATTGTTCAATCTTTAAATCGAGCGTTAAATATGTCTAGAGTTCATATAATGAATTGTTATAAAACCTCTAATAGACCGCTTTATAATAAATATAAAAGTTATTGGAAACTATTTCTTAAACCTTTTGAAACGCTAGAAGCATTTAATTATCGTAAAGTCCGTTTATTTAAAGAGTGGAAAACCGAAAAAGGAATTATGAATTACTTATTAAGTGTAGATGTTGAATTATTTAATACATATCACTACGTTCATGAGCTAAGACGATTATTAAAAGAAAACCAAATAGAGAAATTTACTCATAAACTCTTTTCTATTCATCTTTCAGATGTGTGTCCTAAATTACGTCCAGTTATTAGAACTTTAAGAAGATTAACAGCTTTCATTGAAAACACCATGATATATTCTAACCTGACCAACGGTCCGTTAGAAGGAATTAATAATAAAATCAAACTCATTAAAAGGGTATCTTTTGGTTATAGAAATTATGATAATTTACGTAATCGAATTATTATAACTTCGCGACTATTTGCCTCAACAACAAAAAAAGAGATTAAACAACCTAAGGTTGCTTAATCTCAATATTAGGACTCATCAGTCCGATTTGACGTAGAGCCATAAATCAAGGTTTCTAGTGATTAAATGTGCCCTATTAATAGGTATAAATACCGGCGGTCGGGGTCGAACCGACACTCCAATAAAGGAACGGGATTTTGAGTCCCGCGCGTCTGCCAATTCCGCCACGCCGGCACAATTTAGATAAATAAAAAACTTCCATCTGGAAGCAATATATGGAGCGGAAGATAGGATTTGCACCTATATCTCGTTCCGGGAAGGAACGTATTCTAAGAGTTGAAATACTCCCGCGCTATATTAAATTATGGAGCGGAAGATAGGATTTGCACCTATATCTCATTCCGGGAAGGAATGTATTCTAAGAGTTGAAATACTCCCGCATTATATTAAATGGAGCGGAAGATAGGACTTACACCTATATCTCGTTCCGGGAAGGAACGTATTCTAAGAGTTGAAATACTCCCGCGTTATATTAAATTATGGAGCGGAAGATAGGACTTACACCTATACCTCATTCCGGGAAGGAATGTATTCTAAAAGTTGAACTACTCCCGCATAGTAAGTTGGAGGCGGCAACCGGATTTGAACCGGTGATAAAGGTTTTGCAGACCTCTGCCTTACCACTTGGCTATGCCGCCAATTAAAAACTGGGCTAGCTGGATTCGAACCAGCGCGTGACGGAGTCAAAGTCCGTTGCCTTACCGCTTGGCTATAGCCCATTAATATTATAAGGGCGGTTGAAGGGAATCGAACCCTCGAGTGTCGGAACCACAATCCGATGCGTTAACCACTTCGCCACAACCGCCATGGCAGGGACAGTAGGAATCGAACCCACATCAAAGGTTTTGGAGACCTCTATTCTACCGTTGAACTATGTCCCTATTAAATAGATGGTGGAGGGGGGCAGATTCGAACTGCCGAACCCGAAGGAGCGGATTTACAGTCCGCCGCGTTTAGCCACTTCGCTACCCCTCCGTGAGATGGTGCCGGCCAGAGGACTTGAACCCCCAACCTACTGATTACAAGTCAGTTGCTCTACCAATTGAGCTAGGCCGGCAATCTAAAATGGTTCAGGACAGAGTCGAACTGCCGACACATGGAGCTTCAATCCATTGCTCTACCAACTGAGCTACTGAACCATAATTAGTAATGGCGGTCTCGACGGGAATCGAACCCGCGATCTCCTGCGTGACAGGCAGGCGTGTTAACCGCTACACTACGAGACCAGATTATATTGCGGGAGGCGGATTTGAACCACCGACCTTCGGGTTATGAGCCCGACGAGCTACCGAACTACTCCATCCCGCGATAATAAAAAATAAATGGCGGAGGAAGAGGGATTCGAACCCCCGCGGCCCGTTAAGGCCCTGTCGGTTTTCAAGACCGATCCCTTCAGCCGGACTTGGGTATTCCTCCACATTTTATAGGTAATTTGCTATTAAATTATTAGATGGCGGTCTCGACGGGAATCGAACCCGCGATCTCCTGCGTGACAGGCAGGCGTGTTAACCGCTACACTACGAGACCAAAAAACGGAGGAAGAGGGATTCGAACCCCCGCGAGCCGTTAAGCCCCTGTCGGTTTTCAAGACCGATCCCTTCAGCCGGACTTGGGTATTCCTCCAAAATTATATGGACCTTGCAGGACTCGAACCTGCGACCGAACGGTTATGAGCCGTTAGCTCTAACCAACTGAGCTAAAGGTCCAAATTATAATTCTACAACTAATAATTAGTGGCGGTGGAGGGGATCGAACCCCCGACCTCACGGGTATGAACCGTACGCTCTAGCCAGCTGAGCTACACCGCCGTTATCTAGTTTGTAAATTGAAATATGGTGGAGACTAGCGGGATCGAACCGCTGACCTCCTGCGTGCAAAGCAGGCGCTCTCCCAGCTGAGCTAAGCCCCCATAATTAATAAATAGTTCCTATCGGGAAGACAGGATTCGAACCTGCGACCCCTTGGTCCCAAACCAAGTGCTCTACCAAGCTGAGCTACTTCCCGTAAGTGAACGCGCCCGATAGGAGTCGAACCCATAACCTTTTGATCCGTAGTCAAACGCTCTATCCAATTGAGCTACGGGCGCAAAATATAGATGGTGCCGAGGACCGGAATCGAACCGGTACGGTGATCTCTCACCGCAGGATTTTAAGTCCTGTGCGTCTGCCAGTTCCGCCACCCCGGCACTATAAAATTAATGGAGCGGAAGACGGGATTCGAACCCGCGACCCCCACCTTGGCAAGGTGGTGTTCTACCACTGAACTACTTCCGCATATGCGGGTGAAGGGAGTCGAACCCCCACGCCGTAAGGCGCTAGATCCTAAGTCTAGTGCGTCTGCCAATTCCGCCACACCCGCGTATACATGTGAGCCATAGAGGATTCGAACCTCTGACCCTCTGATTAAAAGTCAGATGCTCTACCAACTGAGCTAATGGCTCTTAGATGGTGCCGGCCAGAGGACTTGAACCCCCAACCTACTGATTACAAGTCAGTTGCTCTACCAATTGAGCTAGGCCGGCTATTTAGTTAAAATGGTGGAGAATGACGGGTTCGAACCGCCGACCCTCTGCTTGTAAGGCAGATGCTCTCCCAACTGAGCTAATTCTCCAATTTGTAAGCCTGGCAACGTCCTACTCTAGCGGAACGTAAATCCAACTACCATCGGCGCTAAGGAGCTTAACTTCTGTGTTCGGCATGGGAACAGGTGTGACCTCCTTGCCATTGTCACCAGACAAGTGAATGATTATACATTCAAAACTAGATAGTAAGTAAAGATTTTGCGTCGCAAAACTTGAAAAAATTGATTAAGTCTTCGATCGATTAGTATTCGTCAGCTCCACGTGTCACCACGCTTCCACCTCGAACCTATTAACCTCATCATCTTTGAGGGATCTTATAACCGAAGTTGGGAAATCTCATCTTGAGGGGGGCTTCATGCTTAGATGCTTTCAGCACTTATCCCGTCCATACATAGCTACCCAGCTATGCCGTTGGCACGACAACTGGTACACCAGAGGTATGTCCATCCCGGTCCTCTCGTACTAAGGACAGCTCCTCTCAAATTTCCTACGCCCACGACGGATAGGGACCGAACTGTCTCACGACGTTCTGAACCCAGCTCGCGTACCGCTTTAATGGGCGAACAGCCCAACCCTTGGGACCGACTACAGCCCCAGGATGCGATGAGCCGACATCGAGGTGCCAAACCTCCCCGTCGATGTGAACTCTTGGGGGAGATAAGCCTGTTATCCCCGGGGTAGCTTTTATCCGTTGAGCGATGGCCCTTCCATGCGGAACCACCGGATCACTAAGTCCGTCTTTCGACCCTGCTCGACTTGTAGGTCTCGCAGTCAAGCTCCCTTATGCCTTTACACTCTATGAATGATTTCCAACCATTCTGAGGGAACCTTTGAGCGCCTCCGTTACCTTTTAGGAGGCGACCGCCCCAGTCAAACTGCCCGCCTGACACTGTCTCCCACCACGATAAGTGGTGCGGGTTAGAAAGCCAACACAGCTAGGGTAGTATCCCACCAGCGCCTCCACGTAAGCTAGCGCTCACGCTTCAAAGGCTCCTACCTATCCTGTACAAGCTGTGCCGAATTTCAATATCAGGCTACAGTAAAGCTCCACGGGGTCTTTCCGTCCTGTCGCGGGTAACCTGCATCTTCACAGGTACTATGATTTCACCGAGTCTCTCGTTGAGACAGTGCCCAAATCGTTACGCCTTTCGTGCGGGTCGGAACTTACCCGACAAGGAATTTCGCTACCTTAGGACCGTTATAGTTACGGCCGCCGTTTACTGGGGCTTCGATTCGTAGCTTCGCAGAAGCTAACCACTCCTCTTAACCTTCCAGCACCGGGCAGGCGTCAGCCCCTATACATCACCTTACGGTTTAGCAGAGACCTGTGTTTTTGATAAACAGTCGCTTGGGCCTATTCACTGCGGCTCTTCTGGGCTTGCACCCTAAAGAGCACCCCTTCTCCCGAAGTTACGGGGTCATTTTGCCGAGTTCCTTAACGAGAGTTCGCTCGCTCACCTTAGAATTCTCATCTTGACTACCTGTGTCGGTTTGCGGTACGGGCACCTATTATCTATCTAGAGGCTTTTCTCGGCAGTGTGAAATCAACGACTCGAGGAAACAATTTCCTCTCCCCATCACAGCTCAATCTTAAGAGTGCCGGATTTGCCTAACACTCAATCTCACTGCTTAGACGTGCACTCCAACAGCACGCTTCGCCTATCCTACTGCGTCCCCCCATCGATTAAAACGATGTTAGGTGGTACAGGAATATCAACCTGTTATCCATCGCCTACGCCTGTCGGCCTCAGCTTAGGACCCGACTAACCCAGAGCGGACGAGCCTTCCTCTGGAAACCTTAGTCAATCGGTGGACGGGATTCTCACCCGTCTTTCGCTACTCACACCGGCATTCTCACTTCTAAGCGCTCCACATGTCCTTGCGATCATGCTTCAACGCCCTTAGAACGCTCTCCTACCATTGTCCAAAGGACAATCCACAGCTTCGGTAATATGTTTAGCCCCGGTACATTTTCGGCGCAGTGTCACTCGACTAGTGAGCTATTACGCACTCTTTAAATGATGGCTGCTTCTAAGCCAACATCCTAGTTGTCTGGGCAACGCCACATCCTTTTCCACTTAACATATATTTTGGGACCTTAGCTGGTGGTCTGGGCTGTTTCCCTTTCGAACACGGACCTTATCACCCATGTTCTGACTCCCAAGTTAAATTAATTGGCATTCGGAGTTTGTCTGAATTCGGTAACCCGAGAGGGGCCCCTCGTCCAAACAGTGCTCTACCTCCAATAATCATCACTTGAGGCTAGCCCTAAAGCTATTTCGGAGAGAACCAGCTATCTCCAAGTTCGATTGGAATTTCTCCGCTACCCACAGTTCATCCGCTCACTTTTCAACGTAAGTCGGTTCGGTCCTCCATTCAGTGTTACCTGAACTTCAACCTGACCATGGGTAGATCACCTGGTTTCGGGTCTACGACCAAATACTAAACGCCCTATTCAGACTCGCTTTCGCTACGGCTCCACATTTCCTGCTTAACCTTGCATCAGATCGTAACTCGCCGGTTCATTCTACAAAAGGCACGCCATCACCCATTAACGGGCTCTGACTACTTGTAAGCACACGGTTTCAAGTTCTCTTTCACTCCCCTTCCGGGGTACTTTTCACCTTTCCCTCACGGTACTGGTTCACTATCGGTCACTAGAGAGTATTTAGCCTTAGGAGATGGTCCTCCCAGATTCCGACGGAATTTCACGTGCTCCGTCGTACTCAGGATCCACTCAAGAGAGAATATATTTTCAACTACAGGATTATTACCTTCTTTGATTCAACTTTCCAGATGATTCGTCTAATATATTCCTTTGTAACTCCGTATAGAGTGTCCTACAACCCCAATAAGCAAGCTTATTGGTTTGGGCTCTTCCCGTTTCGCTCGCCGCTACTCAGGGAATCGATTTTTCTTTCTCTTCCTCCGGGTACTAAGATGTTTCAGTTCTCCGGGTCTGCCTTCTGACAAGCTATGAATTCACTTGTCGATAACACGACATAACTCGTGTTGGGTTCCCCCATTCGGAAATCTCTGGATCAACGCTTACTTACAGCTACCCAAAGCATATCGTCGTTAGTAACGTCCTTCATCGGCTTCTAGTGCCAAGGCATCCACCGTGCGCCCTTAATAACTTAATCTAATATAGTTATTAATCTGTGAGTGTTCTTTCGAACACTAGCGATTATTTTTTATGAATTCAAGCTTATTTAAAACTCTATTCACTCGGTTTTGCTTGGTAAAATCTATTTTACTTACTTATCTAGTTTTCAATGTACAATAAAATATCTTAAATAATGGTGGAGACTAGCGGGATCGAACCGCTGACCTCCTGCGTGCAAAGCAGGCGCTCTCCCAGCTGAGCTAAGCCCCCAATATCACAGTATTTAATGGTGGGCCTGAGTGGAATCGAACCACCGACCTCACGCTTATCAGGCGTGCGCTCTAACCAGCTGAGCTACAGGCCCATTAAATATTTGAATGTAAAATAAACATTCAAAACTGAATACAATATGTCACGTTATTCCGTCATCTCTACGAGATGTTCCGAATATATCCTTAGAAAGGAGGTGATCCAGCCGCACCTTCCGATACGGCTACCTTGTTACGACTTCACCCCAATCATTTGTCCCACCTTCGACGGCTAGCTCCAAATGGTTACTCCACCGGCTTCGGGTGTTACAAACTCTCGTGGTGTGACGGGCGGTGTGTACAAGACCCGGGAACGTATTCACCGTAGCATGCTGATCTACGATTACTAGCGATTCCAGCTTCATGTAGTCGAGTTGCAGACTACAATCCGAACTGAGAACAACTTTATGGGATTTGCTTGACCTCGCGGTTTCGCTACCCTTTGTATTGTCCATTGTAGCACGTGTGTAGCCCAAATCATAAGGGGCATGATGATTTGACGTCATCCCCACCTTCCTCCGGTTTGTCACCGGCAGTCAACTTAGAGTGCCCAACTAAATGATGGCAACTAAGCTTAAGGGTTGCGCTCGTTGCGGGACTTAACCCAACATCTCACGACACGAGCTGACGACAACCATGCACCACCTGTCACTTTGTCCCCCGAAGGGGAAAACTCTATCTCTAGAGTGGTCAAAGGATGTCAAGATTTGGTAAGGTTCTTCGCGTTGCTTCGAATTAAACCACATGCTCCACCGCTTGTGCGGGTCCCCGTCAATTCCTTTGAGTTTCAACCTTGCGGTCGTACTCCCCAGGCGGAGTGCTTAATGCGTTAGCTGCAGCACTAAGGGGCGGAAACCCCCTAACACTTAGCACTCATCGTTTACGGCGTGGACTACCAGGGTATCTAATCCTGTTTGATCCCCACGCTTTCGCACATCAGCGTCAGTTACAGACCAGAAAGTCGCCTTCGCCACTGGTGTTCCTCCATATCTCTGCGCATTTCACCGCTACACATGGAATTCCACTTTCCTCTTCTGCACTCAAGTTTTCCAGTTTCCAATGACCCTCCACGGTTGAGCCGTGGGCTTTCACATCAGACTTAAAAAACCGCCTACGCGCGCTTTACGCCCAATAATTCCGGATAACGCTTGCCACCTACGTATTACCGCGGCTGCTGGCACGTAGTTAGCCGTGGCTTTCTGATTAGGTACCGTCAAGACGTGCACAGTTACTTACACGTATGTTCTTCCCTAATAACAGAGTTTTACGATCCGAAGACCTTCATCACTCACGCGGCGTTGCTCCGTCAGGCTTTCGCCCATTGCGGAAGATTCCCTACTGCTGCCTCCCGTAGGAGTCTGGACCGTGTCTCAGTTCCAGTGTGGCCGATCACCCTCTCAGGTCGGCTACGTATCGTCGCCTTGGTAAGCCGTTACCTTACCAACTAGCTAATACGGCGCGGGTCCATCTATAAGTGATAGCAGAGCCATCTTTCACTATTGAACCATGCGGTTCAAAATATTATCCGGTATTAGCTCCGGTTTCCCGAAGTTATCCCAGTCTTATAGGTAGGTTACCCACGTGTTACTCACCCGTCCGCCGCTAACGTCAGAGGAGCAAGCTCCTCGTCTGTTCGCTCGACTTGCATGTATTAGGCACGCCGCCAGCGTTCATCCTGAGCCAGGATCAAACTCTCCATAAAAATTTATGATGTTTGATTAGCTCATAATACTAAATAGTGTTTGTAACTTAAAGTTACGTTTATTGGAATTAACGTTGACATATTGTCATTCAGTTTTCAATGTTCATTTTAACAATTACATTTATTAATTGTATCAACAATCAATATCTCTTGTCAAGAACTTTTTTAACTTTTTTATCAGTTCTAAACTTAATTGATTATTTCAACATTTAATATCTTATAATGTTTTTGTATTGTTTTCAATAGTCAAAATTACACTTTCTTAACATTAATTTAAAATACTTAACTTTGTCTTTCAAGAAATGTTATCTGTTTTTGACGACTTTTATATAATAGCAAGATTAATTTAGAACGTCAATCATATTCAAGACAAAAATAAGTTTAATATTTCACGTGTGATGTATCCTTTTATTATATAGAGTATATTTTATACTAATTACATTGAATAACTAGTTATTTTCTTTAGTTTATTAGTTCATTTTATTGTTAATTTAATATCAATATACCTATTATCTCTTCTATAAAACAAATAAATTATCTCTATTTTTATCTTTCTTCAATTAACCCACTAATAATTTATGATGATTAATTTCTTTAATGATCTAATCAATATTATTATTCAAGCATAAGCGCTTTCATATACTTTATAGCTTGATGCATTAAGATAAAACTCTTTCAATTTGTAGTTTAAATGACTCTAGATATTTAAATGATGTTCTCAAGTTTTATAAAGTAGCTTCTCTCTTATTTAAAAAGTTTCTCTACTTTAAAAATAAAAAAGGCTAGAACATGTAATTGCTCTAGCCTCTTAATCAAATATCAATTTAATTGTATTCTCTATTCTTCTTTACCTTTGCATTCTTTGCAAATCCCATATATTTCCATACGATGATGTGTTACGTCAAATTCAGTTATATGTTGAGCAAGTTGTTCCACTTCATCTAATTGCGGATAATGAAAATCAACTATCTTACCACATTTTTCACAAATAACATGATAATGGTTATGGGTATTAAAGTCGAATCTACTTGAAGCATCGCCGTACGTCAATTCTTTTACAATACCAATACTTTTAAATACTCTAAGATTATTATATATCGTCGCAACACTAATATTTGGAAAATCAGGTGAAAGTGCTTGATAAATTTCATCCGCTGTTGGATGTGAATGAGAAGTAATTAGATAACGAATAATTGCTTGTCTTTGTGGTGTAATTCTGATGCCTGCTTTTCTTAAAGCTGCAATTGATTCTTCTAGTTCATGTTCTATTGATTCTAACTCTGCACTCATTGAATTCACCATCTTTCTACTTAATAATTATTATTAGTTAATATTAATATAACTGTTGGGAAACTGTGCTGTCAATAAGTACAGTATTTTTCAACTAGTATCCCTTATCTAAGTCAACTCTATTCTCATTTACTTCTTTCTTATTGAGAAAATCATCTAAATTTCTTTCAAATATTTCTGTAGCGTCTTTTTTTATACTAACGTCATTACCTGTAATATGAGCGGTAATTGTTACATTATCTAAATTATATAATGGATTATCCGCTTCGAGTGGTTCATTTTCAAATACATCTAAATAAGCATGACGAATCAATCTATTCTTCAATACTTCAACTATATCTTCTTCAGCAATGATCGTTCCTCTACCTACATTGATAAAGAGCGCTTCATTTTTCATTTTTTTGAAATGTGATTGATTTAATAAATGATACGTTTCTTGAGTTTCTGGGAGCGAATTAATAACAATATCGGCTTCTCCTATTATATTGTCCAAATCTTCAATTTTAAAAGTTTGATTAAATCCAGGTTTTTCTCTACCTGATTTACTAACTCCCACAATTTCTACTTCAAATGGTGATAATAATTTAACCGTACGTTGCGCTATCGCTCCTGTGCCTAAAAACAAAATTTCCTCTCCATCTAAACGTCTACCAGTTAAAGTAGAATCATATTTATGTTCTTTTTGATTTATATATGATGTACGCATTTTTTTATAATCATCTAATATAAACGCTAAGATAAATTCAGCTAATTGCTTAGCTTGCACACCTCTTGTATTAGTTAAGATGATTTCGCGTTCTTTTATATGCTCTAACGGTAGATTATTAACGCCAGTAGCGTACCATGCAATCCATTTTAAATTTGGACATGACTCTATAAACGCTTTATCAACGCCACTAGAGTAACCAATTAATATATCTAACTCCTTTTTTAATTCTTCAGGAATTTCTTCTGCTTTTTTGAAAAATGAAAAATCCAAATCTGGATATTTATTTTTCAACTCACTTTCTATATCTCCAAGTCTCTTTAAGCTAACGATCTTCATAGAGTTCACCCCAATATTTGTTTAAGCTCATCTAATTGTGTTTTTACTTTCACTTTTTCAATGACATCTATAATATAACCGTCTTCATCAATTACAAACGTAGTACGTACAATTCCCATACTCTCTTTGCCAAATGATTTCTTCAGTTGATAAACGCCAGTAGCTTTAGAAAGTTGATAATCTTCATCTACTAATAAATCAAAATTCAAATTATGTTTGTTAATAAAATTTTGATGTTTTTTCTTAGAATCTCCACTAATACCGTAAACTTGGACATCCCTATCATTAAATAATGCTAAATTGTCTCTAAAATCGCATGCTTCTGTAGTACAAGTCGGCGTATTGTCTCTAGGATAAAAATATAAGATTGCTTTATTGCCTTTAAGTGTTTCATTAGTTATCCATTCACCATTTTGATTTTCTAATTTAAATTCTGGAAATTGTTCACCTTTATTTAACATAATTTCACCTATTTCTTCTTATTATTAGTTATATGATACGATAGTAATGAATATTATTAAAACAAGAGAGGTTGATACTAAATGAAATTCACTGAGAGTGAACGTCTTCAAAAGTTATCTAATGAGTATATTTTAGGTGGAGTTAATTCGCCTTCTCGTTCTTATAAAGCAGTGGGTGGCGGTGCGCCAGTAGTAATGCGTGAAGGTCATGGTGCATATTTATATGATGTCGATGGCAATAAATTTATAGATTATTTACAAGCATATGGTCCTATTATTACTGGACATGCACATCCTCATATTACTGAAGCGATTCAAGATCAAGCAGCAAAAGGTGTATTATATGGTACCCCTACTGAATTAGAAATTGATTTTAGTAAAAAATTACGTGAAGCTATCCCGTCATTAGAAAAAATTCGTTTCGTTAACTCTGGTACTGAAGCGGTAATGACTACTATTCGAGTCGCACGCGCTTATACTAAGCGTAATAAGATTATTAAATTTGCAGGTTCATATCATGGTCACTCTGATTTAGTTTTAGTTGCTGCTGGTAGTGGCCCTTCACAATTAGGCTCTCCAGACTCTGCTGGTGTACCAGAAAGTGTAGCTAGAGAAGTCATCACTGTTCCGTTTAATGATGTTGAGTCTTACCGAGAAGCTATGAAACATTGGGGCGATGAAGTTGCTGCAGTATTAGTTGAACCTATCGTCGGTAACTTTGGTATGGTAGAACCTCAACCTGGATTTTTAGAAGAAGTAAATAAGATTACACATGATTATGGTGCATTAGTCATATATGATGAAGTAATCACAGCTTTCCGCTTCCATTATGGTGCCGCTCAAGATTTATTAAATGTTTATCCTGATTTAACTGCTTTCGGTAAAATTATCGGTGGTGGTTTACCAATCGGTGGCTATGGTGGCCGTCAAGATATTATGGAGCATGTTGCGCCTTTAGGTCCTGCTTATCAAGCTGGTACTATGGCTGGTAACCCTCTTTCAATGAGAGCTGGTATTGCATTATTAGAAGTGTTAGAACAAGAAGGCGTTTATGAAAAATTAGATGCTCTAGGTAAACGCTTAGAAGATGGACTTAATAAGTTAATTGACAAACATAATATTACAGCTACGATAAACCGCGTTTATGGTTCATTAACTTTATATTTCACAGATGAAAAAATTACGCATTATGAACAAGTAGAAAATTCAGATGGTGAAGCATTTGCTAAATTCTTTAAATTAATGTTAAATCAAGGTATTAATTTAGCGCCATCTAAATTTGAAGCTTGGTTCTTAACTACAGAGCATACTGAAGAAGATATTGATAAGACATTAGAAGCGGCTGATTACGCATTTAGTCAAATGAAATAAAACTTGAGAATTCAAAAAATTAAACCTATTAAATTGTTGTTTTCACATTATAATAACAATTTAATAGGTTATTTTAATTTATTTAGGATAAAAACTTGTATAGAATAAAGGTTCGGTTGTATACTAAGTTAAAATTATTTCTTTTAAAGGAGCGTTATAGTTGAGGCTAGGAGCTCGTATATTAAAAACTGGAATCGCAATTATCCTTGCTCTGTTCATAGCTTCTTTTTTACCTGATAATGTTGGTTTAAAATCTGTAGCTGGTATTAGTGCGATCGTTGCTATGCAACCTAATATCTACCGTTCAATTAAAACAATTTCAGAACAGGCTACAGGTAATGTCATTGGCGCAATCCTTGCAGTAATAATGGTCACAATATTTGGTAAGAACATTGTTATTATGGGTGTGACAGTTATTTTATTAATTGCTATTTTATACAAAATTAATTTAGCACATGTTGCTACTTTAGCAGGTGTAACCGCGCTCATTATTATGGGACAACACACTGGCTCGTTTTATGTAGCTGCCACATTTAGATTCATACTCGTAATGATTGGTGTACTTAGTGCTTCAATTGTTAACTTGATATTCTTACCTCCTAAATTTGAAACCAAAATATATTATAATTCCGTGAATATTGCTTCAGACATATTTATTTGGTTTAAACTCGTGTTAAATGACGCCTCTGACTATCATCAGATTAAAGAAGATGGTGAACAAATAGCATCGCGCATTACAAAATTAGAACAAATATTCAATTATTACGAAGAAGAGAAAGCATTGACGCGCAAAACTGCTTTTCAACAAAACAGAAAGAAAATCTTATTTAAAGAAGTTGTTGGTACTACAAGACAGGCATACGAAGTATTAAATCGAATGGCACGTTATCAAAATGATTTGCATCATTTGAATCACAATTTAATTTTCCAAATTAAGTTAGAATTGGATTCTTTAACTGCTTATCATGAACAAATTTTAAAAAGTTTATCTAAGAAAGCAAAATATAATGTCGAACACTTTGATAATCAAATTATGAATCCTCAGAAGAAAGATTTAATGGATGCTTTTCAACAACAATTAATTCAAAATCCTTACCAAACTAATTATTCATATTCAAATGTTATGCAAATTATTTCTGCAATAGAAGAATATCGTTATTTCTTAGAACATCTTGATAGATTACGATTAAGTTTCTTCACTTATCATCGTAACGATACTGATATTGATATTGCTGATGAAGATTTTGATTTATGATTTTCTACTGATATATAAAAATCCGCTTACTAAGTGATTATACTTAATAAGCGGATTTTTTTATTATAAGTTTTGAATGCTATATAGATGTTCATACGCGCCTTTTTTAGCGATAAGTTCATCATGTGTGCCTGTTTCAACTATTTGTCCATTTTGCATAACAATAATTTTATCAGCATGAGTAATTGTTGAAAGTCTATGTGCCACGATTAAAGTTGTTCTATCTTTACTTAATACATCTAAAGCTTCTTGAATAATTGCTTCACTCTCTAAATCGAGTGCACTTGTTGCTTCGTCTAGAATTAAAATAGGCGGATTATTTAAGAATATTCGTGCAATAGAAAGACGTTGTTTTTGACCACCTGAAAGTTTAACGCCTCGTTCCCCTACTTCAGTATCGTAACCTTGAGGAAGATTCATAATGAAGTCATGGGCGTTTGCCATCTTAGCCGCTTCAATAACTTCATCTTCTGTAGCATCTGGTCGTCCTAATAATATATTTTCTCTTACTGTATCTGAGAATAAAATATTATCTTGCTGTACTAAACCAATTTGATTTCTTAAGCTACCAGTTAAAAAGTCTTTAATATTGTGATTATCTATAAGGATTTCACCCTGAGTCACATCGTAGAAACGTGGAATAAGATTGATTAATGTTGATTTACCGCCACCACTCATTCCTACGAAAGCTACGGTATCTCCACGTTCAATATTTAAGTTAATATTTTTTAAAATGAGTGATTCATTGTCATTATATTTAAAACTTACATCTTTTAATTCAATATGTCCCTGTTTAATTTCAATAGGTTGAGCACCGATACCATTTTTGATGTCATAATCTTCATCCATTAATTGGAATACCCTGTCCATTGAAGCAAAACTTTGTGTCAACGTTGTAAATGAAGCAACTAATCTTCTTAATGGCCCAAATAATTGTTCCAAATATCCGACGAAAGCAGCTAATGTACCCACAGTGATTGAGCCATTAATAGCTAGGTAAGCACCTACGCCAATAACAATAATTGGTCCTAAGTCTGTTACCGTATTGATAGCTGCAAATGAATACGCGTTCCATGATGTATGTTGAAAGGCTTTACTTAAGAAATTTTTGTTTCTGTGATCAAAATTCTTCGCTTCGTTGTCTTCAATAGCAAAGCTTTTTATAACTGACATTCCTTGTACACGTTCATGTAAAAAGCCTTGTACTTCTGCAAGAGCTTGTGAACGTTTGCGAGTTAATTGTCTTAAACGTCCAAAGAAGAAATATACAGTTAGTATATAAAATGGGAAGATGAAAATAGCTGCTAATGTTAATTTAATATCTAAAAAGAACATTATAGAAAGTGCAATAATAATGGTTACACAGTCTAACCAAATATTCATTAAACCGGTAAGAATGAAATCTTTAGTTTGTTCCACGTCATTAATAACACGTGAAATAACTTGGCCGACTTGGTTATTCGCATAAAATCTTGCACTTAATGCTTGCAAGTGATTATATAATTGCTTTCTGATATCATATAAAATTTTATTACTTGTCCATTGTGCTAAGTATTGGCGAAGATACTCAATAGGTGGTCTAACAATTAGAAATATAAATAATGCTAAGCCAATGGCTACTGCCAAATGTTGGAATTTTTCATTAGTAGATAGAGCATGGTTATTAATAACTCCATCTATAGCATATTTAATTAATAATGGTATTAACATTGGTATGCCGAATTTGATAATACCAATAATTATCGTCGCAAATATACGATATTTATATGGTTTCACGAACTCTAAATAGCGTCGTATCATTCGTGTTCCCCTCCATCCATTTACGCTTATTTATGAAAATTAATAGAGGTTGAAGACTTAATTTACAAACTGTAACGTCTGTAATAAAAAAAGTAGTTTCAACCTCTAATTATTATTACTCAAGTACTATAAAACAATTATGTACTGATTACATCTATTATGCTTAATAATTGCGAATCTTTTTGTATCTTTCTTTCCATACTTTAATAAAATCAGGCGCAAACGGTCCTTTTTTCT
Source organism: Staphylococcus sp. NRL 16/872 (assembly GCF_022815905.2). Lineage (NCBI taxonomy): Bacteria > Bacillati > Bacillota > Bacilli > Caryophanales > Staphylococcaceae > Staphylococcus > Staphylococcus sp. NRL 16/872. Next base: position 990,178 of record NZ_CP119327.1, on the reverse strand, counting down.
GTTCAATCCATTGTTGTAAAATATCGACATTACGACGTAAAATAACATCAATGTCATGTGGGTAATTCATTTGATTCATATGTTGTTCATATTCATCTTCATCTAATAAATGATACTTACCATTTGGATAGACTTTTATATCAAGATCATAATCAATATATTTCAATGCCTCTTCATCACAAACAAATGGTGAAGATAGATTACAATAATAATAAATGCCATCTTCTCTAAACATACATATCACATTAAACCAGTATTCGGAATGGAAATAAACAATTGCTGGTTCTCTTGTAATCCAAGTGCGTCCATCGCTTTCAGTAACTAAAGTATGATCATTGCCCCCAATTATCACATGATCCGTTCCTTTTAAAATTGTAGTTTCAGACCATACTCTATGGATATTTCCATCATGTTTATAACTCTGAATTTTTATATTTTCGCCTTCTTTAGGTATGGATTCTTTTACCATACTCCACACCACCTTTTAATCATTTTTGCACTTTAAATTATAGCATATTTTCAAAAAAGACTTTAAAAATCATTTGAAAATACTTTTAACCTAGACATTCTCATTAGACAAAAAATAATTGTTAGATTAACCAATAATAAATTGATATATTTTATCCATTGATACTGGAAAGGTATATTTTTGACGTTCATTTAAATCTAACCATTCCATCTGACCTTTAAACTTATCTAGCGAAATATCAACGTCTTCTACAATACTATAAACACTTATATCCCATGTCATATGTGTAAACTGATGTTTGAGATGGAATACTCTTTCTTCCACAATTGTAACTGCGACGTTTAGATTTTCTTCTAATTGTTTTAACGCATCTGGGCCTTCAAACATTGGAAATTGCCACATACCATTTAATAATTTTTCTTGTCTTTTTTCAATCAAATATTCACTTTTTGAATTTCTTACTAAAAAGACATTTTGATTTTTAGTTTTCTTACTTACTTTTTTAGTTTTAACAGGTAATTCAAGCTCTGTTCCTTCTTTAAACGCTTCACAATTTTCTTGAACAGGGCAAAATAAACATAACGGATTTTTAGGCGTGCAAACCAATGCGCCTAATTCCATCATAGATTGATTAAACGTACCCGCTTCTTCTTGTACATAAGGTAGTAGTTCTTGTTCATATGCTTTTCGAGTAGTTTGTAATTTTGTATCTCGTCTGTCATTATTCAACCTTGACCATACGCGAAAGACATTTCCATCTACAGTAGCCAATGGTTGATTAAAGGCAATACTCATGACAGCTGCTTGAGTATACGGTCCAACCCCTTTTAATTGAGCAAACGCATCGGGAGAAGCTGGAACTTTCCCATAATATTTCTCCTCAACTTCCTTAATAGCAGTGTGAAAGTTACGCGCACGGCTATAATATCCAAGCCCTTCCCAATATTTAAGGACTTCATCTTCATGGGCTTTACTTAATGATTCAACTGTTGGAAAGCGTTCAATGAATCGATGGTAATAATCTATAACTGTTTTAACTTGCGTTTGTTGTAACATCACTTCACTTAACCAAATGTAATATGGATTTGTGGTTTCCCGCCATGGCATTTCTCTTTGGTTATTTTCGAACCATGTAACTATATTATTTTTAAAAGTGGGTTCATTTAACATGTATATTTTCCTTTCTACATTCATTTTTATTTTACTTCGTCTAATTTAACTAATTTTTTAATTTTTATTAAGTGTCTTAATTTTGTTATTCTAATTTTTAGATTATAATATATATTAAATTCAAATGAAAAGAGTGAACTTTTATGGATACAGCCACACATATTGCTATGGGTGTCGGATTAACCGCCTTAGCTACGCAAGATCCTGTGATGGCCGACACAATGGTAGCTACGGCTACAACATTAGTTGCTGGGTCTTTAATCCCTGATGGTGATACTGTTTTAAAATTGAAAAATAATGCAACTTACATTTCTCATCATAGAGGTATCACGCATTCAATTCCGTTTACTATTTTGTGGCCAATATTAATTACATTTGCAATTTATATTGTATTTCCACATATAGATGCTACACATGTATGGTTGTGGACGCAACTTGCAGTGTTTCTTCATGTATTTGTAGATATATTTAATTCGTATGGTACACAAGCGTTACGTCCAATTACTAATAAATGGATTCAACTCAGTGTGATCAACACATTCGATCCTATTATTTTTGGTATACTTTGCCTTGGAATTATTATTTGGGCATTGGGCGTTCATCCGTTCTTAGTATTTTTCCCAATTATAGCAATATTCATCATTTATTATATTATTCGTTTTAAAATGCAAGCGATTATCCGAAAACAAGCTCTAAAACAAATTCAACAACAACATCATCCAGTTAAAATCTTTGTAGCACCAACGATGAAGTTTATGGAATGGCGCGTAGCTATTCAGACTGAAGAACACGATTATGTTGGTCGAGCATATGGACGTAATGTAACATTTACTGATAAAGTAAAACGTCAGAAGTTTTCACCTGATACTATATTATGGCAAATCAAAAGTAATCCAGATATTAGAACCTTTTTAAACTTCTCAACTATTTATCGTTGGCAAACACGTAGGCTGGATGATGATACTACTGAAATTAGATTAATCGATTTACGTTATTACAATAAAGGTCATTATTCTTTTGCAGCGATTGCACATTTAGATAAGAATAACCATATAGACCATTCTTATATTGGCTGGGTGTTTACAGAGGATAAATTGCAAAAAAAATTATATGTTCATTAATAGAATATAGAAAAAGGTACGCTATCATCCCAAAAGTTGATAGCGTACCTTTTTAATTTTCTTTTGAATAATGTGTGTATTTATATTTTTCATGCGCAACATAACGCACTAACATAAAGTTTATTGTCCCTATTAATACTATAAAGATAGCAAAGTAAATATGATAAGCAATATTATATATATTTACAGCGCCAAAAATAACGGAACTGGCTGAGCCATCTAGAAGATAATAAACTGGGTTAACCTTTAAAATTTGGTTAATTATATGAAACTTGGTACTGGGAATATAAATAATTGGCACTAAGAAGAAACAAATCACACTAATAATAAAAAATAATTTAGTTACTTTATTACTAATTAAATCAATTAATCCCAACGTTACTACAATAAATATCATAAACAATAAACACATTAACGCAAAGAATAAATAAGCAAACACTGATGTTTCCAAATTCATAGGTTTAAACATAGCTATAATGAGTGTTAGAATCCAAATAACAATGTTTCCCATTATAATGTTCATGATAGCAGTAACTAAAGGTGTTAGTTGAAACGATTTCGTGATTAAATAGTCTCTACTATACTCTGAAAATGCTTTATAAATTGTAAATACCATTGTTATAAAAGTAATAAAAGTGATAAGTCTATATAACCATTGTGCTTTCCCTATTTCTTCTATTTCTAAAAATGAGACACTTAAGAGAAGAATCACTACTAAAATTAATTGTGCTAAAAACAATGTAACAAACCATTTCCATGTATTAAATAATCTTTGCTGTGCAAATTTTAAAAGTGATGGAAAGTGTTTAAAATATAAAATTAAATTATCTATCATTGTTCCACCTACAATTCCACATAAATCCATTTGTTATTTTTCATATCTGCAATTAAATAACCATCACTTGTTTTTACTGTCCATAAATCTTGTTTAATATGATATTTATTTTTCAATTTATCTTTATCAACGATTGGATAAACAAATCCAGTCAATTTATTTTCATCATTAAATAACATATCAATAGGTTGTTGTGTAATAGACACTACAAAGCGTTGATCTTTTTCAGGGACCAGCGTTTTTTTAACTTTGTCATGCTTTTTATGTAATTCTCCATTGAAATAATCAACATAGTTACTATAATTTGATTTCATATATGGCGCTAATGTTTTAAATTCATGTGATTCATAAAGTGCAGCTGGATTAAAGTATTGCAGTTTACTCTTTCCAATTTCATAATTTTTATCATCTACAACAACACGATAATTTTTTGCACTTTCACCTGTAATAGTTACGAAACTATATTTAGGAATATCGAGATTCTCTTCTCCAGTTAATTTAACTGATTTATCCAGTACAAGACCATATGCTAATTTCTCTTCAAATGGATCCTTGTCTTTATTTTGTACTTTCTTTTGAACTTCATTTGTTGGTATTTCTATTTTACCAACATTATTCACTACTAATGCAGCAAGTAACACTAAAGCTATTAATCCTGCTATTAAAATAGTCCAAAATTTTACTATGAAATCTGGAATTTTAACATGTTTATATCGTTCAACTCTTTTAAAGTTATAGCTCATTTCAGGTAATCGACTTCGATTTTCTTTCCAATCCAAATCAAAGTTTTGTTGTTCTTCTTCACCTTCAACGCTCAATCTATCACGTTCATGTTCTTTAAATACAGGCAATACTTGATTCAATGATCCTTCTAATCGCAACTGTCCATGCGAAATCCATGCAACGTAGTTACTTACTTGAGCAACCTTTTTCACATCATTATCAATAAATACCATTGATAAATTATCTGATACATAATCTTTAGAAAGTTGTTTAGCTTTTTCTAGAAAATCATCACTGAGATGCTCAATGATATGATTTAGTATGATTACTTCACTACGGCAAACTCTGGCTATACTCAATATCAATTGCGCAAATTCTGAATGACTGAGTTCATTCACTTTCGTAGAAGCTTTCTCATCCAAGTGTGCAAATTTAATAATTTGTTCCACGTTATGCGACGTTGTTTCATATGTAAACAGTCGTTGAATATCTTTAGTATATTCTTCAACAGTAATATTTAATAAATGTTTATCTTTAATATCACCATAATATGTAGATACCGATTGGATAACTTTCCCTCTATCGGGTTTGATGTCACCAGACATAATTCTACCCAGCAATGTTTTTGATGAGCCAGGTTCTCCGATAATTGCTAGCGCTTCACCTTGATATATATGTAATGAAATTTTATTTAACTCAATGTCTTCAGCAGCATAGCCAAATGGTAAATACCATTTCCTATCTTTTTTACTTCTATAATATTGCGTAACGTTAAGTAACTTTAAAACTATTGAACTTCCCATTCTTGTTACATCCTTCTAAATTTTTAATAAAGCAATCGGTAAACCTTCTTCAGGATTAGAACTGTTAATTCTGTATCCCCATGCGAATATACCTTTTAAGCGTTCAACTTTAAAATATTGCTCGCTGCCATCCGTTAATTTATATATTCTGCCAAACTCAATTTTATTACGATCTACTAAATAACTTTCTGCCACAATCACTTTACTCTGATATACATCATATTCGTTCATGATGCCATTCATTTCTGCTTTACGCATTTTCTCTTTATACGTTTGAATTTCATGTCTTAATTCTTGTTCAGACATTTCACTGAGTTTTTTATCATTCATCAGAAATACCACTTTCCTCTAATTTATTTTTAATTTTATCATATTTATAGCCTTTTCTCATAAGCGACTCAATGGTTTTCATCACAAGCATTTGCCCATCATATTTACGACGCTGTTTATTATAAACTTTTTCTAGATCTCGCTGTAATAAATCGTCCATCATTGCTTCATCTTGCGTAAAATCTAGTTCACTCATGGCTTGATTAGCCACTTCTATAGAATACCCTTTTTGAATCAAGCTATGTAAAACTTTTTGTTTCACTTTGCTTTCTGGGCCCTTTTTCGTTTTCATGATTTTTTGAGCTACATTAATTACTGCTTCTAAAGGCTGTTCTTCTTCATAAATTGCCACGAAATGATTAATAATGTTAGGTTCTACCCCTACTTGGTACAATTTCTGTTTATATACTTCTGGGCCTTTATCCGTCGTATTAATCATTGTATTTTTTAAACTTTCGGCGTAATCATTGTGATTGATATATTTTTCTTTGTAGCAATAATCAATTACTTGTTGAATAGCAACATCACTTATTTCATTTTTTTCCAAATGTTGACGCACTTCTTTTTCAGTTCTTTTTTTATACGATAAATATTGAATGGCTATATTAACACCCAATCTATAATGTTCATATTTCTGAATTTGTTCCATATCAGCCGCTTCAATAATTTGGCCTTTTTTCAAATTAAATTTTACTAACGTATCGATATCTATTCCCATTTCAAACTCTTCATCTAGGAACAGATTGAAACGTTCTTTATTCTTTTTTTGTACTTCAATTTTAGTGATTTTAGGCATGACTTTCCCTCCTTTTCTATAAATGAATTATGATAACTGGCCAAAAATATTTCCAACTGCAACAATTATTATTTTATAATAGCTCCCCCTACTCTCAAAATATTTTAACTCTCTTTAAAAAATAAAAAGAATGAAGATTAAGACGTTATACACATCTTATTCTTCATTCATGATTTTTATTTAGTAATTATTAAGTTGTGATAATGCTTCCTCGTATTGACTATCATTTATGAAATCTTGTTGCTTCATTTTTTCTAAATTTGTTTTAATCCGATTTTTAAAATTATCGGACATATTATTGATGTCATAAACACTTGGTGCATTCACTTTACTTGCTAAAATAGCACTTTGCAATACCGTTATCTTCGGCATACTACTATTATTTTGATTTGTAGTAGAACCAAAGTAATGGTTTGCTGCACCTTCAATCGTATATTGATCACTACCATAATAAATATTATTTAAATAAAAACTTAAAATTTGATTTTTATTATATTCTTGCTCTACTTTATGGGCTACAAATAATTCTTTAAGTTTTCTGGTAAATGATCGTTCATTGCTATAATAATAGTTTTTCACAGTTTGTTGAGTAATCGTACTGCCACCTTGAACATCATGTTCACCAATTGTGGAAAATATTGCACGAACAGTCCCTTTTACATCAAATCCATGGTGTTTATAAAATCGTTCATCTTCCATCGATATAAATGCCCCTTTAACATAATCAGGCATATTATCTACTGGAACATAGCTATTTTTATTCTCAATCGTTTGTAAAGCATCCACATTCGCTCTTGAAGACAAAAAGTACATTAAACCAGTAAATATTGCAAATAGGATAGCTAAAATAATAAATATTCTTAAAAAAATACGTTTACTTTTTTTCTTTTTAGGTGGTTTACCTACAGGTCTGTAATACGTATTATAATGTGGTTCATTTTGATGATGCGAATAGCTCTCAGGCGAGTTGTTATATCTTTGGCTTCTTTTCATGCGCTAGCTCCTTTACTTAAACTCACTCTATAATTGAGAGTTTAACAGTAGTTTATATTTTTAGCTATACTTATCATGAAAAATCAGTCCCAAGGTGTACTACCTATCAGACTATTGGCTATACAAAAAAACTGTCCACAAAGCTAGCAACTTCATGGACAGTCTTGCTTGAAACAAACTTATGCTTCAAATTTCAATTCATTATATTAAATATAATTAGTCTTCTAATTGTTTTACGATTTCTCTATTGAAATCATCTAAGTCATCAGGTGTACGGCTTGTAACGATGTTATTGTCAACAGCTACTGATTCATCAACAACATTTGCCCCTGCATTTGATAAGTCTTTACGTACATTTAATACAGCTGTTAAAGTACGTCCGTTTAAGTCATCAGTATCAATTAATACTTGAGGGCCGTGGCAAATTGCGAATGTTGGCACATCATTTTTAGTGAAGTATTTAGCGAATGTACCATAACGACCTTCAGCGTCTCCACGTAAGTGATCTGGTGAGAAGCCACCCGGAATTAATAACGCATCATAATCTTCTGGTTTAGCATCGGCAATACTTACATTTACTGTAGCTTTTTCGCCATGTTTTCCAACTACTTCCGCGTTAGCAGTATCACCAATAATTTCTGTTTCAAATCCAGCTTCTTCTAAAGCCTCTTTGGGACTTGTTAATTCAATATCTTCAAATTCGTCTGCTAAGATAATTGCTACTTTTTTAGTCATATGTGTATCACCTTTCTTAACTAATTTATATATTTTATATATAGACAAATTGAAAGGATTTTAAACATATGAATTATGGTTCTTCACTTAAAAATTTAGCTATAATCCAGTTATTTAGAGACTTGTTTTACCTTCTCTTCTAATTGATCAAGTAAGCCGATCCATTCATCAATGTCTTCAACACTTACTTCATCTGGGTTAACATGATCGATATCCTCTAAAAATTTTGATAAACGACTTTTAATTTGATCAATAGTTTGATTTTCGTTCATTAAAATAAGCACTCCTTCATAAAAAATATTTTATTTAACATTTACGTTAATTTAATCCTAACAGAATTTGACAAAAAGGGATATAATCTTAATAATGTTTACTGTACTTTTTAGCAACGGAGAAAGGAATTTATAAGTTTAGGAGTAATAATAATGTTGATGACAAATAGTAAAAAACCCATTTCGATTACAAATGATCCATGGGAAGCCTACAATGATATTGAAGAATACGGTAACTTAACCTTAAGTAATATTGAATTTACAACTACAAATTTATGTAATATGCGTTGTAGTCATTGTGCGGTAGGTTATACATTACAAACAAAAGATCCGGACCCCCTTCCTATGGACCTCATTTATAGACGTTTAGATGAAATTCCTCATTTACGTACGATGTCTATTACGGGTGGTGAGCCAATGTTTTCTAAGAAATCCATTAAAAATGTTGTGAAACCACTTTTAAAATATGCGCAGAATCGCGGTATTTATGTACAAATGAATTCTAATTTAACACTTCCTCAAGATCGTTACTTAGATATTGCTGAATATATTGACGTCATGCACATTTCTCATAACTGGGGTACAATTCAAGAATTTACTGATGTTGGCTTTGGTGCAATGAAGAAACAGCCACCACTAAAAGCTAAGTTGAAATTATATGAACAGATGTTAGACAATGCAAGTACTTTATCTGAACAAGGTATGTTTGTCTCAGCAGAAACAATGTTAAATCAAAGCACTTTACCTTATTTAGATAAGATACATAATGAAATTGTGAATGATATGAAGTGTAGTAGACATGAAGTTCATCCTATGTATCCTGCTGATTTCGCAAGTCAACTTAATGTATTATCGCTTAAAGAAATGAAAACAGCCATTCATCATTTATTAGACATTCGTGATGAAAATGTATGGATGTTATTTGGTACTTTACCTATTTATCCATGCATTAATGATGAAAATGATCAAGCGTTATTACAACGTTTAAGAGATGCCAAAAATGTGACGATGCGTAATGACCCAGACGGACGTAGTCGTTTAAATGTTAACGTGTTTAGTGGCGACGTCATTGTGACTGATTTTGGTGATGAAAATGGAACAATTTCAAATATTCGACGTGATAAATTAACGGATGTATTTAACTCATGGTTAGATAGTGACTTAGCTAAGTCTTTAAATTGTCATTGTGAAGCTTTTCATTGTTTAGGACCAAATGTGTTAGTAAAAAATATGTATTATCCAAATACGAATTTCAGACAAAACGAAATCGCTATGCATGGTGAACACATCTTTAATTAAGTAAAAGAAGCGGTTGGAACATAAATTTTAAAATAGCCAGTAAATGATTTTTTATAATTTCATTTACTGGCGTCTTTATTTATACTACTTCGTATTATTGGCTCGAAAAGAAAATCTTAGATGAATGTTACTCATTTTGTTGCGACGCTTTCTTGCGGGAAAGGCTCAAGCCTGTAGTCATGTAAAGACGTTCTTTGATTTTAATCACTAGAACTACTTACTTAAGTGTGTAAACACTTAAGTTCCTTCCCCAGCTTGCTTTGTTTGTAGACTTTCTATGCGAAAGTCTTTGTGCTGGGGCCCCGCACTCAACTACGTTCCATTATCCATTTTAGAACTATTTATGTATGTGTGTGAACGCTTACGTTCCTTTTCTCCACGCGCACACTCGTAGGTCATCCCTAGAATTTCTTATCTAAGTATTCTAGCAATTAGGTTCATTAATAAATCCTCACTATAACACTGTATATTCATATGTAATTTTACATTAAAATATTTAAAACAAATGTCTCGCATATTATTTTATTTAACACGCATCATTAAAATAAATTAACAAGCAAAAGGCAATTTCTATATTTTAATAGAAATTGCCTTTGTCCTTTGACCAAAACATTAATTTTAAGTCTCTTCCCTATTATACTTCTTCGATATTTTGTGCGTTTGAAAGAAAATCTAATGTACTTTTACTTTCTTCGCGTCTATCTTTTCTACGTTGAACGCGTTTAGGTGCGCTTTCGTAGAACCATTTTTCTACTTTAGTTTCTGGGTAAACTTTTGGTACTTGTACAGGTTTACCATCGTCACCTAATGCTACAAATGTTAAAAAGCTTAATGCAGCTAAGTGTCTTTCTTTATTTAATACGTCTTCAATAATAATTTGCACACAGATTTCCATTGAACTTGTGCCTGCATAACTTACCATTGCTTCATATGATGTAATATCGCCTGTTTTAATTGGTCTTAAGAAATCAACTGAATCTGTAGATGCTGTCACTACTTGTGCATTCGCATGTTTCATTGCAGTAATCGCAGCAATTTCATCTATATTAGCCATTAAAGAACCACCAAACATTGTGTGATGATGGTTTGTGTCTTGTGGAAAGACTTGTTTGGCTTTAATACTTTTAGACTCAGACATCGATTTTTTCTCAACTTGCGTTTGTGACATTTTGACTACCCCTTTTATATAATCTATCTTTCTAATGTGTTATTGGGCCCAGTTCCCATTTTCAAAAACTAATTCTTTACTGCCATCATGAAGAATGCCGTAAATCGTTAAATCTGAACTACCAATCATAAAGTCTACGTGTGTATTTGAATCATTTAATCCACTAGCAATCTTCTCTTCAGTAGTCATTTCTGTGCCACCTTTAACGTTGAAACCATAAGCTGAGCCAATAGCTAAATGACATGATGCATTCTCATCAAATAAAGTATTGTAGAAAATAGTATTACGATTAGAAATCGGTGAATCATCTGGCACAAGTGCAACTTCACCCAAACGTTTAGAGCCTTCGTCCGTATCAATTAAGTCTCTTAATACGTCTTCACCTTTTTCAGCTTTATAATCAACAATAACACCATCTTTGAAAGTCAATGTAAATCCATCAATAATAGTGCCGTTGTAGCTTAATGGAAGCTTATTCGTTACGTAACCATTGACATTATTGCGGTCTGGCGCTGTGAACACTTCTTCAGTAGGAATGTTCGCGATGAAAGGTTGTTGATCACCATTAACGTAACTTGTAGCGTCTTCCCAAATATGACCTTCTGTTAAGCCCACTACTAAATCTGTTCCTTCAGATAGATAATGTAATGCTTTATAATTTTTCTCTTGTAGTTTATTCGCATGCACACTTAGATTTTCAACATGATTTTTCCAATTTTCAACTGGATCATTACCATCAATGCGCACGATATCAAATACTTCGTCAACAAATTTTTCAAAAGCTTCATCTTCGGATAATTCAGGGTATACACGTTTTGCCCATGCTTTAGATGGAAATGCGGCAACTACCCAAGGAAATTTATTTTTTTGGCTACCTTCCATATAACCTTTAAACGCTTGTGCATATTTCATCTGAGATGCTTTTAATTTTTTAGAATCAATTCCATTCATTAAATCTGGATCTTCAGACAATAACGCTAAATTCGCAGCCCCACGGTTTGCATAATCCATACGTTCTTCAACATCATATGATTTTACTGGTGTATTTTCAAAAGTATCAACAGATTCATATTCGTATTTTAATCGACTTAATCTAGGATCGCCATATACTACTCTGACATCTGAAGCGCCAGCTTTATAAGATTCTTCAACAATTAAGCGCGTTAATTCCACTGTCTCTACAGATGTTCTTATAAAAACAGGTTGTTCAGGCTGAACATTCATCCCTACCTTTACTAATAATTCTGCATATTGTTGTAATTTCTCTTCATAATTCAATGTTGCCATTTAAGATTCCTCCTTAGTCCTGACGTAAATTACCTAATTCGTCTGCTATCGCTGTTACTTCACTTGGTGAAAATGATTCTTTGGACATCACAAAACTATGAATTTCTTTTATATCTTGATGGTTTGCTTCTGTAAATTTATCTGGATTTAGTAAACCTTGATTAACTATGTTTAATTTCTTTCTAATATCTTTAATCATTTCTTCATTACTTTGTGCCATATTCTTCACCTCTTTATTTCAATATTTTATCAAAGTATGAATATTTAATAAACTTTTATAGAATTTAGTAAATTTATTACTTTCTAAATGTTTAAATTAACTATAAAATGGTTTTATATTATTGTTTGGAGGTATGTATATTGATAGATGTAGCTTTTGTCTGTCTAGGAAATATTTGTCGTTCTCCTATGGCTGAGGCAATTATGCGTCAGCGTTTAAAAGATCGTGGTATTTCTGGAATTACAGTTCATTCAAGAGGTACAGGCCGTTGGAATTTAGGTGAACCTCCTCATGAGGGTACCCAAGATATTCTAAAACGTCATAATGTACCTTTTGATGGCATGATTAGTGAGCTTTTTGAACCTGATGATGACTTTGATTATATCATTGCAATGGATCAAAGTAATGTAAATAATATTAAGTCTATTAATCCTAATCTCAAAGGACAATTGTTCAAACTGCTAGAATTTAGTAACATGGAAGAAAGTGATGTACCTGATCCTTATTACACAAATAATTTCGAAGGCGTGTATGAAATGGTACAATCATCTTGTGACAATTTAATCGATTTCATCGTTAAAGATGCAAATTTGAAAGAGGGGTAAAATAAATGCAAAACAAATTCATTCCTGGTATTATTATTGGTGCTGTTGTTGGTGGCGCAGCTACATTAGCTGATAAATCAACACGTAATTCATTAATTCAATCTATTAAAGATATTAAAGAAGGTAATCGTTCTCGTAAACCTTCTAAAATTAGTTCTATTAAAGATGAAGTTCTATACTGGAAAGATACAATTGAAGAAATTCGCCGTAACAATCCAGAATTAGAAAGATCAATTAAAGATGCTAAAGATACGTTTGTAAATCGTAAAAATAATCGTATCGGCAAATAATTGATAATTAAAGGCAAAATTCTTTTTATAAAGAAATTTTGCCTTTAATTTTAAAAAGTATTTATTGTTTATTGAACAAAGGAGATTGTTATGTCTAATCAAAATCAATCAAATTCGAAATATCTTAATTCAATTAAAGATAAAGAGAATGAGGAGAAAGATAAGATTAAGGTTGATCGTACATATGTAGAACCTCAAGAATTTCAATCGAAAGAACCCAAAAAAGATAGCCAAGTGTTATTTGTTTCAAGATTGAACAAACCTGCGAAATACACTAAAGACTCTAATTTTTTCTCATATTTAATTTATCGTATTGGGAAAGATGATGCCTCAGGTTTAGCTGCACAAATGACCTATCATTTTGTTTTAGCTATGTTCCCTATGCTTATCTTTTTATTAACACTTTTACCGCTATTTAATTTAGATCAAAAACAGATTACTGATTTATTAAGTAATGCGCCAGCAGAGACATCAACTCTAATTAAAGGCGTGATTAACGATGTCACTAAAAACTCTAGTGGTGGCTTACTGTCTATTGGTTTGATTTTAGCAATTTGGTCAGCGTCTAACGGTATGACTGCGATTATGAACTCATTCAACGTTGCTTATGATGTTGAGGATAATCGAAATGGTATTGTATTAAAATTATTAAGTGTAGTATTCACTGTTGTTTTAGGTGTTGTCTTTTTAGCAGCTATGACATTACCTACAATGGGTTCAGTTATCGCACATTATCTCTTTGGTCCGTTAGGTTTAGATGAAGAAATTAAATGGATATTTAATTTAGTTCAAGTCATTCTTCCATTAATTATTATCTTAATTTTATTCACTATTCTTTATTCTGTAGCGCCAAATGTTAAAACGAAATTAAAATCAGTTTTACCAGGTGCAATCTTCACATCAGTTATTTGGTTAATTGGTTCATTTGCATTCGGTTTCTACATTTCTAACTTTGGTAACTATTCTAAAACCTATGGTAGTATCGCAGGTATTATCATTTTATTAATTTGGATCTATTTAACTAGTTTTATTATTCTAGTAGGCGCAGAAATTAATGCCATCATTCATCAAAGAAAAGTCATTAAAGGCCAAACACCAGAAGAAGCAGCATTAAAACACGATGATAATAATCAGAACCATTACAACGAAGATACAACTTATGAATATAAACAAACATCTCTTGGACAAGATGAGGATTATAAAGTAGACAAAGATCCTGATAATAAAACTGAAGAAAAAGAATCAATGACTGATAAAATTAAAGATAAATTCAGTCATGAGAATGACGATAATAAAGATAATAAATAATAATGAAAAATAAAGGTCAAGACGCAATTTCGTCTTGACCTTTGTTTTTTCATTATTGAATTAAATTATGTTGGAAAGCATATATAACAGCTTGAGTTCTATCTTGTACTTCTAATTTACTCAGTATATTACTTACATGTGTTTTCACTGTTTTGATTGTAATATGAGACGCGCTTGCTATTTCTTGGTTAGAATATCCTTTTGCAATTAGTAGCAATATCTCCATTTCACGTTCAGTTAACATTTCATATAATTCTGCTCTTTTTTTCATTCTATTACGCATTTTCACTAACACTTCTGGTTCAAATACTGCTTCACCGTTATATGTTTTACGCACCGCTTCAGCTATATCTTTAGCACTTGTTGTTTTTAAAATATAACTATCTACCCCAGCATCTAATGCTCTATAGACTTCTTTATCTTCTATAAAACTTGTAAGCATGACTACTTTAATGCGAGGTAAATCTTTTTTTATTTGGGTCGTAGCTTCCACGCCGTCCATATCATCCATAAGTAAATCCATTAATATTAAATCAGGTTGTAATTCATGCGCCTTAGCAATTGCATCTTTACCGGATGCGCCTTCTCCCACGACTTCAATATCTTCTTGCGTTGATAAATAACTTGAAATTCCAATACGAACCATTTCGTGGTCATCCACAAATAGTACTTTAATCGCCATATAAATCATCCTCCTTATGTAATGGTGCTTTCACTTCAATTCTTGTCCCTGAATCTGGTAAAGAAACAATATGAAAAGTTGCCCCAATTTCTAACGCACGTTCTCGCATATTCTTTAGACCATAGCTTTGTTCTAGCTTTTCATCTACATTAAATCCTTTACCATTGTCTTGAATACGCAATAATAAATAATCTTCTTTATTGAATAATTCTACGGTTACTTTCGTACCATTTGAATGACGCAACGTATTAGAAATAGCCTCTTGTGTAATTCTAAATAAATGATCTTCAATCCCCTTAGGAACTTCAAATTCTTCAATATCATGAATTACTTTCATAGGTACCTTTTTCTGTAAATCAATGACCAAGTCTTTAATACCTTCCCCTAGCGTCTTATCTTTAAGACCGAGTGGACGAAGGTGTAATAGTAATGCTCGCATTTCTAATTGAGATTCTTGAACCATTTTTTCAAGCACTGGAATTTGTTGATTGAGTGGAGGTTCTAAATTAGTTTCTTTAATGGCTGAGAGCATCATACTAGCTGCGAAAAGTTGCTGACTTACAGAATCATGTAATTCACGTGCTAAACGCTGACGTTCATCTTCAATGATTTTTTTCACTTTGACATCATTCATATTATAATTTTCATTGGTTAAATTTTGGGTTTTAATTCTTAAACGATGTAACTCTTGATTCAATGGTACGAGCGTTTGATAAATATCAACTGTTTCATTATATAATTCAATATTTTGATCATTGATGCCTACCGTTTCACCCTCAATAGCGTGTTCTATTTGATTTTTTATCCAATGATTTTGTTGGTTGATTTTATAAGCTAAGATCGAGCCAACAATAATACATAATAAAATAATAATTAGATTTAAAAATAAGAAGACGGGTATCCCAAATATCTGAGCATAAAACATCCCCTGAAAATAAATAATATTAACGAATACTTTATCAATAAATAAGAACGCGGTTAACATGCTATACACAAGGATTAACATGGAACCAATAGCTCTTAAGTAGTGATTCATCTATAAACCACCTCAACATCACCTATAAATGTTGATATATAAATATTAACATTATAATTTTCTTCTTTTGGTTTTTCTTCAACTTGAATATGATTATTTTCAACTTTATATGATTGACCATTTA
Source organism: Staphylococcus sp. NRL 16/872 (assembly GCF_022815905.2). NCBI lineage: Bacteria > Bacillati > Bacillota > Bacilli > Caryophanales > Staphylococcaceae > Staphylococcus > Staphylococcus sp. NRL 16/872. Next base: position 973,912 of record NZ_CP119327.1, on the reverse strand, counting down.
AATAAGCCGTGCCGTAGAAAGCTGCCATGTGTAAATTAATGTTGTAATTAGTAGGAACAATAAGCTGAATTTTTCCTAATACATGTCTTACAACAATGGTATTATTTTCTTTAATATTGGCTGCTTTAGTCATATCGATGTGAATATCTCCTATGCCATGTTGGATTTGCACGTCTTCCCATTTATACACATAAACTGGTGTACGTTGCTCACCAAACCATTTTTGTTTAATAAACTGAGGAGAAGTCACTTCTTCTTCAGACGCAACTATATTTAAAGGCTTAAATTTGAAAATTAGATATCTTATTATAACGATAACTAAGAAAATAAATAAAATGATAATAGTATATTTATTGGATAACAATGTAAAAGCAATAAGTAGTACACCTATCCAAAACGCTAAGAGCCCCCTTACTTTGTGAAAGTAAAGGTAGCCAATATAAACTAATATACATCCTAATAATAGTACGAATAGGTAACCTATCTTTTCGAAAAAGATATAGTAAAAATTCGCAATAATCATTAAAGCTGTAAAAATAATTAATAATTCTGTTGATATATACTTACGTGTCAATCTATCGCCCCCTTATCTTTCTATATTTTTAAGCTATTACACTTATTTGCTCAATAATATCACACTGCTCCTGTGTTGATACGCATTCTCTTGAACAACGGTGAATATTCGCTTCTATTCTAGCGCAATAATCTTCACACATATCTAATTGTCTTTTTAAACTTTCAATTTCACAATTATTAATTTCTTGAGCACTTTTAATATTGTACATATTTGTTATATCAATATACTTATTTTCTAATGTTGCTGTTAAACTGTCAATCAACTTATTCATTTGAATCTTTTTCGTTTTTAAATAAGCTATATATCTTTCAATACTTTTTAATTTATTATCTAACGCTATGTGATAGTCATTAATATTTTGTCTATTTATTGTTTTTAGAAAATGATTTAAATATAAATCTATATAATTCATAGAACCACCTCGTCCCTGATTAAGTTTTATTATAATTCTTTTAAATATTACTTAATATAGGCTTAGGAACCATATTCATCTCATACTTAAGTACCAATATATGTAACAAACAATCACAGGTGCATCTTCAGGATTAAGTCTAGTGCTTACTTTATTATTCGCTGAAATAGTTAAAAAGCCCTCAAAAGAGTAAATGACACTCTTTTAAGGGCTTGTGCTTTATATTAACGTTACATCATCATTTATTTACTATTAGTCAATTTTAGTTGTTAAGATTGGGCCATCTTTTGTAACGATAACTGTATGCTCGATTTGCGCAACAAAACTTTTATCTCTCGTTTCAAATGCCCATTCATTTTTACCTTCTGTTACAAATGTTGCTTTGGAAGAAATAAATGGTTCTACTGCGATGACGACACCTTCTTTTAAAAGTGTTTTATCTTTAGGATCATAGTAGTTCATTACATGATTAGGTGCTTCATGTAATGATTGTCCTACACCATGGCCTGTTAAGTTTTTAATAACAGTTAAATCGTTTTGGCGAGCTGTGGCATGAACTGCTTTACCAATATTACTTAATTTAGTGCCTGGTTTAATTTTAGACATTGCATTTTCAAAAGCCATAATAGCAACATCACAAACTTTTTGTTTTAATGGATTATCCGCTTTTCCTACTACAAATGAAATACCTGTATCAGCATAGTAGCCATTCTTCAAAGCAGAAACATCAATGTTAACTAAGTCACCTTCACGGATGATGCGTTTGCCAGGAATACCGTGTGCAACTTCTTCATTTACACTAATACAAGTTTGACCTGGGAAGTTCTCATCGTGAATTGGTGCTGAAACTGCTCCGTGTTCTTCAAATAATTCTTTAGCAATATTATCTAATTCTTTCGTTGTGATACCAGGTTTAGTCGCCTCTTGCATTGTGTCTCTAACCTTTGCACAAATATAACCTATTTCCTTTAAGGCTTGTAATTCTTCATCTGTTTTTACAATCATTTTATCCCGTTCCTTTTTAATTGTTGTTACATCTTATTATACCAAAAATTTTTTGATATACTAAATATGATAAACAAAACGTTAATAATTATTATTTTCAAATATATTTAGAATTATTTTCGGGTCAACGAGAGGATTTATAGATTCATGAATAAATGGTATAAGCATATTATTGGGGCTAGAACAATTAAAACAGGGTTAGCGACCTTTCTAACGTCCTTATTTTGTTTAATGTTAAACCTAACTCCGATCTTCGCAATACTTACTGCAATCGTTACGATTGAACCTACTGCTAAGGCTTCCTTAAAAAAGGGTTACCGTAGATTACCTGCTACAGTGATTGGTGCACTATTTGCAGTGATATTTACTTATATATTTGGAGATACATCTCCTTTATCCTATACGTTTGCTGCAGTATTCACTATTTTATTGTGTACTAAATTAAACTTACAAGTGGGTACAACAGTAGCAGTACTAACCGCTATGGCGATGATTCCCGGTATTCATCATGCCTATTTCTTTAATTTCTTTTCCAGATTATTAACAGCTTTAATTGGGTTAGTAACTGCAGGATTAGTTAACTTCATCGTCTTACCCCCCAAATATTATCAACAAATAGAAGATAATTTATCGGTTACAGAACATAAAATGTACAAATTATTCGCAATTAGATGCCAAGAATTATTACTAGGCAAATTTCAATCTGATGAAAGCAATGATTTACTTGATAAATTAGTAGGACTAAATACAAAAACAGAAACATTAATTGGTTACCAACGTGATGAGTTAAGGTACCATAAAAACAAAGAAAAAGAATGGAAACGATTAAAAGATATATCAAACCGTGCTTATAGTGATCGTTTATTGGCTACCCATCTTTCTAATATCATATACTTGCCTAAAGATATTCATCTTAAATTTACTGCAGATGAAAAAATGGCAATGATTAAAATTAGTAATAGTATCAATCATATTCCATCAAGCGATGAATTTGTTCGACAAAAGGAAGCTGCTTCAACATTAAAATCTTCTGTTAAATTATTAGAAGAATTTGACCAAAATCAAATCAAAAGTCATCTCATCTATGAAATTTTATTAATTTATAGAATACTTGATACTCGATTTGAAGACAAAGAAAGGGAGCGGGACAGAAATTAAAATAATTTCGTTGTATCCCCAACTCGCGTTGACCGTAGACTTTCTTTTCGAAACTCTCTATGTTGGGGCCCCGCTCCCCGGCAAGGATGACTAGGTTTGAAAAAAGCTTGATTTAAGCGCATTTTCAAATCAGTCAGCTACTGCCATAATGCTAATGAAGGCTGAAACATTTTATTTTGTCTCAGCCTTTTTTATTTATATTTAATTTTTCGCTGAACGTTCAACGATGACACGTTTTGCAGCTTCTTCTTCAGTGTTATCAAGTTGTCTTGGTTCAAAAGGAATATCTTTACGTTCACATGCTTTTTCCAATAGGTAATCTGTTAACTCATGATTTTTAGGTAAAATCGGTCCATGTAAGTACGTACCTAATAAGTTTTTATAATGTATGCCTTCACGTTTGTCCGTCTCATTATTTCCATAACCAACCTTAACATGGCCTAATGTACCGAAGTTATGATGCGTACGGCCACCATGATTTTCAAAGCCGACGATTGTACCAAACGTTTCGCTTTCAATCACGATATCTCCAGTCAAGCGATCAGTACGTGATTCGGTATAAAAGTCTAAAATACCTAGACCTTCTAACTCGGTGCCATCTGGAGTGATATATTTAGTACCTAAGAATTGGTAACCACCACAAATCGTAAGGCCTGGCATACCATCTTCAATCGCTTCTTTTAATTTTGATTTAATCTTACTTAATTCTTTCGTAGCGATACTTTGTTCTCTATCGCTTCCGCCACCGATAAAGAAGATATCACATTCATCTAAAGTAACGCCTTCTGTTTCATTGATTTCTACAACATTTAATTTGATATTACGTTTTTTAGCACGTTGCTTAAGGGCGATAATATTCCCGATGTCACTATATAAGTTCAATTTATCTGACATAAAATGATAGACAGTTAATTCATTCATATTTATTGCCCTCCTACAAATGAACGATTAAGTTGTTCAAGCATTGGTGATAATGACGTATAGTTCGGAATGGCTACAGTGAAACCACTATAATTCATCGTTAATGCTGTCGCTTTGTAAATATCCTTTTCAAGCACAATAGGAACAGTGACTTCTGCTAATTTCAAACGCAATTGTAATTCCTCTGCACGTGTACCTGTTACTATAATTGCTTCAATATCTTGTTCGCTTAATTTTTCAAAATCAGCGTCATAAATCCAAGACGTATCACGACCATCTGCTGCATTATCATTTAAACTGATGACATAAACTTTCTGACCTTCAAGTTGCTCGCCTACTGATAAACTAGCATTCATACCTGCAGGGTTCTTAGCTAAATTAATCATTGCTTCTTTCCCATTTAGTTTAAAGTACTGCATACGACCGTTATCAGAAGTATAAGTTTCAAAGCCTTTGCGAATTGACTCATCGTTAAGTCCTAATTCTCTTAAAACTGAATAAGCTGCGATAGCATTGTAAGCATTGAAATCTCCAGCTATTTTCATATCAAATTGCGCATCATTAACATTTAATTTCAAGAACGGGGAGACCTCAAATGTGTTCACTTCATATTTAGGCGCTTCGCGTTTGAAACCACATGTACAATGGTAATGTCCTATTTGATTGTAATGTATGTAATCATATTCTAATAATCTACCACAATTAGGACAGTATTTACTTTCATTCATTGTACTTTGTTCAAATTCATGGGCATGTGCTTTCATGCCATAATAAACAATTGTATCACTTGCGATTTTAAGACGACTCACAAATGGATCATCTGCATTAAGTAATAACTTAATCCCTTTGTTGCTAATTGATTTTGCTATATTATTAACCATAATATCAATTTCACCGAAACGGTCCATTTGATCTCGGAAAAAGTTGGTAAAAATCATCATCGTTGGTGTAACTTCTTTTAATACACGCGGAATAGAACCTTCATCAATTTCAATTACCGCTACTTTTGTATTTTTAGTCGATTGCATAATAAATGCTGACGTAATACCAGCCGCCATATTTGCACCTTCGTTATTATGAACAATATCGATATTATTCGCTTTTAAGGTATGACCAATTAAGTTAGAAGTAGTAGTTTTTCCGTTCGTACCACTTACGAAGACGATATCATCTACTTGTGCGGCTAATTTACGTAATATATTTTGATCCACTCTACGTGCAATTTGACCAGGTAAGTCAGTACCCTTTTTACCAGCTGCGATACTTGCTCTACGGGCCAATTTAGCTAAGTGGGTTGCAGTCCATTGTCTCATGAGTTTCCTCCTTGTTTAATTCACTCGCATAATTATAACACGTTACGGGTATAACAAAAAACATTCTCAATTAGAAATGATAATATACACTCTAGATTATAATAATTATTATTTACTAATGAGAATAAATTTGTTATACTCAAAAAGAACAAACAGAGATGATTAAATTTTATATTTGAGGTGACTTAATTATGTTAAGTAAAGACTTATTAGAAGCATTAAATGACCAAATGAATCATGAATACTACGCAGCTCACGCATATATGGCAATGGCAGCTTATTGTGATGATAAATCTTATGAAGGTTTTGCTAATTTCTATATCCAACAAGCTAAAGAAGAACGCTTCCACGGTAAAAAAATCTATGATTATATCAATGATCGTGGAGAACGTGCAGAATTCAAAGAAATTCCTGCACCAAAAACTGATTTCAAATCAATCTTAGAAACCTTCAAAGATGGTTTAGCACAAGAACAAGATGTAACACGTCGTTTCTATAACTTATCTGAAATTGCTCAAAAAGATAAAGATTATGCAACAACTTCATTCTTAAATTGGTTCTTAGATGAACAAGTTGAAGAGGAATCTACTTTTGAAACTCATATCGACTACTTAACTCGTATCGGTGACGATTGCAACACTTTATATCTTTATGAAAAAGAACTTGCTTCTCGTTCATTCGATGAAGAATAAGTGGCAATTTCTATTTAAAATCAACGTATAAATTTAACCCGTATTACTCTCCCCCACAGTTAGGAGTAATACGGGTTATTTGCGTGCAACTTTCTGTTATTTTTGACGATATTAAGCTAAACTAACAACATCTTTAATTAAAGAAAGGAAACGAATATGTTTAGTAATTCATTTGTAGCACTCGATTTTGAAACAGCTAATGGAAAACGTACTAGTATTTGTTCAGTGGGTATGGTGAAAGTAGTTGATAATGAAATCGTAGAATCATTCTATACGCTAGTAAATCCATTTGATTACTTTTCAAAAACAAATATTGCCGTCCACGGTATAAAGCCTGAAGATGTTAAAGATGCGCCTAGCTTTGCGTATGTTTATCCCTATATGTTGCAATTCATTGATGGGCTTCCTGTCGTAGCTCATAATGCAGCATTTGATATGAACGTGCTACATCAAAGTTTAAAGCAATTAAATATCGAAACACCTTCTTTAATGTATTTCTGCTCTTATCAATTAGCTAAACGCACGATTAGTGCTTATCGCTATGGTTTAAAACATTTAATGAACCATTATAAATTGGATTTTCATGGCCATCATGATGCGTTAAATGATGCGAAAGCATGCGCCATGATTACATTTAGATTGTTGAAGCACTATGAAGATCTTGAAAGTATGTTACAGATTTATGGTAAGAATTTAAAAGATAAAGGTTAATATCAAAGACTATAGTAAAACTATTTCACTCTTTTACATTAGACTCTGGAGTTAAACTAGTCCTAGATAACGATAAACCTTTATCTTCTAAATAAAATCATATATGGTCATATTTTGATATGTGGCTTGTTCTAAGTTTCCGACTGTTACGCCTATTAAGCGAATAGGTACGTCTGGATCTTTCAATTCGTTATATAAATCATATGCCACGTTATAGATATCTGTTTCACTACTAACCATTTCCCTTAAACTGCGTTGTTTGGAGAATGTTTCATATTTATGTGTCTTAATCTTTACAGTCACTGTGCTGCCAGACTTTTGTAGTTTCGCTAAGCGCTCTGCCGTCTTTCCTGATAACTCCCATACTTTCTGTAAAATCTCATCATCATCGTTCACATCTGTCGAGAATGTGCGCTCTGTTCCTACAGATTTGCGAATACGAGTCGCTTTGACTTCACTGTTATCAATGCCTCTCGCTTTGTTATACAAACCTCTTCCTCTTTTGCCAAACCAACGAATTAATTCGAACTCCGATTTATTATACAAATCTTTCCCAGTATAAATCTCATGTTCATGCATAATCTTCTTTGACGCTTTACCTACACCAGGAAACTCCCCTATATCCAAATTCATCAGAATTTCATGCACATTATTATAATCAATGACCATCATGCCATTTGGCTTGTTCATCCCACTCGCTAGTTTAGCCAAATATTTATTATAAGAAACACCCGCCGACGAGGTTAATCCCGTTTTTTCGAAAATGTCTCGACGAATATAAGCAGCAATTTTAGAAGCCGGCATATCTGGTCTTACTAAATGCGTAATATCTAAATACGCTTCATCTAAAGCAAGTGGTTCTACTATATCGGTATAGCTTTTAAAAATATTCATAATAATACCAGAAGCTTCACGATAAGCATCAAAACGTGCTCTAACATAATAACCATTAGGACATAGTTTATGTGCTTGAGACATCGGCATGGCAGAATGAACGCCATATTTACGTGCCTCATACGAAGCTGTCGACACTACACCACGGTTACTTGCTTTTCCTCCTACAATTACAGGTTTCCCTCGTAGCTTCGGATTATCTCTCATTTCTACTTGCGCGTAAAAGCAATCCATATCGATATGCACAATACGTCTTTCTGCCATTATGTCCCTCCTTTTCCTGAAAATAAAAAATATAAAAAGCCTCAATACAATTATACTTCGTCTATGAGTAAAACTCATGAGATGTGCATAGTACGATTGTATTGAGACTTAACTATATTATTCATAATCATTCTGAGCTTGTAATGGTTGATAGTGATACATATATAAACCTTCATCAGTGGCTTGAACATATTTGAATTTATTAATTAACACGATCCCTACTAAATATAAATCAAGTAAACAATAACCAATATGTATACTTAAAATAAAGATAATCGATGAGTAAGAATAAAAACTAAATAAAACCATTAATGCAGCAGTAATCATAATCGCTGGAGCTAACATAATTGTACAAAATTGCCATTTATTAAAGTATTTTTTCGAAATATGAATTAATAAAATACCTTTTTTGTATTTAAAATGAGGTTTCTCCCCTTTTGAAAACACATAAAAAGAAAAACGATGAATCATTTCATGTATAGCCAAGGCAATGCCAAAACCTAATATACCAAATACTATATTAGTTAAAAATGATTGTTCGATAACTTTCGTAAATGAAAAAGCCCATTTATAAGTTAGCAATATTGCAAATAATATTACGACGATTTGAATGGCAATAAACTTCGATAAGTTTAATCGGTTATGATTTAAATCGATTTTATGCACAATTATGACCCCCTATCCCTCTTAATTCATTCATAGTATACATGGACGAATAAAAGAAAAAAAGTTTTTTTTTATAAATTAAACACTCTGTAATCATTTCTTAATATTAATCAAACTGAATTGCATATGAAAGAAAAACTACACACTTCTTAAAAGATAAAAATTGTTTATTTGTCTTCTTTGCGTTCAAACAAAGCCACCGTTTCAATGTGTGTAGTTTGAGGAAACATGTCGACTGGTGTAATCTCTTTCAGGTCATAACTAGAGGCTAAAATTTTTGCATCTCGTTGTTGAGTAGAAGGATTACAAGAAATATAGACAATACGTTTCGGATTAAGCGCTAGAAGTGTTTGTAAAAAGGTTTCATCGCATCCCTTGCGAGGTGGATCGACCATGACTACATCGGGTTTAATTCCTTGTTGTTTCCATTCTATAATGACTTCTTCTGCTTTACCACATTCAAAAGTCGTATTATCTAATCCGTTTAAAGTCGCATTTTGTTTAGCATCCTTAATTGCTGATGGCACAACTTCTACCCCATATACATGCTTCGCAACTGGCGCCATGTACAAACCTATTGTGCCAATTCCACAATAAGTATCAAGCACTGTTTCTTGTCCATTTAATTGTGCATACTCAATAGCCTTGCCATATAATTTTTCCGTCTGACTTGAGTTAATTTGATAGAAAGATTGATCACTAATTTTAAATGTAATATCACTTAATGAATCAATAATTTTGTCTTTACCGTACAAAGTAATGGATTGTCGTCCCATAATAACGTTTGAATGGCTATCATTAATATTTTGCTTAATACTCGTTATATTTGGAAACGTTTGAGTTAACTTTTCAACTAATAAATGTGCCTGTTTAAATTTAGCGCCATTAGTTACAAATATGACCATCATTTCATCTGTATAATGCCCAGTACGAATAACTAAATGTCTTAATAGACCTTTCTTAGTGCGCTCATTATATATACTGATATTAAATTCATTAAGCCACTGTTTAACATGATTCATAATTACTTGATGTTGTTGATCTTGGATTAAACAACTGTCCATATCAATGATGTCATGACTTCTTTGACGATAATATCCCAAAATAGTGTGATTGTCTTTATCTTTACCTATAGGTAATTGTGATTTATTTCTATAACGCCATGGATTTTCCATACCTATCGTGTCATTAATTAACGTCTCGTTAAACTGCGCTTTTCTATGAAATAGATTTACCACTTGTTCTTTCTTCATTGCAAGTTGCGCTTCATATGTCATGTGTTGTAATTGACATCCACCACATTTCCAATAATATTTACAAGGTGGTTCCACACGGTCTTCGCTCGCTTGTTTAACTTCAAGTAATTTACCAATAGCGAAATTTTTCTTTACTTTGATAATTTTAAATTCTATTTCCTCATCAATTAACGCATTTGGAATAAATATAGGATAACGATCAAATTTAACCACCCCATGACCTTCATGTGTTAAATCGACGACATATCCTTGTTTAATGTCGTTCTTATTTAATATTTCCACTCTTTTTCACCCCACATGAAAAAGAGGTTTGAGTAGCTTAATGTAGGTGATGTTATTCCCCGTATTGTCAAACTATGACTCAACCTCTTCTTATTATTTATTAAATTATTAAATATTTATCATTAACAATCTCGTTCTAATTAACTCTGTGTATCATGTTGTTGATCTTCAGTTAACTCTTCATTGTGAATATCTTTCGGTGTACATACTTCTATATGACGTTTTAAATTTAAGAAATTAGCCGGTAATTTACCACCGTATTCTCCATCTACATTAAGTTGCATTTCTGTAAAGGAAGATATATTGATAGATTTCGCTTTTTCATAGATGACTTTCGGATGTTTTGTATGTTCTCCACGTGAAGCTAATGTCATAATATGTCCCAGTTCTGCTAGATTAGCCTTTTCAACAATAATTAAAGTATAATACCCATCGTCTAGCTTAGCATCAGGCACTAGCTTTTCAAAGCCAGCCATTGAATTCGTTAATCCTAATAAAAATAATAATGCTTCACCTTGAAAGACGTTATCATCATATTCAATTCTTATATCTACCGCTTTCATTTGGGGTAACATTTCAAAGCCTTTTATGTAATAAGCAAATGGTCCTACAATTGATTTCAAGCGACTGGGTGTTTCGTAAGAGACTTGGGTTAATTTCCCTCCAGCTGCGAGATTGATAAAATAGCGATTATTCATTTTACCAATATCTACTTTCGTCGTGTGATTCTCAATAATGACATCAACTGCTCCCATAATGTCACTTGGTAAATGTAATGCACGACCAAAATCATTCACTGTGCCCATTGGTATAATGCCAAGTTTGGGACGATTAGGTTGTTCTGCAATTCCATTTACGACTTCATTTAAAGTACCATCGCCACCCGCAGCGATAAGAATATCATAGTTTTGTTTAAGTGCACGTTCCGCTTCAAGTATAGCATCGCCTTCTCTTTCAGTTGCATATGCACTTGTTTCATATCCTGCACGTTCTAATTTTATTAAAACATCTGGTAAAGTTCGCTTAAACATTTCCTTTCCAGAAGTTGGATTATAGATGATTCTTGCACGTTTTCTCATAAATTATCCCTCAACTTTTTTTACATACACTTATATTAAATGATTTAGGAGTGAGATAAAAGTATTTCATCCAATTATCTTAATCCAGTTTATTTAAAAATTATAAAATTTATAAAAACACAAAAAATCCATCTCAAGTGATGGAGGGAGGTCTGGACAAAAGTGTTTAGGATTTGAGCAGAGCCAAACGATGAGCAAAATTGTTTCTCAAATTTTGTCGAGTGGTAACAGTAACCCCAGCTTGCATTGCTTGTAGATTTTCTTTTTGAAAATCTCTGTGCTGAGGGTCCCTCTGCCGAAAATCCTGCTTTTGGGAATCCGTTAATTAATCGAATTCCCTATGCATAAATTCTTTATACCTAAACCTCTACTCTTTATCATGAGATGGAGATTTTATTTGATATTATCGTTTATCTAATTCTTGTTTTAGAATTTGGTTAACTTTTTGTGGGTTAGCTTGGCCTTTAGACGCTTTCATAATTTGACCGACTAAGAAGCCCATTGCTTTACCTTTACCATTTTTATAATCTTCTACTGATTGAGGGTTATTGTCTAAAGCTTCAGTTACAAATTTAGTTAATGTAGCTTCGTCAGAGATTTGAACTAAACCTTTATCTTCCATAATTTGTTTAGCATCTCCACCATTTTCAGCTAATTCTGGGAAGACTTTCTTAGCAATTTTACTACTCATTGTGCCATCTTCAATAAGTTTAATCATTCCTGCTAAGTTTTCAGGTGTTAATTTAGTATCTTCTAGATCAACTTGATTTTTATTAAGATACTCATTTACACCACCCATTAACCAGTTAGATGTTAATTTAACATCAGCGCCATGTTCAATTGCGCCTTCAAAGAAGTCAGACATTTCTTTAGTAAGTGTTAATACATGTGCATCGTATTCAGGTAAACCTAAATCATTTACATATTTCGCTTTACGTTCGTCTGGTAATTCTGGAATAGTTTGACGCACACGTTCTTTCCACTCATCATCTACGTATAAAGGTACGATATCTGGTTCTGGGAAGTAACGATAGTCATCTGACCCTTCTTTAACACGCATAAGAATTGTTTTACCAGTAGATTCATCGAAACGACGTGTTTCTTGTCCGATTGTTCCACCATTTAATAATTCTTCTTCTTGGCGTTTTTCTTCATATTCTAAACCTTTTCTTACATAGTTAAATGAGTTAAGGTTTTTTAATTCCGTTTTAGTACCGAATTCTTTTTGGCCATATGGACGTAATGAAATGTTGGCATCACAACGTAATGAACCTTCTTCCATCTTACAGTCAGACACGCCAGTGTATTGAATGATTGAACGTAATTTTTCTAAGTAAGCATATGCTTCTTTTGGTGAACGAATATCTGGTTCAGACACAATTTCGATTAATGGTGTACCTTGACGGTTTAAGTCAACTAAAGAGTATCCATCTTTATGTGTTGATTTACCAGCATCTTCTTCCATATGAAGACGAGTAATACCAATACGTTTAGTTTCACCATCTACCTCGATATCAATGTATCCATTTTCTCCAATTGGTTGATCAAATTGTGAAATTTGATAAGCCTTTGGATTATCTGGATAGAAATAGTTTTTACGGTCAAATTTAGAATGTGTCGCAATATCCATGTTAAGTGCCATTGATGCACGCATAGCCCAGTCTACAGCTCTTCTATTAACAACTGGTAAAACACCTGGATATGCTAAATCAATAACATTAGTATTTGAGTTAGGTTCAGCTCCAAAGTGTGCTGGTGATGGAGAGAACATTTTTGAGTCTGTTTTTAACTCAACGTGAACTTCAAGTCCGATAACTGTTTCAAAATGCATTATTTCCACTCCTTATAATTTTTCGTATGCGTCATGTAAATTGAATTGTGTTTCATATTGATATGCAACACGGTATAACGTTTTTTCATCAAAAGGTTTACCGATAAATTGTAAACCGATTGGTCGTCCATTGGCTTGGCCACAAGGAACAGAAATACCTGGTAGACCAGCTAAGTTAACAGGTGTAGTTAATAAGTCATTGGCATACATTGTTAAAGGATCATCGATTTCGTCGCCTAAGTTGAACGCAGTTGTTGGTGCAGTAGGACCTACTACAACATCATAATCTTCAAATACTTTATCAAAGTCATTTTTAATTAATGTTCTTACTTTTTGAGATTTTTTGTAATATGCATCATAGTAACCAGAACTTAATGCAAACGTACCTAAGAAGATACGACGTTTTACTTCGTCGCCAAACCCTTCTGATCTAGACATTTTATATAATTCTTCTAATGTTTGTGCTTCTTTAGAGTGGTAACCATATCTGATACCATCGAAACGTGCTAAGTTAGCTGACGCTTCAGATGATGCAATAACGTAGTATGAAGGAATACCATATTTAGTGTTTGGTAATGAAACTTCTTCTACTTCAGCGCCTAACGATTTTAATGTTTCTACAGCACTTTTTACTGCTTCTTTTACATCATCACTTACACCTTCACCTAAATATTCTTTAGGTAATGCAACTTTTAGGCCTTTAATATCTTTACCGATTTCTGAAGTGAAATCTACATCGTCTACTGGTGCACTTGTTGAATCATGTTCATCCACACCTGAAATGGCTTCTAAAACTAAAGCGTTATCTTTAACATTACGTGTGATCGGTCCGATTTGATCTAATGATGAAGCGAACGCCACTAAACCGAAACGTGATACACGACCATAAGTTGGTTTCATACCGACTACACCACAGTAAGCTGCCGGTTGTCTAATTGAACCACCTGTATCTGAACCTAAACTAAATGGTACTAAACCAGCTGCAACTGCTGCTGCAGAACCACCTGATGAACCACCTGGTACTGCTGAATGATCAAATGGATTGACTGTTTTTTTAAAGTAAGATGTTTCTGTTGAACCACCCATTGCGAATTCATCCATATTTAATTTACCAATTAATACAGCATTTTCATTATTCAATTTATTCATTACAGTAGATTCATAGATAGGCACGAAACCTTCTAACATTTTACTAGCACATGTTGTTTCAACGTCTTTAGTAATAATGTTATCTTTGATACCCATTGGAATACCAAATAATTTACCTTCGATTTGGCCTTTAGCTTGCAACTCATCTAGCTCTTCAGCTTTTTTGATTGCATTTTCTTTATCTAAAGCTAAAAATGATTTAACAGTTGGATCAGTTTCTTCAATTGCATCATAAATATCTTTAACAATTTCAGAAGGTTTGATCTCGTTGTTTTTAATCATTTCTGATAATTTTTCAACTGATTCATAGCGAATACTCATCTTAAGCGTCCTCCTCATTCATGATAGCTGGTACTTTAAATTGACCATCTTCTGTTTCTTTAGCATTTTTTAATGCAAGTTCTTGAGGAATGCCCTCGATTGCTTTGTCATCACGTAACACATTTTGTAAATCTAATACATGATAAGTTGGCTCAACACCTTCTGTATCAGCTGTATCATTTTGTTTCGCAAAATCTAAGATACTTTCAAGCGTGTTAGCCATAATTTCTGTTTCTTCTTCAGAAATTTGAAGTCTCGCTAAATGTGCTATATGTTCAACTTCTTCGCGTGTAACTTTAGTCATTAATTAAAAAGCCTCCTTATTACTCATTCATCATAAAATTGTATCAAATTTTCAGTGAAAAATCTAAATATTTCTCATAAGTCATATTGGTATAGTGCTTAATCACGCTTTTTTGAAGATTAACGACGTAAATTAATCCTATTTTATGTTACTTATTTAATTTTAATTAAAAATTAAGTACTTTATAAATATTTAAATAATATAAATTATGCAATTAAAGTATAAAAAATTAATAATTGATTTTTGTTTAAGAAAACGCTTACTAACTAATAATAAAGATAAAATAGTGTTAACTTTATAAAATAAAACTTCTCTAATGTATTCACTTTAATGTATAATATTACATGTAACTAATTTAATTTATAGGTGCAGTTATTCATAATCTATTTATATTAGATATTTTATAAATATTCACCTAAAAAGAATAAAGGGGGTATAAAGATGTTTACTTTAGGAGCAAGTTTAAGCAGTCATGTTAACACAGATTGGCAAACCTATATCATGATTGCGATTTATTTTATTATTTTATTAGTCATTGGCTATTATGGTTACAAGCAAGCAACAGGTAATTTAAGTGAATATATGTTGGGTGGGAGAAACATTGGACCCTACATAACTGCATTATCTGCTGGCGCTTCTGATATGAGTGGTTGGATGATTATGGGACTACCTGGCTCTGTATATAGCACTGGTTTATCCGCTATATGGATTACTATTGGTCTTACACTTGGCGCTTATATTAACTATCTGGTTGTAGCCCCTCGTTTAAGAGTGTATACAGAAATCGCTGGAGACGCTATTACACTTCCAGACTTTTTTAAAAATCGCTTAAACGATAAACAAAATATAATCAAAATTATTTCTGGTCTCATCATTGTCGTGTTCTTTACCTTATATACACATTCTGGTTTTGTTTCTGGAGGCAAATTATTTGAAAGCGCATTTGGATTGAATTATCATTTTGGTTTAATCTTAGTAGCGGTCATCGTTATACTTTATACTTTCTTTGGTGGATATTTAGCTGTATCTATCACTGACTTCTTCCAAGGGGTAATCATGTTAATAGCAATGGTCATGGTGCCTATCGTAGCTATGATGCAATTAAATGGTTGGGAGACATTTCATCGTGTTGCTGAAATGAAACCAACAAATATGGATTTATTTAGAGGAACTACATTTTTAGGTATCATTTCTCTTTTCGCATGGGGACTTGGTTATTTCGGACAACCTCATATTATCGTTAGATTTATGTCTATCAAATCACATAAATTATTACCAAAAGCTCGTCGTTTAGGTATTAGCTGGATGGCTGTAGGTCTTTTAGGTGCAGTAGGTGTTGGTTTAACAGGTATTGCTTTTATTTCTGATAACCATATTAAAATGGAAGATCCAGAAACTTTATTTATCATTATGAGTCAAATTCTATTCCATCCATTAGTTGGAGGATTCTTATTAGCAGCTATCCTTGCAGCAATCATGAGCACAATTTCATCTCAACTTTTAGTTACTTCAAGTTCTTTAACTGAAGACTTTTATAAACTATTTCGTGGTGAAGAACGTGCTAAAACACATCAAAAAGAATTCGTACTAGTTGGACGTCTATCTGTATTAGTAGTAGCAATTGTAGCAATAGTGATCGCTTGGTCACCAAATGATACAATACTTAACTTAGTCGGTAACGCTTGGGCAGGCTTCGGTGCTTCATTCAGTCCACTTGTTTTATTCTCTTTATACTGGAAGAAATTAACACGTGCTGGAGCAGTCAGTGGTATGGTAGCTGGTGCCCTAGTTGTAATTGTTTGGATTGTATGGATTAAACCATTGGCTAACATCAATGAGTTATTCGGTATGTATGAAATTATACCTGGATTCTTAGCTAGTGTGATTGTGACTTATGTTGTCAGCTTACTAACTCAAACACCTGGTGAATTTGTAGAACAAGATTTAAATAAAGTTAAATCAATCGTACGAGAAAAATAATATTTTTAGATAGAATAATGTGGCTGGGACATAATTCCCAAAGAAATAGCCAGTAAATGAGTTTTCATAGATTCATTTACTGGCTATTTTATTCACAACACTTCGTATTGTTGGCTCACTTGCCAAACTTGCTTTGCTTGTAGAAACTGACTAACTCAGTTTCTCTGTGTTGGGGCTCTTATTATGGGACAGCTTCAGCCTGTAGTCTTCAGCTTGTCCTGTTCTCTCAAGAGCCTCGACAAAATACTTTGTATTTATATGTATTTTTACATTGTAATACTTAAAAAATAAGGCACTTTCGTATAATTTAATAAACATCATTAAACTAAAGTAACGAAGTGCCTTATGTACAAAGATTATAGCATGACTCATTTTATTGATTAATTATTATAAATATGAACTTGTGGTTCTTTATCGTCTTTAGTTTTGGTAATTAAAGCACGTGCGTTATTTCCATCTTTAATTCGAATTTCATAGCTATCAATATTATCAAAATACTTTTCAGCTTGTTCAGTTACGTATTGGGTAATACCAATCGTTTCAGCTTGGCCATAATAATCAATTGGTAAATCTATCGTTAATTGTTGTGGCTTTTTATCAACAAATTTGATTTTTCCTACTGCTTGAGTAAAGTTAGTAAAATATGATTGCAAATTATTATTAAATTGTTTGAAGTTATTATTTAAATTTTTATCATATTTTTCAGCAGTAGACGATGGTAATAATGTTGATACTTCATTGATTTTATTCCACTTACTGATTTTAGTTTGATCGTCATCTACCACTGTATTTGCAATAAACTCTCCAGGTGTAATGGAATCTTGACCCGATTGCTTATAAATAGCAAATTGAATTGGAATATTCTTCAAATCATCATTAGCACGTAATCTCGTTAACATTTCTGATGCCATCGCTTTACCTTGTTTTTCAATTTCATTATCATCAAGTTTTTTACTATACGTTTCTCCATCTTTTTCTTTCTGATAATAATAAACGCTATTCATTGCTAAGCCAATCGTCATACCTTTAATATCAGAACCTTTAGTATCATTACTATCATAAAAATCTTGTTCTAAAATATTCGATAAATAGGCAGGAGACTCATCTGCAATTTTTTCAGGTTTTGTTTCCCCATTATGAGAAGGGTTTAGACCTAAATTTTCATTTGCTTTTTTAGATTTTTTCTCACTTTCGCTCATTTTTTCAATCTCTTTTTTAGAATACTTCGGACTTAAATATGCATTAATCGTGTCTTTGTTTAAATATTGTCCATCTTGATATAAGTATTTATCTGTAGGAAAGGCTTCTTTACTTAAATTGAGTAAGCCATTTTCAAAGTCTGCCCCATTATAGCTATTAGCCATATTATCTTGTAATACACCACGTGCTTGGCTTTCTTTAAAAGGCAAAATTGTTCTATAATTATCACCTTGTACATTTTTGTCCGTGGCGATTGTTTTCACATTATTCGAATTTGATTGCGTATCTTGTTGTTTATTAACTGAGTTATCATTTTTATTACTATTACCGTTGCCACATGCCGTTAATAGCACAAGCGACATTATTACTAATAGCAGTGTCCGCTTCATTGCCGTACTCCTCTAATTTGAAATTTCATTTTGTTTCGCTACAAATTGGTCTTCAGTCCAAATTGCTGTGCCAAATTTTTCTGCTTTGGTTAATTTTGAACCTGCATCTTCGCCAGCAATGACGATGTCGGTACTTTTAGTTACACTACTTGTAACTTTTGCCCCTTGCATTTCCAACCAAGCCGTCGCTTCTTTACGTGTCATTTGTTGTAATTTTCCTGTTAACACTATTGTTTTATCTTTAAAATCAGGATGCCCTTCTATTTCACTAGATTTGACACCTTTATACTTCATATTAACATTCTTATGCTTAAGTTTTTCAATCAATTCTTTAATATCTTCATTTTCAAGATAAGTAACAACTGATTGCGCTAATTTATCACCAATGTCATGGATACTTACCAATTCTTCTTCTGTTACTTCAAGCAAACGGTCCATCGTTTCATATTTCTCGGCAAGGACTTGGCTTGCTTTAGCGCCTAAATGGCGGATACCTAAACCAAATAATAAATGTTCCAATGAATTGGCCTTGGACATTTCAATTGCATTTAACAGATTATCTACTTTTTTAGCACCCATGCGTTCTAAAGGTAATAAATCATCTTTAGTAAGATAGAAGATATCAGCAACATCTTTAATCAGATGATTATGGTAAAGTTGTTGGATAATCTTTGTACCTAATCCATCGATATTCATCGCTTGACGTGAAACGAAGTGAATGAGACCTTCAACTAATTGTGCTTGGCATTGAGGATTAATACAACGTAGTGCAACTTCTCCTTCAATACGTACAAGCTCGTGTCCACAACTTGGACAATGCGTTGGCATATGATATGGCACAGCATCATCAGGACGACGGTCAACAATACTACGAACAACTTCTGGGATGATATCGCCAGCTTTTTTCACAACCACACTATCTCCAATACGAATATCACGTTCTTTAATTAAATCTTCGTTATGAAGTGACGCTCTTGAAACAGTAGTCCCTGCAACGCGGACTGGGTCTAAAATAGCAGTAGGTGTTACTACGCCCGTACGTCCAATACTTAATTCGATGTCTTGTAATTTAGTAATCACTTCTTCTGCTGGGAATTTATAAGCAATTGCCCATCTTGGTGATTTCTGTGTATAGCCCATTTCATCTTGTTGTTCTATGTCATTCACTTTTATTACTATACCGTCTATATCGTATGGTAATTGCTCACGTTGTTCTGTCCATTTTTTAATATATTCTAATACGCCTTCTATATCAGCAACACGTTCACGTTCATGGTTAGTTTTAAACCCTAAGCGATCTAATTCATCTAATGCCCCACTTTGCGTTGTAGCTTCAAAATCAGTAAAATCGTTGACGCTATATAAGAATACGCTCAATTTACGTTTTGCTGCTAATTTAGGATCTAACTGTCTTAATGAACCCGCAGCTGCGTTTCGAGGGTTGGCAAATGGTTGTTCTTCATTTTTTTCTTTTTCTTCATTTAAAGCCATAAATGAACGTCGTGGCATATAAGCTTCACCACGTACTTCAAAATTTAAAGGTTCTTTAATTTTTAGAGGTATCGCATGAATGGTACGTAGGTTTTCCGTAATATCTTCACCTGTTGTTCCATTACCACGTGTTAATCCTTGCACAAAGCGTCCATCTACGTATTTAAGTGACACAGCTAAACCATCAATTTTTAATTCACACATATATTCGACTTGTCCGATTTGTTCACGGATACGTGCATCGAAACGTCGTAATTCTTCTTCATTGAAGGCGTTCCCCAAACTCAACATTGGGGTATCATGATCAACCTTTTCAAAGGAAGATTGCGCTTCTCCTCCTACACGTACTGTTGGTGAATCAGGCGTTTTGTATTCAGGATGTGTCTCTTCAATATCTATTAATTCACGCAATAGTTTATCATATTCGCTATCAGGAACTGAAGGATTATCTTGCACGTAATATTCATAACTATATTGATTTAATAAATCATGTAGTTCATTAACACGTTGTTGGGTGTTTTCCATTCATTAATCCTCCTTTTTAGTAATTGGGGCAAATTGTGCTAAGAGTCGTTTAGGGCCTTCAGATTTGAAAATAATATCTAATTCGACTGAGCCATTTTTCTCACTTACATTACTTACCATACCCTCGCCCCAAGACTTATGCGTCACTTTATCGCCAACATTCCAATCTGAAGCGGATACTTGTTTTTTAGATGAAGTCGTACGCTTACTAAATCCACGTTTAGCTGGTGTTTTAGATTTAGGAGAGATCACTTGTCGTTGTTGTTTTTCAGGTGTTTCTAATAGTTCTTCTGGTATTTCACGTAAGAAACGAGATGGCATATTTGATTGTGAGCGTCCAAATAACATCCGAGATGTGGCGTGAGTGATATACAATACTTCTTCTGCACGCGTAATGGCTACATAGCAGATGCGTCGTTCTTCTTCCATTTCATGGTCATCGTCACTTTTAATTGCTCTAATATGAGGGAATAATGATTCCTCCATACCCATTAAGAAGACGATTGGGAACTCTAGACCTTTCGCAGAGTGCATTGTCATTAATGTCACACCATTTTCAATTTGCGCTTCATCAATATCTGCCACTAATGATAAATCTGTTAAAAAGTTAATCAATGATTGTTCTTCAAGTGGTGTATTCTCTTCATAGTCTTTAGGTACTGACATAAACTCGTCGATATTCTCTAATCGTGAACGAGACTCAATGGATTGTTCACGTTCTAACATTTGACGATAACCTGATTTATCAAGGATTTCATCTACAATTTCACTTATTTCAAGGAACTCTTGTTCTTTAATTAAGTTTTGAATAAGTTCATAGAATTCAATACATTCTTGTGTAACTTTTTTAGAAAGTCCAATAAAGTCGACTTCGCCTAATGCGTCAAACATACTAATATTATTATCCATTGCATAGCGTTGAATCTTTTCAACTGAAGATGGACCAATACCACGTTTAGGGACATTAATAATACGTTGTAAACTGATATCATCATTGCTGTTAGCGACAATGCGTAAATAGCTTAATAAGTCTTTAATCTCTTTACGATCATAGAACTTTTGCCCTCCCACCATTGTGTAAGGAATATTAGATTTCATAAATGTTTCCTCTAATACACGAGATTGGGCATTCGTTCTATAAAGAATAGCCATGTCACTATAATCTTTACCTAGCTTGCGGTGTTTAATGATTTGACGTACAACATATTCCGCTTCATCACGTTCTGTCATCGCTTCATAATATTTAATCTTTTCCCCACCAGTATTTGCTGTCCATAATCCTTTTGGTTTACGTTCTGTGTTATTTTTAATAACCTCATTAGCTGCGGTTAATATCGTTTTAGTTGAACGATAGTTTTGCTCTAGGAAAATAGTTTTAGCATCAGGATAGTCTTCTTCGAAAGATAAAATATTTTGTATATCGGCACCACGCCAGCCATAAATAGATTGATCTGAGTCGCCTACTACACATAAATTTTTAAATTTGCTAGCCAATAACTTAACAAGTGTATATTGAGCTTTATTGGTATCTTGATATTCGTCTACATGAATATATTGGAATTTATTTTGATAATATTCTAGTGCATCTGGAACACGTTCAAATAAACGAATCGTCTTCATGATTAAGTCATCAAAATCTAAAGCTTCATTTCGTGATAGTTGACGTTGATAACCACTATAAACTGTCGCTACCATTTGTGAATGAAAGTCATTTGCTTCATTCATCGCATCTTCTGGTGTCTTTAATTCATTTTTTAAGTTACTAATAGCACCGATAAACATACGAGGTTCAAAACGCTTGCTATCAATATTTTCATTTTTTAGCACATCTTTAATCACTGATTTTTGATCCGTTGGGTCGATAATCGTAAAATTGCGTTCAATACCAATTCGATCTGCATCGCGTCTTAAAATTCTCACGCACATTGAGTGGAATGTAGACATCCATATGACTTGGGCTTCTTCCCCTACAAGATGTTCTACACGTTCTTTCATTTCTTTTGCTGCTTTATTTGTAAAAGTGATGGCTAATATGTTGTAAGGAGAAACATCTTTTTCATCTAATAAATAAGCGATTCGATGCGTTAATACTCTTGTTTTACCAGAACCAGCGCCGGCCATAATAAGCAATGGTCCTTCAGTCGTTCTTACAGCTTCACTTTGCTCTTTATTCATGTTTGCTACTAATGAATTCATTTATTAGACTCCTTTTTTATTTTTACAGTTTTTAAAGCTTTTTTTATATCAGTATAAATAATATTACCTACTACAATAGTATCAGCAATATCTTTCATTTTCTTGGCTTCTTCTAATGAACTAATTCCGCCACCATAGAATAACTGAGTTGTTGATAACATTAGGGAGGCTGCTTTCACTTTTTCAATATCTCCATATTTACCACTATATTCAATATACATCATTGGTAATTTATACATATCATTTACCATTTGTGCATAGGCTTCAATATCTTCAGCAGTCAACTCAGTATCTGATTGTGTGACTTGTGCTACTTTACTTTCTGCATTAAGTACTAAATAACCTTCAAATATGACTTCTTCGAAATTAATCATATGTCCATATTGCTTTAGCGCTTTATGTAAAATGCCATTATGATACCTAGTATCTTTACTGTTCAATACGGTTGGCACGAAGTAAAAGTCAAAACCAGGCATTATACTTTCTAAATTTGAAATTTCAAGTACTAATGGCAATGGATATCGTCTCACTCTGCTCATTAAATGTATGACATTATCCTCAGTGATATCATCTGTGCCACCAATCATTATTGCATCAGTTTCAGACATACACAGTGCTTCTAAATCCTTGTCACTAATATCCTTTGCAGGGTCAAGTTTAAACACATGTTGCCACTCTTTAATGTCGTACATATATCCATAACTCCTTTTTTTAACATACACTAAATTATAGCATTTTTAATCTGTTTGTTCTAAATAGATTCCTCAACATCCAAAGTGAAAAATATAAAAATTGAAGTCAAAAATTAAAGCTGAGACACTAAGTCTCAGCCTTTTATATAAATATCTATTCTTTTGTTTCAATATTTAAACGATCTAAAATCATTGTATATGCATCATTACCCCATTGTAACGAACGTTTCACTCTAGAAATAGTAGCTGTTGATGCACCAGACTCTTTTTCAATCGTGGCATAAGTAAAACCTTGTTTAATCATTTTTGCGACTTGTAGTCTTTGAGATAATGATTGGATTTCGTTTACTGTGCATAAATCATCGAAGAACTCGTAACATTCTTCTCTATTTTCTAGTGTTAATATCGCATCAAATAATTCATCTAATGCTTGTCCTCGTAGTTTCTCGATTTGCATCTCAAACAACCCCTATATTCCAATTTCAATATACATTTATTTTAACGCATTAAATAGTTAAAGTGTAGTCATTTTATTGAAAAAAGAGTATAGGCTTATTCTAATCCAGCACGTGTGAAAATCGTATCAACTTGATTTAAGTGGTGTTCGGGATTGAAGCATTCATCTAATTCTTCTTTAGAAAGCACCTCAGTGATTGAACTATCTTGTTCAATTAATTCACGGAAAGGTGTTTTAGTTTCCCAAGATTCCATAGCTTTAGGTTGAACTTTGTCATATGCTTCCTCACGAACCATACCTTTGTTAATTAAAGCTAATAATACTCTTTGTGAGAAGATTAAGCCAAATGTTTTATCAATATTGTTTCTCATATTATCTTCGAATACAGTTAAGCGATCAACGATATTAGTAAAACGGTTTAAAGCATAATTTAATGCAATGGTTACGTCCGGCAACATAATACGTTCTGCAGATGAATGTGAAATATCACGTTCATGCCATAAAGGAACGTTTTCATATGCTGTTGTAATATAACCACGGATAACGCGTGAAATACCTGTGATATTTTCTGAACCAATTGGATTACGTTTGTGAGGCATTGCTGATGAACCTTTTTGGCCTTTAGCAAATGCTTCCTCGACTTCACGTGTTTCAGTTTTTTGTAAATTACGGATTTCAACTGCAAATTTTTCTAAAGAAGTAGCAACTAATGCTAACGTTGCAATGTAGTAAGCATGACGATCACGTTGTAACGTTTGAGTTGAAACAGGCGCAGTGTCAATTCCTAAATGTTTACATACATAACTTTCGATTTCTGGTGGAATATTAGCAAATGTGCCAACTGCCCCACTCATTTTTCCTACTTCGATTTCTTTACGTACTTCTTTAAAACGTTTTAAATTACGTTTCATTTCTGTGTACCATAATGCCATTTTCACACCAAATGTTGTAGGTTCAGCGTGAACACCATGAGTACGCCCCATCATTAAAGTATATTTATATTTTTTAGCTTTTTGTTCTAATACCTCGATAAAACGTTCAATATCTTTTTCTAAAATTTCATTAGCTTGTTTAATCACATAACTTAAAGCTGTATCAACGACATCTGTTGAAGTTAACCCATAATGAACCCATTTACGTTCTTCACCTAATGTTTCAGACACTTGTCGAGTGAAGGCTACGACATCATGACGAGTTTGTTCTTCGATTTCTTTGGCACGTTCAACATCAACTTTAGCATTCTCTCTAATTTTTTTAACATCTTCTTTTGGAATGTGACCTAATTCACTCCATGCTTCACATGCTAGAATTTCAACTTCTAACCATGCTTCATATCTATTTTGGTCTGTCCAAATACTAGCCATTTCTTCTCTTGAATAACGTTCAATCATTTTTAAACTCCTATTCTATGTATTAGATTCATCACAAAAACTGTACATTTATTATAAAAACACACAAATAGTTCGTGTTTAAGTACTTGTTTTTAGTTTAACAGATTCTATTTAAAAAGTATAAACCTTTTTTCTATGTAATAAGTATAATAGATTATTTGGAAAATAGACACTGATGTCCCCAATAAAAAAGAAACCCAAGTGCAATCAAGTTTTAGAAATTGCACTTAGATTTCCTATTCAAAATTTGTAATTCAATTATTCACTTTCGATTTTCTTACCAACAAATTGAATATCTTGTCGTAAAACTTCTACATTACCATTTTTATCTTCTGTATATACTGGTTTTTCAATGCGACGCACGGGCATATAGCCTTCTTCACGCATGCGTGCTAAACAATCAGCAATCGTTTCGTTCTCATTTACTCTGAACTTCACTGTGTTCCACAACGCTTTCTATTTCTTCTACTTCGTATGCTTTAACTTTACGTGTGCGTAAACCTCTTGTCCAGAAACCACCATGAATCGCTCTTGGTTCATAGGCAATGATGAATGCTTTTTCGTCTAAATTACGAACAGTTTCCATCAATTTACGTTCATAGCGTCGAGGAGTTAAGATTTGCATAACCATTCGACTACCATCTCTACCGTGTGCTTCATAATGGGTAACACCATAACCTAAATTTCTTAATTCATTAGGTAAATCTAACTCATATTCTGCTGAAGTTACATTGACGACTGTGTATCCTAAAGCTAGTTTCTCTTCAATCTTCATACCTACCATAATTCCTATTGAGAAGCCAAAGGCATAGGCGAATATATTCTGTATTTGATCAAGACTAGACATTACTAGTCCAAGACCAACCACATATATTAAAACTTCAAGGAAACTTACTGCTGCTGCCATATAACGATAACCTTTTAATGTTAAGATTGTACGCATTGTTAAAAATGTTACGTAAAAAACATTAATGATAAATATCGCTATAACCATTGTCCATGGATTTGATGTTATCACTGACATTTAAATCCCCATTTCTTCCTTATATAACTAAAATCGAACTCATTTTATCAGTGAATATTTAATTTGTCACTAAAAAATCGTTATAGAATAGTGATTAAACAAGGAAGTTAAAATTTAAAGATTGCATGAAAACCCTTGTCATTCGAATTTAATTCTTAGGCCAAGTATAACGATTATAAGCTAACTCACGTTTATGCGCATTGCGAACATAATGTTTTTCAATGACTTCGCGTGCTTCGCTTGGCACTTCTTTACCCTCTAAATAATCATCAATTTGATCATACGTTACACCGAGTGCTTCTTCATCAGGTAATTGTGGTTTATCATCTTCTAAATCCGCTGTTGGCACTTTTTCATATAAATGTTTAGGCGCATTTAAATATTGTAATAATTGTCTGCCTTGTCTTTTATTTAATCCGAAAATAGGGGCAATATCAGCAGCACCATCGCCATATTTAGTATAAAAACCAGTGATATTCTCAGCCGAGTGATCTGTGCCAATGACAATGCCACTACGGTTAGAAGCTATTGAAAATTGTACTTTCATACGTTCACGTGCTTTTTCATTACCACGTTGAAAATCTGTTAATTCAATTCCTGCATCTTTCAATGATTGTACACTTTGATCTACCGCTGGCTTAATGTTAACTGTAATTGTCTCATCTGGTTGGATAAACTTAAGTGCATCTTCTACTTCATCAGCATCTCTTTGTACACCATATGGTAATTTAACAGCGATAAATTGACATTCTCGTCCTTCTTTACGTAACTCTTCTACTGCAAGTTGAGCAAGTTTACCTGTTAATGTAGAGTCTTGACCACCAGAAATACCTAGTACGAGGGATTTTATAAAAGCATGTGATTGAACATATTCTTTAATAAAATGAATAATTTCATGTACTTCATGTTCACTTCCAATGTGCGCTTTCACTTTCATCTCTTTCACTACAATATCTTGTAATTTAGTCATTTTCTTCCTCCATTTCTTTTACATGCTCCGCAACTTCAAAAATACGTTTATGTTTATTATCCCAACATGCTGTACTTAAATCCACTGGATACTCTTGTGGATTCAAATAACGTTTATTTTCTTCCCATAATTTAGAAAGTGCTTGTTTTGAATAATCTTGCGCTTCTTTTTCACTTGGTAAGTCATAAACGAGTTTACCATTTTCAAAAATAGAGTGATGTAAGTCAATGGCTTCGAAATGTTTAATGTGTTTCATTTTATACGTGTGGACTGGATGGAACATTTTTAATGGTTTTTCATTATTAGGATTTTCATGTTCTAACGTAATGTAATCGCCTTCTGCTTTACCAGTTTTTGTATTAATAATTCTGTAAACTTTTTTCTTGCCAGGTGTTGTAACTTTTTCAGCATTATTAGATAGTTTAATACGATCAATATATTCCCCATTTTCATCTTCAATCGCTACTAATTTGTATACTGCACCTAAAGCTGGCTGATCATACCCGGTAATTAATTTTGTGCCTACCCCCCATGAATCCACTTTAGCACCTTGAGATTTCAAGTTCATTATTGTTTGTTCATCCAAATCATTAGAAGCAATTATCTTAGCATTAGTGAATCCCGCTTCATCTAACATACGTCTTGCTTCTTTTGATAAGTAGGCGATATCGCCAGAATCTAAGCGAATACCAATGAAATCTATTTTATCCCCTAATTCTTTAGCTACTTTGATAGCGTTAGGCACACCTGACTTCAAGGTATGGAATGTATCTACTAAAAAGACACAATTTTTATGACGTTCAGCATAAATATTAAACGCTTTATATTCATCACCATACGTTTGTACTAACGCATGCGCATGAGTTCCAGAAACTGGAAGACCAAATAATTTACCAGCACGCACGTTACTTGTTGAATCGAAACCACCTATATAAGCTGCACGTGCACCCCAAACTGCTGCATCCAGTTCTTGCGCACGTCTTGTTCCAAATTCCATCAATGTATCCTCTGGTGCCACTTGGCGAATACGACTGGCTTTTGTAGCAATTAACGTATGGAAGTTAACTATATTTAATAATACCGTTTCAATAAGTTGTGCTTGAATTAATGGTGCTTCTACACGTAATAACGGTTCATTCCCAAAGCACAATTCCCCTTCTTGCATAGCTCTAATATTACCTGTGAATTTAAGGTTTTTTAAATAAGATAAAAAATCATTCTGATATCCAATTGACTGTAAATATTCAATATCTGAATCACTGAAATGGAAATTTTCAATAAATTGAATCACTCGTTTTAATCCATTAAATACCGCGTAACCACTTTCAAATGGCATATTTCTAAAATACAAATCGAATACAGCATTTCGTTCATGAATGCCATCATTCCAATAGCTTTCGGCCATATTAATTTGATACAGGTCATTATGTAGCATTAAACTATCATCTTGGTAACGATACACCTTAATCTCTCCTAACGATCTTTTTGTATATTTTATCACAATTAGAGAATTGTGAGTATTCTCCCAATTTTTATCCTTTTTTAAAAATAAAAATAAAGTTATCTGACAAATTCGTGACAAAAAATATATTTGAATGTGTTCATTAGTTGCCTAGATTATAATACTTATTGAGGTGTTCATATGATATTTGAAGAAGCAAAGTCATTTATACAAACCATGTATTCCGAATTAGCATATCCAACAAATAAAATAACTGAAAGAATCAATGAAATCGAAGAAGAAATTGCTCAAACTGGCACTTATACGCATACTTATGAAGAGTTGAATTACGGGGCAAAGATGGCGTGGCGAAACTCTAATCGCTGTATCGGGCGCCTATTTTGGGATTCACTGTATGTGAAAGACGCTCGAGACGTAACGACTGAAGTGGGTTTTATCGAAGCGATTAATACACATTTAGATGAAGCTACGAACGACGGCAAGATCAAGCCTTATATTACTATTTTCTCTTCTGAAAAGGCACCCCGCATATACAACAATCAACTTATACGTTATGCAGGTTATGAAGATAAAGGCGATCCAGCTGAACGTGAAATTACACAACTGGCACAACATATGGGATGGAAAGGACAAAGTACAGATTTTGATGTTTTGCCGTTAATTTATCAATTACCTGGTGAACCTGTTAAAATGTACGATTTACCGTCCTCTTTAGTAAAAGAAGTCAATATTGAACATGACCATTTTCCAAAATTAAAAGATTTAAATTTAAAGTGGTATGGTGTGCCTATCATATCTAATATGGATTTAAAAATTGGCGGTATCACTTACCCTACTGCACCATTTAATGGTTGGTATATGGTAACAGAGGTAGCCGTACGTAATTTCACAGATCCTTATCGCTACAATTTATTAGAAAAAGTTGCAGAAGCTTTCGAATTTGATACACTTAAAAATAAATCATTTAATAAAGATCGAACATTAGTAGAGTTAAATTATGCGGTCTATCATTCATTTAAATCTCAAGGTGTATCTATCGTTGATCATTTGACTGCATCAAAGCAATTTGAATTATTTGAACAGAAAGAACATGCGGCACAGCGTGAAGTGACAGGTAAATGGTCTTGGTTAGCGCCCCCACTTTCACCAACGTTAACAGCGAATTATCATCATGGTTATCACAATGAAATGAAAGACCCTAACTTCCATTACAAAGAGAAACAATCGATGAAATGTCCATTCCACTAGTGTTCAACAGTCATGGGGTGACATTATAAGATGCGATTATATTATTTAGGTCCTAAAGGGACGTTCTCTTACCTAGCTGCAAAGACTTTTATCTCTGAAGGTGAAGCTACATATTCACCGAAATCGAATTTATATGAAGTAGTAAAGTCAGTTAATGGAAATGACGACTCCGTCGGCATTGTACCTATTGAAAATTCTATCGAAGGTACTATCAACATTATTGCTGATGCACTAGCGTTACAAGAAATTTATGTCCATGGTGAAATTCACCTAGCCATCAACTTCGCCTTATATGGTAAAGAAAGTGCTACCGTTGAAGACATTAAAAAAGTATATTCAATTGCGCCAGCTATAAGCCAAACAAGTCTTTATATTTATCGCCATCATTTTTCATATGATTATGTGGATAGTACAATTCAAGGATTAGATAAAATTTCAGATACTGAAGGTGCTATTGCACCTCTTGGAAGCGGTGAAGCATATGGTTATATGCCTATTGATAGCAACATTCAAGATTATCCTCATAATGTGACTCGTTTCCTGGTGGTGAAAAATCATGACCGCTATAATATGGAAGCTAAAAATACGATATTGCTCATTACACCGAAATTTGACAAAGCCGGCTTATTAGCAAGTATATTAAATACCTTTGCGTTATTTAATATTAATCTGTCATGGATTGAATCGAGACCTTTAAAAACGAAATTAGGTATGTATCGCTTCTTTGTGCAAGCTGATATTGGTTTATGTACCGAACTCAATAAAGTGATGTCCATCCTAGAAACGTTAGATTTCAAAGTAAAAGTCATTGGAGCATTTAATCGTCATTAAATGAGGTCTGGACAAAAGCGTTTAGGATTTGAGCAGAACTTTGAGCAGAACCGAACGATGAGCAAAATTGTTCCCCAAATTTTGTCGAGTCGTGAGTCCCCAACTTGCTTTGTTTGTAGAATTTCTGAATGAAATTCTCTGTGTTGGGGGCCCCGCTGCCGAGAATCCTGCTTTTGGGAAGGCGTTAATCATTTTCCCAGAGCATATTTTTTTAAGTCTTAGCCTATTTTATGATAAATACTATTGAACGTTAATTTTGTTCACTGGTACATCATCACTTTGGTTATAGGTTAAATCAGAAATATCTTCTAAATGTATTTTTTGCGATGCATGATTAAAAGTATTTCCTGCTACAAAGATATTCGCATGTTTGACATTATTATAACTCCTAACATGAATCGCATCTCTTTTCATTTCTCCCTTAAAAATGTTTCCGATAACACTGAAATTCTCACCTGCTTGAGACGCTTGAACGCGGCCTGTTACTGGGTCAGCCGCATTCTTGCCATCCTTCACTCCTAAAAAACGAATACCACCATTACAATTTTTAAATTCATTACGTGAAACAGTCATATTTTTAGCTTTTAATGGTGTGAGTGCATACTCATTTAATCCATCAAAAATATTATTCCGGATATGTACATTTTCGTAGAATTTATTATATCGACTTGCATGTGAACCTATGGCTCTATTCCACGCTTGCATTTTTGGATGTTCTGAATTACCGAAGTAACAATTTTCAATAACAACGTTTTTAGTAATTGTGCCATCTGTCGTGCCAAATTTAGGAAATGCACCAGGCACTTGAATGTCTAATTGTATTGCTTCTGAAAATGAACGATCCCCATTGATATCGTAAAATCCTTCAAACCTACAATCTTTAATATATAAACCATTGATACCACAAGCATCTAACGCATGGCCACCCACTACATTTAAAACAGTTACGCCTAATAGTTGAATATCTTCCGCATGTCCAATAGACATTGCTGTATTATTGTAAGGATAATCTCCTCCATTCATATCAAATACACCACCTTTGATATAAATGTGGCTGTTTCCTTTATAACCATGATAAAAACCTAAGCGTCTTCCATTTTTCAATAATGCGTCCTTACTACAACGTAGCAAGACTGTTTCATCTTCAAGAAGAAGTGTTGTTGAATCATATATCACTAAAGCTTTACCGATATGATAGGTACCTTTAGGAATATAAACAGTTTGCTCTCCGTCTTTTGCGGCATTTAGCGCCCTTTGAATTGCCTTAGTGTCTTTACGCTTATTCTTCCCTTTTAACCCATAATCTTGAGCATTAATTATCATTTTTTATTGTCCCCTATCTATCATTATGTATTACAATTTTAAAATTTATGTATAAATTTGTATCAAATCCAGAGTAAAGCTATACTATAGTTAACAATTTTAGTTAAACCATACTTGAGGTATATGTAAAAGTCTTATCTATATTATTATACAATTTTCGATTACCTCAAACATGCACTTGAGAGGAAGTTAGAATATGACAAAAAAAGCCTTAATTGTTGTAGATTATTCTTATGATTTTATCGGTGACGATGGCCGTTTAACATGTGGCCAACCTGGTCAAGACATTGAAAAATTCATTGTTAATCGTCTTGAATATTATCAAGCACATAATGATAATATTTTCTTTATGATGGACTTACATTATGAGAATGACGAACATCATCCAGAAACTAAGCTCTTTCCCCCACATAATATCGCGGGCACACCTGGACGCGAATTATATGGAAACGTTAAAACTTTTTATGAGAAACATGAAGAGAGTGATAATATCCACTACTTAGATAAACGTCGCTATGATTCATTTTATGGAACTCCATTAGATAGCTTACTTCGAGAAAGAGGTATTACTGAAGTTGAAATTGTAGGGGTATGCACAGATATTTGTGTATTACATACTGCAGTTGCTGCATATAATCTGGGTTATCATATTGTAATTCCTAAAGATGGCGTTGCTTCTTTCAATGCACAAGGACATGAGTGGGCGCTCGGTCATTTCCAAAACTCATTAGGCGCCAAGGTGGATGAATAGCCCTAAAACATGCTAAAATAATATTAAATTTATAGGATAAGGGTGAATTAAAACTATGGCAAAAACTTATATTTTTGGACATCAAAATCCAGATACAGATGCTATTTCATCAGCTATCATCATGGCTGATTTTGAAAAATTAACTGGTAATTCTGACGCAACAGCTTATCGTTTAGGTGATATCAACGCTGAAACACAATATGCGCTTGATCATTTTGAAGTCAAAGCACCAGAATTATTAAGTGATAATCTAGAAGGACAAAATGTTATTCTAGTTGACCATAATGAATTCCAACAAAGTGCAGAAACAATTGCTGATGCGACAATTTTAAACGTAGTAGACCATCACAGAATCGCTAACTTTGAAACAGCAGGTCCGCTATACTATCGTGCTGAACCAGTTGGCTGTACTGCAACTATTCTATATAAAATGTATAAAGAACGTGGTTTTGAAATCAAACCTGAAATTGCAGGATTAATGATTTCAGCTATTATTTCTGATAGCTTATTATTCAAATCTCCAACATGTACTGAAGAAGATGTGAATGCTGCTAAAGAATTAAAAGATATCGCTAATGTTGATTTAGATGAATATGGTTTAGAAATGTTAAAAGCAGGTGCTTCTACCACTGATAAATCTGCTGAAGAATTATTAGACATGGATGCTAAATCATTTAATATGGGTGACTACGTAACTCGTATCGCTCAAGTCAATACAGTTGATATCGACGAAGTATTAAATCGTAAAGATGAATTAGAAAAAGCGATGTTAGAAACTAGTACTAACGAAAAATATGATTTATTTGTATTAGTAGTGACTGATATTATTAATAGTGACTCTAAAATTTTAGTTGTTGGTGCTGAAAAAGATAAAGTCGGCGAAGCTTTCAAAGTTCAATTAGATGATGGTATGGCCTTCTTATCTGGCGTAGTATCACGTAAAAAACAAGTCGTGCCACAAATTACTGAAGTATTAACTAAATAATTTGTTGTTTCTATTTAAACTGAGTCACAATTGGTGGCTCAGTTTTTTTAATAACTCAAAAATTGGGTATAAATAATATAAATCATATTTACTTTTTATATTAATCTTATTTATTAATAAATATTTAAATTTTAGGAGGTCTTGTGCTTGTCTTCAATAGAGCAACAATTTGAAAACAGTAAAACTTTTTTTAAAACACATAAAACAAAAGATATTAAGTTTAGAAAACAACAATTAAAAAAATTAAGTAAAAGTATTAAAAATCATGAAAATGAATTACTTGAAGCTTTAAAAGAAGATTTAGGTAAGAGTCCTGTAGAAGCCTATGCCACAGAAATTGGAATTTTATTAAAAAGTATTAAAACGGCGCGTAAAGAACTTAAAAATTGGGCTAAAACAAAGCAAGTTGATACACCCTTATTTATGTTTCCTTCTAAAAGTTACATTAAGCCTGAACCTTATGGCACTGTTTTAATTATCGGTCCATTTAATTACCCTGTACAACTTGTCTTTGAACCCTTAATCGGTGCTATTGCTGCAGGAAACACTGCTATCGTTAAACCATCCGAATTAACACCTCACGTAGCTAGTGTAATCAGTAAAATAATTGAAACAACTTTTGCATCTGAATATATCTCTACTGTAGAAGGCGGTATCGAAGAAACACAAGCTTTAATCAATCTACCTTTCGATTATATGTTCTTTACAGGTAGTGAGAAAGTTGGTCAAATTGTCTATGAGGCTGCCAGCAAGAATTTAGTACCTGTCACACTTGAGTTAGGTGGTAAATCCCCTGTCATTGTAGACGAAACAGCAAATATAAAGGTTGCTAGTGATCGCATCAGCTTTGGAAAATTTACTAACGCAGGTCAAACTTGTGTGGCCCCTGATTATATTCTTGTTAATCGAAAGGTAAAAAATGAGCTTATACATGCATTAAAACATAGTATAAGTGAATTTTACGGTAAAAATATTCAAAAAAGTCCAGATTTTGGACGCATCGTTAATGAAAAACATTTTAATAGATTAAATGAATTATTAGCCGTGCATCATAACGAGGTAGCATTTGGTGGCCATACGGATGCATCTGAACGTTATATTGAACCTACGATATTAGAAGGTATCAATCCACTCTCAAAAATTATGCAAGAAGAAATCTTTGGTCCACTTTTACCAATCATCACCTATGATGACTTTGATGAAGCAATAGATATCATACAAAGTAAATCAAAACCATTAAGTTTATATTTATTTAGTGAAGATGAAAATACGACACACCGTGTATTAAATGAATTGTCTTTCGGTGGTGGTGCTATCAATGACACATTGATGCATTTAGCAAACCCAAACTTACCATTTGGTGGCGTAGGTTCTTCAGGAATTGGTCAATATCATGGTAAATATACATTCGACACATTTAGTCATAAAAAATCATATATTTTCAAATCCACACGCTTAGATTCAAGTATTATTTATCCTCCATATAAAGGTAAATTTAAATACATTAAAGCTATTTTCAAAAATTAAAGAGAGCAAAACAATATAAAAGCTACGACATCATTTAAATGTCGTAGCTTTGTTTTAATTATTCTAAAAATCCTACATATACACCTTCTGGGGCTGTATATTGATTATCTTTAGGTGTGAGTTTACCAGTATTTGTATCACGATTGAAAACAGTAACTGCATAATTACCTTCTTGATGAGCACATACAAGATATTCATCTGTTTCCGTAATATTAAAATCTCTAGGGAATTCTCCCCCAGTTTTTACAATTTCTACTGGATTAAGTGCTGCGCCCTCTTCAGTTACTGTAAATACTGCAATACTATCATGACCACGATTACTCACATACAAACTTTGTTGGTCGTGAGATAATCTTACTGCTGCTAATTTAGTATCTCCTTCAAAATCTTCAGGAATAGTTAAATGACGTTCTATTTCTTCAAATTTCCCATCAGCGTAACGTATTACACTTACATAATTGGATAATTCATGAACAACATAAGCGTATTTACCATTTTTATGAAAAGCAATATGTCTTGGACCATCTTGATCTTTAAATTGAGAAACAGAATGCTCTTTAAATCCATTATCGCCAAATTCATAAGTGACTAATCGGTCTGTGCCTAAATCTGCAGTAACTATAAATTTATTGTCAGGCGTTTCGTTTATAAAATGAACGTGTGGCTGTTCTTGACGTTCATGGCTACCCGTTGGATAGTCATGTGCTAATTCTTCAATTAATTTAACTACTTCACCAGTTTCTTTATTTAATTGATAGATACGTGCTAGTCCAGCGCCATATACCGCTTCAAATAAATAATTGTGATTAGATGAAACAGAAATATAGCATCCAGTGCCTTGCGTAGATTCTAAACATTTGTTAATTAAGGACAAGTTACCTTCCTCATCTTTTTTAAAAGCTGCTACTCCACATTGCTCGCCTTCTTTAGTGATCGCATATAAGAAGTCTTCAGTTTGTGCTAAATAGGTTGAAGCTTCAATCTCGTATCCAGTTTCGACTGAATCAATTTGGCCATTATCTTCATTTAATTCGAAGCGATAAATACCCTTACCTTCTTTTTTAGTATAAGATCCAATATAACCTCTCGTTGCCATAGAAAAACCTCCAATCATTTATTAATTTCATTTTATTAAAAGTAAGATAGACATGCCAATTATTCCTACTCAGAGTTATTGTTTATAACTTACATTCACAAAAATCATTTAAATAAAATAAAAAATCCAGCAATTCCATATGAAATTACTGGATCAATTTAATCGATTAATTAAGCATTATTGCTTTCGATATCTGAAACGATTTCTTTTGTTTTTCTTTCGATATCTTCAAAGTCTTTTTTGAAAATGTAAGCAAATGCAGCTACGCCTACACCAATTACTAATGTAGTGATGACTACAAAGCTTAATAAGAATTTGAATAAACCTTTAATTAAATCCCACATTAAGTTTCACCTCTGAAATAAAAATAAGTGCGTTTACAATATTATATTTTATCATACTTACTGTGATGGTTAAATAGATAGCTTTTTTCGTCTTATAATAATCGCTAAAAATTGAATTTCAAAAATTCAAAAACTTCATAATTTTTAATTGCACTTTAATTTAAGATAACCACCAAGATTTTACTGAATCAACTACACTTCTATATGCATCTGAAATCATTCTATCCCTCCTTGTATTTTTAATTTTTCTTGCTATCATGTTCAGTATAGTAATAATTATATTAGTTTTCAATTAATGCTATTTTACAATATTTTAAATTTTCAGGAGGCCTTCTCATGCAACAAGTGAAATCGGATATCATGACATTTCGAGGGTCACATTTTGATTTAGGTGTTAAAACGGCTCAATGGCTTAAACAAACACCTTTACTAGAAAATCGTGAACGCGAGTGGAAAAAACGTATGCCTCGTTTTGATATAGATGTTAATGAAACCTACTCAGTTTTTCAAACGTATGCGCCTGAAATTTGGGAAGAATTAACGGGAATGCAAGAAGTACTTAATCTACCAACGAAGCAAATGATTTTAAACTTTGCTCATTATCGTTTCACTGATTTGAAAGAAAGTGGATGTACTGTATTCCAAGGCCCAAATTACATGGTACGTAATTATGATTACCATCCTGCTACATATGATGGTAGATATTTATTATTCCAACCTAATGATGGCGGTTTGGCTCAAATCGGTCCTACATCACGTGTTACAGGACGTATGGATGGAATGAACGAAGCTGGACTTTGTATGGGCTATAACTTTATGCATCGTAAGAAACCTGCTAACGGTTTTGTCTGTTATATGATTGGTCGTTTAGTCTTAGAACATTGTAAAGATGTCGAAGAAGCGATTCAGTTTTTAAAAGAGCTGCCTCATAGAAGTTCATTCAGTTACATTTTGATGGATAGACAGTTACATCATGCTATTGTAGAAGTCACTCCTCGTTCTTTCGATGTTAGATACAATAAAGTGTGTACTAATCATTTTGAATTGTTAACACATGAAAATCGTAATTATACGACCGAATCGCGTGATCGATTAGAACGCACCGTTAATCAAGTGTCACAAGACTTAGATAAATTCACCGCTTTTAAACTTTTTAATGATCCTCAATATGAAATTTATAGTAAATTATTTAGAAGTTGGTCAGGTACGATACATACTTCTATGTATGAACCACAAAGTTTAACGGCTTGGATGACATTAGGTGAGAACCAAACACCCACTTCCATTGATTTTCAATCATGGCTTAATGGTACTGAACTAGAAATCAAACAATTTACAGGTAGAATTGATACAAATTTAACATTCGCTAATTATTAAATAAAAATGTCGACGAACTTTGAAGTAATTCGTCGACATTTATTTATGTACAATTATTTAATTGTAATATCGTATTTTACAGTATAAAATTCTACAATATTCTTGCTTTTACCAACTTTTCCATTTTTAAAAGCTCTGTTTTCTACTTTAGCTTTTCCAGTTCCCGGATGTAATTTTAAAAGTGTGTCTTTTGGTTTTTCCTTATAGCTCATAGTTATAAATTTTTGTTTACTTGAACCTTTTAAATCTGATTCACTATGCATATCAGTAAATTTTAAATAACCAATCTCACTTAAGAATATAGAATTTTGTATTTTTGAATTGTTGACTTTAACACTACCAACATGTAATTTTGATTTAATATTGCGAACTAAACTATTTTTAATAACTAAATCGCCAGAGCCATTTTCTATATTTATATCATCCAATTCTGAATGATTAGCATAAATATCTTCTCCCTCTTTATAAATAGAACCTTCATTTACTTTCAAATTATCAAGCATCACTTCGCCCATATCAGCATCAATCTGCATTTTTTTCAAACCCTTTTCGGGAATAGTAATATAAATTGTAGATTTACTTAAATTAAAGGGATTAACATTAAAACTATATCCTCTATTTTCAGCTCGACGTTCTTTTATATTAATTGCATTTTTTTTGGTAGAAACTTTTACATCATTATCTCCCACATATTTTACATTGAATCGGTTACCTTTTTTGATAGCTATATCAGAACTAAAGCTGTCAATATTAAGTGTATTTAGATTTTTACTAGTAAATTCTTTATTATACTTTAATTTCTTATATTCTTCTTTATCATGGACAAACCATACTAACGTTGCTGCTAAGAAAAATCCTATAAAAATAACTAAACCTGTAATTATCGCTTTCTTCATTGTTTGATTCTTCCTTTAATCGTTTGTATATACCATGATAAATACTTTAATACGAGTCTATATAAATTTCGAGTAATAATAATTGTAATTGCAATTAATACAATGCCTATTCCACTATAAGAAACACTAAAAAGAAAATTACTAAACGAATCTTGGATACCTTTTACGAAGCTCGTAATAATTAATATAATCGGGAAAAGAATAAGAAAAATTGAAAATAAAAACACTAATAACAAAATCCCTAAAAATATAAGGAGAGGAATAATGATAAAAATAAATGAAATGACGCCCAAACTCAAGGACGCCATGATTGCTCTAATAATGTTACGTAAATTCGGCGTAACTTTTGCATATGATATTGCTTCTTTAGCTTTCAGTTCTTTACCAATTGCGTGTGGCTCTTTTAAATCAGATAATATTTCTTTTTCTGATTTGCCCTTTGTTTCTTGATTATAAAAATGATTTTCATAATCGTTCATTAATTTATCTTTTTCTTCAATTGGCAATTCATCTAATTCCATCTCTAGTTCAGTTAAAAAAGTAATTTTATCCATTTCTCTTTCACATACTTTCTTAATTTGTTTATTTCACATATCATGTTATAAAACTTTAACGGCTAAAGAATTCAATACGTTTCACAATACCATCTTTATAAAGAATAGATAATTTCATATGGTTTTCCTTATCTACATAGACAATTGCATCATAACCTTTACCCACTTTATCTTTACGATAATTGTCACCTAAGTAGTTAATCACATCATCTACATGTCCACCTATGTGAGCACCAAAATTTGTATCTACTTTAGAATCGTTAATCACAACAATACCTTTAATTTTGTTTTGTTTCTTTTTAACTTTTACTGTCACATTTTTATGATGTTTATCATTATAAAATTCATATCTATCTAATTTAATGTGATGATTCACATTATAATGAGATTTATCAAATTGTTGATTGAGTTGTACATTATTTATCTTTATATCTGTTAAATCAACTGTCTTTTCATTTTTATAAATAGTAAGACTAATGACCACCGCAAATGCTAAAATAGCAAAGATAATCGAAACAGCCCATCTATTTTGAATGCGCAAAATAACCACCACTTTAATCGTATTAAATTAAATATATCATAATAACTCTTTCATCTACAAAGATATCATGGAAATTATAAATATCGTTTTTTTAATTTTCAATTTATTATATTTTTAGTAAAAGTATTAAAAATATCAATTTTCCAAAAAACTTGTTATAATAATGTAAATTTATTTAAGGAGGTTTTACTTATGTCTAACTTAGAAACATATTACAAAAAAAGCCAACCACTTGAAGACTATATTGCAGATATGACTACAAATAAAAATAATGTACTAGCAATATACGATGCATTTAGTATTCCTTCCAATGATAGTAAAATTGAAAATTTAAAAGACGCTTCATTCTCAAAGGTTTTAGTAATTTCAGAAGACTGGTGCGGCGACGCAATGATGAACCTTCCTATATTAGCGCGTATCAGTGAATATTTAAATCTTGAAGTACGTGTATTTCACCGAGATGAAGACACTAATTTGATTGATCGTTATTTAACCAATGGGACAGCTCGCTCTATTCCAATCTTTATCTTCTTAAATGATAACTATGAACAAGTTAGCGTTTGGGGACCAAGAGCACGCGAAGCTCAAGAATTTGTTACTCATATAAGAGCAGACAAATTACCAGAAAAAGACGATCCAACATTTGAAGAAAAAGAAAAAGAAGTACATCAAGAAATTGTCTCAAAATATAAAAATGATACAGAATTATGGAATCAAGTTTATGATTCAATTATTAATAAATTATCATTATAGGTATTAAAAAGTCTGGGTGGATCACCCAGACTCTTTTTCATTAGCTTAAATATCTCGTTTTGCAGCGTAAATTACATTAGCAATGAAGAAAACCACAATTGAGGCAATTGAGATGAACCATTGCCAATTTGAAAATTTAATATTGCCAGAGTTAGATTTCTCAGTTAAATAACTGAATGGAATATATTTAAGTGATTTCTGTATGTTATCGCCCCATTCTGGAATAAACCCAATAAATGGTTGAACGAAAGGTACAATAAATACTAAGAAGATACCTAAAGTAAAGATAACAGCTGGTTTTTGTACGATTAGAGTTATTAAGAATAGTAATAAACCAAAGAATAGTAAGAAGATAAGATAAAACCAAATATTATTTAAAAATTTATCTCCGTCTAAATTCTTACCATCTGTAAATGCTTGGATAATCAACATCGTTACATAAGTAATCAAAGTAAATATGAATGAAATAATCACTATAGAAATTGTTTTCGCAACGACATAACCGATTCTATTTTTAACTTTATTCATGTATAGTTGGATTGTTCCTTGTGAATAATCGCGAGTAATAGTTTTAATTACTACTAATAAACCAAAGAATAAGAACATCCAGTTTGCCATTGGTAAAATAGTTGAGTAATCTACTTTGTCATTGTGTTGAGCCATCAATATTGTCATTAATCCTAGCATTGCCCAAATAAGTAATAAAGCAATATATGTTAAATAGCTTTTACAAAAACTAATGATATCATGTTTCACTAACTGTAAACTTCTCATTTATTTGTCACCTCTCTGGTTAATATTAAAGTACGTATCTCGAAGCGAACTTTTACGTGTTTCAATGAATTTAGGATAAATATTCTTCTCTGCAAGTGCTTTAATTAATGATTGATAATCTTGTTGCACTTTAATATTTATTTCGCCACTCTCTTTATGAGATTGTAAAACATTGAAATGCGCTTTTAAGTACTCGAGTGCTGTTTTGAAGTCGTCATGACTTACTTTAACCGATGTATAATCTTGTGCGCTACCATCTTTCATATTAACGTCTTGTACAAAATGTCCATCTCTTAAGAAGACCGCTCTATCACAAATTAATTCAATATCTTCTAATTTATGACTTGAAATTAAAATCTTCATACCTAAATCATTCACTAATGATTGAATGGTTTCTAACACATCAATTGAACCATCAGGGTCCATACCATTTGTAGGTTCATCAAGGATTAAATATTTTGGTTTATTCATTAGTGATACTGCAATGGCTAACTTTTGTTTCATACCCATTGAATATTTTTTAACTTTTTTCTTGATGTAAGGTCTCATGCCGAATGCATCGATAATCTTATCAGAATAAGCTTTATCAAACCCTTTTCCTAATACTTGAGCGAATAACTTCAAGTTATTTAACCCACTTTTATTATCATAAAGTTTAGGATGTTCGATCAAATAGCCCACATTCTCGTTGTCTTTAAGACCTACTTTCCCTTTAAAGTTAATAATATTACCGTTCATTACCTTCATTAAAGTTGTTTTACCAACACCATTTTTACCTATTAAACCAACAATTTGGCTATTTCCAAAATCAAAGTTAATATTGTCTAAAACGTTGTTAGAACCATACGTTTTAGTGATGTTCTCTAGCTTCATAAAAGCCCTCCTTTTTAATTCGTTGATTAATATGTCTAAATTGAATAATGTAATTAAGTATCATACATAAAACACTTAATAGTAGTAAGCCATAATTAATATATTTCGCATATAGCTGCGTATTTAATGCATTATTTAAAAACATTGTATTTGTCGCTGTAAACACTAAAGCAATCGTAAAAGGTATAACTAACATCATTGAAATAATGTAAACAGCGTATGATATATGTTCACTTTTTCGTACAGTATTTTTCTGAAATGCAATAGGAATACTGAAGAAATTAACATATACAAATGAAATGGCTGTTGAATAACGTAAATCATTGATTTCAATATTCGTAGCTTGAAAATTATATAATCCTATAATCAGTGCTCCAAATAAAGTTAAAACAATACATGTGATATAGTTTGCATTTAACATATCTTTTTTTGAAACAGGTAAGCTTTCATAAAAGATATGGGATGATTTTCCTCCTAATCTTCTATGAATCCTAAATAAATGTCCTGAATCCAAAATACTGAGTAGCATTAATGCTATAGCGACAGGTATATAGATGATATAACTCCATGTTGTATGCGCTATAATCATGGCATAAATAGGATTAATTACAAGCAGTAAAATATATAAAGCAAGCGTCCAACTACGTAATTTGAAATTTCTAATTAATAGCTGTTTCATTGTATCAACTCACTTTGATGTTTTTCTTGATGTAAATGCATGCGATCAGATTTTTCCAAGTAAATCATCAATTCTTCTATAGAAGGCTGTTTAATATCTACGTTGTTGCCAAACAATTCTTTAAATACATTTGCTTGTTGGGTAAACCCTAGATAACCGGTAGCCCTTTCTTCTTTATATAGAAATAATTGATTTAATTCCTCATCTAAATCTTTTGTATCGCCTCTTACAATGAAATATTGCCCTTGCAATTCGTTACGATAGCCTTGAATTTTTACTTCACCATCTTTTAAATAAACAAGATAATCAGCAATCTTTTCTAAATCTGAAATGATGTGCGTTGAGATAAACACGGTTTTGTTTTCATCAATTAATTCTTGCTGTAAAATTTCAAGCACTTCATTTCGAACGATGGGATCTAAACCAGCTGTTGGCTCATCGAATATGAATAACTCAGCGTGATGACTTAGTGCAATTGCAAGTGAGAGCTTCATCTTCATCC
Source organism: Staphylococcus sp. NRL 16/872 (assembly GCF_022815905.2). Taxonomy (NCBI): domain Bacteria; kingdom Bacillati; phylum Bacillota; class Bacilli; order Caryophanales; family Staphylococcaceae; genus Staphylococcus; species Staphylococcus sp. NRL 16/872. The sequence continues at coordinate 930,246 of NZ_CP119327.1, read as the reverse complement.
CAGTTGAAAAGTTTTTAATCTTATCTTTAAATGGTAAATTAAATCTTTCTAAATAATGGTGAAATGCTGCTTTATCCCAATTGGAATAAAATGGAGAAATAAAACTTTCTAATTTTTTCACTGACCATTGTTGGTTAAAATAAATTTCAGAATAAACGAAACCTATTTTATTTTTAATCCATTGTGGTTCGTGAACCATCCTCTTATTGAGAACTTTAATCTCACCACTATGTGCTTCTAATAAATCCATAATCAATCGAATGACCGTTGTTTTTCCTGCGCCGTTACCGCCAATGAACCCAGTAACAAAGCCTTGAGGAACATCGAATGAAATATCTTTAAGCGCAAACGACTTATTACTATAATTTACATTTCTAAGTTCGATTGCATTCATTCTTCTTCCTCCTCATAAATTAAAGTTAATATTTCCTTTAACTCTTTTAGAGGCATGCCAATGGTCTTGGCTTCTTTAATCATTGAACGGGCTAGATTCTCAATCACAAAGAATTGTTTCTCCTTTAAAATTGAACTATCTTGTTCTTTCACAAATGTTCCTTTACCTCTAATCGTTGTGACAAAGCCTTCTTTTTCTAAATCTTCATAAGCACGTTTGGTAGTAATTAAACTCACTTGTAAATCTTTAGCTAATTCTCGCATGGAAGGTAAATGACTACCCGCTTCAACATAACCTTTTAAAATATTTTCTTTAATTTGTTGCTTAATTTGTTCATAAATGGGTTGTTCACTGGTGTTCTTTAAAATTATCTTCATCGCTGTCCCCCTTTAACAACTGTATATAAATAATATATACAGTATATACAAATTTGTAAAGTGTTTTTATTGAATTTCTTGAAAATTAAGGATTTCTTAAGGTTTAATTGTATATATTGTATAGATACAATTGGGCTATTAAAAAAGAAGTAAGATAAATAACTTCAATAATTGAAGAGTTACCATCATCTTACTTCTAAGCATAATTCATTTTTTATTTTTACGTCTGTCATTACTTCGATTTATAAACGCACATATCATAAACATAATAGCCGCTAGTAATAATTTAATACCTTGACTTTCATGTCCTGTAGCTTGTAAATAATAGCCAACAACAAATAAGACGATGGCTAAACCAACAAATATTTTGGTTAAGTGTTTCATCATTTTGTGTCACCCCATTATTTTAATTATAACAAATCAGGTGTTTTGTATGTAATCTCGTAGAAATATTGTAAATTGAAATTTATTTATCATATGTTAAAATTAAATTGTATCCACGTATTACATTACACAACCCCTAACTTGTAGTGGCAAGTTAGGGGTTTTTGTGTAAGGTCATCTATTTATTCTTCCACTTTGATTCCAACCAAACTCGAAAAATAACTAGTATGCCTCCTGTAATTAGAGCCATCATACCTTCTAATAACCACGACATTACACTACACCTCCACAATGAAAAGTGTCATATCTTATGATGACCTGTCCTCATTTTAACATAAAAAGCGAACAAATGTTCCCTTTTGAAGAAATAACTAAAAATTCCATTCTCCATATCATAACCAGACTTTATCTTTACTTAAAATCAAGTTAATATAAGAGTGAATGATAATATTAAAGCGAGGTTATAATTATGAATCCTTTAGCACAAAATTTAAATGATCAACTCGTAGATGAACGTCCTGAAATTTTAAGCATGCTATCAAATTTAGGCCAAGCAATGTACTATCCTAAAGGTATTCTGTCTCAATCAGCAGAAGCGAAATCGACGAAATATAATGCAACAATTGGTATGGCTACAAATAATGATGGCAAAATGTATGCACCAGCTTTATATGACGTGTATAACCATTTATCTCCAGATGAAGTCTTTCCATATGCACCGCCACAAGGTATCGAAAGCTTAAGAGATTTATGGCAACAAAAGATGTTAAAAGAAAATCCTGATTTAACTGCACAAGCCATTAGTCGTCCTATCGTAACTAATGCATTAACTCACGGTTTATCATTAGTAGCTGATTTATTTGTAGATAGTGGTGACACTTTATTATTACCTACACATAACTGGGGTAACTATAAATTAATTTTCGATACGAAACACGGTGCTAATATTGAAACTTATTCAATCTTTGATCAAGATGGTCACTATACAACAAACTCATTAGTTTCAACATTAGAAAATTGTAATCAAGAAAAAGTGTTATTAATTTTAAACTATCCGAACAACCCTACTGGTTATACACCTACTAAAGAAGAAGTAAAAACAATAGTTTCAGCTATTGAACAATTAGCTAATAAAGGCACAAAAGTGATTGCTGTTGTAGATGATGCTTACTACGGCTTATTCTATGAAGATGTTTATACGCAATCTATTTTCACAGCAATTACGCAATTAAATTCTAAAAATATTTTACCTGTTCGCTTAGATGGCGCTACTAAAGAATTCTTTGCTTGGGGCTTACGTGTAGGCTTTATTACATTCGGCTTAAATAATGACACTGCCAAAGATGTCCTTGAAGCTAAAGTGAAAGGTTTGATTAGAAGTAATATTTCAAGTGGTCCAATGCCTTCACAAAGTGCGATTCAATATGTACTTGAACATCACGAACAATTCGATAAAGAAATTCAAGCAAATATCGATACATTACAATCACGTTATGAAGTGACTAAAAAAGTCGTTTATGATGATAAATATAAAGATCACTGGACAGCTTATGACTTCAACTCAGGTTATTTCATGGCAGTTAAAGTGAATGGCGTAAACCCAGAAGAATTGCGTAAACATTTAATCGATAAATATTCAATCGGTATTATTGCCTTAAATGATACAGATATTCGTATTGCATTTAGTTGTGTTGAAAAAGAAGATATTCCACATGTCTTCGATTCAATTGCACAAGCAATCGATGATTTAAAATAATATGTAAAGAGGAACTAAGTTAGTTTAGTTCCTCTTTTTTACTGTCCTACTCAATCAAATATAAATAGGAGTGATAGTATGGTTTTCATTTTCTCACTTTTACTCGTCATATCGTTTGTATCTGCCATTTATCATCTATACCTATATGCGTTTACTAGTCCGGGCCATGAAACTAAAAATTTATATTGGTTTATTGGTTCACTTGTTGTGTTTATTTTAATGGGTGTTTGGCTAGCAGAATTGCTTTAAAATGATTACTTATAGCGAAAATAGAAAGACGCTTTTCTAAAGACAAACCTCTAGAAAAGCGTCTTTTTAATATAATTGGAAAAAATATTAAATGATAAATTATGTCACATCTAGTATTAATTACTATATCAATAAGGTACAAATAACATTCTTAAAATATTCGTTATTTTAGTTTTTCCTTATAATCATCAATTATTCCGCATATGAATCTCTATAACTATATTTGCAATATTAATTTATTCATATTTTTTTACTTTCCCAGTAAAATATAAAGATTTTCTCAAGCTCTCTTAGACTATAATTTCATGTAACACTAAAGAATAAACTTAATTCATATTTTTATATTATATCTTCTTTTTAATTTCGTCATTAAACTCTTTTATATCATTATCGATTTGATTATCATTTAAAAATCTTTGAAACTTACTTTTCTCAAAATTATTATTATATTGATAAGAGCATAGATACACGTTTTCTATAGTTTTACGGTTGTCTTTCAAAATCTGTTCAATATACGGCTTATCTACTTCTGATAGAGAAAATCCCCAAAAGTATATTTTTGCAATATTTTCATACCTAACTTTACCTCTTTTTATATAGTCATTTACAGGTTTTGCAAATACTTCTGCATTATTAAAAATTGAATTAATATTCTTAAAAAAACCTGATTTTTTTTTATATTTTTTCTTATGTCCAAAAATATAATCTCTTCCAATTTTATCTTCAATATGAATGTGATTAACTTTTTTTATATTATAAAGTTTTTCTAATGTATATGTATAGTTAAAGTTTAAATATTCGCTATTTTCATCATCCACTAAAAATTCGTTATAATATGATCCAGAAATTTCAATAGATTCAATCCAACTATAAAATAAATCTTTTAATTTAGTATTTAACGTATTGAAGTCGTTTACGTTTTCTTCTATACTCTCTTTACTTCCATTTTTATTTCTTTCAAATTCATCAGAAAATGTAATATATTCAAGAATGTCCTCAAAGTATGACCAATTATTTGAATTATTTTCAGAATTAAAATAGTTATATTTTTCTTCAGCTTTATTTATTGTTTCATAAATATTTTTTCTTTTTTTAAAACAAAATCTTTAAAATAATTATATGAAGTTTTAAGATTATGAGCTCCATAATCAAAACCATTACCAATTATAAATAAATTCATCAATTTCTCCTTTAAAATTTAAAAATTAAAAATATATAAACATATTCATCATTATTATATCAATTTAAAATTTTTGTTGTATACTTCTTAACTTGTTAGTTATTATTATAATAGAAATAAATTTTTTTATGAGGAGCAAAAAAATGAAAGAATTCGTTCAAAAAATTGAGGATTTACAAAAAAGAGTTAGTACTTTAAAAGATAATATCAATACAGAAGAAGCTACTAAAAATGCTTTAATTTTACCTTTTTTCCAATTACTTGGATACGATGTTTTTAATCCCCTCGAATTTACTCCTGAATTTATAGCAGATGTAGGTATTAAAAAGGGAGAAAAAGTGGACTATGCTATTATAACTGATAATTCACCTTCAATTCTAATAGAGTGTAAATCAGTTAATGAAAAATTACATAACCATGATTCTCAGCTATTTAGATATTTTGGAACGAGTACTTCTAAATTCGGGATATTAACAAATGGCATTGAGTACAGATTTTATACAGATTTAGAAGAACCAAATAAAATGGATAGCAAACCATTTCTAACTGTAAATATTGAAAATTTAAAAGAAAATAGTATAAAAGAGCTATACAAATTTAAAAAGGAAAACTTTGATATTGATAATATTTCAAGTTCAGCATATGAACTAAAGTATATGAATCTAATTAAACAATTCTTAGTCGAACAACTAGAGAATCCAAAAGAAGATTTTGTAAAATATCTTTTAACAGAGGTTTATGAAGGAGTTAAAACAAAATCAGTAATTGATCGTTTTACACCTACTGTAAAAAATACTTTAAATATTTTTATAAATGAAAAAGTTACTGATCGTTTAAATGCTGCTTTAAATTCTAGTTCTGTTCCTGAGGTTAAAATCGAAGAACCTTCAGAAGAAATTACTAATGAAACAACTAATACTAAAGAAGATATTATAACTACTCCTGAAGAATTAGAATCTTATTCAATGGTCAAAGTACTACTAGCTGATATTATTGAACCAGATAGAATATTTTATAGAGATAATAGAAGTTATTTCAACATTTTATTAGATGATAGCATTAGAAAATGGATAATGAGAATCTATATTACTAATACTAAATCAGAGTTTGTACTTAATGACGAAAATAAAACAGTAGTAAAATTTGAAAAACCTTTAGACATATTAAAACATAAAGAAGTAATTACTAATGTGGTCAAAAATTATATTTAATTAGTTACTAACCTTACTATTTTAGTAAGGTTTTTTATTATAAATATATTTATCATTATTTAACTTTATAAACGCCAATATCTCTTATCTACATTAATTTTTGCCAACGTTAAATTAAAAAGTAATATTAAACTGATTCTTTTTGCTACATATAGTCGATTCCATATTTTTTTATATTATACTATCTAATATTAATTGTAAAATATTTATTCATCAATTCTATTTAATGTTATCAATAAGTATGGTATTGAGATATTATTTAATTAATTTTTCTAAATCTTTATTATTCAATTCATCGTTATCCTCATTATTATCAATAAATACTGGTATTGATATATCCAGCATTTAGAGCAATTTTAATAATAAATACTATTTTTACAAATATGAATACAAGTTATTTTGATACAAATAAATTATTTTCATTTTTTCATATTCATTGCACATTCGTTATTGAGTATAAAATAATAATTGAAAATTTAACGAACACTTATGATATAAAGATTTAAATACTTCGATAATCATCTTCCCTAAATAACCAACTCATACAAAAAAGACGCTTCCCATAAGTTTAATAAACTCATGGAAAACGTCAGTAAAGAATTATTTTAAAATTTCTATGCCCAATTTATGACCATTAAACGTTTATATCATTGATATATCAGTGTTTAATGGTTATTTTACATCATTCCTGGCATGCCGCCCATACCTGCATCATTTTTCTCAGGTTCTGGGATTGTCGCAACAACCGCTTCAGTAGTTAAGAACATCGCAGCCACACTTGCAGCATGTTGTAATGCTGAGCGAGTTACTTTAGTAGGGTCTACTATACCTTCTTCAAGCATATTTACCCATTCGTTCGTAGCAGCATTGAATCCAACACCAGCATCCGCATTTTTAAGTCTTTCCACAATAACTGAACCTTCAAGTCCAGCATTTTCAGCAATTTGACGTACTGGTGCTGATAAAGCTTTAAGCACAATGTTTACACCTGTAGCAACATCACCTTCAGCCTCAATCTCATCTACTTTATTATAGATGTTTACTAAAGCAGTACCACCACCTGCTACGATGCCTTCTTCTACAGCAGCACGTGTAGAGTTTAATGCGTCTTCAATACGTAATTTACGTTCTTTTAATTCAGTTTCAGACGCCGCACCTACTTTAATGACAGCTACACCACCAGCTAATTTAGCTAAGCGTTCTTGTAATTTCTCTCTGTCAAAGTCTGAATCTGTTTCTTCAATTTGAGCTTTAATTTGGCTTAAACGTGCGTCGATGCTGTTATCATCGCCGTCACCATCAACAACAGTAGTGTTGTCTTTAGTCACTTCAACTTTATTTGCACTACCTAACATATCGATAGAAGCATCTTTTAATTCTAAGCCTAAGTCGTCAGTAATAACTGTCGCACCAGTTAAAATTGCTAAGTCTTCTAACATTGCTTTTCGACGATCACCAAATCCAGGTGCTTTAACTGCAACTGCAGTAAATGTACCACGCATACGGTTTAATACAATATTAGTTAATGCATCGCCTTCTACTTCATCCGCAACGATTAAGATTGGACGGCTAGATTGAACTACTTGTTCTAGTAAAGGTAAAATGTCTTGGAATGATGAGATTTTTTTATCAGTAACTAAGATATATGGTCTTTCTAATTCAGCAATCATTTTATCGGAATCAGTTACCATATATGGAGATTGGTAACCTCTATCAAATTGCATACCTTCTACTACTTCTAATTCAGTGTCTAAACCATTTGATTCTTCAATAGTGATAACACCGTCGTTACCTACTTTATCCATAGCTTCAGAAATATATTTACCGATTTCTTCATCAGCAGCAGAAATTGCACCTACTTGCGCGATTTCATTTTTATTTTCAACTTTTTGAGAAATATCATGTAACGCTTCAACAGCAACTCTCACTGCTTTATCGATACCTTCACGTAAACCTACAGGGTTAGCACCACTTGTCACGTTTTTAAGTCCTTCTTGAATCATTGCTTGTGCTAATACAGTCGCTGTAGTAGTACCGTCACCAGCAATTTCATTTGTTTTATTCGCTACTTCTTGTACTAATTTAGCACCCATGTTTTCATAAGGGTCTTCTAGTTCAATTTCTTTAGCGATTGTAACACCATCGTTTGTAATTAAAGGTGCTACATATTCTTTATCCAATACAACGTTACGACCTTTAGGACCAATAGTCACTTTAACTGCATTTGCTAATTTATCTACACCACGTAACATTGCTTGACGTGCGTCTTCTGAGAATTTAAGATCTTTAGCCATTATTTGACCTCCGTAAAATTTTAATTTTTATCGTTAATATTAATTATTTTTATTTTTCAATGATTGCTAGTAAATCTTCTTCATTTAAAATTAAGTATGTTTCGTCTCCACGTTTAACTTCTGTGCCAGTATATTCTTGGAATACAACTGTGTCGCCTTCTTTAACCTCTGGAGCAACCTTTTCACCATTGTCAAGGATACGTCCTGAGCCAACAGCGATTACTACGCCTTCATTTGACTTTTCTTTTGCGCTATCTGTTAACACAATTCCACTTTTAGTTGTTTGTTCTTGCTCTTTTCTTTCGATAATCACACGACTTCCTAATGGTTTAAGCATGATTGTTCCTCCCTTAATAGGTCTCTTTTTAGCACTTAAATAAGTTGAGTGCTAATCTAAGTTTTATAATAATCAAAGTTGGTCAATTTTTCAAGCGATATGATTTTCTATTTTTTGTACATCCATTATATTTAAGATAAAATAGAAATACTGATATATCGATGGAGGTTTAACATGGCAAGAATTTGGGTGGCATTTTTAACACTACTGATTTATGCATTGGCACAGTTTTTACCACTTTTCTTGGAAAAGACACCAATGTTTAGTCATCTATCTGGAATGGCTTTAGCAAGAGTAGGCGTATATACGCAAGTCATTCTATTTATCATAGCAGCCGTGCTAATTATATGGTTAAATTCAATTATTAAAAATCCTAATGTCATTGAACGGGATGATAAGGAACTTAAACGCTATATTATCCCCTGGGCATTGCTAGGATTTTGTATCGTGATGGTTTATCAAGTTATTGCTGGTCTTATTAATATGTGGATTTTTGGACAACCACAACAAAGCCCTAACACAGAAAGAATAATGGCAATTGCTAAACAACTTCCTGTGTTAATCGTACTCATATCTATTGTGGGGCCTGTCCTAGAAGAATATGTATTCCGAAAAGTTATATTTGGAGAACTTTACAATAAAATTAAGGGTAATCGTATCGTCGCTTTCCTTATAGCATCTATTGTAAGTTCCTTAATATTTGCACTTGCACATAATGATATTAAATTTTTATTGATTTACATTGGTATGGGCATGATATTTTCTTTAGCTTATGTCTTAACAAAGCGTATTGCTGTACCAATCATTATTCATATGATGCAAAATGGTTTTGTCGTGATAATGCAATTTTTCTTCAGTAATGCAGTAAAAGATATACAACATCAAACAAATTTTATCCTACATTCTTTATTTTAAAGTAATAATAAACGCATCTAATTCTCAAATTTTTATTTAATGCAAAAAAGAGTAATTAGATGCGTTTATTTGTACTATTTAATTTTTTAAGAATTTAAATAAATAGCGACCTGTAATACCTAAAAATATGACTATAATACTACTGATTAAAACGATGTTTAACTTTTCAAAATCATATTTCCCCTCTGATTCACTTTTCTCATCATCATTCGATTCAATAATCTTTTTATGACTGTGAATATCCGCTTCATCTTCTTTTTCATCTGAATGTTTATCGCTTGGCTTCTTCAAGTCAGGCATTGATCCTATTTCACCTGTAATTAGCCCTAAAACTTGTTCATCTAAATTTTTGTAATAACCTTTTGAATTGAGTGGGTTAAAATACTCAAATCTAAAATAATTTGATTTTCTTTGTAAATCATTTAAATATTCGTTATTAAACGATTTCTTACGGAAAAGTCTATAAAAGTCTTGATTAGTTACAGTATCTTCATTTTCACCTAAACGATTAACTTGATTAATAATAAATGGATTATATTTATATGATCCCGTCGCGAGTGTATTAAATCTGTGAAGCAATGATGTCCACTTATTATTTCCACTAACATTGTTATCATCGCGATTTGCATACTGATTATCAAATTGATGTGCGTTATAGTGACGGTCATTTATTGTAGATTGGCCATAATGCCATTGATGATTAGTATTCGACGCATAGCGATTTTTTGCTAGAGAAGTACGACTGTTATTCTTATTTGGATATATTTGTTGAATCATCGCATTTGAGACATTACGATGATTTTGTTCTCCCTCGCGTTTATGACCGTCTTGATAGTAATATCCGTTATCTCTATTAGATGATTGATTATGTTGTGATTGGGCCCCATTATTCTTTGATGATTGATGAGGCATATTTTGTTTAGGATATCCTGAATGGGTCGGATGATTATTCCAATTCGAATCATGTTTCCTACCATTATCATATTGTCCTTGAGGTTGATCATTCGTTTGTTGAGATGAATTTGATTGACCTTTATTATTATCACTCGAAGGGTTCGATTGATGATGACCCGGTTCTTGTGAATTATCGTCTTGATCAGATGGGTTTTCTTTTTGATTATCCGTATTCGAGTCGTCCGTTTTATCAGGGTCTGATGAAGAATGAGATGAATCATCGTCTTGATCAGATGGGTTTTCTTTTTGATTATCTGTATTCGAATCATCCGTTTTATCAGGGTCTGATGAAGAATGGGATGAATCATCGTCTTGATCAGATGGGTTTTCTTTTTGATTATCTGTATTCGAATCATCCGTTTTATCAGGGTCTGATGAAGAATGGGATGAATCATCGTCTTGATCAGATGGGTTTTCTTTTTGATTATCTGTATTCGAATCATCCGTTTTATCAGGGTCTGATGAAGAATGAGATGAATCATCACTATCATCTTTATCATCATTGCTAGTATTATTATCAGAATTACCATTATCATTTTCATCCTCGTGAGGATTCCCACTATCACTATTTCCATCGATATCTGATGTATCATCTTGAGAACCATCACTTTGATTGTCTTGATGATTCTCACCACTTACATCATTGTCATCATTAGAATTCGAGGTATCATCCTCATTTGATTGGGTTGCATCATTCTCTCCGTCATGCTCTTCTGTCGAGGGCTGCGAATGATTATTCGACGTTACTTCTTTACCGTTCTCTGCTTCTATATCACCAGCTGGTTCATTATTTGGGTCTTCTTCACTCACATTAGTTTGTTCAGCTTCATTTTGGTTTTCATTTGACGATTGCGGACTATCTGAGGGCGTTTCTTCAGATTCTTCTGTGGTCTCAGTAGTTGGTACTTTCTCATTTTCTTTATTAATTAGTTGATCACTATTCTTTTCTTCACTCGATTCATTTTCTTGAAAAGGCTGTTCCGAATAACTTCCGCCATTATTATTAATATTATTTTTATTTTTTAACGCTTCATTTGCTTGTTGAGCGTTTTCATCCCCATGAATATTCTTAGGCATCACCCTATCATTTGATATTTCTTCTGCATGTGCATGATGAGTAATTAATGGCGCACTTAAGGTCAGAAGTATAGTGGCATGGGCTAATTTCTTTTTCATCAACCTTCACCTCCTTCTTTCATTGAACACTTCTAGTATAAGAAATATAATTGTGTTATGCATGTAAATAAGAATATTGACAAAGAATATTAATACTTTTGAAATTTTTTGTTATATTTATTTTACTTATTGAGGTATAATATTTATACTTAGTTTATATCATTTAAAACAAAGGAGACTTAGATATGGGATTATTTAATAAAGAAAAAACTAAACCATTTTTAAAAGAAATCGAAAACAGACGTACAATTTATAAAACTGAAACATCAATTTCTATTAGTGATAAAGAATTAGAAGAGTTAATTGAACACATTGTTAAATACACGCCTTCAGCATTTAACTCTCAATCTACCCGTATTGTTTTATTATTAAACGATAATCATAGAAGATTCTGGGATAACACAAAAATCGTATTGAAAGATACTATGGGTCCTGATCGTGACTTTGAACCTACAAACCAAAGAATTGAAGGCTTTAAGCATTCTTACGGAACAATTCTTTATTTCGAAGACGAAGATGTAATTAAAGCATTACAAGAAAAAATGCCAAGTTACGCTGATAACTTTGCGAATTGGTCAGTTCAAACTAACGCCATGCATCAATTTGCGATTTGGACTGCCTTAAGTTCAAAAGGTATCGGCGCATCATTACAACACTATAATCCATTAGTTGACCAAATTACTACACAAGAATTTGATATCCCAGCTTCATGGAAATTAGTCGCTCAAATGCCATTTGGTGATATTCGTGAAGAAGCAGGTGAAAAAGAAATTCAACCAACTGATCAACGTTTTATCGTAAAAAAATAATTCACCCTTCTGGAGCAAGTTAGATAATAGATACGCTAACTTGCTCCTTTTTTGATTTTCTTTAATTATTTTAGTAAATTTAAAATAATTATAGGGATGAGGAGCGATACAATGAAGATTCAATTATTTCAATTTTATGTTGAATACGGAAATGCTGAAAAAAATGAAAAAAAAATAAAAAATTGGTTTGAAACTGAATTAAATGAAGATACTGAAGTCGTGGTCTTACCAGAAATGTGGAATAATGGATACGCTTTAGATGAATTATCACTCAAAGCAGATCAAGAACTAGCTAGAAGTTTTCCTTTTATTCAAACACTTGCCAAAACTTATAACGTGGATATTGTAGCTGGCTCCGTTTCAAATATTCGTAACGGAAAAGTGTATAATACAGCTTTTACTGTTTCAAAAGAAGGCCAAAGAATTAATAAATATGACAAAGTTCATCTTGTACCTATGTTAAATGAACCTGAATTTCTAGAAAGTGGTAAAACAGCTCCCGAGCCATTCACCCTTTCTTCAGGTGTTATCGCAACTCAAATCATTTGTTATGATCTGCGCTTTCCTGAACTTCTTAGATATCCAGCACGTGAAGGTGCACAAATTGGCTTTTATGTAGCGCAATGGCCTACTGCACGATTAAACCATTGGAGAGCTTTACTACAAGCGCGCGCTATTGAAAACGATATGTTCATTATTGCATGCAATGGTACAGGTAATGATGGAAACACGGACTATGCGGGACACTCAATGGTTATAAACCCTAATGGAGAAATATTAACAGAACTTGGTCAAGAAGAAGAAAGTATTGTGGTAGATATTGATATCGATGAAGTAGAACAACAACGTAATAATATTCCAGTATTCAAAAATTTAAGATTAGAACTTTATAAATAAGTTTTATCAACACAAAAAAGCCGTGAGCTTGGGAGAGACTCACGGCTTACGTTTTATTAAGGGAATGTTTTTTTACAGTTATTTTTCAATCTTTTGGGGATGTTATTAATTATGAAAATTATCACTTTATACAAATGATGTTACGATAGTTTATATCGTTGAGAATAATTACCTTCTATTACATTTAATAGCTAAGTTAATCATCCTCTACTGAGTTTTATACTTCAGTCACTTTAAATTATTATTCATTAATAAGTTGGGATGGCTTATTAATGAATATATCAACTACACGAAGAAAACAAAGTTAAGTTATTTCTACTAAGAGAATTTACTAAATTGACAATGTATTCTGCCATTATCAATAATGAAGCTTTTCTAAAGCTACACAAACACTCCTTCCAACTTGGGCAAGATGAAATGATTTCGCAACTACAAACAAAATCATCATCTTCTACTACCAATAAAACAAAACTATAAAATTTAAAGACTAAGATTATTAAGTTGTTATCACATCTATGTGATATGTCTATATTAAAACACAGACTTTACACATTTTTTTAAAAACTTCTTAACTTGCAAATTTTTATACTAAACTGTATGTTTTTATATGTTAAAATATTATATGTAATTCAAATACAACAGTTAAGTATTAATTTCGAACAGATAAGCAATGTTTTCCTGACTGGTTGCGCAAAATTGTATAATTGCATTAAGGAGAGTGGCACGATATTGAAAGCAATTGACAAAAGAATTGAACGCTTTGCTTCCTACTTACAACGAAAGAATAACCTTAATCATATTCAGTTTTTGAAAGTGCGATTAGGTTTACAAGTTGTAGTAAGTAATTTAGCAAAGACAATTGTGACATATGGTGCTGCTATCATATTCCATATATTTCTATACACTTTAATTACACATGTTAGTTATTTTTTAATCAGGCATTTTGCGCATGGGGCTCATGCTAAGTCATCATTGTTATGTCATGTTCAAAATTTAATCTTATTTGTTGGTTTACCTTGGCTCGTTGCTTATTTTCCAATAAATTTGGGTATAATGTACACGGTTGCATTAATTGGCTTAATTCTGATTGTATTGTATGCTCCTGCTGCAACAAAGAAACAGCCAATACCTCAACATTTAAGAGGAAGAAAGAAAATATTATCTATTGTTACTATATTAATAATGATAATTATTTCGTTAATAGTACCAGCGCCATACAAACAGTTAATTTTATTGGGAGTAACACTTGAAAGTCTTACTCTACTACCACTATTCTTTCCTAAGGAGGACAATTAATATGAATTTATTAAGTGTTTTATTTGCAAAAATCTTTAGTTTTATCTTTAGTATTGTTGGGACTTTTTCAGTACAAGACGTGTGTAGCTTTTATTTTGATGAACCAGAAGTTCCTGAAGAATTACAAAATTTATCTAATAAATAATTAAGGATAAGTGTTATAGAAATGAATCTTTTAGATTTTATACCATTATCAATTTTTCAGTCTGCAATGTTAATTTTAGTTTCAAAACTCATAATAGATATTAAGTTTAAAAAATGGGATTATTTAGCCGTAATTGGCATTATAATCCCATGTACTATTTTATTTTACTTTTTAGACAGAAAATCTGTTTTAATACTAATTATTTCTTGTATTATATTTTTTTATTTCAAGGCCGGACTTTGGTCTATTTTAGCTATTTTAATTTCCACTTTAATAATGTACATTAGTAATTTCTTTACTCTAGCATTGTTTGTAGTTACTGGAAATAGTATGAAACTTCAGTTTTTTGAAATAGCTATTTATATGATTTCATATACTCTTATTGCTTTAGTTTGTGTATATCTTGTCAGATTTTTAGTGAAATTATTAAAAAAATCTTATCTGTTCTTCAATAAATTTTACATTATTATAATTTCATTATTTTTAATATTATCTATTGTTGTCCTTTATTTATATACACAAAAATTTTATCTAGATACTCAAGGTCTTCGTTTATTTGCATATGTATTTTTGGCTATTTTACTTTTCTTAATACTATGCATTATTATTATCACTTATACAACACAAAGAGAACTTCGTTATAAACGTAACATGCAAGAAATTGAAACGTACTACGAATATACGCTTCAAATTGAGTCTATTAACAACGAAATGCGTAAGTTCCGACACGACTACGTCAATATTTTAACGACTATGTCTGAATATATTCGTGAAAATGATATGACTGGCTTGAAAGAATATTTCAATGAAAACATTGTACCTATGAAAGATAATCTTCAAATGAACTCGATTAAGATTAATGGTACAGAGAACTTAAAGGTTCGTGCTATTAAAGGGTTAGTCACAACTAAAATTCTTCAAGCGCAAGAAAAGAACATCCCTATTAGTATTGAAGTACCTGAGTTAGTTGAACATATTGAAATGAATACAATAGATTTAAGCCGAATTATTGGGATTATTATTGACAATGCGATTGAAGCTTCTGAAGACTTAAAGGATGCTTTAATAAGAATTGCTTTCATTAATACCGAAAACTCTGTTATGTTTATTGTGATGAACAAATGTAAAGAGGATATACCTCGTATTCATGAGTTGTTTCAGGAACGTTTTTCAACTAAAGGAGAGAATCGTGGTTTAGGTTTAACGACCTTGAAAGAAATTACAGATTCGACTGAAAATGTCTTACTTGATACAACCATTGAGAATGGCTATTTTGTTCAAAAAGTAGAAATTATAAATAATATGTCATAAGGATGTGTAACAATGAAAATATTCATTTGTGAAGATGATGTGAAACAGCGTGAAAATATGGTTTCAATTATTAATAATTACATAATGATTGAGGAAAAACCAATGGAAATTGCGTTAGCTACAGATGATCCTTATGAAGTTATAGAGCAATCTAAAGAAATGAATGATGTAGGTTGCTATTTCTTAGATATCCAATTAGAAGCGGATATGAATGGCATTAAATTGGGCAGTGAAATTCGTAAGTACGATCCGATTGGTAACATCATTTTTGTGACTAGTCATAGTGAATTAACTTATTTAACGTTTGTCTACAAAGTATCTGCAATGGACTTTATTTTCAAAGATGATCCAAGCCAGTTGCAAACAAGAATTATTGATTGCATAGAAACTGCACATACACGTTTGAAGTTACTTTCCAAAGAAAGTAACATTGAAACAATAGAATTAAAACGTGGTAGCAACTCTATTTATGTCCAATATGATGACGTAATGTTTTTTGAATCATCAACAAAATCTCATCGTTTAATTGCTCATTTAGACAATCGCCAAATTGAATTTTATGGCAATCTTAAAGAACTCGCCCAATTAGATGACCGCTTCTTTAGATGTCACAACAGTTTTGTTGTTAATCGTCATAATATCGAATCTATTGATTCTAAAGAACGTATAGTTAACTTTAAAAACGGCGAACATTGTTACGCTTCCGTTCGAAATGTCAAAAAAATATAAACACACAAAAGCACCAGCTGATATAAATTTAATCAGTTGGTGCTTTAATATTATGTTATTGTAAGTCTTTCATGACTTCATCTAAAGCAGGAATACTCTCAATCGCTCCATATTTAGTAGTCACTTTAGCTGCTACTAAATTACTGAATTTAAGTATTTCTTGTCCTTCCTTTTCAAAGAGGTCAGTAATATCAGTGATTGAACTATTTAACATTCTGCTAATTACTGCTCCAATAAAGGCATCCCCTGCCCCAGTTGTATCAATCGCTTTCACTTTATAACCTTCGTGATGAATGCTTCCCCCATTTTTTAAGAAAATGGTTGCCCCTTTAGGACCCTGTGTAAAAATAACCGCTTCAACATTGCCTGTAAATAATGATTGAATGGCTTCAGTTTCATCTGCTTTACCAGTAATGAATTCAATTTCTTCATCAGAAACTTTAACAACGTGTGCTTTAGGAATAAATTCTTGAATCGCCGCTTTACACGCATCCGCACTATCCCATAATGGCAATCTCACGTTCGGATCAAAAACGATGATACCATTAGCTGCTTCGAATTTCTCTATCATCATTTTGTGAGAAGTTTTCATTTCACTTTCTACTAAATCGACTGAACAAAAATGCAAAATATCATATTCGGATATTGTAATTTCGTCTAGATAAGACGGTTGATATAACATATCTGCAGAGGGTTTACGATAAAATGAAAAATCACGTTGACCATCTTCTTTTAAACTTACAAATGCAAGCGCTGTATTAGCTTCATTAGTTCTTCTAATATATTGCGTGCCTACACCTAATTGATCAAGCGTTTCTACAATGATATCGCCAAATGCATCGTGTCCTAGTTGTGTTACCATCTCTGCATTCGCCCCCAATTTTTGAGCTACACTCGCCACATTGGCAGGAGCGCCCCCTACTTGACGGCTAAATTGTGTGACGTCTTTTAATTCAGAATTCGTTACATTTGGAATAAAATCAATTAATGCTTCGCCTAGGGCATATAACTTTCTCATTTTATCTATCACCTTTAAATTCATATTTCGTAAATTGTAAATATACTTGTCCCGATTCTGTTGATGTTTTAATTCCTGAAGCAGTTTCATCTGGAAAAATACGAGATGTCAGTACACGTTCACCATCATTACAGAATATTTCTATACTTGATGTATCTACAAAAATTTGTAACTGAGTAAGTGGCGTATCTAAAATAGTACTACGTGTCATATCTGTAACATTATCCGGTAATAAGCCACTCTCTGAACGATCTAATGTTACTTTTTGTTCTCGCGTATTATATGTAATAAGAGTTGAACATTTTTTAGAAGCGCGTAATTCAAAATAAAGTTCTGATGCTTCATTGTCCAAAATATCAATGATTAATTCATATTGTGTGCCTTCATAAGGATGCAGTACACGAGTAAATTTATTTGCGTAGCCTAATGCTGTTTCTTTATTGGTGCGTAATTTCTCTAATGCTTTAAGAGGTCGTTGACGTAACTTGCCCTCCTCCATTGATAATTCACGAGGTATAGTTAAACAATGCGCCCATCCTTCATCATCAGTTGGATAATGAATTTCAGGTAAACCCATCCATCCAATTAATATTCGTTTACCATGTTCATCAACAAAAGTTTGTGGTGCATAAAAATCAAATCCATTATCTAATTCAATAAATTCATTATGTTCAAATGTCAAAGTATCAAAGTCTAATTCACCAATAATATAACCTGATTGGTAAATATTTCTAAATTTATCTCCTTTGGGTTCAAGCCCTTGAGGACTAAATAAAATCACATCTTCTCCATCTAATTTGAAATAATCCGGACATTCCCACATATAGCCGAAATCTTCTAAACTAGTGTGAATTTCTCCAACCAATTCCCAATGATCGAGTTGACGATTTACTGTTTTATATAATAAAAATCGACCTAATTCATTATTATTTTGTGCTCCAATTATCGCGTTGAACTCATCGTCATGTTCAAACACTTTTGGGTCTCTAAAATGACTTGTGTAACCTTGAGGTTGATGAGAAATAACAGGTTCTTTGAATTTATGTATTGTTCCATCCTCATTTACTTTCGCTATCATTTGACTAGCATGACGTTCCCAATCTTCATCTCGATGATTACCAGTATACATATAATATAAGTGACCATCATGTTCAAAGGCGCTTCCACTATATACACCATGGCTATCAAATTCAGTGTCAGGTTTAAGTATAGGGCCTTGAGGTTCAAAAGTGATTAAGTCTTTACTGGTATAATTAAACCAATATTTTAGACCATGCACAGCTCCTAAAGGGAACCACTGATGAGAAATATAATATTTACCGTCAAAATATATTAACCCGTTTGGATCGTTTAATAGTCCTGTTTCAGGTTGAATATGAAATATTTGACAATATTTAGATGTTGAGACTTGATATTTTAAGTCTTCTATTAATTTTGATTCTACATCTTCTAAACGACGATAGCGTTCTTCTCTTGACCATTCAGCCATATTATCCCTCCAACGATAGAGATTATTCTTTTTTCATTTTATCATTTCTAATAATATCGGTCCTATCTTGTGATAATTATTTTATGTTCAACCATAAATGAGCGTTTGCACAGTATAAACTTTCATTCTTAGATTAGTTACCCTAAATTTAAAAAACGGGAGACTATATTTTTTTAAAGACCCCCGCTAATTTTATGTAACTGATATATTTTCAATAAAATAATCACTTAAATTAGAAACTATTCAAATTATATTTTATCATAATTTTAAACGCTTAAAATATTAAATTTCATAGCCTCTTTATTTAATAATCATATATTTTCAAACTATAAAGACAGTTAGAATACCCCTAATCGGATGTGTCAGGACGTGTTTTCATTTAAGATAAAAGAACACCTAAGCCAATGCTTAGGTGTATGCATCACTAATTTCTAAACAAGAAATGATGCTAAAAAGTTTGTCTATAGTCTATTAATATCTTTTATTTAATTTATTAAGCTCACCGTAGAAGTACGCTTTTTCACCGTGGACAATTTCGTCTAATCCTGCTTTATCTTCTTCTTCGGTAGTTGCTAATGGCATCAGTTTTTGTAAAACTTTGCCGATAATCCAAGTTAAAACAATGGTATAAATGACTACCACTACTACTGCAATAAGTTGAATCAATACTGCATGGAAATTACCAGTGTAGACAAGGCCATTATCAATATCTCCATTAACTGCATGAGATTGGAAGACACCAGTAAGTACTGCTCCTACTACACCACCTACACCATGAATACCAAATGCATCTAATGTATCGTTATATT
The DNA here is from genome assembly GCF_022815905.2 of Staphylococcus sp. NRL 16/872. NCBI lineage: Bacteria > Bacillati > Bacillota > Bacilli > Caryophanales > Staphylococcaceae > Staphylococcus > Staphylococcus sp. NRL 16/872. The sequence goes on along the minus strand of NZ_CP119327.1, from coordinate 910,516 downwards.
TAAATTTCTCTTTAATAATATTAATGACAAAATAACATGCGATACCACCACAAATTGAAATAATATATGCATTCAAATAACTTACATAACCTGCAGCAGGTGTAATAGCTACTAAACCTGCAAGTACCCCTGATAATAAACCAAGAAGGCTAAGCTTTTTAGTTATTATGTATTCCAGTACTAACCAACTGAATGCACCACCACTAGCTGCAATCACAGTATTTACAAATGAAGCTAATGCAACATCATTTAAAGAATAGGCACTACCTGTATTAAATCCATACCATCCCATCCAAACAAGTATGCCACCAATTAATGTAATTAATAAATTATGGGGTTGAATTTTTTCGATCTTTTTACCATGACCAATCATAATTGCTAAAATAAGTCCCGACACCCCTGACGTAATATGTACAACAGTTCCTCCGGCATAATCTAAAGCACCTAACTTACCTATCCAACCGCCGCCCCATACCCAGTGAGCAACCGGGCTATAAATGACAATAACCCATATTATGATAAAAATTGTAAACGGAATAAATCTCATACGTTCCGCAATAGAACCAGATAAAATTGAGACCGCAATAGTACAAAACATCATTTGAAATAACATAAATAGCGCAAACGGAACATGTGGACTTAAATCTTGATTAATCGCAAAACCTACATGTTGTAAGCCCATGAAATCAAAGTTTCCTATTAAGTCATTTCCAGTTCCAAAACTTAATGTAAAACCAAATGTAATCCATGTGAAAGTTACGATAATCATCGCTGCCATACTTTGCATTACTGTATTCAATACATTCTTAGATTGTACGAGACCCCCATAGAATAAACTTAACCCCGGTGTCATTAACCACACCAGTAATGTACAAAGAAATAAAAAAATTGTGTCATCCATCTTCATAATTACCACTTCCTTTGAAAATATCTTAATGATAGTTTTTCAAGATGGCAAAAATCGGTAAGATAAAATGACACAATATGTTACAAAATATAACATCACACTTCTGTATTTTGTTTTAAATAGTATACTTTCCTTAAAATTCGCTTATGCTTTTTGTACTGTAATCGTCCAAGAAGCGTCATCCAATTGTTCATAGTTTGTTACTGGGTAACCTTGTTCTGCTGCCCAGTTTGGAATGGCTTCTGTCGCTTGAGTACAGTCGAAATCGATTTTTAACTCATCACCGTTTTCAAGTGTTTGCATTTTCTTTTGCGCTTCAATTAATGGGAATGGACATACCATACCAACTGTACCTAATTCATATAACATTATTATTACTCCTCCTATCTGTTTACGTTGTTTGAGGTTGTTTAGAAGTAGATGCTGAGTTCGCTTGCTTTGGTGCAGTTTGTTGCTGTAATTTTTTCATTGGTCTTACGAAGATAAAATAACTCATGAACCATACACCAAAGATCATAGATACTAATGCTATCCAACCTTTCCAAGACATAATTGCAGTTTCTACTAAGCCGTTACCGATTGAGCAACCGCCTGCCACTGAGGCACCAAATCCCATACAAATACCGCCAATTGCACTGTTTCTAATAGTACGTTTATCCGGTAAACGCCATTTAAATTCATGTGAACCTCTTGCTGCAATATATGAGCCTAAGAAGATACCTAATATTAATAAAACGCCCCAATCTACTAATTTAGTATCACCTGTAATTAAGAATGTAATTAAATTAGCAGAAGGTGTTGTAATACCTAAACCATGATCACGTCCCGTTGACATACTCATTGGCCAAGCGATAAATGCTATAAGACCTACCGCAATACCTGCTACAAACGGGTGGTAACGTTTTTCAAATAAATAATGTCTAATACCTGTATACTTTTGTTTCAATTTTGGTACTGCCATTTTAGGTTTAGGCTTACGTAATGTTTTCACTACAACAAATAATGTAATACCAGTTAAAATAATTGTTAATACCCACATTGGAATACCTGTAGTTTGAGCCATACTTGTATTCACCTTCGTAGGTTTATTAATCCAATTCATAACTGGAAGCAAAACGCCTGTTTTAGTTACTGCAGCAGTGCCTGCATACATAATGAGGGCAACCCAGCTCCCGATTAACCCCTCTCCAGCTCGGTACCACGTTCCAGTCGCACATCCACCTGCTAGAACTATTCCTATTCCGAAAATGAAAGAACCAATAATCGTTCCTAGAACAGGAAATGTACTATAAGGAATTGCGATTAATCCTAAACTTGTTAATATTACAAGTCCAATACTTTGAACAGTAATCGCTACTAATAAAGCATAAAACATTTTATTATTTTTTTGCACGTACATATCTCTAAAACCACCTGTTAAGCAGAAGCGTGTACGTTGCATGACAAAGCCTAATAAAATCCCAACGATTAGGCCGCTAATAATCATCCAAACCAAAGTCAAATGCATCCTTTCCCGATTGATTTACTAAGGTATTATAATAGATTAATATTTAATTATCAATAACATTTGTTCGGATTTAATAATATTGAAATAATAAAAAAATCTTTCTTTCTCTCGAAAGAATGATTAAGACTATAAACAAAATACTATCTAGTTCGAATAGTTTTTCATAAAAAATAAAAGTGATTGTAATTCTATACCTAAATCAATATGGTGCACTTGAACAGTTTTTGGCACTTCTATTCTAGCCGGTGTAAAATTCAATATTCCTTTTACATTAGCCTCAACTAACTGATCTACTACGTTTTGAGCTGCCTTTTCAGGTGTAGTTAGAATAACTACATTAATGTCTTGAGTTTCAAGCACTTGTTGTAAATCATCCATATGATGAACTTTCACTTTACCGACTTGTTGATCTACAATATCTTTATCAATATCAAATGCTTCTGTAATCGTCATTTCGTCATGAATTGAAAAGTTGTATGTTAATAGTGCCCTTCCTAAGTTACCTACTCCAACTATAGCAATATGAATCTCCTCACTATCACTAAGTTCAGATTTAAAAAATTCTAATAAACTATCAATATTGTAGCCATAACCCTTTTTTCCTAACTCACCAAAGTAAGAAAAATCCCTTCTAATCGTGGCTGATTCAATATTTAGCGCTTCACTGATAGTTTTAGAATTAACTCGATCAATTCCTTTTGTCTTCAAGGTGTTAACGAATCTATAATATAACGGTAATCGTTTCAATGTTGCACGAGGAATTTTAGCTTGATTTTGAGCCATTTGAGTTGTCCCCCTCTTGTTTGAACTTTTTAATCTATGTATTCAAACTAATTTGCGTGCAATTAGTCATTCCTTTGAAATCACATTATGTCCCATAATGAATACTGACATATTATACCTTAACACTTTTTAAAAATAAATATCTTAGTTTCATGTAACTTTATTATACGGTAAAATAAAGAGTAATGTATAAGGCAATTTTGTGATAAATACTTTTGTAAAAAATAGAAAGGTGAACCCTGAATGATATTAATGCAATTAAATGACATTTCGAAGTCATTCGATGGTGAAGATATATTTACTCATGTTAATTTCGAAGTTAAAACTGGCGAACGTATAGGTATCGTTGGACGAAATGGCGCTGGTAAGTCAACATTAATGAAGATTATCGCAGGTGTTGAAGACTATGATAGTGGCCATATTTCTAAAATTAAAAATTTGCGTATGGGTTATTTAACTCAACAAATGACACTCAACTCTTCATCGACTGTGTTTGAAGAAATGTCTAAACCTTTTGAACACATTAAAAATATGGAAGGTTTAATTAAAGTAGAAACAGATTGGTTAGCTATGCATGCCAATGATTATGATACTGAAGACTATCAACATCATATGGAACGCTATGAATCGTTGTCTAATCAATTTGAACAACTTGAGGGCTATCAATACGAAAGTAAGATTAAAACTGTGTTGCATGGTCTGAATTTTAAAGAAGAAGATTTCGGCAAACCTATCAACGACTTTAGCGGTGGGCAAAAAACACGCTTATCACTAGCACAAATGTTATTAAGTGAGCCTGATTTATTATTATTAGATGAACCGACTAACCATCTTGATTTAGAAACGACAAAATGGTTGGAAGACTATTTAAAATACTTTAAAGGTGCCATCGTCATTATTAGTCACGATCGTTACTTCCTTGATAAAATCGTGACACAAATTTATGATGTGGCGCTTGGAGATATTAAACGTTACGTGGGTAATTATGAACAATTTATCGAACAACGCGATAAATATTATGAACAGCGTATGCAAGAATATGAAAAACAACAGGAAGAAATTAAACGTCTTGAAACGTTTGTAGAGAAAAATATTACCCGTGCCTCTACTAGCGGTATGGCTAAAAGTCGACGTAAAACGCTAGAAAAAATGGAACGCATCGATAAACCTATGTTAGATGCAAGAAGCGCCAATATTCAATTTGGCTTTGAACGCAACACTGGTAATGATGTTATGCATATTCATAATTTAGAAATCGGATATGAAATACCTATTACTAATCCTATAAATATCGAAATCACTAAAGGCGATCATATCGCTATTATTGGCCCTAATGGTGTAGGTAAAACAACGCTAATTAAAACAATTGCCAATCGTCAAGCTAAATTAGGTGGCGAGGTTGTCTTCGGTGCTAATCTTCAAATTGGATACTACGATCAAAAGCAAGCTGAATTTAAATCTAATAAGACGATTTTAGATTATGTTTGGGATCAATATTCTAATATGAATGAAAAAGATGTTCGAGCTGTATTAGGACGTTTTTTATTTGTACAAGATGACGTCAAGAAAATCATCAATGATTTATCTGGGGGCGAAAAAGCTCGTCTTCAACTTGCATTATTAATGTTACAAAGAGATAATGTATTGATTCTAGACGAACCGACCAACCATTTAGACATAGATTCAAAGGAAATGTTAGAACAAGCTTTACAACATTTTGAAGGTACAATCTTATTTGTTTCTCACGACCGTTATTTCATTAACCAATTAGCGAATAAAGTATTTGATTTAGATAAAGACGGGGGACAAATGTATCTTGGAGATTATCAATATTATATTGAAAAGACAGAAGAAGCAGCTGCCTTAGAAATTTTTGAAGCCGAACGCACTGATGATCATACAGGTGGAGCTGAGATTTCAAGTAATAAACAAAATAGTAGTTATGATAATCAAAAACAACAACGTAGAGAACAACGTAAATTAGAACGTCAAATTGAACAATGTGAAGAAAAAATAGAACAATTTGAAAACGATATAACTCATATCGATGAACAACTCACCCAACCTGAAATATTTAATGATCCTATCAAAGCATCTGAACTTGCTAATGAGAAAATGGAAACCGAACAGAAATTAGAACAAGTCATGATAGAATGGGAAGAATTACAAGAAATGTTATAAAGTAGTATTTAAGATAAAATAACTAGAAAATTACCTTAAATTTTCTGGTTATTTTTTTATAATTTTTAACCACAATTTTATAAACAGTTGAAAGTCTTTTATATCAAGTATCCACAGACTTATCCTAGTTATCCACAACCATTCCCTTGCACTTTTACATTTCTTTTACACAAAATTTACGCTATATCCACATTGTTAAGCACTACTTATCCACAGTTTATACACGTTTTGTTGATAAGTACACACGTTCCCTATTGACGCACTTATTTTCCCACAATTTCTATTTAGTATTAAAAATAGTGCTAAGTACACATGTATTTGTAAATCATTGTACTTAACACTAACTTTTAATTATTCAACAGTTGCTTCTTCAATATCCATATTATTTTGGCCATTTAAATCTAAATCTGCTGTAATACCAGCTTTATAGAAATAATATGCAGCAGCACCAATCATTGCTGCATTGTCTGTACATAATTTAGGGCTTGGTATAGAGAGTTTGATATCATGTGTTTTACATAATTCTTGTAAACGTTGACGTAAACCTTTATTACTCGCAACGCCTCCTGCTACAATTAAACGATTAACATTATATTCCTCACAAGCGTGAATCGCTTTCGTACTTAATACGTCGACTACACTATTTTGAAAACTTGTAGCAACATTTGCTTTATTAATTTCTTCATTTTTTTGTTTTAAATTATGTAATTTATTAATTACAGCACTTTTCAAGCCACTAAAACTAAAATCATAGCTATCTTTCTCAAGCCATACTCTTGGGAAATCATACGTATCCTCACCTAAAGCAGCTAATCTATCTACTTCTGGGCCACCTGGATATGGTAAACCAATCGTTCTAGCAACTTTGTCATAGGCTTCACCGACTGCATCATCACGCGTTTCACCAATCACTTCGAAATTCATATGATCTTTCATATAAACTAATTCTGTATGCCCACCAGAAACGATTAGTGCCATTAAAGGAAACGTTAACGGTTCCTCTAAATGATTCGCATAAATATGACCTGCAATATGATGAACCGGAATAAGTGGCTTGTCATAAGCAAATGCTAGAGCTTTCGCAGCATTGATGCCAATTAACAATGCCCCAATTAAACCAGGCCCTTGTGTTACTGCAATAGCGTCAATCTCTTCCATTGTGACATCAGCAGCAACGAGTGCCTCTTCAATTGTTGCAGTGATACCTTCAACATGGTGTCTACTTGCCACTTCAGGCACGACACCACCGAAGCGTTTATGACTTTCGATTTGGCTTAATACAGTATTCGATAATATGGTATCGCCGTTTTTAATCACACTGACACTTGTTTCATCACAGCTAGTTTCTACTGCTAATATTAAAGTTTCATTATTCATTTAAATTCACCCACATGACTAATGCATCCTCGCCTTCTCCATAATAATTTTTTCGTTTTCCTCCAAATTGGAATCCCAAATTTGTGTAGACATGTTGTGCTACATAATTTGTTACCCTAACTTCTAAGCTCATGACATCACATGTTGTTTTTGCGAAATCCATCACATATTTAAGTAATAATTGTCCTAATCCATAACCTCTATAATCTTTGCGAATTGCCACGGTAGTGATCTGAGCTTGATCAATCACTATCCAGAGCCCTAAATAACCAATAATTTCATTTTCGAAAATGATAACAAAATACTTTGCGAAGTTATTTTCATTCAATTCATGATAAAACGCATCAATTGTCCAAGAACTGTCATTAAAACTTTCACGTTCAATATCAAATACACTTGGGACATCATCGACTTGCATTGCTCGTATCGTTAATTCTGATTCTGCTGGTTTAACCAATTGCGTTCCGCCTCTGACATTTTGATATAATTTGGTACAAATGTATGGATATCTTCAGCTTCAGTCACCAATGAATACATTACAGATGCACGTGGTAGATTAGCTTGAATATCACCTTTTAACTGATTTGCTAACTTTTCAGCATCTGTGCCAATAAATAAATATGACTGATGTTGTTCATTTAACCAATCTAATAAGTCTTTAGTTGAAATATATTGGTCTTCTAAAATAGTTCTTAGTTCTCCATCGATATATTGATAAACGCCAGTGTAGACCGCTTCACGACGTGCATCAAACACTGATACTAATAAACGATCTTTGGCTTCACTTTCATCTACTGTAGCTGCTAAACCTTGTAATGAAGATACGCCGTACAACTTAGTATTTAAAGCATAAGCTAGTGTCTTTGCAGTTGTAACGCCGATTCTCACACCTGTATAAGAACCTGGACCTTTGGCTACTACAACAGCATCTAATTCTTCTTTATTTAACTTCGTTTGTTCAAATAAATTTCTAATACCTGGCATTAATTGACTTGAATGATCTTTATTACTTTCTACTGTGTGCTCTGCTAAAACTTGGTCGTTGGCCATTAAAGAAACCGACATAGGACGATTAGACGTATCAATAAGTAGTGAATTCACGTTCAACTTCCTCCTTAACTTTAGAATAATGGTCGCCTTTCGCAATCAACTCAATCGCACGTTCTGTTTCACTCACCGTTTTAATATTAATAATTAACTGCGTAGCGGGTAGTAAATCTTCAATGAATTGGCTCCATTCAATCACGGTAATGGCTTCATCTTCAAAATATTCATTAAATCCTAAATCTTCATCAGAATCTTCAAGACGATAACAATCCATATGATGTAACTTCAGCGATTTCCCTTTATACGATTTGATGATGTTAAACGTAGGAGAATTAATATTTCGTTTTACGCCAAGATGTTTACCTATAAATTGAGTTAATGTTGTTTTACCTGCGCCCAAATCACCATTTAATAAAATTAAATCTCCTGGTTTAAGATATTTAACTAATATGCCAGCAAAACGATTCATGTCATCTAAATGTTTTATACTTATCATTTGCTTTGCTCTCTCCTATTTTGAAAATTCCTTATAACTATATTTACTAATAGAAATTTTAAAATCACATTTTTAACTTACTAATTGTAACAAATTCTAGCTAAAATTTCTCTCTATTCAGATGAAATAAGAATTTGTTAATTGTTAGAAAATTCAAAAAATAGTGTTGACTTCAAAAGTATGTTGTAGTAAATTTAATTTATCGAATTTTAGAATAATTCTAATAATTACATAACTCACCATTCATTAGAAAGGAGTATATTAAAATGACTCAATTTAATACACAACCGCACACTGTAATTCATAATTTAATTATTTTATTATACTCGCAAGGGCTGGAACTTTAGTAGTCAATACATACTAAATGTTTAAGTCCTATTTCTCATTGAATGGGACTTACAAACGTCCCAATCACATTGGGACGTTTTTTTATTTTCAAAATTCAATAACCTGACGGGGGAATTATTAATGAGAAGCGACATGATTAAAAAAGGTGATCATCAAGCACCTGCGAGAAGTCTTTTACACGCCACGGGAGCACTCAAAAATCCAACAGATATGAACAAACCATTTGTAGCAATTTGTAATTCTTATATTGATATAGTACCAGGACACGTCCATTTGCGAGAATTAGCTGATATCGCTAAGGAAGCAATTCGTGAGGCAGGTGCTATTCCATTTGAATTTAATACAATCGGCGTGGATGATGGTATAGCTATGGGACATATTGGTATGCGCTATTCACTCCCTTCCCGAGAACTTATTGCTGATGCTGCTGAAACTGTCATTAATGCACATTGGTTTGATGGCGTATTCTATATTCCAAACTGCGATAAAATCACACCGGGTATGATTTTAGCTGCTGTCAGAACAAATGTACCAGCCATTTTTTGCTCAGGTGGACCGATGAAAGCTGGTCTTTCCGCTCAAGGTAAAGCACTCACTTTATCTTCAATGTTTGAAGCTGTCGGCGCTTTTAAAGAAGGTAGCATTACTAAAGAAGAATTTCTAGATATGGAGCAAAACGCCTGCCCTACTTGTGGCTCATGTGCAGGTATGTTTACTGCTAATTCAATGAACTGTTTAATGGAAGTCCTTGGATTAGCACTACCTTACAATGGCACAGCTTTAGCTGTTAGTGAGCAACGTCGTGAGATGGTTCGTGAAGCTGCTTTTAAATTAGTTGAGAATATTAAAAAGGACATTAAACCTAGAGATATTGTCACTAGAGAAGCGATTGATGATGCTTTCGCATTAGACATGGCAATGGGTGGTTCAACAAATACTGTATTACATACACTAGCGATTGCTAATGAAGCTGGTATTGATTATGACCTAGAGCGCATTAATAAAATTGCGAAACGTACACCTTACTTATCTAAAATTGCACCGAGCTCTGCATATTCAATGCATGATGTGCATGAAGCTGGTGGCTGTCCAGCTATTATTAATGAATTAATGAAAAAAGAAGGCACGTTACATCCTGACCGTATTACAGTTACAGGTAAAACATTGAGAGAAAATAATGAAGGTAAAGAAATTAAAAATTTCAAAGTCATTCACCCACTTGATGCACCATACGATAAAGAAGGCGGTTTATCTGTATTATATGGTAATTTAGCGCCTAAAGGAGCAGTAATCAAAGTTGGAGGCGTAGATCCATCTATCAAAGTATTCACTGGTAAAGCTATTTGTTTCGATTCACATGATGCAGCTGTTGAAGCGATTGATAATAAAACAGTACGCGAAGGTCATGTCGTGGTTATTCGTTACGAAGGTCCTAAAGGTGGTCCAGGCATGCCAGAGATGTTAGCCCCTACTTCTTCAATCGTAGGTAGAGGATTAGGTAAAGATGTAGCACTAATTACTGATGGACGCTTTTCAGGAGCAACGAGAGGTATCGCTGTTGGACACATCTCTCCAGAAGCCGCTTCTGGTGGTCCTATAGGATTAATTAAAGATGATGATGAAATAACAATTAATTTAATTCATCGTACCCTAAACGTTAATCAACCTGATGAAGTACTTGAGCAACGTAAACAAGCTTTACCCCCTTTTAAAGCGAAAGTTAAAACAGGTTATTTAGCGCGATACACTGCTTTGGTTACTAGCGCAAATACGGGTGGCATTATGCAAGTGCCTGAGAATCTCATTTAATATTAAGGAGTGTTAGCAATGACGAATAAAAAGGAAAGTACCGTAATCGAATCTCAATCTCATTCGAATGAACCCCTTTCTGGTTCAGAATTACTAGTGGAAACATTATTACATGAAGGCGTAGATTTTATCTTTGGCTATCCAGGTGGTGCCGTATTACCCCTATACGACACATTTTATGACGGAAAGATTAAACATATTTTAGCGCGTCACGAACAAGGTGCTACTCATGCTGCTGAAGGTTATGCGCGTGTTTCTGGTAAGACAGGTGTCGTAGTCGTTACTAGTGGTCCAGGAGCAACTAACGCTATCACTGGTATTACTGATGCTTACAGTGATTCTCTACCCCTTGTCGTTTTTACAGGCCAAGTAGCAACGCCAGGTATCGGTAAAGATGCTTTCCAAGAAGCAGATTTACTTTCAATGACTACACCAATTACTAAAGCGAATTATCAAGTGAAACATGTAGATGATATCCCAAGAATTGTTCATGAAGCGTTTTATGTGGCTAATTCAGGACGTAAAGGCCCTGTGGTCATTGACTTCCCTAAAGACATGGGTGTATTAACATCTTCTGCTCCCCTTGAAAATGAAGTTCATTTACCTGCATATAACGTTGTAGAAGAACCAAATGAAGCCGATATTCAACAATTAAGCGAGTATTTATCTAAAGCTAAAAAGCCACTTATTTTAGCTGGAGCGGGTATCAATCACTCTAAATCAAATAGCTTGTTAACGGCATTTGTCACTCAACACCAAATACCAGTCGCTACTACATTATTAGGCTTAGGCGCTATACCATATGAGAATCCACTATTCTTAGGTATGGGCGGTATGCATGGATCATATGCAAGTAATATGGCATTGACTGAATGTGATTTGCTCATTAACTTAGGTAGTCGTTTTGATGACCGTTTAGCAAGTAATCCTAATGAATTTGCTCCGAATGCAACTGTTGTCCATGTAGACATCGATAAATCAGAAATTAATAAAGTCATTTCTACTGACTTAGGCATCGTTGCTGATTGTAAGAAAGTGCTCGAATCGTTGGCGCACACATTTTCAAATACGGTTGAACACTCTGACTGGGTTAAACACTGTTTAGCGAATAAAGATAAGCACCCATTTAAATATCAACCAGCTGATGAAACGTTCTGTAGACCTCAAGAAGCGATTGAATATATTGGCAAGATTACTCACGGAGATGCAATCGTAACGACTGATGTAGGCCAACATCAAATGTGGGCAGCTCAATTCTATCCATTCAAACATTATGGGCAATGGGTCACTAGTGGTGGTTTAGGTACGATGGGCTTTGGTATCCCTTCAGCAATCGGTGCACAATTAGCTGCACCAGATAAGACAGTGATTTGTTTCGTTGGTGACGGTGGTTTCCAAATGACAAACCAAGAAATTGCCCTATTACCTGAGTATAACCTGAACGTAAAAATCGTTCTTATCAATAATGGAACGTTAGGCATGGTTAAACAATGGCAAGACAAATTCTTTAATAAACGTTTTTCTCATTCCGTATTCAATGACCAACCTGATTTTATGAAAATGGCTGAAGCATACGGTATCAAAGGTTTCTTAATTGATAATCCAAAGAATTTAAAAGCAACATTAGACGAAGCTTTTGCATATGAAGGACCTGCATTAATTGAAGTGAGAGTATCCCCTGTTGAACCAGTTAATCCTATGATTCCTAGTGGTAAAGCGAATCATGAAATGGAGGGTCTAGAATGAAAAGAACGTTACATTTAAAAGTTACAGATCAATTGAGCACGCTAAATCGTATTACCAGTGCTTTCGTAAGATTACAATACAACATCAGTGAGTTAACCGTTAAACCTTCTTCAGAGAAAGGCATTTCAGATATGGTGATCACTGCAAATATTGAAGATGAAGCTATCCTTAAAATTTTAATTGCAAAGTTAAATAAACAAATTAGCGTTATCGATATTGAAGAAGTTAAGGCTTAATATTTAATCAAATGATGCGCTAGCATTTACAAATATTTTAATAACATAATGACTATCATCAACTGTTGTAGATAATTTATATCTATAATATTAAGAATATTCAAAATTTTATGTAAGTTACAAATTGGAGGAACGTATTATGACAAAAGTTTATTATGATCAATCAGTTGAAAAAGATGCTCTACAAGGTAAAAAAATTGCAGTAATTGGTTACGGTTCACAAGGACATGCGCATGCACAAAACCTTAAAGATAATGGTTATGACGTAGTCGTTGGTATTCGTCCTGGACATTCTTTTGATAAAGCTAAAGAAGATGGCTTTGATGTTTATCCAGTTAGTGAAGCAGTTAAACAAGCAGATGTCGTTATGGTGTTATTACCAGATGAAATCCAAGGTAACGTATACAAAAACGAAATTGAACCTAACTTAGAAGCAGGTAATGCATTAGCTTTCGCACATGGTTTTAACATTCACTTTGGTGTTATCCAACCCCCTGCTGATGTAGATGTATTCTTAGTTGCACCTAAAGGTCCTGGTCATTTAGTAAGACGTACTTTTGTAGAAGGTACTGCTGTACCAGCATTATTTGGTGTACAACAAGACGCTTCTGGTCATGCACGTGATATTGCTTTAAGTTATGCCAAAGGTATTGGCGCAACTCGTGCTGGTGTTATTGAAACTACATTCAAAGAAGAAACTGAAACTGATTTATTCGGTGAACAAGCTGTACTTTGTGGTGGTATCCATAAATTAATTCAAAGTGGTTTTGAAACTCTAGTAGAAGCTGGATATCAAAAAGAACTAGCTTACTTCGAAGTACTACATGAAATGAAATTAATCGTTGATTTAATGTATGAAGGTGGTATGGAAAACGTTCGCTATTCTATTTCAAATACAGCTGAATTTGGCGATTATGTATCTGGTCCACGTGTTATCACTCCAGAAGTTAAAAACAATATGAAAACTGTATTAGAAGATATCCAAAACGGTAACTTTGCTAATCGTTTTGTTAAAGATAATGAAAATGGCTTCAAAGAATTCTATCAATTACGTGAACAACAACACGGTCATGAAATCGAAGCGGTTGGTCGTGAATTAAGAAAAATGATGCCATTTATTAAATCTAAAAGTATTCAAAAATAACTAACAAGGAGATGTTAAAAATGGAAAGCCATATTCAAATTTTTGATACTACATTGAGAGATGGTGAACAGACACCCGGTGTTAACTTTTCTTTTGATGAACGTTTAAAGATAGCTAAACAGCTTGAAAAATGGGGTGTAGATGTACTTGAAGCAGGATTTCCCGCTTCAAGTACAGGAAGTTTCAAGTCTGTTCAAGCCATTTCAAAAGCTTTAACTACTACTGCTGTATGCGGATTGGCACGTTGTAAAAAATCTGATATCGACGCAGTATACGAAGCAACTAAAGATGCAGTCAAACCAGTAGTTCATGTATTTATAGCAACCTCCCCTATTCACTTAAAACATAAACTGAAAATGACACAAGAAGAAGTGCTTGCATCTATAAAAGAACATGTCACTTACGCTAAGCAATTCTTTGATGTGGTTCAATTCTCACCTGAAGATGCATCTAGAACAGACATGGCATTTCTCATTCAATCTGTGCAAACTGCAGTAGATGCTGGAGCAAGTATTATTAACATTCCAGATACTGTTGGATATAGCTACCCTATTGAATATGGCCAAATTTTTAAATCTTTAATTGAAAATGTTAAATCAGAACATGACGTGGTTTATAGTGCCCATTGTCATGATGATTTAGGTATGGCAGTTGCGAATAGTTTAGCTGCTATAGAAAATGGCGCTAAACGTATTGAAGGTACTGTGAATGGTATTGGTGAACGTGCAGGTAACACTGCACTTGAAGAACTCGCATTAGCATTGTATGTTCGTCGTGATCATTACGGCATTGAATCAAACCTAGTTCTTTCTGAAACTAAAAATACGTCTGACCTTATTTCTAGATATGCAGGAATTCGTGTTCCTAGAAATAAAGCCATTGTTGGACAAAACGCATTTAGTCATGAATCAGGCATTCATCAAGATGGCGTGCTTAAAAATCCTGAAACTTATGAAATTATGACGCCTCAATTAGTCGGTATCCGTCAAAATGAATTACCTTTAGGCAAACTTTCTGGTAAACATGCTTTTGCGGAAAAATTAAAAACTTTAGGCTATGATATTACTCCAGAAGAACAAGTAGAGTTATTCAAGCAATTTAAAGCCGTAGCAGATAAGAAAAAATCTGTTTCAGATAGAGATATCCATGCAATTATTCAAGGTACTGAACATGAACAAAATGCCATTTATCAACTTGAAACACTGCAACTACAATTTGTATCTAACGGTCTACAAAGCGCTGTCGTTGTCATTAAAGATAAAAACGGTCGTGTATATCAAGATTCAAGTATTGGTACAGGTTCTATCGTTGCTATCTATAACGCTGTTGATCGCATTTTCCAAAAAGAAAGTAAACTGATTGATTATCGTATTGATTCTGTTACAGAAGGTACGGATGCACAAGCAGAAGTACACGTGGAACTTGTTATTGAAGGTCACCCAGTCAATGGTATGGGTATTGATCATGATATTTTACAAGCTTCTTGTAAAGCTTATGTGGAAGCTCACGCTAAATATGTAGCTGAAACTACTGAGAAGGAAGGTAATTAATCATGACGTATTCAATTGTAGCTTTACCCGGTGATGGTATTGGCCCAGAAATTTTAAATGGAAGTTTAGAACTACTGCAATTAATTAGTGAGAAATATCATTTTACTTATACTTTAGAAAGTTTTGATTTTGGAGGAGCTGCCATCGATTCGCATGGCACTTCCCTTCCTGATGATACATTGGCTGCTTGTGAAAAAGCTGATGCTATTTTGTTAGGTGCTGTAGGCGGACCTAAATGGACTGACCCTAACAATCGCCCTGAACAAGGTTTATTAAAGTTACGTAAGTCTTTAGGATTATTTGCGAATATACGCCCTACTAAAGTAACTGAAGGTGCGACTCAATTTTCTCCTTTAAAAGAAGAACGAGTTAAGGGTACTGATTTAGTTATCGTACGTGAATTAACAAGTGGAATCTACTTCGGTGAGCCTAGACATATTAATGAACGTGAAGCACTTGATTCACTTACCTATACGAAACAAGAAGTGGAACGTATTGCTAGAGTTGCATTTGAATTAGCTTCTCATCGAAAAAAGAAAGTAACTTCAGTGGATAAGGAAAATGTGCTCGCTTCAAGTAAGCTTTGGCGTCAAACAGTAATTGAAGTTAGCAAGGATTATCCTGAAGTTGAACTTAATCATTTACTTGTCGATGCGTGTAGTATGCACTTAATCACAAATCCAACTCAATTTGATGTAATAGTAACTGAAAATTTATTCGGAGATATTTTAAGTGATGAAGCTTCAGTTATACCAGGTTCTTTAGGTCTATCTCCTTCAGCTAGTTTTAGTTTAGAAGGTCCAAGATTATATGAACCTATTCATGGATCAGCGCCAGATATTGCGAATCAAAATATCGCTAATCCTGTTGGTATGATACTTTCTTTAGCAATGTGTCTTAGAGAAAGTTTAAATCAAGATGAAGCTGCCACTGAATTAGAAGACTATGTATATACATTGATTAAAGAAGGTAAAACAACACCTGATTTAGGTGGCAATTACAAGACAACTGAAATTTTCAATCTTTTAAAAGAAAAATATAACTAAAAGGAGGAGTACAAAATTATGGGACAAACATTATTTGACAAAGTTTGGGATAAACACGTCTTAACTGGCAAAGAAGGCGAACCTCAACTCTTATATATCGATTTGCATCTTATACATGAAGTTACTTCTCCTCAAGCGTTTGAAGGTTTAAGATTACAAAATCGTAAATTGCGACGACCTGATTTAACGTTTGCAACGCTAGATCACAATGTGCCTACAATTGATATTTTTAATATTAAAGATGAAATTGCTAATAAACAAATTACTACCCTTCAAAAAAATGCTAAAGATTTTGGTGTCCATATTTTTGACATGGGGTCTGATGAACAAGGGATCGTTCATATGGTAGGACCAGAAACTGGTTTAACTCAACCTGGCAAGACTATTGTATGTGGTGATTCTCATACTGCTACTCATGGCGCTTTTGGAGCTATTGCCTTTGGTATTGGTACGAGTGAAGTTGAACATGTCTTTGCAACTCAAACTTTGTGGCAAACAAAACCTAAAAATTTGAAGATAGATATCAATGGAACACTTCCCACTGGTGTTTATGCAAAAGATATCATTTTGTATCTCATTAGTAAGTATGGTGTCGACTTTGGCACTGGTTATGCATTGGAATTTACTGGTGAAACCATTAAGTCATTATCTATGGAAGCAAGAATGACGATTTGTAATATGGCCATTGAAGGTGGCGCAAAATATGGACTTATCCAACCTGATGAGATTACTTTTGAATATGTTAAAGGACGTAAATATGCACAAAACTTTGAGATAAGTATAGATGAATGGCGTACGCTTTATTCTGATGACGATGCACATTTTGATAAAGTCATTGAATTAGATGTCAGCAATTTAGAACCTCAAGTCACTTGGGGAACTAATCCAGAAATGGGCGTAGGTTTCGATACACCTTTTCCAGAAATAAAAAATATTAATGATGAACGGGCATATCAATATATGGGACTATCCCCTGGTCAAAAAGCAGAAGATATCGATTTAGGATACGTCTTCTTAGGATCTTGTACGAATGCTAGATTATCTGATTTAGTTGAAGCAAGTAAGATTGTTAAAGGCAATCAAGTGCATCCTAAAATTACAGCGATCGTTGTACCTGGCTCCCGCACTGTTAAAAAAGAAGCGGAGGCTATGGGTCTTGATAAAATCTTTAAAGAAGCTGGGTTTGAATGGAGAGAACCAGGTTGCTCAATGTGTCTAGGAATGAATCCTGACCAAGTCCCTGTAGGCGTACATTGTGCGTCTACAAGCAATCGTAACTTTGAAGGTATACAAGGTAAAGGCGCAAGAACACATCTTGTATCTCCAGCAATGGCTGCAGCTGCTGCGATTAATGGTAAATTTGTAGATGTTCGAAAGGTGGTTGTTTAATTATGGAAATGCAACCTATTACGACTTATACAGGTAAAATTGTCCCATTGTTTAACGATAATATCGATACCGATCAAATTATACCTAAAGTCCATCTTAAGAGAATTACTAAAACAGGATTTGGGCCGTTCGCTTTCGATGAGTGGCGTTACTTACCTGATGGTACTGATAATCCTGATTTTAATCCTAATAAACCTGAATATAGAGGGGCTTCTATATTAATTACAGGTGATAACTTTGGCTGCGGTTCTAGTCGTGAACACGCTGCATGGGCATTAAAAGATTACGGCTTTAATATTATTATTGCTGGAGGATTTAGCGATATCTTTTATATGAATTGTACTAAAAATGGTATGTTACCGATTGTTCTTGATGAAGATACAAGACATTATTTAGCAACTCAAACTGAAATTACGATAGACCTCCCTAATCAAACAGTTTCAACTAATGAAAAGTCATTTCACTTTGATATTGATGAAACTTGGAAGAATAAATTGGTCAATGGTTTAGACGATATTGCCATTACGCTTCAATATGAAGATTTAATAGAAAAATATGAAAAACAAAGTAAGGGTTGATAGAATATGACATTTAAGACGACAGTGACATCAAAAGATATAGATGAAGCTTATTTACGAATCAAAGATATTGTTAAAGAAACACCTCTCCAATACGACCACTATCTCTCTCAAAAATATGATTGTAATGTGTATTTAAAAAGAGAAGATTTGCAGTGGGTTCGTTCATTCAAATTACGAGGTGCATATAATGCCATTTCTATATTAGACCACGAAGCACAAGCTAAGGGTATTACGTGTGCTAGCGCTGGCAATCATGCACAAGGTGTCGCTTATACTGCTAAGGCATTAGGGTTAAACGCAGTCATCTTCATGCCTGTCACTACCCCACTCCAAAAAGTAAATCAAGTAAAGTTCTTTGGGGCTGAAAATGTAGAAATTGTACTTACTGGAGATACCTTCGATGATTGTCTTAAAGAAGCACTACAATATACTAAATTACATCAAATGACTTTTATTGATCCATTTAATAATATTCATACTATTGCTGGTCAAGGCACATTAGCTAAAGAAATTTTAGAACAATCTAAAGAAGATAATGTCGTATTTGATTATTTATTTGCTGCTATTGGTGGAGGTGGATTAATTTCTGGCGTAAGTACTTATATGGATGATTTCAGCCCTCATACTCAAATTATTGGCGTAGAGCCTGCAGGTGCAAGTAGTATGTTTGAATCTGTAGTGATTCAAAATAAAATTATCACTCTAGATCATATTGATAAATTTGTTGACGGCGCTTCCGTTGCTCGCGTCGGTGACATCACATTTGATATTGCAAAACAACACGTCGATGATTATGTTCAAATTGATGAAGGCGCTGTATGTTCGACTATTCTTGATATGTATTCAAAACAAGCGATTGTAGCTGAGCCAGCTGGTGCGTTAAGTGTTTCGGC
Organism: Staphylococcus sp. NRL 16/872; assembly: GCF_022815905.2. Taxonomy (NCBI): domain Bacteria; kingdom Bacillati; phylum Bacillota; class Bacilli; order Caryophanales; family Staphylococcaceae; genus Staphylococcus; species Staphylococcus sp. NRL 16/872. The sequence goes on along the minus strand of NZ_CP119327.1, from coordinate 891,476 downwards.
TTTAGAATCCTATAAAGATAAAATTAAAGGAAAAAATGTAGTGTGTATTGTAAGTGGCGGAAACAATGATATCAATCGTATGAAAGAAATTGAAGAACGTTCGTTGTTATATGAAGAAATGAAACATTACTTCATTCTTAACTTTCCTCAACGTCCTGGAGCACTCAAAGAATTTGTTAATGAGGTGCTAGGGCCACAAGATGATATTACTAAGTTTGAATATCTGAAGAAATCATCTCAAAATACTGGTACAGTTATCATTGGCATTCAACTTAAAAATCATGATGATCTTAGTCAATTAAAAACGAATGTGCATGATTTTGATCCTTCGAATATTTATATTAATGAAAATAAAATGTTATATTCATTGTTAATTTAGGTGCAAATGTGAATTGAAGGGTTCTAAGATAGATGTTGACTGATGAACATTCACTCATTCTGTTGCGACGCTTGCCTAGGGTACAGTTTTAGCCAGAAATTCCTCACAGATAAATCTGTGGGGATTTCTAAGGTCTTCTAAAGCAGTTCTTAAATGGAGCACCATTTCACTTAAGTTGAGACGCTTGCCTAGGGGGCTGGGTCGAGCCTTGGTCTCGACACTCATCCTGTTCCCTCAGGCGTCGCTCAACTACGTTCCATTACCCATTTTAGAACTACTTACTTAAGTGTGTAAGCACTTAAGTTCATTAATAATCTATTCCTCAGGCGTCACACAACATCATTTCGTTGGTCATATTTAGAATTTCTTACCTAAGTGTTAAAGTACTTAGGTTCATTAATAATCAACATAGGAGTTCCCAGAACTACGTTTCGTTATCTATCTTAGAATACCTGTCATAAATATAACAACACTAATGTTTGTAAAAAAACAGAGCAGTAGTTTTGCTACCGCTCTGTTTTTATCTCAGGACTACTAATAGTTTAAATAAACTCGCTGCTCTCTTTCCTCAATTCATCAGCTTCAATCGCTTTCTCTTCGTAAAGCTAAATATACGTAAACGTGATCTATAACTTTAATTTTAGACATAAAAAAAGAGACCTTACGGTCTCAATATTGCCTGGCAACGTCCTACTCTAGCGGAACGTAAATCTGCTACCATCGGCGCTAAGGAGCTTCCTTTACTTTGAGGCAAGCGCTCGCATCTTTCTTCATTGTCGTCTTTCGCTTGCTCATTTAGTTTAACTAAACTCGCTGCTCTCTTTCCTCAATTCATCAGCTTCAATCGCTTTCTCTTCGTAAAGCTAAATATACGTAAACGTGTTCTATAACTTTAATTTTAGACATAAAAAAAGAGACCTTTCGGTCTCAATATTGCCTGGCAACGTCCTACTCTAGCGGAACGTAAATCCAACTACCATCGGCGCTAAGGAGCTTAACTTCTGTGTTCGGCATGGGAACAGGTGTGACCTCCTTGCCATTGTCACCAGACAAGTGAATGATTATACATTCAAAACTAGATAGTAAGTAAAGATTTTGCGTCGCAAAACTTGAAAAAATTGATTAAGTCTTCGATCGATTAGTATTCGTCAGCTCCACGTGTCACCACGCTTCCACCTCGAACCTATTAACCTCATCATCTTTGAGGGATCTTATAACCGAAGTTGGGAAATCTCATCTTGAGGGGGGCTTCATGCTTAGATGCTTTCAGCACTTATCCCGTCCATACATAGCTACCCAGCTATGCCGTTGGCACGACAACTGGTACACCAGAGGTATGTCCATCCCGGTCCTCTCGTACTAAGGACAGCTCCTCTCAAATTTCCTACGCCCACGACGGATAGGGACCGAACTGTCTCACGACGTTCTGAACCCAGCTCGCGTACCGCTTTAATGGGCGAACAGCCCAACCCTTGGGACCGACTACAGCCCCAGGATGCGATGAGCCGACATCGAGGTGCCAAACCTCCCCGTCGATGTGAACTCTTGGGGGAGATAAGCCTGTTATCCCCGGGGTAGCTTTTATCCGTTGAGCGATGGCCCTTCCATGCGGAACCACCGGATCACTAAGTCCGTCTTTCGACCCTGCTCGACTTGTAGGTCTCGCAGTCAAGCTCCCTTATGCCTTTACACTCTATGAATGATTTCCAACCATTCTGAGGGAACCTTTGAGCGCCTCCGTTACCTTTTAGGAGGCGACCGCCCCAGTCAAACTGCCCGCCTGACACTGTCTCCCACCACGATAAGTGGTGCGGGTTAGAAAGCCAACACAGCTAGGGTAGTATCCCACCAGCGCCTCCACGTAAGCTAGCGCTCACGCTTCAAAGGCTCCTACCTATCCTGTACAAGCTGTGCCGAATTTCAATATCAGGCTACAGTAAAGCTCCACGGGGTCTTTCCGTCCTGTCGCGGGTAACCTGCATCTTCACAGGTACTATGATTTCACCGAGTCTCTCGTTGAGACAGTGCCCAAATCGTTACGCCTTTCGTGCGGGTCGGAACTTACCCGACAAGGAATTTCGCTACCTTAGGACCGTTATAGTTACGGCCGCCGTTTACTGGGGCTTCGATTCGTAGCTTCGCAGAAGCTAACCACTCCTCTTAACCTTCCAGCACCGGGCAGGCGTCAGCCCCTATACATCACCTTACGGTTTAGCAGAGACCTGTGTTTTTGATAAACAGTCGCTTGGGCCTATTCACTGCGGCTCTTCTGGGCTTGCACCCTAAAGAGCACCCCTTCTCCCGAAGTTACGGGGTCATTTTGCCGAGTTCCTTAACGAGAGTTCGCTCGCTCACCTTAGAATTCTCATCTTGACTACCTGTGTCGGTTTGCGGTACGGGCACCTATTATCTATCTAGAGGCTTTTCTCGGCAGTGTGAAATCAACGACTCGAGGAAACAATTTCCTCTCCCCATCACAGCTCAATCTTAAGAGTGCCGGATTTGCCTAACACTCAATCTCACTGCTTAGACGTGCACTCCAACAGCACGCTTCGCCTATCCTACTGCGTCCCCCCATCGATTAAAACGATGTTAGGTGGTACAGGAATATCAACCTGTTATCCATCGCCTACGCCTGTCGGCCTCAGCTTAGGACCCGACTAACCCAGAGCGGACGAGCCTTCCTCTGGAAACCTTAGTCAATCGGTGGACGGGATTCTCACCCGTCTTTCGCTACTCACACCGGCATTCTCACTTCTAAGCGCTCCACATGTCCTTGCGATCATGCTTCAACGCCCTTAGAACGCTCTCCTACCATTGTCCAAAGGACAATCCACAGCTTCGGTAATATGTTTAGCCCCGGTACATTTTCGGCGCAGTGTCACTCGACTAGTGAGCTATTACGCACTCTTTAAATGATGGCTGCTTCTAAGCCAACATCCTAGTTGTCTGGGCAACGCCACATCCTTTTCCACTTAACATATATTTTGGGACCTTAGCTGGTGGTCTGGGCTGTTTCCCTTTCGAACACGGACCTTATCACCCATGTTCTGACTCCCAAGTTAAATTAATTGGCATTCGGAGTTTGTCTGAATTCGGTAACCCGAGAGGGGCCCCTCGTCCAAACAGTGCTCTACCTCCAATAATCATCACTTGAGGCTAGCCCTAAAGCTATTTCGGAGAGAACCAGCTATCTCCAAGTTCGATTGGAATTTCTCCGCTACCCACAGTTCATCCGCTCACTTTTCAACGTAAGTCGGTTCGGTCCTCCATTCAGTGTTACCTGAACTTCAACCTGACCATGGGTAGATCACCTGGTTTCGGGTCTACGACCAAATACTAAACGCCCTATTCAGACTCGCTTTCGCTACGGCTCCACATTTCCTGCTTAACCTTGCATCAGATCGTAACTCGCCGGTTCATTCTACAAAAGGCACGCCATCACCCATTAACGGGCTCTGACTACTTGTAAGCACACGGTTTCAAGTTCTCTTTCACTCCCCTTCCGGGGTACTTTTCACCTTTCCCTCACGGTACTGGTTCACTATCGGTCACTAGAGAGTATTTAGCCTTAGGAGATGGTCCTCCCAGATTCCGACGGAATTTCACGTGCTCCGTCGTACTCAGGATCCACTCAAGAGAGAATATATTTTCAACTACAGGATTATTACCTTCTTTGATTCAACTTTCCAGATGATTCGTCTAATATATTCCTTTGTAACTCCGTATAGAGTGTCCTACAACCCCAATAAGCAAGCTTATTGGTTTGGGCTCTTCCCGTTTCGCTCGCCGCTACTCAGGGAATCGATTTTTCTTTCTCTTCCTCCGGGTACTAAGATGTTTCAGTTCTCCGGGTCTGCCTTCTGACAAGCTATGAATTCACTTGTCGATAACACGACATAACTCGTGCTGGGTTCCCCCATTCGGAAATCTCTGGATCAACGCTTACTTACAGCTACCCAAAGCATATCGTCGTTAGTAACGTCCTTCATCGGCTTCTAGTGCCAAGGCATCCACCGTGCGCCCTTAATAACTTAATCTAATATAGTTATTAATCTGTGAGTGTTCTTTCGAACACTAGCGATTATTTTTTATGAATTCAAGCTTATTTAAAACTCTATTCACTCGGTTTTGCTTGGTAAAATCTATTTTACTTACTTATCTAGTTTTCAATGTACAATTCTCTATTATTTAGTCAATCGTTTTCATACTTCTTCGTTATCACAAATTTAAATGCTCATTTACGAAAGTAAACTGCGCTTTAAATTCGTTCAACTCATCGTCTGAGAAACGATTTCTTTAAATAATAACTTAAATTTTCAACAATCACAATGAGTTATTATATCAAAATATAACACTTAATGCAATTATCATTTATTTTGAATGTTTGAAATAAACATTCAAAACTGAATACAATATGTCACGTTATTCCGTCATCTCTACGAGATGTTCCGAATATATCCTTAGAAAGGAGGTGATCCAGCCGCACCTTCCGATACGGCTACCTTGTTACGACTTCACCCCAATCATTTGTCCCACCTTCGACGGCTAGCTCCAAATGGTTACTCCACCGGCTTCGGGTGTTACAAACTCTCGTGGTGTGACGGGCGGTGTGTACAAGACCCGGGAACGTATTCACCGTAGCATGCTGATCTACGATTACTAGCGATTCCAGCTTCATGTAGTCGAGTTGCAGACTACAATCCGAACTGAGAACAACTTTATGGGATTTGCTTGACCTCGCGGTTTCGCTACCCTTTGTATTGTCCATTGTAGCACGTGTGTAGCCCAAATCATAAGGGGCATGATGATTTGACGTCATCCCCACCTTCCTCCGGTTTGTCACCGGCAGTCAACTTAGAGTGCCCAACTAAATGATGGCAACTAAGCTTAAGGGTTGCGCTCGTTGCGGGACTTAACCCAACATCTCACGACACGAGCTGACGACAACCATGCACCACCTGTCACTTTGTCCCCCGAAGGGGAAAACTCTATCTCTAGAGTGGTCAAAGGATGTCAAGATTTGGTAAGGTTCTTCGCGTTGCTTCGAATTAAACCACATGCTCCACCGCTTGTGCGGGTCCCCGTCAATTCCTTTGAGTTTCAACCTTGCGGTCGTACTCCCCAGGCGGAGTGCTTAATGCGTTAGCTGCAGCACTAAGGGGCGGAAACCCCCTAACACTTAGCACTCATCGTTTACGGCGTGGACTACCAGGGTATCTAATCCTGTTTGATCCCCACGCTTTCGCACATCAGCGTCAGTTACAGACCAGAAAGTCGCCTTCGCCACTGGTGTTCCTCCATATCTCTGCGCATTTCACCGCTACACATGGAATTCCACTTTCCTCTTCTGCACTCAAGTTTTCCAGTTTCCAATGACCCTCCACGGTTGAGCCGTGGGCTTTCACATCAGACTTAAAAAACCGCCTACGCGCGCTTTACGCCCAATAATTCCGGATAACGCTTGCCACCTACGTATTACCGCGGCTGCTGGCACGTAGTTAGCCGTGGCTTTCTGATTAGGTACCGTCAAGACGTGCACAGTTACTTACACGTATGTTCTTCCCTAATAACAGAGTTTTACGATCCGAAGACCTTCATCACTCACGCGGCGTTGCTCCGTCAGGCTTTCGCCCATTGCGGAAGATTCCCTACTGCTGCCTCCCGTAGGAGTCTGGACCGTGTCTCAGTTCCAGTGTGGCCGATCACCCTCTCAGGTCGGCTACGTATCGTCGCCTTGGTAAGCCGTTACCTTACCAACTAGCTAATACGGCGCGGGTCCATCTATAAGTGATAGCAGAGCCATCTTTCACTATTGAACCATGCGGTTCAAAATATTATCCGGTATTAGCTCCGGTTTCCCGAAGTTATCCCAGTCTTATAGGTAGGTTACCCACGTGTTACTCACCCGTCCGCCGCTAACGTCAGAGGAGCAAGCTCCTCGTCTGTTCGCTCGACTTGCATGTATTAGGCACGCCGCCAGCGTTCATCCTGAGCCAGGATCAAACTCTCCATAAAAATTTATGATGTTTGATTAGCTCATAATACTAAATAGTGTTTGTAACTTACAGTTACATTTATTGGAATTAACGTTGACATATTGTCATTCAGTTTTCAATGTTCATTTTTAATGGAGCGGGTGATGGGAATCGAACCCACAACATCAGCTTGGAAGGCTGAGGTTTTGCCATTAAACTACACCCGCATATTTAACTAATTATTTATTTGGTGCGGCCGAGAGGACTTGAACCTCCACGGGATTTCTCCCACTAGGCCCTCAACCTAGCGCGTCTGCCATTCCGCCACGACCGCTGGCAAAACGCATAATTAATATTTATTAATTATCGAGAACATTATTTATTGTAAATCTTTTGTAATAAAAAGTCAATACTTTTTTAATATTATTTTAAATAAATTTACTAACTTTTAATGTTTAGCGCTTTTATTAAAGCAACGATATATATAATACATGCTTATTATATTAAAGTCAATACCTTATTTATAAAAAATTCAAAGCACTTTATCCTTGGCAAATAACGTCGTGGATAAAGTGCTTTGAATATCATTCTATTAATTTTCAATCATAATCTTTATATTTAAAGAACTATTCTATAACGGTCATTTTTTAAGATATTTCTTCAGTTCTAACTTGCCACTACATTTACCACATCTCATTCTGCTAATATCTACTTTTTTAATTCTCATATATTCACTTCCACAAGATGCGCACTTATAAATATAATTTGCTCTTTGTTCATAGCTTTCAAGTGCTTTACAGTAACGAGGTGCTTTTACTTTTTCACTTAATCTTTTAAAGCCCTCATCTCGATGTTTATATCCCTTACCTAATAAATGCAAATGGTAGTGACATAATTCATGCTTAATGATATCGACAAGCGCTGCTCTTCCAAACCTCTCATATTGTTTCGGATTTATTTCAATATTATGGGAAGATAATAAATATCTACCGCCTGTAGTTCTTAACCTTTTATTGAAGTATGCCTCGTGTTTAAATCTCCTGTTAAAACTTTCAAGAGAGATTGTTTCTACTAATTGTTGTAAACCTTTATTATTCATTAGGGTTAATCATAGTTAATGCAACTTTGCCTTTAGTTTTATCAATATTTAAAATCCATACATCAACTATATCTCCTACGCTCACGATATCCATAGGATTTTTTACAAACTTCTTAGATAATTTTGAAACATGAACTAAACCATCTTGTTTTACACCTATATCTACAAAAGCGCCAAAGTCTACTACGTTTCTAACAGTACCGCTTAGTTTCATACCTTCTGTTAAATCTTCAATTGAAAGCACATCGGATTTTAAAATTGGTGTTTCATATTCATCACGTGGATCACGGTTTGGTGCCATTAATGATTTAATAATATCTTCTAATGTTGGCACCCCTATTTCTAACTTAGTAGCAACGTTTTCTATATTGATGTTAGAAAGTTCTTGTTTTAACTTTTCAGAACCTAAGTCTGATATAGATAAATTTAAACTTTCTAATAAGTTGTATGTTGCCGCATAACTTTCTGGGTGAATTGATGTGTTATCTAAAGGCTCTGTACCGTTTACTATTCTTAAGAAACCGATACTTTGTTCAAACGTCTTAGCACCTAATCGTTTAACTTTACTAATTTCTTTATTATGTTTAATAGCTCCATTTTCTTCACGATAATCAATAATATTTTGAGCTATTGCACCTGATAATCCAGAAACGTATTGCAGTAATGATTTAGAAGCAGTATTAACATCTACGCCAACTTGGTTAACCGCTGTTTCAACAACAAATGTTAATGCTTGTTCTAATTCTTTTTGATTCACGTCGTGTTGATATTGACCTACCCCAATTGATTTAGGATCTATTTTAACTAATTCACTCAATGGATCTTGCACCCGTCTTCCAATAGAAACAGCACTTCTCTCTTCTACTTGGAAATTAGGAAACTCTGCTCTAGCCACTTCGGAAGCAGAATAAACAGAAGCACCCGCTTCATTTACTATAATAAACTGCGTATTTAGTTTATATTTTTGAATAACATTTGCTACAAATTGTTCTGTTTCACGACTTGCTGTTCCGTTACCAATTGCAATTAATTCTACGTCGTTCTCTTTGATGATACGTGTTAATTCTTTTTCAGCTTCTTGAACTTTCGCTTTTGGAGGATGTGGGTAAATAACGCTTTTGGCCACAAATGTTCCGAAAGGATTGATAACTGCAAGTTTACACCCCGTTCTGAAAGCTGGATCGACACCTAAAATTTGTTTCCCTTTCATAGGAGGTTGTAGTAATAAATTTTTTAGATTTTCACTGAATACTTCGATTGCATGATTTTCAGCTTTTACAGTTAAATCTCCTCGAATTTCTCGTTCTATTGAAGGCATAATTAAACGTTTTAAACTATCTTTAATTGCTTCTTTAATATATTGTAATTGAGTATTTGCAGATTTAACTTCATTTTTTTCAATAAAAGTTTCAATATGAGACGTATCAAATTCAATTTTTACTGATAATACTTTCTCTTTTTCACCACGGTTCATGGCTAAAACTCTGTGATTAGCTACGCGCTTAATTGGTTCAGAATAATCATAATACATCGCATATGTTTCTTTTTCATCTTCCGCTTTTTTCTTTTTAGCAGTCGTAATTTGGCCTAGTTGATAGACATCTTTTAAGATTCGGTTACGATATTTAGGATTATCAGAAACATGCTCGGCGATAATATCTTGCGCTCCTGCTATCGCATCTTCAGTTGTTTCTACTTCTTCGTTTATATATTGCGTTGCTTGTTGTTCAATATCAGAACCTTTTCCTTCAATAATCCATTGAGCAAAAGGTTCAAGTCCTTTACGTTTTGCTTCTGTGGCTCTCGTTTTCTTTTTCTGTTTATACGGTCTATATAAATCTTCTACTCTTTGCAATTTAGTTTGCTTTAATATATCTTGTTTAAGTTCATCAGTTAACAGACCTTGTTGATCAATATTATGTATAACTTCTTCTTTTCTCTTTTGTAAATTTGATACATACTGATATTCATCAGAAATTTGTTTTATTTGAACTTCATCTAGTCCACCAGTAGCTTCTTTTCTGTATCTAGCAATAAAAGGAACTGTATTATTTTCTTCTAAGAGTTGTAGTACTGCTTTAACTTGTTTTCCTGAAAATTGATATTTTGTTACTATTTCATCAATTAAATTTTTATCCATTATATAACCACACTTTTTCAAAATTTCATTTTCAATTTTAGCATATAATAAACAATCATTTTATTTAAACCATTTTTCATAATTGTTCTCATACTTTACTCATAATTAAAAAGGAGCGAAACAGGAATTCAAATAATTTCGTTGTTCAACCCCAACTTACGTTGGCCGTGGATTTTCTTTTTCGATAGTCTCTATGTTGGGGCCCCGCTCCCCGGCAAGGATAACTAGAATTGAAAAAAGTTTGATATAAGCGCATTTTCAATTCAGTTAGCTACTGACAAAATATGAGAAAAGCCTGTTACATTTAATAATGTACCAGGCTCTTATATATTATTAATATTGAATTATTGTTTAGCTGCTTGTTGCAATTTTTTAATTGCTGTACGTTGTAATCTTGAGACATGCATTTGGCTAAGACCTATACGTTCTCCAGTTTCTTTTTGACTTAATCCTTCAATGAATGTGCATTGAATAATTTCTCGTTCTCTATCAGATAGAATCGGCAAAATACGTTCAAGTATCATACGTTTTTCTGTTAAATCGTAGTTATCATCTTGTTGGCCCATAATATCTAATAAAGTCACTGTCGAACCATCTTTATCTGCTTCTATCGAATGATCTACACTTAATGCATTATAACTTTGTCCCATTTCCATCGCTTCTAGAACTTCTTCTTCAGAAACTTCTAAACGCTGAGCAATCTCTGAAATTGAAGGAGAACGTTCAAATTCGTTTGTTAATTCATCACTAATTTTTTTAATCCTCGGTCCAATTTCTTTAATTCTTCGTGGAACATGGACGCTCCAAGTTTTATCTCTTAAATATCTTTTAATCTCACCAATAACGGTTGGTACTAGGAATGCTTCAAATTTGCGATCAAAAGATAAATCAAATCTGTTAATAGCACCTATTAAACCAACCATACCAACTTGAACTAAATCTTCATGATGTGATTGTCCTTTTGAATATTTATAAGCTAATGACTCAATTAACTTACGATAATGCGCTACAAGTTTATCTTGAGCATCCGTATTTTTGTTATCTTGGTGTTCTTTAATCCATTGGTTAATCTGTTCAGGTGATACATCATTAACTGATTTCGACTCTTTCGTCATTATTTGGCACCTGCTCTTTTTTTATATACTTAATCATGCTGATTGTCACACCAGATTCTTTGAAAACTTTTACTTCGTCCATCAACGATTCAATTAAAAATAGACCTAAACCGCCTTCACGTAAAAAGTCAATATTTTCATTTTCGGTATAAGGCCCTAATTGAGATTTAGTTTTTTCATAATCAAAACTTTCACCTTGATCAGAAATGATGATTTTAATTTTATCATCAAATACTTCAAAACATATGTTAATCATACCATTAGTTGTTTCATTTTTGTATGCATGTTTAACTGCATTTGTAACCGCTTCACTTACTGCAATTTTAGAATCTTCTATATCATCATATGAAGCACCGGCTCTAGAAAACACACCTGATAATGTTAATCGAATTAAACTGACATATTCTGCAGAGGCAGGTAGTTTCATTTCAATATAATCATTTTTAGACAAGTTACTCTACCTCCGTTCCTTCATTAACGTGCATTAAGTCTTTTAAGCCAGTGATATCAAATAGTCTACTAATTCTTTCTGATGCTCCAAAGATATATAATTCTTTACCATTTTGATTTAACGCTTTCAATGTTCCTACAAATAAACCTAAACCTGTTGAATCCATATAACTTACATTTGTTAAATTAACATGAATATCATGTGTACCTTCTTGACGCATAGGGACAAGCACCTCTTCAAGTTCTGGTACTGTGTAAACATCTAGTTCTCCTGCAACGATAACTTCATAATATTCATCATGTGTTATCGACTCTATATTAAGGTTCATAGTTTGACACTCCTACTCTTTATCTTTACAAATATGTATACTCTATTTAGTATACCCATTACTATTATAATATAATCAAAAAATTTAATTTCTAATTTACTCTTTTTATAATTAGAATTGTCATATCATCACGTTTATTTGGATTTTGTACTTTTAATATAGCTTCATATAAGATTTGTACAATATCTTGTGGGTGCATATGTTTATATTTACGAATTAAATTAAGCAATGTTTCTTTAGCAATAAATTCTCCATCGGTATTTCGTGCTTCTGTGACACCATCTGTGAAAATAATGACAAGATCATCAAGACATATTTGAATTTCTTGTTGACTATAACGTGTATGTTGACTCACACCTAAAACGCGACCTCTTACATCAATTTCTTCAAATGTTTCAGTTTCTGCTCGATACACATAGCCCGGCTCATGACCAGCAGAACTACAATATAGTAAATGATTCATCTCTTCATATAAACCATAAAACATAGTAACGAACATATTTTGATTAACGTTTTTTTCTACTACTCGGTTTAATCTCTTTAGTCCATCACTTGGTAATTGAGAGTGTCCATAGGAGTCCATTCCAAATTTAATCATACTCATAGCTAAGGCAGCGGGAATTCCTTTTCCAATAACATCAGCTACTGCAAAACTCATCGTCCCATCTCTGTGATCAATTAAATTAAAATAATCTCCACTTACTTTTTGTGCTGCTACTGAAATAACGCCAATTTGAATACTGTCGAATTGAGGAATATCTGTTTTCAACATCGTTTGTTGAAGTCTAGAGGCTAAATCAATTTCTTTATCGTGGAATTGCATTTTATCAATTAATTTTTGGTAATCTCTATAGCTATATCCAAATCCTTTGACTACTTCTTGCAAAACGTCTAGTGTTTCAAGCAATTGAGATTCTTGGATTTGTAAAGAAGAAACATACGATTTATGTATTTTAACGACATCTTCAGGCAGAATATCTTTTTTGATTACTTCATCCGTAAAATCGTTACATTTTTCCAAAAATCGTTTTTTATCATCTGTAACCAAGCTTTCATCTATAAGTTGTTTATAGTGTTTTTTAAATTCTTCCACGAATCTGCCTCCTTACTTCATAGTTGCAAAACTTTAATTTTAATTTCGTTAATATCAAATGTATTTATTCACGAATTTTATTAATGAATTATTTAATATATTCCAAAATAATACTTCTATTTAAAAAAGACTTTAGGGATTACCTAAAGTCAACAACTTAAGTCATCTATTAAATAGTAACTATCGAAAAAAGTACTATTTTGTAGGTAATGATAACCCATAATTGCAATTTTGAAAAAACTAATTAATCATTAAACTAAAGATTTTTCTTTATCTTTTTATTAAATATATATTTGGTTTATACATAAAATAATCAAGTTTTTTGAGGACGAACCTCATGTAAACCTAAACTAATATCTAGTGCCTCATCTACTTCTTTCATTTTTTCTTCAGATAAATAAGTTAATTTTTCCTTTAACCTTTTTTTATCTAAAGTCCGAATTTGTTCAAGTAGAATAACTGAATCTCTATCCAATCGATATTTGTGTTTTTCTATTTCCACGTGAGTTGGTATTTTGGCTTTATTAATCCTACCAGTAATTGCAGCAACAATTACTGTAGGACTATATTTATTACCAGTATCATTTTGAATGATAACTACAGGTCTTACTCCCCCTTGTTCAGAACCCTGTACTGGTGACAAATCAGCTAAATATACATCGCCTCTTTTAATCATTCACTTTTATAATTCGAAGTGATGTACGATTCGTTGCAATCACAAGCTTCACATTCTAAAGGAAAAGCTTCTGTTGCTAGGGAGAGGTTTAAATCGGCCATTTGTGCATAGCCTTCTTTTAAAGATTGTTCAAGACTGTGGCTTCTATTCTGGTTAAAAGTTAACATACTATGAACCTCCATCGGATACCAAATAAGACATTGTAAACCTTTATTTAAATTTATAATAACAAATTTTACATCTAGTGACTATACTATTTTAATAATTCATTTGTTACATATTTTTGATTATTTATATAATATATGCGTGGTACACGTCTTCCAAAATTACACAAAACTTCATAGCTTATCGTATTTTGTTTATCCGCTAAAGCTTCAACTGATTGAGGAGTATCAAATTGATTATCTAGTAAAACTACTTTGTCGCCTTCTTGAACATCTTCAGGTACTTTAACTATGGTTTGATCCATACACACTCTACCTATAATTTCACATTGACAATTATTTATATTTACAGTTGCACCTTGCATGGATCTTAAAAATCCATCAGCATAACCAATAGGCAAGATAGCTATTTTCATATTCTCGGTAGCGGTATAGGTGCTGCCATAACTCACTGATTCCCCAGAGATTAAATATTTAGTTTGTACCACTTCCGTAGTCAATTTTGCACTAGGCTTTAGACGAGTTTGCACAATGCTTTTCACATAATCTGAAGGATAATAACCATAAAGTGAAATACCTACTCTTAGTGCATTACATAATTCACATTCTTTTAATAATGAACCCGCTGAATTTTGTGCATGAATATACTTAGGTTTTGGCGCGTTATTAACTAACGTTTCAAATAGAGCGTATTGTTCATCCATGGAATCACCAGGTTCATCTGCATTTGCAAAATGAGTATAAACACCTTCAAACACCAGATTTTCAGATGTTTGTATTGTATCTATAATGTCTTGATATTCTTCTTGTGTTTTAATACCTAATCTTCCCATGCCTGTGTCTAATTTTACATGTAACCATAAACGTTTTTGATTATCCTCATCGATTAAGCGAAGTGCACTTGTTAGCCATTTTTTAGACGGAACTGTCAAAGCTACACGATGTTGTATTGCTTTATTAATATCCTCTATAGGTATAACGCCTAATATTAATATTTGTGCATTAATACCATGCATACGTAATTCAATAGCTTCATCTAAAGTCGCTACTGCAAAGAAGTTGGCACCTTGTTGCATTAAGTGTTGAGCGACTTTAACGCTTCCTAATCCATAACTATTGGCTTTTACAACCGGTATAACTGTTTTATTCGGATGCATTCCAACAAAAGTGTGATAGTTTTCTTGAATAGCATCTAAATCTACGTTTAAATAGGTTGCTCTATAAAATTTGTCTGACATAAGAAGTCCTCCTCAAAACTTTAGATATATTCATCAATAAAAGTCTGATAACTTAAATTCATATTATTCATTATAGTACTGTTAATCTTGCTTTTCTAATATAACTTGGCTCATTGCATAATTATCAGTATGGGTAATAGATACATGAACGATAAAGTTAGGATATTTAATACAAGGCTTACCTTTTTCATCGTTATAACAATTAATATCATTGAAAGCTACCGTTTTACCTAAGCCTGTACCAAGTGCTTTACTGAATGCTTCTTTTGTAGCAAAACGACCTGCTAAAAATTCTATTTTTCTTTTTTCACTTTTAAAAGACTTAAATCTTTCCTGTTCTTGCATAGTTAATATACGTTCAATTAATTTATTTTGTTGTTTCCTATACACTTTTTCAATGCGATCAATTTCAATTAAATCGACACCAAGACCATAAATCATATATTATCCTCACTTCATTTTCATACTGTCTCTTCTAATTCTTCGTTGTCATTAGATTTCTTAAGTTGAAGAATTTCTTTTAATTTTGAAGCTTCTTCTTTGTTTATTAATTCAATTTCTGCATTGCCTCCAGCGGTGGATAAATGTAACTTAGCTAAATCATATTTCCTCATCAAATACCCTTCTTCAATATCTATATTTTGTATTCTATAAAAAGGTATAATAGTTGTTTGAATAAAGATAATTCCTTTTCTTATATAAATCTCATTATCTTTAGAGTAATAACGAAAGTTTTTATATTTTAAAAAAGGGGTTACGATGATAAAACATATTGCAAATAAAACTAAAACAATGATTGCTAATACAATCGTCCAAATTGGTCGCATCAAATGCATATATATAATATCTATAATTGTTATAATACTTACTATTAATAAAAACACAATAAATGTTATTGTCGCAGCTAATCGCATTACTTTGGGACCATTTTCATGCATATATTTATATTCATTCATTGTAGTCACCTCGTAAATAGCCCTTTATATATTGATTTACTTTATTTTCATCCATAAATTTCAACTGCATAACTTCAAATAATGCACCCTTAGCAATTAAGAAAGTTATATTTTCTAATTGAGCTCTCTCAAGGAAATGGTGTTGCGTCGTTTCCATGCCAATAATCTTATTCGTCTTGAAATAATACGTTTTAAAACTAAAAGTACTTACTTCACGAAGTGCAATTTCATTATTTTTGAAGTTTAATCCGGCAGCACGAATATATATATAAGCGTGTAACGCCATTAATCCAATAATTAAAATAGCTATAACCATACTCCATGCACTCCAATAATAAGTACCAAAACAAGCCATGATTATTAATATTATGCTAGGGATTAAAAAATGACGATGATAACCACGCCATGGCATATCGCTTTTTATGTTATTAAACTGCATTTCAGGAACTAGTGTATTAATAATTTGATAGGCTTCTTTTCTTTTAATAAATGGTAAGATCATAATTTTGCCATCATCGCTAACGTCTTCATTTGAAGAGATTTCTAAATCACTAGTAATGATAAAGTGAATGGAAGTGTAACCAAACAATTTCCTTATAAAAGATTGTTTTTCAAGGACAGCTTGTAGTCTATTTGTAGGTACCGTAATATTTTTTACATTTAATAATCCATATTTTATTTTTAGTTGACTGTCTTGTTGCGTAACCGTGTAGTTATAGTATCGATTAATCGTAATGACAGTCCCTATTATGTAACTAATAACTAACACGACAATAATGATAAACAATACAATGAATAATACTGAATGAATCCAGTTCCAAAGTTTAGATGTCCAATCCTCCCAAGAAATCAAATGTTGAAAGACGCCTAGTATAGGCGATACAGTTGCTAAAGCCACGCCAATAGCGCCACTAGTCATAGCCATGAGTAACAATGAACGCCACGACATTTTATAGATCATTGTCTCATTTTTTAGTGCTTCAGAAGTTGTTTTGTGATTATATTGTGTATGTTGATTGTCAATCTCACTCCGTTCATGATTAATGATTGCCTCATTATCAGTATCTTTCAATTGTAACTGATGTTCGCGAATCGTTTGATCAATTAAATCGCTCTGTTTTTTTGAAATTGTAGCTAATTCTATCCCATCACTGGGTGTTTTGATTTGTAAACTCACACCACCCACCATTTGATCAACTAATCCTTGAGTGGTATCTAACGATTGAATCCTATTAATATTTAATTCTTTACGTTTTTTATTCAACCATCCAGACGTTACTATAAATTGTTCATCTTCAATCCAATAACGTGTGACATACACCTCTAAAAATTGATGAATAAAAGTAACAAGAAAGATAAGTAAAAATATAGCTGGACTTATATAATTTCGTATATTTGTAAAATCAAAATCCCAACTATTAAACACTATAAAAATGATAAATGGAAAAATATTTTGTTTTATAACTTTAATTAAACCTGATACATATGAAATAGGATGCAACTTTTGAGGATTATACATCAGAATCTGCACCTCTCAATGTTTCTAGAATATGTTGTGATACATGTTCTGCTTGTGCCTCAGATAACAAAGGAAATTTCATTTCATGACCAGCTGTTACAAACACTACAGTATTAAGTTGAAAAGCTTTTAACAACGGATTTGTTTTGATTTGAAGATATTGTAGCCTTTCAATTTTAGTCATTTCATAATGCTTCATAATAAACATAGACTTAACTTCTATATTCTTAGCATCAATTCTATAATAATGAAAACGATAACGAATATACGGTTGTATGACTAAACGAAGACAACTTAAAACAAACAAGAAGATTAAAATGTAGAGAATAAAATGAAACCAATTAAAGTAGTTCCACATTGAATATAAAGCACCTAATATAATTAATTCAATTAGGAATATAATACCACTAGATATCCAATGAACAGGGTATGCGTTTTTAGGGCTTTTATGAAATGAAGCTTCTACCTTCATAATAAACTCCTTTGCAATTTTTCTTAATTATATCATATTGATTTAATTGAATATAATTTCTGCAATATATGTTTTTCTTCTGTACCTTATGTTCTTTTTATTTATTTTTAGATATAAAAAAACACTCCAAATATTTGGAGTGTTTACTCAAAAAATAGTCGCTCATGACTATTTTTGCATGTCTGCAAAGGTACGTGCTTTCATTGATGGTTTACCTTTATCTTGTCTGTCACGACGATCTGATTTTTTACCTTTTTTCTTGTTGAAATTACCTTTTGAACGTTTATTTTTATTATCGAACTTACTATTTCGTTTACCACCACGGCGTGAATTATTTCCTTTACCTTGACGACTTTTACGTGCTAAAGGCTTTTCAAAAGTTAATTGAACTTCAACTTCGTCGTTTGCTTCAACTAATTCTTGTAGTAATGATGCAACTAATTCTGTGCTATCATATTCATCTAATAATTCACCTGAAATGCGTTTTAAACGCGCTTCACTTTCACGTGACATCCAGTTTTTAACTTTATCTTTAATATCTTCTTCTCTAGCTTTAAGCACTTCTTTACGATGTGGTGGTCTTAAAGCATTCATTCTTCTACCGTTAACTTCCTCAATTTGGCGGATATAGTCCATTTCAATTGGATTAACAAATGTAACGGCAATTCCTTCTTTACCTGCACGACCAGTACGGCCAATTCTGTGCGTATAACTTTCAGTATCTTGAGGAATGTCAAAGTTATAAACGTGACTTACACCTGAAATATCAAGTCCACGTGCAGCAACGTCAGTCGCTACTAAAATATCAATTTGGTCATTTTTAAATTTCTTTAATACCTCTAAACGTTTCGCTTGCGTGATATCTCCGTGTAAACCTTCAGCTTTATAACCTTTAGATAATAAAGCACTTGTTAATTCATCAACACGGCGTTTTGTTCTACCGAAGACAATTGCTAATTCAGGTTGGTGAACATCTAAGAAGTTTGTAAAAGTATCAAATTTCTCAAGTTCTTTTACGATAGTGTAGTATTCATCAATTTGTGGATCAGACATTTCATTATTCATTGTCTTAACAATTTGTGGAGATTTCATAAATTGTTGTACTAAAGTTTGAATCGCTTTAGGCATTGTAGCTGAGAATAACATTGTTTGGCGTTGTTCAGCTGGAATTTTATCCATAATAAATCTCATATCATCAATGAAGCCCATGTTCATCATTTCATCCGCTTCATCTAAGATTAATGTATGAATATCATTTGTTTTAAGTGTACGGCGGTTTAAATGGTCAATCACACGACCAGGCGTACCTACTACGATTTGTGGTCCACGTTTTAACGCTTTGATTTGTCTATCGATTGGCATACCACCAAATACTGTAACGACCTGTACATTTTGTCCACGACTGAATTCGCGTAACTGTTCTGCTACTTGCATAGCTAATTCTCTAGTTGGTGCTAAGATTAAAGCTTGAACGCCTGATTTACCAACTACTTTTTCAATTAAAGGAATCCCGAAAGCGCCTGTTTTACCTGTACCAGTTTGAGCTTGTCCAAGGATATCTCTTCCTTCTAATGTGTAAGGGATACTTTCTTTTTGAATCGGTGTAGGTTCCTTAAACCCCATTGCTTCAAGGGTTTCTACCGTTTTATCCGAAATCCCTAATTCTTTAAAATTTTGCAATATAATTCTCCTTTAAACTATCTTTTTTATCAATATACGTCTGTGTATATAAGGTCCTCTTATTACGTCAACTTCTATATAGTACCACCTAAAAATATTTATCGCAATAAAGCAATTTCTTACTTTCTTTCAATAAATAACTATTTCTTTCATAATAGCGTTTTCATTTTTTGCCTTCTTTTTTGGGAAAAGGGCATAAAAAACAAACCATTGTGCGATTTTTAACATCCACAATGGCTCGTTCAGAAAAACATATAAATCGATATATAGTTTTATTAAATAATTTGATTTACAACTTCTTCAAGCTTATTTCCTCGTGAACCTTTGACTAAAACTTTGTCCTGAGAGATTAAATGAGATTTTAAATAAGCTGTCAATTCATCTTTGTTTGAGAAGTGTGCCACATTTTCAACAAATTGACCACCTACATTACTAATAAATTGAGCATCTGTGCCGTAAGTAAGCAAGGTATGAATGCCTTTATCTTCAAGATGTGCACCAACCTCTTCGTGCATACGTTGGCTATTCTCACCTAATTCTAACGAGTCAGCAAGCACTAAGATTTTACGTCCGTGCATATTGCTTAAGGTATCAATGGCTGCTTTCATACTTGTAGGGCTCGCATTATAAGCATCATTAATCACTGTAATTTCATTATCAGTCACATGACGTTCCATACGCATGCCAGTCAGTTGTACATTATTAATATTACGTTGAATAGTTTCATAATCTAATCCAAGTTCATGACCTATTGCAATAGCGATAGCAGCATTCTTCATATTATGGATACCTAAAATAGGTAATTCGTAATGTTCTTCACCATTAATATCAAAAGCGATACCATCATTTTTACTATTCTTCACTTCGCAAACTAAAACATTATCCGAATTTAAGCCAATACTAATTAATTTAGCATTATCAACTTTCTCAACGTGAGGCGCTAACAATGGTTCGTCGCCGTCATAAATAAATGTGCCACCTTCTTTTAGGCCAATCGTAATTTCTGATTTAGCTTTAGCAATGCCTTCACGTGATCCTAAATCTTGCATGTGTGATTCACCAATATTTGTTATCACAGCAATGTCTGGCTCAGCTATCGTCGATAACAATTCGATTTCATGGAAACCTGACATACCCATCTCTAAAATGGAAATTTCTGTATCGTTATCTAATTCTAAGATGGTTAATGGTAAACCAATTTCGTTATTATAATTGCCTTGTGTCTTTTTAACTTTAAATTCAGTATGCAACACACTTTCAATCATATCTTTCGTAGTTGTTTTACCATTTGATCCTGTAACACCGATAACTTTAGGATTTACATGTTTTAAATAAGCTTTCGCTAATTGTTGTAATGCAGTTAATGTATCTTCCACCCAAATAATTGGCCCACTAATGTTTGCGTCAATGTCATGCCCTTTTTCATAAAAAGAAGCGCCGGCACCATCTTGCAACGCTTGTGCTACAAAACGATGGCCATCAACGTTCTCTCCTTTAAAAGGAATAAATAGCATGTCTTCTTTAATCGCACGTGAATCGATTGTGATACCTTTGATGGTTTGATTTAAGTATTGATCATCAATATCACAAGGTATCCAGTTTTGAATATCTTTTAATGAAACTTCTATCATAAATGAATTCCTTTCTTAATCGATTGTGTATTTATTTTTCTTTTTATCTTCGTGACGCTCTTTGGCTAAGTCGATTAATTTAGTGATTAAGTCTGAGTAAGATAAGCCCATATTCTCCCAAAGACTTGGATACATACTAAATGCAGTGAAGCCTGGCATTGCATTTGTTTCATTTATGAAGATTTGATTATCTTCTGTAACGAAGAAATCTGCACGCACTAAACCAGAGCAATCTGTAGCTTTGAAGGCTTCAAGTGCCATATTTCTTAAAGTGGTTTGAACTTCTTCATCTAATTTTGCAGGAATTTGTAGTGAGATTTTGCCGTCTTTATATTTAGATTTATAGTCGTAGAAAGCGACATCTTTGATAACTTCCCCAGGCCATGTAGTTTCTGGATAATCGTTGCCTAGGACTGCTACTTCAACCTCACGTGCATTAATACCTTGTTCGATGACTAATTTACGGTCAAATTGGAAAGCTTCCGCAATACCTGCTTTTAATTCTTCTTCATTATTACATTTACTAATACCAACACTTGAACCAAGGTTAGCTGGTTTAACAAAGACAGGATATGTAAGCTTGTCATTAACGAGTTTAATGATATTACCTTGATATTTTTCATACTCACTTCTTAAGAAGCTAATATAAGGTAATTGAGGTAAACCACGGTGTTCAAATAATTGTTTCATTACTAATTTGTCCATAGAGCTTGAAGCGGCTAATACACCGTTCCCAACATAAGGTAAATCAAGCACTTCGAATAAACCTTGGATCGTACCGTCTTCACCGTTTGGACCATGTAATAATGGGAATACAGCGTCATATGCTTTTCCATCACTACTTTCTTTTAATAATAATGTGATTTCTCCAGCATCAATGTCTGATAAATGAAGTTCTTCTACTGATTCAATTTTTTCAACTATATTATCTTTTTTCTTCCATTGTCCGTCATTAGTGATATAAATAATATCAACTAAATATTTGTCTTTATCAATCGCATTTAATACATTTTGCGCAGTTAAAATCGAAACATCATGTTCAGCACTTTTACCACCATATACGATACAAATATTTTCTTTTACCATATTCAATTTCCTCCATTGAGAAAGATTAGAACAAAAGCGTTTTGAATTTAAACAGTACTTTTATTCTTAAGAAATTTAATTTCTCAAAAATTTAAAGTTTCTTAATTTATAAATTGTTAATGCCTTAGTCTCTTTCATCATATTATAATATGATTAATCACTGATTTTAAGTTGTAGATTAAACATTTATTATTTTTATGTAATTCTTTTTGTTCTTTCTAAAAATCAATATTATCACAGTATGTACTGTTTTTGCATTTATCAACAAGTAAACATTGGCCACTTTTTTGGATTAATCTTATAAGTTAAACATTACTTATAAGTTGTTTAAATTCGCTGACCCTAGTTATTCTCTAGCAAATTCACATAAAGTCATGTAAAATCGATATATATTAATAATCGTGATATTACAGTTTTTAAGGAGTTTTATATGAAATATTCATCCCGTCAACAGCCTTCAAAACATTGGCTACGAAAAATCGACTGGATACTCATAGCATTATTGACGATCTTAGCAATTATAAGCGTTATAACTATTAGTTCAGCTATGGGTGGCGGCCAATATAGTGCCAATTTTAGTATTCGACAAGTTATATACTATATGTTAGGTGCTATACTCGCTTTAGTAATTATGTTGTTTTCACCTAAAAAGATTAAACACAACACATACATATTATATATCTTTTTATGTATTTTACTTGTAGGTTTATTAATCCTACCTGAAACCTCCTTTACGCCAATTATTAATGGTGCTAAAAGTTGGTATTCATTTGGTCCTGTAAGTATTCAACCATCTGAGTTTATGAAAGTGATATTAATACTTGCGCTTGCTAAAACTGTAGCAAATCATAACCGTTTTACTTTTAATAAGTCATTTCAAACAGATTTAATGTTGTTTTTCAAAATTATTGGTATCTCTATCTTACCAATGGCATTAATCCTATTACAAAATGACTTAGGTACGACATTAGTCATCTGTGCCATTATCCTAGGTGTTATGTTAGTAAGTGGTATTACTTGGCGCTTGCTTGCACCCATACTTATTGCTGCAATTGTACTCGGTGGAAGTATTATTTTAGCTATTATTTATAAGCCTACGTTAATTGAAAGTTTACTTGGCGTTAAAATGTATCAAATGGGACGTATCAATTCTTGGTTAGATCCCTATTCATACAGTAATGGAGATGGTTATCACTTAACAGAATCATTAAAAGCGATTGGTTCTGGGCAATTATTTGGTAAAGGGTATAACCACGGAGAAGTTTATATACCAGAAAATCATACCGACTTTATTTTCTCGGTTGTAGGTGAAGAAATGGGATTCATGGGAGCAGTTGTATTATTACTCATATTCTTAGCTCTTATCTTTCATCTTATAAGACTTGCTACTAGAGTAGAATCTCCATTTAGTAAAATATTTATTGTTGGCTATATATCTTTATTAGTTTTCCACATCTTGCAAAATATAGGCATGACGATTCAACTTTTACCAATTACAGGTATTCCACTTCCATTTATAAGTTACGGTGGTAGTTCGTTATGGAGTTTAATGGTAGGCATAGGTATCATACTTTCTATCCATTATCATCAACGTCAAACCATGTCTAACAAAGAATAATATAAAGACGCTTAATCATGCGATTAAGCGTCTTTATATTTTAACTATTTTAGTTCGTGATGCACTTGTGATGATGTAGGCAAAGTGTTGATGATGTCTAAACGAGATTTTGTTTTTTTAATATTCACACCTAAAGATGATAATAATTTGACTACATTTTGTATCTTATCCGATTTACTCATTGGTAATCACCTCGTTTTTGGACTTTCAAAGTTATACTACCCCAATTAAATTATATTTACCATACAATTTTAAAAATAATTTTTAATTTTTTATTAAGAAATTCGTAAATTAATTTAACACTTTGAATCCATCATCATAGATTTCTTTTTCTATACTATTTAAATTTGTAGGCGTTTCATATTCAATTTCAACGATTTTATAATCCGCACTTACTATAACTTCTTTCACACCTATCATTTGTGATAAACGATGTTGTAATTGTTCAGCTTGTTCATTTGTATTTAATCCTTCAATATTCACGTTACTTCTAGCCATTTTAATTTCTCCTAATCTTTCATTAACTTTTGAAAAGTGACTAATAATTCTTCCATCGCTTCTTCTTGAGCACCATTATTTACTTTATCCATAATACAACTCTTCATATGATAATCTAACAATTTTGTCGCCACACTATTAAGTGCTGATCTTGTAGCTCTTATTTGAGTTAACACATCATCGCAATACACATCGTCTTCAATCATACGATTAATCGCTCTCACTTGTCCCTCAATACGATTGAGTCTTGATTTTAAATTCAGTTTCATCTGTTCAGAATGGTGTGCATGTATTTCACTCGACAAGGCAGTTCACCCTTTCTTTTATTCTATAATATCGTATAGTTTAACGACACTTCTCGTCAAATGCATTTATCAATATATTTAAAAATTGAATATGATATTTTAATTTCTGCATGATACAATAATTGTTAAGAAAATTGATAAAAACTTATACTTTTTGCAAAAGTTATAGCTATAAAGGGAGGCACATCATGTTAGAAATTTTCTCAATGGCTTTTGCCCATTCTACTTTAATTGTTAATATTATCTTAATTTCTGCCTTTCTTTTAAACTTAATTTTTGCGTTCGTTATTATCTTTATGGAACGCCGTAGTGCTGGTTCAATTTGGGCATGGCTTCTAGTATTAGTATTCCTTCCAATTATTGGATTCATATTATACTTATTATTAGGACGTCAAATTCAAAAAGACCAAATCTTCAAATTAAACAAAGAAGATCGTAAAGGACTAGCAATGATTGTTGATGAACAAATCGATGCTTTAGAAAGTGAAGATTTTTCAAAAGGCAATCATCAAATTGTTAAGTTTAAAGAAATGGTACGCATGCTATTATTCAATAATGCAGCGTTTTTAACAACTGATAATCGCATTAAAATTTTTACAGATGGAAATGACAAATTTGATGCATTAATTGAAGACATTAAAAATGCACAAAATTATATACATATTCAGTACTACATTTTCAAAAGTGATGGGTTAGGCCACAGAATACTTTCTGCCCTTGAACAAAAGCTTGAAGAAGGTCTTGAAGTTAAAATGTTATACGATGATATGGGGTCTAGAACATTACGTAAAAAAGATATTAAACACTTTAGAGAAAAAGGCGCACATGTTGAATCATTCTTTCCTTCTAAACTTCCATTGATCAATTTGCGAATGAACAACCGTAATCACAGAAAAATCGTGATTATTGATGGTAAAATTGGTTACGTAGGTGGATTCAATGTAGGCGATGAATATCTTGGTAAAGATAAGAAATTTGGTTATTGGAGAGACACGCATTTACGTCTTGAAGGTGACTCAGTCAATGCGCTTCAATTACGATTTATTCTAGATTGGAATTCTCAATCAAGCCGTGACTTTATTGAATATGATGATCGTTATTTCCCTGATGTAGATTCAGGTGGCTCTATTGGAGTTCAAATCGCTTCAAGTGGTCCTGATGAAGATTGGGAACAAATTAAATATGGTTATTTAAAAATGATTTCATCTGCTAGAGAATCAATTTATATTCAATCTCCTTACTTCATTCCTGACCAAGCATTCCTTGACGCAATTAAGATTGCAGCATTAGGTGGCGTAGAAGTCAATCTGATGATTCCAAGTATGCCTGACCATCCATTTGTGTATTGGGCTACATTAAAAAATGCCGCTTCTTTATTAGATGCCGGCGTTAAGATTTATCAATATGACAATGGTTTCTTACATTCTAAGACCCTTATTATTGATGATGAAATTGCTACGGTAGGAACTGCTAATATGGATAACCGTAGTTTCGTTTTAAACTTTGAAGTAAATGCTTTCGTTTATGATAATGACGTAGCACGTCAATTAAAAGATGCGTTTATCCAAGATATGAAAGTGTCCTATCGCTTAACGAAAGAGCTATACGCTAAACGAAGTACATGGATTAAATTTAAAGAAGGTATTTCTCAATTACTTTCTCCAATTCTTTAATTCTTATATCAGAGAGGCTTAGGTATCCTAGCCTCTTATTTTATTATTTTTGAAAAGAGGTTTCTCATGGACTACCATCAAAAAGTTATTTTAGCACAAAATTATATGCAAAACTTTCATAAGGATGACTATTCAGGTCATGATATTGCTCATGTAGAAAGAGTGACACTACTTGCTCAACGTATCAGAGAACAAGAACAACAAGGCGACGAACTAACTATTACATTAGCCGCTCTACTACATGACGTGATAGATGATAAGTTAACTAATAAAGACGAAGCAGTTCAACAATTGTTAGAATTTTTGAAAACGCTAGAAATAGACGAGGCTACTCAAAATCATATTCTGTATATCATTCAAAACTTAAGTTACCGCAATGGTAAAAACAATAATGTAGAATTATCAATCGAGGGTCAGATAGTTCGAGACGCCGATCGCTTAGATGCCATTGGGGCGATAGGTATTGCTAGGACATTTCAATTTGCCGGTCATTTCGATGAACCGATGTGGACAGCATCACCAAATGATAATGTACCATCAACAGAAACGATCACTTCACTACCTCCGTCAGCGATTCGCCATTTTTATGACAAATTATTAAAGTTAAAAGACTTAATGCATACTACTACTGGAAAAGAACTTGCCCAACAACGCCATGATTTTATGGTGCAATTTTTAAATCAGTTCTATAGTGAATGGCATATTTCAAATAAATAGATATAAAAAAGAGGTTGAACAATTTTTATTGTTCAACCTCTTTATATTGGCTCTACGTCAAATCGGACTGATGAGTCCTAATATTGAGATTAAGCAACCTTAGGTTGTTTAATCTCTTTTTTTGTTGTTGAGGCAAATAGTCGCGAAGTTATAATAATTCGATTACGTAAATTATCATAATTTCTATAACCAAAAGATACCCTTTTAATGAGTTTGATTTTATTATTAATTCCTTCTAACGGACCGTTGGTCAGGTTAGAATATATCATGGTGTTTTCAATGAAAGCTGTTAATCTTCTTAAAGTTCTAATAACTGGACGTAATTTAGGACACACATCTGAAAGATGAATAGAAAAGAGTTTATGAGTAAATTTCTCTATTTGGTTTTCTTTTAATAATCGTCTTAGCTCATGAACGTAGTGATATGTATTAAATAATTCAACATCTACACTTAATAAGTAATTCATAATTCCTTTTTCGGTTTTCCACTCTTTAAATAAACGGACTTTACGATAATTAAATGCTTCTAGCGTTTCAAAAGGTTTAAGAAATAGTTTCCAATAACTTTTATATTTATTATAAAGCGGTCTATTAGAGGTTTTATAACAATTCATTATATGAACTCTAGACATATTTAACGCTCGATTTAAAGATTGAACAATATGAAAACGATCAATAATAATCTTCGCATTAGGAAATAATTGCTTGATTAGCGACATATAGGGTTCATACATATCAATCGTTACAGTTTTGACTTTTTTTCTTAGTTTCAAAGAATAACGATAAAAATGATCTTTCAGCGATTTTAACTTACGATCCGCTACCACATCTACGATGCGGTGCGATACAGCATCTGCATAAATAAAACTCATTTTTCCAATTACATTTTTAACACTTTTAAATTCGTCCATCATTAAGTGTTCAGGTAAAGCATCAAAAGAAGACTGACCTACGTCGCTTGCCGCTTGATTAATCACTCTAGATACAGTCATTGATGATACTAAGCATGACTTGGCGATAGATTTTTGAGAGCGGTATTCTTGTGCTTTATCTAAAACTGCAAGTTTTGTTTTGTTAGAAATAAAACAATGATTATCGACAATATTAGATTTAGCAGTAAAATAACTATCACATGTCTTACAATAAAATCTTTGTTTTTGAAGCTTCAAATAAGCAGGCATTTCCATAATTTTAAGTAAAGTAATCGTTGAAGTTTTCTTACCATTTTTAACTATAGAAAAATTTTCGTTTTTAGTTAAACAATTTTCACAATGTGTAGGTTGATAAGTGAGCTCTGCATAGTAAAACAAGCTCATTCGTCCTTTATATTTTTTCTCAATCACTTCATCTAAAAAATTTAGATTTTTATCTTTAATTCTTAATGTATTTAATATAGACTTACACATAGGCGCATTACCTTTCTTTTTTATTTGGTGTGGTAGCTAATAATTATAGAGGTAATTGCGCTATTTTTGTATTCAAAACATAAAAATTGGACTGATGATTTTTAGTCATCAGTCCAATTTATTATAGAGCCTTTATATTAAGTGCTAGTATATTTATTTTTTCTTTTTGTTGTTTTTAGAAACAACTTGTGTGTTTTTGCCTTTTTTGTTTGAGTCATTTTTATTTTCAAATTTCTCAATCATTGGCGCAACTTCTCTTTTTGCAACCTTTTCATAGTGCATGTTTGCAAAGAATGTTTGGACAATTAAGAACGCCGCACTGACTGACCAGTATAAACCTAATGCTGAAGCTGAACTTAATGAAATCCAAATAATCATAATTGGTGAAATAATCATCATCATGTACGTCATTTGACGTTGTTCTTGAGGCATTTGTTTACTTGAAACCCAAGCTTGGATAAAGTAAAGAACGCCGGCGATGATAGTAATCCAAATATCAGGATGTACTAAATTAAACCATAAGAAGTGTGGATGTTCGGCAATTCCGCCACCAATACGATATTTCAATACAAAGTATAATCCCATTACGACTGGCATTTGAATAAGTACTGGTAAACAACCTAAAGCACTCTTCATAGGATTGATATCGTATTTTTTATAAACTTCCATCATTTCTTGGTTAGCTGCCATTTTTTCTTCCTGAGTACGCGCACGTTTAACTTTTTCTTGTACGCCATCTACTTCAGGTTTAGCAACTTTCATTTTTTCACGCATCATATGACTATTTTTGTAGTTTGAAAGCATGAAAGGTAATAAGATAATACGGATAATTAATACTAACACGATGATGGCAATACCATAATCATCATTAAATACTGAATGGCCTAACCAATGTAATACTTTAGACATTGGTTCTACGAATGTGTTATAGAAAAATCCATCTCTATTACTAGATTTAGAATAATCACATCCAGCTAAAAAGACCATTACCCCTAATAACAAAGGTAGTAACGCTTTCTTCTTCATTTTTACACCTCTATTGATATATTCACATAGGGCTTATTTTATCATAATCAGAGTGTACTAGAAAACAAAAAAAGAAAAAAACTAATATTTATTTGAAATAACTCTGAAATTTGGTAACAGTCTTGTCAATATTATGACTTCTAGCAATTGCTGAAATAACAGAAATACCATCTGCTCCCGCTTCTGCTATTTGGCCTACGTTATCTTCAGTAATACCACCTATAGCTACCATAGGTAACGAAGGATTCATCTCTTTTAATGTTTTGATCATCTCTGGACCCACAGGCTCACTTGCATCTGCTTTAGACGGTGTAGCGTACATAGGACCTACGCCAATATAATCGACGTGAGTTAAATCTGAATGATTGTATTCTTCCTCGTTCCCTACGCTTAAGCCAATAATCTTTTCATTAAACCGTTGAGCGAAAGTAACAACTGTAGCATCATCCTGGCCAACATGTATGCCATCAGCATCAATTTGTTCTGCTAAATCAACATCATCGTTAACTAAGAATGGTACATTATAATCACGACATAGTGCTTGTAATTGCTGTGCTAACTTCACTTTATCTTCGCCTACTAGAGCTTTTGGCCCCTTTTCACGAAATTGAAATAAAGTAATTCCTGCTTCAAGTGCCTCTTTTAAAATAGTTTGAATATCATTACCTTCTGGAACGTCTTGTGTTCCACATATAAAGTACACATTTAAATCGCTCGCTTTAAACATTTATTCCACCTCTAAGCGTTTGACGTGTTGTTCATAAGTTGAATATTCTAATTGAAACATTTCATCTAATAAATGAGATAGGAATGTGCCTGGTCCTTTAACTTGTTCATCCTTTTCAGCAATTTCAGCAGCAATATTATAGAAACTTACCGCTTCTTCAAGGACTTGCAATGATGGGTGTGTTTCTCTGAATAAGAAACTTGCTACTAAACCACCTAATAAACAACCAGCTCCAGTAATCTTCGCTAAAAGCGATGAACCATTTGATAACTGAACTACTTTGTTATCTTGGACAATAACATCTTCTTTACCTGTCAATACAATGGCTGTATTTAGCTTCTCATATGCTTTTTTAGCGATTGTAACAGCATCTAGATTAGCATCTCCATCTGTGCCTTTCATCGTTGTATTTGGATCAACTAATGTTAAAATTTCTGAAGCATTACCTTTAATCACTGACACTTCAACTTCAGATAAGAATTTTTGACAAAATTGTTTGCGATATGTTGAAGCCCCAACCGCTACTGGATCAAAAACAATCGGCGTACCTTGTTGATTTGCGATTTTACCAATTTTTAAAATATCTTCTTCGTTGGCTTTAGTTAACGTGCCAATATTTATTAATAAGGCGCCTGCCACTTTATAAAACTCTTCTGCCTCTTCAGGTGCTTCACTCATTGCTGGGCTTGCTCCAATACTTAATAAACCATTTGCAGTAAAGTTTTTAACGACATCATTGGTATAACAAACAACTAATGGATTTTCATTTCTTAATTTCTCTAAATTATTCATCATCTAATCCTACTTTCTTCATATATGCAAAGTGGTTAACTGGTCCACGACCTTGGCCAATCTCAGGTGTATATTCAATACTTAATGAAATAAATTCTTTAGCTTTTTTAACCGCTTCATAAATTGATTTGCCTTTAGCAAGTTCTGCTGTTATTACTGCTGAAAATGTACAACCAGTACCATGCGTGTGTGGCGTATCAAAGCGTTTATTTTCAAATGTATAAACGTCGTCTTTAGTAAATAGGAAGTCTTTAGCGTTATTTAAATCAGCTGAATGTCCACCTTTAATCACTACGCCTTTACTACCAATTTCATTAATAAAGATGTGTCCTGCTTTACGAATACTTTCTTCAGTATCGATTTTCAGACCTGTAATTTCTTCTGCTTCAGGTATATTAGGAGTTACAACATCAGCTAGTGGTAATAACGTACTTTGTAAATGTTTTTTAGTCGCATCATCCATTAGAGAGTCACCACTTTTAGCTAACATAACAGGATCAATAACGTATGGAATATCAGAATGTTTTTTTAAATATTCTTGTACAAGTTCCATTGTCTCGTGCGTAGCAATCATACCTGTTTTAATTGCTTGTGGTAATTCATCATCGAATACGCTATCAAGTTGTTCTTTAACCCAACTAGTCTCTAAATTATGAATATGTTGAACGCCTTTAGTGTTTTGAGCCACAATGCTAGTGATTGCAGCCATACCATAGACACCACAAGCATGGAATGATTTTAAATCTGCCATTACACCAGCACCACCTGATGGATCAGTGCCTGCTATAGTTAATGCAATTTTTGGTTTATTCATGTTCTTTTCCTCCGAAATTCCATTTTTCATCGATGTATGCCATATTAAAGAAATTGCGTTCATGAATTGTACTTTGTAAGAAGCTTTCTTTAATATCATTTTTTTCTTGGTCGCTACAATTTTCTGTTAGTTCATCTAACATGCGATCAAACACCTCAATTAATGGACGCATTTCTGTACTATAAAAATCAAACCATTTTGCAGTAATGACATCTCTATTTAAATTTTGGTCTTCTAATGCCATTTTAGCTATGACTTCATAGACATATGGACATGGTGCCATTGCAGCAATTGTATATGCAGCATTTTCATGAGCATAAGCATGGTAATACATATGTTTGATGTAATGATCTCCACTTGGTGGCCAAACTTTTTCACGTACAATTTCTTCGTATGGTTCATTAATAAAGTCTGCTAAAATTTCATGTGCTTCTACTTCACCGTCTAACATAAATTCAATTTGTTCTACTAAAAATTTTACATCAGTCATTGTAGGCGCTTTAGGAATTAATAATGCGTATAAATTAGTAAATTCTTTTAAATATGAAGCATCTGCACGTAAATATTGACGCACAGCTTGTTTAGATAATTGTCCTTTTAATAAATCTTGAATAAATCCATCGTTATAAATTTGTTCAATAATTGGTTGTGATGCTTCTTTTAATTCAGTTGAAAAGCTCATCATAATTCCTCCTTAAATATATAAAAAAACTACATTCCCACCTAGCAACGCAGAAATGTAGTCATCCTTTAAAAAGCATGTAAAATTACATAACTACTTTCCTACGTTGGTACTAACCAAATCAGGTTATAAGGGTCTGAACATTCATCTCAGCCATTGTGGTTGGCTCCCCTAGTAGTTTTATTTTATTAATTTTACATTATCAAACAGATATTCATTTTTCAATTAAAAAGCCGGAATATTTCATTAATGGAAATATTCCGGCTGTTTCAAATTTAAGCAGTTACCCAATGTGATGGGCCTTCAGTATTATATAATTTTACAGCTGTAGCATCTTGAACACTTTCAGGTGCTTGAGCTGGTGATACACCTTTATATTCATCAGGTGCTACTGTATCCCATGTAGATTGTAAGAATTGATATTTACCTGCTGCACCAGAACTTGGGTTGACAGCATGAATATCACCACGAGATTCACGTTGTGCGATTTGTTGTAAATGTTCGTTTACATGTACTGAAGAACCACTTGAAGCTGTATTTGTTGTATTGTTACTTGTTGATGCTTGTTGTGGTTGTTGAGATTGATTTGTTTGTGGTGCTTGTTGAGTTTGAGTTGGTTGTTGTTGACTAGTTTGTGTTTGTGAAGTTACCACTTTACCTGAACTTTGATTATTAGAAGTTGAAGCTTGTTGGCTTACACCTTGTTGTTGTGTTGCTTGTGAAGATTGACCAGTTTGACCTGATTGATTGTAGTCCCAACTCCAATTACTACCATCTGATTCAAAGTGGTAAGTGAAGCCATTATAATCAAATGTCATATTATAAGCACCTTGTTGAATAGGGCTATTGTTTAATGATTGATCATTTGATTGAGCTAGTTGTGCTAATTCAGCTTTATTGATTTGAGATTCACTTGCATCTGCATGACCCGCATTTCCAGCTGCTACTCCTAGGCCTACTGCTAATGTTGAAGCAATAATAGTCTTTTTCATAGTGTATATGCCCTCCAATATTTTTTCTTAATCAATTAATTTACAAACCCTACTGTAACATCTGAAGAGCAAGCGCAAGTTACAGCCAAATAAAAAAGAAAGTATCTTTTTTACATAGGAATTACATTAAAATCGTTCTTAAATTAATTAAAAATTCGTTTACAGTTCTTTCATGCCAGTTTTGAAGAATATACGTTAGATTATTATGTATGTAATAAAACTGAAATTTTTCAAACAATTATCGCAAAAATTAAGAACCTCTCCCTATTAATCGAAATCAATAAAGAGAGATTCTGAGTATAATTGAAAGATGTTATATATAAAATAGAAAAGATTGGAGTTAAAGTTTAGAGAGTTGATTTGAATTTAATTAATATTAATAATGTCTAGATTATCTAGGGGATAAGTGTCTTCAATAAACGAGCTATTTGAGAGAATTTCGTTATTTTTAGATTGTGGGGACATAAATTTTATAGTTTCTACATATAATTCTGTTACAAAATGCGTTTGCCCTTCTTTTTCATACTTGCGTGAACGCATCTGGCCAGTGATACCTACTAATGAACCTTGACTAGTATATTTTTCGATATTCGTTGCTGTTTTGCCAAAAGCTTTACAAAAAATATAGTCACAAACAATTTCATTATTATCGTCTTTGTAATTACGTTCAGTTGCAACGCTAAAGGTAGCAATTTTCACCTCTTCCTTTTCATAGATTTGAGCATCTTTAGTCATACGACCTACAATTACTATCTTATTTAGCATGTGTCACCTCCTTCTAAATTTATATTAATGACATTTTAGGTATACGTCAAAACACCATTTTTCAATAAAAATTTACTATTTATAATCAAAATTTGTTATATTTAAAGAAAATAGTTAAAAATTAAATGACTAATTAAATAATTTCTAATTTATTGCATATTTTCAAAATTTTTAGGATGTGATTAAGTGAAGACTTTTAAAGCGGTGCGTTTTCAAATTGTGAATGAAAATGGTGGAATTACTGAATTTGAATTAAAAGATGGCGTTATTATTAACAAAGAAAGTAGTGGAACAGGTTGGTTATTAGAAGTAGTTATTTCAAATGCCCATTATGAAGCTATGAAAAAATACTATAATGATCAAACATTATTAGATATTCGTGTGGTTATTACTAGACCGTCCAATGATCCAGCTTTATTCGACGCTACCATCAAAAGTTTAGTTTCTTTCGATACCACAATGTCTATCGTATTTGAATGTCATATTTATACGTTACGTCAAGTATATGCCGAAAGTTTATTAGAACAATTAGTGGATGAAGGTTTATCAGGAGAAGAATTGAAAATTACATTTAATCGTATGATGCAATCTAAACCTAAACTAAAAGAAGAAAAATTTGAACGAGAATAATAAAAGCACTCTATGATAGTATTAACTATCAAGAGTGCTTTTTTACGATTATGCGTCTTGGATTGCAAATGTAAGTTCACAACTACAAGCAAGTTGACCATCAACGGTAGCTTTAGCCGTACCTTTACCAATTGGACCTTTAATTTTAGTAATTTCAACTTCTAATAACAAAGTATCCCCAGGTGTCACTTGTTTTTTAAAACGACATTTATCAATTCCAGCAAATAAAGCAATTTTACCTTTATTCTCTTCGCTATTAAGCATAGCTACTGCGCCTGTTTGAGCTAACGCTTCAGTAATTAATACACCAGGCATTACAGCGTAATCTGGAAAATGTCCTTGGAAAAATGGTTCATTCCCTGAAACTTGTTTTAAACCTACACAACGTTTACCTTCTTCATATTCAACCACTCGGTCAATTAATAAAAATGGTTGTCTGTGTGGGATAATTTGTTTAATTTGATTGTAATCAAAAATTGTTTCCATTTGAAACTACCTCCAGCAATAATTTATCATTTGATGTCAAAATTAGTCATTGATACGTTCAATATCTGCACCAAGTGATTTTAATTTTTCATGGAAATTAACATAGCCACGATCTAAATGTTTTAATTCTGTCACTTGAGTCGTACCATCCGCTACTAAGCCTGCTAAAATCAACGCAGCTGCAGCTCTTAAGTCAGTTGCTTTAACTTGAGCACCTTGTAATTGGCTCTTACCAGCAATTTTAGCACTTCTACCCTCTACAGTAATATTAGCGTTCATACGTCTAAATTCTGCAACATGCATAAATCTATTTTCAAAGACAGTTTCGGTAATCACTTTATGACCTTCAGCTGTTAATAATAAAGCCATCATTTGAGATTGCATATCAGTTGGAAAACCAGGATGAGGTAATGTTTTAACATCTACTGGTTTTAATTCACCCTCAGCAGTGACACGTACACCGTCTTCTTGGAAATCTAAATTGACACCCATTTCTTCTAATTTATAGATTAGACTTGTCATGTGTTCTTTGACTGCATCACGTACGAAGACATCCCCTCTTGTTATCGCTGCAGCAATAATTAATGTACCTGCTTCGATTCTATCTGGGATAATTGAGTGTTCCACGCCTTTTAGTTTTTCAACACCATGAATAGTGATAGTATCTGTACCTGCGCCTGTGACTTTACCACCCATTTCATTGATATAGTTAGCTAAATCCACAATTTCAGGTTCTTTTGCTACATTTTCAATGACAGTCTTACCTTTAGCTAATGAAGCTGCCATAATAATGTTTTGAGTAGCACCTACACTTGGGAAATCTAAGTGAATATCTGCCCCTTTTAAACCATCTTTAGTACTAGCATAGATGTTACCATTTTCAAGGTGAATTTCAGCTCCTAATGCTTCAAATCCTTTAATATGTTGTTCAATAGGACGAGCGCCGATTGCACAACCACCAGGTAACGCTACAATAGCATGACCTAAACGAGCTAATAAAGGTCCCATAACCAAGACACTTGCTCTCATTTTACTTACATATTCATAAGGTGCTTCCTCATTCAATGTAGCTGACGCATCCACTGTTACTGCGCCCTCTTCTTTATTGTATTCAACTTTAGCGTTTAATGTTGATAAGACATTGTTAATTGTTATGACATCGCTTAAATCTGGAACATTTACCAATTTACTTTGTCCTTCAGAAGCTAATAATGAAGCGGTAAGTACAGGTAATACTGCATTTTTCGCTCCTTCTACTTGAACTTCTCCAGTTAGGCGATTGCCTCCATTTATAACTATTTTATCCATTTTAATCCTCCACTTTAAACTCCTACTATTTTCATCATTTCCCTATTTTAAATAGTTTTATTTATTAATTATATCCACTTTTCAAATTAATTAACAGATATTGATTTATTGGAATAAATATTTTACTTGTGTTGAATATTGTAATAAATCAATCAAAAAGTTGCTAACTGCAGTTCCTAATAAAATTGCCATGAATATTAGACAAACTTGAACTTGAGTAGCATAACCTTTTTTAAATAGGTTATCTAATCTAAGAGAGTTTAATGCCCAATATGCTATACATATACAAATGACATGTAATATTAAATGTATAATTGCAAATTGACCTATATAGTCCATAACTAACTCTCCTTAAAGATTACTGTATTATATTGTACATTAAATATGTATAGAATGATACTCAAGATAATCATTATAAAAATAAGGCTCTACGTCAAATCGGACTGATGAGTCCTAATATTGAGATTAAGCAACCTTAGGTTGTTTAATCTCTTTTTTTGTTGTTGAGGCAAATAGTCGCGAAATTATAATAATTCGATTACGTAAATTATCATAATTTCTATAACCAAAAGATACCCTTTTAATGAGTTTGATTTTATTATTAATTCCTTCTAACGGACCGTTGGTCAGGTTAGAATATATCATGGTGTTTTCAATGAAAGCTGTTAATCTTCTTAAAGTTCTAATAACTGGACGTAATTTAGGACACACATCTGAAAGATGAATAGAAAAGAGTTTATGAGTAAATTTCTCTATTTGGTTTTCTTTTAATAATCGTCTTAGCTCATGAACGTAGTGATATGTATTAAATAATTCAACATCTACACTTAATAAGTAATTCATAATTCCTTTTTCGGTTTTCCACTCTTTAAATAAACGAACTTTACGATAATTAAATGCTTCTAGCGTTTCAAAAGGTTTAAGAAATAGTTTCCAATAACTTTTATATTTATTATAAAGCGGTCTATTAGAGGTTTTATAACAATTCATTATATGAACTCTAGACATATTTAACGCTCGATTTAAAGATTGAACAATATGAAAACGATCAATAATAATCTTCGCATTAGGAAATAATTGCTTGATTAGCGACATATAGGGTTCATACATATCAATCGTTACAGTTTTGACTTTTTGTCTTAGTTTCAAGGAATAACGATAAAAATGATCTTTCAGCGATTTTAACTTACGATCTGCTACCACATCTACGATGCGGTGCGATACAGCATCTGCATAAATAAAACTCATTTTTCCAATTACATTTTTAACACTTTTAAATTCGTCCATCATTAAGTGTTCAGGTAAAGCATCAAAAGAAGACTGACCTACGTCGCTTGCCGCTTGATTAATCACTCTAGATACAGTCATTGATGATACTAAGCATGACTTAGCGATAGATTTTTGAGAGCGGTATTCTTGCGCTTTATCTAAAACTGCAAGTTTTGTTTTGTTAGAAATAAAACAATAATCGTCGACAATATTAGATTTAGCAGTAAAATAACTATCACATGTTTTACAATAAAATCTTTGTTTTTGAAGCTTTAAATAAGCAGGCATTTCCATAATTTTAAGTAAAGTAATCGTTGAAGTTTTCTTACCATTTTTCACTATAGAGAAATTTTCGTTTTTAGTTAAACAATTTTCACAATGTGTAGGTTGATAAGTAAGCTCTGCATAGTAAAACAGACTCTTTCGTCCTTTATATTTTTTCTCAGTCACTTCATCTGAAAAACTTAGATTTTTATCTTTAATTCTTAATGTATTTAATATAGACTTACACATAGGCGCATTACCTTTCTTTTTTATTTGGTGTGGTAGCTAATAATTATAGAGGTAATTGTGCTATTTTTGTATTCAAAACATAAAAATCGGGCTGATGATTTTTTATCATCAGTCCGATTTATTATAGAGCCAAAAATAAAAAAGGTTTGGAAACCAATTTAGCTTCCAAACCTTTATCAATTTATTTTAATTCAGCTACGCGTAAGCGATTTTCTGCTCTTGCTAATGCACGTTTAGCTCGGTTAATATCACTATTATCCTCATCTTCTAAATGTGATAGCGCTCTTTGTTGAGCTAATTTAGCTCTTTCAACGTCAATTTCACTAGCAGCTTCAGCTGTTTGTACAATTACAGATACTTTTTGTTGTCTAATTTCAACAAAGCCACCACTAACAGCTATATACTCAGAACCATCTTTAAAATTCACTTTAACATGGCCTGTTTTTAATGCGGCAACTGTCGGAATATGTCCACTCATGACACCCATTTCCCCAGCTGTCGTTTGAAAAACAACTAGTTCAACGTTATCTTTTTCGTAGACTGAACCATTAGGAGTGACAATATCAAGATTTAAAGTACTCATAATCTATTCCTCCTAATTAGTTTAAACTTCAACACCCATATCTTTAGCTTTAGCAATTACATCTTCCATGCTTCCTACTAAACGGAAAGCATCTTCAGGAATGTGATCATATTTACCTTCTAGGATACCTTTAAAATCAGTTACTGTTGTTTTAACCGGTACATAAGAGCCTTTTTGGCCAGTAAATTGTTCAGCTACATGGAAGTTTTGAGATAAGAAGAATTGAATTCTACGTGCACGTTCTACAGTTAGTTTATCTTCTTCAGATAATTCATCCATACCAAGAATAGCAATGATATCTTGTAACTCTCTATATTTTTGAAGAGTTGATTGCACATCACGTGCAACTTCATAGTGCTCTTGACCAACAATTGAAGGCTCTAACGCTCTAGAAGTTGATGCTAATGGGTCCACCGCTGGATAGATACCCATTTCTGTTAATTTACGCTCTAAATTTGTTGTAGCATCTAAGTGTGCGAAAGCAGTTGCTGGGGCTGGGTCAGTATAGTCATCGGCTGGTACGAATACGGCTTGAATAGATGTTACAGAACCTTTATTCGTAGATGTAATACGTTCTTGTAATTGACCCATTTCAGTTGCTAATGTTGGTTGGTAACCAACGGCTGAAGGCATACGTCCTAATAACGCTGACACTTCAGAACCAGCTTGTGTAAATCTGAAGATATTGTCAATGAATAAAAGTACGTCTTGACCTTGTTCATCACGGAAGTATTCCGCCATTGTTAAAGCCGATAAAGCGACACGCATACGTGCACCAGGTGGCTCATTCATTTGACCGAATACCATGGCAGTCTTTTTGATTACGCCACTATCGCTCATTTCATAATATAAGTCGTTACCTTCACGTGTACGTTCACCAACGCCCGCGAATACTGAAATACCACCATGTTCTTGAGCAATGTTATTAATTAATTCTTGGATTAAAACGGTTTTACCTACTCCGGCACCACCGAATAGACCGATCTTACCACCTTTAATATATGGCGCTAATAGGTCTACTACTTTAATACCAGTTTCTAAAATTTCTACTTCTGTAGATAATTCATCAAAGTTAGGTGCTTGACGGTGAATAGGATCTCTTCTAACTGAAGCATCTAATTTATCTTCTAAATCGATAGTATCACCTAAAACATTAAATACACGACCTAATGTTTCTTCACCAACTGGAACACTAATGTCTTTGCCAGTATTTTGTACTTCCATACCACGTTGTACACCATCAGTTGAATCCATAGCAATTGTACGTACCACATCATCGCCTAATTGCAAAGCAACTTCAAGTGTTAATTCGAAAGTTCCATCTTCTTTAGGGACTTCAATGATAAGGGCGTTATTAATTTCAGGTACTTCATTATGTTCGAAACGAACGTCGATGACAGGACCCATAACCTGAGTTACACGGCCATTACCCATGTTGTTTCCTCCTTTAAAATATTATTCAAGTGCTGCAGAACCGCCAACAATTTCTGTAATTTGTTGAGTGATTTCAGCTTGTCTTGCTCTATTGTATTGTAATGATAAATCATCAATAAGTTCAGTTGCATTATCAGAAGCATTTTTCATTGCAGTCATACGAGCTGCATGCTCACTAGCCTTAGCATCTAGAATCGTTCCATAAATTAAACTTTCAACGTATTGTGGAAGAATAACGCTTAGGATAGATTCTTTATCTGGTTCAAATTCATATGATGACATTTGTCCTTGGCCTTGGCTAGAATCTTCTTGAGATAATGGAAGAACTTGTTTTGTACTCGGTTTGTTTTCAAGAACACTAACATAATGACTATAATAAATCTGCAATTCATCAATATGTTCTTCACTAAATAAGTCTATGGCATATTTTGCAATAGCTTGTATTGATTTGAATGAAGGTTGATCAGGGACGTCAACAAGTGATTTCTCTATTTCATAACCTCTATTTTTAAGGAAATCAACACCAGTCTGACCTAATACCATAATACTGTAATCGTTGTTACTTGAGTGTTTTTCTTTAATATCATTGATTAACTTTTTAAGCACATTGGAACTATATGCACCAGCTAAACCTTTATCACTTGTAATAACTAAATAACCACTACGTTGAACTTGTCTTGGTCTTAACATAGGATGACTTGAATTTTTACTAGCGCCTGCAATTGCTGTAATCGCATCTTGCATTTTTTCCATATAAGGTTCGAATTGCTTAGTATTCTTTTCAGCACGACGTAATTTTGAACTTGATACCATGTTCATCGCTTTGGTAATTTGTTTCATCTTTTTCGTCGATTTTATACGACCATCTATTTCCTTTAGAGAAGCCATTACCTCACCACCTTTTCGAATTAAAGTTTAATTATTCAGATTTACTAAAACTTTTCTTGAATTCGTTAAGTACTGCATCAAATTTATCTTCAGAAGGTAAACCACCAGTTTCTCTGATTTCACCTAATAATTCAGAAGCATTTGATTTAGCCCAACTATTTAATTCATCTTCGAAACGAGTGATGTCTACTACAGGAATATCATCTAAGTAACCTTTAGTTAAGGCATAAATGATTAATACTTGGTTTTCAACTGGTAAAGGTTTGTTTTGATCTTGTTTTAAGACTTCAACAGTACGTTTACCACGTTCTAATTTTCTAGCTGTAAATTCATCTAAATCAGAACCAAATTGCGCAAATGATTCTAATTCTCTATATGAAGCAAGGTCTAAACGAAGTGTACCAGCAACTTTTTTCATAGCTTTAATTTGAGCTGAACCACCTACACGTGATACAGATTGACCCGCATTAATGGCTGGTCTAACACCTGAGAAGAATAAATCTGATTGTAAGAAAATTTGTCCATCTGTAATTGAAATTACGTTAGTAGGAACATAAGCTGAAATATCTCCTGCTTGTGTTTCTATAATTGGTAATGCAGTAATTGAACCTCCACCTAATGAATCATTCAATTTAGCTGCTCTTTCTAATAATCTACTATGTAAATAGAATACATCACCAGGATAAGCTTCACGACCTGGAGGTCTACGTAATAGTAATGATAATTCACGATAAGCGGCCGCTTGTTTAGTTAAATCATCATAGATGATAAGTACATGCTTACCATTAAACATGAATTCTTCGCCCATTGTTACACCTGAGTATGGTGCAATGTATAATAATGGTGCCGGTTCAGACGCTGACGCTGATACTACAATTGTATAATCTAATGCACCAGCTTGACGTAATTTTTCTACATTGGCACGTACTGTTGATTCTTTTTGACCAATAGCTACGTAAATACAGATTGTATCTAAACCTTTTTGGTTTAAGATTGTATCGATACCAATTGTAGTTTTACCTGTTTGTCTATCACCGATAATTAACTCACGTTGTCCACGTCCGATTGGTACTAAGGCATCAATCGCTTTAATACCAGTTTGTAATGGTTCATCAACTGATTTACGAGCCATTACGCCTGTAGCTTTTTGCTCAACAGGACGTGTTTTAGTCGTATTAATTGGACCTTGACCATCAATAGGTTGGCCTAGTGGGTTAACCACACGTCCAATAAGTTCTTCACCTACTGGAACTTCCATAATGCGACCAGTACGTTTTACTTCGTCACCTTCAGTAATTTCA
Organism: Staphylococcus sp. NRL 16/872; assembly: GCF_022815905.2. NCBI lineage: Bacteria > Bacillati > Bacillota > Bacilli > Caryophanales > Staphylococcaceae > Staphylococcus > Staphylococcus sp. NRL 16/872. The sequence continues at coordinate 849,044 of NZ_CP119327.1, read as the reverse complement.
CTGTAAGGTCCTAAAATAACTACACCCACATTTGATTCTTCAAGGTTTTGTGCTAAACCAAGAACACCATTTGGGAACTCTACAAGCTCACCAGCCATACAGTCATTTAATCCGTGAATTAATGCGATACCATCACCGATTTGAAGTACAGTACCAACATCATTTACAGACATCTCAGACTCATAATTTTCAATTTGTGAGCGAAGTAATGCACTGATTTCTTCAGCTTTTATGGCCATCTATGTCACTCCTCTTATTTTAGTTAACTCTTCTAAATTTACGTTCAATTTGTTCTAAGTCGTTCTTAACACTACCGTCTAAAACAGTTGTGCCAACTTTCACTCTGAAACCACCAATTAAATCAGGGTTGATTTTAGTATTAATATGTACGTTTGACAACTTAGTTTGGTTAATAATTACATTTCGAATTCTATCTAGTTCTTCTTCAGTCAATTGATAAACTGACTCAACTATTGCTGTATCTTGATTATAGTGAGCGTTATAGAAACTAGTAAATTCTTTGAAAATAGAATTAATTAACGCTAAATGACGGTTATTTGCTAATATCATTAGCATATTTTTTAAGTAATAATTCGCCTCACCGAACACAATTCCTACAAATTTGCGTCTTTCAGAAGCAGGTTTGCTAGGATTTGAATCAATAGCTTTTAATTCTTGTTGATATTGTTGCGTAGCGTCATTCACTACTTTTAACTCTTCATACATTAAATCAAGTCTGTCTTTATCAATAGAAACATCAAATAATGCTTTAGCATATTTTTTTGCTACATCTGCCATTATTTATCGCCTGCCTCTTTAAGATACTTATCAACTAATGCTTTCTGATCTTGTTCAGAAATTTCTTTTTGAAGTACTTTAGAAGCAATCAATACTGATAATTCAGAAACTTGATTATTAATATCTGCAAGTGCGCGTTCTTTTTCACTGTTAATTTCACTTTGAGCAGTTTCAATCATACCATTTGCACGAACGTTAGCTTCATGAACGATTTCTTCATGTTGTTTACGAGCTTGAACTCTAGCGTCTTCAAGGATACGTTGAACTTCATCTTGTGTTTCTTTAAGTGTCTTTCTATTTTCTTCTTCAAGTTTTTGCGCATTAAGTTTTGCTTCTTCCGCTTCATCGATATCTTTATTAATATCTCTTTCACGTTTATCCATTACTTCTTTTAATGGACCCCAAGCAAATTTTTTCAATAATGCTAAGAGGATAACAAATGTTACAACGGTAACAAAAACTGTTCCCCACTCAACACCACCGGCTGCTGCACCCAAAACATATGAATTAGCTAATGCATTCACTGGCATTCGACACTCCTTTCATTATTAATCATCATATTTGCATTAAATAAAACGAACGGCGAAGATCAAAGAGACTTCGCCTCAAAACATTTCTTATCTGAAAAGAGTCATGAATGAAATTACAACACCGATGATTGGTAATGCCTCAACTAAACCAATACCAATGAACATAATACTCATTAATTGACCACGTGCTTCTGGTTGACGTGCTACACCTTCAACTGTTCTAGAAACGATAAGACCGTTACCGATACCTGCACCTAGTGCTGATAAACCGATTGCAATTGCTGCTGCGATTAAACCCATATTAATATTTCCTCCTAAAATTTTTATTTAAATTAGTGTGCGTCCGTTACTTTATGGGACATATAAACCATTGAAAGCATAATAAAGATATATGCTTGGATAGAACCAACAAAGATTGAGAAACCTTGCCATACGATTAAACCTGGAATACCAATTATCCAGCCCCATCCATTTTGGAAGACTAGACCAGCTAATAGTGATAATAATAGTTCACCGGCAAATATATTACCGTATAAACGTAGACCAAGCGTTAATGTAGAAGAAAATTCCTCAAATACATTAATGATTGCTAATGGCCAGAACGGTTTAAAGTAATTGCCTATGTAAGCTTTTGTACCACGCATTTTCACACCATAGTAATGTGTTAATAAAATCATAGTTGTTGATAGTGTTAAAGTCACAGTGGCATCAGCAGTTGGTGATTTCCACCATAACGTATGGTCTTTTGTCACAATAGCAAAAGGTAACCCTAACATATTGGCAACAAAGATGAATAAAATCAATGTTACTGCTAAGAAGTGAAATTGGCCACCTTTTTTCCATGCCATATTACTTTCGATGATGCTTCTTACAAAATCAAAGACCCATTCAATGAAGTTTTGTTTACCCGTTGGTCTTTTCTTTAGATTACGCGTACAAATAATAGCTATTAAAAAAACAATAACTGCAGTAATGACTAACATCAAAATAGTTGATAAGTTGAAAACGATATCAAATCCAAATACATTCCAACTTTTGAGTGGGGATTTGTGATCCATGTACTCACCTCTTTTCATGCAAAATTTTACTCTCTATGTATTAGAGGGCGTATGATGATTAGTACATAAGAAATCATAAGGCCTAGCATTATTCCTATAATATTTACATACTCTTTAAAGAAAAACCAAATCAAGCACGCTAAAATAGCGACTAAATACCTCCAGATATTGCCCGTAGAAATATGTATATTATCTGGTTGCTTTGCCCGAGATAAATAAAATTCAAAGATATATGTATTAATTAAAGCGCCAAACGTTCCTATTATTAATCCTAAAGTAAAAGGATTAGGTTTAACAATGTACAAAACACTTAACAAAATTAAAAAATAGATATAATATTGAATGAATTGTTTGAAGATAATACTAAAACGCTTCATTCGTAGTGCCTCCACAATTACTTATGAGTATCGTGTAAACCGTTCCACTCATACAATTTTAATAATAATATAGCGTATATATCGTGTCAATTCTATTCAAATTGTTGTAAAAATTCCATGCTATTTTGTCACAAAATATTCACATTTTGAATTCTTTTGGCTTTTAAATAGTTAATCCAAAATAATATTTTATACTTTCGCATATTCTTATTGATGCCAAACCATCTCCATATGGATTTTGAGTTGATGCCATATTTTTATAAGTTGCTGAATCATCTAATAATGTTTTTATTTCTGAATAAACATTATCCGCTTCTGTGCCTATCACTTTTAATGTTCCAGCCGCCACACCTTCTGGTCGTTCTGTAACATCTCTTAATACTAAGACAGGTTTATTTAACGAAGGCGCTTCTTCTTGAACTCCGCCAGAATCCGTTAATATGAAATGTGCCTTATTAGCAAAGTTGTGGAAATCTATGACATCTAATGGCTCTATTCTTTCCACTCGCGTTTGGTCACTAAAATATTTACTTGATAAATCTCTCACTTTAGGATTCAAGTGCTGAGGATAAACTACCACTACATCGTCATACTCACTAATAATTTTATTAATGGCTGCGAAAACATTTTCCATAGGAACACCAATATTTTCTCTACGATGCATGGTTAATAAAATTATTTTTTTATTTTTATGCTTATTTAAAACATCTGACGTGTAGTCATTTTTAATCGTAAGATTCAACGTATCAATTGCTGTATTACCAGTTACAATGATAGAATCGCTGTCTTTTTGCTCTTTGATTAAATTTTCAGCTGCATTTATAGTAGGTGCAAAATGTAAGTCGGCAATATTACTTACCATTTGTCGATTGATTTCTTCAGGAAACGGCGCATATTTATCGCCAGTTCTTAATCCTGCTTCTACATGCCCTACAGCTGTTTGATTATAAAAAGCAGCTAAAGCACCTGAAAATGTAGTAGTAGTATCTCCATGCACAAGGACCATATCTGGTTGTTCGTCTTTAATGATATTTTCAAGTTGTATCATAGCGCTAGACGTAATTTCAGATAATGTTTGATTTTCTTTCATGATATTTAAATCATAATGTGGTTGGATATTAAATGTTTTTAAAACTGAATCTAACATTTCTCGATGTTGAGCAGTTACAACAATCATTGGCTCTAATTCGTCGTCATTTTCAAGTGCTTTAACTAAGGGTGCCATTTTAATTGCTTCTGGTCTTGTACCAAAGACTGTCATAATTTTTTTCATATTATTTACTCCTACAACGAATTCACTTTAATACATCAGCTTCATTATTTAGTACCAAATAGTCTATCTCCGGCATCGCCTAAACCAGGCGTGATATATGCTTTATCGTTTAATTTTTCATCTAAAGCAGCTATATAAATATCCACGTCATCATGCGCCTCTTGCATTTTTTTAACACCTTCAGGAGCTGCAATTAAACACATAAATCTGATATTTTTAGCACCACGGTTTTTCAATGAATTAATCGCTTCGATTGCAGATGCACCTGTTGCTAACATAGGATCTACAACGATAATTTGTCTTTCATCAATATCTTGTGGTAATTTCACGAAATATTCTACAGCTTTTAATGTTTCAGGGTCACGATATAATCCGATATGACCTACACGTGCTGCTGGAACTAAGCTTAATACACCATCTGTCATTCCTAAACCTGCTCTTAAAATAGGTACAATAGCTAATTTTTTACCTGCTAATCTTTTAGCTGTCATTTTAGTAACAGGTGTTTGAATTTCGACATCTTGAAGCTCTAAATCTCTTGTTACTTCATATGCCATTAACATACCTACTTCATCAACAAGCTCTCTAAATTCTTTTGTTCCCGTATTCATATCACGGATATAACTTAATTTGTGTTGAATTAAAGGGTGATCAAATACATGTACTTTACTCATTATTTATTTCCTCCAGTTATTTAAAAAAATTACTCATATAGTGGATACTTAGCTGTTAATTTACTTACTCTTTCACTTGCTTCTTTTAATTTAGTTTGATCTTTAGGATTTTTTAGCGCTAAGCTAATAATTTTCCCTACTTCTTTAAATGCTTCTTCATCAAAGCCTCTAGTAGTGGCAGCTGGTGTACCTAAGCGAATACCACTTGTAACGAATGGTTTTTCCTGGTCAAAAGGAATAGTGTTTTTATTACAAGTAATACCGATTGAATCTAATGTAGATTCAGCTTCTTTACCTGTAACATTCACTGAGTTTTTAACGTCAACTGCTAATAAATGATTATCTGTGCCACCAGAAACAATTCTAAAGCCTTCTTCTTGTAGCGTTTCTGCTAATACTTTAGCATTTTTAACTACTTGTTCTTGGTATGCTTTAAATTCTGGTTCTAATGCTTCGCCAAAAGCAACGGCTTTAGCAGCAATCACGTGTTCTAATGGACCGCCTTGGATACCAGGGAAGATTGTTTTGTCTATATCTTTTTTAAACTCTTCTTTGCAAAGGATTAATCCACCGCGTGGCCCTCTCAAAGTTTTATGAGTTGTACTTGTAACGAAATCTGCATACTCTACTGGGTTAGGATGTAAACCTGCTGCTACTAAACCAGCAATATGCGCCATATCTACCATTAATTTTGCGCCTACTTCGTCAGCAATTTCTTTGAACTTTTTAAAATCAAGTTCTCTTGAATATGCAGAAGTACCAGCCACAATTAATTTAGGTTTATGTTCAAGTGCTAATTTGCGAACTGCCTCAAAGTCAATTCTCTCTGTTTCTTTATCCACTTCATAATCTACAAAATTATAAAATTTACCACTAAAGTTAACAGGAGAACCATGTGTTAAATGGCCACCATGGCTTAAATTCATTCCTAATACAGTATCACCCATTTCAAGTGCTACTAAATAAACAGCCATGTTAGCTTGTGAACCAGAATGAGGTTGAACATTGGCATGTTCAGCGCCAAACAACGCTTTTACACGTTCGATAGCGATTGTTTCTGTTACATCTACATAATCGCATCCACCATAATAACGTCGACCAGGATAACCTTCAGCATATTTATTCGTCATTACAGAACCTTGAGCTTCCATAACTGCTTCAGAGACGAAATTCTCAGATGCAATTAGTTCGATGTTATTATTTTGTCTATTATATTCATTTTGTATCGCTTCATAGACAGCTTTATCTTGATTTTGGATATATGACATTAAAAATCCCCTCTTCCTTTCAAACCTATTCGTATTTAGCTCGTTCACCACCGATTTTTTTAGGTCTTGAAGTGGCAATCGTTACTATTGCATCGCCAACTTGTTTAACACTAGTTCTAATCGGTACACAAACATGTTTAATATGCATTCCAATTAATGTTTGTCCAATATCGATACCTTTAGGAACAGTAATATGCTCTACAACTACAGGATCTTTCATATGTTGATAGGCATATGTTGCTAGACTCCCACCTGCATGAACATCTGGTACAACTGTCACTTCTTCCATTGTTAAAGGATTAAACTGTTCTCTTTCAATTGTGACTGCTCTATTAATATGTTCACAACCTTGAAATGCGAATGATACACCTGTTTCTTGTTGTACCTTTTCTAAGGTAGTGAATATATCTTTAGCTACGTCCATTGAACCTACAGAACCTATTTTTTCTCCAATAACTTCAGATGTTGAACAGCCAATAATGCATATTTCACCTTCTTTAAAGAATGATTGTGCTTTCAATTCATCTAATAAAGTCGTAAGTTCTTCCATAGAAATCTCCACCTTATTTATATAATTAAAAGAAGCATAGCAAACTAGCTATACTTCTTCATTATAACGTATTTAATTCATAACTTATACTAAATGTAATATTTTCGTTTTATGAAAAGCCTTGCAATTTATGGATTAGACTATAAAGTTGATTAAACGTATCTCGATACGTATCAATACTACCTCCAAATGGGTCATCCACATCTGCTTGTTCTCCAACGTATTCACTTAAAGTATATATATGAATATTTTCACCATACACATTGATTAGTTGCGTTTTATGTGATTGAGTCATTGTTAAAATTAAATCACTTGTAAGGTCGCTTTCATCAAATTGCTGGGCTAATGTAGGCTCTGGTAAATCATGTTCTAAGATAACTTCTAAAGACTCTGGTGTCACGGCTTGGCCATTTATCGCAAATAACCCTCTCGATTCAATTGTATCGTTTGGAAGCAATGATTTAGCTATGCTTTCTGCAATAGGACTACGACACGTATTACCAGTACATACAAATGTTATTTTCATAACTCTTCACCTCTAATGACACGATTAGCAGTTGCTTTTGACATTCTATTCATTACGGCTTCTGCGGCTTCTGCATTTTCAAAAGCATAAATATATGCTTCATTAATCAGTTCATTCTTATCAATATCATGCAAAATAGCATATAAATTATGATTTGCACCTTTAATATCACTTTCATCCTGACATAAAGGGATAAACCATGAACCATCGGGAACGAAAGATTTTAAACTTTCTGGCAAAATGAAAGCAACATTTGTCCAATCTTTATGGTTTAAAATAGGATGCGTTAAATCTTTCAACATAGTGACAGGCGTTTCTGGTGAATAATGTTTATATTTCATACCCGGAGCAATCGGTTTTTCAACGTTATTAAAATTAAAATGCTCGACACTATCGGGAAGCACTCCATTTAACATAGTTTGAGTAATAGCACCTGGACGAGCGATTCTAAAGGGATATTGCGTACAATCAAGCACAGTACTTTCTAAGCCTTCTTCACTTTGATCCCCATTAACTATGCCGTCAATTTTACCATTTAAATCGTGATAGACATGTTGAAATGTTGTAGGTGATGGACGACCACTTAAATTTGCACTTGGTGCAGCTATAGGTAAATCTACATATTGTAAAATAGCGCGTCCTATTGTATGACTCGGCATACGCACTGCGATTGAATCTAGACCACCGCTCACATTATCACATAGGTAACCTTTTTTCAGCGGTAAAATAAATGAAATAGGACCAGGCCAAAAGGCATTCATTAATAATTGGGCTTCATCAGGTACATGAGCAACAAAGTCATTTAATTGTTCTAGACTATGAATATGCACGATTAAAGGGTTGTCAGAGGGACGTCCTTTGGCTTTATAAATATTAGAAACCGCTTCTTCATCTTTTGCATTTGCACCAAGACCATATACAGTTTCAGTAGGAATCGCAATTAAACCGCCTTGTTCAAATATTGTTTTTATTTCATTTAACTCAGGAAATGATAGTGGCTCTTCACTATAGTTGCGCATATCCCATATTTTACTTTCCATTCACCTCACACCTTTCCATTAAATATCGTAATTATGAGTTTTAAAGAGGCTGGGACAAATAAAATGTCTCAGCCTCACCTCATCACATATTTCCATTCAAATGACACGATTCTATCTATTCCATTAATATCTTTAATGACATTAACTGATAAATTTGGATATTTATTTAAAATTAATCCTTTTAATATCTCGCTTTGATTATACCCTATTTCAAATGTAACATATGCATCTTCATTAAGAACTTTTGGCAATTCATTTAATATAGATTCATATATGGCATAGCCTTTATTTTTCGCAAATAAGGCAACATGAGGTTCATATTTCACAACGGTATCTGCCATACTATTAACCTCTTCATAATCAATATAAGGTGGATTTGATATTAAACCATCTACTTTAATATTATTTTTGATAAGTGGTTTTAAAGCATCCCCATGCAGAAATTCAATGTCGGCGTCATGATGATAGGCATTATCCTTAGCTAAATCTAGGGTTTCTTGAACCACATCTGTCGCTATCACATTCAATTTAGGATTTAATTTTTTAAGTGATACAGCAAGTGCGCCACTTCCTGTTCCAATGTCTACAACTGTAGCTTCCTCTTTCACACGTTCCAAGAAATGAAGCATTACTTCTTCAGTTTCTGGGCGAGGAATAAGACAATGTGAATTCACTTGAAACTGAAGACCATAGAACATTTGAAAGCCTACAATATATTGAATAGGCTCTCCTAGTAGCATACGCTCTACAGCTAAGGAAAATTTAGCTTCTTCAGCTTCACTCATCTCATCATACATATGCATGAGATAATCCGTTCTAGACCAACCAAATAAATCAAGCATTAACCATTCTGCGCGAGATTGTTCAAATCCTTTATTTTTTGCTAATTGAATGGCTTCAGTTAACTTATCCTTAAAGCTCGCCATTATTTAATTCTTTCAGTTTTTCAGTTTGTTCAGAAAGTGTAAGTGCATCGATAATCTCGTCTAATTTACCTTCCATGATTTGATCTAATTTTTGTAATGTCAAACCAATACGGTGGTCTGTAACACGACTTTGGGGGTAATTGTAAGTTCTAACACGTTCAGAGCGATCACCTGTACCGACAGCTGATTTACGTTGTGCAGCATATTTTTGTTGTTCTTCTTGTAATTTCATATCATATAAACGTGCTTTTAACACTTTTAATGCTTTTTCACGGTTTTGAATTTGAGATTTTTCAGAAGAAGTAGCAATCACACCTGTTGGTAAGTGAGTAATACGTACGGCTGAATCTGTAGTATTGACGTGCTGCCCACCAGCGCCACTAGAACGGTACGTATCAATTTTTAAATCTTCATTACGAATTTCAATTTCAACGTCTTCAACTTCTGGTAATACCGCTACTGTAGCAGTTGAGGTATGAATACGGCCACCTGATTCTGTTTCAGGTACGCGTTGCACACGGTGTGCACCATTTTCAAATTTTAATTTACTATATGCGCCACTACCTGAAACTGAGAAACTGATTTCTTTATAACCACCATGGTCACTTTCAGCTGCTTCTACAATTTCAGTTTTGAAGTTTTGAGACTCTGCATATTTTGTATACATTCTTAATAAATCACCAGCAAAAATTGCAGCTTCATCTCCACCTGCTGCTGCTCTAATTTCAACGATAACATCTTTCTCGTCATTAGGATCTTTAGGGATAAGTAAGAATTTAAGTTGTTCTTCTAATTCAGGAATTACGCTTTTAAGGCTAGCGCTTTCCTCTTTTAACATATCAATTTCTTCTTTATCATCCGTTTCATTTAACATTTCATCGATTTCAGCAATTTCTTCTTTTTTACTTTTATAATCTCTATAGACATCTACCGTTTTTTGTAAATCAGCTTGTTCTTTAGAATATTTACGTAATTTATCTGAGTCATTTACAACCTCAGGATCACTTAACATTTCATTTAATTGTTCATATCTTTCTTCAACAATATCTAATTGATCAAACACTACATTTCCTCCTTGTCATTATTACTCGGTGCAACAATATGATGTGCTCTACATCTTGGTTCATAGCTTTCATTCGCTCCGACTAAAATAATAGGATCATCTATTTTAGCTGGTTGTCCATTGATTAATCGTTGGGTTCTACTTGAAGAAGAACCACAAACAGCACATACTGCTTGCAATTTAGTTACTTGTTCACTTACTGCCATAATTTGTGGCATGGGTTCAAATGGTTCTCCACGAAAGTCCATATCCAACCCAGCAACGACAACTCTATGGCCAGCTTCAGCAAGTTTTTCAACAATATTAACAATTTCTTTATCAAAGAATTGAATTTCATCTATACCAATCACATCTACATGTGATAAATCTTGTAATAAAATATCTCGTGCTGTGGTAATATTAATGGCTTCTAATTCGTTTCCATCATGCGATACAACTTTTTCATCATGGTAACGATTATCTATTGCCGGTTTAAACACTACTACTTTTTGTTTAGCATAAAGACCTCGACGCAATCGGCGAATTAGTTCTTCCGATTTGCCGCTAAACATACTTCCAGTAATGCATTCAATCCAACCAGAATGGTAAGTTTCATACATTATAAGTTCCACCTTTTTCAAAACATAATCGCTTAATTATATCACATTTTAAAGGTTTATAAACGACTTTATGTATATCGATATTGCTCATAATTTTAGTATTGATATCGGTATCCCTATTTAATATTTCACTTACTCAGTTTATTGCAATAAAAAAACTGTCTACTTAACTCTATATAATATAGATTAGGCAGACAGTTTAAACTTATCATTAGTTGTTGTTTGATTTGAGACCAAACTTTTTGTTGAAACGTTCCACACGACCATCCGCAGCAGCGAATTTTTGACGTCCAGTGTAGAATGGATGTGAATCAGAAGATACGTCTAAACGAATAACTGGGTATTCGTTTCCATCTTCCCATTCCATAGTTTCTGAAGATGTTTTTGTAGAACCACTTAAGAATTTAAAGTTTGTTGTAGTATCTAAAAAGATAACTTTGTGGTAATCAGGATGAATTCCTTGTCTCATTATTTTCAGCTCCTTTGCCCTGAACCATCTGGAACAGAGTTATTTGTGAGTTTTTACCCAATACTTAGCAATTATAATAGTAATTACTGTAAAACGCAACCCTCAAAATGACTTTCGTTAAATTATTGGTTTACCCGTTTTTGTGCTTTCTTCGGCTGCTTTTTGTAATTGTTGGAAAAACTCTTTATTATTTTTAGATTTTTTTAATTTTCTAATGAATCGTTCAGTAAAGTCTGTAGAATCTGTAAACATATTTCTAAGTTGCCATAATGAATCTAATTCAGATTTACTAATCAATAATTCTTCTTTACGTGTCGAACTTCTGCCTATATCAATTGCTGGGAATATGCGTCGTTCAGATAATTTACGATCTAAATGTAACTCCATATTTCCTGTTCCTTTGAACTCTTCATAAATCATATCATCCATACGTGAACCTGTTTCAACTAACGCAGTCGCAAGAATGGTAAGACTTCCACCTGCTTCAATATTACGCGCTGCCCCAAAGAAAGCCTTAGGTTTGTGTAATGAAGCTGGATCTAAACCACCAGATAACGTTCTACCACTTGGAGGAATAACTAAGTTATATGCACGTGCTAATCTTGTAATAGAATCCATTAAGATAATCACATCTTGTCCAATCTCAACTAATCGTTTCGCTCTTTCAAGTAATAGTTCTGCTACTTTTACGTGGTGTTCAGGTGGTTCGTCAAATGTTGAATGTACAACTTCTGCAGATTCAACTGAGCGTTCGATATCAGTTACTTCTTCTGGTCGCTCGCCAACTAATAAAATAAATAATTTTGCTTCAGGTTTATTTGTGCTAATTGCATTGGCGATTTCTTTAAGTAATGAAGTTTTACCAGCTTTTGGAGGAGCTACGATAAGTCCACGTTGACCTAAACCGATTGGGGTAACTAAATCCATAATACGCGTTGAGTAGTTTTGAGGACTTGTTTCTAAAATAATTCTTTCCTCAGGATAAAGAGGTGTTAAAGCTTGGAAGTGAGGACGTTTTTTGACTACTTCTGCATTTTCATCATTCACAAAGTCTACTTGTAATAAGCCATAATATTTTTCATTATCTTTAGGCTTACGTACCTTACCGGTAACTTTGTCGCCTCGTTTAATTTCAAAACGTCGAATTTGACTTGCTGAGATGTAAATATCTTTTTCACCTTTAGAATAGTTTACTGTTCTTAAGAACCCATAACCATCCGGTTGAATATCATCTAATACACCTTCCATGTAGTAATTGCCATCCTTTTCCATTTGCGCTTCCATGATGGCTAAGACTAATTCACTTTTATTCAATTTACTATAATTAGTGAGTTTTAAAGATTTTGCTTTTTGCGTTAATTCTTTAGTTGTGTAGTTCTTATATAATTCATGAAAAGATTCATATTGTGGTGATGTACGTTCTCTTTCAGGCATAAACTGCACCCATTTCTTATATTTTTATAAAGACCCATTTTTAATATAATTTATTTTCAAGCTGGATTTTCTGTTTTTTTGAAAATGCGACACCAAATAAATCATAAATTATTTTATTAAAAAATTGTGAGTCTTAAATACTAGAATTAATATAGCAAATTTTCATTTTAATTACAAAATGATTTTATTAAATTTCAAAAATTAAAACAGCACATGGAACTATAAAAGTCCCATGCACTGTTATAAATCACAATTAAATTAATTTTTCAAATTAAATGAAATAACCAGCGATTGATTTAACTTCTAAGAATTCTTCAATACCATAATCGCCCCATTCACGACCAATACCAGATTGTTTATAACCACCAAATGGTAAGTCTGGTGTGTTTGCTGCTTCATTAATTTGAATACGTCCAGCTTCAATTGAACGCGCTACTTTTTGAAGCGTATCTTTATCTTTACCAATAACATAGCCAGCTAAACCATATTCAGTGTCATTAGCAATTTTAATCGCTTCATCTACATCATTGTAAGTGATTACAGATGCAACTGGACCGAAGATTTCTTCTTGTGCAATTGTCATATTATTATCTACATTTATAAAGATTGTCGGTCTAGCAAAATAACCAGTATTTAATCCTTCTGGTTTACCTGGACCACCGTAGAATAATTCAGCGCCTTCTTCAACACCTTTATCAATATATGATTGCACTGTATCAAATTGTTTTTTACTAATAATTGGTCCAACTTGAGTGCCTTCTTCGCGTGGATCCCCTACTTTAACATTACTGAATTCTTCTTTTAATGCTGTTAAAAATTCTTCTTTAATGCTTTCTGGCACTAAGATACGTGTACCTGCAGTACAAACTTGACCAGTGTTATTAACTACTTTACCTGTAGTAGCTTTCGCAGCTTCTTTAATATCTACATCGTCTAATACGATATAAGGTGATTTACCACCTAATTCAAGAGAGACTTTTTTGAAGTCTTTTGAAGCCTTTTCCATGATTTTAGAACCAGTACGTCCTGAACCAGTAAATGACATCATTCGTACTTTAGGATGTTCACTTAATGGGTTACCTACGCCTTCACCGTCACCATTAACTAAGTTGAATACACCTTTAGGTACGCCAACTTTATCAAAGATTTCAGCTAAGATAATTGCAGCAAATGGTGTTTCTTCTGATGGTTTAAGCACCACTGGACTACCTGCTGCAAATGCTGCCGCAAGTTTTAATGAAGTTTGGTTAGTTGGGAAGTTCCAAGGTGTTACTAAACCAGTGACACCGATAGCTTCTTTAGTTACTAATGAGTCACCACGGCGCTCTTCAAATTCAAATGAATCTAGTGCTTTACTAGCTTCTTGGAAATGTTGTAAGCCCATTTCATAGTGAACATTTTCAGAAATTGTAAGTGGTGCACCTAATTCATCAGTAATTGCTTCAATAATATCTTGTTTTCTATTTTTATATTCTTCAACGATTTTATCTAATAATTCTTTTCTTTCTTTAACTGAGCTATGGCGAAATTCTAAATATACGTCATTAGCAGCTTCAACAGCTTTGTCAACGTCTTTATCATTACCTTTGGCTACTTTACCGATAACTTCTTCAGTTGCAGGATTAATAACATCAATTGTTTCTCCACTTTCACTATCAATCCATTCGCCGTTAATATATTGTTGAGTATAATTTCTCATCAAATATTCACTCCTTAAGCGTCGTTTATCATCTGTCTAATGTTTAACCCTTTTTGAAAAAATTAAACATAAGGCATTTTAAAATAAAAAAAGTTCTGCTTTGCATTAATCAAATAATAATGCACCATTGCAGAACTTTTCTTATTATTTAGCTTTAACTTCATCTTCAAGCTCTATATAACTTCTTGCCCATGCTTCCATTGGTTTTAAAGCTTCAGCAAGCGCTCTCCCTTTATCTGTCAATTCATAAACAATTGAAACTGGGCTAGTTGAAACTATCTTTTTTTCTACTAATCCCCATTCACCTAAATCTGTTAATTTAATACTCAAAGCACGAGGGGTAATCGTTTTTAAATCCCTTTTCATATCGGAAAAGTGTGCAGTATAATCAGTGCATCGAGATAAGTAGTTAATGATTAAACCGTTCCAACTTCTACCAACAATTTTAAAGGTTTCTTCAAGATATGGACAGATTTCCATTGTCTTCACCTCTAATCAAAACATCTTATACAAAAAGTATGGGAACCTGTAGTCGTATTCATGTTGTTTTACAGGCTATGAAGTAGCTCAATATGACTTTCTACTTCATTTACTTTTTGTCTTTAATATAATTATTATACCAGATATTTCTATACTTGTTCAGTCCAAATATCTGCACCTAATTCTTTTAAGTGTTTAACAATATCTGTATAACCACGATAAATATGTTTCACATTATAAATTGTTGTAACACCTTCAGCAATTAACCCTGCAATAATTAAACATGCACCAGCACGTAAATCACTTGCATAAACCTCAGAACCTTTCAATGACGATGGCTTGATTGTAGCTGTACCAGTAGTCATATCTGCCTCAATGTTAGCGCCCATATTTTTCAATTCATCTACATGTCTGAAACGTGCTGGATAAATTGTTTCAGTAACAAATGAAGGGCCATCTGCCATAAATAATAATGGTGTGATTGGCTGTTGTAAGTCTGTGGCAAAACCAGGATAAACCAATGTTTTAATATCTACATTTTTATAATCATTATGACCCTTGATTGTTGCTTTTTCAGCATCATCATCTATGTTTATATTTACACCTAATTCTTTTAATTTTACTGTTAACGCTTCTACATGTTTAGGTACGATATTATTAATTGTTACCTCTTCTCCAGAAGCCGCAGCAATACACATATATGTGCCTGCTTCAATACGGTCAGGGATAATTTGATATTCAGAGCCGTGCAATGTTTCTACGCCATTAATTTTTAACGTGCTTGTACCCGCGCCTTTGATATTTGCTCCTAAACTATTTAAAAAATTAGCAACATCTACAACTTCAGGTTCTTTTGCTGCATTTTCAATAATAGTTTGACCTTTCGCATGTACGGCAGCTAACATAATATTAATAGTTGCGCCTACACTTACCATATCAAGGAAAATATTAGCACCATGAAGTTCTTTAGCTTCAATTTTCATAGATGTTTCACTAGACTCATCGATTTCAGCCCCAAGCGCTTTAAAACCTTTGATGTGTTGATCAATTGGACGAGGCCCTAATGGACAACCACCTGGTAAGCCAATGACACATTTTTTAAAGCGACCTAACATCGCTCCCATCATATAATAAGACGCACGAAGAGATTCTACTTTATTATTCGGTAATGGCGCATTTTTTATATCAGTGGTATCTACATCTAGATGTTTACCATCCAAATTTGTTTTAATATTTAAATCTTCTAATAAACTTACTAATGTTTCTACGTCAGAAATTTGTGGTAAACCATCTAGCTTTACTTGGCCTTGAGCTAATAAAGTCGCTGGAATAATGGCCACTGCACTATTTTTAGCACCACTTATTGTGACTTCTCCGTTAAGCGTTTGCCCACCACGGATTTTTATTACCTCTTGAGTCATAAGTTTTATCTCCTTTGTTTGTCATTTTCAAATTGTACATTATTAGTATTATAAATTATATTTTATTTATTTGTAAAACGATAATTACTTGATTTTTTTAGTAAAATTAATTCTTAAAATTTATATCTGGAAATCGTATAAAACCTAAAAAATATTATATCTACGAGTATTATAAATCATTTTCTAAAAATTATTAATTCAAATTTCTCACAAAATAGAAAATGGAACGCTCATGAATTTATGAGCGCTCCATTAAAAAGTTCAACTGTAGTTAAACCCAATAAAAATTTAATTATTTAGCACGGTTTGATGTACCAAATTCTCTAATTTTACCTTTAACTGTTTCTTTGATTGCTTCACGAGCAGGTCCTAAATATTTACGTGGATCGTAAACATCTTGGTCATTATTTAAAACTTCTCTTACTGCTTTTGCAGAAGCAATTTGGTTTTCAGTGTTTACATTGATTTTAGCAGTACCATATGGAATCGCTTTTTGGATATCTTTAGTAGGGATACCTGTACCACCATGTAATACTAATGGTAAACCAGTTGAGGCACCGATTTCTTCCATTTCTTTGAAACCTAGCTTAGGTTCACCTTTGTATGGACCATGTACTGAACCTAATGCAGGCGCTAAAGTATCAATACCAGTTCTTTCAACTAATTCTTGACATTCTTTAGGGTCAGCATAAATAATACCACCCACTACGTCATCTTCTTGACCACCAACAGTACCTAATTCTGCTTCTACTGATACACCATGTTGATGCGCATATTCAACTACTTTAGAAGTAATTTCGATATTTTCTTCAAACGGACTATGTGATGCATCAATCATTACAGATGTGAAACCAGCATCGATTGCTTCTTTACATTTTTCAAAGCTTGAACCATGGTCTAAGTGAATTGCTACCGGTACAGTAATATTTAAGTCGTGCATTAAGCCTTCAACCATTTTTACTACTGTATAGAAACCACTCATGTAACGAGCAGCACCTTCTGATACACCTAAAATTACTGGAGCATTTTCCTCTTGTGAAGCTTCTAAAATTGCTTGCGTAAACTCTAAGTTATTTAGGTTGTATTGCCCAACCGCATAACCATTTTCTTTTGCGTCTATTAACATTTCTTTCATTGAAACTAATGGCATGAAAGTTCCTCCTTGGGTGCAATTGCACAACTTTTTCAAAATCATTATATCAAAAAAGAATTTTAAATGCATGTTTATACTCACTCAAACATGTAAATCTTTACTAAACTTTATTTTAGTCGTTGTTAAGTTAACAATATTGCAATTTCAGACAATTGCATAACTGTTCGCATTTCATTACAATACTTATGAAATGGAGGTTAAACATGTCTAAAATATTACATACACAATTAACCGGTATATTTAATCGTTTGGAAGATCAAGCATTAGATATTCAAATGGCAGCACAATGTTTAATACAAGCAATTGGTGGTGAAGGTTATGTCTATATTAAAGGTTATGATGATTTAAAATTTTTCGAACCCTTTATCTTAGAAAGTGAAGAAAGACTACAATCTTCAAAACGATTATCCGCATTACAATCTATCTCTGAAATAGATTCTACAGATCGGGTGTTACTTTTTTCTCCTTTTTATAATGAGGAAGTCGCTAAAGATGTAGTGGATTTACTCAACCAGGATGTTGATTTCGTGTTAATTTGTAACCGTCCTAAACAAGAAGATTTCTCTGATCATCTTTTCCACTTTGTTAATTTAGCCACACCTCGTCCAATTGTTTATACAGAAGATTATGATAAAATCGTCCAACCTCATTCTATGGCTTTCAATTACATCTACTATGAGATTTATACACAAATGATTGAGATGACTCGAGATTTAGAACTATAACTATAATGTCAAAGCACCTCCTTTCTCACGTTTAAGAAAGGAGGTGCTTTCAAATAAGATTATTTATTTTGATGTTTATAAGCCGCTTCTACAAATGCTTTAAAGATAGGTTGCGGTCTATTAGGTCTTGATAAAAATTCAGGATGGAATTGACAAGCTACGAAGAAATCATTTTCAGGAATTTCTACCATTTCTACCAAACGTCCGTCTGGGCTAGTTCCTGAGAATACCATTCCATTAGCTTCAAGTTGTTCTCTATATTCATTATTAAATTCATAACGATGACGGTGTCTTTCTTCAATGTTACTTGCATCATAAATACGTTGTGCTAATGTTCCTTCTTTAATAGCACATGGATATAATCCTAAACGTAATGTACCACCTAAATCTTCAATATCTTTTTGTTCAGGAAGTAAATCGATAATTGGGTAAGGCGTGTTTGGATCTAACTCTGCTGAATGCGCACCTTTTAAGCCTACTACATTTCTGGCATATTCAACTGTCGCTAATTGCATACCTAAGCAAATACCGAAGTAAGGTACGTTGTTTTCACGTGCATATTTAATTGCTGAAATTTTTCCTTCACTTGCTCTAAATCCGAAACCACCAGGTACTAAGATACCATCTACATCACTTAAGTAGCTTGCTACATTTTCATCTGTAACTTCACTAGAATCAATCCATTTAACGACAACGTCTTTCTTCAATGGATAACCCGCGTGTTTTAATGATTCAACGACAGATAAATAAGCATCTTGTAAGCTTACGTATTTACCTACTAAGCCAATTGTAATTGTACCGTCTAATGAGTTTACTGTATCTAATAAATATTGCCACTCATCTAATTGTGTATCGTATTTAGCATCTAAATCTAAGCGCTTAATAACAATATCATCCATATCTTGGGCGCTTAACTGTAAAGGAATTTCATATAATGAAGAAGCGTCTCTACATTCAATGACACTTTCTTTATTAATATCACAGAATAACGCAATTTTATCTTTTAAGTCTTGTGTCATTTCATATTCTGTACGTACTACAATTAAATCTGGTTGAATACCTAGTCCACGTAATTCTTTTACACTATGTTGTGTAGGTTTCGTTTTCATTTCACCTGCTGCTTTAATATATGGTAATAAAGTACAGTGTACGTACATTACATTTTCACGACCTAAGTCACTTCTAATTTGACGAATCGCTTCAATGAATGGTAATGATTCAATATCACCTGTTGTACCACCGATTTCAGTGATTACTACATCAGCATTTGTACTTTCTCCAGCTAATAATAATCGTTCTTTGATTTCATTTGTAATATGTGGGATAACTTGTACTGTACCACCTAAATAATCTCCACGACGTTCTTTTTTTAATACGTGAGAATATACTTTACCAGCTGTTACATTTGAATATTTATTTAAATTAATATCTATAAAACGTTCATAATGGCCTAAGTCTAAGTCAGTTTCAGCACCATCGTCTGTAACAAATACCTCTCCGTGTTGATAAGGACTCATTGTACCTGGATCCACGTTTAAATATGGATCGAATTTTTGAATCGTTACTTTAAGACCTCTATCTTTTAACAATCTTCCTAGAGAAGCGGCTGTGATACCTTTACCTAATGACGACACAACTCCGCCTGTTACAAAAATAAATTTTGTCATTTCCTGACCTCCTAAATAATAAAGGGATGCTTCCTTACTAAACAATTACTTATAATTTAAAGTTAATAAAATAAAAAAATCGCTCCCTCTCACATAGATGCAAGGGGAGCGTATAAAATTTATACACGTGTCCTATTTAAAGGAGCCCGAATAAAATTTTAACATCTTTTTAATAAAAGTCAATCAAAACTAAAATTTAGTCGTTGAAATCTTCTTCGTCTTCAAATTCTTCTTCGTCTTCTTCGGCGATGTCTTCATCTTCATCTTCTTCAATCACAAGATCAGATTCATTAATTTCATCTTCTACTTGCTCATCTTCTGGATCATCTAACGTTTCTTGATCATCTGTTTGAGCTGGGATGTCATCGTCTTGATCCATTTCATCTTCGCCTAATAATTTAAGATTTTTATCTTCTTCATCTTCATCATCAAGAATATCGAATTTTTGAATCGTTGGCGCAATTTTTTCTTCAATGTCATCTACTGAATACCAGTCACGAAGACCCCATTGATTTTCCCCAACATTTAAGAAGCGACCATCTGTATTTAAATCAGTGTAAAATTGAACAACGCGATTTTCAATTTCTTCATATTCATAATCGCCTAAACTTCTAAATTCATCAATGATGTCATATAAATTCATTGTTGAACCTTTATCGTGTAATAAAGTATAAGCCATATCGATAAATGATTTTTCGTCAACCATTTCTTTAGTATAATCTTGTATTTTCATTATAACTAAACTTCCTTTCGAAGGATTTTATAATAACTCGTTAATTTTCATTAATTAATAGTAACAAAAATAAATTATAAATGACAATAAGCGATTTCGCAATTGCTATTCTCTTAGTAATTCACATATTTTTCAAAAATCACTAAATCCTCACATTGATTCATTTCTACAAAACCACTATTGATACATAATGATTTCAGTTCATTATTTTCCCCAAATAATGTTATCACTAATGTTGTAATACTATTAAAATGTTTACGACTATATGTAGGTAGTTGGCGAAGTGCACTTTCTGCAATCCCCTCTTTACGTTGATCCTTATTCACCTCAATCGCTACAATATTAACTTTATCTTCACGTTGTTCAAGTGCAATAAATCCTACTTTTTGATTATCCTTTAATAAATCCACTACTTTATAATTAGCAATACTTGAATCTTTATTTTCAACTAAACGTAAAGATGAGACGTGCTTTGAATCTAAATCTAAGTAGTATAATCTTTCTTTTCCAATTGGACCTTCTTCTTTAGTCGCCGCGTGCATAAAACCTGCACGTTCATATACATTCCATGCGCCCTTATTTTCAGCATCAACCACTAAATATAAATGGTTAAAATCCGGGAATAACTCCTGTACGTATTGTGGTAAATACATCATCATGTTTGTGCCATAACCATGTCCTTGAAACTTTTCATTTACTGATAATGAACGTACATATACGACATTCTCTGGTGTATCATAGCCCTCATGTTGATAATGCTGGTGTAACACAAAAAAACCTACTACATCTCCTTCTTCATTTATCGCAACATTCGCAATTCTATTCACGTCATTTAACGCTTCTTCCAATACAGTTTTTGGTAACGACGAATAAATTTGTTGGCGTTCGCTCAATTTAAAGTTAAGCACATCTTGTCTATATTGTTCTTCAAATTCTTGAATTGTAATATTTTCAAATTGCATTTTTATAGTCATGTCTTCTCCCCTAAACCTTCCAATTAAGTTACATATTATTATAGATGTTTTTCTTTCTTAATCCAATTTTTATCCTATTCATTAAGATTAACCTCTTCGAACTTTTATTTTTTAAAATTAAGCTATTGAAATTCGACAAATTTCATTTACTATTAGTATGACATATAAAATCACGAGGTGAATGAAATGAAAGTAGGTATTGACGCAGGAGGTACGTTAATAAAAATAGTGCAAGAAAAAGATAATAAACGTACCTACCATACTGAACTAACTACTGATATACATAAAGTTATCAACTGGTTAAATAAAGAATCATTTGAAGCAATTAGTTTAACTGGTGGAAACGCAGGCGTTATTGCCGAAAATTTAAATGCTTCCTCTAAAATATTTGTTGAATTTGATGCTTCCTCTAAAGGTCTAGGCATATTACTTAAAGAACAGGGCCATGATATTACAGAATATATCTTTGCAAATGTTGGTACCGGCACTTCTTTACATTATTTTGATGGTCAACAGCAACAACGTGTAGGAGGTATCGGCACTGGTGGTGGTATGATTCAAGGTCTAGGCTTCCTGTTAACTCAAATCTCAGATTATGAGCAGTTAACAAACCTTGCCCAAGCCGGAGATCGAGATACGATAGATCTTAAAGTCAAACATATTTACAAAGACACTGAACCTCCTATTTCCGGAGAACTTACAGCAGCAAACTTTGGAAACGTTCTTCATAATATGGATGTGGACTTCACTGCCTCTAATAAATTGGCTTCAGTAGTCGGTGTGGTAGGAGAAGTTATTACAACAATGGCTATTACAGTTGCGCGTGAATATAAAACTGAGAACGTTGTTTATATTGGTTCATCGTTCAATAACAATTCTTTATTACGTGAAGTAATTGAAGATTATACTGTTTTAAGAGGATGCAAACCTTTTTATATTGAACACGGTGCATTTTCAGGTGCATTAGGTGCACTACACTTAGGAGAATAATGCATACAGCGTTCTAGAAAAGTAAGTTTTTCTAGAACGCTGTATTATAACTTTATAAGTGAGAATATTCTTATAATTCTGAATTATCAAGTTCTGCTATAAACGCTTTTTCTAATTCTTCTACTTCTTCTTTTGAATTACCATGCCAAATGCAACCAAAACGTGATTTTACTCTATCTCCGCTGAACCATTCTCCATCATAATAAGATAATGGATAAAGCACACCTTTTTTCACATATTTAAGAATGACATTAAAGAAGTGTTCATTATCGCCTCGAGAGAAATAACTATAAAACTTTTGATAATTAGGATTTAACTCATGTTGTAATAAAAGCATGCTTGTAGAACCATTTTGTCTAAAATTCAAATCGATAGCAAAGACATCACCATTTTTATCTAACAATAAGTCAAATCCTGCTACACCAAAGAAACCCAGTTCTACGCCATTTTCCATAATCTCACGACCAGCATCAATTACTTTTTGTGGTACTTCATGGACATTTTCATTACCTGCATAAAAACCATATTCATTTGTAATTTGATGTGCGGTACCTAGATATTTAATTCCTAATTCTTCTGAATAAGCGTATTGCACACAGTAATTTTTAACTGCTTCAATTTTTTGTTCAATAATTAAATTATCTGTTGCATCAGTCGCATCAAAAATTCGTTTTGTTGCTTTTTCTAAATCCTCTTCGTTATAACAAATCATTACGCCATATCCACCAGCAGTCGGTAACTCATCCCCTGGTTTAATTACAAATGGGAATGACCAATCTTTAATACGTGCTTTGAAATCGTTAATAGCCACGATTTCACGATCTGGTAAATATTTATTGTTTGTCCATTCTGGTATACGTGCTTTGTTATTTAATGCGATAAATACCTCTTTATCAACAGCGTATGTCTTTTCATCAATCACATCATCACTATGAACATATTGGAAATAAATTTTTTTCCCCTTATCTTCAGCAAGCTCATTTAATAAATGTTCATAACTTTCACGGTTATGAAACTTATAAATATCTTCAGGAATTGATTTACCAATGATATCAAATAATTGTTGTAATTTATTCGTAGCGCTTGCTTCATGTACAATCATTGGCATCTTATCTGCAATAATCATTTCTCTTCCTGTTAAAAAATTTGATTGATGCTCTTCAGGTTTAAGCCATGGATTTGCTATATATGAAGGTCTTGAATTATACACAATCGTTTCATCATATAAATTACTTAACGTCAACATAGGTCTTTTAGTGTTCTCTGCCATTATTTAATTTGCCCCTTTATATGAGAGTGCTGCTGAACAATATCATCAAACAATCCCTTATTTTCAATTAATTCTAAGCCCATCAAAGCTATTATTTTAGCCCCTCTTATTAATGCTTGATCACCATGAACACTTGCAGCTGCTTCTCTAAATCGATGCGTGTGACCAACTAAATTTCTAGACCCAATCTTCACATGAGGGTGAATCGTAGGCACTATATGACTGACATTACCCGTATCTGTAGAACCGAAACCAAAATCATCGTGACTTACTTCTTCGCCTACTTCATTCGCATATTTTTCGAAAAGTTGATCAAGTTTAGGCGTCTTAATAAACTCATTTACACCATTTTGAATAGGCCCAAATTCATAATCACATCCCGTTTGAATCGCGGCACCTCTAGCAATTTGATTTACTTTTTCAGTTAGTACGTCTAATTCTTTACGTGTTCTAGCACGTGTATAGAAACGTGCATGTGTAAAGTCAGGTATAATATTTGCCGCTTTACCTCCATCAAGGATGACACCATGCACACGTTGTCCTTTCTTAATATGTTGTCTTAGTTGTGCGACGCCATTAAAGTAAGAAATCATAGCATCCAAAGCGTTCAATGCCTCGTCCGCATTTTCAGAAGCATGCGCGCTCTTACCATAAAATTTAATGTCTAATACATCAACAGCTAGCGTGTTTATAGTTGGATACGTTTCATTACCAGGATGAATCATTAATGCTATATCTATATCATCAATAACGCCTGCTTTCACATAGGAAGCTTTGGCACTTCCATTCTCGCCGCCTTCTTCAGCAGGACAACCTAATACGACCACTTTCCCCCCCACATGGTCGATAACTTGTTTCAATGCTGAACCAGCTAATACGCTTGAAGTACCTATAATATTATGACCACATGCATGCCCTAATCCAGGTAATGCATCGTATTCAGCTAAGTAGCCAATCGTTGGTCCCTCTTTTTCCGAATCATAGGTAGCAATAAAGCCTGTAGCATGACCAGCGATATCCGTTTCAATGTCAAATCCATTTTCTTTTAATTTATCAATCAATGTTCTTGATGCAAATATTTCTTCATTACCTAATTCAGGGCGTTCATGGATTCGATGACTAATTTCAACATAATCATATTTTTTATTCTCTATATAATCTAAAATTTCTTGTTTATTACCCATAAAATCATAACTCCCTTTTATAGCCGAAATTAACCTCACATTATAAGCTATGCTTAAGTATTGGTTTAATCGTATTCAAATGAATTATTACCTATTTTATCGGATTTAATATCTATTGTCATTAAATTTATCAATATTTACAAAATTTTCTCACAATATTTTGAAAGGAAATTTTTAAATAAGTGATAAATTGCCTCAGTTAGCAAAATTGTAAATACCGAACGCTCTTGTTACAATCAACTTATTGAAGAAACTAAAATGATTGTTTTATTTAGGAGGAACATTTATGCCAAAAATGAACGTTGAAAGCTTTAACTTAGATCATACTAAAGTTGTTGCCCCATTTGTACGCTTAGCAGGCACAATGGAAGGTTTAAATGGAGATGTTATTAAAAAATATGATATCCGTTTCAAACAACCTAACAAAGAACATATGGAAATGCCTGGTTTACATTCATTAGAACACTTAATGGCTGAAAACATTAGAAATCACACTGATAAAGTAGTTGATTTAAGTCCAATGGGTTGTCAAACAGGTTTCTACGTATCATTCATTAACCATGATGATTACGACGATGTTTTAAATATTATCGAAAAAACATTAAATGACGTGTTAGAAGCTACTGAAGTACCTGCTTGTAATGAAGTACAATGCGGATGGGCTGCAAGCCACTCTCTAGAAGGCGCTAAAGAAATTGCTCAAGCGTTCCTAGACAAACGCAATCAATGGAACGATGTATTCGGAGAAGGTAAATAATTAAATTAATTTAAAGAAATCACCACTTCTTATTAATGATAGAAGCGGTGATTTTTTAGGTTTTTAATACAATTCTTTATATAAAATTACATATAAAACACTCATATTTTTTAACAAGACTCTTATGCTAATTATAAATGAACTTAAGCGTTCACACACTTAAGTAAGTAGTTTTAAAATGGATAATAGAATGAAGTTGTAAAAACTCCTATGATGATTATTAATGAACCCTAGTGCTAAGGTACTTAGGTAAGAAATTCTAGAGATGAACTACGAGTGTTGTTGCGCGACTCTTGGCGTTTTTTATATTGAACACAAGTGCGAGTGCATTTGCGTAAGGCGTTCTAAGATAGATAACGAAACGAAGTTGAGTGACGCCTGAGGGAGCAGGATGAGTGTCGAGACCAAGGCTCGACCCAGCCCCCTAGGCAAGCATCTCAACTTAAGTAAGTGAATATCTATCTAAGAACGTCTTTAAATGAACATCCATATATATTTATATGAATTTAAAGTTCTAATTATAATTTTTTAATAAGACCCATTAAAACAAATTGCAATGGTAATCTTAAATATAAAGCCCATGTAGGTACTTGTTTATTCCCTAACGGCAATTTTTTACGAGCCATATAAATATTAGCAGGCAAAACAGAAAGTAGAAATAGGTTCATACCTTTTTTCAACCAATCTGCTGGACGTTTAATTAGTAACATAATGCCAAAGAAGATTTCAAAGACACCCGTCACTAACACTGCTGTTTTTTGTAATGGTAAATAGTCTGGTACGATATTTCTGAATTGACGTTCATTCGTAAAATGTAAAACGCCTGCTGTACCAAACGCTAAACCAAGTAAATATCGAAAGAATTTCATTAACGTTCAACTCCCATTTCTTTTAAATAACTTTTACCGAATTCTGGTAATGCTACGTTGAAATTATCCGCGATAGTCGCTCCAATAGAACTAAACGTTGTATCACCTGATAATTCATGATATTCCTTAATTTTAGGGCTAAACATTAATACTGGAATATATTCACGCGTATGGTCTGTACCATCAGCAATCGGATCATTACCATGGTCAGCAGTAATAATGACTAAATCGTCTTCTTGTAAATTATCAATTAATTCAGGTAAGCGTTCATCGAAATCTTTAATCGCTTGTGCATACCCTTCTTTATCACGACGGTGACCATACAATGCATCAAAGTCAACTAAGTTTAAGAAACTAATACCATTGAAGTCTTTCTTAACTACTTCAATTAATTGATCCATGCCATCCATATTATTTTTCGTACGTATCGCTTCAGTTACGCCTTCACCATCATAAATATCATTAATTTTACCAATTGCAATAACATCATAGTCATTGTCTTTAAGGCTATTCATAACCGTTTTTCCAAATGGTTTTAACGCATAGTCGTGACGGTTTGAGGTACGTGTGAAGTTACCAGGTTCACCAACATATGGACGAGCAATTACACGACCAATTAAATATTTAGGGTCTTTCGTTAACTCGCGAACCTTTTCGCAAATATCGTAAAGTTCTTCTAATGGAATAATATCTTCATGTGCAGCAATTTGTAGGACAGGGTCAGCGCTTGTATAAACAATTAAATCCCCTGTCTTCATTTGATGTTCACCAAGTTCATCAATAATTGCAGTACCTGATGCTGGTTTATTAGCTACGACTTTACGTCCAGTGATTGATTCAATTTCTTGAATTAATTCATCAGGGAAGCCATTAGGATACACTTTGAATGGTTGCATAATATTAAGCCCCATAATTTCCCAGTGACCTGTCATCGTATCTTTACCTACAGAAGCTTCACTTAATTTAGTGTAGAATGCTCCTGGGTGCTCTACTTTATTTACAACAGGTAAATCGTCAATATTACCTAAACCTAAACGTTGTAAATTAGGTAATTCTTGATTGAAACCTTCTAATGTATGTTTAAGTGTATGTGATCCTTCATCGTTAAATGCCACAGCATCTGGTCCTTCACCAATACCTACTGAGTCCATAACAATTAAATGTACTCGTTTAAAAGGTGTCGTCATAATGAAACACTCCTACTCTGTAATAATTTTATGAATTAAATTTGGTGCAGTTGCTTGGTCTTTAATTGTAATGCTTTCATCAAGTTTAGCAATCACATCATCAATTTCTTCTCGATTACTATGAATCGTTAATAATGAGTCACTTTCATTGACGCTGTCGCCTACTTTTTTATTTAATACAATACCTACGCTTAAGTCGATATCGTCTTCTTTAGTTTGTCTGCCAGCGCCTAACATCATTGATGCTACACCAATTTCATTAGCAATGAGTTCTGCTACTACACCGCTAGTTTTAGCTTTATAATCAATTTGATATTTCGCAGTTGGTAACTTTTCAGGCGCATCTACTACTGATGCATCGCCACCTTGGTTCTCTAAAAATGTCTTGAATTTAGCTAACGCCGAACCATTTTTAATTGCATCTAATAATAGTTGACGTGCTTGATCAAGCGAATCAGCCTTACCTGCAAGTACTACCATTTGAGAACCTAATGTTAACACTAATTCAGTTAAGTCTTCAGGTCCTTCGCCTTGTAATGTATCAATCGCTTCTTTTAATTCTAAAGCATTACCGATAGCACGACCTAATGGTTGGCTCATATCTGAAATAATCGCCATTGTATTTCTACCCACATTATTACCAATACTCACCATAGCATGTGCTAAATTCTCAGCATCAGCAATTGTCTTCATAAATGCACCATTACCTGTTTTAACATCTAATACAATTGCGTCAGCGCCAGCAGCAATTTTCTTACTCATAATAGAAGAGGCGATTAATGGAATAGAGTTTACCGTACCAGTTACATCTCTTAATGCATATAATTTTTTATCTGCTGGTGTTAAGTTACCTGATTGTCCGATAACAGCAACTTGGTTATCATTAACGAGCTTAATAAATTCCTCTTCTGAAATTTCTACATGGAAGCCTTCAATTGATTCAAGTTTATCTATCGTACCACCTGTGTGACCTAAGCCACGTCCGCTCATTTTAGCAACTGGTACACCTACCGCTGCAACTAATGGCGCTAATACTAGTGTCGTCGTATCGCCTACACCACCTGTTGAATGTTTATCAACTTTCACACCATTAATTTGAGATAAATCAATGACATCTCCCGAATTAACCATTGCCATTGTTAAAGCTGCACGTTCTTCATCATCCATATCTTGGAAATAAATTGCCATCGCTAAACTTGAGGCTTGATAGTCTGGAATATCCCCTTTAGTATATCCCTCTACAAAGAATTCAATTTCTTCTTTTGTTAAAGCTTTCCCATCACGTTTTTTCTCAATGATATCTACCATTCTCATCGTTCTGAACCCCTTTCTATAATGTTGTTTTCTCTAATTGCTGTCCTTTTCCTGAAAATTAATAATCAGAATCAGATTCTAAACCTTTAATGATTTGGACACCTGCACTAGCACCAATACGTGTAGCACCAGCATCAATCATCTTATTGAAGTCTTCAAGGTTACGTACGCCACCAGAAGCTTTCACTTCTAAATCATCGCCTACTGTGTCTTTCATTAATTTAACATCTTCAGGTGTAGCACCGCCTCCAGCGAAACCAGTTGATGTTTTAACAAAGTGAGCACCTGCTTCTTTAGCTAATTCTGAAGCTTTTACTTTCTCGTCATCAGTTAATAAAACAGTTTCGATAATCACTTTGACTGTTTTACCATTAGCAGCGTTAACGACTTCTTGAATGTCATTCTTAACATCGTCGTAACGTTTATCTTTAAGCGCACCAACATTGATTACCATGTCAATTTCTGAAGCACCGTTATCGATAGCATTTTTAGTTTCAAACACTTTAGTTTCAGTAGTTGTAGCACCTAAAGGGAAACCAATCACTGTGCAAACTAATACATCAGAACCTTTTAATTGCTCCGCTGAGTATTTAACATGTGTTGGGTTAACACAAATTGATTTGAAACCATATTCCTTAGCTTCTTTAATAATATTATCGATTTGTTCACGTGTAGATTCAGGCTTTAATAATGTGTGATCGATATATTTTGCATAATTCATAGTATAGTCCTCCAATATGTTGTTAATAGTTATCATTTCGCCTATTTTTCAAAATAGTACCTCACTTATATAGTACAAAAATTCGCAAAAAAGTTAAACAAATGTTATCTTAATCTTAACTATGAATATTAAGGAGAAGATAGGAATGACAAATGGTACACCTCATATTCAACCTAAAGGAACTAAAATTGCTAAAACAGTTTTAATGCCTGGTGATCCTCTACGCGCAAAATATATTGCTGACAACTTCTTAGAAAACGTTGAACAGTTTAACGAAGTTCGTAATATGTTTGGCTATACTGGTACCTATAAAGGAAAAGAAATTTCAGTGATGGGATCAGGTATGGGTATCCCTAGTATCGGAATTTATTCTTATGAACTATATAATTTCTTTGATGTAGAAACGATTATTCGTGTAGGTTCATGTGGCGCGTTGCAAGAAGATGTTAATTTATATGACGTTATCATTGCACAAGCTGCTTCAACTAACTCAAACTATGTAGATCAATTCAATATCCCGGGTCATTTTGCACCAATCGCAGACTTTGAATTAGTTACAAAAGCTAAAAAAGTAGCAGATAATATCGGTGCAACAAGTCATGTAGGTAATGTTCTTTCATCTGATACTTTCTATAATGCTGATACTACATTCAATGATAGCTGGCATAAAATGGGTATCTTAGGTATTGAAATGGAATCAGCTGGCTTATATTTAAATGCTATCAGTGCAGGTAAAAAAGCTTTAGGTATCTTTACAGTAAGTGACCACATCTTAAGAGATGAAGCGACGACTGCTGAAGAACGTCAAACATCATTCACTCAAATGATGGAAATTGCTTTAGAAATCGCTGAATAAACTTTTTTTAAAAGTAAAACGCTCGAATGTTTGTGAACATTCGAGCGTTTTCTATATTCTAAAATTATACTAAATATGATTTTAACATCCAGTTGTGTTTATCTACTGATGTTTGCATACCGATAAACATATCTTCAGATACATCATCACCTGCATCACCAGCAACTTTAATAGCTGTTTCTAATTGTTTTGAAATGTTAGTTAAATCTTTTGAGAATTCTTCAACCATTTCTTCAGCTTTATATCCTTTCCCAGCTTCTTCAATAATTGAAAGCTCTAAGCTTTCTTTTAATGTACCAACTGGATTACCACCAACTGCTAAAATACGTTCAGCTAAATCATCTACATATTGACTAGCTTCATTGTATAATTCTTCAAATTTAGCATGTAATGAGAAGAAATTAGGTCCTTTCACATACCAATGGAAATTATGCAATTTAGTAAATGCTACTGTCCAGTTTGCAACTTGTTGATTTAGTTCTTTTACGACATCTTGTTGTGTCATTGAAATCTCTCCTTTAATTAATATTTATTCTTTCTACCTTAATGAATATTATATTATAATAATTCTAATCTGTAAATAGAAAAGGTGATATTTATTTATAATCATTATAATTTAAGTCGCTATTTCAAGATTGTTATTAAGCACAATATATGGTTTTATTATCAATAAAGTTCTATTTTTATCAATTATACGTTATTATATTCTCAATTAATTTGAAATATTATCAATTAATTTCTGTCATCATTAATAAAGAATGATTTTTCATATTCGTTTGGTTGATGCCAATGCGTCTTCCACATTCTATTACGATTATTAGCAAATAAGTTATATCCAAAGTTTCTAATTGGAAGTGGCACCACTCTAATTAAAAATCCTAACCATTTATAATTAGGTAATTTTGTGATTAAAGTAGCAATTGCAGTAGATTTATATTCTAAATGATCGCCTTGTTGTAATATAACGCTATTTCTATTTTTAGCTTCAGGATGTTGTTCGAATAAATTTTGACCCGCTTCACTATTTATAGTCGTAAATTCATAACTTTTTGGTAAGCCATGTTGAATTAACCAAATACAATAATTATAGCAGTATACACATTTTCCATCATAATAAATGATTGGCATATCATTTCACCTTCCTCATTGTCATGTTATTTATATTCCTTTAAAAAGTTGACTTTAAACGCAAAAAACACCATCTAATAGTTACAGAAATTTGACTATTAGATGATGTTTCATATTGTTATTATTAATGATTCACTTTGACGATTCTTGTATATTTAAGAAACTGTGTTGAATATTTAAGTTTGATATCTTCAAGTCTGTCATAGGTCACACCAATAATGTGCCAATTTGGATTAAAGTGATAAAATGAATCTTTATTACGAGACCATTTCACCATATTTCCATCTTTATTATATCTTGGTAACGTAACTTCATAACCTTCTAGAACGTTAATATAAGTTTGAAATATATCAGGATCAATTCTATTGAAATTATCAATTACTAAATAGCTTTTATCATTTTTAGGCATTAACTGTGTAATAAAACCTTCACGATAATATAAGGCCCCTGACTCATTCGGTAAATATTTACCATATAGCATATCTTCAGTAAAATCAGGATGACCACTCGTAATCACAGGGTTAGCATTGGTTTTTTGCAGTAAATTATTGGCAGCCTTTAAACCTTCTTCACGTTTGTCTACGACTAAAAGAATAAACGGTTTAATCGTTTCTTCATTCGCATTTGTGACAAATTCAGTCTTTCTTATTGTTTCAAATGGAGATTTAACGCCATCATTCTCACTCATATCAAGTATTGCATCATATTGTGTCTGGCTCATACTTGCGATAGCTTGTTTAGTATTTTCTTGTAAAAAATATAAATTTTTCAATTTAGGATGTTTATTTAACGCTCCTAAAGTGACGGGAGTAATATTCTTTTCATAATAAATTTCAATAGCTGTACTATTTGTACGTCCAGCAATTGGAGGTTTTTCATGTATATGACGTGATACTTCACCTATTCCCACAACAGATTGATCATTATTTTTATCGTAAAAGATAAGATTGTCTCCAACTTCTAATTGGTTATAAAAATGATAACCATTACGTTTGATACCATTGTAGGTATGTGTATATATAGTATAATATTCACCTGGTTCAAACATTTCAGTTTCAGATAAGAAAAAGTAACGTGGAAGTTTCTCTTGACCTTTGCCTAGAGCGATAATTAAATCAAATTCATCTTTTGTTAATTGGTTGATTAACGTTTCACGCATATTGTTCATACGAAATTCTAACATTTCACTACGTTTTAAATAATCTGTAGTTAATGGTTTTAACTCTTCATTAAATTCAAATTCTACTCTTATTTTATTTTGTGCCCCTGTTTGAACACTAGTGATTTCTCCAATTCCTAATAATCCAGTATCTGTTTGGACTTGATAAAAAATCACTTGATCACCTGGTTTTGCTTTTTTAAAAGCGCGAAAACCTTGAGTAGGATTAAATTGTGCTCCTGATTCAAATAAAGTGGTTTGTCCTACCAATGGCTCATTATGATTCCATCTCGTATAACCACAATTAAGCCAAAAGTAATTTACATCTTCTGTCATCGAGAATCTCCTTTTATTTCAATATACTTAGATAATAATTTTATATTCAATGATTCGTTTTTATTAACGGTGTTTTCTCTTTTTAAATACAAGTATTAATACAATAGTGATTGAATAATAGTTATTTTATTAAATTATTCTATCATATTTTAGTTGTTTAATAATCTGTTTATCAATAAGTTTTAGTCATTTTCAATGAAAGAATACCTATCTTGAGTTTCTATTTCACTGTAACTATTTTATAACAAAAAAGAACAAGAACCTATAATTTTATAGCTACGACGGAAATTATAAATTCTTGTTCTCATAATTATTGGGCAACTAATAAACTGCCTAACAGTGGCATAACATTTATCATAATACCACCTAATTTTAACATTGCGCTTAAATTTTTATCCTTAATTGTTAAAATAGCACTTATTATTCCTACAATTGATACTAACCTAGGAATGGCGAGAGATGGATACTTAGGCATATTAAAGAATATACCTACGCCTGCTATAACGCCACAAATTAAAGATATGTAGAGAAATTGTTTCATTAAAACACTCCTAGACTAATTTCATTAAAAATTATTATGGGCTATAGGTAACTGATAATCAAAGTGAAATTACCTTCAAACACACTATCTAAATCTTCAGAAGTCAAAATAAAATTAGAACCCTTTTCTAACTTAAAGATTTCCCCATCTATAATAATATTACCTTCGCCTTCTAATACAGACACTAAACAAAACTCTCTAGGTTTCATATAATTTAATGTTCCACTAACTTCCCATTTCACCATTGTAAAGAAATCATTTGAAACGATATGACTACATTTATGATTTTCAATAATTTCATTTTCAGGTACAACACTAGGTATTTCTGTCAAAAACTGTGTTACATCCAGTGCCTTTTCTATGTCAAGTGACGTTTCATCATGACGATTTCTGTGATAGTCATATATACGATAAGAAATATCAGAAGATTGCATTGTTTCATATGCTGTTATCCCTGCACCAATAGAATGGATTGTGCCTGCGGGAATAAAATAAAATTCGCCAGGTTTTACTTTTACCTTTCTTAAGTTCTCTAATAGCGTATCGCTATCGATTGCTTCTTGAAGTGCTTCTTTATTTTCAAATGCAGTTCCAATTATGATTTCTGCATCTTCTTCAGCATCAATAATATACCAACATTCTGATTTACCGTATTGTCCATTTTCAAATTCATATGCATAAGCATCATCAGGATGAACATGGACAGATAATGGTTCTTTTGCATCTACAACTTTGCATAAAAGTGGAAAGTCTTTACTTGGAAAATCTCCAAATAACTCTCTATGATCGTTCCACACTCGGTCTAACGTTTGATCAGCATATGGTCCATTAAGAATAACATTACGTCCATTTGGATGTGCTGAAATGCCCCAACACTCTCCAGTTTGGTCGCTTGGTATATCATAATTAAAGCGCAGTAATTGGTTACCACCCCATACTTTTTCATGAAAAATAGGCTTTAAAAATAATGGCATTGTTGCACCCCCTAAAACCCTAATTATTATGTAGCGTAGTTATTTATAAACTTTTATTCATTATTTAATATGTATAATAAATATTTCGCTCTAACTAATGATGAAATATTTAATTTAAACAATAGGTTTAATCGTTTCATTAAAATTTTAGTTTAATCGTTGAAAGAAACTAATTCAGTTTAAAAAATCACTTATGTTTTTATTATATCAATTTTGAAGTACTTTTAATAGAAATTCTTAAATCAATAAAAATAAGAGGCCAAAATACCAGCCCCTTATCTCTAAAAAATTACTCAGAATTTAATATTATCCTCTTTGAAATTCATTGATTTTACTTTTTATTGGAAACGAGATAACGCTTCTTGGATGTTTTGATCACCAGTAATAATTTGGAATTCTTGATTTTGATATTTATCTTCAGAAGTCACAACTTCTTTTAATACTGCTGCTACATCTTCACGTGGAATAACGCCTCTACCATCAAAGTATAAGTCCGCTTCGATTTGTCCAGTTCCTTCTTCGTCTTTTAAACCACCAGGATGCACAATTGTGTAAGTCACACCAGATTCTCTTAAATGATTGTCTGCATAGTGTTTAGCGATAGTATATGGTTTTAAATCGCCACTAGGATCAAAGGCTTCACGTCTTGAGTCGTAAGTAGAAACCATTACAAAATGTTTAATATTTGCTTTTTTACTAGCTTCAATAGCTTTAACAGCGCCATCTAAATCAACAATAATTGTTTTGTCAGCACCAGTGCTGCCACCAGAACCAACTGAAAAGATAACTTTATCAAAGCCATTAAATTTTTCTGTTAATTCTTCAATACTGTCTTTTTCAACATCTACTAAAGTAGCTTCAATATTTTGTTCTTTTAATGATGATACTTGTTCTTCTTTACGCACACCAGCTGTAAAAGTCACATTATCATCTTTTAATTGTTGAACTAATTTAGAACCTACGCCACCATTTGCGCCAATAACTAGAATACTCATAAAAACTCGTCCTCCTTCGTGAATGTTTATAATTGTTTGATACCACTCTATGTGATTGATAAAACTTCAATTATCAATTTGACAATTTTAAGGAGTAGTAATAAATTAATATATGAAAATACATTCATATATTAATATGTTAGGCGTGATATTATGTCTACTCAGTTTTCAGAGTATGCAACTGAAGATAAAAATAATGAAATGACGTTAACTAGAGTAACTGAAATTTTCAAAGCATTAAGTGATTACAATAGATTAAGAATTATGGAGCTTTTGCAACAAGGTGAATCAAGCGTAGGTCATATTACGCATGCGTTAAACTTGTCGCAATCGAATGTATCTCATCAATTAAAGATTTTAAAACAAGCACATCTTGTTAAATCTTCTAGACATGGTCAATCCATGATTTATTCTATTGATGATCAACATGTTTCTAATTTATTAAAACAAGCAATGCATCATGCTAAACATCCAAGAGGTGACCATTAAAATGACTAATCATTCACATTCCCACACACATGTTCATAGTCATGTGCATACAAATAATAAAAAAATATTAGCGATTTCATTTATTATTATCGGACTTTTTATGATCATTGAAATTATTGGTGGCTTTATTGCTAACAGCTTAGCCTTACTTTCTGATGGACTGCATATGTTTAGTGACACCGTGTCACTCGGCGTAGCTTTAGTTGCTTTTATTTATGCTGAAAAAAATGCAACCACAACTAAAACATTTGGCTATAAACGTTTTGAAGTCCTAGCTGCACTATTCAATGGAATAACTTTATTCGTTATTAGTATCATCATTATTGTCGAAGCGGTGAAAAGATTTTTCGCACCACCGGAAGTACAATCTACTGAGATGTTTATTATTAGTATTATAGGCTTAATCGTCAATATTATAGTAGCAATAATCATGTTTAGAGGTGGCGACACTTCACATAATTTGAATATGCGTGGTGCTTTTATACACGTACTAGGTGACTTATTAGGTTCTTTGGGGGCGATTATTGCTGCTCTCCTTATTTGGGCTTTTAATTTCACTGTTGCCGACCCTATTGCAAGTATCCTTGTATCTTTATTAATTTTAAAAAGTGCTTACGGCATTACCTTTTCATCTTTAAATATACTCATGGAAGGTACGCCAAGTGATGTAGATTTAGATGAAGTCATCTTAGCAATCACCTCACATAAAGATATTCAAAATGTGCATGACTATCATGTATGGACAATTTCAAATGATATGAATGCATTAAGTTGTCACGCTGTAGTGAGTGAATCTCTTACTGTTGAAAAATGCGAACAAATACTTGAAGAGATAGAACATGATTTAAGCCATTTAAATATTCAACATATGACAATTCAACTTGAAACACCTAAACATAAACATGATGATTCTATTCTATGTTCAGGTTTACACCACGAACTTGAACATCATCATTCACATGAACACTAAACGTGAATAAGCCGAGTGAAAATATAGTTTTTATTTTCACTCGGCTTAAGTTTACTTATAAAAATTTATCAAAAATTAATTGTTTTGCTGGCACTTTCTTCTCGTCAAACCCTTGTAGAAATTCTTCGTTATCATATGTGAGTTTCACTCTTTCTACTGAGCATTTATTTTCCGTAATAGTTACAATCCCATAAACAGCATTAGCCCCATTATTAAGACCAACTGAACCTGGGTTAAAATAAATGGTTTGATTATCATCATATAAATGTAATTGATGATTATGACCAAAAGCGATTAAATCAGCTTCTTTATCATTAAATAATTCTATGATGCTTTCTTTTTCATTATTTACAATAGGACTAAAAGGTTGTTCATCAATTCTTAATTCAAATTTTTCATTTTCAATTTCATAATGAATAAACAACAGCTTTTTTCCACAAATTGTTGTTTCGATATATCTAGGAAGTAAATTTAATTGATCAAAGTACTCTTCATCCATATGACCTTTAATCCATTGATGATGATCATAAAATTTATCTTTTAAATCCTCAGGATACGGCGTATTATTCACTAATGACATCACCGCTTCATCATGATTACCAGCAATAATTTCCATATCGTCACGTTCAAATATCGTATCTAGCACTTTATTAGTTTCATGACCAATACCGATGTTATCACCTAAGTTATAAATTTTATCAATATCTTCCCTACTATCAATGTCATCTAAAACAGTTTGTAACGCATCAAAGTTACCATGTACATCAGTAATAATAGCAAATTTCATGGCCATTTCTCCCTTCCAATTCAATCATTAGGACATTTTAACACTTAATCTTCAAATTTGTTAGATATTAATTTAAAAAACTCGTAAATTTTGATATTGTGTTTATATTACAGTAAAGGAGTGCTTATATTGTTTAACTATCATAGTTTGGCATTCAAAAATGCTAAATCGCAAATTTTAAAAACTATTCTATTTAGTATAGTTAGTTTTCTAATTGTATTTGCGATCTTTAACGTTGCTAGAATGGCATTTATTCGTACATTTATGGAAATGCAAATAGCAACACAACTTCAACAACCCACTGGTTTACCTTTATTTACAATGATTTTACTATTTATATTAGGAGTGCTTTTCTTTATATTCTTAGGTTATCAATTACTTGCAGGCGCTTTTAATGTAATGGCTAAAGCAATAAAAAGAGAAACAGTAAGTTTTAGTGACTTATTTTTTGCTTTCAAAAAAGGTAAATATATTAAAAGTGTTATTTTAGCACTACTTTCAATAGTGCTATATATCATTATGTATTTAATTACAATGGGATTAAATTTCTTATTTAACAAAGCTTTAACCCCAATATTTACGTCACTGCAACAATCAGTAAGTACCTCTGATAATGCAATGGGAATTTTATTAACAGCACAAATTATATTCGTGATTATTATGGGGCTTATATTATCATTAATTTATTGGTTCTTCTTTATTTGGATGATTAATTATACAGTTTCATTATCACAGAATAATGAATTAAGTGCGATTAAACACTTTAAAGAAGGCTTTAATGGTATTAAAAATGGCAATAAAACTTGGTTTAAATTCTTTATTGCAGTTATTTTAATCAATTTAGTAATCATTATTATTTCTCAACCATTAGGCACTTTAATTTCAGTAGCAACAGGTAATATGTCTCAAAATGTTGCTCAAATCATTATGATTGTTGCTCAAGTCATTATTTTGATTTTACGTTTAGTTCTTTATTTTGTAATTTTAATGGGTATTGTTCAATACTTCTTAAAACGTGGAGAAAAATTAGACAAAACTCATAAAAAGAAAAAATTAAATAAAGATGAGAAAAAACAAAAAACAACTAATAACAATTCAATAAATAATGAAGCAAAAGAATCTACAAGTGTTAATGATAAAATTAAAAATCAATCTGAAGTAGTAACAGATAAAGTTAACCAACATTCAGATAAAAAATAATATATATGTTTAATAAAAATCATCGGTTCATTATTGCCGATGATTTTTTATACCCTTATTTTAAGAATTTTCCCTCTAAATACAATGCTGCCCCATCTTCTTCATTTGTTAATGACGTCACATCATCTGTTAATTCTTTAATTTCTGGACGTGCATTCTTCATGGCAACACAATATCCACCATACGCAAACATAGCTCTATCATTATCGCTATCGCCAATAACAAGGGTCTCTTCTTGCTTAATTTTAAAATGTTCAATCATCTCTTTTATACCCGTGCCTTTATCAGTGTTATAAGCCATCGTCTCAGCATTAAATCTAGATGAGTTAGAAACACTAATGTTTAATAAAACTTTATTTTGTATTAATTCATCTCTAAAGTTTGTAATTTTATTTAAGTTATCACTGAATAAGTAAATTTTAGCAAATTGATCCTCTACAATATCTTCCTGCCAATCAATCTTTCCTGCCATAGCATCTCGTCTTGATTTCCATTCACTTTCACTTACATTATTAGGAGGTGTATCTCCTTGAATCATTTCGTCCATCCATTGTTTATCTTCTTTTAAAGCAATACGCATTTTATCAAATGGAAATACTTCATAATAAATATGTTGCTGTTGCGCTAAACTCACAATTTTTTTCACACTATCTGTTAATAGACTATGTTGGAATAAGTTTTTACCATCTATTTCCCCACTAGTGCCATTTGAACTGATAATGCCATCTACTTTAAATCCTTGAGGTACTAAGTTCTCAATTTCAGAATATGAACGGCCTGTAGCTAAGAATACTTTTAACCCTTTATCTCTTAAAGCATCAATAACTTCTTTCGTTTTAAGAGACGCTTGGTTATTTTCATGTAAAATTGTGCCATCCATATCTAAAAATATAGCTTTTGTTTTTTCTGTCATTATTTATGTACCCTCCGTATAATTTTTATCATGCTTATTTTTCAAAAATAGACTCCAACGTTGATGGTATTTTATTACTTCTACGTTCACCCTAAACATTCGAGACATTATGTCACTATTAAGAATATCGTTAATATCTCCCTGTTTAAAGCATTTCCCTTCTTTTAATAAAAATATTTTATCAAATAACGGAATAACTTCTTCAATGAAATGTGTTACGTAAATGATAGAGAGTAAGGGATATGCTTGATTTAATTGTTCTAAGGTAGCAAATAGCGTTTCACGTGCAATAAAATCTAGTCCTGAAGCAGGTTCATCTAAAATAAGCAATTTAGGATGATTCATCAATGCGCGTGCAATCATTACCTTTTGTTTTTGACCCGTAGACAAATACCCTATAAATTGATGCTGTAAATCATACATACCCACTATTTGTAATAAAGATTCAGCTTCTTTAAATAACGCTTCATTTACTTCCTTATAAACACCTATAGATTTAAATGCCCCACTTATAACAACATCTAATACAGTTTCACCTTCTTGAAACTTTTCTAATAAACTTGATGATACAAATCCTATTTGTTCTCTCACCTTTTCAACAGAATAGCCTTGACGTCCGGGTTGCATCCCAAAAAGATTAATAGTGCCTTCTGTAATAGAATCATAACCATTTAATATATTTAAGAGCGTAGTTTTACCGGCACCATTTAAACCATATAATACCCATTTATCACCTTCATTGATTTCCCATGATAATTGATTAAGAATTAATTTACCCTGCTTCTTTTTACTAATATTTTCCAAAGATATTAACATCAAAACACCCCGTCTCGCAATAATAATATTGTAAGACAATTCAGATAATTATTCAAAATCATATTTTTAGTTTCCTATATACAAAAAACAACCTAATGAGGCATCTCATTAGGCTGTTATAAAAATTATTATTCGTACAAACTGTTATTCCACTGTTACAGATTTAGCTAAGTTACGTGGTTTATCTACGTCTAAGCCTCTGTGTAATGCAGCAAAGTAAGAAATTAATTGTAATGTAACTACTGATACTAATGGTGTTAATAATTCATGTACATG
The DNA here is from genome assembly GCF_022815905.2 of Staphylococcus sp. NRL 16/872. Classification (NCBI taxonomy): domain Bacteria; kingdom Bacillati; phylum Bacillota; class Bacilli; order Caryophanales; family Staphylococcaceae; genus Staphylococcus; species Staphylococcus sp. NRL 16/872. The sequence continues at coordinate 807,875 of NZ_CP119327.1, read as the reverse complement.
AGGGATCACATACGTATCGCCTTCTTTTTCTAAACCTTCCATAGAAATGATACATGGATTAGCACCACGTGCAACAACTTCTTTAACATTACCACGAATTGATAAGTTAACCTTTTCTTGAGTTGCTAATGCAATAACAGGCGTACCTTCTTCGATTAATGCGATTGTACCGTGTTTTAATTCCCCACCAGCAAATCCTTCAGCTTGGATATATGAAATTTCTTTAAGTTTTAATGCACCTTCTAAACTTACATTGTAATCCATTGTACGTCCAATGAAGAAAGCATTACGAGTTGATTCTAAGAAATCAGTAGCAATTTGTTCCATTTTAGGCGTATCATCTACAATTGTTTCAATTGCAGTTGTTACTTTTGCTAATTCTCTTAATAAATCAATATCATTGTCACGACCATGTTCTTTAGCAACTACTTGTGAAAGGATAGATAACACAGCAATTTGAGCTGTATAAGCTTTAGTAGATGCAACAGCAATTTCAGGCCCAGCATGTAATAATAACGTATGATCCGCTTCACGAGATAATGTTGAACCAGCTACGTTAGTAACTGTTAATGATTTATGGCCTAGTTTATTTGTTTCAACTAAAACGGCACGACTATCAGCTGTTTCACCTGATTGTGAAATGTAGATGAATAAAGGTTTTTCAGAAAGTAAAGGCATATTGTAAACAAATTCTGAAGCAACGTGTACTTCAGTTGGTACACCAGCCCATTTTTCTAAATATTCTTTACCTACTAAACCGGCATGGTAACTTGTACCTGCTGCAATAACATAGATACGATCTGCAGCTGCAACATCTTTAACGATTTCAGGATCAATTTTAAGATCACCGTTTTCATCTTCATATTCTTGAATAATACGACGCATTACAGCTGGTTGTTCATTAATTTCTTTTAACATATAGTGATCGTAAATGCCTTTTTCTGCATCTGAAGCATCGATTTGAGCAGTATAAGTCTCACGATCTTGTACGTTGCCTTCTTGATCTTTGATTGTTACGCTATCTTTTTTAACGATAACAATTTCATGGTCATGGATTTCTTTATATTGATTAGTTATTTTAATCATTGCTAAAGCATCTGAAGCAATAACATTAAATCCTTCACCTACACCTACTAATAAAGGTGATTTGTTTTTAGCAACATACAGTGTTTCTTCATCTTGGTTGTCTAATAAACCTAAAGCATATGAACCGTGTAATAAAGATACTACTTTAGTAAATGCTTCTTCTGTTGATAAACCTTTATTTGAAAAGTGCTCAACTAATTGAACGATCACTTCAGTATCTGTTTCAGACTTGAAATCAACATCTTTTAGGTATTCATTTTTTAATTCTTCATAATTTTCAATTACACCATTATGAACAAGTGTGAAACGTTCATTATTCGATTGGTGTGGGTGAGAGTTGACTGTACTTGGTACACCATGTGTGGCCCAACGAGTATGACCAATTCCTACGTGACCATCAACATCGTTGCTGTCTGCTACTTTTCTTAATTCTGCAATACGACCTTTTTCTTTAAATACAGTTGTACCATCTTCATTAGCTACTGCAATTCCTGCAGAGTCATACCCTCTGTATTCTAACTTTTCTAAACCTGATAATAATAATTCCTTAGCATTATCATAACCAATATATCCTACAATTCCGCACATAAAATTTCCTCCGTCAATTAATGGCAAGTAAATTTTATCTGATTTATAAAATTTACACAGCTAAAGGTAGAAACCAATATAAAGCATTTATGCTCTTGAAATTTCTAAAGCTAGATTATCGAAAACAATCCCTTAAACTTAAACATAACCAATATAAAATTCTACAAAAAATAAAAGTTAAGGAGTCCTTCACGATTCAACAAAATACGAAAAATCATTTTGCTTATCATTTAGTTTTGATTAAATCCTAAACGCTTTGGTTTCGACTTCTTTCTATTATTTTAATACCCTTTTTTGCCATTTCTATTTCTATTTTTATTAGATAAAGATAGACATTCTTATTATTTTTGTGCATTTAGTTACCTAAATGTTTTAATAATAAGCTCACGAATGTGTCGCATCCGGAATAGCATCCGCCGATTTACTCGATAACTATTCTCCTCGTCTACAATAACATTAATATATCTATAAGAATTCTCATATTTAATTCTTAATCATTAATAAATTAATGATTTGTCCAGGCGCTTTATATAAATTTATTTACTTTCCTCCTTTCAATATTATTTATTTTACACTGTAAAAACAAATGATTGCAAATAATTTTACAACAACATTGTGCATTTTTTAAAATTATAAGTTTTATAACTTACTCAAATACTTAACTAATATTATTATTTATACTTTTATTTATCAAAAAAATTTGTCCATCGATATATGTAAGCGTTTTAATTTAAAAAAATAATAAAATAGGGTCTTACATTTTATTTGTAAGACCCTATTTCGAAAAATTACTACTTATCTAAGCCCATTTTATCTTCAACTACGTCAGCAATACGTTGAGCATAACGTTGAGCATCTTCGTCTGTAGCTGCTTCAACCATTACACGTACTAAAGGTTCTGTACCAGAAGGTCTAACTAATATTCTGCCTTCACCGTTCATTTCCTCTTCTACTTCAGACATCACTTGTTTCACGTCTTCATTATCTTGAACATGATGTTTATCAGTAACTTTTACATTGATTAATGATTGTGGGTATTTTTTCATTTGAGCCGCTAACTCACTTAATGGTTTACCACTCATTTTAATTACTGACGCAAGTTGTACGCCTGTTAACAAGCCATCACCTGTTGTATTGTGATCCATAAGAACGATATGACCTGATTGCTCTCCACCCAAATTGTAGTTGCCTCTTCGCATTTCTTCAACTACATATCTGTCTCCAACTTTAGTTTTGTTAGAAGCGATTCCTTCCTGTTCTAGAGCTTTATAGAATCCTAAGTTACTCATTACAGTTGAAACAATCATATTATTGTTTAATTCATTATTTTTATGCATTGCTTGACCAATAATAAACATGATTTGGTCTCCATCAATGATATTACCATTTTCATCTACTGCAATTAAACGGTCTCCATCACCATCAAATGCTAAACCAAAATCACTTTTTGTTTCAACTACTTTTTCAGCTAATTGCTCTGGATGAGTAGAGCCACATTCATCGTTAATATTATAGCCATCAGGACTGCAACCAATTGTTTCTGTATCAGCTTCTAAATCTCCAAATAAGAATGGTGCTAATGCAGAAGTTGAACCATTTGCGCCATCTAATACAATTTTTAATCCTTCTAAATTAACATCAATTGTAGATTTCAAATAACTTAAATATTTTTGTGCCCCTTCAAAGTAATCTGAATAGTGTACAATATCCTTTCCAACAGGTCTTGGTAACTCAGGGTTTTCTTGATCAAGTAATGCTTCAATTTCATTTTCTTGTTCGTCTGATAATTTAAATCCATCAGCACCAAAGAATTTAATACCATTATCTGCTACAGGGTTATGAGAAGCTGAAATCATTACACCTAATTCCGCGCCCATTTCACGTGTAAGATAAGCGACACCTGGAGTCGAAATAATACCCAAACGCATTACTTCTGCACCAATTGAAGCCAATCCAGCGATTAATGCAGATTCTAACATCTCTCCAGAAACACGCGTGTCTCTCCCAACTAAAACTTTAGGGTGTTTTTCACCTTCATTATGTGCTAGAACATAGCCTCCGTATCGACCTAATTTAAAAGCCAATTCAGGTGTTAACTCTTTATTAGCTATACCTCTTACTCCATCAGTACCAAAATATTTTCCCATTGTTAAATACTCCTTTATTTATAAAAAATTATTTCAAATTAATATGTGCTGTAACTTCATTTGTCTCAGATTTTTTAACTTTATCAGGCAAGTCAATTTTCACTTTTTTATCTGTCGACTCAGATATTTCATCTAAATCAACTATAGCTTCAACCTCATTAATATCTTGTAATGCTTCTCTATTACCATAAATTTCAATTTCATCTTTGTCTAATGAAATGTCATCAAGTTCTTCATCATCAGGTAACTTACCTTTAGTATGTACATTAACTTTAACTTTTTTACTATAAGGTTCGACCTTTGTTGTTAATTTCACTTGATCTGGTTGAATATGAACATTCAATTTATTAAGTTGTTTATCAAAAGCCGTTACGTCTGCTACATCAGAAGTATCTTTTTTTAATTTATCTACATCACGATAAGTAGCTTTTAAATAAGCAATTTTAGATAATTGTTGTTTTCCTCCTGTGACTTTCACAGTATCAGGCTCAACTTTACTCTCTTTAACTTTATAATTAGCATCTATGTCATTCTGTCCAATATCCGGTTGTACATGCATTGTTTTAGTATCCTTATTTTCTAATGTAATATAAGCTTGTTTAGGTTTTACATTGTAATTGATATCATTGCTTAATCCTTTCACAATGTAATCTTCTTTATAATTACCAGCTTTCGCATTAGATAAATCTACGGTTACTTTAATATCATCCGAATTTTCAATTTTAAGTAACTTAGATTGTGGTCCAGAAATTGTCACATTAACTGTATCTGGTGCTTTAGTGACATGTAATTCTTTTGAATTATAAAGAACTTCGACAGGCACATCTTCAATTGTTTTAGATGAATTTTGAGATAAATTATTATTATTAAAAATGTTACCAAAAACATTATTGACAGATAAGTAAAAGAACACAGCTAACACTAAAGCTATAAATCGTAAGCCCCATTTACTTTCTAACATCTCATTTCACACCTTTCTTTTGAAAGCGTGTACCAAACCAATGTTCAGCTAATAATTCTTCGAAGACTTCAGAAGAAATATCTCTTCGTAATTTCCCATCAAATGTAACTGATATTGATCCAGTTTCTTCAGACACAACAATAGTAAATGCATCTGAAACCTCTGATATACCTACAGCTGCTCTATGACGTGTACCTAAACTTTTAGAAATTTTAGCACTATCAGATAATGGTAAATAGCTGGCAGCACTAGCAATTTTAGAATTTTGAATAATCATAGCTCCATCATGTAAAGGTGTGTTTGGTATAAAAACATTGATTAGCAATTCCTGAGAAATTTCAGAATTCATTGCAATTCCAGTTTCAATATAATCCTGTAATCCTGTTTCTTTTTCAAAAACAATTAATGCACCAATACGTCTTTTAGCCATATATTGTACAGCCTTAGATACCGCTTGAATTAATTTTTCTTCATCATGACTGTAGGTATTTGTATAACGTTTGAATAAACTTCCTCGGCCTAACTGTTCTAATGCTCGTCTGATTTCAGGTTGGAATATTACTATTAAAGCTAATACCCCCCACTGAATAACAATATCGAATAATTTTGAAGTAGCAGTTAAATTAAGAATTTTACTAACTTGTTGACCAATAACTATAAATAAAATACCTTTAAGTAGCTGAATAGCCTTAGTACCCTTAAATACAGTAATGAGAAGATAAAGGACATACCATACAATAAGTAAATCCAGTACGCTTGTAATTATTTTCAATGTACTTAGATTATCAAAAAAGTTGGAAAAATCCATAGCATCTCCTCCGAATATATTTTTCCATAGTGTTAATTATACCAATGAAATTCATTACTGTCATATGAACAATTAAATTGAACAAAAAATTTTCTTCTTCTTTATATTATTGATAAAACGGCTCTATAATAAATTGGACTGATGACTAAAAATCATCAGTCCAATTTTTATGTTTTGAATACAAAAATAGCGCAATTACCTCTATAATTATTAGCTACCACACCAAATAAAAAAGAAAGGTAATGCGCCTATGTGTAAGTCTATATTAAATACATTAAGAATTAAAGATAAAAATCTAAATTTTTTAGATGAAGTGATTGAGAAAAAATATAAAGGACGAATGAGCTTGTTTTACTATGCAGAGCTCACTTATCAACCTACACATTGTGAAAATTGTTTAACTAAAAACGAAAATTTTTCTATAGTTAAAAATGGTAAGAAAACTTCAACGATTACTTTACTTAAAATTATGGAAATGCCTGCTTATTTGAAGCTTCAAAAACAAAGATTTTATTGTAAGACATGTGATAGTTATTTTACTGCTAAATCTAATATTGTCGATAATCATTGTTTTATTTCTAACAAAACAAAACTTGCAGTTTTAGATAAAGCACAAGAATACCGCTCTCAAAAATCTATCGCCAAGTCATGCTTAGTATCATCAATGACTGTATCTAGAGTGATTAATCAAGCGGCAAGCGACGTAGGTCAGTCTTCTTTTGATGCTTTACCTGAACACTTAATGATGGACGAATTTAAAAGTGTTAAAAATGTAATTGGAAAAATGAGTTTTATTTATGCAGATGCTGTATCGCACCGCATCGTAGATGTGGTAGCGGATCGTAAGTTAAAATCGCTGAAAGATCATTTTTATCGTTATTCTTTGAAACTAAGAAAAAAAGTCAAAACTGTAACGATTGATATGTATGAACCCTATATGTCGCTAATCAAGCAATTATTTCCTAATGCGAAGATTATTATTGATCGTTTTCATATTGTTCAATCTTTAAATCGAGCGTTAAATATGTCTAGAGTTCATATAATGAATTGTTATAAAACCTCTAATAGACCGCTTTATAATAAATATAAAAGTTATTGGAAACTATTTCTTAAACCTTTTGAAACGCTAGAAGCATTTAATTATCGTAAAGTCCGTTTATTTAAAGAGTGGAAAACCGAAAAAGGAATTATGAATTACTTATTAAGTGTAGATGTTGAATTATTTAATACATATCACTACGTTCATGAGCTAAGACGATTATTAAAAGAAAACCAAATAGAGAAATTTACTCATAAACTCTTTTCTATTCATCTTTCAGATGTGTGTCCTAAATTACGTCCAGTTATTAGAACTTTAAGAAGATTAACAGCTTTCATTGAAAACACCATGATATATTCTAACCTGACCAACGGTCCGTTAGAAGGAATTAATAATAAAATCAAACTCATTAAAAGGGTATCTTTTGGTTATAGAAATTATGATAATTTACGTAATCGAATTATTATAACTTCGCGACTATTTGCCTCAACAACAAAAAAAGAGATTAAACAACCTAAGGTTGCTTAATCTCAATATTAGGACTCATCAGTCCGATTTGACGTAGAGCCGATAAAACTTACGAAAACAAAAAAAAGCATCCCAACTTGGGATGCTTGTGAGTGAGCCATAGAGGATTCGAACCTCTGACCCTCTGATTAAAAGTCAGATGCTCTACCAACTGAGCTAATGGCTCTAATGGCTGGGCTAGCTGGATTCGAACCAGCGCGTGACGGAGTCAAAGTCCGTTGCCTTACCGCTTGGCTATAGCCCATTAAGATGGTGGAGGGGGGCAGATTCGAACTGCCGAACCCGAAGGAGCGGATTTACAGTCCGCCGCGTTTAGCCACTTCGCTACCCCTCCGACATATAAATGGTGGAGAATGACGGGTTCGAACCGCCGACCCTCTGCTTGTAAGGCAGATGCTCTCCCAGCTGAGCTAATTCTCCAACAAAATGGTGACTCCTACGGGACTCGAACCCGTGTTACCGCCGTGAAAGGGCGGTGTCTTAACCGCTTGACCAAGGAGCCATGGCTCCGCAGGTAGGATTCGAACCTACGACCGATCGGTTAACAGCCGATAGCTCTACCACTGAGCTACTGCGGAATAATTATATATGCCTGGCAACGTCCTACTCTAGCGGAACGTAAATCCAACTACCATCGGCGCTAAGGAGCTTAACTTCTGTGTTCGGCATGGGAACAGGTGTGACCTCCTTGCCATTGTCACCAGACAAGTGAATGATTATACATTCAAAACTAGATAGTAAGTAAAGATTTTGCGTCGCAAAACTTGAAAAAATTGATTAAGTCTTCGATCGATTAGTATTCGTCAGCTCCACGTGTCACCACGCTTCCACCTCGAACCTATTAACCTCATCATCTTTGAGGGATCTTATAACCGAAGTTGGGAAATCTCATCTTGAGGGGGGCTTCATGCTTAGATGCTTTCAGCACTTATCCCGTCCATACATAGCTACCCAGCTATGCCGTTGGCACGACAACTGGTACACCAGAGGTATGTCCATCCCGGTCCTCTCGTACTAAGGACAGCTCCTCTCAAATTTCCTACGCCCACGACGGATAGGGACCGAACTGTCTCACGACGTTCTGAACCCAGCTCGCGTACCGCTTTAATGGGCGAACAGCCCAACCCTTGGGACCGACTACAGCCCCAGGATGCGATGAGCCGACATCGAGGTGCCAAACCTCCCCGTCGATGTGAACTCTTGGGGGAGATAAGCCTGTTATCCCCGGGGTAGCTTTTATCCGTTGAGCGATGGCCCTTCCATGCGGAACCACCGGATCACTAAGTCCGTCTTTCGACCCTGCTCGACTTGTAGGTCTCGCAGTCAAGCTCCCTTATGCCTTTACACTCTATGAATGATTTCCAACCATTCTGAGGGAACCTTTGAGCGCCTCCGTTACCTTTTAGGAGGCGACCGCCCCAGTCAAACTGCCCGCCTGACACTGTCTCCCACCACGATAAGTGGTGCGGGTTAGAAAGCCAACACAGCTAGGGTAGTATCCCACCAGCGCCTCCACGTAAGCTAGCGCTCACGCTTCAAAGGCTCCTACCTATCCTGTACAAGCTGTGCCGAATTTCAATATCAGGCTACAGTAAAGCTCCACGGGGTCTTTCCGTCCTGTCGCGGGTAACCTGCATCTTCACAGGTACTATGATTTCACCGAGTCTCTCGTTGAGACAGTGCCCAAATCGTTACGCCTTTCGTGCGGGTCGGAACTTACCCGACAAGGAATTTCGCTACCTTAGGACCGTTATAGTTACGGCCGCCGTTTACTGGGGCTTCGATTCGTAGCTTCGCAGAAGCTAACCACTCCTCTTAACCTTCCAGCACCGGGCAGGCGTCAGCCCCTATACATCACCTTACGGTTTAGCAGAGACCTGTGTTTTTGATAAACAGTCGCTTGGGCCTATTCACTGCGGCTCTTCTGGGCTTGCACCCTAAAGAGCACCCCTTCTCCCGAAGTTACGGGGTCATTTTGCCGAGTTCCTTAACGAGAGTTCGCTCGCTCACCTTAGAATTCTCATCTTGACTACCTGTGTCGGTTTGCGGTACGGGCACCTATTATCTATCTAGAGGCTTTTCTCGGCAGTGTGAAATCAACGACTCGAGGAAACAATTTCCTCTCCCCATCACAGCTCAATCTTAAGAGTGCCGGATTTGCCTAACACTCAATCTCACTGCTTAGACGTGCACTCCAACAGCACGCTTCGCCTATCCTACTGCGTCCCCCCATCGATTAAAACGATGTTAGGTGGTACAGGAATATCAACCTGTTATCCATCGCCTACGCCTGTCGGCCTCAGCTTAGGACCCGACTAACCCAGAGCGGACGAGCCTTCCTCTGGAAACCTTAGTCAATCGGTGGACGGGATTCTCACCCGTCTTTCGCTACTCACACCGGCATTCTCACTTCTAAGCGCTCCACATGTCCTTGCGATCATGCTTCAACGCCCTTAGAACGCTCTCCTACCATTGTCCAAAGGACAATCCACAGCTTCGGTAATATGTTTAGCCCCGGTACATTTTCGGCGCAGTGTCACTCGACTAGTGAGCTATTACGCACTCTTTAAATGATGGCTGCTTCTAAGCCAACATCCTAGTTGTCTGGGCAACGCCACATCCTTTTCCACTTAACATATATTTTGGGACCTTAGCTGGTGGTCTGGGCTGTTTCCCTTTCGAACACGGACCTTATCACCCATGTTCTGACTCCCAAGTTAAATTAATTGGCATTCGGAGTTTGTCTGAATTCGGTAACCCGAGAGGGGCCCCTCGTCCAAACAGTGCTCTACCTCCAATAATCATCACTTGAGGCTAGCCCTAAAGCTATTTCGGAGAGAACCAGCTATCTCCAAGTTCGATTGGAATTTCTCCGCTACCCACAGTTCATCCGCTCACTTTTCAACGTAAGTCGGTTCGGTCCTCCATTCAGTGTTACCTGAACTTCAACCTGACCATGGGTAGATCACCTGGTTTCGGGTCTACGACCAAATACTAAACGCCCTATTCAGACTCGCTTTCGCTACGGCTCCACATTTCCTGCTTAACCTTGCATCAGATCGTAACTCGCCGGTTCATTCTACAAAAGGCACGCCATCACCCATTAACGGGCTCTGACTACTTGTAAGCACACGGTTTCAAGTTCTCTTTCACTCCCCTTCCGGGGTACTTTTCACCTTTCCCTCACGGTACTGGTTCACTATCGGTCACTAGAGAGTATTTAGCCTTAGGAGATGGTCCTCCCAGATTCCGACGGAATTTCACGTGCTCCGTCGTACTCAGGATCCACTCAAGAGAGAATATATTTTCAACTACAGGATTATTACCTTCTTTGATTCAACTTTCCAGATGATTCGTCTAATATATTCCTTTGTAACTCCGTATAGAGTGTCCTACAACCCCAATAAGCAAGCTTATTGGTTTGGGCTCTTCCCGTTTCGCTCGCCGCTACTCAGGGAATCGATTTTTCTTTCTCTTCCTCCGGGTACTAAGATGTTTCAGTTCTCCGGGTCTGCCTTCTGACAAGCTATGAATTCACTTGTCGATAACACGACATAACTCGTGCTGGGTTCCCCCATTCGGAAATCTCTGGATCAACGCTTACTTACAGCTACCCAAAGCATATCGTCGTTAGTAACGTCCTTCGTCGGCTTCTAGTGCCAAGGCATCCACCGTGCGCCCTTAATAACTTAATCTAATATAGTTATTAATCTGTGAGTGTTCTTTCGAACACTAGCGATTATTTTTTTATGAATTCAAGCTTATTTAAAACTCTATTCACTCGGTTTTGCTTGGTAAAATCTATTTACTTACTTATCTAGTTTTCAATGTACAATTTCCTATTATTTAGTCAATCGTCTCATCGTCTGAGAAACGATTTCTTTAAATAATAACTTAAATTTTCAACAATCACAATGAGTTATTATATCAAAATATAACACTTAATGCAATCATCATTTATTTTGAATGTTTGAAATAAACATTCAAAACTGAATACAATATGTCACGTTATTCCTTCATCTCTGCGAGATGTTCCGAATATATCCTTAGAAAGGAGGTGATCCAGCCGCACCTTCCGATACGGCTACCTTGTTACGACTTCACCCCAATCATTTGTCCCACCTTCGACGGCTAGCTCCAAATGGTTACTCCACCGGCTTCGGGTGTTACAAACTCTCGTGGTGTGACGGGCGGTGTGTACAAGACCCGGGAACGTATTCACCGTAGCATGCTGATCTACGATTACTAGCGATTCCAGCTTCATGTAGTCGAGTTGCAGACTACAATCCGAACTGAGAACAACTTTATGGGATTTGCTTGACCTCGCGGTTTCGCTACCCTTTGTATTGTCCATTGTAGCACGTGTGTAGCCCAAATCATAAGGGGCATGATGATTTGACGTCATCCCCACCTTCCTCCGGTTTGTCACCGGCAGTCAACTTAGAGTGCCCAACTAAATGATGGCAACTAAGCTTAAGGGTTGCGCTCGTTGCGGGACTTAACCCAACATCTCACGACACGAGCTGACGACAACCATGCACCACCTGTCACTTTGTCCCCCGAAGGGGAAAACTCTATCTCTAGAGTGGTCAAAGGATGTCAAGATTTGGTAAGGTTCTTCGCGTTGCTTCGAATTAAACCACATGCTCCACCGCTTGTGCGGGTCCCCGTCAATTCCTTTGAGTTTCAACCTTGCGGTCGTACTCCCCAGGCGGAGTGCTTAATGCGTTAGCTGCAGCACTAAGGGGCGGAAACCCCCTAACACTTAGCACTCATCGTTTACGGCGTGGACTACCAGGGTATCTAATCCTGTTTGATCCCCACGCTTTCGCACATCAGCGTCAGTTACAGACCAGAAAGTCGCCTTCGCCACTGGTGTTCCTCCATATCTCTGCGCATTTCACCGCTACACATGGAATTCCACTTTCCTCTTCTGCACTCAAGTTTTCCAGTTTCCAATGACCCTCCACGGTTGAGCCGTGGGCTTTCACATCAGACTTAAAAAACCGCCTACGCGCGCTTTACGCCCAATAATTCCGGATAACGCTTGCCACCTACGTATTACCGCGGCTGCTGGCACGTAGTTAGCCGTGGCTTTCTGATTAGGTACCGTCAAGACGTGCACAGTTACTTACACGTATGTTCTTCCCTAATAACAGAGTTTTACGATCCGAAGACCTTCATCACTCACGCGGCGTTGCTCCGTCAGGCTTTCGCCCATTGCGGAAGATTCCCTACTGCTGCCTCCCGTAGGAGTCTGGACCGTGTCTCAGTTCCAGTGTGGCCGATCACCCTCTCAGGTCGGCTACGTATCGTCGCCTTGGTAAGCCGTTACCTTACCAACTAGCTAATACGGCGCGGGTCCATCTATAAGTGATAGCAGAGCCATCTTTCACTATTGAACCATGCGGTTCAAAATATTATCCGGTATTAGCTCCGGTTTCCCGAAGTTATCCCAGTCTTATAGGTAGGTTACCCACGTGTTACTCACCCGTCCGCCGCTAACGTCAGAGGAGCAAGCTCCTCGTCTGTTCGCTCGACTTGCATGTATTAGGCACGCCGCCAGCGTTCATCCTGAGCCAGGATCAAACTCTCCATAAAAATTTATGATGTTTGATTAGCTCATAATACTAAATAGTGTTTGTAACTTACAGTTACATTTATTGGAATTAACGTTGACATATTGTCATTCAGTTTTCAATGTTCATTTTTAAAAACAATCTCTTTTATTGTATAACTTCTAAGAAAGAAAGTCAACAACTTTTTTTGATTACTTTTATTATTTTAAATCATCATTTCGAGTTTTGCAATGGTAAGTTTTACACCATTTTAACAATCCCTTAAAAGAATTTACATCTTTTTGACGACTTTTATATCTTATCAAATTGAAAGATGTAAGTCAACAATAATTTGAAATAATTTTTATTGTGAAGCAACTTTAATAATTTCTGTTGCTCACAAAAAAATATTCTATCAGTTTTTCAAAAAATTGCAATAGAAAAAACGCATGAAATTTAATATTTCATGCGTTTTTATTACACTTTTTTAGTTTTTATTTCTTAATAGTAGATGCAATAACTTTTTGTGCGATTTGTTTATAGATTCCACCTAAGCGATCTTCCTCTTGATATATGGATGGTGAAAAGTCTTTTGGATTCCAAGTTGGCTGTTCTAATGGTAATTCACCTAGTAGTTGCGTATTTAACTCATCTGCTAGTTTACGACCTCCGCCTTTTCCAAATACATATTCTTTATTACCTGTTTCTTTACTTTCAAAGTAACTCATGTTTTCAATAACACCAAGAATTGAATGTTCAGTGTGTTTTGCCATCGCACCCGCTCTTGCAGCAACAAATGCAGCTGTTGGATGAGGGGTTGTAACGATAATTTCTTTACTGCTTGGTAACATAGAATGTACATCTAATGCTACATCTCCTGTACCTGGAGGTAAATCAAGTAATAAATAATCGAGTTCTCCCCATTTCACTTCTACAAAGAAGTTCGTCAACATTTTACCTAGCATAGGACCACGCCAAATAACTGGAGCATTTTCTTCTACAAAGAAAGCCATTGAAATTACTTTTACTCCATGACGTTCTACTGGAATAATTGTTTTTCCTTCAACTCCTGGTTTTTCATCAATGCCCATCATATCAGGAACACTGAAACCATAAATATCTGCATCAACTAATCCTACTCTTTTACCTTCACGTGCTAAAGCAACTGCTAAATTTACTGCAACAGTTGATTTACCTACTCCACCTTTACCAGAGGCTATAGCTATAAATTCAACTGGATTATCTTTTGATAATAATCCTTCTATTGTTTTAGGCTGTTCTTTCTCTTTACCTGTATATTGTTCAACTTTGTCAGCAGGTAATTCATCAAAACGTATACCTACTGTATTTGCTCCGTTTTCTTTTAGTGCCTTAACAATTGCCATTTGTAAATCTAATTGAGGTTGTCCTCCTAATTGAGCAATTGCAACTTTGACGCTAACATGTTCTATTTCTTCTTTAGTTTTAACTTCGACAATACCATCTGTTTCTTTAAGAGGTACATCGATAATTGGATCTTTTAATTCTCCAACTATTTCTTTTACTTGATCTACCGTTAACAATGTAAATCCCCCTTAGTATTCTTTATATGTATATTTTAACAAATATGTACATACCTTGTGCCTATCTCAATAAGTATATTATTTTTAGCTAAACAAAAAAAGAAGTTAGCTCATTAATTTAATGCTAACTTCTTTAATCATCAATATTATATATCACGTGTATTTTTGGATTTTTGTGAAGGGTGTCTATCTTCTTTAATAAATAAAGAGAAAACAAATCCTATTACAACTAAAACAGAAACAATAGCAAACGATAAGTCTACACCTGCCGCAACACTTTGTCGTTCAAGTATTTCTTTGCTCACATTTTTAGTTGCATCCGGACTCAACAATTTTGCCCCTATACTCATAAATGTAACCATTAGCGCTGTCCCTAATGAACCTGCCATAACACGACCGAAGTTCATAATTGCAGTCCCATGTGATATATCCTTATTTTTCAATGCATTAATACCTGTTGTATTAATAGGCATCATTAATAATGATACAGCAAACATTCTTATAGCATAAACTACTACTAATAAGGTATAGGATGTATCGTATTTTAAGAAAGCTAAGAAAATCGTAGTGATAGTTAGTATAGAAAAACCTGTTAATATGAGTAATCGAGGTCCGTATTTATCGTAAATTTTGCCAGTATACACTGACATTAAACCATTAAGTAATGCACCTGGCATAATTACCATCCCAGACATAAACGCTGAGAGACCTAAACCATTTTGTACAAATAATGGAATAAGTAAGGCTGGTCCAACCATTGACATCATTACAATCATTGAAGTAATAGTACTAAAGGTGAATATTTTACTTCTAAATACCCATAAGTTTAATAAAGGATTGGAAATAGTTAATTGTCTTCTTATAAATACGCCCACAATAATCATTCCAATTATAAATGAAATAATGACAATAGGATTTGTAAATCCTAGATTTCCTGCACTACTGAAAGCGTATAACATTAATCCAAAGCCTAATGTTGAATAAACTACAGAACGTTTATCTAATTGTGTCTGTTTCGTTTCATTATAACTTGTTAAAGAAATAGCACCGAAAATATATCCTACTAGAGCAATACCTACTACTATAATGAATGGAACTCTCCAACTTGCATTATCTATTATTAAACCTGTAAATGTAGGCCCAATTGCTGGAGCGAATTGAATAACTAACCCTGCAAGTCCCATTGCGAATCCACGTTTTTCTTTAGAAAATAAAGTAAATAAAGTGAATTGCATTAGTGGCATAATTATACCTGCGCCCATTGCTTGAATAATTCTGGCTACCATTAAAGTACCAAAATTAGGAGCAATCGCTGCAATGATGGAACCAACTAGGAACATTCCCATTGAAACTAAATAAAGTGGTTTAGTTTTTATTCGATCCATGAGAAAGGCGGTTAAAGGAATCATTGTTCCATTAACTAGCATAAATCCTGTTACTAGCCATTGTGCTGTATTCTCGGAAGTATGCAATTCTCTCATTATATGAGGTAATGCAGTATTTAATAGCGTTTGATTTAAAATGGCTATAAAAGCACTTAAAAGCATAACGGCAACGATTAAATTACTTTTGCGCTTAGACACTTCGATATTTGCCATTGATAGTCTCCTTTTAATTAATCAGTAATTAAACATTCAAACAAATATTCTTTTCCTTCGCAAATTAAATGCTTATATTTATTTATTTTCATTTAAGTTTTCACTTTCAGGATAAAAAATAATTTTAAAAATAAATAGTAATCCGATTATTACTGCAATTACCCAAAATTCAATTTTTATATATACATAATGAATATGGATAATAAAATAAAACATCACTGTAGTAACGATATAAGAAATTAAATGATAAGTTGCACCGTTAAAATACGGATTGTTTGGCAACTGTTTTCTGAAGTAATCCATTAAATGTTCAATAGCAAATAAGATAAAATATCCGAAAACAATATAACTACCGTAATAGATTAAATTATCAAAAAAATTCTTATTATACGTAAAATATCCTAACTTTAAAAAAATAAGGATTCGACTTAAACCGAATAAACCAAATCCTAGAAACGTTAAAAATATCCCACCAGAAACTACAAAAATAGCGAGGACAAAAATCATTACAACAATATTATTAAATTTATTTTTTGAAAATCTCATTAATATTGCCCTCCTATGTTAGTTTTACACGCATATTTTATCACTTATAGTAACCAATATAAAATTTAAAGAAATTATAATACGGCGCAACTTATCGTTTCCCTAAGCTCAAGTTTTCGTATTTGAAAGTGTACAAATAAAAAAGCAACCAGAAATCAATTCAAATTGAAAGATTTCATTGGTCGCATCGATTTTTAATAATAATTGATTTTATTTCAACGCTTATATGCTTTACTACGCACTTTGTTGGTCATTTTTATACAATGTTATCCAAATTACAATTAAGACTATAGCTACCACTGACACTGCACCAAGTATGTTGTGTAAGTTACCATCTATTAATCCTGTAGACATAGCATATAAATAACCCATTATAGTAGATCCAATAGATGAACCTAAATTTTTAGTTAACGCATAAAATGACATCATTTTCTTCATATGTTTTGAATTTGTTTCCTCTTGCACAATCACACTATCTTTTGTATAAACAAATCCAAAGCTTAAACCTGCTAATATAACTGTTGCTGCAATTAGAAGTGGTGCATTTGAACCAAAGATTAAAATGGTACTACTTACTAATAATAAAGTGAAAGCGCCTATATATAATGCTTTTCTAGATAATCTATCTTCTATTCTAGCTAGATTAAAGTTTAAAGTAAGCCATGCTACTGATAGAGGAAAGATGACTAAACCACTTTGTAATGGAGATAATTTCAAGTGATCTTGAAGATAAACAGGAATATATAAATTATATCCCATTAAACACATCGCGATTAGTAAATCAGTTATAAATACTAATGAGACTGAACGATTAAATTCACCTATAGGAATAAAAGGATGCGTAGTTTTATTCTCAAATTTAACTAACACGATGGCAATAATAATGGCTAATATGAATGCTACTAAGTTTAAAATAAGCATTGATTTATTTAAAATACTAAACATTAATAAACCAATAAAGATATAAAAGAGAGATAAGCCTTTCACATCAAAACGACCTGCTTGTACTTCCGTTTCTTCCGAAAAGTGAAATGTTAGGAATGCTAGAATAATGGCAATAATTGCAATTGGGATATTGATAAAGAATAGCCAATGCCATGTCGCAAATTCTAAAATGCCTCCACCAAGTAATGGTCCAATGATACTAGAAATTCCCCATACACTACCTACGATGCCCATGATTTTATAACGAAAAGGAATCTCAAAAGCGAGTTTCGGAACGATTTGTGTTAATGACATCATGACACCTGCACCGATACCTTGGATAGCTCTTGAAACAATAAGCATATAAAAAGTGCCACTCATACCTGACATTAAACTACCAATTCCAAATAAAAGTAGTCCTACCATTGCAATATATAATATTTTAAATCGAGTTAATAGTTCACCTACAATAGGATTCGCTACTACTAAAGCAATAAAATAAACAGTAAATACTAAAGATATTTCAGGACCTGCATGTAAATCTTTACGTATTGTTGGCATAGCTAGTGAAATAATTGAACTTTCAATTGCGGCCATAAACATTGTTAGTACTAACGTAACTACAATCCCTATTGATTTTATATTCATTAATTGAACCTCCTCATTTTTTAAAGATTTTTTTAAAGTCATGTAATAGCATAATCGTAGATAATAGTTAAACGCAATAAAAATTGAAGTTTTCCCATAAAAATAGGACTGATGACCTATAATCATCAGTCCTATAACATATTCAATTCCTACTTAAACTTAAGATTAAGAGCTGTCTCATTAGTCAAAGAAATATTCACATAAAATATAGAATAGCGATTAAATGTAAAAATGAAGCTATCACAATAAATATATGCCAAATCATATGAAAATAAGGGCGATTTTTCTGCGCATAAAACCATGCTCCGATTGTATAGGAAACGCCACCGAGTACAATAAATAATAAAAAGAGCCATGATGTTCGCATGATAATGATTGGTAAAAAGATAATACCAACCCACCCCATGACTAAGTAGACGATTAAACTTAGTTTTTGGTTAACCTTTACCGAGATGGATTTATATAAAATGCCCCATATTGTAGTGCCCCATAATAATATAAATACGAGCCATCCTATCCAACCACCTACTACTGTTAAAAGCACTGGAGTATAAGTTCCTGCAATAGCAACATAAATCATACTGTGATCAATAATTCTTAGTATGTATTTATGTGCAGTATAGTTTTGCATGGAATGATAGATAGTTGAAGAGATAAACATCATAAAAATACTTATTACATATATCGACACACTAACTGAACTTAGAGTGCCATGTTCACCATAACTATGAACCGCTGCATAAGGTAGGATAAACAGCATTAATAATGCTGCAGCTCCATGAGATGCTGCATTACCTATTTCTTCACCAAAAGATAGAGGAATGATGTCTTTAAAAGATTCAACAACAGTATCTTTTGTATTCTTAGATGTTTTAGACATCTACTTCCACCATCCTTTTTATATCAAATTCATACGTTTTAAATCAGCAGTAGCTGTTTCAACACTATCTTTTCCTTCTTTATTTTTTAAAGGTGAAAATTCTTCTTCACGAGGAACTTGTAGCGTTATAAAATCTTTAGCGTATCTAAAAATATCAAAATAAAATAATTCAAATTTCAATGTTGGTTTTTCAATTACACCAAAATCATCATCTAATTGTTTTAGTTTTTTAATAGCTAAATGATATGGTAAATCTTTATTTACCGCTTCTTTAATAAATTCTAATTTAAACGCATGAATACCAATATTAGCATTATCAAATGTATTAGCTATCTCTTCATCTAACTCAGAATATTCTAATACAGTATCTTTACTATCCTTATTTACTAATCGTCCAACACTCTCACCATCTTTAGGTTGGATTGATTTGGATGTAACGTCTTTATCATGTATAACTGTATAACCAGCAAACAATGGATCTAGCACTTTCACTAAAACATTATCTATATTATTTAAAAAGATAAATTTAACTCCATCTGAGTTCATTTTATCTAGATAACCTTCTTTCTCTAAGGACTTAAATACACCACCATTACCATTCGGTGTTTCCATAATATAACCTTGTTCGTTAAGTACAAGACGTCCTTGTTCACTCAATGCAACAATATTATCTTGTTTGAAAAAGTGAATATTATCAGGATTATAATCAAAATAATTATGCTCTTTAAAATATGTTAACGTCTCATCATGATTGATATCACTTGTCATAATATACCAATTTAATAAATGACCCGTCTCTTGTTTTAATTTCAATAATTGTCTTGCTTGAAGTTCAAATAAGCTGACACCATCAATTTCAAAGGACCCTTTAGGCCCTTTATACCCTAAGCGCGTACCTTGACCGCCAGCCATTAGTAATACTGCAAATTCACCGTTTCTAATTGCTTCAATACCTTTACGTTCATATTTTTCACGTTCTTGGTCTGTTAATTCTGCTTTACGCATAAATTCAACTTCAGACACTGATGAAACATCAGAAATCGTTTTGCGATTAACATATAAATCTTGATAAAGATTTTGAATAAACTCTAAATCTAATGTTTCAACTTTACTTTCAAGTTTCTCTTTTTCATTATTGCTCATTAGCTTTTCATATTCGCTTAAATGTTCTTGATTATATTTCTCTAGTTTACTTTGGTCTAACATTTTAACTCTCCTTCTAGGCAATTCAATAATTTTAAATCTTAAAGAAGTATATGAATTTAAAAAAAATACTAAATAAAACTTAACTCTGTTAATAATCCTAACCAAATGTTTAATAATAAAGTAATGCAATTAATTCGACTACATAGAAACCTTTTTACTCATTAGACAAGGTTTTATGACAATCTTAATACTTTACAATACGTTGTCGACAAGCTAAATCTTTCAATAAAATTATCTCACAACTTTATTGAAATTACCCTAAAAATGAATGACTAATATGCTTTAGAATGTCATCTAAAAACGTTTGAAAAAATATGTATATGGATCCAATACTCAAAGCGGTTGCTAGTGATGCATCTAAAAGCCCTCCCGTTTTAAATGTAAAAGGGAATTTAATAGTCAAAGGAATAGGATAAAGTAACTTAACCCCTCTAGGTGTTAACATATCTAGTATAACATGAGATGTTATTGCACCGATAATCGAAACTAAATAGTATTGAGGTGTTTGTATTAAAATAAGCAAGAAACCTATCATTCCAATAAATAATATGGAATGCGTAAAGGTTCGATGACCAAAGATGAGATTAATAAAAAAGCTTAATATTTTAAAGTGTCTTCCAATTTTACTCCTAGTATGACATATATCAGGAAGTAAACTTGAGACTATTGCTAAGCATATGACTGTAACAGTTGAAAAAAGATCGGTTTGAAAATGTTCAGTTGTTAAAGCACCTACTAATAAACCAGCAGACATATGTGTTTTACCTGTCATGTATCTTCTCCTTTATTAACGATATTTTAACATAAACTCAACAAAAATACGAACGTATTTTCGGGGTGACATTATAGTGTGACACAAATAAATTAAAGTATCACACAAAGCTTGAAAACGATTACACTTTGTTATATTATATAGCCATAACTTACATAAAGGATGTGTTCTTTAATGGCAATGACCGTTAAGAAAGATGATAATGAAGTTAGAATTCAATGGAGAGTCGCAGATATTAAAATTCCTACTAACGAAATTAAAAATATTTCTCAAGATCAAGACATTCATGCAGTGCCTAATCTAGAATCAAAAAACATTTCTCGAATTGGTTCTACATTCGGTAAAACGAATCGAGTAATTATTGACACTGATGACCACGAATACATTATTTATACTCATAACGATCAAAAGGTTTATAACGAATTAACTAAATAGTTTATAATACAAATTTTTCGTAAAATTTTCACGTAATGATATTAAAACTGTCGACTAATAATGTAAGTTGACAGTTTTTTTCATAGCGTTAAACTTTTCAATAAAAGCTAAAATAGTAACAAACACTCTAGGAGGTAATCACTATGTTTGTCGTTACAAATAGAATCACAGTGAAAAAAGGTTTCGCTGAAAAAATGGCTCCCCGCTTCACTAAAGGTGGTAAAATCGAAGAGTTAAAAGGATTTCATAAAATTGAAGTATGGCAAGTAGACGTTGATAAAGATAGTGAAGATATATATGTGAATACTTGGTGGGAAACTGAAGAAGATTTTAAAGCATGGACGCAAAGCGAAGCGTTTAAAGAAGCTCATAAAAATAGAGGTCAATCATCTTCTGATTCATCCCCAGTTATTAAAAGTAAAATTGTAAAAGCAAACGTCTTATCTACATTAAATTAAAAATAAGCATTGAAGTTAGTCATTTTTTGACCTTATAACTTCAATGCTTTTTCTTAAAGTAATAAATGTGCCATAAGTGCAATAATTGGTAATGTAATGGCTGTTCGAATAAGGAAAATTGCGAATAGCTTACCGATGCTTACAGGAATCTTTGATCCTAAAATAACGCCGCCTACTTCTGATAAATAAATTAGCTGAGAAATACTTAAAGCACCGATAACAAATCTTGTAATTTCACTGTGGGCATTTGCTATTAAAATTGAAGGTAAAAACATATCAGCAAATCCAATCAACAATGTTTCAGAAGCTTTTGTAGCTTCCGGAATTTGCAATAACTCTAAAATTGGAATAAATGGTTTGCCTACAATTGTAAAAACAGGCGTATAATTTGCAATAATTGTGGCTAACGTCCCAATACTCATAACCACTGGTAAAATTACAAACCACATATCTACCACTGTCTTACATCCTGATTTCATAAATTCTTTGAAACCTGGTGCTTTTAATCCAACTATTGTCGCTTCATCAAACCCGTGTTTGAGTGCACTTTTACCTTCTGGTAATTTTTCAAGACGAGTTTCTTCAGAGACTTCCTTAGTAAACTCATCCGGTATTTTATTTAAAGGCCAAATTCTAGGCATAATCATAGCTGCTACAAAACAAGAAATAATAACTGTTAAATAAAATGCAAAGAACTTATGTTGCAATCCAACTGTTTCAGCAATGACAATCGCGAAAGTAATCGATACTACACTAAACGTCGTGGAAATAACGATAGACTCTCTCCTAGAATAGATACCACGTTCATACTGACGACTTGTAATAAGTACACCAACTGTTCCATCTCCAATAAATGAAGCTAGGTTATCTACAGTTGAACGGCCAGGTAAGGTAAATAGTGGTCGCATTATTGGTCTAAACAATGGTCCTAAAAATTCTAATAAACCGTATTCCATTAAAAATGGTAAGAATAATGCTGCAAATAAGAAAACAGCAACTAATGTAGGTAGTAAATCATTAAATACAAGACCACCTGTATCTTCAGAATAAATAACTTTGGATCCAAGTTTAAGATATGTCATCCATGCTAAAAATACAGCTAGTACACGTAACACCAACCACACTGGACCTACTTTAAATGCACTTTCAATTAAACTCCCTGGTTTAACTTTATTTCTCAATATTAATGAATATAATATAGTCAATATTCCTGAAAGCGTAATAATAAATAGAATGATAATAGGCATCGCATTACCTAGTAATTCCTTTAGTAAGTTAGCTAAAAAGGCAACTGGTAAAGTCGTTTGTTTTTTTCCATCTTGAACTGTAGGTATAGGAATCAAAAATAAGATAATTCCTATAATGGACATTGTTATAAATTTGACTCGACCTTTAACAATGTCTTGTCTGGTGTATCCTTTCAATTTTATGCCTTCTTTCTTTATATAATGAATGTTTGTATATACATAATTTATGTAATAAGAGGACATTTTTCCGATTAATTATATATAAATATGTCTTTATTTGTATTTTTATAAACAATATGTTCTTTACTATATCTCATTTTCAAAAAGGGTGCAACATAAAAAAGCTAATTCCTCTAAAATATAAAAGGAATTAGCTTTATGAAAGGAGTTATTAAATTCTTCTAAGTAAAAATAAGAAATATGGAACACCTATAATAGCGATAATAACACCTACTGGAATATCTAATGGTGGATGGATACCTCTTGCTAATCCATCACTGACTAAGATAAGTACTGCACCTATTAAACCAGACATGATCACAACATGGAAATAACGTTGTCCTACGAGCGATCTAGCAATATGTGGGGAAATAAGTCCTAAGAAACTAATGCCACCCACAACTGAAATAGACGCCCCTGCTAGCATGACAGATAAAATAAGTAAAATCATCTTAAGGTGTTGAACTTTAGCACCTAATGCTACTGCAATATTATCTCCTAAATTTAAAATATCTAATTGATAACTTAAACCTAATACTAATGGCAAAGTAATAATAAACCAAGGAATAATTGAATAAAAGTTCTCAATTGTATGACCATATAAGCTACCAGTTAACCAAATTAATGCATTATTAGCATCCATAGGGTTACGAATTAATAAAAATTGTACTACTGCCGTACAAATAGCACCTATGGCTAAACCAATCAATGCAAGTGTAGAACCTTTGATGTTAAACTTTGAAATTAAAAATGACAAAATTAAGCTGATAACTAACGCACCAATGAATGAACCTATTGGTAATACAATGAGTGGCGCAGTTGGGAATACCATAATTACGATAATAGCGGCTAAACTTGCACCTTTAGTAATACCAATCACATCCGGTGAGGCTAGCGGATTTCTTACTACACCTTGAATCACTGCACCAGAAATGGCTAAACTGCTACCAACTCCAAATCCTAATAATGTTCGTGGTATACGGTATTCATTTAAAATAAAGTCATCCAATGTAAATATACCTTTTAATGCTTTCATAGGGCTATACATAGTAGAGCCAACGCATAAACTTATAAAAATACTAATAATTAAACAAACGATAACAATGGCGTAACGAATAGATAAATTTCGTTTTGTCATATTCGTTTCACCCCTCTAAGTGTAATTAATAAGAAATAAATAGCCCCTACAAATGACGTTACAATACCTACTGGAGATTCATATGGGAATGTAATGAGGCGACTAAGCATATCAGATAAAAGTAATAAATCTGCACCTACTAGAAAAGTTAACGGTACCATAATAAAGTAATCTTTGCTTACGTAACGTTTAACTATATGAGGGACAATTAAACCAACAAAACCAATTGGACCTGCTATTGAAACAGAAGCGCCAGCTAACACAATAACAAGAAGTCCAATAATAATACGAATAAGTTGAGTTTTTTGTCCTAATCCTTTAGCGATATCGTCTCCTAATTCCATAATTGTTAATTGGCGTCCCATTAATAATGTAATGATGAATGCTATAAGGAGCCATGGCATGATCGAAAGTACTGATGTCCATTTTAATCCATTTAATGATCCGACTAGCCAGAACATCACTGTTGTATTCGAGTCTTCGTTTAAAATAATAATTCCTTGCGTTAAGCTACTGAAAAACAAATGAATAGCCATACCTGCTAATGCTAGTTTTACTGGCGTAATCTTTTTTGTTGAGCCTGAAAGTAAATATACTGTTAGACCCCCAATAAATGAACCAATGAAAGCAAGTAATGTAGCATATTTTCCAAGAGATGGAATTAAAATAGTTACTAAAACGATAACAAAAGAAGCACCTGAGTTGACGCCAAATATTTGAGGAGAAGCCAACGGATTTCTAGTAATAGCTTGCATTAATAAACCAGCAAGCGCAAGTGCGCCACCTATGATTAAGCCACCAATCATTCTTGGCATTCTTACGTTATGAATAAGGAATGTTTGTTTATTGTCTACTGAAGTAAAAAAATAGTCATAAATATCTTTTGCATGAATGTCTGAAGAACCAATCGCTAAATTAAAGTATGCAAAAATAAAAAGAAAGCACACACTCACGAGGAACGTGAGTGTAGTGCGTTTCTTAGTTGCTCTTTCATTAGCGGATTGACTATCAGTTGATCTCATAGTCATTGTTCATCCACCTTACTTCTCTTTATCTTTTTTAGAAATTTCAACAAGTTCTTTAGCCATCTCTTCTGAAGATATTAAACCACGTGCACGTGCCCATGTGTCACGATTTACTATACTTACACGATTATGTTTAACTGCATCTAAAGTATCCCAAACTGGATCTTTTTTCATTTCTTGATAAGATGGTTCTTTTGGACTTGCACCGTCAGTCATAATAAACATACGTTCTGGATTCACGTCTTTTAATGTTTCAGCATTTAACTGTAAGTAAGGTCCTTGTAAATATTTACTTAAACCTTTAGTTACATCTTTAGTTAATGCTTCTTTAAAGCCAAGTTCAGTTAAAAATTGACCAACATAAGATTCACTTGGATGAGCAAGTAATCCTGATTTAGAAGCTACAGCTGGTAAGACTTTTTCATTTTTATCAAATTGAATTTCATCTTTATATTCAGCTAATTTTTTCTTATGTTCATCTAAACGTTTTTTACCTTCGTCTTCTTTATTTAAAGCTTTAGCGACAGTTTTGAAAGCATCGATATTATCATTATAATCTCCGTCGAAACTTTTTAGTTCAATAGTTGGAGCAATTTTGCTTAGCTCTTTATAAATACCTTTATGTCTATTACTATCTGCAATGATTAGGTCTGGTTTTAACTTGCTGATTTCTTCTAAGTTTGGTTGTTTACGCGCACCTACAGATGTATAGTTACCAATTTTATCTTTTAAAGGTTTGATAATACGATTGGGTTTATTATCATCAGCTATTCCAACAGGTTTTACATCTAGCGCAGCTAATGCGTCTACAAATGAGAATTCTAAAGCTACTACTTTTTTAGCATCTTTAGGAACTTTTGTTGTACCTAACTCATGTTTAATTTCAATCGAATCTTTCGATGATGAGGATTTGTTATCGGAATCCTTAGAACCGTTATTACTTACATTACCACATGCAGTAACAAGAACCAATGCAAATAATAATGCGACTATTCCAGCGACTTTGAAGCCTTTCATTACTCCCACTCCTTAATATGTATAGGTTTACATTACCCAGTTTATTGATAACGATTATCAATGTCAATATAATTTGGGAGATTTTTTAAATTTTTTATATAAATCTTTTATATTTTATCTCTTAAAAGTGTTAAATAATATAATCGATAAATTTAAAAAAGCCATTAATCAGTATTTATATCTGACTAATGACTATAAGTGATTTAAAAAAACAAACTAGTTAAAATTGAATAATCTAGATAAGTTCATTATTAGTATGTAGCTAAAGATGTATGATTCACTTGCTCAATCAAAGACTGGATGTGTTGATCTTTCACATATGTTTTAGGTATTTTTTGATGATACATGATTTGAGATAGCGCTTCATATTCGAGGCTAAAGGAAATCATATCTCCAACTTGATAACAATCTTGATTTCCTAAATCAATCATTAAATGATCGCTTGTGGCTCCGACAATCTTAACTTTATCATTAAGTGGAATGATTTTATTAATGACTGTATCAATATATCCTATATCCAATATTGCTTGTAAATAACATTGACGGCCCTCTAATAAACGAGGTTTAATTTCAATTATTTCCGCTTCAAGCGTAATCGCATTTTGAAATAGTCGTGGTATAGGTTGATATGTCGTTGTATCTACGCCTCTAAACAGTGCCTCACCTATTCTCAATTCATTAATACGACCTAAATCATTGTACATTAATTGAGGTAACATGCTTGAATTGCCACCAGATATAATTTTTAATCGAAAGCCTATTTCATTCTCGATCGCTTGCACAAATTGATTAATCGCAAAAATATCATCTTCTGTAGGCGCTAATGATTTAAAACACATAAAGTTAAATGCGATACCTATAAATTGGATATTTTTCATCACAATTATTTCTTTTATATAATCAAGAATATCATAAGTTAGTACACCTTCTCGGCCATCTTTCCAATCTATCATTAACATAATTTGATGTTTTTTATTAAGTTTACCAGCACTATCATTGATATCACGAATGGCTTGAATTTCAGTTTGAATACTCATTTTCACGTTTTCAACTAATTCTAAATAGCGTTTTTTTGGTGTCGATCTTAATAATAAATAACTACATTTATCCTGTAGCTCCATATTTATATTCTCTAATCTTGATTCTGCAAAATGATTAAATCCTAAGTCAATCAGCGTTTCTAAAATTTTCGTATCACCAGCCACACATTTTACGACTGGCGTAAAATGTATGTCTTGCTCTGCTAATAAACCATGCAAGACTTCGGCGTTATATGCAATTTTAGATAAATTAATCGAGATATCTGCCACTTAACTCACCTCTTTTTTTATCGGGTTATCGAGTTTAATATTGAGATATTTTTTAACTTTATTTTCCATTCTCATACGAAGTAAAGCTTTAACTGTGATAGTTGGTCCAAATAAGATTTGTTTTAATATTTCAGCATGTGGTTTGTTATCAGTAATCGCCTGTTCTATTTCTTCTTGTACAACCTTAAATAATTCCACTTCGCTTACACTTTCCTTTTTTGAAAAGTGATGAATTAATTCCGCAAGCTGATTTTGTACTACAGCATGTTGAAATTTCGCAACGACTTCATTGATAGATGACGCTATCAAGCTCGTATTCGTCACGTTGATATCCTTCAATTTCATAGATAATGTATCTAAATCAATGCGAGAACCTCCTAAATCACGAACTACAAAGTTCATTTGAAATTGAGGTCCTAGATTTACAATCGTATTTTGCATATGGGCTTCTAAAGCAATGCCATAATCTTGAATTAAAGCAATTAACGGTGTGACTAATTGACGACAATATGTACGCATAAATTGAGAAATATTCTGTTCATTGACTTCGCCACTTATCCACTCAATATAGCTATCCACGGTAATATTCCCATCAGCCGGATTAGGGTTCACTAACGCTCCTGAGACAATCGTTGCACCATTATTCGCAATATATGGTTTCTCTCTAATAATGCATGCTAGTTGGCGTGCACGATCATCTTCAGTATTAGCGTAAATACCAAAAGGTTCAAGCGCTACTTTAAGTTGTGGATATTGATTTAGCGTTTCTTGCAAGGCCATACTTAAATTCGGGCCATCGACTGTCGTTACACTTGATACCGTTCTTACAGCACTAGTCGCTTGGACATTAACTGGTAATTTAATATGGTATGGCTTATTTATTAATGACATAGTACGGAATGATAACGTTGCTTTCGATTCTATATCAAATGGTGTAGCAATTAATATTTTATCGTTAATCCACTGTTCAAATTGACGATAAATAGTATGTTGATATTGCCATGGATGAACAAATATAATTTGATAATCATCTAGCGAAAGTTGAAATGTTTGAATAAATTTTCTTAGTTTTGCATGATATTCCGGAATAACTTCTCCCAGTACAAATGAGCTGTTGCCATCTACGGTAGTTACTTTTGCATAATCTTTATGCAATAACATGATTTTCAGTGGAATAATCTTCTCAAATTCAGGTGAATATTGCTTAACTTCTTTCATTGTTAAAGGTAATTTCGTCTTAGTTAACGGATGTGTTGGATGACCTTCGATAACTAAACTCTCGGAATACATTAAATCATTAAAGTCACTCGAATCGTTTAAATGTTGTAACCAAGCAAAGAAATTAATAGTGGTCGGCATACCAGAAAATTTCAAACTATCTTGAATATGGTTTTTACGATTAGTGAAATGTTTATATACTTCTATAAAGCTATCTCTACTATGAAGTAATTCTGCAAGTAAACGTTCACTTATCTCAATTTCAAAATGTTGCTCTAAAATATCTAATAAGTTTTCTAATGAAGTTATTTCTACTTCATTTTTCCCACAGTAATAAGTTATTGGTCCCTCGAAATCATAACGAACCATTTTACTTAAATATTTAAAATGAATTTTAAGCACACATCCATAAAGCTGTATTTCAAGCTGATTATCTTGAGTTGTAATTCTTGTTGAGGATGACCATATCTTTTCTTTCACTAATGCATTTAAGACACGGTATTGTATATTTCTATCTGCTAATTGCCAATCACTTTGCATTGTTCGACTCCTCCACTTTAATTGTTCTTTGCATTAAATAAACAGTTAAGGCTACAACTGTTGTAAATAAGCCCATGACGATAAATGTAGTTAAGACACCGAGCCAATCTGATAATGCTGTCATTAATAAACTACCCAATGGAATCATACCTCTATCCATCATAACGATACTTAATATTTTCCCACGGTTTTCAGGGGTCACATGTTCTTGAAAATATATTCGATTGGACGTACGTGCCCATTGACTAAATAAACCTACAAGCGCCATACTGCTAAACATCACTATTACATTTTGTATGACTACACCTAATAATGCCAAACCAAACACACATGAACTCAAATAATACATATTTACGGTATTAATCTTTTTCAAAATAATAGGTAATAAAAGTGTGGCAATCATACCACCAATGGCACAAAAAGTCATGGAAATACCAAATATTTCAGATTTACCAGGAAATATTTGATGAACGAGTACGGGCACTAATGTCGTATAAGAGAATCCAGTTGCCATTATAATTAGCGAAGTTATAAAAATTCTAGATGCTTGTGCATTTCTCTTAAAATATTGCAATACGAATTTCAGTGAATATTCTTTACACTTACTCACATCACTGTTAACTCGTTTAAAATGAAGTGGTATACAAAATAACGCAGCTATAAAATAACAAATCGCTTGTGTTAAAAATGTTGCTGGCGCATGATATACAGCAAGAATAATTCCCGCGATTGCTGGCCCTATTGAGCGACATATATTTATAATAAATGAATGATAAGAAACGGCTTGGCTCGTATTCAATCTTTCAGATAAATCAGGCAACAAGGCTTGTCTTACAGGCGTTTCTACTGCATTTAACATACCACGTAAGGTCGCATAAATTAATATCACTATAATTGAAACATGGGGCATAGTAAAGGTACAAATACATAAAAGTGCAGTCACTAAAAAAGAAGAAGATATTGTAATTCTAAGTAATATCCCCCTATCATATTTATCAGCAATGGTACCCGCCCAAACACTTAGTATCAAAATAGGTACGAGTCGGCAAAAATTAACCAAACCTAAATAAACTGCGTTATGATAACTAGTAAGTACATACCAGTTTAAACCAATTTGTCCTATCCAATTTCCTAGAAATAATAAAAAGGAACTGGAAAAGAAAAATTTTGCCACAGCGTTTCACCTACTCCTTTATAATTGATAATGAATATCATTATCGATATTATGGATTATACAAATCATTTTGATTTTTGTAAAATAATTTTGAGGTGTTTTATGACTAACATAATTAATATCAATAACTTTAATATTCAATTAACTGAAGAAGAACAAGATGCCTATGCATTCTTAAAACAAAATTATCCTCAATTATTAGGTGATTTTGAAGATAACCTGTTGGCAAGTCGAGATAAGATTTCACAACGTTTAATTATTTCTTTATATCGTGAGAATTTAGTAAATGGTAAGGACAATAGTTTAATAGTGTCAGCTAATAAGTTCGATTGTTTATCTATTGATAAAGATGAAGACGTATTGTGTGTTCATTTTCCAAAAGCAAAGAAATACGTATATGGGAAAGTTGAAGGTCGACATGCTTTCGGTCGAGTGGATGTGGTAGGGCCATT
Source organism: Staphylococcus sp. NRL 16/872 (assembly GCF_022815905.2). Taxonomy (NCBI): domain Bacteria; kingdom Bacillati; phylum Bacillota; class Bacilli; order Caryophanales; family Staphylococcaceae; genus Staphylococcus; species Staphylococcus sp. NRL 16/872. The sequence continues at coordinate 776,791 of NZ_CP119327.1, read as the reverse complement.
CTATGTATCTGATGAGGAACAGAGTGAATTTACGAGACTTATGCATCCGCTTGAAGTTCTAGATTACATACTAATCGAAGATCCAGCGCTCGAAAATGAGGCAAGTGAACAGTTTAAAGCAGATTTAGATAATAGTGTAGCTAATATGGCGCTTGCATTAGCTTATCAGGCATATCACATGCGCGACACAGATAAACCGCTTCTAGATATTATTTCTAATCACGAAGACAGTTACTTACGTTCTGAACAAGCTGTCATTGAAGGCCATCCGCTTCATCCTGGTGCTAAATTACGTAAAGGGTTAAGCGCTCAGGAAAATATTTATTATAGTTCTGAATATGGTCAAGAAATTAATTTAAAATGCGTCTTAATTCATAAAAGTATCGCTAATACTCAAGCGTTAGCTAATAACTATAATGAAGAAATTAAGTCTATCTTCCCAAAATTACACACTCAAATTTCTAATGAACTTAACCAATCTGTAAATTTATCAGAATATCATTTAATGATTGTGCATCCTTGGCAGTATGACTATATTTTAAAGGAACAATATCAGGCAGAACTTGAGCAACAACTCATCTTTCCTTTAAATATAAGTTTACCGTATTATGCTGGCTTATCATTTAGAACATTGATGCCTAAGTATCCAAAGCAATTACCTCATATTAAACTATCGACGAATGTACATATTACTGGGGAAATCAGGACACTATCTGAACAAACAACGCATAATGGTCCTTTAGTGACTAAAATTTTAAATGATATTTTAGATAATGATAGTGTATTTCATGACTATCGCATAGAAATATTAGATGAATTAGCAGGTATACATTTTTATAATGAATATGATAGCGATGACATCCAAACTGATCGTAGCGAACAATTAGGCACCCTTTTCCGAGAAAATATTTATCAACTAATTGCTAAAGACAGTATGCCTATGATTCCATCAAGTTTAGTAGCAAATTATAAATATAATGAAGAAACCCCTATTGACAGTCTTATTAAATTATTCCAACAGAATGAAGGGGTTGGAAGTTTTGAAGAAGCTGGTCAATTATGGTTATGTGACTATGCGACACAATTATTAGGTATTGTACTTCCACTTTATGTCAAATACGGTATAGCGCTCGAAGCACATTTACAAAATTCAATTGCTTCGTTTAATCAGAATGGTAGCCTTAATACGATATATATCCGTGACTTTGAAGGGTTACGTATTGAGGAAGCACAACTAAATGCGAGTGGATATGCTACAGATGATTTTCACGAAAAATCTAGAATTCTTACTGATTCTAAAACTTCAGTATTTAATAAGGCATTTTATTCAACTGTTCAAAATCATTTAGGGGAACTTATATTAACAGTAGCTAAAGTAATAGAAGATGCATCTTTCGAGGAGCATACGTGGCGCCAAATTAGCGAGATTATTCATCAAATTCTAACAAATCTAGATGATGTTGATGAGGAACGCTTAAAAATGATAACGTCTACTTTATTCGCTGAAACTATCGATTATAAATGCGTGACAACGATGCGTTTAGAAGATGAAGCACATCATTATACTTATATTAAAGTAGATAACCCATTACATCGTTAAGCGAATAAGAACAGGAACGAAGGCATCTTCGTTCCTGTTTTCTTATAGCAATAAAAAACCTTAAGACAATAAATGCTTAAGGTTTTAAAAGTGATTACTTATTATTGTAACTCTGATCTTTCAGAGTTATTGTTATTGTTGTTGTCTTTGTTTTTGTCATTTTTTAGAGCCCATTCTTTTTTAGTCATAACATCTTCAACTTGCATGTTAACTTCAACAACATCTAAACCAGTGATGTATTTAACTTGTTCTTTAACAATGTCAGTGACTTTACGGAAAATTTTAGGAGCTGATTCGCCGTATTCTAAGATTACTTTTAAGTCAATCGCTGCTTGTCTTTCGCCAACTTCAACAGAAACACCTGTAGTTACGTTATTACCACTTGAGAAAGCATTAGTGAAATTGTCAGCGAAACCGCCTTTCATAGCTAAGATTCCTTTTACTTCACGTGCTGCGATACCAGCGATTTTTTCGACAACTTCATCAGAGAAAGTTAATTTATTTTCAAAACGTTGCTCGTTACGTTCTTCTCTACGTTCTTGTACTTCTCTTTGACGTTCTTCTCTTTCTTGATCATTTACCCCAGTTTGATTATTGTATGCTTGTTTAGCTTTATTATTATCTACTGCCATGATAAATTCTCCTTTTTATATAATATTATTAAAAAATTTATTTTCATTAGTATTTATATGAACTCTTAACTAGATAAATCTAACTCCATCTATTTAAGAAGTTCATAAAGTCTTGTGTACGGTCTTTAATATACCCAACGCCAATTCCGATTAAACATAATACAATGATTAAAACTGTTTTCCAGAATCCTAAAGTTAGGAATAAGATTGCTATAATTAAAAATGCAAAGAAACCGATGATACGCCACTTATAAGCTTTAATGAAGTCAATAATTTGTTGACCAGCATCTTGTCCATTTTGATTATTATTATTAGCCATGTTATCCCTCCCTTATATTACGCGTTGTCCTGCAGATTTTTGGTCTCTGACATTAATTTCTAATTTTCTTACTGGCATTTCAGTAAAATATTCAACTTTATCTTTAATATCAGCTCTAATACTTTCAGTTAAAGACTTAACTTGTACATTATTTGGTACAAAGAAGTCTGCTTTAATGTCAATATATGAATTGTTTTTCTTGTTATAAAGCTTAGAAACCACATTTGGTTGTCTTACATCTTCGTACTTAGCTAATGTATCATAGGCAGTTTTTTCTACTGCTTTACGTGATACATAAATATGTCCGTCATTGTAGTCTTTGTATAAACCAGGTTTTCTATATGTTGGTTTGAATATGCTGAGTACTAATATTAAACCAATCAATATAAGTAGAGCAGCCAAACCAATTAATAGTGGTTGGAACCAATTGAATTGTAAGAAATAGTGTTGATATTGAGAAATACGACTATCCTTTATGTACATAAACAATAGGAATCCAACAATAGCAACTATTAATAGGCCGAGGATAAAATTCTTTAATCGTTTCACCTCGTCATGCACCTCCTTAGTTATTGTTGAATTATTTGATTATAAACATTCTTAAAGCTTACCTTCTAAAAGCAATATTCCCAAAGTTAACATAATAAAAACATAAAATTTATAATTATTTTTTATTTATTTTTTTCTTCAGAACTTTTATATTGTAAAAATTTTTGTTTTGAATGTCTTGGATGATCGTTTGCTAATGATTTAAAGAGTGACCAAATCATAAAAATAATCACTAATGAAAATGGCAATGCAGCAATAATCAGTAAATTTTGTATAGCTTGCGTTCCCCCTGTATAAATCATAATCATCGCAAATAAAGCGAGTATAATACCCCAGCTTACTTTTACAAACGAAGCAGGATTAATTTCCCCTTTAGAACTTAACATACCTAGTACATAAGTTGCTGAGTCAGCTGAAGTAACAAAGAATATCATAATTACTATTAAAGAAACGATACTCAAAATAAATCCTAGCGGATAATGTTGCAATGTCGCAAACGTTGCTGTTTCTGTAGCTTCTTTCGCTATATTTGCAATACCTTTATCTTGTAAATACACTGCTGATGCACCAAAGACTGCAAAGAAGAAGAAACATACCAGTGCTGGCACGAACAATACACCTAAGATAAATTCTTTAATAGTACGACCTCTAGACACACGAGCAATGAAGATACCGACGAACGGTGCCCATGATACCCACCATGCCCAATAGAAGATTGTCCAATTTTGTAACCATTTAAATTTCTCTCCCCCATTCATTGGGATACGTAAACTCATACTAAAGAAATTAAAGATATAGTTACCTAATCCGTTAGTAAAGGTGTTTAATATGTACAATGTTGGGCCTACGATAAATAAACCTAATAAGACAATAAATGCTAATAACATATTTATATTACTTAACGTTTTAATTCCCTTATCAATACCAGACCAAGCCGACCAAGTAAATAACGCAGTAGCTATAATAATTAAGATGACTTGAGTACCAAAATTATTCGGTAAACCAAATAAGAAGTTTAATCCTTCGTTAATTTGAAGTGCACCGAAGCCTAAGGTAGCCGCTACGCCTGTAACTGTTGCTATAACAGCAAGTACGTCTATCGCACCTCCAATTGGGCCTTTCATTCGCTTTTCACCGAAGATAGGGACTAACGTTGCACTCACTAATCCAGCGTATCCTTTATGGAAACTAAAGTAAGCAAAGACTAAAGCGACAATGCCATATACTGCCCATGCGTGCACACCCCAGTGGAAAAATGCAAATTGAAATGCATCATTAATTGCAACTTGAGTGCCTGCTTTATGTATAGGTGTTAATGTGAATGCATGACTAATAGGTTCTGCCGTCGTCCAAAAAACTAAACCAATTCCCATTCCTGCACTAAATAACATCGCAAACCAAGAAGGTAAAGAGAATTCTGGATCTTCTCCTTCTTCCCCGAGCGTAATTGACGCATATCTTGAAAATAAAAGATATACACATATAAAGAAAATCATTAAAACAAGTAGTAAGTAGTACCATGAAAAGTTGACGGCTATAAATGACGTAATATTTTGCGTTACCGTTTCTAACTGTTTCGGCAATAAAGCACCATATAAGACAAACAATGTACAAATGACTAATGCCGTCCAAAATACAACACTAATGGATTTATTTTTCATCCATAAACTCCTTTCTCTAAATTATGATTTAATTTTTGTTGCCATTTCCCAATAATAAAAAATGACGTTTATTATTATTGCCCAATCGCATAATAATAAACGCCAATTTTTCAAATTATTAACTATCTCTTAAAATCAACTTTTACTCTTCAACATTAATGATTAATTTTCCAATCATTGTGCTAGATTCTAACGTTTTATGAGCATTATATAAGTTCTCTACTGTAAGTCCTGAAATAGTGTTAGTAGTTGTAGGTTGGTACGTACCTTGTTCTACCTTTTCAGCAATATCTTTCAAATACGCATGTTGTTGAATCATATCTGTCGTTTGATGCACAGGTCTTGCAAACATAAATTCATGCGTAAAGCTGATATTCTTCGCTTTCAATGCATTTAAATCTTGTTTCTCTTTAAAAGCAACAATCGTCGCAATGTGGCCAAGCGGTTTCACAACCTTAATCATCGTGTCATAATACATATCCGTATCAAACGTGCAAAATACATAGTCTACTGCTTCAATATCATGTTGCTTTAGTTGCGTTGCTAAATCATGTTTGTGATTAAGCACAATGTCAGCGCCCATCTTCTTACTCCACGCTACTGTTTCATCACGTGAGGCTGTAGTAATAACTTGTAGGCCGTATGCTTTAGCAATTTGTGTCGCAATACTTCCGACACCACCAGCACCATTAATAATAAGTAGTGATTTACCTTCATTCTCTTTAGCATTTGTTGAAATGCCAAACGCGTCGAATAGCGTTTCCGAAGCGGTAAGTCCAGTTAATGGTAAGCTCGCCGCTTGTTCAGCAGTTAAATTACTTGGTGCTTTCGCCACGATACGTTCATCAACAACTTGGTAAGTCGCATTTGAACCATGACGATTCGGTGCTCCTGCATAGAATACGCGGTCACCTACTTCAAATAATTCTACTTCCGAACCGATCGCTTCAACTGTTCCTACTGCGTCAAATCCCAACACTCTCGGTGCATTTTCCACTGGAGTGATACGTTGCTTTGTATCTACAGGATTCACACTGATACTTTGAATTTTCACGAGTATGTCGCGCGCGCTCGGTTGCGGCGTTTCAAGTTCATATTCCTTAAATAAATTGCCTTCTTCTAATTTAAATGGTTGTTCAAATCCAATTGCTTTCATTACTTCTTAGCCACCTTTTAATCAATCTACTGTTGCTTTTTGAAAAGGGAAACCAAATTACTCAGCATCTGAAACTTTGACCACTTGCTTACCAAAGTTATCTCCAGTAAACAAGTTACGAAAGGCTTGCGGTAATTTCTCGAATCCTTCTTCAATAGATACTTTAGTTTTAATTTTACCTTCTTGAATCCATTGCGCAAGTTCTTTACCAGCATGTTCGAAATCATCAGCAAATTCTGCCACTAAGAATCCTCGCATCATCGCTTGTTTTTTAATGAGCGTACTTTGAATACGTGGACCTTGGTCATCTTCAGGATGGTTGTAATTTGAAATTGTACCGCATACTGGAATACGCGCATGACGATTAAGATGTTTAAATACTTCATCGCCGATTTCTCCGCCTACATTTTCATAATAAACATCAACACCATTAGGCACTGCGTTAGCTAACGCTTCAGCGAAATCATCTTTCTTATAATCTACTCCAGCGTCAAAGCCAAGTTCTTCTGAAAGATAATTCACTTTCTTATCTCCGCCAGCTATACCGACAACACGCGCGCCTTTCAACTTAGCAATTTGGCCTACGACGGCACCTACAGCACCAGAAGCAGCAGAAACAACTACCGTTTCGTCTGGCTTAGGTTGTCCAATATTTAGTAAACCGTGATAAGCTGTTTGGCCAGTTAAACCTAGTGTACTTAAATATAAATGTAATGGCACATCAGTATTTGAAACTTTATCGACTTTCTCTTCGTTTACTGTATTAATACGTTTCCACGGTAACATTCCTACAACGATGTCACCTTCTTGAAATTGATCAGAGTTAGAATTGATTACTTTACCAACGATATGACTTTCAATAGGTTGACCTATTTCAAATGGTTCTACATATGAATCAGCTTGCGACATTCTACCTCGCATATAAGGGTCTACTGAAATATAGATTGATTCTACTTGAACTTCATTGTCTCCTGGTTCAGCTACCTCGCTATCTTCATATTTAAATGTATCATCTTGTGGCATACCTTTGGGATATTGAGCGAGTAACACTTGTTCATTCTTCATCATCTAAAACTCCTTTCAATATTTGTTTACAGTATAGTACTATGAACAATTTAATCGCAATCATCATGCTTTCCACTTATAATGACACATGATATGGATTAATACTTTTCAAAAAAGGGAGCCTGCTTAATATGAAATTAGGAATCTTAGATTACGTGCCTATATTCGAAGGTCGTTCAGCTCAAGACGCTTTCAATCATAGTGTCGAGTTAGCAACCTTAGCTGATCAACTTGGTTATGAGCGCTATTGGATAGCGGAACATCATCAAGTGCCTTCTGTGGCGTCAAGCGCGCCTGAAATGGTAATGATGATGTTATTAGAGCATACACATCGAATTCATATTGGCAGTGGAGGCGTGATGTTGCCCCACTACAGTGCTTATAAAGTTGCCGAACAATTTAAGATTATGGAAGCACGCCATCCCCATCGTATTGATATGGGACTTGGTCGTTCTCCTAGCTTTAAAAATGTGAACGAGGCACTTAATGAATTTAAAACTGAGAAACCAGAGCTATCGCAACAAATTGATGACTTAATCAAATATTTTACCGATGATACAAAGCAGCCTCACCGCTTCATGTCACTTCAAGCAACACCATTTATTAATAGTTACCCACAACTCTATATTCTAGGAATGAGTGAACGAAGTGCTGAACTCGCTGCTCGAAAAGGGTTACCTTTAGTCATCGCACATATGGGGCAACCGTCGACACAAATAAATAAAGTCATCGCTCATTACCGTAAGCAATTTGGCTTATATAATGAAGAAGCAAGTGACAACAAGCCTTACGTTATTATGGCAACCTTTGTCGTGACTGCAGAAAAATTGACGACGGTTAGCGATTTACTTGATGCGCTTCATTTATGGTTAATGCGCATTAACTATTTAAAACAACCTATGTCTTATCCTTCTATAGAAACTGCACAACAACGTCAATATTCTGAAAGAGAGCTCGCTAAAATTGAAAAAAATAAAAGAAGAATTGTGAGTGGCTTACCTCATGAAGTGGCTGAGCAATTACAGAATATGCAACAAACTTATGACGCAGATGAAATGATGATATTGCCACACGTATTTGGTGAAGAAAATAGACTAGAGTTACTTAAGCAATTAGCTAATGCTTGCTTTTAAGGAATAATAAAAGAGTAGACAACGCCTTGATTTTAATTTCTCGCGTTATCTACTCTTTCTTTTTTACATTTATTTATTCCATAAGAACTTGATTATTTCATTCGCTACTTCTTTATTTTCATGTAGCTCACTATGTTGTGCGGGTTTACCAGTATATTTAGTTTCTTTATAAGATTTAGGACTATCTTGTAATAAATACTTTAATGACTTAGATGAACTATTTGAGACGCGTCCATCTGAATGTGTGCCATCTTGTAAGTCTCCATAAATATTTAAAACTTCGATATTTTTGCCTTTATAAATATCTTTTAATCCTAATAATTCTTTATAATTATCATTCATTTTACTAGGCTTACCATTTTTATCTACGCTAATTTCATTAACTTTTTCATTAAGATTAAGTACGCCATTAAACGTACCAGCAATATTCACTTCTTTTTGAAGTTGTGGTAATTGCTTATCATTACCATAATCTTTCATAAAATAAGCAAATGATAAATTACCCATAGAATGGGCGACAAAGTTATATTTAGTGAAACCATATTGTGCTTTTAATTCAGATAAGACATTTTTAATATTCCTAGCATTTTGATTAACATCACCATTTTTATTATCTTCGAACACTACCTTAACAATAGGATTTTGAGCATTGTCAGAAATAGTACCTTTGAAATGTACGTCACCTTGATTATCTACAGTGGCAACAATGGCGTCTTTAGTTACACCTTTGTTAATCGCTTGTTTCACCATATATTTTTCAGAGTTTTCACTACCACCATATCCATGCATAAACAATGTCACAGTTTGATCTTTAAGTGCTGATGATTTGCGAGAATGTTGTTTTTCAGATTGGCTACAACCTGTAACTAAAACTGTCATTATACATAATGTAAATATGAAATAAATCATTTTTCTTTTTGTCATTAACTTTAACGCCACCTGTTTATTTTTTATTTATAAGTATAAACGAGCTTTGAGATATTTCCATAAATAAATTTAAAGCAACCATCTAATATATGACTTTTATATTAGACGGTTGCCTATAATTAATAATTATTTAATTTCTTTAGTTTTAGCTAATTCTTTGTACCAATAGGCACTTTTCTTAGGATAGCGTTCTTGAGTATCAAAGTCGACATAGAATAAGCCATAACGTTTTTCATAACCATTTGACCATGAGAACACGTCCATTAATGACCAAATGAAATAACCTTTTACGTTTGCGCCATCACGAATAGCATCTGCAATCACTTCTAGATGTTTTTTCACATAATCGATACGTGCATCATCATCAACTGTTTTACGTTCTTCATCAAATACATCTTTGTAACCTAAACCATTTTCAGTTACATAGATTTTATGATAATTAGGGTAGTCTTTTACGACACGCATAATTTGATCGTATAAACCTTGAGGATAAATCATCCAGTCCCAATCAGTACGTGGTACATCAACATCAAATTCACGTTGACCTACACCTTTAAGTTGATATTTAGAACCACCTTTGTCACCAGTTGCGTTATGAGTAATTTCAGATTCGCCTTCATAGCCTTTCATCCAGTCACTCATGTAGTAATTGATACCTAAGAAGTCATTTAAATCTTTAGCTGCATCTAAAATTTTATAGTCTTCTTCAGTTATATCTAATTTACCACCATTTACTGATAAGATGTGTTGTACACCTTCCATTGTTTCGCGAGAGTATTTACCTAAATATGTTGCATCTAGAATGAATTTATTATGGATAATATCTTCTAGTTCTGCTGCTCTAACATCTTCTGGATTAGAAGGATCGAATGGATATTTAGTAGGTAATGCATGTACTACCCCTACTTCACCACTATATCCATTATCTTTAAATAATTTAACTGCACGTGCGTGTGCCACCATCATATTGTAATGAGATTGGAATACTTTTTCGAAATCATATTTAATTCCTGGTGGGAATTTACCAACTAAGTATTGACCATCACCAATTGGTCCAATTTCATTAAATGTAGTCCAATAGTTAACTTCTGAGAATTCTTCGAAGCAGAATTTAGCATAATCTACGAAGTAATCAATTGTTTTGCGGTTTAAGAAGTCACCATCACTATGCAATGTTTCAGGTGTATCAAAGTGATGTAATGTTACGAATGGTTCTACATGACGTTTATGACATTCTTTAAATAAGTTGTGGTAATATTCTACGCCTTTAGGATTTACATCGCCATATCCTTTAGGGAAAATACGTGACCATGCAATTGAAATACGAATACCATTCACGCCAAATTTTTCACTTAATTCTAAATCTACTGGATATCTGTTGTAGAAATCACTAGCTGGTTCAGCTGTATACCAATAATTTTCTTCAAGATAAGTGTCCCATGCTACACGACCTTTTCCATCTGTTTGAGTCGCACCTTCTGCTTGATAAGCTGCTGTCGCACCACCAAAAATAAAATCTTCTGGTAATTTTTTCATTATACTTTCATCTCCTAATTATTTTTCAAATTGTTGTTGAACGAAGTCTAATGCTGCTTTGCCATCTCGTGTTAAGTTGATGTATTCAACACCTTGAGTTTTAGCTAATTTAATACCTAAACGATCAGTATCTTGTTTGATATCTTCATAGTTTGAAGCTACCTGAGGTGCTAAGATAACTAAATGATAATCTTTCATAATATCCATATGTGCACCGTAACCACCAGCTGCTGCTTTAACAGGTACGTTATATTCTTCAGCTGCTTTATTAAGTGCGTTGGCTAATAAACCGCTTGTTCCACCACCAGCACATAATACTAATACATTCGTTTGCTCAGTAATGTTATTTGAAGGTGAAGCTTCGTTTTCATTATCTGCTTGTAATGATGCATCGTCCGCACCAGCAGTTGCTAAAATTGCGTCTGCTTTTTTAGTATCAAAGTTAGCTGCTACTTTTTCTTTTAAGTCATTGTTTGTTACTTTTTTACCTAATTCTTCTTCTAGAATTTGTTCGTCATATACTTTGACGAATGGGTAATAAATAATAACGTCTACTACAATCAAGACAATCGCTAATACGAATGACCAGAATGCAAAACCAGTACCCATCACGATACCTAATGGACCTGGAGTAGTCCAAGGTAAGAAGATACTAAAGCTGTTCATTCCTAGTACATCTACGAAGAATTTAAAGATCCATACGTTTGCAATTGGCGCAAAGATAAATGGAATAAAGAATACAGGGTTTAGCACTAATGGTGCACCGAATAAAATCGGTTCGTTTACACCAAAGAATGTAGGTACTACAGATGCTCTACCAATCGCTTTATTACGTTTCGATTTAGTTAACCACATGAACATAAATGGCACGACTAAAGTTGCACCAGTACCACCCATAGTTACGACGAACATTTGAGTACCAGGTGTGATAACTTTATCTGCATGCTCACCGGCTTGAATTAAATGTAAGTTAGCTTCAAGGTTAGCATACGTAATGGCTGCGATCGCAGGTTCTACAATTGATGGACCATGAATACCTACGAACCAGAAGAATGCAAAGGCACCAAAGATAATTGTTACCCCAACCCATCCATCTGCTGCAGTGAATAATGGTTCGAATATTTTTAAAATACCGTTTGCTACGTTAGTGTGCGCTACGCCTCTAACAATTAAATCTAAACCATAATGAATAACCATAACCGCTGATAACGGGAAGATATCCTTAAAAACTTGGGAAATATTCGGTGGAACTTCTTTAGGCATTTTGATTGTGATATCACGTTTAATAAAGAAGTTATATACGATTACAGTGATAAATGCTGAAAGAAAGGCTGTTAATAAACCTTTAGTTCCCATAAAGGCACTTAAGAATCCACCATCTTTAGCTTGGTCAGCAGCTAAGAATAAGAATCCACACATTGCTGCCATCATTGTTGAAATAAAGTTAATTTGATTTGTTTTTTCGAGTTTTCGGTTAAACGAATCAGTCAATGATTTGGCAGTCGTACCGGCGACAATGAAACCTACAATCCCCATTGTGTAGTTATAAGGTTTCATTAAGATACCTTCCATTGTTTTACTCCATGTGAAGCCAAATACATTCGGTACATATGTTACTAAGATAAAGATACTTGAGAACAAGATAATTGGAATTGCTGCAATAAATCCATCACGAATCGCTCTTAAATAAATATTACGAGATATTTTTTCAAAGAACGGTTTTCCTTTTTCTATCCATGCTATTAACTTATTCATCAGGGTCAACTCCCTCTTCTATATAATTCTATTAGGTGTTTGATTAAATCTTTTAATAATAATGTTGTCATTAAATGGTCTTGACCGTGCATCATAGTCACGCTATACGCAATGTCATCACCTTGCGCTTCTTTAGCTAATAAACTTGTTTGAGCTTTATGCGCATTTGCAATACATTCATTCGCTTCTTCAGCAAGTTGCTCAGCTTTATCTAGTTCACCATTTTTAGCAGCAGTTAAAGCTTCTAATAATTTAGAACGCGCATCGCCAGCGTACGCTACGATTTCAAAACCAAGTAATTGTACTTCTTCTCTATTCATATAGTTAACCTCCTTTAATTATTTAGATTTCCAAGATGTTGCAGTTGTTTCTAACACTTTGTTCAAATCATCAATATTTTTAAATCCAGTAGTGCGTAACCATTCACGAGCTGCTTCTTCGCCTTGTTCGATATAGACTTTTACAGCACCTGACCAAGTTGCACGTCCACAAAGTACACCATTAAATTTAGCGCCAGCTTCATGAGCGAATTTAAGTGTTTCTTGGAATAATTCAGCAGTAACACCTGCACTTAAATAGATATATGGTAAATGTGTAGAAGCTTCTTGATCACGGAAATGTTGTGCCGCTTCTTCTTTGCTATAAACGACTTCTCCATCAGCAAAGCCTTCAACGTAATTCATATTGACTGGTACTTCCACTTTAAGTACATCAACATTAAATCTTTCTTCAGAGAATAATTTCATAGCTTCATTAACTTTACGAGGTTTTACTTTCGCAAATTCAGCACTTTTATTATCCGGAATGTTGTCGTCGTATGTTAGAACTTCTAAGAAGAATGGAATATCTTCTGCTACACACTCAGATCCAATTCTTTCAATATATGCTTTCTTTTGAATGTTGATTTCTTCTGAATCGTCTACATCATAGTAAAGTAAGAATTTAACAGCATTAGCGCCTTGTTCTTTTAAACGTTTCGCAGACCATTCCACTAAGCAGTCGGGTAAACGACCTTTAGCATTTACGTCATAACCTGTTTTTTCATAAGCAAGTAATAAACCACATTCTTTATTACGTGCATCAGAAGCAGGTAAACCATATTCAGGATCTAAAAGAATTGATGATGCATATTGAGTTAATTCTTCAGATACTAGAACTTTTAATTGTTCAATTTGTTCAACAGTTGGTTCTTCTGTTTGATGTTCAGCCATCATTCTTTTTAAAGCGCCACGTTGGTCAAACGCTAAAGCTGAAATAACGCCTTCTTTATTACTTAATTGTTCAATTGATGATAATTTTTGTTGTGATTTAGTCATGAATTACACCTCTATAACTTCAATTTGTTGGAAAATTTCGTCAAATTTATTTACATTGATATGACCAGTTTGACTTTCCATTGCATTTAACATGCCAAATGTATTTGCTTTTCTTAATAAATCCTTATCAGAATCTTGATGAATTAATCCTGACGTAATGCCTGCTACAGTTGAGTCACCAGAACCAACAGGATTTACTACATTAATATTAGGGATATTAACTTTATAGAAAGTTTGATGATGTTTTGCGAAAGCACCGTCGCCACCTAAAGAAACGATAATCCATTCTATACCTTCGAAGATTGGTTGAGTGACCGCTTCTTTCAAACTATCGATATCTGTAGTAACAGTGGTTTGTAATAATTGAGATAATTCATCAATATTTGGTTTTATCACTGTAGGCTTACTTTCGCTCAACAAAACATCCATTAATGATTGATCTGAACTATCAAGAACTGTCGGTATGTGCTGTTGATTAGCTAATTGAATAATTTCTGCATAATAATCTGAATTCAATCCTTTAGGTAAACTTCCTGACATTGCAATTGCATCAGCTTTTCTGAATAAATGGCTTAAATGTGCTTTGAAACCTTTAGCTTCTTCTTCACTAATTGAAGGACCTTGTTCTAATATTTCAGTTTGTTGACCTTCATGTAGGATAGCGATACAGTTTCTTGTTTCACCTTTTATTTGGAAAAATGAATGTTGGATTTTGTTCTCATCAAGTTGATGTTCAATAAACTCACCCAACTGACCACCTAAAAATCCACTAGCTACAACATCTTCGCCAAATTCAGATAACACACGTGTTACATTTAAACCTTTACCTCCAGCAGTTTTACTTGTATTAGTCACTCTGTTGACAGTATCAAGGTTAAAGTGTTCCAAAGGATATGAAATATCTACAGAAGGATTAAGTGTTAATGTTAAAATCATGAGAGTCCACCTTTAATCGTGATATTCACCTTTGTCCCATTTTTCTAAAAATTCATCAAAGAAATGAGGGTCAGCTTGTTTATCATTATGTGCTTCTAAATGTTCGATTTTAGCGATTAATTTTTTATTTTCCTCAGTAGGTTTGTATTCAGCTTTAATGAAAGCATCTACGATATCGAAGATGAATAATTCACCTACGACTTTACCGCCGAAACTTACTACGTTTGCATTTAATTCTTCTTTAGAATATAAAGCAGTAGTCATATCACGAACTAAAGCCGTTCTAACACCGGGTACTTTATTCGCAGCATTACTAATACCTACACCTGTTCCACAAATACATACACCTAAATCCGCTTCTCCACTTGTTACTGCTTCACCAACTTTTTTACCAAAGATTGGGTAGTGTGTTCTTGTGAAATCATATGTTCCAACATCGATGACTTCATGTCCTTGTTCTTTTAAATGTTTAGAAACTGTCATTTTTGTATCTGTAACAATATGATCGCAACCAATAGCTATTTTCATTTTAAAATCCTCCTAATTAACACATTTTATTTAACATATCTACTCTGATTTGATGACGTCCGCCGTCATAGTGACCTTCAACAAATTCTTTTGCGACATTTTGAGCTAATGTATCCCCAACAATTTGTTCACCCATAGTAATCATACGTGCATTATTATGACCACGTGTCATATATGCAGAACGTTCATCAGACACTTCTGCAGCAATCATGCCTTTTACTTTAGTCGCTACTATAAAGCTTCCTGCACCATAGGCATCAATTGCAATTCCTAAATTCTCATCATTTTTTTGAACTTCATGTACGACTGCTAATGTTGAATCAACAAAGTCTAAGTCCTTTCCTTCTGTTACATCAATCACTTCATGATTGTTTTCTTTTAAGAATGCTTTAACAACATCTTTTAGTCTTTTACCAGCTACATCTGAACCAATAATAATTGCCATAGTAATTCTCCTTTTTAAGATGATATCTTTCCACAGCATTATGTTTATTTGTTGTGTGAAAAAGCGCTTTCAAATCTTTACGATTAAATTATAAACATAAACAAACAAATAATCAACAATAAATGTTTGAATATTGTTTGATATTTAGTTGTTTTAAACAAATTAATGTAACTTTGTGTTTAATTAAACTTTTATAAACTAAAAAAATCCTAAGACTGTTTAATTCAAACAATCTTAGGATTTCTGTATTAATAAATCACTTCTGTATGTAATTTTAATTTTGAAACACTCTCTTCATCATCGGTATCAAGAACAACCGCAGTTAAATCTTCTAATTTACACAACTGCGTAAAGTCTTCTTTTCCAATTTTTGAAGAATCAATAAGTAAATATTTTTCAACCGATCGTTCTAATGCGATTTGTTGCGTATAAGCTTCGTCAATGGTAGAAGTAAGTACGTCTGCCTCTTTAATACCGTTACAACTAAAGAACATCTTGCTAAAGCGTTTCGTTTTAAGTAAGGTATTCGTCATTTCGCCAACAAACGATTCAGTAAGCTCTCGCATCTCCCCGCCAAGCAAATACACTTTGAAATCTATAGAACGTTTTTTAAATAATATTTTAAACACTGGGAAACAATTTGTAATGACTGTCAGCGATTGATGTTCCATCACCTCAGCTAGAAATTCAATCGTTGTCCCTGGCCCGAGAAATATAGTGTCGCCTTCTTCAATGAGCTTAACAGCTTTTCGAGCTACAACACGTTTTTCTTCTTTATTTTGAGTATGTTTCTCTTGATGTGACTTCTCCTTAAATTGAAAGACTGAATTACTTCTCGCCCCGCCATGGATTTTAGTCAATAATCCCTTTTCTTCTAATTCAGCTAAATCACGTCGAACCGTCATATCAGATACGTTGAGTTCCTCAACGATTTCATTGGTTCTAACCGTCCCTTTTTGATTTACGAGTTTAGTAATTTCATCTAAACGATCGTATTTATTCATTCAATTCCTCACTTCCCCCAAATGCTAAGTTATTTTTATTTTGAAAATGCCTAATAGTTTTAGACATATAATTTATAAAGATTTTCAGCGCATATTAATTTTATACCATTCAACGATTGAACTCTAATATTTTTGTATCATAACTTTTAATTATGACAGAATTTAATAAAATGTTATTTTAAAATGTGTGTACTATAATATATAAAGTGAAGGTTATTCAGTAAATTAATAATTTTAATGAGGTGACAACTTTGGCTAATAAAATTGAAAAACTTAAAAGAATTATAGATAATTCAAATAAAATTGTCTTTTTCACTGGTGCAGGCGTATCAGTAGCGAGCGGTATCCCTGATTTCCGTTCAATGGGAGGATTATTTGATGAAATTTCAAAAGATGGCTATTCACCAGAATACTTATTAAGTAAAGACCATCTTAATGATAACAAAGAAAGTTTCATTGATTTCTATCATAAACGTTTACTCGTTGCAGATAAAAAACCTAACATCGTCCATGAGTGGATTGCAGAACTTGAAAAAGAAGGAAAGTCATTAGGCGTAATCACTCAAAATATTGATGGCTTACATGAAGATGCAGGAAGTCAAAATATCGATGAAATCCATGGTACATTGAATCGATTTTATTGCATAGAATGTGGTGAAGAATATTCTAAATCATATGTAATGGATCATAAATTAAGATATTGCGAAAAATGTGGTGAAGTTATTCGACCAGATATCGTGTTATACGGTGAAATGTTGGACCAACCTACTGTATTTAAAGCCCTAGATAAAATTCAGAAAGCAGATACTGTCATTGTATTAGGATCATCATTAGTCGTACAACCAGCAGCTGGATTTATTTCAAACTTTACTGGAGATAATTTAGTCATTATTAATCGAGATAAAACGCCTTATGATAGAAAAGCAGACTTAGTCATCCATAATGATATGACAGAAGTCGTCGAAGAAGTATTTAAAAAGTAATAAGATAATTCAAAGGTTAGAGTGTTTAAGAATCTCTAGCTATTATTGCATACAAAAAAGCACTTCTCGAAATTGAGAAGTGCTTTAAACATTTTATTTGAACACAAATTGCTGACGCAATTTGCGTACTGGACTTGTAAGCAAACAAGTTTGCAACAATTCCAGCATTAACGTTTTGAGAATTGTGGAGAACGACGTGCTTTTTTAAGACCTGGTTTTTTACGTTCTTTCATACGTGGGTCACGAGTTAATAAACCTGCACGTTTTAAAGAACCTCTGTATTCAGGATCTGCTTCTAATAATGCACGAGCGATTCCGTGACGGATAGCTTGAGCTTGTCCTGTGAAACCACCACCGTGTACGTTAACTAATACATCATAGTTACCTTTAGTTTCAGTAACGTCAAATGGTTGGTTTAAGTCTAAGATTAATGATTCGAATGGTAAGTACTCACGTACGTCACGTTCGTTTACTGTGATATTACCTTCACCTGGTACTAAACGTACACGTGCTACTGAGTTTTTACGACGGCCTGTACCTCTATATTCAACTTGTGCCAATGTAATTTCCTCCTTTTAATTAACCACGTAACTCGTAGTTTTCTGGTTGTTGTGCAGCGTGTGGGTGTTCAGCGCCACTATATACAAATAATTTTTTACCTTGTTTTTCACCTAAACGTGAACTTGGTAACATACCTTTGATAGAAGTTTCAAGTAAACGTTCTGGGTTATTACGTTTTAACTCACCAGCAGTAACTGATTTGATACCACCTGGGTGGTTAGAGTGACGATAGTAAATTTTATCTGATTCTTTTTTACCAGTTAATTCGATTTTTGAAGCGTTGATGATGATTACATAGTCACCAGTGTCAACGTGTGGTGTATAAGTTACTTTATTTTTACCGCGTAAGATAGATGCTACTTCTGATGATAAACGACCTAATGTTTGGCCTTCAGCATCGATAACATACCATTTGCGCTCTATGTTTGATTCATTTGCCATAAATGTTTGACGCATAATAATTGTCCTCCTAAAAATAAATGCTTCGTCTTAGATTGCAGGTACTCATCGCAGTCGAACCTACGAACGAGGCCTGCAACCTAGTTAATTCTGTTACGATTTCAAAGCGTAAATGTTCATTTATTTTATCCTGTATAATCTGCTTATATATCTTGTAACACAATAAGTTTCCGGGGCTTATCGTGGGATGATATAAAACAATACCGTTAACTATGTTATATTTTTTACTCTTGTTTGTCAATGCAAATTAGTCATTTTGTAACGATTTTTTATAATGAATTTTTATATCGTTTCCAAAGTCGTTGATAAGCTCTTCTGGGGCTAAATATATCTTCTCTAAATACAATCCTTCTGCCGGTGCTGTAAATGGTACATTATTTCGATTTTTCTCTTTTAAAAGTGTTGGAACCTCGTCAGGTTGTCGTTTACCTTTTCCAACTTCAATAAGAAATGCCACTAATACGCGTACCATATTATATAAAAAGCCAGATCCTGTAACGATGTAATCAAAGCCCTTCTCAGTCTTCACTATTTCGCTTTGATATAACGTACGTTCTTTACTTTCTACTTCTGTTTTTTGAGAACAAAATCCTGTGAAATCATGCGTACCAATAAAGTGGTTTGCCGCTTCGTTCATCTTGTCTAAGTCTAAATCATCTTTAATAAAGGTCTTTAAACCACTTTCGAAGGGATTGCGATGCTCAGCTTGATAAACTTTATAGCGATAGCGTTTACCTACACAGTCATAACGGCAATGAAATTCTTCATCAACCTGTTGCACTTTTTTAACATAAATATCGTCAGGTAACGCACTATTCATGGCATACTTCCACTGCCGTGGCGCAATATTTAATTCAGTATCAAAGTGGAAGTACTGTTCATAGGCATGCACACCACGATCTGTACGACTTGAAGGATGAATGCGTACATGACGACGATGCATGCGTTTTAATATTTTTTCAAATTGCTGCTGAACTGTTCGTCCTTGCTGTTGAATTTGAAAGCCTAAAAATTGACTTCCTTGGTACGAAATATTTACTAGAATTCGCACTATATTACACTCCAATGTATTTTAATATAAATAGTACAATAGCTATCGGAACGATGCTCAATAAACAAATTGTGTCTCTTAAGCGCCATTGTAGCTTTCTATAGCTCGTTCTTTTAATATTAGCGTCATATCCACGCACTTCCATTGCAATAGCGAGCTCTTCTGCTCTTTGAAAAGCTGAAATAAACAATGGAATCATTAAAGGTATAAATGCTTTAATACGCGTTGTGAGACTACCTGAACTAATTTCAGAGCCACGTGACTTCTGAGCTAAGATAATTTTGTCTAATTCATCCATTAATGTTGGAATAAATCTTAATGCAATAGACATAATCATGCTTAGTTGATGCACAGGCACTTTAAACCATTTTAGTGGGGTTAATAACTTTTCAAAAGCATCAGTTAAATCAATTGGACTTGTAGACAATGTCATGATTGTCGCAATCATAACGATAGTAATTAAACGTAATGAGATATAAATACCTTCTAATATACCTTCACTATCAATCTTAATAAATCCAAACTCTACTAATCTTGTACCGCCATGGGTAAAGAAGATATGCATTAAAAAAGTAAATATTAAAAAGATAAATATAGGTGTTAACCCTTTAATTAAAAACCAAAATTTAATTTTAGATAACGTCATAATAAATAATATTAATAAAATAATCCAACCAAATGTCGCAAATGAATGAGCGAAGAAGATGAGCACAATGAACATGAAAACAAATGTAATTTTTGCTCTAGGATCTAAATGATGTACCCATGAATCCAGAGGTAGATAGCGTCCAATAATTAACTTATTCTTCATGTTGTTGCCACTCCTGATATAGTTTTACAAATTCTTCTTCTGTTAAAGCAACGTCATTTAGCTCCGTTTGATACTTCTGTTCAAAGTCTTTTTGTAAGCGAACGATATCTGGTAACGCAATATGCCATTCATTTAGTTGCGTTTCATGCTTAAATAACTTTTTCGGAGATATTTGTTCTACTATGCTTCCTTCTTTCATCACAATGATTTCATCAGCGTATTTAGCCACATCATTCATATCATGAGAAACAAGAATAATGGTCTTGTTTTGCTCTAGCTGTATTTTTTTAAATAATTCCATCACTTGGTGACGACTCTTAGGGTCTAGCCCTGCTGTAGGCTCATCCAATATAATAACGTCTGGATTCATTGCTAGTATAGAGACAATCGCAATCTTGCGCATTTGTCCCCCTGACATTTGAAATGGAGACAATGCCATCACATCTCTTGAAAAGCCAAGTTCTATTAATAAATCATATGCACGTGCTTTCACTTCTTCTACATCCATCTTAAAGTTACGTGGACCAAACTCAATTTCTCGTTCTACATTATCCTCAAAAAGTTGAGATTCAGGAAATTGAAATACTAAACCTACCTTTTGACGCAGTGGTCTAATGTGTTTATCTTTAGTTTTACGTGTGATAGTAAGATCGTTAAATTCCACAGATCCTGTCGTTGGCTTTAATAAGCCATTAAAGTGTTGAATTAAAGTAGACTTCCCACTTCCAGTTTGACCTACAATTGCATAATATTTACCTTGTTCTAAAGTAAGATTGATATCTTTTAATGCTTGAAATTCATAAGGTGTCCCTATTTGATACGTATAAGTCACATCATTAAATGTAATCATCATAATTTAGCTACCAACCCTTCGTAGGTAGTATAATTATCTTTGAAGCCTAACAGGTGATTCATTTTCATAGAGAAAGGTAAATCTAATCCAATCTCATTCAATTCATTCGTATCCTTAAAAATTGTTTGAGGCGTGCCTTCTTTAAACACTTGGCCTTCATTCATTACTACCATGTAATCACCTTCCATGGCCTCTGTTAAGTCGTGAGTGATTGAAATAATTGTCACATCTTTTTCTTGCTTCACTTTATGAATAAGTTTAAGAAGCGATTGTTTAGCTGAAGGATCTAACATCGAAGTGGCTTCATCAAGAATAACCACGGAAGGGCTTAACGCTAACACTCCAGCAATCGCTACCCTTTGCTTTTGTCCACCTGATAAAGATTGAGGTTCATAATCATCATAGCTTAACATCCCAACATCTTCTAAAGCCTGCTTTACAATTTCATGCATTGCATCATGAGGAACTGAATGATTTTCAAGCCCAAATGCGACGTCATATTTTACAATCGAACCGACAAATTGGTTCTCAGGATTTTGAAAAACAATCCCAATGTGTTTTCTTATGTCTCTGAGATTGTCTTCCATTACCTTTTGATTATTGAAATAAATATCTCCCTCAGTCGCTGTTTCAATGCCAACTATAAGTTTAGCTAGGGTTGATTTACCTGACCCGTTATGTCCTACAATTGATGTCCATTTGTTTTTAGGGATAGTTAAGGAAACATCTTTAAGCGTGAAGGTTGAATCTCTTTGATATCGAAAACCAACATGCTCAAACTCAATTATATTCTGCTGTTGTACTTTCACTTTGATCCTCCTCCTAAAAACGTAGTTACTATCATATTTTACATGATTACTTGCATTCTGTATATGAGCGAATATGAAAGCATAAATAAAAGAGAGACATGGAAATGATCTATGTCTCTCTTTAAGTAATATATAAAATAAAAAAGCGCGCACCCCATCATATTTTAGTTGAGTTCACGCTTTAGAATAATATTTAATTGATGGGGCACTCTGAGCTAGACAATATTTGTATGTGGCAAACATTATCGTTGCACTCATTTGCTTTAGTATAAGTAGTTAGTGTATTTATATAGAGAATTAATCTACTAATTCGATAATTACTGATTCTGCACCGTCACCACGACGAGGGCCTACTTTAAGGATGCGAGTGTAACCACCTTGACGTTCTGTATAACGTTCAGCAATTTCACCAAATAATTTTTGAAGTGCAGTTTGTGTAGTTTCATCTTCGTTTAAGATTTCAACATTACGTAATGTTTTAGCAGCATTACGACGAGAAGCTAAATCTCCTTTTTTACCTAAAGTGATTAATTTCTCAACAACACTACGAACTTCTTTTGCACGAGCTTCTGTAGTTTCAATACGCTCACTAACGATAAGTGAAGTAGCTAAGTCACGTAACATAGCCTTACGTTGATCAGAAGTACGACCTAATTTTCTGTAACCCATGAGTTGACCTCCTTTAACTTATTAATCTTCTTTTCTTAAACCTAATCCTAAATCTTCTAATTTATATTTAACTTCTTCAAGAGATTTACGACCTAAATTACGCACTTTCATCATATCAGCTTCTGATTTATCAGCTAATTCTTGTACAGAATTGATTCCTGCGCGTTTTAAACAGTTATATGAACGTACTGATAAGTCTAACTCTTCGATAGACATTTCAAGTACTTTTTCTTTTTGGTCTTCTTCTTTTTCAATCATGATTTCAGCATTTTGAGCTTCATCAGTAAGACCAACGAAAATATTTAAATGTTCAGTCATAATTTTAGCAGCTAATGATACTGACTCTTGTGGAGTGATTGAACCGTTAGTCCAAACATCTAAAGTTAATTTATCAAAATCACTACTTTGACCTACACGTGTATTTTCAACTGTATAGTTAACACGTTCTACTGGTGAGTATAGTGAATCAACAGGAATTACACCAATTGGTAAATCACTAGTATTATTTTGTTCTGCTAATGCGTAACCTCTACCCTTATTAGCAACAAGACGAATTTTTAAATGTCCACCTTTAGACACTGTTGCGATTTTAAGTTCTGGATTTAGAACTTCAACATCACTATCATGCGTAATGTCACTTGCAGTTACTTCGCCTTCATCTCTAACATCGATCTCTAATGTTTTATCTTCTTCAGAATAGATTTTAAGCGCTAATTTTTTGATGTTCATAATAATAGTTGAAACATCTTCAACGACATTATCTATAGCTGAAAATTCGTGTAAAACACCTTCGATTTCAATGTACTTAACGGCAGCACCTGGTAATGAAGATAGTAGGATACGACGTAAGGAGTTTCCTAGTGTAGTACCGTAGCCACGTTCAAGTGGTTCAACAACGAACTTACCGAATTTAGCATCTTCACTAATTTCAATTGTCTCAATTCTAGGTTTTTCAATTTCTATCATTTACAAAAATCCTCCTTAATTACGTCGACTTATTTTTTAAACTGTTTCGCTCAGTGACCTGTAACAATAACAATCATTAAAAATTAGACGCGACGACGTTTTGGTGGACGACAACCGTTGTGAGGTACTGGAGTAACGTCTCTGATTGCAGTTACTTCTAAACCAGCTGATTGTAATGCACGAATAGCTGATTCACGACCAGGTCCAGGTCCTTTAACTGTAACTTCAACAGTTTTTAAACCATGTTCCATTGCTGATTTTGAAGCAGTTTCAGAAGCCATTTGAGCTGCGAATGGTGTTGATTTTTTAGATCCTTTGAAACCTAATGCACCTGCTGATGACCAAGATAAAGCATTACCAAATTCATCAGTGATAGTTACGATTGTATTATTGAATGTTGAACGGATGTGAGCTACACCATTTTCAATATTCTTTTTAACTCTACGTTTACGAGATACTTGTTTACGTGCCATTTATATTTTGCCTCCTTTACCTATTATTTTTTCTTGTTAGCTACAGTTTTAACTGGGCCTTTACGAGTACGAGCATTGTTTTTAGTTTTTTGTCCACGAACTGGTAAACCACGACGGTGACGGATACCACGATATGATGAAATTTCCATCAAACGTTTAATGTTTAAGTTTTGTTCACGACGTAAGTCACCTTCAACTTTATAACCGTCTACAACTTCACGGATACGACCTAATTCGTCATCTGTTAAATCTTTTACGCGTGTGTCAGCTGATACGTTAGCGTCTTCAACGATTTTTTTAGCTGTTGAAGTACCGATACCGTATACATAAGTTAATGAAATAACAACGCGTTTTTCACGTGGAATATCTACTCCTGCAATACGTGCCATATATATTTACACCTCTCTTTTATTAACCTTGTCTTTGTTTGTGCTTAGGATTGTCACAAATTACCATTACTTTACCTTTACGTTTAATGACTTTACATTTTTCGCAAATCGGTTTAACTGATGGTCTTACTTTCATTTTTATACCTCCCTATATTATGGAGTGACGATTATTTATAACGATACGTAATTCTACCGCGTGATAAATCATACGGAGACATTTCTACAGTTACTTTGTCGCCAGGTAGAATTCGAATATAATTCATTCTAATTTTACCACTGACATGCGCTAAAATTTCATGACCATTTTCTAATTCTACTTTAAACATAGCATTTGGTAAAGTATCAAGTACTGTACCTTCTAATTCAATTACATCTTGTTTCGCCATTGATTAACTTCCCCCTTTTTACAATAGTAAGGTAATCGTCAATAGACAACTTCAACGATACGAATCTAATATAGTGACTAGTTATTATAAGTTTAACAAAATGCGGGAATTATTATCGTCTTTCGACACTCAGAAAATTAATTCTTGCCAGAGAAACCTAATCAAAATTCACTTACACATAGACCGTACTAAGTTGATCTATTTTAATTGATCTAAGATATCAATGACATCTTCGGTTACTTCATCAATATCTTTCGCACCGTCAATGTTATTCAATACACCTTTTTCTTCGTAGTACTCTAAAATAGGTTTAGATTGTTTAACATTCACACTTAAGCGATTAGATACTGTTTCTGGATTATCATCTTCACGTTGATAAAGCTTTCCACCATCGATATCACATACACCATCAACCTTTGGAGGATTAAATACAAGATGATAAGTTGTACCACATTTCTCACAGATACGACGACCTGTAAGACGATTCATTAATTCTTCCTCAGGAACTTCGATGTTAATAACAGCATCAATGTTTCTACCAAGCTCAGACATAATGTTGTTTAATGCCTCAGCTTGATCGATTGTTCTAGGGAAACCATCCAATAAGAATCCTTTTTTTGCATCGTCTTCAGAGATTCTTTCTTTAACGATACCTACAGTAACCTCATCAGGGACTAATTCTCCACGATCCATGTAAGATTTAGCTTCTTTTCCTAAATCTGTTTCATCTTTAATCGCTTTTCTGAACATGTCACCAGTAGATATATGTGGTATTGGGAATTTCTTAACAATTTCACTCGCTTGAGTTCCTTTACCTGCACCAGGTAAACCCATTAAAATGATATTCATAAATTGCCCTCCTACAAATTATCTACCACCAAAGCCTTTATATTCTTTCTGACTCACTTGTGATTCAAGTGATTTCATAGTTTCAATTGCTACACCAATAACGATTAATAAACTTGTACCACCAATTTGAATTGATTGAGGTAAGTTCATAAACTTAGTAGCTACGATTGGTAAGATAGCAATAACAGCTAAGAAAATAGAGCCTACAAAAGTTAAGCGATAAAGTACTTTAGTAATATATTTTTTCGTTTGGTCACCAGGTCTAATTCCTGGTACATAGCTACCTTGTTTCTTCAAGTTATCTGCCATTTTTTCAGGATTAACTTGAACAAAGGCATAGAAATACGTAAATGCAATAATTAAAATTACATAAACAATCATGCCGTAAGTGTTTGAAGGGTTAGCATATTCAGATATTGTTTGCGCCCAGTCAGCTTTAGGGAAGAACAATGTTAGTGTTCTTGGCAATAAGAAAAATGCCATCGCAAAGATTACTGGGATAACCCCTGCTGAGTTAACTTTTAAAGGTAGATAAGTTGCCTGTGAACCTAATCTTTGACCTGTTTGCTTTTTCGCATATTGAATAGGAATTTTACGTTTAGCTTCTAACACGTAAATTGCGCCCATTGTAAGCAAAATTAAACCGACAATTAACCCAATTACTTTTAACCATGCCAACGTTGTATCATCATTACCAACAAATGCCTGTTGTGCAAATTGGATAATAGATGAGGGTAATGTTGACAAGATACCTGCGAAGATAATGATAGAAATACCATTACCAACACCAAATTGAGTGATTTGGTCACCAAGCCAAATTAAAAATGCAGTTCCTGCTGTTAATACAATAGCAATCAATAAATAACTCAAGACAGATTGATGCACTATTAATTTACCGCCAAGATAGTTATTAAATTGGAATGCCATACCAATTGACTGAATAAAAGCCAATATGATAGCGAAATAACGTGTTACATTGCTAAGTTTTCTTTTACCTACTTCACCTTGTTTAGCCCATTCAGAGAACTTAGGAACAATGTCCATTTGCAATAATTGCATTACGATGGATGCAGTGATATAGGGCATAATACCCATAGCAAATATTGAAAAGTTCTTTAAGGCTCCGCCACCAAACGTGTTAAGAAGAGCAGCGACACCTTGATCAGAACCCTGTTGTTCAAAAGGCTCTGGATTAACACCAGGAGCCGGAATATAAGTTCCTATTTTGAATATAACTAACATTGCTAAGGTAAAGAAAATCTTATTTCGAACTTCTTTAGTTTTAAAGAAGCTCACTAGCGTTTGGAACATTAGATCACCTCGTGTGCTCCACCTTTAGCATCGATAGCTTCAACTGCTGAAGCTGAGAATTTGTGAGCTTTCACTGTTAACTTTTTGTCAAGTGAACCATTACCTAGTACTTTAATACCAGATTTTTCATTCTTAACTACACCAGTTTCTACTAATAAAGCTGGAGTTACTTCAGTACCATCTTCAAATTTATTAAGTTGGTCTAAGTT
Organism: Staphylococcus sp. NRL 16/872; assembly: GCF_022815905.2. Classification (NCBI taxonomy): domain Bacteria; kingdom Bacillati; phylum Bacillota; class Bacilli; order Caryophanales; family Staphylococcaceae; genus Staphylococcus; species Staphylococcus sp. NRL 16/872. Next base: position 749,450 of record NZ_CP119327.1, on the reverse strand, counting down.
AACAATAGCATATTCTTTACGGTTAATGTTAGTGAAACCTCGTTTTGGTAAACGACGGAATAAAGGTAATTGACCACCTTCGAATCCAGGTCTTACGCTACCACCTGAACGTGCTTTTTGACCTTTTTGACCGCGACCACTAGTTTTACCATTACCTGAACCAGCACCACGACCAACACGGTTACGTACACGACGTGAACCTTCAGCTGCTTTTAACTCATGTAATTTCATTTTATAGGCACCTCCTTAATTATTTTTCTTCAACTGTTAATAAGTGTTTAACTTTGTTGATTTGCCCACGGATTGCAGGGTTATCTTCAACAACTACTGAGCTATTAGTCTTTTTAAGACCTAAAGCTTCAACAGTTTTACGTTGTGTTTCAGGACGACCAATAACACTACGAGTGAGGGTAATTTGTAATTTAGCCATTATTTATTTTCCCTCCTTAATTATATAATTCTTCAACTGATTTGCCGCGTAATTTAGCAACATCTTCAGCGTTTTTAAGGTTTTGTAAACCATTGATTGTAGCACGAACCATGTTAATTGGTGTGTTAGATCCTAATGATTTACTTAAGATATCAGTGATACCTGCTAATTCTAATACGGCACGTACTGGACCACCAGCGATAACTCCTGTACCAGGTGCAGCTGGTTTCATAAATACGCTACCAGAACCATAACGACCAGTGATAATGTGTGGAGTTGTTCCTTCAACACGTGGAACGACTACTAAATCTTTTTTAGCTGCTTCTACAGCTTTTTTGATAGCTTCAGGTACCTCTTGTGCTTTACCAGTACCGAAACCTACACGACCATTTTTATCTCCAACTACTACTAATGCAGTGAAACGGAAACGACGTCCACCTTTAACAACTTTAGCAACACGGTTAATTGTAACAACGCGTTCTTCAAATTCTTTCGTTTCTTCTTCTCTACGAGCCATGTATTTGTCCCTCCTTTAAATTAAAATTCTAATCCGCTTTCTCTAGCAGCTTCAGCTAATGCTTTCACACGACCATGGTATAAGTAACCGCCACGATCAAATACGATTTCTTTAATACCTTTGTCAGTTGCTTTTTTAGCAATTGCTTCTCCTACTTTAGTTGATAAATCAACTTTTGAAGAAGATTCGTTAGCAATATCTTTATCTTTTGATGATGCTTGTGCTAATGTTTGACCATTAACGTCATCAATGATTTGAGCATAAATGTGTTTGTTTGAACGATATACATTTAAACGTGGTTTTTCAGTTGTACCTGATAATTTAGTACGCACACGAGCATGTCTTTTCAAACGCACTTTGTTTTTATCAATTTTACTGATCATACTATTACTCCTTTCTTGAGAGAGTTATCTATTATTTACCAGTTTTACCTTCTTTACGGCGAACATATTCACCTTGGTAACGGATACCTTTTCCTTTGTAAGGTTCTGGAGGTCTTACTGAACGGATGTTAGAAGCGATAGCTCCAACTTGCTCTTTAGATACACCAGATACGCGTACTGTTGTGTTTTTCTCTACTGCGAAAGTAATGCCATTTTCAGCTTTAATTTCAACAGGATGAGAGTAACCAACGTTTAATACTAAGTCATTACCTTGCATTTGAGCACGGTAACCTACACCAACAAGTTCAAGTGTTTTTTCAAAACCTTGAGAAACACCTTGTACCATATTGTTTAATAAAGCACGAGTTGTACCGTGAACTGTTCTGTCTTCTTTAGAATCAGTAGGTCTTACAACTTCTAATGTGTTTTCTTCTTGTTTGAAAGTCATTCTTTCATTAAATGTTCTAGTTAATTCACCTTTTGGACCTTTTACAGTAGCTGTATGACCATCAAAAGTTACTGTAACGTCGCTAGGAATGTCAATAATTTTCTTACCAACACGACTCATGTTATGGCACCTCCTTATTTATTATTACCAAACGTATGCGATAATTTCTCCACCAACATTACGTTTTCTAGCTTCTTTGTCAGTGATAACACCTTCAGAAGTTGAAACTAATGCAATACCTAAACCGTTTAATACTTTAGGTACTTCGTTAGCTTTAGCATAAACACGTAAACCTGGTTTAGAGATACGTTTTAATCCTGTGATAACACGTTCATTGTTTTGACCATATTTTAAGAATAAACGAATAACACCTTGTTTATCATCTTCAACATATTCTACGTTTTTAATGAAACCTTCACTTTTTAAGATTTCAGCAATTTGTTTTTTAATGTTAGACGCAGGTAATTCTAATTTCTCGTGACGCACCATGTTTGCGTTTCGAACACGAGTAAGCATATCTGCGATTGGATCTGTCATTGTCATTGATTGTTGCCTCCTTTCAGACTCTTTATATTACCAGCTAGCTTTACGTACGCCAGGAATTTGGCCTTTGTAAGCTAATTCACGGAAACAAATACGGCATAATTTGAATTTACGATATACAGAATGTGGACGACCACAACGTTCACAACGAGTATATTCACGTACTGCATATTTTTGTTTTTTCTGTTGCTTAGCAACCATAGAAGTTTTAGCCACTTAATTAGCCTCCTTTTTAGAGATTATTTACGAAATGGCATACCGAAGTTTGTTAACAATTCACGAGCTTCCTCGTCAGTGTTAGCAGTTGTTACGATAACAATATCCATTCCTCTTACTTTACTTACTTTATCATAATCGATTTCTGGGAAAATTAATTGTTCTTTAATTCCTAAAGTGTAGTTACCGCGACCATCGAATGCTGTTTTAGAAACACCTTGGAAGTCACGTACACGAGGTAATGAAACTGCGATTAATTTATCTAAGAATTCATACATTCTTTCACCGCGAAGTGTAACTTTTGCACCGATAGGCATACCTTCACGTAAACGGAATGTTGCAACTGATTTTTTAGCTTTTGTGATTAATGGTTTTTGACCAGTGATTAATTCTAATTCTTCTACAGCATTGTCTAATACTTTAGAGTTTTGAACTGCATCACCTACACCCATATTTACAACGATTTTTTCGATTTTTGGTACTTCCATTACAGAACTGTAGTTAAATTTTTTCACTAAGTTTTCAGTAACTTCAGTATTATATCTTTCTTTTAAACGGTTCAAAGTGGATCCTCCTTTCAACTAGTTATTAATTATTAGATTTAATTTCTTCGCCTGATTTTTTAGCGATACGAACTTTTTTACCATCTACAAATTTGTAACCAACACGTGTAGGCTCATTTGTTTTAGGGTCTAATAATTGTACGTTAGAAACATGGATAGCTGCCTCTGTTTCTAAGATTCCACCTTCAGGATTTAATTGAGTTGGTTTTTGGTGTTTTTTAATAACGTTTACACCTTCCACAACGACACGGTCTTTTTTAGGTTCAGTAGCGATAACTTTACCTTCTTTACCTTTGTCTTTACCTGCGATAACTTTTACGTTGTCACCTTTTTTGATATGCATGTGGGCACCTCCTTAAATGATTTGGTTTATATATATTAAAGTACTTCTGGTGCTAATGATACGATTTTCATGAAGTTACCTTCACGTAATTCACGAGCAACAGGACCAAAGATACGAGTACCACGTGGGCCTTTGTCATCACGAATGATAACACATGCATTTTCATCAAATTTGATATAAGAACCATCGTTACGACGTACGCCTGATTTAGTTCTAACTACAACAGCTTTGACTACGTCACCTTTTTTAACAACGCCACCTGGTGTTGCATTTTTAACAGTACATACGATAACATCACCGATGTTCGCTGTTTTGCGACCAGATCCACCTAATACTTTAATTGTAAGAACTTCACGAGCACCAGAGTTGTCTGCTACTTTTAAACGTGTTTCTTGTTGGATCATTAGTTAAACCTCCTTTATCTCTAATCTTGTATTAAATAATTACTGATTCTTCAACAATTTCTACTAAACGGAAACGTTTAGAAGCTGATAAAGGACGAGTTTCTTGAATTTTAACAATGTCCCCTAATTTAGCTGAGTTGTTTTCATCATGAGTTTTATATTTTTTAGAGTATTTTACTCGTTTGCCGTATAATTTGTGTGTTTTGTAAGTTTCAACAAGTACGGTAATTGTTTTGTCCATTTTATCTGAAACAACTTTACCTACATAAACTTTACGATCGTTTCTTTCACTCACTTTTGTAACCTCCTCTTTCATATAAATTATTGATTAGCTTTACTTTGTTCGATTTCTCTTTCACGAGCAACAGTTTTTAGACGTGCAATTGTTTTTCTAACTGTACGAATACGTGCAGTTTCCTCTAATTGACCTGTAGCTAACTGAAAGCGTAGGTTAAAAAGCTCTTCTTTTGAAGATTTGATTTGTTCTTCGATTTCTGAAGTGGTTAAGTCTCTAATTTCCTTAGCTTTCATTTGTTTCACCACCCAATTCTTCACGTTTTACAAACTTAGTTTTTACAGGAAGTTTGTGACTTGCTAAACGTAATGCTTCACGAGCTACTTCTTCAGATACACCAGCAACCTCGAATAAGATTCTACCTGGTTTCACAACTGCGATCCAGCCTTCAACAGCACCTTTACCGGCACCCATACGAACTTCTAAAGGTTTTTTAGTGTATGGTGTATGAGGGAAGATTTTAATCCAAACTTTCCCGCCACGTTTCATATAACGTGTCATAGCAATACGAGCAGATTCGATTTGACGAGATGTGATCCAAGAAGTTGTAGTTGCTTGTAAACCATACTCACCAAATGTTACAAAGTTACCGCCTTTTGAACGACCAGTTGTTTTTGGACGATGTTGACGACGATATTTAACACGTTTTGGTAGTAACATTATTATTTTCCTCCTTCACTAGTATTCTTAGTAGGAAGAACTTCACCACGATAGATCCATACTTTAACACCTAATTTACCATAAGTTGTGTCAGCTTCAGCGTGTGCATAATCAATGTCAGCACGTAAAGTATGAAGTGGAACAGTTCCTTCTGAATATTGTTCAGCACGAGCGATGTCAGCTCCGCCTAAACGACCTGATACTTGAGTTTTGATACCTTTAGCACCAAGTTTCATAGCTCTTGAAATAGCTTGTTTTTGTACACGACGGAATGAAGCACGGTTTTCTAATTGACGTGCAATGTTTTCAGCAACTAAACGAGCATCGATATCAACTTTTTTGATTTCGATAACGTTGATGTGTACTTTTTTATCAGTTAATGTGTTTAATTTGTTACGAAGTTTTTCAATTTCAGAACCGCCTTTACCAATTACCATACCTGGTTTACCAGTGTGAATAGCAATGTTAATGCGATTAGCAGCACGTTCGATTTCAACGTGAGAAACTGATGCTTCTTTTAATTCGTTATCAATGAATTTACGGATTCTTAAATCTTCGTGTAAAAGTGAAGCGAAGTCTTTTTCAGCGTACCATTTAGCTTCCCAGTCACGGATGATTCCGACACGAAGTCCGATAGGATTAATTTTTTGACCCACAGTATTCCCTCCTTAAATAATTATTAAGCTTCTTTAGCTTCTTCTTTACCGTCACTAACGACGATTGTAATGTGGCTTGTACGTTTGTTAATTGCACTTGCACGACCTTGTGCACGTGGACGGAAACGTTTTAAAGTTGGTCCTTCGTTTGCATATGCTTCTTTAACAACTAATTCATCAGTGTTCATGTCATAGTTGTGTTCAGCATTTGCTAAAGCGGACATTAATACTTTTTCGATCACTGGTGATGAAGCTTTGTTAGTTAATTTTAAAATTGCAATAGCTTCTCCAGCGCTTTTACCTCTAATTAAGTCAAGAACTAATCTTACTTTACGAGGTGCGATTCTGATTGTTCTAGCAACCGCTTTTGCTTCCATTAGGATTTCCTCCTCTACTTCTATTTATTATCTTCTAGTTTTTTTATCGTCTGCAGCATGACCTTTGAATGTACGAGTTGGAGCAAATTCACCTAATTTGTGACCTACCATATCCTCAGTTACATATACAGGTACATGTTTACGACCATCGTATACTGCAAAAGTATGACCGATGAAATTTGGGAAAATTGTAGAACGACGTGACCATGTTTTGATTACTTGTTTCTTTTCACTTCCGTCTTGAGCTTCTACTTTTTTCATTAAATGATCATCGACGAAAGGTCCTTTTTTAATACTACGAGCCATTTGGGCGCCTCCTTTCTTATTGTGTGCGTGCAGCTGTTACGCCGCACACCCAAATAAGTTGTTATTATTTTTTCTTACGTCCACGAACGATAAGTTTGTCTGATGATTTTTTACCACGACGAGTTTTCTTACCAAGCGTTGGTTTACCCCATGGTGACATTGGTGATGGTCTACCGATAGGAGCACGACCTTCACCACCACCGTGTGGGTGATCGTTAGGGTTCATTACAGAACCACGAACTGTAGGACGGATACCTTTCCATCTAGAACGTCCGGCTTTACCAACATTAACTAGTTCGTGTTGTAAGTTACCAACTTGACCGATTGTAGCACGGCATGTTGATAAGATCATACGAACTTCACCAGAACGTAATCTGATTAATACGTATTTACCTTCTTTACCAAGTACTTGTGAACTTGCACCTGCTGAACGAGCAAGTTGTCCACCTTTACCAGGTTTTAATTCGATATTGTGAATTACAGTACCAACTGGAATGTTTTGTAATGGTAATGCATTACCAACTTTGATATCTGCATTTTCACCACTTTCAACTGTTTGGCCTACTTGTAATCCTTTAGGAGCGATGATGTAACGTTTTTCACCATCTGCATATACTAATAATGCAATGTTTGCTGAACGGTTTGGATCATATTGAATTGAATCAACTTTTGCAGTGATTCCATCTTTATTACGTTTAAAATCGATAACACGGTATTGACGTTTGTGTCCTCCACCATGATGGCGAACAGTCAATTTACCTTGGTTGTTACGGCCCGCTCTTTTCGGTAGCGGTTGTAATAATGACTTTTCAGGTGTTGATTTCGTAATTTCTGCGAAATCTAAAGTAGTCATATTACGACGACCATTTGTTATTGGCTTATATTTTTTAAGAGCCATTGTCGCTTACCTCCTTATTGGTAACATTTATTTTATTTTTTAGTTGAATAAATCGATTGAACCTTCTTTTAGTTTAACAATCGCTTTTCTTCTTTTATTTGTATAGCCTTGGTAACGGCCCATACGTTTTTTCTTAGGTTTATAGTTAATGATGTTAACACTTTCAACTTTCACATCAAAAATTTCTTCAACTGCAATTTTAACTTGTGTTTTATTAGCACGAGTATCTACGTCGAATGTATATTTATCTTCAGCCATAGCTTCAGAAGATTTTTCAGTGATTACGGGGCGCTTAAGAACATCTCTTGCTTCCATTATCCGAGCACCTCCTCAACTTTTTTCGCAGCTGATTCAGTGATAATAACACTGTCAGCGCTAGTGATATCTAATACGTTTAATCCTTGTGCAGTACTTACTTGTACACCAGGGATGTTACGTGCAGATAATTCAACATTAACGTCATCATTTTCAGTAACAACTAATACTTTTTTAGGTTGTTCTAATGTAGTTAATACATTTTTGAATTCTTTTGTTTTTGGAGCATCAAAACCAAAATTATCAACAATTGTAAAGTTGTTTTCTTGAACTTTGAATGATAATGCTGAACGTAATGCTAAACGACGCATTTTCTTAGGCATTTTGTATGCGTAGCTTCTTGGTGTTGGTCCGAATACGATACCACCACCACGCCATTGTGGCGCACGAATTGTACCTTGACGCGCACGTCCTGTACCTTTTTGTCTCCATGGTTTACGTCCGCCGCCGCGTACTGCTGAACGGTTTTTAACTGCATGAGTTCCTTGACGTAATGAAGCACGTTGTAAATTAATTGCTTCGAAAAGAACACTGTTGTTTGGTTCGATAGCGAATACTGAATCGCTTAATTCAACTGAACCTGATTTAGATCCGTCTACTTTTAATACATCATAATTAGCCATTATGCTTTTCCTCCTTTCGCTACTTATTATTTATTACCTTTTTTAATTGAAGTTTGGATTTCTACGAAACCTTTTTTAGGTCCAGGTACATTACCTTTTACTAAAATAACATTGTTATCAGTATCAACTTGAACTACTTCTAAGTTTTGAACTGTAACTGTGTTACCACCCATACGTCCAGGCATTTTTTGACCTTTAAATACTCTTGAAGCATCTGAAGCCATACCTACTGAACCTGGTGCTCTGTGGAAATGAGAACCATGAGCCATTGGTCCACGTGCTTGGCCATGACGTTTAATTGCACCTTGGAAACCTTTACCTTTTGAAGTACCAGTTACATCAATGATGTCTCCAGCTTCAAAAGTATCAACTGTGACTTCTTGACCTACTTCGTATTCATCAACATTAACGTTTCTGAATTCACGAATGAAGCGCTTAGGTGCTGTGCCTGCTTTTTTAGCGTGACCTTCAGCTGGTTTGTTAGCATATTTATTTGATTTAGCATCTTTTTTATATGCTTTTTTGTCTTCAAAACCTACTTGGATAGCGTTGTAACCATCAACTTCTTCAGTTTTCTTTTGTAATACTACGTTTTGACTTGCTTCTACTACTGTAACTGGGATTAATTCACCGTTTTCTCCGAATACTTGAGTCATCCCAATTTTTCTTCCTAAGATTCCTTTGGTCATCGAAAGTCCACCTCCTAAAATTTATCTTTTATAATTTAATTTCGATGTCTACACCAGATGGTAAGTTTAAGCCCATTAAAGCATCAACTGTTTTTGGTGTTGGGTTAACAATATCGATTAAACGTTTATGTGTACGTTGTTCGAATTGTTCACGAGAATCTTTGTACTTGTGTACCGCACGAATGATTGTATAAACTGATTTCTCAGTTGGTAATGGAATTGGTCCAGAAACATCTGCACCAGAACGTTTTGCAGTTTCAACAATTTTCTCTGCTGATTGATCAATCACTCGGTGATCATAAGCTTTTAATCTGATTCTGATTTTTTGTTTTGCCATAATTTTCCCTCCTTGTTCGTCTACATTTAAGTGATAGACTTCTCCACGAAAACTATCTCACACAACGCCATGGCAAAGCGGCCGGGTGTGTCAGTAACCTTTCGCTTCATCGCTTTCTTCAAGTCCAACATTAGATATGATACACGAAAAACATTGATAAATCAAGGTTTTTCTGTAACTTTTTCTGTTCTGTCTAACACATACTTTAGTATTGTACTTGAAATGTTTTGGTAGTTCAACCATTTTAAGTAAATTTTTTCCCTTTTTTCAAAATTTCATTATAATGAAGATATAAAGTAATGAGATGAATACAATTTCTATTCATTTGATAATATTGTAAGCAATCAGAGAATTCTTCATGTTCATGAATAATATGGAGGTGATTTAATAATGAAAAGTAGTGTTAAAGTTACATTAGCGATTTTAAGTTTCTTTTTATTGGCATGTGAATTTTTCTATGGCATTCCCTTTTTAGGAGGAAGTGTTATTTTAAGTTTTGGTTGGCATCCTCTTGTATTGAATGCTTTCTTATACTTAATAGTAGTTATTGTTTTACTAGTTGATTCACAAAACGCTATCAAACCAATGGCTATTATTCCTTTAATAGGTTTTATTGGTTCATTTGTCGCATTTATACCTGTTATAGGCATGGTTATCCACTGGATTCTTTTCTTTTTAATGGTGTTCTTTGTGTTTATCGTTTTAAGTGCACCAACCTATCTTCCTAATAAAGATGCGCGAGTAATTTATACTCAACACAGAGATAGAGATGAACATCGTAGATAATTTTAAGTAATAGACTAAAGACGAGGTAGCCTTGAAAAAGGCAACCTCGTCTTTTTATTTTTAACCGTGTACAAATACAAAGTATAAAATGAATAACACCATTAACACATACATGATTGGGTGTACTTCTTTATGTTTTTTAGTAATTAACATTGTAATAGGATAGAATACAAATCCACATGCAATACCAGTTGCAATTGAATATGATAAAGGCATCATAATAATTGTAATAAATGCTGGTACAGCTACTTCAAATTTCTTCCAATTAATTTCAGCAAAGTTAGCAGCCATTAAAATACCAACTACTACTAATGCTGGCGTAGTTACAGCGCTTGTAACTACTTCAATTAATGGGCTAAAGAACAATGCTAATAAGAAACAGAAACCTGTAACAACACTAGCAAATCCAGTACGCGCTCCTACAGCTACACCTGAAGTTGATTCAATATATGATGTCGTTGTTGTTGTACCAAAGACAGCTCCTACAATAGTAGCTAATGAATCAGCAAATAAAGCTCTACCCGCTCTTGGTAATTTATTATCTTTCATCATCCCTGCTTGTGTTGCAACTGCAACTAATGTTCCTGCAGTGTCAAAGAAATCAATAAAGAAGAAAGTTAAGATTACGATTAAGAATTGAATAGTAAATAATTGACTTGGATCTTTAAATGCTTCAAATGCAGCACCGAATGTTGGCGTGATACTTGGAATCTTACCTACGACGCCTGATGGTGGATGAATTAAACCAGTTAACATACCTGTAACTGCAGTAATAATCATACCAATGAAGATTGAACCAGGCACTTTTTTAGCATATAGAATAATTGTTACTACGATACCAAAGATCGCTAATAATACTGGACCCTTTGTTAAATGACCAAGTGTCACTAAAGTCGAATCATTTTTCACAATAATGCCTGCACTTTGTAAACCTACAAATGTAATAAAAAGACCAATACCTGCTGAAACAGCCATTTTCATCTGGTAAGGAATAGCATTAATAATTGTCTCCCGCCATCCCGTAGCAGTTAGGATTGCGAAGAATATTCCTGAACAAAGAACACCTGTTAAACCAATTTGCCAAGGTATACCCATTGTTAAAACAACAGTGAACGCAAAGAATGCATTAAGTCCCATGCCTGGTGCTAAAGCGATTGGATATTTAGCAATAAGACCCATGAATAATGAACCAACAAAAGCAGCTAGCGCAGTTGCTACAAAAATTGCACCTTGGTCCATTTTCATATCCGCAGAAACACCTTTTACTCCAGCTAAACTTAAAACTTGTGGGTTAACAGCTAAGATGTACGCCATTGATAAGAAAGTTGTGATACCACCAATAATTTCTTTCTTATAGTTAGTATCATACTTGTCGAATTGGAAGTATTTTTTCACGGCTTTAAACTCCTTTTTTTAAAATACTTTAATATTTTAATATTACTTTTCGAAAAACACAATACTAAAAACGAACTTTTTAGATAATATAACGTTTTAAGTTCGATTTTATCTAAAGTTTTAAATTTTTCAATGCATCTTTAAACGGATTATTGTCAAGCGTTTCTTCTTTGTTCATATATTTCTTCATATCTTTTTTAGACACTTTATCGTTCTTTTTATTTTTAAGTCGTTTATCCATTTGCGCTTGTGTTTCTGTATGACCACAGACACAACGATAGACTGCATCTTTACCCTTACCGAATAAAGTCATTTTCTTTTTACAGTTTGGACAGCGTGCATTCGTCTTACGTTGTACATTCTTCTTCGTTTTACATGATGGGTCCTGACAGACGAGCATCTGGCCATTTTTCGTTTTTACTTTAATCATGAATTTTCCACATGTAGGACATTCTGTCGTTGTTAAGTTATCATGTTTATATTTTTGTTCACTATCTTTAATTTTATTGACGATATCTTTCGTAAAACCTTTCATTTCACTTATGAATTGTCGGGCATTATATTTTCCTTTTTCAATCATCAATAACTTTTCTTCCCACTCAGCCGTTAATAATGGTGAAGTAAGTTCTTGAGGTGCTAACTCTAATATTTGTTTCCCTTTTGACGTGACTTTGATTTTGCCGTCCCTTGATTCAATCGCATTAATATTAAACAGTTTTTCAATAATATCCGCTCTAGTCGCAACTGTACCAATACCGCCAGTTTGTTTAAGTGTATTTGCATGTTTTTTATTATTTAACTGAATATAATTTTGAGGATTCTCCATCGCTTTAAGCAACGTACCTTCATTAAAGTACTCAGGTGGTGTCGTTTCATGTTCATTCACTTTAATGTTTTGAATCTTGTATGTTTCCCCTTTTTGAAAATGAAGTTCCTGTACTTGATGTTCTGAATCTTTTCTAAGCGCCTTAAATCCTAATTGGCGTGTCACTTTGTCATTAAACTCAAACGTATAATTATTCGCATTTAAAGTTATTTTCACCGCTTCGTAATCATGTGGCATCATCAGCGATTCTAAAAATCTTTCTGCTACCATCAAGTAAATCTTTTCTTCTCTATTACTCAAACTTTGCATATCGGGACGTACTTCTGTTGGAATAATCGCATGATGATCCGATACTTTCTGATTATTAAAGATACGCATTTTTGATGAATATGATTTGTTAATTAATGGACGAATATTATCTTTATAGTCAGTAGCTAACAATGCTTGTAGTCGTTCTTTGATTGTATCCACCATATCTTCTGATAGATAATTAGAATCCGTACGTGGATACGTTAATATTTTATGACGTTCGTATAAGTTTTGAATGGTATTTAACGTCTCTTTAGGACCCATTTTAAATCGTTGATACGCTTCTTGTTGTAAATCTGTCAAATTATAAAGTGGTCTAGGATAGCTTTTCTTCACTTTTGAGTCTACATAGTCAATACGCCCTTGCGCATGCTTAATCTTTTCAGCAATCGTTTCAATTTCGTCTCTATTTACTATTCGCTTATCTGTTTTTAATTGGAAAGTAACACCGTTAACTTGTACGTCCAATGTATAGTATTTCTGAGGTTTGAAATGATTAATGTCTTGTTGACGAGATTGCACAAGTTGAATCGTTGGCGTTTGTACTCTCCCTAGGGATAATTGCGCATCATATTTCGTAGTTAATGCACGTGTCGCATTGATACCTACAATCCAATCCGCTTCACTACGTGCTAAAGCGGCACGATATAAATCATTATACGCTCTACCATCTTTTAGGTGTTTGAATCCTTGCTGAATCGCCTTTTTAGTCACCGAACTGATCCAAAGACGTTTAATTGGTTTTTTATTTCTAACTTTGTCCAATATAAGACGTGCAACCAGTTCCCCTTCTCGACCAGCATCTGTCGCAATAATGATATCTTTTACTTCATTTTTTAGGATGAGGGATTTTACTGTTTTAAATTGCTTACTTGTTTTTCCAATAACGATTGTTTGCATGTGCTTAGGAATAATAGGTAAATCTTCAAGTTTCCATTCTTTAAAAGCTTTATCATAATGTTCTGGTTGCGCATTTGTAACAAGATGTCCTAATGCCCAAGTTACAATGTAACGCTCATTTTCAATAAAACCATTACGCTTCCCTTTTATATTTAAAGCCTCGGCAATATCACGTGCTACTGAAGGCTTTTCTGCTAAAATAAGTGATTTCATAAAACTTTCCTTTCAATATAACGATAAGTTATAGACAAATTTTATTCATATGTCTTTAATTGTAACATGTATAGCAATAGACATAACTTTCATTTAAATGTAAATAAATTTATAATTAGTATATAAATTTAGGCCGAAATGGAGGTACGCTATGGATATAGTAAAATTAAGCGATTTAAACCAAATTCTGTCTTTTTTAGAAACGTCGTCAAACGAATTTGCCTCATATATATATAAGTTACCTACCAATCAAGATGATCTAACAAACTTATTACAACATTCTCTTACATCCCCGGGAATATTTTCATTAATTGAAAATGATGAAATTTGTGCCTTAATTACTGCTATTGAATATGAAAAGAATAAATTTAAAGTCGTTGGTCCATTTGTGAATGCCGATGTATCTTTTAGTAAAAATGACTATCATTTATTATTTAATGCACTTCGTGATTCTCAAGATAGTGAGGCCGTGTTTAACTTCTCTTATGATGAATGTGTTCAAACGTCTAAACCTTTAATGAAAGATATTGAGGCCAGTTATAATTTTACCGATTATTATCTCAATGTAGCATCACCTATCCAACAGTCTGAAGACTTTCAAAATATCATTGAATACCAACCAGGTTTCCAACGCGCTTTTACTAAATTACATCAACAAACGTTTAAACATAGCGTACTGTCATCGCAAGAAATTATAAATTCCCTTGATGATAATAATCATTTATTCCTATTTGTAAGTGAAGGACTATTGAAAGGTTACTTGTATTTACAAGTCTCTCCTCAAACTTCTGTTGCTGAAATTCGTTATTTTAGTTCTCATTCGGATTACAGGTTGATGGGTATTGCTGTTGATTTATTATCCTTCGCTATTGATTATGCATTTAATCATTATGAATTAGAGAAAGTCTATTTTAAAATTCGCAGTAAAAATGCGACATTAGTTGAGCGTTTCAATGAATTAGGATTTAAAATAGATACGGAATATAAAAAGTACAAATACCTCTCTCCAAATAATTATTAATATGTATTTCTTATGTCTACGATTTTCAATAATTCGAAATCGTAGGCATTTTTTATTTTCAAAAATTTAGTTATGCGTGAGCAATTCAATTCTCACATAATATTATTTTAGATAAACTAATTTCGAGTGTCATAAGTAAGGAACACTTGTAATAAATATATAAGGAGAGTTGAATAATGCAATTTATCGATTTCTTAATCGCATTATTACCAGCGCTATTCTGGGGGAGCGTCGTTTTAATCAATGTATTTGTGGGTGGCGGTCCATACAATCAAATTCGTGGCACCACACTAGGAACATTAATCGTTGGTATTATATTACTTCTATGTGGCAAAGCTGCATTTGATAACTTAACCGTTATTATTGTCGGTTTAATATCTGGGGCGCTTTGGGCATTTGGCCAAGGTAACCAATTACGTTCTGTTCAACTTATTGGTGTTTCTAAAACGATGCCTATCTCAACAGGAATGCAATTAGTAGGTACAACATTATTTAGTGCCATTTTCTTAGGAGAATGGAGTACAGGTACACAAGTAACAATGGGACTTATCGCTATGGTGTTACTTGTTACTGGTATCGCACTTACTTCATTAAAAGCCAAAAATGAAAGAAAATCTGATGATCCTGAATTTAAAAAAGCAATGATGATTTTAATCATCTCTACTATTGGCTATGTAGGTTATGTTGTCATTGGAGATATATTTGGTGTCAGTGGTACGGACGCTTTATTCTTCCAATCAATTGGTATGGCTATTGGTGGTTTTATCCTTTCAATGAAACATGAAACAAACATCAAATCAACTGCCTGGAACCTTATCCCTGGTATCGTGTGGGCAGTTGGTAACTTGTTTATGTTCTATTCTCAACCTAAAGTCGGTGTAGCTACAAGTTTCTCATTATCACAATTACTTGTTATTGTTTCTACACTTGGTGGTATCTTCCTCTTAGGTGAGAAAAAAGATAAACGCCAAATGATTGGTATTTGGTCAGGTATCGTATTAATCATTATTGCTGCAGTTATCTTAGGAAACCTAAAATAACTCAATTTAATTAAGGAGGAATGAGGATGTTTCCAGACTTAGAAAATAAAGTAGTTGTTATTACAGGTGCCGGTAGTGGTATCGGTAAATCATTTGCTGAAAACTTCGGTCAAGCAAAAGCAAAAGTGGTATTAAATTATCGCTCCGATCGTCATTTAGATGAGATTGAAGAACTTAAAAAGACGATTACTAATGCAGGCGGCCAAGCGATTGCAGCTCAAGGCGATGTAGCTGTGGAAGATGACGTTAAAAATTTAGTTCAATCAGCTGTAAATGAATTTGGTACGTTAGACATCATGATTAATAATGCTGGCTTTGAGAAACCTACCCCTTCTCATAAAATGTCATTAGATGAATGGCAAAAAGTAATCGATATTAATTTAACAGGTGCGTTCATTGGTTCACGTGAAGCGGTTAATCAATTCTTAAAAGAAGATAAAAAAGGCGTTATCATTAATACATCAAGTGTACATGATACGATTCCATGGCCAAACTACGTTAATTATGCTGCAAGTAAAGGTGGCTTAAAATTAATGATGGAAACTATGTCAATGGAATATGCGCAATATGGTATTCGCATTAATAATATTTCACCAGGCGCGATTGTTACTGAACATACGAAAGAAAAATTCTCTGATCCTGAAACTCGAGCAGAAACGCTAGAAATGATTCCAGCTAAAGAAATTGGTGAAGCACAAGATATTTCAAATGTAGCGTTATTCTTAGCTTCTGATATGGCAAGCTATATTCACGGTACAACAATCTATGTAGATGGTGGAATGACAAATTATCCTGCCTTTATGGGTGGAAAAGGGTAATCAAACACATATACGTCTAATTCACCTTAGGATGCAACACTATTCATAAGAAAGCTTCATCCTTAATAAAAAGCAAGCAACTCGGTCCTTGAGTTGCTTGCTTTTTTCATAATAATCCAATTCATTATACAAATAAAGCTTGATATACATATAAAATAATAATACTTATTACGATAGAAATATTGGTTACCATACCTATAAGTGGTAGCGTCTTATATTTAAATTGGATAGAATACGGAATAATAGCTACCCCTACTGGTAATAACCAAGCAATAAGTAATGTCGTTTTAATCATATCATCTGATACTGGTAAGAAATAGTGTACCATTAGACCGGCAAATAAACCTAAGCCGTAATGTGCGACTAAGTATTTGATTGCGATGGGTAAGAAGTGACGTTCAATTTTAAAGTTAAGCATGACACCGAGTAATATCATTGATAATGGCATGTTCGCTTTTGAAATAATAGTAAAAAAATCAATAGCCACGTGTGGTAAGTGAAGATTAGACATATTTAAGATAAACATGACGATATATGTCACTAGCGGCACTGAGGAAATTAACTTTTTTCCTAAAAATTTAAAATTGAATTGGTCGGCACCTTCACTAAAATAACTTCCTACAAAGTACGTAACACCAAACATGATAATGGCACCGCCTATATCCGCCATACCAAAATAAACCATGCCGTCCTTCGGCCAAATCGTATTGACTAAGGGATAGGCAAATAAACCAATATTTAAAGCGGCTGTCATCATCCCTACTGAGCCTTTTATATGATTATCATACTTTCTAAATAGCGTGATGACGATTAACTTCGCAATTACACCATAAACAATCATCATAATAGGTAGAATTGAAAATGAAAAATCTAAATCAGCACTATTTAGATTAACGATAACTAAAGAAGGTAATGTGACATTTAATACGAGTGTTGAAAGCACTTGACTGTCTGCTGCTTTTAAGAAGTTAATTCTCTTCAAGAAATATCCTAATGCAATTAATAAAATGATCATTACAAATTGCTCTGTCACATCAATTCCTTCTTTCTAATTTGCTATCTTATTACAATTAATTACTGTAACACAATTTTCATAATTTTTAGAAGTGACTTGTTCATGCTATAATTCAACTAAATTAGAAAGATAAACATGAAAAGGAGAATCTTACATAATGGATTTGGAATCTCAATTAGCTGAACTTAAATATGATTATACACGCTTACAAAACGATTTAGAAAAACGCGAATCATTAAATCAAAATATAGATCCTTTATTGAAACAATTAGAAGATATTGAAAAAGAAATTGCAAACATTCGTTCAAAATTACGTCAGAAATAAGAGGTATAATCCTCTAGTCAGAAAGATAGTAGAATGCTATGATATTAGTCATGATAGAAAGGATGTTATCAGGTGAAACTTTACCTACTTTTATTACCGATATTATATCTTATCGTTAGTTACATCACTATTTTTAAAATGCACTCTATATTCACACGCATTTTAAGAATTGTTATGGGTATCTTATTATTGTTTGTAGTAGCAATTACTACTTTGAAATTCCCTACAGAGAATTGGTGGGTCTTCGTTGTTCTTATTCTTTTAGTAGGAAATGTAGAAGTTACAGCATTCAAAGCCTTGAAGAATGACCAGAAAGGTGTATCAATTCTAAATATTTTATCATTAATTTTATTTGTGATATATATTATTTTAACTTTCGTAATGTATTAATGACCTAACTACATTACAACTTTTATATTAAAAAAATAGAGAAGAGCCTGGAACATTTTTATATGTTTCAGGCTCTTCTAATGTTTAGTCAGTAGCTAACTGAATTGAAAATGCGCTTATATCAAGCTTTTTTCAATTCTAGTTATCCTTGCCGGGGAGCGGGACCCCAACATAGAGACTTTCGAAAAAGAAAGTCTACGGCCAACGTAAGTTGGGGTTGGACAACGAAATTATTTTAATTTCTGTCCCGCTCCCCCTCTTTATTTATCTACGTGCTAATTTGTTTTTCAATGTAAATAGTATTTCATAAATGACTGGGACTACAATTAATGTGAGTAATGTAGATGATACTAAACCACCAATAACTGTAGCTGCCATACCTTTAGAAATAAGGATTGAACTATCTTGACCGAATAGAAGCGGTAATAATGCACCGATTGTAGCAATCGCTGTCATTAAGATAGGTCTAATACGTGTGCCACCCGCTTCGAGTAATGCCTCTTTCATTGGCATACCTTGTTTCTCATTCGTAATGACCCTATCAATCAACACGATGGCATTGGTTACTACGATACCAATCAACATTAACATACCAATTAAACTTGGCACCGAAATCGTTTCGCCTGTAATGAGTAGTGCAAGCACGACACCGATAACTGTAAATGGTAATGAGAATAAGATTGTAAATGGCGCTAAACCACCTTTGAATGTAATAACTAATACTAAGTAAACAATCACGATAGCAACCAACATCGCAAAGGCTAATTGGCTCATAGCTTGATTAATATCATCCGTAGCACCGCCAACATTAATCTTCACATTATTTGGTTTATCGATTTTATTCACTTTTTGCATAACTTTGCTTGATGTACCGCCTACGTCAGAAGCAGTAACTTTACCTGAAATTGTTGTTGAATAATCGCCATCTTCCTGATTAAGTTGACTAGGTGTGGTGTTATGTTCAAGTTTAGCAATGTCTTTTAGTTTCACTTTCTCACCAGTCGGCGATTGTAATTCAATATTGTTAATTTTATCGCGAGACCAGTCTGTTTGTTTGTTTTGTTTTACTTTAACATCTACTTTATTTCCGTCTTCTTTAACAGTGGTAATTGTTTTTTCTGGTAAGTTTTCATTTAAATTTAATGCTAACTGCCCGACTGAAATTCCTTTATCTGTCGCTTTATTTTGATTGACCTTAATTTCATATTGATCATAAGTTTGAGATAAATCTGATTTAACATTTGCTATGCCACCAACAGATTTCATTTTGTCTTCAACTTTAGCAACAGTACCTTTAATTGCCTCAGGTGATGGTCCTTTAACAGTTACTTCTATTGAGTTATTACCAGCACCCGTACCCATATCTAGATTTTTCCATTCTCCTGGGTCCTTCATTTTCGATAAATGAGAAACGACTTTGTCAGGTTCTTCCTCAAAGTTAGGCGTATCTTTATCGTATTCCACCATAATAGCCATACTATTCGTACTACCTGTTGGGTCTGCTGGAGAAGGTCCTCCTACTGAATATTGCACGGTTTTAACTTTTTTCTTACTTTGTAAGTATTGTTGTGCTTCTTTAGCGTGATCGAGTACCGCTTCTTTTGTTTCACCAGGTTTAGGCGTATATGTTACAGCTAAGAATTTATCTTCCCCTGCTGAAATGAAACTTGTACCTAATTTTGCACCACCAAGCACGACACTTCCAACTAATATCACTAAACTGATAATAATAACAATCCATTTGTGATTCAGTGACCAACTTAATACGCTTCGATAACCCCTGCTAATCGCCCCAAGACTTTTAGTCTCATTCGTACTAGACGGACGTTGTTTTGTTTTAATTCCTTTTTTGAAAAATGTAGAAGCCAACGCCGGCACAACGGTAATAGAAACTAATAATGATGCTAATAGACTGAAAGCAATTGCTAACGCAAATGGTCTAAACATCTCACCTACTGAACCAGACACAAAAGCAAGAGGTAAGAATACAATGATTGTCACGATAGTTGAAGATAAAATAGGTTTAAACACTTCACGTGTCGCACTAATCACTAAATTATCACCTTTTAATGATTCACCTGGATCAGATAATCGTCGATAAATATTTTCTACGACTACAATGGAGTCATCGATTACACGTCCAATTGCGATGGTTAATGCACCTAACGTTAAAATATTTAACGATACATTACTTAATTTTAAAGCAATCAGTGCAATTAAAATAGATAATGGAATGGAAACAATAGAAATCGCCGTTGTTTTAATATTTCTTAAGAATAATAAGATAACGATAATTGCTACGATAGTACCTAATGCTGCTTTTTCAACCATTGTATAAAGTGAATCTTGAATTGGTTTAGCAGTATCCATCGTTTTAGTAGCTTTAATATCACTATTATTTTTCACAAACTCATCAATTTTTTTCTGAGTTTCACGAGCGACTTGGACTGTATTTGCATCTTGCGCTTTCATCACTTGAACGTTAACTGCATCTTTACCATTTGTTTTAGAAATAGATGAGCGTTCATCTCCAACATTGACTTTAGCAAGTTCTTTTAACGGTACGCTCGGCATCTCACCATTAGCGCCCATTGACATTGAACTATTTTGAGATTTTTGACCACTACTTGAAGTAGAAGCATCATCTCCAGTGCTACTCATGCTCTTACTATCAGAACCATTATCTCCACTACTTGATTGACTTTGTCCCCCTAAAGTCAGCGGTATTTTTAAATCTTTAAGTGCATCAATAGATTTAAATTGTCCGTCAACAACTAATGATTTTTCATTGTTACCAAATTGGAACAAACCAAGTGGTGTTTCGCGCGTGGCCGTTTTAATATAATTCTCAACATCGTCTGCATTTAAACCGGCTTCATCAAGTTTATCTTGCTTAAATTTCAGTGTAACTTGGCGTGTTGTTTGGCCATTCAATTGTGCATTTTGTACCCCATCTACAGTTTGTAGTTTTGGAATTAATTGTTCATTAATTTCTTTCGTAGTTTTTTTCAAATCATTTTTACTATTTGTAAATGAATAAGCGACAATCGGGAATGCATCCATTGAATTTCGGGTTAATTCAGGTTCGCTAATCCCATCTTTGAAGTCTATTTTATCAATTTCTTTTTTTAAGACTTCTTCAGCTTTATCCATGTCAGTATTGTTATTATATTCGACACTAACAATCGAAGCATTTTGAATCGATTGCGTTTTAACACTTTTAACATAAGCCAAAGACCTTACCTGTTTATCTATCTTTGAGCTTATCTCATCTTGAGTTGTTTGTGGGGTTGCTCCCGGCATTGTTGTTTGTACTGATATCACTGGATTTTCAACATCAGGTAATAATTCAAGTTTCAATTTAGCACTCGAATAAACGCCACCTAAAATGACTAATACTACCATTAAAAAGATAGCGAATTTATTACCCAATGAGAATTGAAGCATTTTCTTAATCATTGCGTCACTTCCCTAAATGTTTTAGAAATTCATTTTCTTAGTTTGAGTTTATCATTTTATCTAAAAAAATCTGAACGCCTCTGTCACTATAGAACCGTTCAGATGTCATTACTTGAATACTGTTGTCTTTATTTACGTTTTAATTTGCGAGAAAGTTTAATTTTAGCTTTAGTTAATCTAGGTTTAACTTGTTCAATCAACTGATAAAGCGGTTGATTTAATACATAGTCAAACTCGCCAATTTTTTCACTTAAATAAGTACCCCATACTTTTTTAAATGCCCATAATCCATAGTGCTCTGAACCTTTAGGTGGATTATTATCCGTACCACCGAAATCATATGTGGTTGCACCATGTTCTCTTGCATAACGCATCATTTCATATTGCATATGGTGGTTTGGTAAAAAGTCGCGGTAATCATTTGAAGAGGCACCATATAAGTAATAAGATTTTTTACCTGCGAACATAAGTAAAGCACCTGATAAGTAAACGCCCTCCGGATGTTTTTGTTTTAAATCTTCCATATCATTTTTTAATTCTGTCGATTTAGATATTTTGTTCTCAACATCATTAAGTTTATTCGCTGTTTTCTTATCATCCGGTTTATTTTCTAATTTACTTTGAAGTTTTTCTTTTTCCGCTTCTTGTTCAGCTAAATCTTTATTAATTTGTTCTAACACCGGTTTAGGTTCTAATTTAACTAAGAATAATTCTGCGTCACCATCTTCATGTAATGAATCGTAAATATTTTCAAAGTAACTAATATCACGTGTCAAGAAGCCATCACGTTCACCAGTAATCTTCATTAAATTAGCAAACGTTTTTAAACCTTCACGATCTGAGTGTTCTACTTTAGTACCACGTTTCAAAGCTAGACGTACTTTTGAACGGTTACGACGTTCATAACTTTTAAAGATTTCATCATCTGTTTTATCAATAGGTGTAATCATTGTCATACGTGGTTGAATGTAATCTTTTGATAAGCCTTCTTTAAAGCCTTTATGTTTAAAGCCTAATGCTCTTAAATTTTTAAGTGCTTCCGTTCCATGTTCCACTTCAACATCCGGATCGATTTTAATAGCATATGCTTTTTCAGCTTTAGCGACTTTTTTTGTTTCCTCTAAAAGTGTTTCAAGTGCAGCTTTGTTACTATAATCCGTTACAAATCCACGAGATACATAGCATAATGTAAACGGTAATTTCGGTATTTTTTTAAATAATAATTGCGCTACACCTTTAATCTCACCATTTTCTCCAACTGCAACGCGTTTTGAATACCATCCAGTTAAACGTTTTGTTTCTGCCCATTTCGTAAGTTGTAATAAATCGCCGTTAGGATGGTTTTTTACAAATGCGTCATGTTCTTGATTAGTGATATTCATCTTTTCCATGCTATAAAAAACTCCTTTATTTTCACATTAATTATCATTATACAGTCTACAATAGTGAGTGTCGACAAACATACTATTGAAGTTTGAGATTATTTAAATCCTCTAAAATCTGCTATACTATATAGACTTTAAAATTAAAATTTTCAATTTTTATATAAAAGAGGTAATGACCATTGAGAAATATATTATTATCGATCTTTATCATTATTAATCTCATTGCTATTATAATTACGATAAGCCAGCCATTTTCAATTGCCTACTTCAGTTTAAGAGTCATGTTTGTTGGCTTAAGTTTAGTCTTAACCGTGCTATTTCTCTTACTTAGAACGACACGTGTGTCGACAATTTTAAGCATTCTGTCATTAATATTAGTATTAGTGCATATCGCCTTAATCGCGCATAGCACTTATGTTTATTTATATTAGAAATTAATCTACAGGTTCGAAGCGATATTTAGCGCCTTTCACAATAATAGAATAAGGCGCAGTCGCTTCTTTATCTTTAAAGACGACTGTTTGATAGCCAGACGTCGTTCCATCTTGAACACGATAAATGATATTGTCATCTGTAAGTTGTAAGTCTGTGTAGTCTTCCCCTTCATCTATAATGCGCATCTTAAACCATTTTTGCCATTTTGATAATGTTTTAGAACGCTTAGCACTATGAATGATAATACGATCAATTGTAAATTGTTTTTGATATAGATGGTCTAGCTTTTCATTGCGCGCTTCCTCACTATCATCCCACTCTATAAAAAATGGTGGCTTAACCATATAATCTGGGTCAGCAATATATAGTAACTTCCAACCTGTTTTATCCCCTTTTTTATTTTCTCTATGCATTTCAATAGGCCCAATCGTTTCTATATTATGTTCATGAAGCGTTTGTTGTAATGCTGCCATATCTGATGTTCTAAACGCCATTGTTTTGAAACCTTGTTGAAAATGGTCATGTACAATCTTCGTAGCAAAGGCTACACGTCCTTCTTCCGTTTTAGCTTCTTTTTTCAGTTTATCAACATCTTCTACATCTAGTAGTTCAATGTAATTTTCATTAATATAAGCCAAACGATTAAATGTGCCAAACTTTTGATGTTTTCCTCCAGCACTTAATTGCAAAATGTTGCCAGGATATTTAAAGTTATTTAGCTGATCGACATAATGAATAATATGATCAAATCTCAATTCCATCGATAGTTCCCCTTTTATAAAATTTCAATTCAATTTTATTTTATCAAAATGGAGATGAGATTACTTCCATTTATCTTTGTATTGCAAATTTCACAGTTTCGTCATATAATATTTTTTGTTGTTCGTAAATAGTTAGCTTTGCTAACCTTTTTAAAAAGGAGTTTTTTATGTTTACAAATGAATTCTTTAATAGTTTCATTGGGATTTATCGTCCTTATGTTAAACGTACGCAACCTATATTGGATGAATTTGATTTACATACAGGCCAATGGTTAGTGCTAAGAGATATAGCCAATAGCGCGCCCACTACACTCGTTCAAATTTCTAAGCGCCGTTTCATTGAAAAGCCTACCACTCGAAAGATCATTAAAGTGTTATCTGAAAAAGAATTACTTACTATTACACCAGGTCAAGATAAGCGAGAGAAGATATTAAATTTATCTGAAAAAGGCCAAAAATTATTTGAAGCTGTAAATGATCGA
This sequence comes from Staphylococcus sp. NRL 16/872, assembly GCF_022815905.2. Classification (NCBI taxonomy): domain Bacteria; kingdom Bacillati; phylum Bacillota; class Bacilli; order Caryophanales; family Staphylococcaceae; genus Staphylococcus; species Staphylococcus sp. NRL 16/872. The sequence goes on along the minus strand of NZ_CP119327.1, from coordinate 724,887 downwards.
GTAACCCCTATTCAAAATCATTTGATTGAAAAATCAAATTTAACAATTGAAGATTTAGAACATGTGATTTCAACCATGTCTAAATTACACCAAACATTATCTGAGGAGGAAGAAGAGAAAGAATGAATCAAGTTCAAGATTTAAAACAACCCATTTTCACAAAGAGTTTCACCGTTAACTTCGCCATTAACTTCTTTGTGTATTTATGTATGTATTTGCTACTCGTCATTATTGCTGATTATAGTAAATCAACTTTTCATGCATCGGATAGTCTTTCGGGGCTAGTCGTAGGGCTTTTTATTTTAGGTTCATTAATTGGACGTTTTGCCACAGGAAAATATGTAAATAAATTTGGTCCTAAAAAAATATTAATTACTGGACTTATATTTTTAATAATTACGCAATTACTATATTTCATTCCAGGATCAATTGGGTTTCTAATGTTTGTACGTTTAATTAATGGTATTGCAACTGCAGTAGCTACTACAGCAACTGGTACAATTGCTGCACACGTAACGCCTGTCTCACGTAAAAGTGAAGGTATCAGCCTATTTTCTTTAAGCTTAGTATTAGGTACAGCAATCGGTCCATTTTTCGGAATTCTGTTAATTAAATCTTTCTCAATTAATCTACTATTTATTATTTGTGTTATTCTCGGCGTTATTAGTTTAATTATTTCACTAATCATTAAAATAGATTTTACCCCTACGAATAATGAAACAGATAAAAAAATTGCAAAAGTTTCAAGTTTCAGTATTCATAACTTTGTTGCTAAAGAAGCCGTGCCTGTAGCTATCGTTATGATGATTATCGGCTTAAACTATGCTTCAATATTAACGTTTTTGAAATTTTTTGCCGAACAACGTCATTTAGTAGAAGCGTCTAGTTATTTCTTTATTTGTTATGCTATTGCTTCATTAATTACACGTCCAATTGCTGGTCGTTTAATTGATGCAAAAAATGAAAATGTGGTAGTTTATCCAGCATTTGTTGCATTAGTCATTTCATTCGTTTTATTAGTAATGAGTCATAGCAGTTGGATGTTATTACTTTCAGGTGTCTTCTTAGGTGTAGGATATGGTAACTTATCATCATCAATGCAAGCCATTGCTATTAAAGTTTCACCTTCAAGTAAATATGGCATTGCTACTTCTACTTATTTCATTGGCTTAGATATCGGTATTGGATTCGGACCTTCATTATTAGGTTTATTCACTAATTCAATAACTTATACACAAGTTTATATCATTATGGCTATAGTAGCTGTTTTATGTACTATCCTTTACTTTTTCATCCATGGTCGTAAAGTTAAAGATACAACATACTAAAATTTATAAAAAACGCAATGAGGTTTACTCAATAACCTCATTGCGTTTTTATTATATTAGTTAGCAATTCCAATTGCTTCAATCTCATTTTTCATTTTATCTAATAATTGTTGTTGTTTTGCATTAAAGAAATAAAATACTTGTCTTTCATCCGTTTCAGAACGTAATTTTGAAATAAGTTCTTTCTTATAAATTTTACGGATAATTACATCTATTTTACTTGTATCCCATAACATTTCAAAATGTAAAGTATCACGTAATTCTTTACCACTAATTTTTTTACCTTCATACACTTTGAAAAGTACGACAAATTCTTCAATTGAAATTTTATATGATGATTTCAACCAGTGTTTCAATTGACTTAGTTCTCTTTCAGCTGCAATAAAACGTTGTACTTTGTTATCCATAAAAATGCCTCCAATGTTGATTCTTTGTTGTAGTAAATGCATTATATAATTAAAATTGCTTAATTTAATTATATAACATATGTACAATTTAATCTATTACAAATTTTATTTTAATATCATTACTTATTTAATATAAAACTTGATTTTCATGTGGTCTTCTCTACTCATACATTCCATACTTTTTTCATCTAACTCACTTAAAGCATTCTCTTACTTATTTAAGTTATATAAAAAAGCTACAGCAATTGATATTGATTCATCACATTGCTATAGCCTAGTATTTAGCCACCGATATAATTCATATTAATTTTTTTACGTTGACGGTTCTTCACGGTCTGTTCTGTACGTTCATCTGAATAACGATCATCACGTACATTCCATAAACTAATCAATTGTTCTCTTAATTCCTCGTCTGTAACGCCAGAGCGAATAAATGATTTAATATTAAATCCTTCTACTGTACTAAATAAACAGCCATAAAATTTTCCGTCTGATGATAGACGCGCTCGTGTACAAGTAGAACAGAAAGACGCTGAGACACTTGTTATAAGTCCAAATTTCGCGCCGTTATCTTTATGTCTATAATATTTAGCCACTTCTCCATAATACTTTGGAGGCACTGGTTCAATATCAAATTGTTCTTCAATCATTTCTAGCATTTCATCTTTAGTAACTACTTTACTAAAGTCCCAACCGTTATCGTTACCAACATCCATAAATTCTATAAATCTAATTTCAATATCTTTTTCTTTGAAATACTCAATCATTGGGATAATTTGATCATCATTAATACCTTTTTGAATAACCACATTCACTTTTACGTGGAAACCAATCGATACTGCATAATCAATTTGGTCTAATATTGTAGACGCTTTAATATTACGATTATTAATAGCTTGGAAGACTTCATCATCAATCGCATCTAAACTCACATTGATACGACGTAAACCAGCATCATAAAGTTTTTGACCATGTTTTTTTAATAATAATCCATTTGTCGTCATCCCAATGTCTTCAATGCCATCGATACGCGTAAGCTTTTCAATTAACTGATATAAATTGCGTCTTAGCAATGGTTCTCCACCAGTAATACGTAATTTCTTCACACCCAATTCAGCATAAACTTTAGCGATTCTGACCATTTCATCGAACGTTAATAATTCATCTTTCGGTAAGAATACGAAGTCATCACCAAAGATTTCTTTCGGCATACAGTAATCACATCTGAAATTACAACGATCAGTTACTGATATACGCAAATCTCGAATAGGTCGTCCTAGTTTATCCTTAATTTGAGCTACCATAACACGGACCTCCTTAATAATTTATTTGTTGTTTTAAAGTGTCCAAGTCATGTTGATAGTTAATGTTTTTATACCAATAGTCTGGTGAGTTGATTTCACCAACGTCTAGCGTTTTAATATTCACCTGTTGATAGACATGTCGTAAGCTATAATCATCTGACTTCAATGCTTGTTCCATAATATTTAAGATATCTGGACTATAGAATGCGATAGTTGGTATAATTTTTTCATTTTCAGAGAAAGCAGCAATATCAATTTGATCTTCAATTAATTTAGAGACCATAAATTGATATAACGCACTAATTGCTTTCCCAGTAATCATCGGTGTATCTACAGATACGACGAAGAATAATTCTTCATCACTATACTCTTTCATTACGGTATAGATGCCTGCAAGTGGACCTTTATCTTTCTCTTCTGATTCATCGACAATTATGTTGTCGTGTTTAAATTGGTTAGCAAGCTGATCATTCGTGCTAATAATAATCTCATTAAACATGTTCGTTTCTTCAAGCACATGAATAATACGTTGATAGAACATTTGGCCATCAATTTCAGCAAAAGCCTTCGCTTTGCCGAAACGTTCTGAATGACCGCCTGCTAATATAATTGCTTTCATTCCCTATTAACCCCCACTAACTGGTGGAATCAACGCCACAACATCAGTTGGCTGTATGATATCCTCTTTTTTTACAAATTCTTCGTTGACTGCAACTTGAAATTTTTTATCTTTAATAGAGGGATGACGTTCAAATAACATTTGTTCAAAGTATTCTACGCTAAGCTCCTCATTACTATCTATCATTTCAGAGTCAGTCTGTAATATCTCTTTAATCTCTGCGAAGTATAAAACCTTCACGTTAGACATCTCCTTTAGTTGCTTCTTCGTGACTACCACGTTGATGGCCTTGCCATTCGGCGCCATCTTCCCAAATTTCTTTTTTCCAAATTGGCACAACTTCTTTAATACGTTCAATCGCATATTCATTTGCTCGATACGCATCTTTACGATGGGGTGATGATACCGCGATAAGCACTGCGATATCAGAAATTTGAAGCGGTCCAATGCGATGCACTATCGTAGTAATCGTTCCAGGCCAGCGTTCGTTTATCTCTTCACCAATTTGCGCAAGTTTCTTCTCTGCCATTGGTACATACGCCTCATATTCAAGGTATTCTGTTTTAACACCTTTCGTCCATTCACGTACATGTCCTGTAAAGACTACAACTGCACCTTGGTGTTCGTTTAAAGTAAAGTCTCGATACTGTTCAGTTTCAATTGGCTCAGTAACGACTTCAAATTGTTTCATTATATATGTCAGTCCTTTTGTTTAATCCAATCTAGTAACCATTCTTCGTATTGTTCAAGTGCATTCTCTTCTTGAAAATGATAACGATAACGCACACGACTTAAATTTGATAATTCATCAAGTTCTTCTTGGTTACGATACACAATCACCTTGTCAAAGTCTTCATTTTTAAAGCCTTCGACTAAAATGATATTACAACTTATTGTAACAGATTCGTCAATAATTTGAGTAAGGTTTTGTTTATGCGCACGTGTAACTGTTTGTTGATACTCAGTACCTTGAACGATACTTTGATCGGCACCCGCTTCAAAATGTTTCATATGATCCACTTGGGCGTCTTGCAAAGCAATATCTTCACCTTGATGTCCATGATGTTTAATAGTAGCTACGGTATAGCCATGAGATTTTAAAAATTTTATCGTTTGTTGCATAAGCGTTGTTTTGCCAGAATTTTTAAAACCCACTATTTGAAGAATCATAAAGTCATTTCCTCTTCAAACACATTTGATTCAGTAAGAATTACATCGACTGTGTGTCCAGCTTTAAATCCACGTGTTCCTCCTGGCAACATTATCATTGCGTTACTATGCGCAATTGCTACAACGGCACCTGACTTATTAAATCCTGATGGTACAACTGTCGCACCATTATGCGAGAAAGAGGCATGTGCACGAATAAAACGTGTAAATGGATTAGCTTTTGAAAAATCTTCCATTAAAGTTGCTTTAACAACTTGTGGGTAATAAGCTGTAGCACCCATCATATGTTGCACAGCAGGTTTTACGAAGAGTTCAAAACCAGTGAAACAAGCAGACGGATTACCTGATAAACCAAATAAATATTGGCCATTCGCTACGGCAACAGTAGTCACACTACCAGGACGCATTCCTACTTTATTGAATAATACTTCTGCATCTACAGCTTTGTATATTTCAGGTAAGTAATCGAAATCTCCTACTGACACGCCACCAGTTGTAATAACAATATCATGTGTAGCCATCGCATCTTTGACAACTTCTATACTACTTTGTAAATCATCTTGTTGAATTTTATAATTCTCTACTTTTAAACCAAATTTCTCTGCTAATGCTTGAATCATTGGCCCATTAGAATTACGAATTTTACCTGGTTGTAACTCTTCATGTACATCTAACAATTCACTTCCAGTTGCTATAATTGCTACGCTAGGTTTTTGAGTAACAGGTACTTCAGTATAACCATAAGTAGCTAATACAGCTATAGCTCCTGGATTAATCACTTGTCCTTTTTTCAGTACAACATCACCAGTTGTTGTCTCTTCACCTTTAAGGGAAACATTTTCATGTGCTTCAAAAGGTTTACGAATAGTAAATGTATCACCATCTTCAACGGTTTGTTCGAACATCACTACTGCATCAGCACCTTCGGGAAGTTGTGCACCTGTCATAATACGTACAGCTTCATTTTGACCTAATGTTTTTTCAGAAACAGAACCTGCACCAATATGGTCAATTACCTTAAATTGTTTACGGTTCTCAGAATAAGCACCTGCTGAATCTTCACTTCTAATCGCAAAGCCATCATAAGGTGATTTATTAAAACGTGGAATATCATAAGTTGCCACGATATCTTCAGATAATATATGACCTAAACTATCTTCTAAATTCACAGTAGTATGCTTCGTAAAAATATCTTGTGTTACTACTCGATGAATTGCTTCTTTTACAGGTATTGGATTTCTTTTTTCTACAGCCATTCTTCTCATCTCCATACAATAATAAAATTCATGATATACTAACTCTACTAGGAGGGTTATTATGTCAGAATTCACGCATATTAACGAACAAGGTAATGCTAAAATGGTAGACGTTTCAGATAAAAACATTACAAAGCGTACTGCACAAGCCCATTCAAGCATTACAGTTAATCACACTATTTATCAACAAATCATTGATAATACAAATAAAAAAGGTAACGTTTTAAATACTGCACAAATTGCAGGTATTATGGCTGCTAAAAATACAGCCACTATTATTCCGATGTGCCACCCACTACCTTTAACTGGTATTGATGTTAACTTCTCATGGCAAGCAAATGAGGATGATACTTACACATTAAACATAACAGCCATCGTCTCTACTACTGGTAAAACTGGCGTTGAAATGGAAGCATTAACGGCAGCTTCAGCTACTGCTTTAACGGTTTATGATATGACGAAAGCAGTCGATAAAGGTATGATTATTGGTGAAACATATCTTGAGTCTAAATCCGGTGGCAAATCAGGTGATTATCAACGTTAAATTCTTTTTAATTATAATAATCATGAGCTTGTAATTAAATTAGGGAAACCTATCATTTTTACTCGCTCATGACTTTTTTTATTATTTATTCAATTCATATACCATATGATTTAATTCAGGTTTAATTAATTTCTCAATTGCTAGTTTCACTGCACCAGTTGAACCTGGAAGCGTAAAGATTAATTTATTCATTACAGTACCAGCAATCGCTCTTGAAAGAAGTGATTTCGTACCTACATCTTCTGTATAACTTAAGTATCTAAACAATTCGCCAAAGCCTTCAATTTCTTTATCTAGTAAGGGGCGTATTGCTTCTATTGTAATATCTTTTTGAGAGATACCTGTACCACCAGTAGTGATAATGACATCAATATCAGAAGCCAACCAACTGTCAATTTGAGATTGAATATCTTCTTTATTATCTTTCACAATAGTGTAATGATCCTCATCTACTTCTACATTCATATCGTGTAATAAAGATTGGACTAATTGACCGCCTTTATCACTTTCCTTATCACGTGTATCTGAAATTGTTAAAACTGCGCAACGAATATTTCTTTCTACTTTTTCGTGTTCATGTTGATGCATCTTAAACACTCCTTTATCCAAATAATTGGTTAATTAAATTGATAGCCTCTGACGTCGTGGTTGTTCCATGAACAAGTATACGCCCACCTTGAAAGCTTACAAATCGATGTCCTTTAAACTCAAACATTACCATGTACTGATTGGATTTATATTTCAAGTTATGGTCATTAAGAAATGTCACTATCATATCTTGAGTAATATCCGGATTTTCATACTGTACTGTATCTCTACCACATAATGTAGCATATAATGTATGATTTTGATTTAAATACGGAAAAGTTGGTTTACTTCCGCAAGTAGGACAATCTTCACGGTGCATTCGACTAAATCCAATAGTGTAATGACTAGCATCCCAAATATCACCATATGTCAGCTTTGTTGGTATGTCATTGCCAGTTAATAACTTAAGTGCATCTCTAAGTTGAAAGCTTGTCGTCATAGTTACAGCAGGTTGAATCACACCCACAGTATCACATGTTAAATTAATAGACGGTAATTGAGGCATCACACAATTAAAACATGGCGTTGTTCCAGGAATAAAGGTTGCTTGTGCATACGTACTTTGTACTACTCCTCCATAAATCCACGGGACATTCATCTTATAAGCATAATCATTAATTAATTGACGTGTATCAAAGTTATCTGTCGCATCTATAATTAAATCGATATCCTTAGCATGGGTCTCTAAAAAATAATAATCTACATGTTGGATATAGGCATTAATATGAATGTCAGAGTTGATTTGGGTAAGATGGTTTTTAGCAGCCACTACTTTAGGTAGCATATCTTTGGCATCTTCTTCAGTGAAAAGGGTTTGACGTTGTAAGTTACTAAATTCAATGTAATCTCTATCAACAATAGTTAGTGCTTGTACGCCTGCACGAACTAAACCTTCAGCAACATGAGTACCTAAAGCACCCATACCTATTATTAATACATGTTTACGACCAATCTCTTCTTGCCCTGTTTCTCCAATATGTTTAAATAAGATTTGTCTCGAATACCGTGCTTGAGTCATTGATTTATCCTCTCTAATTTTAAAGTCAATTAATATTATTATAACTAATAGAGCACCTTTTTTTCAAAAAGGTGCTCTCAGACTATTGATAAAGTTGTTCTTAAATGGATTTTTATTCCACTTAAGTTGAGACGCTTGCCTAGGGGGCTGGGCTCGAGCCTTGGTCTTGTAAAGTAGTTCTTAGATAGATATTTACTTGTTTGAGTTGTGTCGCGTTCCTGTGGGAAAGTCTCAAGCCTGTAGTCTTGTAAAGCAGTTCTTAAATGGATTGACATTACACTTAAGTTGAGACGCTTGCCTAGGGGGGCTGGGTCGAGCCTTGGTCTCGACACTCATCCTGCTCCCTCAGGCGTCGCTCAACTACGTTTCATTATCCATTTTAGAACTACTTACCTAAGTGCTATAGCACTTAGGTTCATTAATAATTAGCATAGGAGTCTCCACAACTACACTTCGTAATCTATCTTAGAACTACTTACGCAAGTGTTAGAACACTTACGTTCCTCCCCCAGCTTGCTTTATTTGTAGACTTTCTATGCGAAAGTCTTTGTGCTGGGGCCCCGCACTCAAATACGTTCCACTATCCATTTTAGAACTACTATTCAATGTAAATGTATGAACGCTTATATCCAATAATAATTTTAAATCAATTAGTTGTCGTATGATGTCATTAATTATCCAATTTTGATGATTTTATCTGCTAGTACTTCTGCTTCATAGTTAGAGTGGGTTACAAAGATAATAGGTATCTTCCAATCTTTAAAAATGCGTTTTATCAATTTAATACCTTCATCTCTAGTATTTTCATCTAAACTTGAGAATGGCTCATCTAACAAGATTAAATCTGGTTTAGCACTTAGCGTGCGTGCAAGTGCCACACGCTGAGATTCACCTCCAGAAAGTGTTACTGGATATTGATTCATAAGATGCTTTATATTTAACGTTTCAACTAATGAATCTATATGAACAGAAGATTTTGCCATAAAGGTAATATTTTTCTTTACAGTCATATTAGGAAACAATTGATAATCTTGGAAGAGATAACCAATGCGTCGATCCTGTATTTTAACATTTACCTTTTTATCTGTATCCATTATAAGCCGATCATTAATTTTAATATACGCATAATCTGGCTTACGTAAACCTGCTATCATATTTAATACAGTTGTTTTACCAATTCCTGAAGGCCCTCTTATGGCATAAATCTTAGGAGCAGTGTCATTTATATCAATATCAATAAATGTCTTTTTTAATTGATACTGCAATTTAAGACGTAACATCTACTCCACCTCCTGTGACTTATCTCGATTCGCGAAATTCAATACCCCTATTACTGTTATTGAAAATGCGACTAGCACAAGTACCCATAACCATGCCTGATTTTCTCTTCCCTGATCAACTAGGAAATAAATTTCTAATGGCAGGGTATTCGTTTTATTAGGGATATACCCTGCTATCATAAGCGTAGCTCCAAATTCACCTATCGCACGTGCGAAGCTCATCATTATACCTGCCATAATTGAACGTTTAGACAAAGGTAATATTAGACGATAAAATATTTTGTTCTCACTTGCGCCCATTGTACGAGCAGTATTAAGCATTTTAGGATTGATTCCTCTAAACCCTTGAATCGTATGTTGATACATCAACGGAAAACTAACAATGACAGATGCAATTACTGCACCTGTCATTGTAAATACTACTGGAAGATGTAGTACATTTGTAAAAAAGCTTCCTACCACACTTCTAGGAGAAAATATAATTAACAAAATAAACCCTAGTACCGTTGGAGGTAAAACAATAGGTAATAATATAAAGCTTTCAAGGAGTTTAGTTAAATGCCCTTTCCCTTTATAAAGTAGACGTGATACAAAAATGCCTAATATTGATACTATTATTGTACTTATAACGGCTACTTTGATAGAGATCCAAAAAGGTGTTATATCAGGCATATTAAACCTCCTTAAACTTCAAAGTGATAATCTTTTAAGATGTCTTTAGCTTTATCAGATTTTAAGAAATCCATCCACTCTTTAGCAAGTTTTTTATCAGAAGTTGCACCAGCTTCATAAGTGATTGGTTTTTTCAAGTCTACTTCTTTAATTTCGTTTACTTTATCAGTTTTTTTGTTGTCAGTGAATAAATCTGTTTTGTAAACAAAGCCCATTTGAGCATTGCCTTTTTCTACGTAATTTAATACTTGTTTAACGTCTTTTGCAAAAACTAATTTATCTTTCACGCTGTTGTATAAACCTTGATCGTCAAGATATTGTTTTGCATATTTACCAGCTGGTACAGTTTTAACTTCACCAATTGCTAATTTTTCATTACCTTTTAAATCTTTTACTGATGAATCATCACTGTTTTTATCACCAACTAATACAAGTTTGTTATGTGCATATTTGTATGTATCGTGAGCCTTGTCTTTGTTCTTCAATGCATCTACGTCTTTCGTATTGGCAGACATAAATACATCCGCTGGTGCGCCTTTTTCAATTTGTTGTCTTAATGCACCTGAACCACCATAGTTAAAAGTAACATCTACATTTTTATGCTCTTTTTTAAATTCTTTTTCTAGTTCTTTACTTACATCACCTAAACTAGCTGCTGCTGAAATTCGAAGTTCTTGTTTTTTATCGCTATCTTTATTACTTGAGTCTGATGATTTTTTGTTATCATCACTACTTCCTGAATTTGAACAACCCGCTAAAATAATAGCTAATGTTGCAATGACAGCCAAGAAATGTTTAATATTCATTATTAAAATACCTCCTTGTTATATAATCAATTATACACTTTTTTCACTTGTTTAGAAGATGATAAAATAAATTTTTTCATATTAAATTAAATTGTGTCACATTACTGTGATATTACATTATTTTATATTCATTTTCTTCAACTTGTTTATTAATAATCTTAAAGAACAAATTTATTTCATTATTTTTATTTAAGCTATAATATAATAATGAGTATTTAAAAAAGGAGATAGATTAATGGATGAAGATGTTTTAAAAGGACAATCCATCATGCGCTATGAAGATGGCAAATTATTTGAAACAACAGACAGTTATGTGACTGAATTTCCCTTAACTATTATGGTTAACGGTTCTGAATTTGCGACTGTCATTTGTAGTCCTACTCATATGGAAGAATTAGTCGTCGGTTTCTTAGCTTCTGAGGGCGCCATTTTCAAAAAAGAAGAAATAAAATCATTACAGATTGATGATAGTAAAGGATTCGCGCATGTAGAATTGACGAAAGATTTGGGCGATCGATTTGAATACTCTACTAAACGTATGATTGCTTCTTGCTGTGGGAAAAGTCGTGAATTTTACTTCCATAATGATGCAGCCGTTGCTAAAACATCTATGTCTAAAATCACTTTGACTCCTAAGCAAGTGTTGAATATGATGACCGCGTTACAAAGTGCCAGCACCTTATTTAAGAAGACAGGTGGGTTACACAATGCCGCTATCAGTGATGGAAATGAATTCTTTGAGCATAGACAAGACATTGGTCGTCATAATGCGTTAGACAAACTTTATGGGTTTTGTTTGCAACGTCATATTCCTGTTAGAAATAAAGTACTTATCTTTAGTGGTCGTATCTCATCTGAAATATTACTTAAGGCAGCAAAAATTGGTGTAGGTGTTATTTTATCTAAATCGGCCCCTACGACATTAGCAATTACACTCGCTAATGATCTTAATATTACAGCAATTGGTTTTATAAGAGATGGCAATTTTAACGTATATAGTCATCCTGAAAGAATAGAAGAGGCGCCATCAAACTAAATATTTGATGACGCCGCTTCTTTTAATTTCTATTCTACATTTTCTTTAACGATGTGATAAATGAAACTTTGATAGGTATAGCCTTGTTTGATATACATATCTTTCGCAGTATCTTCTCCATCTGCTACAAGTATAACAGGACGTTTCCCTGCTGTTTCGCCAATATAAGACTGTATTGTTGTACCAATACCTTGGCGTTGGTAACCTTCTAATACACCAAAACTATCAATTTCTACCGTTTTATCTGTTTCAATAACATCTACAGTTCCTACTGCTTTTCCCTCTAAATATGCCACACATCTTGAAACCGTATCTTCCTTATTTAATATGGTTTCTCTTGTAGTGTTAACACTTTCATTTGCGAAGTCTTCTCCGTAAGGCAAAGCAAATGAACGATAGATAGCTAAATAATCTTCTATATTATTAGCATCCACTCGACCTATTGTTATATCAGGGCGTCGTTTAAATCGAACTAACTCTGTTCCTTCTATTATATATAGTTCTAATATGCCTAATTGAAAGCCTTCATTTTTAATTTCTGAAAGCCATGTTTGATTAAGCGATTCATTCTCTGGAAAAGTAAATGCTAAGTGGTTAGATGATTGTTGCTTATGTAATTTAAATTGCTGTGCTATATCTTGATGCCATTGTTCTAAAGTGGGAAGTGTTTTATAAACCCACTTATTCGTATCATATTTCAAAGGTTGTGAAGGTGTTAAATAGATGATTTTTTGTTCATCTTCTAAATAACGTTGACCTTCTTGAGCAATGTTTTTCATAGATATTGCACTCATATCGTTCATCCCCTATGTATATAAACAATTTAATACGTTTATTGTATCAAATTTTTAAAGCGAGAATGATTTAGCATTGTTGTACCGATTAAGCAAGCTATGATAGCTTTAATTAAATCGCCCGGAATATATGTTAGTGAAAATACAATTGCTTTACTAACTGGCATGTCAATAATGAAGCCCATGACCATTGTGCCTACAATATCTAAAAGTAAAATGCCACATACAACTGTTGGAATGAACAACACAATAAAATTAATTTTGTGAATATAGCGATCTCTTACGAATCCGATTAGGTATGCTACTACAGGATATAAGAATAAGAAACCTGCTGATGGTCCTGCAAATACGCCAATACCACCACGACCTCCAGATAAGACTGGTAAACCGGCAGCTGCTAGTAATAAAAATACAATGACACTTAAGGCACCATATTTTTTACCTAAAATAATCCCTGCTAAAAATATCCCAATATTTTGTAAAACAATAGGTACAGGCATAAATGGAAGCGGGAAACCAGGAACTAATCCTAATACACATATAATTGCTGTCATTAATGCTGTATATACTAAATTCTTTGTATTCATTATACATCCTCCTTTTACGAAGATGATTATACCACTAATGTAAACTTATTTGTATAAAAAGTTTACATTATGTTTACGTTTCTATTCTTTTCGCTAAATCAGTAATATATTTAAAGAATTCATCATGTTTTACTACAGTAACTACATGGATTGGGCGTCCTTGTTCTGTAAGATATGTGCGTCCTTGACTCGGACCTCGACTTTCTACATCCACGTTAACTTTTATTGAGTGAACTAAATCCGCTTTACCTACGTAAGCTGTCGTTAATACATCCCATAAGAAATAAGTTGAATTGGTCACGAAATGTGTAAGTGGTGGTACCGCTGCGTAACTCACCCCTAAAAAATCTACACCTATATATGAACGTTCGTTTGCCCACATTTGTCGTACAGCTGGTGTCAGTGGTACTTGATTTGTACTTTCTAAGGCAACCATGTCTATTTCAATGTCGCTGTCGAATACAGTTTTTACCGCTTCTGGATCCCAAAACGCATTCCATTCGGCTGTGCCATCATGTTCAGGTTCTTCTACATTTCCTTTTTCAAGAAAAGTCCCGCCCATCCAAACAAGTTTTGCAATATTGTTAGTAATTTCGGGTTGAATTTTTAATGCTTTAGCTAAATCTGTAAGCGGACCAGTGAATAGTAAGGTTACCTTCTCTTCAGAGTGCGTTAACGTTTCAATGATATCTTGATACGCCTCTAAGTGGCTCATAGTAGATTGAGTGTTAGCAGTCTGTTCATTTAATATAGGTAAGGCATCCATGAAGAAAGCATGCATTCGCCATTCTTTTGGAAAAGGATTAGCCCCACGCTCATATGATGGCGCAACTTTTAATGAAGCGTTAGAGAAGCGATTAATAATCTTACAAGACGCACTAAGTGATGGCTCTAAGTAGCAATCTGCGCCAATAGTACTCACACCAATAAGTTCAATGTTCTCCATTTGTAATAATAAAAAGAGAGAGATTAAATCATCTACCCCTCCATCATGATTAAAATATACCTTAGACATTATTACATCTCCTTTAGTGTATAAAATAAAAAGCTATGATTACATTATACGTAATCATAGCTTTCTTCATAACTGTATTACTTAAATTGATAGTCGCTATTAAAAAATTTTTATTTACTTGCTTTGATTAATTTGTCTTTTAAATCTTTTCTCATGAAGTCTAATGTATATGGATCATTATACCAATATGTTTCAGCTTTTACTTCAACTACATGATCATTTTTGACAGCTGGTAAGTTTTTCCAAATATTTGTAGTTTCGTAACTTGGTTTAGATTTGCCTTCACCTGTTGAAACGATATAATCTCCTGCTACATCTTCAATCTTTTCTTGGCTTACTTCAGCCCAACCTTCTTTTTTAACTAAGTCTTGTTGCCCTTTTGGCATTTTTAAACCAAATGCTTGATATAATACTTCTCCACCACGGCCCCAGTTGTCACCGTAAGTGTATAATTTTTTATTAAATTCATCTAAAATAGCAACAGTTGAATCTTTACCAATGGCATCTTTGATGTCTTCACCATCTTTTTTAGTTTGTTCTTTCCATTTTTCTTCCCATTTTTTCACTTCATCTTCTTTACCAACAATTTTACCTAACATTTCTTGTTGTTCTAAGTATTTATGTTTACCATAATCTACAACAATTGTTGGTGCGATTTTTTCGTATTTTTTAATGTTTTTATCAGTTGAGTAAACGATAATTAAATCCGGTTTTTGTTTAGCAACTTTTTCTACGTCTTGGTCACCAATTTTAGTTACATCTTTAAATTTATCTTTTAAAATCGGACTTTGATCTACTTGATTGCTTACAGCAATGATATTAGCGCCTAATTTATGTAAACCACCTGCAAACGTTGGAGCAACGACTGCGATACGCTTTGGATCTTTAGGAATTTTTATTGTTTTGCCACTGTCTAACTTATATGATTTTGTTTCTTCTTTTGAACCTGATTTACTTGAATCGTTTGAACCGCCATTCCCACATGCAGCTAAAACGATCATTAAAGCGATTAATGGAAAAATTAACTTTTTCATATTTCCTCCTAGTGAAAACGATTATCAATTTCATTAAAATTATACATGAGCTGTAACGAATTTACAATAAATTTTTTCAATATTTAAATAAAAAATAATTAGCTAAATCATTAATTATTTGATTTAAACTAATTATTTAAGTAACACTTTATTAAAATTTAAAATAAACCTAAAACTGATTTTGCTATATTGGTATATGCAGCGTCTTCCATAGGCGGATTATGTAGACCAGCACGCATATCGCGATAATAACGTTGTAGAGGTCGATCCATTTCTAGACTTTTCGCACCTACAATTCTCATCGCTAAATCAATCACTTCTAATCCTTGATTCATTACTAAAATTTTACTTGCTGACGTTTCATTCCAAACATTCGGGTTTTCATTGATAGTTTGATAGCCTTTAGCAGTACTCCATAAAAAATGTCTTGATGAAAGTAATAAAGATTCCATTTTACCGACATTTTGTTGTACGGTCGGTAGTTCTGCAATAGTACCTTTGATACTATTAGGTGAATGCTGCTTAGCAAAGCCAATTGCGTAATCTCTAGCCGCTTGTGCTATTCCTAAATAGGTACTTGGAATGTGTAAAATCCACCCGTTAGGTTGTGGCTTTCTTTTTCCTTCAACAAAATTCTCGAAAGGAAGATACACATCATTAAGTACTAAATCATGGCTTTCAGTAGCTCGCATTCCCACCATATTCCAATTGTCAGCTATTTCTACGCCTTTCAGTTCACGAGGAACTAGAAAGAAGCCAACTTCTTCGATGTCATCTACATATGCAGCAACTATATAATATGTAAGTGCTTTACTCATTGAAGTAAACGTCTTAACTCCATTTAATTTATAGCCGTTCTCAGTTTTAGTGGCGTGCGTTGCGGGACGTCCTCCTCTTGTTGGACTGCCTGTATCTGCTTCACTCACGGCTCTATTTACCAATGCCCCATTTCTGATATCGTCAGCAAACTGTTTTAACATGGCTTCATCCCACATGTGTTGTTCATATAACTGACCTACTACACTTAAATGCCAACCTATAGACAATGCAGTAGCGCCATCAAGCGATCCTAAATAACTTTGTAGAACAACCATATCTTCAATTGTGGCACCTTCCCCTCCATATTCAACTGGTAAAGTAAGTAAACTATATCCTTCATTGACTAACCATTCTATATTTTCAAATGGGAAACTTGAATGGATATCATTATATGCCGCTCTTTCTTTAAAAGTATCTTCAATGGTTTCAAACTTTTTAATCCACTTTTTTTGAATTTCAGAATTTATTAAAAATGAATCTAACATCTTCTCTCACCTATTCATTATTTAAAGTATCGTTTAATCTTAGTTTAACACTCGACTTTAACAAATTAAAGTTAACTATCAAGATGACAAAAGTCATGGACATTAAAAATAGGATGGTACGAAGTTGCACCACGGTGATGTCTGAATTCATCGAATTCATTGTCAGGAATTGTTTCAACAATATCATTTACATGTCGTGAAATATCATTTGTGGGGATAAGAACTGAAGTTTCCATTGGTAGAGTAAGTTAAGTCATGTTATAATTTTTATACATAAGGCACCTCGTTAATTTAGTTTAGTGATGTTTATTAAATTATACGAAAGTGCCTTATTTTTTTAAAGTATTACAATGTAAAATTACATATAAATACAAAGTATTTTGGCGAGACTCTTGAGGGAACAGGACAAGCTGAAGCTGTCCCCTAAGAAAGCGAGCCAACAATACGGAGTATTGTAAATAAAGAAGCCAGTAAATGAATTTGTTAAAACTCATTTACTGGCTATTTCTCTAGTAATTATGTCCCAGACTCTTCATACATAATTATTATATTAATGCCGACGTATTATTTAATGTATTTCTCTAGTTCAGCAATTAACTTATTAATCTTTTCGCGTTGTTCCTCTGTTACATAAACAATAACTGTTCTTTCATCTTGTATGCTACGTTTTTTTGATAATAACTGTAAATCTTTTAATTTTTGTAATGCTTTAGTCAAGTAATAAGGTTTAAATTCTGAATAAGTCGCAATTTCTTTAGAAGTTATTTCATTGGTCTTACTTTTAACAATATAATTCAAAATATAAATTTCTTCATAATTTAAGTTATATTTCTTTTTAGTATCCTTAAAAAATTTTTTCACTTGAAATGTTGCGTTAACTAAATCATTGATGTCTTTAATTTGTCCCATATTCTAAACCACTCCTCCGATGTACATCTCGTTGCTACAAGGTTCATTTGTCCTATTACTACTAAACTAAACATTTCTTATGCTATAAAATTTATTTTATAACATTTAAGTATAATATTTCAATATTTTTATGAACTTAAAATGATATTATATATTAAATTCTAATTCGCTCAATTAAATTACGCTTAATCAATTTAACAATGAATTTCTGAGATATAAAAATACTAGGACAGCTCTCTTAAACAAATATCAAGAACCATACTAGTCTATTATTTCTTCATTTTATCTATTTAATTTTTTCCTCCACATATTCTACAAAAGACTTAACATCCTCTGATTGAATACGTGTCATTGGTACTTTACCAATATTAAATGTAAAAATAACGTCTTCACCATTATATTCTATATTTTCAACTTCATTATATGGGATGTTTCTATAATAAAACTGACCGTTCATATCCACGTTCATAATTAAACGTTCAGATGTGGCTATAAAAGCACCTTCAAATTCAGTTTGTTCTTGTACTTTATATTCAATCATACCTAACACTGAAGGCCCCTTTTTTTCAGTTGGGAATAAATCATCAGGATTTACATTATCCAATATCATAAAAAATAAACTCCTTCTCGTTTCATGTTAAATCATTTATTTTCATTTCCGTTTGAAGTTTATTGTAACATTGAATAAATAAGGTTTCGGTTTCATATGCTCGCGATTCTACTATTTTAATATTTACCAAACGTTCATCTTTATTATTCCTACATTTGACGATATAACCTTTTTGAGATAAACGATTAATTGTATTAGGTGTACCTATTAAACAATGATGAGAGAAATCGTTAACTGATTTTAAGGAAATCGTACCGTGAGAGTAAATTAATTTTCCTAAAATAAATAACTCATCTAATGTTAAATTATATCGTTGTGCAATTTGTTTCACCTGATTTAAAGCACTACTAATGATAATGACATAGGACAGTTTTAAAGATTGAATATGACTTAATTCTGCACTGAAATATTTTAATTTAATTAATTCCTCAACTTCTATAAACAGAATATCTAACTTTTTATGGTAAAAGTTAGTTGGTAAAATTAATAAACGTCGTTGATCCGTATCATCTCGAACTTTAATGATCCACTCCAAGTGATATAAATGTTCTAAATTATATCTAATATTTCTTTTAGACATGTGCATTGATTTAATTAAATCCTCTATATATACACCACGTTGATGAGTTTCATTATAAGTAATAATTTCATTCAATAACTTTAGTTGATCTAAAGTTAAATTTCTTGAATACTTTAAAACTTCGCTAATAGCTTTAATATAGACTAAATAAAATAATAAAATCTCTAATTTTCTTTTTTCCATGATACATGTCACCTCATGATCTTGCATATAAATCCAATATTAAATGATTGGAGTAGAAGATAAACGTCTATATTTCTATCTTCAATTGAGATATCAATATCTTCATATATCATGTTAATGTTTTAAAAATTAGATAAGCATTATTTTTTTAGTAATAGTTATTCAGTACACATTAACCACCTATATTTATATAGAAGTAATTACTAATATTATTAATGATAATGACTTTTTGCCTCAGCAATGAGTAGTTGTGCTTTCTCATCGAAAGGTATTTCTTTTGTTTCTAAATTGTTTAAATTTAAGGGTTGTTTATTTTTTCTTACTTGCCCAGGTGTTGCACCGTATTTCTCATTAAATAGAGCAATAAAACGTGGAAAATGATTAAAACCATGTTCAAAAGCGATATCTTGGATAAGTGTTTTACTTTTCAAAATATCTATTAAACACAACTTTAATCTAACATCATTAATATACTGAGTAATATTATTGTAGGGTGTATGATATTTAATGACCTGACTCAATTCTTTATTTGACATATTCAAAGAATTTGCAAGATCTTGTCTATTAATCTTTTGATCATGATGTTCGATGATATATTCATGCACTTCGTCAACTAATGCATTCTCTAATTTAGAATTCTGACGATGTTTGCGTTGAATGTATCCTAATTCTACACACAAGTGTTTAACTAATTTATCTTTTATATGAAGAATTTTAGGTTTCCGA
Organism: Staphylococcus sp. NRL 16/872; assembly: GCF_022815905.2. NCBI lineage: Bacteria > Bacillati > Bacillota > Bacilli > Caryophanales > Staphylococcaceae > Staphylococcus > Staphylococcus sp. NRL 16/872. Next base: position 705,117 of record NZ_CP119327.1, on the reverse strand, counting down.
CATTCAAATTCAAGTAAATTAATAATGAAAGGTTCCATTTGCTTTCTTTCTATTGATGAAAATTTATAACCATGTAATTTAATATAATCATCTGCGTATCTTAAATAATCTTTAAAAGCAATTTCCATTACTGCAACAATAGAATCTTCTTTACTTTCAATAGAATATAAATCATTGAGCATAATAAATATTAAATCACGTGATTTCATTTGAAATTTATCTAAATTTAAAGTAATCTGTCCAGATCCCTTTAGCCAATAGATTAATTTGATATTCGATTCCTTTTGCCTACTTATCTTTATATTTTTTAAAAGTTTTACCGAAAAGTTATTAATCATACATATGTCCTCTCACTTTATAATATATAAAGACACGACATAAATAGAAATTAAGTTATCTTCCCCTATAACTCTCTTTCCTATTAACGATGACATACTACGAGGTAATACATCATCGTTCTTCATCGAATGTCTATCTTCATATATAATTGTATGTTTTATTTCGGTATTACCAGTAGCAAACTTTTGACTAATTATATCACTTTATTATCTTATTTTTAGTTTATTTAATATATAGCGCTTTTAAAATATCATTTTTCACTTAAACACTATCCATTTTTTAACCCCTCCATAAATAAAGTGATTAAAAAGCAAAATTTTATTAGTCTAATATTAAAATACAGTTCAAAACTTATAAATTTTAATATCTTTTCAAAGGGAAAAATTTTTGCTGTTTTTTTACAGTAAGATTACAGAAAAATGAGTTTACATTTCATAAAAACTCATAAAAACTGATATGACAGTATTTTTAAATATTACAAAAAATTTCAATCAATACTCATTCAACCAAAATATATTAGCAATAAATTACAAAATGGTAACAATGCCCACAAATCTGCTTTTTTCTGCTAAAGTATTCCTTGTCGAAAAGAAACAAGTTAATCATAGGACTTAAAGTCAACCAATGACTATTAAATAAATAAATAAAAATTAATTTAATTCTCAGGAGGATATTTTAAAATGAAAAAAATCGCTACAGCTACAATCGCTACTGCAGGAGTTGCAACAATCGCTATCGCTGGACATGGTCACGAAGCACAAGCTGCTGAACAAGGTTACAATCCAAACGATCCAACTTCATACAGCTACTCTTACACTATCGACCAACAAGGTAACTATCATTACACTTGGAAAGGTAACTGGAGCCCAGATCGTTTAAGTCACTCAAACCAAACTTATACAACTAACACTACAAATACTAATAATAATCATAACAACTACAATTACAACTATAACTACAACTATAGTTACAATAACAATAATAATAGCAGTAATTACAACTACAATAGCTATAATCACTATGCTAACAATAACTACAGTAGAACTAGTACTCAATCTTATAATGCAGGTACTCAAACTACTGGAAACACAACTACTAGTTATTCAACTTCAAATAATAACGTTAAAGTAACAACTACAGCTGCACCATCATCTAATGGCGTTTCAATTTCTAACTCTGCAAGCTCTGGTAGTAACTTATATACTTCTGGTCAATGTACTTATTATGTATACGACAGAGTAGGTGGTAGAATTAGCTCATTATGGGGTAACGCTAACAACTGGGCAAGTGCAGCTTCAGCAGCTGGTTACACTGTAAACAACTCACCTTCAGTTGGTTCAATTATGCAATCTACTGCAGGTGCTTACGGTCACGTTGCTTACGTTGAAAGCGTAGGAAATGACGGTTCAGTAACTGTATCTGAAATGAACTATGGTCACGGTCCTGGTGTTGTAACTTCACGTACATTATCAGCTAGCCAAGCTGCTGCATATAGCTACATTCACTAATATTGCTCACATTGCTAAAGGATTGTCTAAAATGACAATCCTTTTTTTTACGCCAAAAAGGTTAAGCAAAGACTCAGATGAGTTTCTGCTTAACCTTTTTCAATATCACATTATATTTATTTGGGTTACTTCTCATTCGTGGATTCAATTCTCGCTACAAAAATTGAATCCACTACTTTTATCTATTTTGAGGATATTGTTAGTTAAAAACAAAATAAATAGATATCATCGCTACAAAATATCTATGTAATGTTCTAACATACTTATTTATATCCGTTATATAGAAAATTAAACATTTTATTTACGAATTATTTACATTTTCATTCTTACTTTTTTTACGAATACCAATACCAGTAAAACCATAAATAATTGCTAGAACAGCACATAAATAACATGGGACTGTCCAAATAAAGAATTGATCAACTGAAACGCCTAATTGTTGGGTATAATATATACCTGATGTGCCCCAAGGTATTAAAGGTAATACCATGGTACTTGAATCCTCTAATGTTCTTGATAAATTACTTCTATCCAAGTTTCTATCTTCAAACATTTCTTTCATTAACACACCTACCATAATGATAACGATTGAAGCTACCCCAGCAGCAAATACCATCATTAAACAGCATATAACAGTAATCAATATTAATGTGCCAACCGATTTTACGCCTTTAGACACAGTTTGTACCATAACATCTAAGCATCCTGATTTTTCTACAATCCCTGCAAACGCGTAGCCACAGAAGATAGTAACAATAATTTGTGTCATACTCATCATGCCGCCCTGTTCCATCAAGGTCGTGGCATTTTTAGAAAAATGACTCATACCAGTCATTTCTGATTTAAAGCCATCAAATGTTGCTTTAAAACCATCAACAATATTGAAATGATTATTCAATGAACCTACGATAAGCGCACTCAAACTAGAAGCTAGCATTGACGGTACCGTAGAAACTTTACATAGTAGACATATTATGATGACTATTAAAGGCACCCAGACCCAAATATTAATATTATAGGCTGTTGAAAGTTCATTTAATAATGCCTTAATTTGTTTAGAATTGGCACTACTTTTAGAATTTAAACCTGCGAAGAACCATACAATAATACCGATAATTGAAGCTGGAATGGTAGTCCACATCATTGCTCTAATATGAGAAAAGATATTAACCTTAGTGACTAATGCAGCTAAGTTTGTAGTATCTGATAAAGGTGACATTTTATCACCAAAAACAGCACCGGCAATAATTGCGCCTGCTGCCATTCCTAAATTCATATCTAATTGGCCAGCAATTGAGATTAATGCGATACCAGCTGTTGAAGCCGAACCCCATGCTGTACCTGTAGCCACACTACAAATTGCTGAAATAACAAATGCTGAGACTAAAAAATAATTAGGATTAAGAAATTTCAAACCATAATAAATTAACGCTGGCACAGTACCTGAATACATCCAACTACCTACAATAATCCCTACTGCTAAAATGATAAATATCGCAGGCATCGCAGTCGTTAAACGATGTGTAATACCTTCTTCTAAATCCGTCCATCTCAATCCAACTCGAAAAGCGATTAATGCAGCATAGGCTGAAGATATTAATAATAAAACTTGAATAGGTATATCAAATATAATAAAGCCTGTGGTTACAACAATCACCATCACAATAATTGTAGATATTGCCTCAAAAAATGTTGGTTTCCTTTTCATAATCATCCCCCTTAATTATTTTTTAAAAACCTCTTTTCTGTTTGATTTCAATCTATTCACTTCTACTCTTGTACTATTCTAGTCCAAGTTTATCTAAACCTAATTCTTCTACAGTTAATCCCTCATTAAAGAAATCTCTTTCTAAAATAGTAGAAGCAATCATGATAACGGCATCAATGTTAGGCGTATCTACATCAATGGCACGTCCTAAGCTTGACCATAAAACAAGACCATACGCTATATCCTCAGTTAGATAGCGGTTTTGTACAGAATTAGGTCCTGGAATTTGAGAGAATACTGGACTTGTGTTAAATAAACGATTTAACGGTTCATCTTCATCTTTTCTTTCTAAATAACCGCGTTGAATACGGGCTTCTTTTGCAGTTAAAAGTTCGAAGCCTAATTTACGTCCTAGTGTTAAACGCTCTAATTCAATTGCATGTAATAATCTAACCGTATGTTTTGTAATCCCTTCTTTATATAATGCAAATGAATCAGCATAGTCTATACGCCCTACATTCAGTAATGTTGGTCCAGGATGAACCTCTGGATTACCATTTTCTAAGTTAGTCTTCCATAAATTTTCCTCTTTAACTAAATAAGGATAAATCTGACTCACTTTTTCGAAGCTCTCACTTAATTCTTCCTTTTTATAAGTTGAAAAGAAGACTTTACGTACCTTAAGTGATAAATCTACGCGCGCCTCTTCGAAATCTACACGTGTACCATATGTTAATGTATTAGCTTCCGCAAACTTAGGTTGCACCTCAATATGACGATCTTCCAGTACATTCATAAAACGAATGGACGCCATTGCAGCAGCGATATTGAAGAAGATTAATTGATCATTTGTCACATGTTCAGCCATAATCTTCGCGTAATATTCAATATATGAAGAAGGAATAACAACTTGAATAATTTCAGCGTCTTTTAGTACGTAAGAAATATCATCACTTATATCTGTAAATGGAATGAATTTTTCTTCTCTTTCATCGTTATAATCAAATCCACCTTTATCCATCGCATTTTGAAATTTTTTAATCGATGAATTTCGACAATATAACTTCACATCATGACCTTGGTCTACCATATCTACCGCAGCAGTTACTGCGCCATTGCCTGATCCTACGACTGCTATTTTCATTTAATAACCCTCTTTTCTTAATAGTTGTTAAACATTAAAATATGTAGAAATCTTACTTAAATTCTTTTTAAAGTTCTTCAAAAAATAAAGATGCGTATTAAGAAACGCATCTTTTAATATAGTATCGTTATATATAACCGTCTTAGAAAAATTTTAAACAAGTCCATAAATTATATTTAAAATCCACTAAAATATAATTTAAAATTTTGTTATATTTGTAGTAAGAAATACAATTTAATTAATAAGGAGATTTCACATGACAGAGAATTATGCTTACCAAGCAAATCAACAAAACCTAAACAACAATAATGATGACGCACGATTAATGTCTATGCTTATTTTTTTACTAGGCTTTTTCACTTCAATTATTGGACCAATTATCATTTGGGCTATCAAACGCAATGAAGCCCGTCTGATTGATCAAGCTGGCAAAAATTACTTTAACATGATTATTTCGTATTTTATTTGGAATGTTGTTTTAGGCCTTTTATTTATTCCTATTTTTCTTGGCTTCGCATTAAATATTGATTCTTTATCTATCTTTTTAGGATTATTAGTTATTATTTTAGCCTTAGCAATTTTTGTTATTTCTATTTTGTATATCATATTTCACATAGTGGCCTGTGTAAAATATTTTAGTGGTAATGAATATGTTGTTCCGCTTTCTATTCGATTTTTTAAATAGAATGTTATAGGACTTATTTATTACAACATTTTGTAATATTAATAAAGTCAATGTAAGTTAAAAGTATTCAATTTTCATAGGAAACACATGCTTTCAAAGTTTTATTACAGCCTGTAACCTTGGACATGCTTCTATTACGAAGTTGTTCAAGGTTTTTGTATTTCATTTACGAAATAGTTACATTGCCCATAGCTTTATAATATTCTGCTAAAGTATATGTTGTCGTTGGGAACGACAATTAACTATTCAATTTTAGATTTAAAGTTTCTTCAACATATCGCTAATCAACCTATTGTTGAAGACAAATTTGGGAGGACTTTTTACAATGAATAAAATTATTACTATTTCAACATTAACAGCTGGCATCGGTGCCTCAGCATTAGGTTTAAGTGCAAACCATGCAGACGCTGCTGAATATAATCATACTCCAGCACCACAACAACAATCATTTTATAATACACATAGCACATCAAATACAACATCTATCAGTAGCAACTCATCAACAAGTTATGCTACTAGTAGTTCAACTACTACATCATCTTCAACACAAACGACATCATCATCTGGCAACTTATATACAGCTGGACAATGTACTTGGTACGTATATGATAGAGTTGGTGGTAAAATTGGATCAACTTGGGGAAATGCAAATAATTGGGCAAGTGCCGCTCAAGCAGCAGGTTATACTGTGAACAATACACCTGTGCAAGGTGCTATTCTTCAAACTAGTCAAGGAAGCATGGGACATGTCGCTTATGTAGAAAGTGTAAATAATGATGGCTCAATAACAATTTCTGAAATGAATTATAATGGTGGCCCTTACGTCAAAGATACACGTACAATTTCAGCTAGCCAAGTAAGTTCATATAACTATATTCATTTATCTTAAGTTATATAAAATAAATATTAATTTTTTACGTATTATTCAACCTTCTAGTTCGGTTCAACTTACCTTTAAACTAGAAGGTTATTTTGAATTTACATATAAACTTTGAGAAAATATATTTATTACTATTTATACTGCAAGGAGGTTATACAATGCAGTGGCTAAAAGTAATACTCGCCGGTCTTATAGAAGTAGTTTGGGTAATTGGGTTAGATAATGCTCATAATGTCCTTACATGGCTATTTACTTTAGTTTTTTTATCTCTTAGTTTTTATTTAATGTTATCTGCTTCTAATCATTTACCGGTGGGTACTGTATATGCAGTGTTTGTCGGTATAGGAGCTGCAGGCACGGTTATTACTGATATGCTATTTTTTAATCAGTCATTTTCAATTACTAAGATTGGACTACTTGTATTACTCATAATAGGTATTATTGGCCTTAAACTTTCAACCAATGAACCAGATAAAGGAGGAATATAAGATGTCTTGGATATGCTTAGTAATTGCTGGATTATTAGAAGTACTTGGCGTCGTGTGGTTAAATGAATTTGCTCGCACCAAAAAGAAGTGGCTGATTATTATGATGGCGATCACGTTTGTATTCAGTTTTAGCTTTCTTAAAATAGCAATGATTTCTATACCAATGGGTACCTCATACGCTATTTGGACTGGTATAGGCACTGCTGGTGGCGCTATACTTGGAATGATTATTTATAATGAATCTAAACATTTCATGCGTATCTTTTTTATTTCACTCATTTTAATTTCAGTGATAGGCTTAAAACTTCTTCAGTAGCAGGTTAAATATTTAATTTGTATACGTTTTCTTCTTTTATTATACTTAAAGAGAATGATACGTTAAGGAGTGAGTTTAATGGAAAAAGTTTACATCGCTGGAGCAATTCCTGAAGTAGGATTAAATTTACTTAAAGAACATTTCGAAGTTGAAATGTATGAGGGTGATGGCATCATAGACAAAGAAACGCTTAAAGAAGGCGTAAAAGATGCTTCTGCGCTCATCAGTATTTTATCTACTAACGTCGATCAAGACGTTATTGATAGTGGTAAAAATCTTAAAATCATCGCTAACTACGGTGCTGGCTTCAATAATGTAGATATTGAGTATGCACGAAAAAAAGACATTGATGTTACTAATACACCAAAAGCATCTACAGCTTCAACTGCTGAATTAACATTTGGTTTAGTACTTGCAGTGGCACGTCGTATCGTTGAAGGTGATAAATTATCACGTACTAAAGGATTCGATGGTTGGGCACCTTTATTCTTCAGAGGTCGAGAAGTTTCAGGTAAAACAATCGGTATCATAGGTCTTGGCGAAATCGGGAGTGCTGTAGCTCAACGTGCTAAAGCTTTTGATATGGATATTTTATATACTGGCCCTCATCAAAAGAAAGAAAAAGAACGTGAGATTGGTGCTAAATATGTAGATTTAGATACATTACTTGAAAATGCAGACTTCATTACTATTAACGCTGCATATAATTCTGATTTACACCATATGATTGATAGTGATCAGTTTAAGAAAATGAAACAAACTGCTTATTTAATTAATGCTGGTCGTGGTCCTATCGTAAATGAAGAAGCTTTAGTTAAAGCACTAAATGATAAAGAAATCGAAGGCGCTGCTCTAGATGTGTATGAATTCGAACCTGAAATTACTGAAGGCTTAAAATCATTAGACAATGTAGTAATCACGCCACATATCGGTAATGCTACATTCGAAGCTAGAGATATGATGTCTAAAATAGTCGCAAATGATACTATTAAAAAATTAAACGGTGAAGAACCACAATTTATCGTTAATAAATAATTGAGATAAAAAAGAGGATTGAATTAATAGTTAATTTAATACGGCTCTATAATAAATCGGACTGATGATAAAAAATCATCAGCCCGATTTTTATGTTTTGAATACAAAAATAGCACAATTACCTCTATAATTATTAGCTACCACACCAAATAAAAAAGAAAGGTAATGCGCCTATGTGTAAGTCTATATTAAATACATTAAGAATTAAAGATAAAAATCTAAGTTTTTCAGATGAAGTGACTGAGAAAAAATATAAAGGACGAAAGAGTCTGTTTTACTATGCAGAGCTTACTTATCAACCTACACATTGTGAAAATTGTTTAACTAAAAACGAAAATTTCTCTATAGTGAAAAATGGTAAGAAAACTTCAACGATTACTTTACTTAAAATTATGGAAATGCCTGCTTATTTAAAGCTTCAAAAACAAAGATTTTATTGTAAAACATGTGATAGTTATTTTACTGCTAAATCTAATATTGTCGACGATTATTGTTTTATTTCTAACAAAACAAAACTTGCAGTTTTAGATAAAGCGCAAGAATACCGCTCTCAAAAATCTATCGCTAAGTCATGCTTAGTATCATCAATGACTGTATCTAGAGTGATTAATCAAGCGGCAAGCGACGTAGGTCAGTCTTCTTTTGATGCTTTACCTGAACACTTAATGATGGACGAATTTAAAAGTGTTAAAAATGTAATTGGAAAAATGAGTTTTATTTATGCAGATGCTGTATCGCACCGCATCGTAGATGTGGTAGCAGATCGTAAGTTAAAATCGCTGAAAGATCATTTTTATCGTTATTCCTTGAAACTAAGACAAAAAGTCAAAACTGTAACGATTGATATGTATGAACCCTATATGTCGCTAATCAAGCAATTATTTCCTAATGCGAAGATTATTATTGATCGTTTTCATATTGTTCAATCTTTAAATCGAGCGTTAAATATGTCTAGAGTTCATATAATGAATTGTTATAAAACCTCTAATAGACCGCTTTATAATAAATATAAAAGTTATTGGAAACTATTTCTTAAACCTTTTGAAACGCTAGAAGCATTTAATTATCGTAAAGTTCGTTTATTTAAAGAGTGGAAAACCGAAAAAGGAATTATGAATTACTTATTAAGTGTAGATGTTGAATTATTTAATACATATCACTACGTTCATGAGCTAAGACGATTATTAAAAGAAAACCAAATAGAGAAATTTACTCATAAACTCTTTTCTATTCATCTTTCAGATGTGTGTCCTAAATTACGTCCAGTTATTAGAACTTTAAGAAGATTAACAGCTTTCATTGAAAACACCATGATATATTCTAACCTGACCAACGGTCCGTTAGAAGGAATTAATAATAAAATCAAACTCATTAAAAGGGTATCTTTTGGTTATAGAAATTATGATAATTTACGTAATCGAATTATTATAATTTCGCGACTATTTGCCTCAACAACAAAAAAAGAGATTAAACAACCTAAGGTTGCTTAATCTCAATATTAGGACTCATCAGTCCGATTTGACGTAGAGCCTTTAATACTATTGATTCAATCCTTTTTACATTTTATTTCTTTTTAGCTTTGTATAAGAATTTTGTTTGGCCACTTACAAGTCGTGTAGGTGTCATTTTCATCACACGGTTTCGTACTTTAGTTGTTAAAGTACCCTCTTTTTGAGCTATATTTCCTATTTTTCGTGACCGTTTAATTACTTTAGCAGTATGTTTAACACGCAATTTATCATAACGTGCTAAAGCTTTTTCAAAATCATAAGAAGTTAAACAATTGGTTAATACGATAGCATCTTCCATGGCTTGCCCAGCACCTTGGCCCATATTAGGCGTCATCGCATGAGCTGCATCTCCTAATAAAACAGTACGACCATAGACAAACGTTTTTAATGGTTTCATATCATATAAATCATTTTTGATAAAATCTGTTTCGCTTTGTTTATCTAAGATTTGACGTACTTCCTCAGGATAATGATTAAAATATGCTTGTAAATGTGGCTTTTCAAATGAACGATACTTAGAGTCCTTTTCCGAAGCATTAATTGTAATGAACCAATAGGCTTGATTATTAATCATCGGCACGATACCTACGCGTCCTCTTTGGCCCCAATACTCATTTGCGCTGTCACTGTGCTTCAAGTCCGCTTCATCTACTAAACCTCTAAAGCATGTGTAACCTTGGTATAAGATTTTAGCTTCAGGTTGTACAGTCTGTCTAACTGCAGAATGTATACCATCTGCGCCAATGCACATATCAAAGGATTGGCTCGCATGATTTGAAAAGTGAACCATCACTTGTGACTCTTCATTATCCACTTTAGTCACTTGATAATCTGTGAAAATTGTATCAGGTTGAACGTAAGATTGAATTAACTTAATCAACGTTTGACGAGGCAACGTAACATTCAGTGTATCTTCCTTTAATTTCGCAGATGTTAATAGTTCACCTTTATCATCATATACATTCATAGAAGTTAAATTTTGACCTGCATTTTTGATACCTTTTGCTAAATCATGGTTACCAAGTTTTTGTAAAACATTGTCCCCGATACCAATGCCTGCACTAACTTCTTGAATAGTTGATCTCTTTTCAAAGATTTTGACATCATGTCCTTGTTCTTGTAACAGTGCAGCAGCAGTGAGCCCTCCAATACCTGCACCTATAATTGCAATTTTCATTTATTTACACCTCAGAATTTAAATTCTTTTTCATTTTAACATATTGCCTTATACCCTAAATATCCTTTACATAATTTAAACTTTCAATTAAATTAAAAAATGAAAGAGTACGGGGCAATCCCTTATACTCTCTCACTCTAAATTACTCATCTTCAATTTTTGGATATGTAATAATTACGTCTTATTTTATCTTTTTTAATGCCAAAATGGTCATAATATTCTTTCATATACGTAGCTATTTTATCAGGCCATTCAATATCACTGGCATATTGATGTTGTCCTGGGTTCTGTGGATTCCAACGCATTTGATAAAGTGTGCGTTGTTCATTGTCAAAGTAAGTTGTTTGAATAAACTTAGCACCACCTAAAATCGCTTTACGCGGTGATGTCCACTGTTGTTCTTTGGCATAACTTTTACCAGTATGTACAGCATCCTCATCGAAAGCTCCAATTCCGAAGAAATTATAATATTCTTTCTCTCCGTCTTTGATTCCTTGAGCAAGCTCAGATTTACCATTAGCAGTTTCCACTCTTGCGTGACTAATCAAGTAAAGTATATTCACACTATACTTATCTTGCGCTTCCATAAATGCATTAGCCTGGTTCTCTAAAACCCCTTGCCCTTTAAGCATATGGGTCACTTCTTCTTTTGACATCGGCACTTTTTGAGAAATATCCATATATTTTAAATTATTATCATTCTTCTTAATTTGCATAGCCTGTTCCACTTCAGTATTGCTTGCTGGAGTGAAGTCACCGTTTTTATCGATTGTATTCACAAGATCTGACTGTGTTTGTTTGCGCACTGCTTCTTGAAAATGATAATTGAGGTCACTTCTCAAAATATTCGTTTTATTAAAAATCAATAATATTACTAACGCAATTAATCCTAGTATTAGCAAAATAATTGGAAATTTTAAATGGTTATATTTCTTCATAGCTACGATAATCTCCTAGTTAGCTTATTTAGACAAATAGAAATAAGCAGCAATTATGACAATGACTACGATTGCAAAGGATAAATTAATTACTATTTTCATACCTGTACGGTCACGAAACATGACGTTAAATATAACTAAACTGATTGCCAAAGATACTGCAAACATGCAAATAGCCAAAACTAATTGCATCATAATCAAAAATATAATTCCTAATACGATAAAAACATTAGAAATAATAGTCATTATTTTAAGTGCTGTTGGATGAATAAGTCCCCACCCCTTTTATGTAATTTCATATATAGTCAACCATACCACAATTTAAGTCTTTATGGCTTATAAATAATGAAAAAGAAACCCTTATTAAGAGCTGCATACTTAGAGTATTACTCCTAATAAGGATTTCTTATGTGTAGTTAATTAATCTTCGCCTCTAGACATACCTTTAAGTAAGTTTAACATATAAGTTAAGCTACGATTCATATCGTCATCTTTAAGCACGCCCATTAAACTACGTACAGTTGTTTTAGCATTAGGACTTGCTTGGTTAGCCACGTGAAGACCTTTATTTAATTTATTCAAGAATTGGCTTAATTCTTGAACATTTAATTCGCCTAACATAAAGACCATAGGTGCTAAATTAGTAATTAATCCAGCATATAAATCTTTGTTAAGTTCAGTCATGAATTTATTGACAATCACTTGACGGCCTCTAATTCCACCATTCATTAAATCAAGAATCTTAGCTTCATCTAAAGCTTTAACAATGCGGATTGCTTTTAAAATACTATCTTTATTTTCAGCAATTGCATCGGTTACTTCGATTAAACTTTCTTGTTTAATTTGCTCTTGTGACTTTTCTAAACGTTTGATTTTACTAATTCTTTCAGCCATTATTTATCCACCACATTTCCTGGGAAAACATAATCTGGACGTTCCCATTTTTTCTGTACTTGGACACTATATTGCGGATGACGGTGTTTATCAACACGGAAGTTTGTTGGGTTTAATGGTGATTTACCTTTACGTGTTAATACTTCCATACGACAGCTTGTACGTTTATATGATGGTGTATCAGTATATTTATCAACATCACTGTTGGTTAATTTATTGATAGCACCTAAGTCACCGTTAGACATTGCGTCATTATTTAATGGAATATAAATCTCTTTACCTTTTACGCGATCTGTAATTGTTGCAATTAATGTTGCTTCCCCAGTTTCTGAAATTAATCGTATTTCAGCACCTTCATGAATATCACGATCTTTCGCAAGCTCTGGAGAAATTTCAACAAATGCATTAGGCATTTTGTATTTAATCATTTCTGTTTGATAAGTCATGTTACCTTCATGGAAGTGTTCAAGTAAACGACCGTTGTTCACGTGTAAGTCATATACTTCGTCTTCTTTGAAGAAGTTATCAAATGTTAATGGGAATAATTTAGCTCGACCATTATCAAAGTTAAAGCCGTTCATATACAATGTTGGTTCGTCTGTGCCATCTGGAGCAACAGGCCATTGTAAACTATTAAAGCCTTCTAAACGATCATAACTTACACCTGAGTATGATGGTGTTAAGCGAGCAACTTCATCCATGATTTCTGAAGGATGCGTGTAGTTCCAATCTGCACCCATTCTTTGAGCGATTAATTGGAAGATTTCCCAGTCTGGTTTAGAATCGCCTAATGGTTGTAATGCTTTATTAATACGTTGAATACGACGTTCTGTGTTAGTGAATGTACCGTCTTTTTCAAGTGATGGACTTGCTGGTAATACAACATCAGCATAAGTTGCTGTAAATGTTAAGAATTCATCTTGTACAACTAAGAATTCTACTTTTTCTAATGCAGATTGTACGAAGTTGATGTTAGAGTCTACGATACCAGTATCTTCACCATATAAGTATAATGATTGAATTTCACCGTTATGGATACCTTCCATCATTTGGTGATTGTCGCGTCCTGGTTTAGGATTTAATTTCACACCGTATTCTTTTTCAAACTTAGCTCTTACTTCGTCATCGGCAACTTTTTGATAACCTGGGAATTGGTCTGGCATACTTCCCATATCACTCGCACCTTGTACGTTATTGTGACCACGTAATGGGTATGCACCTGAACCAGGTTTTCTATAGTTACCTGTTACAAGTAGTAAGTTTGAGATTGCTGTACTTGTGTCACTACCGATATCTTGTTGAGTAACACCCATAGCCCAACAAATTGACATTGATTCTGCTTTAGCAGCTTCTTCAGCAAAGCTAATGATTTGTTCTTTAGGAATACCTGTTGCATCTTCAGCAAAATCCATTGTAAATAATTCTAATGATTTATAGTATTCATCAAAGTTATCTACCCAATCATTTAAGAATTGTTTGTCATGTAAGTCATTATCAATGATATATTTCGTTGCAGCGCCTAACCATACTAAGTCAGTACCTGGCTTAGGTTGATAGAATGCATCGGCGCGTTCAGCCATTTCATGTTTTCTGATATCAAATACATGCATTTTTGAGCCGAATAATTTTTGACCACGTTTAATACGTGAAGCAATGACTGGATGGGCTTCAGCAGTATTTGTACCAATTAATACTGTCATAGCTGCTCTTTCTAAATCTTCAATTGAACCTGAGTCACCACCATGACCAACAGTACGGAATAAACCTTTTGTTGCTGGTGCTTGGCAATATCTAGAACAGTTATCAACATTGTTTGAACCAAATACTTGGCGAGATAGCTTTTGCATTAAGTATGATTCTTCGTTTGTACCTTTAGAAGAAGCGATAAATGCTAAATGTTCGCCGCCGTATTCATTTTTAATACGTTTGAAGTTTGTTTCAATGACATCAAGTGCTTCGTCCCATTCTACTTCATGGAATTCGCCATCTTTTCTAACAAGTGGTTTAGTTAAACGTTGATCAGAATTGATGTGACCCCAAGAGAATTTACCTTTGACACATGTTGCAATTTTATTTGCTGGTGAATCGTGTGATGGTTGCATTTTTAAGATTTCTCTATCTTTAGTCCATACATCAAATGAGCAACCTACACCACAATATGTACAAACTGTTTTCGTTTTCTTAATGCGTTCTTTACGCATTTCTGCTTCTGAATCTGAAACTGCGAATAATAAGCCATCGCCTGGTTCGGCTTTCTTAGTTAAATCGATCATAGCTGCTAATGAACCTGGTTCAGTATCAGTCATGTAACCTGCATTACCTTCCATATTAACTTCCATCATGGCGTTACATGGACAAACTGTTGCACATTGACCACAAGATACACATGATGATTCATTAATAGGTACGTCATTATCCCAAATTACACGTGGATGTTCACGATCCCAGTCAATTGAAATTGTTTCGTTAACTTCGATGTCTTGACATGCTTCGACACAACGTCCACATAAGATACATTGGTCTGGATCATAACGATAGAATGGACCGTAATCTTTTTCATAAGGTTTTTCTTTATATTCATATGATTGCTCTTGTAAGCCCCATGCGTCCATGGCATTATGAATTTCACAATCACCATTGTTGTAATCACACACTGTACAATACAACATATGTTTTTCTAAGATTCTGTCTAATGCTTCTTTTTGACTTGCTTTGACGTCTTTATTTTGAGTATTTACCGTCATAGGACGATCTACAACCGTACTACACGCACGTTCAATTTTGCCATCGATTTCAACCATACATGTATCACATGTTTGAATAGGCCCCATCGATTCGTTATAACAAATTGAAGGTACGAAAGTATCACGAGATTTAATAAACTCGAGTAAACTTGTTCCAGGTTCCACAAGATAATCTGTACCGTCAAGCGTCACGATTAAATGTTCTTGCATACTACTTTCCACCCCATCTATATTTTTTACCGTAAAATTATCAATTTAATAAACTATTCCATTCCAATACCCCACATATATTGAACATAGAATTACTATAATTGTATAACTATTTTTGGATAATGTTAAGAGTTTCATAACTTTTTTCAATATTTAAAGTTTTAAAACTTAACAATAATTAAGTTTAATAAATTTATTGTATTGTACCTTTTTTGTACAATTACAAACTATATTTTCAAAAAAAGTAAAAAAATAAACACGCATACTCTTCGTTTAACACTAAAGTTAGAGTATGCGTGTGTATTAAAGATAAATAATTATTTATCTAAATTGTTATTGAGTAAATCTGAAGCTTGTTGTTTAGAAGAATCATTAGGAATAAAGTACCATAGCCCATCACTTTGAATGCCACCATGGCCATCTAGTTGATGACGACTTACAGTATTATTAGCGTCTTTGTAATTGCTTCTAATCGCATTCATATCACTTAAAGTTAGATCTGTCGTTACATTCTTTTGAATTTCTCCAATCAATGATGGGAAATGAGTTAATGCAGAAGCACTCGTCATTTTATTTGCCATCGCTTGTAATACAAGTTGTTGACGCTCTTGGCGACCAAAGTCACCACCTGCGCCTTCTTCTTTACGACTTCTGATGAATTCCATAGCAGTTTTACCATCTATGTGTGTGTTTTGTCCTTTAGTAAAATGTGTACCGTTTACAGTGAACGTATCGTTACTTACTACATCTACGCCACCTAATGCATCAATCATTTCATGTAAGCCATCCATATCAATAGTGGCATAATGATCAACAGGAACGTTCATTAATTTTTCAATAGATTTAACTGCCATTGTTGGGCCACCATATGCGTAAGCATGGTTAATTTTTTCTGTAGAATTACGGCCTACAATTTCAGCTTGTGTATCACGAGGAATACTTACTATCTCTGTCGTCTTTTTCGATGGATTTATTGATAATAACATTATTGAATCACTACGTTCCCCATCGTTTACATTTTTACGTTGGGCATCAGAATCGACACCAAATAATGCGATTGTAAATGGGTCACCATTTTTTAAATTAACATTATTAGACCGTAATTCTGAGTGTTGACGGTTCAAAGGGTTATGAATTTTGTCACCAGTAACATAAATACTAGCAACTATAAAAATAACTGCTACAGTGGCTAATACAACTAAAATTCCAATTATCCATAGTAAAATCTTCATGGGCAGGCTCATCTTACTTCGAGTGCTACGCATCCTACCACTCCTATCTTATTTTATAAAATATATCTATATCATTATATATGAAAATTATTTATTTTCTATACATCTCAAGTTGTAATTTTCACAAAAATAAGATAGTTTATGTACTACTTTAAATAACCGTTTCCTTCATTCAAAATAGATAACATGTCTTCGTAGCACCCTTTATTACTAATAATGAACGGACCACCTTTAGCAAAGTCGAGAGGTTGACCATCTAATCGTGTCATCTTTAAGCCAAGTTGTTTGGCAAATAAGAATTGAGCCGCAATATCCCATGGTTTAGGATTAGTATTCATATGTGCACCAAATTGCCCTTTAATCACACGCACAGAATCTAAACCACATGCCCCAATATATCTCACACCAAACGCCGCATTGTATAATGCTTTAGTTGCACGGTCATTAATATATTCAGAGCCAAAAGAAATGATAGCATCTTCCAGTCTAACTTCCTTAGGTGGTTGTAAAGGTTGCTCGTTCATATATGCGCCTTGTCCTTTAATCGCTTTATAAAGTTTTCTATGTGGGTAATCATAAATATATGAAAGTTGTGGTTCTCCATTTTCAAAGTAAGCTAAAATGATACAATAATCTTCCTGTTGTTTAACTAAATTAGCAGTACCATCAATTGGATCCATAATCCATAAATGACCTTCATAAGGTTTAATCGAATCATTGCTTTTTTCTTCACCTAATAATTGATGCCCCGGAAAATGTTCAGCAAGATACTCCTCAAATTGATGTTGTAATTGCTTATCAACATTTGTTACTAAATCAAAGCGATCCACTTTAGTGTCTGTAGTCATTTCAGCAATCAACCTAGGTATCACATTGTCTAAATGTTCAAGCCATTGTGCAATGTGCTGATCAATATGTTGAAGTTGGTTTAGTTCCATCTCTTGCACCTCATTTATATTATTTCAATTTATTTTATCTTAAAATCACATTTCTTTATATATTAAGTTAAATGAAAATAAAAAAATCGGCTAGTCATCTGCTAGCCGACAAATAGAAAGGAAAGTAAGTAATAAATATTGAAGATGTTTCGATGTAACTCGAACGATTCACAATAAGCTATCTGTTATATAGCTTCTACCCCTTTGTTTGAAATCGTTCTCCCCTGTTACAAATATTATATTAGCATAAATAAGTTGTATATGTAAGCGTTTTCCAAATAAAATATGTTTATTTTTACACCTGAAATCTACTGTTAGCCATTAAATGTCTTACATCTCAGTCTTATGTTATAATTAATGTAATATGTAACGTATAATGATTGTTAAATTAATCTAAATTATAAAGACTGAAAGCAAATCTTTATCAATTGAAGAAGCGTAAGATCTAATGAAGAATGAAAGGGTTTGTCTACAGTCTGATATGTAATGTCTGTGGGTGGTGAAAATATTGAATAAACAAGAAAGACAAAAACAAATTATTTTAGCTATAAAACAAGGACATAAAGTCAAAGCTTCCGAATTAGCTCAACAATTTGATGTTTCAGTGCGTACGATTACTCGAGATATGGCAGAATTAGAAGCGAAAGGGGTTCAACTATACACTTCTAAAGGTAAACGTGGAGGCTATGAGATCCATAACACTGAAGAAGGTATCCAATTCACTTTAAATGAACAACAGATCATTGCCTTATTTTTAACTTTAATTGAAAGTAGATCTTATTCAACATTGCCATACACTGAGTCGATCGAAACGATTATTAATCAATGTCTTAATTTGTCTAACGTCCGACTACGTCATTCACTAAGACATATGAATAATTACATCAAATTCGAAGACACACAGGATATTACATTACCTAAATTGTTTGCAGACATTTTAATTTATAGTAATGAACGTCACGTGATGCTTATTGATTTTCAAAAGGATAATACGTTTATCGCTGAAAATGTTATCTTTATTGGCTTACTTTGTCGCAACGGCACATGGTTAGCTATCATTTATGAAATAGGTTCTGGTTGCACGCGCGAATTACCAGTACTTGATATATACGATATTTCTTATTCTTTTGAAAAAACGATTAAAACTTATGATATTACTATTGATAACTATACTGAATTTTTAAATCCAGTCGAGGAAGACGACTAGTAATTACTTGCTTGCAGTTCTTCCTCCTCGATCGGCATATCCTCCATCAACCCACTTCATTTCTCTGAATTACCTCAAAAGGAGCAACGCCATGCCAAACTCTCAACCACCCATTAACTATCAGCACAATTTAATTGAACTACTTACACTTATTGAAAAAATAAAATATTACTATTTTATGGATCCTAAACTTCTTAACCAAGCTATCGAACAATTTAATATAACAATTGAAGCGTATTATTCGGAAACAAATACACACCAACACGAAAATATTGCCAATCCTACTTTATTGCTATCTCCTACTGCATCTACTGCACCATTTACTACTTACCAAAATTTACTTCATTCATTACATCAACAACCGCTTCATCACTTTCAACGAGGTGAAATACTCTGCGATTTACATGAACGACAACGTCGTATTCATCAAACTTATATATCGATTCTATCTAAGTTTAATAAATTATAAATTTCATTCATTTTTGAACATTAGCTCCCTCTAACCCAAATTGTCTTTAAACACGCAACACGATATAATAAGTTTAGATTAATGTATCTTAGGAGGTATCTTATGTTAGGTTTCTCAGTGTACTTAGGTGAACCATTAAATAAAGACTATATCTTAAAAATGATAGGCAAAGGTTACCGTTATATATTTACATCTTTACAAATTCCTGAGGAGAATGAAGAAACGAAGTTGACATATCTGGGAGAATTATGTCAGTTATTACAGAATACATCTGTAACTTACATTATTGATATCCATCCTTCTTTACTTAATCAACAACTTTACAGTTTTTTACAACAGTATCCAAATGGGGATTTTGTGATCAGAATAGATGACCATTTAAATATGGCTCTAATCCATGAACTTTACACACATAATTTGAAATGTTGTTTAAATGCTAGCACGATTACTTCAGATATACTTAATTCAATTTACACGCAAGAACATTTACCTGAAATATTATACTGCCATAATTATTATCCGAGACCAGATACTGGTCTATCTTTGAGTAGCGTACAAGAACGTAATCAATTAATTACTCAATATGATGAGGATGCGCAGATTATCGCTTTTATCCCAGGTACCACATTAAGAGGACCTTTATTCAAAGGTTTACCTACTATCGAACATCATAGATACACACCTACATTATTAGCTGCACATTCATTACTTACTATCGGTATCCAGCACATTATGATTGGCGATTTAGCCATTAGCGATGATAAAGCTAATGCCTTAGCACAAATGATACTTCATCGCCATTTTGTTATTACCGTTTCATCTTATTCTTCTGCCTATGCAGAACTCATATTTAGAACTCATACATCGCGTATCGATACACCGGAGCATCTTATTCGTTCCAAAGATTCGAGAACGATAAACCATCTTACTATTGAACCAGATCATCACCATGACTATGTGCGCAAGAAAGGTACAATTACAATCGATAACCTTTTAAATAAGCGCTATGAAGGTGAACTTCAAATGATTAAATCAGAGTTACCGAGTCATCCCAACATGAATCATGTTGCTACTGTTTCATCTAAAGATTTATATATTCTTGATTTGATTCAACCTGGCGACACATTTGACCTTATTTCTGAAAAGGAGAACTGTCTATGGAACACTTAACAACAGAAAGCAGAAATCTACATACTATGCACTTAGATGAAATGTCTATCTCAGAAGCACTACAAACAATGAATCAAGAGGACCAACAAGTAGCGCAAGTTGTTGCACAAGTTTTACCTCAATTACGCAATGTTATTGAGCAAACAATACAACGCTTCCGTAGCAACGGTCGTCTTATCTATATCGGCGCAGGCACAAGTGGGCGCCTTGGCGTATTAGATGCTGCTGAATGTGTACCGACATTTAATACTCAACCTACTGAAGTAGTAGGTATCATTGCAGGTGGAGAACAAGCAATGACTGAAGCAGTAGAAGGCGCTGAAGATAACGTTGAGATGGGCGCTAAAGATTTGCAAGATATTCATTTAACTGAAAAAGACATTGTGGTTGGTATTTCAGCAAGTGGCCGTACGCCATATGTTAAAGGTGCACTAGAATATGCAAATACATTAAATGCCATGACAGTCGCATTATCATGTAATACCAATAGTGATATTAGCAAATTAGCGCAATTTCCTCTTGAAGTACCAGTTGGGCCTGAAGTATTAACTGGGTCAACTCGATTAAAGTCTGGTACAGCTCAAAAACTTGTTCTAAATATGATTTCTACATTAACAATGATTGGCATTGGAAAAGTGTATGATAACTTAATGGTTGATGTAAGACCAACAAATTATAAATTAGAGCAACGTTCTATTCATATTATTGAAGATATTTGTGGCCTGAGCTATGAGGAAGCTTTAAATTTATATGATCGTTCTGATTCTAATTTAAAAGTTGCCATTGTAATGAACTTATGTGATACCACTAAAGAAGACGCTAAATTAAGATTATTAAATCACAACGGAGTGATTAAGCAAGCTATCAAATCTTAAGGAGGCATTACAAATGAACAAAAAAGAACGTCTCGCACATGATATTTTGCATGCTGTGGGTGGAATTGAAAATGTTAATAACATCATCCATTGTATGACACGTGTACGTTTAAAAATAATTGATGATAATAAAATTGATTACACTGAGTTAAAAAAGCTCGATGGTGTACTTGGAATTGTTAAAGATGAACGCCTTCAAATTGTGGTAGGTCCAGGTACTGTAAATAAAGTGGCGCAAGAAATGGCTAAAGTTAGCGGTACTCAGTTAGGTGAAGACATCACTCATGCTTCTAATCATCGACAACACATTGAACAACAAGCCAAAGACAACAAAGCTTCATATAAAAATAAGCGCAAACAAAGCAAAATGAACCAAATATTAAAAACGATTGCAAATATTTTTATTCCTTTAATTCCCGCTTTTATTGGCGCTGGCTTAATTGGAGGCATCGCTGCTCTTCTTAATAACTTCATCACTGCTGGTACGATATCTGCGGACTGGGTGAAACAACTGGTTGCGGTATTAAATGTAATTAAAGATGGGATGTTAGCATACTTAGCAATCTTTACTGGTTTCAATGCTGCCAAAGTCTTTGGAGCTACACCAGGTTTAGGTGGTGTTATCGGGGGTACCACATTACTAACAGGAATTACTCCAGAACATCCTATTAAAAATATTTTTACAGGTGAACCATTACTTGCTGGTCAAGGAGGCATTATCGGCGTAATCCTCGCTGTATGGTTACTAAGTTTAATTGAAAAAAGATTGCACAAAGTTGTTCCTAATTCAATTGATATTATCGTAACCCCTACCCTTTCACTTTTAATGATTGGTTTATTAACTATCTTTATCATTATGCCTATTGCCGGCTTTATTTCAGATGGTTTAGTAAACGTTGTCAATTGGGTAATTGGCGTATGTGGTCCATTTAGTGGTTTTATTATTGGTGCATTCTTCTTACCACTTGTTATGTTAGGATTGCATCATATTTTCACCCCTATCCATATTGAATTGATTAATCAATCAGGCGCTACGTATTTATTACCTATCGCCGCTATGGCTGGTGCTGGCCAAGTAGGTGCTGCACTTGCGCTATGGATAAGATGTAAAAAGAATACAACCTTACGTAATGCTATTAAAGGTGCTTTACCAGTCGGATTTTTAGGTATTGGTGAACCGCTTATTTATGGGGTAACGCTTCCTCTAGGACGTCCATTTATAACAGCATGTATTGGTGGCGGCATAGGAGGCGCAGTCATAGGTGCAATCGGCCACATTGGTGCTACCGCTATTGGACCTAGTGGTATTTCTTTATTACCATTAATTGCCCATCAAAAATACCTTGGCTATATCATTGGCCTAGTCTCTGCATATATAGGAGGATTTATATTCACATATTTCTTCGGTACGACTAAAGAAATGAGAAACTTAGACAAATTAGGTGATTAGATGACAAATATTTTATATATCATTGATGAGAATTATAGTTCATTTTCTAAAAATGAGAAAAAACTATCACGCTTCATATTAAATTCACCGCATGCTCTATTACGTATGACCAATCAAGAAGTTGCTGAAGAATTAAACATTAGTGTGTCAACGTTAAATCGATTTAGTCAGAAATTAATGAATACAAGCTTTCAAGTACTTAGAGACGAGTTACAAACATTATTTCCAAAACAAATGACACCTTATAATATCGAACTTGTGAACGATGAATCTGTTGAAACTTTGAAAAAGAAGCTTAAGGCTCGTGCAGAAGAAGCTTTAAAGAAAAGCGCGAGGTTTACAGACGATGCCACTATAGATAAGATTTGCGATAAATTTAAACAATCA
This sequence comes from Staphylococcus sp. NRL 16/872, assembly GCF_022815905.2. Classification (NCBI taxonomy): domain Bacteria; kingdom Bacillati; phylum Bacillota; class Bacilli; order Caryophanales; family Staphylococcaceae; genus Staphylococcus; species Staphylococcus sp. NRL 16/872. Next base: position 681,812 of record NZ_CP119327.1, on the reverse strand, counting down.
GAAACAATTTTTATCTTTGGATATGGTGCTTCATTTGTTTGTGCTACTGACTTATATCAAAAATTGTCACGCATCGGATTAAATATTCAACTTATTCAAGAAACACATTTGTTTACTACAATGTTATCTACACATAGTGCGAAAGACTGTGTCGTCTTTATTACTAATAATGGTGAACAAAGCGAATTACAAGCAATGGTAAAAGTTGTTTCAGATTATCATATACCTATTATTGCCATTACAAGTTCTGATAATAACCCCATAGCGCGTCAATCTGATCTTGTGTTAACTTACGGTCACTCTGATGAGAATGAAATACGCATGGGTGCAACGACTTCTTTATTTGCTCAATTGTTTACTATTGATCTTTTATTTTACCGCTACATTGCGTTAAATTATCAGTCTTCATTGGACTTCATTACTCAATCAAAAATGGCATTAGATAACTATAGAAAACATTTATCAAATATAGAATTTAAACATTAAATAAATAACTATTTTAAATCAGACTGAAAGAAAACCTTTGTCAATCAAGGAGACGAAATACGTAACGACGGGAGTTTACTACTCGTAAATGACCTAGGCACGTATAAGTCGACAAAGAGTGAAAAGGTTTGTCTACAGTCTGAAAGGCGGTGAACTCTTGTTCACCGCCTTTTTTGAATAATGTGTTGTTTATAGTTTATTTATATTTTCAGCTTTATTATTTAACTTTGCGTGAAACATCATTTTTATGGTGTCCACGGACGAAATAGTAAACTGTTACGCCTGCTAAGAAAATGATACCGATAATAACAGATACGACTGTATCTTTATTAAATAACATACCTACAAGTACGACTAATAAGAAAATAATTGTAATGATACTTGCTGGAACACCACCAGGCATTTTGAATGGATGTCCTTCAACTTTTTCAGGATGTAATTGTCTGAAACGAATATGACTAATTAAAATCATAAACCAAGGAATCATACCTGGTAAAATTGAAGCACTGTATACATATACGAAAATGCTGTCTGCACCTTTAACGAATAAAGGAAGAATAACATTTAATAATGCACCAATTAAGATACCAATTGCAATGGCTAATACCGGGTAGAATGGTACACCATTTTTCATAACGCGAGTGAAGATTTTAGGCATTTGACCTTTATGAGCTAATGTATAAATCATACGACTCGCACTGAAGATACCTGAGTTACATCCTGATAATGCAGCTGTTAATACTACAAAGTTGATTAAACCTGCAGCGAAAGTAATACCAATTTTAGCAAATGTTGCAACAAATGGACTACCAATGTTTCCTAATTGATCCCAAGGGTAAATAGAAACAATTACAAAGATAGCACCGATATAGAAGATTAAAATACGCCAGATAACACCGTTAACCGCACTTTTAATATTCTTTTGAGGATCTTTAGTTTCACCTGCTGTAATACCGATTAATTCTACACCCTGGTATGAACCAATAACGATTGATAATGCAAAGAAGAATCCTACGAAACCGTTTGGCATGAAGCCACCGTGAGACCATAAATTAGAAATACCAATTGGATGGCCACCGTTACCAATACCAAAGAAGATTAAACCCAAACCTGCAATAATCATTAATAAGATTGTTACTACTTTAATCATTGCGAACCAGAATTCAAATTCACCGAATGCCTTTACAGATGTTAAGTTTGCTGCTAATAAAAGTAATACTGCAATAACACCTGGAATCCAACCTGGTAAATTCGGGAACCAATAGTTCATGTATTCACCAACGGCAATAACTTCACTCATACCTACTACAATCCACTGGAATATATTACTCCATGCTGTCATGTAACCAGCTGCTGGATGGATATAATCACTTGCGAATGTCGCGAAAGATCCAGTTGTTGGATTTAAGTAAATCATTTCCCCCATTGCTCTCATGATTAAAAATAAAAAGATACCTGCGATTAAATACGCAAAGATAACTGAAGGACCAGTCCATTTTATTGTACTAGTTGCTCCCATAAATAAACCAACACCGATAGTCCCACCAAGCGCTATCATTCTAATTTGACGTGCACTTAGCCCCCTATGTAATTCATTGTTATCCATATAAAATAACCCCATCTCTATTTAATCTAAGGTGGAATAGTTTTATTTTTCAGAAAACCTTTTTTGCTTTCCCTCTTTCCCTAAAAAACATCCTTTACCTTATTGAAGATATTATACTATAATTTGACAAAATTAAAACAAAAATTTTACAAATTTTTGAAATCGCTTCCATTACTATCATGATAAGTGTTTGCAAATTTTTAAAAACCTTGATTTTCCGGCTTTTTAACGCATTAAAGCGAGTTACTTTTTACAAATTTTTTTATTGAAAAATTTCACTTTTTTAAAATTCTACTATTTCATGGTTATTATTAATGTTAAATTTTTTTACAATTAGATATATCGATTTCAAAAAAATAGAATATGTTATACTCTTCTATAGATTAATTAAGGGAGCATATTAAAATGCAAGCATTAGTGAAAAAGAGTGCTACATTATCGGTATTCTTTGGTATTATATTTTTCTTATTAAATTATTTTTCAGCTAAACATGATACGATCAGTCCTTTGCTTATTAGAACCATATTAGCCACTTTAACTTTTTTTGTACTATATATTATCATTTTTTCTATTTTTAACTCTGATGCACGCAAAATTAAGTTTGGAATAACGTTGTCTAGTTCAGTAATCATCTTTTTAATCATTGGTGCATTATTCTTTTCTATTCAAATCGGTGTAATTATGGGACTTATTGTTGGTATTGCTGCTGGATTTATATGGGAAATCATTGAGAAAAGAAACGGAGGTACACATTAATGTCGATTATTATTGGTATTGTTTTAATTATTGTATTATTGTTACTAAGTTTAATCCCTAACTATAGAGCAATGAAACAAGCACAATCCCAAGGACAAAAAAGCACACGTTTTACTGTAATGGTAGGTGTTGACTTAATTCTGATTGTATTATTAGTAGTCACTATTATTTTAAAATTAATCATTTAAAACAAATATTAAAAGCCTTAACGTCATTTCATATGTGTTCGAAATGATGTTAAGGCTTATTTTTAAATTCTACCTTGTAATAGTAGAAAATACCCTACCGTTGCTAAAATTAAATAAATAATTGTACCCACAATAAATGAGCGTAGTTGTACTTTAAATGGAATATGCTTATTAAATATAGGTCCTAGTACTAAATTACCGATACCGATAATAATTGGTCCAGCTAAGAAGAATAAGATAATTTGCCAAGACATGCGGGTTTACTCCTTATCCTTTTCAAAAAAACGAGAAATAATTTCGTCAAAATTCAAATCTTTGCCAATGTATGGTATAGATGAAAAATCTTGCGCTTCAGTCATTTCATTTGTATTGACAATCACATCAAGTCCTGCATTTGTAGCACCCGTAGCGCCATTAGCTGAATCTTCAATAGCTAAACAATATGCCGGTGAATAATTGAGTTGTTGTACTGCAGTTAAATATAATTCTGGATCTGGTTTCACCGATTCAACCTCTTCACGACCAACAATTATATCAATATATTCGTCCAACCCTAATTTTTGAACAGTTGGTAGAATGTCTTTTTTATAACTGCTTGTCGCTATCGCCATAGGGATATGATGTTGTTTTAAATATGCCATTAACTTAGCGATTGTTTCTATCATTTCCAGTTCATGACTTGTTTGATTATGTTCATCGTAAATTTTTTGTTTATCTTCTTTGCCTATTTGGCTTTCGAGATAATCATGCAATCCCTGTGCATGCCCGCCAATATGACTACGGTAAAATTCTAATGTAACAGGCTCAACTTGATGATCCGATAAATGCTTATTAATGATTTCAAATAAGTGTTTTTCAGTATCAATAATGGTGCCATCGAAATCGAATACGACTGCTTTATACATATGATTACTCCTTTAAACTTTGCAATTATAGTTAAGTTTAACATATGCAATGAGCCAGTTCATGCTTCATTTTCAATGAATTAACGTTTAGACCAGTACTTAGCTAAAATAGGTCCTGATATATTATGAACGAAACTAAACACAGCTCCAGGTACAGCTGCTAAAGGACTAAAGTGAACTGTTGCGAGTGAGACCGCAAGTCCTGAATTTTGCATACCTACCTCAATTGACACAGCTTTTTTATCTTTACGGTCAAGCTTTAAGAGATTCGCTAAGGCATAACCCAAGATATAGCCACACACATTATGTAAAATCACTACTAAGAAAATCAAAGCTCCCGTTTGAAGAATGTGCGTTTTATTACCTCCCACAACTGCTGCTAAAATGAGAGAAATAGCTATCACAGAGATAATTGGCAATGCTTCAGAAGCTTTCTTAGTCATACGTTTAAAAAGTAATTGTAAAATAATTCCAAGTATTATTGGGAGAAGTACTACTTGTATAACTGACCAAAGCATACTTATGAAGGAAACATTTAACCACTCATGGGCAAATAGATAAATTAAAGCCGGCGTAACGAAAGGTGCTAATAAAGTTGACACACTAGTGATAGCTACAGATAGTGCTACATTGGCATTAGCTAAATAACTCATAACATTACTAGAAGTTCCTCCCGGACAGCATCCTACTAATATTACTCCAATAGCTAGTTCAGGTGGTAATTGAAAAATTTTGACAATGATATATGCCAAGCTTGGCATAATAGCAAACTGCAATATTACCCCAATAATGACTGATCTAGGAGTTTGAAAGATTAATTTAAAGTCTTTAGGATTTATTGTCATTCCCATCCTTAACATTACAACTCCTAATAGCCAAGGTACCGTTGATCCTAATGGTGCTAATTGCTTTGGAAACATAAATCCTATAATTGCTGCAATAAACATCCAAATTAAAAACGTTTTTGTCGCAAATTGACTCATTTTGGTTAACATTTATATCGCTTCTTTCATTAAGAAATAATGAAATTATAGTAGCACAAGAAAATGCGACAAGCAATAAATTTTCTGAAAATTTAAATAATTATTGTATTCTGCTACTTTAATATTTAAATAAGGTTAAGGATATATTACAAAAGAATTAAATTAAAGTTCGTTCAAAAGTCCTAGTGATTATATTCAAAAAGAGTGATACAATCAGTGTGTATTAATGAACGGCGTACGATTATTAAGACTTTATAGCTAAATGCGTTCTGCATAAAATAAATAAAATCAGGAGGTCATTGCATGTTGTTAGATAAATTCGAAACTTACATTCTTAACATTGTAGGTTTAAAATCTAGATCAACTCGAAAAAATTTAATCAAAGTTTGCAAAGATGTTAAATTTTGCGACTCTTTCCAATACGCTATTGTGAAACACAATAATATTCCAGCTTTAGAAGTAAGCTTGCCTAAACAACAACTTCCCTACTTCATTAGTTTTTTAAGTTTTTATCAATTTTCAATTTATCAAATTTTTTCACCTAAACATTTAAATACGCTATTAGATTCAGAGCAAGCTTATCAATCTTCTAAACGTTTCGATGTAGCGATTGATGGCCTCCAAGATGCATTTATTAAAGATAAAGTGATTGATATTATGACATATTTCTCTAATCACTTTGATATTAAATACACATTAAACAATAACTGCGCAAGTGTATGTTGCCCACCCGAAACTTTCACTAAATTACTACAAACAATAGCTTGTCGTAATATTGATATTTTATCAGCTACGTATAAAACACATGCAATGCATAAAGCAAATATTTCTTAGTAAAAGAAACACATTAAAAAGCATTAGTGATCATAGCATAAAGTAAGTGATTAAATTAAAAAGACAATTTCTATTAAATGATATAGAAATTGTTTTTTTTAATTTCCGATGTAAACTCATAAACGAATAAATCGTATTTTAGCGAGACTCTTATGATAATTATTATTGAATATAAGTAGTTCTAAGATGAATAACGAATGATATTGCGCGACTCTTTGCGTTTTTTTATTGAGCACAAGTGCAATTGCACTTGTGTAAGGCGTTCTAAGATAGATAACAAAACGTAGTTGAGTGACGCCTGAGGGAGCAGGATGAGTGTCGAGACCAAGGCTCGACCCAGCCCCCTAGGCAAGCATCTCAACTTAAGTGAGTGAATATCTATCTAAGAACGACTTTATAAGACTACAGGCTTAAGCCTTTCCCGCAAGAAAGCGTCGCAACAAAATGAGTAACATTCATCTAAGAACTTCTTTACAAGACCGCGGCTCGACCCAGCCCCCCCTAGGCAAGCATCACAACAGAATGAGCGAATGTTCATCTAAGAATTTCTTTAGAGACGGCAACCTAGGAAAGCTTAGCAACTTAAGTGAGTGAACATCTATATTAGAACTACTTTACAAGACATTTCCCTCTAGAGAACGAGCCAACAATACGAAGTATTATAAATAAAGAAGCCAGTAAATGAAATCATAAAATCATTTACTGGCTATTTTTCTAAGAATTATATCCCAGAATTTTATATTTAAATTGCTTTGATTTATTTTTTATCATTTTCATCGTAAACAAGATGTTCGAATGCCTCACGTACTTGTGGCACGGTCATACCGACTACGACTTGCACATTCTTACCACTTTTCACTAAGCCGTGGGCCATTTGATCATGTGTGAAGTAGCCACTATCTTCTACTTTAGATTCATCATTAACTGTTAAACGTAAACGTGTTGTACAGTTCGTTACATCTTTAATATTTTCTTTTCCGCCTAAACCTTCTAAATAGTAATGTGCTTTCGCTTCATATTCATTGCTTGGAGTGAAACCTGAATTATCAGTGTTTCCTTCACCTTTTTTCTCTTTATAATCTTTTTTAGAGAATAATTTCACTTCTTCTTCAGCACGACGACCTGGTAATGGAATGTCGAATTTTAAGATTAAGAATCTAAATACAAAGAAGTAAATTGCTGAGAAAATTAAACCAATAATTACTTGGGCTACATACGTCATCCAGTGATTTTGGCCCAATGGAATCCAGTTAGTAGCGATGAAATCTAATAAACCGCCACCCATGTTCCCTACAACGCCAAATGCATACATAATTGTATCCATTGTTGCTGCTAATAAAGCGTGAATAACAAATAAATATGGTGCGATGAATAAGAACGTAAATTCTAAAGGTTCAGTAATACCTACTACTACAGCAGTTAAAGTTGCAGGTACTAATAATGCTGCCACTTTCTTACGATTTTCTTTAGGTGTCGTTGAGTACATTGCTAAAGCAATACCAATAGCACCGAATACTTTACCGTTACCTTGTAACATGAATCCATAATGGAATTGATCTTTTAGTGGTTTGCTACTTTCAGCAAATTGATTTAAATGTCTGAACCATTCTGCTTTTAAGCCATCTTTAGCTACCACTGGTCCAACCTCGATTGGTGCGTAAATAAAGTGATGTAATCCAGTTGGAATTAATACACGTTCTAAGAAATGATATAACCATACACCGATATAACCTGATGCGATAATAAAGTGTTGCATTGATTCAATACCACTTTGAATTGTTGGCCATACAACACAAGTAATCGCAGCAATTGGTAACATCACAAAGAATGAAATCGTTACTACAAATGTTAAACCTTGGAATACGCCTAACATTTCAGGTAATTTTTTGCTGTAATATCTATTATGTATCCAAGTCACTATAGCTGAAATAATGATACCGCCTAAAATATTTGTATCCAATGTTGGAATACCAGCAATTGCTTTTAATCCAGTTACATTTTCAACACCTTTTTCTAAGTTAGCACCGAATGTATGTGGCCATTGAGTTAAAATTGCGTTGATAAATGTGTTGAACATTAAATATCCCATTAATGCTGCTAATGCCGCATGTCCTGGTGCTTTTTTGGCTAATGATAATGGTAAACCGACCACGAAGACGATTTCCATGTGATTAAAGATGACCCAACCACCTGATTCAATCACTGACCAGAATTTGAACCAGAATGTATGTTGATCAGCTAACCCACCCATAATTGTTGGGTTTTTAAATAATGTCGCAAATCCTAATACAATCCCAAAAAATGCAAACATTAATACGGGAACGATCATTGCGCTCCCAAAACGTTTAATCGCATTCATATTTTTACCCCCATATCCTTCCAATCTATATTGTTTAAATCACAAAATATAAAGCGTTTTCTTAATAACTTAACTTCATATTATAGTAAACGCTTTCATTTATACAACGGCGTTGACTGATTTTGAAATAATTTTGTATAATCAGTTTGTATTTTCTATAAGTGAAAATTTTTTCAGAAAGAATTAGAGGTGTAATTGTGCTATTAGATGAAAGAGTAAATGCCAATTTTGATAAATTAAATGATAATGACCTCCAAATTGCACATTTCGTTAATACTCATATTAATAAATGTAAGACATTAAAAATTCACGAACTTTCGCAATATACGCATGCATCTAATGCAACGATTCATCGCTTTACTCGTAAACTGGGGTTCGATGGCTATAGTGATTTCAAGTCCTATTTAAAATTTGAAAGCGAATCTTTAAGTCAATTACCAACGGATTCGATGGATGCTTTCAAACAAGAAATTGAAACGACTTTTAATTATCTCGATCGTGTGGATTATAATTTGTTAACAGACAAAATTAATCACGCCTCTACTGTCTATTTGTATGGAACCGGGCGTGCACAGAAAAATGTAGCCGAAGAAGCTCAACGTATTTTATTAACAATGCATAAAAATATTATTGTATTACATGATGAACATGAGATTAAAATGGTACTTAATCGCTCAATAGATGAAGATTTGTTCTTTATTATTTCTTTATCTGGTGAAACATCTCAGCTTACTGACGTAACGAATTTACTTCAACTTCGTCAAAAATATTTTATCTCTGTGACCACTATGAAAGATAATACACTTGCACAACATGCCAATTATAATGTTTATGTGGCGAGTAATACATTTTATTTATACGATGGCACAGATTATTCAAGTTTCATTAATTACCATATTTTCTTTGAAACATTATTACGTAAATATAATGAACGTAAAGAGAAAGGCGAATTATCTTAAATTCGCACATTAATATTCAAAAATAGCGCCAAATAGGTATCTACTTGGCGCTATTTTTATAATTAAAATAACTCATTATCTTCAACGTATTGTTGTAAAACTTGATGCATTTTATCAAACATAAGTTCTAAACCATGTACTGTTGAATCGTGATATTCTTTTTTCTTTTGTTTATATTCTAATGCTGAAAGGCGTCTTTCTTTCTCAACTAAAGACTGATAAAAGAAAAACATTTGCGTACCACCAAATTCACGTTCTTCAAACTCAACTTCAATCACATCTTCATGATCACTGAGTTCTGGCATTCCAATTGTCATCTTAATATACTCATTTTTTACTAATTCTTCATAAGTACCTTGGACAATATTTTGTTTACCGTTTCGTGAATCGACAATACGATACGAACCGCCTTCATGCATGTTCACATCAAACGCTTTATTTGTACGTTGCGATGTCATAAACCATTGTTTTAATAAATCTACATCCGTCCATGCTTTATAAACTAATTCTGGTGAATATTTTAATAAGCGTTCAATATGAATTTCAACATGTTCATTTTCCACGTTATACTTTGCCACTTGCTTCACCTACTTTCACTCTTATTTATATTTTAACGCATTTATAGTTAGGACCAAACATTCAACTATTGAAATTTATAAAATTTTTGGTTTTCATTTTCAAAAATTAAAAACTAAACCTTCGCATTAAAAAATAGGTTATGCCTTAGATTTAACTCTTGGATAGCGTACAAGAATAGCACCTACACCACATACCCCTAATAAAATGGAATAAATACAATAAGGCATCACACTAAACGGTGAAACACCTGCTACTGCCGCTGCTGCAATCACTTGAGGGCTATAAGGTAAAAAGCCTTGGAAACAGCCTGCAAAGATATCAAGTAAACTAGCTGATTTACGAGGATCGACATCATATTCATCGGCAATATTCTTCGCTAAAGGCCCCGCCATAATGATTGAAATGGTATTATTTGCTGTCGCAATATCCGCCGCGCTTACTAAGCCAGCAATACCAAATTCAGCACCACGTTTAGATTTAACTTTCGATCTTACAAAGTTGAGTAACCAATCTACGCCACCATTATGTTGAATAATACCAACTAAGCCGCCAATAAGTAAAGCAATAATCGCAATATCTTCCATACTCATAAGACCTTCAGACACTGCCTTTAATAAACCTTGCCAGCCAAATGAACCATCTATAAGTCCAATAATACCTGATAATAATGTACCACCAATTAATACAATAATAACATTAACGCCTACAAGCGCTAAGATTAAGACTAAAACATATGGTATCACTTTAATTAAGTTATAATCATAACTTTTTGAGTGATCAATAGTTATTCCATTCGTTAAGAAGAAAAGTACAATAATAGTTAAAATGGCTCCTGGTAACACAATCCAGAAATTCACCTTAAACTTATCACTCATTTTAGTTTTTTGCGTACGTACCGCTGCAATTGTCGTATCTGAAATCATTGATAAATTATCACCGAACATGGCACCACCTACTACAGTACCCATCGCTAACGCTGCAGAAATATCGGTCGCTTGTGCAAAGCCGAAACCAACAGGAGCAATAGCTGCTACTGTGCCTACGGATGTTCCCATTGAAATAGAAACGAACATACATATAATAAATAATCCTACAATAATTAAATTTTGAGGAATAAGGGATAGACCTAAATTAACTGTGGACGTGACGCCACCCATTTTTTCAGTGGTCGTTGAAAAGGCACCAGCAAGAATGAATATAAATACCATTAATATGATATTAGAATGCCCTGCCCCTTTAGTGAAAATCTCAATCTTATCTACAAATTTTTCTTTTCTATTCATTAATAAAGCAACAATAACAGTAATCGTTATTGCCACGTTAAGAGGCATATTTGTAAAATCACCTGTAATAGTACCTACGCCTAAAAATAAAGCGATAAATAATACTAAAGGAAGTAATGCCCAGGCATTGCCTTTCTTCCTATCTTCCATATTTGACCTACTTTCTATTATCTGACATCAATTTAACTTTAAAATTACAAGAATACTAAATTTACGTCAACCTATTTTTATGAAAATTACATATATTAGCATTTTTATTTATGATTTAGGTCGCTATATGATAGATGGTTCGTCTAACTTAACTCATGTAGTAAAACCATTCTTAGTTAAATACCATGACCTCAAAAATTAAAAATGCGAGAGCCTAAATTACAACTCTCGCATTGAACATTAACTTTGTTAATTAGTCGATTTGAATACCGCCTGTCACACCAAATACTTGGCCAGTTGTATAACTTGAATCTTCAGAAGCAAGCAATACATACGTACCAGATAATTCAACAGGTTGACCTGCTCTACCTAATGGTGTATCTTGGCCAAATTTAGGGATGGCAGATTGCGGTTGACCACCAATAATTTGTAATGGTGACCAGAATGGACCTGGCGCTACACAATTCACACGAATACCTTTTTCACCTAATTGTTCAGAGAAACTTTTCGTTAATGAAATAATCGCTGCTTTAGATGCCGCATAATCATGAATAAGTGGATTTGGATTATATCCTTGCACAGATGACGTTGTCGTAATTGAAGCACCTGGTTGTAAATAATCCAACGCTTTTTGTACTGTCCAGAAGACTGGATAAACATTCGTTTCAAATGTTTCTTTAAATGATTCAGTATCAAAGTCTTTTAAATCATCGTGATAGATTTGATGTCCCGCTACTAACGTCACATTATCTAATCCGCCAAGCTCATTGTAAGCTTGTTCCACTAAATCATAGTTAAATTGTTCATCACGAACATCACCAGGAATAAGCACCGCTTTACGGCCAGCTTTCTCAATCACTGCCTTAACTTCCTGAGCATCTTGTTCCTCACTAGGAAGATAATTAATTGCCACATCAGCGCCCTCTTTCGCGTACGCAATCGCAGCTGCACGTCCAATCGCCGAATCACCGCCTGTCACAAGCATCTTATAATCTTGTAAACGACCGTGACCGACATAAGATTCCTCGCCACAATCAGGTTGCGGAGTTAGCTCAGATTGTAAACCTGGCACCTCTTGTTCCTGTTTCTCAAAGTCTGACGTCTTAAATTTATTTCTTGGATCTTGTGCACCCATGTTAAATCATCTCCTATAGAATAATCATTCACTATTTACCCAACTTCATCGCCCTTTTAACCATACTTTTTGAAAAGGCAGAACCAAATAGCTCACGAAGATATATTATTCTTAAACAGCACTCACATATCATTTATACTCAGCAAGCAATTGATGAATCAACGTAATGAAGTACTCAGGCACCTTTTCCAAGATACGTTCATCAGGATCATACTTAGGATGATGTAAGTCATATTCACTATTAGAACCGATAAACGCAAAAACACCAGGATGATTAGCCAATAATCCTGAAAAATCTTCCCCAATGGTATAAGGATTGTCTAATTCAATGACTTTGTAACCAACCTTCTTAGCCGCTTCTTTCGCCTGTTCAGTTAATTTCTCATCATTCATCACTGCCTGTGGTAAATGCGTATAAATTAACTCAATTTCTACATTAAATAGTTGTTCAAGTCCTTTCGCAATATCTGTCATGCGCTGCTCAATGAGATTTTGAACTTCTGGCTTGAATGAACGTACTGTGCCTTGAACGTACGCACTATCAGCGATAACATTCCAAGTGTTACCCGAAGATACTTCACCAATAGTGACTACTGCACTATCAAAGGCCGATATATTACGACTCACAATAGTCTGTAAACTAGGAATAAGTTGGCCTAATACCATGACGGGATCATTACCTTGTTCTGGTTTAGCAGCATGGGCGCCTTTACCATGAATCTTAAATTCAAAACGATCCACCGCTGATGTTATTGGACCAGATTTAATTGCGAACTCACCTATTTCTAATGTTGGATAATTATGGAAACCTACAATAGCTTTGACATCATCTAATGCATTAGTTTCCGCCATAGCCAGCGCACCCGTACCCATTTCTTCAGCAGGTTGAAATAAGAATTTAACGCGACCTTTTAATGTAGATTCTTGTGCTTTTAACTTTGTCGCCACTGCTAAAATGCTTGCCATATGAATATCATGGCCACACGCGTGCATAGCGCCTTCATTCGTAGACGCAAAGTCATGTTCTACTTGTTCTTGAATAGGCAAAGCATCAATATCAGTACGTACGGCAATACATGGCTCTCCTTTTCCCACTTCCGCCACAAACCCTGTTTCAAATGAGATATCGATAATTTTAATATCATATTCTTGTAAGATCTGTTTTAAGCGTTTTGTAGTTTCATATTCATTATTCGATACCTCAGGATATTGATGAAATAAACGACGCCATTTAATGTAATCATTATAGTTTGTCATATCGTGTCTCGTCCTTTCTTTTTCAAAATAAATTGAACAATATAATATAAAAATGTACGTGCGACCACGCCAATTGCTAAATTATGCGTACTTAGAATTAAAATAATTGTAAATAACATGACAAATGTACGTGCTATAGGTGCTTTACGCAAATGCTTAAACGTCCGTCGATCAAATGTATTCAGCGATACGGTGATTAATACGCAAGCGAGCACTACCGTAGGAATTAAACCAACGATAGACGCTAAAATAAAAATAAAAGATAACAAAAGCAAACTAGTAACTAAAGTTGCTAAACGTGAAGTCGCACCCATTTTATAATAAAATTTCGATTGGCCAACAAGTGCACTACCCCCATAACCACCAAGTAAACCAACTAATACATTTGTTACGCCTAGAGCCACCACTTCTCTATCTTTATCGGCATGACTTTGTGTAATCACGTTCATCATTTCATTCGTTAAATTTGTTTGCACGACTGAAATAATAGCCATGGTCAAAGCATATAGAAAGATAATACTTAAAGCGTGAATATGAAATAATTCAGTTGGCAAGGCAAACTTTGGCACAGCAATGTGTATGTTAGCTAAATCTCGAACGAATTGTACGTGTGGTTTCACAAAATAAGTAATAATAGTCACGAGTATAATTGCAATCAATGGTGCTGGAATAGTCCGAACGAATTTAGAAGATAAAAATATAATCGTAAACGTGCTAATAGCGATGATATAGGTCTCCACAGAAATACCGAAGATGTACTTAATTTGTGTCGTTAATAATAAAATACCTAAAGCATTCATAAAACCTATAACTACAGTATCTGGAATATAATTTAATAACTTATCAATATGACATAGTCCGAATAAAAATAGAATAATCCCCATCATAATCGTTGCGGCAATCAAATAATGAACATTATAGTGTTCAACTAAAGGTGCACCCACAATAGAAATACCACTACTCGGACCAGACACCATACTCAAACGCACGCCAAAAAAACTTATAAAAAATAACACTAACCCACAGCTCATAATACCAATTGTCGGACTCACATGAACGATAAAAGAAAATGCTATCGTTGTAGGAAGCAACGCTAATCCCATTAAAATACCTACTAAAATATTTTGAAATATATTTTTATTCCATTGTTGTAAATAATTTTGATGTGGATGTCGCAAAGTGCCTCACCCTTTTTCTTTATCGTATCACAATTGTCAAACTTTTCTTTCAATTATTACTTATATTAAAAAAGTCGCTCTTCCATGGAAGAGCGACTAAAATTAAATATAATAAATTGTTTTATTATGACAATAATCAGAAGCAAATCATTTTAGAGAACAACAGAGCTAAAGCCCTTAGTTAAGAAATTCTAAAGATGACAATAAGTAACGTTGTATAACGCTCGAGGAGGTCAGAGTTATTGATAAACGTAAGTCTCCAAACACTTACGTAAGTAGTTCTAATGATTAAAATCAAAGAACTGCTTTACAAGACTACAGGCTTGAGCCTTTCCCACTCATAATTCATTACACAAGGAAATGATGAATTAAATTAGCAGCTAATCTTGAAGTACGATCATCAACATCATAATCAGGATTAGTTTCCGCAATACTTATTGAAGAAACTTTCTCACTTAAGATGACACGTTTACCTATATCAAATACAGAATGGGGATATAAACCTAAGACACTTGGTGAACTCACACCTGGCGCAAAGGCACTATCAATGACATCCATACAAATCGTAAACATGATTGTATCGTGCTCGTGCATGAATCGTTCAATTTTATCTTTAATAGTTGGGGAAACTTGATGTAGAAGCTCGTCTGCATAGACGTATATAATTCCTTTTTCATCGGCATAATCATATAACGCACGTGTATTACCACCTTGCGCTAATCCAAGTACTAAGTAATCCACTTTGTCATCCTCATCTAATATTTGTCTGAACATCGTACCTGACGTTGGTGCATCATCTGGACGTGTATCAAAGTGTGCATCAATATTTATGATACCGATAGAGGCATCAGGATAAACTTCTCTTGTCGCTAAATATTGTGCATAGGCAATATCATGTCCGCCACCAATTAAGAAGGTTTGATTATGATTTTTAATCACCTGAGCTGATAATTTAGCCATTTCTTGTTGCGTTTCACTAAGTTCACCATCTTCATATTCGACATTTCCATAATCTATTAACGCTTCACATTCACTTAAATCAGGCAATTTAGCAAATTCTCGTTTTACTACATCCGGTCCCTTTTTAGCACCTACTCTGCCTTTATTCAATTCAATCCCTTTATCTACGGCATACCCTAATAAACCAACACCTGATTTGTCTCCATTCATATCCATTTTTTCTAGATTAGCGAATTTTACTGTTTGAAAATGTCTAAATTGTTTTGGATCTGTTTCACTATCAATTCTGCCTGTCCATAATTTTGGATTACCTAGTGTATACATTGAGCTGCCCCCTAAAAAATTAAAAGTTATATTTAAATCATACATGATTTAATTCGATCATGTCATTATGCTCCTGGTATTATGTTTGATACCCATTTCTAATAATTTTAAGACATTAAAAATTGTTATCAATCAGATAAAAATAATTCAAGACTATTACATTTTAATGATATTTAAAATGGACAATTTATTTATAGCGAAGTAATATGTATAATATTAAAGAAAGAGTTTATACGGTTACCCTAATGGAGGTTACATAAATGAAGACTAATCGTATTTCAGGATTTCAATGGGCGTTAACAATTTTTGTATTTTTTGTGGTAACAATGGCGCTCTCAATTATCCTTCGAGATTTTCAATCTGCAATCGGAATTAAACGTTTTGTTTTTGATATTAAAAATTTAGCACCAGCTATTGCAGCTGTGATTTGTATCGCGGCTTTTAAAAATAAATCTGTACAACTTGCTGGCTTAAAATTTTCAGTAGATGTCAAAGTAGTAGAACGCATGTTACTTGCATTAATATTACCTTTAATTATTTTTATTATCGGTATGTTTAGCTTTAATGCATTTGCTAACAGCTTCATCTTACTTCAAGCTTCTGATTTATCAGTTTCAGTATTTACTATTTTAATCGGACATATTTTTATGGCTTTATTCGCTGAATTTGGTTTCCGTTCATATATTCAAAATATCGTAGAAACTAAAGTGAATACATTTTTCGCATCAATTATTGTTGGTTTAATGTATTCTGTTTGGACAGCGAATACCACGTATGGTACAGAATATGCTGCATACCATTTTCTGTACACATTTATGTTCTCAATGATTGTTGGTGAACTTATTCGTGCAACTCGAGGTCGTACACTTTATATTGCTGTTATCTTTCATGCAGCGATGACATTCGCTCAAGTCTTCTTATTCAGTGAGGAACTTGGAGATATATTCTCAATGAAAGTAATCGCTCTAAGTACGACAATCGTTGCTGTTGTCTTTTACTTATTAAGTTTAATTATTCACTTCATCTTCTATAGAACAACTAATCAATCTTTAGAAGAAGTTGAGCCAAATAATTATTTAGATCATATGGACGATGATGAAGATGTTGCTTCTGAAAGTGAAACTTCAACAACGCACGATGATAAGAAGGACAATGGCATTAAAGAGAATGAAGAAACACATTCAACTGACAGTACTGCATCAGCGAAAGATAAATTAGAAGAGAGTGCATCTTATGAGGATGATAGACATTCATCTGCAGTAGATAGCGCTAAAGATAAAATCAACGAAACTAAAAATAAGTAAATTATTCGTTAAAAAAGCCACTTCATTATTCGCTATGAAGTGGCTTTAATAATTATATAGTTCTTAGATAGATATTCACTCACTTAAGTTGCTAAGCTTTCCAGGGGTGCCGTCTCAGCCTGTAGTCTTCGACTGGCACTGCTCCCCTAGGAGTCTACGCAACTACGTTTCGTTATCTATCTTAGAACGCCTTACACAAGTGCACTTGCAGT
This sequence comes from Staphylococcus sp. NRL 16/872, assembly GCF_022815905.2. Classification (NCBI taxonomy): domain Bacteria; kingdom Bacillati; phylum Bacillota; class Bacilli; order Caryophanales; family Staphylococcaceae; genus Staphylococcus; species Staphylococcus sp. NRL 16/872. The sequence goes on along the minus strand of NZ_CP119327.1, from coordinate 664,354 downwards.
TGTGTTCAATATAAAAATAAAAAACGCCAAGAGTCGCGCAACGTCATTCGTTATTCATCTTAGAACAACTTACGTAAATATGGGAAGACACTCATCACCAATAATTCTATCTTCCTTATGGGCCATTATTCTTTATAGAATCTATTTATACAACAGTTATGGTGGATGCCTAGTGTTTATTTTTTAATATATTTTGTTTATTTATAATTTTGATGCCTTGTTGTGTGCCTATAATGACTTGATCTGTAATGTTTAAAAAATAACCTGTTTCTAACACGCCTGTTAAGTGAATGAGGAATTCATGGAATTGATTAGGATCTATTTTTTCATTTAATTGACAATCAATAATATAATTACCGTTATCTGTAATAAAAGGGACATCGCCATTCATACGACGTTCAGTTTGAATTTTGCCATATGATCCAATCTTTTTAGTAATGTGTAACCAATTAAACTTATCTACTTCAACAGGCAACTTAAAGTTTTGTCCCAAATAGTCTACCATTTTTCCTTCATCGACTAAGACAACAAAGCGTTCAGCCATTTCATCGATGACTTTTTCTCTAAATAGTGCGCCTCCGCCACCTTTAACTAAATTAAGCTGAGGGTCTACTTCATCTGCACCATCAATTGCTAAATCTACATGCGAAACATCATTAATATCTACAATATTCATGTTTAATTGTTTGGCAAGATATTCACTCTTATTTGATGTACAGACACCTGTAATATTTAATTGTTCATCTCTTATACGTTCTGCAATTTTAGGGATAAGTAATTCGATTGTACTGCCAGTGCCAATCCCTAAAATCATATTATCTGTAATTTGAGCAACAGCATCATCTACTGTCATGCGTTTAAGCTCTTGTGAATCTTTCATGGTTACTGAGACCCCTTTACATGTTTACTTACTCATTATTTTACATGACATAATAAGAAATATATAGCACTTGTAGCTATTTCTTATTGATTATCGCTTATCTTTTTAAAAGAATTATAGTAAACTTTTGCTTAAAACAGTATGAGGAGTGACATAAATGATTCCTATCTTTGCGATTTCTACTGGAAAGATTGAAGACTTAAATTATGGGCAAAAGCGTCAGATGCTTTCCGCATTAAATAAAGTTCCTTTTTCAGGGAAAATGTGGTTATCTACATTAGGATTTGTAGAAGATGAACAAGCCTATAAAGATCACGGCGGGCCTCATAAAGCAGTGTGTAGCTTTAGCAAAGCTAATTATACTATGTATAAAGATGATCTTACGTACTTACCTGAATATGCGATGTTCGGGGAAAATCTTACAATAGAAGATTTAGATGAGTCTGATGTATATTTCGGCAATCAATATCGTTTAGGTGATGCAATTATAGAAGTGTCAGAAATTCGGGAACCTTGTTGGAAGATTCAAACGAAATTTGGCATACCGGATTTAGTCAAACGGATGTCCTCATCTGGAAAGACCGGGTTTTATTTCAGAGTCATTAAAGAAGGATTTGTTAAGTATAATGACGATTTAGAATTACTACATTTAGCTGATGCTGATACACGATTGTCTGTCCAAGAGCTCAATGATATTTACTATAATGATCGTAACAATTTAGAACGCTTAAACTATGCACTTCAAAATCCATATTTATCGCCCCTTCGTATTGAAAAGTTAAAAAAGCTGCGTGACAGTACTCTTAAAGCACATAAATAAAAAACCCTGATTAGTTCAATGATAATGATCATTTCTAACTAATCAGGGTTTCTATTTTATTGTTCTTTCTTTTCTGCAATATGGTAAACCGTTTTTGAATAAAATGACTCATTTGCTTTTAAAATTGATTTCGCTTGGGTTCTATCAATATTAATATCATCCGGCAGAAATTGGGTTTCTAAAGCTACACCAGAATGCGCTTTATAAATATTAAAATCACTTTTCCAATTAGATGTATGGTTAAACGTAAAAACTACTATATTGGGCATTGTTGTTTCTACATCTAATACAAATTCATTATTTTCAATAAGAAGTTGTTGATTACCAATCTCAAATGGATGATCTAACCCGTTGTTAGCCTGAATTTGTTGAGCAATTAATGGATTGTCAGAAGAAAAAATATCCTTAAAGTAAATGCTATCATTTTTAAATATATCAATTAAATCAATAGTTTGATTATTCGAAATTAAATGCGTTTCATCAATTGGATACATATTTAATTTACTACTTGTGAGCTTGTGATTATCAATCACATTGTTATCGCGATTTAAGTTAAAGTATACATGGTTCGTTGGATTGAATAAGGTATCCTCATTAGATTGAGCTTCGTATTCAATTGTCCATCTATGTTCCATATCATAGGTATGTATTACTTTAATCGTCATATCACCTGGGTATCCATCTTCTTCTGAACGTAATTGAGTAGTAAAAATAATCTTAATATTTGTTATATTATCTATAATTTCATAATTAAATAAATGTTTATCTAAACCATCACTACCTCCATGAAGATGATGTGGTCCATTATTTGCTTCAAGCTGGTAGGTTTGATTGTTTAGCGTAAAAGATGCATTGCCTATTCGACCTGCGTATCGTCCAATTGTGGCTCCAAAGTTATAAGGGTTCTGTGGGTAGAATTCATCTGCCTCAACTCTATTGCCTAATACGATATTATTATCATGATATTTCCATGAGACAATACGCGCACCATAATTCGTAAATACAATATTCGTTTCTTCGTTGTCGATTTTAATTAAGTCAATACCGTGATTTTGATTCTCTACTTCAACTTTCATTACTTACGTCTCCCTCTTAACACGCTTAATCAGGCTCTGCTCGGCAAGACCATCACAAGTACACCTATGATACAAATTAATGCACCAATTAAATCGTATTTATCTGGCGCTTGTTTATCAATAACATATGCCCATACAATACTCATGACAATGAAGACACCACCATAAGCTGCATAAACACGCCCGAATGTTGGAAATGACTGAAATGTAGCGATAATACCATACATCATTAATATGACACCGCCTATAAATCCTAACCAACCTGATTGCCCTTCCCTTAACCACAACCAAATCAGATAGCCACCACCAATTTCACAGAAACCTGCTAATAAAAAGATAAAGATGGAATAAAGCATTGTTACATCCTCCGATACAATTCTATTTGTTAGTTATATTGTATCAACTCGTTACGCTCTTTATCTAATTAGTTTTAAGCACTGACTTTTTCACATACATATTGTTACACTTTTTTTATTAATATTCCATACATTTTATATAAATTAAAAAATGAAAACGCTATCTATAAAATATTTTTAATAGATAGCGTTTTCTTAATATATTTATTAAAGATATTGTTTTTTAAGACGGTAAAATTGAATAGCTAATATTATTCCAGAAATCACTAAAAATATAATTGTAATAATTGAACCAATAGGCCAACGATGCATAAATAATTCGACAACACAATCAATTATCACAATAATAGTTAGAGAAATGATTATCCAAATGTAATTTGATGCATATGTGTTAATAATTGTTTGTTTTTGTTGCTCGTCAGCAAATCGATAATTCGGAATAAGTCTTAGAATTCCTTTAGGATTAGCTTCTCTTTCTTCAATGCTTGGGACATATTGTTCAGTAATTTGAATTCGTTTGTCATTTTCTAGCATAAAAATAATAAAATAAATTGGAAGAAAAATAAGAAATGTTGGGTTCATTTCCCATTTAATATGGCCTTTATAAATCATTGGTACGATAACATTAGTTGTAAGTATAATAAAAATCATCCATGTTAACCAAAACCAGAAACGTTTAAATTTGGATTGACGATTCAGTTTTCTTTTCTCTTCATGTGATTTAACATAGATAAATATGTCATCTGCTGTTTCTTTATGAATAGTTAGCCTACACACAATTACGATTAAAATTAAAAGACTCCCAATAAATAGTGGGGATAAAAATGATCTTTCTAGATCACTTACTGCTTCAAAAGACACAATCACACCTAAAAAGTTTAAACTAATAATACCATGTTTAGCTTTAATTATTTGATATTGTTCGCTTATTCTTTCATCTGTCTCTGTCATCTTCTCCCTCCCAGAATAAATCGTCTAATGTTACGCCTAAGGTCTTCGCAATATTAATACATAATTTTAATGAAGGATTATATTTATTATTCTCAATCATATTGATTGTTTGACGTGAGACGCCAACTGAACGTGCAAGTTCTAATTGGGATATTTTACTTACTCCTCGATATTTCTTAACGTTATTCACTTTCCCTCACTTCTTTCAAACTCCCATTTATTTAAAGCATAACGAGTTATCATAATAATTGTCAAATATATACGACGTTATCCTTTTGGTTTTAATTAATATTATTTCTTCGGTACTTCAATTATAATTGCTATGATACTATACATTTAACATAGCGCTCTAGTCTTATTTCTTGATGGAGTGCATTTTTATTTTTCATTTTCAAAAAGATAGAAAGAAGGAATAATTGTGGATTTCGTATCTAAACCAACGACAGAAACTGCTAAAGCGTTATTAGGGGTTAAGATTATTTATCAAGATAACAACCAAACGTATAGTGGTTATATCGTAGAAACTGAAGCATATTTAGGCTTCGATGATCGCGCTGCACATGGCTTCGGTGGAAAACAAACGCCTAAAGTAACATCACTGTATAAGCGTGGAGGCACTATTTATGGCCATGTCATGCATACGCATTTATTAATTAACTTTGTAACGCGTACGGAGGGCGTGCCTGAAGGTGTATTGATTCGGGCTGTGGAACCAGTAGATGGCATTGAAGCGATGATTAAGAACCGCAATAAAAAAAGTTATGAAGTGACGAATGGCCCTGGAAAATGGACGAAAGCCTTTAACATTCCGCGTGCAATTGATGGCTCTACTATTAATGAATGTCGTTTATCAATTGACGTGAAAAATAGAAAATATCCACGTGAAATTGATGAAAGTGCAAGAATTGGTATTCCAAATAAAGGTGAATGGACGGACAAGGCTTTAAGATATACAGTAAAAGGTAATCCATACGTCTCTCGTATGCGTAAGTCAGACTGCGTCATGCCAGAGGAAACTTGGAAATAAAAAAGAGGGAGAAAATAGAAATTACCTAGTGAGTTTCTACTTTCTCCCTTTAATCTTATTTTATTATGATATCGCCAGCATCATTATTAATAGTAACAATGTTATCGCCTTTACCAACTGTTCTATTTTTGAATACCTTATTATTTATATCAATGTCACCGCCATCTGCATTTGCTTCAATTCTAGTATTTGTAGGATTATTTTTATAACTTAACTCTACATCGCCTGCTTCATTATCTATTTCTAAAGGTTTATCCGCTTGTAACTCTTTCATAATAATATCACTAGCGTCATTTCTAATTTTAGCCTTATTGAATGAAACATCGTCAGTAACAATATCACTAGCATCATTATAAATATTCAAATAATCAAAGTTTCCTTTTTTCACATTAATATCTGATGCGTCAGATTTGATATAAGCAGATTTAGCTTTAATATCATTAATGTCAATACTTCCTACTTCTGAGTTTATTTTTAATTCCTCAAGCTTAGTTGGAACAGTAATAGTTAATCGATTATATTTCATTCCTCCTATATTAAAATTAATACCAGATTTCTTACCTTGATCTTCAACCATTAAACGATGGTTCTTGACATGAGCAGTCGCTTCAGTATGTGGAAGATTACCTTTAGATTCAACACTAAAGTGATCCCCTTTTTTAATTTTAATTTCACTAATTTGTGCATTAACTTTTAACGATTGAATATCAGTATTCTTATAGGTTTTGGAATAATTTGTTTTTATTTTGCCTGTATTTGATTGCTCAGTAAATAAAATTTTCCCTTCATATAACAAACCAATGCCACATCCAATAAAAATTATCAAACCTAAAATAAAAATAATCAGCAAGACTTTTTTCATTATTTTACACTCCTTTTTACTACTGATACATTCCATTTAAGATAATTAATAGTTAACTTTGTAACGCCTTTGCAAATATATATAGTTAAAGGGATTAGCATTAATCCTATTCCAAAAAGAAGACCTGCTGAATAAATATCATAGTTGATTATCTCATTAAATCCTTCCATTATACCTTTCATTAAAAGGAAAAAAGGTGAAGCTAACGAGATGATTGTAAATACTAATAAAGAGAATAATAAAGAAATAATAAAAACGGCAGGCACCAAAATAATAAAGAAGTTTAAAACACCTAGACCCATGACAGCTAATAAGGCTGATGAAATATTTGTAAAATTGTCATCAGTGCTAGCTTTTTTTACCGCTTCATTTGCATTTAAATCGCGTGCTATCATTTTCGGATTTCCTAGTTCATCTGAGATTTGATCTTCAGTTCTTCCTTCTTGGAGTCCGCTATAAAAATGGGTTTCGTATTCATTTAAAATATCTTTTTTCTCTTCATAATCTAAATTTCTCAAATTTTTATCAAGTATCTTCAAATATTCATTTTTATTCATTATGTTCACTCTCCTTTATAAATTGATTAACCGCTTCAGAAAATAGATGCCATTCTTCTTTTAAAATTTTCAATCGTTCTTGTCCTTGATTCGTTATGCTATAGTACTTTCTTGATGGACCTTCTGTAGAAGGCTGATAATATGTAGATAGTTCACCGTTTTGGACTAATCGTCTTAATAAAGGGTAAACTGTCCCTTCCGCAATCGTAATGTAACGTGAGATATTTTGTACCAAAGAATAACCGTATTGATCTTCTTTCTTAATAATAAGTAATACAATTAGTTCTAATGCTCCCTTCTTGAACTGTGCATTCATATAAACTCCTCCACTATATTTAATCAGTACTATACATTACACAGTAGCTGTTAATTAAACTATACCACCTACTACTGTATATAACAAGGTACTAAATTATAATTATTAATATATTTAACAAAATCCCTAGTTTTTGAGCAATTTTGAGGCGTTTGTTAAAAGTAATAAATTATAAATGACTATAACTTTCTACTTATTTTTTTAAAATATTATGTATTCTAGAAATATATATTTTTTATATGTATAATGGTATACATGGGCAATTATAGCGCTTTCATTTTTTAAAAGCGTGCTGAAGTAAACAAAGGGGGAGTATAAATTGGAATTAGATGCAGTCACAACGCTATGTCTCGCTTGTCTTCTTTTTTTATTAGGCGAATTTATTGTTAATCACGTATCTTTTTTACAAAAAATTTGTATACCAGCACCAGTCATTGGTGGTTTATTATTCGCAATATTAGTTGCAGTCTTAGATACTTTTAATATAGTACAAATCAAATTAGATGCTAAATTTATTCAAGATTTCTTTATGATGGTCTTCTTCACAACAATTGGTTTAGGTGCATCATTTAAGTTATTTAAAATCGGTGGCAAAGTACTACTACTCTATTTTGCTTGTTGTGCCGTTTTAGCAATTTGTCAAAACTTTATCGGTGTTTCTCTAGCGAAACTATTACATATCAAACCGTTATTAGGTTTAACTGCTGGTTCTATGTCAATGGAAGGTGGACACGGAAATGCGGCTGCTTATGGTCAAACGCTTGAACAAAGTTTCAATATTGACTCTGCCGTAACAGCTGCTTTAGCTGCTGCTACGCTTGGCCTAGTATTTGGCGGTTTAGTTGGTGGTCCTTTAGTGAAATTGATGATTAAGCATTATAACCTTAAACCTGGAAACAGTGATGATTCATTTAAAGATTATAGTAAGGTTGAAGCCAATGCCAAATTGCATAAGAAATATAAACCAACACAAGTGTTCTTTATTCAATTAACGATTATTGCGTTTTGTATGTCACTTGGCACATTCATAGGTGAGCAGTTCTCTAACCTTACTGGGCAAAGTTTACCTATGTATGTAGGTTCTATGTTTGTAGCGGTAGCTATACGTAATATTTCAGAATATACCAATTGGAATATTATTGACTTAAAATTGAATGACCAAATTGGTGATATCGCACTTGGGTTATTCTTATCACTCGCTTTAATGAGTATTCAATTAACACAAGTCTATTCATTAGCCTTACCACTAATTATCATTGTTTTAGTCCAAGTCGTCTTCATCTCGCTCTTTGCGTTCTTTATTCTGTTTAGAGTGTTAGGCAAAGATTATGACGCAGCAGTAATGGCTGGTGGTTTTATTGGTCACGGTCTAGGTGCGACACCAAATGCTATGGCTAATTTAGATGTTATCACTAAGAAATACGGTAGCTCACCTAAGTCTTACCTAGTGGTTCCTATTGTTGGTGCCTTCCTTATTGACTTAGCTGGTGTACCTATCGTGATGGGCTTTATCAATATCTTTGGTAATTAACTTTTGAAAATGAAAACAAACACTTTCATAATAAATAAAGCGTAAAATGGAAAAGTTGCTTTCCATTTTACGCTTCTTTTGTTTTACTTCATTATCCTCTATGAATATCTAAGCCACGTTGTTCAATCCAAGACATTAATTTTTGATCAAATACTAATTTACTATGTTTAAGCTCACTAATGTCTTTAGCATTTAGCATTGTCATAATTGATTTCATATGTCCAATAAATGATTCAACATATTCAATTGTACTTGTGATGCCACCATTTTCAACATGATTCAAGAATGGACGTGACATCCCTACTGCTTTCGCGCCTAATGCCAAGCTCTTAACAGCATCTAATGGTGTACGGACTCCTCCACTAGCAAATACATTCAATGCATCTTGATAAGCAGCGCTTTCAAGTAAAGATTCAACTGTAGATTGTCCCCAGTTTGCTAAATAGTCCATATCTTTATTAGAGCGACGTTCGTTCTCAATCGTTACGAAATTCGTACCACCTCTGCCACTCACGTCAACATACGATACACCTGCATCAATTAAATCTTTATACAATTCTTTGCCCATACCGAAGCCTACTTCTTTGATAATGACTGGAACGTCTACACGCTGCACAATCGCTGCTACATTATCAATCCATGTTGAGAATTCTCTATTTCCTTCAGGCATCACAAGTTCTTGTGGGGCATTTACATGTATTTGTAAGGCTTGTGCATCTAGCAAACTAACCGCTTCTACTGCTTTATCTACAGGCACATCAGCACCGACATTACTAAATATGATACCTTCTGGATTGGTGTGACGTACAATACTAAATGATTCAGCCATTTTAGGATTTCTAAGTGCGGCGTGTGTTGAACCAACTGCCATCGCTAAACCTGTTTCACGTGCAACGACTGCTAGTTTTTCATTAATTTTCTTCGTCCAATCACTACCGCCTGTCATTGCATTTATATATAAAGGATATTTCATGTCAAAGTTTGATGTATGACTTGTTAAATCAATTTGATCTACATTTACATTCGGAATAGAATGATGTACAAACCTCACGCGGTCAAAGTCCGATTGAGGCGCGTCATGTTGTGCCATTGCAATTTCAACATGTTCATTTTTTCTCTGTTCTCTTTGCATATCGCTCATGCTACTACCTACCTTTGCTTAATTGATATTAATAATGCTTGATACTAGAACCATTTTTTTCTTTTGAAAAAGATAATTAATGCCACCGCTATGATTAACATCACTAGCATACATATAGGATAACTATAATGCCATTTCAATTCAGGCATATATTCAAAGTTCATACCGTATACACCAGCTATAAATGTTAATGGAGAGAAGATAACGGATACAAGTGTCAATACTTGCATAATACTATTCATTCTAAAAGAAGAATATGATTCAAAGTTCTCCCTAATCTCATTCGTCATTTCTTGCGAGGTGCGTATAATGTTATTCTGTTTAATCAAATGGTCATCGATATGTTGAATATACATTGAATGTTTGCTATCTACAATTAAATTGCCCTCTGTTTTAATCGTGTTCACCAATTCTTGCATTGGGAATAAAACGCGTTTAATTTTGATCAAGTCTGAACGTAATTTAAAGACATTATCCATTACCTTTTTACTATGCGTATCATCTACGTGCGCATCTTCAAAGTTATAAACTTTCTCTTCAATCGTATAAACAAAATCAAAATATTTATCTACCATCATGTCTAAAATATGTATCACTATATCTGCACAGTCTAAATCTGGATCTTGGTTTTTAGAGTTCATTTCAGCTACTTTATTTAGAGATTCAAAGTGCTCATGGTGATAAGTTACTAATACTTTGTCATTTACAAAGACGTTTAATGCTATAGGAGAAAAGTCATCTTTATACATGCTATGAAAGACCATATATTGATAATCTTTATACGCTTTATATTTAACACGTGGTACACCACTTATAGCATCTTCTAACTCTAAATAGTTAAAATTAAAATTGTCAATTAAATAATCATTTTCTTCTGATGAAGCTTTTTCAAAATCAAACCACACGATGGTCGCGTCCTGTGGAATGTCTTTGACTGTATCAACTTGTGTAAGTGACTGATTTGTAGTTTGATACCGAATTATCATCGTCATTACATATATTACCTCCTACAGAAACCATACGTCTTACATTCTACCATGAATTAAATGTTGTGTATGCGTTATTTTAATTTAGTAAAATGAATTTAGAAATATAAATTGAAAGGACGTAACTATTTATGAATTACCCGTTTATTGTTAGAAAAAAAGTAGAACAATCTCAAATTGATCATAATAACCACATGCATGACTCGGAATATAATGCCGTGTTCAGTGAAGCCGTTAACGAATTCAATTATGCCAACGGTTTATCATTAGAAGAACGAGAAGCTCTAAATTATACAATGTTTACTTTAGAGGAACATACTACTTATTTATCTGAGTTGTCTTTAGATATGGCATTTCGTATTATAGTAAATATTTATAATTATGATGAAAAACGCGTTCATTTCTTTTTATCTCTATATACAGAAGATGATGTGCTAGCTGCCACTAATGAAGTTATGATGATGGGTATTGATGGCGAACAACGTCGTTCTGCCCCTTTTCCAGAAAAATATAAAAAGAGTATTGAACAGTATTATAGTATTCAAGGTGATATAGCATGGCCGAAACAATTGGGCCACCAAATTGGAATACCAACAAAAAAGGATGAATAGAAATGACACAAACGTTAAGAGATATAATTACAGGGAAAGTATACGATATGTATGATGATTTAAAAGTGAAATTAATCGAAATTAACCAGTCCAAACAATTATTTATGAATGGGCCAAGTCAAGAACTAATGAAAAGAGCGTTTAATATTAGTTATTATCAAGGACAAAAACAATCGATTGAGGCAATACAATAATTACTCGAAAATAATAAAGAAGCATCTATACTTATAGAACAAATACGTGATTATCAAACGCGCATTGATGATAATCAAATCAATTTAGCTGAAATTACGCTACGTATGAACAAGCCACAATTTAAACTTGAAGAAGCATTGGATCAACATTATCACTATTTAGGACAAAGCTACATTATCATTCAAGTGAATAAGATTATAAAAGAGGTTTCAGAATGATACTGAAACCTCTCTTGTAATTATTAATCGATTGTCTTAGTAATCTGTTTAATGACTTTATGTGATTCATGAATTGGATATAACGGGAAATCGTGAAACATTTTAGGATAATCAAAGAATTGAATATCTTGGTGAGCTTCTTCTAATTTATAAGCTAAACGTTGCATATCAGGATAATAAATTTCACGTCCTCCTCCAAACATTACAATAGGTGGTAAATGTTCAAGTGAACCATATAGTGGAGAAATACTTGGATTTGCGAGCGCATCTTCTTTACTCCACACGTTTAGAATACGTTGTAAACCATCAATGTCAACGAAGCGATCTTTACCGATCAGACTATCTGTAATTTGTGGATTCGTCATAGTTGCATCTAACATTGGTGAAATTAAGAATAATTTTTTAGGTATAGGACGTTGTTGCGCGATAAGTTGTTGAACAAAGCTTAATGCAAGTGCGCCACCAGTTCCATCCCCCATAATCACGATATTGTGCGCATCTACTTCTTCTAAAAGAGAATCATAGACATCATTAATAGCTTTAAAAGTATCTGCTATATGAAATTCTGGCGTCTTAGGATAAATAGGTAAGACCACTTCATACAATGTATTTAATACTAACTTATCCATAAATCTCCAGTGAAATGGTGAGGGTTGTAACGTATTATATCCCCCATGAATATATAATATTTTCTTTTTTGTTTCATGACGGAAATTAAATCTGAATACTTGCATGTCCCCTAAAGATAATTTGTCGAGATTAGCTTTTACATTTAATGATGATGGCTGCTTATGCTTAGCTTTATTAACATCTCGACGTCGCTCCATAAATTTATCAAATGCGACTTGATCATCAAATAATATAGAACGATTGTGTAACAAATACTTATTTATAATTCTATTTACCATACGAGATCTCATGATAATTTATAACCTGCCTTTTTATTTTTAATGAGATATGATTTTTAAATACTATTCCATAAAATATAAAAAACGATATAATGATAGGTATGTTGTAAATTTAGTGATTAAGTGTGACGCTTATACTAGCTCTTTTACATTAAATTTAGTATAAAATAGTCAATCTTATAACACAAATGAATAAGGGTAAAGGAGGTCAAAAATTGCCAGACTATCGCAATTATAATTATGAAGACAAGAGTAATGCACATAATAATCAGTTTAGTCGCGCTACTCGTAATGGAAAGAAAAAGCGTTCTTGGGTTAGCTTAATTATTCATATAATCGTTCTAGTCTTAGTAGGTATAACAGGCTATAGTATGTATAAACAACCAATATTTAATCTTGTCTTCGTAAACCAACCTATCAATTATGATGGCATTAAAGATTTTCAAAACTTAGTAACCCAAATCGGTTCTTTAAATATTAATTTTGGTCAACTTGCAAATATCCAAGATATTGCAGACAAATTAATCTTAGTCTTTAATGTATTTTTTATTTTATGTTTAATTAGTATGGTTATTTCCATAATAACTATTCTCTTTAATCGTACTATTTTAAAGATTATTAACTTTATTATTATCGCAATTTTATTAGTTATGTCTTATTACTTTGGTTATGCAGTTCAACTTATTGGACAACGTATTTCTGATAAACTACAAGATTATTATTTAAAAGTATCACCAACTCAAATTATTTCCGAAGCAGATGCAATTCACAATGCGCTTATCCTATTAGTATGTAGTTTAGCGTTACTTATTATTAGTTTCTTCTTCAGAAATCGTCGACCAAAAACAAAACTTAAATAGATTTATTATGACAACCATCAAGATGTATAAATTTCTTGATGGTTTTTTATTTGGTTATTTCTTTTCCGGAAAATAAAAAAAGTATCGATAACACTTAATGTGTACCGATACTTTAAAAATCATGCCCCCACAACACAATTTTATTCAACTTATTTTAATTGATGGTTTTGTTCTGCTTTAACCATTCTGTCATGTTCTGCTTCAGCGCCTTTTTTCCCTTTTAAGAATAAACTTAAAATAAACGCTAATACAGCTAATCCTGTGGCAATCCAGAATGCATCGTTAATGCCTTCGATATATCCAAGTTTATTAACATATTTTAAAATTGCTTGCATTGCTTCTGATTGGCCACCATATTGCATAGCCATTTGACGAATTTTATCGATAATCATTGGATTCGTTTTATCCATTTCATTCGCAAAGTTAGCAACATGATTAGTTGTTTGAGTTGTCATAACTGTAACAAGAATTGCTGTACCAATTGAACCAGCTAATTGTCTCATTGTATTTAAGAATGCATTACCATGAGAAATTAATCTTGGTGGTAAAGCATTGATTGCTGCTGTCATTAACGGCATCATAACGAATGCCATACCAAATGAACGGATGATATAGATACCCATAATATGGAAATAAGGTGTATCCATATTTAATCTTGTAAGTTCCCAAGTTCCGTAAGCCATTACAGCAATACCGAATAAAGCTAATGGTTTCAATCCAATTTTATCTAATAATCTACCAGTAATCGGTCCAAGAAGACCCATTATTAATGAACCAGGTAATAGAAGTAAACCTGAATCAAGTGCTGAGAAACCACGTAAGTTTTGTAAGTAGATAGGTAATAAGATCATACCACCAAATAAACTCATCATTACTACCATGTTAATGATAGTTGTAAGTGTAAATGTTGAAGATTTTAATACTTCAAGATTTAACATCGGTGCTCTCATTGTTAACTCACGAATAACGAATGCGGTAATGAAAATGGCACCAATAATGAACATTGCGATGATTTCACCTGATCCCCAACCTTTGTTACCAGCCTCACTGAATCCATATAATAATGCACCGAATCCGATAGTACTATATACAATACCTTGATAATCGGCTTTAGGATTTGTTGTTTTTTGGTAAAGTTTGAACCAGAAGAAACCAACGATGATTGCAAGGATACCTAATACAGTCATACCATAGAACATAATGTTCCAATGATAGTTTTGAACGATATAACCAGATAATGTTGGGCCAATTGCTGGCGCAAGTATCATGGCAATACCCATTGTACCCATTGCTGCCCCACGTTTTTCAGGTGGGAAGATCGTAACAATAACGTTAGAACCTAATGGCATTAAGACACCGGCACCAATCGCTTGTAACACACGTCCAGTCATCATAATTGGAAAGTTTGTAGAAATAGCACAAACTAAAGAACCAAGTGTAAATAATACAAGCGCGATAATAAATAATCTACGATAAGAATATTTATTAAAGAGGAATGCACTAATTGGAATTAAAATACCATTTACTAACATGAAACCTGTCATCAACCATTGACCAGTTGAAGCAGAAATATTAAATTCAGTATTAATTTTAGGTAAGGCAACGTTTAATAATGTTTGGTTTAAGATGGCAATAAACATACCAAACAACATTGCTGCTAAAATCATACCTCTTGTTGTGTTTTTACCGAATATAAAATCAGCTTTTTGATGTTTAATGCGCTCATTTACGCGTCCTTCTTGAGAGTCCGGATTAATCGGCTCATAAATTGAATCTTTAGGTAGATGTTGATTATTCACATCTTCTTCATCTCTAGGCCCTCCAACAGCTTCTTCGCTGTTCATTTCTGAAGCATCGTCGGAATAATGTAAGGAATGTGATGCTTGTTTTTGTTCAGGATGAATTTTTTCTGACGCAGAATCTTGTTGATTCTGTTCGCTTTCAAAATGATCTTTGCGTTTATCATTATCAAAGCGATAGTTATCTTCGTTCTCAAAGTGACGACGCGCTTCTTCGTCATGATGAGAAGAAGTTGTTTCTTTTGACGATTTATCTCGGTCTAAGTCACTTATTTTAAATTTAGATGGATTACTTTGACTTTTAGATTCTTCATTTACGTGTTGTCCCTTAGATTGGCTTGATTTTGTTTTTTTACGTGATTTTATCAATAAAACATTAATCAAACCAACTAAAATGATCGCTACAACTATATAACCAATAATGAAGGTCGCTGTCATTCTATGACCTCCTTAGTCTTTATGGATTTTTACTTCAGCGTTCATTCCAGGAACAACGTTTTTAGATGGTGCAGAATCTAAAGAAATTTTAACAGGTACTACTTGAGAAACTTTAGTGTAGTTACCGTCAGCATTTGATGATGGCATTAATGAGAAGCTTGCTGCAGTTGCTTGACCAACTTCTTCTACCTTACCATCGATATCAGAATCTTGACCGTCAATTGAAACATCAACTTTGTCGCCTTTTTCTACACTGTTAACGTCTTTTTCGTCAATATTTGCAGTAATATATAAATCATCTAAATTGTAAGCATAAGCTATTGGTGAACCTGCTTGTGCAACTGAACCTTCCATACCACTTGTTTTAACGATAGTACCGTTTTGAGGCATTTTAATGTCCATGTCTTTAGCATCTCCGCCTTGACCTTGAGCACTTACTTCTGCTACTTTGTCACCTTTTTTCATTTTATCGCCTTGTTTCGCATCAAAAGATTTAATTTGACCTGAAGCAGGACTTGAGATTTGAATTTGATCTCCGTCAACTTTGGCATTATCAGTTGTTACATAGCTTGTAGCATTGTGGTATAACATGAAACCTACAATACCAATAGCAATAATAACAATGATAGTGATGATATTTATTAACACCATTTTTTTCATTGAACTTTTCCTCCTATTTGCTTTTCAAAATTACTTTTAATATTATAAAGACATGTGAAGTAAAAAAACACCAACAATTACGTTAAATTTGTTGGTTACTTGAAGTTACAATTAATATAGGTGACATATAATGAAGCAAAAAGCGAAATATAGAATCATAAGAAGTTTAATAGATTTATTAGAAATTTATCCAATCGAGAGTATTTCAATAAAAATGATTTGTGCAAGTAGTAATGTTAATCGTTCGACTTTTTATGCTAATTTTCAAGATAAATATGATTTACTAAATAAAATTCAAAATTACCATTTAAAAAAATATAAAAAATTATTACATGCTTTTGCAAATAATTTTGAAAGTATTAAAAAAAATCCTGAGAAAGTCTATAAATTCTTCTATATAATATTGAAATATATATATAGAAAAAAAGCGTTCTATCACGCTATATTTATTTCTCACCCTAATAAAGAATTAGTGTTAGACTATTTCGATATAACTAAAACCTATTATTCTAAAATTTTAGGCGAATATGAAACTTCTATTCAAAACAAAACATTCTTTATTACTTATACTATGAGTGGACAAGCTGGCATCATTTTAAGCTGGCTAAGAGATGGCTGTAAAGAAAGCCCTGAAATAGTAGCAAATGCTTTATTAGCAAATACACTTAAATTACAACGTTAAAGGAAAGATTAAAGGAGCAAAGACTTAATTGAAAGTCTTTGCTCCTTTAATTACATTAATTATTATAGTTTCGTCTTAAATATTTTTATATTCAATAATTGTAATACAATCAATACGATAGCGGTAATACAAATAATAATGATATAAGGCGTACTATTATATTCTCCTTTAAGATTTACAAGTGGTGTCACTATTCCACCTAGTAATGACTGTAATAACCCTAATAAACTTGAAGCACTTCCACTTCCGGTAGTACGTTCTTCCATTGCTATTGAGAATCCCAAAGTAGCAACGCCTGTTACTGGAGCAACTAGAATGATAAAACCAATGACTAGCATTACAAAATGCCAATGATTAATTAGAGTTAACGTTACTATTACTACACCTATGACTTGAATAAATGTCATTACACGTAGTAGCTTCTGTGGATGAACATAGTCAACCAACTTACCAGCTAATTGACTTGAAATAATTAGTGTAATTCCTATGCCAGCAAACATCCAACTAAAATGTAAAGCTGAGACGCCATATATTTTCTGAACTAAGAATGGTGAAGCAGAAATATAACTAAATAACATAATAAATGTCACACCTTGAATTAACATAGGTAAGACAAAGCGTGGCGTTGAAAATAGACTTCTAAAATTCCTAAAGATAACGCCTATACCACTACTATCTCTATGTTCAACCGCTAGTGACTCAGGGACTTTGAATAAAGATCCCATTAGCATTAATAAAGCTAAAAATTTAGTTAACTCGTTACCATTGTACATGTCACTGGCAATGGCTCTAGATATAACTGCTCCAGCTCCTCCAGTGAAACCTTGGACAAAGCGCAAAAATACCATAAACCAAATATTATGTACGAAAACAATACCTAAACTCGCTAGTGTGAAGATAATCATAGCAACAACTAAAGGTTTCTTTCGTCCGATACTATCTGAAATCGGTCCTACAAATAAATTCCCCAATCCTAATCCAATCATAAATAATGATAATGTTAATTGAGCATTTGAAGTTGTAGTATTAAAATCTTTTTTCAATTCTGGTAAACCTGGTAAAAACATATCAATGGATAATGCCCCAATAGCAGTCAGTGCACCCAAGATAATAATAAACAATAGCGAATGTTTATTTTGTCGCTGTTCCTCATTCATATATAAGCCCCCGCCTTCAATTTATTAGTTGAAAATCATTGTGTATTTAAACAATTAAAAAAGAGTGTGCATAGAGACTAAGACATCAAAATCTTATGCTTAGGGCAATACTAAAGCAGGGAGTGGGACAGAAATTAAAATTAATTTCGTCTTCCCATCCCGGCAAAGCTGACTAGATTTGAAGAAAGCTTGATTAAAGCGTCTTTTCAAATCAGTCAGCTACTGCCAATATGTTAACGAAGGCTGAGACATTTTATTATTGTCCCAGCCTCTTTCAGCTCTGCTCACATCCAAAACGCTTCTGTCCAGACCTCTTTTATCCCACTTCTTATTTTGCTTTCACAAATTGTAATGTACCGTCGTCACTGTTTTCAGTTAATTCATAATCAGTGGTTTGATATTGACCATTATTATTTAAATCTTGTACTTTAGTTTCAATTTTATTGCCTTTTTGTGAAGCACTAAGAATTTGTGGTTGTGTTAACCCAGGGGTTGCCCCTAAATTATCTTTAATTTTTTGGTAGATGTCTGAATTATCTTTAAAAAAAGTACTGACCAAATCAAAATTATTACTTGTAATGGCTGTATTTAAAGAGAATGAATAATCACTGAAAAAGTTACTCAATTTATTTTTCAAACTATTTTCTTCATTTTCTTTTTTCTCAACATAATCACTGATCGCTTCATCATCAAATTCTAATTCGACACTATTAATATTTCCTAAATCTTTTGCTCTCATCGTTTTCGTTTCTGATTTAAAAGTTTTTCCTTTTACTTTCCCAGAAGCAGAGATAACAATATCTTTATTCTGAGGATATGGACCATATTCTCTAGAAGTTGAATACTTCATTTCTTTATCATTTATTTTTACTTTCAGTGAATTATCTTCTAAGTCACTTTTACCTTTTAACTTAACTGTAAGTAGTGCTTCATTAAAATTTTCATTTACTTCTACTGTAGAACCTTTACCATATCTAAAATCAAATTTGAGTTGACCAGTGAATTTGCCATATTCTGTTTCTTTGTCCGCATCTATAGAGTAAATACCTGGGATAAATTTACCTAAAGACATAGTTTTATTAGCATCTGCTACGACAGTTTTGTTTTTACCCCCTGCTCTAAATTCATATTTAGTCTCTAATTTAGGTTTTACTACTGCCTCTTTCGTTGGCGCAGTGAAACTCAAATTATCGAAGATTAAAAAGCGCGTGCCATTTTTGCTTACTCTTAGTACGTTATTTCCTGCTCGTGTTTTAATGTAAGTCGCTTCTTTAGCATCGCTTTTATTTAATTTCTCCACGGTATCTCTAACATCATGAATAAATTTTTTCATTCCTACTTCACTTTTTACGTACGCTATGTACTCGTCGGCTTCCTCAATATCGACATGTGTTTCTTTCGTACTCAATAATGTTGCAACCTTTTGTGAATCGTTATTATCTATAGCATTAACAAGAATTTTCGTTTGTGCCTCTGGAGAGTTATAATTTCTTACTAAATAGAAGACAATAATCATTAAAATAATTATAAAAATAACAATCGCCCAAGGAATAAATTTTCTAAGTTTAATATTTGAAGATTCTGCATGAGGGGCTTGATTTTGTTTCACTTTGACATCTTTTTCATTAATTTGTTTACCGCAATTTGGACATTGTCGTATATTTTTACTTCGTAGTTTCTGACCACAGTTAGGACATTGTTTCATTTAATCACCAACTTCCCCTCGCCTGATGTAATTATTTTATAAAGATAGTTTTATTATAATATAGATAGTTTGTGTAAGAACACTTAATACTTTATATTTAATAATTTTCTATTTACGTATTATCATTACTTTGCCCAAACTTGTAAAAAAATTTGACACTTCGCTATCGATTTTTTAAATCTTTGCATTATATTTTTTTAAACGTTCATCAATCACATACAATACGTTTAATGCTTTTTCAATATCTTGGCTTGATAAATCTTCTACCATATCATTGACAATATTACTCACAATCTCATTATTTTCTTCTGTATATTGACGTCCTTTATCACTTAGAACTACATATTTTAAACGTTGATCGATTTTATCATTAGGCTTTTGTAATTTTACAAATCCGCTATCAATAAGTTTTTTAATACGGCGACTTACGGCGGCTTTATTAACCCCTTGTTTTTCCGTGATTTCAGTTATAGTCAAGGCATGATGATGACTTAATAGTCGCAATACATTAGATTGTTCCATCGAAATACCATATTTTACTTGCTGGTCTTTTAATAACTTAGCAGTTAACGTATTGGTATCATCAATAAAACGTTTCATAAATTCGATATGATTTTTTGAAATTCTGCTCATGGCCTAACTCCTTGTTGGTAATCTCAAATAATTTCCATTTATTCTGTTAAATAATATCAATAATCGTTACGCTTGAAAACTATAATTCAATAATAATGGTTGCTAAAATATAAAGATTTCAATTACATTTAAATAGACAAATATATACGAGGTTCTAATTATGGTTGCGATTATTCTTTCATTTATCATTTTATTAATTATGTTAGGCGTGTTATTCAATATTCATTTTTTACTCAATTTACCCATGTTTATATTGACTATTATTTTGTGTTTCCTTGTTAATATTATTAACCTAATCACAATGACGTTACCCCTTGGTTTGCTCATTATAATGCTATTAGCTATCATTGGCTTGTTCATCAAACATAATCATTTGTTCACTTTGAAAAAGGGAGTAAAATTTCTGAGCAAAATGATAAAACATTTCATACATGGTGCCTTAATTATTGCGATTTTGTTTTATATTAGCACAATCCCTTTTCCTATCATAAATGGTCTCTTTTTATGGTTAGCTATGGTTGCTTTTAGTGCCTGTTATGCCTTCACGTTTTATATGGTATGGTCTTCTGCATTCGGTCGTACGATTACAACAAAACAATATGATTTAATTATGATTTTAGGGGCAGGCATTTTTTCTGAAAAAGTAACGCCAATGTTAGCTGATCGACTAGATCGCGCGTTACGTGTGTTAGAAAGTCAAACTTCAAATTATAAAGTTTTAGTAAGTGGGGGTAAAGGCGTCGATGAACCGATAACAGAGGCTTTAGCCATGCAACGTTATTTAATTGAATGTGGCGTACCCGCTTCTGCAATTATTCTGGAGGATAAATCTACAAGTACTTATGAAAACTTTGAATTTTCGAAAGACATCATAGCTAGTCAATTTTCACGCTCAGCTAGAATGCTTTGTGTCACAAGCCAATTTCATATTTTAAGAGGCTTACATTTTGCACGTTCCGTTCATTTAAAGATGGATGGTATTGGCAGTCATACGCCGTATCATTTTTTTGATATTGCTTTAGTGCGTGATTTTTTAGCTTTAATGTACCAGTATAAGTTATTGCTAGCATTCTATTTTGCGATTATATGTATTATCTCAATTTTAATCATATTTTAATTTATATTTTAGAACCTATGATTTTATAACAAAAGCCCATAGATGACTATGTTCGCATCTATGGGCTTTTAATATTTATGAAGTTATCTTTCCATCTTCCAGATGAATAATACGATCTGCATATTCAAACAAACGTTGATCGTGTGTAATCATTATCCCAATAATGTTATTACTTTTGACGCGATTTCTAATCATTTCTACTACATTTACCGCACGCTCAGCATCTAAGCTAGCAGTTGGTTCATCTGCTAACAATAATTTAGGTTGATTCATGAGCGCACGCATAATCGCTACTCGTTGTTTCTCTCCTCCTGATAGCATATGAGGATAAGCATTTAATCGATGTTTTAAACCTATCTCATTAAGTAGGTTTTCCGCGCGTTGTTTAGCTACTTTAGTAGTTTCACCCGCTTCTTTAGCCACAATCGTGAGTTGTTCTTTCACTATGAGGTATGGCACCAAATGAGAAGACTGGAAGATGAATCCAATATCTTTAAGACGTAACCTCGTTTTCTTTTTATTATTAGAAAATAAGGGCTCGTTATGATATAGAATGTCACCTTTCGTAGCAGTCAACAGTCCTCCCAATATATTAAGAAGTGTAGACTTACCTGAACCAGAAGCCCCATTTAAGATGACAAATTCACCAGGTTGAACAGTAAAGTTAATATCTTTTAACACGTGTGTTTGTGAACTACCTTTGCCAAATGATTTAAATACATGTTCAAGTTGTAATGTCATTATTCTCCACCTCCAATTGCTTCGATAGGATCTATTTTCAAAATTTTAAAGAACGAAAGAATCGTCCCTATCAGTCCAACGATTAAAAATATCACAATCATTACTACAATGTTTGTCGTATTCAAATAAAACGGCATAGAGACTGGCATTAGAAGTTGTAACACTTCAATTAGAAAGATAGCTAAGAATACACCAATCAAAGTAGTCATTATAATTTGTAATACTAGTGCTAACAGTAGATGTCGTGTTTTAATGCCTATCGCCTTTAAAATCCCTATTTGAGAAACCTTCTGAATGGTCATTACATAGAAGAAAGCACTTAAAACGATAGCTGTAATAATAAATAAACTAGCAATCATGAGATTAAGTGGTAATTGTTCTGCTTTATAACTCGCAATATTGTCAGTTAATGTAGATTGTGTGCTCACTTTTACACCTTTCAGAGAATTGACTTTATCTAATTGTTGCTTATTTAAATTAGTTGTTGGATAAAATGTTGAAACTTGTTGATTGATTTGATCAAACCCTTCTTTTGTCATTAAAATCATCGAACTATGGGCATACATCGTATCCTCAATTACACCACTCACTTTAAACTGTTGATGATGTCCTTTAAATGTTATTTTGTCTCCAACATTAATACGTTCGCCCGTTAATTTTTGATTAATAGCAATTTCATTATTGTTGTGTGGATATGAACCCGTTTTAAGTTTTGGACGTAACTTTGATGATGTCGAATAAATTAAAACATCTGTGTCTTGATTTTGTAGTTTTAAAGTTTGTGGCCCCATTGTAGTTGGCTGTTGATGAGTAATCTCTTCAATTTGTTTTTGTTGTTTTGAAGTTAGCTGTGAACTTTCTATTTTTGCCTCTTTCATATCTTTAGCAATGTAATAGCGTGCATTCATATTGTCTAAAAATGAGATATTTTCACGGGCCAAGCCCTGTGCTAAGCCACTAATAAATAACACCATACTTCCTAATAAAAATATGATTAACATGATTAAAGTATATCGAAATTTATAAAATTTCATTTCTTTCCATGCTAAGTTCATTTGTAATTCCTCCCTACTACGCTATATACAAAGCTTAATTTCAGAATATGAACTGAATGTGAACTATGAGAAGAATTGTTTTCTAATTAAGTTATTCGTATAATGATTCTAAAACATTGAAGGAGAAAGACGTAGATGGTGAAATGTTTAATTGTAGATGACGATTTAAAGTTATTACACTATGTTTCTACTCATTTAGAGGCAAATCATATCCATACGATTACCCATTCCAATGGAGAATCAGCACTGAAATACTTAAATGAACACCAAGTAGATATTGCCGTTGTCGATATTATGATGCCAGGGATAGATGGCTTTAAACTTTGTAAAACCTTAAAAGATTACTATGACATTCCTGTAATAATGTTGACTGCGAGAGACGCGTTAAGTGATAAGGAACATGCTTTCATAAGTGGCACTGATGACTATGTAACCAAACCATTTGAAGTAAAAGAATTATTATTTCGAATTCAGGCTATATTGCGCCGCTATCAAATAAATGCGCAAAGTGAGATCCAAATCGGTAATATGTTGCTAAATGAAACATATATGGAGATACAAGTAAATACTCGAAAAATGAATTTACCTTCAAAAGAATTTCAATTACTTTTTCTGTTGTGTAGTCAGCCTAAACATATTTTCACGAGAGATTTTTTAATTGAGAAGATTTGGGGCTTTGATTATGAAGGTGATGAGCGAACAGTCGATGTTCATATTAAGCGCTTAAGACAACGTCTGAGTAAATTACAAGCCAATATACATATCCAAACGGTGCGAGGTCAAGGTTACAAGGTGAGTCATGATGTTTAAGACACTTTATAGTCGAATCGCTATTTATACTATCACCGTAATTTTATTTAGTGCATTAGTCAGCTTCCTTTTCACCAATGTCTATTATCATTTCAATTTGAAACCAAGTAATGATGCTAAGATTATGCGCACGTTAAAAGAAGCACGTTCCTATAATGATCATATTGCTTCTTCAAATTTAGACGCGTACTTTCAACATTTAGGTCAAATGAATTATCAAATTATGACCGTGGACCAACATCATCATAAATCTTTTTATGGTCAGCCTTTTCGAAAAGATAACTTAAGCAATGCTTCGATAGATCAAGTATTAAAAGGCCATGACTTTCACGGCATAAAAAATAAGCCTTATGAATTATTTGTCACAGGCTTCTTCGATAATGAAACAGATAATACAGTCGGTGTAAGATTTATGCATCGACATCAACCTATCGCTGTGTTTATGCGTCCTGATATTGGTCAAACCTTTAGTGAATTCCGCATCTTTTTAAGTGTACTTCTAGGATTATTGCTTATCATTTCTATCACGCTTGTTATTCTATCAACTTATTCAATTATCCGTCCGGTAAAACTTTTAAAAAATGCTACTGAGCGTTTGATAAATGGTGACTTTGATACTCCAATTAAACAGACCCGTCATGATGAGATCGGTACGCTACAATATCGCTTCGAGGATATGCGTCAATCTTTGAAACAAGTGGATGATATGCGCCAACATTTCGTGCAAAACGTTTCACATGAAATCAAAACACCTTTAACGCATATACAACGTTTGTTAAGTGAGTTGCAACAAGCTAAAACTGGTCAATGTCGCAATATGTATATTAATGATATTCATTCAGAAGTAACACGTTTAAGCGATTTAACTAGAGAGTTACTTTTACTTTCCGAACTAGATAATGCTAAACATTTAAAATTCAATGATGAGATCCATTTGACTGCTTTAATTACTGAGATTATTCGTCATGAACAGTTTGCGCTTGATGATAAAAATCTGATGCTCTTATCGGAAATCGAGGATATTTATTTCCGAGGAAATAGTCGCTTATTATATCAAGCCTTTTTCAACTTAATTCAAAATGCAGTTAAATATGCATTAACTGATAGTACGATTGATGTGACACTTTCTTGTAAAAATGACACAATTATTTTTACAGTAACAAATGAAGGAAGCACTATTTCTGAAGAAGCGCAATCTCATGTCTTCGATCGTTTTTATAAAACGGATACACAACAAAATAGTAATGGTTTAGGATTAGCTATAACAAAAGCAATTATTGAATTACATCAAGGAACAATTGACGTAGAATGTCCAACAAACAATACAACTACCTTTACCGTTCAATTATTAAAACATGAATATTAATTTGCTTTAAAAGTCCAACGGTTAACAATAGCATTATTTAACATAGAATTTTCAACCGTTCACTTAAAGATTCCTACCACTTATCTAATATTCCTAAATATTAAATACGAACATGTTTAAATGATATTGAGGAGGAGATAATTGCATGAAAGTTAAATTATTTATTTCACCTGAGGAAAAAGAAAAGTTTGTTGCTATCCATGGGCCTCAATTAGATAATGATATTCAACAAATAATAAAGCACATTGAAGATTTAGATAAACTTAAACAACTGAATGGTAAATATAATGATGAGATTTATATTTTAGATGTTGAAACTATCACTAGTTTCCGCACTCATAAAAACCAAGTAGTAGCTATTCAAAATAATCAAAATTTCATATTAAAAGAACGGTTATATGAATTAGAAACATACTTACCTACATCATTCATTAGAATTTCAAAATCTGAAATAGTAAATATTAATAAAATAAAAAAATTACAATTAGAACCTAATGGTCTTATACGAATGTATTTAGATAATGCAAACTATACTTACTCCTCAAGAAGATATTTAAAATCTATAAAGGAGAGACTTTCATTATGACTAAATTTTATAGATTCACTAGCATCTCTTTATTCATTGGTTTAACTTGTTCTATTGTATTTAGTTACATTGGTGCGAATGGGGAATACTATCCTTTATCACCAATCTCAACAATGGGAAAACTTTATTATCATCATTTAAGTGAAGCTACTATTATGGTTATTGCTATTTTATTATGGCTAATGATTGGACTTTTGTTTTATCTTACAAGTTTTATTTTCACTCATACCGATTGGAGCATTACACGTACTACACTCCTTCATTTTATTTGTAGCTATATAGGGCTTTTGCCTATCGCTATTTTAGCCGGGTGGTTCACCCCTTCTTTAATGAATATTTTAATTTATACGTTCTATTTCATTATAATTTATATATTTATTTGGTGCTTTAGTTACTGGAAAAATAAAAGATATGTAAAAGAAATCAACAAACGCCTTAATAAAATGAGACATTAAAATAAGCGAATATCTATTTAATGAGTTCATCCTCATTAATAGATATTCGCTTATTTTTATTATTTCACATTTAAATATTTTTGCACTTCTTTATTTACTGCTCTGTATACATCTTCATGTTCAGTTAGTTTCAATCCAAATGATGGTACCATTTCCTTAATTTTCGGAACCCAACCTTTGAATTCTGTGCCATAGCAACGTTGTAGTAAATCTAACATAATGTCGACCGCAGTTGATGCACCTGGTGACGCACCAAGCAATGCAGCGAGTGAGCCATCATCTGATGTGATAACTTCTGTACCGAATTGTAAATTACCCTTACCATCTTCTGTATCTTTAATCACTTGTACACGTTGACCCGCTACGATCACTTCCCAATCTTCATCTTTAGCATTTGGCAAGAAGATACGTAAGTCATCCATACGTTCTTTATGCGATAGCATAAGTTGAGAAACTAAATATTTCGTTAAGTTAAATTCTTTTACACCCGCACTTAACATTGTAATAACGTTATTAGGTTTAACAGAACGAATTAAATCTAAATTTGATCCGGTTTTTAAGAATTTAGGTGAAAAGCCTGCGAATGGTCCAAATAACAATGAACGTTCACCATTTACAAATCGAGTATCTAAGTGAGGTACTGACATCGGTGGCGCACCTACAGCTGCTTTACCGTAAACTTTAGCATGATGACGCTCAATCACATCTTGATTTGTACAACGTAAGAATAATCCACTTACAGGGAAACCACCAATATGTTTTGATTGTTTGATACCTGTTTTTTGTAATAAAGGTAAGCTTGCGCCACCAGCACCAATAAAGACAAATTCTGTTTCATACGTATGAGATTTACCAGATTTTAAATCTTTAACTGTGACTTTCCAGTTACCGTTATCTAGTTTTTCGATATTCTCAACTTCTTGTTTATATTGCACTTCTACATTGCGTTCTTTTAAATTAGAAATTAATTTCTTGGTCAATGCACCGAAGTTAACATCTGTACCCGTCTCATCTCGAGATAAAGCGATAGGTACGTTAGATGTTCTACCTTCAATCATTAATGGTACCCATTCTTTCATTTGCTCTCTATCTTCTGTAATATCCATATTTTCAAATAGAACATTCTTTTTAAGTGCTTCTACACGTCTTTTTAAAAATTGAACATTGAAAATGCCTTTTACAAAACTCATGTGTGGAACTGATTGAATAAAGTTTCCTGGATTTTGTAATTGGCCTGTTCTTACTAAATGGGCCCAAAACTGTTTTGATACTTGGAACTGTTCATTAATTTTAATTGCTTTATTAATATCGACAGTGCCATCTTTACCTTCTTTAGTATAGTTTAATTCGCATAATGCTGAATGTCCTGTACCAGCATTATTCCATACGTTCGAACTCTCTTCTCCTGATTGTTCTAACTTTTCAAAGATTTTAATTTCCTTGTCTGGAGATAACTCTTTTAATAATGTACCTAATGTTGCGCTCATAATTCCGCCACCAATTAAGATGACATCTGTTTTGCTATGTTGTGAACTCATAACAACACAGTCCCCCTTTTATAATCACATCTTTAGTCGTAAGGTTAAGACCTTGGCCTAATAAATTAAAACGCTTTCTTTTATTCTTAAAAATTTTTAATATTAATTTTACGTAAAAACGTAAATCGACTTTTAACAACTACCTTAATTATATACATAATTGCTCGTTGAAAAAAGTGTTTATACTAATAATTACATTATTTAAGTTACTGCGTTCTATTTACACTAAATTTACTTTTATTATGAAATGTCTTGCATGAATTAAAGCTTTTAACTTCTACTACTAATAAAGTCACACATGCTATAATTTTTTTAAATCAAACAATTTGAGGTGTAATTATGAAATCAATTACTTTTTTAATGCATAATATTTATGCTTTAGGTGGTACTGTCAAAGCAGTAACTGAACTTGCTAACTCATTATCAAATAAAGGGCATCATGTAGAAATTATTTCAATCTTTAGAGCCGCAGACCGCCCTTACTTTGAATTAGATAAAAAAATTATTGTCAAAACACTCATCGATTATCGTTTAAAACCTCAAAATATAGGTTCAATCGTGATGAATCGTTTAAATAGATATACACCTTTTTTTAAACCGACGCACTTATCACAATATGAGCCAGGGCTAAATCAATTCTCAAGCTATATAGAGCGCAAGGTAATCAAAGCGATTAAGCATGTTAATACAGACGTGTTTGTTGGCACGAGAGCGAGTTTTAATATTCTAATTGCTCAATATCATAATTCTAATGTTACTACTGTTGGAATGGAACATATGAATTTGGATGCGTATCCAAAAACGTACCAATATGAAATTATTAAAGCTTATAATCAATTAGACGCTATTACAACTTTAACTTCAATTGATCAACAAAAATATCAACAGTGTATTACTACGCCTATCTATACTGTGCCTAATATTATTAATGTACAACGACTTCATATTACTAAAGAAAATCGTATTATCAGTGCAGGAAGATTAGAGTATGAAAAAGGCTTTGATATTTTAATTGAAAGCATTCACCGTATTCAAAATACTATCCGTCAAGCTCACTTTAAAGTTGAATTATATGGAGATGGACAGGAACGTGAAAAGCTTCAACAATTAATTAATAATTATAAACTTGCCGATATTATTACACTTCATCCTGCGACACAACACTTAAATGAGAAATTAGCACAAAGTAAGATAACTGTGGTTCCTTCGCGAAATGAAGGATTTGGCATGGTCATCTTAGAAGCAATGGCCCAAGATAACGTAGTAATTAGCTTTAAAGATACTGTAGGACCTTCGAGTTTGATCACTACTGGTGTAAATGGATATTTAGCTGATTATCAAGATGTTAATTCACTTGCTAAATATATAGATATTGCGATAAATCATATTAATCATTCTGACAATATGATAAAAGAAGGACATCTTACGGTTGAACAATATTCATCTGATAAAGTATATGAGGAATTCATATCTTCTATTTCATAAAATTTAAATAAGGACATAAAAAAATTGTAATTTGAGCAACAACGCTCAAATTACAATTTTTATTATTCTTATAGAACTAGTGATAAGATAAATGTCCAAATACAGATAAAGATTAATAATCCAATACTGTAACGTAAAGTCATTTTTAGTAATTCTGATTCTTTACCTACTTCTTTAACAGCTGCGGTAGCAATCGCAATGGATTGTGGTGAAATTAATTTAGCAGCTACCCCACCAACTGTGTTTGAAGCGACAAGTAATGAACCACTTGTACCAATTTGTTGCGCTACTGACGCTTGAATTGGAGCAAATAATGAGTTGTTATTGACAACTGAGCCTGTCATAAATACGCCAATCCAACCTAAGATAGGTGATAATACTGGGAAGACATTTCCTGCTTTGGCAATACCTTGACCCATCGCAGCACTTAAGCCACCATATGTTGTAATTTTAGAAATAGCTAAGATGAAACAAATTGTAAGAACTGGTAACCATAATTCTTTGAATGTTACTCCGAATAAACGACCTGCATCACCGAAGCTTACTTTTTTAGCCATTAATACTGTAATAATTATAGTTAATAAAATAGCTGTTCCAGTTTGGCCAATAAAGTTAAATGTTAAAATGATTGGTTTATGTGCAACATCACTAAATGTGCCTGGTAAATTAAAGTTGAACACTAATGAAGAAAGTGCGCCATTTGGTAAGAATAATTTTTTGAAGAATGGTGCACTCCAAACCATTACAATCACAGTTAAAATTACAAATGGACTCCATGCATACATAATTTCTTTAGCATTATGAGGTTTCACAGGTTCAGGTTCAACATCTTTTTGTACACGATAAATATTTTTGGGTTGGAATTTTCTAGAGAATAAAGCTAAAGCTCCCATTGTAGCTAAAGGTGGGATAATATCAGCTAATTCTGGACCATTGAATACAGTTAATAAACCTTGTAAAACAGTATATGTGATTGAAACGACTAAGATGGCTGGTAATGTTTCTTTAATTCCTTTAAGTCCATCAATGATAAAAATTAATAAGAATGGAATAAAGAAGTTAATGATGGCTAAAGTGAGTGTAGATGTTTGAGAAACACCCATCGCATGTACACTACCTGGTAAATGTAAAGTATCCACTACGCCAACCGGAATACCTATAGCACCAAAAGCTCCAGAAGCTGCATTTGCAACAAGACAAAGCATGGCTGCTTGTAATGGTCTAAATCCTAATTGAGATAATAATAATGCACAGATCGCAATTGGTACACCAAATCCTGCTGCGCCTTCTAAGAAAGCATTAAATGCAAAACCAATAAGTAAAAGTTGGATACGTTGGTCTTGTGAAATGCTAGTGATACTATCTTGAATTGTGTTAAATTGTCCTGATTCTTGAGTGATTTTGTATAATAGAACGGCCATCATAACAATGTAGCCAATTGGAATAATACCTTGATAGAAACCTTCTACAACTGCTCCAGAAGCAATACCTACTGGCAATTTGAAGAATGGTACAGCAATAAGCAATGTCACTACTAAAGTAGTAATAGCAGCATAAATACCTTTCATTTTAAAGACTGTTAAACATAATAAGAATAAGATAATAGGAATAGCTGCAATTAAGCTGGATAACACTAAGTTATCGAAGGGGTTAAATGTTTGAACTAACATAATTTTGACTCTTCTTTCCTTATTTTTTAATGAATTATCTAGATCGTTGAACTGAAAGAGGTCTGACCTCCATTTTGTTTGTTTCCACCTCATACAGTTCGCTACATAATTAATATTTTGTCGACAAGTTAATCATGCTAGATTTCACAATTTTATATTGTGAACTTTTTCACAAGATGAATATAACACCTTTTCTTTTAATTGACAATACTTTGGAGCATTTTTAATTAAAAATTTGTGATTTTTTTAACAAAAAATTGAAATATAAAATTTCTCAAAGATTTAACTATTAATTCATAACAACCAATCTTTTTTGAATATCTTTGCAACTATGATTTTTTTTAATGCACGTGGTAAAATATATATATGAAATTTACGAGCAAAAGGATAATGTATGATGATTAAACAAATAAATATTTCTAATATGGCACATCTTGAGCTACAACTTAATAAAGCGAAATCGGCAGGTTTTTCACATTTTATTCCGTATTCTAACGATATTAAAATCAATCAAGATATGCTTGAAGCCGTTGCTTTATCTGATAACTCTATTGCAGTGGATTATACTGTTGAAGGTTTGTATGTAAATGACTGTAGATATTTTGGTGACGAAAAACTCACTTTTTTAACTTGGATGAAAAATATTAACCATTATCCCAATTTTATTTATAATATCGATGCCACATTGATGCACTTAGCTAAATATGAGATTCATTCTATTATGGATTTAGCAGTCATTACCGCTTTGAAAAGTGAAGTAGATATTGATGGTCATGTCGTTTTTGATTTTGGCAATGAACTAAGAACAAGTAAACTATTTTGGAAATCATTAGATACATATGAAGTAAAATGGATTAATCATTTTGACTTAAATAAATTAGCTTATATACACGGCTACTCCACTCCATTTAATAAGTTTAAATATCCTGGTAAAGAAGAAGAAATGCGTTTTGCTGACAGTTGGCTAGTTACCACTAAATTTAAATTACCAAAGTGGATGTACAATAAAATGCATCAACGTGCTCTTAAAAATCATCGCAATTTAAGCTATATTTATCAAAAAGATAAATCTCAAGTAAAAAATCATATTGTTTTTTTAGGCTTTGATTATAGTTACAGAGGAAATTCAAAATATTTATTTAATTATTTTGTTAAACGTAATCCTACTACAGAAGCATATTTTATAACTAATGATCGTCGTGGGCCTTACTTTGTACCTCCTGAAGCGGAAGGAAATAAGGAACTAATCGAAAGTGCTAAGATCGTTGTAATTGAAAGCTATATTCCTGATGAATATAAACCAAATGGGACAGTTATCCAATTATGGCATGGAACCCCTATTAAAAAATTATTTATGGATAGTCAAGAGCCTGATCAAAATAAAAATATTTATAATTACAAAGCGCGTAAGTATAATAAATGGTTACAGCAAGATTACCTCTTATTAGATACTGCTAATACAAGAGGATTATTCGAAACAGCTTTTCCAAATCAAAATACTCAATTTATTTCATATGGCTATCCAAGAATAAGTCATTTGTTACATAATCTAAATGACCAAATTCATCATAAAAAGATTAAAGACAAACTTGGGATTGATCGTAAAAAACCAGTATTGCTTTATGCGCCTACATGGCATGCATCTAATAGATTAGAAATTACATTGACAATCACACCTGATCTATTAGAAGAATATCATGTCATATATAAAGGCCATGTTGAAAGTACATCTGAAGTGCCTAACGATGTTATCGAAGCACCTAGCAATATTGAAACCCAGGATTTACTATTGATTGCCGATGTAGTTTTAACAGATTATTCTTCGATTATTTTTGATGCTTTAACAATTGGAAAAAAAGTTTGCCTATTTACACCTAATCATGAAGCTTATGAGGATGAACGTGGTGTGTATGAAGATGTAATGCAAAGTTTATCTGAAGTGTGGTATACAGATGAAGATTTATTACTTAACAACTTAATCAATCATACGATACCGGAAATTACTCACCACCCATTAATAAATGAAAATAACCAGTCATTAAAACAATTAACTCAACTTATGCGTAACATTTTAAATGACAACCATTAATAAAAACCGTTAAGATTCTAATTTACGAATCTTAACGGTTTTAATAGTTATCTAACTTTTTATACCTAATCAATTTTAAATATTTCTTTCCATAATAAGGTCTGTATCTACAACATCACCATTCACAAAATCGTGTTCTCCCGTAACTACAAAACCATGACGTTTATAGAATGCGAGGGCTTTATCATTATATTCCCATACACCTAACCAAATTTTAGATTTATGATGTTCACGCGCTTTATCAAGGGCTAATTTTATAAACGTATGGCCTCTTCCTCCACCTTGATATGCTTTGTGAAAATAGATACGTTGAATTTCTAAATACTCATTACCCTTAGGCTCAGTTTGAGCACCATTTATATTTAACTTTAAATATCCGACTATGTCATTATCGATTTTATAGAAATAATGAAAAGAATTAGAATTATCTAATTCCGATAATAATAAATCTTCATTATATGCTTCATCGAAGAATTTTTGGAAATTTTCTTGCGAATACACATCTTTAAAGGTTTCATAAAATGTAATTTCTGCTATACGTTTTAATTCAGTTACCTCATTTTTATTTATTTTCACAACATGCTCAGCCATATCATGTCCCCTCTTCTTATCTAACCATTCTAGTTAGAAAATAAATTTTTATTCCTTGGAGCGTTATTTTCAAACAATTATTTTCAATTAATTTGTGAACGTCTTAAATTACTATTGATAATATTTATCAATGAGTATAAAGTATAGATGATATAAGTATAAATTAGAGTGAGGTTTTTGTCATATGTTTCAAGATCTATTTGTATTAGGCATAACTGGACCAACGAGTCTAGTTATAATAAGTATTATCGCTTTGATTATTTTTGGACCTAAAAAATTACCACAATTTGGTAGAGCTATTGGTAGCAC
The DNA here is from genome assembly GCF_022815905.2 of Staphylococcus sp. NRL 16/872. NCBI lineage: Bacteria > Bacillati > Bacillota > Bacilli > Caryophanales > Staphylococcaceae > Staphylococcus > Staphylococcus sp. NRL 16/872. The sequence goes on along the minus strand of NZ_CP119327.1, from coordinate 630,173 downwards.
ATTAAAAGAATTTAAATCAGCTGCTGAACATTTAGATTCAGATGATGTTCACGATACTCCCAGTAAAGAGTCAAAACAACAACGAGAGCAATCAAAATAATTCGACATTATTAGAACACTTTGATGAATTAAGAATACGAATCGTCAGAGTGTTTATTGCTTTTATCATCTCAACAATAATCGTTTATATTTCATCTCATTGGTGGATGAAACCATTTATTCATTATATTAAACGTGCACATGTAACACTTCATGCGTTTTCATTCACTGAAATGATTCAAATATATGTAATGATTATTTTCTTTGTGGCGCTATGTTTGATTATGCCTTTTATTTTTTATCATTTATGGGCATTTATCACTCCTGGTTTACACCCACACGAACGTCGATTTATTTATAAATATAGTATTTGGTGTGCCATATTATTTGTGATTGGAGTGGCATTTGCATTTTTCATTGGATTCCCACTGATTATTAATTTTTCATTAACCCTTTCAACAATTTTAAGCATTCAACCTGTTATAGGATTTAAAGCGTATTTACATGAATTGATAAGATGGTTATTAATATTTGGCGTTTTATTCCAATTACCTACATTATTTTTGGGCTTAGCTAAATTAGATTTAATAGATGTTAAGGAACTCAAAACATATCGTAAGTATATTTACTTTGGATGTTTTGTCGCTGCAAGTATCGTTGCGCCACCAGACTTAACATTAAATTTATTATTAACATTACCATTAATTATTTTATTTGAATTTAGTATGATTATTGCCAAAGTTACACAACGAAATTGATATTTAAATAAACATAACTATACAAAAATCCTCGAACTTTTTCATAGTGTTAAGTTCGAGGATTCTTTATATTATTTAATTCTTATTTACCACGTTGTTCTTTTTTATCTTTTCTATTTTTGAAAATGAAGAAAATAATTAACACAATGTAAATTAATTGCGCAACAATTGTTTCAACCGTTGGATAGAAACCAATGAAACTAATCGTTGGTAAACCTTCAATACCATGATGTGGCACAGTACCTAATAACTGTAATTTTTGAATACTTACACCAAGCATCTTGAATGCCATAATAAAGATTAAAATTGAAAGCACTCTGAAGATATAATAAATTGGTATAAGTTTGACAATAAATCTGAATAGCAATGCAAAGATAATTAAGATCACAATTGCTAATGCGATACCAATAACAAAGTCTTTAGTAGTAATGCTACCAATCATACCCATATAGAAGATGATCACTTCTACACCTTCACGTAAGACTGAAATTAAACCAATTGTTCCTAAAAGAACAAGGTTACCATTACTAATTGCATTTTGATACATATTTTGAATCATATCATTCCAACGCTTTGCACTTGAACGACGATGCATCCAAATACCTACAACGTACATAAGAATAACCGCAATAATACCAAGTGTTGCTTCCATTCCCTCACGCAAGATACCGTTATTACCCAGCGTTTGAATAAATACAACTGCTAAAGTGATACTTAGAATTAAACCAAGTATAGCACCGCCAATCACACTTGTAGTACCTTTCGTATCTTTCACCTTACGTGTCATTGTAGTTAACGTCATGATGATTAAGAGTACTTCAAGTCCTTCACGTAAGAAGATAATCATTACATCAACGAAAGAATAGCCTTCTTGACCTATCGTATCTTTAATATCTGAGTTAATTTCTTGTAATCCTTTTTTAACTCGGTCTTTATTACTATGGTCTAATATACTTTGATAATATGGAATCTTATCTTCGATAGTTGTATATAATGAACCATTTTTTGTTTGAATTTTACCTTCAACATATGGCCATATTTGAACGAATTTAGATAACGCTTCATCAGCTTGATTTAAGTTATTATCATCAATACCTTTAATTGCTTTATCTAATTCATCGTTCAATTGCGAAGCTTTATATTTACCGGATTCTTCACTGGATTGTTTTTGGTCCACTGTATCGATGCTAGATTTAAATGTTGACCATGCATTTTTAACTTTCTTCGTATCTAAAGGCTCTTTTTGCGTAGCTACACGAAGTTGCATTAAATTCACTTCGATTTGTCCGTATTTACCTTCATCATAGTTACGAATTGCAGATTCATGACTAGTCCAAATTTGATTCAGACTATTATTAATTGATTGTAATTCAGAGTCATTTTTTGTTTTGATAGCCTTTTTTATTTGTGCGTCTTTAGAGTCAACTTGTTGTTTTAATTCTTTAATTTCTCCAGAAATATCAGATGATGATTCTACATTTTCATAGGCAATAAGTGATTTGGTTAATTCTGAAAGTTGATCAGCTTGTTTGTCGGTTGAAGAAGTATGGTCTAAATCTTTTAATTTAGCTTTAACATTTTTACCTTCTTTAGTATTTTTTATATTTAAATCATTCACTTTAGATTTAATATCTTTAACTGCTTTTTGTTTATCTTTATCACTTTTATCCTTGTCTTGTAACGTAGACTTCGCATCCGTAATAGCAACATAAACATCACTAATTGAATTGTCATCTGCAGCATGTACTGGTGTTGGTGCAATTCTTAGCACTGTGAACAGAAGTGCCACTACTAAAAGAAGTTTAATCGAAAAGTGTTTCACCTAGATAGCCTCCTTTTTGAACACCTGGTAATACAAGAAATGATGCAGAACCTTTATGTGTAATATATTCATTTAATTTGTCACGATGACCTAAATTATTTTGAATATCAATAAACTGTTGCGTTGATTTTTGGAAACAAGTAAAGATTAATCCTACTTCTAGGTTACCAGTCTTAGCGTTAGTACCATCACTATAATTATAAGCACGTCGTTTAATAGATGTATTAGCTTCATGTGCTAAACGTGCATGTGCGTTTGGATCAATAATGTAATTACCACTCGCATCTTTTGCTTTTAAATCTAAGTGATCAAATTCTTTTTTACCTGTTAGAGGTGCGCCTGTATCACGTTTTCGTCCAAACGTTGCTTCTTGTTCTTCTAAAGACGTACGATCCCATGTTTCAATGTGAATTTGAATACGTCTTACAATACAGTATGTACCGTTTTTAGCCCATCCATCATCAATAAATACATATTTTTTTAGTTCATCACTTTTTGTAGGATTTACAGTCCCATCTTTAAAAGCCATTAAGTTTCTAGGTGTTTCTTCTAATTTTCCTGAAACGAATCCATTTTGCGACCATCTCAGTTTGACAATATCTCTAAAAGGTCTGATTAAATTATGAATTGCGTGGAATGACACTTGTGGATCATTCGAACATGCTTGAATCATGATATCTCCATCACTATAGTCTTCTTCTAATTGATCATTTGGAAAATGAGGTAAATCTTTAAAATCTTTTGGAATTTTAGATGACATATCTAGTTTTTTTAGAAATGATTTACTAACACCATACGTTAACGTTAATCTACTAGCACCTAAACCTATAGATTCCCCTGTGTCTACTGGAGGTAATAACGCATTTTGACTATCTTTTTCCACGGGAGCCCCATCCGTCATATTGACAGACATGGCGGTCCATTTTTTAAACATCTCTTTAATTAAACTTTTGTCTTTGCTTTTTAAATCTAAAGCTACAATAGTACAATTTTTCTGTGTTGGTGTTGTAACACCAGCTTGTACACGTCCATAGAATTCAAAAGCATCTTTTTTATCATCTTCTGGGGTATCAAACATCGATTTAAATGAAAAGATACTTCCAGCCCCACTTGCGCCAATAACTACACCTGCTCCACCAATTCCAAGCATTTTCAAAAAAGAACGTCTTGAAACTTGTGTAGATTGTTGATCATCTATTTTACTCATTCTGTAACCACAGCCATTTTACTTAATGGTTCACCAAGTGAGTTCACTGCATCAGATAATGCTTTTCTATCTTCTTTAGTTACAGCGCTATAATCTTTAAATCCGTCGCCGTCTTTGTATTTATCTAATAAACTATTCACTTTATCAAAGTTCTTTTGAATATCGTCGCTTAATTTTTTATCTTTTTTCACTAATTCAGGTTTGAATAAGTCGTAGATTTTTTGGGCACCTTCAATATTTGCTTTGAAGTCATATAAATCAGTGTGTGAATAAATTTCTTCTTCACCAGTTATTTTTGAAGTTGATACTTCATTTAATAAGTCAACTGAACCTTGTAACATTAATTTAGGTGTAATATCTAAAGTATCAGCTTTAGCGTCCAACTCTTTAGCATCTTTTAATAATTGATCAGCATCTTTTTTTGTAGTGGCATCAATTTTATTGTCTTGATACAGTGATTTTTCAATTTTATGATATCCTGTCCATTGATCTCCCTTTTTCTCTTCTTTCATATCCGCTAAACGTGCATCAATTTTAGGATCTAAGTCACCAAAAGCTTCAGCAACTGGTTCTGAGCGCTCATAATACATACGTACTTTAGGATAAAGTTCTTTGGCTTTTTCCATATTGTCATTCTTAATTGCAGTCACAAATTCTTCTGTACCTTCTAAGAATTTATCTAATTGTTTATCTGTATATTTTTTATATTCTTTCGTAGCTTTATCTAAAGCCGCATTATTTTTACTACTACTTGAACTTTGTGACTGAGAATCTTTTTTACTATGATCATTATTGCCATTGTTATCGTTACCACATGCTGCTAATAATAATGATGATGCTAATAAAATAGTTGGTAATTTTTTCATAATATGTCCACCTCAATAGAATTTAGGTGATTATTCAACCGCTACTGATTTTTCATTTATAATAATCATTTTATAAAATATGAAATATCCCAAAAACACAATTATTATAGTAGATTTATTTTATCTAGTTTCAATTGATAATCATTATCAAAATAATTATATGTTTGTCCCCTCATTGTGTCAACAACAATTCTATTTTAATTTTAATTACAATAATTTTTATCATTTGTCTTATTAATAATAGTTAAAATATAATGTTTCAATAAGATCTTCTTAGCATAGTATCCTATTTATACGGGTAAACAATTTATAACTATTAATATTTTTTAAAGGAGTCATATGATATGAGTACAGAATTTAAAGCATTTTTAGTTGATAAAGATAAAGATGGCAACGTGAAGAGCGACTTTAAAACAATGACCACAGATGATTTACCTGAGGGTGACGTATTAATTAAAGTTCATTATTCAAGTATTAATTATAAAGACGCATTAGCCACAACTGATAATAATAATATAGTCAAATCATATCCAATGGTTCCAGGCATTGATTTAGCAGGAAAAGTAGTGGAATCTAATGATCCTACAATTGAAGAAGGTGAAGAAGTCATTGTAACAAGCTATGATTTAGGCGTAAGTCATTATGGTGGCTTTAGTGAATATGCTCGCGTTAAATCTGATTGGGTCGTAAAATTGCCACAGAATCTAACATTAGAAGAAGCTATGATTTACGGTACAGCTGGCTACACTGCTGGTTTAGCTATTGAAAAGTTAGAAAAAGCTAGCTTTATGACACTTGAAGGCGGTAAAGTACTTGTCCGTGGCGCTTCAGGCGGTGTAGGTTCACTTGCAGTATTAATGCTATCTAATTTAGGTTATAAAGTCGTCGCAAGTACAGGTAACAAAGAAGCTGCTAAAAAGATTGAAGATTTAGGCGCTAAAGAAATTATTGATCGCATCACTGAAAATGACGATTCATTATTAGGCTCTCGTACTTGGCAAGCTGCCATTGATCCTATCGGTGGCGAGGGAACACCTTATGTCATCAACCGTATTGATAATAACGGTGGCGTGGCGCTAATTGGTATGACTGGTGGCGTTAAATTTAATGCGACAGTCTTTCCATTTATTTTAAGAGGCGCAAGTCTTGTCGGTATCGATTCCGTATTTACGCCAATGAAATTACGTGAACGCGTATGGCGTCGTTTAGCTACAGATTTAAAAGCTGATAAATTGAATGAGATTAAGCGTTCTATTTCATTTGATGAATTACCTGAATCCCTTGAAACCGTATTAAATCATAAAAATACAGGTCGCATTGTCGTAGATTTTAATGCTGAATAAATAGTTAGAGTGAGGATCGCATTTTTACACTGCGACCCTCACTCTTATTTTTTAATATATTTGATACATGCCACCTGATTTAGGCTCAGTTGATTGAAAGCCAAACTTCTCATATAACTTATCTGCTGGATAATCTGCTATTAAGCTTACATATGTGCCTTTTTCAGCAACTGACTCAATATATGTCATAATCTTCTCCAAGATTTGTCTGCCATGGCCCTGTCCTTGATATTCTGGATCAACGGCAATGTCTACTATTTGGAAAGCAGTGCCCCCGTCACCAATTAATCTTCCCATACCAATTAACTTATCATTATCGTAAATCGTAATAGTAAAACACGCATTGGGTAATCCTTTACGTGCCGCTTCCAGAGATTTAGAGCTCATGCCTGCTTTTACTCTTAAATCACAGTATGCTTGTGCCTCAGGTACTTCTTTAGAAAAACGAATCATTGTACATCCCCTTTTATTATTTATAAATATTGATTAATTACTGCTTTATTAGATTCTTTAAATATATCATTATGACTTGATACATATCCTTCATTAGCAGCATCAGGTTCAATATAAGTCTTAGCTAAGTTAGCCGCATTACCCGCATCACTAAATGCACTTGCAATTAAATGCACCTTCGCTTCATGATGAACCACGTCTCCACATGCATAAATACCAGGTATATTCGTAGTAGTATTTCCTAACCCTTTAACGCGATATTCATCATATAAATCTAGTTTTGAAGAACATTCAACCAATAATGGATTCTCATGATCAAAACCATGACTTATAATCACATCATCAAATGGTATTAATTGAACTTCATGCGTTTCAATATTTTCAAGTTCAACTTTATGGATACATTTATCTTCTGTATCACCAATCAATTCTTTGATTTGAGTTTTAGGCATCAGGTTAACGTTTAAATCTTGTAATACTTTGATCATCGATTCATAACCACGTATTTCTGGCTTTCTATAAATCAATGTCACTGATTTCGCTATTCCAGCTAAATCACGTGCCCAATCAAGCGCAGTATTTCCACCACCTGAGATTAAAATATCTTTACCTTTAAATTTTGACAATGACTGAACCACATAATGTAAGTTAGTCATATTATAACGTTCAGCCCCTTTAATATTTAAGGGTTTAGGATTAATAATGCCTCCACCTACTGCAAATATCACAGCTTTAGATTCATAAACATGGCCTTTATCCGTTTCAATTTGAAAATGTCTTTCCTCTACTTTACGAATATCTATGACACGTTCGTTTAAGTTAACTTCAGGATTAAAATGTAAAGCTTGCGCAATCAAATCCTTTATTATTTCATAACAAGGTTTTGGTGCTACGCCACCGATATCCCAAATAATTTTTTCAGGGTAGATTTGCATTTTACCGCCTAATTTATCTTGTACATCAATGATTCTAACTGACATTCCTCGTAAACCAGAATAAAAACTCGCAAAAAGTCCTGCTGGTCCTCCCCCAATGATTGTTACATCTTGCATTATAATTGCCTCCTAAGTCATTTCCCAACTAAATGATAATAATTATCACTAATTCTTATACATTATACTACATGTTTTAATCTTGGTGAAGAAATCCCTACATTATAATAGGTAATAATACCTCGCTATCATTTATTTTCAAAAACAAAAAGGAGCAAGACATTAAATTCTGTCCTACTCCTAAATCCTTATACATTAATCTCTAGGTTCTTTCAAAATAGCTTGGCGTAATAAGAAAAATAGTAATAATAAACCGGCTAGCATGCCTGTATGACCAATACCTGCAAAACCAGCAAAAGCTTCAGGTGAAAAGCTTTTACCAATGACTTGATAAGTCCCTTTAGTTATCATCATTCCTATAGTAACTACAACTCCAATATTATAAATGATGAAAAACCAATTAAATAGGTAATAACTACTTAATTTAAATACTTTCTCAAGTGGAAGCAATATTAAAAACATAAACATCCCTAAAATTAGGGTATGCGTATGGACTACAGCTAATTGAGTATCGCCCGTAAAATGATGCGCTTTAGTTAATTCTCTGTAGTAAAACCCACTCAATAGTCCAATAATCATATAGACTAAAAAAGCATATAATAATCTACGCATGTCAAAATCCTCCCTCACATGACTATTATAATTGATTATCATTTAGTTTAAAGTAAGAATAAATGACAATTAACGCAAAAATGTATAAGTAAAGGACAACTTCTATGATTTACCAATAGAAATTGTCCTTTTTTCAAATATAAAATTATTTATTTCTAGCGTGTTTAAATAATGCAACTAATGAAAGAATTATTGCAACGATTGAGATAATCCATAATGCAATTGAACCACCTGAAGATTGTTGTTCACTTGCTTTCTTATCATCTTCAGATTTATCGTCTTTCACTGCTACAGCATTCGCATCTTTTTTAACTTCTAATGTTGGCGCTGGGTGTTCGCTATCTTCTTTACCTACCCATTTCACTTTATCGCCATTATCATAAGATTGAATGGCTTTAAATGAATATTTACCTTCATCTTTAGGACTTGCTAAGATAAGGGGTAAATCGATAAATTCATCTGGTCCAATACCTTTACCTTTTGCTGTCCAAGTAATTTTAGTAATATTTCCTTTTTTATCTTTATCTAATTTGTATTTATATTCGTCTACTGGCTGAATATTAACAACCTGTACCTCTTTAGGCACTTCTAATTCTACTTTTTCAGTGTGATCTTTTTGTTCTACTGGCACACGTACATCCACACGTTCGTAAGATTCTGGATCCACTGCTTTAGGATTTAATGTGACGTGCGCATCTGCGAATTTAAAGAAACCTATTGAAAAGAAAAGCACTAAGCTCGTGGCTAATAATTTTTTAATCATCTTTATATCTCCTTACTATGGAATACTAATTTGACTCATTACAACACCTGCTATTATAAGTAATAAGCCAATTGTTACTTCTATAATTAATGAAACTTTATTTACTCTATTACGTTTATTTAATGCACGTGTCGTTTGCATGAAACCACATGCCATCATAATTAATGTTCCTACTACTTTTATAATTAAGAACACTGTCCAAGGTTGCATATTATGCCAAATTGATAATATTTTCGTTTCATCGATAGACATTAATATACCTGACAGAATAATGACTGTTACGGCTGCGACATTAACTTTAAATAAGATTTCGCGCAGTAAATCTACGGCATCCCTTTTCCGAGTGAAAACAGAAGTCAGTAGATAGATAAGTGCCCCTAACCATAAACTAATACCTGCAAGATGTAAGGTTCTTAAAATAATTGACCATAGTGGCACGCTTTGAGACCACGCGTGACCTGACATACTCAATGCTAAAATCATCGCAATCGATACAATCCAATACCACGATTTCTCCATATTTCTTAATACGAAGAGACCGCTTAATATAATCAGTGCAATTGAACTTAAAATGTATGGGAATTGCACGAGTGCACTTGGATTAAGCGACAATACATCGTTTAATACGTCTGATGACAATGTCATTAAATATAATACTAGCGACATTAAATAGGCCATCATCATCATTAATGATACTGCGATATGTCTTGGGAAGACATCAAACGTCGACAGATTGTTACGACGTGCAATACCGTTCAACCAATAAAGACCTACTAATATAATTGTAGCGCCTTCAGCTATATATCGAAATACACCAAACCAGAAGTCAGGCGTTTCATAGAATGCTGGAGTCGTATCTACGCCATTAGCTGTTTTCTTTCCGACTGAGAAGTCGAAACGATCACTGATTTCATGTCCATCAGCTGACACCGTATGCCATTCTATTTGGTGGGTCCCATGTCCCACTTTATCTGCAGGAAAAGTTAACGTCTGAGAGTGCCCCGTTGTTGAAGGTTTCACCTCAGCAATTTCTTTACCATTATCATTATAAATGGTGATACCAGAATAGTCCGCATTAACTGGTTCATTAAAAGTTAATTCAATGTTATCAGGATGCTTTGAGACTACTCCATTTTGTGAAGGTGTGGTTTTTTCTAATGTAGCATGTGCTGATGCGATATGTTGAAAATTGGGAACCAACATAAATAAAAACATCATTAAGATGGCTAAAGCTACTTTCGAACTTCGCTTTAATTTCACTATTGACATCCTCCTATAAAATTTTGCTCATTTAATAATGATAAAATAATGTTTACTTTTTAACAATAATAATTCTAATTTGTCACTTTTTATCCAAAAAAATGTAGTTGATAAAAAAGCCCGATTCAAGCGTATTTTTAATACAGTTAGTTACTTTCAAAACGTCAAAGAACCTGAGACATTTGATAATGTTTCAGGTTCTCTTTTTACATTTTAATAATTATTCAATTTTATGTTCTTCATTTTCAAAAAATAATTATTCTTCAATTAGCGCTTGTTTATCGACAGTAAGTTGATTTCTTAATAAGTAAACAATTAACATAGCTAATAATGCACAAATTGTTTCAGCAATTAATAATGACCAAACAACGCCTGGTAAGCTGAATAAAGCGTTAAGTACGAAGAGTACTGGGATAATGACAGTACCTTGAGCAATAGCCATGATTGTAGCGCCACGTCCTTGCCCTGTTGCTTGAAGCATTCCTGTAAATAAGAAACCAATTCCGTTTAATAGTAAAGATGTCATAGTGACTTTTAAGATAAATGTAGCTAATGTCACGATTTGTGGATCAGTGCTAAATAATTGAACGATTGAATGACCGAATAATAATACGATTGTCATACATACCGCAAAGATAGCTACTATAGATAAAATAACTGCTTTAATTGTATCTTTCATACGCGTTTTATTAGAAACGAAGTTATATGCAATTAATGGAATAACACCTTCAGATAATCCCATAATAATTAATTCTGGGAATTGCACAAGTCTGAATGAAATACCGTAACTTGCAATAGCATAGTTTCCGTAATGTGCTAAAAATAAATTGACCACTAAACCTGTAACACCCATTAAGACAACCATTAAGAATGCTGGAATACCTATTTTAAAGATTTCTTGTACCATTTCTTTAGTGGGTTTAGCGTGTTTGATATTTAATGATAACGTATCATCTTTAATTGCAATATAGATAATAAAGAATAACGCGGCTACTAAATTTGAAATGGCTGTACCTAATGCTGCCCCTACTACGTCTAAGTGGACACCAAAGATTAAAATAGGATCTAAAATCATGTTTAATACTACGCTTGAAATCATACCAATCATTGAAATTATTGGTTTACCAATCGCACGTGCAAATTGTTCTAAGACAAAGAATAGAATAACAAATGGTGTGCTTAAAAATTGAACTTTCAAATAATCACTTGTGAATTTTAATGTTTGACCACTAGCACCTAACACGCTAGCAATTTGATCTGTGAATGGTGTTGCAATGATAGCAATGATAACACCAAAAATAAAACTACTAAAGATTGAAAAGCTACTTACATAATGACTCTTTGTGTAATCTTTGGCACCGAGTAAACGTGAAATATATGTTCCTCCACCTACACCGAATAAATTACCGAAAGCCATTAATACTGCAAAGATAGGCAATGTGAGTGAAATGGCTGAAATCATGTGACTGTTGTCTAAAAATCCAATAAAGTAAACGTTTAAAATACCATATATAACACTTAATAATGAACCAATCATCATTGGCAATGAAAAGTGCATCATCGCTTTAAATATCGGTGATTCTTCAAAATAATATAATTGCTCGTCTTTCATTTCCATAATCTCCTTTTATCTTAGATATCTAATAATTAGATACCTAACTATATATCCAAAAATAATCGGGACTTAACTCAAGTTAAATGTTGTGTATTGTCCCGTACTTGCATTTAATTTGCATTTTTAATATTTTCATACATTCTTTCAAAAAGTGACTTCAATTGTTCTTTCTCGCTGTCCTCAAAATCTTTAACTAAAATCAATTCAATTTCATCGAAAATACTAACAAACGATTCTACTAAACGATTGCCTTCTTCAGTAAGTTTTAAATTCTTACGTCTTGAATCATCAGGATCAACCGTGCGATAAATCAAGCCTTTTTTCTCTAAACTCTTTAAAGTGGAACTTACCGTTGAGCCCTTACGTTGAAACGTTTTTAATAATTCATTCTGCGTGATACTTTTGTCTTTATGTCGATAGATATAACCTAGCGTATGACTTTGTTCTTGGGTCACATTATACTCATCTAATTTTCTGTCAGCGTAATTTTTCATTTCATGTGCTAACATTCTGATTAAGTATTGATATGTTGCTTCCATATCCTCACTCCATTTAGTTAGATATCTAACGAATATAATACTCTCTTTCAAAAAATAGTCAACCGATATATTAAAGTTTAAATTTTCAGATTTTAATTCTTGAAAAATAAACCCCAGTTTAACCATTATTTTGGCTAAACTAAGGTTTCTCAAATTATTCTTATGATGGTACTTCAGTACGTTTTGTACTATGTTTTCTAACCATTGCAGATACAATAACTGAAATTACACCGAAGATCATAAAGCCAACCATCATCCAAGTTGTTGTATTCATAGTAAGATGCTCATTCATGTAAATAATTCTTCTTAAAGAATTAGCATAATGTGTAAACGGATCGATGTTATATACCCAAGTTTGATATTTTTTTGGAAGCATTTCTTTAGGCAATGTAACAAGTTGCATGCTAAAGAACATAAGTAGAATGAAGATTGGTAAAGCTTTCATACCTAACCAAACCATAATTCCTAAGATTAAACCGATAAATCCTAACATTGAAATTGTTAAGAATAATGCTACGCGATTAATATGACCTAAACCGAAGTCAAATCCTAATACACCATGCATGAAGTAAACGAAGCTAAAGCTTCCTAATACCGCTGTAATGACTGCTACAACAATTTGTCCTAATGAAGCAATAATACGTTGTTTCCTTTCGACATTATTACTTGTTCTAAATGCAAAGAATAATAATACAGATGATACTAATGAGCCCATCCATACTGGCATAAACATTAAGAATGCTGCATTACCGCCACCTTGATGGCTAGCAATTGAATGTAAGTCTTGGTTATCAACTTTAACAGGGTTTGTAATGCCTTTAATATCAGATGCGTCTACTTTTACGTCTTGTTTAGATAACGTATCGATACTTTGTTTAGTAATTTGATTATTCAAATTATCGCCCATACCACTTAAAACTTTTGACACCATTTGAGATGCTTGCATGCTAACGCCTTTGTTAACAATTGTTTTGAAAGTAGCTTGTTTTACATCAACACTTTTATTCCCCATTTTTTCTTGCATTTCTTTTGCTGCTTGAGGTGGAACCTCTCCTGATTCAACCTTTTGTTGCATTTCTGATTTTTTGCTATCCATGACTACTTTTTGCGTTTTGCTCATCGCATTTTTTGAGAAGTCTTCATCAAAAATAGCAACCCCATAATATTTTTCATTTTCCATATCTTTTTGAATATCTGATTCGTCGTCTACGTTAATCCATTTAATTGTTTCAGAACGACTATCCATTAATTTATCTTCAATTTTTTTACCAATATTTACTTTATGACCTTGGATATCTACGCCTTTATCATTATTTACAACTGCAATTGGCATTTCTTTAGGTTTTGGATTGAATGCTGGATAAAATGCTAAAGAAAAGATAACTAATAAAGCAATCGCAGCTAAAGGTGTAGCCCAAAGTAAAATACTTTTGAAAATATGCATCTTCTAATACCTCCTATTTTTTATTGAACAATGTGTTGAATATTTAATACGTTGTAAATTATAATGAGGTAGTCAAAAATAAACAATAATCAATTATGCGAATAGCGTATGGTTTTGAACAGATTAGTTATTTTTGTCTAATAACTTATTGGAGGTCGATATATATGAAAGAAGATAGGCGAATCAGAAAGACAAAGTCAGCAATAAAGAAAGCCTTTATACAGCTACTAAAAGAAAAAGATCTCGATAAAATTACTGTTCAAGATATTTCCAATCAAGCTGATATTAATCGTGGTACATTTTACTTACATTATGAAGATAAATATACGCTATTATCAGATATGGAAGATGAATATATTTCTGAAATATGGTCTTTATCCCAATTCAATCATTTTAATGCTAGTTCCCCAGAAAATATCGCGGATGAATTTATAAATAATACGTTAACGAAGATCTTGCAACATATTGCTGATAATATTGACTTCTACCATACTATTCTTCAATTAAATAGAAAAAGTAAGCTTGAAGATAAAATTTATTTCTTAATAAAGGAAAATATGCAAAAATATATAAGTGTTAATCATGAAATTGATGGCATCCCTGAAATGTATTTTCATAGTTATGTAGCCGGTGCCACCATTTCCACTATTAAATATTGGGTACAGGATGACAATCGTATTACTGTTGATGAATTGACGCAACACATTTTCAAAATCGTTTACAACGGTCCATTAAGAATTATGGCAGAAAATCATTACGCACGTACTCAAACAACTTAGACTAATTGAATATGAAAGGAACCATTAACCATGCTAACTGCATACAAACATACAACGACTAATGAAATTGTTGAAACAACACTGTTAGATCGTTCTGCATCATGGATTAATGTTGTAGAACCAGATAGAGAAGAAATCGAGGAGTTAATTGAACAATATAATCTTCCTGAAGACTTTATTCGAGATCCATTAGATTCCGAGGAAAGTGCACGTATTGAATATGATGAGGATACGGGTTACTCATTAATTATTGTCGATTTACCAATTGTTAGCTCTACGAATCGACGTGTGCTTTCATTCGTAACCATTCCTTTAGGCATTGTTATCGGAAAAGGAATTATTTTAACTATTTGCGATGCTGAGAATGAATTCTTAGAAAATTATACACGCCAAGATAATGTTAATTTGAAATATCACAGTCGCTTTGCATTAGATATTCTCTTAACAATTTCTAACCACTACAACAGAAATTTACGACTTTTGAATAAATCACGAATTCGTATAGAACGTGAATTGAAAAATAATATTACTAACAAACAACTTTACAAATTA
Organism: Staphylococcus sp. NRL 16/872; assembly: GCF_022815905.2. Taxonomy (NCBI): domain Bacteria; kingdom Bacillati; phylum Bacillota; class Bacilli; order Caryophanales; family Staphylococcaceae; genus Staphylococcus; species Staphylococcus sp. NRL 16/872. The sequence continues at coordinate 615,069 of NZ_CP119327.1, read as the reverse complement.
ATGGAAGTTGAAAAAAGTTTAGTATACTTCTTAGCCGCACTAAAAGGGAACGATACTATTATTAAAAAACTATTCCGCTTACCAGCGATTAAACGTTTCGAAGAAGATGAGGATTTACTTGAAGATTTAGTGATTGAAAATAACCAAGCGATTGAGACAACTGAACTTTATACAAGTATCCTAGAAAGTATTACGACATCATACTCTTCATTACTATCTAATGAAATGAATAACATTATGAAAACATTGACGTTATTTACCGTTTTACTTACATTGCCAACACTTGTTTTTAGTTTCTTTGGAATGAACGTGCCGCTTCCAATTGATGATAAAAGTTATCTCTCATGGATGATCGTTGTCGGCATTTCACTCATACTTGTAATGATTGTTAGTATCTTCTTGTGGCGTAAACAGCAACTTTGAAAAATGAATGATTTATTTAAAAATAAGATCAAAATCTTATCATTGATAATAGGATTTTGATCTTTTTTATTATCTTATACATTAAATATTGAGTGCAGTGGTAATACATTAATAATTACTATAGAAACGAGAAAGGAGTGATGTTATGAAAGAACGTGGTTATATTGAAAAGCTATGGCGTGAGGAAAAGTATCATGTGTTACTTCATAGCCAACAATACTATAACGAAATTCGTGAATTACTCAAATCATCTCCGTCATTACAAGAAGTACAATTAAAAATTGAAGAAGCTTTAAGAATGAATCCTACAAAAGGCACAATTATTAATGCTTACGACCATATGTGGGGATATTTCAAAAATGATGCTACTGAAGAGGAAAAAGAAAAATCTAAAACTTTAAAAAATGAATTTCAAAACGAGACAATTACTAAAATTGAGTTGCTTACATTTTTAAAAGACTTAGCTCAAAAATATAATGTTACCTATTTATTAGAAAGTCACGTATTAAAAATAGTCAATATAAAAGACTGAAGCTTCTCCTCAACGAGTTTAACTTCAGTCTGTAGTGTATTAATTCTATTCAATTTCTTAAAGAGGAATATTTTCTTGATGTTTAAAGCATTTATGATACATACATTTAGGTATATAAGTAAAACTGAAATACTTAATATTAATATTTAAATTAACTGGGGAATTAAGCTAGTTCTAAATATACGTTGTTTGGCTACTGTTAATACCTCGTGCTATGTGTACATTTGTGTATATTCTTAATCTAAGTTGTATAGGGATTCAAAGTTGTGATGACTGACTACTCTCATAAAATTTCATCCTCTACTTTGTTGTTTAGGCCTGATGTAGTTAAGAGTAATGATATTTCATTCCACACGAGAAGTTGATGCATGTTGTTTCACTTGGGTGTTGGAATATCTTGATGTTGTTCTTAATGCATGAAATGAAATGAGCTTTATGAGATTTGTTGTTGACCTATGCACATGAATAGCATTTTAATTTGTCTAGTTGTTGTTTCTTAGTTGTTAGTTGCTTGTTTCTTGATGCTAAATATTCTTCATGATGTTGTTCAATGATGTTAAGACAGAACTAATACATAAATTATTGATTTCAAGCTTTCTTATTTTAATTATTAAAATGAACTTCATTAACGATTACTTCGATATAAAGTTAACTTGCTTTGAAATCTATATTTATTATGCAATATAAAGAATTATCCTACACTATTGAAAATTTCCAAATCAATCACGCTATATTCTTAAAAATTTATTTATATTGTGTATAGATGAAAAATTTTAACGCTTTCATTATAAATTACTTAAAAAGTTTTTATTTTTCACTATTAATTTTTCTTATCTTTTAATTTATAATAGCTTTTATTATCCTCAAAACATGTTGAACGATATTATTTTTCAAAACTATACTAACGATCAGGAGATACACATATATGAGTAGCAACCTTCTCTTACATGAACATATCACTTCCGCACCAACACGTAATATTAACCATGTTATTTTACTTTTTTCGCTAACCAATGAGTTAATTATTTCAATAAATGGAGAAAGCAAAGATTTACAAAATCACATTGCAATCATTAATCAAGGTGATTTATATCAAATAGAAATGGCTAAAAATTTAATAGAACTTAAAATCCCTGTCGCATACTTTTATTTAGAGGATAATACGTTCTTTAATTGTTATTTTGATCGCCATCTTTTACAATCTAACCGATTTATTAAGTCCATCATTTTGCAAAGTATTACTCACTTTTCAAACAATGAACCTCAAGATGAAGAGGCCATCTCAAAAATCATTCAAACACTTTATAAAGAAGCCGTAGTTAGAAACGAAACGAGCTACATCCCTAAAATGTCGGTAGATCATCAAATACTATCGAACATTTTATTATTAATAAATGAAAATATAACTAATAACATTTCTCTACAAGATTTAGCTCAATATGCTGTTATTTCTGAGTCTTATTGTTCCAATTTATTTGTACGTTATCTTAATATGAACTTCAAAGATTTTTATACAAGTTTAAAAATTATTCATGCTTTAAATCTACTATTATCCACAAATCAATCCATCACTGCGATTTCTGAATTATCAGGTTTTAGTAGTCACACAAATTTTACAAATCAATTTAAGAAGTATTTAGGCTATAACCCCAAACAATTTCGTTCAAAATTAAATAGTTTAGAGCCAATGCCTAAAATTAAATTTAGACATTATATAGAAGACAAACATTTAGATTTAATTTCACAATTTGAATTTACGGATCATTTAACCACTGAAACAACTCATATTGACATTCATAATATTGAAACTCAAACCAATACTAAATCTTCGAAAGCATTTATTCATTTTCAAAATACAAATGAATTATTTCAATTTGTATTTAATGATTTTTACAATATTGAACTTTCTCATCTACCTAATTCTGCTATTTTGATTAATGATGTAAGTGACATTCTTGGGCAACAAATCAATTTTAATTTGTTAAATAGATGTTTTGAGAAACTTTTTGAAAAGAAAATTAGTCTAGCAGTTACTATTAAAAATCAATCTGAATTCAAAGAAATTTATCGTCTCATCATTTCATTTTTACAGAGTAATCGAGATTATCAATGGAATAAAAAAATGGTTAAATTTATGCTCGTTTTTGATACTGAATCTATGACTATTCAAGATATTCATATAGCCCATTTAAAGTTAAAAAATAAAAATCGTGCAATTAAATTCGGCTTAATCGTCGATGGCTTACTCCATCAATGTGACACCTTACAAGAAACTTACGATATTATGAATCGCATGAACTTTGACTATTACTTTGTAGATATTGAAAATATTAATACAAAAAATGTATTAATCGATAAACAACGGGGCTTTACACATGCAAGTACACATTTTGAAAACTATATACGTTTTATTGAAGATTCCAAAATACCTTCAACACAATTTGTATATAGCAGTCTTTCGCTACGCTGTTTTAAATATACAAATAATGGTACTCATCCGATACAATTGTCCGATTTAGTATGTCATTTAACTGCTTTATTAAAATACGGGGGTGGCATTTGTTATAAATTAATTGAAAATGATCCTATGTATATTTCACTATTTAATCATCACGGAAGTATCCTTCCCATCATGCATTTGTATCAATTTATAACACCTTTTGTAGATGAACCCATTATCATTGCAAATAACTATCTAATGAGTCGTAAAGATGGAAATTATCATTTTATTCTCTTTAATAAAATTAATGATCGCTATTTGTCCGATAGTAAACAGCACTATCATTTCCAAAATGAATTAAACGAAAATTCACTATTTATAGTAAATACGCTCAATAATGAACATGGCTCTATACAACATTTAATGCCACAAGATAACTTGCCTGTTTATATTGAAAAGAGCATTATGAAACAATTAGATCGCTCTAACCATCCAAAAACTGAATTATTTATTCAAGAAAAAAATCATGCAACATTTCAAATTACATTACAACATGATGAAGTGAAGTATATATGTATTAAACCAGTCTAACTCATTTATTATCTTTAAGTTTAATATTACGTCATTTAGGTAATATATTTTAGTAAGGAGATGATGAGTTTGGATAAACAACAAGCTACTCAAACAATCGAAAAAGTTTTAAAAGAGTCTAAAATTGGTGTATTATCAACTGCTTATAACAATAAGCCAAATAGTAGATACATGGTATTTTATAATGATGGTTTAGATTTATATACGAAGACAAGTACGAAAACTACTAAAGTAGACGAAATTGAAAACAACCCTAATGCTTATATTCTTTTAGGATATAATGAAACAACAAATAATAGTTTTGTTGAAATAGAAGCCACAATGGAAATTGTGAAAGATCAAAAAGTCATTGATTGGTTATGGGAAACACAAGATAAAACGTTCTTTGATTCTAAAGAGGATCCAGATTTATGTGTATTAAAAGTTAACCCAAAAACAATTACACTTATGAATGACGATAAAATTGATACACCTGTAACTATTGAGCTATAAATTTTAACACAATAAATAATAAACTATCTCAAGAGGCTGGGACAGATAAAATGTCTCAGCCTCATTTCACATTTGGCAGTAGCTAACTGAATTGAAAATGCGCTTATATCAAGCTTTTTTCAATTCTAGTTATCTTTGCCTGGCGGGTGGGGCCCCAACATAGAGACTTTCGAAAAGAAAGTCTACAAACAAAGCAAGTTGGGGATACGACGAAATTATTTTAATTTCTGTCCCCCTCCCTTATTTTTATGTACTAATAATGACACATTTGAATATATTGATTTTAATATTTTATTGCATTTCAATACTATATTTTGTATAAATGAGATAGTACTTTCAAAGGAGATACATAATGAAAAATAAAAAAGGCTTAGGATTAGGCATTGCTTTAAGTGCGATTATGCTTATTGTATGTGTTGTATTAGTCGTTATGATGATGACTGGAGGCCAAAAAGAGACCTATTATGGTTATATGAAGGATAATCATACCATTGAAAAAATGGTAAGTGAGCAAACTGAAAAAATTGAAAATAATGTTCAATTACCTTCAAATGCAGATGTAAATGTTAAAAAAGGTGACTTTGTCTTCCTTGTAAAAGAAAAAGGTTCAGATAAATTTTCAAGGATATCTAAAGTCAAACACGATGATGTACCACATGGACTTATGATGAAGATCCATGACATGGGTGACATGAAAGGTATGTAATTGAAATAATAACTTCCTCGCACGAAGATGAAATTCACCTTTGCGATGAAGTTATTTTTTATGCAAATTTTCCCAACAAAAAAGTACCGAGTAAATCAATACTCGGTACAAAAAATGTCAGATTTCTTTTTTTAAATTGATTCTAAATATTTTTCGCCTTTTTCTTTATCATAAACGTTTTCCCATTTAGAAATAACGATTGACGAAAGTGCGTTACCTATAACGTTAACACATGTACGAACCATGTCTAATAATCGGTCCACACCAATGATTAGCGCAAGTCCTTGGGCAGGTATATTCATTGCCCCTAGCGTTGTAAGTAACACTACGATAGAAACGCCTGGTACACCGGCCATACCTTTAGATGCCACCATGAGTGTCACCATTAAAATAATTTGTTCAGAAATTGATAAATGCATGCCATACATTTGAGCTACAAATAAGGCAGCGATAGATTGGTATAATGCTGAACCATCTAGATTAAATGAATAACCAATCGGAATAACAAATGAAGTTACATCCCTTGGTGCTCCAAATTTTTCCATTTTCTTCATCATGATTGGTAATACCGCTTCAGAACTTGAAGTTGAGAAGGCAAGTAATAATTCATCTTTCAATATTTTAATTATTGAGAAAATGTTAATGCCAACCATTTTAGCAACTATACCTAAAACTACAATTACGAAGAATATCATTGCGAATACAACGACTAGTAATAATTTAAGTAATGGAAGTAATGCTGTCGCGCCAAATGTCATAACAGTAGTACAAATAAATGCAAAGACCCCGATTGGCGCTAATTTTAAAATTTGATTAATCATCCAAAATACTGCTTCTAATACACCATTTAAGAATCCTTTTACAGGATCTGCTTTTTCTCCTATTGCAGCTAACCCTAATCCGAAGAACACTGCAAAAAAGATAATAGGCAATAATTCACCTTTAGTTAATGCTTCAAATATGTTTGTTGGTACGATGTTTACAATGGTATCAATAAAATGATTTCCATATGTAGAATGTTCTGCTGCTGAAGCAGATGTTTCATATTTAGATATATCGCCTTTAGGTAATTTGTGACGATCTAAACCAGCACCTGGCTTAAATAAGTTGCCAATGATTAAACCTATAGCGATAGCTATTGTTGTTATAATTTCAAAATAAAGAATTGCTTTCCATCCATAACTACCTATTTTTTTCGAATCCCCTAGATTTGAAATAGATAATGCTAATGCACAGAATACAATTGGAATGATGATCATTTTGATTAAATTTAAGAAAATGTCACCGAAAGGCTTAATATAATTTGCTACATTCGTTTGTCCAAACAATAATAAACCTACTACTACTCCTAGAACCAAAGCAATTAAAACTTGCATTGGTAAACTAATCTTTCTCTTGAACAGAGCCATGTTGGAACCCCCTTCATCTGACATCGCTTAATTATATCAAATATTTTAAAAACGGGATATATAATTTTTTAACCTATTTATTATTAGCAATATTTGATTTAACAAAAATTATTAATTTAGATATAAAAAAGCTGTACATAGACAACTTTATATTGTCTAAATACAGCTTAAATCCTAATGTTAAGGTTTAAAATTTTGATTAAAGTAATTATATTTGGCACCTTTTATACTTTTTTTAGTTTCAGTATCAAATCCTTCTGCAAAAATACCTTTACGCGTACCAATAGGTTGAATAACATAAGTTAAGTTTGGTTCATCTTTAAAAATAACTTCTTTATAATAAACACCCTTTTTAGCACTGTATAGCGTTTTTTCAGATTTCACTTTATCTGTAAGATGCTTTTGTTCTAAATAACTATCAACTAATTTTATATTTCTGTGTCCTTGATACGTTTTCATACCAAAGAAAAAAGCGATAGCTACAACTAAAGAAATAGCAAATATAATTACTACTCTTATAATTATTTGCTTTTTACTCATTTTGAGTCTCCTTTTAATCTACCTATTCAAAATGTCGAAATTCTATTATCTAAATTATTATGAATGAAATAACAAATTTTTTAAAGTAATTACATATTTTTGTAACAAAATCTACTAAATAGTTTATCTCTAATTCAAAATAAATCAACACTTTTTTATATTCTGTAGACGTACTTTTATCATGTTTTTAAAACTCTTAAAAACTCTGTAAAATACTATGGCAACAGTCTTGACATTAGTTTTAGTTCATACTATCTTTAAATAAGTTAAGGGGGGATAAATATGTATGTAAAGGACAGCTATTTAAGTAAACAATTATGTTTTTTATTATATGTAACTTCTAAAGAAGTTATTAAAAAGTATACTTACTATTTAAAAGAACATGATTTAACATATACAAGTTTTATGGTTGTTATGGCTATTGAAGATGATGAAAAAATAAATATAAAATCTCTTGGCCAACGTGTCTTTTTAGATTCTGGAACTCTTACACCTCTCTTAAAAAAATTAGAGAAAAAGGGCTATGTTAAACGTATGCGTGAAAAGGAAGATGAACGCAATTTACAAATTTCTTTAACTGAAAATGGTAAAAAAATTAAGCCTGTATTAGAATCTATTTCTGAGCAAGTATTTGAAGACTTTAACTTTTCTAAAGAAGAAGAAACTGAACTTGTTCATAGTTTACGACACGTCATTACTAATAACTTCGCTAATGCGTCAGAATAAATCATCACACATGACAAAAGCACACATCTTATATTATCCTTTTCATCTATATAAAAGACTTTATACATAATTTACAAACTTTTGTCATGTTCTTTTTCAATCCACATTTTTACATACTTCTTTATAATTGCTTTTACTTTACGTGAGGATATACTCTTTATATAATGAAGTTGAAAATTTTCACTAAACAGTTGTGATTTCAACTCTTATTAAAGGAGAGATTTTATAATGAATAATAGAGACTTTTTTGATCAATCTATTTTTAAAAATAATCCTAAAGATGTATTTCGCGATTTAGGTGAGCAAGTATTTAATCAATTTTCATCAAAGACTTTTCCAACAAATATTTATAATCAAGCTAATCAATATATTTTAGAAGCTGAATTACCAGGTGTTAATAAATCAGAAATTGAGTTAACTTATGAACATTCAACACTAACTATTAGCGTTCAAAAACACGTTTCTGAGCAAACTGGGAAAGTTCAGCTTAGTGAGCGCGCAAGTGGTGAGCTTATTAGAAGATTCGATTTTGAAGATATCGACGAGTCACAAATTAAAGCAAGTTACAACGATGGTATTTTAGTAGTTATTTTACCTAAAGAAACTTTAGACGAAGATAATACTACTAAAATTGAAATTGATTAGTAACATTGAATAATCAAATATTTTTTTCAATAAAAAAACGTAGGATTCATTTTCAGCAATGTTTCCTACGTTTGTTTTTTGTTATTTTGTTGTTATTGAGTGTTTACCATATTCTTTCTTATATAAGTGCCCCATTGTAATAAAGGCTAAAATACCAAAAATTGCTAATAGAATAAATGCTAAATGGCTTGAACCTGTTAAGTTTGATACATATGTGATGACTAGTGGTGGGAAGAAACCACCTAATCCACCCATCATCGAAACAATACCGTTAGCAGCGCCAGATTCTTTTGCAAAATAAGATGGCACTAATTTAAATACTAAACCATTTCCTAAACCAGCACATATACTAATAGTCAAACAGCCAATTGTAAATAATGCGATGTGGCTAGATATGCCTAATAGAATAGCACCTATGATCATAACAACAAAGTCAAACATCAATACTTTTACAGCATTAAATTTATCTCCTAACACGCCTCCAAGTGGTCTTAGAAACGTTGCTAAAGCAATAAATACACCGGATCTAATACCAGCATCTACTTTATCAATTCCGAAATTATGCACTAAGTAGTTAGGTAAGAATAAACCAAACGCTACAAATGCACCGAATGTTATAAAATACCATAAACTTAAGTAATATAACTTATAATTTGAAGATAGCTTTTTCATCTGCGACATTAATGGTACTTTCACTTTAGGCTCCTTATTATCACCTAAAATAAACATTAAAACCGCAAAAAGCGCAATGATAATTAAGTAACTTCTAACTGTTGTTTGCCAACCAATAATCCCGGCTATAGGTGGCGCTAAGAAAGAAGATACTGCAGTTCCTACGTTCCCTACTCCGTAAATACCATTTGCTAAACCTACTTTGTCTTTTGAAAAGTATTTAGGAACTGATGTTACACCTACTGAGAATACTGCTCCTCCAACACCTAAAAAGAACCCTGCTAACATTAGCATCCCAGGTGTTTGAGCTTGTCCTAATAAAAAGATAGGAAATAGTAATACTATAAAGCTACAAAAGAAGACCCATTTTGCCCCAATAATATTAGTTAAATATCCAAATGGAACACGTAAAATAGAACCTAGAATAACTGGAATAGCTAAAATGATTGATAGCTGTTCCGGAGAAACTTTAATATCTTGAGAAATATAAGGCATAAGTGGAGAAATAATACTCCAAGCCATAAATCCTACTACAAGACTTAATGTTTGTAATGTAAGTTGAAAAACTCCCTTATTTTTTTTCATTTTTTCACCTTCACTATTTCATTTTTTCTTTATCAGTAATTGTTATATTAAAAGAGGTCAAAAATAATATTTCAATCACATTACTGATTACATTTAAATTTTAGTTAATTTGTGAAAAAATGAACATAAGGATTTTCCCTTATACTAATGGGAAATCCCCCTATTTTTATATTTATTTTTTACATAAATATAAAGCCATGAAGAAAGCTACAATTCTCGCTTTCTTCATGGCTTTTAGTGTATTCTGTATTATGTTTTTTAAGTTAAAAATCTAATAATTTTTTCTTCAATGCGTATTCTACTAATTCTGGCTTAGACTTCAGTCCCAATTTAGTCATGATATGTGTTTTATGTGCTTCAACTGTCTTAACTGAAACAAACAATTTCTCCGCTATATCTTTATTACCATATCCTTTGGCTATTAATGGTAATATTTCTAATTCTCGTTTAGAAAGAATTTTAAAAGGATCATTCGTAGATGCCTCGTCTATATTCGTATGATTAACAAATTCATTGACTAACGACGTTGTTAATTTCATATCTACATATGTTTCACCTTTGTATACCGTACGTACTGCCAATATTAATTGTTCATCAGGTGAGTTTTTTAAGATATATCCTTTAGCACCATTACGAAGTACATGAAATAAATATTCTTCATCATCATACATTGTTAGTATTAAAATTTTGGTTTCCGGAAAACTTTCAGCAATTTTACTTGTGGCGATTAAACCAGATTCTCCTGGTGGCATACTTAAGTCCATGATAAGAACATCAGGTTTGTATTCCATTACTTTTTGATAGGCCTCTACCCCGTCGGCAGCCGTTGCCACAACTTCCATGTCTTCCTGAAAATTTAATATCATTGAAAACCCAGATCTAACAACTGCATGATCATCTGCAATTATAATTCTCAATTCAATTCCCCTAACGTCCTCTAAAGTGGTATTTCTAATGTAATAATCGTCCCTTTTCCTATATGTGTTTCGATATCCACTTTTCCTTTAACAAGTTCGGCTCTTTCATTCATCCCATATAGTCCTAAGCCAGTCCCTTGTGGTTGTGAATTAGGATTAAACCCTTTTCCTCTATCGACAATCTCCGCTATCAAATTATTCTCAGTCTGTTGAACTGATACATCAACTGAATTGACACCAGCATATTTCAAAGCATTAAAGATAGCTTCTTGTACCACCCGATAAACTACAGTTTCAATTTCACTATTAAATCGTTGATCTTTAATATTCGATTGATACATAATTTCTAATCCATAGTTTTCTTCAAATTGTTTAAAATATGACTTAAATGCCGCTTCCAACCCTAAATCATCTAGTGATGATGGTCTCAATTCTACAGACAGATTGCGTATGTCATTGATTAAGTTAGACATTAGACTTTCGATATGCTCTGATTTTTCTATTAATTGTGACATCTCTTGTTGGTATTTCAATAATCTTAATTCTACATCGATATTAAGCATTTCTTGAACCACACTATCATGCAATTCCCTAGAAATTCGCTTTCTTTCATTCTCTTGTGCAGATATTGTTTTACGTAACATTTGACGCTGATACATCTTTTCTTGACGCTCAATTTGAGGTGAAATATCTTGTAGTGTAAATGCATATATTTTTTCATCTTCATCAATACATTGATAAGAAGCAGTAAAAGGTTGCACTTTATTGTTAACCGTCTTCATAAACACTTGAAAGTTCTTATCATTAGGTGTTGATGTATCTAAATAACAATTGATACAACTTTGAAGTGCAAATTCATTAGAATACCCTTCACAGCGTCTACAGATCGCATCCGTCATGACACTGTAATTGTTATCCAGGGATATAATTTCTTGAGCCGCTTCATTCATCGCAATCACTTTGCCGTCAATATTAATAAAGACAATTTTTTCATTTGTTTTTTCGTAATACTTTTTAAGCAAATCCTCTAAGGTATGTTCCTGAGTATTTAGCACATATATCACCTACATTTCTTCAGTAAATGCCCATAACTTACCACTAATATTTAAATTATGATTATCAGGAAGAGGTTTTTCATCCCGTTGTCCTAATAATAGAACACCATACACTTTTTGGTCGTGACATAGTGGTATAGCAATAACTGCCGTCAATTCTTCACTAATTAAGATAGGATATTTAATTTTTTCTTCAGGTGGCAAAGTTTCGGACACGTGTGACAATATCATGCGTTTTGCCGTTTTCATTACCATGCCAGCTAGTCCACGACCTTTTCTCAAAATAATCATTTTATAACGATGATTCAAATTGCCAGATACATATCGCCATTTAATAGGAGATGCTGTCGAATAATCTTCGTATAATGCTACTCCAGCAAAATCATAACCTTCATCTATACGTAAACGATTTAATTCGTCTTGAAAAGTTTCTTCCTTAATTAAAGGTTCAGTGAGCACTTAAGTCTCTCCTTTCATCATTAGCGTGTTTTATGTTTGCGATAAACGATATATCGTCTATTTGTATAAGATAAAGGCACGCTCCACACATGCACTAATCGCGTAAATGGCCAGCAAGCTAAAATTGTAAATCCAAGTAAAATATGAATCTTAAATGATAGTGGCACGTCAGTCATTAAATTCGCATCTGGTGAAAATGTGAAAAGATGTCTAAACCAAATAGAAATCGTTTGACGATAATCGAAATCACTTATCATAGCGTTCGTTACTAAAGTTGAATAACATCCCATGAAAATAATTAATATTAATAAGAAATTCACAAAAATATCTGAAGCTGAACTTAATCTTCTTATATTTTTGATAGTAATACGTCTCGCTGTTAAAAGTAACATACCAATAAATGTCATTATACCAAAAATACTACCGATATAAACAGCACCAAAGTGATACATCCCTTCACTTACACCTATGCCATCTATCCATTTAGCTGGAATAGCTAAACCAACTACATGACCAAAGAATACGGGGATAATACCCAAATGAAACAATAAGCTTCCCCATTTAAGCTGTTTCTTCTCGATTAATTCACTTGATTTAGCTGTCCATGAAAATTGATCATATTTGTAACGTGCAATATGACCTACTATAAAAATAGCCACACATAGATATGGAAAGATAATCCATAAAAATTGATTAAGCATGAGACGTCACCTCATTTGGAATATTTAAACATGCTTTAAGTGTATTGCGCAGCGCACGAATCACATATGCATACGGGTTATTATCTTGTGCTAATTGATTCGCCATTTCATACGTACCATCTTCAATAATCATAATAACAAGTTCTAAGTTTCCTTCAGCACGTGGATCGTCTTGCCATTGCGCCACATGTAAAAATTGCAACATTAAAGGTAGATAATCAGACAACTCATTACTTGCCATTTTTAAACCAAACATTTCATATAAAACTTTCAATTTAGCTAACATCTGACCACGTTCTTTTTGCGTATTAAACTTATTATAAGTCATATAAAGTGGCGTTTTTTTATTAAAATCAAACGTATCTGTATAAATTGCTTTAATTTCTGATAATGAGAATTGATGCATAATCTCACGGTATTTTATTAAATCTTCATAGCCAGGATGAGATTTATCAATTGTTTCATTAAACGTTTTTGGATGGAAGGTAAGCTTTTCAGGAAAATTAAGCTGCTGTGCAATATAACCTAAACTTTCTTGATAGTAGTGAAATTGTTGTAAATTAATCACGGAAAATACCTCCATAGAAATTATCATTATAAATTTCTTGTCCTGTTTTTCCTGAACCTACTGGCACACCACAGCCTTCACAATTATCACCGAAGTACTCTCCTCCATAACCTTGACTACCTTGCGCATGATACGTATCCAAATACGTTTCTTTATGAGAAGTTGGAATAACAAAGCGATCTTCATATTTCGCTAAGCCTAATAAACGATACATTTCTTGGATTTGGATTTCTGATAAACCAAGTCTTTCAAGTTTATAACTATCGAAGTCTCTACCAGTAATTTGAGAGCGCATGTAACTTCTCATCATCGCCATTTTTTGAAGTGACTCTTTAACAGGTTGCACATCACCTGCTGTAAATAGATTTGCTAAATATTCAATTGGTAAACGCATTTCTTCAATTGCTGGGAAAATCATGTCAGGATTTTGGCCAGCATTTTTACCTTCAAAATAACTCATGATAGGACTAAGTGGTGGACAATACCAAACCATAGGCATTGTTCTATACTCAGGGTGTAATGGAAACGCAATTTTATATTCAATTGCTAATTTATAGACTGATGAATTTTGTGCTGCTTCAATCCATTCATAGCTAATGCCATCTTTTTCCGCTTGTTCAATCACTTCTTCATCAAATGGATTTAAGAAAATATCTAATTGTTTTTCATATAAATCTTGTTCATTCTCAGTAGAGGCAGCTTCGTGAACTCTATCAGCATCATATAAAAGTACGCCTAAATATCTCATTCTACCAACACATGTTTCTGAACATACTGTAGGTAAGCCTGCTTCAATTCTTGGGAAACAGAACGTACATTTCTCTGCTTTATTTGTCTTCCAGTTGAAGTAAACTTTTTTATAAGGGCAACCTGTCATACAGTAACGCCAACCACGACATGCATCTTGGTCTACAAGAACAATGCCGTCTTCGTCACGTTTGTACATTGCACCTGAAGGACATGAAGCGACACAGCTAGGATTTAAACAATGTTCGCATAAACGAGGTAAATACATCATAAATGTTTCATCAAATTGGAATTTAATATCTTCTTCTATTTTTTGAATGTTTGGATCTTCTGGACCTGTAATATGTCCTCCTGCTAAATCATCTTCCCAGTTAGGCCCCCATTCAAGATTAATTTTATCTCCAGAGATGATTGAATGTGCTTTGGCTACTGGCGAATGTTTACCTTCTTTCGCAGTTGTTAAATGTTCGTAATTATATGTCCATGGTTCATAATAATCTTTAATAAGAGGCATGTCAGGATTGTAAAAGATTTTACCTAAGGCAATTTTTGATAATCGGTTTCCTGTTTTAAGTTCTAATTTTCCTTTTTTATTTAAAACCCAACCACCTTTATAGTGTTCTTGGTCTTCCCATCTTTTCGGATATCCTACACCTGGTTTAGTTTCTACGTTGTTAAACCACATGTATTCAGCACCTGGACGGTTAGTCCAAGTACTTTTACATGTAACACTACAAGTGTGGCAACCAATGCATTTATCTAAATTTAACACCATTGCAATTTGCGCTTTAATCTTCAAGCCAATTTACCTCCTTCATTTTTCTAACGGCTACGTAAACATCTCGTTGATTTCCAATTGGACCATAATAGTTAAAGTGATAACTAATTTGTGCATAACCACCTACAAGTTGTGTAGGTTTTAAGTGAATTCTTGTTGGAGCATTATGTGAACCACCACGTGTGTCAGTGATTTCTGATCCTGGTGTTTCAATATGTTTATCTTGTGCATGATACATAAACATTGTGCCTTTAGGCATACGGTGTGATGTGACAGCTCTTGCAGTTACAACACCGTTACGGTTATAAACTTCTAACCAATCATTATCATTAATGCCATGTTCCTCAGCATCTTCATTTGATAACCACACTACTGGGCCACCTCTAAATAATGTCAACATACGTTCGTTATCTTGATATGTTGAGTGAATATTCCATTTACCATGTGGTGTAAGGTAGCGTAATACTAAAGCATCTTGTCCGCCTTTTACTTGTTTATCTCTTGTTCCAAAGACCATAGGTGGCAATGTTGGTTTATATACTGGTAAACTTTCTCCAAATTGTTGGAAGACTTCATGGTCGATATAGTAACTTTGTCTACCTGTTAAAGTTCTGAATGGTACTAAACGTTCAATATTTGTTGTAAATGGAGAATATCTACGTCCATTTTTATTTGAACCTGGGAACACAGCCGTTGGTATTACTTCACGAGGTTGTGATGTAATATTTAAGAATGAAATCTTTTCTGACGCGCGTTCTTTAGAAATATCTTTTAATTCCATACCTGTTTGATTTTCTAAATCTTCATATGATTTTTGTGAGAGTTTACCATTCGTTGCTGATGAAATATTTAATATTGCATCAGCTACTTTGCGTGCAGTATCAATACGCGGACGATTATTTCTCACTGAATTTTCATCCTCATCATTCCAAGTACCAACCATACTCTTCAATTCATCATATTCCTCTTTCACTGCATAACTTACGCCATGCGCGCCTACTTTCGCTTTTTCAAGTAAAGGACCTAATGTGACATATTTATCATAGATTTTTGTGTAGTCACGCTCTACAATTGAGAAGTTTGGCATTGTTTTTCCTGGAATACCTTCAACTTCACCTTTAGACCAATCTTTGACAATACCGTACTCTGAGCCAAGTTCTTGTTTAGAGTCATGACCTAATGGTGAGGTTACGACATCTTTAAATGTCCCTGGTAAATAATCTTTCGCCATTTCGGAAACTGCTTTACTCAATGTTTTATAAATATCCCAGTCTGAACGAGATTCCCATAATGGATCAATCGCTGGATTGAATGGATGCACAAATGGATGCATATCTGTTGATGATAAATCATGTTTCTCATACCAAGTAGCAGCTGGTAACACAATATCTGAATAAAGTGGTGTAGCTGTCATACGGAAGTCTAATGAAACGAGTAAATCTAATTTCCCAACTGTATCTTCACGCCATTTAATTTCTTCAGGTTTATCATCTTCATTAGGTTCAGCCATTAATCCTGAACGTGTACCTAATAAATGTTTCATGAAGTATTCTTGACCTTTAGCTGAACTTGAAATTAAATTTGATCTCCATACAAACAATGTTTTCGGATGATTTTTTCTTAAATCAGGATCTTCAACTGCAAATTGTGTGTCTTTATTCTTAACTGATTCAATCGCTCTTTTTAAAATTGCTTCATTAGAATCGTCGCCCGCGTCTTTAGCTTCTTCACCGAATAGTAAACTGTTTTTATTAAATTGAGGATATGAAGGTAACCATCCTAATCTAGCAGCAGTGACGTTGTAATCCGCTGGATGTTGATGCTTAATATTTTGAGCTAATGGTGATTTTAATTTATCTACGTTAGACTCTTCATACTTCCATTGATCTGTTGCAAAATAGAACCAACTTGTACCATTTTGTAAACGTGGTGGCCCTTGCCAATCTTTTGCGAAAGCGACTGTATTCCATCCTTCGATAGGGCGACATTTTTCTTGTCCAACATAGTGCGCCCAACCGCCACCATTTACACCTTGGCAGCCACATAATAAAACTAAGTTTAAAACAGCACGATAAATTGTATCTGCATTGAACCAGTGGTTAATACCGGCACCCATAATAATCATTGAGCGACCTTTAGTATCAATAGCATTTTGTGCAAATTCTCTTGCTACTTGTGTGATTAATTCAGATTTGATACCTGTCACATCTTCTTGCCACGCTGGTGTATATTTAGATTCTTTATCGTCATATGATTTTGCTTCTAATTCATGATTAAAGCGTTTAATGCCATATTGACTTGTCATCAAATCGTAGACTGTCGCTACATATACTTCTTTACCATCTGCTAATGTTACTTTTCTTGTAGCAATCGGTCTTTCAAAGATGCCGTCTCCTTTACTGTCAAAGAATGGGAATTGAATTGTTTTAAGTTCATAATCTTCCTCAGCCATTGACATTGCAGGGTTTATTTTAGTGCCATCTTCTGTTTCTAATTTCAAATTCCATTTTTTGCCTTCTTCCCAACGTTGGCCCATTGTGCCGTTTGGTACTACAAATTGATGGCTAATTGTATCATGAATGACTGGTTTCCATTCACTATTGTCACTTTCCATTCCTAAGTCGCTTGCTCGTAAGAATCTTCCTGCTTTATAACCATTGTCATCTTCATCCAACATAATCACGAAAGGCATATCTGAATATTGCTTAGAATAATTGATGAACATTTCACTTGGGTTATCTTCATAAAATTCTTGTAAGATCACGTGTGTCATGGCTTGTGCCACTGCAGCATCTGTTCCAGGATTTGGCGCTAACCAGTTATCTGCGAATTTAACGTTCTCAGCATAATCAGGTGCTACTGAAACAACTTTAGTTCCTTTGTATCTTACTTCTGTCATAAAATGGGCATCCGGTGTACGTGTTAATGGTACGTTAGAACCCCACATAATGATGTAAGAAGCGTTGTACCAGTCACTTGATTCAGGCACGTCTGTTTGTTCACCCCAAATTTGTGGAGATGCTGGTGGTAAGTCGGCATACCAATCATAGAAACTAAGCATTTCACCACCTAGTAAATTAATGAATCTTGCTCCTGCTGCATAGCTGATCATAGACATTGCTGGAATTGGTGTAAATCCAGCTATTCTATCTGGACCATCCTTTTTAATCGTATATAAGATTTGCGCAGCAATAATATCCGTAACATCTTTCCAATTAGAACGTACATGACCGCCCATACCACGTGCTTCTTTATACGTTCTAGCTTTATCTTCATCTTCAACAATTGAAGCCCATGCCGCAATACGGTTACCATTATTTTCTTCTAAAGCTGTTGTCCATAAATCTAATAATTTCCCTCTGATATATGGGTATTTAACACGCAACGGGCTATATTCATACCATGAAAATGATGCACCACGTGGACATCCACGAGGTTCAAACTCAGGCATGTCAGGTCCACAACTAGGATAATCAATTTGTTGATTTTCCCACGTGATAACGCCATTTTTAACAAAGACTTTCCACGAACATGATCCTGTACAGTTCACGCCATGTGTCGTTCTGACTACTTTGTCATGACTCCATCTTTCACGATACATTTTTTCCCATTCTCTACTTTTGCTTTCAAGTACTGACCAATTACCATTAAATTTTTCAGTTGGTTTAAAAAAGTTTAATCCAAATTTTCCCATTTATATAAATCCTCCTACCGATTAAGGTATTTAGCATGTTACGTTATGTGTTAATTACTTATTAATTTAAGTTTATTGTACATTTTTTCACAAAGTAAATATATTAGGGAAATGCCTATTTCATATAGTGAAATCCCTAAAAACGCTAGGAATTAAAATGATTTTTCATAAATGCAAAAATAGCCATACAGAAATGATGTATTATCAATTTCTGTATGGCTATGTACTATTTTATAAAGTAGTTCAAACACTTAGTACGCCGCTTCAATAAATTTGGAATGATGATTGTCTATAATACTTTGATATAACCGTTGTTGGGATACATGATGATGATCATCATATGCGAGTAGACAGCGTTGACCCTTTTCCGAAAAATCTTCAGCAGTTAACATCGCTTTATCTTTCGGACCGGTAATGACATATAAAGTTTCGTCGTGCTGTGCTTCATGCTGTTCCACTTTATCTTTATCTATATAATCAACCATCGCACCTAGAATACAAATGCCTGGTTCACTCTCTAAATTGAGCTGTTGTAACTGCGCTTCAATCGTACTGAGCTTACCGATGATGACCTTCTGATTATAGCAAGTTGCATTGAAAACGATCGCAATAGAATAATCCTCTTTAGTATAGGCAGTGATTTGCTTAATGATATGCCCTAATCGCTTAATGCCCATATAAATCGCTAGTGTTCCGCCATTAATGAGATTACGAATATCTGTTTCATGGTTTATTGAATCTTTGAAGTGCCCTGTTGAGAATGTCACACTAGGCGCAATACTTCGCATCGTTAGACCTATATCCATATTAGCTACGGCTGCACTTGCGGATGTTACACCTGGAACAATCTCGTATGCAATACCATGTGCTTTTAATGTATCGATTTCTTCAGTAACACGTCCAAATATAGCGGGATCTCCACCTTTTAAACGAACGACGATACGATGTCTTTTAGTCGCTTCCACAATCTTCAAATTAATTTCTTCTTGTTGAATGTGTTTCGCATAAGGCTTTTTACCTACATCTATCACTTCAGCTGAAGGTGGCGCATATTGGATAATCATTGGATTGACGAGACGATCGTAAAGTATCACATCTGCTTTACGAAGGATACGCTCTGCTTTTTTAGTTAACAGGTTAGGATTACCTGGTCCTGCTCCGATCAAATAAACTTTCGCTTCTTCATTTACAGACATACGTAGACGTCTCCGTCATGTACTTCGACTTTATATGTTTCTACACAACCCGTATCTGGTTCTTGAACCTCACCGTTTCTTAAATCAATCTTTTGATCGTGAAGTGGACAATACACAAACTCGCCGCTGACTGTACCTTCTGATAAAGGTCCTTGTTTATGTGGGCAAATGTTATTAATAGCGTGAATTTCCCCACTTTCTGTTAGGAAAAGGCCAATTTGTTTACCATCAACGATTACTTTTTTTCCAATTAATGGTGTTAATTCTTCAAGTGTAGTCACTTTTACTTTTTCCATTGCTTTCATCCTTTACACCTTCTCAACTTCAAAGATTTTTTGTGCGTCTTTATTTTCAACGATAGCTGACCAAGGTTCGCCATGACCATCAATTGCTTTTTTAGCATCCATAATTCTATCGAATAATTCTTTTTGTCTTTCAGGATCAAGTAAGACTTCTTTAACATTGTCAAAGCCTAAACGGTTAAGCCATGGTGCAGTTCTTTCAGCATAGATACCAGTTTCTCTATAATACTGCATTAAAGCACCACATAATTGAATAACTTCATCTTCTGTTTCAACAGTAGTTAAGAGTTTACCAACTGTTACATCAGTACCGCCGTTACCTCCAATATAAATTTGGTAACCATTTTCAACTGAAATAACACCGAAATCTTTAACACCTGATTCTACGCAACTACGTGGGCAACCAGAAACACCCATTTTAAATTTATGAGGTGTATCGATATATTCAAATGTTTTTTCTAAACGAATACCTAAACGTGTCGTATATTGCGTACCGAATCGGCAGAATTCTTTACCTACACAACTTTTAACTGAACGTGTTTTCTTACCATAAGCAGAAGCTGAACGCATGCCTAAGTCTGCCCATACTTTAGGTAGTTCTTCTTTTTTCAAACCATATAAACCAACACGTTGTGAACCAGTCACTTTCACTAAAGGCACGTTGTATTTCTTAGCTACTTCACCTAATCGAATTAATTGATCTGCATCTGTCACCCCACCACGCATTTGTGGAATAACTGAGAATGTGCCATCGTTTTGGATATTAGCATGGTAACGTTCGTTCGCAAAGCGTGATTCTCTTTCATCTTGATGGTCATGAGGGTAAACCATATTTAAGTAGTAGTTGATCGCTGAACGACATTTTGGACAACCATTTTTATCTTTAAAATCAAGTACGTGACGTACTTCTTTAGATGTTTTAAGACCTTTAGATCTGATTTGAGTCACAATTTGATCGCGTGTTAAATCAGTACAAGCACAAATACCAGTAGGTTTTGCTGCGACAAAGTCATCACCTAATGTGCATTTTAAAAGTTCACCGATTTGACCTTTACATTTACCACAAGAGTTACCTGCTTTAGTTGCTTTAGTCACTTCTTCAACAGATGTTAAACCTTTAGTAGTAATCGCATTGACAATTGTTCCTTTATCGACACCATTACATCCACAGATTGTTTCATCATCAGCCATATCAGCAATTGACGTTGCTGCATCTTCACCGCCTTTATGAAGTAATGATACTAACGTATAATCTTCTAATGATTCATTTTTCTTCATCATGCTGTAAAATCTCGAACCATCATCAGTATCACCGTATAATACTGCGCCAACCACTTGTCCGTTGCTTAAATACACTTTTTTGTAAATGTTATCGACGCTATTAAAAATTTCGATGCCGTGGACGTCTTCATTTTCAACAATTTGACCCGCACTATATAAATCACAGCCAGAAACTTTTAACGAAGTAAATGTAGTAGAGCCTTTATAGCCATCTGTCTCTTTACCAGTTAAAAAGTCCGCAAGCACTTTACCTTGTTCATATAGTGGTGCTACTAAACCATATACTTTACCAGCATGTTCCGCACATTCACCGACAGCATAAATATTAGGGTCAGATGTTTGTAAGTAATCATTAACGACAATACCTCTATTTACTTCTAATCCTGCTGATTTCGCAACTTTAGTGAATGGACGTATACCAACCGCCATGACTACTAAATCTGTTTCAATCACACGACCATCAGCTAATTTAATCGCTTCAACATCTTCATTACCCATAATTTCTTTCGAATTGGCTTGCAGTTCAATATTCATACCTTGACGTTCTAAATCTGCTTTCAACATTTCGCCAGCTTTACGGTCGAGTTGCATCTCCATTAACCATTCAGCTAAATGTAAGACAGTGACATCCATTCCTTGGTCCATTAAACCACGTGCACATTCTAACCCGAGTAAGCCACCACCGATAACCACTGCACGTTTTTTCGTTTTAGCTATTTCAATCATGCGTTCAGTATCTTCGATTGTGCGCCATCCGATCACACTAGGTAAATCTGAACCTGGTATAGGTAATACGAATGCACTTGAACCTGTCGCAAAAATACAAATATCATATTGAACTTCTATGCCCTTAGAAGTCGTCACAGTTTGGTTTGTTTTATCCACTGTTTCAACTGGGTCATCCACGATTAATCGAATATTGTTTTCCTCATACCATTCATAAGGATTCATAATTGTTTCTTCGACTGTCATTTTCTTTTGTAAAA
Organism: Staphylococcus sp. NRL 16/872; assembly: GCF_022815905.2. Lineage (NCBI taxonomy): Bacteria > Bacillati > Bacillota > Bacilli > Caryophanales > Staphylococcaceae > Staphylococcus > Staphylococcus sp. NRL 16/872. The sequence goes on along the minus strand of NZ_CP119327.1, from coordinate 592,624 downwards.
TATTAGATAACATAATTCTGTTGTAGTTTGGATAAGGTTCTTTGCCAATGATTGTAATATCAAACATTGAGTCTGAGCGTTCTAATATTTCTTCAATTGTTCTAAGGCCTGCCATACCGTTACCAATCATTACAAGCTTTTGTTTAGTCATAAAATATGCCCCTTTTATCACTTAAAATTTAGTTATTTATAATGATTAAAATTATAAATATATTATTATTGAGAATTTACAACTACTTTCTTCACTGTTATTTTATAACATTTTCGATTACTTTTGTGATTATTTTCACATATTTTAATAAAAGTAGGGATTTCCCTAATACACTATTTCTTACTTGAAACATGAAAAAACTCCCTTACATTGTCATGTAAGAGAGGCTTGAGAATTTATATATGTAGCTGTTCTAAACGTTCACTAATAATCAACTTAAGTATGTTATCAAAATTAATAGACGGTGTGATATGTAATGTGCCTTCAATATCCATTTCTGAAATTAGTCGTTTTACTTTATTCACTAATCGTCCATCGTATAGAAACATCGGTACAACAATTAATTCACCATAGTCGCGTGATAGTTGATCGAGGTCATTTTTAAATGTGATATCTCCGTATAACGTACGACAATAAATCGGCACTTCTTGTGTTAACTTTTCACTAAATTCCTTAAGTTCATCATGTGCTTTAGTATAAGAGAAACTGCCATGCGCAATTATCACAATCGCATAATTTGTCGTAGCATCCATATGTACGTCATTAATGCGTTTTTCAACTAAATCCACCATATAATCATGCGTACCAAGAGGCTCACTAATTTCATAACGAATGTTAGGATGCGCTTGCTTAATGTTTTCTAAAATATTGGGTACATCGACAATATAATGCATCGCTGAAAAAATTAATAAAGGCACTACTTTAAATTCTGTTTCACCTTGGTCAATCAATCGCCCAATCGTATTCTCGATGCTTTTTTCTTCACTTTCAATAAACGCCAGTTCATAATTATATGTTTCATCACTTAAAAGACGATCTAGAAAGTCACCTAGCGCTTTATTTTGGTCCCCTTTACGCATACCATGTGCAACTAAAATGTTTGCTACCAATTCCCCTCATCCCTTTCTTTTCGAAAATGAATTACTAATATGCAACATCTTGAAGTAACAATAGTTAATGTTGAATTAAATAATATGTTTTTAAAAGCTTTAAGTCAACGTAAAAAATAAATCTAGGATAATAGTTCTTAGAAAAATAGCCAGTAAATGAGTTTTTATAAATTCATTTACTGGCTTCTTTATTTACAATACTTCGTATTATTGGCTCGCTTGCCCAACTTGCTTTGCTTGTATAAACTGATTAACTCAGTTTCTCTGTGTTGGATCTATTCTTATGGGACAGCTTCAGCTTGTAGTCTTATAAAGTTGTTCTTAGATAGATATTCACTCACTTAAGTTGAGATGCTTGCTTAGGGGGCTGGGTCGAGCCACGGTCTTGTAAAGTAGTTTTTAGATAAATGTTACTCATTTTGTTGCGACGCTTTCTTGCGGGAAAGGCTTAAGCCTGTAGTCTTATAAAGTCGTTCTTAGATAGATATTCACTCACTTAAGTTGAGACGCTTGCCTAGGGGGCTGGGTCGAGCCACGGTCTTGTAAAGTAGTTCTTAGGTAGATATTCACTTGTTTAAGTTGTTACGCTTTCCGGTGGGAAAGGCTCAAGCCTATAGTCTTGAGGCTCTTTCTTTTCCACCAGGAGTCTTCACAACTACGTTTCGTTATCTATCTGAGAACGACTTACGCAAGTGCACGCGCACTTGTGTTCAATATAAAAAACGCCAAGAGTCTCGCAACGTCATTCGTTATTCATCTTAGAACTTCTTACGTAAGTGTTTGAACGCTTACGTTCATTGATATCCTGTCTCCTCAGGCGTCACACAAAATCATTCGTAGTTCATCATAAGAATTTCTAGAGCACTTATGTTCAGTAATAATGAATATAAGAGTCTCGCCAAAATACAATGTATTTATATGTAATTTTACATAAAAATTTTAAAAATAAGGTCCTTACATATAATTTAATAAACATCACTAAACTAAATTAATAAGGTGCCTTATGTATAAAGATTAAAACATGGCTCAACTTACTCTATCAATAGAACTTCAGTTCTTATCTCCATAGATAATATTTCGCACAATAAAAATTGTCTTTTTTCTTATCTAAAACTTTTATGTCCTAGACTTGTTAAAATTAGCTTTTTGTACTAAAACTATCGCGTTTACCGTTTAAATAAGCGAATACAAGACCTACAAAGATGCCTCCACCAATATAGTTACCAATAAAAGCGAACACCACATTTTTTAATACATCTAACCATGATAATGCATCAATGTTATAGAACATCATTCCTGCATATAAGCCAGCATTGAAAACCACGTGTTCATAACCCATAAATACGAAGACAATAACACCAACAGCGATGAAGAATGCTCTTGCAAGCCCTTCTTTAAATAACATTGAAACGTAAATGCCGATGTTAATAAAGAAGTTACAGAATATCGCTTTAATTAAAATATTTAACCATGATGATTCTACGGTTTTAGCGTGTACAGTTTTACTTAAAGCTACAATCATCTCTGGCGTCATAATATGTGTGCCTTTCATTAAAAAGAATAAAATGAATCCACCTATAATATTTCCTAAGAAACAGAATAAGAAAATAACAATCATTTTATTAACTGTAATTGCTTTATAGTACCATCCCACTGTTAAATACATAAAATTACTTGTTAGCAATTCTGAATTTGTTAAGACGATTAATACTAACGCTAAACTAAATGAAATAGCGCCTAACAAGTTAACTAACCCCTCATTTGTATCCGCAAATTGAGTTTTAACAGCTAACATGAAGACAGTCACTATTGCTAATAAAAATCCTGACATAATTGCTTTTAATAAATATCTCCCGGGTGTTTTTTTAGCCATGACTTCTTTCATTTGGACTTGTCCTACTGCAGCCTCTACTATATGACGTGTCGTATATGTATCTTCTAAGTTTTTGTGATTTTCCAACATTTGAAATTCTACCTCCCACAATATTCAATTGTATGATTTACAATTATATAAAAATTATTAGTAAAGAGGTAGATAAAATTGTATTTTTTCGATATAAACTAAAAAATCGAGATATAGTTTTTGAATAAACTACATCTCGATATATGATTAGCGTGTGCGTTTAAATTTAGATAAATAATGTAAACCACTCGCAAAAATACCATATCCTAGTGCTGTTCTTAAAACATATTTAACAGCACCATTATTTAGGCATTTTGAATTAAATAATAATGTAGGAATTAATGTACTTAATGAAAATAGTGCAAGTACTTTTAAATAACGTTGTTTCATCATATCATCCTCTTTTCACCTACATTATAACTTAAAATTTCTTACAAAAATTGACATCCTTATGACTTTTTATTTTTTTAATAATTTCTCTAATTGATCGAGCGTAGAATTCATTCCTGCTTCAACGCCCATGTTAATGGCTTGTTGCGCCGCTTCTTTCGTTGGAAATTCAGATGTAGACGTCACAGTGGTACGATTGCCTTCTTCTTCGAAATCCATAAAGATATGCATACCAGGTAGACGGGTATCTTTCTCACCTTGAGGCGTCGCAAAGAAATCGAAGTATTCAATGTGATGCGGTTTATTCACTTTTTTATATTCTGTAAGCGTATAACTTGTGTGTTCTGGTGTTTCAATTGCAAAGAATGCTTGTCCACCTGTTACAGCATTAAACTTAAAAACCTTGGTTGTCGCACCTTGTGGATGAAACCATTGTTCAAATAATTCTTTCTTTGTATAAGCATCAAATACTTGCTCAACGGATGCATCAAACGTTCTTGAAAATATAATCTTATTACTTTTAATTTTAATTGTCATTATTTACTTCCCTCATTTTCAAAAAGCTTTATTCTTACAAAATTTAGCAATTTATTTCCATAAATACAACAAAAAAACAGACAAGGCAATCACCTCGTCTGTTTAAATAGATTATCAGGAATACTATTCTTCAATAGGGAATTCTAAATCAAACTCAACGTCTAATGATTTACCTAATAAGAAACCACCAGTTTCTAATTGTTGGTTGAATGTAACACCGTATTGTTCACGGTCGATTTTACCAGTAATTACTAAACCAGCTGTGTTTTTACTGTTTAAAGGATTTAAACTAATACCTTTGTAATCTAAATCGAATGTTTCTTCATGTGTTTGGTCTTTCATAGTTAAGTTACCAGTTACTGAATGGTCATCGACTTTAGTAATTTCAAATTTAATTTCTGGATATTGTTCAACATCTAAGAAATCCGCACTTTTAAGATGGTTATCACGGTCTTCTACTTTAGTATCGATCGAATTTGCTTGTACTGTAAAAGTCCCTTGTAATGAGCTTAAATCATTGAAATCGCCTGTAATGTTAGCATCAAAGTCATTAAAACGACCTTTAACGTTTGATACTACTAAGTGTTGAATAGAAAAATTAATACCTGAATGCACTGGATCTAAATTAAAATTAGCCATGTTTGCATACCTCCAATAGTTAAATTATGAAACCACTAAAACATGTTTCATGTTTGTATATTTATTATACTTAGTATAATAAATGAACTCTATGAAAAATACAAGTAAAATGACTTATTTTAAAATTTAATTTTTAATATTCTATTACATCAACCTACGCAACTTTTATTTACCCTTTTTAGTAAACCTAGTGTGATTATCTTCAATATTAATTTTTGAAATATAATTTATACAAACTATTTCTAATATAGGCTTTCTTGCCTCAATTATTTAAATGCAGTTTCAAATATTTTATTCATGATAGTAGCTACTTCTTTGGGTGTTTCTACACATCCTCGTTTCACCCAATCTTGTAACACTCCAAAAATCGCATTACTCATAAATATAAGTAAAAAATATTTTTCTTTCGTCGTTAAGGTGTTCGTATTTACTATAGGTACTAATTTCAACTCAACATTATATTGTAAAATCTTCTTCATCTGAATGTGAGCCGTTTGAGCACTATCATCCCCAAGTAAGAGTAGTATTAACTTCCCTTCATCTAACCAATAATGAACCATTGTTTCTAGAAAAATATGTTGATTTGAAAATTCTTTTTTAAATATTTCTTTTTTTCCTTTTTTTAATAGTGATGTTAGATAACTATAAATAAAATCATTTTTATCTTTATAATGAGCATAAAACGTAGTTCTACTTATACCACTCTCTGTACAAATATCCTTAATAGTAATTTTTTCAAATTTGTTTTTTTCTAATAATCTAATCATGCCTTTTTTAATACTATTCATAGTATTCACTACACGTTTATCAGTTATTTCAATATCATCCATTTAAGCCCTCTCCTTTTTTCCAAACATTTAATCATAAAATGTTCAGTTACTATAAAAATTAATTCACATTTACTTAAAAGGATTTATATTTAATATATAGAATTGATAAAACATGTCAATATAGGAGGGATAGCTGTGACTGAAAGTATTGCAAGTTTACATAAAGCTGTGAAGATATTTGGAAACCATAAAGTATTGAATCAAATAAGTTTAAATATTCATAAAGGCGAACTTCTTGGCTTAATTGGACCTAGTGGTTGTGGTAAGACAACTACTATTAAATGTTTGTTAGGTATGGAAAAGCTTGATTCAGGATCTACTGAAATTTTTAATAAAAAAATGCCTAACCGCAAAATACTGAACAAAATTGGATACATGGGTCAAACTGATGCATTATATGAAACATTAACTGCATATGAGAACCTTGAATTTTTTGGTCATTTAGCTGGGTTAAAAGGACAGCAATTAGAAAATAATATACAAGAAAGTATGAAATTAGTTGATTTAAAAGAAGCATTGAATAAAAAAGTAGTAAACTTTTCAGGAGGCATGAAACGTCGATTATCTTTGGCAATCACATTACTTGCACAACCAAACTTGATCATCTTAGATGAACCTACAGTGGGTATAGATCCTAAACTGCGAAATCAAATTTGGGGACAATTAAAAAATATGACTAAAGAAGGTAAAAGCGTCATTGTTACAACACATGTCATGGATGAAGCTGAACGTTGTGACAAAATTGGATTAATAGTAGAAGGTCAATTATTCGCCTTAGACTCTCCCAATCAATTAAAGAAGCAATTTAATGTGAATACGATTGAAGAAGTATTTATTAAAGCTGAGGAGGTAGGTCAATCATGAAACTATTAGCTATTGTTAAAAGAGTGATGAAAGAGCTACTAAGAGATAAACGCACCCTTGCTTTGATGTTCCTAGCTCCAATTGTTATACTCACGCTCATGTATTTCATATTCAATGGGGATGAAGAAGAACTCCAACTTGGCGTCGATAACTCTGTATCTTCTCAGATTACTGATAATTTACCAGATAAAAATCTAAATCTTAAAAACTATCATTCAACAAATAATATTAAGTCAAAGATTGAAAATGATCACTTAGACGGATTTATTTATCAAGATAATAAAGCTTTACATGTTGTTTATACAAATGAAGACCCTAATAAAACTTCAGCCATTAAACAAATAGTTGGCCAATCAATTCAAAAAGCCAAGATGAACGATGTTAAAAAAGTTTTAGAAAAAATACCAATGACGGCTAATAAAGATAAAAATACAAATATTTCTATTCATAATAAGTATTTATATGGAAATTCTGATAGTAGTTACTTTGACAAAATGTTTCCTATTTTGATGGGATTTTTTGTATTTCTATTTGTGTTTTTAATTTCAGGGATTGCTTTACTAAGAGAGCGAACAACTGGTACCCTTGAACGAATTTTAGCTACATCAATACGTCGCAGTGAAATTGTAATGGGCTATCTGATAGGATATGGCATTTTCGCCATTATTCAAACTTTAGTCATTGTTTTATTCTCTATTTATTTACTTAATATAAATGTTGCTGGAAGCTTATGGTATGTTATTTTAATCAACATTGCCTTAGCTATTACGGCTTTATCTATGGGCATTTTCATTTCAACCTTTGCCAATTCTGAATTCCAAATGATTCAATTTATACCTTTAATTGCAGTGCCACAGGTCTTCTTTTCTGGCATCTTTCCTCTTGAAAACATGCCAAATTGGCTAAGTAATATTGGTTATTTCTTTCCATTGCGTTACGCTGGTGATGCATTAACTAATGTAATGATTAAAGGGCAAGGATGGGCTCACATTTGGTTAGATTTATTAATCCTTATCCTATTTATCTCAATATTTATTATTCTCAATATTATAGGCCTCAAACGATATAGAAAAGTATAAACAAAAAGAGACTACAGTAGAATTTGATAATTAAAAGTTTTTATCAAATCTAAACTGAGTCTCTTTTTCAGTATTAGCAAATTTATAAATATTTTTTCCATCCTTCAACTTTATACGGATCTTCTACTTTTTTACCATTAATAAATACTGTAGGAACAGATTTAATATGATGCTCTTTTGTTAATTTTTTCTGTTCATCAGCTTTTTTCCATGCATCACTATTTTTAGTTTTATATTCTTTCTTAATGTTTGCTTTATCTGTTTGTGAAATGGCTAATTTATCGATTTCTTTATCTAGGAAATCTTCAGTTAACCATTTTTTATCTTCATCTTGTTGTTGTGCATAAACATTGTGTTGGAAAGTTAAATATTCTTTAGGTGCTATTTTTTCTACTACATTACCAGCTCTTGATCCTACTATAGAATCTTTAGCTAAAAATCCAGCATTCACAAATTGATATTCTACTTTATTAGTATCAATATATTGTTTTTTGATGGTAGGCATTACTTTTTCTTCTACTTTTTTACAATATGGACATTTATAATCTCCGTATTCAACGATTAATATTTTACCATCTCTAGTTTTAGGCGGTGTTTGCTCTTTCTTGTTTTTAGAACATGCGCCAATAACTACAAGCAATATAATTAATGCACTGCCTGCTAATAATATTTTTTTCATAGATGCTCCTTTAATAATGAGATATTAATTCATATTTTCCTCTTTATAATCTGAATCATGACTATCAATATATTGTTTTGTATCAAAATGTTCTAAGTATTTAGCTTTTTTACCGTTAAATTGATAAGTATAATAATGAACTTCTTCATTGTTATTCAAAGGTTTGTATGCTAATACTACATATTTACCTTTTTCAAATACATAGATATTTGCATCTTTCTTATCAAAATGTTTTACCACATCGCCTTGATCATTTTTGGCAAGTCGTTCTTGTTTCTGATCTTGTAACTTCACCGCTTTATCTATTTTATTTGTGTACTTATCATTGCCACACCCTGCTAAAAATAGTACACATACACTTATCGTTACAATTAATTTTTTCAATCATCTTCACTCCTACAACTCAGTTCGATATATTAACAACTTCCAATAATATTATTACTGCAAATTCTATCATACAATGCTTTTGACGTAAGTGCTAGATTATTAAAAATTTCTTTTTTATAATAAAATAAGTTATTTATTTTTAAAAATTAATTTCAACATACTACTAAAGTATGAGTGAATATAATAATAAAACATGTGTAATAGTATAGTTAATTTGTTAAAATAGATAAGAATTCTTAAAAAGACAGAGGAGTAGATATTCATGAAATTCGTTAATTTAACACCTGAAGAATTTGAAAAATTTACAACAGAAAATTTTTCACATTACACTCAATCGCGCATTCATTTTGAAAATAGAAATGAAATGAAAAACGACGTGCATATAGTAGGTGTCAAAGATGAGGAAGGCAAAGTTATTGCTGGAACTTTAATGACTGAAGCACGTGCCCTAAAAATCTATAAATATTTCTATACTCATCGTGGTCCTGTAATGGATTATAGTGATATCCAATTAGTTCATTTTTTCTTTAAATCATTAACAGCTTACTTAAAAAAACACAACTGCTTATTCGTTTTAGTAGATCCTTATATTTTAGAAAACTTACGAAATGCCGATGGTGAAATTTTAGAAAGTTATGATAATCGCGCCGTGATTAAAACATTAGAAGACTTAGGCTATAAACACCAAGGTTGGTCTGTAGGTTATAGTACGATGAGCCAAATTCGTTGGTTATCTATTCTAGATCTTGAAGATAAAACGGAAGATCAGTTATTAAAAGAAATGGACTATCAAACACGCCGTAATATTAAAAAAACGTATGAAATGGGTGTTAAGGTAAGAACATTACCAATGGAAGAAACAGATACTTTCTTCGAACTTTTCCAAATGGCAGAAGAAAAACACGGTTTCAAATTTAGAGATAAACCATATTTCTATGAAATGCAAAAAACTTATCAAGACCACGCCATGTTAAAACTTGCATATATTGATTTAAAAGACTATCTATCTACTCTTCAACAAAAACACGATGATTTAACGAAACAATTAGCTGATGTTGATGAAGCATTAAAAGAAAGTCCTAACTCTAAGAAAAATAAAAATAAGAAAACACAAATTGAACAACAGTTAAATAGTAATGAACGTAAACTCAATGAAACTAAAGAAAAAATTGCTGCTGAAGGTGAAACTTTAAATTTAGCAGCCGCACTTTATATTTATAATGACCATGAAGTATACTATTTATCAAGTGGTTCTAACCCTAAATACAATGCTTATATGGGCGCTTATCGTTTACAATGGGAAATGATTAAATTTGCCAAAGAACATAATATTGATCGCTATAATTTCTACGGTATTACAGGAGACTTCGGTGAAGATGCTGAAGATTATGGTGTACAACAATTTAAAAAAGGGTTTAATGCCAATGTCTACGAATATATCGGAGACTTTATTAAGCCAATTAAACCATTAGCTTATCGTGCAAAACAATTATTAGAACGTCGAAAATAATAAGAATTATCTAACTTAACACTAAATATAAAAACCACGTTATAAAGAACTTTTCAATTCTTTATAACGTGGTTTAATTTATATTAGTTTTCATTAATAACATTTAAAAATCTGCGAAGTCCCTCTGTCTTAGGATGATTAAACATCTCATCTGGAGAGCCTTGTTCGCCTATTCTTCCTTCATTAATGAAGATGATTTTATTTGAAACTTCTTTAGCAAAGCGCATTTCATGTGTCACGATGACCATTGTCATGCCTTCATCTGCTAGTTCTTTAATGACTTTTAATACATCATTAACTAATTCAGGGTCTAATGCAGAGGTTGGTTCATCAAACAACATCACTTTCGGACTCATCGCTAATGCTCTTGCTATAGCTACACGTTGTTGTTGACCACCAGATAAAGCGTGTGGACGTTGGTCTTTAACACTTGTTAATCCAACCTTTTCTAATAGTCCCATCGCTCTTTCTTTAGCATCTACTTTACTCATCTTCTTAACAGTTACTAAACCTTCCATCACATTTTCTAAAGCTGTTTTATGTGGAAAAAGATTGTAACTTTGGAAAACCATTCCTGATTGTTTACGAACGTTAATTTGAGACTTCTTATTGTTAGCTGTATAGCTTTCGCCATTAACCGTCACATTACCTTCAGTTGGAATTTCTAAAGCATTAATCATACGCAACAATGTTGTTTTACCAGAACCTGAGCGACCAATGAGTGTCACAACTTCTCCTTTATCAACATTTAAATCAATGCCTTTAATCACTTCTTTATCATTGAATGATTTATGGATACCACTTAATTCAATCATGAGCTATACCCTCTTTCAATATATGATTCATAGAAGCTTTGGATAACCGAAATAATGAAACATACAACCCAGTACATAACAGCTACAAGAATATAAATTGTGAAGTATTCATATGTTGTAGAAGCTACTTCCTGAGCTTTACGGAACATCTCAGCTACTAAGATAAATCCTAAAAGAGACGTATCTTTAATTAGTCCTAAGAACGTATTACCTAAAGCTGGAATCGATACACGAATTGCTTGAGGTAAAATAATGCGTTGAATCGTTTGACGATAGTTCATGCCGATAGAGTATGCCGCTTCTGTTTGTCCTTTAGGTATAGAAATAATACCACCACGAATAATTTCTGAGGCATAAGCGCCTACATTAAGAGATAACCCAATAATAGCTGATAATACAGATGAGAGCGTCCACTGTTCGTCAGCATTACCCGTAATTAAACGTCCTAATTCAGGGATACCATAGAAGATAATGAACAATTGAACAATCATTGGTGTCCCTCGAATAATAGATACATAAACACGTGCAATTCCTTTTAGAATCTTACTTGTAGAAATACGCATTAACGCTGTAAATAAAGCAATAATTAAACCTAATATAAAGGTAACGATAGTAATTGGAATAGAGTATTTTACTAAACCTTCCAACATTGGTCCAAATGCTTGTCTTGCTGCATCAAGTGCGTGTTGTTGTTGACTATTTAGGCTCAGAAACATTTTCACCGAACCATTTCTTACCGATTTCTTCTAATTTACCGTTTTCTTTAAGTTTATCAAGGCCTTTATTGAAATCGGAAACGACTTTGTCATCTACACTTTTATTAAATGTAAATGCTGATTTACTTTGTTCTGCGTTACCTTTAATCGCTTTGATTTTGGCATTAGGTTTTTGTTTTTTATAATCTAAGTAAGATAAACTATCGTTAAACGTACCGTCTACACGGTTAGATAATAATAAATCCATTGCTTGGTTAAAGCCATCTACTTTAGTAATATCTGCGCCTTTATCTTTAGCTAATTTACCGTAGTTAGATGTAAATGTTTGCGCTAATTTTTTACCTTTAACGTCATTAAATGATTTAATATTTTTTTCATTTTCACGTACAACTAATACTGCGCTTGAGTATGTGTAAGGTTTAGAGAATTTATATTTTTGTTCTCTTTCTTTGTTAATACCGACTTGGTTAGCAATCACGTCAAAACGTTTAGCGTCTAAACCAGCAAACATTGAATCCCATGAAGTTTCATTGAATTTAAGCTTGTATCCTTCTTCTTTCGCTACTGCTTTGATTACATCAATATCATAACCAGTTAATTGATCTTTTTTATTGTGGAACGTAAATGGTGCATATGTACCTTCAGTACCTACTTTTAATGTTTTATTATCGCTACTACTGCTAGATTTTGAATCACTGTTCTTATCAGATGACCCACTATTACCACAAGCAGCTAACACAAAGATTAGTGCTAAAGCTACAAATAAAAGTCTTTTCATTTCTTTGTTTCCTCCATATTCCTATTAGATTAGTCAGAATAAATTAATTCTAATCTCAACGCTCGGAATAGTCAATAATAATTTGCGTCACAACAAGTGTTCAGAATGTTTGGATATTACCGTTTATCAACTAAAATGATTTATTAATTATTTTCCGACTCAGCTTTTACTTTCTTTTTACTTTTAATGAGAAAAGTTAACAATAAACTGATCACCGTAATACCGAGTGCAAATAGGAAACCAGCATGATAACCATGTAACACGGCGTCGAGCTGAATTTGATGCGCCATGTCTTGCTTATTCATACCTTGATATTCACTCATTGTTGGTTTAAAACTTTTACTCGCTGAACTTAAGATAGTAATTAAACCTGCAGTTCCAATCGAACCTGAAATTTGTTGAATGGTGTTCGTCATTGAAGAGCCATGCGCGTTTAATTCTGGTGTCAATTGATTCATTGTATGTGTCATAATCGGCATTAATCCTAAAGCAATACCAATCATACGAATCGCATAAATCGTTGCGAGCATCATCGTTGATGTGTGTTCATCCATAAAGACAAAGTAAGATGTCGTTACAATGACAATTAACATGCCAATAATGGCTAAAACTTTAGCGCCAAAGGTTTCATATAACCAACCAGATATCATTGACATAATCGCCATGACAATCGCTCCTGGAAGCAAAATCAATCCAGAATCTACAGGTGTACGATTTAAGACATTTTGTACAAACATGGGTAAGACGGTTTCAGAACCAATCATTGAAATCATTGTTACCGCCATAATCGCTAAACCAACCGCAAATTCTTTATTTTTAAACACTTTGAAACTAAGTAACGGTGTTTCAAGTCGTTGTTGTCTCCAAATAAATAGCCCTACTAAGATGACACCACCTATAATGGTCATTAAAACAATCGGATTATCCCAACCATCGTGCGAAATCGAGCTTACACCATAAAGTAATCCACCGAAACCTAAAATGGATAACACAATCGAAATCATATCAATCGGTGCTTTAACGTTAGTACCCACATTTTTAACAATTTTCAAAGCAAGAATAAATGTAATTGCTGAAATTGGTGCTACTACGTGGAATAATGATCTCCAATTAAAATATTCTACTAAATAACCAGATAACGTTGGACCTATGGCTGGTGCTAAACCAATCACTAAGCCAAAAAAGCCCATATACTTACCACGTTCGTGTGGTTCAAAAATATCAAGTATCGTCGTCATCATAAGAGGCATCATTATGCCTGATCCTAATGCTTGAATGATGCGCGCACTCAATAAAACTTCGAAATTCGGACTGAATCCTCCTAATAATGTACCTATTAAGAAGATAGCAATCCCCGTTAAGAATACTTGTCTCGTCGTATATCGTTGAATAATAAATGCCGATAATGGTACGACTACCCCATTTGTTAATAGAAAGGCTGTTGTCAGCCACTGTACTTGCGAATATTCTATATTAAAATCTTTCATAATTCGCGGTAACGCAGTCGTTAGTAAAGTTTCATTTAATAATCCAAAGAAACCGCCTAATAACATTGTATAAATCATTGCTAATTTTCTTTTATGCGACATTGTTTTCCTCCATTCTCTTGGTGCTAAGTGTCAGATACTGTTGCTTATTATACAGATTCAAATTTAATTTTCACATAAATAGTTGTAAATTTTTCAAATCGTAATAATTACTATTTACAAAGATATTATTTTACTTTATTCTTTTAGAAAAGGAGGTTCCAAATATGAAACAAGATTTACAAACTGCACGACGTAATTTGAACAGCCCTAACATTAAAACACGTAAACGCGCATTAAAAATAATTAAACAATCTAAACATAAATAAGCGATGCTACGTACATTCATTTTAAAGTACTCCGCCGTAGTCTAAGAAATTCAATATATGAACTACACACATTTAACATTTAACTCCTAAAAAAGTAGAAAATGGAAATCTTCCTAATTATAAAGATTTCCACTTTCTACTCTTTTCAATAAATATTATAAATAATAATGATTTGTAACGTTTAAGTGTTCATCTAATTCATAGATTAATGGTGCACCTGTTTTAATTTCATAGCCAACAATATCTTCATCAGAAATGTTGTCTAAATATTTAATAAGCGCACGGATTGAGTTACCATGTGCTGCGACTAACACAGTTTCTCCATCTAATAAATGTTGTGAAATTCTATCCGTCCAAATTGGCACCACACGTTCAAGCGTTGTTTTTAGACTTTCAGAATATGGCATCATGCGATGATCTAAATGACGATAACGACGATCTTTTAAATATGATTCTCGTTGTTCTTCAGTTTCTGCTGGTGGTTTCACATCGTATGAACGACGCCATTGATGCACTTGTTCCTCACCAAATTCTTTACGTGCTTCGTCTTTATTTAAACCTTGTAGTTTACCATAGTGACGCTCATTTAAACGCCAACTTTTATGAACTGGGATCCATTGTTGATCAGATTCAGCTAATAAATATTGAGTTGTTTCTAAAGCTCTAGTTAATAATGATGTGTACGCTACATCAATTTCAATACCGCTCTCTTTCAATTTGCGTCCAGATTTAATCGCTTCATCTCGACCTTGATCAGATAATTGAACATCTTCCCAACCAGTAAATAAGTTTTTAGCATTCCATTCACTTTGTCCGTGACGGCATAAGATTAATTTTGGCATTTAAAACACCTTCCTGTATTTACTTCGTGATACTTTTATTTGAAAAGTAAAACGAGGCTTGAAAATTTCTTCACTGTGCTAAGTATCTGAGTGCCTCTTTCTCTAATACTTTCATTATAGAACTATTTCAATATTTTTCATAATTCTAGTGTTTCATCATCAATTTGCTATACATTTTTAAAAATTAAAGTTTAGTCCCCGGAATCGGCAACAAGACAAAAAGGTTCACTATTAAGCTCTCTGCTCAATAGTGAACCTTTTCTGTATAATAAAATTAATCTAAAGTATCTGGTTCTGGATGAACATATACTGAAGAAATACCAATGCTATGTAAATGTGATTCCACTTTATCACAAATCTCATGGGCTTCTTGTAATGATAAGTGTGCATCAACGACAATTGTGACATCTAAAAAGATACTACTACCGTGATAACGTCCTTTTACACTTTTTACATCTTTCACGTCTTTGACCTCTAATACCTCATTACGATACTCTTCCAAATCCTTTTCATTAAAACCATCACTTAAAGCAAATATGGAATCTCTAAAAATACCGAAACCGGTATAGACAATAAGTACACCTAATAGTGTTGCTAATATAACGTCCACAATAGATAAGCCAAATTGGGTGAAAACTAAACCAATGGCAGTACCAATACTAACTAAACCGTCAGACAGATTATCTTTTGCAGCAGAATCTAAAGAACTGCTTTTTGTTTTTTTGGCTAATCGATGATTGATTGCATAGACGCCAATCATTACTATCCCACTGATCAAACTGATGATAATGGTAATTGCATTAGGCGTATGATGTTCCTGTGTAATGATACGAGGGGCGTTTTCAATCACTACTTGAATCCCAACAAACATAATAATAAATGATACTAATAATGTTGAAATATTCTCAGATTTTAAATGACCATATGGATGGTTCTTGTCAGCTGGTTTGATAGAAATCTTAAGTCCTACAATAACCGCAATAGATACTATAATGTCAGTCATATTATTTAAAGCATCAGCCCTAACTGCAGCTGAATCATATACAAATCCAGTAATATATTTAGACACTGAAAGAATAATATATACCACTAAACTTAGATAAGCGCCTCTTTGAGCTAGCTTTAGGTTTTCACTTTGAGACATCTCATTACCCACCTTAAAAGCGTTAATATCAATAGTATGAGCTATGAAATATTGAATTACAACGTTTTTTTATTTCTATAAATTTTATATAAATAAGCTAATTTAATTTTTAGCTAGGCCTAATTTTTATTGATTAAATAAAAAAGAGAGCGAATCAGAAATAAATCTTAATTAAAAGATTTCATCTGTCTCACTCTCATTAATATTACTTATCACGTAATAACCACTTAGACATTACAAATGTGATTGGGATAGTAATAACTAACCCCACAAAGGGCGCGATTTCAGATGGAAGATTAAACCATCTCACGAAAACATATAAAAATAATGTCTGCATTCCCATATTTGCAACTTGTGTTAAGGGAAAACTTAAGAACTTTTTCAACGTTGGTTTTACATTATAAACAAAATAACAATTTAAATAATAAGAAATAATAAAACTCACTACAAAACCTATAATATGACTGAGCATATAATGTACATTAAATAGCTTTAGTAACATTAAGTACACTACGTAATAATCTAGCGTATTAATACCGCCGACGATTACAAATTTTATAATTTCATAGTGTGTTTTGGTTAACTTCATAATGACTCTCCTTAGTCGTTTGTTTCTTTAATTTCAAACGGCAATACTTTTATTTTTTTATCGTTAGGAATGTGATGATATTCTTTGAAGTTTTCTTGATCTATTTCATTAGTCGGCGTCATGCCACTAAAGTATGTTTCAAACGGTAAGTGATGAATCACCAGCTCGTTTTTATGATTATTAATCTGCGTATGTATAGCGTCTACTCTTTTTTCATTTTCAAAATGTAGCGTTGTACAAACGATGATATATACTACCATTAATAATATAGTTAATAATTTAAGTATGTTAAAAATGGATTGCGTAAGTCTACCTAGCGTAGTTAAAAGAATTACGGCAAGTAGGCACCATAAAGTATATATCATAAAGAAATATTGTGGCACTACTTTTCCAATTAAAAATATAGGAATGGCATTGAGAATAATTGAAATACCTATGCCTTCAATGACAACGCGCATATAACGATTCTTCACTATATAGAAACTCGCTATAAATACACTGATATAAAACATAAGACAGATTATAATATTTATGATGCCATAACTATATAAGATGGCTAATTGCTTCAAGTTGAAAGGCACATAAATCAATATTCTGTATATTGGCAGTGCGCTAATTCCACATATTAAAAAGAAGCGTTTATACCTAGACCACTCTTTAAAAGCTACATTATTTACCAATAATATAATTAAAACTATAGCAATTAAACTTATTAAAAAGATATTATCGAAAAATATGTATTGTGGTAACTGTTCAAATAAAGTCAGTTTTATTTTATGGAAGAAACCTAATTCATCCACTTGAGCACGTAAATTTTTGATATTGATAAAATGGTATATGTAGCTTTCATTAAACAACATTATAAATGGACCACATAACGTTAACATAAAGCCTATTAATAAGTTAAAGTTGATCTTCCGCTTCCAAATGAAGTAAATGATTAATGCGCTCAACAACATCATGACATTATAAAAAGTAAGTGTTTCCGCAAACCATTGGCCTATGACGCAGGCAATCCAAAATATACAGATATTCCAAAATTTGAACTCATTTTCCAAAATAAAAGTTGAAACCACAAAATGTAAAATATAGAGTGCAATACAAGTCCCAAATACATAACTATAAAATAATTCAAAATTGCCATAGCTTTGCGCAAAAATTGAATTGGGTATAATAAATATGAAGAGTATTATTAAAATGAATGTATTAGTTGAGAATGTATATGTCACGAATTTGAGCATCATTAAGACTAAAAGTATAGAAATGGTACCATATGAAACGACGCGCAATGTTGCAGATTGCGTAATAGCAAAAGCTAAGAGATTACTAATATAATCTCCATCAATTTGTTCGAAATGATTGGTCACGGCTTGCATCCCTTGATGACTGCCCCAAAACCAATCCGAACTATGTAAAGGCATCATAAATGCGATGTAACAGTAAAAGATGAATAAACCTAATAACCAGATGTATAATTCGTGTTGCTTTAATCTAAACATTTCTCTCTCCTTCTTATTACTTAGAAAGACTTATCTAACAGAATTTTAAATTTAAATATTATTATATACTATTTTTATAAATTAACCATTATTTAAAGGGTGAGGCTATGCCAATTAATAAAATTGTAATTGCAACTGATTCATTTAAAGAGAGCATGTCAGCTAAAGAAGCTGGTTTAGCCATTCAGCGTGGCTTTCAAAAAATATTTAATGAAGACATCGCCTATGACATTATTCCAATGGCAGATGGCGGTGAAGGCACGACTGACGCGTTAAAGGAAGCCTTAAATGCTAAAACATATAAAGTGAAGGTTCATGACCCACTCTATCGCGACATTGAAGCGAGTTACGCACGTTCACAAGATAACAGTGTGGCAATTATTGAAATGGCTGCTGCTTCCGGTTTAGACTTATTGAAATCTCATGAACGCGATCCATTAAGGGCTTCTACCTTTGGAGTAGGAGAATTGATTAAAGATGCGTTAGATCATGGTGTTTCAAAGATTATATTAGGACTGGGTGGAAGCGCGACGAATGACGGTGGTAGTGGCATGCTTGCTGCACTTGACGTTAAATTTCTAGGTGAAAATGAGGAAACCTTACCTTTAGGTGGTGGTTATCTTTCACACCTAGCACGTATCGATATCTCTCAATTAGATTCACGACTAGAGCATGTGCAGTTTGAAGTCGCTTGTGACGTCAATAATCCTTTATTAGGTGATAATGGCGCAACCACTGTGTATGGACCACAAAAAGGTGTCACAGATAAGATGATACCAAAGTTGGATTCCGCCTTAGCTACCTATCATGATATGATTGAAAGAGACATTAATAAAAATGTTAAAGATGTACCTGGTGCCGGTGCGGCTGGTGGCTTAGGTGCAGGTATTCTAGCATTTTTCCCAAATGCTTCCCTATCCAAAGGTATCGATATCGTTCTTCAGGAGACCCAATTTTTAAAGAGAGTAAAAGATGCAGATTTAGTCATCACTGGAGAAGGAAAAATGGATGCGCAAACGATTTATGGCAAGACGCCCATTGGTGTAGCACAAGCTGCGAAACAGTACGATATCCCTGTCGTAGCAATTTGTGGTAGCTTAGGCGATGGCTATGAAGCGGTTTATGAGCATGGCATTGATAGTGCCTTTAGCATCATCGAGCAACCTATGGAGATAGATGAGTTATTAACTAAAGGGAAAGATAATATTCAACGTATCGCTGAAAATGTGGCACGATTATTCCAACAAGTAATAAACAAATAAATATAAATGAGGTGACCAACATGAAACGTACAGACAAATACAAAGAATCTTATAAATACGATGATCAATATCGTCAACCTTCTAAAAAAAATAGGGACCCACGTTATCGCCAAGAACGTAGACAAAATGATGAGGACTACCGTCAGCGAAATGGCCAACGTCGTCCCGAGTCAGAAGACCCAAGATATCGTGACGACTATGCGTCACGCGAGGATTATCGTCGTGATGATTTCTATGATGAACGTGGTAATCGTTATTACAATGAACGTGATTTTCGACGTGAACAACAATTAGAAGAAGAAAATGAAAAAAATAAAACATCTAAAAAGTGGTTAATTGCAATTATAGCTTTTTTATTAGTGATTGTTGCTATATTTGCTACTAAAGCAATCGTAAATCATATGACTGGCGAAGATGAAAAAGTCAGCAATGATCCTAATAAAGTATCCAAAAATTACGAAAATCAAGTTAACGATCAAAAAGATGGTATTCAAAGCCAAGTTGAAAAAGCTAAAAACGATATTAAAGATAAAGTTGACAGTGATTCACGTATTTCACAAATTCAAGATGAAATTAATAAACTGAAAAATAATGAAGAAAATAAAAATGATTCAAAATTCACTCAGTTTTATCAAGATCAAGTTAATAAATTAAAAGAAGCAAATAACGCGCAACAAAATAATGAGAATCAAAGCAAAGTGGACAGTTTACTCAATGATGTTAATACAAAATTTGATGATATTAAGAACAAATTAGATAGTATTATTAACGGGGCTAAAGACACAAGCAATCAATAATATTTTATAACTCCATTTACAGGCTCTTTATTTACAGCAAGTAATGTAACTTTGCATTTCTCTACTAACTAGTGTTATAATTTACTTAACAAAGTTATTAAGCATAATACACCAATCCCCTCACTACTACCAATAGTGAGGGGATTTTTTAAGTGTGGCTATAGTCGCCTATTTTTTCTTATCGTTGCGATTGCGTAGCCAATATGCAAATAATGCAACGATACAACCACTTGTTGCTGTGGTCATGATGTGAACAAAGTTATCAAGCATAATTACACCTCCTCTCTGCGTCTAAATTGACGCCTGAGAGATAGGCGACCTATATATTATATCATCTCCGAATATACGATAATAGGTAACTTCCGATAAGTAATATTGTATCTATATAATATTATGAAAAACTCCTCTCAATAAAAACTATTTTTGTAACTTACAAATGTTTAAAAAAAAGATATAATGTTATTTGCAAATCTTTTCAAGGAGATTCAATATGCAAAATACAACAAGCACTAAACTACCCTTATTTTTAATTATTATTTTAGGTGTTATGACTGCTTTCGGGCCAATGACGATTGACATGTATTCACCGGCATTGCCTACCGTCCAACATCACTTTGGCTCTTCTGCTTCTGAAGTTCAGCTCACTCTATCATTTGCAATGATTGGCTTAGCGTTAGGACAATTTTTGTTTGGTCCTCTATCAGACGTGTTTGGATATAAACGAATGGGTATCATCACTTTATGTATTTTTCTCTTAACTTCTGTAAGTTCAATCTTTGTCACTCACCTCTCGTTTTTTATTACTATACGCTTGGTTCAAGGATTGACTGCAGGTGGTATTATTGTGATTGCTAAAGCATTTGCAGGTGAAAAATATGAAGGAGATATACTCGCTAAATTTCTAGCTTCATTAATGGTGGTTAATGGCATTATAACAATAATTGTGCCCCTTTTAGGTGGACTGTCATTGACACTAGGTTCATGGAGAATCATTTTCGTACTTTTAACTATAATTAGCCTCGCGCTCTTATGTAGTTTTGCAGTAAATATGCCTGCTACTCATAATGAACACCATCGCACTTTAAATTTTAAATCGATATTCTTAGATTTCGGCCAATTATTAAGAAAGCCAGGTTTCGTTATCCCTATGATCTTACAGGGCTTAACGTACGTGATGTTATTTAGCTTTTCATCTGCTTCTCCATTTATCACGCAGAAGATTTATCACATGACACCACAACAATTTAGTGTAATGATTGCTATAAATGGCATAGGTCTTATAGCTGTAAGTCAAATCGTGGCGATATTAGTCACATATGTTCATCGCTATCATTTGTTTATTTATTTAACTTTAATTCAAATTTTCGGCGTGATATTAATCTCATTGACATTGATTTTACATGGTCCATTATGGATATTACTTATCGCCTTTTTCTTGAATGTTTGCCCAGTAGCATCAATTGGTCCTCTGGGATTTTCAATGGCTATGGAAGAACGTACTGGAGGAAGTGGCAATTCTTCAAGTTTATTAGGTTTATTTCAATTTATACTTGGGGGCATTATCTCTCCCTTAGTTGGTTTAAAAGGGGAATATAATGTTATGCCATATGTTTTAGTTATTACAATCGCAGCAATCTTATTAATCGCCCTTCAAGTGATCTATTTTAGACATCACTACCGAAAAAATATTTAAAGTCAGCATGGCAAAGTAATCATGTTAATTAGATTACTTTGCCATTTAATATATATTCACCATTTTGTTATAACTTTTCGACATTTACATGACAACTAACTTTCCTCACTCTTTAAAAAATCATTATTTAATATAATAGCTAATGAATAAGGAGGAATTGAAATGATTAATAAAGATTCAATAGTAGCAAATATTGTCACTCAACAACCTTTGGCAGCAGATGTCTTTAGACAATATGGTATCGATTTCTGTTGTGGTGGCAACATTTCAATTGAGGAAGCAGTTCAAAACAAAAAAGTAGATGTTGACACACTTATAAATAAACTTAATGCATTACCAGTCTCTCAACCTGGAGGTATTAGCGTTGAATATCTCGATGCGCCTTCATTAATTCAATATATTCAATCACGTTTCCACCAAACTATACGAGAAGAGTTCAAAAATCTTACTCCTTACGTAACTAAAGTAGCGAAAGTACATGGCGAAAGATTTCCATATTTATTAGAATTGCAAGATTTATATCGTCAATTCAGAGATGGAATGTTAGAACATACATTAGAAGAAGATAACCATGCTTTTCCAAAATTGATTGAAATTTCAAAAGGTCAAAAAGTAGAAAATGCTGATCAAATTATTAATAGTTTAGTGGATGACCATACACAAACAGGTCAATTACTCCAATCAATGCGTGAGTTGACAAATGATTATCAACCTCCACAAGAGGCTTGTACAACATGGCGTTTAGTGTATAATCGCCTTGAGAATTTAGAACGTGAAACACACGAACATGTACATCTTGAAAATCATGTTTTATTTAACAAATTTGCAAGTTAATAAAGTAGATGTTGATAAATGAGCAACAAACTAGCCGGTCATACATTTTTAGCTACATTAGGTAAAAAAAGGTTACGCCCAGGTGGTAAAGTAGCTACGGATTGGCTCATTCAAAAGGGACATTTTTCAAAAGAAAAGAAAGTTCTAGAAGTGGCATGTAACATGTGTACGACGTCAATTGAACTGGCCAAAACATATCACTGTCATATAGAAGGTGTCGATTTAAATAACAAAGCCTTAAAACAAGGCCGAAAAAATGTCGCCAAACATCATTTAGAAGATTATATTCATTTAACGCAGGCTAATGTTGCACAACTACCGTTTGAAGATAATAGCTTTGATATTATTTTGAACGAAGCGATGCTTACAATGTTGCCTCTAGCAATGAAGGAAAGAGTGCTTCAAGAATATTACCGCGTGCTTAAACCAAATGGCATTCTACTTACACATGATATTGCGATTGTTAATCGTCCACTTAAAGAACAAGTTATCACTGAACTCAGTGACGCCATTAATGTGAAAGTAACGCCTTTACCTACAGAGCATTGGTATCAACTTTATCAATCAGCAGGATTTAGCACAATCGAATCTCATACAGGTAAATTGTCATTAATGTCGCCCCCTGGCATGATTAGAGATGAAGGTTTTGTGGGCACACTTATGATTATAAAAAATGCCTTAAAACTTGCTAATCGTCCGATGTTCTTAAGAATGTTTAAAACAATGCGTAAACATAAAAATAATATGAACTATATCGTTCATGCTGTTCGAAAATAATTAATTCAATATTGATTCCATTGTGAGGTGTCTTTCCATGAGAGACTTATAATGGAATCATTTTTTATTTAAAAATTAGCGAGAAATAGGGATCCAAATTTCTGTAATATAATCATCGCTTTGCGTATTTCCCGGTAAATAATGTTCAAAAAGTGGTGCAGATTTAACTGAAACATCAAGTTTTGGTAATACGTTTTGATGTATTTGTGCGATTGTCTCTTTAACAGCTTGTGGAACTTTACCAACAGCCTCAAAGACAATGTATGTTTGTGCTTCTAACGCAATCATTTCATATACACTTTCATTATCAATATTTTGGTTTGTAGGTACGCCAATGATATACTCCAGTGCTCCATTTTCTAACGTACGACAAATACCTAATATTCCTGATAACTTATGATTACTTTTTTCGATTATTTCTTCAGTTAATTGCTTATTATTCACTTCTTGCCAAAAATCAGGAATGTCTTGTTGCATTTCTCTTCCATTACTATATTTTCGTTTTATTCCTACAATTTTTAAATTTTCTAAATCTTTAAAACAGTAGTCCATGTTATCCTCCTTTTCCGCAAACCAAAATTCTAATCTTCTTAATTAACTATTATATACCCAATTCAAAATATTATACGAAAGTGCTGTGAGGGTATATAATAAATTTACTTTAATATAGAACGTGCGCAACATGTTATGAAGGAGAACCATTTATGACGAAAAACATCTTACCTGTAAAACCGATTAGCCAATTATTCCCTATTCCAATGGTTATGGGATGTGAAGGGGTTTCAGCAGCTATGTTACTGCAATATAATCATCATGATATTAAAGCCACAGAAATCATGAAACACTGGCCTACTCATCCCAATAATCCCCATAAAGGCTATGTTGGTCATCAATTAATGATTAAGTTTGGACATCATCAAACGATATTCCCTGATGCCTACGTCCCATACTTACAAACGATCGATGAACGCTTTGTTGATGGTACAGGTACAGATTTAACCAAATTAGAAACAATTATTGACCAGGGCCAACCCATTATTTTGTATCACACAAGTCTTGGAGATTCACCTAACCGCAAACAATTTAAGTTTGATAATACACCTACTGAGTTGGTCTCTAATATTCACGTCACATTGTTAATCGGCTATGACGAGCACTATTATTATTATATTGACCCTTTATGGAGTCATGTATTTCGTAAATTTATTATTCCTGCCATTGTGCCAAATCGCTTCCAAGTCATCAAGATTGGTAAAAAAACAATGGAACGCAGTTTTAATGCACCTGGTAAAAAATGTATTTATCTACAATCTTAAAATGATACCCTCTAAATCATCTTATATTTAATGATCATTTAGAGGGAAACATTCCAATTATTCTTCTATTACAAAATCTACTAAAGCATGGTTCATCTCTTCCTCAATGTTATCTGTACGCCATTCACGTCGATATCCTAAACATGGACACATATAAGTAACACCATTATCAAAAAGCGTTTTACGGAAATGTACGTGACCCATAATACTATACTTAATAGAAAAATTTTTATACAAACTATCAAAATCACGTGTGCCGATAAAGGCGTTAAAGAAATCAAAGATGCGATGAGGCGTTGGCACGACAAATTGTGGATGCGTCACGATATGGGTCATTAAAATAATATTTTTATCACTTACTTTTTCTAAGTCATTTTTAGTTTGCTTGGCAGTGAATTGAGATAATGTTCTATCATCCATTTGCCAGTCTATTTTCACTTTATCTTGCCAAGTTGCGCCATAATATTTACCTCGCTCAATGCGTTCAATTTCAAACTTATTATCGGCATAACTATAATCATACCAAGCTGTATGGCCGACAATCGCCCAATCATTATTAATAATATAAGGTTTCCCAATTAAACATTCCGGTTGTTTAGCGTAGAATTCATAGATTTCTTCAGACGTAATAGAATTATCTGGTACCCAATAATCATGATTCCCAGGCACAAATAATACAGGTATTGATAATTTATATTGTAACTCTCTAATAAATTGATAGCTTTCTTGAAAATGATTCGAAATGTCACCAGCGATTAATAAAATATCTATGTCACGCTTCATAGCAACCTTTGTTAGTGAGGCTAAATAAGCCTGAACCTCTAATTTAGGATTTCGATCAATATGTAAATCTGAAATTGCCCCTATCTTCATATATATTCCCTCTAATTAAATAATTTCTTAGATTTCATTTATTATTTCATACATGACTTTAAATTTAAATTATTCCAATTAATGTATTTTAATAAATTTATTTGTTTTTTGAAAAATTAAGAGTATAATAAAAATAACTTTTAGCAAGGGCACATAGTTTATTAAAATTAAAAATTAACACCAATAAAATGACAGAATATTCCTACTATTACATACTATCGTACATTTAATTTTATGCTCTTCAGTTAAAAGGAAGATTTTAAATACTGATATAAGAAAGCGTTTTCACAAAAATATTGACATCATTCTTTCTGAGGAGGAAGTTTATGGCAAGACAGTTAGAAAGAGAATTAAGTAACAGACACATCCAATTAATCGCAATTGGTGGCGCAATCGGAACAGGTTTATTTTTAGGGTCTGGCCAAACAATTTCCTTAACCGGCCCTTCATTATTAATTACCTATATGATTATTGGTATGGTGCTCTTTGCCTTTATGAGAGCGCTTGGAGAATTATTATTAAGTAATACACGCTTTAATTCATTCGTAGATATTGCAAATGAATATATCGGACCTTTTGGAGGCTTCGTTATTGGTTGGACGTATTGGCTTTCTTGGATTGCTTCTAGTATGTCTGATTTAACAGCCATGGGACAATATTTTAGTTTCTGGTTTCCTCAAGTCCCTCACTGGATTACGGTTTTGTTCATTGTATTAATGCTAATCTCTTTCAATATGCTCGGAGCTAAATTATTCGGTGAATTAGAGTTTTGGTTCTCAATCATTAAAATTGTAACTATCATTGCAATGATTATTATAGGCCTTGTGATGGTCTTCTTTTCATTCAGAACATCATATGGACACGCATCATTTGGTAACTTAGTTAATCACGGCGGAATTTTCCCTAATGGCCCATTTGGTTTCTTAATGGCCTTCCAAATTGCAGTTTATTCATTTATCGGTATTGAGTTAATCGGGGTGACAGCTGGTGAAACAAAAGATCCAAGAAATGTTATTCCTAAAGCAATTAACAATGTACCTGTTCGTATTTTATTATTCTACGTAGGTGGATTATTAGTCATTATGTCAGTCATTCCATGGAATAAAATTAATTCAGATAGTAGTCCATTCGTAACTATGTTTAGTTTAATCGGTTTACCTTTCGCAGCAGGTTTAGTTAACTTTGTAGTCTTAACAGCTGCTGCTTCAGCGACAAACAGTGGTATTTATTCAAATAGCCGTATTTTATTTGGTTTGGCTAAACAAGGTTTGGGACCTAAAGTATTAAGTAAAACAAATGGCAATAGTGTGCCTTACTTATCAATGCTTGTATCATCGGGGACTTTGCTTGCAGCTGCTTTATTAAACTTTATCTTCCCTGATGCAATTCAATTATTTATTTACGTAACGACATTATCAACAGTCCTCTTTTTAGTCGTTTGGGCTATGATTATTATTTCTTATATTATTTATGTTCGTAAAAATCCAGAAGAACATCGCAACAATAAATTCAAATTATTTGGTGGACAAGTAATGGGATATATTGTCCTAGCATTCTTCTTCTTTGTCTTTATCTTATTGTTCTTTAGTGCAGATACAAGAATGGCAGTCTTTATTTCACCGATTTGGTTTATTTTCTTATTCTTCTTATATAAAAAATATAAAAAGAATGCAGAAATTCTAGCAGAACGCACACGTAAACAAGGACGTAACTCTATTAACTATTAAATTTATGTCCCTATTATTTATATTAGCGAAACATAACCTACTTCAACTTGAACTTGGTTATGTTTCGCTATTTTTACGTCATTTGAATTAGGTAATTTACAAGTGAAAATATATAGAACAAAATAAGTTAAATTAAAAATTCTTTTGTATAGTAGTCATACAATTTTGATAGCTTATTTACTATCGTGTAAAATGATAATTATCCATATTTTTAAAAAGGAGTTACCAATGGAACTATTAGAAGCTTTCCTCTTATTTATCTGTGCAGTAATTATTAGTTCTATTATTTATAATAGGTTTCCTAAAATTCCTACTGCTTTTATTCAAATCGCATTGGGTGTCTGTCTTTTTATTTTACCTATTCCAATTCATTTTGAATTTGAATCTGAAGTATTTATGATGGCAGTCATCGCCCCATTATTATTTGTCGAAGGGACACACGTTTCTCGTACTAAATTAATGGAATATCGAAAACCAGTCATTTTAATGGCAATGGGTCTGGTCTTCACAACCGTTATTGGTGTAGGTTTCTTTATTCACTGGATTTGGCCAAGTTTACCTATGCCCGCTGCATTTGCTATAGCAGCCATTCTTTGCCCTACCGATGCCGTTGCAGTATCCGCTATTACAAAAGGTAAAGTCTTACCAAAGGGTTCAATGTCAATACTAGAAGGTGAATCATTACTTAATGACGCTGCCGGTATCATTTCATTTAAAATTGCAGTTACCGCGTTAGTAACAGGTAGTTTTTCTGCCTTTGATGCCATTAGTCAATTTATTATTTCAACCATTCTTGGTATTTTAATTGGTGTTATCGGTGGTGCATTAGTGGTTCGCTTAAGAATTTATTTAACTGCTAATAAAGGATTAAAAGATAGTAATACCTTAAATTTTATTCAGTTACTGACACCTTTTGCGATTTATTTTATCGGTGAAGAACTCCATGCCTCAGGTATCATCGCTGTCGTTGTTGCTGGATTAATTCATGGCTTAGAACGCAATCGTTTAATTCGTGCCCAAACTGAATTACAAATGAATTACAATCAAATTTGGAATACGTTAAGTTACGCTTTAAATGGTTTTGTCTTTGTGGTATTAGGGTTCATGGTCCCTGAAGTATTTATGGAAATTATTCATAAAGAACCTCAAAATATTACATTCCTTATCACTACTACCTTACTTATTGCACTTGCGATATATGTCTTTAGATACATATGGGTATATTTATGGTTCAAAGATTTTTATTATCCTAAAAACGTGCAGTCTTATCTTGATGAGGAAGAAGATGCCGGTCCGCCTAAACGTAGTCATTATGCCTTTATAATGACAATGTGTGGTATACATGGGACGATTTCGCTCTCTATGGCACTTACATTACCTTACATGATGAATGAAAATCATGAATTTACATATCGCAATGATCTATTATTTATTGCCTCATTAATGGTATTAATTAGTTTGATTGTCGCACAAATCGTCTTACCTATGATTACGCCTTCAGAAAAGATCTCAGACTTTAAAGGTATGACCTATCAATCTGCTAAAATATTTATGGTTCAGAATGTGCTTGATCGTTTTAAGAACAAGGCAAAAGACAATAAAAATGTAGATTATCGTCCAATTCTCAATCAATATTTCAATGAATTATCATTCTTAATTAATATGGAACCTGATAATCAAAATACGAAAGAATTGCGTCGTTTACAGGAAATCGCTGAAAAAGAAGAAACAACAACGCTTGAACGTTTAATTGATAAAGGACGTATTACTAAAAAGGATTTAACAGATTATCGCAATGTGATGGAATTCAGTCAATCTTATCGTGAAATGTCATTCTTAAGAAAAGTAAGCCGTTTTTTCAAAATGATCTTCTTACGCTTTAAGGCTAGAAAAGATTCGCGAAAGGAAGCACACAAAATTCATAAAGAAGACCGTGCGCTTATGAGAGAAGAACATAAAGCAACTTCTAAAGAGGATCGTGCATCAGTTAAAGAAAAAAGAGAAGAATATAAACAAGAACGTAACAAAGTTAAAGAAGAACGTAATGAACAACGCAAACAGTTTGCGAATAGTTTCAACAAAGTGCAACACATTATGCGTGTCGTTAATCACAATATTATTATGAAAATGCGTGAGGAACAAAACAGTTCAAATGTACTTGAAGTAAGTTTAATTATTAACCAGTATCATGCATTGTCACGTACAATTCGTCAAAATCAAAATAGAAAACAACAAAAAGCGGAAAATAAAGAAGTTTATGCTTTAACTACTCAACAACAACAGGAACTCAAACTTGAAGCATTATATATCCAACGTCAACTACTTGATGAATTAATTTCTCGCAATAAAGTATCTAATGAAATTGCGACACAATTGCGTGAAAATATAAACTATAATGAAATCGTGTTAGCACACGAAGCGCAACACTAAATAATTAAAAAGCAGGAACTTGAAATTTTAATTTACAAGTTCCTGCTTTTTACTATTTCTGTAATTTAAATGGTACTGTCGCTAAGATAACGTTTTTTTGATAGAATAAATGCATTTTCAAACGTATACTTGTTTGGTTATGCAAGAAATTATGCCAAGATTTTTTAGTGATGAATTGTGGTACTACCACAGTAATCACATAATTTTTATCATTCGCTTTTTTATTAATTTTATCAATAAAGCGTGAAATTGGACGTATCACGCTGCGGTATTCTGAATGTACAACAACTAAACGCACGTCTGGGAAATGGTTTTTCCACTTTTCAACAAAGTCTTTATCCGCTTCGTCACCAAATGATACATGCACAGCAATAACATCGTCAGCAATCATCTGTGCGTAATAAACTGATTTATCTATGGCTGATGTAATAGTACTTACAGGTACAACAGCTAAGTTTTTATCAACTATAGGCATATCTTGTACCATTGCAGTTGATTTCAATTGTTTCGCAATATCTTTATAGTGAGAATTAATACGTAAAAATACGTAAACCACAATAGGTAAAAAGATTAAAATTGGCCATACATGTGAAAATTTAGTAATTAAAAAAATCATAAACACGATAAAAGTAATCGTGCCTCCAACTGCATTTGCGATGAGTTTAGTAGCCCATCCTTTTTCACGACCTCTAATCCATTTAAGCACCATGCCATATTGCGCTAATGTAAATGGAATAAACACACCCACTGCATATAATGGAATTAAGTTCTCAGTTTTACCATTGAAAATAATAATTAACAAAATGGCACAAACACCTAAAGTAATAATTGAATTAGAATAACCTAAGCGGTCACCACGAACTCTAAACATGCGAGGCATATATTTATCTTTCGCCATACTTGCCGCTAACATTGGAAAAGCTGTGAAGCCAGTATTGGCAGCTAATACAAGAATCATCACTGTAGTAGCTTGTACAAAGTAATAGCCAACATTATGTCCTAAAACATTTGCGGCTAATTGTGATAATACTGTCGTCTCAGCTTGTGGCATAATACCGTACCAATAAGCTAAACCTACAATACCTACTAATAAGAAGGCTAAGATACCCCCCATAGTTAGTAATGTTTTAACAGCATTTTTAGGGCCTGGATCTTTAAAGTTTGTAACAGCATTGGAAATGGCTTCTACCCCTGTGAGTGATGAAGCCCCTGATGAAAAGGCTTTTAACAACAGGAATAACGTTACACCTGGTACAGCAGTACCTACACTTGCATGCATATGAGGTGTCGCTTGGCCTGTCGCAACTTTCCAAACACCGATTATAATCATAATAATTAACCCGATAATAAATAAATACACTGGATATGATAATACAGTAGCCGATTCAGTTAAGCCACGTAAATTCATAATCAAAATAAATAACACTAATAAACATGCGATTAATACTTTGTGATGATATAAAGATGGGAAAGCTGCCACAAATGCATCAGCACCTGACGCGATACTAACAGCTACCGTCAATATATAATCAACAAGTAAAGAACCACCTGCAAGTAAGCCCCATTTCTCTCCTAAATTATTCTTAGACACCATATAGGCGCCGCCACCTTTAGGATAGGCATAAATAATTTGACGATACGATAAGATTAACGCAGCCAATAGAATTAATACAGCACAAGCAATAGGTAACGTATACCATGATGCAATCGCTCCTACAACAGATAATGTAATCAAAATTTGTTCAGGACCATAGGCAACGGATGACAAGGCATCGGATGATAAAATGGCTAGCGCTTTGAAATTACTAATTTTCTCATTTTTTAAATCTCTATTTCGTTTAGGCTTACCAATTAAAAGTCTTTTAAATTGAGTGAACATTTAACCCTTACCTCTTTTATATTCAATTTCAATGGTAAAATATACTCCCATTTTCACTAAAAGTATAGCCACTAGCATAAGATTTATTAGATATTTATACCCTAAAAGTTACTTTTTACTATTATATTTTCAGGTATATTTTTATAATATAGCTATCTCAAAAATATTGCTAACAATGTATAAACCCCTTTATTGAGCTATTTCAAAAAAATGTTGCTATACTTATCACAGTTAATTATTTAGATTGCCTACGATAAAAATAATTATTTAAAGGAAAAGAATGAATGAAAAAGAAATTATTAATAAGTGGTATTATTTTACTGATTATTGTGATTATCATTTCAGTTGGAATTAAAATGAAACCTAGCTATTCTATGTTTAGTCCATCCTCTCAGATATATATCGATAAAATGGTTACAAATGAAATGAAGGATGACCACATACCTGGGATGTCGGTATTGATTATTAAACATAACAAAGTTTTTCTTAATAAAGGCTATGGCTACGCTAATGTTGATAAGCAGATTAAAGTTTCTCCTAAAACACGTTTTGAAATTGCCTCTAACACAAAAGCTTTTACTGGCTATGCCATTATGCAATTAGTAGAAGATGGGAAAATTAATATAAACGATAAAGTGAGTAACTATATACCTGGATTTTATATGAAGTATAAAGGTAAGAAAGAAGATATTACTGTTAACCAATTAATCGCCCAAACGAGTGGCATTCCTGGCGATATCACAGATGATGATAAAGTCACAAAAAAGAACAACAATTTAGCGGGCATCGTAGACAGTATAAAAGGACGTAAACTTAATGCTAAGCCAGGGAAACAGTTTGAGTATTCCAATATGAACTATGATATGTTAGGTCTCATCGTACAAAATGTCTCTCACGAATCTTATTCAAACTATATGAAGAACCACATTTTCAAACCATTAAATATGCGTCATTCAACGACTAAAGAAAGTAATGAGAAAAAGACTAACGACGCGCAAGGATATAAAGTGAAGTATGGTAAAGCTTATGTGGATAATCCAGAATTCAACCTGGGTGATAATCCTGCCGCTTATATGATGACAGGTACTAAAGATTTAGAACCATGGATTCGTTTCCAACTCAACTCACATTCGAAACAAAGTGCATTAATTAAGGAAACGCATCAACCTAAGGTAAAAACTGAACAAAAAACTTCACCAACAAGTTATGCTACAGGTTGGTTCGTAGATGAAAATGCTAAAGATACACTGGTTTATCACCCTGGCACATTAGAGAATTATTCATCTTATATCATTTTGAATCCTAAAAAAGATTATGGTATCGTGGTGCTCGCTAACGCTTATTCTAAAAATGTTCCAGAACTGGCCCACCATCTGGATACTCAGATGAGCGCAAATCAACATGTCACTACGCTTCAGAATTTAATCAATCAATGGCAAGCAGTAATCATTGCATTTACAGTTATCATAACTCTAGCAATAATCAGTAGTTTCGTGCTTATTTATCGTCATCTCATTAGTCATAAACCGTTGAAGTTCGATTTCAAATCACGCAATATCCAACTTAGGCTCTTAATGTTAATTGTCGCTTTTGCGCTGATATTAGGTATGATCCATTTATTGCCATCCATTGTTTTAGCCAATACAGACTGGCAATTCATTATGTCTTGGTTACCTACATCTGCTAAAGTCGCATTAATGAGTATACTCGTACTTCTAACAAGTCTATTTGCTTTTATATTCTTGAAAATTATAACAACAACAACTAACTTAAAAGATAACAAATAATCTGTGCAAAAAAGTATAAAATATACTGAAGTGTGATAAGCTAAACATATTAAAGACTAAGATTATTAAAGACCTCAATGCATAGGAGTAGAGACATGAAAAAGAAATGGTCCTTATTCTTTATGAGTCTTATTGTATTATTAGCGGGTTGTGATTATTCTCATAAAGAAGATCAACATGGATTCTTTTATACAATATTTGTCAGACCAATGGATGCACTATTACATTTCCTAGGTCGCTCATTCCATGACAATTATGGTTTGGCAATTATCGTGATTGTATTAATTATTCGTCTTGTGTTGATGCCTTTAATGTTTATTCAAGTTAAGAATATTCACGTTGTGCGTAACAAAACGAAAGTTGTGAAACCTGAAATTGATAAAATCCAAGAAAAGATTAAACATGCTGAAACACCTGAAGAAAAAAGCGCAGCAAATAAATTGTTGATGAAGAAGTACAATGAATATGGTATCAACCCATTTAAAAATTTAATTGGCACATTACCAATTTTAATTCAAATTCCTATATTATTAGGATTGTATACTTGTATTAAATATCCTACTAGTGGTGGGATTATCCAACATCCTCACTTCTTATGGTTTAATTTGATGCATACTGATATCGCAATGACTTGTATTGCTGCCTTGCTTTATTTTATTCAACCACTAGTAAACTCAATTCACTATCCTAAGAATGAACGCAGAACGTATTACGTTATGATGATTTTGTCTCCATTATTTATCATCTATGCTTCCTTACAATCTGCTTCAGCATTGAGTTTATATTGGGCAGTAAGTGCAACATTCTTAATTATTCAAATGCATTTTGCGCATAGCCATTACGCTAAGATTGGTAAAGCTGAAGGTGAAAAGTTACGACAACGCATTGAACGCCAACGTCAGAATTCAAACACACCATCACAAACAGAAGTTACACAAGACCAATAGATACAAAAGAGGAACTGAAACTATGAATTGTTTCAGTTCCTCTTTCTCATTGTATGGTTATTTCAATGGATGCATGCCGTCTTTCCAAGTATTATAAATTAATTTACCACCTTGAGCTTTAAATTTATCGTTAGTAATGCCTCTTTCAAATGGTTGCGCAGGTTGAATCGTCACTTTAGGATCAACACCAACTTCTTCAGCATACCACTTCGCAAAGTCTGAACCTTTAACCGGTTCATCATCTGCCACATTATAGATACCATTGTCGAAATCAATTGCTTGAATTGAAATTTCTACTGCATCGTCTAAGTGCACAAATGATGTTACACCATCAGATAACGTCACTTCACCATCTTTGAATTGATTATAAATCATGCCATCTTTACCATACCAAGTACCAGGCCCATATAACCAACCGAAACGTAAGATAACATATTTATCCATACGTGCTGTTTCTTTTTCAAGACCTACAACACCGTCAACCGTAATTTTACGATCGCCTTCTGAATTGTAATCAAGTGGTGTTTCTTCAGTAGCTAAACCTTCACCCGGTTCATACATAAATCCAATACTTTGTGCGACAACTTTCTTAACATCATATTTTAAAGCAGCATCAGTTAAGTTTTTGCCACCTTCAACACGTACTTTCGTGTTCGCCGCCATGTCCACATTTTTTAAATCAGTAATTTGATTAATAATAATTTCTGGACGAAAATCTCCAATAGCTGCGTCAATTGTATCTGCTTTTAAGATGTCGCCGATATACGCTTTGACATTAAGGTTTTCTAATTTCTCTTTACCTTTTTCTGAAGTCGTGAATCCTGCTACTTCATGACCTTCTTCATTTAAACGTTGTACTAATCTTGTGCCGATTAATCCTGTCGCACCTGTCACAAATATTTTAGCCATAACTTATACTCACCTTTCTATTTCTCTATTTTGAAAATGAATATCTAAACTTGTCTTTATTTTCCAGAATGACGAACTAAATCAATTGTATTCATCCATACAATATGACCGAATAATTCTGAAAGACGCTCTTCAATCGGTAAATCTTTAACTGGAGGCGTCAATTCAAGTTTCGGTAAAATATATTCATGGAATGCGATATGAACGGCTATACCGAATAATGAACCTTTAAAAGCTGTGACTTTTGAACATTTTTCAGCTAATAAACCATAAGCTAACCCATTCGCCACTGAAAAGCCGTAATGAATGCCCATCACCGTTATAGGAACATCATTTCCGTTGTAGCGATACGTTGCATTTTTAATGTTTTCAGGTAGACCCAATTTATTAAGTAATGTCATTGGCGGTGGCTCTTCATCGCGTTCAGGCGTTCTAGGAGGTACGAGACCTTCCCAGCCCATCTTTACAGCACCACTTAATAAACCACCTACAACGCCAGTAATAAGGATCCGTTTAGTTGTTTGATTCATTATTATCACAACTCCTATTTTGTCGATAATCTTTTCAATTATTTATTGTTTTACCCTAAAATTCAAATTTTTAAAAGTAAACATAATTGAAGCCTTTGAATATCACATTTATATGCAACTTCAAAGGCTGAAAATATTTAGCTTATTTCGCGTTGCGTTGTTCTTCTTTAGCGTGCACCATGTTAGCCACAAATTGGTTAACTGGCGCTTCAATACGATGTTCAACACCTAACTTTGCTACAGCGCCATTGATATAATCAATTTCAGTTAAACGATTATTGTTAATTAAATCTTGATACATTGACGGGAAATGAGGACCCACTTTATCATTTAAATCAATTAGATATTGATACACTTCATCTGCATTTAAATGTACACCATCGATTGTTGCAACTTGAACAATTTCTTGAGTAATTTTATAAATCAATTTTCTTGCATAGTCACTTGCATTTAAATTAGATAAACGACATTCTAAAATCGTACATAATGCATTGGCAGTACCATTTACGCAAATCTTCTTCCATATTGATTGTTGTAAGTCTTCGCTTTTATGAGGTTTTAGTTGTGCTTTTTCTAAAATATTATATACGATATCAACATTAGCTTGACCTTCTTCTACAAGCGCACCAATTTCAACCGGACCCGCCCCCATTAAATGCGTATGCCCTGGTGATTCTAAACCAGCCGTCCAAGTTGTTACACCTCTTACGATACGTGCTTCATCTACATAGTTTACAATTTTACGCTCATGTTTTAAGCCATTCATCGTACAAACCATAATTGTTTGATCATGAAGATGTGATTGAATATGTTGCAACATATCATGAAGTTGCATGGCTTTAGTGAATAAAAATATTACATCATATTTAGCATCTTTAGGAATATCAGTATCTTGATACATAGGAATATTCAAATGATGCTGTTCTCCATTGATATCAATATGTAAGCCATCATTTTTAACGGCTGTAGCTTGAGGTTCCCAACCGTCAATTAATGTTACATCATAACCGTGGCGATATAACATTGCACCAAATCCACTGCCTAATGCGCCTGAACCAGCAATCGCTATTTTCATATGTCATAACTCCTTTTTTCTTGATATTGATTTTAAAATACTACTTCACTTATTGTCAGTCAATATTGTTTGCTAAATATTCTTAATTTTTAGATAAATTAAGCCCTTTATTTTAAAAAAATGGGAACAATACAGAAATCGATTTTAATGAAAGATTTCTATATCATTCCCATTTAAGGATATAATATTAAATTTTACCTACTTTTTTTGGAACTAAGAATAATATAACAAGGAATGCAATTAAAGCAATACCTGCGTTGAAGATTACACCAGATGCGCCACCAAGTTGTAAATTCATTTGTGATGCGCAAAATCCATAAATGGTACTAGACATTGCTACACCAAATGCATTTCCTAATGATGAAGCCATCTTATACACACCAGATGCAACCCCTACTTTATCATCAGGTGCTTCAGCTACAGCTGTATCTGTTGAAGGTGTCGCGTATGTACCTAAACCAATACCGAATAATAAATAACCTATAATACTTGAGATAATATAAGCAATGTTTGGTAAAAATGTTAGTGATAATAAGAGTAAACCAACAAAGGTAAAGGCACTACCTGTTAATAATGGTTTTCTTGCGCCTTGTTTTTGTAATAACTTTTCACCTACACGTATCATTACAAGTACAGCTACAAGATACGTAATTGAAATTAATCCCGCTTGTAATGAACTAAATCCTAATTGACTTTGATAATACGTGTTAACAACGATTAATGTACCACCAGCTACACCATTTAACATAAAGTTAGAAAGTGTCGCCCCACTGTATCCTTTATTTTTAAATAAATGAAAATCAACAAGTGGATTCTTAGCTTTAATCTCACGAATAATAAAGAGGACACCAGCTATTAAAAATACTGCGCCTAGCGTTAAAATCATTGGTGACATTAATCCACGATCTGCGGCTTGAGTCACCATAACATTGACGCTCAATAATGTAATTACAAGTAAGATTAAGCCTATAACATCAAATTTAGATTTATTATCTTTCTCGCCGGGCTTTGGCTCATTTTTCGTTTCAGGCGTGTGTTTCATTAAAAAGAAGGCCAAGATAGATAACGCGATAGACACAATAAATATCCATTGCCAACCAACTGAAGACGCCATTAGGCCACCAAATAGTGAACAGATACCACTACCGCCCCATGAACCTATTGACCAGTAACTCACGGCACGTTGTCTTTCTTTTCCAATGTAATATTCATTAATAATTGCAAGCGTTGATGGCATAATGAACGCACCTGAAAGCCCCTGTAATGCACGTCCAATTAATAATAGCCAAGCAAACGGTGCAATAATTAATAATAATGATCCTATAATATTTAATGCTAATCCCAAATAGGTCATCTTGACGCGCCCAAATTTATCAGCAATATCCCCAGCACCCACAATAAATAAACCTGAGAATAATGCGGATAAACTCACTGCGATATTGATTGTGCCCATATCTGTATTAAATGACGATTGTAGTGTTGGCACGACATTTACGAGTGATTGAGCAAACAACCAAAACGTAAGTACGCCTATAATGATTCCTATGAGTAATTTATTATCTCCCCTAAATTCTTTTGAAGACTCCATTTGAAAAACTCCTCCTAATATACCCTAAAAAATAAACTAAAATAGTTTATATTTAAAACCTTATCATAATTAAGCTTAAATGACTTCACAAAAAACTCTATTTTTCAAAATTATAATTAATTAGAATATAGAAACTTCATTTATATTAATAAATTTCATATTTTCGTAAATATAAGTATTACTTTATGCCTATCTACTTCAATTTCTTCATATTATAATAAATAATGTTATATTATATATTTTTAAATTTTAACAATAGGTGTTAGTCGATGTTTAACTTATTTATATTATTACTTGAACGTGTAGGTTTAATTATTATCATTGCCTATATATTAATGAACATTAATCATTTTAAGACGATGATGGGTGAACGAGAACAGCTTCGTTCTCAATGGCAATTAACGATTCTTTTTGCTTTGTTTGCGATTCTTTCAAACTTTACAGGGATAGAAATTGAAAATGGCAAAATCATTTCTAGCAATATTTATTATCATTTAAGTGATAATGCTTCGCTCGCAAATACACGCGTACTTACGATTGGCATGTCTGGACTAATTGGTGGGCCTTTTGTCGCAATTATTGTAGGTATTATTTCAGGGGTCTCACGTATTTATATTGGTGGCGCAAATGCATACACATATTTAATATCTTCCGTTATTATTTCATTAATTTCTGGATTTTACGGCTATCGAACAATGCGTCGTTATACCTATCCCAAAGTATTAACAGGCGCGATTATTGGTATTGTAAATGAAGCTATTCAAATGGCATGTATTATTCTTTTTTCAAATGATATGGCATCGGCTTGGTCGTTAGTACAATTTATTGGCCTCCCTATGATTCTTATTAACAGTTTAGGGACTGCTATTTTCTTATCTATTATTTTGTCTACGTTACAGCAAGAAGAACAAACGCGTGCAGTTCAAACCCATGACGTTTTAGAGTTAGCGAATAAAACATTGCCTTATTTTCGTTCTGGTCTAAATGAAATATCTGCACGGCCCGTAGCTGAAATTATTTTAAAATTAATGAAAGTATCGGCCGTGGCAATTACTAATAAAAAAGACATTTTAACTCATGTCGGTGCAGGCAGTGATCATCACGTTGCTAAAAAAGAAATCATTACTCACCTTTCCAAAGAGGTGATTCGAACAGGTCATTTAAAAGAAGCTCATTCTAAAGAAGAAATCGGTTGTAATAATCCACATTGTCCTTTGACTGCAGCTATTGTTATTCCATTAATGATACATAACGAAGTAGCTGGGACATTAAAATTCTATTTCACGGAAGAAAATAATATTACACACTCTACAAAACAATTGGCACGAGGGTTAGCGGACATCTTTTCAAGTCAATTAGAATTAGGCGAAGCTGAGACACAAAGCAAACTCTTAAGAGATGCAGAAATTAAATCTTTGCAAGCACAGGTCAATCCACATTTCTTCTTTAATGCGATTAATACAATTTCAGCATTAGTACGTATTGATAGTGAAAAAGCACGTAAATTACTATTACAATTAAGCCAATTCTTTAGATCTAATTTGCAAGGTGCGCGCAATAATACGATTACACTAGATAAAGAATTACAACAAGTAGAAGCATATTTATCATTAGAACAAGCACGTTTTCCTAACCGATTTATCATTCAATATCATATCGATGAAGCGTGCAAAAACGCACTAATTCCACCATTTATTATTCAAATTCTAGTGGAAAATGCGATCAAACATGCATTTAAACATCGTCGAAAAGATAACGTGGTACGTGTAGAAGTTTATAGTGAACAACATCAACTTCTAATTAGAGTGAGTGATAATGGAAGCGGTATTGCTGAAGATAAATTACCAATGCTAGGACAAATGAGCGTAAATTCCGATACCGGTACAGGCAGTGCATTAGAGAACCTTAATCGTCGTTTGATTGGACTTTATGGCACAGAAGCCAAACTACATTTTAAATCTACTTCAAAAGGCACGATTGTTAGTTGTCAAATTCCATATAAATCATAATATAAAGGAGGAAATTGAAGTGAAGGCATTAATTGTGGATGATGAACCTTTAGCTCGTAACGAATTACATTATCTACTTAACGAATTATCTCAGATTGAATTAATTGAAGAAGCTGAAACTGTCGAAGAAACATTAGAAAAATTATTATATGACACATATGACTTAGTCTTTTTGGATATTAATTTAATGGATGAAAATGGCATCGACTTAGCGCATAAAATTCAAAAAATGAAGCAACCGCCTTATATAATTTTTGCTACGGCACATGATACCTTTGCGGTAAAAGCTTTCGAACTTAATGCTATAGATTATATTTTAAAACCGTTCGAACTTGAAAGAGTCGCTCAGGCAGTACAAAAAGTTGAAAAAGCTATTCATTTAAATACAGGCAGTAGTGAAGAAGATACTCAAGAAGACGTAGCCACTGCATCTATATCTGAATCCAATATGACTAGTAAATCTGTCATTCCCATTGAAGTAGATGAACGTATTTATGTTCTTCATATTGAAGAGATTGTAGCTATTTCTGTCAACACAGGCGTTACGACCATTATTACCTTGAAGCGTACTTATCAAACTACCGAACCACTAACACATTTTGAAAAGAAAATAGCAGCACATAAATTCATTAAAATTCATCGTGCTACAATTATTAACAAAAAATATATTGATAGCGTCGAACATTGGTTTAATTATACATATCAAGTCACTATGACGACTGGCGATAAATTCCAAGTTAGCCGTTCATTTATGAAAAATTTCAAACATGAAATTGGATTAATATAATAATTATTAAAGATGAGTATTGAGGACAAATCAAATTACAGTGATATTGTTCCCCTACTCATCTTTTTTGATTTTCAATTTTATCATGATTCTCACCTTTAAAATAATGCAACTCATCGTTAAATATTTGTAACTCACTTTGAAAAAGCTCTCGAGTAAACGTTTTCATACTAAACTATAGACAAAGAAATAAAGAGAGGAAGCGTAGCATTATGGCACAACAATCATCACAAACTACAAATGCTAATGAAAGTAATAAAGTTTCAAAAACGTACAATTTCTTTCAACAAGCATTAACGATTTCTGTTGTATTATTAATCTCTAAAATTATCGAAAGTTTCATTCCATTTCCAATGCCTGCTTCAGTCATTGGGCTCGTACTATTATTCATCTTGTTATGT
This sequence comes from Staphylococcus sp. NRL 16/872, assembly GCF_022815905.2. Classification (NCBI taxonomy): domain Bacteria; kingdom Bacillati; phylum Bacillota; class Bacilli; order Caryophanales; family Staphylococcaceae; genus Staphylococcus; species Staphylococcus sp. NRL 16/872. The sequence continues at coordinate 550,846 of NZ_CP119327.1, read as the reverse complement.
ACAGGCATTGTAAAATTAGGCCAAGTGGAAAAAGTGGGAACCGCTCTTACAAACAATATTAGTTTCTTATTCGTTCCAGCTGGTATTTCAGTTATTAATTCGCTACCACTTTTAAGCCAGCATCCAATTTTAATTTTATTATTAATTATTATTTCAACATTATTATTACTAGTCTGCGTTGGATTTGTTTCACAATTATTCGTAACTAAAACATTATTTCCAACTAAAGAACAAAACGAAAAAACAAAACTTGGGGAGGGTAACTAATGGCTGAACATTTAGGAATTACAACACCATACTTTGGAATACTTGTATCACTGATTCCATTCGTCATTGCACAATATTTTTATAAAAAAACTAATGGCTTTTTCTTACTTGCTCCTCTATTCGTAGCAATGGTGGCAGGAATCGCCTTCTTAAAAGTTACAGGGATTAGCTATGAAAACTATAAAATCGGTGGCGACATCATTAATTTCTTCTTAGAACCAGCCACAATTAGTTTCGCCATTCCACTATATAAGAAACGTGACGTACTTAAAAAATATTGGTTACAAATCTTTGGTGGTATTGCAATCGGTACACTAATCGTACTTATTTTAATTTATCTTGTTACTGCAATTTTCCAATTAGGCGATAAAATTGGTGCTTCAATGTTGCCACAAGCTGCTACAACAGCTATTGCCTTACCAGTTTCTGAGGGTATCGGTGGCGTAAAAGAATTAACATCACTTGCTGTTATTCTAAATGCCGTAGTTATCTCAGCACTTGGACCGAAAATTGTAAAATGGTTTAAAATTTCAAATCCGATTGCGCGTGGTTTAGCTTTAGGAACAAGTGGTCATACACTAGGTGTAGCCGCTGCGAAATCATTTGGTGAAACCGAAGAATCAATGGGTAGTATCGCTGTAGTTATTGTAGGCGTTATCATTGTAGCGATTGTACCTCCTTTAGCTACTTTCTTATTCTAATGTGATATTCCTTTAATTTAACATTCGATTTAACAAAGAAAAGCGTTGATTAACAAGTAGTAGACTTATCTACCTCACTTGTTAACCAACGCTTTTTAATATATTAATTCACACTTTGAACTTGTTTATTCTTGTTATTTTTATTAGTTGGGTCTAATTTTCTTTCTAAATAACGTAAACCTAAGTCAATAATAATTGCAATTAATGCAATAGGAATAGCTCCCGCTAAAATATAGACTGTACCATCTGTTGAGTTCGTACCGCGAATGATGATGTCACCAAGTGTTGGTGCACCAATAAATGACCCAATCGCCACAATACCAATCGCTACAACAAGTGCGATACGAATGCCTCCGATAATAACAGATAATGATAAAGGCAATTCAATCATGCGCATAATTTGATTACTTGTCATACCCATACCTTTACCAGCATCTTTAATGTTATGATCTACTTCTGTAATTCCAGTATACGTATTTTTTATAATAGGAAGTAACGCATATAAGAATACAGCCACAACTACTGTTGTTGGTCCTAAGCCTAACGCTAACATCAAGATAGCCAACATAGCAATAGCAGGTACCGTTTGAATAATATTCGCTATCGTGATGATTGGCCATGCTAACTTAGAATAACGTGCAATAAGTATTCCTAATGGAATTCCAATAATACACGCGAATAGCACACCATAAATCGACATTAATAAATGTTTAAAAAACAACTCCATAAGATAGCCAAAGTTCAAGGTATAATATTCATAAAGTGAGCTTAATAAGTTACCTTTCATTATTTTTGACCACCTTTCTTATCATCTTCGAAATAGTTATGTTTTTTCACATACTCTTCAGCAATAACGGCAGGTTCTTTACCTTTACCATCCGCTTCATAGTTTAATTTCTGCATATCTTTTGTACTAATTTTATTTTCTAATTTCGTTAATGCCTTATCGATTTCTGGATTATCTTTAATTAATTTTTCTGTCGCTAATGGACTACCATCATACGGTGGGAAGAATTTACGATCATCTTTTAGAACTTTTAAATTATAAGCTGCGATACGTCCATCCGTTGAATATCCTACAGCCACATCTAATTTTTTATTCTTTAATGCGTCATACACTAAACCAATTTGCATTGGACGTGCACTCGCAAACTTAAAGCCATAATCTTTTTGGAAGGCCGGATAGCCATCTCCTGCACGGTTCATCCATTGCGTATCCATACCTAAACGCAATTCATCTTTATATTTTTTCAAATCTGAGACCTTTTCCAAATGATATTTATCAGCAACTTCTTTAGTCACCATAAATGCATAAGTGTTTGCAAATCCAAATGAATTATAATATTTTTGATCATATTTCTTTTTGAAAAGTTTTTGCGACTCTGCCATCGCCTTTTTCGGATCTTTGGTAGGTGGCGCATCTAATACACTGGTCAATTCTGTTCCTGTATAACGTACAGCTGACATATTAACATCGCCACGTTGTAACGCATTATGTTGGATTATACTTGATCCTAAATTACCTACAATCGTAGGTTTAATCTTTCCATCTGTGTAATGTTCAATCATTAATTTCTCAATATTGGCCATTATTTTCGTTTCACTCGTTTCAGTAGCAGTGATTTTAACACTGTCTTTCGCATTGCCGTCGCCTAGACCTGGTAAACCACATCCAGATAATACTACGAGGGACAATGCCAGAAGTATGAAAGTTATTTTAAACTTTTTCATAAATTTAAAAATCCTCCCTTTTCAATTATCTAGATACTTTAAGTCCTTTAGGCACGGCCCACTTTTCAACTAAAGAAAGCAAGAAGTCTACAAGTAAGGCTAAACAAGTAACAAGAATAGCAGCGCTAATAATCATCGGTGGTTGATATAAATTTAATCCATTGAATACTAGATCCCCTAAACCACCTGCACCAACATAACTTGCTAACGTTGCCCAACTAATGACATACACACTTGATAAACGAATGCCACTAATAATTAATGGTAAAGCAAGAGGCAATTCCACATCTTTCATTAATTGAAATTTTGTCATGCCCATACTTGTTCCAGCTTGAATAATATTTTTATCAATATTTTGTACCCCAAGTACGGTATTATTTAAAATTGGTAATAATACATAAATAAATAATGCGACAATCGCTGGCGTCTTACCTACACCAAAGATTGGAATCATAAGTGCTAATACGGCTAACGTCGGTATTGTTTGAAGCACACCCGCAATCGTTAACACTACATTCGCAGTACGTTTTGTTTTAGACAATAAAATACCTAATGGTACCGCTACGACAATCGCAATTAATAACGCGATGACTGAAATATAGAAGTGTTCGATAGTTTTTGATACGAGTTGGCTTCCATATTCTTGGAAAAATTCCTTCATTAACGATCAACTCCTGAATCATGCGTTTCATCTAAGTTCTCAGTATCAAAACGATCGGTGACATCTTGTTGTTTATGTGTCGCATCTTCCTGTTGGTGTTGTGCAATCGCTTTTTTCTCTTGATTGCCGATTTCATTCTCACGTTCTACATCATTCATATGTGAGTCTGACAACTCCATTTCATCATCGCCTTCACCCCAAATTGAGTCGTATACGATATCTACTAAATTAGCACGTGTAATTAAACCAATTAGCGTATTATCGTTATCAACAACGGGCACATTTCTCACATTACGTTTAAGTATTGTACGCACTGAGTCTTGTAATTTTGAATCTATATGTACTTTATAAACATCACGTTGCATCGTATCGATAAGTTCTTTTCTTTGACGCAAACCTTGGTTAATATCTTCAATATCTAAAAATCCTAATAAGCGATTATGATTATTCACTACGAATATTGTATCGACACGTCTTTGTCTCATAACATTAACCGCATCATTCAATGAATCATCGGCTTTAACTGTAACAGGTGTAATCATCGCATCTTCAACTGTTCTCATATTAGGACGATCTTGAATTAATCTATTTTGTCCAATAAACTCTTTAACAAAATCATTCGCCGGATTTCTTAAAATATTATCTGGCGTATCATATTGCACAATCTTACCTTGCGACATAATACAAATACGATTAGCTAATTTAATTGCTTCGTCCATATCATGCGTAACAAATATAAACGTTTTCCCTAACTTTTGTTGTAAATCTTTTACTAAATCTTGTAGCGTATCTCTCGTAATAGGGTCCAATGCACCAAACGGTTCATCCATTAAGATAATATCTTGTTCAGCTGCTAGTGCACGTACCACCCCTATACGTTGTTGTTGACCTCCCGATAATTCTGAAGGGTAACGGTCTAAATAATCTTCCGGTAAATCAACTAGCTTAATTAGTTCTTTTGCTTTCTCGTCTTTCTTTTCTTTAGACCATTTTAAAAGTTTCGGTACTAACACAATGTTTTCACGAATGGTCATATGAGGCATGAGTCCAATTTGTTGAATCACGTAACCAATACTACGACGTAATTCTACTGGATTCATGTTACGAACATTCTTCCCATTCATTTCAATCGTTCCTTCAGTGGCTTCAATCATGCGATTAATCATTCGCAATGCTGTTGTTTTACCACTACCACTTGTCCCAATAAAAGCAATAAATTCCCCGGATTCAATGTCTAATGAAATGTTATCTACCGCTTTTTTATTCCCTGAATAAATTTTGGTTAAGTTTTTAATACTTAGCGTCATTAGCTTTCTCCTTCCTAATTTAACCCTGAAGAAAAATAAACGAACATAAAAAGGCCAAGAGTCCCATTGTTAAACAAATGTGTCATAAGTCAAACAAGGGCCACATGGCCTTTGCTTCATGAAATTTTAGTAAATTCAATTTCTATGAAATTCGTTGATTTTTCGTCATTTATTAATATATACCCTATATAATTTTTTGAAACGTTACTTATTTAAAATAATTAAAAAAGTTTCACAATTCTTTTTTTATGCTTTCAAACGTTAAAGTAACCCAATAATTAAGGAGACTAAAATAATATTTATTAAATGGAAAAATTAAATAGCACTAAATATTATAAGCGTCAATAAAATTCATTAAATTGTCAAAATTTTCGAAATCAATCGCTTATTTTTACTAGGAAAAATTGAATTCCTCCAACGTTAGTATTAATCTAAAGATGTAATAAGTATTTAACGAAGGGAAGTTTTACTTTATGAAAGCAGCAGTATGGTATGGTCAAAAAGATGTTCGAGTTGAAGATCGCGAACCTAAACAATTAAAAGATAACGAAGTGAAAGTTAAAGTATCTTGGGCTGGAATTTGTGGTACTGATTTACACGAATATCTAGAAGGACCAGTATTTATTTCTACAGATAAACCTGACCCATTCTTAGGTCAAAAAGCACCTGTTACTTTAGGTCATGAATTTGCTGGTGTGGTTGAGGAAGTTGGTAAAGATGTAACTAAATATAGAAAAGGCGATCGCGTAGTTGTTAACCCAACTGTTTCTAAACGTGAAAAAGACGAAAGCGTAGATTTATATGATGGTTACTCATTCATCGGCTTAGGTTCAGATGGTGGTTTCGCAGAATTCACTAATGCTCCTGAAGAAAATGTTTACGCTTTACCTGAAAATGTATCTGCTAAAGAAGGTGCATTAGTAGAACCAACAGCTGTAGCAGTTCAAGCTGTTAAAGAAGGTAATTTATTATTTGGTGACACTGTAGCTATCTTTGGTGCAGGACCAATCGGTTTATTAACTGTCGTTGCAGCTAAAGCAGCTGGTGCAAGTAAAATCTTCGTTTTCGACTTATCAGAAGAACGTTTAGCTAAAGCTAAAGAAGTAGGCGCTACTCACGTTATTAATTCTGGTGATGTAGAACCTGTTGAATATATTTATGAACACACTGAAAATGGTGTAGACGTGACTTTCGAAGTAGCTGGTGTAGGTGTAACATTAGCACAATCTGTTAAAGTAACACGTCCTAGAGGTACAGTTGTTATCGTTTCTATCTTTGCGCATGAAGTTAACTTTGACCCAATGTTATTAACTAACTCTGGTGTTCATTTAGCTTCAACTATCGCTTACTCACCTACTACATTCCAACAAACAATTGACTTAATTGCGAACGGAAGCTTAGATGTTAAGAGCGTAGTAACAGATGAAATCGAATTAGAAAACATCGTTGAATCTGGTTTCGAACAATTAGTAAACGACAAATCACAAGCTAAAATCCTAGTTAAATTAAACGGCTAATCTATTGATTAAATTATAATATCATTCCCTAAGAGCCCCTCCATAAACCACATTATGGAGGGGCTCGTTATGTATTCAATACTTCGTATTGCTAACTTATATTTCTAATGCAGTTCTTAAATGGATTTTCATTCCACTTTAGTTGTAAAGAAATTCTTAGATGAACATTCAATCATTCTGTTGTGATGCTTGCCTAGGGGGCTGGGTCGAGCCTTGGTCTCGACACTCATCCTGCTCCCTCAGGCGTCACACAACGTCATTCGTAGTTTATCCTTAGAATTTCTTACATAAGTGCAAAGCACTTATGTTCATTAATAATTAACATAGGAACCTCCACAACTGCACTTCGTAATCTATCTTAGAATACTTTTCACAACTGTTTTATTACTTAATTTCATAAAATTATTATTCTCATTAGATACTCATCACAATACTAAGTATTTATAGTAATTATCCATTTAACTAAATTTAAAAGATAATGTATTTTTCTACATTAATGAAAAAATTTATAAATTAAGTAAGTTGTATTTAAACTTCAGTATTTATCTTAATACAAATAATAAGATGTATAAGTATTTAAAAAAACAATAATGATTAGCCTAGTACAATTAACTAAGTATTTAAGTATTATTGACTAGGAGGTTCTACGTTTATGTAAGTAGTTCTAAAATGGATAATGGAACGTAGTTGAGCGTGGGGCCCCAGCACAAAGACTTTCGCGTAGAAAGTCTACAAACAAAGCAAGCTGAGGAAAGGAACTTAAGTGTATACACACTTACGTAAGTAGTTCTAAGATGAATAACGACTGACGTTGCGCGACTCTTGGCGGAAAAGAAAGAGCTTAAGACTACAGGCTTGAGCCTTTCCCGCAAGAAAGCGTCGCAACAAAAATGAGTGAATGTTCATCTTAGAATTTCTATACAACTTAAGTGAAATGACCATCCATTGAAGAACTACATTTTACTTATCATGCATGCCTTTGCCTTCTAAAATATGATTAAAATATTTCTCAACTCTATTTTGCCTTGTCTGGCTACGTTTCGCTTGTGAAATATGATAAATATATTGATGTTGACGTCCAGGCGTTAAATTATAGAACGCCTCTTTAAACTCAGGTACATCATCCAACTTACTTTGTAATTCTTCAGGTATGTCGTAATCCTCTGTCTTCTTCAATTCCACTTTCTTGCCCGCTTTTTCCACTTTAATCGCTTCATTCACATAATAAAGAATCTCATCACGACGTTCTTTAATCTCATCTAACGTTTCAAACCTCAATTGTCTCGCTGCTTGAACTTTTTCCGTTTGCTGAATTAACGTATGATATTGATCTTCCAAGATAGCGCCTTTGTGAAAGAGAAGCGCTACATAATGTTTAAAGCCATGGATTAATACCACATTTGCTCCATTTAACGTATAACAGGGATGCATCCATTTATAGGTCTCTTCTAATTCAGTTTCTTCAAATATTAAATTTCTAAGATATTGATAAGATTCCTTCCATTGACTATCCTTTTCCAAAAAAGCTAAAACATTATCATTTGCCTGCTTATGCGTCATTTCTAACACCTTCCGATCAATTAATTTGGTAACAATACAGTTATTATATTATTTAAGTTTATAATTAACTATTGATAACACAATATTTTGCAAATTTACTAAAATGTAAATTGACTAATTATACGATAAGCGTATAATTAAAAAGTGTCATTTTATATGAATACTAAAACAATTTTAAAAGGAGTATTTATGGGACAGAACAATAACGATAGTAATAAAATTAGTCTGACTCAATTAGTGCTACTTGGACTAGGTAGTTTAATTGGTTCTGGTTGGCTCTTCGGTGCGTGGGAAGCTTCTTCCGTAGCTGGTCCTGCCTCAATTATCTCGTGGATTATTGGATTTATTGTCATTGGAACAATTTCATATAACTACATTGAAATCGGGACTATGTTCCCACAATCTGGTGGGATGAGTAACTACGCACAATATACGCATGGATCTTTACTTGGATTTATTGCTGCATGGGCAAATTGGGTCTCACTTGTAACGATTATCCCAATTGAAGCTGTATCTGCGGTTCAGTACATTAGCTCTTGGCCATGGGATTGGGCAAAGCCTACCAGCGCTTTAATGCATAATGGAACAATTAGTACGATTGGCTTATTTGCTGTATATATTATCATCATTATCTTTTCTTTATTGAATTATTGGTCAGTAAAATTATTAACATCATTTACAAGTTTAATTTCAATCTTTAAATTGGGTGTACCTTTATTAACAATTATTATGTTAATGCTTTCTGGTTTCGATACTAGTAACTATGGTTCATCAATGGGTGAATTTATGCCATATGGTAGTGCCCCAATCTTTGCTGCCACAACAACATCAGGTATCATTTTCTCATTTAACGCATTCCAAACAATCATTAATATGGGATCTGAAATTAAAAATCCTGAAAAGAATATCGCACGAGGTATCGCAATTTCTCTAACGTTAAGTGCGACATTATATGTTGTTTTACAAAGTACATTTATTACTTCTATGCCACAATCAATGATTCATGAACATGGTTGGCATGGTATTAACTTTAACTCACCATTCGCAGATATGGCGATTTTATTAGGTATCAACTGGTTAGCGATTCTATTATATATTGAAGCTGTAGTTTCACCATTTGGTACAGGCGTTTCATTCGTAGCGATTACAGGTCGTGTTTTAAATGCGATGGAAAAAAATGGCCATATTCCTAAATTCTTAGGAAAAATTAATACAACATACAACATTCCACGTGTTGCGATTGTATTTAATGCCATTATAAGTATGGTCATGGTAACTTTATTCCGTGACTGGGGCGTACTTGCGGCTGTTATCTCAACAGCAACATTAGTTGCTTACTTAACTGGTCCAACGACAGTAATTGCTCTACGTAAAATGGGGCCTAAATTACACCGTCCTTTCCGTGGTGCATTGTTAAAAATTATGGCGCCATTATCATTCGTCCTAGCTTCATTAGCAATTTACTGGGCAATGTGGCCAACAACTGCCGAAGTAATCTTTATCATTATTTTAGGTTTACCAATTTATTTCTTCTATGAATATAAAATGAATTGGAAAAACACTAAAAAACAAATCGGTGGTAGCTTATGGATTATCATTTATTTAATCTTATTAGCAATCATGTCATTTATCGGTAGTAAAGAATTTAAAGGTATTAACTTAATTCACTACCCTTACGATTTTGTCGTGATTATTGTCTTAGCGATTATCTTCTATAAAATCGGTACAACTAGTCATTTCGAAAGTATTTACTTCAAGCGTGCTAAAAAGATTAATAAAAAAATGAAAAAAGATACACTTGAACAAGCGAAACAAGAAGCTACACAAGAACAAGCAGAGAAATAAATTTAATCAATACCAAGCGTGATAGTTACTTCACGCTTGGTATTTTTTATTGTGTTTCTTAGTGCTATAGTTAAGTTGAATGAAGTAAGAAGAAGGAGGTCTAACATGGTAACGATCACTACGTCTTTCGGGAAGATTCATGGCATCAAGGAAGATGAAATCATCAAATTTTTAGGAGTTCCTTATGCCTATCCACCTAAACACCATCGTCGCTTTAAACATTCCGAGTTATATACATCATGGAATCATGATATTGAAGCTACACATTTCAAAGATATTCCTCCTCAACCTTATAATAAGTTAGAAACTTTCTTTTCTTCTGAACATGTCACTTTCCCACAAAACGAGGATTGCTTATATTTAAATATCTGGAAACAAAATAATGAGGATAAAGACAAACCTGTAATTATTTATTTTTACGGTGGTGGCTTTGTGAACGGCCATGGTTCTGCTGAGTTATATACACCTGAAGCTATCGTTCAACAACATGATGTGATTGTAATCACATTTAACTATCGTTTAGGTGCTTTAGGCTTTTTAGACTGGTCCTATTTTAATGAAACGTTTGATAAAAATAATGGTTTGTCGGATCAAATTAATGTATTAAAATGGGTTCACCATTATATTGAAAGCTTTGGAGGAAACCCTCATAACGTTACATTAATGGGGCAATCTGCTGGAAGTATGAGTATTATGGCATTAATGCAAATGCCTGAAATAGATACATTCTATCATAAGGTAATGTTACTCAGTGGTACTTTGAGACTCGATAAAAAAGAAACTGGCTACCTAAAAGCACAACATTTCCATAAATTGATAGTTACTCACTTTCAAAATAAAGGGCTAGAAGATTTAACAGTATCAAATATATTGAAATTACAAGCTTTAGATGAGGCTTCACGTGGCAAATCCAAAGGCTTGGAACTGATTTACGCGCCTATTGAAGATGACTCTATGAGTCGCCCATTGTCACATTTCACGAAACCTGTCGTCGTAGGCGTGACTAACAATGAGGGAGATTGTTATATTCGCAACGAATCTCGTAAATTAGAGGCATCACGCTTTGTAAATGTCATGACGTTAAATGATATTGATATCGACGAAGCAAATGCACAAACTGGCAAACAACAAGCACAACTTGTAACTGATTTGTATTTTAAAACGCCTGCCCTTCAATTATTAGATACACTGTCTCTTTCAACGCGATGGTTTTTACGTTTCGATTGGTGTTTACCAAACACTTCTGATTTTAATAGTGCCTATCATATTCTAGATCTTGTTTTTTGGTTTGGGAAAATGAATATCCTTAAAGCGCACGGCATTAAAAACTTAACTTCAGAAATTAAATTAAGCGAACAAATGACAAGCGATTTAGTAACTTTCGCAAAGTCAGATACAATGCCATGGCAACCTTATCATTCAAATAATAAAGAGCCACACATATACAAATAAGGCGTACCGCAAATGTTGCGATACGCCTTTGTTTTTAATTCTTCGCATAATGTATATTTTTAAGAGTAAGCACTATGATTAAACCTACTAGTCCTATGAATGCACTGACGAGTGTGACCGCTTCAACTGACATATTAGAAACAACCAAGCCTCCAATAATACCACCAAAACCAATGCCGGCATTAAGACATGACATGTTCCAACTCATCACTTGGCTTGTGTCACCCTCTACGTGTTCAATAATTCCGCTTTGAATCGCAGGGTTCGTACTCCATTGAACAATGTTCCATATAAATAGTCCTACTAATAATAGAAGCGTAGTAGATAATATTAAGTTAATAATAATCATCATGACGATAAAGACTGAGAAAGCAATAATCAACCAACGTTTACTTGTCAGTTTATCTGCCAATACGCCTCCCATTGAGGTACCAACAACACCAGCAACACCGTTAACTAATAATGCTAATGAAACAAAGCCCATGTTGTGCCCATTTTCCAAAATGAGAGGATTAATATAAACAAATGTCACGGAATTAGCGATTAAGATTAACAACGTAATCGCAAGATATTTCACAATTTCGGCAGGTCTTAAGATGTGAGAAGTTTGTTGCCCACTGTCATCGATATGATTATATTGTCGATTGGCAGAGTTAAGTTCTGAAATGGTAGGTAAATATTTAATCATCAGTAAACCAGCAATCAGACTTACTAAAATAATAAAGACAAATGTAAATCTCCAACCAATCCAATCACCTATCATAGTACCGATTGGCACACCGAAAACATTGGCACCACTGAAACCGGTATAAACGACACCAATCATCTTCCCACGATTTTTAGGCGCTGTAAGCATAGCAGTTAAAGCAAGTACTTTCACGATAATTAAAGAAGCAGCTGCAGAAGAAATAATTCGTCCAATAACTAAAATGGTAAAATTCGGGGCAATTGCGATGATGACATTCCCTGCAATAAAGACAACTAAAGTCCAAAGTAATACTGGACGTGCCGAAAAACGATTTGTCAGTTTAACCAATATAGGACCACAAATCGCAAAGGTAAGCGCGTAAAGCGTAACAAGTTGACCAACGACAGCTTCAGAAACGCCTAAATCATCACTCATTAAATTCATAATTCCAGCGACCATCATTTCAACCATCCCAACGATAAAGACGCTAATGATAAAGGTTGCTATACGCATGATAGACATGCAGAAATCTCCTTTCTTAAATATTAAATTTTCCATAAAAAAACAGCTACTTGCTATTTTTTTAAGCATAGTAACTGTTTCATTATAATATTCATTTTTATTTTTGTACAAAAAATTTAAGAGAAATCATTTCTATCTTCTAAATAATGCTCAACAAACGTTTCAACAATCATTAATACAATTAATACAATCAATGTCCCGTAATTAACATAGTTATTATGGAGTAAGATGTCGATTCCAAAATTTAAATTAAAATGATTTTCTACTACACTAAAACCCAAACGCAAAATATTATATAGTCCAAGTACCGTAATCAAAAAGCCAATTATATAAGACAATGTTTTCATGTGTACTAACCCCTTTTGTATCATTTTAACTATATGCTAAATCAATCCATTTAACTATCACTTATATTTATCTTAAATTTTCCTTAAATTATTAAAGCAATAATAGTTAAATATTAAAAAGTTTTATAAGATAAATAATGAGGTGTTCGCAATGAATGGGAATGTGCTTATTATTGAAGACGATAAAGATATTAGTGAATTGATGAAATTATCACTAACTACAAAAGGCATAGATACAGTTCAATCTGTATTTAATATTGAGGAAGCTAAAAATGAATTACTGAATCATCATTATCAAGTGATTCTTCTAGACTTAAATTTAAAATCAGAAGATGGCTATCAACTCTTAAAATATATAGATTTATCTAAAACTGCGGTTATTGTTGTCACTGCTAAAACAACACATATCGATGTCTATAAAGGCTTTGAAAATGGTGCTGTTGATTACATTAAAAAACCATTTGATCCAATGGAACTTTATTATAGAGTGTCTCTTCATTTAAATAAAAAATCTAATCCGATTTATACATACCACAATTTAAAAATTAACTTTAATAGTATGGAGGTTTATGTAAATAATGCGTTAGTTAATTTGACTAATCGTGAGTATCAATTACTAACTTATCTCATCAACAATAAAAACCGAGTGCTTACTAAAGATCAACTGTACACGAAAGTTTGGGGGTATGATACGGGTGTTGATGACAATACATTAATGGTTCACATACGTACATTACGTAAGAAAATTGAAACAAACCCTAATGAACCAAAGATGATTAAAACTGTCCGTGGCAAAGGCTACATGTTTAAGGAAGATGCTCATGAATAAACGATTCACTTTAAAATTTTTAAAATATATTACTGTATTTTTTATTGTTAATTTTATTTTTTCTCTAATTTTTATTGGATTAATGACATTCAATCTCGTAACTAACCTATACACGACTTTAAGTGAAGTTGGTCCTGAATATTTTGATTCAACGAATATGAGTCACACTCCAAGTGAACGATTAAAAAATTTAGCTAAAAGAGAAAATGCGGAATTGTATTTCACAAAAAAGAATGGGGATATTCTTTATCCAAATCGTTTAAAAGGACAAAATATTAAACATAAAGTCCTTGATAATATTTATAATACAAACACAATTTATACTCAGCATAACACTTATTTTATTTACATTTATCGTGAGCAAGTTAAATCTCCAAACATCACGAATGATAGCCAAATAAAGACGTCTCAATTATTAGATAGTTTATCAATTCAAGATTTTAACCGATACATTTTTAATATTGATAATGGCAAACTTTCGTTCGTAAAAAATTCTAACTTTAGAGATTACGAGAACTCTTATGATTTAGGTTATAATTTCCATGATGCAAATAAAAATTTTCTAAAAATAACACTTGGATTTATTATATTTAACATCGTTTTAGTTGCGATTACAGCTTTCTTAATCTCTAAACGTTTAACAAAACCATTGGCCTATTATATTGATTGGATAGGTAATTTATCTGAAGGAAAATTATATCAACCTACATCTAACCAAAAACGAAAGCGTAAGAGAAAAAAATCAAAACGTAAAACGTATCCTGAATTAGACCATTCGTTGACCCATTTAAATCAACAAATGTTGTCAGATAAGTTTTATCACAACCAGATTAATTACTATAAATCGAAATGGATCAGCCAAATTTCTCATGATTTGAAATCACCGCTAACAACGATTTATGGCTATTCGAAATTAATACAAACCGATGAAACATCACAACCTTATGTACAACTTATTTCTGAAAAAGCTTCTTTCATGAGCGACTTAATCGATAGTTTGAATCAATCGTTTGATTTAGAAACACAACAAATGAAACAAGATAAAGAAAACTTCCCAATTAAAGCAACTGTGGAACGAATCATTTCTATCATAGGATATCAGTCTATCTCCTTATCATTTAATTTCGATGAAGATGCACAGTTTTATGGAAATAAATTATATTTTGAACGTTTACTCATTAATTTAATTAATAATAGTATTGAACATAATGATAAACATCCAAATATAACAATTCGCTTTACTCGAGAAAATAATACAGTCATTTTCGACTATATTGATGATGGTCAAGGTTTGCCACAAACGAATATTAATGATCTTATTAATCAGTCTTATACTTCTAAAAAGGATCGCGCTCATCATGGTATGGGATTGACCATTATTCAAGATGCCGTTCATTTTCATGATGGAAGTATTGAGGTGTGCCCGACTGCTATTGGTGTATATTTCCATATCTCACTTATTGATAAAACTTAATGACATACTAAAAGTCAGTTTCCGCTATATTTTCTAATCGGAAACTGACTTTTCATTTTCAAAAAATTATTTATCGTCTTCGTCATCTTCTTGGATATCGTTATTACGCGCAATAAGTTGATGACGTGCATTAAAGAATTGGTTATAGCTTAGATATGTTGCAATTAAAGCAGACATAATCGTTGCTGTAGTATGAATGAACACGACTAGTAACTGAAATTTAATCGCTTGTAATGGCGGCACCCCACCGATGATTAATCCTGTCATCATACCTGGAATAGAGACTAAGCCGTATGTTTTCACTGAATCTATAGTTGGTACAATTGCTAAACGAACACTTTCTCTAATAGCATCCTTAGACGCTAACTTAGGAGAAGCAGCGAGTGTTAACTTTGATTCAATATCGGCAATATCTTTTACGAAAGCGCGATCTAAATTCTGGTACGCTAAATTAATCGCAATTAAACCATTGTTTGCGAGCATACCACCAATTGGAATCACTTCATTTGCTTTGAAGTCAATCGCTCCAGCTAAGACGGTTGCTGCTAAAGGTAACGCCGTTCCTACAAAAATCGCCACGAAAGAAATAATAAACACGTGGTGCATCACTGGTGACGCACGATTTATTGTATTCCACGAAGCATTAATAATAATGATTAACACTGCTAATATTAAAATCCATGCTTCATCAATTTTGAAAATATAATTTAATATAAATCCTAATATCAGTAATTGAATAACTGCACGAAGAGAGGCAACTACCAAGTCTTTAATAATATGTAAACCTTCTTTGTAGGAAATGATTATTGGAATTAATAACAGTAAGGCAGTTAAACAGAGGGCTGTATTACTCATTATGACGTAAGTCCTCCTCTTTGGTTATTTCACCATCAGTAATGGTAATTCTTTTTTGAAAATGACGCATACTTTGATCATCACTATGTGTAATCCATAAAATCGCTACACCTTCATCAGCAAGTTGAAAAATCATTTTTTCAATTTTTGATTTATTTTGTGTATCTAAGGCACTTGTAGATTCATCAAGTAATAGTATTTCGGGTTTGTACATCAATTGGCGTGCAATCGTGATTCTTTGTCGTTCCCCACCTGACAAATGTTCAATTTTTGAATTTAAAGAATAGTCTCCTAAATTTACCATTTCTAATAATTTTTCAGCTTTTTCTTTATCAAATTTATCGTCATGTGCCATTGCCGGAAATGCCATATTATCTTCGATTGTTTCTCCAAATAATTCACTTTGTTGCATAAGGTAACTAATTTGTGAACGTAATGTTTCTGGTTCGTAATCACTATACGGTTTCCCTTTAAAATAAAGCTCCCCTTTTGTAGGACTAATTAAATTATTAATTTGTTTTAGGAAAGTACTTTTCCCACTACCTGAAGGGCCTACTATAGCAATCGTTTCACCTTTATCGAATTGAAAGTTAATATTTTTTAAAATGTCTCGTCGAGATGCTTTATAACTTAGATTTTTAATTTCTAACAACATCGGTCTCTGACCTCCTCATTCCTATCCTACTACTATTTATTAAATAATTAAATTTAATTTTTCTAAACTTTAATTTAAACATCAATGTAAATGTCTCGCTATAAAACAAAAAAGTAAGACGATCAACACACTAACGTCTGAATCACGTCTTACTTCCATATACCCCATTATTTACCTAAAATAAAAGGAATAATAATAGATATAAAAGATATAAAATTATTCGCCATATGTAACGTTATAGTTGTTGCTAGATTTCGCCCACTAAAATGATAGGCAACCACAAATCCAATAGCCATAATGATGTAGGGACCTATTTCAAATGGTGACGTTGCATGTATGACGTGTAAACCAGCAAAAACCAAAATGGAAACGACATACATCGCACCATAAGTTAATTTCTTACCTAGTTCATGAATAATTAAATGTCTAAATAATAGTTCTTCCACAATTGGCGTAATGATAACGATATCTAAAAATAGAATTGGCCATAACCATTTGATAGTAAATAATTGTTCAATTGTTTTGTTGTTAACAGTATCATCAAATTGATATTTTTCAGGCAATAATTCAATAAACCAGCCATAAACGCCTAGTAATAAATACATCACTACAAATACTATAATTATTAAGATTATATGTTTCTTTAAATCTTTAAAACGTTGCATAGCTATGGGGATAATTGTTTTTTTATGCATTAAATAAAATAATAACAATATTAAGCATTGACCAATGAGGGTGTAAATTTGTCCCCAAGACATTAAACTGCGCTCAAATTGATTTTCAGGCATGGGCCCGAATAAATAAGTGAGCGTTCTCATAGTCATTGATAACAACATAATAATTAACACCATATTAAACCCTGCATAAGCAGGAATAAGCCAGAAATCTCTTTTCACTATACGTTTAGAGGCAAATTCATTTCTTATTGGTGGTTGTTCATTAGTTTGTTGCGAATCATTATATTCCGAAGTCATATGTCTCTCCTTATCTTCTGATTCTCATAAATAAGTGATATTACTTTTCAAAAATTAAAAAAACCTCTCAATCATTGTAATAATAAATATGACCAATTGTACAGAGCTATGATATAAGAAGGAAGCTGCTAAGTTCTTATCACTTCTCAAATAAACAATGATGGCACCGAGAGAGAGTATCATGTATGGTAGGATTTCTAGCCAAGATATTAAATCGTAGACATGTGCCAATACTTCTATAACTAAGCTAAGCCCTATCATAAAGGTTAAACTAAAACGTTTACTTAATTCATGGATAATCAGATGTCTGAAGATTAATTCTTCAATTAATGGTCTGAAAATAACCATTGTAATAAAGGTAAAGATAATCGCACTAGGATGATTGAATAATCATTCTAACCGAATTTGAGCTTGTGTTTTATCATAACTTAATGGCGATGGAAGCATTGAAACCCCGAAATTAACACTATAATAAGCTAATAAAACAAAGCTCGTCGTAGCAATAACCATACCTAAATGTTGTTTAGCGAAATGAAATTGACGTCGCGCAACATCTACAATATAAAACTTATGCAAGGCAAAAAACGCTACAATCACTATAAACTGAGCAATGACAAAACTAATACTCAACGTCAAATTATAAAAATATAACGGGGGTGGATCTTGCGTAATCATCGCCGTTACACCTAATACACCGAACACAATAATAATTGGCATCAGTATTTGAAAAAATAAAAAGATAGGAACGAGTAGGAAATCTTTTTTAACTATTTCATTACTCCCCCATCGATTTCTAGGAACTACATATTTAATAACTTCTTTCTCTTTCTTCATGTGTCACCTCAAACCTACAACACTTATAGTTTACTATTTTAAAATAACCTTATCATAAGACCAATTGATTTTTATTAAATTTGTTTTTTCAATTTTTTATAAAAATTTAAAAACTATAATTGTAAAAAATATTAATTGTTATATCATTAAGGGTATAAAAGGCCAAAGGGGAGGAATTATAAATGACAGAATTGCTTACTACGATGCAATTTATCGTTAATGCTATGATCTTTATTATAGTTATTGGCGCGTTAGGACTTTTATTAGTTTTATTATTTAAAGACCGAGCACAATCGCAACATAGTGTATTACGTAACTATCCTGTGCTAGGAAGAGTGCGTTATTTTGCTGAAAAAATCGGCCCAGAATTACGTCAGTATTTATTTGCGAACGATACCGAAGGGAAACCATTTTCAAGAAGTGAATACACAAATATAGTATTATCAGGGAAATATAATTCACGTATGTCAAGTTTCGGGACACTAAGAGAATATAAAGAAGGATTTTACATACGCAATACGATGTTTCCATTACAAACGACGGAATTACAAGTAGATAATCGTACAATGATTTCTACATTTCTCTATTCTGTAGATAGTCAAAGATTGTTTAAACGTGATGAACATCGTGAGCAAAAAGACATTGATCCATTCTATTTATCGGATGAAAATGCGATCGTCTTGGGAGAAGAGCTTGCTCATCCATTTAGAATCAAACGTCTTGTAGGTCAATCAGCGATGAGTTATGGTGCGTTAGGTTCACATGCGATTACAGCCTTATCGAAAGGGTTAGCACGTGCAGGGACTTGGATGAATACAGGTGAAGGTGGTTTGTCAGATTTCCATCTTAAAGGCGGCGGCGATATCATCTTCCAAATTGGACCAGGCTTATTCGGTGTTCGTGATAAAGAAAGTCATTTCAGTGAAGATTTGTTTAAAGAATTAAATCAACACAAAGAAATTAAAGCTTATGAACTTAAACTTGCTCAAGGGGCTAAAACACGTGGTGGCCACATGGAAGGTAATAAGGTAACGGAAGAAATCGCTAAAATTCGAAACGTGGAACCTCATAAAACCATTAACTCACCTAACCGCTTCGATTTTATTAATTCACCAGAAGAACTATTGCAATTTGTAGATAAAATTCGTAGCATCAGTCAAAAACCTGTTGGCTTTAAAATTGTAGTCAGCAAAGTAGAGGAAGTCGAAAAGTTAGTACAAGCTATGGTAAAACTTGATATTTATCCAAGTTTTATTACGATCGACGGTGGTGAAGGTGGTACAGGGGCCACTTTCCAAGAACTTCAAGATGGTGTAGGTTTACCTTTATTCACGGCCTTACCTATCGTTTCAGGCATGCTAGAACGCTATCACGTACGTGATAAAATGAAAATCTTTGCTTCAGGTAAATTAATCACACCTGATAAAATTGCTATCGCGTTAGGTTTAGGTGCTGACCTAGTTAACGTCGCACGTGGGATGATGATTAGTGTTGGATGTATTATGAGTCAACAATGTCACTTAAATACGTGTCCAGTTGGCGTAGCAACGACTGACCCTAAAAAAGAGAAAGCGCTAATTATTGATGAAAAGCAATACCGTGTGACAAACTATGTAACAAGTTTACATGAAGGTTTATTCAATATCGCAGCTGCAGTCGGTGTTAAAAGTCCGAACGAAATTACAAAAGACCATATCGTGATTAAGCGAGACGATGGCACACTCCAAGAAATCGCAAACTATAAATTGAAGCTAATAAGTTAAAGTATATTAAGCTAGGTTATTTACGACGGTAACCTAGCTTAATTTATATTTATTTTCCAATCCCGAGTAATCCAGTTTGATTTATCCTCCATCTTTAGTATAATATATACAAACATAATTATCTGAATATTCAATTAATTGGAGGTCCTCACTATGTCAGAACAACGCCCAAATTGGAAAATTGAAACTCAAACGATTCACGCCGGTCAAGTCATCGATGAATTCTCTAAATCACGTGCAGTGCCGATTTATCAAACATCAAGCTATGTCTTTGATAACACGCAACACGCTCATGATTTATTCTCCCTCGCCCAACCAGGAAACATCTACACACGTATTATGAACCCTACGCAAAATGTCTTTGAAGAACGCGTGGCTCAGTTAGAAGGTGGCGTAGGTGCACTCGCAACGTCTTCAGGACAAGCAGCCATCACACTTGCCTTACTCAATATTGTTGAAACTGGCTCAGAAATCGTTGCCTCTTCAAATCTTTACGGAGGTTCATTCAACTTATTAAATATTACTTTTAGAAAATTAGGCATCAAAGTCCATTTTGTCGATCCAAGTAACCCTGATCATTTTAAAAAAGCGATTAACGATAAAACACGTGCGATTTATGCAGAAACAATTGGTAATCCTGCCATTGATGTACTAGATATTGAAGCTGTCGCAAATATTGCTCACGATAACGGTATGCCATTAGTCATAGATAATACATTTGCCTCTCCTTACTTGTGTCGTCCATTTGAACATGGCGCTGATGTCGTCATTCACTCTGCCACTAAATTTATTGGCGGTCACGGCACTTCTATCGGTGGCATCATCGTAGACAGCGGTAAATTCAATTGGGATAACGGCAAATTCCCTGGTTTAGTTGAGCCTGATCCTAGTTATCACGGTATTTCTTATACGAAAGATGTGGGCGAAGCTGCTTATATCACGAAAGCCCGTGTTCAATTATTACGTGACTTAGGTTCAGCCGTTTCTCCTTACAATGTGCATGAATTCTTAATCGGTCTTGAAACACTTCATTTACGTATGGAACGTCACTCTGAAAATGCTTTAAAAGTAGCACGCTTCCTTGATCAACACCCTAAAGTGACATGGGTTAATTATCCAGGACTTGAAAACAGTAAATATCATCAACTCGCAAATAAATACTTGCCTAAAGGACAAGGTGCTATTCTTACATTTGGTGTGGATGGTTCAATTGACGATATCGCCCACTTTGTTGACGAATTACAATTATTCTCATTACTTGCGAACGTTGGTGATTCGAAATCATTAGTCATTCATCCAGCAAGTACAACACATCAACAATTAACTGAAGAAGAACAACGTCAATCCGGCGTCCTTCCAGAAATGGTACGTCTATCTATTGGTACTGAAAATGCAGAAGACATTATCAACGACTTAGATGCCGCACTAAACAGTATTTAACAATAAACAAGAGTGGACAAAAACGTCCACTCCTTTTCTCTTTCTAGTCATCCGTCATATTCGATTTTTGTTTAAATCCTAAATGTTTTAAATAACGTACAGACCCTTCCATATTCACTTTTTTACCTTTTTTAGATAATGTAGCGTACGGAAGTTGTTTTCCTATTTCTTTAAGGTCCGCTTTTTTGTAGTCGATCTCAACAGTTTCCACCCATTTTTCGTGGTTATTTTCTAATTTATAAGAGACACCTTTATAATCTTTCAGTAAACGATTATCATCAAATGCTTTTTTACCTTCTTCTTTCGACATACCCAAATCATTATATTTTAAAGTGCTAATTGTGTTTTGTTTTAATACTTTATTCTTCTTATAAGTCAAAGTTGTGATGACATGTTTACCATCAACATCACCTTCATATGTTTTTGAGCGCTCTTTACTACAAGCACTTAACATGCTTACACATAATACAATAATACCCACTAACGTTAAGAACTTCTTCATGATATGCCTCTACTTCCCTTTTATTCATTTTCACAATAAATTATAGCACTTACTTATTGATGATGTGAGTTTTTTCAAATCTTTTTATATTTGAAACCATTATTTTTTCAGAAAATTAAGTTTAATCATGCTACAATGATTGTAACTATATATTAGGGGGTCACGTACATATGAAAGAGTCAATTGAATTACTTAAGTCATTGACTGACGTAAATGGTATTGCGGGGTACGAACGTAAAGTTAAAGAAACAATGCGTCATTATTTAGAACCCGTGAGTGATGAAATTATCGAAGACGGTTTGGGTGGCATTTTCGGAAAAAAAGAAAGTAAAACAGGTACTAAATCGTTAATGGTGTCAGGACACTTAGACGAAATTGGCTTCATCGTGACAAGCATTGATAATAATGGGTTCATCAAATTCCAACCGATTGGTGGCTGGTGGAATCAAGTGATGTTGTCACAAAAAGTAACGATCACGACAGATGATGGCAAAGAGATTCGCGGTATTATTGGTTCTAAACCGCCTCATGTTCTTACACCAGAAGCACGTAAAAAGCCAATCGATATTAAAGAGATGTTTATTGATATCGGTGTGCGTAGTAAAGAAGATGCTGAACAACATGGCGTCGAAGTTGGCAATATGATTACGCCATATAGTGAGTTCGAGCAACTTGCGAATGGTAAATATTTAACTGCTAAAGCCTTCGACAACCGTTATGGTTGTGCGCTTGCTATCGATGTTCTTAAAAATCTGAAAGATGAACAAATTGGTATCGACCTTTATTCTGGTGCAACAGTACAAGAAGAAGTCGGTTTACGTGGTGCTAAAGTGGCTGCTAATAAAATTAAACCAGACTTAGCTATCGCAGTAGACGTGGCTGTGGCATATGACACGCCAGGCATGTCTAATTTAGGTAATGAAACAGCTATCGGTAATGGCCCTGTGGTTATATTAATGGACGCTTCAAATGTGGCGCATCAAGGCTTACGTCAACACATTAAAGAAGTGGCAAAGAAACATTATATTACAGTTCAATGGGATACAACACCAGGCGGTGGTACAGACGCAGGTAGTATTCACGTTGCAAATGAAGGTATACCTACGATTTCTATTGGTGTGGCATTACGTTACATGCATTCAAATGTGTCAGTGTTGCATACAGATGACTATGAAAATTCAGTACGACTTGTAACTGAAATCGTCCGCTCACTTAACGATGATGCTTATAACAAAATAAAATGGTAACTTACTAGTTAAAATATTATAAAGTTGATAGTTTAAGAGATATTATTGAAATATTGCATTATTACACTCGAGTATGATATGCTTTATTTAACGAAGATTAACGTCATATGACGTCACCAAACCCCAGTCTATGGCAGTAGACTGGGGTTTTTCAAATGGTGTACTGGTATTAGTCGCCTTTTCGTTTCTTATATTGTTCAAACCAATAATCGAACAATATATTGAGCCACCGATTAAGTAACGGGGCTATTACTAATACGAAGATTAACGTCATAAACTCCACCTCCCTTAAACGAATTACCGTCTAAGGAAAGACGACAGCTATATTATATCATTTTTATAAAATAAATAACGAATTAAAGGTCGTTCTAAACTAATAGAACGACCTTTTTAAATACCACGATTCATTTTTATTCTACTGTATTTTTCCAACTGTCATCGCTTAGCATTTCGCCAGGCCAAGTGTATGCCATCACGCCACCATCAATACGGATTGTTTCTCCAGTAATGAATGAACTATCGTCTGATGCTAAGAAGGCTACAAGTTTGCCTACTTCTTCTGGTTTACCTAAACGACCTAGTGGTGTTACCCATTTTTGATTTTCACGGAATGTTTTACCCGCTTCATCTTCAGACGTGCCTGCTAAGTTATCTACTAATGGGGTTTCAATTGTACCAGGTGCAATCGAATTAGCACGAATGTTCTCACGGCCATATTCAATCGCGATAGATTTCGTAAAGTTAATCACCGCACCTTTTGCAGCATTATATCCTGAACGATATAGGTCAGCTGCTTGTCCTGAGAATGAAGACGTATTAATAATAGAACCGCCATTATCCATCATTAGTGGAAGTAAGAATTTCGTTACTAAGAACGTACCTCTCATATCTACGTTCATAATGTTATCAAACA
Organism: Staphylococcus sp. NRL 16/872; assembly: GCF_022815905.2. NCBI lineage: Bacteria > Bacillati > Bacillota > Bacilli > Caryophanales > Staphylococcaceae > Staphylococcus > Staphylococcus sp. NRL 16/872. The sequence goes on along the minus strand of NZ_CP119327.1, from coordinate 526,762 downwards.
CTTCCACTGGATACTCATGAATACGACCTGCACTGTGATCCACACCTGCGTTATTAAAGATGACATCAATACATCCATATTCTTCTTTCGCTTTCTTCGCGAAATCTTGAACTTGTTGATCATCTGAAATATCTACTTTATAAGCCGTCACTTTACCACCATTTTGTTTAATCTCTTCGACAGTCTTCTCTAATTCATCAGAAATGTCTAACGCTAAGACATGCGCACCTTCTTCAGCTAATGCTTTCGCAGACGCTTGCCCAATACCAGTGCTGGCCCCTGTAATCACTGCGATTTTATTCTCTAAACGTTTCATAACTGTTCACGCTCCCAAATTGATTTCTACTCAACTTATTATTTTATTCTTCATTCTTTTTCCACAAAATGAAGCACCTCAAACGCGAGCGTACAAATGATAGCGCTTAACAAAAAAGATTTTAAACCTAATATCCAAAATTTCTAAATTTAAATAACTTATTCAAGTAATAAATAATTCTTATATTTAAATTTCTGAATATTGCTATATTTTAAAAATTAGTTTGTTATACTTTACGTTATCTAACAAAGGGGGCCATTTCATGAATGCAAATACAAAAGATAAACCATCTTTACTTACAAAGTTTTTAAATGGCGTTGAAAAAGTGGGTAATAAATTACCCGATCCAGCAGTACTCTTCTTTCTCATGTGTGTCGGTTTAGCCATCATCACGTGGATTGTCTCTTTATTTAATATTTCAGTTAAACATCCAGGTACCGGTAAGGTGATTCATGCCAAAAGTATTATTAGTACAGACGGTATTGCGATGATTATGAATGATGCAATTAAGAATTTCTCTGAATTCCCGGCACTTGGCTTGGTGCTTGCTGTAATGATTGGTGTCGGTGCCGCTGAAAAGACAGGTTACTTTGACAAGTTAATGATCTCAGTCGTGAATAAAGCCTCTAATAAATTGATCTTACCTACGATTATTTTAATTGGTATCTTAGGGAGTTTAGCGGGAGACGCAGCCACAGTGATTTTACCACCACTTGCTGCTATGCTTTTCATTAAGATTGGTTACCACCCTATTGCCGGTTTAACAATGGCTTACGCTGCTGCAGTTGGAGGATTTGGTGCCAATCTGTTAATTGGTATGCAAGATGCACTTGTTTATGCCTTTACTGAACCTGCTACAAAAATAGTCTCAGATAACGTTAAAATTAATGTCGCAATGAACTGGTACTTTATCGCAGCCAGTGTATTCTTAGTACTACCAGTGATTTACTTCGTAACAACTAAAATTGTCATTCCCCATTTAGGAAAGTATGATGAAAGTCAATCTGACCTAGATGAAGATGAGGAAACATCATCTAAAGTAACACCTACTGAGAAAAAAGCACTGTTATGGGCAAACATTTCATTTATTGTCTTGATTATTGCGCTCATTATTTGTTGTATTCCTGAATCAAGTTGGCTTCGTAATGCGAAGACAGGTAGCTTAATAGACGATTCACCATTAATTAATGGGGTCGGTTTAGTTATCTTAGTCCTCTTCTTAATTCCTGGGATTATTTACGGAGTTAAGAGTAAACAAGTTAAAAGCACAAAAGACTTAGGCACTATGATTGCAGACTCATTAGGTTCAATGGGCTCATTCATTTTAATCGTCTTCTTTGCGGCTCAATTACTTGCCTTTCTACAATGGAGTAACTTAGGAATTATTGTCGCAGTATATGGCGCCAAACTATTACAACATCAAAATGGTATCGTTCTTATTATCGGTATCATCCTCTTAAGTAGTTTAGTCAATATGTTGATTGGTAGTGCGTCAGCTAAATGGGGTATCCTCGCACCTATATTTGTGCCAATGATGATTTTAGTTGGCTTCCATCCTGCTTTTACACAAATGATTTATCGTGTAGGTGATTCAGTTACTAACCCTATTACGCCAATGATGCCTTATATGCCATTATTGCTTTCTTATGCGCAAAAGTATGATAAAAATATGAAACTTGGTTCACTCCTTTCAAGTCTCATGCCATACACCATTGCTTTAAGTATCGCTTGGACTATATTTGTAATCATCTGGTACTTAATTGGCATTCCACTCGGACCAGGTGGCCCTGTTAAAATACCTAAATAATTAGAAATAAGAGTAGAAAAGAAATCGTTTTCAAATTAATTGATTTCTTTTCTACTTTTTTCTTATTAATACGCTAAGATTTGCTCTTGCTCCCTTTTTCAATCCACAATATTACGGTAAAATAAAAATATAAATAAGTAATAAAATTCAACACATATTCTAGTCATTGAGGAGGACATGATGGAAGAACGTATAGGTTTAATAGATATTGGATCAAATACCATCAGATTAGTAATATTTAAATTCGATAAACAAACAGGTCTTAGTGAATTACTTAATATTAAAACCCCTGCCCGCTTGAGCCAATATCTCACTAAAGAAAATAAGATGAGTAAAGAAGGCATACATGTCTTAATCGATGCATTACACAGCTTCAAAACGGTTTCGGATAAATTCAATGTTACAGAATTACATCCCATTGCCACAGCTGCGATTCGTCAATCAAAGAATAACGATGAAATCGCTAAAGCCGTAAAAAAAGAAGTCGGGCTCGATATTCAAATCATACCTGAAAAAGATGAAGCGTATTATGGTTTCTATGCAATTACACATACCACTGAAATAGAAAATGGTGTATCTGTAGATATCGGGGGCGGTTCCACAGAAGTTACACTATTTAAAGATAAAGAATTGTTTGAATCGCATAGTTTCCCATTCGGTGTTGTGACATTAAAACGCAAATTCTTCGAAGACAAAGATCATAACGATAAAAGTGCGATTAAGGATATGGAGAAGTTTTTATCACAACAATTTGATACGTTAGATTGGTTAAAGGATCAAGAAGTAGCGCTAGTTGGTGTAGGCGGTTCTGCTCGAAACGTAGCTCGTATCCATCAAGCTGAACATTCCTATCCTATTGGTGGCGTTCATAACTATACAATGACAAATAAAGATATTGATGAAGTTTATGATATTATCCGTAAAAGTTCACGTGATGATTTAACCAATTTAGATGGGTTAAGTCGCGACCGAGTAGACATTATTTTACCAGCGGTGTCTGTTTTTAAAGCACTTTATAAAAAAGTAGACGCAACACAATTTACATTTTCAAGAAATGGTTTACGCGAAGGCTATGTCATTAAACAAATTCGTGAAAGTTATCCAGATGTATTCGATAAAAGTAATGTGCGAAAAGAGTCAATCCATTTTTTAGCACGTGAATATCATATTGAGGATGTGAGTTCACAAGCCCGCTTAAAATTAGCTAAATCTTTATTATCTCAACTTATTGAGATGCGCGATTTAGATGTTAGCGATAATGATCAACGCTTATTTGAAGAAGGCGCTTATATCTATTATTTAGGTAGCTTTATTGATTCAGATTCAAGTTCGCCACATACTTACTATATTATTGCGAACTCAATGATTAATGGTTACACGCATAAAGACCGTGTAAAACTAGCATTACTCGCTAGTTTTAAAAATAAATCACTACTTAAGTTTTATTGCAAAGAAACAGAATGGTTTAATAATAAAGAAATCGATACGATTCAAGCATTGGGTGGCATTATTAAATTCATCAATGCACTCAATATTTCACATACAAGTTTCGTGGACGATGTGGAATTGAAGAAAAAGAAAAAAGGCGAAGATGATTATGAACTTACTGTTTATTACGCAGATGGTGAACCTATCGCTGAAGAGTATCAAGCTACAAGACAAAAAAAACATATAGAAAAGATACTAAAAGGGAAAGTTTCTATCATCTTTACAAAATCTTAAAGTTAATATGATATCTTATAATTAGGTCATTCTGCCATTGACTATAAAATCACTATAAATAAAGTATATTTGAGGAAATGACGAGGTGTATTTGGAATATGCAAACTCAATTGGGAGAAAATGATATCAGTTTACCACAATACTATAATAACCGCGAATTAAGTTGGTTGGATTTCAACTATCGCGTACTACAAGAATCATACGATAATAACAATCCACTACTCGAAAAATTAAATTTCGTGTCAATTTTTAGTTCGAACTTAGATGAATTCTTTATGGTTCGTGTCGCTGGTTTAAAAGACCAAGTTAAAATGGGATATGACAAACCTGAAAACAAAGCACAAATGACACCACAAGAACAAGTTGACGCCATCCAAGAAAAAGCTAAAAAATTCGTTGACAAACAATACGAACGCTACAATGAATTAATTGAGGAATTAAAAGATTACGACATCGTTATGTGCAAACCGGATGAACTATCTGACACATTAATAACTAAGTTAGAAAGAGATTTCAAATTAACCATCTTACCAACTTTAACGCCACTTGGCATTGATGCGTACCATCCTTTCCCAAAATTAAATAACAAAAGTTTAAATATCTTTGTTGATATTGATACTGAGGATGCAATTAATTCAGCTATTGTCCAAATTCCTTCACTCATTCCAAGATTCTTAACTTACAATGAAGGAGCTAAGCAATATGTAGTTATGGTTGAAGACGTAATTACATACTTCATTAACTACTTATTCACTGGATATGAAGTTCTAAATACATTTACATTCAGAATTACAAGAAACGCCGATTTAACGATTCATGAAGATGGTGCAGAAGATTTATTAATCGAAATCGAACGTTTCTTAAAAGAACGTAAAAGTGGTTCAGCCGTACGTTTAGAAGTAGATGGTCGTACAGCTAATCCAGATGATTTAGACTGGCTCATTGAAACACTTGAAGTGGATAAACAAGACGTTTATTTCTTAAATGGACCATTAGATTTAACATTTATCTTTGGTCTAGTTGGCCATTTATCTCATAAATTAAATTACTTAACTTATGAGAAATATACGCCACAAATTCCACGTTCTTTAGGTAATAACAACTTATATGACCTTGCATTAAAACGTGACATCTTCTTCCATCATCCATACGAATCTTTTGAACCTATCGTCGACTTCATTCGTGAAGCTGCTGATGATCCAAACACAGTAGCCATTAAACAAACGTTGTACCGTGTAAGTAAAGATTCACCGATTATTAACAGCTTAAAAGAAGCTGCTGAAAAAGGTAAACAAGTAACCGTACTTGTAGAATTAAAAGCACGTTTCGATGAAGAGAATAACGTTCATTGGGCACGTATGTTAGAAGATGCGGGATGTCACGTTATCTACGGTATGACGCATTTAAAAACACACAGTAAAATCGCCCTAGTGGTCAAACGTATCGGTGGCGAATTAACATCATTCGTACACTTAGGTACAGGTAACTATAATGATAAAACAGCGAAACTTTACACTGACATGGGTATCATCACAACAAATAAAGAAATTGCAGAAGATGCGATCAACTTCTTCAACTACTTAAGTGGCTACTCGGTTAAACCAGAATATAATAAATTAATCGTAGCGCCATTCGATATTCGTGACGTCTTCATTGATCGTATCGATAAAGAAATTAGTAGCCATCTTCAACATGGTAACGGTAAAATCATGATGAAGATGAACTCATTAACAGATAAAGCAATTATTGAAAAGTTATTCGAAGCATCACAAGCGGGTGTAAAAATCCAATTAATCATTCGTGGTATTTGTTGCTTAAAACCAGGTGTTCCTGGTATCAGTGAAAATATCGAAGTAGTAAGTATCGTAGGACGTTTATTAGAACATTCACGTATTTATTACTTCCATAACAATGGCGACGAACGTATTTACTTATCATCTGCAGACGTAATGACACGTAATATGATTAAGCGTGTGGAAATTCTATTCCCTGTAGAAGATAAAGAAATTGGTAAACGTTTAGTAGACTTTATGGATTTACAATTGTCTGATAACCAAAAAGGGCGTTATCAAGATCAAAATGGTGAGTACCACTATGTTCAAAACAATTTATCTCCATTAAACTCTCAAGTTTACTTAATGCAAGAAGCAATGAAGTACGGTCAGGAGCTAAAGAAACAAACTGCACAACCTTCAGGCATGCCCGTCGTTTCTAAACGTCGTGCTGGCTGGATGAACCGTATTCGTCATTCATTTAAAAAATAGTCTTTGTACTAGTAAAGGCAATGGTCCTTAATCGGGCCATTGCCTTTTTCATTTATCTTTATAGTTCTTCTACCATTAGCTACTACTCATTCTGTTGTGATGCTTGCCTAGGGTACAGTTTCAGCCAGAAATACCTCACAGATAAATCTGTGGGGATTTCTAAGGTCTTCAACTTGTACTGTTCCCTCAGGCGTCACACAACGTCATTCGTAGGTCATCTTTAGAATTTCTTACTTAAATGTTAATCATTAAGTTCCTTTACTCAGCATAACTACATTCCATTATCCATTTTAGAACTACTTATGTAAGTGCATGAACACTGACGTTTACCAATAACTATATCGCATTTACGTGTTCGCACTCACTACTCGTTATTTATTTTTATAATTTATTATTTAAATAAAATTCTTCAAATCTATTTATTTTTCTGGATGGTCGTACCAATGGTTGAGGAATGTGTAAAGTACGTCGCTATAGGTGCTTAACTCGTCTGCTTCTATTTTTTCATCTACGCTATGGGCTTCTTCTAGGCTACCTGGCCCATACAGTATAGTCGGTATACCGAAATGGGCTGTCCAACCACCATCTGTTACTGTCGTGCTCATGCCATGTTCCATTTCACTGTCATAGACGTTACGATGAGCCTCTTGTAATTGTTTAAATCCAGGATGTTCTAAAGGAATTGTAAAGCTTGGGAAGATTTCACCTTTATCTTCAATCATGGATTCGCCACCCCATTCAAATTGTAATGGGTTTTCACGAAGCCAAATATCCACTTCTGCTACGCGATTTAGGTAATCTTCAATTTCAGCGATTACATCTTCATAGCTTTCATTCGGTAAGTAATGCACCGTAATCCATAAACGACATTCGTCCGCTATAAACGCTGGATGTCGTCCTCCTTCAATGACGGCTGGGTTAATCGTATTAGCGCCTGGGGGCATACCGGGACTGTGTTTCATAACTGCCCAATGCTGTTCTAATTCATTCAACGCTTGAATAATTTTCGTCATCTTTTCAATCGCACTCGCACCAAATAATCCACCACCTGCATGAATCATTTGACTACGTGCGCCATCGTGAATGGTGTTCTTACTTTTCACCGTAATCCAACCAGTGATTACGCCACCTTGCCCTAGCGCCATATTCTCACTCGTATCTAACACCAACGCTAAATCGGCTTTAGCTCCTATTTCACAAGCCAATTTCGTACCCGCTTCGCCGACCTCTTCACCTACCACAGATTGCACAATAATATCACCTTTAGGCTGGCGACCTTCTTGATGCAACTTTTCAAGAACATAGAAGAGCGTGGCCATACCACCTTTCATGTCACTCACACCGCGACCATATAACCAACCCTCTTGTTCAGTAAGTTTAAACGGTGGGTAGTCCCAATTTGAATCATCTTCCACAGACGCCACATCTACATGACCATTCAAGATTAATTTCGGTGCATTAGGATCCTCACCCTTTAGCGTAGCCACAATCACACTATCATTGTCATACAGACGCTCACGCTGAATATCGAAATCTAGTCCACGTAACAACTGCTCAATCTCATCCTGCAATGGATCTGTATTACGACCCGGCGGACTTTCCGTATTAAATCGCACCAATAAATCCAATAATTCATAAAGACGTTGTTCCATCTCAGCCACTCCTTTTTGAAAATGAATACCCTATTACTGCCCTTCACCCTAAGTGTATCATTTCAACACACCACATTCCGTATAAAAACAAAGAGGGGAGCGAGACAGAAATTAAAATAATTTCGTCGTCCAACCCCAACTCACGTTGACCGTAGACTTTCTTTTTCGAAAGTCTCTATGTTAGGGCCCCGCTCCCCGGCAAGAATAACTAGAATTGAAAAAGCTTAATATAAGTGCATTTCAATTCAGTTAGCTACTGCCAAAATGCTAACAGAGGCTGAGACATTTTATTTGTCTCAGCCTCCTTCTCATATCATATTATATTATATTAAACAGGTCGCACGGTAATTTCGTTCACATTCACATGATCAGGCTGTGTTAAAGCATAAACCACAGCATCTGCAATGTTTTCAGGATCAAGTTTCTTACGGCCACCAAAGTCCGTATTCTCTGTCATAGGTGTTGCTACCATGCCAGGATGGATACTTGTCGTTTTGATACCTGTGCGTGCAAGTTCTTTCTCTAAACCGTTAAATATCATTAAGGCAGCTGACTTAGTCGCACTATATAATGTGCTTTCATTAGATACTTCAGTCGCTGACACAGAAGCTAAATTAACTAAATGACCTGAACCTTGTTCTTCAAATTTAGGTAATACGGCATGTACGCCATATAATAAACCTTTAATATTTGTATCAATCATCGCTTCCCATTCATCTAAATCATATTTCGTAATACGCGCTGAAGTATTAACACCGGCACAGTTTACGTAGAAATCTACTTTGCCGAATTTTGCGATGGCGTTTTCCACTAAAGCGTCTACTTCATCTTTAAATTTCACATTCGTTGGTGTGATTAGGAAGTCGCCTTCGTTCATATCTTTAGCAACTTCTTGTAGTTTCTCATCACTACGTCCAGCTAATACGACTTTTACGCCTTCTTTCGCAAGTGTTTTAGCGATCGTTGCGCCAATGCCACTGCTCGCACCTGTCACAATTGCCACACGTTCTTTTAATTCTGTCATGTTTACGTCACCCTTTTTTCTAGTTTCATTGATTACCTTTCCTAAATGTTTAAATCCTAAACCCACTTATACCATTATTTTTAAAAATTCTTAGCGAAAATCACACGAGTAATTGTAAAAATCATAAAAACGTAATAAAGTTAATATATGGCAAAGTATTGGGCATATTGATAGGAGGAAAATCTATGACATTTGAAGAACGTATTCAAAAGTTGCGTGCTGAAATGAGCAGAACAAGTTTTACATTCCGTTTTGAAGACTTATACACAGAAGAAGAATGGTTAGAAATGTCAGTACGTCAACGTACACGTCAAGAAAGAGAATTTATTATGCGACTTGAGGGTATTCCAAATGTGAGAATGCCATTTTCAACGGAGGATGGTATTAAATTCAAGTTATATAATCAAAAATATGATTACAATGAAGTTAAGAAAAATTTCAAAGATCAATTTTAAATCATTATAAACTAGAAGCCCATGTCTCACTCGGTAAGACATGGGCTTTCAACACATTATTCCAGAATGATTAGGGGTATATTTATGGTTATGCCCCCGTTTGCTCACCCGAGGGCATATCTATTTGAATGGATAGGAGGTCATTCAATTTTGGTGTTAGTTTGTGACTAATGATTTACGTTCGAGTCCGTAGTAATAAAGGCGTTCGGCATCAATATATGGAATAGAATCGATGGTTAAGTAGCCATCTTTAATGTCACCGATCATTCCTTGATTAACGCCAGTTTTCAAATAAATATCATAACTGCCTTCATCAGAAAAAATAACTTCTTCAATTACTTTTCTCATCAGTATCACTCCAATTAGTAATTACTCATTCCTTACATTCTTAATAATACACCCTTTTAAAATTTTTTAAAGCATTTTGTGATACTTTTCACAAATAGTTCATTTTTTTGAAAATAAAACCTACTAAACTTTTTATGTATATAGTATTTAGTTCGTTACGTTTTTTGCTCCCTTTCCTAGGGGATCTTCTCAACTTGTAGGCTTTTAAAGAAATTCTTAGATGACCATTTACTCATTCTGTTGTGATGCTTGCCTAGGGGGCTGGGTCGAGCCTTGGTCTCGACACTCATCCTGCTCCCTCAGGCGTCACACAACGTCATTCGTAGTTCATCTTTAGAATTTCTTACCTAAGTGCTTTTTAGCATTTAGGTTCATTTATAATCAACGTTGGAGTGTCGTAAAACTTCAATATCTAGGTATCTTAAATTAATAATTATAATAATATACAACTTGTTTATTTGGGTTTCACAAAACTTTTGCTATCAATAAAAATTAAAAAGCTTGTTTTCCATTCATTATAGAAAACAAGCTTTTCAAATCTATAATATATTAATTTGCTAACTATAGTAATCACTAATAGTTTCCATAACACTTATAAAATCATTTTCTCTAATAGAATACTCGCTATTAAATCCAGAATTAAGCACTTTTACAAAGTTATCAAAATTATAGATAGATTCTTCACCTTTATTACTTATATCTTCTTCAATGATTCCAGCTTTTGATTTTAATAAAATTTCTTGATAATCTTTATCAATACGTTGAGTATTATTATTAGGGTGCGCTTTTATGAAATGCTGATTGGGTGTGATTGCAATTAGATTTTCATAGTACATTGATATTTCTGGATACTGGTGCTGTGGAAATATATGATGTATTTGCGTAGCTTTTTCTTGGTCATTATCAACAGTTACTTCTGATAAACCATTTCTATAGGCATCATTATATTTTCTAAGGAAAACTTTTGCTTTTTTAGATTGATATTTATAATACTGTACGTTAACCTCTTTTTTATGCAATACTGCCCATTCTTGCCTTGTCATATTTTTAGGTTTATCTAAATTTTTATCTCTAAAATTCTCAGTGTTATACATTAAATTTGAATAGGTTATTACATTTTTTGATATTCTGCCTCTAGAAGTCCCTTTTTTCTTTTCTTTAAAAGCTAATGGATTTATTACTTTAGTAAAAATTCTTCTAGCTTCTAAAGAGCCATTAATTTTAGTATTATTAATAATAAAATTTTCGAATTTATCTTTTAGCTCTATATAGCTATCTTGAGTCTGTATTTGAAAAAATTGTTCAAACATACTTGTTAAATCACTGTCAGATAAAACTTTTCTTATATAAATATTTAAAAACTCTAGTGAATTTCTTTCTTTTAAAGCTATATATTCTAAAATTTTAATATTATTAACTTTATAAATATTGCTTCTACCCTTTTTTTCTTTAAATAAGATTTTTGCATTGGCTAAAAGCTCTAAAGGTTGCGCAAAAAACTTATCATATTCATTTTCAGATTTAGCATGCTCAGTATCTGGCTTATTAAATATTTCTTCTACATTTTCTTTAGTGTAATTTGCTCTCCAAATATCTTTACTTGTAAAATTCAAATCCTCTCCATTGTCTTCAACATAATTTAAAGTACAATCTGAAACAATACATAAGACATCTGGAGTACATTTTTGATCGATCCATCTTCCATTATTACTTACTCTTATATCATACTCAAAATTATTCTCTTCAAAAAATTTATAAATATCATCCGTACTTAACAACAAACTCATCCCTTTTCACCATTATACAAACCAAAATAAAAAACACTATTTTTATCAATGTTCAAACTTCTAGTGCTATAATTTCTAGCGATTTTATAGAATTCTGTAAATATTTCTGAATTCCAAAATTTGAGATGCTTATTTTTAATTAGTAATCCACTATCATTTTCTAATATTGCTACTGAGCCATTAGTTACACAACCTTTAGGTTTTTTTATGACTCTTGGATAGTAAGTCATATTCGGTGATAAAAATACATCAGTTCTATCTAAATATTTGTATACACTATGTTCCTTTAAATTATCCTCAGTAATATATGCATCATAATTTTTAATATCCATAATTGTAGAACCATCTTTTTTTATATTTCTACTTTTAATAACTCTGATATTGTTTTTTTCATTGTCTGTTAACTGAGCATTTGTAATAGATCTATCTCTAAATACTTTAAATATGCCAAAAGTCATATCACTAGCTATTTTATCAAAAAAATCATTTCTATAAATAAGCCAACTAGGAAATTCCTCATCAACCATTTTACCTTGATCAATTTTATTATTTTTATCTAAAGTTAGCGAATAAACATTAGTAATTCCTTTTTTATCTACTGTATTTATTAATATTGCAATAGTTTCAATTAGAACTCCTTTAAAGCCTTTTTCACCAAAATCTATTATTTCCTTTATACAATAATGAGAACTGGTCTTTCTCGTCTTACTAAAATCATTATTATGTAGAAAATATTTGGGCATTATTAAAAAGATATTTTCAGACAAAGTTAATGATTTATTTAAGAACAAAGCCGCAGTATTTTTACTTGTATAGTCTTTTAATACTTTTTGATATATATCCCAATTTTTAACTTGTCCTTTTTTTAAAAAAGGGGGATTCCCTATAATTAAATCATATTTATTATGAAATTCTTTTAATAGAAAATCTTCATTATAATAATTAATTTCAATATTTTCCGGTAAATTTCTATAGTGATTTAAAATTTTACATATTTTTAAACTGTCTTCATCAACATCTATTACATCTATTATAATATGATCATAATTTTTATACTTATTAATAATTAATTCTAGAAAGTTTCCAACCCCCACTGACGGTTCTAATATTTTCAAAGTATTTTTATTAAAATCTGGTAAACAGCGCGACATGGTAGAAATTAATTCTTCATCAGAATAATATGCAGCAGTATCATTTCGTTTGTTATTTATCAATTCAGCTATTTTTGCTAAATCTTTTAATTTCAAATTTTCAGGGTTGTTCTTAATAAAATCACAAACTTTATTTCTAGATTGTAAATTGTAGTTGTTTATAATTCTCTTCACTTTTTGACTTACATTTTTCATTTTTTAAAACTTCCTTGATATTTCTAGCTATTTTATTAATAATTATTGTAGGTATAGCTTCTCCAATACTTTGTCTGATATTTATTTCATGAGTTTTTAACATTTTTTTCTTTTCTTCTAAGGATAATTGGTTTAACTCTTTTTCAGTATACCCATCAATCCATTTAAATTCTCTAGGAATATTCATCATTAACATAAGTTCTCTAATACTAAACACCCTATCATCTTCAGGGTGAACTGTATTTTGACTCGAAATTATATCATTTCTAGTATGAATACAAGGAGCTACTTTATCCCAATATTGTCTTTTATACTTATCTCCATTCTTATTGACGTTAAAAATAATTTCTCCATTTTTATTGCGATGAGGTCTTTTTAATGGGTCTTTATTATCAAAAGCATTTTCACCTTCGTGTAAATCGGATATCCAATCTCTCATGTCTTCTCTATACGGTTTAAAATTATGATATATATCATTGGGATCAATTTCCCCCATTGTTGTTAAACTAGGTAGATGACCAATAACTTCTCGAAGCACATTGCTTTTTTCAGTTTCAGGAAATAATTCATTCATAATTCCTTCGTAATAAAAATCATTTCTCACCCCTATAACTATAGTCCTTGTTCTACTACTATTTGCTCCATAATCCTTAAAATTAATTACTTTAGTTTCATAGGTGTATTTATAAGATAGCCAATTCTTGAAAGCATCTTCAATTTTTATCCTTTTATCATGGTCGATGCATACTGTATTCATAAAACTTCTGACATTTTCTGCAACAAAAAATTTAGGATTAAGATTATCAACAATTTCAAGGGATTCAATGACTAAAGAATTTTTTTGTATAGTCCCATCATTTTTTTTATGATTAGCTACAGACATTCCTTGACAAGGAGCTGTAAATATAATTACATCAATTTCACTTTCTTTTTCTTTACTTTGATATTCTTTTATAGCTGTATAAAGTTCTGTTTTGACTTCCTTTTTAGTTATATCTCCCAAAACATAAGATTTATCATATTTCGCTTTATTATTTGCTTTTTGCACGTTTAATCTTTTTTCAATCAATTCCGAAGTTGCTGCGCATTTAAAACCTTGCTGTTTAAAACCATAACAACCTACTCCAGCTGAACTAAATAAAGAAACATAATTCATTATAATCCACCAGCTTAAATTAGTTTTCATTATATAATAACATAATTCAACCACTTTTTTCAGCTTGAAATTTCATGGTATATACTTATTGAACTCATTAACTTAAATTACGTAATCATCATTTTTAAAGTTGTTATCAACAAAATGATTTTAATGTTATTCTATCAATCATTTTCTTCATAGAAGTTAAATATATCGTATTTTGATAAGACTAACTTTAAAAAAATCTTCATTTTTCCCAAAGCGAAAGTTATAAAGTGATATTTTCTGTAAATCTATCATTATTCAAAATTTGTTTAAAAATTGATAATTTTTTTCAAAACTTTGCTATTGTGGGCTCTTTTTATTAAAAAGATACTATATTAAAATAGTAATAGTTTCATGCACTATTACAATTAGGGAGGGAGTAGGTTGGAACAATTTCAAAGTTATTGAGTTCTTCGAAATTGAATACTCCTTTGTTAGGCTATAGTCTTTTAATTATTATTTATTTAAAGATTATAGCTTTTTTAATTAAAATCGTAAAAAAGTTTAAAAAGTGATATTTTTGGTCAAGGAATTGCTATTGTGCGGGGTGTTTTGATTAATTTTTCTATATTATAATTTAGGTATATTAGATTTCGATCTAATATGTAGTGAAGGATTTATATTTTAGTGGGATAGATGCCTAGGTGTTAAATTCCTAAAGACTCATCTTAGCGGAAAATGAGGTGGGTCTTTTACTTTATTTGAATTTGCATTAATAATATGTTCATAGTAAAATAAAAGTATAAAAATACACCTAGAGTTTTTGAAAATGGCACTAGGTGGAAAAACTAAGCAACATATTTTGAGGGTCAACTCAAAACATATGTTTTCTACAAACAGCTTATTTTATTAAGTGCTCATCTTAATCCACTATAAGATGAGCTATTTTTATGCCATTTGTAGGTCATAATGATATATATTATAAAATATGTTAAATCCAAAGAATTCACATGAATATTTACTATTATGTCAACAGCCATGTGTTATCACCCCCTTTACTACAAACAAATTCTTAAGCTGTTTGAGGTAATACATGACTGTAACTTAGTTTTATAACGATATTATATAATATTTTTAATACACAACAAAATTATAAGATAACATTAATAAAAAAGCCTAAGATTGGGTAGTCAATAATTATATTAGCTACTATCTTAGGCTTTCTTGATGTATTAAATTGTTATTTATAGTCCTAGTTCTTTAATGAAGTGAACGAGTTCGTCTTTCATTTTTGGATCTTTTAGTGCGTATTCGATGGTTGTTTTGACGAAGCCAAGTTTTTCTCCTACGTCGAAGCGATTGCCATCAAAGTCGTAAGCGTAAACTTGAATATCGTTGTTCATGCGTTCGATGGCGTCGGTTAATTGTATTTCATTGCCGGCGCCTTCTTTTTGTGTTTTAAGGTACTCAAAAATTTCAGGTGTTAAAATGTAACGTCCCATGATTGCTAGGTTTGATGGTGCTGTGCCTTGAGCTGGTTTCTCAACAAATTGTTTTACTTCGTAACGACGGCCATCTTTTCCTAGAGGTTCAATAATACCATAACGATGTGTAACATTCTCTGGCACTTCTTGAACGCCAATCACTGAGTGACCTGTTTCTTCATATACGTTCATTAATTGTTTGATAGCGGGTTCGTCTGATTCTACAATGTCATCTCCTAGAAGCACGGCAAATGGTTCATCACCGATAAACTGACGAGCAGTATAAATCGCATGGCCTAAACCTTTTTGTTCTTTTTGACGAACATAAAAAATATTGGCTAAATCTGTTGAATATTGAACTTTTTCTAGTAGGTCTGTTTTTCCTTTTTCTTCAAGCACCATTTCTAATTCTTTTTGATTATCGAAGTGATCTTCAATCGCACGTTTATGTTTGCCGGTTACTATAATAATATCTTCAATTCCTGCACGAGAGGCTTCTTCCACTATGTATTGAATTGTTGGTTTGTCTAAAATAGGAAGCATTTCCTTAGGCATCGCTTTCGTGGCTGGTAAAAATCTCGTTCCTAAACCAGCGGCAGGTATGATCGCTTTTTTAATCTGTTTCAAACTCAAGTAACTCCTTTGCACATTCTGTCTTTTATATCATTTGTTAGTTTATCATTCTTTGGAATTCTTTCCTAGCAATAGCATATTAATTTAAGTACGGGTGGCACAAGAGCTACTCTAGTGGTGCCATTTATGTTAGAAATTTACTGTTTAATGAATAATCATTTTTAAAACTAATATAATGTTGTTTGTAGAAAAACTTATAAGTTTTTCTATCAAAAAACACTCCCCCTTTTGTGGTGAGTGCTTTCATGAATATTTCTTATACAAATAAGCTTATAAATAGGATGAAGATAATTCCTGATACTGAGATGATGGTTTCGAGTAGTGACCATGTTAGGAATGTTTCTTTGATTGTTAGTCCGAAGTATTCTCTGAACATCCAGAATCCTGCGTCGTTTACGTGTGATAGGATGACGCTTCCTGCTCCGATTGCGAGTACGACGAGTGCGACGTTGACGTCTGAGTGTTGTAATAATGGTAAGACGATACCTGTTGTTGAGATGGCTGCTACGGTTGCTGAGCCTAATGCGATTCGTAATACGGCTGCGACAATCCATGCAAGTAAGATTGGTGACATTGTTGAACCTTCGAACATTTTCGCAATGGTATCCCCTACGCCACCGTCGATTAGTACTTGCTTGAATGTCCCGCCACCGCCAATGATGAGGATCATCATGCCGATTGGGTAGATAGCATCTGTGACTGATTTCATGATGTCGTCCATTTTTCTACCGCGATGTAAGCCCATTGAGAAGATAGCAAAGATGACTGAAATTAACATTGCTGTGCCGGCTGTACCAATGAAGTAAATGATTTGTTCAAATACATTTTTAGCTTCTTGATGACCAGTAATTAATTGAACAATCGTTGAAACTAACATTAAGATGACTGGTAAGATTGCTGTAAAGATACTTAAACCGAATCCTGGCATTTCAGAGTCTTTGAATTCTTTTTGAGAGCCTAAAGCTGAAATATCGCCTTCGCGCGTATAGGCTGAAGGGATAATTTTTTGTGCTACTTTATTGAAGATGGGTCCAGCAATGATAGTAACTGGAATAGCGATAATGATACCGAATAATAAAACTTGTCCTATATTGGCTTTTAATTCTTTAGCGATGACTACTGGTCCAGGATGTGGTGGTAAGAAGCCGTGTGTTACTGATAAGGCTGTCACCATTGGTAATCCAAGTTTCAGTGGTGATACTTTCGCACGTTTTGCGATAGTGAATACTAATGGAATTAATAATACTAAACCTACTTCAAAGAATAGTGCGATACCGACGATAAAGGCTGCGACTAACATTGCCCATTGAACATGTTTCTGTCCGAATTTAGCGATTAATGTATCTGCAATGCGATTAGCGCCTCCGCCATCTGCTAGTAATTTACCTAGAATGGCACCAAGTCCAAAGATAAGTGCGATATGTCCGAGTGTACTGCCCATACCGGTTTCAATCGTACTCATGACTTTATTTAATGGCATGCCTAAAAGAATAGCTGTAACGACTGAGGTAATAATTAATGAAATAAATGTATTTAATTTCAAAAAAATGATTAATGATAAGAGTAATAATATTCCAATTACCACGCTAATAAGTGGCCAAATCTCTCCAAACATTGTAAGTCCTCCCATTGTGTTTCTAATTTATGATGCAATAATTTAATCCATGTGCTTGCGTTGGAAATCTGCAATTTCTGCGTAGCGATCTTCTAATGAACGACTAAGATTAATAAAGATGGATACTAATTGTTGATATACTTTAACGGTTTCTTGGTTCGGTTTATGTGCGTTAGTTGTTCCTACCATCTTTTCAATAATAGAGAAGTCTTCAATTTCTCCTAACGCTTTTAAGCCTAAGACACATGCGCCAAGGCAAGAACTCTCGTAGCTTTCTGGCACGATAAGATCAGTATCAAAGATGTCTGCCATCATTTGACGCCATACTTCACTCTTGGCGAAACCGCCTGTCGCTTTAATCGTGCTAGGCGTTTCGTTCATCACTTCAACTAGTGCAAGGTATACCGTGTAAAGGTTGTAAAGTACACCTTCTAGAGCGGCACGAATCATGTGTTCTTTCTGATGTGATAGTGTTAAGCCAAAGAATGAACCGCGTGCATCTGCGTTCCAAAGCGGTGCGCGTTCGCCGGCTAAATAAGGATGGAAGATTAAACCTTCTGCGCCTGGTTTAACGCGACTTGCGATTTTTGTTAGTACATCGTACGGGTCTACGCCTAAGCGTTTGGCCGTTTCAACTTCACTAGCCAAGAGTTCGTCACGTAACCATCTAAGAATGACGCCTCCGTTATTAACTGGTCCACCAATGACGTAATGGTCTTCGTCTAACACGTAACAGAATATACGTCCTTTGTAATCAGTACGTGGTTTATTGATGACAGTACGAATGGCACCTGACGTCCCGATTGTGACGGCAACTTCCCCTTTTTTATAACTGTTAACGCCTAAGTTTGACAGTACGCCATCGCTTGCACCCACTACGATTGGGGTATTTTCATCAATGCCCATTAATGTGGCGTAGCGTTTTTTCATACCTGTTAAGATATGCGTCGTTGGTACAAGTTTAGGTAATTGTTCTCGTGAGATACCTAATAATTTGAGTGCTTCTTCATCCCAATCCAACTTTTCCAAATTAAACATACCTGTTGCTGAAGCCATAGAATGATCGATGACATATTGTTCAAAGAGTTGATAGAAGATATATGTCTTAATGTCAGCGAACATAGCCGTTTGGTTATAAATTTCAGGTTGCTCATGTTTCATCCAGAAGATTTTAGATAAAGGTGACATAGGATGAATCGGTGTGCCTGTGCGTTGATAAATTTCATGACCGTTATGTTCTTGAGTGATGCGATCAGCGTATTTACTTGCGCGATTATCTGCCCAAGTGATACTTTCCGTTAATCTTGAATGTTGCGCATCTAGCGCGACCAAACTATGCATTTGTGCACTGAAAGAAATGAGTTTGATATCTTCTTTCTTAACACCCGCTTCTCGCACAACGTATTTCACTGTCATTAAAACAGCATCAAATAGTTCATCTGGGTTCTCTTCTGAAACATCTACGTTTGGCGTATGTAATGGATAACCAATATTATGCTTCATAATAAATTGTCCATTCTCGTCGTATAGCACTGATTTCGTACTTGTGGTACCAATATCAACGCCAATCATGTATTTCATAGTATTCTTTCTTCCTTTCTATTTAGCGTAACCAGAAACTTTCGATATCTTTACCGACATCATCAAAGTTTAAGTGAAACGCCTCTCTTAATTTATTTGAATCGTTATACTCAATTGCTTCAATAAATACTTCGTGATTCCCGTGAATGCGGTCGAAATCTGTTTTGTTATGAATCATGCGATCTCTCATTGAGAGTAAGACCAAAGATTCGATGACCGGTTTCAAATGATTCCAGAACGTGCGTAAATATTGATGATTTGAGGCTTTAATCGTCGCTTCGTGAAATTGCAAGTCATGTTGCGTAAAGGCTTCAGCATCTTCAAATTGTACTGCTACTTTCATCATTTCAAGGTGCTTGCGCATTTCTTTTACTACTGGTGTACGATCAATATGTCTCATCTTTGAAAATGCGAACGACTCGAGCATAAGTCTCAAATCATATAATTCTTTCTTCTCTTGTTCGCCGAATGAAAGTACTTTCGCACCCATGCGCTCAAGATGTATTAAATGATCAGTTTGTAATAACTTGAACGCATCACGTACAGGAGAACGACTGACATCAAATTGTTTTGCGATTTGATTCTCAGTCAGTAACGTATCACTTTCAATATCGCCATTAACAATCTGTAAGCGAATTTCGGCAGCGACCCCTTCTCCTTTCGTCATACCACCAAGCCATTGTTCTGGATATCCTTGATTCACAACACTCACCTCTAATTACTACTTTACTCCAACTTGTATACAAGTATATTAATATACTGTTTTTGTTTTTGCAAGCGCTTTCTTTTTATTCAAAAATAAAACACCCTAGCTTTTTACAAGCTAGGATGCGATATGAACCTTATTTATCATCATTTGCTACTTCGATGCAATAATGTGTTTCATGACATTTTGGGCATTGAAGTTTACGTGTTTTGGCTGTGTGTCTTGCTAAGATAAATGATTTTAATGATGGTTTAAAGACGTGTTGGCAGTTTGGACAAAGGAAAGAAATATTTTTGAAATAAAACGCTGTCAGTCCTATTGCATAAGTTACTAGAATTGGTAACACTGCTACAAATGGTTTTGCTGAACTTCTTAATAAACTGAGGACCAATCCTGAGTATTGTACAATGCCGATCACACCTGCACTAAGCCAGATTTTACCTTTTACTGAGTTAAATTTTTCTGATTTTTTCATAACTTTGTCTATGTCAGCTAAGTGATTGATTGAAGAACTTGATTGTTCTGAAATATATTGTTGTACCGAGTTGATATGCTTTAACGTCTCAGATTGATGTTGCATATCTTGTTGAATTGTTTCTTTATGAAGTTGAAGGATCATTTTCAACGTTTGTAAGTCATTATCTTCATGAAGTAATGTTTTAATTTCATCTAATGTGCAGCCAAACTTTTTCAAGATTAATATTAGTTGAAGCTGATGTAGTTGTGTTTCTGTATAATAGCGTCTGTTAGATTCGTGATGACGTTCAGCTGTTAATAATCCTTTACGATCATAATATTGTAATGTTCTGATTGTAATGCCACTTTGGTGTGCAAGTTCTCCAATTGAATAATGTGACATAGCGTTCACCTCCTAGCCCTAACATAGCTAATGACGCTACGTCATGAGCAAGACCTTTTTCCAAAAATTATAACAAGTAGTCTGCCTTCCGTCTTATTAAGATTTAATCCTAGTCAGTCATATCATTTACTCGATTTCTCCATCTGATATTTCTGCATGAATGGCTTGCATTTTTGCTTCGATATCTGTAAGTTCAAGTGCACATTCTTTCAATCTATCTTTATAATCTTCTGTATTTGTATTATTTTTATAGCGAATTTTATGTTCTAAACTTGCCCACATATCCATACCGATCGTACGAATTTGTATTTCAACTGGTGTCACTTCCACACGATCAGCTAAAAAGACAGGGATTGAGACAACAAGATGTAAACTGCGATAGCCATTTTCTTTCGGATGTTGAATATAATTCTTACGTTTCAACAGTTTAACGTCTTCTTGTTTTAATAACATCTTTTCAATGACATAAATGTCTTCTAAGTAATTACATACGACACGAATACCAGCAATATCTAAAATATTCTCTTTGGCACTTTCTGCAGTGACTGGTAAATTTTTGCGTTGTAACTTTTTAACTAAACTGTTCATTTCCTTAACACGACGTTCCATATGATGAATTGGATTATGTTTATAAACATGATTAAAATTATCATCTAAAATATCTAACTTTGTAGATATTTCTTTTAAAGCGGATGAATATAAATGATCAAGTTCCACAAATCCAATGAGTCGATCAAATGCTTCGTCTCCATCTTTAAATTGATTTAAACTATCTTTAAATTCACTACGTAATTCTTCAATATATAATGATGGTTTTCTCTCTACGTACATAGCGATTGCCCCCTTGTTCCTTAACCTCCATTATATCGAATTACAAAATGAACTAAAAACGATAACCACCTCATTTATCCTAGGTAATTAGAACGAGAAACTAAATGTTTATGTATACATTGTTCTAAAATGAATATTAATTTCACTTAAGTTGAGACGCTTGCCTAGGGGGCTGGGTCGAGCCACGGTCTTGTAAAGTAGTTCTTAGATGAATGTTACTCATTTTGTTGCGACGCTTTCTTGCGGGAAAGGCTTAAGCCTGTAGTCTTAAGCTCTTTCTTTTTCGCCAAGAGTCGCGCAACATCATTCGTTAGTCATCTTAGAACTACTTACGTAAGTGTTTGAACACTTACGTTCATTGATAGCCTGCTCCCTCAGGCGTCTCTCAACTACGTTCCATTATTCATTTTAGACCTACGTGTAATTACTTAGAAAAGAAAAACTATGAATAAGTTTATCACTCTTGAAGTTTTTCATATTGAACATAAGGGTCAAAGCACTTGTGCAAGAAGTTCTTAGATAGATAACGAAGCGTAGTTGCGAGACTCCTAGTGGAAAAGAAAGTGTCGAGTGACTACAGGCACGAGCCTTTCCCACAGGAACGCGAGCAACTAAAGCAAGTGAATATCTATCTAAGAGTCGCTTATATAAATATGTTAGAAATTCTAAATATGGACAACGAAATGGCGTTGTGTGACGCCTGAGGGAACAGTACAAGTTGAAGACCTTAGAAATCCCCACAGATTTATCTGTGAGAAATTTCTGGCTGAAACTGTACCCTAGGCAAGCATCACAACAGAATGAGTGACTGTTCATATAAGAATTTCTTTACAACATACATACAATAGTAAATCCCAAACAAGTGGTTTGTCTTGTTTGGGATATGTGAGTTAAATATTATTCGTCTTTTTTGTGTTCGATGACTTTAGTGTCGCGATTGTCGGCGATTTCTTGTGCACGTTTTTTGGCGTCTTCTTTATTATCGAATGAGTCAGACGCTTGTTTCGCGCCTTCTGTTTTCACTTTCCATTCATCATCTTCATAATACACATGCACATTTTCTTCGTTTAATTCCGGATTGGCTGAGTCATCTTTTTGATGTTGTGTAATATGCTTGTTTTTCAACTCATCAAGTTCCTCTTTACTCGCATTTTTGTACCATTCTTCTGCTTGTTTAGTCGCAATCGGAATTAAATCGCCTTCTTTATAACCGTCTTTTAACATTGCGTTACCAATATCAATCGCTTTTTTACGTTCTAATTCATCCATGTTCTTCCAAGTATTGGGGTAATCATTCATTGTCCAAGGCATAGTGTCACACTCCTCTAATAATGATTTATTCATTTAGTTAGCTTTACCACTCTTTTTGAAAATGAAACCCCCAAGTCTGGAGAGAAACACTTTCACTCTTCGTTGACCTATACATGCCTAGGTCATTTACGCTGGTGCATGTTCATGTAACTCATCGACGTTTTTACGTGTAGCGACACAGTTGGTTTGTAATTTCATCATCGCTGATTTGATGTAGTTATATTGAGGTAAGTCGTTCAATTGTTTAATATCTAAACTACCATGTAATTCAAAGTGTTTAGCTACATTCTCAAAGGTAGTTAAGAACTCACCCATTTGTGCATCTGTAATGCGTTGACGCTGTTTATCTTGCATGGCTCTCATTAACATAAAGTTGATTTCTTCTAATGCGAAGATCGTTGGATAATAGTAACGTAGTGCTTCTTTATTAGAGAATAGTTCTCCATTTGCTGAGTTGTAAATTTGCGTCATATTACTCATTTTTACTGATAATGCAAGACTTTCATGTTTTTCACGTTCTGTATCTTGGTATCCATTTTCAGAGAATAAATAATGGAAAATAGTCGCTTCTTTACGCACTACTTCAGAGATAGTTCGTGGCAGAATAGCCGAAGACGTTTGACGGTTAAGTATTAAAATACCGACTACTGCAATTACAATCCCAATTAACACATCAAAGATACGTGTGTAAGCAATCGAGATAGATAGATTTTGCGATGCGAGTCCATTAAGCAAGATAACTTGTGTTGTGATAAAAATAACGGCAAACGCGTAATTCGAACCTACAAAGGCTTCTGTCACCATAGCAGCGAGCCCCATGATAATGACGGCTACTACTACATGTGGATGGAAATATAGAATAGCAGATAAAACTAATGTCCCAATAATTGTTCCTAATCCACGGGCCATGGCTCTATCTATCATACGTCGTGTCGTCATCCCTAACATAACCGTATGCGCTGTTAAAGGAATCCAATATGATTTCTGAATATCAAAGGTTAATGAAATAAAAATAGCGATGCCCATGATAATGATATAAATCAAGGTGTTACGAAAGACGATAGAATCAAGTGTTAAGTTATGCAGAATTCGTTGACTGTAAAGCGGCTTTCTCACTTGAGCTTCGTGTTCGATACGACTAGAATCTAAGTTTGCAATTTCATCAATTTTTAAAATATATTGCATGAGATTATCAAAATCTTCGCTGACATGAACTTCTTTTGTCCAATTTTCTCTGGCATTACTAAGACGATATGCATTACGTGTTGTTACTTCCATCATCTCAATTAATTCCTGTGGAAGTGGACGAATATCTTTCTCATGCAGTTCAAGTAATTCAGAGTAAATCCCTTGTGCTGACGTATGTAGTAACAGTAATCGTTGGAAACGTTGATTCAGTTTCGCCTTAGCACCAGCAGTCGCTGTAATTAATAATTCATCTGAATTTTTGAATTGTGTCACTGCTGATTGAGAAATTTCTTTAAATTTCTCTGGATCGTTATAGTTTTGCATCAATTTGTTAATCATTGTGAAGTCAGCAGTGATGGCACGATCTTCAACGCGTTGCTTCTGGAAGATGATCATAATAAGCACAACGAGTGTCGCTAATGCGCCACCTACTAAGATAGCGAATCCACGGTATAACGCTTGATCTGGCGCTACAGGTAAGTTACTAGGTAAACAAAATGTAACTAAGAAGAAAGTAGAAGATGGTCCGGCAATCTTCAATGCACTAAAAATATAATATGGTACCACTGTGACAATAAGTAAAGTAAAACCATAAAGAAGTGGTTGAGATACGGTTAAGGTGCCGAGCATCATACATATCGCAAACGAAATAGAACATAAAATAACCATTCTAAGTTTAGAACGAGGTGGTCCTTGAAAGACGTATATATGTGCTAACGCCCCCGTCGATACAAGTAAACCAAAACTAAAATTCCCAAGGTAATAGCCAATTAATGCTGGGATAATCATTAATAAACCTTGGCGAATCCCTTTCATAAAGTCAATCTTGGTTTTATCGAATTGTATAAGAGACTGTAATACATTTCCCAAAATTATCTTTCCTTTCTATAAAGCATACATATTTATGATAACACTTTTTAAGTTTACTCATCAGTAGCATGATTATAGACTACAAAAAAAGAGCGAAACTGAAATCTTAATTTGATAAAAAGATTTCTGTCTCACTCTCAAAAAGTTATATTATTTTGTTTCTGCTACATCGATAACAGGTTCTTCTGAAATGTATTTGCCAATATTTTCACTGAATGCTCTGAAGTGGTCTGAATGGTTATGTGTTTGTACTGCCTCTTCATCTTTATAATTCTCAACCACAACAAATATGTTGCGTTCTTTAACGTCTTCATAATGATGATAGAACGTATTACCCGCTTCTTGGCTAGAACTTTCAACTAATTTTTTCATTAATTTTAAATATTCTTCACGGTGCTCTTCTTTTACTTTAAGTTTTGCATTAATAATAATCATTTAATCACCTTCAATATTGTTATTGCTTTAGTTGTACCATATCTACTTCAGTATTAAACAATTATTTGCTTTTAAAAAGACTATTCTACTTTTTGCTTTCATCTTGAAGAAGTGGTTTGTCTGGTGAAACGAAGAACCATAAAATGACTGCAATCACTGCTGGTACAATTAATAGTTGGAATGTCATTGACCAACCTAATGAAGTGACTAACGCACCTGCTAAGAATGGACTAACTAACGCACCAAGGTTACCCCATAGGTTCATCCAACCTGAGACTGTTCCGGCGAAGTTACGTCCGATATCATTTGCTGCAGCCCAGCTCATACCCATTGAGATACCCATACCACCTAAGCCAAGTGATAACCAGAAAATAGTGATATACAAGCTTTCAGTATGAACTGCGAAAAAGATTGATACTGCAAATACGATGAAACCAACAATAGCGATGACACTTCTTGCTACAAAACGTGATTGACCACTATGTAAAATTTTATCTGAAATAGCACCTGCAGATAGAATTAAGATAAACATGATAAACCATGGTAATGAACTAATTGTCATATGTTTGAATTCTACGTGATATTGTTCAGTTAAATACGTAGGTAACCAAATTAAGAATAAAGCAATAATAAACTGAACGACAAAGTATTGACCTGCAATCGCATAGAAACTTAAACGACGGAAGAATTGATTCCAAGGTGGAAGTGATTTACTTGTTTGAACTAAATCACGATTCTCCATGATATATCTTTTTTCAGCCTCATTTACCATACGATGATGTTCTGGTAAATCTTTCGCGATAATCCCCCATAAAATCGCAATAAGGATACCTACTGCCCCGAAGATATAAAATACTGCTTGCCAGTTAAATGCATTTACAATGGCAATAGTAATAATTGGTGCTAATACGGGTCCAAAATATGAACCTGCAAGTAATGCACTTGATGCTCTTCCCTTTTCATCTTTTGAGAACCAAGTTGAATTAAATACGGCATTAGATGGATACATTGGTGCTTCCCCAATACCAAATAAGAAACGTACTAAGAATAATAAACCGTGATGTTTAATCATTCCTGTAAAGATTGTAAAAGCACTCCACCATACTAATGCGACTGAAATCATTTTACGTGGACCAAACTTCTCCGCTAACATTCCCGAAGGCACTTGCATTAAAGCATAACCAAGTGAGAAGAATGAAGCTAACAATCCAAACTGTTGCTTGTCCATATGTAAATCTTTCATCATTTGTGGTGCAATATATGAGATATTTGATCTATCCATATACGCGATAACTCCGATAATAAAAAACAATAGTGCGAACATCCAACGCACATTACTCTTTCTTTGTCCTTGACCCATGTTACTGTCCTACTTTCATTTATATTTGTTGATTCTAAATTAATGTTGTCGTACTAAATGATTACGTAGTTTTGAACGTACTTTAGATCCTCCTTCTTCTAACAGTAATTTCAATATTGATTACTTATTTTTAATTATATTATCACTTAGTGTAAACGTTTACAATATAATTTTAATATTTTTTTATTAAATTGTACTTGTTTGTATTCTTTGTTTTATCATTTTGAAAAGGGCGTGTCATAGTTGCTTTGGATTAAGATTTGAACTCTAATCAAAAAAACTGTAGAATGAAATTGAATTAAAACGCTATGAGTTATTTTATAAATGAATAAACATTTATCATCCACTGGAAGTGCCTTTGTTTAAGGCTGAGAGTAAAGAACGAACTTTATAATTCCTGGAACCTGATCCAGTTTGTACTGGCGTAGGAAAGTGGCGCAAAGGATATCGTAAAGTTAAGCTGAACGCTATTTCCCTACAAGGGCAATAGCGTTTTTTTATTGTTCAAGGGGTGATGCATATATTTATTGCAATAACAAGTTACAAAGATTTAACGGACAAGGATTTACAACATTTCTTAGCTATAGCTAAAGGCATAGACGGATTACTCTTTCGTACCCCTATGTCACACGAAGCGTTATTCAACTTCATCACTCGACTATTAGAGGCTGGCTTTCCTAAAGAGAAAGTGATCATTCACAGTGATACTGAATTACTAGAATCCTTAACACTGTCACGCTTGCATTGTCGTGAAATGGATTCAAATGCTTTCGACTATAAACAACTACACCCAAATGTCGAAGTCAGTATGTCGACTCATTCCAAGCAATCTGTGGAGCAAGCTTATGAACATGGTCTTGATTATGTGTTTTATGGCCACATTTTCAAAACGCCATCTAAACCAAATCAACAGCCACGATCACAGGATGAAATCAATGACGTTTTACGTTTGCCAATACCTATTTATGCGATTGGTGGCATCACTAAAGAAACGATTCACCAATTACCTAATGGGTTTGCTGGTATATGTGCAATTTCTTTCTTTATGAACGCATCTTTACAACAAATCGAACAGTTACGAAAGGAGTGGTTGAAAGATGCATGATGTTCTTATTATTGGCTCAGGTGTGATTGGTATGTCTATTGCACGACATTTAAGTCAATCACAAATGGATGTCGCGATTGTCGACAGAGATGTTCCTGGTAAACATGCTTCTTATAAAGCAGGCGGTATGCTAGGTGCACAAAATGAATTTACTGAAGATACGGATTTATTTAGACTCGCGCTTGAATCGCGCTCACTTTTCCCAGAACTGTGTGAAACATTGCAAGATGAAACAGGCATCGATATTCAATATCAACCTTCAGGATTAATCAAAGTTGCTAATCGTCCTGAGGATGTTGAAAGTTTAAGACAACAATATGACTTCTTAAGTACTATGGACCCAAGTGTAGTGGAATTATCTGATGAGGATTTAATCGATTTAACGCATGGTCATGTTACATCAAGCGAAATGGCTATCTACATTCCAAATGATGGACAAATCAATGCCAATCATTATACGAAAGCACTTTTTAAATCACTGCAACAGCGCGATATTCATCGTTATTATGAAA
The DNA here is from genome assembly GCF_022815905.2 of Staphylococcus sp. NRL 16/872. NCBI lineage: Bacteria > Bacillati > Bacillota > Bacilli > Caryophanales > Staphylococcaceae > Staphylococcus > Staphylococcus sp. NRL 16/872. Next base: position 498,428 of record NZ_CP119327.1, on the reverse strand, counting down.
CTGAAGTGTTTAGTGTTGAACGTCAAAATGGCTACTATGAGGTGTCTACTTCAGAAGGTCAATTAGTTGCTAAGAAAGTGATTGTCGCTGGTGGTGCGTGGAGCTCTAAATTATTAGAACACTATCAACTTCCACGCAAAGTAGTTGGTGTCAAAGGCGAAGTATTACTTATTGAACATGACAGCCTAGATTTGAAAGAAACGATCTTTATGACGAATGGTTGCTATATTGTGCCGAAACAACCAAATCGTTTCCTTATCGGTGCAACAAGTGAATTTGATAATTATTCTGTCGGTAATACTAATCAAGGTGTCTCATGGTTGCATCAATACGCCAATGAACGTGTTCCTGAATTGGCACAAGGTAAGGTCATTAAGCAATGGTCAGGCGTACGTCCTTATACTGATGGCGAATTGCCTATCATGGACCGCATCGACGATGGTTTATATGTCATTTCAGGTCATTACCGTAATGGTATTTTACTTTCACCTGTCATAGGACGAGATATCGCAAACTGGCTATTCACTGGCGTTAAACCACGCAATTACGAGTCATTTAATGTCTCAAGGAGGTCAAATAATGAAGTGTATCATTAATGGTGATACGTTCACATTCGACGCAGAACAGTCGATTACTCAAGTGCTTCACTCACTTGAATTAGACCCTGAACGTGTCATTGTCGAGCATAATAAAACATTAATTAAACAAGAAGACTATGATAACCACACTGTACGTGAAGATGATCAATTAGAATTATTAGAATTTGTTGGAGGCGGATAAAATGTTTAAAATCGGATCATTAGAATTACAATCTCGTTTATTATTAGGTACTGGTAAATTTGAAAATGAGGACATCCAAACACAAGCGATTAAAGCATCAGAAACAAACGTCCTTACATTCGCAGTAAGACGTATGAACTTATACGATAAAAACTTACCTAACCCACTTGCAAATATTAATTTAAAAGATTTCATCACTTTCCCAAATACTGCTGGTGCTAAAACAGCCGAAGAAGCCATTCGTATCGCAGAAATCGCGAAACATGCTGGCGTATGTGACATGATTAAAGTAGAAGTCATTGGTGATGATGAAACATTATTACCAGATCCTTTTGAAACATACGAAGCTTGTAAAGTGTTATTAGAGAAAGGTTATATCGTATGTCCTTACATTTCTAATGACATAGTCCTAGCGAAACGTTTAGAAGAATTAGGCGTGCATGCCGTTATGCCACTTGCTTCTCCAATCGGTACAGGACGTGGTATCAACAACCAATTGAACCTTAGCTATATCATTAAAAATGCTAATGTTCCAGTTATCGTTGATGCTGGTATTGGCTCTCCTAAAGATGCATGTCATGCGATGGAATTAGGCGCTGACGGAATCTTATTAAATTCAGCTGTTTCAGGTGCGAAAGATCCAGTAAAAATGGCAGAAGCGATGAAATTAGGCATTGAAGCTGGTCGCTTATCTTATGAAGCTGGTCGAATTCCAGTGAAATATACTGCACAAGCATCAAGTCCAACTGAAGGATTAGGATTCTTATAATGCAACGCTACAATCGTCAAATGCGTTTTTATGCTTTTGGTGAACATGGGCAACACGCCCTATCGAATGCAAAGATTTTAATACTTGGAGCCGGTGCATTAGGTAGCCATGTGGCAGAGCTATTAGCCCGCATGGGTGCCCATCACTTGGCCATTGTTGACATGGATATAGTGGAAGAATCCAATCTACATCGTCAAGCGTTATATACAGAAGATGACGCTACAAACTTGGTGCCGAAAGTACATGCCGTTAAAGAAAAATTGTCTCATATTAATTCCAATGTTGAGGTACAAGCATTTTACCAAGAAATTGATTCTACTAATATAGAGGATATTCTGAATAAGGTGAATCCTGACATTGTCATTGACGGCATGGACCATTTTAAAATTCGCTACCTTATTAATGAAGTATGTCACAAACACCACATCCCTTGGGTGTATGGCGCTGCAGTTGGTAGTAAGGGCACAGTCTATGGTATCGATTTTGAGGGGCCTTGCTTAAAATGTTTATTAAAACGTATGCCTTCTACTGGCGAAAGTTGTGCCATTAATGGCGTCTTGCCTCCTGTCATTACACAAGTGGCAAGTTATGAAGTATCCGAAGCCATTTGTTATTTATCTGGAAAAGGCTTTTCCAAAAAATTACTTACGATTGATGCGTTCGATATTAACTTCAAAGCCATGAATGTCGATATCTTGAAAGACAGCGACTGTGAGGTTTGTGAACAGCAACATTACGAATTATTAGAAACGAAACAACAACAACACATTGAAAGTCTTTGTGGTAAAACGTATCTCTTTAGATACCAACCTGCTGTCTTTGAACATGCTGAATATTTCCCGGGTGATATGGTGAAATCGACTTCATTTGCGAAACTCATTCAGGATAAAGATTACGAAATCACCCTATTTAAAGATGGACGCATGAATGTTTATGGTGTCGAAGATGATGAAGAAGCAAATCAACTGTATCATCGCTATTTAAAAGCTCTTAAATAATAACCTTTTAGGTTTATACAAGCAATTCATAGTAAATTTTATTATAATGAATTTACTATGAATTTTTTATTATAGTTTAAAGCTTAAAATTAAAGGAGTTCTTTATAATAAATGGAACAGTTAATTACCGATTTTATAAGTAAATGGGGCTATGCAGCAATATTTATTCTTATCTTGTTAGAGAATGTGTTGCCTGTTGTCCCTTCTGAAATTATATTGACATTTGCGGGTTTAATGTCAGTTAAATCTGGCTTATCTATTCCGCTTCTATTCCTTATTTCAACGATTGCTTCATTGATTGGCTTATTAATCTTGTATTATATTTGTCGTTTAATCAGAGAAGAAAGTATTTATCGCTTTGTTGATAAACATGGAAAATGGTTCAAATTGAAAGGTAAAGACGTCAAGCGTGCCAACGATTGGTTTAAACGCTATGGCGCATGGGCTGTCTTATTATGTCGCTTCATCCCAGTTTTACGTGTGTTAATTACCATTCCTGCCGGTATCAATAAAATGAATGTGGTTACATTCACTGTCTTATCATTATTAGGTACAACGATTTGGAATTTTGCGCTTATTTTATTAGGCCGTTTATTAAGTGACAGCTTCGACGCATTAATGGCTGGTTTACACACTTATTCTTACATCATGTATGTCATTATCTTCTTAGCTATCTTGTACGTACTATATGTCATCTTCATTAAAAATAGAAAACGTTCAAGATAATCAGAGATAACGTATACCATTCGTGTAGTTTCAACCTGCATGGATGGTTTTTTATTTTAATTTCGACAATTTAAGCATCCCCATTGAAAAAAAGGTACTTTTTAAAGATAATTTATGTAAGCGGTTTTATGTTTTGCTGCCTTTTTAAAAAACAAACGATAATGTCACACAGGAGTGAAAAACGAATGACTCAAACAACTGAAAGTGAATTAAGAAAGAAATATTTAGATTTATTGTCTCAACAATTTGATAGCCCAGAAAAACTCGCTACAGAAATTATCAATTTAGAATCTATCCTGGAATTACCTAAAGGTACAGAACACTTTGTAAGTGACTTACATGGTGAGTATGAATCTTTTCAACACGTGCTACGTAATGGTTCGGGTAACGTTCGCGCTAAAATCAATGACATCTTCGAAGACAAGCTATCTCCGAAAGAAATTGATGACTTATCAGCGCTCGTTTATTATCCTGAAGAAAAATTAAAACTTGTGAAAAATAACTTTGATTCTAAAGGTAAATTAAATATTTGGTATATCACTACAATTGAACGTTTAATCGAACTCATCACCTACTGTTCTTCAAAATATACACGTTCTAAGTTGCGTAAAGCACTGCCTGAAGAATTTACATATATCGTGGAAGAACTCCTTTATAAAAGCAATGAATTCAATAATAAGAAATCGTATTACGAAACTCTCGTTAATCTAATTATTGAACTTGAACAATCAGATGACTTAATTATTGGTCTGTCTTATACTGTGCAACGACTTGTGGTAAACCACCTACACGTTGTTGGTGATATCTATGATCGTGGTCCTCAACCAGATAAAATTATGGATACTTTAATTGATTATCATTCTGTAGATATCCAATGGGGTAACCATGATGTGCTATGGATAGGTGCCTATGCCGGTTCTAAAGCATGTCTTGCTAACTTATTACGTATCTGTGCACGTTACGACAATTTAGATATTATCGAAGACGCTTATGGCATTAATTTACGTCCTTTACTTACATTAGCCGAAGAACATTATGACGGTGATAATCCGGCCTTTAAACCGAAAAAACGTCCCGACAAATCTGCTGGATTATCTAAACTTGAAGAGGATCAAATCACGAAGATTCATCAAGCTATCGCAATGATTCAATTCAAATTGGAAATGCCGATTATTAAACGCCGTCCAAGCTTTGAAATGGACGATCGTTTAGTCCTTGAAAAGGTCAACTATGATACGAACGAAATAACAATTTACGGCAAAACATATCCTTTAAAAGACACATGTTTTAATACTGTTGACCCGAAAGACCCTGGCAAATTATTACCTGAAGAAGAAGAAGTGATCGATAAATTATTACTTTCTTTCCAACAATCTGAGAAATTAAAACGTCATATGGCTTTCCTAATGCAAAAAGGTACGCTCTACCTACCTTATAACGGCAATCTTCTTATTCATGGTTGTATTCCTGTTGATGAAAATGGAGAAATGGAATCATTTGAAATCGAAGGCGAATTACACAAAGGTCGTGACTTACTAGATGTTTTTGAAAGACATGTACGTCTAGCATATGACAATAAAGACATTACTGATGACCTTTCAACTGATTTAGTATGGTATTTATGGACAGGTAAGTATAGCTCACTTTTCGGAAAAAGAGCTATGACGACATTTGAACGTTACTTTATTGAAGATAAAGCATCTCATAAGGAACCTAAAAATCCATATTATTATTTACGTGAAGATGTAGATATGATTCGCAAGATGTTGAAAGACTTTGGCTTAAATCCAGATGAAGGACGTATTATCAATGGACATACGCCAGTGAAAGAGGTTGATGGTGAGGATCCTATCAAAGCTGATGGTAAGATGATTGTCATCGATGGTGGTTTCTCTAAAGCGTATCAGAAGACGACAGGTATTGCGGGTTATACGTTACTTTACAATTCATTTGGTATGCAGTTAGTGGCACATCAACATTTTGATGCGAGAGATAAAGTACTTTCAGATGGTGCCGATGAATTATCAGTACGTCGTGTGGTGGATGAAGAACTACAACGTAAGAAGATTAAAGATACTAACGAAGGTAAAGAAATGTTAGAACAAATTCGCATTTTAAAATTATTAATGCACGATAGATATTTGAAGTAATATCAACAAACTAGTTCTAAGATAGATAGTCACTCACTTAAGTTGCTACGCGTTCCTGTGGGAAAGGCTCAAGCCTGTAGTCTTGAGGCTCTTTCTTTTCCACTAGGAGTCTTCGCAACTACGTTTCGTTATCTATCTTAGAACTACTTATATACATAATATATTCATGTGTTTATTTATAATAGTTTATCCTTATCCTTTTCAAACTAATTATCAATAGCTAAAAAGACTGGCAAAGAGTAATATCTTCGCCAGTCTTATTTGTTTTATTAAACGGTATTATATTAATTTGAACTATAATATTTCATTACTATACACTTAAAGTTATTTTTAAAATTAATATAAAAAGCTAAATTCATACTTATTTAAAACATACAACATTACCTGAAGATATATATTTATTAATACTTTAATAAATATATATTTTGACATTAATAATTGTGTGAGAAATTCTAATGATAATCAACGAATGGCGTTGTGTGACGCCCGAGGGAACAGTGTTTTGATGAACTTAAGTGCTTACACACTTAAGTAAGTAGTTCTAAAATGGACAATGGAACGTAGTTGAGTGACGCCTGAGGGGGGGTGAATTATTGATGAACGTAAGTGTTCAAACACTTACGTAAGTAGTTCTAAGATAGATTACGAAGTGTAGTTGTGGAGACTCCTAGGGGCGCAGTGCTGTTAATGAACCTAAGTGCAATAGCACTTAGGTAAGTAGCTCTAAAGATGGATAACGAATGGCGTTGCGCGACTCTTGGCGGAAAAGAAAGAGCCTCAAGACTACAGGCTTGAGCCTTTCCCGCAAGAAAGCGTCGCAACAAAATGAGTGCCATCCATCTAAGAGCTGCTTTAGAGACAGCACCCCTGGAACGCGAAACAACTTAAACGAGTGAATATCTATCTTAGAACTACTTTACAAGATCAAGGCTCGACCCAGCCCCCTAGGCAAGCATCTCAACTTAAGTGAAATGGTCATCCATTTAAGAACTGCTTTAGAAGACCTTAGAAATCCCCACAGATTTATCTGTGAGGAATTTCTGGCTGAAACTGTACCCTGGGCAAGCATCACAACAGAATGAGTGATGGTTTATCTAGAATTTCTTAATACACGTCTCTCAATATGCCATAGGTACCATGATCGAATTGTTGTAATGGCTTATGGCTTTTATTAAATGATACGACTTTATCGTCATCGATATGATAAATAATCATGTCGCTGTCAGTAATATCGTCATATTCTTCTGCATGTATTTCCACGATATTTTTATTCACAATCGTATTATCAAACCATCTTGGGCTGTGATTTTCATCAAATAAAATATGGTTACGTAATGGACCATTCAGATTATTTCTTGCCTGTTCATCAGTAAACGATACAGGCATCATGCTCACATTGTTGAGACCAAATTCTGGTACTAATTCGTTAAAGGCTAAACTGTTGAAAATAAAGGATTTCGTCATGAGTAAGCATTTATTATAGCGAATTAAATCCGCATAAATTCGGTCGTTACTTGAAAGTAAATTGCCTTTGAATATTTCAAAGCCATATTCTTCTGCTTTAGTTGTTGTGTTCTCAAACAAGTTGAAGACCATGACTGGAATATCATGTTCACGAAGTTTGCTACCTAAATGGAAGGAGAATTCACTTTCCCCTACTATGATGACACCAGGTGGTTCTGTACTAGCTAAACCAAGCAATTTACTTACAGGGGTAAAGCTAAAGCCATAAATAACTACGGTAATAAATACTAGTCCAAATGTTACTGGAGTAATATAACTTGCCATTTTAACGTGGTCGTTTAAAAATAAGCCCCCAAAGAATTGAGCTACTGTTAATACGACAATACCTCGTGGTGCCATCATGGCAACAAGTGCGCGTTCTTTTTTCGTAATTTCAGTACCAATAGTTGATAACAGTACTGAAATAGGTCGTACTAGAATAATCATGACGATCGCAAAGACAAGTAATTGCCATGATAAGACATCCATTAATACTGATGACGTTAATGATGACGTAATCAGAATAAACACGGTTGATACTAATATGGATGAAGCATTTTCAACAAAATGATCTGACTCTTTGAAAATTAAATCATGACGCTTATATCGTGCCATCATTAAACCAAATATAGTTACAGCTAATAAACCTGATTCTTGTAAGATTTGATCACAAATACTAAATACCAACAGAATAAAGACAAGTTGAATAGATGGCATTAGATTTTGTGGAATCATATCGCGTTGAATCAACAAATTGAATATAAATGATGCGCCAAATCCAATAGCAGCGGTGATTATAATTTTCAAGATAAATAGAAAGATAACTTGTAAACCGAAGCCTTGTTCAATGATTTGATAAACATAAAACGCTGTTAAGGCTAAAATTGGGCCGATAGGATCTAAAATGATGCTTTCCCAACGTAAAATAGAATCCACGCTCTTGCGCACTTTCGCTTGTTTGAGTAGTGGTTGAATAACTGTCGGACCTGTAATAAGAAATAATCCGCCCATAACGACAGAAACTGATAATGGGAATTCTAATATTTTATTTAAAGCGATGGAGCCTAAAATCCATGAAATCGCAGCTCCTATCGTAATAATACGAATGACTGCTTTAGAAATTCCTTTTAATTCACGGAAATCTAAGTTACTACTACCTTCAAATAAAATAATCGCTACAGCCAATGAAACAATAGGACTAAATACCTCTGATCCTAGCGTATGTTGGGGATTCGCTAGCCCTAGTATTGGCCCTACTAATAAACCTACAATCGACATGACAACGATTGAGGGCCATTTGATACGTGTCGCTAACCATTGGCTAAAGATTCCTAACGCTAAAAATAGCACAATGATGAGCATGACAGGTAAATCAAAAGACATACCTACACCTTCCTCGATTAAAAAATTCATTTCCTAGTTTTTACTTAATACTGTGTTATACTATCAAACTTTCTTTAAGACTGCATTACTATTGTATTTCACTTTATTAAATGACTTTTGTGAAAATACATTGTTCATCTCATATAAACTTTAGTATTTATTTTTTTGAAAAATTTCGTTAAAATAGATAATTGTTTTTATAAATATATTTTAAGTTTGAGAGGATTTTTAGGAAGTGCAATATTTTAAAGAAGCGATTATAGTCGCGTTTGCGTTTGTTGGTGTGGTTGTGGGCGCTGGTTTTGCGACAGGACAGGAAGTTTTTCAATTTTTTACAAGTAATGGAAGTTATAGTATTCTCGCTATTCTTATCACGGGTGTGATAGTGACATTAGGTGGCATATTTGTTTTACATACAGGTTATCGTATAAAGTCACATAATCATTCTGAATCGATACGATTTTATTTACCCTCTTGGATGGCGCATTTATTTGATATTATTCTTACTATTTTCTTATTTTCATTAGCGATTATAATGACTGCTGGTGGCGCATCGACTGTGCACGAAAGCTTTGGTTTACCTTTCTGGATGAGTTCTCTACTGTTAGTGCTTCTTATTCTAGTGACATTATTTTTAAATTTTGACCGCTTAATTGCCGTTTTAGGCGTGGTAACGCCTTTCTTAGTCATTGTAGTGACAATTATCGCTATTTATTACTTTATGACGGGCCATTTAGACTTCACGGCTGCCAACGATTATGCTGAACATCATCACGGGTTATCGCTTGGTTGGTGGTTTGATGGATTAAATTATGCGAGTCTACAAATTGCGGCTGCGTTTAGTTTCTTAAGTGTCATGGGCGGTCGTTTGAAACATCGCCAATCTGCGCTTTGGGGTGGTTTATTAGGTGGCATCATCATTACATTTTTACTATTAATGATTAACTTAGGCTTGATTACTGAGTTTGAGCATATTCAATCTGTCGCGCTCCCTACCCTATTGTTAGCACGTCAAATTTCTCCATTATTAGGTACAATAATGTCGATTATTATGATTTTGGTAATTTATAACACGGTCGTTGGCTTAATGTATGCTTTCGCTTCACGTTTTACTGAGCCCTTTTCCAAACGCTATTTCGTGCTAATTATCGCTATGGCCGTCGTTACGTTTATATGTACGTTTATCGGTTTTATTTCTTTAATCGGAAAAGTCTTCCCAATCATGGGCTTGTTCGGTTTCATACTCCTCATCCCAATTATGTATCGAGGCTTTATTCAATTTACATCTTTAAGACACAAGTAACACAAAAGGTTCTCACAGGTACGCTTATAGTACCAATGAGAACCTTTTATGTTATATTTCAGGGGGATTGTTTACTTAATTTCTTGAAAGCCTGTTGAAGCGTAATCAGTTCCTCTTCTGTTAATTCTGAGAAAGCATGTGTCAGTGTCGTGGCATGTTGAGGAAAGATCTTCGCCATGAATTGCTGTCCTTTATCTGTCAAAGTTGCGTGATAGACACGTTGATCGTTAGGGTCTTTATCACGCGTGATCCACCCTTTGTCTTCCAATTGGCTCACCACATAAGAAATACTGCTACTTGCGATGAGAACTCTATCTCTGATGCGTTGAATCGGTTGTGGGCCTTTGTTGTAAAGTAATTCCAAGACGGCAAATTCTGTGACGTTTAGTCCGTAATTTTGAACATCTTGTTTAACTACTTTCTCTAACGCATCCAATGCCCTATGTAGCCCTATAAATGCTTTTAGTGACTCTTGCGTGCGATTCATTTCCTCACCTCTTTTTAGAAATTCATTTCGATTTAGAGATAAATTATACACTTTCTGTATTTCATCGTCAATTTGAATATTTTTGTCCATTATTGATGCATAATTATGTGCCGTTTCTCACTTTCCATCCTTGTAATTTTGTGGCGTATTGTGCTGTTGAAAATGAAGTTTCAAATAACAAATAAGTCTCTCTGACCTTTCCCAAAAAGAAAAACGAATGAATATAATGATTTCTGGGAATACTATGATTGGAGGTGTCTTAAATGGCCAATCAACTATTTATTAACAATGAATTTATAGAGAGTAAGTCAAATGAGACGATGGATGTGATTAATCCTGCAACAGGCGAAAAAATTGATACCATCACGTTTGCGACGGAAGAAGAAGTGAATGAAGCGATTGAGAAATCAAAACATGCGCAACGTGAATGGGAGCGTGTGCCTGCACCTACACGTGCGGAACATGTAAAATTATTGATTCCTTTATTAGAACAAAATAAGGATGAATTAGCGAAGTTATATGTCGAGGAGCAAGGTAAGACGCTTGCGCAAGCTGAGGGAGAAATTGATAAAGCGATTCAATATATCGACTATATGACGAGCTTGAGTATGAGCAATAAAGGTGAAGTGTTACAAAATAGTGTTGCCAATGAAAATATTCAATTAACGAAGAAACCAATTGGAGTCACTGCAGGCATTGTGCCATGGAATGCGCCGATTATGGTGTTAATGCGTAAGGTTATTCCAGCTGTGGTGACTGGTTGTTCTGTAGTTATTAAGCCAAGTGAGGAAACAACATTATTAACATTGAAATTAGCAGAATTATTCCGTGCATCAACAATCCCAGCTGGTTTAATTCAAATCGTGCCTGGTACTGGTGAAACTGTAGGTACTCAACTTGCAACACATGAAGATATTCAATTAGTGTCACTAACAGGTAGTATGGCCGCTGGTAAAGCCGTGTATAAGAATGCTGCTGATACTGTGAAGAAAGTGAATCTTGAATTAGGCGGTAATGCCCCTGTCTTAGTCACACCACATGCTGATTTAGATAAAGCGATAGAATATATCGTAACAGCGCGTATTAATAATGCAGGTCAAGTGTGTACATGTCCTGAACGTATCTTCGTGCATGAAGATGTGCATGATGACTTTATTGCTAAAGCGAAAGATCGCATGAGTCAACTTCACGTGGGCGATCCATTTGATGACAATACAGATTACGGCGCGATTATTAATCAGAAACAATTAGATAGCATTGATGAAAAAGTACAAGAAGCAGCTAAGAATGGCGCTAACCTTGTGTTAGGTGGACATAAGATGGACCGTGCTGGTTTCTTCTATGAACCTACGATTATTGATAATGTGAAAACGAGCGATAGTGCGTTTAAAGAAGAAATATTTGGGCCTGTGCTTGCTGTAACGACTTATAATGACTTTGACGAAGTGATTGACGCGGCGAATGATACAAATGCTGGACTATCTTCATATATCTTCTCTGAGAATTTAAAAGAAGTGATGGAAGCAACAGAACGACTTAAATTCGGTGAAGTGTATGCCAACTGTGAAGCGGAAGAAGTTATAAATGGTTATCATGCTGGCTGGAGAGAATCTGGTTTAGGTGGTGCCGATGGTATTCACGGCTTTGAGGAATACTATAATACAACAGTAAGTTATATTAGATGGTAATATAAAGCAGCTTAATATTAATGAAAACGCCAAATCTAATTAGATTTGGCGTTTTTTCATCATTATTTTATGCGTCGCCAAATGATAAGCGACTTATTAATTAAAAATATTTATTTTTTATATTTATCATAGAAAAATCAGCTATTATTGGCATTTTATGAGTCGTTGCCATCGACTATGATTTTCCTCTTAATTAATGATAACATATTATAATAAGTTTATCTATAAAGGAGGACCATCAATGAATGTACATGAATTCTTTAAAGAATATCGGAATTTTAGTTTAAATTTTGATAGATTACACAGATGGTATTTAGGAACATTACTTTCCTATGATCATTCCATCGACCTATTAACTCAATCTTTGCCTACTACTCCTTATCGAGAAAAAATCTATTTTAAAGAAGAACTTTACCAAAAAGAGCATCTAATACAACATGATAAACGAGATTTGTTAAAAAAGTTCCAAAAAGGATATCAACAATTCCTCGATGAGATGGTTCTAATTCGTTTAGTAACTCTACTAGAAGTTTTTTTGGTAGATATGGTTAAAACTATATTTTTTTATGATAAATCATTATTCTATGAAAAAGGAAAGTATGAGTTAAATATTTCAGAATTTCTTTTAAAAGACAAATTTTCTTTAGAAACAGATTATATTAATAAATTAACTTCAAAATTAGGTAGATCTGGCTTCGAAGAGATAGAAAAATTATATCTCAAAAAGTTCAATATAAATTTTAAAAATTTTAGTTATGAAAACCTTTATAACTATAATTATACAGGTTTAAAACAATTACACGACACTAGACACTTAATTATTCATAAATTAGGGAAGACAGATGATAAATATAGAAATGATTATAACTATAGTAAGAAAAAAATTTCATTGTCAACTGAAAAAGTATTTTATTACCTTGAATTAATCGCTTCCTTTACAAAATATATAAAGAAAGAACTTGAAACTAAAATATTAAAAATCACTTAACTCTTAATCTAATTTATTCATTCAATGCTTTGTCTAAGGCTTTGATGTTTTTCTTCATGATGGATTGGAAAGTTAATGTGTCGTCGTTGGCTTGTTCTTTAGTTAGGACGGATAAGTTATTGAAACTTACTGGTTTGGCTTTAGTTTCATCGCGAATGACATCTGTGATTTTAGAAGTAATATTTTGTTCATATAAGATGTAAGGTTGGTGTGTTTGATCAATTTGTTTAATCATCGCAAGAATATCTTTCTGACTTGTCTCTTCGTTATTCATGCCACTAACGCCTTCTTGTTCAAAGTGATATCGCTGTGCTAAATAGCCTAATGAATCATGAGAAATCACTACTTTATCACGTTTAGGATGTGTCGTAATTTGTGTTAACTCTTTGTCTAAGTGTGTTAAATCTTGATTCAACTTTTGAAAATTCTTTTCATAATACGCTTTATGAGACGGGTCTCGTTTCACTAAATCCTCTTTAATCTTCTTAGCAAATTTTTTATCTAGCACTGGATCTAGCCACACGTGTGGGTCATGTCCCGCTTCAGCGTGGTGGTGTTCATGTTCATCATGATCATTGTCTTCTGTTAATAAGTCTTTATGACTTAGGTCATCTGCCACCGCTAATTTCATATCGTCATTGTTCATTGATTTCGTAATCTTTTCTGCAACTGGATCTAACTCATCACTTGAATAAATAAACAAATCACTTTTAGCAATATTAATCATATCGCGCTGACTTGGTTCATACGTATGGGTATCTGCCCCTGGAGGATAAATTGTATCCACGTTGACGTATTTACCGCCGATTTGTTGTGTAAAACTTTTGAATGCGAATACAGTCGTATAGATGTCGATTTTATTTTTGGTTGTAACCTTCTCTTTTGTATGGGTACTGTGTGTTGTGCTACAAGCTGATAAAGCGATACTTAAGCACATAATGAGGATCAGTACGGACGCCCTTTTCAAAAACAACTAAACCCCTCCAAAACGTAATAATTTCGTTCTCAACTATATCGGTTCTGTTTAAAAAAAGCAATATCTCTGTTTACAACAATTTGTATAATCTTTATATTCTAAAATTTATTTATCGAATGTTTTGTTTTTCTGGAAAAGTGATACATAGTACTAAGACATTTTTAAAGGAGTGACGTAACATGGCTGAAGACATTAAACAAGGTAATAACAAATTTTACGTTGGTGACGATGAAAATAATCCGCAAGCAGTAATCACTTATAAACAAGTTGATAATAATGAAATCGACATTGACCACACTGGCGTGTCTGATGAATTAGGTGGCCAAGGTTTAGGCACTAAATTAGTAGATGCAGTGGTACAACATGCACGTGAAAATAATTTAAAAATTATCGCATCTTGCCCATTTGCGAAAGACGTATTAGAAAAAAATGAAGATTATCAAGACGTTTACTTCGGATAATTAAATATTTAGAAATTCATTGGAGGTTGGGATAAATAAATGTCTCAGCCTTCGTTAACATTTTGGCAGTAGCTGCCTGATTTGAAAATGCGCTTAAATTAAGCTTTTTTCAAACCTAGTCATCCTTGCCGGGGGAAGACAACGAAACCTTTTTTAAATAATGGTTTCTGTCTTCCTCCCTTTTCTTTGGATTAAAACAATTATCTTGCACGTTTGTTGTTTATGGAGTATATTTATTATACTTAATATAAATTATAGATAGAGATGATTTATTTCATCGTAGGAGGCACGTTACTATGACTTCATTTCACACAACTGAAGCAACACAAGTTACAAATATTACTTTAAATGTACAAGATTTAAATAGAATGACTGATTTTTATTCAAATATATTAGGATTTTCAATCAAAGAACAAAATAACCAATCTGTTACGTTTAACGTAGGTGCACACGGACACACTTTAACATTAAATTTATTAGAAGACGGACGTCGCCCTGCTTTTAGAGAAGCTGGATTATTCCATGTCGCTTATCTTTTACCAAGTCGTACAGATTTAGCAAACTTCCTTTTCCATATGAGTCGCATGAACATTCCTGTCGGTGGTGGCGAGCATTTAGTAAGTGAGGCACTATATTTTAATGATCCGGAAGGCAATGGTATTGAGGTCTATCAAGATCGTCCTATTGATACTTGGCAATGGTCTGATGGTTTCGTGAAAATGGATACCCTAGAAGTGGATGCTGATGATTTAATTGCACAACGTTCTGAAGAAGGTTGGCAAGGTTGGCCTGCAGGAGGCAAAATTGGACATTTACACCTTAAAACACATGATTTAGGTCAAGCACGTGAGTTTTATATTGAACAAATAGGTTTAGAACATATTTCTCACTATCCACAAGCGTTATTCATGTCTACACAAAAATATCATCACCACATTGCTGCAAACACTTGGCAATCTAATCAAGTACGCTTAGACAATGAGCATACTTATGGTTTAGCTCACTTTGATATTTACAAACCAAATGTAGAAGAAACACAACTTACATCACCAGAAGGCTTCGACATCACACTTCACAGTGATACAAGCGTAGTACCTGGATAATAGTAAAACAGAGTAGTCATCATCAGACTACTCTGTTTTTTTGCTTGTTTTTTAAACATAAAAAACAGGACGTTGGACACGCCCTGTTCAATAAATCTCTATCTATCTTAGTATAAACCTTTTGTTTGGTTGCTAGTGTCAATAAAGATGTTTTTAACTTGTTGATAGTTTTTAATTGCATCTTTATAAACTTCACGGCCAATACCTGATTTTTTGTAACCGCCAAATGGTGCGCCTGCTGGAATTTGGTTATAAGTATTAATCCAAATACGGCCTGTTCTCATTGCTTTTGCAACATTTAATGCACGGTTGATATTAGTAGTAAAGATACCACCAGCTAAACCATATTCAGAATCGTTCGCAATTTTAATTGCATCTTGTTCATCGTCGAATTTTTCAACCACTAATACAGGTCCGAAGATTTCTTCTTGCGCTAATTTATGGCTATTATCACTTAATTCAATAATTGTTGGTTCGAAGAAATAACCTTTATCGCGACCATTATCTGTAATACGATGGCCACCAGTTAAAATATTAGCACTTGAATCTTCTTCAGCTAATTTTACATAGCTTTCAATTTTTTCTAATTGTTCTGGACCAGTTTGTGCACTCATTTTCACATCTTCGTCGAATGGATCGCCTACTTTAATATTTTCAAATGCATCTTTAAGCTTAGGCATGATTTCATCATAAATTGAAGATTGAACTAATAAGCGAGAACCTGCACTACAAACTTCACCTTGGTTGAATAGAATGCCTAATTGTACACCTTCAACCACTTGTTCTAAGTTAGCATCGTCAAAGATGATGTTCGCACTTTTACCACCTAGTTCTAATGTTGTTGGTACGATACGTTCAGCACCTGCTTTAGCTACACCGTAACCAACATCTGTAGAACCAGTGAATGATAATTTATTTACACCTTCATGATTGAAGATAGCGTCACCAGATTCAGAACCTTTACCTGTTACTACGTTTACAACACCTTTAGGTAATACTTCTTGGAAGACTTTTGCAAGTTCAATTAAAGTTAATGGTGTTGATGATGATGGTTGAATAACTACTGTATTACCTGCTGCTAATGCTGGACCCAATTTCCATGATGCTAATAAAATTGGGAAATTCCAAGCTACTACTGCGCCAACTACGCCCACTGGTTCATTAACTACTAAACTCATTGTATTTTCATCTAGTTCATTGACTGTACCTTCATCAGTAGTTAACACACTTGCGAAATATTTAAATTGGTTTGCCGCTTGTGGCACATCAATTGTTGATGTTTCACGATAAGGTTTACCATTTTGTAATGATTCGACTGTCGCAAAGTGTTCAGCTTTTTCATGGATACGACGACTAATTTCTAATAAATAGTCTGCACGTTCTTCTTTTGAAATTTTACTCCAACTGTCAAATGCATTAGTTGCGGCTTGTACTGCTTTATCGACATCTTTTTTATTCGCTTTAGCTACTTGTGCTAAATCTTCACCGTTAGCAGGATTAGTAACTGTTAACGTTTCTCCACTTTCACTATCTTGAAATTCTCCGTTAATGAATAAACCATATTTTTCATCGATAAAATCTCTAACATTTACTTTAGCCATATGTCATCATCCTTTTTAAAAGTTTTTAAAACGTGATGCAAAAGATTAATTTATAAATCTCACTAAAATGTAAGCGTTTACTATTTTCTAGTGTTATTTTACTTTATTTTGTTGAAAAAACGAAATAAGTTGCTCTAACTTATTCCGCTTCATTTCTTCACATATGGTGTTTACCCGTTCACTTAAGAATTACACATATCAATTTTATTTAACCCATTGAATAACATCATCTGCAGATTGACGTACTTTCGCTTTAGGTTCCTCTTTTCTATAGCCGAAACCAACCATAACAGAAGGTGCAAAATCATCAGTGTTTAAAATGCCTTCTTCAGATAAGATTTCAGTAACTTTATCTAAGTCGAAACTTTCCATTGGACATGAGTCGATGCCAAGTAACGCTGCAGATGTCATCATATTAGCTAAAGCAATATACGTTTGTTTGCTCGCCCAATCTAATAATGTACGGTCATTATCATTAATATGGAAATTCGTTTGGAAGCCATTTACTTTTTCATTAAATGCAGGTAGCGTACTTTCTTCGTATTTTTTGACATTTTTAACAACCGATTGAACGTAATCAGAACTAGGAGTTACATTCTTACGGGCTAATATAAGTACGAAGTGACTTGCCGTTTTCAACTGCTTTTGAGCACCTGCACTATACGGAATTAATTTATCTCGTAAATCTTGATTCTGAATCACGACAAAACGCCATGGCTCTAAACCTAATGAGCTTGGTGATAATCTAGCTGTTTCAAGTATCGTTTCAAAGTCAGAATCGCTCACTTTTTTCTCCGGATCAAACTCTTTTGTTGCATGTCTAAAATTAAACGCGTTTATAATTGTATCTTGCATTTCACTCATAAAATTAGCCTCCTCAGAATATTTTCATTCAAATTATAAATGACTCTTTCTCATCACTAAAGATATTAGCTTATATTTTTTGCTCTAATTATTTGAAAATTAATTACAAAAGACTTTTTTATGTGAGTTTTTTAACATTTAATCATAAAAATTAATCAAAACTATTGATTTGTGAATTAATTCACAATATAATATATCTGTAAGTTAAGTAATAGAGATGTTTCAAATCATTATTTTAATTACATATACATTTCTATGGTCAACTTCAGTCTTAATTATTAATTAATATATAAATCTATACAACTTGAAATGGGGTTATAATAATGACAAAAATTATGTTTTTCGGAACTCGTGACTATGAGAAAAATGACGCTTTAAATTGGGGTAAAGCTAACAATGTAGAAGTTGTTACTTCTGAAGATATTTTAAGCGAAGAAACAGTTGATCAATTAGAAGGTTTCGATGGCGTAACTACAATGCAGTTTGGTAAATTAGCAGATTCAGTTTATCCTAAACTTGAGAAATATGGCATTAAACAAATTGCACAACGTACAGCTGGATTTGATATGTATGATTTAGATCTTGCTAAAAAACATGGCATTATCATTTCTAACGTGCCTAGTTATTCTCCAGAAACTATCGCAGAATATTCAGTATCAATTGCACTTCATTTAATTCGTCGCTTCCCTGCAATTGAAAAACGCGTTCAAGAACATAATTTCAAATGGGCAGCACCAATCATGTCTACTCCTGTTAAAAATATGACTGTAGCAATTATTGGTACAGGTCGTATCGGTGCTGCAACTGGTAAAATTTATGCTGGTTTTGGTGCTAAAGTTGTTGGTTACGATGCATATCCTAACAACTCTTTAGACTTCTTAGAATACAAAGATTCAGTAGAAGAAGCTATTGATGGCGCAGATATCATTTCATTACATGTACCTGCTAACAAAGAAAGCTTCCACTTATTTGATGCAGAAATGTTCTCTAAAGTAAAAAAAGGCGCTGTATTAGTTAACGCTGCTCGTGGTGCTGTAATCGATACACCTGAATTAATCAAAGCTGTTAATAATGGTACTTTATTAGGTGCTGCTATTGATACTTATGAGAATGAAGCTGATTACTTCACATATGACTGGTCTAATAAAGAAGTCGAAGATAAAACATTATTAGAATTAATTGAAAATGAAAATATCTTAGTAACACCTCACATTGCTTTCTTCTCAGACGAAGCTGTAAGAAACTTAGTTGAAGGCGGATTAAACGCTGCATTATCTGTAATTAACACAGGCAAATGTGAAACTCAATTAAACTAAGACATTACACTATAAATTACAAAAGCTGAAATCTCTATTTGAGACTTCAGCTTTTTTCTTGCCTATTTTAATACTTCTTGTTCAATGATTTGTAAAACACCTTGTTCATCATTACTTGGTGCTACTGCACTAGCGATATCGAATAAAGATTGATCTTGGCTATTTGCCATTACATAGCTATATTTTGCGAATTCTAACATGTCTTTATCATTATTCGCATCTCCAAATGCCATCAACTCTGACGCCTCCATATTCCACTCATTTAATAACCGTTTGAGCGCTTGCCCTTTAGTCATGTTAGGCATGATAATATCAATACTGTTATGACCACTTGACACAAGTTTGATTGTATCGCTAAACTTTTCTTCTAAATCAGCATCCAATGTTGAATGCGTATCGCGATTAATGTTTAACGCTATTTTGACATATTCATCATCTGGTAGTGGTTGAAATGAATCAATTTCTTCTAACTGATGATAATAGAAATGTGCATCTTTCTTAAAAGCCTCACTCGTATTTTTTAAAATATATGCGCTTTTCAAACCACATACGATAAATTCATCAATCTTTCTTTCATTATTTAGATAATTGACGACTTCCGTATACTCATCTTGACTAAAACTGCGATAATTATATAAGTCTGTACCATGATAAATGACTGCTCCATTTTCCGAAATAAAGAACATATCTCTTTCACCAAATATTGATTTCAGTTTCGCAAATTGATTACCACTTGCAGCAATAAATTCTATATTACGTTGCTTCAACTCTTGAAAAATTTTATTAAAACGAGCTGTATCATATTCCTTATTTGAATCTAAAAATGTCCCATCCATATCCACAGCAATTGCTTTAACCATAAAAGCTCCCCCTTAAATTTAACGTTTTATTTAAAACAATTATATCTATCCCCCTTTTATGATTAAAGTTCACTAAATGAGGTTGAAACTATATTCATATTTTGAAACTTCATTCAAAAATATAAATAAAACTCCTCTTGATCTATCACAAGAGGAGTTTTACCAACTAATTATTATTTAGTTTGTTGTCTTTTTTTATAACCACCAAGTAATAACATGCTTCCAATAAGTGCCATTAAATAACTTAATGATAATGATCCTGACTCACCTGTATTAGGTAATGCATATTTTCTTGCTACTACTGTTCTATATTGTTTCATAGCTTCAGTCATAGTGTAACCATGTCCATGGTAGTTAACATGAGAACGATAATTAGATTTAGTATATTGATCATGTTGTTGAGAATGACCATGTTGATTTATGTCTCTATCATAATTAAATCCGTTATGTTCTTGATGGTTATGTGCGTAATTATTGAAACTATGTTGATTATTAACTTCATAGTATTCATGTCCATTATTATATCTATGTTGCTCATAACCATATGGAGTATGGTATTTAGAATGATCATAATTAAAATCGTTATGATGACCGAATTCACGGTGATTGTAATATTTATAATCCATGTGATGTGGTGCAATTGGTTGTCTTGGTATTACAATACTTGGATGATTAGTTAAATCAATATGAATATTGCCATCATTATCAAGATAATAATATTGAATTGTAGATGCTTTACCATTTAAACATGGCACGCATAATTGTCTACCATCTGCTAACAATATAATAGTATTTCCATGGTTATCAATATAGTAATTAGTTACTACATTTGGTACAGTAGTTGGATTATATTTTGGTGCTGAAGATGATCCTTCAACGATTAATTTTTTATTATCACTAAAGACAATAACTGTATTACCGTTTTGATCTTTATATGTTTCTTTAGTAATAACAGAGTGGCCATCTTGGCCTTTTGGTATTGTCACTGAATGTCCATCACTAAATTCGATGACTGTATTTCCTTCTTTTGTAATTCTTTGACCGACAATTGTAATTGAGCTACCATTTTGGCCATCTCGACCATTTTCAACTGTAATTTTATGTCCATCACTAAATACTACAACTGAATTACCATTTTGATCTTTATATGTCTCTTTTATAGTAACTGAATGACCATCTTGACCTCTTGGTATTGTTACAGAGTTACCGTCACTAAATTCAATGATTGTATTTCCTTCTTTTGTAATTCTTTGGCCAATAATTTTTACTGTAGTACCGTTATAAACATTGTTACCATTTTGACCATTATAGCCATTATTTCCATTTTGGCCGTTGTATCCGTTATAGCCGTTTTGGCCATCTCTGCCATCGCGACCGTCTCGACCATCACGTCCGTCTCGTCCATCGCGACCTTTTTCAATTGTAATATTATTTCCATAACTAAATACTACAACGGTATTGCCATCTTTATCTTTATGAGTTTCTTTAATAGTTACAGAATGACCATCTTGACCTCTTGGTATCGTTACAGAATGACCGTCTGAAAATACAATTATTGTATCGCCACTCGAAGTTATTCTTTGACTAGTAATAGTTATGGATTGACCATTTTCACCTTTCGGTATTGTGATTGTTTTACCATCCGTAAATGTGATTACAGTATCTCCATTTGGTAATTTCGCTGTTGTTTGAATGCCAATTGAATGACCGTCTTGACCTTTCGGTAATGTTATTGTACGTCCGTTATTGAACATAATCACTGTATTACCCGCGCCGTCAGTATGAGTATTTGTGATTACAATTGATTGGCCATCTCGTCCATCTTGGCCATCTTTACCTTTTGGTATTGTCATTGACTTACCATCGGTGAATGTTACTACTGTATCGCCGTTCGCATTTTGTGTGATGGCTTGGATACCGATTGAGTGGCCATCTTTACCTTTTGGTACGGTTACTGTTTTGCCATCACTAAATGTAATGACAGTATTTCCTGCACTATCTGTACCTGTTGTTGTAATTGTAATCGATGTGCCATTTCGTCCATCTTCACCTTTATCACCTTTCGGTATTGTGATTGTTTTACCATCTGTAAATGTAATCACTGTATCTCCGTTTGGTGATTTCGATGTTGTTTGAATACCAATTGAGTAACCATCTTGACCTTTCGGTAAGGTAATTGAACGTCCGTCGTTGAACGTAATCACTGTGTTGCCTGCGTCGTCTGTATGTGTATTTGTGATCACAATTGATTGACCATCTCTACCGTTTTGACCGTCTCGGCCATTTTGGCCATCTTGACCTTTTGGTATTGTGATTGTTTTACCGTCGGTGAATGTGATCACTGTATCGCCGTTTGGTGATTTCGATGTTGTTTGAATGCCAATTGATTGACCGTCTTGACCTTTCGGTAATGTTATTGAGCGTCCATCATTGAACGTAATCACTGTATTACCTGAACCGTCGGTATGAGTATTTGTGATTACAATTGATTGACCATCTCGACCATTTTGGCCGTCTCGGCCGTTTTGGCCATCTCTACCTTTTGGTATTGTCATTGACTTACCGTCGGTAAATGTCACTACGGTATCGCCAGCCGTATTTTGTGTGATGGCTTGGATACCAATTGAGTGACCATCTTGACCTTTTGGTACAGTTACTGTTTTGCCATCGCTAAATGTAATGACAGTGTTACCTGCACTATCTGTGCCTGTTGTTGTAATTGTAATCGATGTGCCATTTTCACCTTTTTCACCTTTCGGTATTGTCATTGACTTACCATCTGTAAATGTGATCACTGTATCTCCACTTGGTGATTTCGATGTTGTTTGAATACCAATTGAGTGACCATCTTGACCTTTTGGTAATGTAATTGAACGTCCGTCATTGAACGTAATCACTGTATTACCTGAACCGTCGGTATGGGTATTTGTGATTACGATTGATTGACCATCTCTACCGTTTTGGCCATCTCTACCTTTTGGTATTGTCATTGACTTACCATCGGTAAATGTTACTACTGTATCGCCAGCCGCATTTTGTGTGATGGCTTGGATACCAATTGAGTGGCCATCTTGACCTTTTGGTACAGTTACTGTTTTGCCATCGCTAAATGTAATGACAGTATTTCCTGCACTATCTGTGCCTGTAGTTGTAATTGTAATCGATGTGCCATTTTGACCGTCTCGGCCGTTTTCACCTCTATCACCTTTCGGTATTGTGATTGTTTTACCATCTGTAAATGTGATCACTGTATCGCCGTTTGGTGATTTCGATGTTGTTTGAATGCCAATTGATTGACCGTCTTGACCTTTCGGTAATGTTATTGAGCGTCCATCATTGAACGTAATCACTGTATTACCTGAACCGTCGGTATGAGTATTTGTGATTACAATTGATTGACCATCTCGACCATTTTGGCCGTCTCGGCCGTTTTGGCCATCTCTACCTTTTGGTATTGTCATTGACTTACCGTCGGTAAATGTCACTACGGTATCGCCAGCCGTATTTTGTGTGATGGCTTGGATACCAATTGAGTGGCCATCTTGACCTTTTGGTAATGTAATTGAACGTCCGTCATTGAACGTAATCACTGTATTACCTGAACCGTCTGTATGGGTATTTGTGATTACGATTGATTGACCATCTCTACCGTTTTGGCCATCTCTACCTTTTGGTATTGTCATTGACTTACCATCGGTAAATGTCACTACGGTATCGCCAGCTGTATTTTGTGTGATGGCTTGGATACCAACTGAGTGGCCATCTTGACCTTTTGGTACGGTTACTGTTTTGCCATCACTAAATGTAATGACAGTATTTCCTGCACTATCTGTGCCTGTTGTTGTAATTGTAATCGATGTACCATTTTGGCCATCTCGACCATTTTCTCCTCGGTCACCTTTCGGTATTGTGATTGTTTTACCATCTGTAAATGTGATCACTGTATCTCCGTTTGGTGATTTCGATGTTGTTTGAATACCAATTGAGTGACCATCTTGACCTTTCGGTAATGTTATTGAACGTCCGTCGTTGAACGTAATCACTGTATTACCTGAACTGTCTGTATGGGTATCTGTGATTACGATTGATTGACCATCTCGTCCATTTTGGCCATCTCTACCTTTTGGTATTGTCATTGACTTACCATCGGTAAATGTTACTACTGTATCGCCAGCCGCATTTTGTGTGATAGCTTGGATACCAATTGAGTGGCCATCTTGACCTTTTGGTACAGTTACTGTTTTGCCATCGCTAAATGTAATGACAGTATTTCCTGCACTATCTGTGCTTGTAGTTGTAATTGTAATCGATGTACCATTTTGGCCATCTCGACCATTTTCTCCTCGGTCACCTTTGTCACCTTTCGGTATTGTGATTGTTTTACCATCCGTAAATGTAATCACGGTATCTCCATTTGGTGATTTCGCTGTTGTTTGAATACCAATTGATTGACCGTCTTGACCTTTCGGTAATGTTATTGAGCGTCCATCATTGAACGTGATTACTGTGTTACCTGAACCGTCGATATGGGTATCTGTGATTACGATTGATTGACCATCTCGACCGTTTTGGCCATCTCTACCTTTTGGTATTGTCATTGACTTACCGTCGGTAAATGTCACTACGGTATCGCCAGCCGTATTTTGTGTGATGGCTTGGATACCAATTGAGTGGCCATCTTGGCCTTTTGGTACAGTTACTGTTTTGCCATCACTAAATGTAATGACAGTATTTCCTGCACTATCTGTGCCTGTTGTTGTAATTGTAATCGATGTGCCATTTTGACCGTCTCGACCGTTTTCACCTCTATCACCTTTCGGTATTGTGATTGTTTTACCATCTGTAAATCTAACCACTATATCTCCGTTTGGAGATTTCGATGTTGTTTGAATACCAATTGAGTGACCATCTTGACCTTTCGGTAATGTTATTGAACGTCCGTCGTTGAACGTAATCACTGTATTACCTGAACCATCTGTATGGGTATTTGTGATTACGATTGATTGGCCATCACGTCCATTTTGGCCATCTCGACCTTTTGGTATTGTCATTGACTTACCATCGGTAAATGTCACTATTGTATCGCCAGCTGTATTTTGTGTGATGGCTTGGATACCGACTGAGTGACCGTCTTGACCTTTTGGTACAGTTACTGTTTTGCCATCGCTAAATGTAATGACAGTATTTCCTGCATTATCTGTGCTTGTAGTTGTAATTGTAATCGATGTACCATTTTGGCCATCTCGACCATTTTCTCCTCGGTCACCTCTATCACCTTTCGGTATTGTGATTGTTTTACCATCTGTAAATGTGATCACTGTATCGCCGTTTGGTGATTTCGCTGTTGTTTGAATGCCAATTGATTGACCGTCTTGACCTTTCGGTAATGTTATTGAACGTCCATCATTGAACGTAATCACTGTATTACCTGAACCGTCGATATGAGTATTTGTGATTACAATTGATTGACCATCTCGACCATTTTGGCCGTCATGTCCGTTTTGGCCATCTCTACCTTTTGGTATTGTCATTGACTTACCGTCGGTGAATGTTACTACTGTATCACCAGCCGTATTTTGTGTGATGGCTTGGATACCAATTGAGTGGCCATCTTGACCTTTTGGTACAGTTACTGTTTTGCCATCGCTAAATGTAATTACAGTGTTACCTGCACTATCTGTGCCTGTTGTTGTAATTGTAATCGATGTGCCATTTTGACCGTCTCGGCCATTTTCTCCTCGGTCACCTTTCGGTATTGTGATTGTTTTACCATCTGTAAATGTAATCACGGTATCTCCGTTTGGTGATTTCGCTGTTGTTTGAATACCAATTGAGTGACCATCTTGACCTTTTGGTAATGTAATTGAACGTCCATCATTGAACGTAATCACTGTATTACCTGAACCGTCGGTATGGGTATTTGTGATTACGATTGATCGACCATCTCTACCGTTTTGGCCATCTCTACCTTTTGGTATTGTCATTGACTTACCATCGGTAAATGTTACTACTGTATCGCCAGCTGTATTTTGTGTGATGGCTTGGATACCAATTGAGTGGCCATCTTGACCTTTTGGCACGGTTACTGTTTTACCATCGCTAAATGTAATGACAGTATTACCTGCACTATCTGTGCTTGTAGTTGTAATCGTAATCGATGTGCCGTTTTCACCTTTTTCACCTTTTGGTATTGTGATTGTTTTACCATCTGTAAATGTAACCACTGTATCTCCGTTTGGTGATTTCGATGTTGTTTGAATACCAATTGAGTGACCATCTTGACCTTTCGGTAAGGTTATTGTATGTCCGTCGTTGAACGTAATCACTGTATTACCTGAACCGTCTGTATGGGTATCTGTGATTACGATTGATTGACCATCTCTACCGTTTTGGCCATCTCGACCTTTTGGTATTGTCATTGACTTACCATCGGTGAATGTTACTACTGTATCACCAGCTGTATTTTGTGTGATGGTTTGGATACCGATTGATTGACCATCTTGACCTTTTGGCACGGTTACTGTTTTGCCATCACTAAATGTAATGATAGTATTACCTGCACTATCTGTGCCTGTTGTTGTAATTGTAATCGATGTGCCATTTTGACCGTCTCGGCCATTTTCTCCTCGGTCACCTTTGTCACCTTTCGGTATTGTGATTGTTTTACCATCTGTAAATGTGATCACGGTATCTCCATTTGATGATTTTGTTGTTGTTTGAATACCAATTGAGTGACCATCTTGACCTTTCGGTAATGTTATTGAACGTCCGTCGTTGAACGTAATCACTGTATTACCTGAACTGTCTGTATGGGTATTTGTGATTACGATTGATTGACCATCTCTACCGTTTTGGCCATCTCGACCTTTTGGTATTGTCATTGACTTACCATCGGTAAATGTCACTATTGTATCGCCAGCTGTATTTTGTGTGATGGCTTGGATACCGACTGAGTGGCCATCTTGACCTTTTGGCACGGTTACTGTTTTACCATCGCTAAATGTAATGACAGTATTTCCTGCACTATCTGTGCCTGTAGTTGTAATTGTAATCGATGTGCCATTTTGACCGTCTCGGCCGTTTTCACCTCTATCACCTTTCGGTATTGTGATTGTTTTACCATCTGTAAATGTGATCACTGTATCGCCGTTTGGTGATTTCGCTGTTGTTTGAATGCCAATTGATTGACCGTCTTGACCTTTCGGTAATGTTATTGAACGTCCATCATTGAACGTAATCACTGTATTACCTGAACCGTCGATATGAGTATTTGTGATTACAATTGATTGACCATCTCGACCATTTTGGCCGTCATGTCCGTTTTGGCCATCTCTACCTTTTGGTATTGTCATTGACTTACCGTCGGTGAATGTTACTACTGTATCACCAGCCGTATTTTGTGTGATGGCTTGGATACCAATTGAGTGGCCATCTTGACCTTTTGGTACAGTTACTGTTTTGCCATCGCTAAATGTAATGACAGTATTTCCTGCACTATCTGTGCTTGTAGTTGTAATTGTAATCGATGTACCATTTTGGCCATCTCGACCATTTTCTCCTCGGTCACCTTTGTCACCTTTCGGTATTGTGATTGTTTTACCATCCGTAAATGTAATCACGGTATCTCCATTTGGTGATTTCGCTGTTGTTTGAATACCAATTGATTGACCGTCTTGACCTTTCGGTAATGTTATTGAGCGTCCATCATTGAACGTGATTACTGTGTTACCTGAGCCATCTGTATGGGTATCTGTGATTACGATTGATTGACCATCTCTACCGTTTTGGCCATCTCTACCTTTTGGTATTGTCATTGACTTACCGTCGGTAAATGTCACTACGGTATCGCCAGCCGTATTTTGTGTGATGGCTTGGATACCAATTGAGTGGCCATCTTGGCCTTTTGGTACAGTTACTGTTTTGCCATCACTAAATGTAATGACAGTATTTCCTGCACTATCTGTGCCTGTTGTTGTAATTGTAATCGATGTGCCATTTTGACCGTCTCGACCGTTTTCACCTCTATCACCTTTCGGTATTGTGATTGTTTTACCATCTGTAAATCTAACCACTATATCTCCGTTTGGAGATTTCGATGTTGTTTGAATACCAATTGAGTGACCATCTTGACCTTTCGGTAATGTTATTGAACGTCCGTCGTTGAACGTAATCACTGTATTACCTGAACCATCTGTATGGGTATTTGTGATTACGATTGATTGGCCATCACGTCCATTTTGGCCATCTCGACCTTTTGGTATTGTCATTGACTTACCATCGGTAAATGTCACTATTGTATCGCCAGCTGTATTTTGTGTGATGGCTTGGATACCGACTGAGTGACCATCTTGACCTTTTGGTAATGTAATTGAACGTCCATCATTGAACGTAATCACTGTATTACCTGAACCGTCGGTATGGGTATTTGTGACTACGATTGATTGACCATCTCTACCGTTTTGGCCATCTCTACCTTTTGGTATTGTCATTGACTTACCATCGGTGAATGTTACTACTGTATCACCAGCCGTATTTTGTGTGATGGCTTGGATACCGATTGAGTGGCCATCTTGGCCTTTTGGTACAGTTACTGTTTTGCCATCGCTAAATGTAATTACAGTGTTACCTGCACTATCTGTGCCTGTTGTTGTAATTGTAATCGACGTGCCATTTTGACCGTCTCGTCCGTTTTCACCTTTTTCACCTTTTGGTATTGTGATTGTTTTACCATCTGTAAATGTGATCACTGTATCTCCATTTGGTGATTTTGTTGTAGTTTGAATGCCAATTGAGTAACCGTCTTGACCTTTTGGTAATGTAATTGAACGTCCATCGTTGAACGTAATCACTGTGTTGCCTACGCTATCTACATGTGAATCTGTTATTACGATTGATTGACCATCTCGGCCATTTTCTCCTCGGTCACCTTTGTCTCCTTTAGGAATAATGATAGATGTATTATCAGAGAAAGTAACTTTTCGATCACCATTTTGTTCAACTGTATTACTTAAAATAGTTATTGAATGGCCGTCTTGTCCTTTTTCTCCTTTCGGTATTGTAATCGACTTACCATCTGTAAATGTCACTAAAGTATCGCCACTTGGTAATGTTGTAGTTGTTTTAATGCCGACTGACTGACCATCATGACCTTTAGGTATTGTTATACTTCTACCATCACTAAAATGAACTATTGTATTACCTGAGCTATCAGTTTCTGTACTTGTAATACTTATAGAAATTCCATCATGACCTTTTTCTCCACGGTCGCCTTTAGGAATGGTCACTGATTTTCCATTTGTAAATACAATAACTGTATCACCTTGTTGATTTCTATCAACTGATTGAATTTCAATTGAATGACCATCTTGGCCTTTCGGTATTGTGATGCTTCTACCGTCATTAAATGTAATTATTGTATTTCCTACTTCATCTATATGTGTATCGGTAATTACGATTGATTTACCATCGTGACCATTTTGTCCGTCCTGACCTTTTTCTCCACGTTCACCTTTTGGTATAGTGATTGATTTACCATCTGTAAAGGTTACAACTGTGTCGCCTTGCGCATTTTTACTTATATTTTGAATACCAATAGAACGTCCTTCTTGACCTTTAGGAATACTGATAGATTTACCGTCACTGAAATGAACAATCGTATTATCAGATTCATCAGTGCTTATATTCGTAATAGTAATTGATGTTCCATCATGGCCTGTTTCTCCACGTTCACCTTTAGGAATTTCCATAACTTTACCATCACTAAAATGAACAATTTTATTACCATTCGTAGCAGTTTCAATTTGGGTAATACTGATAGAAGTACCATTATCGCCTCGGTCACCTTTATCACCTTTAGGAATAATAATAGATGTATTATCAGAAAAAGTAATTTTACGGTCGCCGTTAGATTTTACTATATTACTTGTGATTGTAATTGAATGACCATCTGCACCTCGTGCTCCAACTTCTCCTCGATCACCTTTTGCTCCTTTTGGTATTGTCATTGTTTTTCCATCTGTAAAGGTTACAACTGTGTCTCCATTTTCTTGTGATTTAATAGAAAGAATACCAATCGATATACCATCTTGGCCTTTTGGAATCGTCATTGCTTTACCATCTGTAAAGTGAACAATTTTATTTCCCGAAATATCAGTTTCAATATTTGTTATACCAACTGAGGTACCATTGTCACCTCGGTCACCTTTATCACCTTTATCACCTTTCGGAATAATAACCGATGTATTATCTGAGAACACAATTCTACGATCACCATTTGATGTAACGGTATTACTTGTGATTGTAATTGAGTGACCATCTGCACCTCGTGCTCCAACTTCTCCTCGATCACCTTTATCACCTTTATGAATCGTCATTGTCTTGCCATCTGTAAAGATTACGACTGTATCTCCATTGGCTTGTGGTGTGATTGTTTGGATACCAATTGATGTACCGTTGTCGCCTCGGTCACCTTTATCACCTTTATCGCCTTTCGGAATAATAACCGATGTATTATCTGAGAACACAATTCTGCGGTCGCCATTTGATGTAACGGTATTACTTGTGATTGTAATTGAGTGACCATCTGCGCCTCGTGCCCCGACTTCACCTCGGTCACCTTTATCACCCTTACGAATCGTCATTGTCTTGCCATCTGTAAAGATTACGACTGTATCCCCATTGGCTTGTGGTGTGATTGTTCGTATACCAATCGATGTGCCATCTTGGCCTTTTGGTACAATCATTGTTTTTCCATCTGTAAAATGAACAACTTTATCACCGGAAGTATTCGTTTCAATATTTGTTATACCAATTGAAGTTCCATTATCACCTCGATCACCTTTGTCACCTTTCGGAATTGTGATTGTTTTTCCATTGGTAAATGTAATTATGGTATCTCCATTTGATGATTTTGTTGTTGTTTGAATGCCAATAGATGTGCCATCTTGGCCTTTTGGAACTATCATTGTTTTTCCATCGCTGAAATGAACTACTTTATTGCCTGTTGTATCAGTATCAATAGTCGTAATACTTATTGAAGTTCCATTGTCACCTCGATCACCTTTATCACCCTTAGGTATGATTAAACATGTATTATCTGAGAAAACAATTTTACGATCTCCATTTGGTTCGATGGTTCTACTTATAATAGTGATAGAATGTCCGTCTGCACCACGTGCTCCAACTTCACCTTTATCACCTTTGTCACCTTTAGCTCCCTTAGGAATTATCATTGTCTTACCGTCTGTAAAGGTTACAACTGTATCTCCATTAAAATGTGATGTAATTGTTTGAATTCCTATTGATGTTCCATTGTCACCTTTGTCACCCTTATCTCCTTTAGGAACTATCATTGTTTTTCCATCTGTAAAATGAACAACTTGATTGCCTGTCACATCAATCTCAATGTTTGTTATACCAATAGATGTTCCATTGTCGCCTTTATCACCTTTATCACCTTTGTCACCCTTAGGTATGATTAAGCACGTATTATCTGAGAAAACAATTTTACGATCTCCATTTGGCTCTACTATATTACTAATAATAGTAATTGATTGACCGTTTGCACCATCTTCACCACGATCACCTTTAGCTCCTTTAGGTATTGTCATTGTTTTACCGTCTGTAAAGGTTACGATTGTATCCCCATTCTCTTGAGATGTAATTGAACGTATACCAATTGATGTTCCATCATGACCTTTAGGGATTGTCATTGTTTTACCATCTGAAAAATGGACTACTTTATTTCCTGCTCTATCTGTTTCGATTCTAGTGATACCTATTGATGTACCATTATCGCCTCGATCACCTTTAGCGCCCTTAGGTATTGTCATTGTTTTTCCATCTGTAAAGGTTACGACTATGTCTCCACTTGTTTGTGGAATGATAGTTTGAATTCCTATTGAAGTACCATTGTCGCCTTTTGGTACTATCATTATTTTTCCATCTGTAAAATGAACAACTTTATTTCCTGCTGAATCAGTATCAATATTTGTTATACCAATAGATGTTCCATTGTCCCCTTTATCACCCTTATCTCCTTTAGGAATAACTAGAGTAGTATGATCAGAAAATACAATTCTACGGTCACCATTTGCTTCTACGGTATTACTAGTAATAGTAATTGAATGACCATCAGCTCCACGTGCACCAGCTTGTCCACGATCACCTTTATCCCCTTTTGCACCTTTTGGAATTGTCATAGTCTTACCATCTGTAAAGGTTACGACTGTATCTCCATTAGTTTGTGTTGAAATCGTTTTGATACCAATTGATGTACCATCTTGACCTCGAACACCAGCTGGAATGATCATTGAAGAATGATCACTAAATTCAACAGTAGTATTTCCATCATTATCTTTAGATATGTTTGTAATTGTTATTGATTGACCTGCAGGGCCTTGTGGTCCTCGTGCTCCAGTTTGACCGCGATCGCCTTTATCGCCTTTAGGTCCTTTAGGTATTTTAAGCGTAGTACGATCACTGAAATGTACGATAGTATTACCGTCTGAATCTACAGTCGTACTAGTAATTGTAATTGAGTGGCCTGCTGCTCCTTGTGGACCACGAGCTCCTGTTGCACCAGTTTGACCACGATCACCTTTATCACCCTTGTCGCCTTTTTCGCCTTTAGGAATACGTATAGTTCTACCATCGCTAAATATAATGACGCGTTCTCCAGTAGATGGATCTAAGTGTTCATCAGTTATTGTTATTGAACGACCATCTTGACCCGGTAAACCATCTGGCACAAAGAAACGGCTAATTTGTTGACCAGTAGTCGCATTAGTAATCGTTACCCAGCTTCCTGGTTTTCTATTATTATCTACACCACGTTGAACATTAGTATTAAGGTTAGGTGTTCTACCATCTCTAGGGACAATTGTTTTACCTGGGCTACTTTTTTTACCATCTAGTGTCGCAATAGCTGAAATGCGATCACCTTCTTGTAAAGAATAATTTGGCAAATTCAAGTTGAAACGTCCATTGCTATCAGCTGTAGTATGATATTCTCTACCTGCTACATAAATAGCTAATTGTGCATTGGGACTTGTTTCACCACTAACAGTATTAGCACCAGATAATTGTGGTTCAATAATTGGTGCTAATGGTCCACTAAGGTTGGAATCATTAACTGCACCCACACCGATAGCTACAATTCTATTTACAGGGGCTTCATCATAAGTTTGTTTGACAAATCGACCTATAAATTGATTATTATAACTTACAGAAGTATATAATGTGCCGTGTTTACCATTTCGTCCTTCTCTTTGAACGACTTGTTGACCAACCGGTACATCTTTAGATACTACATATTCAGTTTGGAATGGTACTACTTGTACATCCGAAGCATCATCAGTTGAGACTATATGAGCATCGACATTTCCATCACCTTGTACTTTACCTTCCTCATAAAAATAATTTTGGAAAGATGAAGGATTAAATTGAGAAGTAGGATTTTCCTCTCCATCAGTAAACATGTCAACATATCCATTGAAACCTAAGTCTCCATTCCAATTTCGAACCGGAAGGCTAAATCGATACTCAATACGTCCACCATTATTTACGAATAGTCTTGTTATTTGAAGTCTTGAAGTAAATACATAGCCTTTAGGGTAATTAAAGCGTCCTTGTGTAACCATATTCATATTATTTGATATAGTGCGTCCACCAGTTGTAGTGTAAGAACCAGTTATAGTACTAGGGACATTATATCCAGAACCGAAATTAAATCCTGCTAATTCTGCCATATGAGCATGTTCGGATGCTGAAGGATCGACTTTCCACGTTACAGTGAAATCCATAGTATTATTTCGGCGATTAGGTTGTGCATGTAAAGTATAATTAACCGGGGCTTGATCTACTGCTGTATGACCTCTACCTGTAATAGTTAGACCATTTTGTGGGTTAACGCCAACTATTCTTTTTAAATCAGCTACTGAATTAACATTTTGGTTGTTTATTTTATTTGAACTACTTGGAGTTACGGCATAGACGCTGTAACGAGATGTTTGTTCATTCGCATATTTAATTCCTGCTGACATAATTGCTTTAAATGCTTCTTGTGCAGTTGTATTATTAAGATTGATATTTACACGTTTTAGTATTTCTGCAACATCTGCTTCATCATATGAATCAGTTAGTAAATCATGTATCAATTTTTCACGATTAGTAGATTTGTTGTATTGAGTTATAAACTCTTGTGGTGCTTCTGGAATAGCCGAAGTATCTACTTCTACGTCGCCACTAGGATAAGTTGCTTCTAAACTAGCTGCTCTTTCTCTAGTATTGTCTTGATAGTGTAAATCTTTTTTAGTTTCTTTTGTTGAATTTGAAGAATCTTTACTTTCTTCTTGTTTAACTTTCTCTTTATTATCAACTTTTTCTACTTTAACATCTTCTTTTTTAGAATTATCAGATTTTTCAACTTCTTTATGTTCATCCGAAACTTCGTTATTATCATTTATTTTTGTTTTATCTACTTTATTATCTTGGGTTTCTTTTGTAGTAGAAGATGCATTGACTGATTCTTCATCTACGTTTGGTTTTTGTTCAATTTTTTTAACTTCCGTGTTATTTTGGGATTCGTTTGTCTGAGGTGGTGCAATCGCTTGTTCATCAGAGGATTGTTCAATAGCTTGTTTACTTCCATCATTACTTTGGGCTTGCGCTTCATTACTCAAACCAAAAATTAAAGTAGTCCCTACGAGAATCGAAGCCGTACCAATAGTAAATTTTCTAATAGAATAATTATTATGTCTATTTAGAAACGGACCTATTTTATTGTTAGATTTTTCTTTCAATGATGTCACTTCCTTGGTGTAAATTCTGAATGGTAAATCTCATTTAATAATAGCATTATTTTATATTTATAACAATACTATATTAAATGCATATTATTAATAAAATTATACTATTTAATTTCCTTGTTTCTTAATACGAAAAAACTTCAATTAGAGAAGATGGGGTTGCCCTCTCTAATTGAAGTTTTTTAGTTAATTTGTTTTGCTACGAAGATTTTACGTTTTTCCCATATGCCTGTTTGTTCGTTATAGTCATCGCAAGTGATTAATGTTAATTGATTGGTTTCACCTTTATGTTCATCTAAGACTTTGACTTCATCTGGGTTCACGTCACGGATACTTGTCATTTTATACTTACGCGTTTCATTACCCACTTTAAAGTAGACTTTGCTTCCTTTTTTAGCAGCTTTTAAGTTAGTGAATTGATAATGTGGACGATCAATAAAGGTGTGGCCAGCTATTGAAATATTTTGATCGTCTAATTTTTCATTTTCTTCCGCAAAACTTACGCCACGATTTAATTGTTCTGGCGTTGCTGGTCCAGGATAGACTGGTTCTTTAATTTCTGCATCTGGAATAGTTATGTAACCTGCCATTTTTGATTTATCTTTAGGAATAGTCGGCGTTTCTTTTTGGGTTGCTTCTTTTTTATCATTGTTATCATATTGCTCAATTTTATTATCATTATCTTTTTCATGTAGATAATTGTCTATATGTGGTTTGGCAAATAAATATGCTGCCACTAGAATTAAGATGATACCTATAATAGTCATCAAATGGCTTGTCCAATTCTTCATTGTGTAGGTACTCCTTTAAACTTGTCGCTATTTGCTCATAGTATATCACTTTTAAACCACTATTTTAATTTAATTTTTTCAGTTTAATTGTAAGGTTTTATCACAAACATTTGCTCTATATAGGTTCAACCTTTTAAAATAATGAAAAATACTAAAGTAGGTGAAGACTTGATTAGAAATGCTAAAAGACAAGATTTAGAAGCTATACTAGATATTTATAATGAGGCTATCTTAAATACAACGGCAGTTTATACTTATGAGGCACAAACGTTGCAAGAACGTGAAAGTTGGTTTGAAACTAAAATACTCGCAAATGAGCCTATCTTTGTTTATGAACGAGATAAGAAAGTAGTTGGATTTGCTACATATGGACAATTTAGAAATTGGCCAGCTTATTTATATTCAATTGAGCATTCGATTTATGTAGATAAGTGTTATCGTGGAAAAGGCATTGCTTCACAACTGCTTAGTCATTTAATAAAAGATGCCAAACAAAGAAATTATCGCACTATCATTGCAGGAATAGATGCTTCAAACGAGGGTAGCATTAAATTGCATGAAAAATTCGGATTTACTCATTCAGGTACAATAAAAAATGTAGGATATAAATTTGAACGTTGGCTTGACCTTGCTTTTTATCAATATGACCTATTCGACAAATAATCTATATCTCAATTTCTCTCAGTCATAAAAAACAAGTGAACGGTTATTCGTCCACTTGTTTTTGAAATGTAAATAGTTTTTCTTGTAACTCTTCTATTTGTTTCCTCTTTTTCTCCTCAATAACAAAACCCACATAATAAAACAGAAACACTAAAATCATGCTTAAAGACATTGATTCAAATAAGAGATTCTCCCAAGTTCCCTTCACTGTGAAATAATGTGTAATCGTTGTGTTAATGACAAATACTAAAAAGATGATACATAATCTAAGCATATCATCAGCCCCTTTGGAGCTATTTTATACACAAGAGTGAAATTTTGCAATAACTTTTTTAATTTTCTGTAAATTATTTTTAAGGTTTTGTATATTTGGGACTACCTTTTCTAAAACAAATAAAAAAACCATTCTCGAATGACTAAAGCGCATTCAAGAATGGTCTACTTCTATTATTCAATAAAAATTAGTTTTTAACTGGATTTTCTGCTGCATCGGCAAAGATTTTTTTCTTAATTGCTTCACCAGTTGGTGTACCTGCTAAGCCACCAAGACCAGTTTCTCTAAGTTCTGCTGGTAAGCCACGACCAATTTTATCCATTGCTTCGATAACTTCGTCAACTGGGATACGGCTTTCTACGCCAGCTAATGCTAAGTCAGCTGAAATTAATGCGTTACCAGAACCAATTGCGTTACGCATTACGCATGGGATTTCAACTAATCCACCTACTGGGTCACATACAAGACCTAATAAGTTACTGATTGCTAATGCCATTGCATGACCTGATGCTTCTGGTTCGCCACCTGTAATTGCTACAGCTGAAGCTGCTGCCATTGCTGATGCAGAACCAACTTCTGCTTGGCAACCACCAGTTGCGCCGGCAACGCTTGCGTTATTTGCAATAACACGACCGAATAATGAAGCGACAAATAAGAAATCAATCATTTGATCTTCTGTTAAGTCATGTGTTTTTTCTAATTTGAATAATACGCCAGGAATAGTACCTGAGGAACCTGCTGTTGGTGTAGCACAAATGATACCCATTGCTGCGTTAACTTCGTTTGTTGCTACGGCACCTTTAACAGCTTCCATCATTTCATAACCAGCTAAAGCACGGTTATTTTCATTATAATCACGAATTTTTGCTGCATCGTGACCTGTATAACCTGTTACACTTTCAACGCCGTCACCTGTTGTACCTTTTTTCACAGCGTCACGCATAACTTCTAGGTTTTGTTTCATTGTTTCTCTAACTTCTTCGCGAGATTTACCAGAAAGCTCCATCTCTTCTTTAATCATAATATCCGCGAAAGACATTTTGTTTTCAACTGCGTAGTCTATAGTTTCTCTAATTGAATCAAACATCTTCAATCCCCCTCTATTTTATATAGGATATGTTTAAGTGACTATATTTTTCTTTAATTTGATTTAACGTTGATTCAGGTAATGCTTTAGTTAATGGTAAAACCGCTAAACTATGATCTTTGCCCGTTTCGATCATTTCCTCATCAATTGATGCACCAAGTTCACTAATATCATTTAAGAAATGATTGACTTCAGATTTGTCAATTTTGCCGTCCATTTCTAAAATAGGTAAACCATGGTTAAAGTTAACTTCTAGTCCTTCAACACTAATTCTTTTTAGTTTAATTGTACCGCCACCAATTGAGTTTCCAATAACTTCAATATGGCGACCATTAGCTTCAGCGATTAAGTAAGCACAGTTAGGATGCTCCCCAATGCTTTCTCCATCTTCTTCAATAATATCTATATCAATTTTTTGATCTTTAGCAATCGTTATAGAATCTTTGATACGGCTATCAAATGTGCTATAACCCATTGAGCCACCTATAACTGCTAAATCAGTTCCGTGACCTTGGTGTGTTTTTGCGAAAGATTCATAATAGTGAATTGTTAATTTTTCTGGTTGTATATTGCCTAATACTGAATAGGCAGCATTTCCAATTTTAACAGCACCTGCTGTATGAGAACTTGAAGGTCCCATCATGACAGGTCCGATGATATCAAACGCGCTTTGATAATCGTAGCTTTTTTTAGTGGCCATTATTAAACACTCTCCTTAGGTTGTTTCTGTTTACTAGGCAATTTCATACTCATATCCATCAAATTGAATTTTTTGATTAAAGTACTGAAAATAAACGCTAAAATTACGCTTGTGATTGCGACTGCAATAATTGTAATAACTGATTTAGTTGGATTATTAAAGCCGAATAATACAATTGCACCTGCGATTGGTGTTGCCATACCTTTAACGCCTATTACTAATCCACTAAATGTTACAATACATGCATTTACCACGCCGATAAGGGCATTTGTTCCGTATAATTGTAAAGGGTACTTAGCGATTAAATCGATTTGTGTTAATGGTTCAATGAAGACAGCAAATGCTTTTGATTTACTTCCACCAATGTTAAGTCTGCTGAATAAAACAGCGTTAACGAATGAAGAACCAGTACATGTTAATGCACCGATAGCCATTGGAATTCCAGTTAGTCCTAACAAGCTAGTTAATACCATTGAACTTAATGGTGTCATACCTGTTACTGGAATTACTAATCCAAGAATAACTGCTAATGCATATGGATGACTATCACCTACAGAAGTAATCGCACCACCAATTTGGTGTAATACCGCCATAACTCCTGGGCTAATAAGTTTCGCTAAACCAAATGCAACTGCTGGTGCTAATAAAATAACAACGATTAAATCTAAACCTTCTGGAACTTTTTTCTCAATAAATTTAATACCGAAAGCAACTAAATAAGCTGCAATAAATGCTGGTAATAATTTAAAGTCATGTAAGACTAGACCTACAATAACTGCAAATACAGGTGAAACGCCAAGATTTAAACATGTTAAAATCCCAACTGCTACTCCTGCTAAACTTCCTACTAAATCACCAATTGTTTGAAAAAATTGGATATGAAAAACGCCACCAATAGCGTAACTTAAGAACGCTTGTGGTAAGAACGTTGCACAAGCAGCCCCTGATAATGCTTGTAGTCCTTGTTTACCGTATGGCGCAAAGTTTAAGAAAAGCGTCATAACGATAAGCACTAATACAAGGGTGCCAACTCCTAAAATAATATTCATTCCCCAAAACCTCTTTCTATTTATTTATCAACCATGAATATGTTACACCCTATAGAAAACGATTTCAATACATCTAAAGAGTGAAATAAGACCAAATTGTGAAATAAATAACATTTAGAGACTTTTTGAAGAATAAAAAAATTTAATTTTGCCAAAAATTGTTAACAAATAACTATTTCTTAACATTTTACACTGTAAAAAGTAACTTTGTAAACTACTTATCCCAATCTCAAAAAATTTGCTACAATTCAATTTGTTGTGTAGTTGTCTTCGAATGCATCTTATACTGTAACGTCATTTTTGTTTAGATTCTAATATTTTGCTCACATGAAAATAGCAAGTGAGAAATAAAAAATCTTTTGGGATTTTATGTTTACACACTTGCTATCTTTTTAAACATTTAATTTTTTAAATATAAATATTTCAACCTAAATAGATCATATAATATAAGTGTTATTACATTATATCAAATTTCACCAATTACTTATTAATATAATTTCTTCATTATTTAAATCATTTTTGTAAAGAAGTTGTTTGGAGGCGATCTAATTAAATAGTACTTATTTATAAGGATGCACCCACTAGTATTTTAATTAATTCGTAATACTGGCGCTTAGTTATAAATTCAGTGGGTTGGTAGTTTGCATGGAAAAGCTGTTTATATAGTTGAAATGCGGTGTCTCGTG
Organism: Staphylococcus sp. NRL 16/872; assembly: GCF_022815905.2. Lineage (NCBI taxonomy): Bacteria > Bacillati > Bacillota > Bacilli > Caryophanales > Staphylococcaceae > Staphylococcus > Staphylococcus sp. NRL 16/872. The sequence continues at coordinate 458,415 of NZ_CP119327.1, read as the reverse complement.
GAATTAAATAAGTTGCGTTGGTGGTTTGTAACCATTCTAAGAAAGAAGTTTGTATGTTGGCATTTTTATAAGCAATAATAAGTTGTTTAAAAGTATCAAAATGAAACAGAGGTTGTTTTGGGTATGGGTTTACATATGACTTTAATTTTTGAGAAAGTAATGAATTATGTTTTGTTAAACGATATTCTTCTAATATTAAACTTTCAGGAAATTTAAGAATTGTGAGAAATAATTCTAATAAAAAGAATTGTTTATTGAAATGTATTTTAATCGATTTACCTATTTCTATTGTAGGGACATACTTACAGAAACCACTCAAATGAACCTCTACTATATCTTCTGTAGTTTCACTAGAAGACAAAGTACTTAGAGTTATTTCAATTTTATAGTCTTCTAATTCGCAATATAAAATATTGTTTTTAATACTTACCTTAAAATTTGCTTTTTGAAGATGGGTACAAAGTATTTTAAATAAAAGAAGATATTCTGTAAATAATAAAATATCAATCTTTAAATTTGACAGAAGTGGTTTTATTTTGGTGTCTGTGAAGAAAAAATGGCGTTTTTGCAGTGTCTTAGATTTTAAATTAATGCTTTGTAGATAGTAATAAGAAGTGATAATTTGATCACGTATATCTAGTGGATACAAATTTAGAAAATATAAATCATCGACTGTGCGATCAAGTGGAGGTTCTTCTTTTAATGAAATAAGCAAAGAAGAATCATCTAATGAAATAAATTTCGTTGGAGGAGTTAAAATGTGCTGTTCTAATTGTTTCCTATTTGGTAAAGGAATGCCATATTTATGTATGGTAGCTTGTAATGCCTCGTAATCTAACTCATTAATATAAGCAAATGTTCTTAAATGATTACGCCAGACACTTTCATACAGTTCTTGCTTGCTAATTAACATATATTTCATCCTTTCATTGTTAGACATGTCTATGATGCGTTAAAGGATTATATTTTATAGTCATATTAAACGCTCATTTTATATTTTTGTCAATATAATCCTATTTAAAATAGATATTTTTATTTATTAATTATTTCTAGCCATTTGTCTCAAAAATTCATTTTACAAATATTTATTTTCTGTATAAAAAAACATTCGAAAATTAACATTTTAAATGTTTGGTTTTTTAATCATCAAAAAAGAGAAACGAACTATAAATTCCAGCTCGTTTCTCTTTTAATATTAATTTTTAATCCTCAACCTTTAATAACGCTTCAGTTAAATGATGTGTTTGTTTATATATTCGTTGATAGATATGATAATACGCTTCATATTGGCGATGGCGTTCTAGGTTGGGTTCAAAGGTACGCTCTATATCGATAAATTGTTCAACACATTCATCAAATGAGTTAAACCACTCTAAACCGTATGCTGCAATCATTGCAGCTCCCATGCTTGGTCCTTCTTCGTGTTTTAATTTTCGGATAGTAGCATTAAAAATATCGGCTTGCATTTGTAACCAAAATGCACTCTTCGCGCCTCCACCAATAGAAGTCACGTGCGTAATTTCTTTACCCGCTTCTCGAATCAATTGAATAGAGTCATATAATGAATACGTAATACCTTCAAGTACGGCACGCGCAAAATCAACTTTCGTATGACTGCCACTAATTCCAATGAAACTTCCACGTATAAACGCATCTCCGTGTGGTGTACGTTCTCCAGCTAAATAAGGTGCAAATAAGAGATGGTTTGCACCAACAGAAGAGGTACTGGCTTGTTTCACAATATCATCAAATGAAACATCTTCGAAGAATGTCTTCTTTAACCAACTGAGACTATAACCCGCTGCTAACGTTACACCCATTGCATAAAATGTTTGTGGCACACTATGGTCAAAGAAATGAATATTATTGTGATAATCTGTGTAGCTATCTTTTTCAACATTTAAAACCACACCAGAAGTGCCAATACTGCAAAGTGTATCGTTATCATTAATAATACCGGCACCAATAGCACCACAAGCGTTATCTCCACCACCTGCAAAGACTTTTACTGGTTCAGTAAAGCCAAATTCTTGTGCTAACTCAGGAACCACTTCTCCAACAAATGCTGTAGAACGAACTAAAGGTGGATAAATATCACCAATCCCAAAGCACTCTCCAACGTCACGTGTCCAATCATGTGTTTGTGGACTAAGTAATAGCGTACTTGCCGCGTCTGAATACTCCATATGAACTTGACCAGTTAAACAATAACGTACATAATCTTTCGGTAAAACAAAGACATCTACTTGGTTCCAAATCTCAGGTTCGTGTTGTTTTACCCATAACATTTTCGGTAATGTAAATCCTTCAAGAATAGGATTACCATTTAAACGTTCTCCGTACACATCTTTGATTTGATGACATTGTTCAGAGTTGCGTGTGTCATTCCATAAAATTGCATTGCGTACTGGTGCATGACTAGCATCCAATGCGACTAAACCATGCATTTGTCCTGAAAATGAAATGCCTTTAACTACATAATCAGATGCTTTTAATTCTTGATTAAGATGCTTAATGCCCTGTTTAATCGCTTCAAACCACTCAGCAGGATCTTGTTCGCTATACCCCGGACGTGTTTGAATCAATGTAAGTGGTTCACTTGTTGATGCAACCACCTCACCTTGTTGAGTAACTGCAATAATCTTAACTGCACTTGTTCCTAAATCAATGCCTAACACAACTTCTTTCATGACTGCTCCATCCTTTTTATACTTCATTTAAAATACGAAAAGTCCACCTATGAAATCAATTCAATTTGTTTACATTTTTTATAAAAATAAAATTAATTATTCTAACCTATACGTTTATCATATCGATTTTATCTGTAATTTCAATAGATGACACTATATTATTTACTTTTTATTAATGAAAAAAAGCAGTGCAATGGAATCAATTTTAGTTAAAATGATTTCATTGTACTGCTTTTACATAAATTTATTTAATATTATCTGTTACCTACGTCATGACCAAGCTCTACAGTGTGATCATTTTTATTATAAATAGCACCTTGAATACTACCAAAGTTAGGGTCATTACGTTTTTCTTGTACGCCATAATTAAGACGTTTAAATTCATTAATATCTTCGTCACTCATAGCATTTTCATAATAGACAGTACCCCCGTCGTTATAAAAGCGTGGTTTATCAATAGATTCTTGTAATGTCCCATTGCCTCTTAAGTAATCTATAATGACTTCATTAAGAATGGTTGGTATTTTATTTCCTCCTGGTGTACCAATGCCCATATAGAAGTCAGGGCCAACCACGATTGTTGGTGATGTAAATGAACGTGGTGCTTTATGTTTTCCACCATAGTTAGGGCTATTAGGATCATTCGAGAAGTTTGTTAATGAGTTGTTCATGTAGAACCCTTCTTTTACAAATTTTCCTGACCCAAAGAAACTAGATAACGTGTTAGTAGTGCTGGCAAGTTTACCGTTCTTATCAATCACTACAAAATGTGTGGTACTTGTATTATCAATTTGCTGCGTATTGAAGTCACTTCCATTATCAGCGCCCGCAACTGAATTAATACTATTTAAACGACTAGATAGATAATCTTGAGATAAGTGAGTATCACTACTAGCTTCTTGACCGTTAACGATATCTCTATTCCTATACATGACATCACGAGATTTAATGATGCCTGAAATAAAGTCGGAACGATTATTTTGTGTATCTACGCTTTCGTCAATTTTTAATCCTTGTAACATCAACGTTCCACCAAGTGGATTAGATGCTGCATAGACAGTGTTGTTTAAATATTTAGTACTAACGGGCTTCTTCTCTTCTGTCTTGAAAGCTTTAAAGTCATCTTCCTTTAATTCACCATCTAGTTGTTTGGAAATACTCTTCCCAATATCTTTATAGAAATAGCCTGTACCATCATCTCTAATTTTTCTTAACGTTTCGGCTAAGTCTTCTTGTTTTACAACATCACCTTCACGTACCGTGCGTTTTCCTTTGAAGAAAGGTGAATCACGATCAATATCAGAGCCAAACATTTTCAAACTACGTTCTAACTCTGCATCCACTTCAAAACCATCTTCCGCTAAAGGAATAACGTAATTAAAGACTTTCTTTTCATCCATTTTACCTTCGCGTTCATGCATATCATGTAAGCCTTGCACAAATCCAGGTGTACCTATCTGATCACCTTTTTTATAATTGAAAGAAGACATCGTTTTATATTCATACATTTTAGGTTCTTCGCCATCTTTGCCATCATAAGTCAATGTAGCGCCACCACCGCCTAATCCAGAAGAATGGGGTTCTGTCACTGCAAGTGCGTATGAAACGCCCATGGCAGCATCAACGGCATTGCCCCCGTCTTCGATAATCTTGTTCCCTACTCTAGTTGCGATGGCATTGTTAGAAGCCACGCCATATGTCTTCTTAGTGCCAGAGGATTTATGATTTGTAATTTTATTCTCAAATAAAGTGTCTTTATCAGGTCTATCTTCTTTTTTAAAATAATAAAATGTAAATGAAATCAGAATCGTCACTATTAAAATAATAGTGAGCATCACTTTATTATAGATATTCATACTAACTGGCCCCTTTAGATAAATATTGCTCCGTTATATTTTTTAAATCATTTTTTTCAAATTGGTCAAGGCCTTCATTGGCTTTTGCAAATGTTACCATCAATAAGATGACTATGATAATGAGCGTAGTTAAGATACCTACCCAGTGTTTTTTAATATTCATAGGTATATCCTCCATTCTCTTGTTTCAGATGAATCGTCTTATCCTCGATAGCGTTATAATAACGTTGTTCTTCCATTTTATTCATCTTATCTTTAGTGATTTTACCGTCTGCACCACGCACAGGCGTCATATGGAACTTATTATGTTGCCCATCCCAGTCATGTTGAACAATCATGCCTTTTTGATTTTTGGATAAGAATGAATCTGATGTAAGATTTCCTAAACTATAAAAAATACTTGCACTTTTATATTTTTCAACTTTTTGTACTACAGAATTATGACCAACAATGACATCTGCACCTGCATCGACAAGAGCATGACCATAGACCTTTTGGCGATCGGTAACATTACGTTCATTGGGGATACCCCAATCGACATTAACAATGACTAGATCATTTCTTTCTTTTAAATTCTTAATTAACGGCACAAAGATTTTAGGGTCTAAACTGATAGATGTCGTATTTTTTATTGGATTTTCATAATTCGATTCCACATCTGTAAAGGAAACATTGGCTATTTTTTTACCTTTGATATTCTGTTGCACTGTTTTACTGTTAATTAAGTTAGATCCATTACCTGTTAAGAAATTATAATCCGTTTGCGCTTCTACTTTTTTGCTCAAATCTTGCGCTTGCACATTATCAATCGTGTTATTGATTAAATTAACACTTTTAATATTTTGTTTTCTTAGAAACATAATGTTATCTAAGTTTTTATTTAAGTTATCCGTTGGATTATTGGAAAAGTGACTCACTAAAAGTGAAGCAGTAGAAAAATCACTATTATGTAATGGTTCTTTCAAGCTAGCAAAAACATCATTCAAATTCATTTTTCTAATGTGTTTGTTTAAGGTGATGTTGCCTAGATATGTATTACGAATTGAATTAACGTTAGACTTTGGCATCGCTTCTATTGGTTCAACTTTTACAGCTCGAATAGCAAACACTAATAGAACGAATGCGACGATTAAAACAATGAGTGTGTAAATAAAATTTCGACGTTTATGGCGTTTAGATTGCTTAAGTAACCATTCGCTCGCGGTTAACCGTTTTTTCTTTTTCATTACTTTACGCTCCTTGCTCGCGATTAATTAATAAAGCTATATAAGAACAAGATGACATAGGTAATACAAGTTAATAACATTGTTGAAGCTAATGTAATCACGACACCTTGTTTTTGAATTGTATTAGCAATAATACCAGGAATTACGACCCCGATACCTGAAACTGCGACCGTTTCAAATGGTGTTAATGGATAAATTAAGTCAAAGATAAATTTCAATACCATTCCTGTCAGTATCATCGCTGCAAATTTACGTCGGCCATATAAAATCACCCATCTACTAATACCGTATGTAACAATAAAGTATGTTATACAACTAATAACAAGTACGGATAACAACATCACAGGTTGATCAAATATAAGTGCTAGATAACCAGGTACTACTAGTCCTGCTGGATTTATTCCAAATTTCTCTGCAAAGATTAAACTTAATACAATGCCGACGAATAAGGAGAAATATAATTCTGAACCTATCATTTTATTCTATCCCTTCTATAAATTCTGCTATTCTTCCACCTGGACCATGAATATTACCTACGCAGAAAATAAGCGCATTTTGTGATTCTTTAAGAATTGCTTTTTCGATATCACTAAATTCATGATTTTCAAAATTAAGATATTTCTTATCTGGCATATGTTGCATGACTTCTGTCACCATTTGCGTACTCTTACCTGTACAAATGAGCGTGTCATACTCGACATCTTCAATAAAGTTTTCAACAAATTGTCGTGTACGGTCTATCCTATCTGAACGACAATTTAAAATAACTACTTTTTTAGTGTAAGGATAGTTATAAGATTCCACTTTATTTAAAATTGCCTTCGTGGATTGAGGTTCATTAGCTGCAAACGCGTTTACAAATACATTTTGTGTGTTATTTGCATTAAAATACTTAATTTCAACAGCACCAGGATCAGGGGGTGCATTTAACATACCTCTTAATGCAACATTTTTATCCACGCCTACTGCTTGCGCTACCCCTAATACGATAGCTACATTGTCTGGAAAGACTAAATAATCGAATTTTCTTAAGTAAGATTCAGGAATTTCATCTTTGTCTACGACTATCAATTCTGTCTTTCTTTTTTTGGCTTCTTTTGCATAAAACTCAGTATAAGCATCTTTCATAACAACTAATTTACCTTTATACGGAATCGTCGCCGTAAAAGCTTGCGCGACATCTTGAAGCGTTGGCCCTAATACATCCATATGATCTTCCATCACATTGACGATAACACCTATATTCGCTCTAACTAAATCCTCTTGAAAGACGATTTGATAATCGGGGTTAACAGCCATACATTCATTAACTAATGCATCCGCTTTCTGTCTAACCACTTTGCGAACAATATCTCGCTGTTCACCAATATTAGCCCCTTGAGGTTTTCTAATTACTGGATATTCTCTCTCTGTAAACCAATACATCATACGAGCGTCTGTTCCTGTTGTTTTACCAATAACATGATAATGGTCTTCTCTTAATACGCTATAAATCATCCTTGTAATCGTCGACTTACCTCGAATACCATTAATATTTATTCGTAGGGGAATCTTCTTTAATCGATTAATATGGCGTTTCTTTTCTTTGATACCGAGCCATAGTATTAATACGATACAAATTGTAATAAGAATCAAAATAGTGCCCTCTCTTTGATTGATTTTGTATTAAGTTGTGTTTAAACCATTTTAAACAATTATGTATTTTAAAAATGAAGAAAATAAAATAATTAATATAGATTAGCTTAATAATTTTAGTTTAAATTCATTCTTAGAAAAAATTCACTAAACTTAGACAGTAAACTATTACCTCTAATAAAGGTATGCTAACACGTCCATGTTTTGTCAGTTTTAAAAATGTAAATTTAATGTTAAAAAATATTTATGTTTGTAAACTTTTTTAGAAATTTTAAATATTTATTCATTTAATATTATAGAATACTTTTTTAAACAGATTAAGTATTTGCATATACTTTTTGTAAAAAATCAAATATTTACTCTTTATTTACACTAAATTAAAATTTTGATGTTACCTTAAACATGAATAAAACGGTATAAAGATTATTGATCATGTAAATTATATTATTGAAGACTAAAAAAGCTTTGATTAATCGTGAAGACGAAATGCGTATATATCACTAATTTATAAAGAAGATGTGATGCTTTATGATGTCGAAGAGTTAAAAGACTTAAAGGCTTGCTTATAATCTGTATCTAGGAGGCACTTGATGAGTAAATCTATGTCTAAACCCGTAAAAATCGCCGTTAGCATTTATCTAGCATTTATATTACTTGCGTGCTCGAGTTATTTAATTTTCATTCTTATTGGCAGTTTACAAGGTAACGATATGAGTAGTTCAGTATTAGACACTGATCCACATCATATTAATAATGTAACTAAATCTTCATCTGAAGATATGAGTGAAATTAAAACTAATAAAACGAATGAATTAGCCGAAAACGAAAAGGCGCCAAATACACATTCTAAAAATTTAGATACATATAATAAAAAAGCAAGTACATCTTCATCCGAATAATGATAAAGATGTACTTGCTTTATTTTATTTAAACGCCTTCGCATATTGAATTTGAAATTGTTTAGGTGTGAGTTGATATTTTTGTTTAAATATTTGTATAAAATAACTCGTCGTGGAGAAACCACATGTCATTGCTACTTGTGTAACACTGTACTTCATATACATTAATTGTTTGGCACTTTGTTCCAAACGATAACTTTGAAGATAGTTAAAAGGTGTATCCCCTACAAATCGTTTAAATAACTTAATCGTTTCTGCTTCACTTATTTGAATTAATTGACTTAACTCTTGTAACGTTACTTTTTTATTATAATGAGTTTGTAAATACTCAATACATTGCTTAACTCTTGGATCAAAAAAATAATGATTTGTTTGATTATATTTCTCGATAATTAATAATAAATAATTTAGAGATCGGTAAAACTCACTTAATACTTCGAGTTGATAATGTCCTTGTTGCGCAATATAAGTCTGTCCTACTTTTTCAATACTATTTAACAAACATGCATCTTCTTCAACATTTCTCTCTAATTTGATATATGGAAGCATAGAGGCTTGATCAATTATATAATTCATATATGTAAAATTAATGTATTCAGTTGCATCAGGTAAACCTACGTTCCAACAGTAAAAACGGGAATTTGAATTTATTTCATGAATTTCATGGACAATATTTGAATTAATAAATAGCCCTTCTCCTTGGTCAATTACTATCTCATTATCTGCAATCTTAACTTGAATAACACCTTCAGTTACATACATAAATTGTAAAGCATAATGCCAATGTAGTGGTATATATCCTAACAATGTATCATTCAATTTAGTATGTAAAATGATGTGAGGCCAACGTTCATCAGGATAATTAATCTTTTCTTCTAAATCTTCAGTAATAATCATACGTCTTCTCACCTCGAAACACCTCAATATTTTGATAGTTTTAATCACTATTTGAGTATTTTATTATTTATAAACATTATATTATGAGATTTATAATTAACAAAATAGATGGAGGTGCATTGAATGGCTCGTACGCAACATAGACTAAAAAGTGTGCTATTCGCTATAATTGGTGCTACTTTATGGGGGTTAGGTGGAACCGTTTCTGATTTTTTATTCAATCAACGCGATATAGATGTAGATTGGTACGTTACTGCACGGCTCATTGTAAGTGGAGTTTTTTTACTAGGCATTTATAAAATATTATATCCAAAACGCTCTATATTCATTGTGCTTAAAAATATGAAAACATTAATTAGTTTACTTATTTATAGTTTGATAGGTATGTTATTTGTACAATACGCTTACATGGCTTCAATTGCTACAGGAAATGTAGCTGTTGCTACTTTGTTGCAATATATAGCACCCGTTTACATCATTATTTGGTTTGTCATTCGTGGGTTAGACGTATTTCGACCATTTGATATTTTAGCTATCGTCATGACATTGATTGGTACTTTCTTACTTTTAACAAACGGCTCGATTTCTCATTTAGTCGTTTCTCCTACAAGTCTCATTTGGGGTATCATCGCTGGCTTAGCTTTAGCATTTTATACTATATACGCTACTGGTTTACTTGAAAAGTTCCCTTCATTATTGATTGTAGGTTGGGCAATGGCTATTTCAGGAATTGCGATGAATTTTAAACATCCAATTTGGCACATCCATACTAGTAATTTAAGTATTTCAACGATTTTCTATTTAATATTTGGAATTATTGCAGGCACTGCCTTAGCTTTCTACTTATTTATTGATAGTTTACAATACCTTTCACCGAAAGAAACAACACTTCTAGGTACGATTGAACCTGTGATTGCCGTAATTACAAGTGCATTATGGTTGGATGTTTCATTTAAACCTATACAAGTTGTCGGTATTGCTATAATTCTAGTATTGATTTTAATATTATCTCTGAAAAAGCAACCCGAAACATTATAGCTAAAAATTAAAGAGAGCAGGATAACGTAACTTTACTTCATCCCACTCTCTATTTCATTATGTTAAAGGCAATCATAGTTATGAATTTTTACCGCCTTTTTCGCCAATTTCTTGATAGAATTCTTTGTCATGATTCTTCGCTGTAGCATTGCCACCTTTTTTATCCGCTTCTTCATGACTCATTTTTTGGTTATCAGACATTTTAGTTCCTCCTCAAAAAAATAATATGATACTCACGTATCTAGTAGCACCTTTCCCCCATTATTTTCCAGAAAATTGATTTTACACAAACTAAATAATCATATACATTAGATTTACATATAAACTAAATAAAATATTTATACAATGATCCAATGTAAAAAAGACTGTCTTATAAAATTAATTATAAAGACAGCCCTAACTCACAATGAAATATTATTTAATGATTTTCTTTAATTGTTCAAAGAACTTTTGTTGTTCAGGTAATGGGAAGACTGGATAAATATGGAATAAGTTATAGCCTGGTGTGAAATCATGATCTATCCCTTTTTCACTTAACATCTTAGATAATTTTACTGCATCAGGATACAACGTTTCTTTAGTACCGATAAAGATTGAAATACGACCTAATCCTTCTAAATCACCATTGATTGGTGAAATGCGGTAGTCTTCAATAGGTAAGTCGCCTGCCCATAACTCAATAAAGTATTTACTTCCCTCAATACCAAGCATTGGATCAATTTTTTCATATTCTTTTGCTTCTGGATTACTAAACGTAGCATCCAATACTGGTGATACTAAGACAAGATGACCAGGTTGTTGTAATTGAGCCGTTTCCTTTATATATTGTGCGAATGATAATGCAATTTGTGCACCAGCAGAATCACCCATAATTGTAATTTGGCTCGCTCTATCTACTAACATAAGTTGTTTTTCATAAAGATCTGTTAATAATTGAAACGTAGTACGGTAATCGCGATGGGGCACTTTAGGATAAACTGGCATCACAATTTTAGCATTCAATTCTCCAGCTAATTTATCAATAAATTGAAAATGTTCTTCTAATGGATCTTGGAACCAAGCCCCACCATGGACATATAGCACAACTTTTTGTTGGCGATCGCGCGCATCATTCACAATATAAGTTAATGAACCATGCCAATCTTTAATTCTAACATCATGTTCAAACTCATAACTCGTACCACCATATTTACCAGCAGTTATATCTTTTGTTACTTCTAATGCTTTTTTCGCATCTTCTATATTCTCGAAAGTCTTTTTCATACCTGACATTCGAATAAATTTCTCTCTTAGATAACTTTGGTAACTACGTTTTTCTTTAACTTTAATATAAGCAAGGAAACCTAATATTCCTGAAGTCATCACTGATAATAATCTTTTTTTCATTTATACCGTCCTCCTATACACCTATTAATTATAAACCTTTATATTGCATTATTTTAGTAAAATACATTACGAGATGATGGAGCGTTCTAGGGTTTTTCTTTTTTTAACAAAATGGTATTCTTATACTAAATTATAAGAATTTTCAAACTTTATAAAGAAAGTAGGTTATTGCCTGTGACACGTAATAAAATTGTACTTATTGGGAGCGGCTATGTAGGCTCTGCTTTTGCACATGCTATCGTAGCAAAAGGGTTAGTAGACGAACTTGCCATCATTGATATTGACGAAGATAAAGCCAAAGCTGATGTGTGGGATTTAAATCATGCGACACCTTTTAGTGACAACTTCGTTGATGTTCATGTGGGAACATATACCGATTGTGCTGATGCGGATATTGTGGTCATTTGTGCAAGTGCTAAATTGGATAAAGGAGAGACCCGTCTCAAACTTCTCGTAGATAACGTGAATATCTTTATACCTATAATCCAACAAGTCATCGCTAACGGTTTTGATGGTTATTTTGTATTACCTTCAAACCCCGTTGATATTATGAGCTATGTCACTAAACGTATATCAGACTTTCCAAAAAACAAAATAATTGGCTCAGGTACATCTCTTGATACTGCACGCTTCGAATTCTTCTTAAGTCGTACATTTGATGTAGCACCTCACAATGTCTATGCCCCAGTCATAGGTGAACATGGTGATTCACAAGTGCATGTTTGGTCACATGCTCAAATAGCCGGAGAACCAGTATTAAAGTTACTTAGTAATGATACAAATATCACATCTTTTAAAGAGTCTATCTCAACTCAAACTACACAAGTTGGTTACGATATCTATGTTCGAAAAGGCACAACCAATTTTGGTATTTCTTTGAGTTTAGTTCGCATAGTAGAAGCCATTCTTTTTAATAAAAATATCATTATGAATGTATCAAGTTATGTTGAAGGAGAATATGGTCTGAATGATTTATATATTGGTACACCTACCATCATAAATGGTAATGGTGCTGATCGAATCATTGAATTAGAACTATCAGAAGAAGAACTATCAAAACTTCAACAATCTGGCGAAATCATCGTAGAATACCAACAACGTGCGGATGCAATTATAGATAAATATATCTAAAAATAAAGCTCTAATCGCTATAGTTAACAAATAGTGATTAGAGCTTTATTTTATTGTAAACTGTCGTTCATCAATTGTAGTTGATGTTCAAAGCTTTGCATGTCAATAAAGCGTGCTTGTCGGTGCATTTCTTTTCCATCTAAAAAGATTAAATCTACTGGTACAGTAAAAATAGATAACTCTCCAGCGATGGCTTCCACTTTAGATTGATTAATGACGCCAAACGTAGCATGACTATATTCGCTTACAATATCTTGAATTTGAGGTAATACAGCATGACATACTGAACAATGGTCACGCATAACATGGATGACGGCTAACGGATGTGTCTCTATAAATTGATGAAATTGTTCTATACTGTTAAGTTGTTCTGTCATTAAGCTCACCTCTACCTCAAATATTTAATCTTTTTTAAGAAGATTTTGGAATACTTCTGGCATCTTAGTAATCTTTTGTTGTTCCAAATCAAAGAAACCACCTGTTTGGTAACCCACGCAATGCACTTTGTCACCTGAAGCAATTTCAAATTTAAAGACCCATTTTAAACGACTGCTTTTAACATACCAACAACGTCCTACAGGTTTGTCATGAATCGTAATAGGTACTTTGTAATCCACTTCAGTTCTCATTAATATTGGAGAAATGTGTTGTTTCATCATCTCAGAGAATGTCATATATTCATTAATGAAAATTGTACGCAAATCCTCGAACCAACGCACATAGACGATATTGCTTACTATACCCATAGCATCAATATCATAGTTATTCACTTCTATTTCTTTTTCAGCTACTAATAAACCTTCTTCAGACATAATATTTAACTCCTTTTATAAATCATTCTACACTTTTATTTTACGCCCTTACCCTTAAATTTTCATCATGTTTACTTTTACTTTTTAAAATTAAAAATCCTGACAGTAGATGAACTACCATCAGGATTTATTCTTCATCTATTTAATTTTCATAATTGCTTTACCAGGATCAACTGACTTAACATCTTCAACTGTCAAAGTTTTGTCGCCTAAATTTGTGATGATAACTGGTGTTACGATGCTAGGTGCATGTTCTTCTAAGTACGCTAAGTTAATCTTCATTAAAGGTTGACCTTGTGTTACAGGCTCATTCGCATTAACTAAACTTTCGAAACCTTCACCGTTCAATTTCACCGTATCGATACCAATGTGAATTAAGACTTCTACACCACTATCTGACTCTAAACCAATTGCATGTTTAGTTGGGAAAATAGTCTTAACCGTACCATCAAATGGTGCTACGATTTCTCCTTTTTCTGGAACAAATCCAACGCCATCACCCATCATTTTTTCAGAGAATACTTTATCAGGCACTTCTGATAATGGAATAATGTGTCCTGTACCTGGCGCATAAATTTCTGTTTCTTTCACATCTTCAACATGTACAGGTTCATCTGAAACTTCTTCAGTCACAGTTGTTTCACTAGGTTTAGTGATTTCACCTTTCATGATTAACGCCATATCATGCTTAATTTGGTCAGATTTAGGACCAAAGATTGCTTGCATATTGTTTCCGACTTCAAGTACGCCTGAAGCACCTAATGCTTTTAATCCTTGTACATCAACTTTAGATTTATCATTTACTTCAACACGTAAACGTGTGATACATGCATCTAAGTGTTTGATGTTTTCTTTACCACCCATAGCGTCTAAAACGTCAAATGGTAATTTCGCAACACTTGAGTTACGCATTTCTTGTTCTTGGTCTTCACGACCTGGTGTTTTAAGATTAAATTTCTTAATTGCAAAACTAAATAAGAAGTAATAAACAACCGCGTAAACAATACCTACTGGAATGACTAATAAAGCATGTGTGCGATCCCAGTTTAATAAACCATAAAGAATGTAATCAATAAAGCCGCCAGAGAATGTCATACCAATTTTCACATCTAAAAGATGCATTACTAAGAATGATGTACCCGCTAAGAATACGTGAATGACATATAATAATGGTGCAACAAATAAGAATGAGAATTCTAATGGCTCAGTGATACCAGTTAAGAACGATGTTAAAGCTGCTGATAACATTAAACCACCAACAACTTTTTTACGTTCTGGGCGTGCATTTTTATAGATTGCTAAAGCTGCAGCTGGAAGTCCGAACATCATAAATGGATATTTACCAGTTGTGAATGCCCCAGCTGTAAATGGTACACCATCTTTTAATTGTGCCATCCAAATACGTTGGTCACCACGAATTAAGTCGCCTGCATGGTCTTTATATTGACCAAATTCAAACCAGAATGGTGCATAGAAGATGTGATGTAAACCAAATGGAATTAATGAACGTTCAATAATACCAAAGATAAATGTTGTTAGTGTTAAGTTTTTATTTAATAAGAAATTAGATAATCCGTTCAAACCATCTTGGATTGGTGGCCAAACGAAACTTAATACGATACCTGTGATGATTGCTACGACTGACGTAACAATTGGTACGAAACGTTTACCTGCAAAGAATCCTAAGAAAGCTGGTAACGTAATATTGTAGTATTTATTATAACACCATGCTGCAAGTGCCCCCATGATGATACCGCCAAACACACCTGTTTGAAGTGTTGGAATCCCTAAAATTAAAGCATTCGCTGGTAATTTATTAGCTTGACTTAATTCTTTTGCGCCATTAGCATAGCTATAAATATCATCAATTGTGATATGCATAACTTTACCCATTGTTGCATTCATAATTAAGTAACCTACTAAAGCAGCTAAAGCGGCAACCCCGTCACCACCAACTAGTCCAAGTGCTGTACCGACTGCAAATAGCAACGGTAAGTTATCAAAGATAATTTGTCCAGCTGCTTCCATGACAGATGAAATCATTACGAAGACATCCATTTTTAACCATGGTGCTAGTTTAACTAATTGTTCATTATGCATCGCATTACCGAACGCAAGTAAAATACCAGCAGCTGGTAAAATCGCAACTGGTAACATTAGCGCTTTACCAATACGTTGCAATTGACCGAAAAACTTCTTAAACATAAGTCCTATTCCCTTCTGAATTCATTTTATGAACTTTATGACAACAAATAAGACATAAGCAAAAAGAGAAAAGTATGTTTAAGAAAACGTAAGCTCAGTTCTTACTCAACTTAATGAGTGCAACCTGTCCCGTCGTCTTCTCTACTTTCAAGGATACAAATTCATACAATCATTACTAAATATGTAATATTATAGTCATTTTGTATCCTAATTAAGACGTTTAATCTGCCTTAATCTCTTATTTGCTTATGCCTAATTTAATAGTAACACGCAGTTCTTTTATTAATTAATTTTTATTATATACACATGATAAAACGTTTTCAATACTTTTTTCATCCCACTTTATCGCTTTTTTAAATTATACTTACAAATACTTAAATATTGCATAAAAAAATTAAATCCTCATATATTTAAAAAAGCAATCTTAAGATAAAGTACGAACAGAAGTGGTGAAAGTGATTTTATTACTATTAATTTTAATGAACGTAAGTATTCAACACTTACGTAAGTAGTTCTAAGATGAACAACGAATGTCGTTGCGCGACTCTTGGCATTTTATTGAACACAAGTGCGAGTGCACTTGTGTAAGGTGTTCTAAGATAGATAACGAAACGTAGTTGAGTGCGGGGCCCCAACACAAAGACTTTCGCATAGAAAGTCTACAAACAAAGCAAGCTGGGGGAGGAACGTAAGTGTTCTAACACTTGCGTAAGTAGTTCTAAGGTAGATTACGAAGTGTAGTTGTGAAGACTCCTGGTGGAAAAGAAAGAGCCTCAAGACTACAGGCTTGAGCCTTTCCCACCGGAAAGCGTAACAACTTAAACAAGTGAATATCTACCTAAGAACTACTTTACAAGACCAAGGCTCGACCCAGCCCCTTAGGCAAGCGTCTCAACTTAAGTGAGTGAATATCTATCTAAGAACGACTTTATAAGACTACAGGCTTAAGCCTTTCCCGCAAGAAAGCGTCGCAACAAAATGAGTAACATTCATCTAAGAACTACTGTATATAAAAAAGAAGCTTACCTGTTAAGGTAAGCTTCTCTTAAGAATTGATATTATAAGAAACGTTTAGCTGCTACTGAAAGTGGTGGAATTTCTTCGAAGTCTAATTTTTTATCTTCAGTAATTGATCTGTAAGCCCATTTACCATAGTTAAGCGCTTCTTCATTTACGATTTTACCTGGTAATGGTGCAGCATTAGGATCAACATGTACGTCAACGATAGTTGGTACATTTTCATTTAATGCAGCTTCTACAACTTCATCGATACGGCTAGGATCTTTTAAGACATAACCTCTACCGCCTGCAGCTTCAGCGAATTTAGCGTGATCCATATCAGAGAAATCAATCGCATATTCTAATTCACCAGCAGCTTGTTGTTCATATTTAATGAATGATAATTGTTTGTTATTCATAACAAAGATTGTCATTGGTAAGTCATATTGAACAGCAGTTGCAAAGTCTTGCATTACCATTTGGAAGGCACCGTCACCAGTGATTGAAATTGCTTGACGTTTAGGATAAGCAATTTTAGATGCGATAGCGCCTGGAAGACCACAACCCATTGTACCTAACCATGATGAAATAATGAATTTATTATTTACTGATAAGTTTAAGTAACGAGTTGACCAAACTGTTGAAGTACCAACATCAATTGAGAATACAGCATCGTCATCGCTATATTTACTAATTGATTTCATTAAGCGTTCTGGACGAATTGGTGAACTTTCGTTGTTCATATCTTGTTCCATCCATTTATCCCAAACAGCTTTACGTTGTAATGTTTTATCTAAGAATGGACGAGTTGGGACGTGTCTAATGCTTTCAGTTAATTGGTGGAAAGCAACTTTAGTGTCGCCAACGATACCTACGTTGATGTTGAAACGTTTACCGATCACATCTGGGTTCGTATCAATTTGGATTGCTTTGATATTTTTCTTAGGTAGGTAATCTACGTAAGGGTAGTTTGTACCTGCCATGATTAATAAGTCAGCATCTTGAATTGTTTGGTAAGATGTTTTAGTACCGATTTTACCTAAGTTACCAATGCTGTATGGATGATCATCAGGGATGATTGTTTTAGCTGGTAATGTGTGAATGACTGGAATTTTTGCTGCTTCGATAAATTCACGTAATTCTTCTTTAGCATTTTGTGCACCTACGCCGATAAGCATAACCGGTTTTTTACTTTTATCGATTAATTTAGATGCTTTTTTAATGCTACGGAATGTTGGTGATGGTGCTTTAGGTTTCATTGTATCTACTGGACGATTTGTTGTATCTTTAATTTTTTGAGTTAATAAGTCGTTAGGACAGATAACTACAGCAACACCGCGTTTTTCATAAGCAGTACGGATTGCATCATTAACAACGTCGAATACGTTATCGCCTTTTTGAATTTGGTGATGATAAACAGCTACGTCATCAACCATTTTAGAAATATTTGTTTCTTGGAACGCTTTAGTACCTAATAATGAGCTGTTTGTTTGTCCAGCAATAATTAATTGAGGTACGCGGTCCATTTTTGCATCGTACATACCATTTAATAAGTGAACTACACCAGGACCACCGATACTTAATGCTACCCCGATTTTTCCTGTCATTTTAGTGTATGAAGCAGCTGCTAAACTTGCTACTTCTTCGTGACGTACGTGATAGAATTTGAATGAATCTCTTACTGTACGTAAGCTATCTACTACTGCGTCAACAGAGTCCCCTGGAATACCATAAAGATGATCTATTTTCCATGCTTCTAATGCTTTGACTAATGCTTCATTTGCTTTAATTTTCGCCATTTTTACAAATAGCTCCTTTCCTAACTTATACGAGTACTTATTTCATATTCCCATTAATAAAATAAAATAATCATGATCGGAATAAGTATTGAGCTGATAACAGCAGTCAATATCATTCCAATTGAACTAAATACGCCAGATTCAATATCGTGTTCTAGCGCTTTTGCCGTACCAAACGCGTGTGATGCGTTACCGTATGTTAAGCCTCTTGCGATTGATGTTTTAAAATTACCTACTTTCAATAACATTGATCCCATCATACTCCCTATTAGCCCTGTAGTGATGATAAATAGTACGGTAATCGTATCTGTACCACCTAATTCATGTGATACTTCAATCCCTACAGCAGCTGTGATGGAACGAGGCAATATTGTCACAATGGTTTCTTCAGAGTAACCTAACAACTTTAACGAACTAAACACTAACACAAAATTGAGTACGACTCCAGCCATTACGCTTGAAAATATAATACTCATATTTTCGATGATTTTATGTCGATTTTTATAAAGTGGATACGCTAAACACACGACAGTTGCGTTTAATAAATGGTTAATCCATTTACCACCAGCCATATAATCATGATAGTTTTGATGTGTAGCGAGTAAAACGATAATCACACCAATCGAACCAATTAAGGCAGGGTTTAAAAATGGATTGTTATATTTAAGTTGTAATTTTTTTGCCAATAGATACATAACGATGGTTAACAATATCATAAGGATTGCTTTAATTATCATCTCAACTCATTACCTTTCTTGGCTTTAGGTTGTTTCACCATTTTTTCAGCGATATAACCTGAAACAAGGGCGACGCAACTTGTACCTACTATGATTAATAAGAAGAAGATGATATAGCTCTTAGTTATATTAGAAAAGATATCCATAATACCGACAACCGATGGAATAAAGAAAAAGACCATCGTTGATAATAAAAATTCTGCACCTTCTGATATCCAGTTAATGCGAATTATTTTAAGTTCTAATAAGATATATAGCAAAATCATGCCTACAATACTTCCAGCAAGTGGTATGTGGAAAAGTTCTTGTAGTAAACTTCCTATATAACTAATGACTATGATAATGGCAATTTGAACAACAATTTGTGCAACTGTGAGCGCTTTTTTCAAGATGACCGAACCTCCACTAAAATATGTCGAAATTGTTACAGCTAAATTTAAGACTACATTCATAATTGTAATTTATGTTGAAAAGCTAGAAAAATACTCATTTTGAATATTAACTATAGTTTTTTTCTATGTAACCGTTTTATTTTAGGAGTAGTCAGTTTTGTACGATATTGTTTTTAATTTTAAATAAAATAAAAAAGCAGGTTAATGAAATCAATAGTAATTAAAATGATTTCATTCTCCTACTCCCTAAGCGAAACTATTCAAATAATCAATCGTATTTCAAACGTTGACTCATAAATTCAATCCACTTCGACGTGGCATGACTGAGTAATTTATCTTTCTTCCAAATCGCCCCAAGTTCCCAACGCATACTTGGATCTTCAATCTTGATACTTTTGATATTATCTTTCAACATACTCGCTATATGTTCTGGTAAAATACTGACACCTAAATGTGCTAATAATAAGTATTCTATAAAGTTCCATTGAGATACATTTGAGACTGTGTTTGGTATGAAACCAGAATTTTTAGCAGCTGCAATAATTTTATCGTTAAGATAAAAATCTTCATTAAACATTATGAAGTCCTCATTCTTCAAATCCGCCATAGTCACTGATTCTCGCGTCGCAAGTTCATGTTCATCACTTACTACTAATCTTAAATCTTCACTATATAAAGATAAATAATCAAAAATGTTCTCATTAATAGGAATGGTGGTGATACCAATATCGATTTGATCATTAATCAAACGCGTTTCAATCGATTTACCGCCACTTTCATTTAAATTGTATGTTACGTTCGGATAGAGTTTATGAAACTCACCTAGTATATATATAAAATGTTGCATATCCATCACTGCAGATAGCCCAATGTTAATATGACCTGTTTCAAGTCCTAGCAATCCATTAATTTCGTATGGAATATTGTCATACAACGCAATAATCTCTTCGCATTTTTTATAGAATACTTTACCTGCGTCAGTAAGCACTAAATATCGTTTTTGACGGTCGAATAGCGTCATTTTGAGTTCATTCTCTATATCTTTTATCGCTTTACTGATGGTAGGTTGGGCGATATATAAAGACTTTGAAGCATTTGTCATACCACCTTGGTTTACAACTTCCATAAAGTATTTCATATGTTTGATATCCAAATGCTCACCTTCTTTGTTTTTACTTCTACTATTATTATATTATACACCAATATTTTTTAAACTTTTTGGAAAAATAAAATCTATATTGGAGGACTATGAGAATTTTTAAATACGCTTATGTTTTTATATACGTAAAAAATAACTATTAATATATAAATTATTTGTTTATATTCATTTAAAAACACTAGTATTTTTATTTCTCAAAAAATGTTATAATCGTTAAGGCTCAATTTGAATATCGAGGTGAGGCATTGAGCTTTTACGAATTTATGCAAAATTTTGTTGGTGATGACACACCATTAGGTGAATTGGTAAATTGGATTAATCAAGATAACAATTTCCCTAGAGAAGTGAAGAGCCAAAATGAAATATTGTCATATTTTCGACAACATCCATGTCCAGAAACCATACCGGTGACAATTGTTAAAAGAGCATTGTCTGTTTTTAACCAATTCACCAATGTATGATTTCTAACAATGTAATTATACATTCATGGAAGTATCATCTCAGAAGACGGACGCCTTTCGGGGCGTTCGTTTTCTTTTTTCTTTAACAACATACCCCTTTTATTTTATTAAAATCACAAATTTGTAAAATTAGTTACAAAATATAATGGAATATTTCATACATATTACAGTTACTTGTATAATTGATTTCTTATATTGTATTACGCCTTTTTAACGAATATGATTAATACAGTTTTTAAGTATTTTATATTTTGAGGAGAACAAAATGAAATTCAAAAAATTATTTTCACGTCTTTTATTAGCTACTGGAATCATGTTCGCTGGAACTTTCACGTACCAAAATATTGAACATACACATGTCTCTCATGCCGCTTCATATAACTATTACAATAGAGGTCAATGTACTTGGTGGGCGTATCAACGTCGTGCACAATTAGGCAAACCTGTTTCAAATAGATGGGGCAACGCAAAGAACTGGTATTACAATGCACAACGTTCAGGCTATAGAACAGGTCATATCCCTCGTCGCTACGCAGTAATGCAATCAACTGCAGGATATTATGGTCACGTAGCTGTTGTAGAGCGTGTTTATAATAATGGAAGCATTTTGGTATCAGAATATAACTATAACGTACGTCTTGGTTACGGCACACGTTACTTAAGCAAATGGGCTGCACGTAACTATAATTACATTTATTAAATTTAACGATAATTACCCTATATATTAGAATTCCTTAATGATGTAAGTAACAATCTGTCACTTATATCATTAAGGAATTTTTTATATGAATTAAAAAGAGAGTAGGTTTAACAACCTCATGTTAAACCTACTCTCTATCTATAGTTTATGATTGTTTTCTTAATTCTTCTAAAATGCGTTGTGCAGCAGCAGTATTGGCTTTAGGTTCTTGTTTTAAAGCCTCTGCTACCTTTGCAATTTCGTCGCCTTGTGCACCTACGACAATCGCTAATGATTTATATTGTAAGCTCATATGGCCTTTTTGAATACCTTCAGAAACTAAGGCTCTACATGCTGAAAAGTTTTGTGCTAATCCAACGGCAGCAACGACTTGTCCAAGCTCTTGTGCAGTTTCTACATTTAATAAATCTAATGAAGCCTTAGCAATTGGCAATACTTTCGTACCACCACCGACAATCGCTAAAGTCATCGGTACTTCAATGGTACCAACGAGACGACCACGTGCTTCATCGTATTCCCATGTGGCGATACCTCGATATTGACCATCACGACTCGCATACGCATGGGCACTTGCTTCTGCACCACGCGTATCATTTCCTGTCGCTAACACTACGGCATGAATACCGTTCATTACGCCTTTATTATGTGTGGCTGCACGATGAATATCTACTTGTGCTAGTACTGAAGCACGTTCCATACGTTTGGCTACTTCTTCACCTGAACGTTCTCCTCTATTTAGATCTTCGACTTTGATTTCACCTTGTACACGTACAACAGATGCTGTAGCATGGTTCGATAAAATACTCATTAACACGTCGTGGTTTGGGAACTCATTTTTCAAGTGAGCAGTAATCGCTTCTAAGATAGTATTAAGCATATTTGCACCCATCGCATCTTTCGTATCTACAAAGACCTTTAAAGATAACAACTGTTGTTCAGGGAACGTGTCGATATCAATACGACGATAGCCACCACCACGTTCAATGATAGATGGATAAGCTTCATCAGCAATTTGTTTAATTTGAGGCTCAAGATTTCTAATGTCTTGCGCTAACGCCTCTGTGTCTTCAACAGCATCAAAGACGATTTGACCAATCATCAAGCGCTCACTCTTAACTGTTTTGAAACCACCAGTGTTGTTAACCAGTTTCGCACCATAGCTTGCTGCCGCAACAACTGAAGGTTCTTCCACCATCATTGGCACGACATATTCTTTATCATCAACAATGATTCTAGGCAATAAGCCTACTGGTAATGTACCTTGACCAATCACATTCTCGATTAAGCTGTTGGCTACTTCTTCATTAATAAGTGGGTTGTTACGTAATACTTCATAATTATCGTCATTTAACCAACCGTATTCGACTAACTGTTTCAACTTATCTTCACGTGATAAATGACGAAACGCTTTGTCTAAACTCTTCATTTTACTGCGCTCCTTTTTCAACCATTAAAGCGATACCTAAACCGCCGCCGATACAAGCAGTTGCGATACCTGTTTGTTTATCTTCTTGTTCAAGCGCATTCACTAATGTTGTAACTAAACGTGCACCACTTGCACCGATTGGATGTCCTAAAGCAATCGCTCCGCCGTAGATGTTCAATTTTTCATCAGGAATGTGTAAATTATCTTTGACTGGAATACTTTGAGCTGCAAATGCTTCCGTCATTTCTACGATGTCTACACTATCAATTTGGCTATTTGTTTTTTCTAATAACTTTTCAACGGCATAGAATGGCGCATAACCCATGAATTGTGGATCACATCCAACTTCTGCATAATCACCGATAATACCTAGAATTTCGAAACCATGCTCTTTCGCGTATGATTCTTCCATTAAGATTAATGCAGATGAACCATCATTAATGCTTGAAGCATTTCCACCAGTCACGGTACCATTCTCTTTGAAAATAGTCTTTAACGTCGCAAGTTTCTCTACGCTTGTGTTTGGACGCACTCCTTCATCTGATGTCATCGCTTCCCCTTCAGCATCTTTCATGCTGATAATTTCGTTATCAAACTTACCTGCTTCTGTTGCTTTAGCTGCTTTAAGTTGTGAATTATTCGCAAATTCATCTTGCATTTCACGCGTGATATCGTATTTCTCAGCAATGTTCTCAGCAGTCACGCCCATTGGTACATAATGAAAAGCATCAGTTAATCCGTCATGCATAAAGCTTTCAACAGGTTCTTCGCCTTCTTTTAAGATAAGCTGTGGTGCATTCGTCATACTTTCAACGCCCCCAACAGCTACGACGTTTGCTTCACCTAATTGTATTAATTGTTTGCCTAAGATGATGGCTTTTAATCCTGAGCCACATACTTCATTAATTGTCATTGCTGGCGTTGCATCTGGAATACCAGACTTAATAGCGATCTGGCGTGCTGGGTTTTGTCCGACACCACTTTGTAACACATTACCGAAGATGACTTGTTGGATTGTGCTAGGATCGATATCAATGGCATCAATAGCACCTTTTAACGCAGTTGTACCTAGTTCAACTGCTGAATAGTTTCTCAATTTCCCTTTATATCTGCCAATTGGAGTTCTTTTGGCACTTACAATAGCGATTTTTTTCATTCTTTATCTCCTTGTATGTAGTTTCTATATAATTGTATTTTAGTTATTGATTTTGGTAAAATAATTACTAATATGATTGTTAATAATAGCAATAAAACAAACGTTATATTCAATATTGCTTCATGCATTATTACTGCGTTTAATAGCATTAAACAACATTTTAATATGCATTTCAACATTTAAAATGAAAACGCTTTCCAAAATTTTATAATATTTTGAATTTTTACGTAATATTTCTATTATTAATATGATTAATACTATTATTTGAAAGGATGTAACGCCCATGAGTATAGGTATCGATAAAATTAATTTTTACGTCCCTAAATACTATGTAGACATGGCTAAGCTTGCAGAAGCACGCCAAGTTGATCCAAATAAATTTTTAATAGGTATTGGACAAACCCATATGGCTGTAAGTCCAGTATCACAAGATATCGTATCGATGGGAGCGAATGCTGCTAAAGATATTATAACAGAAGATGATAAAAAACATATTGGAATGGTTATCGTAGCTACTGAATCAGCGATTGATAATGCAAAAGCAGCTGCTGTTCAAATTCACAACTTATTAGATATTCAACCATTTGCTCGTTGCTTCGAAATGAAAGAAGCATGTTATGCTGCTACACCAGCGATTCAACTTGCAAAAGATTATCTTGAGAAACGTCCTAACGAGAAAGTGTTAGTCATCGCAAGTGATACTGCACGTTATGGTATTCAATCAGGCGGTGAACCAACTCAAGGTGCTGGTGCTGTCGCAATGATGATTTCTCATAACCCTAGCATTTTAGAATTAAATGATGATGCTGTGGCATACACTGAAGATGTGTATGATTTCTGGCGACCTACTGGCCATAAATATCCATTAGTAGCCGGCGCTTTATCTAAAGATGCTTATATTAAATCTTTCCAAGAGAGTTGGGGAGAATATGCACGTCGTGAAGGTAAAACATTATCTGATTTCGAATCATTATGTTTCCACGTGCCGTTCACTAAAATGGGTAAGAAAGCGTTAGATTCAATTATTAATGATGCTGACGAAACAACGCAAGAACGTTTAACTGCTGGTTATGAAGACGCTGTATACTATAACCGTTATGTAGGTAATATTTATACTGGTTCTTTATATTTAAGTTTAATTTCTTTACTTGAAAATAGAGACCTTAAAGCTGGGCAAACGATTGGTTTATTCAGTTATGGTTCTGGTTCAGTTGGCGAGTTCTTTAGTGCTACGTTGGTTGATGGCTTTGAAGATCATTTAGATAAAGAAGGTCATAAAGCGTTATTAAATAATCGCGAAGAGGTATCAGTGGAAACGTATGAAGCGTACTTTAACCGTTTTGATGAGTTAGAGTTTGATCATACTACTGAAAAATCTGAAGATGATAAGGATATCTTCTATTTAGAAAGTATTGAAGAGGATATTAGACAATATCATCGTCCTGAGTAATCCATAAATGGATTGTCATTGCGCTTTAGTTGTTAAGAAATTCTTAGATGGACAGCCACTCGTTTTGTTGTGATGCTTGCCCAGGGTACAGTTTCAGCCAGAAATTCCTCACAGATAAATCTGTGGAGATTTCTAAGGTCTTCTAAAGCAGTTCTTAAATGGATTGTCATTCCACTTAAGTTGAGACGCTTGCCTAGGGGGCTGGGTCGAGCCACGGTCTCGACACTCATCCTGCTCCCTCGGGCGTCACACAACGCCACTCGTTGTTCATCTCTCGAATTTCTTTCCTAAGTGGCGTAGTCCTGAGGTTCATAATGATTATGCTTTATTAAGCTTCAAACAAAATCATTTGTAATTTATGTTTTAATTTATAATCAAAATAATATGTTAAATGGAAGTCGTGTTGGTGCGGCTTCTTTTTTATGGTTTTGTGGAATGGGCGGGTCTGTATAGGTGTGTCATATCTGCTTTTTCAATTTCTAGTAGTTTAATTTTATTATCGATGGTGCCTCCATATCCTGTTAAACTTCCGTCTTTTCCTACTACACGGTGACATGGGATGATAATTGAAATTGGGTTTTTACCTACTGCGCCCCCTACTGCTTGAGCTGACATTTTAGATTTACCTAGTGTTTTACCTACTTGTTTAGCAATGTCTCCATATGTTTTAAACTCGCCATAATTAATATCTTGTAAAACCTTCCAAACGCGTTGTTGAAATTCAGTTCCTTGGGGCTTCAAAGGAAAGTCAATTACAGGGTTATTTCCTAAGAAATAGTCGTCCAACCATTGCTTTACTTTCCCAAAAA
This sequence comes from Staphylococcus sp. NRL 16/872, assembly GCF_022815905.2. Taxonomy (NCBI): domain Bacteria; kingdom Bacillati; phylum Bacillota; class Bacilli; order Caryophanales; family Staphylococcaceae; genus Staphylococcus; species Staphylococcus sp. NRL 16/872. The sequence continues at coordinate 431,552 of NZ_CP119327.1, read as the reverse complement.
CAGCTAAATTCGAATCTGTCGTATATTCTAAATCTGAAGAATTGTATTTATACAATACGTGCGTAATTGCAGTGCCATCACTAATAATCTCTAAATTTTGAACAGGTGATGTATATAGCATTGAATAAGGCATGGCTCTCACTCCTTTGTGGCTATTATGACGAAGTTTTAAACAAATGTACATCGGGAAACTCAAATTATAAATATAATGAATGCGTTATTGATGGCAGGCTTGAATAAAGATGATGTTGATTTACATTTCAATACGAATAAATTTAATGATTTCATTCATTCACGATTTAAAACTTTCAAAATACTATAAACGTAAATATAGAGAATTAGAAAAAGAACAATCTCACTAATAGTTTAAAAAGGGAGCACACTATCACATATTATAGTGCACTCCCTTTTTTATTATTTTAGAAATTATATAATTCATAGCCTTTATCTTTAGCATATTCTATAGCTAAAATTTCTAAAACGTTGATAAATGCTGGTTCATCTTTGACGTTTACATATTGGAATTTTAATCCATATTCTTCCGCAGTAATGTTTTTAACGTCATCTTCGCTTACACCTTTTTCTTGGGCTAAAGCTTTTTTAAATTTAGTTGTCCCAACGCCAGATTTTAAATTATATTGTCCTAATTTATTAAATAGGTCTTTAGTAATTGGTTGATATCCTGTTGAGAAGCCACCAGTTTGTCCAACAAAAATTGGTTTTTTGTTATCAAAAATGACATACACGCCATATTTATCTTGAACTTTTTCACGATCTTCTTTACTAAATGATAAGGCATTACTTTTATCATATTTAAATAATTTTTTTAATTGTTTTTTATTATCTTCTTTGATTTGATCTAACTTTTTGCTACCTTTCATAATGCTTAATCCTCCCATATAAAGTATTTTTATAAAACATTGAAATAGTATTGGATAATTTTATAAAAAATACTATATTACTAAAATTCGTTAAATAATTTTTCATATTTATATTGATTATTTTAAATAATATACCCTTTTCTAAAACTTTAAAACCCCTCAAACCATTTACACAAGTTTTATATTATTTTGATAAATAAAAAGTTTATATTTTATTCTTAATTCACAAATTATTTGATAACGCTGGTTTATTTGTTTATAAATATAATTTATAATTATATATTATGTGTAACTGTCTACTTTTTATATTGTGTACATGTTGGGAGAAGATAACATGAACGATAAAGATTTAAGAGTAATTAAAACTAAAAAGGCCTTAACTCAAAGTTTATATGTCTTACTTGAAAAAGAAATGTTCTCTAATATTTCAGTCAATAAAATATGTAAAAATGCTCAAATACACCGTACAACGTTTTATAAACATTTTTATGATAAATACGAACTATTGCATTATTTATTTAAGTTAACGCATAACGCTTATTTTGCCATAGATATTAAAGAGCGATTAAATAACCCTTTTCAAATTTTGGCTAATACTTTCAATAAAGATGAGATTTCACGGATTGAATTGAAGCAACATGGGGATAAAGAATTCGAAAAGGCACGAAACAATTATTTAATTGAAACTGTAAAAAATGAATTTAAAGACAATATGCACCGCATTGCTATTGACAATTCAGTACCACCAAGTTTAGTATTCTATGTCTTTGGCGCAGTTTTAACTAGCTTTTTAGAATGGAAGCGAAACGAAAATGCTACACTTAGTCCTAAGGAGATGGACGAAGTCTTTCATAAACTTATTAATATCAAAGCAAAATAATAAGTAAATTATCGACTTTTACTTAGCGATTATTTAAAATTATCCTTGTAAGACATTAATTTTAAAAGGGGTAATAAAATGACTGAATTACATCCATATTTGTCTTTTGAAAAAGCTAAAGATGCACTTGAGTATTATGAAAAGGTATTTGGTGCTACTAAAATCAACAGATTAAAAGTAGGAGAAAGCCAAGCAGAAAGTTTCGGAATGACTAAAGATCAAATTGAAGATTCTACTATGCATGCTGAATTTGAAGTTTTAGGTGTCAAAATTTTATGTTCTGACTCATTTGGCCGTGTTGAAAATATTAATAATGGCATTTCATTATTAATTGATTTCGACGTTAACGACCAAGAAGATTCTGAGAGAGTTGAACAATTTTACGATAAGATTAAAGATCATGAATCACTTAATATCGAATTACCGTTTGCCGAACAATTCTGGGGTGGTAAAATGGGCGTATTTACTGATAAATACGGTGTACGTTGGATGTTAAATGGTCAAGATTATTCTAAAATGTCATAGTAAAAATATAGAAAACAAAAGAGAGATACTCTATTCAAAGTAGAGTATCTCTCTCTTTTGTATTAAAAGCATTTATTTTAGATGAGTGGCTGTATAGTCATTGACTTTTTTTAATGAATCTATATTACAATGACAATCTGATTTGCAGCTACCACAATTACCACGTTTAGCACGTTTAAAGAATTTAACTAATGTGAAAAGCGTATAGCTAATGATAGCTATAAATATAATTAAATTAATTAAGATATACATGATAAGACTCCCTTATATAAATAATTTACTTATTTGATAAAATAAAAATGTTAAAACATAAGCTGTCACTATAGGATAAATTAATCCAAAACCAGTCCATTTCCATGATGATGTTTCTTTACGAATTGTAGCGACCGTCGAAATACATGGAACATACAGTAAAATAAACACCATAAATGCATAAGCTGAAAGTGGTGTAAACTGTTGTTGAATAACATTGACAAGACCGTCTTCACTTGAAGAATAAAGAATCGCCATAGAACTGATAATAACTTCTTTAGCTAAGAAGCCTGGAATTAATGTTGCTCCTGCTTGCCAGCTACCAAATCCTAGTGGTGCAATTAATGGTGCGACCATTTCTCCTAAAATATGCATAAAGCTTTGATCTATTTTCACATTAACGCCATGTGGTCCAATGTAACTTAAAGTCCAAATAACAACTGATCCGCCAAAAATAAAAGTACCCGCTTTTCTAACAAATCCTTTTGCTTTTTCCCAAGTACTTCTCCATAAAGTTTTTATAGAAGGGAAACGATAAGTCGGTAATTCCACGATAAAAATTGCGTCCTCATTTTTCAAAATAAAACGATTTAAAATTGTGCTAACGATAAGCGCGACTACAATACCTAAAACATATAAACTTAATACCACTAAAGATTGATAATTTTTAAAGAATATACCAACAAATAATGCATATACAGGTAACCGCGCTGAACACGACATAAAAGGGGCTATTAGAATAGTAATTAATCGCTCTTTTTCATTCTCAATGCTACGGGCTGCCATAATGCTTGGAACGTTACAACCAAATCCTATGATCATTGGAATAAAAGATTTACCACTCAACCCTATCGATTCCATTGTTTTATCCATTAATACTGCAATTCTTGCCATATATCCTGAATCTTCCAAAAGGGAAATGAAGAAGAATAGCACCACAATTTGTGGAACGAAAACAAGAACGGAACCAACGCCGGCAATAATGCCATCTGTAATTAAATCTTGAAGAAATGGCAATATGTGTAAGTGATTCATTACTATTTTTATCCAATCTGTTAGTTGGTTGCTGATAAAGCTATCCATCTGATCGGATAGTGGCGTACCTACCCAAGTAAATGTAGTTTGGAAAATCAACCACATTATGCCTAAAAATATTGGTATGCCCAAATATTTATTCATTAAAATTTTATCTACTTTTTCAGTTAAAAATTGTCTTTCTTCTTTAGGATAGTTAATTACATCTTTTAATAATGTATCGATATACTGATTTCTAGTTTGCGCAATACGTGTATGAACATCAATTTCAGATAAACTATTTAATTGATTCTTCAATGGTTTTAATTGCTCTAAAATTTGAGTATCTAATTCTTGATATATTTTTAAGTTGTCTAATAAATATTGAATAGCAATAAATCGTAAACGCTCAGTTGGATAATCAGTATGTTGTTGAATAACTGAACAAATTTCTTGAATTGTCTTTTCAATATCTTCATCGTATTTAATTTTAAATAACTGTCTTTCTTCAGGTTTTAAATAATTGAGTTCCTTTAATAAATCATTAGTCCCCTTAGCGTTTCTTGCCACTATAGGAAAAACAGGGATTCTTAATTTTCTCATTAGTATCTCATAATCAATTTGTATGCCTCTTTTTGTAGCCACATCAATCATATTTAAACCAATAATTGTAGGACTATTTAATTCTAATAACTGTATAGTTAGATGCAAATTTCTTTTTAATTGGCTAGCATCAATGATATTAATCATGCCTGAAAATGATGATTTCATTAAATAATCAGTGACTACACTTTCATCTTTTGAAATAGGAGATAAATCATACAAACCTGGTAAGTCAATTAACTCTCCTAAATTTTGTTTCAATTTGCCTATTTTTTTCTCAACAGTGACGCCGCTCCAATTGCCTACATATTCATATGATCCTGTTAATGCATTAAATAATGAGGTTTTGCCAACATTCGGATTACCTAGTATACAAAAGCTATTATCCATATTGATTACTCCTCTAACACAATAAGATGAGCATCACGTTGACGGATACTAAGATATTGTCCATTTATTTCGACTACACTAGGCCCATTTAATAGACATTTTTGTTTAATTTTAATCGTAGTTCCTTTTGTTAAACCAAATGCACTTAATCGGTATAACATACTTTTATTTTTTATATTTATTGCTTCAACCTTATAATTTCTATCTTTAATGCCTTTTGTTAGATTTAGCATAAAATCACGCTTTCTAAATTTCATTTGATAATCATTATCAATAAAAATATCATATACCTAGCTTTTCTTTTATACAATATCCCTCAATTAAAAAGTGTGTCGATTTAATGAAAATGATTTTCAATATTAATTACTCATTTAATTTGTATTGTTAAAAACAAAAAAATGCCATACAAAGGAAGAGTTTAGTAAGACTCTTCACCTTGTATGGCAATCGTATTGAAATTTATATTAGAACATTTCTGAAACGACTTTTTGTTCTAAGAAGTTTAATAAGTAGTCTGGGCTACCAGTTTTAGCATCTGTACCTGACATTTTGAAACCACCGAATGGATGGTAACCTACAACTGCTGCAGTACAACCACGATTTAAGTATAAGTTACCTACATCGAATTCGTTAACTGCTTTAATCCAGTTTTCACGGTTATTAGTGATGACTGCACCTGTTAAACCGTAATCTGTATCGTTCGCAATTTCGATTGCTTCTTCAAAGCTATCAAATTTAGTAAAGCCAACAACTGGACCGAAAATTTCTTCTTGCATCACTTGATCAGAAGATTTTAAGCCTGAAATAATTGTTGGTTTAATGAAGTAACCTGTTGAATCGTCAGCTTCACCACCGATTTCAACTTTACCTTCTTTACCACCAATTTCGATATATTTTTTAATTTTATCGAATTGTTTTTTATTAATTACAGGACCCATAAATGTGTTATCCACAGTATTACCTACTGTAAGGTCTTTTGTTAATTCAATTGCTTTTTCTAATACTTCATCATATACAGAGCTGTGTACGATGGCACGTGAACATGCTGAACATTTTTGACCTGAGAAGCCAAATGCAGATGTTACGATTGATTGTGCTGCTAAGTCAGTATCAATATTTTCATCTACAACGATGGCATCTTTACCACCCATTTCAGCGATGACACGTTTTAAGAATGTTTGACCTTCTTGCACAACTGCACTGCGTTCATAGATACGTGTACCAGTTGCACGTGAACCTGTAAATGTTACAAAGTGTGTGTGAACAGAATCTACTAAGTAATCACCGATTTCTTTCGGATCGCCAGGTACAAAGTTTACTACCCCTTTAGGAAGACCTGCCTCTTCTAAAATTTCAATTAATTTATATGCAATTAAAACTGTATCTTCAGCAGGTTTTAATAAGACAGTATTACCTGCAACTACAGGTGCCATTGTTGTACCAGCCATAATTGCGAACGGGAAGTTCCATGGTGGTATTGTCACACCAGTACCAATAGGTTTGTAGAAGTATCTATTATGTTCACCTTCACGGTCTAATACTGGTTTACCGTCTGCTAAATCCATCATTGAACGTGCATAGTATTCAATGAAGTCAATACCTTCTGCAGCATCGCCAACTGCTTCATCCCATGGTTTACCTGCTTCATATACCATAACAGCAGAAATTTCTTCTTTACGACGACGGATGATTGCAGCTACACGTAATAATAATTCTGCACGATCTCTATGTGACCACTTACTCCATTCTTTATATGCTTTATTTGAAGATTCAAATGCTTTTTCAACATCTTCTTTGGTTGCTTTTGAAACTTTAGCAATGACTTCAGAAGTGTTCGCTGGATTAATTGAATCAAATGTATCATCTTTAGTAATGTGCTCCCCATCAATAACGATTGGAAGTGTTTGACCTAATTCACTTTTAACTTGTTCTAACGTTTTTTGAAATCTTTCGACATTTTCTTGTACTGAAAAATCAATCCCAGGTTCATTTTTGAAAGGTACTACCATTCTTAATTACCCCCTATGTTTTTGTAAGAATTTAAAACGATTTACGTAAAACTTGACTTACATGAAATGATAATTCGTATCATTACTTTTATTTTACTATGTAACTACCCCATTTTGCAATCGCTTACATAATATTATCTGAAAAGTTTTACTTATCAAAATAATAGACACTTTTCTATCACATTTACATTTTGTAAAACAATATTATTTTATATTCAATTTATAATTTTATAAAAATGAAGTATAATATAATCAGCACAAATTACCGACATCTAGAGAAAAGGAAGTATATTATGAAAGTTTTAATTACTGGAGGAGCAGGTTTTATTGGTTCTCATGTAGCACAAAAATTTATGAACGAACATATTGACGTCCATATCATAGATAATCTTAGCACTGGCTTTTTAGAAAATATCCCTTTCGTTAAAAAAGAAAATATTTATATTAAAGACATCACTGATTATAACTTTGTAACGCATTTAATTAAAAAAGAACAATTCGATTATATTATTCACCTAGCAGCTATGGTGAGTGTAGTTGAAACTATAGAAAAGCCTAAGCTCTCTAATGAAGTAAATATAGAAGCTACAGTCAATTTACTAGAAGCTACACGCAAATGGAATCCAAATATTAAGAAATTGATTTTTGCCTCTTCAGCAGCAGTTTATGGCAACTTACCTGATTTACCAAAATCAGTTTCTGACTCTAAAGTTTTCCCACTTTCACCATATGCGATTCAGAAATTTTCAGGAGAACAATATGCTAAAATTTATAATAATCTCTATCAAGTCCCTTGCGCTTGTTTAAGATTCTTCAATATTTATGGTCCTAGACAGAATCCAAATTCTGATTATTCGGGCGTATTATCTATTATGAACAGTAAATTTACTCACCAATCAGAGTTCACATTCTATGGAGATGGCGAGCAAACTCGTGATTTTGTCTATATTGATGATTTAATTTCTGCATTATGGTTAACCGTTCAATCTTCTGAGACTAATGGACAAATTTATAATGTGGGTACTGGATCACAAACCAATTTGAAAGCGGTCTTTAGTGCTTTTGAAAAGGGCTTCGGATATAGCATTCCATATTCATTTAAAGCACCACGACTTGGCGATATTAAGCATTCTTGTGCTGACATTACGCCACTTAAAGCGCTTGGATATACGCCTCAATATACTATCGATGAAGGCATCAAAGCCTATTTAGCTTATAACAATAAAAATAAAATTACTTTCTAATAAAAAATCACGGTCATCGTGTATCTACGTTGACCGTGGTAAATTATTTTATTTTAAAAGTGAATAAAACTCTTCGATAGCTAATTTATTATATTCTCCGGCATCAAATTCCTCGTATTTTTTATTTTGTCTTGTCATAAACAATTCGATTTGTTTAGCTATTTCATCCGTCTCATGACTAACTAAAGCACCATAATCTCCATCCTTTAATACATATCTATTAGCCACAATATCTGAAGCAACAACATTCATTTTAAGCGTTAAGGCTTCAAGTAACACCATAGATTGTCCTTCATAGTACGAAGTTAACGCAAAGGCATCTGCTTGTTTCATTATGTAAAATGGATTTTTTCTTTGACCTAATAAATAGACGTGATTTTCTACTTTTAATTTTTTAATTAGTTTCTGTAACGTTTTTCTTAAAGGACCTTCACCCATAATATACAATTTAGTATTTGGATAGCGTTTAACTATTTTACTAACCGCTTCAATTAATAAATCAAAGCCCTTTTCAGGTGATAACCTTCCTACCGTAACAATCTTAAAGTCATTGTCATTAAACTCTACAGCACCAACGTTACCATTATCAATATTCACTAACACAGGCTTGTGATTTTTTTCAAATTGATCTGCATCATCTACAACAAGTTGTTTAATTTTAGTTAGATTAATTGTATTTCTTGAGACGACAAATTTTTTATTTAAAGCTCTTATATTTATTTTTTCTTTATTCTGTTTTTTAGATGCTTCAGAAACACAAACTAATTTATTAAATTTTGGATATAAAGAAATAACACCTTTCAAGTTTTGGTAATGTGGTCGAACTCCATTCACTGTTCTGTCCATATCTGCTTTTATATCACTATGTAGATACACTAATTTACGTTTTGTATTTGTCGCTAGAATAAGATTTGCCCAGAACATAGAATAGCCACTGAAATCAATCGCATAATCAAATTGGCTGTTGCCGAACACCTTTCTTATTTCTCGCTCATACACATTTTTCGGATAAATAAAGCGCTCAATTGCACCTTTTAATCCTCTTTGTCTGACGAAATCCACTTTGTATGTTTCTCTTAACGAAGCAGCCAATGGCCCTACTCTTAAAATAATTCTCACATTTTTATTAACGTTATTAATATTATTTAAAATCTCTTGATTATTACTTCTATTTGTAAAAATAGTTACATCATATTTATCGTAATCTATATTTTCTAATAAATTAATTACAGAAGAAGTTATCCCGTTATTTTTCATTCCTCCAGGATATATTAAAACTCGTTTTTTATTACATTTTTTAGGCTTAGAACTTACTCTTTTATTTTTGAAAAGTGATTTAACAAGATGTTCTGTGACTTCACCATGATCTAAATGAGTATATGTATTTTTGAAGTGAATGTATTTATTTTTCACAGATATTGAATTATAAGTTTCATTTTTTATATTCTCTATAACCTTTTCAATAGTATGAACGACAGGACCAGGTAACGCATCACTATTAATATACATTCCTCTTGATGTTTTATAGTCTTCATAATCTGGCGTATAGAAAATAATTGGTCGATCCGTTACGAGATAATCGAAAAAGATACTTGAGTAGTCCGTCACCATTAAATCTGCCACTGACAATATTTCATTTGTATCGAAATAATCAGGAATGAGATATGGTTTTAATTGAGCATTTTTATTAGCCTCTTTAAATATGAATGGATGCACTTTTACGAGCACTTGATAATCGAGGTTATTTTTTAATTTTTCTATTTCATCAACAATATTTTTTAAGCTTTCTTCAGGATTATCAACATCTTCCCCTCTCCATGTTGGACAATATAATAATATTTTTTCATCACTAATTTTTATGTGCGCTTTCAATTCCTCTGTAATTGTCTGAGGGTTTGTTTTTAAAGTTAAATCAATTCGAGGATAACCAATTTCTAAGATTTCCCCGCCATAAATATTTTCAAGTTTAAATGCTTTTTTGAATATCTTAGTCGTATGTGGATTAGGACTAATTAAATAATCACTTGCTAAGAAGTTTTTAATAATGTTCTGAGACCCTCGTAAACCATTTTCAATATCTAATCCCATATATTTTAAAGGAGTGCCATGCCACGTATTGATATATACTTGATTTGGTTTTTTAATAAAATAAGCTGGAAACGTTGAATTATTAAATAAATACTTACATTCTACTAACGCTTTTAAATAGTCATTAGATTCCTTAATGATAAATTCAACATTACGATACTTATTCAATTTCTGTTTATAATAGTTCAATGTTTCTTCAGAATCTACTACCCATTTATGTGTATATTTATTATATTTTTTGTTATTGATTAAGTATTTAAATACTGCATACGGACTGTCAGTAATACTTTTTCCGTCTCTTACTTGATATAAAATAGAATGATTATCCACTTTAATATCTTCATAGTATTTGGCATACTTCATTATTTTACGCGTATAATCTGACTTTCTTTGTCTTTTAACAGGTTCAGAAATAAATTTTAATTTACGTTGGCTTTGATTCGCTATAAAGTTTTTAAGTGTCATACTTCATTTCCTTTCTAAGTTGTTTCATTCTTTCGATGCTTTTTAAAGTAATGATTCACTTTATTATTTATTAAAAATTTGTTTTGGATAACAATATCACTATCGTTCCTAATCTTTTTAATTATATCATTTATTTATACTATTTATTATATATTAAATTATCACAGAAAGTACTTTCAATTATTTTCAAAAATAAAAACCTTCCAATCATTGTCTAATTGAGCTTAGATCATAATTGAAAGGATTACTTTTACTCACTAATCTTTGGCGCATCTTCTTCAGTGATTGTGCGTACCACTTTGGCTGGAACGCCAGCAACTAAACTATTCTCAGGCACATCTTTCGTTACTACACTCCCTGCTGCAATGACCGAGCCATTTCCAATAGTGACACCAGGCGTAACTACTACATTTCCACCGAACCAAATATTATTACCGATTATAATGGGTTGTGCTAATTCAAGGCCTTTATTGCGTTCTTTGTATGTAAGTGGATGATTAGCAGTATAAAAACCACATGAAGGGCCAATAAAGACGTCGTTACCAATAGTGATACCGCCACCGTCCATAAAGTAGCAGTTACTATTTACAAATACATTTCGGCCTAGTTTCACATTCCAACCGTAATCTGTATCAAACGGGCTCATCAGGGCTAAATTTTCCGCTTCATATCCAAATAATTCTGTTAGTATTTCTTTTCTTTTTTCTTGATTACTTGGACGCGTTTGATTAAGTTCGAAACACAAATCTTTTGCGCGAATACGATCCGCGTCTAATTCTTTATCAAAATTAGCATCATACCATTGATGCGCTAGCATTTTATCTTTTTCAGTCATAATCCTCACCTACTTTTATAGTTAGTTAAAGTTTAAACAATCTTTCTTGTTTTAGCACGAAAAGTCCATTACATATCAATAATGACATTAAAAAATCCCCGGAAGTCATTTACTTCCAGGGATTATAATCTTTATATTTATGTCACGATTATGACGTAATATAGTCTCCACCATTCACGTGAATAATTTGACCTGTGATATAAGAGCTATCTGCATTAGTAGCTAAGAATACATATGCTGGCGCAAGTTCAGCAGGTTGGCCACGTCTACCCATTGGTGTGTCGCCACCTTGGTTTTCCACTTTGTCTTCATCAAATGTTGAAGGAATAAGTGGCGTATAAATTGGACCTGGTGCAACGCCGTTTACACGAATATTTTTCTCCATTAACGTTGTCGCTAATGAACGTGTGAATGATACAATTGCACCTTTAGTTGAAGAATAATCAATTAAATGACCTGATCCACGATAAGCCGTTACACTTGTTGTGTTAATAATGGCATCATTTTCATGCAGGTGTGGTACTGCCGCTTGTGATAAGAAGAACATACCAAAGATATTTGTATCAAATGTTTCTTTAAATTGTTCAGGCGTAATATCTAAGAAATCATCTTGTGGAAATTGAACTGCACCATTATTGACTAAAATATTTAATCCACCAAAGTCTTTAACTACATTTTCCACTAAATCTTTAGATTGTTGTGCATCTTTTAAATCATGTGCATAAGCTTTCGCTTCTACGCCGATTTCTTTAAGACGATTAACTGTTTCTTCAGCGTCTTCATGTTCATTGTAGTAACCAATAGCAACGTTTGCGCCTTCTTTCGCAAATAAGATGGCCACTGAGCGACCAATACCTGAGTCACCACCAGTAATAAGCGCTACTTTACCTTTTAATTTGCCTGCTGCTTTATATTCATCTAATTCCGTAACTGGTCTTGGATCCATATCCTTTTCACTACCAGGTTGTTCCGATTGAGTATAGCCTTTTATTTTTTTATGAAATTCTAATAAATTCATTCATGCTCACTCCTTTGTCATTTACTTAACCGTTCCCATTTAATGATTTTTTAAAACAACTAATAATATAATTTTTATTTAGGAAAATTAAATTTAAATTCAAAAAAGATTTCCAATTACTCATTCGTTAAGTTTACAACTTTTGAATGACGAGAAATCCGTACTAAAGATGCATGAAATTTATTTAATAACCTTATATAATTAGATTAAATTAAACAGAAAGTTAATAATTTGCGATAATACATCTTAAAAAAAGACAGGAAGTGTGATAACAAATGAAAGGCTTATTTAAAGGAATGATTGCTTTACTAATTGTCCTTGGTATTGTAAAAACATTCCAAGACCACGATATTGTTAACGAAGCTAATCACTATTATAACGAAGTAAAAGATGGTCAATTTGTTCAATCGATTTCAAATTATGATTTCAATAATTTAAAAGATTTACACTTAGATCACTTTAATCCTTCTGATTTTTTCTAAAAATAAATATAACATGCAAGTGATAGCATACATGTTAGACGAATGTTCTGATATGTGTGCTTTTTTATTTGAAAATGGTCAAACAGAGTTATTGACTGAAATACCCTTAGGGGGTATATTAAACATGAATGTTAGAGGAGGTGCAAAAATGAGCCAAGATAGTAAAACAACGTTAGCGATTACTGGCATGACCTGTGCGGCATGCTCTAATAGAATAGAGAAACGTCTCAATAAAATGGATCATGTAGATGCGCAAGTTAATTTAACGACTGAAAAAGCGAATATCGAATACGATTCAAGTGAGTATACAATAAATGATTTTGTCGATATCGTTCAAAAGTTAGGATACGATGTGTCCACTGATAAAGCAGAGCTAGATATTACTGGCATGACCTGTGCAGCATGTTCTAATCGTATTGAAAAGGTGTTAAATAAAACTGACGGTGTAAAACAGGCTAACGTAAATTTAACGACTGAACAGGCTGCGATTGATTATTATCCTGGGCAAACAGATATTGATACGCTTATTGGTCGCATTCAAAAGTTGGGTTATGATGCTGAACCGAAACAAACTGAAGAAGAACAAACGTCACGTAAAGAACGAGAGTTGATGCATAAACGTAACAAGCTTATTATTTCTGCGTTCCTTTCCTTACCTCTCTTAATGACGATGCTTGTTCATTTATTCAATATGCACTTGCCTGAGATTTTAATGAATCCTTGGTTTCAATTTATTTTAGCGACCCCTATCCAATTTATTATTGGCTGGCAATTTTATGTAGGCGCATATAAGAACTTGCGTAATGGTGGCGCCAATATGGATGTGTTAGTCGCTTTAGGTACAAGTGCTGCTTACTTTTACAGTATTTATGAAATGATTAAGTGGCTAATGGGTACTACTACCACACCTCATCTATATTTCGAAACGAGTGCCGTATTAATTACGCTTATTCTTTTCGGAAAATATTTAGAAGCAAGAGCTAAATCACAAACGACAAATGCGTTAAGTGAGTTGTTAAATTTACAGGCGAAAGAAGCGCGTATTGTTAGTGATGACGGCACACAACAGATGGTACCTTTAGATCAAGTTAACGTGAACGATACATTATTAATTAAACCTGGCGAAAAAATACCGGTAGATGGTCAAATTATCAAAGGTGAAACGGCTGTAGATGAATCAATGCTTACTGGTGAATCGATGCCGATTGATAAGCAAGTCGATGATACCGTGATTGGTTCAACAATTAATACCAATGGTGTTATTACGATTAAAGCCACTAAAGTGGGTAAAGACACTGCGCTATCTAACATTATTAAGGTTGTTGAAGATGCGCAAAGTTCTAAAGCTCCTATTCAGCGTTTAGCTGATATTATTTCTGGCTATTTTGTACCGATTGTTATTGGTATTGCAGTACTTACATTTTTAATTTGGCTAGTATTTGTTCATCCTGGACAATTTGAGGATGCCTTAGTCGCAGCCATCTCTGTGTTGGTAATTGCATGTCCATGTGCACTTGGTCTTGCTACACCTACGTCTATTATGGTTGGGACTGGTCGCGCTGCGGAACAAGGTATCTTATTTAAAGGTGGCGAATATGTAGAACGTACTCACCAGGTCGATACGGTGGTGTTTGATAAAACGGGTACGTTAACACATGGGAAACCTGAGGTAACCTATTTCCAAGGAGCAAAAGAAATATTGTCATTTATTGCATCTGTTGAAAGTAATTCAGAGCACCCGTTGGCTACTGCGATTGTAAGTTACGCGCGTGAACAAGGTGTGGCTACTACTGAGGTTGTTGATTACCGCACGTTGCCTGGTCATGGGGTGCAAGCGGTGATTGAGAATAAAACGTTATACGTGGGCAATCGTAAATTTATGACGGATAATGGTATTGATATTAGCGATGTGCTGTCTAAGATGGAAGCACTTGAGACGAAGGGCCAAACGGTTATGTTAGCGGCGTATGACGGCGAGTTGAAAGGCATGATTGCTGTTGCGGATACGGTGAAGTCTTCTGCAAAAGAAGCGATTCAACAGTTAAATGATATGCATATTCGCACGGTGATGCTGACTGGAGATAATGAACGTACGGCGCGAGCAATTGCAGATGAAGTTGGCATTGACCAAGTTATCGCGAATGTCTTACCGGAAGATAAAGCGCAACATATTGGCAAGTTACAAACGAATGATCATAAAGTTGCGATGGTTGGCGATGGCATTAATGATGCGCCTGCATTAGTGAAAGCGGATATTGGTATAGCGATGGGTACAGGAACAGAAGTGGCGATTGAAGCGGCTGACATCACTATACTAGGGGGCGATATCCATTTAGTACCTAAAGCGATTCGTGCGAGTGATAAGACGATTCGTAATATTAAGCAGAATCTATTCTGGGCGTTCGGTTATAATGTCGCAGGTATTCCAATTGCAGCCATGGGCTTATTAGCGCCATGGATTGCTGGTGCAGCGATGGCGTTAAGTTCTGTAAGTGTTGTAAGCAATGCCTTACGTTTAAAACGTATGAAGCTATAGATGTTTGTCATTAACATAATTCTATTTTATTTTGTTTCAATAATAAAAAGAGTAAAATATGGGTATATAAGTATTGAAGTTCTCGGAGGTGACGTAAAATGATTAATGATGTAATTAAAGTAGATGGTATGAGTTGTGATCATTGCAGAAATGCAATTGAATCAGCATTAGCTAAAATCAACGGTGTGAGAAGCGCTGAAGTAGATTTAGATAAAAATGAAGTTAGAGTCGATTACGATGACAATAAAGTTTCAATGAAAGAAATGAAAGATGCCATCGAAGATCAAGGCTATGATGTAAAATAATCGATGACTTTAATAATCATAATATGAAGTTCCAAGAGAAGACGCGATGATGCGCTTCTCTTGGAATTTTTTAATTCACTCTTAGTCGAGTAGTACCTGTATTAAGTACATCCATTGTAGCGTCTAATGCATCTACGATTAAATTTTTCACGGCTGCATCAGTATAAAACGCGATGTGTGGCGTTAAAAGAATATCTTCACGCGCAATGAGTTCATCTAATAATTCGTCATTATAGGCTTTTTGACGGTAATCTCCAGGGAATAACCCTCTTTCATGTTCGTAAGTATCTAGTGCCGCGCCTTTGATATGTCCTTCATCAATAGCACTAAGTAATGCTTTGGTATCAACAATCGAACCTCTCGCGGCGTTAACAAAGACGGCACCTCGTTTGAATTGGGCGAAGTGAGATGCATCGAATAAATGATGATTATATTTTGTCTCAGGTATATGGACGGTCACAATATCTGCCTCTTTCAACGCATCTTCTAACGTGTTTTTATAGTCTACATATTGTGCTACGTGCTCACTTGGAAAAGGATCGTACGCAACTACGCGACTGTTATAGCCTTTCGCAAATATCTTTGCAGTAATTGAACCAATGCGACCCGTACCAATGACAGCCACAGTTAATTCGCTAATTGAACGTGATAATATTGAAGGCTCCCATCTAAAATCATGCGCACGTAATTTGCACTGAATATCATTTTGATTTCGGACAATATTAATTGCTTGAGTTACCGCAAATTCAGCAATCGAACTTGGAGAATATGAAGGAACATTTGACACAATAATATTGTATTTCGAAGCTAAATTTAAATCATACGTATCGAAGCCAGCGCTACGTTGTGCAATTTGTTTTATTCCAAATTGTTGTAACTTCGCAAATACTTCTTCTGAAAGAGGATGCTGTTGAGATAGAGATAATCCATCAAACCCTTGAACACTATCCACATTCTCTTCAGTTAAAAAAGCTTTATTTAATTCTACTTCCACTTTATTTTTTGTTGCCCACTCTTCGATATACGGAATATCTTCATCGCGAACACTCATTATTTTGATCTTAGTCATGATGTATCATCTCTTTTCTTCTTAGTTGTTAGACTTGATATAAATAGGCTAAAGAGGCGAGTCTATCAGCCGCTTCAGATAATTGATCATCGTTAAGTGCTAATGATATACGAACGTAATGGCGTCCATTTTCCCCAAAAGGAATGCCTGGGGCTACTAAAATGGATTGTTCTTGTAGTAAATAGTGTTCGAACGTTTCACTGTCATACCCAGGAGGCGTTTGAAGCCATGAATAAATTCCACCTTTGGAGTGTACAAATGGTAATTTCGCTTCTCTTAAGCGTTGTTCAAAAGTATCACGACGACGTTTAAATGTTTCATTCTGTTGATCTAAAAAATCATCGTAATGATTTAAAGCATAGGTTGCGGCGTCTTGTAAGGCACCGAACATCCCTGCGTTAGTATGCGTTTGATATTTTTTAAGAGCTTGAATCATATCTTTATTGCCAACTGCAAATCCTACACGAAAGCCTGACATATTATATCCTTTCGATAATGAAAAGATTTCGATTGCTACGTCTTTGCCATGTTCAGAAGCAAGAATACTCGGATTCTTAGCATCAAATCCAAAAGCACTGTAGGCGAAGTCATGAACAATCTTAGTGCGTGTGCCTTTGAATTTCTGAATTGCTTCATCAAATACTTCTTTCGTCGCCGTAGAGCCTGTAGGGTTGTTAGGATACGTTAAATAGATTAATGAAGTTTTATCTAACGTCTCTTGGTCTACTTTATCCCAATCAGGCAAATAGTCAGGAGGATCTAAATTCAAAGGAACAGGGTTAGCATCTGCCAACATGACACCTGCTAAATAATCTGTATAACCCGGGTCAGGCAATAAGACATTCTCTCCAGGATTAACGATACAAGTTGGTAATGCGACTAACCCATTCTTCGTACCATAAAGAATACAGACTTCCTCATCTTTATCCAACGTGACATTGTATTGTCGTTGATAAAAATTAACGATGGCTTCTTTGAAAGATTCTTTACCATGGAAAGCCCCATATTTCTGGTTCTCTGGAATACGTATAGCCTCTGCAAAATGATCGACAATACCTTGAGGTGTTTCTCCATCTGGAATACCAACGGCCATATTAATAAGTGGAAGGGGGCCATGTTCAACTCTACGCCCCATCGTTTTACCAAAGTAACTTTCTGGAATCGCTGCTAATCGTTTAGATATTACCATTTACATCCCCCTTTTAAATATAAAAAAGCTATATGTCTCTTGTTTAAAAGTGACATATAGCTAAAAGTTTATATATGACACTTATCTTCGTCAGCTAAATCTTTACACTTCTCTAGATAAGTTCTATCGAATTAATTTTATTTTATCAGTTCGATAAGTATTGTCAATATTGATAATTTTCTGAATTATTCTTTGTATTTAAAAATTTAACGACCACGTGTGATGTCATCTAACATCGCTTCTGCTGTAATCTTCGCGCTTGTAAGTACAATCGGCACGCCAGCACCTGGATGTGTACTCGCGCCTGCAAAATATAAATCTTTATAGTCTCTCGATACATTAGGTGGACGATAATAATTACTTTGTGCCAATGTCGGCATTAAACCAAATGCCGTACCAAATTTAGCATTATAGCGACTTTCAAAATCTAACGGCGTGAAAACTGTTTCTGAAACCACATCTTCTCGCACATCTTTCAATGCTTCAATCGTTTGAATCTTGTTATAAACGACTTCTTTCGCACGTTCAATTATCGCTGGGTCATGCCAATCAATATTTCCTGTTTTTAATTCTGGGACAGGCATTAAGGCATACATACCTATTTGTCCTTCTGGTGCTAACGTCTCATCTTCAACAGCCGGGAAATAAAGATATAATGATGGATCTTCAGGCATTCTACCACTAAATATATCATCAATGTTACCTCTAAAGTCTTCGGCAAAGACAACGTTATGTACGTGAACTTTATCTCGTAAATTGCGATTTATGCCGGCATACACTAGAAACGCGGAACATGAGTAGTCCATGTTTTCTACCTTTTCAGAAGAATATTTCTTAAGTGGTGAATGTGATGGCATCAAGTGTTGCGCTGCATATGGGAAATCAGCCGTACAAAGCACTTTATCGAAACGGTGAATTTCGTCATTCACGCGTAAACCGTCTGCGCGTTTAAATTTAGGGTCGATGATAATTTCTTGCACATCTGAATTCAAGCGCACTTCTACACCGAGGTCTTGACCTAACTTTAATAGACCTTGTGCCAAACTGTACATGCCACCCTTAATATAATACACGCCATGCATCATTTCTATCATCGGAATAATTGAATAGATAGAAGGACCCTGTTTCGGATCAATACCTATGTATAACGTTTGAAAAGCTAAAAGTTTACGTATTTTATCATTGGCCACGTAGTTATCAATGAGTTGGTTTGCTTTATTAAAGGTATGTAATTTTAAGCCACGATATAATGAGAGTGGATTGTAAAATTCACTCGGTTTACGAAACGTGCGTTCTAAGAAGTACTTACGTGCAACTTCATAGCGTTTATATACATCAGTTAAAAACGACATAAATCCTGGTGTAGAACCAGGCTCAATCGCTTCTAGCGCCTGACTAAGTTGTGGTAAATCGGTAGACACACTTACTTTATCTTTATCAGAGAAATAAATGTCAAAGATATGCGTTAACTGTCGCATATCTATATAATCTTCGTAATGTTTACCACTTTCTTCAAATACTGCTTTATATACATCGGGCACCATGACAATCGTTGGTCCCATATCAAAAGTAAAGCCATCTTTTTTGAATTGACTCATACGTCCGCCCACTTGTTCATTTTTCTCAAATAGGGTGACTTGATGTCCATGCGCAGCTAACCTTGCAGCAGCCGCCAATCCGGTTACCCCTGCGCCAACAATGGCTATCTTCATAGCATTACCACCTAAGCTTTATATTTTTTCTTTAAACTACGGTAAATTTTATTCTTCTTCCAAGTTGACACATAGACGCGTTTATCAAGCGTATAATCTGCTTTTCTTACTTCATTTAAAATGCCTCGATACACCTCAGCAGCAAGCTCTATAATCATACGTGATTCTTTATTGTATACCTCTAAATTGTTAAGTACAGCGTCGTAGTTATCATCAGCTAACTTGGCATAAAATTCCCATATACGCTTATAATTATCTGACGGGGTTTGACGATCAATTTCTTTATCGATGTCAACATCAAATTCATTTAGACGTTCAATACTAAAGTAAATACGACCATTACGATAGTCTTCACCTACATCACGTAAAATATTTGTAAGCTGTAGTGCTTCACCTAATTGTTTACCATTACCGTAAGCCTCTTGAGTTGGTGGCGTAGATAAGATTGGAATAAGCAACACACCGACCGTGCCTGCTACACCATAGCAGTAATCTAATAACCCTTGATCTGTTTCAAACATTTCGAAGTGTTGATCCGCTTCCACAGTATCAATCAAGTCATAAAGGGCCTGATAATTCATTTGAAAATGTTGACTCGTATCAGCAAAGGCCAACATAATTTGTTCATCACTTTCAAAAGTATCAGGTATACTAGCGTGATTTTCAATCAACTGCACATCACGACGAATTTTATGTAAATACTCAACATCTTGATGTATATCGATACTATCATCAACAATACGACACACGGCATAAATAGCCCAAATCGCTTGACGTTGTTGTTCTGGTAACATATCAAAAGCGTATGAAAAACTTTTTGAATAATCCTTCATAATTTGATGACAATATTGATAACTTTCCTCTATAGTTCTCATGGAGAGCCCCCTGTTTATGCATTAATGATTAATATTAAAAGTACGTCCTTTCCATTGTACCGTTTTTGTAAAATGAATATGACGATAAGAATTCATAAAAATGAAAATAAATACTAAGAATAATATTGGATTTAAGAGTAAAAATAAAATCGAAAATGATCCAATACGTTTATGTAATCGAATAAATTGTAGCGTAGCTAAGGCAAAGGATAAACTAATACGCTTTAAAGACATAGATTTTGATAAAAAGCTCATTATCAAAGCAAATGGCATCAACATATTCCCTATCATCCACATGATTATTAACGTCATAATACGTCCTTGTGTCTGAGAGGCACCTACTGCTAAATGTTTGGTCCAGCCTTCGATTAAGCTCCTTGGCCCTTCTTCATACATTCTAAACCCTACATAGTTTTGACCTTCATAACAAGCCACCGGCAACTGTCGTTGTTTGAATGCTTCACCTAATGCGAATCCTTCAATAATATAGTTACGCGCATTGTAATGACCTTGTGTTAAAGCATAATCCGCTTGATTCATCACCGTCACAGGCCCAAATGCTAAAGACTGTGGTTCCTTCTTGGCAATACTTGAGAATTGATTCATCCCCACCATCGTCATTAAATTAAATAAAGCCGATAACTGTTCATAGGGCTTTTTAACGATGTGATAAGGTTGTATGCTTAGTAATCCACGATATTGTTGTTTCTCATAGCTTTGTAAGATAGCCTCTAAAGCTTGGTCATCCAATAATACGACATCTGCATCTATAAACATGACAATATCTGTAATTCCATAGTTCATACCTTGATAGCAAGCGAAGGATTTCCCATACCATCTTTTATTCTTCTCGTCCTCAGTTACACTGTAGACTTTCGCACCCCATTCTTTCGCAACTCGAACCGTATCATCTTGCGACCCATCATCCATTACGATGACTTCTGCTTGTATCGTTTGTCGCTTCAAACTTTTAAGTAAATGCGGTAACCGCTTGGCTTCATCTCTTGCAGGAATAACGATACTGATAGATTGAGAAACGCTAGCAGTATTTTCTTTTTGAAAATGTAGTAAATGACGGCGATTGTACATCAAGTACCCACTTAATACAGACGTCCCTATCAAGCCGTGCAATAGTGGTTCTAATACTTTCACTAGCGCTTCTCTCCTTCCGTTTATTCTTGCAAGTCAGCTTGTTCTCTAGCATTAATTTTATCAGCAACCTGTTGTCCACTTAGCGTCACCATTGGCATACCGCCCCCAGGATTGACTGAACCGCCTACAAAGTAGAGATTCTCAAAATACTGGCTTTGTTTAGGAAACTTAAAACCTTTATTCTTTTTGCGGTCCGCGACGACACCATAAATAGCCCCTTTATTCGAAGCATAATGATGTTCAATATCGTGCGGCGTCCATATATCTTCATATACTATATGTTGACTTAAATCCGTTAAGCCCATTCGTTCTAATTTATCTAATACACGTTCGCGAAATTTACTATATTGTTCTTCGGTAAACGGTTTATCCTGAATATATGGAATATGCGGTAACACTTTCAAATTCTCATAACCTGCAGGTGCTTGTGTTTTATCCGTTTTGTTACTATTCACGAGATAAATTGTCGGATCTTGTGGCAAGACCTTTTCATGAAAGACTTCGTGATAATTACGTTTAGAATCGCTTGAGAAGAAGAAATTATGATGTGCTAATTGCGAGTATTGTTTATCCACGCCTAGATGCATAACATACCCTGAACTTGCAGGTTCAAATGACTGCTCTAGTTTTTCTAGCTTTTTCTCTGAAAAGTGTAACAAGTCTCGATAAGTTGGAATCACTTCTCTATTCGAAACAATGTAATCTGCATTAACATGTTCACCATTGTCTAATCTCACGCCAGTTACATGATTAAAATATGTATCAATACTTTGGACATCTATTCCGGTGTGAATCGTTACGCCTTCTTCTCGAGCAAGTTGTTCTAAGGCATGTGCTAAATGATGAATACCACCTTTAACGTACCATAAACCCTGTTCATATTGCATATGAATAAGCAACGTTAGTACAGCCGGCGCATCATAAGACGAAGAGCCTACATATTTAATAAAGTAAGCCAACATATCTCTCAATTCTTGTTTATCAATATATCGGTTTATTGCTTCTTGCATCGTTGAAAAGTAATCAACACCTTTTAAAGAATTGAAAGGACCTTGATATTTAATAATTTCATGCACTGTATCTAATCCTAATGCAAAATAACCTTCTTCAGTAAAACGATGAATCCCTTCAGCATATTGCAAAAATTGATATAATTGTTGAATATCCTCATCATTTAAACTTTGATTCATTTGAGACATTACTGTTAAATCTTCATATAAATCAATCACCTCACCATTAGTAAAGAAGCTTCGCCATTGTAAGGGCAAACGCTCAATAGTGACATAGTCTGACATTTTTTTATGGCTATATCTAAATAAATTTTCAAAAATATAGAGCATAGTTAAAATAGAAGGTCCTAAATCAAAACCAAAGCCTTGCGCTTCAAGTCGATTTACCTTTCCACCGATATGATGATTTTTCTCATAAAGATTCACTTCAAAACCATTTTGAGCTAAACGAATAGCAGCTGAAATGCCTCCTAACCCACCCCCGATAACTATTATTTTTTTCTTAGTCACGATGGGCACCTCTTTCCAATTTTATTTGATATATTTTTTCCAACCTTGGCCGATGATAGCGTTGTGTCACTATTATAGGTAAATTAGCTACTAGCACATAACAAATATTTATTATTTGAATATATCTAGGCGCTTTATAAAACACTAACACTGGCATCATGGATAGCCAATGTACAAACTCTGCACGTCTCATTTCTAAAATCATTGTATGTATATAATTAGAATGAAATGAAGTTAAATATTTTTTATTAAATATATTATGATTTAACTGACTACCTTCAGGAATATAGTGTTTCCATTTATTAATCTTAAATGTGTCATTCCATAGTTTCCCTTCCTTTTCCCAGGAAAATGATTTAAATAAACGACTATATTGTTCAAACATTGTACTAGGGAGTTTTATACATAAAGAAGATAATATCAATTGAGTTGAACTCCAAAACACACTATGTAACAGTATCAACTTAAAAATCTTTAAAATATGTTTCATCAATCTATTTCCTCAAAGCATTATTAATTATCGTTATTCCCTTAATATCACACTATAAAACGCGTAGAAAAGGCTATAATTATTACTTTCATTATTCATAAAAAGAGCGAGAGAAAAATC
Source organism: Staphylococcus sp. NRL 16/872 (assembly GCF_022815905.2). Classification (NCBI taxonomy): domain Bacteria; kingdom Bacillati; phylum Bacillota; class Bacilli; order Caryophanales; family Staphylococcaceae; genus Staphylococcus; species Staphylococcus sp. NRL 16/872. The sequence goes on along the minus strand of NZ_CP119327.1, from coordinate 407,898 downwards.
ATTTTAATTAAAATTGATTTCTCACTCGCTCTAATAAATTTACTCGTTAGCTATTGATATTTTATTTTTTGCTATTTACTTCTTTCATTTTCTTAATTATCTCATTGCTTAACGCTTTACAACCACTATATTCTAGATGTATACCATCATAAGCAAAGTATTCTTGATGTCCTTCAGATGCTTTATACCATTCTACAATATGAACATTCTTATGTTTTTTAGCTGCTTCTTCCATAAGTTTATTATTGTTTTGTTCATAATCTCTTGGCACTCTTACAGTTATTAAATAAATGTCAGCTTTTCCTAAACTATCAATGAGTTCATTTAATTGATCTTTAGTAAACTCACCATTTGTACCTAATTCAACAACTACGCTTTGTCCTTTTTTAGTATAATTTTGATAATTCTGGTCTACAATATCCTTACCTTCAATAAGTTGACGTCCTACTTTACCATCAACATTGGCATTAGGAACTTTTTCAGTAAACACTTCACCAATATCTACCATTACTGAATCACCTAGTAATAAAGGAGACATTTTTTTAACATCGACTGTTTTACCATTATTATTCTCATTATTACTTGGGTTATTTTTTGGTTTATGCTCAGTTTTAAATGATTTTTGCTTATTAGCTTGTTGCTTATCATGCTCTTTACCTAAACTGTCAAACGTACCAAAAAGAATAACTAATGATGGAATAATTAAAAGTAAAACGACTATAGTACGTAAAAATTTATTGAATTTAATTGGATTAACTGCAAAGGCTTTGAAACCTTTTTTCCTAATTGGTGTTTCAATAAATCTGTACGAAATTTGAGCCATAATATACATTAATATAATTTCAATAATGTATATATACCAAGGAATTTGCCCTTGAACAAAATAGCTATTTAGAAAAACAATTATAGGAAAATGCCATAAATATAAACTATATGAACGTTTCCCAATATAAATAAATAATGGGAAGCTAAGGAATTTAGCTAATAAACTTGATGGATGTACAACACTAGCAATAATAAATAGTGTTAAAAATGAAATGATGTAAAATCCACCACTATAAATCCATTTATCTTGATCACTAACCACAAAGAATAAAACTACAAGTACTATAATACTTATAATTCCAATAGCACTTATACCAATTTTCTTTGCTTGAGATTTACTTTTCTCTAAAGAAAAAGCTGGCCAAATAAAGGCTAAAATACTACCTAATAATAACGTTTGTAATCTTGTATCTGTTCCAAAATATACTCTAGAACTGTTACCTGTATATGTATATATAATAAACATTGCTAATAAAGATACAATAGAAACAATAAATAATATTAAAATAACTATTTTTCTTTTAAATAATTTTAAGCACCCTAATAAAACAATAGGGAAAATTAAATAAAATTGTTCTTCAATAGCAAGTGACCAAAGATGCTTTAATGGCGCTACTGAAAACTGATTAAAGTAATCTACATCTTGAAAAATGTACCACCAATTGGACACATAAAAAATAGCAGCTATAGAATCCTTCTTAATATCTACGATTAACTCTGGCTTAAAAATCAGAGTGAATATTAATACAACAGTTATTAAGAATAAAACTGCAGGTATAAGTCGCTTTAACCTTCTAATCCAAAAACCAATTAAATCAATCGTATTATTTCTATAATATTCACTAAGTAATAAACTTGTTATCAAATAACCAGAGATTACAAAGAAAGTATCTACTCCTAGAAATCCTCCAGTTAACCATTTAGCATTTAGATGATAAATGATAATACCTAATACTGCAATGGCCCTCAAACCATCTAGGCCAGGTAGATAATGGGGTTGATTAAATTTATCCAACCTTTTGTATCTATTATCTTCCATGTTAATAACACCCCGTATAAATATTTTGCACACTGATTATCTTATCACAATAAATAACGTATTTACATCAAACTATGAATATTTATATATGTAAATATTTTTTAAAAATTTCATACAACGATTTAATTTGATAAAAAAAAAGGAACTAATGACTTTCATCATTAGTTCCTTTAAATATAATTATTATAAGTTTAACTAAGAAATGTATTTATATTACATTCCCCAAGCACTCATACCTTGAGCTTTGTAAGCTTTGTATGCAGCGTTAATTTGATCATCTACAGATGCAGTTGAACCCCATCCTGGCATAGTTTGGAATAAACCTGAAGCACCTGAAGCGTTACGTGCGCTTGATTGACCATTAGATTCTCTTGCAATGATATATTCCCAAGTAGAAGCTGAAACGCCTGTACGAGATGCCATTTGTTGTGCTGCATAAGAACCAGTTGATCCAGCAGTGTTACCATTACCTAATCTTACTGAGCTAGATGGTGCTGAATATGAAGTTGTTTGAGCACTGTAGTTAGTTGTGTTATTTGTTGGAGCAGATACTGATTTAACGTTAGAGTTGCTAGCTTGTTGATTTGAACTTACTGATTGGTTTGAACCTTGGTTGTAAGATGCTGAGTAATCAGTTGCTTGAGATTGTTGAGCTGGTTGAGCAGCTTGTGTAGTTGAAGCTGTTTGAGCTGCAGCTGTGTCAGCAGCACCAGTATAATAGTAGTTCCAAGACCAAGTTGAACCATTTGAAGTGAAGTTGTATTTGAAACCATCTTTAACGAATGAGATATTGTAAGCACCAGATTGTACTGGGTGAGCGTTTAATTCAGATGGGTTGTTTTGAGCTAAGTTAGCTAATTGTGCATAGTTTGAAGTTTGTTCAGATGCGTGTGCACTGTGATCTGTAGTTAATGCATAACCTGTTACTCCTAATGCTACTGCTAATGATGAAGCCATAACTGTCTTTTTCATAAAAATAATTCCTCCATAAATTTGTTTTATTTTCGAGTGTTAATTTCTTTAAGTGTTTATTGCTTTGTTTCTTTGTTTAACTTTTGACAATTGCTACTATAACACAAAAAAAACCTTATAATATTACGCTCACCTTACAAAAAATTACAATAAAGATTTTATTTTGTAATATTGAAATATTGCTGAAGTGTGTTGTAACAATACAATTTCATCTCTTGTATTTTATTTTTCACCGTCAAATTGGGATTTACATTAGCTTTTTAAGAATTTTACAATCGTTTTACACAATACTTTATATTACAAAATATTGCTTTGTTACATATTTGTAATATTTCTTACATTTAATTTCGCATAGGTTTTTTCTATTTTAAACAAAAAAATCAAGAAACTATTCTATAAAATAGTCTCTTGAAGTGATTTGCAATGATAAATCAATAAAGTCAATTCATCATTTTAATAATCTTTAACGCCCCATAATACTTTTTCACATTTACGAATAATGTATTTTAAAATTTCTATACGTGACGTTTTTTTATGATCAGCTGGCACAACTAGCCATGGCGCATAAGATGTATTCGTTTTTTCAATCATATCATGGCTTGCTTCTACATATACATCCCATTTCTCACGATTACGCCAATCTTCATCTGTGATTTTCCATTGTTTGTCTACATTTTGTTCACGATCTTTGAAACGTTTCAATTGTTCTTCCTTATCTAATGTAAGGAAGAATTTTAAAATAATTGCCCCTTCGTCTGTCCACATTTTTTCAAAAGAATTAATTTCATCATATGCGCGTTGCCATTCATTTGTAGTCGCAAAGCCTTCAATTCGTTCAACGAGCACGCGACCATACCAACTGCGATCAAATAATTCAATGTGTCCACTTCGTGGCATATCTTTCGCAAAACGCCATAAGTAATGATGTTTGAGTTCCACATCTGTTGGCGCACTGATTCCATTTACTTTATAACCCGTAGGATCCAGTTTTTCTCTAATACGTTTGATATTGCCACCTTTACCTGCTGCATCCATACCTTCAAACACTAAAATAAGTGGAATCTTTCTCTCATATAAGGCAAATTGAATTTCTCTCATACGTTTTTGTAGTTCATTAATTAAGGTTTTATAGTCATTTTTAGACACTTTGTCTACATCTATATTGAATAAATCCGTTGTAAAGTTAGCCGTAAACTTGCCATCCACTTGCTGTTCTCGTTTTTGGTGTTTGTCAATCGCTTTTTCCAAACGTTCAATAATATGATGATACATTTTTTCAATCGCATTTTGACGTTCCGTATAGTCAATAATCTTCCATTGTTTATCATTTTTAATAAATTGATGCATGTCCTCCAAATATATTTCTGATGACAACACATTACTATATTCTTGCACTTTCCAACGCATTAAAGGGTTCTCTTTAGTTTGTTTAATGTGCTCTTGACGTTTCTCTTCATTAATTTCAATGAAGAATTTAATGATTTCATAATTATCTTTTTTTAACATTTTTTCAAAAGAAGCAATTTGTTCCTTCAAAACCTCATAATTTTTATATCTATTATGTTTAATTTCATTTTCACGATAATCTAAATAATGTGAATACCAACTGCGAAAATAAATATTAATATCACCTTTTGCAGGTAGCGTATTCCAGTATTTTTGTAAAAATTGATATCTTAAATCATCAGGTTGAGGTGATTGCGTTGCAATAAAGCGCGTATATTTCGCGTCAAAGTTTAATAATAATTCATTTGATAAACGCGTTTTACCTGATGCCGAAACCCCTTCAAATAAAATCATGACCGGAATGCCTAATTCATGTGTTTGTCTCGTTAACTCTGCTGTTCTTAGCGCTAATGTTTCGATTTTATTAGCCATATGACATCCATCCTTTTGTTTAATCACTATTTATTTTATTGTAACACTATTTACTCATAAGCTATTTTATAAATTTATTTTTCAAAAAATAAGGAATTAATAATTAGTCCCAGAGACGTGATTATCAATTCCTCTTAAAAAAATTATTTCAAAAATTTACAGTCTTAACCCATAAATTTATAAATATCGTTAGTATATAATTTTAAAACTTTGCGTAATACAATATCTAAAATAAACGCAGTTAATAATGGAACAACGAAGAATCCTAAAACAATTAAAATAATACTCATCATCGCTGAATCTACATGTAAAAATTTAAATGCACTAATTGGTCCAATCATACCGATGAAACCAAACCCTGCTGATTCTTTTGTACCGGCAATACCGATTAAACTTCCGGCGATACCTGAAACGGCTGCCGTAATTAAAATAGGTAACATAATAATTGGATATTTGACCATGTTAGGCATCATCATTTTCACTCCACCGAAGAAGATAGATATTGGTACGGCTACACGATTCACTTGGCTTGTACCAATTAGCAATACTGCTTCAGTAGCTGAAATTCCAATTGAAGCTGATCCAGCAGCTAATCCTGTAATACCAATGGCAATCGCTATAGCTACCGTTGATAATGGTGAAATAATAATGAAGCTAAATACCATTGAAATGAGCATACACATCAATACTGGTTGTAATTCAGTGAAGCTATTGACCATATTTCCGATACCAGTTGTAATCATGTGAACATACGGTAAGATTAACACACCAATGGTTGCGGATAATCCACCCACTACAGTTGGGTAAACAATTAACGCCATACTGCCCACGCGCTTTTCAATTAATAAGATTAATAACACTGCAATCGCAGCAGTAATCATCGTATTGATTAAGTCACCGATACCTGCGATAATCCAAGCGCCATTCTTAAATTGAGCAGCGCCACTTCCCACATATGATGCACATGCTACAACAGCGATAGCAAGTGGTGTCATTTCAAATTTCAAAGCAATAAGTGCTCCAATTAACGCTGGCACCGTAAATTGCATGGCTTGCACGACATGAAGAAAAGTCGCAAATACCGGGTGATGATGCATAAGTGCTTTAAAGATTTCACCTAAAATGGCATTAGGCACTAAACCTACAACGATTCCAATCGCTACTCCGGTAAGCACCCTAAACGTAAAATCTTTAACTCCTATATTTTTAAGCTCTGTTGTCATATCGAAACCTCCTATGATGTTGATACACGCTTAAATTAGTATTAATTGATTGCCAAGATTACTTTATTTATTAGCTTTCTTAGACAAATAAGTGATGATGCATCTTACTATAACATAATATCTAAATTTTCAGAATATTTATTTAATAATTTTCATTAAATAGTACAATTTAATCACAAAAAACGCATTTCTACTATTATAATAGTAAAAATGCGTCAACATTATTTCCCAGACTATTTTTCCCCTTATCTAGTCTCTAATCGCCTGGTCTTTAGAACGTTCATCTAAATCAATGCCTTCTTTACGTTTCTCTTTTTTATAACGTAAGAACATTAAGCATAATAATGCTAACCATGCCGGCGCGACTAACACACCAATTCTGATATCTTTATCTAGTGCAAGGACGATAAAAATAAAGACGAAGAACGTTAGAATAAGATATGCACTTACTTTACCACCTGGTAATCTAAATTTACTTTGTGCGTGTAATTCTGGTTTATTTTTCAAGAAACCGAGATAAGCAATCATAATAATTGTCCAAATGATGATGTTAAGCACGGTAGAAACTGTTGTGATATAAACGAATACTTCAGTGGCATTTGGAATAACGTAGTTTAATACTACGGCGATAAGTAATAAGCCACATGTGATTAAAATTGAGTAATATGGTACGCCGTGTTTATTAGTTTTTTGTAAAAATGGTGGTGCCTGTTTACGTGCCGCTAAACCATACATTGTTCTACTGTCTGCAAAGATACCACTATTACATGCAGATGCTGCAGCGGTTAATACAACAAAGTTAATCACGCCAGCCGCAAATGGAATCCCTACTAAGCCAAACAATGTTACATATGGGCTGTCAGCAGGATTTAATTTATCCCAAGGTACTACTGACATTACGACCGCCAATGAACCTACATAAAAGATAAGAATTCTGTAAGGTACATTATTAATTGCTTGTGGAATGGTTTTATGAGGATTTTTTGTTTCACCAGCCGTAATGCCAATTAACTCAATTCCTATGAATGAAAAGATAGCCATTTGGAATGAGAGCAAGAATCCTGTCGCACCATGTGGGAAGAAACCACCATGACTCCAAATATTAGATAACTTCGCTGTACCACTTGTGGTATGTGTACCCATGATAATCATGACAATCCCTACTACGATTAATGCGATAATTGTCGTTACTTTAATCAATGCGAACCAAAACTCCAATTCCCCAAATATTTTAGCGCTCATTAAATTTAAAGCCATCAATACTAATACTGTAAATAAAGCCGTTAACCAACTTGGAATAGTCGGCCACCAGAAATTCACATACTTCGCAACTGCTGTTACCTCTGCCATACCTGCTACGATCCATGTAAACCAGTACGTCCACCCCACAATAAATCCTGCTAACGGTCCGATGTACGTATGCGCAATATCAGCAAATGATTTAAATCCTAAATTCGAAAGAAGCATCTCTCCCATTGCTCTCATGAATAAGAATAATACTAAACCTACAATAATATAGGTTAATAAAATCGATGGTCCAGCTAAGTGAATCGATTGACCTGCCCCTAAAAATAACCCTGTCCCTATTGCACCGCCGATTGCAATTAATTGAATATGCCTATTAGACAATCCTCTTTGTAGTTTATCTTCCATAGTCTTCTTCTCCATCCTATGGAGTAAGCTATTCAGTTTGATAAATTCTAGATGTACAGTTAAACAACATACCCCTTTGTTTTTTAAAATGCTGAGTAACAAGTAACTTTTTGAATATTTATACTTCTTTGTTAAATAATATACTTTAATTTATCTGAAAAATCAAAGTATTTTTAAAACTTTTATATTTTTTTGTTAAATCTTACTTTTTGACAACCTCTACTATTCGAATGATAATTTAATGTAAGCTTAATTTTCAAAGAAGGAGGTGTCATAGATGTCTACTACAAAAGTCGATCCACGTATCATTAGAACGAAAAAGTTACTTGTAGAAGCCTTTCAAGAAGTGTCGCGTGAAAAAGATATGGCTCAAATCACGGTGAAAGACATTACCGAACGTGCCACCGTCAATCGTGCTACCTTCTACGCACATTTCACAGATAAATACGATATCTTGGATTACACGCTTTCGGTCACTATACTGAAAGATTTGAATGACACCTTAACTATTTCAGAAATGATTAACGAAGCCGTCATTTCCGAAGTCTTTATTGCGATTGCGCATTACATGTCAGAAGTTCAGGAGTCGTGCAAGAAGAATAGCGAAACATTTTGTAATCAAGCTCATAAACGTATCAACAATGAATTAGAAGATATTTTCACTATCATGCTTCGTAACAGCTATCCCGACCAAGACATCGACATCTTAGTTAACAGCGCGAGCTTTCTCGCAGCCGGTATATGTGGTCTCGGTAGACATTGGCTCGACACTAGTACACTCACTGCCGAAGCATTTATCGAGAAGAACCTACCATTCCTTATACATCATATTACGCACCTTTAGGATCAAAGCGCTCTAGCTTCGATCTTTATTTTTTGAAAAGGCACATCCAAACTATCCAACATAAATGATTAACTGTTGTCTAAACAACACATTGCATAAGCATGTAAGTTGCACTTAAATATAAACGGGAGTATAGTACATCTATACAACACATGTTAGTTAAATAATAAGTGTTGTTTAATATTAATGGTTAGGAGGGAATGCGATGTCGGAGATAGATGAACATGAGGGTTTTAAGCGCACATTTCAGAATCATAAATTAACTTTAGGTTTATCCATACCATTTGATAATAAACAAGAGAATCACATTGATTTTCAAGAGCAAGTTGTCTTAGCGCAACAAGCAGAACGTCTAGGATTTACTAGTCTATCTGTAAGAGATAATCCACTTTATAGTCCACATTTAGGTCAAGTCTCTACTAACTATGACCCATTTGTATTTCTAACTTATTTAAGTGCGTTTACCTCAAAGATTGCACTCAGTACTGGAAGTATTGTAGCCACTTTACGTCATCCTATTCATCTGGCCAAATCAGCAGCTTCCCTTGATTTACTTTCTAATCAACGTTTATTACTTGGTATGGCCACAGGAGATCGTCCTTTTGAATTCCCAGCTTTTAAAGTAAATGAAGAAGATTTAATCGAACGTTTCCAAACGTCGATACATTCTTTACGTCAACTTTGGGCTTCACATTCTCCTAAAATTTCCAATTCACTATTTGAATTATATGAAGATTCTGGTTTACAAGTGTTGCCTAAGCATAAGACGATACCAATGTTTGCGACCGGTTATTCTAAGCAATCGTTGTCATGGATACAAGAACACATGGATGGTTGGCTATTTTATGCCCAGCCTTTTCAAGAACAGAAGAAACTTGTGGAAGCATGGCATCACGGCACTAAACGTTTCAAACCATTTATTAATATATTAATGATAGATTTATCTGAGAATCCGAACGAGACGGTCAAAGTGATTAAAGGTGGATATCGTACAGGACGTAAGAACTTACTACAAATTTTAAAAGCTTACGAAGCAATGAATACAAACCATATTATTTTACGATTTACAAATACTGACCGTAATTTAAAAGAACTTATAGATGAAGTGGGCACGCATATTGTGCCACATTTCCCACCACATACAAATTAGGAGGAACAATAATGAGAGAATTACTAGATAGAATTAATCAATTAGCAAATAAAGAAAAAGTTGAAAGTTTGAGTATTGAAGAAAAACAAGAACAACATCAATTAAGACAAGAATATTTAGGTATGATTAGAGGCCAAGTACTTCATACTTTCTCAACTATGAAAGTTCTAGACCCCCTTGGCCAAGATGTAACACCTGATAAAGTGTATGACTTAAGAGAAGAATACGGTAATATTGAAGAAAAATAAAATATCATTATTAAGACTTAGGCTGTTCTTAAAGTTTTCGACTTTGAGAATAGTCTTTTTGTATATATTTTCTTGTTGAAAAGGTTCTAGCCTGTAGTCTTATAAAGTCGTTCTTAGATAGATATCCACTCACTTAAGTTGAGACGCTTGCCTAGGGGGCTGGGTCGAGCCACGGTCTTGTAAAGTAGTTCTTAGGTAGATATTCACTTGTTTAAGTTGTTACGCTTTCCGGTGGGAAAGGCTCAAGCCTATAGTCTTGAGGCTCTTTCTTTTCCACCAGGAGTCTTCACAACTACACTTCGTAATCTACCTTAGAACTTCTTACGTAAGTGTTTGAACACTTACGTTCATTGATAACCTGCTCCCATACTTTCTCCCCAGCTTGCTTTGTTTGTAGACTTTCTATGCGAAAGTCTTTGTGCTGGGGCCCCGCACTCAACTACGTTCCATTATCCATTTTAGGACTACTTAAATAAGTGCGAAAACATTTAAGTTCTTTTCTATAATTGATATGAATCTATATAAAGGTAAATTAACGTGATCAAGATAATTTCTTTTATTAAAAATACCCCCCAATATTAGATCTCATTCTAACTTTGGGGGGCATATAAATTGATGTACTTTATAAAATTTATTTAACTAACACGCTAAGAAATTATATTTATGGCCATCTGGATCTGCAAAAGTTGCACCGTAATATCCTTGGTATACGCCGGGTTCATCTATCACTTTGCCACCTGACTCTACAACTTTTTCAATTAGGACATCTACTTCATCATTTGTTTTAACTCCTAATGAAATGATCACTTCATTAGGTTGTGAAACTACCGTGTCATGGGTCACTTTTTCAAAATGATTATTCTCAATTAAGATAATAATCGTTTGGCCTATTTGAATTCCTACCATTTTATCTAACATGTCTGGATTTTTATTTATTTCAAATCCTAAATTCTTATAAAATTGTTCGCTACGCTCTAAATCTTCGACGTGCAAATTAAACCACATTGATTGAATCATATGCATTACCTCATTTTCAAAAAATTAGAAACCTACTTTATTAATCCATTGTTCTAGCGTTAAGCGATTTGGATTGATATCATCCATTTGCTTGAAGTCAACTACGTAACCTTTCTCTTCAAGCCAGCCACGTTCAGCAGTGCCACTTGAGAATGAACCTCTAATTTCAGTAGGTTTACCAGTAACTGTGGCAAATGTTTTTACTACTTCATTTAATGTAAGTTCATCTGAAGCGATTTCGATAGCTTGATAATTAAAACGTTCAGTATTCGCGAAAATGTTAGCAGCAATTCTAGCAATATCGATAGATGAAATCATCGCAAATTTCACATCTCGATTAATAAATTCTGGAATATAAATTTCACCGTCTTCAACTTTTGTAATTCTTAAGAAATTATCCATAAAGAACGATGGTTTAATAATTGTATAATTTATTGAGCTTACTTTAAGTTCATTCTCAATTTCAGCAAGTGCTTCAAAGTGAGGGCCTGTACGATCACGGTTCACGCCACCTGCTGTACTGTAAACCATGTATTCCACACCTTGTTGTTCTGCTGTATGAATAATCATTTTACCTTGACGTAATTCCTCTTCTACATTATCCACTATGATAGGTTGAACACTATAAACACCGTATTGACCATCCATTGCTTGTGTTAGACTCTCTTCATTACTTAAGTCACCTTCGAAGATTTCTAATTTTTCATTATCAATAGACGTTAATTTGTCATTATTTTTATTTCGTGTAAAAGCACGTACTTTCCATCCATCTTCTAATAATTCTTTAACTACTGCATTGCCTTGTTTACCTGTAGCACCAATAACTAAAATACTTTTATCCATTACTTCTCTCTCCTATTGTAAAAACCAATAATCTTCTTTTTCACCTTTTAGATACGTATATTCTTTAGGTGTATCACCATTCATTTTTATATCATTATTAATTAAGTCACGGATGTCCCAAACTAAATGAATAAATTTTTGTAATTTATTTCCAAAGAAGCCATTCGGCGCATCCATGTTCAATACCTTTTCCACATCTGCCACAGAAATATTCATCTCTTCAGCAATATTTTCTAAACTTAACGTTGATTCATGAAAATGCGCTTTGAGTTCTTCACTTGTCACACGTCTTTGTTCTTTATTTAATGACATCTTCATCCACTCTTTTCTAAAAATTTTTCAATGTCCAAAACTTAAATATTTGAAATATAAATTAACACGCTTTATAATAAACGGAGCATTATCCGTTTGTCAATAATATGAATTTTAAAGAGGTGATATGATGCGCAAAGATGCATTAAAAAATCGGCAACGTATTGAAGATAAAGCGATTGAATTGTTTCGTGATGAAGGCGTAGATAATGTAAGTATGAATCGATTGTCTAAAGAACTAAATATTGGTATGGGCACTCTTTATCGTCATTTTAAAGATAAAGGAGATTTATGTTACCACATTATTGAACACGACTTTGACGATATTATGAATCAAATGCTTGAAATTAAACAACGCTATACTTCTAAAAGAGATATTATGAGCCATTCACTCGACATATTTTTACAATTTAAAACGGATAATAGTGATTTACTTACTTGTATTGAAGGAAACGATAATGCTGAATTATTCAGAGCAAGTAACTTTTTCAAGAATTTAAATCAATATTATTATGACTTATTTAATGATTACGATAACGAAGCATGGTCTATATTCAAAACAGACATGCTTTTAAAATCTTTAACAACTGCGACATTTGAATACCAAAAAAATGTAAGGAAATTATCAAATGAAACATTTCGTGATAATTTAATTCAACTATATTTACCTAATGAGGTGACAGAATAAATAATGGAAAGAATTACGTTAATTACTGGTGGAAATAAAGGTTTAGGCTTTGAAACTGCGAAAGAATTAAAAGAACAAGGCCATAAAGTTTATATTGGCTCTCGTGATGAAGCACGCGGTCAAAAAGCAGCTGAAGAACTTGGCGTTGACTTTGTACAACTAGATGTTACGGATGAGTCTTCAGTTCAAAATGCTTATAAAACAATTGAAGATAAAGAAGGACGTTTAGACGTTTTAGTGAATAATGCGGGTATCTCTGGTGGTTTCGCTAAACCTACAGATTTAACTGTTGAAGATGTGGAGAAAGTTTATAACACAAACGTTTTTGGAATTGTAAGAATGATGCATACATTTGTTCCGCTTCTTGAAAAGTCAGAACAACCTGTTGTAGTAAACGTAAGTAGTGGTTTAGGTTCATTTGGTATGGTAACTAATCCAGATACGCAAGAATCTAAAGTGAATTCACTCGCTTACTGTTCATCTAAATCTGCAGTGACAATGTTAACATTGCAATACTCTAAAGGCTTACCACACATTCAAATCAACGCTGCAGACCCAGGTTCAACAAATACAGATTTAGTTGGTGATTTCAGCAATAACTCTAAACCAGCATCTGAAGGTGTTATCCCAATTGTGAAACTTGCAACGATTGATAAAGATGGTCCAACTGGTACATTCATCGATGGTAACGGCACAATGCCTTGGTAATTTAACCTTTATGAATAATTAATATTTAGGAGGCTTTTCAAATGAAAAGTATTAACTTTGAAGAACACTATGTTGTAGATGAAATTCAAAAAGAAACAATGAAATATATGTCATCTGATCCTAAAGGTGTACCTATGAAAACGATGCTTGATGGCTTAGAGCAAAAATCAGGTTTCACGGATGCAGATGAAATTACTCATCATGATAAACGTATTAAATTTATGGATGAGCATGATGTTGAAATGCAAGTATTATCTTACGGTAACGGCGCCCCTTCTAACTTAGAAGGCGAACGCGCTATCGAATTATGTAAGAAAGCAAATGATACTTTAGCAGAATACGTGAAAGAACATCCAGACCGTTTCGTAGGTTTCGCTACATTACCTATTAATGAACCTGAAGCAACTGTTGAAGAATTTAAGCGTTGCATTAACGAATTAAACTTCAAAGGCGCATTAATTATGGGCCATCCTAAAAGTGGTTTCTTAGACCAAGACGAATATGATGATTTATTCGCAGCAGCTGAAGAACTTAACGCGCCTATTTATTTACATCCATCTCCAGTACAAAGTGATGTTTACCAAGCATATTATAAAGGAAATTATCCAGATGTAACTGCTACAACATTCGCTTGCTTCGGTTACGGTTGGCATGTTGACGTAGGTATCCACGCTATCCATTTAGTTCTATCTGGAGTATTTGATCGTCATCCAAACTTAAATGTCATTATTGGACATTGGGGTGAATTCGTACCATTCTTCTTAGAACGTATGGACAGTATTTTATTTGCAGATCACCTAGAACATCCAATTAGTTATTATTTCAAAAATAATTTCTACATTACACCAAGTGGTATGTTAACTAAACCACAATTCGATTTAGTAAAAGCAGAAGTTGGCGTAGATAGAATTCTTTACTCAGCAGACTATCCTTACGTGGAACCAGAAGAATTAGGCACATTCCTAAGCGAATTAGGTTTAACTGAAGAAGAACAAGACAAAATCAGCTACAAAAACGGCGCAAAACTATTAGGCCTAGATAAATAAAGAAGTATAGTTGAGTGACGCCTGAGGGATGAGTTATTGATGAACGTAAGTGTTCACACACTTACGTAAGTAGTTCTAAGAAGAATAACGAATGACGTTGCGCGACTCTTGGCGGAAAAGAAAGAGCTTAAGACTACAGGCTTAAGCCTTTCCCGCAAGAAAGCGTCGCAACAAAATGAGTAACCTTCATCTAAGAACTGCTTTAGAAGACCTTAGAAATTCCCACAAATTTATTTGTGAGGAATTTCTGGCTGAAACTGTACCCTAGGCAAGCATCACAACAGAATGAGTAAATGTTCATCTAAGAATTTCTTTACAACTAAAGTGAGTGACTCTCTATCTTAGAACTATTTAAAAAATATACATTAATCGGAGGTTTTATATATGGAAACTTTAGAATTAAAAGGTGCTAAATTACGTTATCACAAAGTAGGCAATGGACCTGTATTAATCTGCATCCCTGGTGCTAATGGCACAGGCGACATCTACATGCCACTTGCACAACAATTAAAAGACAAATTCACAGTCGTAGCTGTAGACCGTCGTGGCTATGGTCAAAGCGAATTAACAGAACCCCTACCAGACGAAGTATCAAACCCAGACAGCCGCTACCGTGTGAAACGCGATGCTCAAGACATCGCAGAATTAGCAAATCACTTAAGCGACGAACCTGTGTATGTATTAGGTTCAAGTTCAGGTGCTATCGTAGCAATGCACGTATTAAAAGAACACTCTGACATTGTTAAACGCATTGCTTTCCATGAACCACCAATCAACACATTCTTACCAAATGCTAAATATTGGCAAGATAAAAACGCTGAAATCATTGATATTGCTGTTAACGAAGGCATGCCGCAAGCAATGAAATTATTCGGCGAAACATTAAACACTAGTCAACTTGACCGACAATATATGTCTAAACCAGCGCAAGCTGAAGACGACGCTGAAAGTAAAAAACGCTTTGAAGAAATGTTAGGTTGGTTCAAATATGAAATCCGTCAATATACTGAATCAGATATTTCTATCGACGACTTAAACAAACATAAAGATATCATTACTTTATTAAATGGTACCGCTTCTAGAGATTCATTCCCTCAAGAAGTTAACTTCTACATTTCTGAACAAACTGGTATCAAAATTATTGATATTCCTGGTGGCCACCTTGGTTATGTTCAAGAGCCAGAAGGTTTCGCAAATGTAGTACTTGAAATGTGGGGTTAATCAATATAAAGGAGTGTTCGGACTGTGCTTTTCACAAGAAATAAGCCGTATACGAATGAAACGTTATTAGCGAAAGAAGATATTCTCGAACTAATTCAATTTGAGCGTTTCTGTCGTGATAATTCACTATGGGATAGCATGGAGTCATGCTTCGCTGAAGATTCTTACGTGAATATTTCATGGTTTAAAGGAACGGGTCATGAATTCGTTGTTTCTTCAGAAGAGATGAATCGTTACGCGCCACATCAAATTCACAATTCACAAATTTGGATTAACGACACACGTGCGGTAGCGATTATGCAAGCAACCATTCAAACACGTTTAACGATTCAGAATGTGGAGATGGAACTTCAATCTGATGCCAAATTAGTTTATTGCGTTGAAAAAGATGACCAAGGCGTTTGGTACATTACGCGTCTTGAATGTATTTATGAAAAAGATAGCTTAACACCGGTCAAACCAACGACAATTAATTTACCGAAAAAAGATTTTGAAGGCTATCGACAAAGTTATGCATGCTTGTCTTATGCTTTAAATGAAATTGGTTATGACGTAAACAGTGAACTTCAAGGGATCGATCGCCCAGATGAGGTCAACGCATATTATGAAGAAATCGACAGTTGGTTAACTTTTAAAGAAAAGGAAGCGTAAATAGATATGAAGAAAATTGATTTACACGCGCATTATATTTCTCCGGGATTCTCAAAATTCCTAGATAAATATTTCAATGGTAAAGGCGACGGCGTAGCGACGCCTGCTTTCTCTCCTGAGGGATATTTAGATTTAATGAATCGTATGGAAATTGAATACGGCGTACTCTCTATTTCAAGCCCTCACATCAGTGCTGCCCCTGATAATGAGATGGTTGAATTAGCGAAAGAAGTAAATGACTATGCATCTTCTTTCACTCATAAATATCCTGAGCAATTAGGATTCTTTGCGACGTTGCCATTACCGTTAGTGGATGAAAGTATCGCTACTATTGATGAGGCATTGGATCAACAAGGTGCATTAGGCTTCACTTTACCTACTAACGCACGCGGTGTCTATATCGGCGATGACCGTTTAGACAGTGTGTTAGCTAAGTTGAATGAACGTCATGCACTCGTTGCGTTGCACCCTAATGAACCGAAACCAAATATTGAGGCGATGAGTGAAGTCGTTCCTGCACCATTAATGGAATTCATCTTTGATACAACACGTACCATCATTTATATGAGTCAAAACAACGTGTTCAGTAAGTATCCAAACATTAAATGGATTGTGCCTCATTGTGGTGCGTTATTACCAGTGATTGCGCAACGTGTCGCTATGGGTAATAAGATGTTTGGTAGCGAACGTCAACCTGATGATTTAGAACAAGTGATGAAAGAGCTTTATTTCGATTTAGCTGGAAAAGTATTACCATATCAATTGCCAAATCTCGCGCAATGTGTAGATATGGATAAAATCGTCTATGGTTCAGATGCACCATACACAACAGATCAAGTGGTTACAATGTTAGCGGATGAACTTGAATCAACAGAGTTAATCTCACGTCATGAACTTGAAAAATTGTTATATGATAATAGTAAACAGTTGATTAAAACAGTTACAGATGCCGAAGATGGAAAATAAAAAAATTAAGGAGGCACAGGTACATTGATACCTATGCCTCCTTAATTTTATGTCTTTATGCTAATATTTCGTCCATTGAGCGGTTAACACTATTTGCATACATATTGCCAAATTTAAGTAAGTGCACCATAAATAAATATAACCTATAAAATTCTAAACGTTTACGTGCACCTTTTCCAGAAGGATAATGTTTCTCATATTCATCATAAAATTCTTGCGTAAATCCACCAAACACAGTGGTAATGCCTAAATCAAACTCTCTATCGCCGTAAAATGGCGCTGGGTCGAATAATGCAGGACGCCCATCCTTAAGGAACATATAATTACCGCCCCATAAATCACCATGTAATAACGATGGCTTACTATTATGTGCCTCCAATTCATTAACCATCACCGTACGCACTTGTTCGTATACTTTATTATCTTCTTCGTTCCATAAACCTTTGCGCATCAATTCATCTCTTAAGTGATCCATGCGACGTTCCACAAAGATTTCAATCCATGAATCGGACCATGAATTATCGAATGAAATGTCCCCACCTTCATGTGGTAAATCAAATCCAAATTGTCCTTCAGGCTGTTGTTGACTATGCATCTTAGCTACAAGTTGGCCTAACTCACGTTGACTTCCACTCGTTCCTTCATCTAAATAGCTTAAGATTAGGTATGCATCCCCGTTAATTTCGCCATTCGCAATAACACGTGGCGCTGTTACATCCGCTTCTTCAAACGCATTAAGTCCCGCAATTTCTGCTGCATAGAAAGACTTATCGCGATTGCGTTGGACTAATAAGAAATACGGTTCATCTTGCGTCGTTACCTTAAACGCTTCGTTCACATCCCCACCACTCACTGATGTAATGTCTTGTATATGGTCTAACGGTAATTGGTCTTGCCATTCTTTTTTCATGACGTCAGCCTCCTTTAATTTTGTATCAGTATTTAATTATTATATTTCCTGAAAATGCCTCAGCTAATCTTTCACGAAAATCTCTTTATTTAAATATGTAAATTAAGATAAGGCAAATTTTCAAACACTAAAGAATTTAACTATGCAATTACAGTTGAAAATGCTAGTCTAATATAAGAATGTTTTCAATGATATTAAATGAGGATAGTAAGCCTCAAATACAATGAAATAGGAGCATTTATTATGTACAAATTAATTAAACCACTTTTATTCAAATTTGACCCTGAAAAAGCACACGGCATGACTATCGACGCTTTGAAGTTTGCCCAAAAACAACCTTTCTTATTACCAATCATCCACAAATTATTCACTTACGATAACCCATCACTGTCTCAAACAATTAAAGGTATTACATTTAATAACCCTGTTGGCTTAGCTGCAGGATTCGATAAATCATGTGAAGTACCTAAAGCTCTTCAACATGCTGGCTTCGGTGCCTTAGAGTTAGGTGGTATTACACCTAAACCTCAAGATGGTAATCCAAAACCACGTATGTATCGTTTAATCGAAGATAACGCTTTAATTAATCGCATGGGCTTCAACAATATGGGTATGAATAGAGCATTATGGAACCTACGTCGTCATGCATACAATATTCCAGTCGGCTTAAATGTAGGTGTAAATAAAACAACACCTTATAACGAACGCTATCAGGACTACATCAAGGTTATTGATACATTTAAAGCCGATGTTTCGTTCTTCACTGTTAACATTAGTTCTCCAAATACTGAGAATTTACAAAGTTTCCATGATAAAGATGAATTTTCAATGTTATGTAAAGCATTGAAAGATTTTAAAGCTCATACAGAAGTTAATGTTCCTATTTTCTTAAAATTAACTTCCGATTTAGAACTTGATGGTTTTAAAAATATATTACCAGCGATTACTGAAACATTTGATGGTATGATTTTAGCAAATACTACACGTAAACGTGATGGCTTAATATCATCTAATAAAGTGGAAGATGGTGGCCTAAGTGGGAAACCCCTTTTCAAAAGAAACTTAGAGTTAGTGAAATGGGCGTACCAACAAACTAACGGTGAATTCTTGATTATTGGTACAGGTGGTATCTTTAGCGCAGAAGATGCAATTCAAATGATGAGAAATGGTGCATCATTAGTACAAATTTATTCATCTTTAGTAATTGAAGGACCTGGATTAACTAAGAAAATTAATAAAGACATTGCGTCTTATTTAAAACAAAACAACTATAATAACGTAAGTGAGATTATCGGTTTAGACGCCAAATAATCATAAATATACTTTACTTCCTAGCAGAAAGTAATATACTGAAACCAAAGATAAGAAAGTTTATCGGAGGAGTATTGCATGGCTATAGAAGATAAAGAGAAAAATCCATCTAACCAACAATCATCGACAAAAGAAACTGAAACTTCTACACAAAATAATAAACAACATGATGATGACGATAATAGTATTGGCTATAATGGAGAGAAAAAAACTGCTCTCGATCTTGAAATCGAACGTGAATTATTAGAAATGATGGAAAATAAAGATCCAGAACCTGAAAAAGAGAAAAAAGGTTTAAAAATCGCCGGCATCATTTCTACGGGAGTTATAGCAGTTTTAGCAATTATTCGTTTTATCAATCGTACAATATAAAAAACAAAGACTGAAAGAAAACCTTTGTCAATCGAGGAAGCGCAATGCGTAACGACGGGAGTTTACTATGTGTAAATGAGCAAGGCACGCATAAGGTGACGAAGAGTGTAAAGGATTGTCTACAGTCTGAAATAATTATCCCAACTTGATTTAAAATATAAGTTCAAGTTGGGATATTTTTATGGTATTTAAAATTGTTGAAGAAATGCTTTTGCTTCCTGATTAATCGTTTTAAAATCAATACCTTGCGCCATAGCAGCAAAGACACATCCACAATAACATTGTCTAAAGATATGATAATCATTACACATTTCAATCGAACGCTCATAACCTTTATTCTTCTTGAAATCGCTTGGTAAATAACTTACATCATATATATTTTGAACTTCCATACCTAATTCATTAATAAGTTGCGCGTTCTTTTTAGGTGATAATGTTAACGCACTACCAAAATAGTCATACCCATATTTCACTGCTGCTTCCGCCACTAATTCTAGACGCATTTCAAAACAAGCTGTACAGCGTAGTCCCCCTTCTGGCTCATCAGTTAAACCACGAGATTTCGCCATTTTCATAAATTCATGAGGCTTATACTCTGCTTCAATATATTGAACATTCTGTCCTGTTCTTTCATTAAAATCTTTTACAAATTGTTCTTGAACTTTAGCGCGACGTAAATATTCATTTTTAGGATGAATATTAGGATTAGCAAAATAGATTGCTACATCCGCATATTGTGTTAAATACTCTAGTGTATAGGTGCTACACGGTGCGCAACAACTATGAAGTAGAATTTTAGGACGTAATTCTTGACGTTCCCATTGATTAATTAACTTTTTCAGTACTCTGTCATAGTTAATTTTTTGATTCTTCATTTTCGCTATAATCGGATCAGCTTTTAACATAAAAATGCTCCTTAAATATTTTATAAATTAATTATATAATATTTAAGGAGTTTAATATATCAATATTCTTTTTTTATCATTAGTACATAATAGATAAACATTATGCCCCCATACATTAATCCTGAGATGCAGCAAGTCACAAATTGTCTTAGAAAATGAGGCGCCTCATTGAAAATATAAGGGAAGACTACACCAGTTAAAATAAACATTATTATAGCAAAGTAAAACACTAAAAATACACCTTTAATAGCAGTTTTCTTTAGTAAACGCTGATATTCTTTTCGAGAATAGACTTTAGATTCGTCTAAACGATTTCTTCTATTTATATATAATGAAACGATAGTTAATATCGCAAATAAAACTAAAAGACTTACCGTGCCGAAACTTATTGTATTTTTAGTTACATCAACAAGAAAACTTATAAAACTTAAAATCGCAATAACAATATATGTTAATAAAAACATAATGGCTAGATTATGTTCTAATACGCCTTGTTCCCGTTCATCTCTACCAGTAAAATTTTGAGTAAACCAGTTAAATAATTTTTCATTAAATTTATTCATCATGCTCTACCCCTTTTTGTATTCTTTTTTAATTTTGCTTTTTCCAAAAAAATAAGCAAGTAAGCCAAACGCTAAACCAGATAAAATATTTTTGAAGAAAAGCATACCTAATTCAATAGGTTCATGAGAAAAATATAATTGAATTAAATCAAATAGCATCATAAAACCACCAAATATTATTCCTGCTAGCACACAACTTATCTTATGTTTCTTTAATAATTGTTGATATTCCTCCTTAGAGTACACACGATCTTCATTGAGTTTCTTCTTTTTAATGCCAATCATTAAAGATATATTAGCCACAAAGAACAGTACAAATATTCCAATAGTAGGAATATTAATACGCTGCACTACAAAATCATTAATTAAACTAATGGCTGCTAATATTAATAATCCAAAATAAGTAATTAAAAAAGCAGTAGTAAACTGTGCATAAATTTCTTGTTTTTCTCTCTCGTCTCGTTCACTTGTAGTTCCAATTACTCGATTAATCATCTTATCTCGAAAATTAGCCACTATTAATCACCTCTTAATTACTAATAGCTTCTTTATGTCAAATATAAACGACATCTACATATATGTCAAATATAAACGACACACCAAACTATAATTTTCTAATTTTAGAGTGTTATGGTTCAATAAATGTAATAAAAAAGCACCTAGACTATTTTGAAGGTAAGACTAGGTGTAAAATTAGGAACATATTACTGACTTAAACCAAAGCCAATATGTATCTCCAATATCTACTATTGGGCTAACGTTTTCTTAACGGCAATTAAGAAAACGTTGATTTTTATATTCATTTATTAATTTCTCTTTGTATAATAGTCGCCGGACCATGATTAACAATGTCATAAAAGTAATTAATTAAATCTTCTTTAGGTATACGTTGATTGTCTTCTACCCAATGTCTTAAAAAGGATAATCCTGCCCCTGAAACATAGCTCATAAAATATGAAAATGGTATACCGCTTATTTCTCCCTTCATGCTTGTAAAGCTATTTAAATAATTATTTAGCAAGCTATATAATTTTTCATGTAAAGTAGAGTCTTTACCTACTTTAAACATTAATTGATAAAATTCGATATTCTCTTCAATATGAGAGATTAGAAATTCCATTATTTCTCGTAAATCATCAGTAGTAAATTTGCCTCCACTGTTTTGTTTACTTTCTTCAATAAACACTCTAACTTTTTCCACTTGTTCGTCTTCCATTTTTTCTAATAAATCATATTTATCTAAGTAATGCGTATAGAATGTACCACGATTGATATCAGCTAAATCAGTGATTTGTTGTACTGTTATTTCATTAAAATTATGTTGATTAAGTAATTCAAGAAATGCATATTTAATCGCATTTTGTGATTTTCTAACTCTACGATCTTGAACCATAGTTTAGACCTCTCTTTATACGGTATGTTCTTATACAATTATATCGATTTTGTTGGTTTTCGTACAACGTACAGTAATTTCTCATATCAATATACTTACAATAAAAATTAATTACACTACATTTACACTTTCAACTAAGTTATAAAAATCATTTGTTAAAGGTAACGAAATTATTAAAGGTAATAGCACACCATTACCTAAGATGAAAACACGTTACGAACACGAAGATACTGTAAACAAAGGTAACCACCTAGTTTATACTGGTGGCGATTATGACTCACACTTAATCATTCCAGTAAGTGAATAACTATATTGAGCAAGAAAGAAACGTATTAATGCAATACCTTTCTTTATTGCTCATTTTTATAATTTAAATTAAATTTTAATCTTTAATTATTTGACATTTCATCTGCTTTTTTAGCTTCATAGTCACCAATTTCTTTTTCATCAAAATTTAAAGAAATATCAATGATGCCATCAATATTAGCATGTTTAAACTCATCATTGAGACTTACCACATTAGACTTAAACGTCTTTTTATTATCCATTTTTCCTATTGCATATATCTTCACATTTTCTTCTCTAGTGTAAGGACTGTATACTCTAAGACTATCAGCATAGTTACCAACTTTTTTATCATTAACATAAATGTCAGTGTCTTTATTTTCTATAAATAAAGCACCAGATGTATGCGCAATGGTAAACCATCTCTCCTTAAATTTTTCAGTAGCCACTGGAGTCTGGTGCATCATCTCAAGATCTAACTTTCCTTTATGCACACGCTCACCTATTTTCTTACTAGCACTAAGAGAATAGTCTCCTATTGTAAATTTTCCGAGATAGACATCTTCTTGTTTCTTTAATTGAACTTCTCGTTTTTTTCCGTCTAGCGTATAAGTAAGGAGCGCATTATCTGAACCTTTGATCTTAAAATCTTGCTGTGGGATTTCATATGTATACTTATTAAATAGTAAATAGCGTTTTCCTTCTTCTTTTACACTTAATATCAAATCCCCACTAAGATCATGGACAGAAATTTCCTTTTTATTAGTATGATTTGCTTCTTTAATAGCTTTTTGTAATTCATTGCCATTATTATCTAAATTACCTTCAGTTTTCAACAATTTAATATAAGCTCTCAATTCATCATCAGATAATTTCCTACCATTTGTAGTGACAAACTTTGATAAGGTCTTTATATCTTCAGACTTTGCAGCTTTTGCAATTTGTTCTCCTTCTCTATCTGGTGATAATTGATGTTTTACTATAAAGAAAGCACCTACTAATAAAAGAACCAAAGCCACTATTATAATTTTGAAAGGCGTAGGAACTCTTTTCGATGTTCTCGGTTCATTTTGAAAAGGCGGAACCGAACTAGTCTCTGTGACTAGTCGAGTCCCACATTGTGTACACACTCTTTGACCCGGAACAATCTTACTTCCACAGTGTTTACAATATCTCATTAGAACCACTTCCAGAACAATCTATGAGCAAGACCTAAATCATCAAATTGATCGATTAATGCTGATCCACCTAAATGTATCGCCAGCCCTACTACTGCAAAGAAAATAACAATACTATAAAAACTTGGTAAACGTAATGTTTGGTTCACGCTGTTTTTAGTAATTAGGTAGACACAAGATGTAAATAATAAAATAATTGAAAAAACAACTAATATACCGCTCAGTATATACATTTTAAGAAATAAGACAAATAGTCCTAAATATAAAATGAATACGGAAATTGTATTAATAAGCACGAAATCTGATAATAATTTTTTAAATAAAACTGGCTGTACCACAGTTAATCGAATCAAACCAAATGTAACTATAAATAAAAAGCCAGTTGCAAAAGCTACTCCTAGTATTACCCTTAAAATAATTGACGTAACTCCAGTTACGTACGCGCCAAAATTATCCACGATGTATAAATGGATAAACATACCTAAAATTAAAAGACCTACTACTATTAATGAAATTAATAAAGAATAGCTAAATGAATGATTACCTTTAATCGTTGCATCGTGAGAACTAAAAGCTTGTTTAAAGAAATGTTTACTTTCACTAAATATTGATTTCACTTTATTACTAAATTCACCTTGAGCATAACGCTGCTCATAAGATGGATAACTTTTTGCATATTGCGCTCGGTCAAACTCAGTTTGATGAGTACTTTGACCAAAGTTATTAGATTTATCCTCTTTGTTGGTTTCTGAAGAAAAAGTAGATTGTGTTGTTGATGACACTCCCTTTTGTGAATGAGTATGATTATTATCCAAGTTTAATGATTCTGATGTTGAAGGCGTTGATTGTGAAGTTGTAGTTGGTAATTTTGTTCCACATTCTCCGCAAAATAAATCTCCTGGTTGATATGGCTGACCACAATTTGGACATTGCATCTTGATGTACCTCCGAAAAATGAAATTTTTAGTTATTATACCACTAATTCACATTGTGTAATATATTATTTTAAATTTTTTAAATATAAAAAAGAGATAAATGCATCATCATTAATTTAATGTGCACTTATCTCGTTCTTATTTTTATGAAAATAAATTTATTCTATTCTGCTTCTCTGATTTCAGCATCTACATCTGCATAATCAATTTCTGTGTCTGTAAATGTTTTATTATTAATTGGGAAATGTTGTTCGAAAGTTTCAAAGTTTTGAATTTCGACCTTAACATCATCCACTTCAAAATCTAAGACATGTCCACCAAAGTTACGATCATCATTTGCAAAGTGGATATGGAATCCTGCAGAACCAATACCATGGAATAATTCTGGTGTGAAGAAACCAATAATTGTACCTTTGATATCTTCACGTGTCTCTTCAGGTTGACGACGTGCAGAATCAATTAAGCGTGTATAAGGTGGTTCTTGCTTAGGCATCATACGTACATGCATTTTTTTAAATGTACCACTAATTTTTACAGCTGAGAATAAATTATCACTCATCATATGCTCTTTGACTTCATTTAATACATTTTCAGAGTCTTTATCTGCTGTTTGATAAGAATGATCCGCTTCGAAACGTGTAATTGTAGCGTAAGGTGTCATTTCGTCACCATTTAGTTTTTTAAATTCTTTGTGTTCATTCGCATGAAACGCTTCGCCATTAAGGAAGATAACTTCGCCATTAGAACCTGTTAACGTAGCTAGTCCTGAATCACCATGTTCTAATAACTCGTCAATTGTAGCAGTACCTTCTAATAATCCTGCCATCAATGTACCTAATGTCCCGTGTTGATATAATACATGACTCATATTATTATTCACTCCCATTGATTTGTTTGCTTAAAATTAGTTTAAAGAATCTGGTAATACATTTGTAGATAACTTAATGTTATCTTTGTAGTTTACTGGAATATCGATTAATACTGGACCTTCTGTTTCATATCCTTCTTTAAGCGCAGCTTCAAGTTCTTCTTGGCTTCTTACGCGAAGACCTTTAGCACCAAATGATTCAGCATATTTCACATAATCAACTGGTCCAAATTCAACACCAGATGAACGGTTGTATTTCATTTCTTCTTGGAATTCTACCATATTATATTTACCATCATTCCAAATTAATTGGATGATGTTTAATTTTTTACGGACAGCTGTTTCAAGATCTTGACCAGAGAATAAGAAACCACCGTCACCAGCTACTGATACAACTTGTGTATTAGGACGTACTAAAGCAGCTGCGATTGCCCATGGTAACGCTACACCTAGTGTTTGCATACCATTACTAAATAGTAAGTGTCTAGGATTGTAACTTCTAAATTTACGAGCCATCCAAATGTAATGACTACCTACGTCTACAGTAACAGTAGTATCATCAGTTAAAGTGTTTTGCATTGTTTCAATAATTTCTAATGGGTGCATTACGCCATCTTCATGTGTATATTTAATTCCAGTTGTTTCAATAATATTAGCTCTTAATTGCTCTAAATCATCTAAATGTTTTTGATCAATAATTGTGCCATCAATATGTTCTGATAATAATTGAATTGTACCAGCAATGTTACCTACTAATTCTTTTTTAGGACGTAAGTAATTAGTAATCTCTGCTTGAACTTCATCAATAACGATAATTTCTGTATCTAATTCTTTGTTCCAGTTACTTGCTTCATATTCAATTGGGTCATAACCAATCGTTACTACTAAATCAGCTTTTCTTAATAATTCGTCACCTACTTGGTTACGGAATAAACCAACACGACCAAAGAAGTGGTTCTCTAATTCACGGTTAAGTACACCAGCGCCTTGGAATGTTTCTACTACTGGTAAGTTTGTTTTTTGAACTAATTGACGAATTGCTTCAGTTTCTTTCTCACTTGAACTTCTCATACCTGCAAGTAATACAGGGAATTTAGCTTCTTTAATATCGTTAATAACTTCTTTAATATCTTCTGTTGATGGTACGCCTAAACGTGGTTGTTGACATAAATCAATAGCTTTAGATTGTACAGGAGCTGAAATAACGTCTTGTGGAATACTGATGAAGCTTGCACCATTTTTACCTGAAGTAGCAGTACGAATGGCATTTGTCATAACTTCAGATAATGATTCAGGATCTTGAACTTCTGCGCTGTATTTAGTAGATGATTTCAATAACGAAACATTATCTACCGCTTGGTGCGTTTGACGTAATAAGTCATTACGTTTAACTTGACCACCAATTGCTAAAACAGGGTCACCTTCTGACGTTGCAGTTAATAATCCAGTTGTTAAGTTACTTACCCCGGGACCACTTGTTACTAAAGCCACACCTGGATTACCTGTAATACGTCCTACACCTTGTGCCATCATAGCAGCATTTTGTTCGTGACGCGTTACGATAAGTTCTGGGCCATCATCTTCTAAAGCGTCAAATAGATAATCAATTTTTGCTCCAGGAATTCCAAACACATAATCTACGTTATTATTTTTCAAAGTATCAATGACCATATCCGCAGCAGAATAATTTTTTTTAGTCATTTACATTCATATCCTTTCAAACAATCTTTTAGTTTTATATAAAAAAGAAGCCACATACACATGTCTATTTTTTAAGGGAAAAAGAGGGAAAGACTTAGTCACATGTTTATTGCGGCTTCTTTATATGTTAAGTTACTTCATTATTTCAATGTTGCATTGTAATCTCAGTTAAATAAGCATATACAAATGTGAGATGGGAGTCTTCTATTTTATATGTCATTCTTGTGTAAACAATTCACTTCTACATAGTGACTATTGCTTATTACAACCTTTAGGGGAATGATTGTAAAACACATGGATAGAAACATTTGAATATGATGTAACTTCATTACGTGTCTAATTATAGTATGCTTCTAAACATAAATAAAATACATATTCTTGATAGAAACTATTCCATTTTGGAATAGGTCAACTAACTTTAAACAATTAATGTGCATTTTTCTACTTTAAAAGGTCCAATCGCTTGACTTATCAACAATTATTATAGTGAGGTTAGAGATATTAATTTAACCTTTTATCTTTAAAGTGTATTTTAATACTTTTTCATTGTTTTTATTTTTTTCATATCTGATATAATCAAGTCTATCGTTTAAAATTTTCTTGTTAGGCTATTTCATTTCATCAAAAGTAAGAAAACTTTAAATTTTCTGAAATTTTAGACAAAATATTACTTTTTTGTGCTATGATAATAAATGTTAATTAGCAAACAAGTTATTAAATAGAGAAAACAAAATATTCAGTGGAGGTTCATCATCATGGCCAGTATTTTTAAAAATTTTACCCGAAAAGAAGATCCCACTATCTATCAAAATAAAGATGGACACTTAAAACGTACTTTACGTGCTCGAGATTTTCTTGCATTAGGTGTAGGTACAATTGTATCAACAGCTATTTTCACATTACCAGGAGTTGTAGCTGCTGAACATGCAGGTCCTGCAGTAGCATTATCATTCTTATTAGCTGCAATTGTGGCAGGTTTAGTAGCTTTTTCATATGCAGAAATGGCGTCAACTATGCCATTTGCTGGTTCGGCATATTCTTGGATTAACGTATTATTTGGAGAGTTCGCTGGATGGGTAGCCGGATGGGCACTTCTTGCCGAGTACTTCATTGCCGTCGCCTTTGTAGCTTCCGGTTTTTCCGCAAACTTGCGTGGACTTATTTCACCATTAGGTATTGTCTTACCTAAATCATTGTCCAATCCTTTTGGTGCTGATGGAGGCGTGATTGATATTATCGCGGCACTCGTGATCATCGTCACAGCTATTATTTTATCTCGTGGTGTGACTGAGGCGGCACGTGTGGAAAACGTCTTAGTTATTTTAAAAGTATTTGCGATTATTTTATTCGTTATAGTAGGTTTAACAGCTATTCAAGCGTCTAACTATGTACCATTTATTCCTGAACATAAAGTGACTGAAAACGGTGACTTTGGTGGATGGCAAGGTATTTATGCTGGGGTATCAATGATTTTCTTAGCATATATCGGCTTTGACTCAATCGCTGCAAACTCTGCAGAAGCTATCAATCCTGAGAAAACAATGCCTCGCGGTATCTTAGGTTCTTTAGCAGTTGCGATTGTATTATTCGTAGCAGTAGCATTAGTATTAGTAGGTATGTTCCATTATTCTAAATATGCAGGTAACGCTGAACCTGTAGGTTGGGCATTACGTCAAAGTGGACATGGTATTATCGCAGCAGTTATCCAAGCGATTTCAGTCATTGGTATGTTTACTGCCTTAATCGGTATGATGTTAGCTGGTTCACGTTTACTTTACTCATTCGGACGTGACGGACTATTACCATCTTGGTTATCAAAATTAAACCACAAACATTTACCAAATAGAGCTCTATTAATTTTAACAATTATTGGGGTGTTAATTGGTTCAATGTTCCCATTCGCATTCTTAGCGCAATTAATTTCAGCGGGTACGTTAGTAGCTTTCATGTTCGTATCACTTGCAATGTATAGCTTAAGAAAACGTGAAGGTAAAGATTTACCAGTACCAGCGTTTAAAGTACCAGGTTTCCCAGTATTACCAGTTATCACATTTATTCTTGTTTTACTTGTGTTCTGGGGCTTAAGCTTTGATGCTAAGCTTTATACTTTAATTTGGTTCCTTGTGGGTATTGTTATTTACACATTCTATGGTGTAAGACACTCTAAGAAAAATGACGAAAAAGATTACGTTGTACCTAAAGACTAAATATTATTCTAAAAAGGTAGGCATCTCGCCTACCTTTTAATTTATCGACAAAGTATTTAAAATTATAAAGACTGATAGAAAACCTTTCTCAATCGAGGAAATGAAATGCGTAACGACGATCATTTTTCTTGTATAAAGGAGCACCTGAGCTAAAGCTCATGTGTAAGTACCACTAACTTCTAAAGAAGAAGTGGTGCTTTAAGGCACGCATAAGGTGACGATGAGTGAAAGGGGTTGCCTACATTCTGAAAAAGCCTATCTCTAATTCCGAGATAGGCTTTTTAATATCAATGGCAGGCTTACCAACCTTGACCTTCGATACTATAGTTATCTAGTTGTCCTTTTTCCAATGCTTGTAGTGCATCTTCTATAACATCTAAAGCGTGATCAAGTTGTTCATACGTAATAACTAATGGCGGTTGGAAGCGTAGGACGTTCCCTGCTACTGCGATAATTACGACGCCATGATCAAAACAGTAATTGCAAATCTTCAATGCTTCATTAGAGGCTCTCGTCTTCGTTTGTTTATCTGACACAATATCAATACCAATTGATAAACCTATGCCTCGTACATCGCCTACGTATTGATATTTCTCTACCCATTGATCCATGCGCTGACGTACGTGGTATCCCTTTTCAGAACTAGCAGTTAATAACTCATCTTCTTCAATCATCTCTAGCGTAGCTAAAGCCGCTTCACAACTTACTGGGTTTGCACCGGTTGTAAACAGATGTGCTGGTGCTTCTAAACTATCGATAATTTCTTTACGTCCAACAATGGCTGACATCGGTAAACCCCCAGCTAGTGACTTGCCAAACGTAATTAAATCTGGCGTAAAGTTGAAATGCTCTACCGAACTCCAAGTACCCGTACGACCAAGCCCCTGTTGGATGTCGTCTACCGCAAGTAAAATACCATGTTCGTGACACAAAGCCTCAAGTGCTTCAAAATAACCTTCTACCGGTTCTAGTAAGCCTCCGTCACCTTGAATGGTTTCAACCACGATACACGCCACTTCTTCAGCTGGCACATATTTCGCAAACATTTCTTTAAGCGGTGCGAGATATTCTTCGACCGTATTCGTAGCTGGTCGTTCATACATCCCTCTATATTTATCTGGAAAAGGAATATGGTAAAAGCCATTCAGCAATGGGCCATAGTGTTTACGCATATTCAAACTAATCGCCGACATAGAGAGGGAACCAAACGTTGACCCATGATACGCATTCGTAAAACTAATGATATAAGGACGACCGGTATAGGCACGTGCAAATTTAATAATCCCATCATTGGCATCCGAGCCACTCAACCCAAATGTGACACGCTTTTCATAATCCCCTGGCGCAATCTCGCATAACTTTTTAGATAACTTCACTGCTGGTTCATGGTACATATAAGCAGGAGTATAATGAATAAATTTCTCTGCCTGTTTCTTAATCGCATCAGTGACGCGTTTTGGTGCATGACCCACATTTTGAGAACTTGCACTCGAAAGCAAATCAATATATTCTTTCCCATCCACGTCCACTAATGTTGCTCCGTATCCATGATCAATAGCTAATGGGTAATATTTTATTCTCCCAGATGCTGCAAAATATCGCCCGTCTTCTTTAATTAGTTCCTCTGCCTTACTCATGATTGCTCATCCTCCCACAACGTGCCTTCCCTTATATTTTTTATTTCTGAAAAGTTTTGGCCTTCGCAATAAACTTTATTTAATGATAGTAATCAATATCTTACTAATAATAGTCAGATTTGTAAATATATTCTGAATATTTAAAATAATAAAAACTTAACATTAGTAAATATAAAAAAGAAGCAGGATAGAAATTAAAATAATTTCGTCGTCCTGCTCCGGTAAAGATAATTAATATTAAAAAAGGGCTTAATATAAGCGTATTTTCAATTCAACTGGCTACTGCCAAAATATTTATTGAAGACGAGGCATGTATTTTGTTTCGACTTCTTTCTAATTACTTTCGTATGGGATAACATCATCACCATATTCTTTTTTAATATAGTCTTTAATTTCTTTAGATTGCATTACTTTTAATAGTTCTTGGAACTTTTTGTCCTTTTTATGACCTTCTTGCACGGCGATGATATTGGCAAACGGTGATGATTTACCTTCTATTACAATGGCATCTTTAGAAGGTTTCAAACCATTATCTATTGCATAGTTTGAATTCATTATGACAGCTGCACCTTCCCCATTTTTATATGTTTTAGGTAAAAATTCTGCCCCTTGTTGATGATTAAATTTCAAGTTCTTTTTATTTTCAGCAATATCTTCAAATTTTGCATCTTCAATTTTGATGCCTTTTTTAAGTTTAATTAATCCTTCATCAACAAAGAAAGATAAAAATCGACCTTCTTCTGCTGGATTATTAGATACATAAATAGTAGAACCTTCTGGAATATCTTTTAAATGTTTATATTTTTTACTGTACACTCCCATTGGTGTTGTAAACACTTTGCCTAACTCTTCAATTTTATAACCATGACTTTTCTTTTCAGCTTTCAAATAAGGGACATGTTGGAAGAAGTTAGCATCTACGTCGCCTTTATCCAATAGTTTATTCGGCACTTTATAATCATTCACTTCTTTTACTTCTAAATCATAACCTTTTTTCTTTAATTGATCTTTAGCTTTTTTTAAGACGTCTCCATGTGGTGCAGGTGATGCTGCAACAGTAATTTTTTTATTATCCTCTTTATCTTTGCCACAACCTGCTAAAACTATAATTAATACTAAAATACTGATAACACTCAACCATTTTTTCAAGAATACCGACACCTCTCTTTAAGAATGCTTCAATTACGCTCCAACTCTTAAATACTTATAAGACATAAAAAAATACTTTCTATTGCCTAAGAGAAAGTACAGATACACTTTCTCTTATCTCTTAAAGTAAGTCCTACTTTATGTGAATTAGCACTATGTCATTGAATGACGTTTGCCGGGTTTCATAGGGCACATCCCTCCACCACTCTTGATAAGAGTTTTCATGTTTTATTGAATTGATATTATATTAGCACTAGACATAGATAGAAGCAATATAATTTTTAGAATATTCTAATTTCTTTAGATGTGTAGTTTCTTTCATGGAGGGAATAATATTCAAAACGAATTCGAAGGATGACTCATTATGCTACGCTACGCCTACCACTTACTTAGTGCTTTATTCATCAGTATTATTTTGCTAATGACTATGACAGTTATGGATGTCTTAGCACAATCGACTCATTTAACATTATTGCTAATTAATATTGATTTTCTTGTAGATCCTAGTAAAACACCATTAATTCTCGAATTGTTGATTCACGTATTTATTGGTTTTATCATTTATATTATTTTCTTTGCGATTTATCATATTTCTAAACCGTTTTATAAAATCAGTTACTTCTTATTGTTCATTGTTTTTGCAGCATTATATCCCCTATTAATTGTTATGGCTCAACGCTCATTTTTCCATTTTAGTTGGGGAGAATATGGTTTATGGATGATGGCGCACTTGATTTTTATAATGTTAATGGCTTTTGCAATTTCTTACTTTTCAAAAAAGAGATTTTAAAACCTAGACATGAAAATCTTAAAAAAATCTTTACTATCATTAACTTATATTTACAAACTATGCTTTCTTTAACTTAGATTAAAAATTCAATAATGTTTACTTTAAATCCCTATTCAACTGTTATTTCAGTGCTACACTAAAGTTGTAATTGATAATAAATGAAATGGGGTTT
The DNA here is from genome assembly GCF_022815905.2 of Staphylococcus sp. NRL 16/872. Lineage (NCBI taxonomy): Bacteria > Bacillati > Bacillota > Bacilli > Caryophanales > Staphylococcaceae > Staphylococcus > Staphylococcus sp. NRL 16/872. The sequence goes on along the minus strand of NZ_CP119327.1, from coordinate 374,238 downwards.
TCATTGTGAGGAAGGTCTCTCTAATTGTATCAACTGTTTTAACAAGTACAGTTTTATTAACTGTAACAAATCCATCTCATGCATCTGCTACAGAATTTGTAACGCAAGATAATGCTCAACAAGTTGCAACAATGGCGATGTCAAACAGTGGAGGCAACCCTGATTTACAAAACTTCAAAAAAGCAGTAGATAAGGGCGATTACTTTGAAATCATCAGTCAAAATAAATTAAATGCTGGGAACGGGGTTTACAAAGTCTATAAAACTGGTGAAGTAGAATATAAAAATGATAAATACAGTCAATTTAATAAACTTCAAGATGGAGAAACACATGCTGAACACGGTATAGCTAAAGCAGCTGAGATTGAACCTCAACATAAAGAAGAATCAAAAATCGCTTCAGTAGATTGCGCACGCGAACTTAATACGTACTATGTAGGTAATGTAGATTCTTCAGAAGTCCCTTCCACTAAAAAAGTAAATAAACACAAATCAAAGCAACATGACTCACACAAATCTTTACCTCAAACGGGTGAAGCATCACATGAACAATCCAGTCAATTATTCGGCGGTTTATTCCTTTTATTAGGAAGCGCCTTAATGATAAATAGAACAAATAAAAAAGTTTCATAATATACAAAGTGCGCCTTTCAACAATTTGAGTTGAAAGGCGTTAGTTTATGACGATTTTTTGAAAAGTATAGTCTAAAGCCCTTACAAATGAATAGACAAAATAGTAACGGGTATCTTCTTAATGTATAAATGGAATTCATCGCATAGTCACATAACTTAGATCGTGAATTCTTTAAGGAGGAATCGAATTATGAAATATGTAGTTGTTGGTACTTCACATGCAGGATATGAAGTAATTGAAACACTTTTAAAAGAAGATTCAAATGCTGAAATTGAAGTATTCGAAAGTGGAGACAAACCTTCTTTCTTATCTTGTGGTATTCAAAGTTATTTAGAAGATGTGGCGCCATCACTTGATTCATTACACTATGCTTCCGAAAAATCTTATAAAGATCAAGGCGTAAATATTCACACAAATAGCACTGTTACTGATTTAGATACTGATAAAAAAGTGATTACAGTAGAACAAAATGGCCAATCAAATGAAGTTTCATATGACAAATTATTCCTAAGCCCAGGTGGTAAACCTGTCACACCACCTGTAGAAGGCATTGATAAATATAATAATGTCTTCTTTATGCGTGGTCGTGAGTGGGCAGATAAAATTAAACAACGCATGCCTCAAGCTAAAAAAGCTGTGGTAGTAGGCGGTGGCTACATTGGCATTGAAGCTGCTGAAGCTTTTGCTAAAGCTGGTATAGAAACTACAATTGTTGATATTGCTGACAGAATTTTAAGCACTTATCTTGATAAAGAATTCACTGATATTCTAGAGGGAAATTCTGAAAAACATGGTCTTTACTTTAAAGGTGGCGAAACTGTTCAATCACTTTCAGGAGATAACGACAGCAATGTTACTAAAGTTGTAACTGATAAAACTGAATACGAAGCAGATACAGTCTTATTCGCAGTTGGTGTAGCACCTGCTACTGAATGGCTAGATGGCAAAATTGATTTAGGCAAAAAAGGTATTATTAACATCGATCATCAACAACGAACTTCTGCAAAAGACGTATATGCAGGTGGGGATGCAACACTTATTCCATTTGCACCGATTGAAGAAGATCGCTATATTGCCCTAGCAACTAATTCACGTCGACAAGGTGTAGTAGCAGCTAAAAATATGGCTGGCAAAGATATGACAATGCCACGCGTTTCAGGTACATCTGGATTACAATTATTTGATTATAAATTTGGTCAAACAGGTGTACATGGTTCTGAAGCAGATAGCTATGACGGCAGTCTAGGCCAAAAATATGTCGAAGAACTTATTCATCCTAAATTTAGACAAGACGATACAACTATTCACATGAAAGTGATTTACGATGAAGATAGCCATAAAATTTTAGGTGGACAAGTGATGTCTACTGAAAATGTAACTGATGCTATCAATGTAATCTCTGTAGCGATATCAGCTGGTTTTACTTTAGAACAGTTAGCGGTTCAAGATTTCTTCTTCCAACCTGATTATGATCGTCCATGGCATTATCTCAATGTACTGGCACAACAAGCATTAGACGATACATTTGGAAGCGATAAAATGTTATTCTAATTCATTTAAATAGATGAAATACACTCAGTGAGACGTCATATTGACATTTCACTGAGTTTTTCAATAAAAAAAGTCATCTTAGTGTCCAATACTTAATGTATTAGAACTAAGATGACTTTATATGTATAAGTAGGCTCTCATTATTTAGAATAGTAAGCGATTTGTAAGGTTTAATAATATCCTAAATAAGAGAACCTAGCTTGCATCTAGAATAGCATATTTTCAGTAAAAATATTCAACCACATTAAAGTTTATGAAATAAATTAGTACAATTTATGAAACTATAAACTGTTAATTAAGAATTTTCAATAAATATGAGCTATTTAACTTGAGAATGTAATTGATTTTTATCATAATAAATATGAAAGTTAATTAAAGGAGTGGAAAGAGTAATGAACAAAGAACAATTAGAAAAAGTATCTAAAGGAAAAGGGTTTATCGCGGCGCTAGACCAAAGTGGCGGTAGTACTCCTAAAGCTTTAAAAGAATATGGTGTCAATGAAGATCAATACAGCAACGATGATGAAATGTTCCAACTTGTACACGATATGCGTACTAGAGTTGTTACTTCTCCTTCATTCTCTGCAGATAAAATTTTAGGTGCGATTCTTTTCGAACAAACTATGGATCGTGAAGTTGAAGGCAAATATACTGGTGACTACTTAACTGATAAAGGCGTTGTTCCTTTCTTAAAAGTAGACAAAGGTTTAGCTGAGCAACAAAACGGTGTTCAATTAATGAAACCTATCAATGATTTAGATGAGACTTTAGATCGCGCGGTTGAACGTCACATCTTCGGCACAAAAATGCGTTCTAATATCTTAGAATTAAACGAACAAGGTATTAAAGACGTGGTTGAACAACAATTTGAAATCGCTGAAAAAATCATTGCTAAAGGTTTAGTACCAATCATCGAACCTGAAGTTAATATTAATGCTAAAGACAAAGCTCAAATTGAAGAAGTATTAAAAGAGGAACTTAAAAAAGGTTTAGATGCTTTAAACGAAGATCAATTAGTAATGTTAAAATTAACAATCCCAACTAAAGCTAACTTATACAAAGAATTAGCAGATCATCCAAATGTTGTACGTGTGGTTGTATTATCAGGCGGTTACAGCAGAGACGAAGCTAACAAATTATTAAAAGATAACGACGAATTAATCGCAAGCTTCTCACGTGCATTAGCAAGTGACTTACGCGCTAGCCAATCACAAGAAGAATTTGATAAAGCATTAGGCGAAGCAGTAGACTCAATCTACGACGCATCAGTAAATAAAAACTAAGGTGCGAAGAAAAGCGCTTAGGTCGCGAGCAATAACTAGCTATGAGCAAAAATCGTTCTTTGATTTTAGCGATTAGCGTATTATTGTCGAACGACCTGCTTTTCGTAGCCCGTTTATCACAAGGTGCGAAAGTGAGCGGTTAGGTTTTGAGCAGAATCGAAAAGTGAGCAAAACTGTTCTTCAAGTTTTGTCGAGCTTTGAGTATTTCTGCCGAAAAACTTGCTCACTGTAGCCCGTTTATCACAAGGTGCGAAAGTGAGCGGTTAGGTTTTGAGCAGAATCGAAAAGTGAGCAAAACTGTTCTTCAAGTTTTGTCGAGCTTTGAGTATTTCTGCCGAAAAACTTGCTCACTGTAGCCCGTTTATCACAAGGTGCGAAAGTGAGTGGTTAGATTGCGAACAATTACTAGCATCAAGCGAAAACTGTTCTTTAGTTTTAGCGCGATGCGTATTATTGCTGAGCAATCTGCTCACTGTAGCCCGTTTATCATTCCGGCGAAGTTCAATTATAACTCCGCTCGAAATTAAGTAAATGCCGACTGGTTCAATTGGACCAGCCGGCATTTTAAATATCTATTTCTATATATCTCCGAAGAATTATTTATAAATTTTTTCTAATTTTTCTTTAGTTTCTTCAATTAATGCATCTAATTCTTTTTTCTTTTCTTCATCTTGCATTGCACTTTGGCTAGCCTTCATAAAGCCATGGAAGACTTCTTGTAATTGCTCACGAGATGCTTTCATTTGTTCGAAATCTACATTTTTGAATTTTTCTAAGCGTTGTGTAAATTCGTTTTGGTCAACATTCTCTTCTAAAAATTGTTTACCTTCATCTGTAATAGTATAGATTTTTTTGTTACCTTCTTTTGAAATTGATACAAATTCTCTGTCTTCTAACATTTGTAGAATTGGATAAACTGAACCTGGACTTGGTGAATAAAACCCTTTAAAACGTTCTTCTAAATCTTTAATAATTTGATAACCATGGCGTGATTCTTCTTCTAACATTTTTAAAATAACAAATTGTAAATTTCCTTTTTTGAAGAATCTGTCACGTCCGCCACCACGGCGTCCACCGAAACCACCAAATCCTTCAAAACCTCTAGGTCCTTTACCTCCATCAAATTGTTCAAATCGTTGCATACCTTGTCTCATATCTTGCATATGTCTTCTAAACATCATATTAATCACCTTTTCTTAAATTATTATTTAATTACTTTTTCGATATATCGCTATAATAAACGATATATCGTTATGTGTAAAGCGATATATCGTAATAATTTCAATAAAAATAAATACTGCTCCAACAAACCTTGTCAGAACAGTATTTCAACAATCACTATTTTTTATTTTTAATCCTCACTACACATGAATTAATACTTTTCCAAATTTACCTCCAGTTACGACAGGTACGTTATCGCCATATTTATCTCGTAAATATTGTTCAACACTTGCAAATTGTTGTTCATCTAGTTCAACTTCAACCTCTTTTAACCAGTTTGGCAATTGCTGCATAACGTCATCAATCGATTTGTCATTATGTTGTGTATGACGTTCAATTAATGTTTCATACGTATAATCATTGAAATACAGTAATTGAAGTAAGTAATACATATCTGCAGTCATTTCCTGACTTTCTATTCCTAAAAATGCTACAACTTCATCAACGATAGAATTCTCTTTAGGTCCTGCGATTAAACTTACATAAACATATTTCTGAGCAATATCGATTGCTTTCTCAATCGTTTTCCACGTCGTTACTGCTGGGCACATTGAGGCAAATACTAAGTCATGATTGCCTATGTTTTCTACACTCATATCCTCAAATGATTGATTTACCGTTGCTACTTCTACACCGTAGTGTTGTGCATTATCTTTCAACATATCATGTAATATAGGCGATGGTTCTAAGCTTGTAACTTTAGCGCCTTTTTTTGCAAATGGAATACTAAACACGCCAGATGCCGCGCCTACATCTAATATACTTAAATTACTAAATGAATCTGTTTGTTTCTCGACCCAGTCCATAATACGTTTGGTACGTTTCTGGCTTTCTTCAGTAAATGAATTTTTATTAAAGTTTTCAGCCCACTTTTCAAATTCAGGTGCATGCGGATCCCCTAAACCTGCACGTTTCATTCTTTTATCTTGAGTGTTTTCATCATTCTTCCAAGCTTCTTCCCAGAATTGGTTGCTAAAAATATCTTTTGGCATGAGGAAACTCCTTTGTCAGTTTATATATGTCTATCTTACACTCCCATTTATCATACATAAACTCATAGGCTTGCTATTGAAAAAAGCTTTTAATCACTCAAGAGTAGGACAACACCTCTCTCTTAAAAGTGATTAAAAGCTTAGTTTTTATTACACGATATCTAATAAAATTTTACAATTATAATTCTTCGCCATTTGACTCAATAACTTTACGATACCAGTCAAATGAATCTTTCTTCGTACGTTTTAATGAGCCATTACCTTCATTGTCACGATCAACATGAATTAAACCATAACGTTTTTTCATTTCACCAGTTGTGAATGACACAATATCAATAATACCCCATGGTGTGTAACCCATTAATTCAACGCCATCTTTATCTACGGCATCAATGGTTGCTTCAATATGTTCACGTAAATACTCGATACGGTAATCATCATGGATGTTGCCATGCTCATCAAACTCATCTACTGCTCCAAATCCATTTTCAACAATAAATAAAGGAATTTGATAACGATTATATAAAGCATTCAATGTATAACGTAAACCAACTGGGTCAATTGCCCAACCCCAATCACTCTTCTTAATATAAGGATTGTCGACTGAATTTGGTAAACCACCATTAACGATATTATCTTCAACACTTGCTTCGTTATCATGTTTAACGACGGTAGACATATAATAACTGAAACCGATGTAATCCACTTTACCCTCATGTAAAATTTCATCATCGCCATCTTGCCAGCCAATGTTGAAGCCTTCACGTTCAAACATCTTCTTAGCATAACCTGGGTAATAACCACGCGCTTGGACATCCGGGAAGAAGAAACGCATACGACTCGCTACTTCAGACTCCATAATATCTTGAGGATTACAGCTATATGGATAGATTGGCACGTGAGAAATCATAGCCCCGATTTCAAATTCTGGATTAATTTCTTTCCCAATTTTAACCGCTTTAGCACTAGCAATTAATTCATTATGCGCTACTTGGTATAACACTTCTTCTCGATGATCATCTTCAGATAGGGACACACCTGAATTAGTCCATAAGAAGATAGGGTTATTAATATCCATTTGGTTATTAATTTCATTAAATGTCATCCAATATTTCACTTTATCTTTGTAATGTTTAAATACAGTTTCTGCAAAATGGGCAAAGAAGTCTGCTACTTTACGATTTCTAAAACCACCATATTCGCGAGCTAAATGTAACGGCATTTCAAAATGTGAAAGTGTAATAACAGGTTGAATATCATATTTTAATAATTCATCAAATAAGTCATCATAGAATTTTAAACCTTCTTCATTCGGTTCAGTTTCATCGCCATTTGGGAAAATGCGTGTCCAAGCAATTGATGTTCTTAAACATTTTAAGCCCATTTCGCTAAATAGTTTCACATCGTCTTTATAACGATTATAGAAATCAATTCCTACGTGGTTAGGATAATATTTACCAGGTTCCACGTCTTGCGTAATTTCACGTGCCTTACCATGGGCACCTGCCGTCATCACATCAATAACACTTAAACCTTTACCACCTTGATCATAACCACCTTCAAATTGGTTTGCTGCTAAAGCGCCACCCCATAGAAAATCTTTTGGTAATTTAGACATCATTAAAACCCCTCTATTTTTTCTTTAAATATATCAAATAAGTAGGGAATATAGTAACGATTGCTAATTTAAACTCTTATATAAATAACTAATTAAAAGTTGAAATGGAAGTTTTAATTAATGAAGTAAATTAGAGTAAGTTTTAAAATTTATATTCGTAGCATTGAAGGTATATTCCTAAGAAAATACATGCATAAGAATCCTAATGATGAACTACAAATGTTGCGTGACTCTAGACGTTTTTTATATTGAACACAAGTGAACTTGTGTAAGGCGTTCTAAGATAGATTATGAAGTGTAGTTGTGGAGACTCCTAGTGGAAAAGAAAGAGCCTCAAGACTACAGGCTTGAGCCTTTCCCACAGGAAAGCGCAACAACTTAAACGAGTGAACATCTATCTTAGAATGCCTTTATAAGTCTACACATTGAAAAAGTATTGAATATAAAATTAGCCACCCCATATAAATTACGGAGTGGCTAGTTTTATATTAATTTTCGTCATAAAACCCTAATTGAAGATCTCTAGAAGTTTGACGACGTGTTCTTCTCATTAATTCAACATCATCAATTAATGATTCACCATATGATGGAATCATTTCTTTAATTTTCGCGTTCCATTCACCAATTTGCTCTGGGAAGTTCTTTTCAAGTACTTCTAACGCTACTGATACTGATGTAGAAGCCCCTGGTGATTCACCAAGTAAAGCAATTACAGAATGGTCTTCAGAATTAACCACTTCTGTACCGAATTGGATAAATCCTTTACCTTCTTTTTCAGTATCTTTAATAACTTGTACACGTTTACCTGCAGTGTATAATTCCCAATCTTCATCACGAGCTTCAGGATAGAACGTACGTAAGTGGTTCATACATCCTTCTTTAGTCATGATGATTTGATCAAATGAATATTTAAGTAATGGCAAGTTTTTAACAGCTGCAGCTAACATAGTTGTAATATTGTAAGGTTTAACAGATTTGAATAAATCTAAGTTTGAACCATTTTTAAGGAATTTAGGACCTACATTCGCGAATGGTCCAAATAATAAAGTTCTTTCCCCTTCAATATAACGTGCATCTAAGTGTGGTACAGTCATTGGTGGTGTGCCTGGTGGCTCTTTACCGTAAACTTTTGAATCGTGTTGTTCAATTACTTGTGGGTTAGTACAAGCTAAGAATTGTCCTGTAATTGGGAAACCACCTAAATGTTTACTTTCAGGGATGCCTGTTTTTTGTAATAAAGGAATTGCGGCACCGCCAGCACCGATAAATACATAATCTGCTTCTTCTTCGAATACGTTACCAGTTCTACGGTCTTTAATTTTAACTGACCATTTACCATTAGATAAACGTTCAAAGTCCAATACTTGATGACTGTATTTAACTTCAACATTATCGTCTTCCTCTAAGTGTTTCGACATTTTACGAGTTAATTCACCGAAGTTAACGTCAGTACCTTCGTCGATTTTACTAGCAGCCATTTTGCCATCATCAACACGGCCTTTCATCATTAATGGAATCCATTTTCTCATTACTTCGATGTCTTCAGTATATTCGATGTTATCGAACATTGGCGCTTCTTTCATCGCTTCGTAGCGTTTTTTCAAGAATTTTTTATTATTGACACCTCTAACAAAACTAATATGAGGTAGAGGATTAATAAATTCTCTTGGGTTCTCAATATGTCCTGCTTTTACTAAGTGACCCCAGAATTGTTTAGAAATCTCGAATTCTTCGTTGATTTCTTTCGCTTTTTCGATATCAATTGAGCCATCTGGTTGTTGTACAGTATAGTTCAATTCACACAATGCAGCATGACCAGTTCCAGCATTATGACGTTCATTAGAACTTTCAAGACCTGGTCGATCCATGCGTTCATATAGCTTGATGTTCCAATTAGGTTCAAGCTCGTTTAACATTGAACCAAATGTTGTACTTAAAACACCAGCACCAATTAAAATCACACTTTTTGATTCTGTCATGGTTGTACACCTCTTCAAAGTTATTTAATTAACAATTTAATAAATATTACTTACTCTCCCTTTATTTTAGTAACATTTAATTGCAAGAATTGTTTGTTAAGTCTTTCACTATTATGTTAAAACAAATATAGTAAATTGTAAATCTAATAAACTTAAATAAAATTATAATCTAATATATTCTTGATTTAATATATTTGTTTTCAATTCAATCCACAAAAATAAGACGTCTAATTGCCTCAATGACAATTAAACGTCTTTATTCCATCATTTTATAGTTTTGGTTGTAAGAACTTTTCAATATAAAATGCTGATTCTTCAATAGATTTATATTCCGTATTAATCACAGTTGCATTTAACTTTTTAAATACTTCTTCCGCATACGCAAGTTCTTTCTTAATACGATCGAGATTGTTATATCTTGATTCACTGGATAACCCTAATGTTTCTGCACGATTTTTACGAATATTCGCAATGTACTGCGGACTTGCTGTTAAACCAAATACTTTCAGTCCTTTTTGCTTAAACACGTTGTCTGGAATACTAATTTCCGGAACCAATGGAATATTCGCAATCTTGTAGCCTTTGTTCGCTAAATACATACTTAATGGCGTTTTAGACGTACGAGATACGCCCACAATTAACGCATCCGCTTCACCTATATCTGTAAAATGTTTACCATCATCGTATTTAACTGAATACTCAATGGCTTCAATACGTTTGAAATATTCTTCATTGAGTTTACGCAAAGCGCCACTTTCCATTAGCGGTTCATGCTTAGTAACCTTTTCAATAATACTAATTAAATCTGACATGTAATCGACGTATGGAATTTCATGTTCACGTGCGAATTCATGACCTAATGTATTAAAAGATTCACTTACAAGTGTTGTTGCAACAATCGCATGTTGGTCGTGTGCTAAATTTAAAATATTTAAGAACTCTTCTTCATCTTTAATATAAGGAAATTTCTTGATTTCGACATCTGTCAAATCTGGAAATTGCGTTAAAGTTGCATGAATCATACGTTGTGCTGTTTCACCAATAGAATCAGATACTATAAATAACTTTAAAATTTGTTCATTAGATTGCGTTTCGTTCACGTTATTACTCGCTTTCCTCCACTTGACTCTGAGCTGTCGCTAATATTGCACCTGGTACACGGAATGGTGAACATGATACATAATCGATAGCCAATTGATTGAAGCGACGAATCGACTTCGCATCGCCACCTAATTCACCACACACTCCAATTTTAATATCAGGATTTACTTTCTTCGCTTGTTCGACTGCAATTTCGATTAATTTTCCAACACCGTCTTTATCCAATGTTTGGAATGGGTCAAGTTTCAATATATTACTTTCAGTATACACATTTATGAATTTACCTGCATCATCTCTAGAGAAACCATATGTCAATTGTGTTAAATCGTTCGTACCGAAACTGAAGAAGTCACAATGTTGAGCTAATTCATCTGCCACTAAGCATGCACGTGGTGTTTCGATCATTGTTCCGATTAAGTAATCGACTTTATCGCCTTTCTCTTCTTCCAACTTCTCAATTGTTTTTACAAGTTTATCTTTTAATGTTGTAAACTCTTCCACTGTTGATACTAATGGAATCATGATTTCAGGTTTACATGTTATACCCTCTTTTTTAAGTTTTAAGACACTACCCATAATCGCTTCAACTTGCATTTCATATAATTCTGGATATGTGATAGCAAGACGACAGCCTCGATGACCTAACATTGGGTTCACTTCATGCAAGTCTACGATACGCTTATTCAATGTTTCTTTAGAAATATCGAGTTGTTGTGCTACATTTTCAATATCTTCATCCGAATTTGGTAAAAATTCATGTAACGGTGGATCAAGTAAACGCACAATCGTAGGACGCTCTCCTGATAATTTAAATATCGCTTCAAAGTCTTCAATTTGATATTTGCGAATATTATTCAATGCTTCTACACGTTGTTCGTATGAAGATGATAGGATAAAGCGACGCATTTCAACAAGACGTTCAGCACCAAAGAACATATGCTCAGTTCGCACTAAACCAATACCTTTCGCATTAAAGTTGTATCCTGCTCCAATGTCTTGAGGTGTTTCAGCATTCATACGCACATCTAAGCGTGCAACGTCTTCAGACCATTTCATGAAGCTTGCAAATTCTTCACTGTGCTCTGCACTTACTGTTTTGATTTCACCTTGATAGATATCGCCGTTAGCGCCGTCGACTGAAATCGTATCGCCTTCATGTAATTCGCCACCATCATAATAAACCGTCTTAGCTACTGTATTGATTTCTAAATTAGAACATCCTGTAACACAACATTTACCCATACCACGTGCTACCACCGCTGCATGAGATGTCATACCACCATGCGTTGTCACAATCGCTTCACTTGCCACCATACCTTCGATATCTTCTGGTGATGTTTCTGGACGCATTAAGATGACTTTCTTGCCTGCGTCTGCTTGTGCCTTAGCATCTTCAGCTGAGAAGACAATTTGTCCTGTTGCTGCACCTGGACTTGCTGGTAATCCCATTTTCGAAATAGCCGTCGCTTTTTTTAAAGATTTTTCATCAAAATTAGGATGCAATAACTGATCGATAGATTTCGCTTCTACTTTCGTTACCGCTTCTTCTTTAGTAAGTAAGCCCTCTTCTACTAAATCAACAGCAATTTTAATCGCAGCACGGGCTGTGCGTTTACCATTACGTGTTTGTAATAAATATAATTTGCCATTTTCAATCGTAAATTCGATATCTTGCATATCTTTATAATGTTCTTCTAATTGTTTCGTCACATCTACGAATTCTTGATGCACCTCTGGCATTTGGTCATGTAATGTTGAAATGTCTTTAGGCGTACGAATACCCGCTACCACATCTTCCCCTTGGGCATTTAATAAGTATTCACCAAATAATTTATTCTCACCACTTACTGGATTACGCGTGAAGGCTACCCCAGTACCACTATTGTCTCCACTATTACCAAAGACCATCTCTTGGATGTTTACGGCAGTACCGATATCGTGTGGAATGTCATTTAAATCACGGTAGATACGTGCACGGTCGTTATCCCAAGATTTAAATACAGCTTCCACAGCTTCTTCCAATTGTTTTAAAGGTTCTTGTGGGAAAGGTTTATACACTTCTTCAACATAAATTTCTTTAAAACGTTCACAAATTTCTTGTAAACCATCTGCAGTAATTGCAGCATCATTCTCAAAGTTATGACGTTGTTTATAATCTTCAAAGTATGTATCAAATGCTTGCATAGGCACGTTATATACAACTTCACCAAACATTTGTAATAAACGTCTGTAACAGTCATATGCGAAACGTGCGTCGCCTGTTTTCTCAGCTAATTTCTTCACGTTATCATCATTTAATCCTAAGTTAAGAATCGTATCCATCATACCAGGCATTGAAATTTTCGCCCCACTACGTACAGATACTAATAATAAATTGCTATCTGAAGAGAATGATTTACCTGTTCTCTCTGAAAATGCCGCAAGATGATCAATCAATTGCGTTTTAACATCTGTCGATAATGATTGACCTTGGCGTAAATATTCAATACACGCTTCCGTTGTAATTGTAAAACCATCAGGTACGGGTAAACCTAAACGTTTCATTTCAGAAAGGTTAGCACCTTTACCTCCAAGTAAATCTTTCATCGATTTTTGTCCTTCATCAAAAGCATATATATATTTAGTCATATATGTCACCTCAATTAATTATTATGTCATACTAATCAATTTAGAGTATGTCATATAATTAATCAAAATACAAATAAAACTACAATTATTCAGCAATGGTTTACAAAAAAGACACAATTAATGCTATATAAGAACAAACTTATTTTTTAACGTTCAACTGTTATTTCGCGCTTAATTGTGTCATACTATTTCTTAACATTAATTTATTCTAAACTATATTTTTCAAAATTAAAAACACTCCTATGATTATTCATAGAAGTGTTTTGTCAATTTAGTTTAGTATTTTTATAAGTTTGATAACTGATAGAGCAGTAATTTTAATGAATTTAAATGCTCAAACCCTTAAGTAAGTAATTCTAAGATGAACTACGAATGACGTTGCGCGACTCTTGGCGATCTTTATATTGAACACAAGTGCGAATGCACTTGTGTAAGGCGTTCTAAGATAGATAACGAAACGTAGTTGAGTGCGGGGCCCCAGCAAAGAGACTTTTGCATAGAAAGTCTACAAACAAAGCAAGCTGGGGGAGGAACTTAAGTGTTTACACACTTAAGTAAGTAGTTCTAATGATTAAAATCAAAGAACTACTTTACAAGATCGCGACTCGACCCAGCCCCCCTAGGCAAGCATCTCAACTAAAGTGAGTGAACATCTATCTAAGAATGTCTTTACATGACTACAGGCTTGAGTCTTTCCCGCAAGAAAGCGTCGCAACAAAATGAGTGCCATCCATCTAAGAGCTGCTTTAGAGACAGCACCCCCTGGAACGCGAAACAACTTAAACGAGTAAATATCTATCTAAGAACTACTTTTAAAAAAAGGCTAAACTGATCTATTCACCATGTTCTGCGCGATATTTCTCAACTTCTGCATCACGTAATTCTACACGACGAATCTTACCTGAATTTGTCTTTGGTAAATCTTCCACAAACTCAATAGCACGTGGATATTTATAAGGTGCTACTTCTTGTTTCGCAAACGTTTGTAATTCTTTCACTAACGCATCATCGCCAGTATAACCATCTTGTAAAATAATAAATGCTTTTACAATATTACCGCGAATAGCATGAGGACTTGCCACAACAGCACATTCTTTGACAGCAGGATGATTTGTTAATGCATCTTCTACCTCAAACGGTCCAATGGTATAGCCTGAACTAATGATGATATCGTCACGACGACCCTCAAACCAGAAATAACCATCCTCATCAATACGAGCTAAATCCCCTGTAATATAGTAGTCTCCAGCTTGTGCTGCTTTGGTACGTTCTTCATCTTTATAATATCCTTTGAAAAGTCCTGGGAAATCTAGTGGCAATGCAATATTACCTTTCACATTAGTATCCACTTTATTACCATCGTCATCTACTACAGTCACGTGACTTCCTGGAATTTCTTTCCCCATTGAGCCTGGACGTGGGTCAGTATCTTTTAAGAAACCAATAAGTAACGTACTTTCCGTTTGACCGTAACCATCACGTACCGTTAAGTTAAAGTTTTTACGGAATTGTTCTACGACTTCACGATTTAAAGGTTCGCCAGCTGACACAGCACTATGTAAATGTTCTATATTATAATCTTGTAAATTATTTAACTTCGCCATCATACGATATTCTGTTGGCGTACAGCATAACACATTAATTTTAAAATTTTGTAATAATTCTAAGTAACGAGATGGATTGAACTTTCCATTATAAACGAAAGCAGTAGCACCTGAACCCATAATAGATAAGAAAGGACTCCATACCCATTTTTGCCAACCTGGTGCTGCAGTTGCCCATACTAAGTCGTCTTCTTTAATACATAGCCAATGTTCTGGCGCCATTTTCATATGCGCGTAACCCCAACCATGAGAATGTGTTACCGCTTTTGGATTACCAGTCGTACCAGAAGTGTACGATAATATAGCAATGTCATCTCTAGTCGTGTCAGCCATATCTAATGACGTACTTTGGCCTTCTTTTTCATCTTCAATACTAATCCAATCCGTTTCTTGTCCGTCTACAATAAATTTAGTTAAATTATCATATTCTTTAATATTTTTAAATTCTTTGACGAAATCTGCCTTAGCAATTACAGCATTAATTTCCCCGTGTGTAATACGATATTGTAAATCTTTCGTTCTTAACATTTCAGAACTTGGAATAATCGCAATGCCCAATTTTAAAGCTGCGATGTAAAGTTCATACGTCATAATTGAACGTGGCATCATAATTAATACTTTATCGCCCTTTTTTAACCCATGATTTAAAAATACATGGCCTACTTTATTGGCATTATTGATTAATTCAGAATATGTAACGGTGATAGGTTCATCGTGTCCATTTTCATAAATCAGTGCTTTTTTAGTTGCATCTGAAGCGTGTTTCTCAATTTCAGAAACAATGTTATACGTTTCCGGTGCAAGTAAGTTTGAATTCTTCATATTAAACTTCCTTTCCCTTCTCATTCTTTCTCTCTCTTTTCAAATTCTTTAACGCATTAAAATATACCACTTATGGTAATGATTTTAAATAGTCCCGTCTTTATAAATTAAAAAGATTAAGTTTCCAACCCCAATAATGATAGGTTTTAAGAAACTTAATCTTATCGTGTTAAAATATATTACTTACATCTATTGCCGTTTCCAACCCTGCCAATTCAATACGCACATTATAAGACAAATCTCGATTCACTATATCGTGGTCTACCCCTTCTCTAGTGCCACGTTTTTCATGCGTTTTATTATAAGCAGTAGAGTTTTGCCAGTCATAGAATGCTTGGCGATCTTCCCATAATGTCAAAATAATGTAATGACGATGTGCAACATTAGGACGTAAAAAACGTAATGCTTTAAATCCTGGTTCATCTTGCAAGTACTTAGGTCGCTCTAAAAATTTCTTTTCAAATGCTTCTTCCATACCATCATTGACGAATAAATGATTTAATACACAAAATGAGTCATTGGATAAATCATTAATTTTTTCTAAAATACTATAGTTTTGGATATCATTATTTTTCTCAATTGTCATTAATTGATTATCTATTTCTTCAATTACATAAGTTTTATAACTGTCTTCTAAAATCATCTCTGTTATTCCTTCATTTCTATACTAGTATTATGCCTAATTTCGTCCTTGTTGTTCATATAGAGAAATTGAACGTTTTACAATTTCTAAAAATTCATTATCTGAAGTAGGAAAGTTTATAAAATAATTTAATATATTATCTGATAGACGTTCATGCTTTGGAAATGACTGATCTTCATTTATCCAATGAGCAAGTTCACCTAACGGGGTCTGGTCGTCTACAAATCCTTGCATAAAATCGTAAAAACTCATCATCTCACCCCAGTATTTCTATATAAACTTATATTATCATGAACAATATCTTTAAAACTAGTGGTGTAAGGGTGACAGTTTAACCCAAATTGTAGATTAAAAAATTGTTTCAATCGATACTTTACTATGAATTTAAGTAATCTAAAACGACTGCGCCTACCGCTTCTGCTGCAACAAGCATAGATGATTCATCAATTTTAAATTTAGGGTGATGATGTGGGTACGCTTTCTCATCTTGTGGCGCTGCACCTGAGTAGATAAATGTACTTGGAAGTGCTTTCGCATAAAATGCAAAATCTTCAGATGGAGGTTGTGCTTCACATTCTTCGACACCTTTAACATCTGCTAGATCTGCATTTTCAATTGTTTTCGCTACATACTCAGTAAAATCTGGATCATTGTACAATGCCGGATAGTCTTTACTAAATTCAAAGTCGCACTTAACACCAAACGTTGCCTCAAGTCCTTTAACTAAACGGTTCAACTCTTCTTCAATACGGTCACGCGTAGCATCTGTAAGTGCAAGCACATCGCCTTCAAGTACAATTTTATCTTTAATTACATTGAATTGTCCTTTTCCATCAAAAGAACCAATCGTTACTACGCCAGTTTCAAAAGGATTAAGTCGACGTGATACAACAGTTTGAGCGGTAGTTACAAAGTTAGCCCCCGCTACAATTGCATCGTTCGCTGTATGAGGTGATGAGCCATGTCCACCTTCTCCTTGAACCGTTAATTTGAAATATGAACGGCCGGTTTGGACATTCTCTGGACGATAATACACTTTACCAGGTTCCATATTTGTCATGACATGCGTACCAAGCACATGATCAACGCTATCTAAAACGCCATCTTCAATCATGCCTTTTGCGCCACCAGGAGGCATTTCTTCTGCTGGCTGATGAATGACAATAACTTTACCTTTAAATTGATCTTTCATTTCAATCAGTGTTTCTGCCAAAACAAGCATGTACGCAGTATGCGCATCATGACCACATGCATGCATCACGCCATCATTTTTCGATGCGAAAGATAAGCCTGTATCTTCTTGAATAGGCAATGCATCGAAATCAGCACGAATAGCGATTGTTTTACCTGCTTCACCACTATCGATAGTTACTTTCACGCCATTTTCACCAACATTGGTTTCAACTTTACAATCTTTATCTTTATAAAAATCAGCAATATATTTAGGGGTTTCTGTTTCTTTAAATGAAAGTTCTGGATGTTCATGTAAATGACGACGAATTTCAATCATACGTTCTTCTTTATCTTGTAAACGTTTCACTAAATCTTGAGTCATCTTTTCTCCACTCCTTTTTCGCATCCTTTTTCTTCATTATATGCTTTTCTCTTTTTACAATGTTGTGTCACGGTTTCATATTACTTAAATAATTTTTAATGTTACCTTACTATATTGTATTCACTTTTTCTTAAAAAAGAAGCGTATGCAAGTCCTCAAGAGACTTTGCACACGCTTTGATTAAGTTAAAAAGCGATATATTATTTAGAATGCTGTTTAGGAACACCTATAAGTATGACAGTAAATGAAATGAATGCCATTAAGATGTTCAACCATAATCCCAACATTGCACCAAAATTAATATTAACCATTGCAGTACCTATACCATATATAGTACCTGAAAGTGCGATACCAAAGGCGCCACCAAGTGAAGATGCCATTTTATAAATACCTGACGCCACACCTACTTTATCTTCAGGAGAATTTGAAATGGCCGTATCTGTAGATGGTGTCGCATAGAAGCCTAGCCCTAATCCGTATAATAAGAAACCAATAACACACACGACAACATACATTTGAGGTGATAGGAATGTAAATGATATTAGTAAAATCCCCACCATATTAAGTGCAGTACCTAATAACATTGGTTTTCTTGCACCAACTTTTTGCAGTACCTTTTCACCAACACGAATCATCAATAACACTGTAATTAAATACGTAATTGAAAGTAAACCAGTTTGAAATGTTGAGAAACCTAAACCTTGCTGTACGAAAGTATTAGCAACGATTAATGTACCAGCGACCCCGTTTAACATAAAATTTGAAAGCGTAGCGCTCGTATAGGCTTTATTCTTAAATAATTTAAAATCTATTAATGGATGATGCATCTTCATTTCAACACGCACAAAGATAATAGTTGAAATAATAAATGTTGCAATTAAAGCTAAAATTATAGGTGAGAATAAACCTAATTTTGCACTTTGCGTAATTACTATATTGATACTTAGCATCATAATGACAAACAATGTTAGACCTATAAAATCAAATCTAGTACTACTTGTTTGGTTAGCTTTCGTTTCAGGTGTTCCTTTAATTAATAAGATTGCCAGAATAGCAACAATTATAGAGATAATATAGATCCAACGCCAACCAATTGCTGTTTCAATCATACCTCCGAATAGAGAAGCAAACCCTGAACCGCCCCATGAGCCAATGGACCAGAAACTTAATGCACGTTGACGCTCTGAACCATGATAATACGTTTTAATAATCGCTAAGGTAGATGGCATAATAGCTGCTGCTGATAGTCCTTGAATAATACGTCCTAGAATTAACATTGAAGTAAATGGTGTTGCTATGATTAATAATGAGCCAATAATACTCAATATTAATCCAATGTAAGTCATTCTTACACGACCTAATTTATCGGCGAAGCTACCTGCACCAACGACAAACATACCACTAAATAATGCCGTAATACTTATCGCAATACTAGTTGTACCAATATTACTTGAAAATGAATGCTGTATCGTTGGTACTAAATTGAGTAATGATTGTGCAAATAGCCAAAATGTAATTACTCCGAGCACAATACCTAATAAAAGTTTATTATTTCCAGTGAATTGTTGTTGTTTCATTTCCATGATGTTCTCTCCTTAACTTAAGTAGTCTAAAACGACTGTTCCCACCGCTTCTGCAGCCACTAACATTGATGATTCATCGATTGTGAATTTTGGATGATGATGCGGATAAATATTTCCATCTTTTGGTGCAGCACCTGAATAAATAAATGTGCTTGGTAATGTCGTTGCATAGAAAGCGAAGTCCTCTGAAGGTGGTTGAGGTTCACAAACTTCTATACCTTTAATATCATCTGTATCCGCTTCTTTAATTGTTTGTGCAACATATTGAGTAAATTCAGGATCGTTATACAATGCTGGATAATCTTTTTTAAATTCGAAATCACATTCCACTCCAAATGTTGATTCAATACCTTTAACTAAGCGTTTCAATTCTTTTTCGATTGTGTCACGTGTGTCATCAGTTAACGCTCTTACGTCACCTTCAAGTTCTACTGCATCTTTAATGACATTAAATTGGCCCTTACCATCAAATGAACCTATTGTGATAACACCCGTTTCAAAGGGGTTTAGTCGTCTTGATACAATGGTTTGAACTTCCGTAACGAACTGAGCCCCAGCCACTATTGCATCATTAGCCATATGTGGCGAAGAGCCATGGCCACCTGAACCTTGTACTTTTAATTTGAAATAAGCACGTCCAGTTTGAACAAATCCTTCTCTGTAGAAGACTTTACCTGCTTCCATAGTGCTCATTACATGAGCGCCTAATACATGATCTACACCATCAAGTACACCATCTTTAATCATGCCTTGTGCTCCACCTGGAGGCATTTCTTCTGCTGGTTGATGAATAATAATAACTTTACCTTTAAATTGATCTTTCATTTCTATTAATGTTTCACCCAAAATCAACATATACGCTGTGTGTGCATCATGACCACATGCATGCATGACGCCTTCATTTTTAGATGCAAAAGGTAAACCGGTTGCTTCTTTAATAGGTAAAGCATCAAAGTCTGCTCGAATCGCAATTGTTTTACCAGGTTTACCACTATCTATAGTCACTTTCACCCCATTAGGCCCTACATTAGTCTCAACTTCGCAATCTTTATCTTTGTAGAAATCAGCTATATATTTTGGTGTTTCGTGTTCTTTGAATGATAACTCAGGATGCTGATGTAAATATCTTCTTATTTCAATCATGCGTCCTTCTTTTTCTTGTAAAGTGTTAATTAATTGTTTATTCATAATTCATCTCTCCTCACTTATTATTGTATCGCTTATCTCTATATTTAATATTTAATCGATGTCCTATTCATCTCTAATTTTATTTATTTTTAAAATTAAAAAGGAGAATGACAAAAATTAATGATTAATTTTTGTCATTCTCCAGTTATACATATTTATTAATTTCTAAAATATGAATAGAATTCGTCATTACTTTTAAATGATACCTCAATGTCTCTTCTACTTTAACTTCTGTAATATCCAATTTGGGATATGAAATACGATTAACATAATCAATCGTTTCCTGGTCCATACCATACGTTGTGTTATGCTGTTGCCACACTCGATATAAAGCACCATTTTCTTTATCTAACGTGTAATGTTTGACTTTGTATAAACCACTTTGAAGCTGTTTAATTTCTATTTTAACGTTTCTCTTCTCCATGACGTTCAATTGTTCCGAGATAGTATAATATGGATTATAATGATCTGCATCCCATACAACAATTTGAAGATGCGTATCGTCTCCGACAACTATACATTCCTCATTTCTAAATCTCACATTATATTGGAGCATTTTAAAGAAATTACTTGTAAAGAACGCAGGTCGTTTCCCATCAAATTGATGATATAAGTCGATACCCATCAGCTGATGTTCATGCATTGCGCCATACTTCTGATGTAATTCATAATTCAACCAATACCCCACCGTACATATCTTCTCATTAATATCCAGTAACTGTTTAAATATAATACCAGCTCTAAAATATTCACCATTAGTCAAATTAGAATTACCAGTTAAAGTATTCCAGTTGAGTAACATAAGTGGAATGTCTTTATGACTCGCAGGAAGCCATTCGAGTAATGCGTTTACAGTCTCATTGATGTGATTTTTAGCATATTGATACTGTATATCTTCAGAAACTTCTAAATTGACAACGTCATTTTGATTAGCTTCAAATGCTAACATATTAATCTTTTCAGAGTGATCTTTAAAGATTAATTTCAAGTTATTCTTATAGTCACTAACATCTTGATAATTCACAATAAATTTCACGTTAGAAATATATTGATTAAACACATCATATAATTGTATATATCGTTTCAAATCAATGGCATCTATAATCACTGAAAGGTGCATTTTACTACTACGTGTTGTCATATTTATAAAATGTTTAAGAATCTCTACCCAAGTATCACAGTATGATTGGAAGGTAGTTGCACTACGTGGTGGTCTTAAACGAATACTCAAGTGTATTTGATGATTCATTAAAAATAATAAACATTCATCTAAAGTCATATACTCATGACTATGTGGAATAATTTCATCCGATGCTACGACATGTTCTCTCCAAGAAGTATCGTTCACTAAATCTTGAACAAGGACAGTATCTAATCCAATTCTGACCTTTACTTCTAATAGTTGTTGTCTATATCGATGTACTCGCATATTAACAATACTTCCAATTTGTACGATATGATTATATTTATTTAATTGTCCAAGATTTTCCTCTAGTTGAATATCAATTTCTTTTTGCGGCTCTGCCGAATTAATGACGACATCCATTTGATTATCCACAAATGACGACAAATATTGAATATATCTTTTAATACTTTGTTTATTCATTGGCTTCGTTACTAACTGATGTAAGTCTTTAACTTGGTATTGTTTACGATATTCGCTTGGTGTCATGTAATACCATAATTTAAAATTTTTGGCTAATGACGTTGAATTAGAAAAGCCATTTTTCAATGCTATATCAGTAATTGAAATATCCGTGTATTTCAAATCTTTTTCAGCATTTCTCGTTCTAACTTTATTAAGATAACTACTAAACGACGTTCCTAGTTTTTTCGTAAATAAGCGCGAAGTATATGAACTAGATAAATTGAGATAATGCGCCAAATCGTCTAAACCAATATGTTCCATAAAATGTTGATTAATAAATTCTGATGCCAGACTAGCAAAGAGGTCATCTTTATTTTGTTCTTGAATCATCTCGTGTCTAGATTGGTATGGAATAAATTTCACTAACATCTCGATTAATTGAATCATCATTTGATCCATATGTAGTTGATGAAACTTTCCTTTTCTTAAATACGTAATTCCTATTTTGGCCAATAATGTTTTGATATCGTTATGTATTTTTTGAGACATTTCCTCAAAGTGAAAGTAAATATTTTTATCTTCAATATAATGTGAAAAATAACTATTAGACAGTCGGAGCGACATAAAGCTTACTTCTGAATCGTCTAAAATCAAGAAATTTTGGTAGCTATTGACTAAAATCAAATCCCCAGCAAGATACTGTTTATTTTGATTGTTGCTTTGACATGTCATCTCACCTTTTAGTATTAAGTTAAGCGATAAATAATCAGAAGCTGTATCTTCTTTTTGCGTATCGAACGTGATTTCATAATTTGCATTCAAGAGGTATTCATCCGCCCTTCTAAATCACTTCTTTTTATCTATAATATCAAACTTCATTAATTAATAAGATTGAAAGTGAGTAATATGTAGCGACAGGCATACAACAGTATTAATGATTAAATTAAAAAAGGCAATTTCTATTGGATTTAATTAGAAATTGCCTTTTTATCGTTATATATAATTTTTAAAATTTAGTGTTGATAATATGGATCGAATTCCATTGCCCCAGCCTTTTCATCGCTTACGCCATGTCTATAATAATCTACATATTGTGGTTCTAATGGTTCTTTACCACGAATAATATCTGCAGCTTTTTCAGCAAGCATTAGTACTGGTGAATGAATATTACCATTTGTTGTTCTAGGCATAGCAGAGGCATCAACTACTCGAAGATTTTCCATTCCATGTACTTTCATTGTTAAAGGATCAACTACTGACATTGGATCTGAAGCAGGGCCCATTTTCGCACTACATGAAGGATGTAAAGCTGTTTCGCCATCTTTACGTACCCAATCTAAAATCTCTTCATCAGTTTGAACAGATGGTCCCGGTGAAATTTCGCCGCCATTATATGGATCCATGGCTTTTTGCGATAAGATATTACGCGCTACTCTAATCGCTTCTACCCATTCTTGTTCATCTTCTTTAGTAGATAGATAATTAAATACAATACTTGGCTTTTCAAATGGGTCTTTAGATTTAATCTTCAAGCTACCTCGTGAATTAGAATACATTGGACCAACGTGTACTTGATAGCCATGAGCTACTGGTGCTTTTTGACCATCATATCTTACAGCAATTGGCAAGAAATGGAACATTAAATTTGGATAATCAACTTGATCATTTGATCTTACAAATGCGCCACCTTCAAAGTGGTTAGACGCTGCAGCACCTTTGCGTGCGAATATCCATTGTAGCCCAATCCAAGGCATACGTTTCACATCTAAACTTGGTTGTAGAGAAACGGGTTGTTTACATTTATGTTGAATGTATACTTCTAAGTGATCTTCAAAGTTTTCTCCAACACCTGGTAAGTGCATGCGAGGTTCAATTCCTTTAGATTTTAAGAATTCCGCATCACCAATACCTGATAATTGTAATAATTGAGGGGTGTTAAAAGCACCACCTGATAAGATAACTTCTCCAGCCTCAACAGTATGATATCTACCGTTACGTTTAAATGTTACCCCAGTGGCTTTATTGCCATCGAAATGAATTTTAGTAACAAATGCGCGTGTTTTAACTGTTAAATTTTTACGTTTCATAGCTGGATGTAAATAAGCTCTAGAAGCAGAAACACGTCGACCATTATGTACTTGACTATCAAATGGTCCAAATCCTTCTTGTCTATAACCATTGACATCTTTTGTTTTATGATATCCCGCTTCAACCCCTGCATCAAAGAATGATTTAAATAATGGGTTGGTTGCAGGTCCTCTTTTTAATTTTATAGGACCTTGGTGGCCTCTATATTTATCATAAGGTGCAGCGCCATAAGTTTTTTCTAATCGTTTAAAGTATGGTAAACAATGTGCGAAATCCCATGTTTCCATACCTTCTGGCTCTGCCCAACCTTCATAATCCATTGGGTTACCACGTTGATAAATCATGCCATTGATAGAGCTTGAACCACCAAGCACTTTACCACGTGCATGGTCTACTTTACGACCCATATGTGGTTCTTCTTCAGTTTCATAAATCCAATCATAAAATCGATTTCCTGAAGGGAACATTAATGCTGCTGGCATTTGAATAAATAAGTCCCATGGATAATCACTTCGTCCTGCTTCTAATACAAGGACATCTTTATCTTTGTCCTCTGTTAAACGGTTCCCTAGTACTGACCCAGCACTTCCGCCTCCGATAATCACATAATCATAAGATTTCTTTTTGCTCATTGTAATATTCGTCCTCCCTTAAAATTAATTTGTCGATAAGCTCGACTTCTTTTTTATCTATGTCGTATTTAAGTTCGATACGTTTTTCTACTTAGTTCAAATAAACGGGACCGTATGATATTTACAAATTCTACGGCCCCTTTTTATCTATATATAACTTTTACTTACTGAAGAAATTCACTGGCTCTGGATTTGTATTAGTTAAGATATGTTTAGTAATTAAGTATTCTTCTAAACCTTCTTTACCTAATTCACGGCCAATACCTGATTGTTTGTAACCGCCCCATGGTGCTTGTGCAAAGTAAGGATGGAAATCATTAATCCATACTGTACCTAATTTAAGTTTGTTAGCTACTCGCTGTGCTTTTCCTAAATCTTTTGAGAATACTGCACCAGCTAAACCATAAATAGAATCATTGGCTAATTTAATCGCTTCTTCTTCACTATCGAAGCCTTCAACGGTAACAACCGGACCAAATACTTCTTCTTGTACAATACGCATTGACGTATCACAATTAGTAATCACTGTTGGTTCAAAGAATAAACCATCTTTTAAGTCATCTCTATCAGGACGTTTACCGCCAATTGCAATTGTTGCGCCTTCTTCTTTGGCAATTTCCATGTATTTTTCAATTTTACTACGATGCTCAGTTGAAATAACTGGTCCCATTTCAGTATCATCGTCAAAGCCGTTACCTAGCTTGATTTTTCCAACACGTTCAATTAAGGCCTTTTCAAAGTCATCTTTAATGTTGTTATGCACTAAAATACGTGAACCTGCTGAACAAACTTGGCCTGCATGGAAATAACCACCATTTAATGCTTGGTCTACTGCTAATTCAAAGTCCGCATCATCAAATATGATGTTTGGATTTTTACCACCAAGTTCTAATGCAACGTTCGTTACGTTATTAGCAGCATTCTTCATAATGTGTTTACCTGTTTCAATGCCGCCTGTAAATGAAACTAAATCCACTTCTTTATGCCCTGATAGTGTATCGCCAATTTCTTCACCACTACTTAGCACTAGATTAATAACACCTTTAGGGAAACCGACTTCCTCCATTAATTCGAACACACGAATTGTAGTTAATGGTGTAATCTCACTTGGCTTCATAACTAATGAACATCCAGTCGCTAATGCTGGCGCAATCTTCCATGATGCTTGTAATAATGGATAGTTCCATGGCGTAATTTGAGTTACTACTCCTACTGGCTCTTTTAATACTTTACTTTCAGAATTTGGGATTGGTGTATTAATAATTTCGCCACCATCTTTATCGGCTAAACCTGCGAAATACGTAAACACGTTTGCAATATCATCCATATCTGCATAGGATTCTTCTAATGTTTTACCAGTATCTAATGTTTCTAATTTTGCTAATTCATCGCGATTTTCAGCGATTTTATCCGCAATTGCTCTAACTTTTTTACCTCTGACTTCACTTGTTTCTAATGACCATTCGCCATCTTCAAATGCACGACGCGCTGCTAAAATTGCTTGTTCAGCGTCTTCAGCAGTGCCTTCAGAAACAGTAAAAATAACTTCTTGGTTATAAGGATTGATAATATCTCTAGTATTTTTATTTGAACTTTCGACCCATTCACCATCGATATATTGACGACGAGACAATTTTTCTACAAGTTCCATCAAACGACCTCCGTTAAGTTTGTTAAATTTTTATTTAACGAA
This sequence comes from Staphylococcus sp. NRL 16/872, assembly GCF_022815905.2. Lineage (NCBI taxonomy): Bacteria > Bacillati > Bacillota > Bacilli > Caryophanales > Staphylococcaceae > Staphylococcus > Staphylococcus sp. NRL 16/872. Next base: position 347,836 of record NZ_CP119327.1, on the reverse strand, counting down.
TTTTACAAATTTATCCTAGCATACTTTCTATACCCTTGCAAACGTTCTAACTACACACATTTTTTCAACTTTTCTTGAAAATTAAGTACAAAAAATGCTAAAAATAGTTATGCAATTTTGAAAGTTTTTATAAAACGCTTTATAATGATTGAGACTAAAAAATGAGCGTAAATATTTATTGTCGCAATTATTAACATGCAATAAAGGAGGTGCACACATGGCACGTTCTAAAAACTATAATCAAAAAATTGAAGAAGCAAAAGATTTAGTAATTAATTCCATTGGCGAAACAATGGACTTATATGGAACTAACAGAAGTGTAGGTAATTTGTATGGCACTATGGTTTTTGAAGGAAGTATGACGCTAGATGAAATGCGTGAACAATTGCAAATGAGCAAACCAAGTATGAGTGCTGGTGTAAAAAAACTGCAAGAGTTTGACATCGTAAAACAACAGTTCACTCGTGGCAGTAGAAAACAACATTTTATTGCTGAAAAAAACTTTTTTAATTTCTTTCGTAATTTCTTTACTCAAAAATGGGAACGCGAAGTCAATACTAATTTAGAAGCAATAAAAGAAGCAGAAATACTTCTCGAAGAAGCATTACAAAGCGAGAATTTAGATAATGAAGCAAAATCAGAAATTAATAGAATTCAAGACCAACTTACTCATACCAAACAATATTGTAAATGGTTAGAAAATTTGAGTAACGCAATTGAAAGTGGTCAAATCTTCGAACATTATCCTATACCAGAAGACGAAGAAATATAAAAAAGCTAGAGGACTTCCAAAGTCCTCTAGCTTTATTTGTGTTATAAATTATCGTCTTCTGGCTTTTCTTTAACTTGAACAATTCTTAGGGAACGACGTTCAATTTCTTTATGTTTATCAGCACGTGTTTCGAGTTTAATCCTATCTCTATTTAACGTAATGATAAAGGATATCATCATAAAGATAAATATGACAATAAGTGGCACACTTGCTAAAATTGAAGCCGTTTTTAAAACTTCAAGTGCACGCTCTCCACCTACTAACATTAATGAGAATGGTAGTAAGCATAAAGCAAATGCCCAGAATAAACGATTTGCTTTTAATGGTTCTCCAATCACTTTTTTCTGAGATGCGGCTGCTAAAATATATGAACCAGAATCAAACGTAGTCGCTAAGAATAAGAATGCTGATATTAAGAATAAGATAATTGTTAAAGTAGGGAAAGGTAATTGATGCATAACTTCTATAATTGTAGCTTCTGTACTGTGAGCATTTAAGAAATTAATTACATCAAATTGCCCTGAAATTTGTAAATAAACAGCATAATTTCCGAAGATGCCAAAGAATAATAGGCAACCTAAAGTACCATAGATAATTGTGCCTAAAATGACTTCTTTAAGACGACGACCTTTTGAAATACGAGCGATGAATAAACCGATAAAGGGTGCATATACTAACCACCATGACCAATAAAATATTGTCCAATCTTGTGGGAAGTGCGTTTCTTTACGCCCTTTTATTCCACCAAACGGTTCTATCCATGTGGCCATATGGAAAAAGTCTCTCATCATATTACCAAAACTAGTAATAGTCGTTTCCATAATAAAAATAGTTGGACCTACGATAAATACAAATGCTAGTAATAAGAACGATAGCCATACGTTTACGTCACTTAATTTTTGAATACCTTTTTTCAAACCAGTATAAGAACTGATGGCAAAAATGACTGTAATCGTTAGTAAAATAATTGATCGCATGACCATATTTTCTCCATCAATACCTGTAAGTCTTTCAATACCGGCAGAAATCATAGGTACACCGAGCGCTAATGATGTTGCCGCCCCACCAAGTAAGCCGAAGATGAATAAGATATCTACTAACTTACCTAATAGTTTATCTGTTTGACCTTTTAATACTGGACGACATGCCTGACTAATTTTATAAACAGGTTGTTTTTTTACGAACACCAAATATCCGATTGGTAACGCTGGCAGAACATATATTGCCCAAGCAATTGGTCCCCAGTGGAACATGCCATATTGCGTGGCATATGTAAGTGCTTCATCTGTCATACCTTTTGCGCCATTCGGTGGAACTTGATAATAAAATGCCCACTCTATAACGCCCCAATACAAAATATCGGAACCGATACCGGCACAAAACAACATTGATGCCCAGCTAAAATTATTAAATTCTGGTTTATCTGTTGCTTTCCCAAGCGTTACATTTCCATATCTTCCAAATGCGATATATAGAACAAAGAATAATATTGCTAAACCCATGAATAAGTATACTGATCCAATTGAATTTGAAATTGCACTATTAATATCAGTAATGACCTTTTCACTTGCTCCAGGAAATACCATCATCGGTATAACAGCGATTAATAATACAATCACCGTCCCTATGAAGGTCGGCCAATCCATAATTTTTTCTTTTTTCAACGATGCTCCTCCTCTATATATTTTGCTGTTTTTTGAGTGTTTTATATTTCGACGATATCTAATATTAAATAAAAATGCAAATTCCATTCAAATTAATCCATTTTTATTTTTGAATAAATATATATTAACAACATATTTATAAGCGTCCTAAATCGTTAAAACAACAGTGTTAAGTTTAAATTTAACGTATTTAATAAAGTTTACATCGAATTAAAAATGAATATTTATAACTCATATATGCATTTATATTTATTTTTATTTTTATAGGATAGCCCATTTTTCATCAAAAAAGGCTATCAAGTTCTTCCACGTTGATAAGAACTCAATAGCCTTAATATTTAATATCCTAATATCATTTTAATAGTAAATCCAACGATGACTGAGACGATAATCGCGAAGAAACCTGGTATGATGAAACTCGTTGGTCGGGTGCGTCCTGTCTCATCCAAGTTAACCGCAAAGAGTATCGTTGGTTGCGCAGGAATCACAAAGTTAACATTCAAGGTTTGAACCATTGCAATAAAATACATTGGTGGAATGCCCATGCTCATGACAATTGGCACCATGATTGAAGCCGTAGCCGTTTGTGAAATAACAATCATCGCGACGACAGCGACTAAGATTATCACTAGCCATGGCACTGATTGTATCGTTTTACCAATATCATCTCTAATAATTTTTAAATTCTGAGGCGCATTAAAGATCGTTGCACCTAACCACCCTGGCCCTAACACGGCAAACAGTGCACCAATTGCGGATTGTGTAATATTAGAAGATAGAATATCGCTTGTATTAATTTTTTGTAGCAATAGATTAACTGCCACACTTAAATACATAAAGAATTGCACAATTTCAGTCATTGTGAGCGCTACTTCTTTTCCATTCACTTTGAAAGTAGGCATTAAATCTGGGAAGATGCCAAATGTTAGAATCCCTACAACACATAGTAAGAACGCGATAACACCTATTTTTACTTTTTTGGAAAATGAAAGCACCATTTCAACATCAGGCGTATGTGCAATTTCACTTTCAGTTACTGTTGTTTTACGACCTACAAATGTACAAAAGACACTTAACAGTAACATTGTAATAATAGCAGTTGGTAAGACAATACTTAAATATTTGCCCATTGAAATATCATAACCTGCCATAACTGAGATAATGTATGCTGTGGCAGATGCTGCAGGACTACATAATAATGCTAAATTTGCTGTTAACACTGAAGCTGTTAAAGGGCGTTTAGGCTGTATCTTCGCTTTAACTGCTGTCTTAGCAATAATTGGTTCTAATGATAATGCAATATTCGCTGTACCTACGCCAAATACGAATAGAAAGACAATCATTGGTGCAATAAAAATAATTGATCTAGGAAATCGTTCGATAATTTTTGAAGCGAGATAGACAAGATAGTCTATACCTCCTGTAGCTTGTAAAGTACCACCGGCGATACCAATAGATAAGATGATTAATACTGCAGTTACGGGTGCTGATCCCGGAGGTAATTGAAATCCGAATATCATGATAAGTTGAGCCACAATAGCGAAGATACCACATCCTAAAGCGCCAGCTGTTCTAAGCCCTAATAATATGGCCAATATCATGATCGCGATTTCTACTACGAATAGTAGCATGATGAAAGCTCCTAACTATATATAGAGATTTATGTGATTTTTTTAACATACTTATTTTAACACTTTCTGATGTTAAACGTATATAACTATATTGATTTTTGAAAATTGTTTCATTATAAATGATAATGATTATCAATTATGCAGTCAAATAAAATGGGTGCGGAACAGAAATTAAAATAATTTCGTCGTCCAACCCCAACTCACGTTGGCCGTAAACTTTCTTTTTCGAAAGTCTCTATGTTGGGACCCCGCTCCCCGGCAAGGATAACTAGAATTGAAAAAAGCTTAATATAAGCGCATTTTCAATTCAGTTAGCTACTGCCAATATGTAAGATGAGCCTGTAACATATAATAATGTCACAGGCTCACTCAATTTATTTATGGTCATTGTCTTTAATTTTTCCTTTTTTTGTTGGAATATCTTTTGTGTCATCATACGTTTCTTCATCTTCTGTATGACCTTTTGCCATGTCTAAGTTCTTTTCTAAATTTTTTTGTTTTTCTTTTTTAGAACGTTTGTCGTAGGCACGTTCTTCAAATATTGAGCCCCATATTAATCCAAATATAACGCCAATCGTTACAATAACAATTAAAATCAATATAATCCATTTAATAATATCGAATGACATGTTAACTCACCTTCCTTTAACATTGGGCAATACTTTATTTAAATTGTCGTATTTCTTATTATATTTATTTCCCGTTCTGCTTCGGCTTCAATCATAATGTGAGAAAACATGCCTTGACCTTTTCTAAAAACAAAAAAGAACCACGACTCCAATATATGAGGAATCGTGGTTAATGTACATTTGTATTATGAAATATAGTTGTATGAACCAGCTTGGCCAGCTGAAATTGTACGTGTTGATACGACACCTGGTCCACCGTTGTAGTTCATTTCTGAAACGTTAACTGAACCGTCATCATTTACGTTCTCAACATATGCAACGTGACCATAAGCGCCTTGAGTTGTTTGCATGATAGCGCCTGATTTAGGTGTATTGTTTACTGTGTAACCGCTTTGTGCTGCTGCGTTTGCCCAGTTATTTGCGTTACCCCATGTACTACCAATTTGTCCACCTACTTTATCGTATACGTAGTAAGTGCATTGGCCTGATGTGTAAAGGTTAGCACCTGAGCTTGATTTACCAGCAAATGCTTTACTGCTTGTTGTGTTTGAAGTTTGTGTTGTTTGTGATTTTTGAGTTGTTTGAGTTGTTTGAGTTGTTTGAGTCGTTGGTGCTTTTTGAGTTGTAACTTTAACATTGCGGTTTGATGTTGAATAATTTGAGCCTAAGCCACCGCCGTTGTTGTTAGCAGTATATGATTGTGTATTATTGTTTGTATTTTGAGTTTGGTTTTGATTTTGAGTATAGCCATAGTTATTGTTATAGCTGTAGTTATAATTGTAATTTTGTGTTTGATTATTTGCAGTTTGTTGACCGCCTTGTTGTGCTAATGCTGGGCTCCAGTTACCTTGCCATTTATAATGATAATTACCTTGTTGGTCAATTGTATAAGTGTAGCTATATGAATATGGATCGTTAGGGTTATATCCATTATTATTGTTTTCCGCTGCATCTGCATCGTGATGCGCTAGTCCGAAAGTTGCAATACCTGCCGTCGCGATTGTAGCTGTAGCGATTTTTTTCATAATTAATATCCTCCTAGATTTGTTTGAAAATAATTTTTCTTGTGGCTACCTGCAATTTACAATTATTAATATTTTAAGTAATGTTTTTGATTTTCTCTCGTTAATTAACGACAAGACACACTTTAACAGAGATACAAGGGTTTGTGGGCGATGTTAAAGCTTTGTAAATGAATCATAATAATGTAACGCAGTTTGTAAAAAAAGATAGTCTTTATTACAAAAACTATAGCCCCTCTATGCCAATGGGTTTGTGTCTTTTTTCGACAGTGTTGTTCTCGACTTTGTAATTTATCTGATTATTTAGAAGATGTTTTGTATCATGAAAATCGGGTTAATAACTACAAACATATATTAAAAAAACGCATTATCAACATAGTTTGATGTCGATAATGCGTTTAAATGATTTATTTAAATATATTGTTTATTTTTTAAGTAGTTAAGAATGACTTCTACAGATTCTTCTACGCTTTGTTGTTCTGTATTAATAGTAATTTCTGGTTGGTTGGGGGCTTCGTAAGGGGCGCTAATGCCAGTGAATTCTTTGATTTCACCTGAACGGGCTTTTTGATAAAGTCCTTTAGGGTCTCTTTTCTCACATTCTTCAACGCTACATTCTGTATAGACTTCGATAAACTCACCATCTTCTAAAATAGCGCGTACATCATCGCGGTCTGCTCTATATGGAGAGATAAATGCTGTAATAGCAATCGTGCCAGCATCTACTAGTAATTTGCTTACTTCACCAATACGACGAATGTTTTCTTTACGATCTTCAGGACTGAACCCTAAATTCTTGTTTAAGCCATGACGTACATTATCGCCGTCTAAACGATAGGCATGTTTTCCTTGTTCAAATAATGCTTGTTCAAGTGCAACTGAAACGGTTGATTTACCTGAACCTGATAGGCCTGTAAACCAAATCACTACACTCTTATGACCATTCTGTTGTTGTCTATCTGCTTTCGTTACTTCAGAATCGTGCCATGTAATATTACTTGATTGACTCATGCTTTTCCCTCCACTTATTGTTGTTTCAAACCTCTAATTAATACTTCTGCTACTTCTGGTCTTGAGAATTTAGTTGGTAATGATTCACCGTTACGTAATTTTTCTCTCACTTTTGTACCACTTAAGTGAACATGTTCTGATGCATCGTGTGGGCATGTTTTTGCCGTTGCCATGTTGCCACATTTTTCACAATAAAAAGCATGTTCAAATTTCAAGATTTGAATATCTAATTCATCTTCAAATTGAGAAATAAGTTCTTGAGCTTCATACGTGCCGTAATAATCGCCTACACCTGCATGATCACGACCGACAATGAAATGTGTACAACCATAGTTTTTGCGGACTGTCGCATGTAAGATTGCTTCACGTGGTCCTGCATAATGCATTGCTGCTGGATAGATGACTAAACGTGCTCTATCTTTCGGGAAGTAGTTTTTAAGAATCGCTTGATAACTTTCCATACGTACATCTGCTGGAATATCATCTGCTTTTGTTTCACCTACTAATGGATTGAGTAATAAGCCATCCACAATTTCTAACGCTGATTTTTGAATATATTCATGTGCACGGTGCACAGGATTACGTGTTTGGAAACCAACCACAGTTTTCCAACCAAGATCATGGAATAATTGACGTGTTTCAGCTGGATCTAAATGGTAATCTGAGAATTCATCATGTTTTGGACGATTCACTAATTGGATAGGACCAGCTAGGTAAACATTGCCTTTGTCATAAACTTTTTTAACGCCTGGATGTGCTTCTTCAGTAGTACCATAGACATTTTGTGCCTCTTTTTCTTTGTCATACGTATATTTTTCTTCAAGTTTTAATGTACCGTATAATTCTCCATCTTCCCCGTAAAGCGCCACGTCATCGCCAACTTCCAATTTAGCTGCTTCGTCTTCAGTTACTGGCAATGTGATTGGAATACTCCACACTAAACCATTTTCAAGATGTGTGTCTTCAACAACTTTAGTGTAATCCGCTTCACCCATGAAACCAGTTAATGGACTAAACCCACCAATAGCAATTAACTCTAAATCAGAAATTGCCCATGGATTTAACGTAATCTTCTTAAATGATTTCGCAGCTTCGATTAAAGTATCTCTTTCTTCACCTTCAACGACACGATTAATTAATTCGCCACCATGTGGTCGAATTGTATAATTAATAATTGCTTCATTTGTTGCCATAACTTCATTACCCCTTTTCTAATTAAATTGATTAGTTTACTCGGTTTTACTTGTAAGAAAAAGACAATTTTTTGTTGCGAATTAGTGTGATAATAATTAATATCACAATCGCACAAATAATTGCGAATCTAATAATATTTGTAATTGTGCCATCGCTACCTAAATATTTCATCAATGCGTTACTATTTGTAAAGATGATTAATCCACCAACACAAATAGCTAAAATATTTATTGGTAAGATTTTAGTAAGATAAGCAGAAATAGGAGCTGCTACCATACCGCCAACACTTAATGCGATGACAAACCACCAATTAATTTGTGTGATACCTAAAAAGAGAATAAAACTTATTGATGTTGATAGTGTGACGAAAAACTCACTCGCTGAGACTGTACCGATAGCGTAGCGTGGTTGAATCTTATGACTTGCCAATAGCAAAGGTGTATTGACTGGACCCCACCCACCGCCACCAATGGCATCTAAAAAACCAGCGATAGCACCTTGTGGCATAAGCTTAGCACTACTTAACTTTCCATCATGCGTGTGAAGTTCTTTATTTCGTTTAAATAGGAATTGATATAAAATGTAAATTCCCATTGAAAGTAAAAATAAAGCGATATAGGGTTTAATATAATTGCCATGTATACGCGTTAACAATGCAGCACCAATAAATCCACTAATCGCTCCAGGAATCGCTAGCTTTAACATGGTCGGTTTATGTACATTTTCAAATTTCCAATGTGACGTTCCTGAAGCTGCTGTCGTTGCGATTTCGGAAAAGTGCACAGTGGCGGATACTATCGCAGGTGCAATGCCATACGTTAATAAAATAGATGATGAGGAGGCCCCGAAACCCATTCCGAGTGACCCGTCAACAAGTTGGGCTAAAAATCCAGCTAATGCAAATATAAATAATTTCCTCATATATCATATGCCCCTTCATATTAAACTTGTGATTGGAGCCATCGCATGAATTCTCGTTGCTTATCTTTGTTCAAGTATGTTTCAGATAATATTTGTTGCAATAAATTTTGTTTTTCAGATGGCTCAATTGGTAATGCTTTAATGTGCTGTCTACTTTGATATAAAAATTCTATATATGCCTCGTAACGTTCATCGTACATATCACCTAAAGTAGAGATGATTTGCGCGCCTAATTTAGGACTTGCGCCGTTCGTTGAGACACTCATCGTTAGTCGTCCACGTGTTAAAATGCTAGGAAATGTGACGTCTCCTGATTGTGCATCTGTTGCGTGATTAAGTAAGACCCCTTTAGGTAGACTTTCTTTCACTTGCTTGTTCACTTCAGGCTCATTTGTCGCAACAACTACAAGATGCGCACCTTCTAAATCACGTGGTTCAAAGGCTTTTTCACTCCATGTAATGCGACCTTCAGTTACTAATGTATGTAAGGCTGGTGTGAGTGAAGGACTCACAATATGAACATTGGGACAATATGCTATTAATGTAGTGGCCCGTCTTGTCGCTACTTGTCCACCACCAACAATGACAATATGTTTATTTGTTAAATCAATCATAAGTGGCATACTATTCATACTGTTTCCCCCATTCACTTCGCCTTTATGCCGATTTATTCACCTACATTATAACTAAGGTAAGGTCATTTCTAAATCAACAACTTGTTCTTTAAACCAGCTAATCTTCTGTCTCATTTGCACTACATCGCCAATCACAATCATTGCCGGATTCTTAATCGCAGATGCTTGTTCGACAATCGTGCCTAATGTGCCGGTAACAGTCTTCTGGGAAGCAGTCGTTCCTAAATGGACTAACGCCACAGGTGTATCCATCGATTTACCATGACGGATAAGCAATTCACAAATTTCAGGCAATCGCTTTACACCCATGTAAACACACAGTGTTTCTGGTCCATGTGCCAGATGTTCCCAGTATGCGTCTTTCGACATGCCAGGTTTATTCACTGCTGTAACAAACGCAACGGAAGAACTATAATCTCTATGCGTCACTGGAATGCCCGCATAAGCTGGTGCTGCAATACCTGAAGTAATACCAGGGACGATTTCGAATGGGATTTGATGTTGTGCTAAGATTTCCGCTTCTTCACCTCCACGACCGAAGACAAATGGGTCGCCCCCTTTTAGACGCGTAATCGTATGACCCTTTTTCGCTAAACTCACTAACATGCGATTCGTTTCCTCTTGCGGTAAGGAGTATTTATTCGGATCTTTACCACAATAGAAGAATTTCGTTGATGGTTTCGCAAATTCTAAGATTTCTTTATTCACTAAACGGTCATATAGAATAACATCTGCCACTTGAATTGCTTTCATACCTTTAATCGTTAATAAATCTGGATCACCAGGCCCTGCACCTACTAGATAAACTTTTCCCATCCTGTCACCCCCCGTTTTTTATTTTTCTGAAAATTAACTATGGAAATCTTGGTCACCGTGAACTTTAGCTACTACGCCAGAACGAATAACAAAGTCACCGAAATGTTCACCTTCAAGACGTTCTTTACCATAGTCCATAAGAATAGGACGTAAACTTTCAAGAATTTCTTGTTCGCCAATATTCTCTTTATACAATTTATTTAAGCGTTCACCGTTAAATCCGCCACCTAAATACATATTGTATTTACCAGGCGCTTTACCAATAAATGCAATTTCAGCAAGTGCTGGTCTCGCACAACCATTTGGACAACCTGTCATACGAATCGTAATTTCTTCATCGTTCAAACCCGCTTCATCTAATAAATCTTCAATCTTAGAAACTAAAGATGGTAGATAACGTTCTGATTCAGCCATAGCCAATCCACATGTTGGAAAGGCTACGCAAGCCATTGAATTACGTCGTAAACCTGTATAATTCTTACCGTCTGTTAAACCATAGTGGTCAATAAGACTTTGGATTTCCTCTTTTTTCTCAGGAGTTACATTTGCAATAATTAAGTTTTGGTTTGGAGATAATCTGAAGTCGCCCGTATGTGTTTCTGCGATTTTTCGCAATGCCGTTTTTAATTGATAATCTTCCGTATCTTTGACGCGTCCATTTTGAATAAATAACGTATAATTCCAAACGCCTTTTTCGCCTTCAATCCAACCTAGACGGTCGCCGTTATGTTCAAATTCGAAGTCACGTGCTTTTTCAATGTTCCATCCTAAACGTGAAGTGAGTTCTTCAACTACCTTATCCACACCTAAGCGGTCCACAGTATATTTGAAACGTGCATTTTTACGATTCTCACGATTGCCGTAGTCGCGTTGAATCGTTAAAATTTTCTCACAAACTTCAATCGCCTTATCTTTAGGGATAAATCCAACTAAACGTCCTACTTGAGGATACGTGTCAGGGTTACCATGCGTCATACCCATACCGCCACCGATTGTAACGTTAAATCCGATGAGTTCTTCGTTCTCAACAATAGCGATAAGACCAATATCTTGAGAGTAGACATCAATATCATTTGAAGGTGGGACTGCAATACCAATTTTAAATTTACGTGGTAAATATCTCTTACCGTACATTGGTTCCACTTCTTCAGATGAATCTAAGACTTTCTCTCCATCTAACCAAATTTCATGATACGCATTTGTTTTAGGTAATAAATGATCACTAATTGCTTTAGCATAATCATTGATTTCTTTATGGATACTTGATTGATATGGATTAGGGTTACACATCGTATTACGATTGACGTCCCCACAGGCTGCAATCGTATCAAGTACTGCTTCATTAATCTTTTGCATTGAAGATTTTAAATTGCGTTTTAAAATGCCGTGGAATTGGAACGTTTGACGTGTCGTTAATTTCATTGTTTGATTGCCATAACGTTCTGAAATGTCATCCATTGCTAACCATTGGTCTGGTGTTGCTTTGCCCCCAGGTAGACGTACACGAATCATAAAGCCGTATGCCGGTTCAAGCTTCTGTTTACGACGTTCATCGCGTAAATCTCTATCATCTTGTTGGTAGCTACCATGGAACTTTAATAATTTCGTATCATCATCAGAAATAGCACCAGTTAATGGATCTGCTAAACCTTGTTCAATCGTTCCACGTAAATAATTACTATCGTCTTTGAGATATTCTAAGGCGTCAAGCTTTTGGTTTAATTCATCAGATATTTGCTTATTTGTTTTAGCCATTAAATACCACCCCTTCTTTAGTACACATCACGTTGATAACGTTTATCTTTTTTCATTTGTTTAAGATATGCCTCAGCATCTTCTTCAGATAAGTTTTGCTCTTTAATTAAGACGTTGCGAATCGCTTGATGTACGTCTTTAGCCATGTTCTTTTCATCGCCACAAATATAAATTGAAGCGCCATTTTGTAGCCATTCATTAAACTGCGCACTGTGTTCTGAAATACGGTGTTGCACATAAACTTTTTCATCTGTATCGCGTGAGAATGCGATATCCATCTTACCTAACGTGCCGTCTTTCAACCATTCTTGCCATTCAGTTTGATATAAAAAGTCGGTTGTAAAGTGTTGGTCGCCAAAGAATAACCAAGTGTTACCTTTATAACCATTTTCTTCACGCTCTTGCATATAAGCTCTAAATGGCGCAATACCTGTACCAGGACCAATCATTATCACTGGTGTGTCACCATCTGTTGGGAACTTGAAGTTTGGATTACGTTTTAAATAAATTGGTACTGTATCGCCTGGTTGAATACGTTCAGCGAATTGTACAGAACATACGCCTGAACGATCACGGCCGTGTGCATTGTATCTTACTGCACCTACTGTAATATGCACTTCATCTGGTAAAGCTTTGTAGCTACTTGAAATTGAATATTCTCTTGGTGGTAATTTTCTAAGTAATTGATATAAATTTTCCGGTTGTAATTCTGTTGTATCGAAATCATTTAATAAGTCGATTAAATCGCGACCTTCAATATAACTTTGAACCCATTCGTTATCTTCTACTTTTTCTTTTAGCTCATCATTGCCAAATAATGTCGCTGCATTGATAAGCAATGGTTTCGTTAATTTAGTAATTTCAAAATGTGTTGTTAAGGCATCTTCAAGTGATAACGTATCACCTTCATCAGAAATTTGAACTTGGTCTTCTGGATCCCAGCCTAATGTACTGATGAGTAAATCAACTAATGCTGGATCATTTTGTGGTAAGACGACTAAACAATCGCCTACTTCATATTCTTCACCAAAGTTATCTAATAAGAATTCAATATGACGTGTTTCTTTATTAGAACCTCGACCATTTAAGTTAATATTTTCTAATACTTCTGCTTGATACGGATTTGATTTAGAGAATTTCTTCTCTTTTGCCGATTTAATAGATTCACTGACAACTTGTTCGTTTTGTGTACCTTCTGGCGCTGTATCGATAGCATTGATAACGTTGGCCATCCACTTTTCAGCGTCTTCTTCATAATCAACATCGCAATCTACGCGATCATAAATTCTTTCAGCACCTAACTCGCCAAGCTTTCTATCAAAGTCGCGACCTGTTTGACAGAAGAATTCGTAAGTTTGATCACCAAGCGCTAATACAGAGAAGCGCACGCCTTCAAGTTTCGGTGCTTTACGTCCATGAAGAAACTCATGAAGTTCAGCTGCGTTATCTGGTGGATCCCCTTCGCCTTGTGTAGATGTAATGATGAATAAATCTTCTACGTTTTTAAGATTTTTAGGTTTAAATTCATCCATCGCTTTTAAAGTAACGTTGTGTCCAATATTTGATAAACGCTCTTCAAAGATTTCTGCTAAACCTTGCGCATTCCCTGTTTCAGAACCATAAAGCAAAGTAATACTACGTTTCTCAGGCGTAATACTAGGTTCTTTTTCTTGCAACATTGCTTCAGTGTTGGCAGATAGTTCGCCTTGAGCTGTCGCTTGATTTGATGCCGCAGTTTGAGATTGAGTTGGTGCACCATTCGCAGTGAATTGCTGATTAGCCACTAAATATCCACTTAACCAAACCTTTTGTTCTGGTGTAAGCGTCTGTAACAATTCATTAATTTGGGTAGCTTGCCCTTCTGTAAAAGGACTATTTGTGACACTTAAATTCAATGTTATCCACCTCTTATTCTATAAAAATATAATTTTATTTAATATGCTATCTTTATTATGTAAGAAATATATCTGACTGTACATCAAAAGCCAGATATATTTTCATTTTTAAAACCTATCAGAATACTATGTTTTATATTTAAAAATTTTTACCTTAATATTAAGGTTTATCTGCAACGTGGAGACCACATTCAGTCTTTTCAAAATTCGACCAACGACCTGCACGAGAATCTTCAGAGTCAAAGACAGGTGCAGTACATGGAATACAACCAATGCTTGGATAATGTTGGTCATGTAATTCATTGTAGGGTAAATCATGTGCTTTAATATAATCCCAAACCTCATCTTCAGTCCAATAAATTAATGGACATACTTTAATCGATTTAAAACGTTCATCTTTATTGATGAAATTAGTGTGTGCACGCGTTGGAGATTGATCACGACGTAGACCTGAAACCCAAGCGACTGCACCACCTAACACTTCTTCTAACGGTTTAATCTTTCTAATGTAACAACATTGGTTAGGATTATTCTTCCAAAGTGCTGGATTATATTTCTCTGCCTGTTTTTCAAGTGTTAAGTCAGGTTTCTTCATTTCAATGCGTAATTGTGGAAAGCGTTCTTTCACTCTATCAATTAAGTCATATGTTTCTTGAAAATGTAAATCCGTATCTAGAAATACAATTTGAGCATCTGGTTTAATTTGAGAAATCAAATTAATAAGTACCATACTTTCTGCCCCGAAACTACATGAATAAACGATAGAGTCACCATATGTGCGGTATGCCCATTCTAAAATTTCGTAAGCGCCCTTTGTAGCGTCATTTGTAGAAATAGCGTCGATAAATGGATCCCCATCAAAACGCTCATAAGTAATCTTCGGTACTGACATAAACTTATGCTCCCCCCCTCAGTGTTCACAAATTTATTTATCTAATACCTATCGGAATTGTCAGAATAATATGTTATTACTTTATCGAGTTTCTTTTAGAAAGTCAAGGGCATTTGAGGAGTATATTTGAGAACAAAGAAACGATTAGATAAACAAAAACCACTCTAGCCTTAATCTAAAGTGGTTTTTAAATATTAATATTCTGGAATACATTCTACTAACGCAACTTTCCCATTTACGGGAGTAACTAAAATTTCAAATCCATTATTTTTGACATTGTTATAAATATAAGCTCCTGAGCCTGTATGTTGGTCATAAGTATTATACTTTCTAATAAATTCTTGTTCACTCACGTTATCTGGTGCCACAGCTATCCCCCACACAGTGTTATCTTGCGTTCTTGGATTATAAATAATAGCTATATTGCCATATTTTATATAATCATCATCAAAACCAGTAATGTGAGGCATTAATTTTCCTTTACCAAAACGTTTTTCTACTTCATCTCTACTCATCCCTACTTTAATTCCCATAAATGAATCTAAATTGTTCTGTTGCATATATGTTGTTTGAAATCCATCTGATAGGACATCTATTTTTGGTGGTTGAGGTGCATTCTCTTTATCTGCTTTGTCTGTTTTTTCTTCTTCTTCTCTTTGCTTTTCCGCTTTTTTAGGGTCATTTGAAATTCTATGCTCGCCCTGTTTCTCTTCTTCTTTTGAAACATGTTGCGTAGTCGCCGGTTTATTTTGTGCTTGTTCATTTCCTTTTAGGAAAAAGTGATAATACGCGAAACAACTACTCACAATAATCGCAATAACAAATATAGCGATGACTATAAATGGCCAAACTGAACGTTTTCGCTTCGGTTGCTCTGAGAAATAATTATAGTTTTGATTATGGTTATATTCAAAACTTTGTAAATCACATCCACATCGATTACAAAAATGTTGATGTTCTTTTAATGGGCTACCACATTGAGGACAATATTTCATATATTCATCTACCTTTCACTTTTCTTGATTTTAAGACTGAGTTGTTTGTGAAACTTGTATATGAGTGAATTAAAATTTATACATGACTAATTATTCAGCAAGACATTGAATTTTAGCAATATAACCATGATCAATATCTACGGCAACTAAATAACCGTTACCTTTAAAGTTGTTATACACAATCTCCGAACCACTGTAATCATCATATGCAGGATAATGCTCAAGAAATTCACTCGTTGTGACATGATCAGGAGATACCCCTACTGCTATGACTTTTCCATCGTCGCCTTTATTATCATAATCCACTGTTAAATTGCCATATTTGGTAGATTCCCATTTAAAGCCATCCACTTTTAATGTGCCGGTAGGTTTTCCTACAATTTTTTCTACTTCTGAATGAGACATTCCTTTTCTCACGCCCATATAGCCACCTAAATTATTACTTTGCATATAGGTTCTTTCGAAATCTTCACTCATGACATCAATTTTTGGAGATTTAACTTTATTCTCTTTCTCTTTTTCTGATTCATGTTTTTCAGATTTTTTAGGGTCATTAGATACTTTATGTTCACCTGTTTGTTTTTCAGTTTTTGAAGTATGTTGGGTAGTGGTAGTTTCGTTTGGCGTATGTTGTTCATCTTTTATAAAGAAGAAATAATATGTAAGAGAGCTTGCAAATATAATAGCAATAATGAGCATACCTATAACAACCCACGGCCAAACTTTACGCTTTGGTTGATATGATTCTGACGGTTGAGGTTGGAAATAAATTTCACTATCCCGATACTGTTCAAATGCTTTTAAATCGTGACCGCATCTGTTACAAAAACGTTGATGAGCGTTAATTTCATTTCCACATTGAGTGCAATATTTCATAAATGACCTTCCTTTCACTTCTTGATGAGAGTAATAACAATGATGAGTGTGAAATAAGGTTTCTCTATTTTTATGTATACACACGTAGTATTTACGCTTAATTTTAAATGACTTCTTTGAAATTTTCTATATTTATTTTTCCCGGAAAATAATTTAAAAATAAAGCCAATCGAAGTAATAACACTCCCATTGGCTTTGGCAAACTCTTAATCATATTAAACTATTATTGGTTTCTATCGTTATAACGCATTTGTTGGCGATAACCATACGTACTTTCTTTAATCAGTTGATCATTCAATAAACCAGCGCCAATCGCACCGGCCACAGTAGATATAGAAGCGGCGAACCATGGAATGCTGAGATATAAATTTATGCCAGCTGGTCCTTTCAATCCTACTTGTTGTCCTAAGAAATTAGCTGGTAAGAGAACGACTTCTGCGATTAAGAATAATAGATACAAGATAATGTAGTAAATAATAATAGCGATTAATAAGGTCATAACGGTTGTTAAATTATATAACCAAATGATGCGCTTATTATTACTATGTTTAGTTGATTCCCATAAATTGTGAGACAACATGATCCATACCAACATCCCGAGAATCGCGATGACCGAGATTCCAAAGAGACGCCACATTGAAAATTCCATGCTCATCTGCCACATCGTTGTAAAGATTAGGCCAAATGCGCCAGTTGTAAAGGCAATCGCTACGATATTGCTTAGACTTGCCATCATATTTAATGGATTGTTCGCAAAGGTCATGCCACTGACTAAACGTAACATACCTGCAGAACGTGAGTTAGATAAATAACGTAAATGATTCGTTTTTGTTTCCTCTAAATAAACTTCTGTTTTTTTAATTTTTGAGAAAGGAAATTGCTTACTCATCATATTTTTAACACTATTATCATCATCGTATTCTTTGTTTTGTTCTTCTGAACGATGTACTTCATTGATTATCGTAACGATAGCATTCTTAAAACGATTCTTAACAGGTCGCCATCCAAATGCTGGATATGAAAAAATGGCTGCCCCATTCTTTTTATTAATATCTAAAGCTAACACATGGTGCTGATAAAACATTGGTAAGTCTGTAATAGCAACCACATAATCCCATTGTCTTTCATCATGATAATCTTGAATTTTTTTGAAGATTTCTTCTACAGATTCAGCAAAACCAGTCAGAGGATCAGCGACGAGATCAATTTTCCAATCGTGTTGATGATTGTGTTGTTGTGACAAAATGTCTGGTAGCTCATCAATTAAACTTTCGCCTAAGGTTTCAGTGACGCCTGGCGCGACAACTAAACCAACTAATTTTTCGTCGTTATTACTCATCCTTCATCCTCCTCTCTGTGGTCTTGTTTTTTACCTTCATGCGCTTCTTCATTATCTTCTTTATTTGAAGCGGATTGTTCTACTTGTTGTTGTGACTCATCTTGAGAAGCAGATTGTTGTTGTTCTTCCTCTTTCTGTTCTTCTTGTTCCGCTTCTTTATAACGATGATACTGGCGATATGAATACGTAATGCGACGAATTTTTTCTTCGTCCTCTACTGTAGATCCCATTGCTCCAGCCAGTAAGCCTAATGACGCTACAAACCATAAGAGTTTTAAATAATTTTGAAAAGTAAAATCCGGATTCGCACTTGTCCAATTATTAAATAAACTCACAGGTACAAATAGTGAAATACTGATAGATAGTAAAACATATAATATCACGTAATTCATTAATGTAATTAAAATTAATGTGAGCATCGTTGTAGCGTTATAAATATAACGATAAACCCGTTGAGATTTCGCTGTTTTACGTTCAAATAATTGATGTGCATAGAGTAACCAGCCTGCCATGCCTACGATAGCGATAATCATTAAAATAATAAATCGATAAATTGAATATTGAACACTTAATTCCCAAGGCATTGAAAAAATAGAAACATAGGTCCCTGTCGCAAATGCCACTGAAATAATTTTTTTAAAATTAAAGATATTCTTCCACGGTTCATTCGCCCGCGTTAACCCCAGTATAAGTTGAATCCACCCTAATATAAGGAAAGGATTGATATAGCGTTGTTTTGTACTATCATCCTCACTCGGCTCCACTGCTTTCGGACGAATAAATAGTGAAAATTTAGGGTGAGATTTAGGTTTGTCGTAATACAATTGCTCAATTAATGACGTAATACTGTTAACTAATTTACGTTCAAAATTAAACCAGCCTAATGAAGGCATCGATATCATTGCGATTTGTTGTTCACTATCAAAGTCACTAATAACGACTTTGTTACCTGAGATACTTGGTAAGTCGGTAATGCAAACGACGAAATCCCACTCATTTTGTTTCTTTAATTCAGCAGCTTTATCTATACTTGCGTACACATCTTCTGCTGAGCCGATTAATAAGTCGACTTTGGTTTCGAACTTCCAATCTACGTTGCTATTAATACGTTGTTGAAGTAAGCCTTGTATCTTGGGTATCGCACAGTCGACATGTTTACGTGCCACGCCCGGCGAAGGTACGAGTCCAATCGTGTACATTAAGTTAACTCCCTCCTTTTTTAAAAAAAATAAACGAAAAGTGTACGTTTAAAGTGGCAATCTACATTTAAACGTACACCCTATACATTGATATGTTTTATTTAGCAAGTACTAATGGTGAGAAGATGATATAAATAATCACAACTAAAGCTAAGATAATTGTGCCTGCAATATAGCGATATTTCCAAGGTGTTAGATCCACTTTAGCGTTATTTGTATTTAAATCAAATTCATTAGATGGTTTCAATTTATTGAAAATAAGTACAATGATTAAATCAATAAAGAAGATAACACTAAATGTATAGAGATAATTAATTTGTGGGAACATCAAGCTTACAGTGACATATAAAATAATATGCGTAAACAGTGCTACTTTAGCACCTAACTTAGAGGTACGTCTAGAGAAAAATGCCACAAGTACTAACACAAGAACGGGCATACTATAAACGCCGTTAAATTGTTGAACAATCGCATATAAACCACTTGGGAATAGTGAAATTAATGGAGAAAGTCCTACACAGATAGCACCAATGACTACTGTCGCAATATGACCTACGCGAGCTATGTGTTTGTCTGACGCTTTTTTACCAAAGAGTGGTTTATAGAAGTCATAGGTAAATAATGTCGTAGTACTGTTTAATGAACCTACGAAGGAACTTAAGATAGCACCAAAAATAACGGCACCAAAGAGACCTAATGACAAGTCTGGTAAAATACTTTGAATTAGCGCTGGATACGCATTGTCATTATTATCGATACCACCATTAAAATAGTTATAAGCAATGACACCCGGAATGACTGTGAAGATAGGTCCAAATATTTTAAAGATACTTAAGTAAATAGCACCTTTTTGTGATTCTTTTAAGTTTTTAGCTGCTAGTGCTTTTTGAACAATCATTTGGTTGGCACACCAGAAGAATAAGTTATTAAAAAACATACCAAAGAATAATGTTGGCCATGGCACGATATTTGAATCTACTGAGCCAAACGCGTTAAGTTTCTCAGGCGTGTGTTGAACGATATTGTCGAAACCTTTGACGAAACCGCCATCACCCACATGATGTAAGCCAATTAAAGTTACAATTAAACCACCAACAATTAACCCGATACCGTAAATAGAGTCACTGAATGCACTTAAAGATAAGCCACCTATAAAGAGATAAAGGACACCAATCACACCAATTGTTAATGAAATAATGATGGTTGCTGTCGTATTGCTTACACCTAAATAGTCGCCAATATGAAACATCTTATTAAAGACTAAAGAACCTGAATATAAAACAACAGGCATAAACGACACGACATACGTGAAAATAAATAAAATTGATACAAAACGCTTCGTAAATGTATCATATCTCATCTCTAAAAATTCAGAAATGGTAGAAACACCATAACGTAAGTATTTAGGAAGGAAGACCCAAGCGAGTAAGACTACCGCTACGGCAGCAGTAATTTCCCACGCCATAACCTCCATACCTTTTCCATAACTTTGACCATTCTGACCTACTAATTGTTCTGTTGATAGATTGGTCATGATAATCGTTGAAGCAATAGTGAAACCTGTTAAAGTATTGCCTCCCATAAAATAGCCGTCTGCACTATCGGTTTGTACTTTTTTCGATCGCCAATAAGCATAAACACTAATACCGATAACTACGCCTAAAAATAGCAAGACTGCTAGCCAATTCATACTTCTTTCGCTCTCCTTTAATAAATTTTGAATATTTTCCCAATATAAAAACAAACGTTAACTTCATATTTAACGTTTATATCCCCTTTTTTATCTTCGCTCCAGATTGAAAATTTTAAAAACAACTATTTATATTTAGTTCATATATATATTAAATTTACTTTTAATACTTTTTCAATCTTAAAACTTGTGCATTACCAATTTTAATGAATTTCAATATTTTTACAAATTTATTTTTAATCAATTTTGATTAATTAATTAACCTATGAAACTTATAAGAGCCTTTAATTTATTCGCTTTAAACTAAAAGATTTCCTAAAAGCAGACAAGATAGACGCAAATAGATAGCCTATCTTGCCCTACTTTTACTCTGCAATTACCTTGACTTCTAAATTCAAAAATTATACATTGTAAATATAGTATTAATATATGCACTAGGGGTGTTTTTTAACTGAGATGAGGCTTGTCCTCGAACCCTTTGAACCTGAACTAGTTCATACTAGCGTAGGAAAGTGTGGGATAAATTTTAGATGTTGATAGAGATTTTATGTCAAATCTCTTTTCTATATACATATCTATCATTTACGCAACTTTCCTAGCGAAGGTTGCGTATTTTTTTACTGTAAAAGAAAGTGATGGAGGCTTGTGCAATGGCAAGAACAGTATTAGTAACAGGCAGTGGCCGTGGTTTAGGCGCAGTCATCGTAAAAACATTAGTGTCTCAAGGATTTCAAGTTGTCATTAATTATAATAAGAGTAAAGAGACTGCTGAACAGTTAGCAACAGAATTAGGCGACAACGCAATCGCACTACAAGCAGACGTGACACAACGCGAAGAAGTGGAACGTTTAGTCAAAGAAGCAACCGCCCATTTCGGTCAAATCGATGTGGTTGTCAATAATGCGTTAGTCAATTTCAAGTTTGACCCAGTAGCACAAAAAGCATTTAAAGACTTAACTTGGGAAGATTACCAACAGCAAATTGATGGCACATTAAAAGCAGCATTTAATGTTACTCAAAGTGTAGTCCCTCAATTTATTGAACGTAACGCTGGTAGTATCATCAGCATCGGTACAAATTTATTCCAAAATCCTGTCGTGCCATATCATGAATATACAACAGCCAAAGCAGGCTTAATCGGATTTACACGCAACGTTGCTGCTGAATTAGGTCAATATGGCATTACGGCTAATATGGTTTCTGGTGGCTTATTAAAAACGACTGATGCCAGTGCTGTAACCACACCAGAAGTATTTGACTTGATTGCCCAAACGACACCATTACGCAAAGTGACTACACCTCAAGACGTGGCAAATATGGTAGCGTACTTAAGTTCTGAAGCCGCAAATGGCGTTACAGGACAAAACATTACAGTTGATGGTGGTTTAACAATGAACTAAAACTTTTGGAGTCGATAGTGACGTACTCAATGCACGCATTCTTCTCTATTTAATCAAAATCCCAACAACAAACTGGAGTGTTAGTGATTCATTATGAAGAAAGAGAAACAACAATTACACATTGGCATTTTAATTTACGGTTGTGGGCATCATCAGGCAGCTTGGCAACAATCTAATTCAAGCGTTGAACGTCTTGGTGATATTACGTATTATCAAGAGCTAGCTCAACTTTCCGAAAAAGGACTATTTGACGTCGTATTCTTTGCGGATAATCAAGCTTTCAATCCTGGTTTCACGACGATGCCGAGTTTCTGGTTTGACCCGCTCATTAACTTAACGGCTATTTCCCAGGTTACACATCATGTTGGTTTGGTACCCACTATCTCGAGTACATTTTCAAATCCATTTACGGCAGCGCGTCAGTTATTAAGTTTGGACCATATCACTGGTGGACGCGTCGGTTGGAATTTAGTGACTTCTATGACAGATGTGGAGGCTCAGAACCACAGTATGGAAGCATTGCCTGAGCATGCTGTTCGTTATGAAAAGGCGGACGAATTCGCCCACGTCGTTAATGAGTTGTTTGAGTCATGGACTACTGAGGACTTTCAACCTGATCGTGAAGCCGGCACGTTGATGGATACGACAACGATACAACCGCTTCACCATAAAAGTAAATATTTCCAAGTGCGTGGACCACTCACTACACCACAAAGTCCACAAGGAAAGCCCGTTGCTATGCAAGCAGGTTCATCTAACCACGGTATTGCATTAGCTACGAAATATGCTGATGCCGTCTATTCAGTAGCGTGGAATCTCAAACAAGCTCAACGCTATCGTGAAAGACTAGATGCTCAAATGAAACAAAATACAGATAACCCAAGATACATTAAAGTCTTTCCGGGATTAGTCACTTACGTGGGGCGTACGCATGAAGAAGCAGAAGCTAAAAAAGCAGAGCTAGATGCCTTACTTTCTGTTGAAACTGCTTTAAAACAGTTAAGTTTCTTTGTCCAACAAGATTGTAATCAATGGGAACTAGACCAACCCGTTCCTGAATTACCCCCACTTGAAGAATTTAGTGGACCTAAAGGTCGTTATGAAACCATCCTTGAAATCATTAATGACAAACAACCGACTGTTCGTGAATTACTTGGCTATTTAAATGCTGGAGGCGGTCATTTAACTTTAGTCGGCACACCTGAAGAAATCGTAGACGAAATGGAGCATTGGTTCAACGAAGGTGTCGCAGATGGGTTCAATTTAATGCCACCTTCCCTCCCACATAGCTTAAAAGACTTTGTAGATTTAATCGTTCCTGAATTACAACGTCGTGGTTTATATCGCACAGCGTACACAGGACATACCCTGAGAGATCACTTAGGGTTAAATTAGAAATTCAATAGAGCTTATTGATAAAGTTCTTAAAACTATTAAGACTGAAAGAGTTTACCTACAGTCTTAAGACATTCATTATTATCCAAATTATCCAATTCAAAATTCATTTATCCCATATCCAATTTATTAATTCATATAATAGAAATTAACATGAAGGCGATGATGCTAACTTAGGAGCACCATCGCCTTATTTTTTCCATAATAAAAGCGAGCCGTTTTTTCAGGCTCGCCCCAGACTCTAGACAATCTCCATTAATATTTATATGGATCGTTATCTTTTTTGTCTTGTAATTTTTTAGCTTCATCTTTTAAGAAATTATCATTTTGATGATTCTGTTCATGATCTCTATTTAAATCATTAGAATGATTATCATTGCTATGATTGTATCTATCACTACGACGATAGTTGTTGTCATCGATATCGCGACGGTGATTATCATGTTGATAATCTTCATCATTAGTTAATGTTCTACCAAGATTATTATTGTGTTCGTGATTGTTATCTGCTGACCAATCCACATCATTGCGACGATTGAAGTCCTCATCACGGTTTAAATCATCATGGTGATGACGCTCATTGTCATTGCTATGACGAGAATCATAATGACTACCATTATGCACGTCATGTTCATTATTTGAATATTGATCTTTAATATAATCTTGTTCTTTCGCTTTATCTTCTTCATCTAAAATGAAAGCATTGTTACTAGCGTTTACATCATTACGCTCTCTATCGTTTCTATCGTGGTTGTCTCTATCATAACGGTGATCATTTCTATCATTATGATAATCATTGCCACGTTGACCTTGGTTTGTCATATTCGCATAACCATTATTTCTGTTGTTATTATCATAGTTATTGTCATGGTGGTCACCATAACCATTGTGACGGTTGTCGTGACGGTTGTCGTAACCATTATCGTGATGATTACCATTATTATCATAATAGCGGTGATCATAATCATTATCATTATGTTTTTTAGCTTTTCTTACTAATAACATAATACCTGCGATTAACCATAAGATAGCACTAATCCAGTTAGATGCTAAAGCTAAGATACCTGCGATAAGAATTAAAATACCAGCAGCTTTATGTTTTTTACTGATTAAAAAGCCTCCAATAATTGCTAAAATTAAAGGAATGATTGAAGCCCATGTAAAGAAATCAATAAATTTACTTAACGCACTAACACCCTGGTTAACTTCAGTTGTAGAATATTGATTTCCTTGTTTTTGAGATTCCGTTAAGATTTGTTGGCGGAATTCACTATTACCTACAAAAGGACGGATTAAAAGAAATATAATTGCAACCAACGCTTGTATAGCAACACCGACCCAAGTCAGTATGTGTTCACCAACTCGGCTCACTTTATTATGTCCATGTTCATTCTTTGTTGAATAATCATATGTTTGATTCGCCATAATTATGCCTCCTTTTTTTGTCCTATACCCTACTGATATTGATGTTACTCTTATTTTTGAAAAGTAAAATAAAATTCCTTTTCAAAAAATTAAAAATAACGATGGACAATTAGGTAATAAATGCGTGACGTAATCCAATACATTAAGGCATAGATAGCGATAACAGTGATGATAACACCAATATAACTTGTCGCGAAAACACCTATATTCGTAATGCTTAACGCACCTAATAGCGTGAAAATATATTTAAACGCCACAGTGACATGAATCATCGCTACTAAAATCGGTAAAGCAAAAATCCAAATAATCTGATGATTAATAGTCGATTTAATACGTTCGTCCTCAATCCCAACTTTTGCCATAATTTGATAATTACGACGATCTTCATAGCCTTCTGCAATATTTTTATAGTACATCATTAAGAACGTGCCAAGCAGCAAGACTATAGACACAACTACACCAATAAATATCAATCCACCATTAAATTCATACAAAACTGTTGCAGTTTCGTGTCTAGTTTGAATATCAATTTTATATTTATCCTCTAGATGATTCATCATTTTATTAAAATGAGAAGCATCTTTAGTCATAATATTAAAATTTATAAATGTTGTTTCATAAATGCTCATATTACGACTAGGTGAATAAAGACCACTTAAATAGTAATGTGTTAATTGATTATAAATTTTATTGTTAGGCGTTACTACTGTTAATGCATAAGGCATCTTATAACTATAACTATACTGATTGACTTGTCTCGCCTTAAAGTGCTGATTCATCAATGTGAGATGTTTTAATTTTTTAAATACTAAACTATCGCTAGAAAGCCCTACTTCATCTTTGTTTAAATGTACTTTATTTGTAGCCACTTTATTATATTCATCTTGCGTCATAAAAATTAAGAAAGTACTATTAAGGTTCAATTTTGTTAAGTTATTTTTTTCTTTAACAAATTTATTTGGAGGCTGGTATGCAGAACTAACCATAGCTATTGGTATTTCTTTAAAGAAATCTATCTTCGCATTCTTCTCAATATCACGTTCTAAGTTATACACTTTACGTTGAACGTGCTTATCTGTTTTCACATTACCTTTAACTGAAATTTTATATTGGTCAGGCATCATTTTATCGATGCTTTTGTCTATACCACGATATGTCGTAATCGTCATGCCCAAAGTGACAATTAAAAATGTACATAAAATAGAAATACTGGCAAGTCCGATAGCATTCGTATTAATTCTAGATCTTAAACCAGAAATAATGAAAAAATATTTCGGATGATAGTACAGTTTCGGAATTTTTTGTAACCATTCAAGTAATAAAACTCCTAATGACATAAACAAACAATATGTTCCTAACATAACAAGAAAGACAGCCTTAAAAATATGGACTAATGATTCAGTTAATAACACATCACTTAAGGCAGTTTTATAACTTATAGCTATGGCGATAAGACCTATGATTAATAATATATAGAGTATGGGCTTAGGTAATCGCTTCTCCATTTTCTGGTGTTGCTGAATTAATTTAATTGGACTTTGGAATAATAGTTTAATATTATTCATTACAAATAAGAATAACATTAGCACTGCCAACATTAATAAAGTAATGAGCATAGCGTTAATATTGAAGGGATAGTCTATTAATGACATGCCTGTTTGATGCATCAATTTATTTAACAACATAAAAATTAAAGCACCAAATAAATAGCCTCCTGAAATACTAAGAAGTGCAATCATAATATATTGATAAATCATTTCTATCAATATAATGATTTGGAAATGTTTCTTCTCCATTCCTAATATCATATACATCGCCAATTCCTGTTGACGTCGTTTCATCATGAAACGATTCGCATATAAAATAAAGGTAAAACCTAAGACACTCATGAAAAAGTTACCTAACCCTATAAAAATCGGTAACGTATCACTACGTTTTTGTACATACTCATTCATGTTTAAAGATAGTAGTATGAATTCAATGCCAAATATCATACCCAACGCTAAAATAAACGGTATCATCACATGGCGTTGTGTTTTGAAGTTCTGACCAATCATCGTCCAAAGCATACGAAATGGCATCTTAGTCACCTCTTTCATTCAGAATGGCTAAACTATCCGCAATACGTTTCTGGAAATCTTGTTGTGATTCCTCTCCACGATAAATCTCATGATACAAACGTCCATCTTTAATAAACAACACACGCTTTGCATAAGATGCATCCACTGCTGAATGCGTCACCATTAAGATTGTTTGTTGATGATTATTTATTTTTTTGAAAAGGTCCATAATATTCTTCGATGTCTTTGAATCAAGTGCGCCAGTTGGTTCATCGGCAAGTAATAAATTTGGCTCATTGATAAGCGCACGTCCAATAGCAATACGTTGTTGTTCCCCACCAGAAATTTGATATGGATATTTATCTAGTAATTTCTCAATGCCTAGTTCGGTGCTGAGTTGATTTAAACGTTGTTGCATAATTTTATGTGAGCGATTTGCTAAGACGAGTGGCATG
Source organism: Staphylococcus sp. NRL 16/872 (assembly GCF_022815905.2). NCBI lineage: Bacteria > Bacillati > Bacillota > Bacilli > Caryophanales > Staphylococcaceae > Staphylococcus > Staphylococcus sp. NRL 16/872. The sequence continues at coordinate 320,165 of NZ_CP119327.1, read as the reverse complement.
AGCATATTATCTTTATTGGTCATAGTTGGTAGGACGTTGAAGTCTTGAAAGACGAAGCCTAGGTTATCACGACGGAAATGTGCGATTTGTTTGTTGCGTAATTTACGAATGTCTTGGTTGTTGATGGTAATGGTGCCTTCTGTAGCTTTGTCGAATGTGGCGATGAGGTTGAGGAGTGTGGATTTGCCTGAGCCTGATTCGCCCATGATTGCGACGAATTCGCCGTTGTCTATGGTTAAGGATATGCCATTGAGGGCTGTGGTTGCGTTTAAGCCCCTGCCGAAAGTTTTCTTTACATTTTTTACGTCTAATAGCATGTCTTCGTTTCTTCCTTTCATTGAAAATGATTTTTTAAATTTCTTATTAAAGTCATTCAGTCGTTTTAAGATAGATAGTCACTTGCTTAAGTTATTTCGCTTTCCTGTGGGAAAGGCTCAAGCCTGTAGTCTTGAGACTCTTTCTTTTCCACTAGGAGTCTCATAACTACGCTACGTTTTCTATCTTAAAATGCCTTCTACAATTGCATTTACATATTTATCTCTTCAAAAAAATCTGCCAACTGTACTATAATTATCTATCTTAAAATCACTTAAGTGTGGGATGTTTAAATCTATTCACCCAAGTCTTTCACTATTTTTTTATATTTAACAAAACTAAAACTAGTATATTTTTGTGTTAATTCTATGATAAAACAAAAAAGGGCCAACAACATTGATATTTTCTTACAAATGTTGTTGGCTGGCTTACAATTTTGAAAGTTTAGTTTGATTGTGGGAAGTGAATGTAGAAAGTTGTGCCTGTTCCAAGCTCTGAGTCGACCTCGACTTTATGATGAAGATGTCTTGAAATATGTTTCACGATGAAAAGGCCTATACCACTTGATTGGTCATTAAGGCGACCATTATAACCTGAATAACCTTTATCAAATATTTTCGGCAAATCGGCTTGGCTAATTCCAACACCATTATCACGAATCGATAGTACTTTTGTTTCGTTATTAAACTCAATCCAAATATCTTTTCCTCGAGCATATTTCAATGCATTATTTAGAATTTGTTCAATCATAATGCTACACCACTGAACATCGGTTAACACCTCATCTTCACAACGTTCATAGTGAATTTTTGTTTTTTGATCAATAAACTGAATTGAATATTTCATAATTAAGGGACGCACAAGTTCATTAATTGTTACTTTGGAAAAGGACATGTCCGTTTCTTCATTCATCAACTTTAAATAACTTAAGGCGAGGCTTGTATAGTTATCAATTTGAATAACCTCCTGGCGTACACGGTTAACCACATTATCTTCATTGCGTTCTAGTAACAATTTCGAAGCGGTAATTGGTGTCTTGATTTGATGGACCCATGTTAAAAAGTAGTTCTCCACATTGGCTTGATACTCAGTTTGATTACTCTTAACTTGTTGCAATTCTTCTTCAAGTTCCGTAATTGTTTCTTTCATATTTTCTTGTTCTTTAAATCCACTCAATTGAATAAGCCAATAAATAATCATGACAAATAAAATAATTGCTGTACCTAATAGAAATGCGCTCAAAGGCAAACTAAATAAAAAGAAGATTAATAGAAACAATAATATAGTCGCAATCACAATAATAATTTCATTCAATATCGATTTCATAAATGCTTTGAACATATCCGTTACACCTTATACCCAACATTTTTCTTCGTTTCTATTAAATCTTTCACGCCAATGGATTGTAACTTCTTACGCAAACGTGTCATATTCACGGCAAGTGTATTGTCATCAATAAAATTTTCAGATTCCCAGCACTTTTCAATTAAAGCTGTACGGCTGACATATTTACCTTCATTGCGAAATAGCATATGCAAGATTTGAAGTTCTGTGAAAGATAATTGCACAGATTCATCATTATGGTAAAGTGTCGCTTCATCAATAATCAACTTACAATCATGTACAATAATTTCATTATTAGAAACGGCTAAATCATATGTTCGACGTAGCAACGCTTGAATCTTCGCCACAGTTAAAGATAAGTTGAATGGTTTCTCGATGAAATCATCGCCACCCATTTGAATCGCCATAATCTGATCCATATTATCCGTGCGCGAACTAATGAAGATAATCGGCACATTCGACGTCTTTCGAATTTCTTGGCACCAGTGGTAACCATTAAATGTTGGTAAATTGATATCTAACAATACAAGTTGCGGTTGATGAGTGTTAAATAAATCAAGAATATTATCAAATTGTTTTGCTACAACTACTTCATAATTCCATTGAGATAGCTCATGTTCTAAGCTTTCTGCAATCACTAAGTCATCTTCCACAATAAGGACTTTCATATTGCTCACCTTTCATAACTAAATTTCTTAGAGTTAGTAATTTATTCTTTATCTTGCTTATCATAGTCCGGATTTGAGATTTTGTTTTTCTCTTTTTCCATTTCTGCTTTTTTCTCTTGGTCTTTTTTACTACGTTTTCTTTCTTCTCTGATAGATAATGCGATAAATCCAATAATTAATAATGGAGACAACATAATTAATATCACAGATGTTCACCTCTATATTTTTATCTAGTATTTTCGAATTACTTAGCCTTTATTTTACATCTTTTTCATGAAAATGAATACGCGTATACAACGAGATTTGTTAAAGCCCCACCATAACATATAGTATGATGAGGCTTTGTATTCATTATTTCTTATTTAATATATACTTTCTAATATCCTCTACCGTGATACTTTTAAAGATTTGTCGTTTAACTTCATTTCGCTTACCTACTCTCATCATACTGCCACTATAACTTCTTGGTGCGTAGTTCTCCCAGTAGTCCAATTGTTTAAATAATTCTCGCAATGTCTCCATGTGTTTACCACCTTTTCAAAAAAATTGGGTAAATAAAATAGCCCTCCTTAAATAAGAAGCGCTTCCAGACATCTTCTTATCTTTCAGGAATTCCTGTTGGATGTAGCACCTCACGATGAACGCAGTTGCTGGAGCTTCATAGGGCCAAATCCCTCCACTCACTCTTAATAAGACGAACTATTTTATTTAACATCATTATAACCTACTCCTTAATTTCTGAAAAGAAATAAGAAATTAATTCAAATAAAAAATATTATAAATTAGACAAATTAATAATTGTTTACAATACCTTTACTTAAAAATAACTTTATAATCATCTTAAATCAAATAAAGTTTCTTAATATATAAGTGTAACAACTACTTTATACATATTAGGGGGCTTTTTAAAAAATGAGTTTCATCAACAAATTCGGTAAAACTACTGTTGCAGGTTCAATCTTAACTGCTTCATTATTGGGAACATCACAAATTTCATTCGCATCTAGTCCAGGCGCAGGTCCAGAAGATCAACAAAATGATAATGGCGCTATCGCATTTGGTAACACTAAGAATCCTAAAAACGTTATCTTCATGGTTGGCGATGGCATGGGACCGTCTTACAACTCAGCTTACCGTTATTTCGCAGATAACCCAGATACAAAAGAATTAGATCAAACCGCATTTGATAAATATTTAAAAGGTACAAACCGTACAAATCCAAATGACCCTAAAGAAAACGTAACTGACTCAGCTGCTGGTGGTACAGCTTTCGCAACTGGTCAAAAAACATACAATGGTGCTATTTCAGTAGATACTGATAAAAAACCTGTTAAATCAGTATTAGAACAAGCTAAAGAAGATGGTAAATCAACTGGTATCGTGACAACTGCAGAAGTCACAGATGCTACACCAGCTGTTTACGCATCTCACGTTGATAGCCGTGATAAAAAAGATGAAATCGCTCAACAATTCTTTAACGATAAAATTAATGGACAACATAAAGCAGACGTTATCTTAGGTGGCGGTTCTAAATACTTCGGTAAGGAAAATGGCAACTTAACTGATAAATTCCAACAAGATGGTTACGACTATGTTACTAATAAAGATGAATTAGCAAACTCTCAAAGCAATCAAGTATTAGGTTTATTCTCTGAAAAAGATATGCCATTACAAATCGATGCACCTCAAGAAAATCCATTATTAGTCGATATGGAAAACAGTGCATTATCTAAATTAGAAAAAAATGACAAAGGCTTCTTCTTAATGGTAGAAAGTGCGTCTATCGATAAATCTGGCCATCCTAACGACATCACTGGTGTTATGTCAGAAATGAGTGGTTTCGAAAAATCTTTCCAAAACGCTATCGATTACGCAAATACACATAAAGATACGTTAGTTGTTGCAACAGCTGACCACTCAACTGGTGGCTTATCAATCGCTAAAGGTAAAGATTACGTTTGGAACCCTGAAGCAATTCACAAAATGAAACACTCTGGTAGCTACATGACAAAACAAATTGCTGATGGCAAAGACCCAGAAGAAGTTATCAATGACGGTTATGGAATCAAATTCCCTAGTGATCAATTAGATAAAGTTAAAGAAGCAGCGAAAGACTTAAAAGACGCTAAATCTAAAGCAAAAGACGACAAAGACCCTAAAGTCACTGAAGCAACTACAAAATTACAAGATGCTATCCAAAAACCAATTAACGATGAATCTCACACTGGTTGGACTACATACGGTCATACAGGTGAAGATGTAAACACTTACGCATACGGTCCAGGTGAAGATAGATTCGCTGGCAACATGGACAACACTCAAAGCGCAAAAAATATCTTCGACTTCTTCGCAAACGACGTAGCAAGCCAACAAAATCAATAATATGTAATATTGAAGCAGGCGCTCTCTTAAATAAGGAGGCCTGCTTTTTTAAGTTTATATACGTAAAAAAGAGCTTTATCCACTATCGGACAAAGCACTTTTTATTTTATTTTAGATTTAAATTATCCTTTATTTTCTTTTCGACATTACTCAAACTATTTTTATCAGGATAGAAATAATATAATCCATCATCGCCGATTTTATTTTCACCATCGATTGTAAGCTTTTCTACGTTATCTTGAGCTTTATCATAATCTGATCTAAAACCATTTAACTGCACAAAGCTTAAATCCGTTTTTAAATTGTCTCGAGTAGCTTTAAAAATCCCATTTAATTTTGTGATGGAATTAATTGAAAAGGCCTCTTTGGCAACTGCAGTAATAACTTGTTGTTGACGTAATTGACGTCCTTCATCTCCACCAGCGCCCTCTTCTTTACGACTACGCATATAAGCTAAGGCTTTTTCTCCATCCATTTTGTATTTTTTCCCTTTTTCAAATTGATATGTGTTTTTTGAGTCTCTAGTTGTGAATGATGCATTACTTGGAAGTGTAACGCCACCCATTTCATTTACCACCGTCTTAACTCCATCCATATTAATTGAAATATAATGATCTACTGGTACATTCATTAAATGTTCTAAAGATTTAACAGCCATATCAGGACCACCATATGCATAAGCATGGTTAATTTTCTCAGTTGAATCTTTTCCTACAATTTTAGCACGAGTATCTCTAGGTATACTTACCATCACAGTTTTTTTATCTTTTGGATTAATTGAGATTAATACAATTGAATCACTACGTTGGCCAGAATTTTGTTCTTCTCTTTGAGAATCGCTATCTATCCCATATAATACTACAGTCATCGGTTCTCCATCTTTTGTTGGTTTATCTCTGAATTCAGAATGCGATCTTTTTAACGGAGAATTCACACTATCATTTAAAGATTTTACTTTAGTAAAAATAAAAACACCAATAATAGCAGCAATTATTAAAAAGAAAACTAGAATACCAATGATAATTTTAAAAAGTTTAGATTTACTTTTCATGATTAACTTCCTCACTTTCATTTTTTATGTCATAGTATTTTAAAGTCATTGCTGCTCCAGTTGCGATAACTAGCCATTGTATTAAGCCAATTGACAACTGATTTTGTACCAAAGTAATTTCGAATAACTGATGTGCTAATATAGCTATAAAAGCAGCGACCGCTAAACGGACTAATTGATTATGACCTTTGGAAACATATCTCATAAAAATAACAAATAAAATTAAAATAAATATTAACAATCCTAAGTAACCAATTTGAAGAGCCATGTTTACATACAGATTATGTGAAGATGCATTTCTACCAATCACATCGGTAGCCACTGTATTAGGTCCAAATCCAAATATTGGACGTATGTCTATTAAATTATTCAACCTTCCCCATATGTCAGCTCGTCCTGACATTATACTTTTTCCAGTATGTTCTAACATCCAAGCTTCTAATTTACCATATTGACTCCATTTTGGTAATTTAGGATATAAGAAAACTATAGAACCAAAAATTACCATTATCAAAATAAAAGTAATTACACTGACAGCTTTATATTTAATTATTTTATTCCAAATTAAATAAATGCTTAAGCCAATTAACATTGATAATAATACTGACCTAGTATCACTAGCCAATAATAATAATAACGCTAAAAATAGAAAAACATATGGAATTAATCGTTTTTTAGTTGTAAATATTCTCATTAAAATGAAATAGATGGCTATAAACATAAAAGGCCCTAAAATATTTGAATTAGGATATATACTTGAAAATTGACGTCCAAAGCCCTTACCTACCCATATAAGAAAATGTAAAGAAACAAAAATAATACTTATTCTATAAAACATGAGTATCACTTTTTCATTCCAATCACTATTAGAAAAATATAAATAAACTCCTATACAAGCTACAAATTCAAATGTATTCGTAAGACCTTTATTTCCTAATCCAATTTGAGAGGAAATTAGAGAAATAACTATATAAAAAATTGTTAACAATAGTATAATCAAATCTGAAAATTTAACATGTCTTTTATAAATAATTTTAAGAAAATAGAATACATTCGTATAACCAACTACAATTCCTAGAGATATAATACCGATTCTAGAACCGTTGGCATTTAGAGATCCAATTAGAAGTAATATGAAAAGGATACTTAATATAATATTACTCATAATTGGATTTTTAGGTTTCACATTATTTTCATGTACCAATTGTATTCTTTCCTTTCTTTGAAGTAGTAATTTTAACTACTAGTAAATTAGTTACTATTAATTTTAATAACATTGCTATAATTGTCGCCCAACAAAATCCTGATAATCCAAACATATGACTTCCAATAATTGCTAAAGTTAAGTACACTAAGCCATAACCTATTTGTATGTAGAAAATAATTTTAGAATTAATCATTCTCATCGCAAACGGATGAAATATACTATTAAATATTTGTAAAATACATATTATAACCACTAAGTTAATTACTATCGTAACTTTATCTGTATATTTATTGTATAAAATATACACTACTAAAAGTGAAGAGTATTTTACTATGAAAAATAATGGGATACTTGCTATTAAAATTCCAATATTAATTTGTATAAACCTTTTTAAATTATCTTTGCTATTTTTCACACTTAAGTATGAAAGAATGACATTATTCATTGGAGTAGTTATTAATCCTATCATTTTACTTGCTGTTGAAGCTATAAAGTATACGTTAACTAATAAGGGACCGATAATTGGTAAAAGTATAAACCTATCTAAATAATTTAATACGTTTATTATAACGTTTATTAAAGTGAAATTTACATAATCATCAAATATTTTTTTTATTTTTTTCTTATTTGTTGTTTTTTTAGCGTTAATATATTTTATGAAATTGTTCTTTTTCACTAAAAAAATAAATCCTAACAATTCGCCAAAAACAAATACAATCGAGTAGAAAGGTATTAAGAATTTAAAAATCAGTAATCCAAGTAAATAACCAATAAATACAAATATATTCACTAACAAAATATTAATATATTTTAAATTTTCTCTAAAATATACATTTAAATAATATCTTGAAGTTAGTAATAAAGAAAAAATAATCATTAATAATAAATTGAAATCAAAATTATGACTATAGAATAAACTTACACCACTAAAAATAATTAGATTAAGAATTAATATGATAATAAAACCATTTGTGAAAATAGTTTCTCTCTCGATTTCATCGATATCTTCTCGATGCAACAACCTTACGTTATTTAAAGTATTTCCTAAACTAGTTGCCACAACTATAGCTATCCCGTATAAAACTATTAATAATGCGAATTGATCATTATTTACATTTTTATTTATGAATGGAAAAGCTATTAATTGTATTACCACTACTACAATTAAATTAGAAATTATATTTAGCGTTGAATCTTTTAAAAATCTACCCATAATATTCACCTAAATACAATTTTTCATAAACTTTCCCAATATTATTCCAATCGAAATCTGTTAAGAAGGTTTTATCCTTTAGATTGTTTTGAATTATTTGATAGTTATGTATGATGAATTTTAAACCTTCTTCAATATTTTTAACGTCGTTCGGTTGGACAGCAATTCCATACTTGGTTTCCTCAAAATAATTATATATTCCTTCATTTTTAGTATATAATACAGGAAGATTTTGACTTAGAGCTTCAATATAAACTAGTCCAAAAGTTTCATTAAAAGATGGCATGGCAAAAATATGATGATATTTCATAATTTCAATTAATTCTTCTTTACTTTTTTCTCCAATATAATTAAAATTATATTTTTTATTTAACTCATCAAAATATTTAGTATCAATAATACTGCCTACTACTGTCAACTCATAATTTTCTATCCTATTTAAAGCTTCTAATAAAGTATGTAAATTCTTATTACTATAAATTCTTCCAACAAATAAAATTTTTACATTTTGTTTATTGATAGTCTTTACATTTTGAGATGGATTATTTATCCATAATTCATCAATACCGTTAGGGATAACTAAAGAATCATTAAGTTTTTTCACTAATTTAATATTATTTTTAAATATATCTAATAATTTATGTTTATACGAGTGATTGGGAAAAATTACATTTTTCGCTGACATAATTACATCAAAAAATTGTTTTTTTAAATGCTTTTTGTATTTTAAAGTGAAATTAATATCTGTATTTCTAATTGTTAAAATATATGGTATTTTATTTCTTTTAAATAATCTTAAAGCTAATAGCCCATCATTAGTTAAAGTATGAGCATGCACAATATTTATTTGGTCTAATTTAATATTTTGTTTCAAATATTTATAAGATTTAGAAAGTCTTTTTAGACTAAGAATTGAATCTAGTTTATCTAAATTTACTGGATTTAATACTTTTAAATTCGTATGATTTTTTACACTCTTTTTTAATGGATTATAAATTATATGATCAAAATCAGACGGCATACTTTTAATTTGATTCTCATAAATTTTTGTAAATAAAAAATTAGAATTTAAATGTAGTATTTTCATTTCACTCACCTAAGGATTCTTTCTTTTGAATATCTTTTAATATTTGTTTAGCTTTTTTCAAATCATTATTAAACCAGTTTGATTCTTTTAAAGTAGCAATCATATTCTCATTGAAACGATATTTTATCACTTTTGCTGGAATTCCCACTGCTATAGCGTAGTCAGGTATATCTTTTGTGACTACAGCGTTAGCTCCTATAATTGCACCGTCTCCAATAGTAACACCTTGAAGTACCACCACATTAGCGCCTAACCATACATCATTACCTATATTAGTTTTTTCTTTATTTAATGAATGATTTATCAAGTCTTTACTAAGAAGTTGGGCAGTGGTAAAAAAATCCTTACTATGCTCAGCTTGACCTAATTTAACTCCTGGTGCTATAGAACAATAATTACCCACTTTAGCATTATTTATCATTGTATAGGGGCCAATGTAATTATAAGAACCTAATTGTGCTCCTTCACTAATGAACACGCTCCATGAAAATTTATTACCTTTCCCAATGTTTCCATAAATCCCTTTTTTGAGAGTAGATATTCTAGCTAAACGTTTTATTATTTTTTTTATCAAATATATACACCCTTTATTTCATTTTAGAATTTAGCAACCGTTTCTAAATATTCACTGAAATCTTTATATACTTTTTCAGCATTAAAAGATTTTTCAAATAAGTCTCTAGCATTTTGTGCATGTTCTTGTTGTAATTTTTTTGTTTCATAATATTTATTAATTAAATTAACAAGATCATTTGAGGATTTATATTGATAGCCACAATTATTTTCTAATAATAGTTCTGACATAACACCTGACACAGATACTAGTATTGGTAATGAAGCAGATAAATATTCACCAAATTTGTTCGGTGCGTTAAGTCTAAAATTCATACTATCTTTATACGGTGCAATACCTATATTAGAAGTAGCTATTAAAGAAGCAATTTCATCTTTACCTACCCATCCTGGAATTATTACATGTTTGTTATCTTTATATTTATCAATAAAATAATCATATTTTTCTCCAGTACCACATAAAACAAATTTAATGTTAAGATTTTGAATTTTATCAATAGCTTCTTCTAAAGTTTCTAAATCAAATTGTTTACCAAAATTCCCTACAAAAGTGACAATAAAATCTTCTCTGCTAAGACCATAGTCTCCCCAAAACTCTTCAAATCTGTTTTTATAATAATACAAATCAAATTTTGGATAAGCTGTATGGAAAGGAATGTCGTATTTTCTAGGTGTTAAATTACTAATTTTAAGACCATAGTTCACAAAACCTTTTGTAACACCTGTCACTGCATTACTACTATTTAACACTCGGCTTAAGCTACGTTTTGATTTATCAACTAATAAATTAATTAGTGGATGTGAGATTTTTGGTGTTACTTCATAGTAAATTTCAGGCCATAAGTCTCTAATATCAATTATAAAGGGAACTTTATTTTCTTTAGAATATTCTTTAACATTTAATGCTACTTCGATCGGCGACATAGTACATAAAATTAAATCTGGCTTAGATAAATTATTTGCGTAATGTTTGAATTTTTGACCAAATGTTTTAAAATGCATATATCTTTCTAAAGATACGTTCTTTTTATAACCTTTTGTAGAAAGTAAAAGTAATTTGGATTTGTTATATAAATTTTTAACTTCATCTGATTCAGTACGAAACTTTTTATTATAATGATCAAAATTTGAGGTAAACCATATTACTTTATGACCTCGTTGATCTAAGATGCGAGTTAAGTTCCCCATTCTTCTTAACCTAACATTATCACTATCAGTCGGTAATGGTTCACCATCTGAAATTATCCATATATTCATTTTACAACCACCTTTAAGTTACAATTTCAATCTCAATTTCTTTAATTAATTCTTCACAAACTTCTAAGGCTTGTTCAGAATTATTGGCCTGACAAATAATATGACCAATTCTACTAGTACTACTATTCGCTTCTCCTAATTTGTCGCCTATATTGGCTGTAAATCCTACTTCAATAACTTGAGGATGATTCTTTACATTTTCCGGGATATAAGCTTTAGTTAATATACCTGGTTTACTTTGAATAAATCGAACTGCACAACCTTTGTGTAATTTATCCTCTAAAGAGTTTAATGGTTCATTCACACTTTGTTTTAAATAAGCTTCCAAAACATCTATTCCAGTGGCATATTTTACTAAGTGGCTAGTAATAAAATCTCCACCTAAACGTGCTCCAATTTCGACAATTTTAGGCCCTTCTGAAGTGACCATAATTTCAGTGTGAGAAGGACCTGTTTTAATAGATAATGCTTTATTTGCTTGGATTGCTACTTGAGTAATCTGTGATTTTATTTCTTCATTTTTATTACTTTGAATTTTATGAGCATGTTCAATAAAATGAGGGGCACCAGTAGTGATTTTATCGGTAATAGACAAAACATATGTTTCTCCTTCAACGGTCATAGTCTCTACAGAAACCTCATCACCTTCCATATATTCTTCTACTAAAATAGTATTAGTTCTAGAATTTTCCATTGCATGTTCATAAGCACTCGCTATATCACTATTATTTTCTAATAAAAAGATTCCTCTACTACCAGAAGAATCAACAGGTTTTACAATTTTTTTACCTTTTATACTATCAAGTGCTGTTTCATAATCATTTTTATTGTTTACTAGGTAGTACTTAGGTATAGGTACGCCATTTTTACTTAGCGCTTCTCTCATTTTAAATTTATCAGTGGCTTTAAGAGCAGTATCGTAACTTATTGTATTTAGATTAAATTTTTCACCTATATTACTAATCGCTCTCATAGGCATATCAGTAGCAGCGGTTACTATACCATCTGGTTTTTCTACTTTCACTACCTCAACCAGAGCTTCCGTATCTATAGTACTTACTACATACTTTTTATCTGCAAATTCAAAACCTTCAGCATTAGGATTCATATCAGCAACAATAGTATAAAAACCTAATTTTTTTGCTGTTTGAATAATTGGTACTTGCAAAAAACTTGCGCCAAGAATGATTACTTTTTTCATTTATAAAACCTCATCATTCATTTATTTTTGACATTATAATTTTGTCGTAATATTTACCATCTTGGAATTTACTTTGTCTTAATACACCGTCTTGCTTAAAACCTAAACGTTCATATGTTTTAGTAGCATTTTTGTTATAAGAAAAGACTTCTAAATATAGCATGTGTAAATTTAGACTATTAAAAGCAAACTTAGTCATTAATTCAAGAGCCTGAGTACCGTAACCTTTTCCCCAATAAGCTTCTTCACCTATATAAATAAATAGTTCAGCATTACGATTTACCCAATCTAAATTTTTAAATCCAATTATTCCAATAGATGTTTCATTTTCAAGTTCAATTACAAACATTCTATTATCTTTTTCTAACATTCTGTTTTGGAACCAATTTTCATGTTCTAATTCAGTAATAGGATAGACTGTTCCAATTAGGTATCTTAATTTGTCATTTTTCATCCAATTTAAAATTAAGTTACTATCACTCTGTTTTAAAGCTCTTAAATTAATTTGAGACATTTATTATCTCTCCTTGTTATTAATATTACTTCTTTTCAGTACACTTAAAATTGTTTTCCATATAATAATAAAATCAAATTTAAATGAAACATGATCTACATAATAGACATCATTTTTAAATTTGTATTCTTGAGGGATAGAATTCCTGAAAAAAGCCTGATTATAACCAGTAATCCCAGGTTTAACTTCAAGCTTTCTTGCCTCATCGTTTTTATAAATATTAAGTGCTTCTGGCGTATCGGGTCGTGGTCCTACAAGACTCATATCGCCTTTAATAACATTAATTAATTGAGGAATTTCATCAATACTTGTTTTTCTAATAAACTTACCTACTCTTGTAATACGACTATCATTTTCAGAGTTATAAGTAGAACCATCTTCATTCCTAATATCTGGTGCGTTCATTTTCATTGATCTAAATTTATACATTAAAAATTTAGATTTATTTTTGCCTAAACGATAACTTTTAAAAAAAACTGCACCTTTATCATCTAATTTTATTAATACGGAAGTTCCTACTATAACTGCACCTACGACGGGCATAGCAACTAATGATAAAGTTATATCTAAAGCACGCTTATACTGATTTTTATAATCCATTAATTGACCACCTCATTTATTACTTCTAAAAATGTTTTAGCTACATATTCAGCATCTTCATTAGTGATTTGTAAGTGTAGAGGCAAAGTAATTTCATTTATAAATTGATTATATGCATTTGGATAATTTTGCATATCAAAGCCTAAGTCTTTATATGCTGTTAGCAAAGGTAGCGGTTTATAATGAACATTTGTAGCTATTCCTTTTTCAGCCATTTTTTCTATAACTTGATTTCGTTGTTCACCAGTCATATCTTTTACTCTAGTTAGATATAAATGACCTGATGATTCTCTTTCATTATCATAATGATGAAGTACTTCAATATTATTTGAATCTAACACTTTATCATAAATAGCAATAATTTCTTTTCTTCTTCCAAGAATCTCTTCATATCTTTCTAACTGAGTAATACCAATTGCTGCTTGAATATCTGTCATATTACATTTATATAATGGAGCAATAATATCGTACTCCCAGTTTCCTGCTTTAGTCTTAGCAAGAGCATCTTTTGATTGGCCATGCAAACTTAATAACATATATTGCTGATAAATTTCATCATCATTAAGAGACGAGTTCTTTTTCCATGTCACTGCGCCACCTTCTCCAGTAGTTAAGTTTTTAACAGCATGGAATGAAAAACATGTGAAATCTGCAATATTTCCAATTGAAATATTATGACTTTTTGCTCCAAACGAATGAGCACCATCTGCAATAACTACTACCCTATTAAAAGCTTCTTGCCATTTATTATCAGCCTTAAATAGTTCTTTCTTCTGTTCGACAATATTGAAAATCACATCATAGTTTACCGGTTTCCCTGCTATATCTACTGGAATAATAGCTTTAGTTTTTTCAGTTATACACTCACTTAAAATATCATAGTCCATTTCAAATGAATCTCTAGCAGTATCTATCATTTTAATTGTAGCGCCAGTATGAGCCACAACAGAGGCAGTTGCAGTGTAAGTATAGGCAGGCACGATAACCTCATCGCCCTCGCCAATACCTAATACTCTTAAAGTCATTTCTAAAGCAGCTGTACAAGAATTTAAAGCAACTGTTCTAGAGCTACCAACATATTCAGTAATATTTTCTTCGAATTGTTTAGTCTTTGGTCCAGTAGTAATCCAACCAGACTTTAGAACTTCTACAACTTTATCAATATCACTTTGTTCAATAGTTGGTGGTGAAAATGGAATATTTTTTTTACTCATAATATCACTCCGTTTTTTAGATTATAATGACCAATAAGAAACAGTGTCGCTTTCATAATGTTTAAATCTATTTTTTAAATCAACAATAATTGAATGATTTTTGTTTAATAAATCTAAGAATTTCTGGTCGTCTAACTCTTTAAATTGTTTATGATTTACTGAGTAAACTAAAACGTCGATTTCAGAATTAATATCCTTAATATCGGATGTGTAACTTGCTTTAATGTTTTCATATTCAGGTCTAAAAGCATCCATATAAGGATCTACTACCAATGGCTCAATTCCGTATTCATTTAATTCTTCAACCATTGTTATAATTTTAGAATTTCTAAAGTCTGGTGTATCTTCTTTAAAAGTTAAGCCAAATACAACTACCTTAGGATCGTTAGCCATTTTATTTTTAACTAATTCCTTAATTAAATTTTCTCCAACGAAAGTAGACATAAAATTATTAATTTTTCTTCCAGCTGCTATAATTTGAGAATGGAAACCTACATTTTCTGCTTGGTAAATAAAATAATAAGGATCTACACCAATGCAATGTCCTCCTACTAATCCTGGTGTGAATCCTAAAGCGTTCCATTTTGTATTCATAGCGTCAATCACATCAAATGTATTAATATTCATTCTATTAAATACTTGTGATAATTCATTCATAAATGCAATATTAATATCTCTTTGGCTATTTTCAACTACTTTAGCGCTTTCAGCCACTTTGATACTTGGAGCTTTATGAATTCCTGCTTCAATAACTGCACCATAAGTACTTGAAATTTTTTCTAATGCATCTTCATCAATTCCAGAAACAATTTTAACAATATTTTTCACAGTGTTTTTCTTGTCACCTGGATTAATTCTTTCAGGAGAATAACCAACTTTAAATTCTTCAATCCCTTTTAAGCCTGATTCTTTTTCTAATAAAGGTAAACAAATATCTTCTGTAACTCCTGGATAAACAGTTGATTCATAGACAACTACGTCATCTTTTGATAAATAACGTCCTACAGTTTCAGTAGCACCTTCAATTGGTTTTAAATTAGGAGTATTATCTTGTTTGATAGGAGTTGGTACTGTAATTACATAAAAATTAACATCTTTTAAGTCTTCTTCGTTTGAAGTGAATTTCATTGTTGTTTGTTTTAAAGCTTCTGATCCTACTTCGCCAGTTGGGTCAATAAAATTATTGTATTTTTCAACTTTTTCTTTATCAATATCAAATCCAACTACTTCAAAT
The DNA here is from genome assembly GCF_022815905.2 of Staphylococcus sp. NRL 16/872. NCBI lineage: Bacteria > Bacillati > Bacillota > Bacilli > Caryophanales > Staphylococcaceae > Staphylococcus > Staphylococcus sp. NRL 16/872. The sequence goes on along the minus strand of NZ_CP119327.1, from coordinate 304,305 downwards.
TTCTCCGCAAATGCCACAGCTAATGGCATACCCACATATCCAAGTCCGATTACACCAATTTTTGTATTATTTTCCATTATTTATCCCATCCTTTTTGTTATTTGCAAAATCTATTAAAAATTGTTTATTAAAATTATTTTGTAAATTACATATAATACTTTCTAACTCATTTGAATTGATAGTAGAAACTTTTCCACGATAAATTTTTTCATATACTTGTTCTGGATGTATTTCATCTTCGTTAAGTAATTCCTCATATAATTTTTCACCAGGCCGCACACCAGAAAATTTAATTCCAATTTCATCTTCAGTTTTACCACTTAATCTTATTAAGTTTCGGGCTAAGTCTACAATTTTCACCGGTTCTCCCATATCTAAAACAAATACTTCTCCACCTTGAGCTAGAGCCCCAGCTTGCAATACTAATCTGGAGGCTTCTGGTATTGTCATAAAATATCGTGTCATATCTGGATGTGTTACTGTAACAGGGCCCCCAGCAGCGATTTGCTTTTTAAACAATGGTATTACTGAACCACGAGAGCCTAATACGTTACCAAATCTTACCGCCACAAAATCCGTCTTACTATTTCTATCGTTTAAACTCTGTACTACCATTTCTGCCATACGCTTAGATGCGCCCATAACATTAGGTGGATTTACTGCTTTATCTGTTGAAACCATGACGAATTTTCTTACACCTGCATTTTTAGCAGCAGTGGCTACATTTCTAGTACCCAGTACATTATTTTTAAAAGCTTCAATTGGATTATATTCCATTAATGGCACATGTTTATGTGCAGCAGCATGATATACAGCGTAAGGTTTGAATTCACTCATTATTTCTTGAATTCTATTACCGTTTTGAATATCAGCAATAATTGGAATAATTTTTATTCTATCTTTATATTGATTTATTAATTCTTGATGAATCAGATAAATACTATTTTCTCCATGGCCCAATAATAAGATACTTTCTGGTTCAAATTTACATACTTGTCTACAAATTTCAGAACCAATTGATCCTCCGGCCCCTGTTACTAAAATAGTTTTATGAGTAAGTTCTTTTGAAATCATAGCCATATCCAATTCTACTGGTTCTCTACCCAATAAATCTTCAACTTCAACTTTTCTAAGTTGATTTACTTCCAATTCACCTGATAATACGTGCTCAATACTCGGCATTTTAAACAGCTCTATCCCAGTGCTATTGCAAATGTCATTTATTTCTTTTAATCTCTCAGATTTTAAAGTCGGAATAGCAATTATAATTCTTTTAATTCTAAATTTATTTACTAAGTTAGGGATGTCATCAATAGTTCCTTGAACTTTAACTCCACCAGCAATGGCTAATTTACGTTTTTGAGGGTCGTCATCTACTGCTAAAACTGGTTCTAGACCCATATCTGGACTTCTTAACATTTGTCTTATTAATAAGGAACCACCTTGACCAGCCCCTACAATTAAAGTTGGTTTTTTCTTATAATTTTTACCACTAACATATTTTCTAGTAAGTCTAAATGATATTCTTGAACCACCGATAAATATTAAGTGCATCATCCATGTGATGAGATATAGTCTCATGAATGGTGGATGACCAGTAAAAATTGGCACAGTAATGATTGTTACTAGAATCGAACAAGTTACTGATTCTACTATTAATAATAATTCATTCACACTTGCGTATTCCCAAGCACGATGATACAAGTTAAATATATATGCAAAAACATGATGTGATATTAACAAAATTATTGATGTTAATATTAAAACTTGGTGTGAATACCCTCTAAAATACGGTTCCAAAATGTTGTAACAAATAAACACTGAAAAAGCTACAATTAGAGAATCAATTATTATAAATAATAGTAATCGTCCTCTTGAACTTAATTTATCCACTTTCATCCTCCTAACTTACTTTCCATCAATTTAAAATAAGCCGAGAAATTTTTTTGATTTATATTCTTGAGTAGGTTGCTTTTTAGCTAAATCTTTATTATTGATAATCATTTTAGCGTTATCAATTAATTTATTTATTTCTTCGGCATATTTATTTAATTTTTTATCTTCAAATAAACTTTTCATTATAAAAGGCCTATTTACACTATGATGGGCATCAGAAGCAATAAAATGTACTAAATTATTTTCAAGCATTTGTAAAGAAATTTTCTGTATTTTTTTTCCGTGGACTCCTATTAAAGAAGCTGATGTAAGTTGACTAAGTGCTCCACCATTTATTAAATCAAATAATACATCTAAATTTTGACTTATCTCTTTATTTCTTTCAGGATGAGCAATAATAGGTACATAACCTTTAGATTGTAATTCAAAAAATAAACGACTCGTATAGTGTGGGACTCTACCAGAAGGCAATTCAATAAGTAAATATTTAGATTTATTAAGACCGATAGCTTCTCCATTTTCAAGTTGAGGAATTATTTGATCACTAATCCGAATTTCTTGACCTGGATACAAATTCACATTCAACTCTTTAAACTCATCCATTTCCTGTATTTCATTTAATTTTTGTTCTACTATGGAATATTCATTATCAAAAGTAGGACTAAGATGGTGAGGGGTAACAATGATATCTGTAACCCCTTCCCCTTTCCCTTGTTTAATAAGGTTGATCATATCTTCTTTAGTGCTTGGTCCATCGTCCACACCAATAAAAATATGGTTGTGTATATCAATCATTTTACGACTCATCTCCGTAATAATAATAGTAACTTGAAGATTTATCTTTTGGTGTTTTATTTAAAACAGCTCCTAAAATGTGTCCATCTGCATTTAATACTAAGTTTTTAGCTTTTTTGACCTCATCTTTATTATTTTTTTCTGAATCGATTACTAACACACATTCAGGTACATATTGTAAAAATACTTGTGCATCTGTTACTGAAACTACTGGTGGAGTATCAATCAGGATAAAATCATATATTTCGCTTAAATTTCTAAAATGTTTTTCGAAATTTTCTGAAGCAATTAGTTCTGACGGATTAGGAGGTACAGGACCTGATGTTAATAAATCTAAATTATCTACACGAGTTTGACGGATCGCTTTATCATAATCAGACTTACCAATTATTAAGTTTGATAAACCATCATAATTCGAAGTTTCAAAATGGTAATGTTGGGTAGGTTTACGCATATCCCCATCTATAATTAGTGTTTTATAACCTGCTTGAGCATAAGTTATTGCAATATTTGCTGAAATTATACTTTTACCTGCAGCTGGTTTTTCAGAAGTAACAATTATACTTTTAATTTCTCCTTTAGTACCTGAAAACATTATGTTTGATCGAATACCTCTAAACTTTTCACTTACAGTTGACTTAGGTTTATCATGCACAAATAGAGGCGTTTCCAATTTTTTTCTTTTAGTTTCTTTTGCCATAATTTTTCTCCTTATTTAAGTTTTTGAATAGAACCTAGTACTGGAATATTTAATTCATTTTCTACGTCTTCTTCTGTTCTAATACGTTTATCAAATAATTCTTTTAATATAATGATTATTAATGCTATAATCACTCCTAAAATTAATCCAACAACCAAATTAATGAGCATATTAGGAGATACTTTTGAAGCTGTACCATTTGCAGATGATAAAACTGAAACATTGTTCACATTCATAATATCTGGCATTTTATTGCTAAAAACATCAGCAATTTCATTTGCTACTTTCTCAGCATCATGTTTGCTTCCATTTCGTACATTAATATTTAGAATTTGTGATTCAGCCTGAGTAGTAACTGTTAGCATTCCTTTTATATCACTAGCTGAATATTTTTTGTTTTTCTTTGCAACTTCATCTAAAATACGAGGACTTTTAACAATTTCAGTATATGTATTAACTAATTGAATATTGCTTTGTACTTCTTGAGCCATTAACTCAGAATTTTTTTCTTTTTGATTAACTAACACTTGTGTATTCGCCTCATATTTGGGCTTCATTAAAAACATAGTAATTAATAAACTAATCAGCATAAAAATAATTGGCAATAAAATAATTAGTTTCCAATTTTTTTTAATAGCTGAAATAAATTTTGATAAATCTAATGAGTTTTCCATGTTTACCTCCAATGATTGATTTCGGTATTAATTTTATATTTTTATATATGTTTTTACAACACAATTTCAAAATATAAAATATGTATTTTACTGAGATTTTTACTTTAGAAATCTGATCAATTACTAATTCTCTAATAAATGCTTTGAATGATCTTAAAAAATCATTACAGTTCATCTTATCTAAAGTTTTAGAAATAACATTTAAGTTTGTGTAAATATCATGTAAATTTTCATATTTTATTAAATATCCAATTAATCCGAGTAGATTGATTGGATAAGCACCTCCCGTCATTATATAATATTGACCGGTCAGGATGTGTCGTTTTAAAAGAAAATCATTAATTTTTTCGATATATATAAATAAAATTAATTAGCCTATCCAGAAACTAATATATACATTATTAAATTAAGGTTGTTTCAATTTATCTAAATTTAATAATTATTATGTATATTTCATAAATTATAAAAAGCCAAGACATTTTCTATACGAAAACATCTCGACTTATTATTTTAATATTCAATATTAGGCATTTCGTTAACTTTATTTTGATATTTTTTGAAACCGATAAATGCAGCTACACCTAAAACTAATGCAATTAATAATCCTCTCATGTCTATCACTCCTTTAAGGTTCTACACTGATTAGATTTCTTCTATATGTAATGAATCTAAATACATCTATATTATACACTTACTTAATAACGTTTTTAAAGATTACATAACAAATTATATACCCCATTCGACTGATTTTTTCACAAAAGTATTGCAATAATGTGAAAATCGAATATATTAATTATATCGATTTCGAAATAATTATTATTTGAGGAGAACTATTGTGACTAAACTATTATATATTACAGCACATCCTTTAGATGAATTAACATCTAATTCAATGGCAGCTGGTAAAACATTTGTAGATGCTTATAAAGAAAATCATCCTAGCGATGAAGTAAAACATATCGACTTATTTAAAGAAGACATTCCTATGATCGACAAAGATGTCTTAACTGGCTGGGGTAAATTACGTAACGGTGATGAATTAACTAGTGACGAACAACAAAAAGTAAATCGTTTAAGCGAAATTCTTGATGAATTTTTAGCAGCTGATAAATATGTATTCGTATCACCAATGTGGAACTTATCATTCCCTCCTGTATTAAAAGCATATATTGATGCGATTTCTATTGCAGGTAAAACTTTCAAATATACAGCTGAAGGTCCTCAAGGTCTTTTAACCGATAAAAAAGCTTTACACATTCAATCACGTGGTGGTTATTACACTGAAGGTCCAGCTGCTGAAGTGGAAAGTGGCGATCGCTACTTAAGAAATATCATGACATTCTTAGGCGTGCCTTCATATGAAACAATTATTATTGAAGGTCACAATGCTGAACCAGAAAAAACAGAAGAAATTAAAGCAGCCTCAATTGCTGAAGCGAAAGAATTAGCTAAAAAATTCTAATTTCTAAAGATCTAAAAGCTAGATATCAAAATGATGATTTTGATATCTAGCTTTTTGCATTAAAACTTATATTTTTTAATAGCGTTACTTACTGCTGTCGCAAAATTATCCATTCTTGATGTCCAATTTGTTACTACTTTACGTGCTACTGAGGCATCATTGCCATCTTTAAAAAATGACTTACGGATATCAGGCGTGATTTCTAATTGTACGCCCATGCCTTTTTTATTAAAGTTTACAATATTATTTGCATCTGTCCCTGCTAGATACCCTGTTGCACGTTGAACGTTGAATTTGAATTTTTTCAATTCTTGGGAAATTAATCCTAGTAATTGCGTATCTCTTCCACCCATTAATACTGTATTATATCCTTGTGCTTGGCCTGCGCCATGCACAGATACTGAAACATCTCTATTATAATTAGTATTAATTAAGTCTTTGTCATCATAGTTTGTTGATGTAACATGTAATGCTTTATTATTACCATTTCTAATTGCATTGAAAGCGTAATAATCGTAATTTCCTTTATTAGCAATTGCTTTTGCTAACTCGGTAGTTCCTTTTTCAATATTTCCTCCATGAGGTGCAAATATAAGTACATTACTATTTTTATTAGAACGCTCTTTTTGCCAATCTATCCCTTGTGTTGTATGGGCAAATAAATCAGACATTGATCTATAAGTATCTGTAGGTTTTACTTTGCCTAATTGATAAGCCGGTGGTGTCACTTTTTTATGCACAGTAGTTTTAGTTGTTGGTTTGGCTTTTGATGTTGTTGTCTTTGTTGTCACTTTTTTCACTGATTTCGTCGATACAGTTTTTTTTGCTTTTGTACTTGTTTTATAAACTGTGACTGCTTTTTTCGGTAGAGTTGCTTTTGTACTAGATGTTTTCTTTACATTTTTTGTATTACTTTGTTTTTTTGAAACTGGTTTTGCTGTTGGCTTAACATTTGATTTTTTCACTGTTTGACTTGTTGATGGTTTTTTAACTTTATATTGAGATGATGGTTTAGTATTTGTACTTTGTTTGTTTACAATAGTTGATTTAGGTTTTGGCTTTATTGTAGATGTTTGGACTTTATTATTACTTTTTATAGAATTCAGAACTGGTTTAGACGGTGTACTTGGCTTATTACTAGGTGCTGGTTTTGAAATGATATTAGTATTTGAATTGATTTGTTTATTATTGGTATTTAAAGTAGATTTCTCCATTACAGGTGCAGGTGATGGCTTAGGTTGTTTCATTATTGAAGTTAAATCAGTATCAGGTTCATTAGCCAATTCTGCGATTTCATCTTCACTAAGATATGATGAAGTATCCTCATTATCACTTTGCTTAATTGTATTAGTCTCATCATAAGTATAGTTGCTTTGACTATCCATTCCTTCGTTATCCCAATTACTTTTATTTAATGGTGCATTTTGTTGCATTTTTTGATAATTATGTTCAGCTGCATGTGCCTGATCTTGCAAAAGACTAAATGTACTTATTCCGATTGCAGTAGTAGCTATTCCCATTAGCCACTTATTAGTTACAATTGACGTATTTAGTTTTATCTTTTTCATTTACGTATCCCCAACATTCTCCTTAAATAATTTATATTACATTTTTAATATTACTTAATTATTTTGAAAATACAATATCTATTTTAAGTTGTTACACAATATTTTTGAAATGTAATACAAAATATTTATTTATGTCGATTAAAAGCATAAAAAAAGCATTAGAATGTCATTTAATAAACATCCTAATGCTTTAAATATTTATTCCTCGTCTTTTAAATGTTGAATATTTTGAAATCCTTCTCGATGATTAGAGAGTTCTTCCATGATGGCGTACCAGTCGTGGCCTACTTTTTGAAAGGTGCTTTGCATTAAATCATCTTGAGCTTTGTTTAACTTATCGATGAGCTTGCTTCCTTTAGGGGTTGGGAAGAGCTGTTTAACGCGACGATCCTCTTCTGAAGTCTGTTCAATAATTAATCCCTCTTCTTTCAATTTGCGCAATGTCGCATGAGAACCCTGCTTTGAAATTTCTAATGTCTTCAATAATTGTTTAATTGTAATGCCCGGTAATTTATTTATGAAAAATAAAAAGCGATGGTGCTGACGACTCATGCCATATTTTTCAATAATTTCATCAGCTGCAGTAATGAATGTCTTGTATGCGAAATAAAACAACATATGTTCATAATCTTTTTTATTACTATCCATAATCTTCTTTCCTTTATATTGCGAATTATTATACACATTATAATCAATTTTCAGAAAAAGGTCATTAATAGGTCAAGTTGGTTGACTTTAATTCTAAGAGCAATTATAGTGTAAGTGTATTATAAATATAGAAAAAGGTGGAATGAATATGAAACGACGTGTAGGACAATATTTAATGGATTCAGTACAAGCGGCAGGCGTAGATAAAATCTTTGGTGTGCCTGGCGATTTCAACTTAGCATTCTTAGACGATATTGTGCGTCATGATGGCGTGAATTGGATCGGAACTACAAACGAATTAAATGGTAGTTATGCAGCAGATGGTTATGCGCGTATTAATGGGCTTGGCGTCCTTGTTACTACGTTTGGTGTAGGTGAATTAAGTGCAGTGAACGGTATCGCAGGTTCTTATGCAGAACGTGTGCCTGTTATCGCCCTAACTGGTGCACCAACAAGAGCCGTTGAAAATGCTGGCAAATACGTTCACCATTCACTTGGTGAAGGCAAGTTCGATAGTTATCGCCAAATGTTTGAACCTATTACTACAGCACAAGCGTACATTACACCTGAGAACGCGACAATCGAAATTCCTAGAGTGATTAATGCAGCGATTCGTGAACGTCGTCCTGTACACATTCACTTACCTATCGATGTTGCAATGGAAGAAATTGAAATTGAAAATCCATATGAAGTCGCTTTAACACCTAAACAAGATTTAAGTCGCTATGTAGATATGGTTGCTAATAAATTAAATCATGCAAAACAACCTGTCATTATCACAGGTCATGAAATCAATAGTTTCCACTTACATGACGAATTAGAACAATTCGTAAATAAAACTAATATTCCAGTTGCTCAATTATCATTAGGTAAAGGTGCTTTTAATGAGGAAAATGAACACTACATTGGCATCTTTGATGGTAAAATTGCCGACAAAGACATTAAAGATTACGTGAATAATAGTGATGTGATTCTAAATATTGGAGCGAAATTAACAGACTCAGCAACTGCAGGGTTCGCTTATGACTTTGATATTGAAGATGTCATAATGCTTAACCATCGCAACTTTAAATTAGGCAATATTGTTGAAGAAGATGTGACATTACCTAATTTACTAGCTGATTTAAATAATATAGATTACCACTATGACGGTACGTTCCCTACTTTTAAAAAAGCAGAAGAAGGCAATTATGAATTATCTGACGATGCATTAACTCAAGAAACATATTTCAAAATGATGCAAGAATTCATTGGTGGCGATGACATCTTACTCGCTGAACAAGGCACATCATTCTTTGGATCATACGAATTAGCATTACCTAAAGACATGTCATTTATCGGACAACCATTATGGGGCTCAATCGGCTACACATTACCTTCAACATTAGGAACGCAAATGGCCGACGCATCACGCCGTAATGTATTATTAATCGGCGACGGTTCATTACAATTAACGGTTCAAGAATTATCAACAATGATTCGCCACGACATTAAACCCATTATCTTCGTAATTAATAACGACGGTTACACAGTTGAACGCTTAATCCATGGTATGGAAGAGCCTTACAACGATATTCGTATGTGGGATTACAAAGCGTTACCTAAAGTGTTTGGTGGAGATAACGTGGCTGTGCATGATGTTAAAACATCAAATGACTTAAAACGTGTGTTTGACGAAATTAATGATGCACCAGATCAAATGCATTTCACTGAAGTAACAATGAATTGGGATGACGCACCAGAAAAATTGCGTGACATCTCAAAAGCCTTCGCAGAACAAAATAAATAATTAGAAGAACGTTGTATGAAAGATTAAATGAAGAAAAGCTAATGTGTAGAGTTGAAGTGTTTCATCTCTTACACATTAGCTTTTTTATTTATGCTGAGCGTGGTATGTACTGAACCCCAAAAGTTGCAGTTTGGTTTAATATACTATTCAAAGGTTGTTTCCTATATTGTGTTGGAGACAAACCTTTGTATTTTGTTTTAATTCTAGTATAATTATAAAAATTTATATATTCGTGTATTGCTCTTTCCAATTGTTGGAAATTATCATATATTTTTCCATAAAACATTTCTTGTTTTAGTAACCCAAAGAAATTCTCTATTAAAGAATTATCTAAACTAAAAATTCTTTCTTTATCAAATTTGTGTTGTCAAACAGCCAATATAGCTAGATTAGAAATTTTAGAATGATTAGCTGTTTCTTAATAAGAGAACTTATTTTCTAGTCTAAATCTTAAAAAAATACCTTGAAATCTCTAATATACTCTTTTATATAGTTTTTTTATCTAGTCCTTCGGGTCCTAATTTCAAATATTAATTAACTCATCTTTTTACAATAAATGTTAATATGAGTTAAATTCAAAACTCAGAATAACAAACCTAAAATTTTTGCTTAACCAGTGACGAATTTTAGATACTGACCACGATAGTTAAGCATTATAGTTCCTATAGAGACAAAAGTATAAAAAACGCTAGCCTTGGGCTAACGTAATTAATTTATCTTTATAAAAAGTTCTCTTAAAAATACAATTCTGCCTTTTTCTCCAGCTCTATTCCTATCTCTTTTAGTAGCTCTTCGAGAATATATACCTCCAGATAAATTTCTAGATTTTTGTTCTTCTTTCATTTTTCCCTCTAAAAATTTTCTCTTTTCTATTTGCCAAAACCAATATCTTTTACAAAGATATTCTCCATCTCGTGGTACATGATACATAAAGAATTTACCATTAAACTTTTTTGGATATTTATCTTTATTTTTTTTATCTAATTTTCTTAAAAAGTAATACACAACTAACCCCATTGTAGATAAACCAAAAAGAATTATAGCTAATGTAGTTTGAATATCCATAACTCAATCATCCTTTCTTTATGTAATAATTTTATTTTTCAAAATTCTATATCGTAGTGATTGAATGTGCTTTTTCTTCGTCAGTTGCCATTTCATCATCACTTGTTTTTACCAAATCGCCATCTTCTGTGTCGTCTAAACTTAAAATTTTATTTTCTTGTTTTAGCAATCCACCGTAACTTAATATTATTTTTCTATAAAATTCCTGTTCTAAATCGCTAACAATTCTTGCGTTTTTCATGAGTACCAGTCAGATAATCAGAGAACTTTACAGAGTATTTTGATGTTTCTTTAATCGCAACTTGAATATCTTTATTGCTCTTTTTAGTCGGCTTAATTGCTTTAATATTTATTACTGGTTTGTAATCGAACTAAAGTGTTTTTTGCCAAAGTTTGCTCCATTCATCTTGAGTTATACAATTTTCTTTTTCTAAAATATGCATTTTCAACACACATTAAAACCTGTACCTCATTATTTACATCTTACACATTAGCTTTTTTGTGTTTAGTATGAAGATTTTATATGTTATATTACATGCTTTTTTCATTTAGATATTCGTCGTCTATAACCTGTTTAGTGATATCTTGAAGGTGATGCACATTCCACTCACTTTGTGGGTCGTATTGTAACCCGTGTTTTTGGGCAAGTTGGTCATTATAGTCATCTAAATTATAAACTTGGAAATGTTCTCGTGTATTTTTATTATATGGATTAGCTTGTTCATAATGATTAACCATACTTGTCCATGATACATGTTCCACATGCACGTCTTTAGGTGTTTTCACAATATCGAAATTGATACGTCCTAATAATTGGTTATTTTCATTGCCTCCATACTGCCCATTCAGAAAATTACCTAACGAATAAGCCACGAGTGTTTTATGAGAAGACGTTTGACTTTTCACCCATTCAACGGGTTGTATCACATGGGGATGTGTCCCTATAACAACATCAACACCTTCATCGGCGAAGAGTTGCGCATACTTTTGTTGTGTTTTATTCGGTTGATGATGATTTTCATTACCCCAATGCGCTGATACTAGCACAACATCACTCTGTTTTTTAGCCTTACGAACGTCACGTTTGATTGTTTGTTCATCAAACGTTTTAACAGTATAAGGGTAGTGTGACGTCATGTCATTTGTTCCATATGTATAACTCAGTACACTTACTTTAATACCATGAGTTGTTATCGTATGTATATCTTGTGCTTCCTTTTCAGAATCAAAAATCCCTGTAAATAAAGCCTTATCTTTATAATGTTTCCAAGTTTGAATATTATTATGAACGCCATCATCACCTTGATCGAGCGCATGATTATTCGCACCATTCACCACATCAAAGCCAGTATTCACTACATCTTGCGCTATTTGACTTGGCGTATTGAAACGCTTAAATCCTGAAAAAGGACGATCATCCCCACCAATTGGCGATTCTTGATTCACAAAAGCTAAATCTGGCTGTTGAATATCCTTTTTAATATGCTGATACATAGGAGTAAAATTAAAAGACCCTTTCTGATGTTGCGCATCATTATAAACAACGGGATGAATAAGGTTATCCCCTACTGCCACAACCGATGCTTTCTCGGTTGTATCTGTAACTAGTGTCATTCCACCTATTACTATAAAAATTATAAAAAGAGTAATACAAGTAAAGTAATACTTAAACAATTGAAACGCCTCTTTCATGATGAAATAGAAATAAAGCACCTTTAATACTCAGAGCAATTTTAAAATTTTTATCTATATACTGTTTATTAATTTTAAAATACCTCTAATTTATATTCAATTCAATATTAATAAAGATATAAAAATAATGTTATGCTTAAGAAAAAGTAAACAATTAAGAGGTGTTTACATAATGTTATTATTGCCACTAGCTATTATAATGGGCATTTTTGGATATCTCTTTAAACATTATCCGCCCGAAGAAAAAAATTTATTATATGGATATCGTACTAAAAAAGCATTAAAAAATGAGGCAAACTGGAAAAAAGCGCAAAGTTTATTTTCTAAATTTACTTTAAAGTACTTACCAATAATAATTGCGAGTGGAATTTTAGCTTTAATACTTGAAATTATTATTGGAATTTCTAATAGAAATAATCTTTTTTATATTTTACTAATCATAGAAGCTATTATTACAATATGGTATTTATTTATCATTTATTTTAAAGTAGAAAAAAGATTATAATTTTCCTGACTAACTCAAAAAAGACTACCATGCCGGTAGTCTTCTGCATTATCTATCTTTACCTGAATCGTCCACTTGTTTAATTGCTTTGTCTAATGCATCTGAGAATTTATACATCACTGGTGACCAATTTTTCTTATTTGCTCTAGATTTAGGCGACATATCTTCATTAATAAATAGTGATTTTCTAAACGCAGTCGTCAATTCTAATTGCACGCCTTTATCTTTAAAATCGCGATTCACAAAGTTTTGTTTCAAATCGCCACCAAGATAAGAAGGTGCGATTTTAACAGTAAAATGTTGTTTCAATAATTGTTGTTTAATCGCTTCTTTTAACTCCGTATCTAAACCACCTAAATAAATAACCGGTTTATCACCTTTCGCACCATGAATTGATACAGCAAAGTCTTTTGATTTCACCATATTAAGTAATGTCGGATCATTATAATGTGAAGAAGTCACATGAAACTTTTCAGGATTCTGTTGGTTTAAAACTGTGAACGAATAATAATCATAATGATTATGCTTCGCTACCATTTTTGTTAATTCGGTTGTTCCCTTTTCAATATTACCACCGTGAGGCGCGACAATGATGACATTACTACCTGTTTTCTTAATCTCTTTCTTCCAATCTACACCTTCCTTAGTATTCGCAAAGAGTTGCGTCATGGAACGAAAGTGATCTTTATGTGGAACCACCGGCTTAATTGGTGTAGGAGGTTCCAAATTGACAGTTGGCTCTTTCCCCTTCTCATTGTCATGATTAAGAGGATGAGGCAACTTGTGTTTCGTCTCCTCTTTATGTGGCACACCTTGATGACTGTCCTCTGTTGCTTCTGCTTGTTTATGGAAAAGGACGACCACTAACACTATCACCAATAAACTGATTATCATGATTACCCACTTCTTCAAAAACGAGAAATTGCGTGCATTTTTCATTCTCAAATTAAACATTTCCCTTCTACAATCAATAATTAAATTTGGACGATAGCCGTAAATTAAATGTCATACCCATCCATATCTTCATTATTTAATATAGAAAGTAATCGCCTATTTGAAATCATCCCTAAGTCCTATTATCTCAAAAGGTTGATGTAGAAATTGTAATTTATTTGTTAAGGAGAAATTAACTATGCCTCGCTAGTTGTAGTTGAATTAATATATTAACCCGTTACTTCTTATTATTTAGTCTATAACTTATTAAATAGATAAGTTTAACCCTCTAGTGTGAAGTTGTTTCACATTAGAGGGCTTGTTTTATAGTATTATTCTTCTACTAGCCATTCAATTGTGCGTTTAATCGCTTTATCCCAAAAATCATAATCATGGTCGCCAGGTCTTTCTTCATATTGATATTTAATACCTTTGTCATCTAAATATTTCATAAACTGTTGATTATCATCGTATAGGAAATCTTCGGTGCCACATTGAATCAATAGCTGCGGTAGGTCGACTCCCTTTTCAACCGCTTCATCTACTAAATGATATGTATCTAATTCTGTCCCTTTTACCGTTGTAGCTTGCCCAGTGATTGCTTGTGGTGAGAAATCTGTCCACTCAAGATCAATCAACCCTTGTGCCTCGAACACAGCTGACAATGGTGCTGCTTTTGAAAATAACTCACTCTGTGTCAAAGCAAATTTCATCGTGCCATAACCCCCCATTGAATGACCCGCTATGAAATTGTCTTCACGCTTCGTTGATAATGGAAAAACTTGATGCGCATAATTGAAAACTTCCAAAATATAATCATAATAACTATGGCCATACGCCATATTGGCATACCCACTATGGTCCGCATTCGGCATAATTACTGCCAATTGATGTTCTTCAGCGTAACGCTCAATACTAGTAAAACGTGTATAAGATGTCGCATCACTCGATAAACCATGTAATAATAATAACGTTTTTAACGGCTTCGCTGATTGTGAACGATTAAAAAAGCTATCATCCTCCGGAATAATCGCCACAAACGACTGATTCATCCCAATCGTCGGAGATTTATAATTAATAGTCATTAACGCCATGTTGCTCCTCATCCCTTCAAAATAAACTAGAGTATTATCACCATTTTACACTTTTTTACCCCTATTGATAATCTTAAAATTCCCCAAACAAAAAAGACGCTAGTGATAACACTAACGCCCAAAGTAGCAATTTAAGTTTATATAGGTTTTGGTAGATAAATATAAACTCATATACTTCCCATAATTTAGTAGCAGTAAAATATGAAAAGATTAGG
Source organism: Staphylococcus sp. NRL 16/872 (assembly GCF_022815905.2). Taxonomy (NCBI): domain Bacteria; kingdom Bacillati; phylum Bacillota; class Bacilli; order Caryophanales; family Staphylococcaceae; genus Staphylococcus; species Staphylococcus sp. NRL 16/872. Next base: position 289,269 of record NZ_CP119327.1, on the reverse strand, counting down.
TTGATTCTTGATGATCCTAAGTATTCACACACTTAAGTAATTAATCCTAAAATAAATAATGAAAACTGGTGAGGAGATTTGTAGACTAAAAGTTTAATATACACAACTACTCACACTCTTAAGTAAGTAGTTCTGAAGAGGGCCAACGAATGACGTTGTGTGACGCCCGAGGGAACAGTACAAGTTGAAGACCTTAGAAATTCCCACAGATTTATCTGTGAGGCATTTCTGGCTGAAACTGTACCCTGGGCAAGCATCACAACAGAATGAGTGATAGACCATCTAAGAACTACTAACAACTTAGGAGTAGTTAATTTCGTTAGAAATTATTAAGTACATCTATACGTTACTTCCGAACGAGCCAATCTTTGCCGTTCTTCAGCAACATCTTTTCCTCTTTCAACTCACTTATGATATGCCCAGTTGTTTCACGTGAAATCCCAGACAAATCACTCAAAAGTTGAATCGTCATCACTTGCTTAATCTCATAAAACTCCTCGTTATCATACCCAACGGAATGACACAAATAGTACAATACCTTCTCAACACGTTCCCTCGCTAACTTCGTCGTTAACGCCATCGTGTATTCCATTTGCAGACGTAATTCCGCATTTAACTTTTCAAAAAGTGTAATAAAAATATCCTCATGCGTCTTACATAAATATTCCAATAAATCTTTCGGTATACCGATAACATCACACTCCGTTAGCGCGGTACACATTTCACTCGACATTTCTTTGCGAAACAGTTGCGTCAGTGGCAGCAGTACCTCTTCCTTATACAGTGCACGTACCACATCACCTTCCGCATTAAATGTTTCACGCAAAACATTTCCCTCTAACAACAGATACACATGCGTAGGTTGATCCGAAGAATAATACAATACTTGACCCTTATTATAATGACGTAATAAACATTCTTCTTTATAAGATTGAATCACGCCTACTGGTATATTCAAATATGCAGCTAATTGTTTAAATGCTTGGTCTAATTCAGTTGCTTTATTTTTATTGGAAAATTGATGTTTAGTCATAACGCTACGCTCCTCAAATTTTCACTACACTTAGTTAGATTAGAATACTGACACGCTGCCCATAGCTAAGCGAATAACACCTATGATTGCAAGTATGATAATCACAGCGAATAGAATATACTCTACTTTCGTTAAGCGTTTCTTATTATTACGTTGCACAAAACTATAGACGAATAAACCTGGAATATACAACAACATTGTTAATAATAAGTAGTCGATCCCTGCTGCATACACAAGCCAAATCGCATAAATTGAAGCAATAATACCAATCGTCCATTGTTTTACTGTCGCGTGTCCTTTATGGTCAATTGTATATTTCAATTGATAGAAGGCACTAAACATGTAGGGTATTAAAATCGCACTTGATGCTAAAGAGAACGCAAATTGATAAGCGCTGTCAGTAAAGAGCATACTGATTAAGAATATTTGCACTAAAATGTTTGTAATCAATAGTGCGTTTACCGGTGCTTTGTTTTTATTTTCCTTAGCAAACCACTTAGGAAATAGACCATCTTTCGCGACGATAAATGGTAACTCACCAGCAAGTAATGTCCAACCTAACCATGCACCAAGCACAGAGATAATTAAGCCAATATTCACTAGCACTGAGCCCCAGTGGCCTACAATATGTTCAAGCACTTGAGCCATTGAAGGGTTCGCTAATTTAGAAATCTGATCTTGTTGGATCACACCTTGCGCTAAGACAGTCATTAAGAAATAAATGACTAATACAGAGACAAGACCGATAACTGTTGCTGTACCAACGTCTTTCTTCGTCTTAGCACGACTAGAAAAGACGACGGCCCCTTCAATACCAGTGAAGACCCATACAGTTACAAGCATCGTACTTTTTACTTGAGACATTGTGTCGCCCCAACTAAAGACACCTACGCCACCACTTGTCATGCCATAAAATCCTGCTTTAAAAGTCTCAAAATTGAAGACCACTAGCATACAAACGATAACTAAAAAGATAGGAATTAACTTAGCGACAGTCACAATACTGTTAATAAACGCCGCTGTCTCTACACCCCTAAGGATGAGGAAGTGCACGCCCCATAGTAAAATCGATGCGACGATAATACTTGGTAGCGTGTTCCCTCCTTTAAAAATCGGGAAGAAGTTACCTACTGCAGACATCAATAATGTCGCATATGCTACGTTACCAAGAAAGGCTGCAAACCAGTAACCCCATGCACTTGAGAAACCGATAAAGTCACCAAATCCTGCTTGTGCATAGCTGTAAATCCCACCATCTAAATCAGGACGTTCATTTGTTAAATTCTGAAAGACAAAGGCTAAGGAAATCATGCCTATTGCCGTAATAATCCATCCGATGATAATCGCTAGTCCACCGGCTTGGCCTCCCATATCAGAAATAATATTGAAGGCCCCACCACCAATCATCGAACCGATAACTAAACCAATCAGTGACGTTTTACCTAATTTATTTTCACCTGATTCACTCATACAGATTCTCCTCACATTTAGGAAATTTAGTCGTCTCCCTAAATATCTTCTCTAAATAATGGTTGGCTCATGCATCTTGGGCCCCCACGTCCACGTACTAACTCACTACCTGTGATTTCGATAACTTTAATTCCTTTATCACGTAATAATTGGTTAGATACATAGTTACGATCGTACGTTACAACTACACCTGGGCGAATGCATAATGTGTTTGAGCCATCGTTCCATTGTTCACGTGCACCATCAATGACGTCTCCATTACCTGTAGGAATAAATTCAATGCTGTCGACACCCAACACTTCTGCTAATGTTTCACGTAATTTACTTGAATGCGTAATTTTAATATCATCTTTCGCTTCATCATATTCAATTGTATAAATGTTCATATTATTTTCTTCTTTAAAGATAGCTGAATGCACTGTAAATTTGTCATAATCAATCATTGTGAATACTGTATCTAAGTGCATAAATGAACGACTATTTGGAATTTCAATCGCAATAACTTTCTTGAATGTTGTAGACTCATCTTTGAAAATGTTACGAGCTAAACGTTCGATAGCTTGTGCTGAAGTACGTTCAGAAATACCAATCGCTAATGCCTCTTTAGATAAGATTAACTCATCGCCACCTTCAATATTGAATGGTGAATTACGATCTAACCATACAGGCACATCTGCATCTTTAAAACGTGGATGATGTTTTAAAATATATGTGATGAAAAGTGATTCTCTACGACGTGCTCTCCAATACATACGGTTAATTGTCATTCCTCTACCTACAGATGCTTGAGGGTCACGAGTGAAGTATAAGTTTGGCATAGGGTCTAAGTAGAATGGATATTTATCATCTAAATATTCCACTAAATGCGTTGTTTCTAATTCAATTTCTTCTTTACGTACCCCAGCCATTATTTTGTCGATTAATTCTTGATCTGAGAACGTTTCAAAATACTTTTTAATTTCTTCTTCATGGCCTAAAATCGTTTTTTGAGATTCTGCTAAAATATCGTCAATAAATTGTTCACGTACCGCTTTATCTGCAATAGCTTCAGCAGCAAGCTTTTCTAAATAAACGACTTCCACGCCTTCATCTCTAAGCGCTTGCGCGAATTTATCATGCTCTTCTTGCGCTACTTTTAAATAAGGAATATCATCGAATAACAAACCGCTTAAGTGATCTGGCACTAAATTTTCTAATTCTTTACCAGGTCGTTTTAACAATACTGTTTTTAATTTACCGATTTCACTGTTTACTTGAATTGGTCCTTGAGTCATATTCATTTCCTCCTTTATTTATCTACAGCTAAAGTATAAAGCGCTTACAAATATTTTTATGTGATTTATTTCACATACCAAATGTCTATTACCTCATACTTTTTGGTTATCCAATACACTTTTTTGATTGAATATACAGTTTTACACGTTATTTATGATTAACTGTGCATATTTCATTCATTTACCTATGACTATTTACCCTGCAAAAGTTTTTTATTCAATATTTTGCATTTATAATCATTCCCATTTTTAAAGATATTTTTTGAAAATGAAAATATTAGAAATACTCATTTATCAGCATTTCATAAATAATTATAAAGAAGATTAATTAACAATACTACTATATATATTATGCATTAATTCGCATATTTATGATTAAATAATTTATAATGCACATAGTGTGCCATATCAGGCGACCCAGTCAGAACCATGAGTGTATCATTACCGCCTACCGTACCTAGCACTTCTTTTAATTCCATTTGATCAATAAAATAATTGATACATTGTGCAAATCCTGGTGACGTCTTAATTAATAAATAACTGTCTTGGATAATAATCTTTTGAATTTCAGCCTCATAGTAATGCTGCAATTTAGCTTTCGCATCTGTTTCACGTGTGTTATCTAACTTTTTATAAAACGATTGTTGCCCTGCTACAGGCATCTTAAAGATTTTTAATTCCTTTAAATCACGTGCAATTGTCGTAACACTATATCGCACACCAAAATGTTGCTCGATATAAACTGCAATATCTTCTTTTTTCTTAAAACGATTTTGCTTCACAACAGTTGTGATGAGATCTAGACGTTTACTTTTTTTCATGGTTATAAACTCCTCTAATCCCTGAGATTGAAGACAAACTCTTTCAATCCCTATACTTTTTCGACAAGCCCTCACCTTTAGCATGGCTTATACTTGTCTATCACTTCTAAGTTATCATCATTTTGCATACAATTGTTTATCCATTTCATGAACAATTATTCCAAATCTAGATTTATATAACAATTAACAAATTTTACACAAATTAAACGAAAGTAATATTGTAATCAAATAGTAATACTTTTCCAAAAGACCTACTATTTAAATTATATAAAGGAGATTTGACTATGCATAAATTTACTAAAATTACTTTGTCATCTGTTATTGCACTTGGAACTGTATTAGGAGTTGGATATTCAACTGAAGCAATTCATTCAAACGAAGCACATGCCACACAAAAACAATTATCAAATACTCAAATCGAAAATATCGTTAGACAATACTTTAAACAAAGTCACATTGAAACAGACAACAGTTTTGGTATTAAAGTAGCTAAAAACACTTCTCTTTTTACTGATTTACCTAAAGGTTATGTTCCTGTCGTATACGGAGAAAGAGGGGCTAATAGTTCAGCAGCAGTTTATGTTAATAAGACAACTGGTAAAATCATCGATCGCAATACTCACAATGTTGGTAACTATGATAAAAAACGACAACTTTCTAATGGTGAAATAATGAGTGTTGCGAAACAATACTTCAATAGCCATAAAATAGAAATTGAAAATAGCATGGGTCTTAAAGTGGATAAAAATGTATCACGATACAGCGATTTACCTAAAGGTTACGTCCCTGTCGTATATGCAGAACAAGGTGGCAATGGTGCATCAGTCATCTATGTCAATAAAACAACTGGTAAAGTGATCGATCACAATACGCATAATGTAGGTCATTACGGTAATAAAAAATAACATTAAATATGTGATTTACACACAATATTTATAGCATCAAAAAAACAAATCTAATGGAGACTAAATACTTAGTTTTATAAATTTATTAAAATTATGTGAAATTAAATTTCACAATTCAAACAATAATCTTTTTATATAAATTGTGTTATACTACCCATAGGAGTAATATCCTCATTAACTCCTTCACAAAAAGTTATATTATGTAATAGCTATCGGTCATAAGTTTACTTCCCCTTTGTTAAACTTATGACCTTATTTTTGTCTTTTCACATAATAATTCATTATATTTTATGAAATATATAAAATTTATTTATATTATAAGAACCCTCTTCAATTATACGAACTTATGTTCTATAATGATGATGAGGTGATGAAAATGATGCCAGAAGAATACAAACATGAAACAGATTATCGAAAAATTCCTAGAGAATACTTAGACCCTAATATCCCCCAAGGGCGCGGTATGGTTAAGTGGGCCCCCTTTGCGACAATGCCTGAACAATATGAGCGTTTACGTGAATTTATCGAAGAACAGAATAAAATTACTATGCCCTCACTGTCAGAAGATCAATTTGATACATTAAACCGACAATTAACGCAGAAATACACACAACATCAACTCGCAATGATTAGTTATTGGAGGAATGGTTATATTCATTCAATCGCTGCCTATATACGTCGTATTGATATGTTAAATCAATGTATTACCATTAGTAATGAAAATGGCTCCCAAACCATGAAACTTGAATTTGCCATTATTTGTAACGTTGAATAATCACTAAAGAAAAAACGGGGGCGGGACAGAAATCAAAATAATTTCGTCGTATCCCCAACTTGCTTTGTTTGTAGACTTTCTTTTCGAAAGTCTCTATGTTGGGGCCTCGCCCGCCAGGCAAGGATAACTAGAATTGAAAAAAGCTTGATATAAGCGCATTTTCAATTCAGTTAGCTACTGCCAAAATGTGAAATGAGCTTGTGACACTTAACAATGTCCCATGCTCATTTTCTTTATTGTTAGCTATTCATTTTTTACTTTTCAAAATAATAATTATTTACTAGTTGTGAAACCAGCATAACTAATATCTGCCTCTACCACACGCCCATGATTTACAACAAATGTAGTAGCTAAGCCCTTTTGTACAGGTCTGTATTCAAACATACCACTTGTTTTATCATTCGTGTTTCCACTGACTTTCTTCAAATCTTTACCGTATGCTTTATTAAGTTGGTTTAATGTTAAGTCCCCTTTAACTGTAAATTGAACTTTATTTGCTTTCTTACCGTCTTTAGTTACACCCGTAAATTTTTGATTATACTTTTCAACCACTTTCGTATCTTTAGTTGGCGCAAGTGTAATTCCACTAAATTTCACATTGTCATGTTTAACAGCGTTTACAAAGTTTTTGTCAGTTAAAAATTTAGCATCTTTATCGATGTAACCATTATAAGAATAATGTGGTTTAACTGCAGCATGTGCCGTTTGTTGAACTGGTAACACCGTTGCACTAACGCCTAAAAGTGTTCCAAATGCTAGAGTTGTTGAAGCAATAGTTTTTACTATTTTATTCATGATAGTCCTTCTTTCTGTATTGGATTAATAATACCTCTTTATTATTACACAATGCTCATCCACACACACTGTACTTTAGATGTATTTATCATGAAATTTAGTAAACAAAATGTAATATTATAAAAATGGCTATATACTATCTATTTTATGAAATTTCATTATAATAAAATAAATGAAAGAAAAACGGAGGACCATATTTTGAAAAAAGTATTGGCAGGTATAGTGATCGTATTACTGATTGTTGCATTAGGTTTCTCAATATTTTTTGCAGCAACACATAAAAATTCAAATACCAAGCAAGACAACCCGACTGAAAAGCATGAGAAAAAAGAGAAGCATCAGAAAAAAGAAAGTACAACTGAAGAAAATACACAAGACCAAGATGATACAACAGATAATGGCGAAAATGCCCAATATGAACCAGCAACTCAAGATACACAACAAAATTATACAAATCAAAGTAACTCTGATAATACTGAAGCAAATAAAACACAAGAAACAACACAAACACAAGAACAAGCAAGCAACTCAAGAAAAAATAGCACAGAAAGCGCAACAACCGAGAAAAATACAAACCAACCTTCAACATCTCAACAACAAAGTACACAACAAAACAGTACACAGCAAAATAGCCAACAAAACACACAACAAAATAATTCAGCACAGACTAATTCAACACAAAACAGTAATAGCTCAACACAGAATAGCAACTCAAATAACAAAACCAATTAAAAATAACCGCCTAATACGTAGTCTTCACAACTACCCATTAGGCGGTTTAAATTTGTTATTAATTTAATTAAGAATACAACTAAGTGCAATAACGTTTAAGTAATTCTTAAGATGAATAACGAATGATGTTGCGCGACTCTTGGCGGAAAAGAAAGAGCTTAAGACTACAGGCTTAAGCCTTTCCCGCAAGAAAGCGTCGCAACAAAATGAGTAACATTCATCTAAGAACTGCTTTACAAGACCAAGGCTCGACCCAGCTCCCCTAGGCAAGCATCACGACAGAATGAGTAAATATCTATCTTAGAATTACTACAAGTTACTCAGTCACGTTACTTTCATCCACACGTTTAGAAACCTTACGCATGATAGGATCTAGGATAGGTTTTCCTAAGACACCCGCTATAAAGAAAGCAAGACCGAATAATGCTAATATAAGCAATTTCGTAATTAAAATTTCTGGTACGATACCACCTACTGTTTCACGTAATGAATCAATTACATGCGTAAATGGTAAGTAAGGCGAGATCGTTTGAAAGAATTTAGGCATTGTCACTACTGGGAATGTACCACCGCCCCCTGCAATTTGTAATACCAACATAATAATCGCAATTGCTTTACCTGGGTTACCAAGTAACGATACACATGTATAAACTATCGTATTAAAGACGATCGATCCAAACAGTGCTACCAGTATGAACAAGGTTGGTGATTCCACTTGTGCTTTCAAGATTAATAAATCACCTACTACTACAATGAAGGTTTGAAGTAAGCCCATTGATATAAAGAATGCGCCTTTACCTAAATAAATTTGGCGTTTAGTTAATTCGTCTCTCAAGCTTTCATGTTTATTATCAACGGATAATAAGCTCACTGATAACAATGCTCCTACCCATATTGATAATGATGTATAGAATGGCGTCATGCCTGAACCGTAGTCTTTAACTGGGAAGACGTCCACTTGTTTCTTATCAATTGGATTCGCAATCACATCTGCTTGTTTTTTCAAGTCATTTTTCAAAGCATCAATGACTTTATCTACTGCATCATCTTTATCTAATTTTTTGAAGATTTTATTTGCTTTATTTAAATCCTTTTCAATATCTGGCAATCTATTTTGCGTAAAGTTCGCTAAATTCGCCAATGCTTCTTTAGCACGTGGTTGATTTTTATCTAATAAATTAACTGCGTTGTCATATTTATTAAATAATGTAGGCAAGTTTGTATTTACTGTCGCTGTAGCGTTCGCTAATCGTTGTTCTAATTTAGGTAAATCGTTACGTACAAAGTCTGCCGCTTTCGCCACATCTTGTTTAACAGTTGGGAAGTAAGATTGAGCTGTTTGCATTGCTTTGATATAGCTTTGTTCTAATGTTGGCAACTCACTTTGAATTGTAGCTACTCGACCTTGGCCTTGTGTCACAATCTGTTGACCAGCTGTAATTACTTGATTAATCGTATTTAATTTAGATTGAACACCTGATAATGTATTTTGGCCTTTATTTAATTGTTTTGTAATGTCGTTAGATACCAATAATAAACGATTATTTAGATTATGTTTTAAAAAGCTGCGATATTGACCTAATCCTGTATTTAAACTTGGTAAGCCACGTAAGACATTAACCGCTTCCGCTTTACCTGAACTACCATTTTCTAATGCATCGATAAGTTGATTAATAGAGCGTACAGAACTATTGATACGATTGTTTGCAGACTCAATTTGTTGAATTTGATATGTTAGGTCCACATGTTCTTTATCCTCTAACTCTTTTAAAATATCTACGAGTCGTTGGTTGTTTTTTGTCTCATTTTCAAAACGCACTTTAATATTGCGTAACACGTCATTAAATTCAGTTGGTCGATTTGAACCAATAATCCCATAAGTAATATGTTTTAAGGATTTAACATTTGATTGTGTCGCTTTAGTCTGCGTATCCGCATTATCAGATATCGTTAACAATGCTTCAGCAAGTGCGCTGTTCATGGCTTTAACATCATCCTTAGAGACGATTTGATCATTATTTAAAGTACCCTTGCTACTATTATTACTCAATGGTTGCACTTTATAAGGAGGCATGCCTGATGTGCTTTGTTGACGCAAGGCATTATTCGCTTGACCATTGACATCTTGCGCACGGCTAGTCGCTTCTTGATAATCACCCACACGTTGTTGTGCCATAGTTAGATAATCTTGGGCGTCATTTAAACGAGTATTCGCTAAATCAAGACCTTGGCTCGCAATATCTACACCTCTATTGAGACGTGGGAATTGTGCTGGAATATCATTTGACGCTACATCAAGCACGCGTTCGATATTCGGCATGTATGCATTGAGTGCTAAAATGAGTTTCGCTTTCTCATTTAGTGATGGAATCGCTGCATTGACGTCATTTAATTTCTGTTGAGCATCTAAAACATCATCTTTATAATTGCCTAACGAACGGAAGCGATTCGCGTAGTTATCTAATTGATCTTGATGGTCATTAAGATACACGATACCATTTGCAATTTTATTCAGTTTTGGCAATGAGTTATGGGCAGCATAAACTGCATTTTTAATTTTATTAATAGTTGGAATTTCATCTTCAAGTTGAATGCCGACTTTATTCGCCTCTTGAAGAATAGCTTTGGTTACTGTGGAATTAAATTGTTTATTCGCTTCATCGACAATCACAGTTGAACCTGTATCTGTCATTTTTGGTGCGACAGCATTGATTTTTTGATTCACTTTATATTCTATATCTGCTTTTTGTGGTTTCTTTCTTAATGTGCCGGTGATTTGATGAGAGAATTCTTTTGGTATGTATATGCCGGCATAGTATTTACCCATTTTAATTTCATGGTCTGCCTTTTCCCGGCTAACAAATTGCCAGTCAAATTTCTTATTCTTTTTTAATGTATCGACAAGCGTATTACCGACATTAATTTTTTTGTCACGGACTTCATCACCTTGGTCTTCATTTACAACAGCCACTTTGACATGGTTGGTATTACTATATGGGTCCCACATCGCCCAAAGGTTGAACCAAGCGTAGAATGATGGCAAGATGGCTAAACCTAGGAGAATCACCCAGACAGCAGGCGTTTTCGCCACACGCTTTAAGTCCGTTTTATATAATTTTAGTGCGTTTTTCATTGTCACACTCCTACGAATGAAATATTAAGATTTGATATCAAATTTGAGTTAAGCGTTGTTTTTTTATTTATAGAGTTAGTATAATACTTTTATTGAGTAAAGTAATAATTAGTTGATAAGTATCAACCATATTTTTTTCTAACTAGCATTATAACAAATAAGAACCTATAGAGGAAGTACTGTAAAATATCAAGACTGAAAGAACACCCTTATCAATAGACAAGTCGAAATACACAACGACGGGACTTTACTTCTTGCTTTAAGACAATGTATGAGACGGCAAAGAGTGAACGGGTTTGTCTACAGTCTATTCGCATACTAATAGGAGGAAACAAAAGCTATGTCGAAGCAAAAATTAATCGTCTATTTATTAACTACTACCCTCGTCTTTCCAACCTTTACGTCTAGTCTTGCCCACGCTGAAGATACGACTGACGAAAGTAAAGCAGAAGCATCACGTACTCATAATGATGAAGATGTAGCCTCAACTGAAGAAACTAACACTCAAGAGAGTACAAGCGCAGAACATGAAGACGATGTTAACTCAACCGACTCACAAGAGGGTTCACAAAGTACGGAAGAAGACAAATCACAAGAAACGCCAACCTCGCATAAAGAAACTGCTCATAAAGAATCTGTGAATGAGAAAACATCTAAAAAAAATGAAACAACACGTTCAAATCGTCAACAAACGGATAAAGCATCATCTCATAATAATTCGTTTTATCATACGCCATTAGCGCCATTATTTGATATTCCGAACTTAACTGACAATCATTCTTCACATTTCCTAGACCCTAATGTATTTGATGATGGTTTCAGTTTAACGAATTTAATCGCTTCATTATTTAACTTTGATAGTGATATTTCTGATTATGAACATGTTGAGCATTCTAAAGATTCTGCTAACAATGCTTCTTCAGACAACAGTGCTAATACTAGCAATTCGAATCAAAAAGCATCCACATCTCAATCTAGCACAACTCACAGTGAGAATAGTACACAAGCTGAGGATGCTACATCTGAACAGTCAGGATCAACAGAAATGCCACAACAAGAAAAAGGGGCAGCTAATACACAATCAAATGCTAGTTCAAGCGAAAGTAAAGATGATGCAAGTATTAGTAAAGCATTAGATGCGATTGATGACTTAGTTACAGATACTACAGACAATCAAAGTGATAAAGATTCAACTCAAAGTAGCGATGAACCTAATACTAATGAAGAAAATAATGCTTCTAGTGAAGATAAATCATCTACTGAAGAGAATACTAGTGAGCAACCATCTTCACATGATACATCTCAATCTGATAGCGAGTCTAAAGGGGGCAGCTTTTCAGAATCAGTATTAGACTCAGTACTTGATAAATATAGCGAAGATGCCACTAAAACACATAAGGATTATGAGTCATCTAAAGAGAGCGGAAAAACATCTGTGAATAATGATAAAGATAAATCATCCGCATCTACTAACACGCAATTACCTACTAAAGAAGAACTTGCACATAAAACAGCACCAGTCCAATCATTTGAAGATGATATTAGAAAAAATAATACGCGTTCAACTGGTCTATTCCAACTGTTGCCACAACTGAATGGCGATAGTATGAATGATGGCGATATGACAGTAGTCGAAAGTAAAGATACACGTGAGTTCATTCGATCTATTGCTAAAGATGCGCATAAAATTGGGCAAGACCAAGACATTTACGCTTCAGTCATGATTGCTCAAGCGATCTTAGAGTCAAGTTCAGGTCAAAGTGCCCTAGCGCAAGCACCAAATTATAATTTATTCGGTATTAAAGGCGCTTATCAAGGACAAACTGTAAACTTTAATACGCTCGAAGCTGGTAGCGATAATTCTATGTTTAACATTATGGCTGGCTTCAGAAAATACCCTAACACTAAAGCGTCATTAGAAGATTACGCTAATTTAATTAAAAATGGTATTGAGGGCAATCCTACGATTTATAAAGAGACTTGGAAATCTGAAGCACCTAGCTACCGTTCAGCTACGAGTCATTTAAGCAGAACGTATGCGACGGATCCAAATTATGCGACAAAATTAAATAGCCTTATTCAACATTACAATTTAACAGCATTTGATAAGAAAACTATGCCAGATTTAGATAAATATGCTAAATCAACATCAAGTGGTCAAAATGCTTCAGGTAGTGAGTTCAAACCATTTGCGATAACTGATGGTGCTACGCCATACCCTCAAGGTCAATGTACTTGGTATGTCTATGAGCGTGTGCAACAGTTTGGTCAGCACGTAGGTAGTGACTGGGGCGATGCACATCACTGGGATAATCGTGCTGAACGTGATGGTTATCATGTCATAGGTAGTCCGAAAGCACATACGGTGGCCGTGTTTGAAGCTGGTCAAGCAGGTGCTAATTCAGTGTATGGTCATGTTGCTTTTGTTGAAAAGGTTAACGATGATGGTTCGATCGTTGTGTCTGAATCTAACGTTAAAGGATTGGGTATTGTATCATATCGTGTGATTGATGCGGATACTGCACAAGAATTGCATTATATTGAGCCGAAATAATTAGATTTTAGGGTGGTTCTAAAATGAATTCTCATTTTACTTAAGTTGAGTCATCCAGAAATTCTTAGATGAATGTTACTCATTTTGTTGCGACGCTTTCTTGCGGGAAAGGCTTAAGCCTGTAGTCTTATAAAGTCGTTCTTAGATAGATATCCACTCACTTAAGTTGAGACGCTTGCCTAGGGGGCTGGGTCGAGCCACGATCTCGACACTCATCCTGCTCCCTCAGGCGTCGCTCAACTACGTTTCGTTATCTATCTTAGAACGACTTACGCAAGTGCACTCGCGCTTGTGTTCAATATAAGAATAAAAAACACCAAGAGTCGCGCAACATCATTCGTTAGTCATCTTAGAACTACTCATCTAAGTACTTTAATATTTAGGTTCATTTATATTCAGTATAGAGATCAAACTATTAACTTACGTTATATATTTTAAAAGTATTTAAGTATGTGTGATTTTATATTTTCATACTAAAAAAGGTGGGGCACTCGAAGTGCGCCACCTTTTCATTTTCAAAAATTAAGAATAAATTAGTACTTGGGTGATGAGCATGCCACCACCAAAGATGAAGACAAAGGCTACGATTGGCCACACGAATTTCAACCAGTGTGAATATTTCATGTCTAACATTTGTAATGTTGCCATGATTAAGCCGGTTGGTGCTAAGAATAACATCGCATATTGTCCGAATTGGTAGGCTGTTACGATGACGAATCTTGGGATGCCGACTGTGTCTGCAAGTGGTGCGAAGATAGGCATCGCTAACACTGCTAGTCCTGATGATGATGGAATAATAAAGCCTAAGAAGAAGAATATAATTAATAAAATGACGATAAAGATTGGTCCGCTAACACCTTGCACAAGTGAAGATGAGAAGTTTAAGATTGTATCTGAAATCAAACCATCATTCATAATCATATTGATACCACGCGCTAAACCAATGATAAGTGATACCCCTACTAAGCTAGAAGCACCATTTACAAACGCATCAACTACTGCTTTTTCACCTATACCATTTTTACCTAACGCTACAATCAGCATGATAACAATTGTAAACGCTAAGAACATTGAAGCCATAAGTGGGAACCACCAACCTTGCGTCATAACGCCCCATACCATAATTGGGAATGGCAAGATAAATAAGATTAAGATGATTTTTTTACGTAAAGTAAAGACGCTTTCTTCACCGTCATTTTTAATAACTGACCATTGTTTTTCAAATTTCTCTTTATCTTCATACGTATAAGAACTTTTCGGATCTTTCTTAATGCGTTTCGCGTACCATGCTAAATAACCTACTGTGAAGATTGTCGCAATGATTAAGCCACCAATTCTCCAATATAGCCCATCGACAAACGTTGTGCCTGCCGCATTTGAAGCGATAACTACTGAGAACGGGTTCACTGTTGAAAATGTACTACCTACAGAACTTGCGAGGAAGATTGCACCTACGCATATGATTGAGTCGTAACCCATCGCTATAAAGATTGGCACGAGCACTGGGTAAAATGCGACCGCTTCTTCTTCAATTCCGCAGAGTGTACCACCTAAAACCATTAATACTGAAACCATAAAGACCAGCAAGAATTCATGCCCTTTCGTCTTTTTCGTTAGGGCCAAGAGTCCAGATTCAAATGAGCCACTGGTTTGTACAACCCCTATTAAGCCCCCTAATACTAGAATAAATACCATAACATCTACCGCTTCAATCGTTCCGTTAACCATACTTGATGTAATTTGGTCTGGACCTGCTGGATGTTGGTCTAAACGTTCATACGTTCCCGGAATTGAAATCGGTTTATTAATCGCACCAGATTTAAATTGATTAACATCAATTTTGACACCTAATTTATCTAATTGTTCTTGTGTACCATCAACAGTTTTTGTTTTATTATGCGCATCCACAATTTTGAATTCTTGCGCACCTGAATCATAAGATAATTTAGAATATGCCCCTGCAGGTATAATCCATGTCGCTATTACAGCAATGACTGTTAATATGAATAGAATGGTAAATGCACCTGGCATACTTAATTTGAATCGTTTGTTTCTTTTTTTAGTTTTTGTGTCTGAAACTTCATTAGTGTGTGTCATGCGTTTCAACCCCTTTGTATATATATTTATAGTTAAGACATGTGTCACACTTTCAACTTTGAAAAATATTATTTCAAATTTTAAACTTTGTGAAATTTTTATCAATGTCTTTTATCAACTTAAGTTTATGTCTAATGTAATTTACATTCAATATGAATACAAATTAAAGTATAAATATTCAAAATTACGTCATACTTCTTTCACATAACTTTACGAATAATCTTCTGAAAAAGTCTTGATATTTTTCTGTAATTATGTAAGCGCTTACTATACTGTTGTTGCCCTTTTCCAAAAAATAAAAAGAGTAGATAATTAAGCTATGGAATACTTTAAGTTATCTACTCATTGTTTTATTTAATTATCAGGATGATGTCGTTTACGACGTCCTAACCATACAAATAGGCCACCTGCTATAGCAAGTACTACGGTTATAGGCAACCATGATTTCTTAAGTGTTTCACCGGTCGCTGGCAATGAGAAGTTGCCCTCCTCGTCAAATAGACCACTTAATAATCCTCCACCATTATTTAAATCACCAAGTGATAAGCCTTGTACAGGATTTGGAATATCATCTATACCATCAAGCAAGCTGCCACCTGAATTTAAGTTGCCTAATAAACCACCTAATAGACTTGAATCTGAATTGAATAAATCTAAACCATTACCACTATGCGTATTGCCATTAATACGATCAAGTAATGTAGGACGATTTTTAATTGGAGCTAAAATATAATCTAATTTATTTTTAGATTGGTTCAATTGGTTTTGTAGTTGCAATAAATCGTTTGCCTTACCATTGAGCGCACTTTTAATTAAATCAAGTGTATCTGCTTTAGATGTTTGTATTTTTGAAATAACATCAGCTAATGCATGCGCTTTAGCTTGATTTAACTTCGTAGCTAAAATCGTTTCAATGGCCTGTTTTTGATTAGTTGTTTTATCTAAGACATCTCTTAAAATGTCATCAGCTGTATTAGATGCTTGAGCTTTAAGTTCTTGTTTCAAACGTTCAACAAGTTCAGAATTTGATAAATCCTCATTCATTAAACGTTTAGCAATTGATGATGCTTCATGATTGCCTAAACGTGTTGATAATAATGTCTTAATTAATTGTTCTTTATTCGGTGCTTGATCAAACATTGATTTTAAAATGTCATCACTTGATGCTGAAGTTAAACCATCAAGCTGTTGCATAATTTGATCTGTAATTTGTTTGTCTGATTTTCCAATTGTATTAATATGTTTTAAAATATCTTGTGTCTCATTCTTGCTGAACACACTGCCAATAATTTGTTTGACTGCTTCTTGTTTATCAGAAGTATTATTTAATTGTTCAAGAATAAGATTACGATTATCTTTGACTTTATTGCGTACTGAAGCAATATCTTTTTCAATATTTTGACGTTGTTGAACCGATAAATCTTGATTTTGATTTACCTGGCTACGCAATTGTCTTAATTGCTCAAGTTTACGATCAGTATAACGTTTAGTTGTGTCTTCATGTTGACGTTCTATTTTTGAAATTGTTTGATCAATTTTTTCTTTATCAGATAATTTATCTTTTAAAGCATCAAAATGTTTATTTATTGTAGAATCTGTAGCCACACTTTGGTCCCGATGGTATTGGTTATTATTTTTCCCCATATCTTCAATACCACTCAACAAACCTTGCTTAGCTTCTTTATTATCTTTTGTTTCTTCCGTTGCAGGTTCTTCAGTTGTTGTCTCCTCAGTTGAAGGTCGTGTTTGATGTGTCATTTGTTCTTCAGTATTATTTGCTTGTGTTGATTGTGACCCTTTATCTTTGTACATATTCACGTCATTTTTAACTTTGTTTAAGTCGTCTAGAATTGACGTATGGTGTTTGTCGGCACCATGATTTTCCTCAGTAGACGGCGTTTCCGCTTTATCTTGTTCTACAGAATTTGTATCTTCTTTAGGTTGTTGCTGCGTTGATGTCTCTTTACTAGTTTCAGTTGTAGTATTTTGTTGACTACTATCAACCTTTTTAGAAAGCGCATCTAAATCATTCATGATTTTATCCAATTCTATTGACGTACTATCTTTAGAGCTATCATTTTTAGGTGCATGATACTCGTCAGTAGAAGATGTTTCAGTAGAACGAGCTACTGATTTCTCTTCTGCCGTAACGATAGATTCTTCGCGTGCATCTTTTAAAATCTCATCAATTTCAGTTTGATCTTTCGCATCCTCTAAATCATCTTTATAACTTTTTATTTCAGCTCGGTCTAAATGTTTTAAATGATTGATTTCTGATTTCGCTTTTGAAATAGCAGATGCTAATTTAGATTGAACCGTCGTTGTCTCGTTTGAAGTTTCAGTTACCTCATCCTGTGTTTGCGCAAACGCATCTTTTGTAAAGCCATAACCAACTAATGAGCCACTTAATAATAACGCTGAACATGACACTTTTAAGTACGAACTTAATTTAGAAATTTGTGTATTATTCACTCATGTCACCCTTTATCATTAATATTCCCCTACATTATATAACAATTACTTATAAACTTATACTTCTTATTTTTGAAAATTAAGGGAACTCACCTATATTTTTGATATATAAAAATCTATAATTTGATACGTCTACTACTCACTTTTTTATTATCTGTCACTTTTACAGAATATTGATATGAATGAGTCAAATCAATTAATGATAAATATTTATCATGACCTGCACCAGTATCGATATCTAATATATTTTTCTTTTTATATAGTTCATCATTTTTCAAACCAAAACGATAGTTCGGTACATGACCATGGATTAAAAATTTGTGTTTAGGTACACTGCGATTCAACTCGTGATTATAATAACCCGTTGTATACTCTTTAATCTGTTTACTTAACGGCTTATTGGTATCAATGCCTGCATGTGCAAATATATAATCATCAATCAATTCGATGGTAGATAAACTATTTAAAAATTTGTGCCAACGTTTTATTTTCTTGTCTTTACTAGCTAACCAACGCATCTCGTGGTTCCCAGCCAAAGCAAGTGCACCTTTACGTTTCAAACGTTTCACTAATTTAAGCGTTCCAAATGAATCAGGTCCATTATTGACATAATCTCCCATCAATACAAGTTGATCCTTTTTATAATTATATTTTACTGCTCTTAAAAGAGTTACAAGCGCCTTCCGATGTCCATGAATATCAGAAACCACAAGTATCCTTTCAACCATTTCAATCTCTCCTTACACTCCAACCTTTTATACATTACATTTATTATAAAAACCACAGTTTAACTAACTTTAAACAAAATATTAACGTCCTCTCAAAATTTACACTTTACAATAATAAATAGTATAGAAAAAATTTATATATTTTGGGGACTAAATTTATGAACACGAAACAAATGCTCATTTTTAAACACTTTGTCGAGGCACAAAATGAAAATGCAGTAGCTGAAAAACTTGGGATAACTCAGCCCACTGTCACATTTCATTTAAAAAATTTGAACAAAGAATTTGGTTTACCTTTATATTTTAAAAAAGGTAAACATTTTAATTTAACAGAAGCTGGAGAACTGTTATATCGCAATGCCAATAAAATGTTAAATTTGATCCAAGAAACAACCGATATGATGGAAGACTTTAAACAATCTAAACGTGGAACATTGCGTATTGGCGCAAGTCATGCCCCAATTTACAGTATTTTACCTTCTGCTTTTAAAAATTATATGCACAATCATCCTGATATCGATATCGCATTAACAGTAGATACTGCACCATGTATTATCGAAAAAGTTAAAAATAGAAAAGTGGATATCGCTATTATTTCTGAAAAAGGATTTAATGAAGAAGAACTACAAGCCAAACGCTTACAAGAAAATCCTCTCGTCTTAGCTATGGATAAACGCCATCCACTTGCACAAAAAGAACAAATTTCCTTAGAAGATATACAAAAATATCGTTTCATTATCCATAGTAGCGGATCAACACGAGAAAGTATTGATGAATGGCGCAAAAATAATTTCGTTAATCTAGATATACATATGGAATCCAATAGCATTAGTAGTATTTTAACAACAATTAAAGATTCTAATTATCTCAGTCTTGTTAGTGATAGTGCGCTCTACCATCATCCAAATATTATTGGTAAATCTTTGCCTGATGGACCGTCACCTAGTTACATCTCATTGTTATATCGCAATGATAGACATCTCACATCAATAATACAAGACTTCGTAACGCTCATTTACAATACGAATGAAACATAAATATCAGTAGACTATTGATAATCTTGAATTAAATACTTTTATTAGGAGTAGAAATGAAATCTATTAAACAAATTAGATTTCATTTCTACTTTTTTAACCTTAATCAAAAATAACCAATATATTTATAGAATTTCTTTTTAGTAATTTTATGTAATGTTAATATTTTATAAATTATATTAATAAAATATCCTTAAAATTATAACAATTTTACAATATATTAATATTTCCCTATAAAAATAGTTCATTAGATAATATAATAAGTATGAAAGCGTTATTATAATAATTACGTATATTTTTAACATATGGATTAAGGAGGCTGGGTTGATGCTCATTCTTTCAATCATTTTATTACTTATCGGCATAGCATTAATCGCCACCAGTAGATTTGTTGCCTACAAACGTGATATCGATTTACGAGAAAAAATATACATTCCAGGTGTATTAATTTTTCTAATCGGCGCATTGTGCCTCATTGGCTTTTGGGTATACTAATTAGTCTTATACATAATTTACATTTTCAGGTACATAACATATGTTACCTGTTTTTTTATTTTCTATTTTATTATCCCACTTACTTATTTTCCAACATTTTTTACAAAATGTCGCTTTTTTCAACGGCATCAGATTTTTAATGGTACTCAGCACTCTTATATCTTGTTACATTAACCATTGTAATATGAATCTAAGTATCTTTTATAGATGAAGAAATTAATCAACAAAAGCTCACAATTGATTATTACATTATTCCAGACTTAGATCATCAAACATTAGATAAATAGGAGGAAATACATTGGCAAAGCTATTATACAGACTTGGAACATTTATAGCTAAAAACAAATGGCTTAGTGTCATTGGGTGGCTTGTCATTCTAGGCGTAATCATTACACCACTTGCACTTAACTCGCCTAAATTCGATGACGACATCACAATGAATGGCTTAAAGTCACTTGATACAAACGACAAAATCAGTAAAGAATTTCATCAAGATAGTGAAAAAGCCTCGATGAAAATCGTCTTCCATTCTAATAGAGAAGATGGATTGAAAGATAAAGATACAAAGAAAGATATTGAAGATGCACTAGATAATATCAAACAAAAAGATGATTATATTCAAAATATTTCAAGTCCCTATGACAGTGGACAAGTAAATAAAGATGGCGACACAGCTATCGCAAATATTAGTTATGTCGTTAAACAAACAAACATGCAAGACTCATCTAAGAAAACTATCGATAAAGAATTACAAGATGTGACAGACAACCACAATATTCAAATAGAAAAAACACAAGGTGGTTCCATGGGTAGCGAACCTGGTGGCACATCAGAAATAGTAGGTATCGTTGTAGCTTTTGTTATTCTACTTATTACCTTTGGTTCACTTATTGCAGCTGGTATGCCAATCGTTAGTGCAATTATAGGACTAGCATCAAGTGTCGGTATCATTGCTTTATTAACATTTGTCTTTGATATTCCAAACTTCACACTAACATTAGCTGTAATGATTGGTTTAGCAGTAGGAATTGACTACTCGTTATTCATTTTATTTAGATATAAAGAACTTAAACAACAAGGTATGAATACAATAGAAGCAATCGGTAAAGCTGTTGGAACTGCAGGTAGTGCTGTTATCTTTGCAGGCATTACCGTAATGATGGCCGTTTGTGGATTATCATTAGTAGGTATCGATTTCTTAGCCGTAATGGGATTTGCCTCAGCAATCAGTGTGTTATTCGCAGTGCTAACTGCATTAACTTTATTACCAGCATTGATTAGCATTTTCCATAAAAGTATTAAAATCAAGAAGAAATCAACTCAGAGTAAAGATCCTAAAAATCATCCATGGGCTAAATTTATCGTTGGTAAGCCTATCTTGGCAGTGATCATTAGTTTAATTATCTTAATACTAGCAGCGATTCCTGTGAGTGGTATGCGTTTAGGTATTCCAGACGATAGTATGAAACCAAACGATACTTCAGCACATAAAGCGTATGAACTTATCTCAGATAACTTTGGAGAAGGTTATAACGGACAAATCGTCATGCTAGTTAACACTAAAGATGGCGGTAGCAAAAAAGACATTCAACGCGATTTAAGCAACATGCGTGATGACTTAAAAGATCTTGATAACGTAGACACTGTGTCAAAAGCAAGACTTAATGATAATAACCATTATGCACTATTTACGATTATCCCTGAAAAAGGACCAAACGCGAAATCAACTGAAGACTTAGTGTACGATTTACGCGATTATCATAATCAAGCACAAGATAAATATCATTTCGACACTGAAATCTCAGGACAAAGTGTTATCAATATTGATATGT
Organism: Staphylococcus sp. NRL 16/872; assembly: GCF_022815905.2. NCBI lineage: Bacteria > Bacillati > Bacillota > Bacilli > Caryophanales > Staphylococcaceae > Staphylococcus > Staphylococcus sp. NRL 16/872. The sequence goes on along the minus strand of NZ_CP119327.1, from coordinate 267,119 downwards.
CAGAAAAACTTAATAACGCTATCCCAGTATTCGCAGGCGTTATCGTAGTCCTTGCATTCTTATTATTAATGGTAGTCTTCCGTTCAATCCTTGTACCACTTAAAGCAGTACTTGGCTTCATCCTATCATTAATGGCAACACTCGGTTTCACAACGCTTGTCGTACAAGATGGTTTCTTAGGTGGCCTATTCGGCGTAGAAAACACAGGTCCATTATTAGCATTCTTACCAGTCATCACAATCGGTCTCCTATTCGGATTAGCCATCGATTACGAACTCTTCTTAATGACACGTGTTCACGAAGAATACAGTAAAACTGGCGACAACGACCACTCAATTCGCGTAGGTATTAAAGAAAGTGGCCCAGTTATTGTAGCTGCTGCACTCATCATGTTCAGCGTCTTCATTGCCTTCGTCTTCCAAGACGACACAATGATTAAATCAATGGGTATCTCACTCGCATTCGGTGTCCTATTCGACGCATTTATCGTCCGTATGACACTGATTCCTGCACTAACAAAACTCTTCGGCAACGCATCATGGTACCTACCTAAATGGCTAGGCGCAGTTTTACCTAAGATCGACGTCGAAGGTAAAGCACTAGAAAGCGATGATCACCATCAAACTTCTTCTGCTTCTGAAAAAGGTCAACAAGAAACACGTTACAGAGAATTCGCTAGCCCAGACAAAGATACTCATCACAAGCAAGATGACACACGTAGCTACAGCAACAATGATTATAGCCAACATCATGAACACTACAACAATGAAGATTACAATCGTTCTGTAAGTTTAAATCATAATGATAATCGAGAAGACCATCATTACAAGACTCAATATGAAAATACACAATCACATTCAAACTTTGATACAACGACAAATCTCTATAAAGATTTAACAGATAACAATGTAGATCAAGATGTACTATTTAAAGCATTAATGTTATACGCTCGTGAAAATAACAAAGGTGTATACGATAGATACAACGATCAGCCAAATCATAATCGTCATGATGACGAACGCAGAAATTAAAAATTAAAAGGAGGAAACGTAACATGTTCAAACATCGTAGTTCGAAATTTCTAGGACTACTAGCTACAATTGCCTTAGCCATCGTGCTAAGTGCATGTGGCAATAGTGGTAGTGGATCATCAGACGATGGCAAAACAGCGCTGGGTAAAAAAGAAATTGAAATTCCTTACATCGCAAGCGATAACTCTACGCCACGTTCTTTAGTCATTGCTGAAGTATTAAAAAAAGCAGGTTATGATGTAACAACATCACCTGTTCCAGCAAGTGGCCCATTATATGCTGACGTTTCAGCAAATCATAATTCATTCCATGCGTCAGGTATCTTCCCAGATACAGACAAAAGCTATTATGATAAATATAAAGATAAAATCACATTATATGATGATAAAAACTTTATCGATGACGTTAAAGTAGGTCTAGCTGTACCTAAATATATACAAGATGTTGATTCAATCAGTGATTTAAAAGATAGCAAAGAATTCGGCAAATCAGTAGATTGGACGATTCAAGGTACAGACGCTAGAAATGGCGTAATGAAGCAAACAAAAGATGAACTTGATAAAAACGATTTAGAAAATTACAGCTTAAAAGAAAGTTCTGATCAAGAACAATTCAAGAAAATTCAAGGTGCCTTTAAACAACAACAACCGATTATCTTCACTGCAATGGAGCCGAATTGGTTCTCTAAAGAATTAGATATCAAAATGTTAAAAGATCCAGACAAAATTTACGGTAGTGATCACGAACATATCAACTTAGTATTTAACAACAACTTCAAAGAACAACATCCTGCTGCTTACAAGATTGCAACACGAATGGCAGATGACTGGAGTAAAAAAGATGAAGAAAAACTTGCTAAAAAAATCTTCGTCGACAATAAAAATCCAGAAGAAGTTGCGAAAGATTACGTAGATGATAATGACAATAAAGTGGATGATTGGTTAAAAGATATTGAAACTGAGTAATCCAGAGGGATTTTAAATATTAGGGAGAAAGAAATTTTATAAGGGGAATGCTTGTTTTATATAGCATGGCGAGGCTATCTACATCTCTATGATGTGGATAGTCTCTTTTATTTTCTCTACATAAATATAAACGGAGGCCATATAGAAATTACTTCTTTTAAATTAAAATTTGTCATGTGATTAAGTCATTGATTTCAATTATAATGCCCTACTTGTAAAGGGTTATCTTTGGAAATATAAAAGTTATTGTGATAAATTACTCTTATTACGTCAGGCTTTCTGGCTATATTAATAACATAGGAGAATCAGATTATGCCGACAGCTAATCAAAAACGAATGATTAAACACATCCATGAAACAGTATTTATACTATTAAATGATTATCATTTTGATGAAATTACCGTTCAAAAAATATGTGAAACTGCAGAAATCAACCGTAGTACGTTCTATCGTTACTTTCAAGATAAATACGATATACTCTACTCCTTGCCAGATTTCATCACTCAAAAAATTGTTAATGATGATGCAGGTATTTCCTCACCTGAATCATTTCAAGATTTTATCTATTATATTGGGCAACATAAAAAACTTTTCAAACACTTATTAGTTTCTTCTCGCCAAGTAGATGTCTTTCGAAATCTGACTAATGTCAGTCGAGAAATGATTCTTAATAACGCTAAAAATCAACATGATCCTCTAGCAATTAAAATCCAACAAAGTAAACATCCTGAAATTGTGGCTGATTTCTTTAGTAGTGGCGTCATCGAGGTTTTACGTCGTTGGGTGGAAAATGATTACGATTATAGTGTGGAAGAAGTATTCGAAACATTAAATCATTTATTAGAAATATCTTTAATTAATTGTAAAAATTAAAAGCATTCTCACACGATTTTGAGTGAGAATGCTCTTTTTATTACTTCCGTTTTGTAGATTTTATACTTTTATAAAGCATAAAACCAGCATTAATTACTATTAAGATGGCTATAATGAATAACACCCAAGTTGGCCAGTTCATGATATTATACATAACTAATAATATCATCAATATAAGATTCAATACGTTCAATGCCATCATTTGTTGATCCATTAAAAATCACCTCATTACTCCATTACCCTCATAAATTTAAAATAATGATTTCTTCACTTCTTGAGCTACTCTAGCTGGTGATTGTGGATTTTGTCCGGTTACAATACGATTATCCACTTGAACATATGGTGTAAAAGGCAATCTTCTAAATGAGTATTTAGCGCCACGTTTTTTAATTTCATTTTGTAAGTGAAAAGGCACTAAAGTGTCACGGTTGGCTAATACTTCTTCTATATTTGAGAAACCTGTAATGTGTTTATCTTCAATTAAGTAATTTCCATTTTCTGCTTTAGCGTTAAGAAGCGCAGCAATACCGTGACATACTGCTGAAACAATGCCTCCTTTACGGTATATCGTTTCGATGGCGTGCTGTATGGTACTATTTTCCGGGAAATCATACATAACGCCATGTCCGCCTGTGAAATAAATGGCGTCGTAATCTTCGGGCTTAGCTTCAGTTATAGGTTGGGCGTATTTCAATTTATTCATAAATTCGGCATCTTTATAGTAAGATTTCGTCTTTTTGTCTAACATTAAAGGAGATAGACTCATGGGGTCGATGGGTGTATTGCCTCCAGTGACGTTGAAAATATCTAGTGTTACGTCTTCATCTTTAATTTCATTATAAAAATGAACAAGTTCCCCTAACCATAGTCCTGTTGGCTTCTCATGTTCTCCGAAATAATCAGTACTTGTGTTTACAATCATTATTTTTTTCACGTTATTCACCGCCTTTTTTTAGTTATCCATTTTAATAATTATTTTGCCTTTAGCGTGTCCATTTGTGGAATATTCTAAAGCTTGTTGAGTGTCTTTGAAATCAAACACTTTATCGATAATTGGTTTGATTTTACCGTCTTCGATTAACTGTGCAATTTCTTTCAATTGGTCGCCACTTGGGTGCATAAATAGAAATTCATAATTTACGTTAAATTGCTTTGCACGTCGTCTTAATTTATAAGAAGCTGCGCGTAATAAAGCTTCTTTTCCAATATTTAAATGTAAATCACGAGCATTTTTATCTGTAGGAATACCTGAGACAGAGGCGATAGTGCCACCTGGTTTAAGAATTCCGAATGATTTTTGGAGATTATCGCCACCTAATGTATCAAATACACCGTCGAAATCATTTAATATTTTAGAGAAGTCTTGTTCACGATAATTTATAAATTGGTCGACTCCTAATAATTCAACTAATTCTTTTCCTCGGTCGCTACCTGTCGTTGCAACGTATAAGCCCATTGCTTTAGCAAGTTGAATAGCAAATGTACCTACGCCTCCTGAACCTGCTTGAATTAAGACCTTATCGCCTTCTTTAAGTTGCATCACTTCGTTCAATGCTTGATAAGAAGTTAAGCCAACTAATGGAATGCTCGCCGCTTCTTCAAACGTTAGTCCTTTAGGCATAGGCGCAGTTTCAGAAGCATCTATTGAGATATATTCTGCAAATGTGCCAATTTTAGTTTTACGTGGTCGTCCAAAGACTTTATCTCCAACTTGATAGTCTTTGACATTTGCGCCTACTTCAGTAATCACACCTGCAAAGTCATTTCCTAAAATTAATGGAAAATCGTATGATAGTAAAATCTTCAAACCGCCATCTCTAATTTTGAAATCGATTGGATTTACGCTTGCTGCTTTAATTTGTACTCTTACTTCGTTTGGATTCATAGAAGGTATTGGCATTCGTTCTTCAGATACAGGATGATTACCATATTGATGAATGACCATCGCACGCATATCCGTTTTCATAATTATTAATCTCCCCTCTCAGCTCATTTATTGTGTTCAATTATAGGGACACATCTATGTAAATACCAATTATATGTTTTCACCCTATTCTTTTTGAAAATGAGGTATTCTACCGCTTTCTATAAATTTATCTCTAATTCGAAACTTTTCTATTGACCTTTTCAAAAATAAGGAATACAATTCTAGTATAAAAATTATACCTAGGAGGTGAACGTAGTGAAAATTGAATTAGGATTAACATCATTTGGAGATAATGAAAAAATGATTATGACGGATGGTACACGTGAAGCCGTTTCAAATGCGCAACGTATTCGAGATATCGTTGAAGAAATAGAATTGGCAGATCAATTAGGGTTAGATGTGTATGGATTAGGTGAACATCACCGTAAAGATTACGCCGTGTCAGATCCAGTGACGGTGCTTGCAGCAGCTGCTGCTCGTACGACAAACATTAAATTGTCATCTGCAGTAACAGTGTTATCTTCAGATGATCCAGTGCGCGTGTATCAGCGTTTTTCAACCTTAGATGCCGTTTCAAATGGGCGCGCTGAAATTATGATTGGTCGAGGGTCATTTATCGAATCTTTCCCGTTATTCAGTTATAATTTAAATGAGTACGAAGAATTGTTTAATGAAAAGTTACAATTATTGCTAAAAATCAATAAACATGAAATAGTTAGTTGGGAAGGTAAATTACGTCCAAGTTTCGAAGCAACACCGATTTATCCACGCGTTGAACATGGCGAATTGCCTATTTCAATTGCCACAGGTGGTACGCCTGAATCCTCTTTAAGAGCAGGCGCATTTGGATTACCAATTACGTATGCGATTATTGGTGGCAATCCTAGACGATTTACACGCAATATTGAGATTTATAAATCTGTGGCTGCTTCTTACGGACATAATCCAGATAATTTACCAGTGGCAGTTCACTCATGGGGTTATGTCGCTGAAACAGATGAAGAAGCTAAACGCGATTTCTTCCCTCCTCTCAAAGCATATCACGACACTCTTGGTCGCGAACGTGGATGGCCGGAATTTGATCAGAATATGTTTGAACGAGAAATAGGACCAAATGGTGCTATTTACCTTGGTAGCCCTGAAACAGTTGCCGAAAAAATTATTGATACTGTGGAAACATTGGGACTTAGCCGCTTCATGATCCATACACCAGTAGGCTCTATGCCTCATGAGTATGTGATGAAGTCAATTCGCCTATTCGGTGAACGTGTGAAACCAATTGTTGATAAATATTTTGAAAACAAATAACAAATAAAAGGAGATTTTTATATTATGATTTTACGTTATGCTGCAAACTTAAAACTTGCGAAAGAATTATACACTGCTTCAAAACCTAAATTAAAAGGTGACCAAGAAATGAAAGAAACATTTACAAATGTATTCGGTTTACCTGAAAACTCTGTTAAATTAGCAGGTACTGTAGAAGCCACTGCTGCTGCATTATTTGCTGCAAGTTTTTTAAGTAAAAACTTATCTCGTTTAGGTTCAATCGCTACTTTTGGTGTATTAGGCGTAGCTGCTTACAAACACTTTGAAGCTGGTCACGGTAAAGAAGGCGCGCAACATGCATTAGACTTATTAGGTTTAGCTGCATTAAGCTTCGCTGATACTTTCGATTGTGACAATAAATAATATACTTGTCGACTAATTTAAAGTATGAAGACTGAAAGAAAACCCTTATCAATCGAGAAAACGAAATGCGTAACGACGGGAGTTTACTATCAGGTAAATGACCTAGGCACGCATAAGGTGACGAAGAGTGAAAGGGTTTGTCTACTGTCTTAGAGAGTAGGACATGTGGTAAAAATTACCATATTGCCCTACTCTCTTTATTTATACCTTATTCCCCGCTTTTTAAGAATTCCGGGATGGTTTGTGGTTTATCATGGACGAGTTGTTCGAAGTCATCTGATTCTTGATCGAGTAGGCCTCTTGCTGCAGCCTCGTACATGGATGCTAGCAATGCGCCAAACCCTTTCGGCTCGTCGTACATTTCTGAGAATTTCCCCAAAGAAACTGGATCGTATTTAATTTCTGTGTCGGCTGCGTCGGAAAGGATGTGTGCGAGTTCGGTCATTGAGTAGCTGTAGCCTGATAATAGGTAGCGTTGGCCGAATTTCTCAGGTTGTTGCAGGAGGGCGATGATGCCTCGTGCGATGTCGTTTCTTGAAATATAGTTGATGCGGCCTTCTCCTGCGGGGTAAATCAATTTATGCATTTCTGCTAATTCTGGCAGGTAAGGTTTGAGTGGGTCCATGTACATGGCCATTCGCACATACGTATAGTTGAGTTCGCTTGTCGCAAGCAATCGCTCTGCATAGCCAAAATATGGGCTCATATGGAACGGGTTGTTATGTTGGTCGGCATAGTAGCCTATGAACATGATGTGTTGGACTTTAGCTTTTTGTGCAGCGCTGACTAAGTTCTCGACTTCGGGAAGTCGTTTGAATGACGGGTGGATGATGCTTGGTATGAATACCACCGTATCGATGTTTTCGAAGGCTTTTACCATACTTTCTTCATTGAAATAATCTAATTCGTGAATTTTGATATGGTCATGCCAATGGTTTGGGACTTTGTCAGGATTACGGATTCCGATATGGAAATTTGGGATTTGTTCTTTAATGGCGTGTTCAGTGATGTGTGAACCGAGATGACCTGTTGCGCCTGTTAATAAAATATTCATCGCTATCGCTTCTTTCTATATATATTTATTCAGTAACTCAGGGTGGATGTGGCAATAAGTAATGTCTTCAGGATGTTTGTCTAAGCGATCTTGATGCTCATCCGCACTCTTAACGTAGTTATTAAGTGGTAAGACTTCGACGGCGATTCGCTCTTTATCTGGTCGTTGATTAATGAACACTCGTGCTTCTTCTAAGTGCTGAGGGTGTTCGCTATAAACGCCCGTGCGATATTTCGGGCCTTCATCTACACCTTGTTTATTGACGCTATAAGGGTCAATAATTTCAAAAAGATAATGCATTAAATCTGTAATTGAAATTTGGGTAGGGTCGAATGTCGTTTTTACACATTCTGCATAGCCATCATAATCACTATCAAGTTCGGTTGTCGTTCCATTTGCACGTCCCGCTTCCGTTGTCACAACGCCAGGCAATGTTTTAATGAACGCCTGTACGCCCCATAAACATCCCCCAGCAAGATATACTGTTTCCATAACTATCACCTCTTTTACTCATTTTAATTAAGTAGTGTTATTTCTAACATTACTATATCTTAATTCATTTGACTTAAAATAATGTTTATTTATTCAGAACTTATTCAGAATTGAATTATAAACTCCTAATTACAAAGTGAAATAAGGAGGCTAATAGAATGAATGGTACTATAATGACAGTATTATTGCTTTTAGCAATGGGAAGTTTGGCTATTGCATTTTTAACGGGAATTTATGAAACTCTGTCATGGTTAAGAGACAAAGAATATTCTCCTAGTTTTAAATTACCAATATTATTTTTTATTCTATATATTATTTTCTATATACCAACTTTTATTTTAATTAATTAGATTACAAGGTGATTTATATGAAAGGTTATCATATTTTAATCGTAGAAGATGACGATACTATTGCAAAAAACTTACAGCTCATTTTTAAACAAAATGGCGCAAATGTTACCGTTGATAAAAAAGGTGAACATGTATTTGAGGTTTTAAATAATATCCATCTCATAGTTATGGATATAATGCTCCCAACGACTGATGGGCTTTCAATTACTGATGAAATCCGTCAATTTTCTGACGTACCAATTATTTATTTATCCGCTAGAGTAGACATCGATTCTAAAATAGCAGGTCTAGGTAATGGCGATGATTACTTAACAAAACCTTTTGATCCAAGAGAACTTATTTCTAGAATTAATAATTTGTTAGAAAAACATTATCCAAATAATGAGACAAAGCTACATAATTATTTAATTAATATAAAAAGTAAAGAAATATCAGATTCTAACGGTAATAAACTACCTTTAACAAAAACTGAAACACGTCTGTTCTTTTATTTATTTGAAAATATTAATTTTATTTTAACCAAACAACAATTATTAAATTTTGTATGGCCTATTGAATCTGCTTCTGAAAATACACTTAACGCGTATATTAAAAAATTACGTACTAAATTAGAAGATGATGGTACTATTATAGAAACGATTTACGGCATTGGCTATCGATTAAATGGAGGTTAAAGTATGGGTTTACTAAGAAAATATTATCTGTTTATGGGGATTAGTTTGTTAGCGATACCTATTGTTTTCCTGATAATCAATATCTCCATCTTTTTATGTGTGTTATGTATAGAAATTATCTTGGGGCACAATATTAATATAAATTTCAAAACGAGTGGACTTACTATTATTTTTTATGCTCTCTTTTTTATAACTTTACTACTATTAGTTATAGTAGCTTCTCGTTATATATATAACATTGTGGCAAAACTCAATTTACTAGACGAAAAATTACAGACTATAGCCTATAATAAATCTTTACCTGAAAAATTAGATTTACCTTCTTCTAAAAATGATGAAATCGATCGATTAGGCCATTCTATTAATATTTTAATCGATAGACTGCGTGCAAGAGAAATTGAAATTGAGGAAAGTAAAACTCAAGAACAAAATTATATTAATCAATTATCTCATGATATTAATACACCTTTAACAGCGCTTAATTTAGAACTATATCAACTTGCATTACGCTATAAAATCGAGAACAAAGACATTGCTTTATCTTATGAGAAAATTAGTTACATTTCTAATTTGATTAAAGCATTACCAGCTAAAGATGACATAGCACATTTTTATACATTTAACCATCAAGTCAATATTTACAAGGTTATTCAAAAAACATTGGATAAATGGAGTTATTTATTAACAACTCAAAATATAAATGTGCACCTAAACTTTAATTCAGAGGAAATATACTGGCTAGGCGATCAATTATGGTATGAACGCTTATTTGACAATATTATATCTAATATTTATAAACATTCTAAAGCGACAAAAATCAATATTGCCCTAGCTTCAGACTTTGTAGAAATTAAAGATAATGGTGTGGGCTTTGCTAATCATGTTTCCGACTCAAAAGGATTAACAATTATAAAAGATATATGCAAAAATTTTTCATTAAATTTAAACATAGCAACCAATGAAAATGGCACATTAATTAGAATTTTGAATGGGAAGGAAGAATAAAAATGTTAAAAGTAGAGAATCTTTCAGTTTCCTTAAACAACACTCTAATTTTACAAAATATTTCTTATCATTTTGAAAATAATAAAGTATATGGTCTACTAGGCCCTAATGGCGCAGGCAAATCTACTTTTTTTAAAGCAATTTTAAATGTAATTAATTATTCTGGAAGTATTTCATTACCTTCTTATCACATTGGTCATTTAATTGAAGCGCCTGCTTTTTACGCTAATTTATCATGTTTTCAGAATCTCAAATTACATTCGAAATATTTGAATATTGCCTGCGATATAGATGAATACCTCTCAATAGTTCAACTTCAAGAGGCTAAATATAAGAAATATAAAAATTTATCAATGGGAATGAAACAAAGACTCGGAATTGCTAAAACACTTATCGGAAATTCAAATTTAATTTTACTCGATGAACCAACTAATGGACTGGATCCAAGTGGTATTAAAGATATTCGAAACATTATTTTAGATAGAGTGAAAAGTAATCATAGAACTTCAATTATTTCTAGTCATATTTTGCAAGAAGTAGTTACCTTTACTGATGTATTTATATTCATAAAAAATGGTAAGCTAGTTACTCATTTAAAGAATACTGGCAAATATTACAGTATTTTAGAGTTCAATCAAAAGATGAATATTGAAAATAATTATAAAAGCCGAGAATATTCTATCGTTAAATTCAACTCTTCATATTACGTTGTAGGAGACTATGAATGGTTAAAAAATTACGATAGTTCGATTACTAAAATGACCATTGAAGATATCTATTTATGGCTTATGGAACATGAAATAGAGGAGGCTTATTTAAAATGATTACTTTTATAAAAAACGAATTTGTTAAAATAAAAAGCGAGCGTTTTATACTAGTTGTTATCTTGTTAAGTTTAATTCCTTTTACTATGAACATAGCAAATTTCTTTCTAAATAATAGAAACTTATCCTTGGAAAATGGTTTTTACTTCAGATTTTATAATCAATATTTTATGCTAGGACCCATTGTTGTAGGTATTATAGCTACTTCTGTATTTTACATTGAATATAAAAATCATACTTTACTTAATTGGTTAACCTATTCTCGAAATAAATTCAGATTATTTTTATCAAAATTTTTGATTATAATATGTTATTGTTTTGTGATTTATCTTATCAATTTAGGCTTGATCCTAGCATTGTATTTAATAAACAATATAGATTTTATTGATTTAGTAAATATCTTCATTAGTTTTACACTTTTAAATTTATTACTCACAATCTTTTTAATACCTTTATCTATCTTCACATTAATTATGTTTAATCACTATATTATTTCAATCGTTATAACTATTGGTATAACGTTATTATCTATGATTTTAATCCCTGCGCCTTTTGCCTCTCTTATACCTACCACTTTAAGTTATAGGTTTAGCATAGGAATTATTAGTTCATCGATGTCATTAGATTCATTACCTAACACTTTAATTGGTATTACTATTTTAATTCTTTTATCAATTTCGATGACCTATTTATCTTTGCGTCAATTAAAAGTTAATTAAAATGTTTAAATGTCTCAATCAAAATAGCTTCTAAACCCGGAGATGCAAATACTTTATATAAGATTCCTCCGAGGTTTAGAAGCTTTTATTTCATATAACTGTAACTATTTTATTGCTTTATTTAATACTTTTTTAAATGTGCGTTTCTCTACTTCATTATTTTGTTGTTTTTGGTGCTCTAATCTTTCTTTAAAATGATTTTTGTTTGTTTCAATGTCTTTAAGTACCTTTACTAACTGAGTAAAGTCAGTTTGTGGCACTACATTATTTGTAGCGATATATTCTCGTCTATGGGCTGTTTCATCATATGCCAAGATTAACTGATTACTTAACATTGCACGCTCTATAGCATTTGAAATTTCGCCACCACGATTAATATCTAAATAAATATCACATGAATTGAATAACTCACTTGTCATCGCTTTAGTGATAGTTGGGTATAACGTCACATTTTTGTATTGGTTAAGTTGCATCAATTTCTCCGACATTTCTGTAATAGCACCTATATGAAATTCAAATTCTGGTAAGGTTTGAATTAATATTTCAATATTTGGAATATCATCAGAATTAGTTAAATTGAGTATATGTTTTGAGTATTTATTATTTTTCTGATAATCATACAGATATCCAGATTGTGCGATGGATGGATGATATTGTGGTTCATTATTTCCTACAATGCTTTGATATTCATTTTTATCTGGAATAATTACCATATTTTGTTGAGATGCATTATCTAACATTTGTTTCATATTTCCCGGGACGTTACCACCACTTTGTTCTTGCCAGAAAAGTACCGTTTTTTCAACAATATTAGAACGGTATGTAACAAAAAATGGTGTTGCTAATGAGTTAATGATGATTTTAGATAAATCTAACTTTAATTGTTTTAAAAAGAAAATAATAAAGTCATGTTTTGAAGCAAAGAAATGCGACTGCCCTTTCCAATCTAATACGATATCTTTTGTGACAAAATTCTCATATAATACTTCTTTACCATCGCGATTAATATATGTTTTGACAATTGGTTTCTTTTCTAAATCATATACAGTAGTCGCAAATTTAAAACCATCTTTCGTATAGTAATCGACAGAACGTAAATGATTATTTGGGTCAAACCATTCGACAAAACTAACAATACGCGTTTTAAAATGTTTACGGTAAAAAATGCGTCCTCTCACAATGCCATTATCAATCACTTCGGCATAATCATTACTTCCTTTAATCTCCCAAAATGGTGGCACTTGTACATCATTAAAAAACGCCGGTTTATCGTTATCTAAGCGTTGATAATCCGCAAAAAAGCGATACGGGGAAAGTACGTCATCAGGTAAAAAGCCATCGTCATCCATTACAATCGTCGTATGATTATAACCTGCAAGCTGAAGCGACTGCTTAAGTTTTTGTGAAGCTGCGTCAAAGCGTTCGAATAAATTAATCATGTAGCACCTCATCAATTAAGTTTTGCCATTTTCGCGTAATGTTCTCTGTCTTAAACGGAGTCGCAATTTCATAAGATTTGTCGTGTGCTTGTTTAGGACCATCATTGAAATACTGAATTATTTTTTTGGCGATGTTATCTGTAATTTTATCAATATTTTGTTTGTCTTGATTTATTGGGATAAGGTATCCATTTTTATCATCTCTGATAAATGTAGGATTACCGTAATTTACATCGAAACCAATCATGCCAAGACCTGAACCTACCGCTTCCATTAATGTTAGACCGAAACCTTCACTCGTTGATGCGGAAACAAACAATTCATACTTAGGGTAGATATCGTCTAATTTCGCATGTCCTTTTAATTGGATATAGTCTTGCGCGTTATGGTCAGCAATCAATTTTTCAATTTTTCCTCTTTCACTGCCATATCCATAAATATCAAATGTTAATTCGGGAACTTCTTTTTTCGCTTTAATGACCGCTTTAACTAACCAATCTACATGTTTTTCACTTGCTAATCTTGATGCCGTTAACATCGAATAAGGTTGTCGTTCTTGTTTTGGATAAGTTAATTGATGTAAGCTCCCTACCGGAATTGTGCATACACGCGGTTGGTGTGCAGTATATTGTTTAAATTGATTTGATAACGTTTGATTTTGTAAATCTGTAGCTGTGATATAAAAATCAATATGTGGTGCTTGTTTGAAGACATATTCGTAATAATTGTTCCATAAAATATGTGTGTCATCTGTGGTATTTTCACTAAAATGTTCTGCGTGTACTACTATGCCGACCTTACTTGGGCCTTTATTTTCCAAAATAGCCTGACCAACTTTCGTTGATCTATCAATAATCACTATATCTTGAGCAGTTAAATTTAATTTCTGCATGAAATAAGCTACAAATTGTTGTTTACTGTACAAACGCGCATCATCGAAAACATACACGCTTGAATCTCCATCAATATATTCTTTATAGGCAATAGACCCATCTTCATTATAGAACTGACGCATATATAACTTCGCGCGTTTTTCACTTGGCGCATAATATTCTGAAAAAGTTCGCACATAACTATAATAATCTTTACGAATTAACATATTGTTTACCACAAATTCAGCACGATCTACAATATTTTGTCCTTCCTCTTTCAAATAACAACTTACATATGAACGTTCATTACCTATATGTAAACGAACGACATTACCAGTCTGATTTCGAGTTGTGACAGGATTGCCTAAATCTTTGATTAAGTCGTCAATGGTATACGTTGTTGGCGCAATGGGAATATCGCTAAAATATTGATACAGCCAAATAATTTCATCATCTTTAAAGCCCATATTTGATGTCAAAGTTTGAATATTTTCAGATGAAATAAAGTCCAGAAAGATAAATTTCGCAGGCTGGTTCGTTTGCCTTAATAGCTTGGCGCGATAGGCTTGCGCATATTCTACGCCACTACTTGCCCAGCCAATGCCGAAATTAATATTATAAATTGTCATTGAAAGACACCTCATTTTAAGGAAAATGTATTACTAAATCTTGTTTTTTATCAAACGTTAAAATTATAAAAACTTATGAATTAATCAATTATTATAGAATACTTATCAATCATTTTAATTTATTGTTATTGAGTTGTTTGTTTAGTAATCATAACTTGAATATACAAAGCCAACCATAGTTCGTCTGGATAGTCATAATTATTTTCAAATGTTTTTAAATGATGTGTTTCTCCACGTTGGTTTGTTTTATTACTTTTTCCTAAATCAAAGAAACTACGTCGTGCTTCTAGTAATTTATTTCCATTTGGATCTTTAATAATGGTCTCATGGCTAAAAAATGGATTGTTAAAATCAAAATTTCGTTTTTTAGAATCTTTAAACTTATAAGGTAACTGTTGTATTGCTTTTTTTGAAAAAAGACTTTTCATGAATAATATACCTATTTTTTGGTCATTCCAATACACTTCAAAATGTGGACGAATATGCCACCATTTAATTCGTTTAACTGCAATATGATGATTATCAGAATTTAACTTTACCCCAAATAGTGGAAAGAACCCCGTTAGGCTAAGTGTTTTTTGAATTAAATTATTAAAAAAGCCATAATATGTAATATCTTTTTTCCCATAAACTGGTCTTTCTTGATTATTAAAAATGATGAGTGGGGTTTGATAAAAATATTCTCTATCTTTATATGACGAAGATGGCGTTTCTTTATATTGTTCAAAAAGTTGTTTTGTTTGTTTTTTTGATTTTTTTCGTAAATAAATAAACAGTATGATTAATATTGTAGCTCCTGCCCATAACACTATAAATAATATTAAATTTGACCAAGGTATCACTAGCCCATGAAAAATTGAATTAATACTTAAAAAAATAAAAAAACAGGTCAGTAATAGCCATACTGCAACTACTACTAATATATTCATAACTTTTCTCCTTTCAGCTATACTTCTTTTACTAAGTTATACCATTGAACGCCTGCATGTTGCGATTCAGATAATCCTTCATTTATATATCCGTATTTTTCATAAAATGGAACGAGTGTATCACGACAAGTAAGTGTTACGCCAAATCTTGCATGTTTTCTTGCGATATTTTCGAATTGATTAAGCAATTGTCCGCCTAAACCTTGATTTTGATACTTTTCAGAAACGACTAATCCTAAAACACTTAAATATCCCCCGATATTAGGATTAGGTCTAATCGTTTCAAATAAGTCGTCAGTGATATATTTTTGTGGAATGACAGGCCCATTAATATAGCCTGCAATTTCGCCTTCATGTTCAGCAACTATAAAAGTATCTGAAATTATTTCAATACGCTGTTCGATTGCTTCCGGTGTAGCCGCTTCTTGAGATGTAAACCCTTTGTTCTCTAATTCAATTAACGTTGATAAATCCTCTTTAGTTACATTACGAAATTCCATCACATTGCTCCTTTAAACTTCACAAATTATAAATAAAGATTAACATAAATTGAATATTTTTGAGATATGACAAAAGTGTCATTTAGTTGATAGCTCATATTAAGGTTGTATTTAATTTAATATGTTAATTTATAAACATACATAAGTATGATATTTATAAATTTTAAATTATCAACTTTATGTATGAAGAATGATAATTACTAAGGAGTGAGTTTTTTGATTAAAAGACGTTTTAAATATGCTTTGGGAACAACACTTGTAACTTCATCACTTGTACTTTTGTCACACGGCCATGCGTTTGCAGCAACGAATGATGTGGATAATCAATTCAATCATGACGCAACTGGCAACCCTGTCACTGCTCAAGATAATAACAACAACGTAGATAATGGTTTCAATCATGATGTTGATGCCAATAACAATGTAGATGCTGGGTTTAACCATGATGTAGCTAATAGTACTTCTGACAATGCTCAAGATAATGCTACTGATGCCGGTTACAATCATGATATAAACGGTAACCCTGTCACTGCTCAAGATAATAACAACAACGTAGACAATGGTTTCAATCATGATGTTGATGCCAATAACAACGTAGATGCTGGGTTTAACCATGATGTAGCTAACAATACTTCGTCTAAAGCAACACCACAAGATCCTTCCAAATCCAAAGCTGAGGAGAATGATATCGGCTTCAATGGTTATCCTGAACAACAAGGCTTAGTTAAAGAATCAAAACAACAATCATCAACGTCTCAACACCCACAAAAACAACAAGAACCTTCAACAAACACAAAAGCACAATCAATTGCAACAACATCAACTGTTCACAATGTTTCAAACTCAATAACTACGATGCAACCTAATCAATCAACAACTCTTAGTAAACAAACCTCACATTCGCAACAAGTAAATGGCGCTTCAGCGCAATCAACTTTACCTAAGACTGGTGAATCTGACAATCATACCCCCCTATTTGTTGGAGTATTAGCGCTTATCTTAGGTGTAAGTTCTCTTAGTCTTAAACGCGTCGTTACTAAAAAACAATAACTTTATTTTCTAAGTTTCTGTTACTATTACTGCAACAACATTTCTTTTATGCAAATGAAAAAGCTATTACCTCAGTTTTTCTAAGTTCTGAGTGTAATAGCTTTTATTATTTGATATTAAACTAATAATAACTTAATTCCTCTAACGATATTTATAATGAATAAATACACACCCATAATACCTAAAATAATTCCGGCTACCCATCCAATAACACCTATGACGTTATTAGCTGGTAATGATGGTTCATTAATAGCAGCAAGACTCCCTACTAATAGTACTGGCACTAATGCGAAACACACCCATGTCATAATATGATTAAATAATGCTTTACGAGCATGTGTTGAAACAGGTGGTGAAGCTACAATCCACATAATAATAGGTAATATAACCGGCGCAAAAATACACTTAAATAACTTAATGAAGACGCTATATTTTCATTTTTATTGCCATAATAGTCATCTTGTTTATGATAATAACTTTTTCTTAAATCTTCCATACTTACTCACCTCAATTATATAAAAACACATATTTTGAGGTTCTTTAAGAAGAAAGTCCCAAAATTACAACTCTGTAAGTTTCCCGGGAAATTCTGATTCTCTCTTCAATTTTTTCAACGTTTTCCAAAGAGTCGCCGTTTCTACGATGAAGTGAAGGTTACGTTTGAAGAAACACTGCGCGCCACCTTTCAATAATAAAAATAAAAAGCTCATATAAGACGGTTATAATACGCCATCTCACATGAGCTAAAATGATATATAATTATTTATTTAATTTCTTCTAATGCCTTTCTAACGTCAGTATCTCCAGCTTGAATAACGACTGCTTGTTTATCTAGTTTATCAACATCTAATGCATTGATTAATGTTGTCGCTACATCATCGCGTGGGATAGTGTAACTATTTGGATCCTCATCAAGTGAGAACGAAGCATTAATTTTACCTGTACCTTCATCATCTTGTAATGGACCTGGACGAACAATTGTATAATTTAAATCTGATTGTTCTATATAGTAGTCTGACATATGTTTTGCCACTGCGTATGGACGCATATCATCAGATTCTTTATCTGGCTCAGGACTATCTGTCGCACTTAGGTGTACTAATTTTTTAACACCGTGCTTACTTGCAGCATCGACTACTTTTTTAGAGCCCCATAAATCAACTAATAGTGTTTTATCTGCGCCTGTGCTACCACCTGAACCTGCAACGAAGATGACTGCATCTACACCGTCAAATGCTTGTGAGATGTCGTCTTCTAAGTCACCAATCACTACTTTATCAGCGCCTACATTTTCTAGTTCAGAGACTTGTTCTTCTTTACGCACTAAAGCGACTGAACTATGCTCTGTATCTTTCAGTTGTGAAATGACTTTACGACCTATTGCACCATTTGCGCCTACAACTAATACTTTCATGATAAGACTCCTTTCATCTTAATCTTCGAATATTTCATGCATACACATACATTAAGTACTGTTACTCATTTTTCTTTACAATAAATATTATTTCTTCTCTATTTGCTTTTAAACATTGAAAATTGAAAAAGAAGAGCAGACAAAAAACCTCATTCATAAATAAGATTTCTGTTCCGTTCTTCTTTTCCAAAATTAATAACAACATTACACTATACGTTTACGAATGGCACCAGAAATCAAATCTACGATGGCTACCATGATAACTAAGCCAATCAAGATAATTCCTACACGATCCCATGAACGTGTTTGAAGCGCAAAGATTAACGGTGTACCGATACCGCCTGCACCAATTAAACCTAAGATTGAAGCTGAACGTAAGTTTAATTCAAAACGGTATAATACTAGTGATAAGAACGATGGCAATATTTGTGGAATAACTGCGAATACAAGTGTTTTCGTCTTATTCGCACCGCTTGCTTTTAAAGATTCCACAGACGCGAAATCTAAACGTTCAATGTCTTCAACAAATAGCTTCCCTAACATCCCTACAGAGTGAATGCCAAGCGCTAACACCCCAGAAAATGAACCAGGACCTACAGCTTTAATAAAAATAAGTGCCATTACAATTTCTGGGAATACGCGAATTACACTTAAAATAAATTTAGTAATACCAGTGACTGGTCGTGCTTTAACTAAATTACGTGCACCTAAAAATGCGAACGGGATACAGATAATTGCCGCAATAAATGTACCAATCACAGCAATCGCAAATGTTTCAAGTAAGCCTCGTAATAAGTCCTCACCTGCTGGTATGTAAACATAGCCCCAATCTGGATGGAATAAGCCTTTAAATATCGATTTTAAAATTTCAATTGATTTAGATTTCAACTCTAGAGCTGGCATACCTGCGAAGCCCCAAGCAATTATCGCGAAAACAACGATAGCTATTATCCAATTTTTAATCATTTTTTGTTTTTGATTTTTTGATTTAACGGGATACTTTTGTTCTAACTTATGTTGATCTTGTGTCATGCGAGTTGTTCCCTCACTTTCGAACTTACATAGTCAATAATAACGACGATAACTAATGTAAATAAGATAATCATCGCAGTTTTAGGATATTGGAATAAGCCTAATGTTGAATCATAGAACAATCCAATACCACCCGCGCCTACAAGTCCAAGTACTGCTGAAGCACGAATGTTAATTTCAAATGCGAATAACACATATGAGAAGAACGTAGATAATATTTGTGGAACAACACCAAACATAATCCACTTTGTTTTATTTGCGCCAACTGCCGTCATTGCTTCCATTGGGCCTGGGTCAATTGTTTCAAGTGCTTCATATAATAGTTTTGCAATGACACAAATTGTTAGGATAAATAGTGCTAAAACCCCAGGAATTTGGCCAATGCCGAAGACTGCTACAAAGATAGCCGCTAATAATAAGTCAGGAATCGTACGTACAATATTTAAGATAAAGCGCGCCGGAATCGTAATCCATTTCGTTCTAACAATATTGCTAGCACAGATTAAAGCGATTGGAATAGATACAATCGCCCCTAAAAATGTCCCTACAATAGCCATGCGAATCGTATCTAACATAGGTTTAGTAATGGTACTTAAATATTCCCAATCTGGAGGTACCATTTGTCCAAAAAAGGAAGTAATTTGTGGTAACCCAACCATTAAGTCTCCAAAACTAAATCCTGTATATAAGAAACTCCAAATGACTAAAGCTAACACTAGAAAAATAGTAAAACTTGTCTTAAGTGAAAACTTCTTATTTAAATATTGATCATATTTGCTCGTTGTTGGTGTCGTCATATTACTCCACCCCTAGCTTCTCGTCATCTTTAAGCTTACGTCCATAGATTTCATTAAAGACATCTTCCGTAGCCTCACTCGCAGGGCCATCGTAGACAAGTTCACCGGCACGTAAGCCAATAATACGCGTACCGTATTCAAGCGCTAAATCTACAAAGTGCAAGTTAATCAAAATAGTAATACCTAATTCTTCATTAATTTTTTTCAAGTCATCCATAACTTGTTTCGTTGTTAAAGGATCCAATGAAGCTACTGGCTCATCGGCTAAGATAATTGCAGGTTCTTGTGCCAGTGCTCTTGCAATGGAAATACGTTGTTGCTGCCCACCTGACAATTCATCTGAGCGTTGATCATATTTATCAAGAATATTTACACGTTCTAACGCATCCATCGCTTTAATCTTATCTTCTTTAGGGAATAATCCTAAGACCATTTTCCAAGTAGGATGATAGCCCACTCGGCCACTCAATACATTACGTAATACTGAAGAACGTTTCACAAGATTAAAGTGTTGGAAGATCATTCCAATATTACGACGCATCATTAATAATTCTTTACCTTTAGCTTTAGTAATCGATTTGCCTTCAATGGTAATTTCTCCAGAAGTAATATCATGAAGTCGATTCACCGATCTTAATAGTGTTGATTTACCTGCACCAGACAAACCAACGATAACTGCGAAATCTCCCTTTTCGATATTCAAATTGATATCTTTTAATCCTACGTGACCATTAGGATACACTTTACTAACATCTTTAAATTCAATTTGACTCATTTACTTAACACCCTTCATTTTACAAAGAAAAGCTATGCCCGATATGAACAGGGCTTAGCTTTTCCTCGTCACTTATTTAATTACAGTGCTGATAGAAACTGAGAATGTCTGCATTTGTCTTTACTCAAGGAATTGCTGACTAAATCTCTATTCCATTTTTTATTTCATATCTTGAACTTGCTTTTCATATTTTCTTACGATATCGAAGTCTGAATCTTTAGCATCTGTGTAACCTTCATGAGAGTACACTTCACTGATAATTTTGTGTCCTTTTTTAGTTTTAGCAATATCTTTGAATGCTTTTTTAAGTTTATCTTGGAAATCTTTGTCCATGTCTGGGCGAACAGAGATTGTATCGTTAGGAATTGGTTCTGTTAACTTAAGAATTTTAGTGTCTTTAAATACGTTTGGTTGGTCTTTTTTCACAATGTTACGTGCATCTTGGAATACTGCAGCTGCGTCTACATCGCCATTTAATAATGAAATAACCGCTTGGTCATGACCTTTCATGTTTACAATTTTCATATCTTTTGTTGCGTCAATACCAGCTTCTTCTTTAAGTGTTGCGATAGGGAATGTGTAACCTGCTGTTGAAGTAACATCTTGTAATGCAATTTTTTTACCTTTTAAGTCTTTTAAGCTTTTAATACCTGAATCTTTTTTAACTAGGATTTCTGATTTGTAGTCTTTCACAAGTTTATCTGAATTTGAACCGTCATCTTTAACGCCAAAACGTTGTGCTTGTAATAATAAGTCAGCCGCTTTTTGATCATGTGCTAACGTATAAGCAGTTGGTGGTAAGAAACCAACATCCACTTTTTTAGATTTCATCGCTTCAACGATTGTATTGTAGTTAGTTGATACAGAAACTTTTACTGGAATGTCTAATTTTTTAGATAATAATTTTTCAAGTGGTTTCGCTTTTGCTTCAAGTGTGTCCGCATTTTGTGATGGTACGAATTGAACCGTTAATTCTTTAGGTTTGTAGCCGTCTTTACCAGAATCTGACCCGCTGTCAGAGCTTTTGTCCTTGTTATCTAATGAGCTATTGTTTCCACATGCCGCCGCAAAAATAATAACCGTTAGAGCTAGAACTAAAAGGTACTTCATTTGCTTCATAATTGTAATGCCCCCGTTCGATATGTATAAAATAGTGTAAATTGTCATTCTATATGACATTTATAAGATTATCACATCATTAAGTTAAATAATATTTATTATTTGTGAAAATTACATAAAATTTATTTATAATGTGAATGAATTGTAAACTTTTCTTAAATATTCACTTAACATTATCTTATATATAAATTTTTTTATTATACTTTTTCTATGTGGGAGCAGGACAGAAATTAAAATAATTTCGTCGTCCTGCCCCGGCAAGGATGACTAGGTTTGAAAAAAGCTTGATTTAAGCGCATTTTCAAATCAGTCAGCTACTGCCAAAATGATAAAGTAGGCTGAAACATTTTACTTTGTCCAGCCCGTTCCATAATTTTCAAAAATAAAAAACGTCTTAATAAATCATACACATAGTTCAATAATAGGAGAAAAAGATATGAAACTGATTAAAGTGTTAAGTTCAACTTTATTAGCCTCAACGATTTCAATAACAGGCCTAAATGTAAGTCACGCTGCACAAAATAATGACACAAACAATTCACAAACTGTATTATTCGATGCGTCTCACGCGCAAACTGCTGGTGCTGCGGATTGGGTCATGGATGGTGGCTTCTCTGATTACGCTGATTCCATGAGACAACAAGGCTACAGTGTAAAAGAAATTGACGGCGAAGCTAATATTAATGAGGAGACTTTAAGTAATAGCAAAATATTAGTGCTGCCTGAAGCTAATATTCCTTTCAAGAAAAAGGAACAACAAGCCATGATTAAATATGTAAAAAAAGGTGGCAACATTATCTTTATTGCCGACCATTACAATGCCGATAGAAATTTAAATCGCCTCGACTCTTCAGAGGTAATGAACGGTTATCGTCGTGGGGCTTATGCAGATATGACGAAAGATATGACTGCTGATGAGAAGAATTCACAAGCAATGCAAGGTATAAAGAGTTCGGATTGGCTATCTGACAACTTCGGTATCCGCTTCCGTTATAACGCGCTTGGTGATTTGAACACACAAAATATTGTCCCTAGTTCGGAAAGTTTCGGCATCACTAAGGGCATCCGATCTGTATCTATGCATGCTGGTTCAACATTAGCGATCACTGATCCAACGAAAGCCAAAGGGATTATTTATACACCAGAACATTTATCATCTAAACAGAAGTGGTCTCACGCTGTGGATCAAGGCATTTACAATGGCGGAGGCGTAGCTGAAGGTCCTTATGTTGCGATTGCGAAAGTTGGTAAAGGTAAAGCAGCCTTTATTGGTGATTCATCGCTTGTAGAAGATAGCACACCAAAGTATAAACGTGAGGATAACGGCCAGACTAAGAAGACTTACGATGGCTTTAAAGAAGAAGACAACGGCCAACTTTTAACAAATATTACAGATTGGTTTGGAAAAGTAGACCATGCAACGAGCTTGAAAAAGAGTGGCATTAAATTAGATCAACCGACACCTACCCTAGCATTCGAAACACCACAAAATTCAACGGAACCACAAAAAGAACCGTGGTCTCAACCAGAACAAGGTTACAAATGGTATGATCGCACAACATTCGCACCAGGTAGCTATGGCACAACAAAAACAACGAACAGTCAAAACAATAATGGTAGTCAGAAAGAAAACGGCACAAATACACCTACTCACACGACTGCTGGCAACGTGCAATTTCACTTACCAGACAATATTCAATTGAACAAACCATTCCAAATTACCGTTAATTTAAGTAATATGGAACAAAGTAAAACGCTTAATCAATTAAAATTATCGATTTATCAAGATGGTGGCACACAATTAGCCAGTTTCACACAAGACGGTAAAAATTATGATAACCTCGGTTATAGTCAGCCCCAAAGCGTGACAACCGATAATGAAGGTAACGCCACACTCACATTTACAGCCAAAGTGAACACAAACATCTCAGGCGCAAACATTCGCCTTAAACAAGGTGATAAAACACTAGCCACAGGGACAATTCAATAAACTTAAAACAATCAAAAGAGATATAAGAAGACCGCTCATACTTCCAAACACGCCCTTCTTTATCTCTTTTTTATGAAAGGACGATAGCTATGACACAACTCTCTTTTTACATCGTAAGCGACGTACACGGTTACATCTTTCCAACAGACTTCTCATCACGCAACCAGCAATTACCTATGGGCCTATTAAAAGCCAATCAATTAATCGAAAGCGAACGTTCCCATGACGACATTAGCTATAAAATAGACAACGGCGATTTCCTACAAGGCGCACCATTATGCAATTACTTAGTTTCCGAACGCCAAACTAGCGCACCATTAACTGATATTTACAACCGACTCAACTTTGATTTTGGCACAATCGGCAACCATGAATTCAATTACGGACTTCCATATCTTAAAGACACACTCAGCCAACTCCACCACCCAGTCCTATGCGCCAACATCTTAGATACACAGAACCAGCCATTCACAGGTAACGGTATTCATTATTTTGAAAAGGCAGGCCTAACAGTCGGCGTCATTGGCCTAACCACACAATACATACCAAACTGGGAACAACCCAACCATATCAAAGGCTTACAATTCCATAGCGCCGTGGACACACTAGCACAATTATTACCTGACGTACGCAACAATGCAGATATCGTCGTTGTGTCATATCATGGAGGGTTCGAAAGAGACGTAGACACTAATGAACCGACAGAAGCTTTATCAGGCGAGAACGAAGCCTCAGAGATTCTAAATCAATTCCATGACCAAATTGATGTCCTTATTACAGGTCACCAACATCGTGATATCGCAACAGTAAAATACGACACAGCGGTAATCCAACCAGGCACGCGCGCGACACAAATCGGTAAAGTCACATTAACTTTAAATGAACAACAACAAATTATTAATAAACAAGCAGCTTTACTACCCGTTACTTCAGAAACAGATTTTAAACTTTTACCAGAAGACGCTTCACTTTTAAATGACTTAGAAGATTGGCTCGATACAAATATCACTACGCTACCTGAACCTATGTTAGTAGCGGATAAATTTGAAGCACGTGTACAACCACATCCGCTTCTTAATTTAATCAATGTCATTCTATTAGAGAAAAGTGGCGCCGATATCGCAAGTACGGCTCTCTTCGATTCAGCAGCTGGCTTTAACACACAAGTAACGATGCGAGATATTATTAATAACTATCCCTTCCCTAACACATTCCAAGTTTTAGAATTAACAGGCACAGGGATTAAAGAAGCACTCGAACGATCAGCAAGCTACTTTGCGTTAGATGAAAATAATGAAATAACTGTAAACGAGTCATTCTTATATCCAAAGCCACAACATTTTAACTACGACATTTACGGCGGTATCAGCTACACCATTCACGTCGGTCAACCTATCGGCCAACGTGTGACAGATATTAAAGTGGGAGAAACGCCTTTAAACGAAACACAAAAATATACAATTTGCGTGAATAATTATCGCGCTGTAGGTGGAGGTAATTACGACATGTTCGCCGAAGCGCCCGTAGCGAAAGACATTCAAGAAGAAGGCGCCCAAGTCTTAATCGATTATATGACTACTCACGATCTCGACACTCTTCCACAAGTAGTGAATTTCACAGTAACTGTTTAAACACATGATAGATAAATCAAAGATCCCATTAAAAAATACCTCTAACATCAGTACTTTCAATTACTCATGTTAGAGGTATTGTTTTAACTAAAACTTTATTCTTCAAATTGGATATTTTTCTTTTCATAAAAATGATTTAACGTATTTAGTAAAATACCTAATATAATAATGCCACCAGACACAAACGTAATAATTAAATAAGGGAAACCAATTGATAATAAAATTGAACCAATCAGTGCACCTAAAAAGTTAGCAACATTGAAGATTGAAGCAGCTAACGTACTAGCAAGTAACGGTGCTTCTTTCGCACTTAAAATAATCTTACTATTAAGTAGTGGCGTCGTACCAAATGTACCGAAACCGAATAAGAAACAGATAATAATTGCTAAAATTGCGCTATGCACCACTGTAACGAATGAAATAATCGTTAAGAATAATAATAAAAATGTGTAGAATAAAAACTTCGTTAATTTAGGTTCAGGTACGCTACCTGTAACAAGATTTCCCATAACGCCACCTAAACCGAACATAAATAGGCATAGCGTAAGACCTACGATGCCATATGGTGAATATTTGTGAATCATCGGTTCCATAAATGTATACGTTGTAAATACACCAGAATATCCAAATATGATAATAGACATAATAATTAAAATGTGTGGATTTTTAAATACTTTTAATTCACCTTTAACATTTGTTTCCGTGCTTAATGTAACATTCGGTACAAATTTCATCATACCTAACATTGTAATGATAGCTAATCCAATCATTACACCAAAAACAACGCGCCAATTCGCGAAACCGCCTAAGAATGAACCAAATGGTACGCCAATCATTACCGCAATCGTTAAACCTGCTTGAACTAACGCAATCGCTTGTGGTTGTTTACCACGTGGCGCCACGGCAGCTGCGACACTCATACATACACCAAAGAACGGCGCATGCATTGAAGCAGAAAGCAATCGGGATAACAGTAATATTGGGAAGTTTGGCGCTAACATACCGATGATGTTGCTTCCGATAAAGATTGCAACTAATATTGGTAATAAACGTTGCGCATGAACTTTCATTGTAAATACACGCATAAATGGTCCTATAACGGCTACACTCACTGCATAGACACTAATCAATAGACCCGCGCTCGAAATCGAAACTTTCATATCTCCTGCAATTTGTGTCAATAAACCTGTCACCACATATTCAGCCATGCCTACAGTAAAAGTGCCTAGCATGAATACGAAAAACATCATTCTGTTATCCTTCATCATTGCTTCCTCCTTTATATTCATTTTTAAACAATACGATAGCTATACTACAAAAAAATGTATGCCATGTGAAGAGGTTTGTTCATATTTTTTATTCTCTAAAAGTCTTATCTCATAAGCTTTCATAAACTTTCATTGTATTAAAATTAAGATAATTTTAAATGTATTACCTACGCTTAAGAGGTTTGAATAAACTTCTGTTAGTCGTATAATTATTCAATTTCATTTATATATGCATTCAAAAAATTTCAAGCCATGTGCTAAATGCCTTCTCATTTTCAGAAAAAATTTTGCTGTGTTAGAGTTAACTTAAAGGAGTGACAGTATGCCTAATTCAAAGAAGAATAAAAAAACGTTCTGGGAACTCATTGTGACTTCTATCCCAGAACTGTTAAGTGGAGTTATTCGTTTTTTTAAAAATTTATTTACTTAATAATTAGAAGAATGTGGCGAGTAATTTATGAAAAATAGTGCGATAATAACGCACAAGCCTCCTACCATAATATGAAGCGTAAAAGGTTCCCCTAAACCTATAATTGAAAAAATGGTAGAAAATAAAGGTACTAAAAATAGAAAACTACTCGCAATCGTAGCACCACGCATTTTTAAACTGTTAAACCAAAGTCCAAATGAACCTATGGAAGCTGGGAAGACAAGCCACCAAAACCATAACCAGCCCCATCCATTTAAGTGCGTGATCGAATAATGTTCTCGTAATATAACACTTATAATAAGCAAAATCACACCACCCAATAACAATTGCCAACCTGTTAATATCCAAACCCCTTTATCAAATGCAACAAGTTTCGTTACGATTGTATTACATGACCAACATAAGGAGCCAAGTAATGCCACAAGTGCGCCCCACCCCAGTAATGTACGATCTAATCCTAAACAAATAGCCACACCCGTAACGCCTAATACCAATGCAAAACATTTCACCTTTGTTAAACGTTCGTTTAATAAGAAATGTGCAAGCACGGCTAACCATAGAGGATTCGTGAAAAGTAATACCGCTGACATTGAAGAAGAAACCCCAAGCGCCATTGCAATATTTAATAACCCCATCGTTCCAGCCGTTTGTAATAAACCAATCATCGATACAAATACAAACCCTTTAAAAACACTTCCGTTACTTTTAGGTAGTACTTCTTGAATGCCCTTTTTCAATAAAATAAAAATTAAAATAAGAAGTCCTGCAATAATAAAGCGCCATCCTCCAAGTAACATTGGAGGCACGTGCTCAATCGAAATCAAATACTTTCCTGTTGGAAAAGAAGAGCCCATACATATTGTGGTTAAAACGATACACACATAAAAATATAAATGAGAACGTTGCTGTAATTTCATAGATGTCATCTCCAGATTATTCATTAAAGATAATTAAGATATTCTTTGTCTTTAATTAATATTATAAATACCCTTCTTCATTTTTCAATATTAATATATAATTTTTTTATATTATATTTTATAATTAAATAAATCAGAAGAAACAGGTGGACGTTTATGAAACTGTCTAAAGGATGGGAACAGGCGATTTATGTTCTATTAATTCTTAATCAACTACCACAACGTAATGTAATAACCTCTACAGCATTAAGTGAACGGTTAAACGTATCTGACTCCTATTTAAAGAAAATTATTAAGTCTCTAGCGAAAGAAGGTCTTGTTCATTCAGCACCTGGCAAAAATGGAGGGTTTTCTCTCAATAAGCCTTTAAGTGAAATCACATTTTATGATGTCTTTTTAGCGATTGAGGGACGAGATAAGATTTTCTCAAGTCAACATTTATTAAAATCTTTCTTAGGAGAAAATGAAAGTCAAAAGGCCGAATTATGTGTGGTGAGTCATTCGCTCAATCAAATTGAACAATCATTGATATCCACTCTTTCCTCCGTATCTTTAGATGGTGTTCATCACACAATTGATCAAAAATATAATCTCGAAGAGCTATCTCAGTGGATTTCAACTCATAGTAAAATTCACTAAACAAGTCTTCCGGACGTCTAACTTCAGACAACCCGAAGACTTCTTTCATTATCTTTTTTGACTAAAATATAGGTCTTTTTGACTAGTATATTTGTCAAAATGACAAAGATGATGTATCGTATGAGTCAAGGAGTTGATTAAATTGCGAAATCGCCTAAAAGAATTGCGTGCTCGCGATGGCTTTAATCAAACACAGCTCGCAAAAAAAGCCGGCATTTCGCGGCAAACAGTTTCTTTGATCGAACGTAATGATTTCATGCCATCCATCTTAACCGCCGTTAAAATCGCACGTATCTTTAATGAACCAGTTGAAAATGTCTTTATATTCGAGGAGGGAGATTTATGAAAGTAGGTAGATATCTACTTTATCTTGTTATTAGTGGAATCATCGGGGGCATTATAGGTGGATCGATGAATAGTATTAGCACATTTTTATCTACTATTAATTTTTCTAATAACCGCACTGCGTTAATAATTTGTATTATTTTTTCTATCATTGTATTAATTCTGACAGCTTATCAATGGAAGACACAACATGATGCAATCAAATTTAAAAAGTCCTTTCTAAACTCTATTGAAGATGATGAAGCTGATATTTATGAGAAAAAAGCAAATTTAAAATATAATTTAACAACTATTATTGCATACACGCTTATGACAGTTAGTTTTATAGCCGCATTGTTATTTGTTATAGGAAAAAACGCTAACTTCAGTATGTTATTCGCAATCATTCCTTTTATGCTTACCGGTCCTTCATCTCTTATGCTTGGATTTTTCAATCGTCGTTTCGATAGTCGCTATCCCAAAATGGGCGAAAAAAATTACACCGAAAAAACATTAGATTTGATGGATGAAGGTGAAAGACACATTACGCTCATTAGTATGTATAAAAATTATCAAATGAATATAGTGCTACTAATGATAGCTATTATACTTTTAAGTCTTTATTCAATTGACACTGGTTCCAGTCAGTCATTTAGTATATTTATTTTAATCATTATTTTTGTATATAACAGTTTAGGTTATATGTTAAAAGTACGTAAATTTTATAAATCTTAATTATTTATTACTAAATTTATACTATGATGGAAGTAACCAATTAAATGCAAAATAAAATTTAATTTTATCTACAGAAAGAGAGGATTATTATGGAACATCTATTGCAAGTGCAACACCTGAACAAATCTTATAAGAAATCCAACTTCAACTTGAATGACATTTCTTTCACCTTAAAACCTGGTGAAGTCATTGGTCTAATTGGAAAGAACGGTTCCGGTAAATCAACACTAATTAATACATTAGTGGGCAACCGTTTCAAAGACTCTGGTGAAATTTCATTCTTTGACAAAGTGATATCTGACAAAGAGCATGAATATAAAGAACACATAGGCGTCGTATTTGACGATTTGCGTGTACCAGATAAACTCGAAATCAAAGATATGGATAAAGTTTTTGCGAATATTTTCAAAACATGGAATAGTGACAAATTCTTTAATACGATCAAAGAATTTGATCTTCCTACTAACTCTCAAATTAAGACTTTCTCTAGAGGCATGCGTATGAAAGCAGCATTATCAATTGCCCTAGCCCATGATTCTAAATTATTAATATTAGATGAAGCTACTGCCGGCATGGATGTCTCAGGACGTGAAGAAGTCATTGAAATGTTAGAAGATTACATTTCAGAAGGTAACGGCGTTTTAATTTCATCTCACATCTCAGAAGACATTGAACAGTTAGCTACCCAACTTATCTTTATGAAAGACGGTGAAATTGTCCTACATGAAGATAAGCACACACTATTAAATGATTATGGAATAGTTGAAATCCCTGAAAATGAAGACTCAGACATTCCAAATGACATTATAGTTTCTTCAAGAATACGAAACGGACAACGTCAAATTTTAATTAAAGATTGGTCTCGCGTGACCAACGCTCACCCACTCAACAACATTGATGACGCAACAAAATTAATTATGCGAGGTGAAAAATAATGAAAGGCCTAATTTTAAGTAGTTTCTATGCATCTAAAAAATCACTTATCACATTTGCAATTGTAGGCATAGTTATGAGTATTTTGTTCAGTTTTGTCAGTCCTATGATGAGCTGTTTTATGCCAATGGTTATGTTAATATCCCCAGTTTCAGATAACCTTAAACGCGAAAAAGAATCTAAATGGATGTATTATGTATCCGCTTTGCCTTCTTCACGAAGTACATACGTTAAAGCATATTTTGTTTTTTACCTTTTACTCATTGTAATTGGTTTAGTGATAGGAATGGTTATCTGTTTAGTCATAACTCAAAATCCTATGTTAATGCTTCTATCAGCATTTATTGGAATTGGTTTGGCTTGTACTTATGCAATAATGTTTCCACTTACATTTAAATTTGGACCTGAAAATTCAAATGTAATTATGATTTCAACAGTATTTTTTGCCTTAATCTTATTTTTTGCAGTATGGTTCCTTGTAGTAACACCTAAACTTATACAATCTGGTTCAATTGATAAATTTTCAAATAACCCAACAGTATTATTAATAACTGGTGCATATGCATTACTTGGAGTAATTATATTTATTGGTTCATATTTTTCATCTTTATCAATATTTAAAAAACAAGAATTATAATTAATCACATATTAATAATACACAGTATAGAGTTCTAAGATAGATAACGAAACGTAGTTGAGCGACGCCTAAGGGAACAGTACAAGTTGAAGACCTTAGAAATCCCCACAGATTTATCTGTGAGGAATTTCTGGCTGAAACTGTACCCTAGGCAAGCGTCTCAACTTAAGTGAGTGAAATTCTATCTTAGAACTCTTTTACGTTTTTAAGAATAATATTCTCCTTGAAACAATACAAAGTATTAACTTAAAAACCATCGTTCCAAGCATTGTTTCATTAAATCTCAATTTAGGGTATTGAAAGAGTAAAAGCATTAAATAAAGGAGTTCTTGTTCAAATGGATACACAAGCTATTGAACGTTATTTAGACATAGATTCAACGCTATACAACGAACCCACACTCGAAGCACTCGATTATTATATAAAACAATATATGATGACCGTACCTTTTGAAAATATAAATGTACAAAATGGCGTACCTATCTCTGTAGAAATTGATGATCTGTTCGATAAAATTGTTAATCAACATCGAGGTGGTTTCTGCTATGAAATGAACCATTTCTTTGGTACCTACCTTGAAGAAAAAGGCTTCACCGTACATCGCATGCCAGCAACCGTACATCAGCCTGGTGGTCACACAAGTCCTCATGGTTCTCATATGTCACTCGTAGTCCCTATCGATAATGTCAATTATGTAGCTGACGTAGGCTTTGGCGATTTACCTTTACAATCATTGCGCATCGCCTCATTAGACCCTACCCACCCGGTTACAGATTTAACAGGCCAATTTCGCGCTATTTCTGAAAGTGAAGACACATATATCGTCCAAAAACTTGAAAATGAACAATGGATGACACGTTACGAAGCTAAAATGCATCCACAAACCATTCATGATTTCGACGAGATGATTGACTATAATTCTAAGAATCCTGATTCTATCTTTGTAAAACAACTCATGATTACAAAACCACAATTATTCGGACGTGCTACAATGTCGTTTAACCATCTAACATTAAGCAAACAAGACAATAAAGAAAAATTTGATGTCACATCAGATAATTATCGTGACATGCTTGAAAAATATTTCAACCTAGACGTAAAAATCAAACCATTCGAACAATAAATTAATTTTCCCAAATCAAATAAGACATAAAAGTGAAATTAAGAGGTGTAAGTGATGAGTAATATTGAAATTATCGGCGCAAAACAGAATAATTTAAAAAATATAAATGTAACGATTCCAAAGCATCAATTAACCGTTTTTACAGGTCGGTCAGGCTCGGGTAAGTCTTCCCTCGTCTTTAATACCGTTGCTGCAGAATCCGAAAGATTGCTCAATGAAACTTATTCAAGTTATGTCCAACATCAACTCACACAATATGAGAAACCGGATGTTGATCAAATTAAAAATCTACCTGTCGCAATGGTTATTAATCAAAAGCGACTTGGAGGTAATTCGCGTTCAACTGTAGGTACAATTTCTGATATTTATGCTTCCGTACGTCTTTTATGGTCTCGTATTGGTGAGCCGTTTGTTGGATATTCTGACATCTTTTCATTCAACAATCCAAAAGGGATGTGCGAAACATGTTCTGGTTTAGGCTATGTTGAAGATATCGATTTAAACGAATTGTTAGACTTTGACAAATCACTTAATGAAGATGCGATTAAGTTCCCTTCATTCAGACCTGACAGTTGGCGTGGTAAACGTTATTTATATACAGGCTTATTCGATAATGATAAAAAGTTGAAAGATTACACTAAAGAAGAACTGGACACGTTCCTTTATACAGAACCAACGAAATTGAAGAATCCACCATCCAACTGGCCAAGAACTGCGAAATTCGAAGGTTTAATCCATAGATTTCGTCGTTCATTTTTACTTAACGACAATTTTGAAAAGAAACGTTTCAAACAAGATATTGATCGCGTGGTTTCTAAACATGATTGCCCAAGTTGTCATGGTCAACGTCTTAATGACAAAGTATTAAGTTGTAAAATTAATGGCTTAAATATAGCAGAATTTACGAATTTACAAATCGACGAGGCGTTAGCCTTTTTAGAAAAAATCAAATCAAACAAGGCACGCGTGATTATCGAACCACTCAAACAACAGCTTGAAGCATTAAGTTATATCGGCTTAAATTATTTAACGCTAGCAAGGGAAACAACTTCCCTTTCTGGTGGCGAGTCACAACGTATTAAATTGATTCGTCATTTAAACAGTCCATTAAGTGATCTTGTTTACATTATTGATGAACCAAGTGTTGGCTTGCATCCTGAGGATATTAAACGCATCAATGACATCATTCAATCGCTAAAAGACAAAGGGAATACGGTACTCGTCGTTGAGCATGACCCTGACGTCATTAAAACAGCTGACCACATCATTGATTTAGGTCCACGCGCTGGTAAACATGGTGGCGAAATCACCTTCACAGGAAGCTACGAAGAATTACTTAAATCTAATACAAGCACTGGCCATGCGTTAAAACAAACGCACACGTTAAAATCCGAATTACGCCAATCAAAAGAGATGATTAATATTTCAAATATTAGTCGCAATAATCTAGAGAATATTTCAACTGAACTACCAAAACATGCGATGACTGTCGTTACTGGTGTGGCTGGTTCAGGTAAGAGTACTTTAATTACGGCTGCGTTTGAACGTAATCAAGATGCGATTTTTATTGATCAGAAACCTGTTCATGCCTCAAATCGTTCTAATTTACTCACTTATTTGGATATCTTTGATGATGTGCGTAGTTTCTTTAGTAAACATACTGGGCTTAAAAAGAGCATGTTTAGTTACAATTCCGAAGGTGCATGTCCAGAATGTCATGGTAAAGGTGTATTGAAAACGGAATTAGCATTTATGCCGGACTTTTCACAAGTGTGCGAAATGTGCGGTGGCACAAGATACCGTCCTGAAGTGTTAGAGGCGAAAGTAGACGGTTATTCGATTGCTGATATTTTAGCATTAACCGTTGAAGAAGCGATTGAAAAGTTTAATGACAGCCCTAATATCACACGTCCACTTCAAGCTCTGACTGATACGGGCTTGAACTATATGACATTAGGTCAATCTCTCGATACGTTATCAGGCGGAGAAATTCAACGCGTGAAGTTAAGTCGTTATCTCACGCAAGATGTAACCAACAAACTGTTCATCTTTGACGAACCAACGACTGGCTTGCATGAAGATGACTTACCTATATTAATTGATTGCTTTAACAACCTTATTGATGAAGGCAATACAGTTATCTTAATCGAACATAACTTAACGATGATGACACAAGCAGATTGGCTCATTGATATTGGACCTTTCGCTGGAGATAAAGGTGGACAATTGCTTTATGCAGGCCAACCAAATGGTATTTTTGAAATTGAAAATTCAGTAACCGCAAAACATTTAAACGATTATATTAAGAATTAATTTCTAATATTGAATACTAATAACCCCCGCATGCTAATGTCACGCGGGGGTTAAATCTTACACGATGATTTTTTACCTACACTTATAGTAACTTATGCTGTTGTAACAATTCTTCAATATAGGTGTTTTTAATCTTTTTCAAGAAAGCATTTAGAGCGAATTGTTGAATTCTATTTTGTTCGGCTAGTTCTGTTAAATCTTTGCGATCATTTAATTCATACAGTGCCTCCATGAGCACACGTAAATCGAATTCTGATGCCACAACTTCTGGGACACCTCTATCAATATCCAAGAGTTGATATACCGCTTCCATTGCGGTTCTTACGGAATATTCTGTTGTAAAGACGGTATCTCTTTCTGTTTCAGCAAAATTCCCAATAAAGGCTAAGTTACGAGAATCCTTAGGCACAACAAGTGGTCTATCGCCCACGGCTCTAGGCATAAAATATGAACAGATATATGGCATATAGACAGGTATACTATTGCAGTGATTGTTGGCGAGGTTTTCTATTAGATTATCAGGGATGCCTATATGATATAACCATTCTTGGCAAATATCGCTACCACTACACTCAACAATAGGTTTATGGATATATTCACCTTCTACATTAGAATATAAGGCATAAATCCATACACTCATTTCATCTTTTGGCTGCGTTTTAAATTGTTGTTGACGATTAATGGTAAAACTCATTTGCCAATTAGAATCATTCACAGTAATAATGCCACCTGTAACGGTCTTGCCAGATAAAGGATCTCGTTTACATATACGTTCAATTGTGTCGATGATCGTTTTGTTATTGGTAGTGACAGTTGCTGAGACGAACCAACTTTTATCAGGTAAATCTTGATAGAACTTTTCAGGGCAACCAAACTCAGGGCTTTGTTTGGCAAGATTGCGCCATAAGTTCCAACTACCGCCGGGTTTATGATTAGGGGGTGCCGGCGTGTCGTTATCTCCATAAGTTGAACTTTCAGTGATACTTCCATTAGTCACGAATACCAAATCATTTGGAGTTAATGTAATCGTTTCAAGTTGACCGTGACGTTTCAGTTGAATTTCTCGAGCAACTTTCTCTGTTGTTGTGACATCCACTTTAATATCTAGTACTTGTACACCATATTGAAATTGGACACCATGGGACGTTAAATAGGCGATAATAGGACGTACGAGTGATTCATATTGATTATATTTAGTGAATTTCAAAGCACTGAAATCTGCTAACCCACCAATATGATGTACAAATCTCATTAAATAACGACGCATTTCCATTGCAGAATGCCAAGGTTCAAAGGCAAACATCGTCTTCCAATAAATCCAGAAATTAGAGTGCATAAAATCATTTGAAAAGACATCTGAAATCTTTACATCGTTTAATTCTTCTTCTTTCTTTAAACATAAAGCGACAATTTCTTTAATTGCTTGCTTCGTTAATGTGAAGTCACCATCAGTGGCTAGCTGATGTCCCCTTTTTTCAATAACACGACATCGTGAGTAATTGGGCTCCTCTTTGTTCAACCAATAAAACTCATCTAAGACGGAAGCACCTTCTATTTCTAAAGATGGGATGGAGCGAAATAAATCCCATAAACATTCGAAATGATTTTCCATTTCTCTTCCGCCACGTACAACATAGCCTTTCATCGGAAGTTCAGTTCCATCTAAACTTCCACCAGGTTTAGATAATTCCTCTAAAACATGGATTTTTGACCCATCCATTTGCCCATCTCTAATCAAGAAACATGCAGCTGCTAAAGATGCTAATCCAGACCCGATAAGATAAGCAGACTTTTCCTCTACATTTTCTGGTTTTTTAGGACGCGCAAATGCTTCATAATTCCCATTACTATAGTACATTTATTTCACTTCCCAAGCGTTCAAAGTATTTTTTAAATTTTTCTGAAAAGTAGTAAACTATAAGTAATTATTTATGAAATTAATCTACCCTTCGACCTTATTATAGGGTGGCAAGCGTGCCTGTTGTGCGTCAATAAGAAGGGAATGTAACTTAAGTGACAAATAGTTAGAAATGTCCGATATGAGGAGTGAGCAACTTTGAATACACAAGATTTACGCGTTCAAAAAACACGCCAAGCTATAATAACTACCTTCTTTGAACTTCTCCAAACAAAGACGTTCGAACAAATTACTATTCAAGATTTATGCGATAAAGCGAATGTTCGAAGATCTACATTTTATCGTCACTTTAATGATAAATATGATTTGTTGAATTACGGTATTGGTCTGGTGATTGATCATTTTAGAGAGCTATATTTACCAGAAATCAATCCAGATAACCCTCGTCGTTTTTTCGAGAAATTAATGAAAGATATTCTACAATTTATTCATGAAAATAAAGCTATCGTACGCAGTGTGATTAATTTAAATTATTACGGAGAAGTTTATAGTATTTTTTATGATCAAATCTTTGAAGCAGTAAAAAAACAAATTGAATTCGATAAACGAAGTGGGCAATTTTATGTAGATACGACGATGTATGGGCAATTTCTAACTGGGGGCATCTTAAGTGTGATCACAAACTGGTTACAACAAGGGCAACAACAGTCAATTGATAAAGTCACTGCAGAAATTGTAGCACTCATTTGTGGTGCTAGAGAGATACATTTGAAAAAATTGAAATAATACGATTAAACCTATTAAAAAGAAATTCTTAAATGAAATGTTGAGGAATGAGAAAAATACACATATGTTAAATCATCGTATTTGTCCACATTCTACATCTCTATTTTAAGAATTTCTTTTTGGTTTATTAATATAAATGTTTTAAAATAATTTCCATTTCTTCTCTACAACTACTTTTGGGTAGCTTGTATTAGGTAAAAAATCACGCTTGTAAGAAACGAAAGCTTGATTATTTTTATTTACTTTAATTGTCCATTTCTTACTATCTTTCGGCACTGTATCATATAAATCTTTTTTCACTTCATAAGTATGATCACCTATCGTATGTTTTCCTTTAGAAAGCACTTTTTTATACTCGTATTGTTGGCGATAGTATTGAATAATATGATTGCCTATTTTATTTCTATTATATTTTGCATTATCGTTTCCATAAGGTTTAACATTCATCACGGTTTCATTTAAACGTAAGTGATTTAAGTTGTTTGTTAATGTAATATTATAACCTTTATCGCTTGTCCCAGTTTTTAAACCGTCTGTACCTCTTAAATAGAGTGGTTGATGTTTTAACGATAAATTAGTGCTCGTAAAGGTATTACCTTTTTGTGTATCTTGAGATAATTGCGTCACCTTTAGTAATTCAGGATGTTGAGCGATTAATTCATGCGCTAATATCGTCATATCTTTTGCAGTACTTGTAGGATAATCTTGTTTTTTATATTTTGAAGGAGTAAATTCTCCTAGTAAATTATTTTGAGCACCTGCAGGATTAATGAAATGTGAGTTATCCATATTAAATATTTTAGCTTGTTGATTCATTTTATCTGTAAATGTTGACGTATTGCCACTGACTTTTTCTCCTAAAATGATTGCCGCTGCATTACTCGAAGCTAAGGCCGTTTGTTTAATTAATTCTTCAATAGTATATGTTTGTCCCTGCCGTAACGGTACAGAAGACAAGTTAGGCATGTTAGACAAATGATTGAATTTTTTTGTCACTTTTATAGTGTCACTTAATTTTAATTTGCCATTATCAATTGCTTCATACGTTAAATATAATGTCATCATTTTAGATAAAGACGCAGGATCTACTTTTTTATTTCCCTGGTAATCATATAATACTTGTCCTTGTTGTGTCGTTAACGTAACCCCATCTGGTTGATAAATGGAGCTAACTTCATGAGGGTGGAGTTGATTTGAAATATTGACTGGTGTTTCTGTTGCATGCGCACTTGTTGAACTTAATAAAGCTATAAAACCGATGCTTCCCATACTCTTTACTATTTTCTGAAACATGTTATTCCCTACTTTTTATTTTTTATATAGTACAATTTATTATAACTTATTTTTACTTGTTAATTACATATTTACATAAAAATGAACGCTGTTTATAATTTATTTTTATAATGTTTTGCAGCAATATAAGTGAATGTTCAATCTCTTTTTCTAAAATGCACATTTAAAAACTCTGAAAAGAAAACTAATTTCTTCTCAGAGTTCAACCTAATTAATAAAGTAAATGATCAATAATCATAATCTTTATTACCTTTAAAATATTTACGATCTTCTTTGCTGTATACCTTTTCTGGGTCTAAGAATGGCTTCATTTTGTATTTAAATTGATATAAATTCAACCCATCTATTGCCACTCGGTCTTGGTATACACTATCTTTGTCGATAATAGTATAATTATTTGGCCCCACACCAGCAATATATTTAAATCCTGCTTGATGCTCTAAATAATTATACCCTTGTGATCCTCTATCTTGTGCCCCATGTGGGAAGATAAAGAGATCTGTTTTACCTATAATTGGAGTCACTTCTTTCTCCCATCGTTTTGTATCCTTCACAATGCGATCATATGAGGTATCCTCAAAATTAATATGTCCCCAAGAGTGACTCGCAAAGGTCCAGCCATCACGTTTCATTGCATTCGCAACTTTAGTAGCTTGTTCTTTACGTTTATCATAATCTTTACTATCTAATTCATTTGTACGATAGCCAAGTACACCATTATAACCTGTTAAAGCTACAACACCTTTTTGGCCATTATATGAGAAATCAGGATGTTTTTTCACGAAGTTATTTAAAATTGGCACGATATCATTTGTTTCGCTTTGTGTGACTTTACCATCTTTACCTTTCGTTTCAGATACGACATGTTTATTTTTGTCTAATACAAGTCGATCAGCATAGCCATGACCTCGCATATAATCATAATAATTCATGTCATCAATAGATAAGATAAGTGGTTTTTTACCTTTAGGTAATTTAATTTCTTTCTTTTTAACTGGATTTGATTTTAAATCATACACATCATGTGGATCTACTAATATGTAATTATGTTTATAAAGCTCATCTAGCGACTTATTAAACTCATTAACTGTAATCATCCAATCATTATTCCCTTTAGCTGAGCTTGGATCCCCCGTAAACGCTTTTTTAGGTTCTGCAATTATTGGATGATAGAAGACATGAGCAACATCGCCCTTATATGTAACCCAATCTTTTTGGTCTTTGTTTTTCTTCTTCGCATACATGTTTTCTTCTTTTTTTCTATCTTCTGCAGATTTCTTGTCTTTCCCATCATGTGATTGTGATGTAGATTGACATGCACATAAAACAATTGCTAATAAAACTGTCAGTAGTCCAAGTAAATATCTCTTAGCCATTCATCTTCTCCTTTTTATTAAGTATAAATTTTATGCCATTCATCACCACATTATATATTAATATTATATTATTTATAAGGTATCAATTATAACTTAACAAAATTTTTACATGAATTTAATCAACCAAGAGAATAAGTTGCCTATTTTCTATTTGAAAGTTTTACAATTACATTAATGATAAGTAAAAACACAATTACCAACTTTATAGTCAATTCATATATTTGAGGCATATTCACTGTACTAATTAAACAGAACGCAATAATAAGTACTAATGCTATTTTGTCATAGATATCGAAATTCATATCATCCATCCTTCCTATACAATCTCATTATAAAAAATCTCTCTAACATAAGCGAACACCGTCAAACTCATATAATCTTTGAGTTGACGGTGTTTTTTCGTTAGTTTATGTCGTTTTCATTTTCAAAAATAATGCATTTAAAATTCTAAGTCCGCTTCTAAGTCTTCAAAGGTTGGCATACCACCTTGCGCACCCATACCTGTCACAGAATAACTCGCTGCTAAGTTGGCGAATGTGACCGCTTCTTGAAGCGCATATCCTTTCTGCAGACCTACTGCTAGCGCGCCATTAAATGTATCACCTGCGCCTGTCGTATCTTTCACTTCACGTTTAAATCCTTTAACTTCTACTTGTTCAACGCCATTGTTATACATCGCACCTAGTTCACCTAACGTCACGATTAACTTATCAGGATAACGTTCCAGAGCGCCATCTACATCGCCTTCAAACATATTCTCACTCTCTGTCTCGTTCGGCGTAAGATATGTCACTTGTTCAAGCACATCGTCAGAAATCTCTCTGTATGGTGCCGGATTTAAAATCGAAATCACATCGTGTTCATAACAATATTTCACGGCAGTTTCCACTGTTTCAGATGGGATTTCTTGTTGCAATAGCACAATGTCCCCCGGTTGCGTAGAAGCTAAGGCTTCCTGCACATAGTCCGGAGTCACTTCATTATTCGCAGATGGCACCACAATAATGCTATTGTCATTATCAGCTAATGTGATGTGCGCTGTTCCTGAAGGTCCTTCCGTGGGTTTCACATGTTCCACGTTAATTTGATTATTTTTTAAATTTTGAAAAATGTCTTCCCCAAACGTATCGTTTCCAATGCGACCAATCATATGTACATCTTGTCCTAAACGTGCAGCTGCTACGGCTTGGTTGGCACCTTTACCACCCGGCGTCGTAAAAAATGACTCGCCAAGTACGGTTTCCCCTTTTCCAGGAACAATACGCGTCGCTACAACTAAATCCATCGACATACTACCAATTACATAAATCTGTCTCTCCATATGTCACACCTCTTAATTCTCTTTAAATATATAATCATATATCTCTTGTGCTACTTGGTCGAAGTTGTGGACGTTGAGTGAGATATAGAATTTGAGTTTAGGTTCTGTGCCTGATGGTCTTAGGGCAACGAAGCCTTCTTCAAAGATGACTCTAATGACGTTGGCTTGTGGTAAGGTAATGGTTTCTACTGTATTGTCTTTTTTGTTTACACGTTGTAGTGTGTCGTAATCTTCTACTGCGATGACGTTTAAGCCTGCGATTGTGTCAGGGATATGATGTCTTACTTTAGCCATTAAATCTGCAATGTGTTGTTGGCCTTGTTTGCCTTCAAATACTTTTGAAACAAGATAGTCGCGATAGTGTCCTACTTCTTCATAGATTTCGTTTAGCGCGTCGTGAAGTGTTTTACCCTCATTTTCCAAAATAGACGCATACTTAATAATTAATGGTACGATTTGGACGGCATCTTTATCTCGCACGAAATCATCGGCTAAGTAACCATAACTTTCTTCGTAGGCGAATAAAAATGATTGGTCATCGTCAAATTCGCGAATCGCTTTGGCAATATGTTTGAAGCCGATTAAGACTTCCTTCACAGTGACCCCATGTTGTTGCGCAAGACGTTTACCCAATTCGCCGGTAACTATAGATTGGATAACGACCGGCTGTTTAGGGAGCGTCGCGTGTTCAATAAGATATTTAATTAGTAATGCGCCAATTTCACTGCCACCAAAGTAGTGGTTTTGACCATCTTTATCTCGTTCAACAAAGCCCATACGATCGACGTCAGGGTCTGTGGCGATGATAAGATTTGCGTCAGCGTCTTGAGCTTGTTGAATGGCCAAGTCAAAGGCGTCGCGTTCTTCGGGATTCGCACTTTTCACAGAACTGAAATTAGGATCAACTTTACACTGTACTTCAACTAAGTTAAAGTTTTGAAAATGTAGATGCTGTAAAATATCGGGAATAATCGGTACACCTGTGCCATGTAGGCTTGTGTAGACAACCTTTAAATCTGACTGCGGAATATCGCCGACAAGATCCGTAATTTCATTAATGTAAGTGTTATAAACGTCATCTGGTAAAGTATGGATATTCTTCTCAATCAACGTAGGATTGAAATCTACTTCTAATTTTAGTGGATCTTCCAAGTTATTAATGTAGTTAGCGACTTCAAATGACGTTTCTTCATCTAATTGTGCACCATCTGAGCCATATACTTTAATGCCGTTATAATCTTTAGGATTATGGCTTGCTGTAATCATGATGCCCGCAGAAGTATGTAAGTGTCTGACGGCATATGATAATTCTGGCGTCGTTTTGTAATGCGCTGCTAAGTAAACTTTGATGTCATTTGAAGCAAGAATTTGAGAAATCAGTTCTGCAAATTCTGAAGATAAGTGACGAATATCATAGTGAATGACAATCGAAGAATGCGTCTCTTTGTCTTGTAAATAGTTAGCGATGCCTAGGGCTAAACGTTGGATAGTATAGCGATTTAGACGACCTGGGCCAAGTCCGAATTGCCCACGAATCCCTGCTGTACCGAAAGCTAATTCAGTTTCAAAGCCTTGTTCTTGGAATTCAGGTGTTTGTGCATCATAAAAAGACGCTACAAGACTATCTTCTTTATGTTTCATCCAATTGTCTTTCATCATATACTCCTTTCACACATACGTGTCTATTATATTCATTCTTCAGTATACTGGATATAGCTAAAAGTTTCACAGAATATGAGAGCAAAGGATAAAACACATTTCTTAAATTGCAATAAGTAACCAA
The DNA here is from genome assembly GCF_022815905.2 of Staphylococcus sp. NRL 16/872. Taxonomy (NCBI): domain Bacteria; kingdom Bacillati; phylum Bacillota; class Bacilli; order Caryophanales; family Staphylococcaceae; genus Staphylococcus; species Staphylococcus sp. NRL 16/872. The sequence continues at coordinate 223,600 of NZ_CP119327.1, read as the reverse complement.
TAGTGTTAATATATACACAAGTTAGATTATGTCGCTTATTTTTAGTTACGGTTGTCTAACCAATATTTAAAAACCGTAATAATACATCCTGATATTACAGGAGCTATAATAGTTAAAAAAATTAGTTCCATTACAAGCACCAAACCCCTCACTACTTGTCCTAGTGAGGGGTTTTTTGGTGTGTTAGACGCTGTCGCTTATTTATTCTTACTGGAATTGGTAGCTTTTGTGTCCGTTGGCGAAGCCTTCTACTGTGTAAATCATTGAGCCACCTTCTGAACCATTTTCAATATCGTTTGTACAAATTAATAATTGGTTTGTACCTGGAATGAATTGTGGGTGTGTTGAACGTAGCATTTTACCTTCATCACGACCTGGCATTAAAATTTGACCAATTGGATAGCCACGTTTATTAAAGACTAAGACGCGTCCTTGTCCGTACATCGCGACATATAAGTTATCATCGCTATCGATACATACTGAGTCTGGCCCTTCATGTCCTGTAAAGTAGTATGGAATTGTAGCGCCAAATGGTGCAATCGTTACGCCATCGTCTTCTAATTGAATACGGTGAAGTCGGTTAGTTGTCGTTTCCGTAACCCATAACACTTTTTCATCAGTACTTAACGCTACACCGTTCGCGACAGAAATATTCTGAATTACTGGCGTTACCGTCTTGAAGTCAGGTGACACATAGTAAACGCCACCTTTAGGATTTGTCGAATAGCCTCTGAAATCTGTGAAATAGAAGCCGCCTTTACTGTCGAAGACCATGTCATCAATACAGTATTCTGAGTTTAATTCAGAAATAATTTCTTCAAAGTTATCACCATGTTCATCAGTCGCAAAGATGCCACCTGTTGATTCAAAGTCTCCTAAATAACATGTAAAGAAACGTCCATCTTTATGAATTTTAACTGCAGCTGGATTTTGTTTTGGCGATTGGAATGCAGTAGACACTTCTTTTGTTTTCGTATCTACTTTAAAGATTTTGCCACCAAACACTTCACATAAAAACAAATTATGATCTCTATCGAAGATTAACCCTTCTAATTGAAGTCCTTCATCTGAAATTTTTACCCAAGGTTCTGCGGTAACCGTTTGTAATTCACTTTCTGAAATAATCGGCACTGCGCTTTTTGACGCACCTGTATATGTAAGTTTTGGTAATGACTCGTTTGACATAAGATACAATTCCTCCTTTTTGAAAAGTAAAATTTTAATTTCTCAATTTCTAATATACACTTTAATATTATGGTACTATATGTAATCGTTTTCAAAAAGAAATATTGCTCACTCAACTAGGTCTGTTGTCCTATTTTCGAAACTGAAATATTGAAAGTTATTATAAATTTGGTAAAATAATATAATGTTGATTTTTATAAAAAGATAAACGAACGACAATTTGAATGAATACGGCCTGCCCTTACGATAAATAAAAAGATTTTTAAAAGAGGAGAAACAGAAAATGGATTATAGAGTGTTATTATATTACAAATATACAACAATTGATGACCCTGAAACATTTGCAGCTGAGCACTTAGAATTCTGTAAAGCAAACAACTTAAAAGGTAGAATCTTAGTATCTACTGAAGGTATTAACGGTACATTATCTGGTACGAAAGAAGACACAGATAAATATATCGAGCACATGCATGCGGATGAACGTTTCGCAGATATGACGTTCAAGATTGATGAAGCTGAAGGCCACGCATTCAAAAAAATGCACGTACGTCCTAGAAATGAAATCGTTGCATTAGGTTTAGAAGATGACGTGGATCCACGTGTGACAACTGGTAAATACTATTCACCAAGCGAATTTAAAGAAGCATTAGAAGATGAAGATACAGTTATCTTAGATGCACGTAATGATTACGAATTCGACCTAGGCCACTTCCGTGGTGCAATTCGCCCAGACATCACGCGTTTCAGAGATTTACCAGATTGGATCCGTGAAAACAAAGACCAATTAGACGGTAAAAACATTGTGACTTATTGTACTGGTGGCATCCGTTGTGAAAAATTCTCAGGCTGGTTAGTTAAAGAAGGTTTCGAGAATGTGGGTCAATTACACGGCGGTATTGCAACTTACGGTAAAGATCCTGAAACTAAAGGTGAATATTGGGACGGTAAAATGTACGTATTCGACGAACGTATTAGTGTAGACGTGAACCAAGTTGAGAAAACAGTGATCGGTAAAGAACACTTCGACGGTACTCCTTGCGAACGTTACATTAACTGTGCTAACCCAGAATGTAACAAACAAATTCTTGTTTCAGAGGAAAATGAAGAAAAATACCTTGGCGCTTGTTCATACGATTGTGCCAAACATCCACGTAATCGCTATGTAGCTAAAAATGACATTAGCGATGAAGAATGGAACCGTCGTTTAGAAAACTTCAAAGACGTACCAGAACACGCACATGCATAGAGGTCTGGACAAAAGCGTTTAGGATTTGAGCAGAACCGAACGATGAGCAAAATTGTTTCTCAAATTTTGTCGAGTCGTGAGTCCCCAACTTGCTTTGTTTGTAGAATTTCTGAATGAAATTCTCTGTGTTGGGGCCTCGCTACCTAAAATCCTGCTTTTGGAAAGCCGTAAATTAAAAATTAGAGTATCCCTTATGAGATTAACCAATGTCATAAGGGATATTTTTTATACTTTCAATTGCAAAAATTGAAATATTTAAGTATAAAATTTATAATTGATAATAATTTTCAATATATAAATGGAGGTTGATACATATGTGTACGGGTTTTACTTTTCAAGCAAAAAATGGCGACATTATACTAGGACGTACGATGGATTATGATTATCCATTGACTGGACATCCAGCTGTGCAACCACGCAATTTCTATTGGGAATCTCGCGTAGATTATAAAGGTAAAACGAAGTATGGCTTTACTGGTGCGGGATCAGATATGGAAGGCTTTATCTTCGGAGATGGCGTGAATGAACATGGCTTAGCGATTTCAAATCAATACGACCGAGGATATGCGTCATATGCGACTAAAATTCGTGAAGGCTATATCAATATTTCACAAACTGAAGTGTTAACGTGGGCACTTGGCTACAATCAAACGATCGACGAACTCATTGATAACGCGAAACAAGTGAACGTCGTTGCGAATACGTTAAACGATATTAACGAAGCACCTCCGCTTCATTATCATATTTCTGATGCTACTGGTCGTACGGCTGAGATTACATTTGTGGAAGGTCGTATTGTGGTGCATGATAATCCAGTTGGCGTGCTGACAAACAGTCCTGATTTGAATTGGCACTATGAGAACTTGAAGAATTTTGCGAATGTGACACCTTACAAACCTCAATATAAACGTTATAAGAATTTATTTATTGGTAATGAAAGTGGCACATCTGGTTTGCCAGGAGGTTATACCTCTGCGGAGCGTTATGTAAGAGCAACGTATCTCGTGCATAATATGTTGCCTGACGATGGCGATGATGCGGTGCTTGATGCATTTAGAATTCTGGATAGCGTTAGCATTCCTAAAGGTGCCGTTCGTCCCTCTGAACATGAGTTCCACTACACGCTGTATCAAACTGTATTCAATCTGACTACGCGTACGTTGTATGTGAAGTATTATAACTCTAACCGCATTGCCGAATTACAATTAAATGAGGATTTATTAAATAGCGATGATTTAGTTATCTTTGAGCCAATACCACAAGGCTTAACGACAGATAAAGTGAATTAAATATGTACTTTTTTATGTAGAGTAGTTCTTAGATGGATGCCACTCATTTTGTTGCGACGCTTTCTTGCGTGAAAGGCTTAAGCCTGTAGTCATGTAAAGTAGTTCTTTGATTTTAATCATTAGAACTACTTACTTAAGTGTGTGAATACTTACGTTCCTTCCCCAGCTTGCTTTGTTTGTAGACTTTCTATACGAAAGTCTTTGTGCTGGGGCCCCGACACTTCGTTATCTATCTTAGAACTACTTATGTAAGTATATGAACACTCACATTTATCAAACAAGTCTATTTACTGGTTGGGTAATTTCATTCAGTATCTATATCTAAAATTTTTAAACAAGTATTTATAAACAAAACAAGCGTGGCTGATTGAACAGTCACGCTTGTTTTTTATTAGGCTTTTACTTTTTTAGGTATAAGAATAAACGCTGAAATAAGTCCGAGTACCATGATAACAGCGCCTGCTAAGAATGACATCATGGCTGATGTTTCTACAGTAAAGAATTGCTGGCATATTGTGAAAATAGTAGTATTAAAAGCAATGCCAAAAGCGCCTCCTAAAGTGGCTCCCATTTTGTATAAACCTGTCGCAAAACTTACTTTTTCTTCTGGCATGTTAAATACGGCGATCGTTAAACCTGGTGTGGCTACTAAGCCATTACCAATTGCACAAACTACGAAAGCAAACGTCACAAGGCCTACGTACCAATTTTGAGATAAAAATGTACAACTAATTAGGATAATTCCAATAGCTGGGAATAATGGCCCTGCAATTAACATGCTTTTCCCACCATAACGTTGTATTGCTTTTTCACCTAATCGTATCATTGCGATGGCCATGAAGACGTACGGCACTGTGACCAGGCCTGTTTGTACTTCACTCATACCGAATTGTTTTTGTGCATAGCCATTGAAGACGACAGTTGTACCTACACCAGTATTAAGTACAAAGTTATTAATTGTTGAACCAAGAAATGCTCGGTTTTTTACAATTGAAAAATCGATAAATGGTGTGGTTCTGCCTTTTTCAAAAAAATAAAAAACGATGAGTGCAATGAGACCAAGTGCTACAACACTTAGTGTGAAAGTGCTAGTCCAACCGTAAGTGAATCCTTGTGTCATGACTAACATAAGGCAGGCGATAAAAATACCAAAGATAATCATTCCTACGTAATCAAATGTTTGGTGCTCACGTTGTGAACGAGGAATTTCTTTTCTGCGACTTAAAATAAATATCGCAATGATTGATAAAATGATAGAAATAATAAAGACGGTTTGCCATCCTAAATAATTAGAAATAAGTCCACCTATATAGGATGAAAAACCAATTCCGCCCACAGTTGCTATCATCATAAAACTATATGCTTTACGCAATTCTTGCCCTTCAAATTTATCTGAGGCTAGTCCAATAGTAGATGGCAGTAAAATGGCTGCTGAAAGACCTTGAAAAATACGGCCAATAACTAGAAATGGTGTAGCTGGAATTACAATAAGGCTTAAGCAACCGATAATGCTTAAAACTAGCCCAATAATTGTCATTTTGAGATTGCCTATTTTATCAGCGATGTCTCCTGCGCCAACCATAAATATGCCTGTGACGAATGACACAAGACTAATCGAAAGATTCATTATTGATTCTGGAGCTTCAAATGTTTTTTGAACACTTGTGCCTATATTTATGAATGATTGTGCGAACAACCAATATGTTAATACTGCAAAACTTGCTGCAATGACGAGTTTACCGTCAAACTTACGTTGATGTGACATCACATCATACACTCCCTTACTGTGGTATATAGTTATGTAATCAATTGAGAATGTTTCTCATTTATATAATCATTGTATCACGAAAGAAACAGGGATACTATGTATAGTTTTACTAATATATAAAGATAAACTCCCCTCGTCATATATTGTTGAGGGGAGTTTTTATGCTTGGAACTGAGTCCTTTAAATGTTTCAATTCTATATTCGGTTTATCTGTACACTAATCCACCGTCTGTTAGGATGGCTTGTCCTGTGATGTAGTCTGAATCTGGTGAAGCTAAGAATGATACTAAAGCTGCTACATCTTTTGGTTCTTGGTAGCGTCCTAATTTGATTGCTGATGAGAATTGTTCGAAGGCATCGCCTGGTTTTAAGCTGTCATCTAATTCAACCATAGCTGCATCGATACGATCCCACATTTCAGTTTTAGCTACGCCTGGGCAGTAAGCATTGACTGTAATACCTTTTTCAGCTAATTCTTTAGCTGCTGTTTGTGTGAATGAACGTACTGAATATTTTGTAGCACAATATGTACCTAACACTTCATAAGATTCGTGTCCGGCGATACTACATGCGTTAATGATTTTGCCTTTGCTATTTTGTTTAATAAATTGTTTCGCTGCTGCTTGAATGCCGAAAAGTGTTCCATAAACGTTAATATGGAATAATTTGTCTAATTCATCCTCAGTAATTTCTAAAATTGAAGATACCGCGTCAACACCAGCATTGTTTACAAAGACATCAATTTGTCCAAATTCTGCAACTGCAAATTGAACGAGTTCCTCTTGTTCTTTCTTTTTAGAAACGTCACTATGGAAAGCTACAACGTTAAAACCTTTGCCTTTAAATTCTTCCTCAGTTTTCAGTAGTGTGTCTTGATTAATATCTTGAAGCACAATATTAAATCCATCGTTCGCTAAACGCTCTGCAATTCCTTTACCTAAACCTGCGGCTGAACCTGTAATAACTGCTGTTTTTGCCATAAAACATTCCTCCTTTAATTTACAAGTAAATTTTATCACATAAGTATAAAATTACTTTAAATAGATATTTATATCCACAAAACTTTCATAAAATATTATTCTATTTAAATAACTCTTCACTAAAAATCCACATTCCCCAAAATATTATTCTTTTTATTTTAATTCTTCTTCTATATAGAAAATTGTTATGCTAATATTAAGAAAATTAAAACTTTTTATTTTTTGTATTATCTAAATCTAGTTATAACCTCAAAGGAGTGATTTTATGGAATGGCTTAAATTAATTGGTATTTTAATTATCATTATTGGCTTCATTCTCAAATTCGATACAATTGCAATTATTTTAATAGCGGCAGTCGTTACTGGTCTGGTTGCTGGTATGGATATTGTTGATGTGCTTTCTACACTTGGAAAAGCTTTCGTCGATCAGCGTCTAGTAACATTATTTATGCTAACTCTTCCAATGGTCGGTTTAATTGAACGTTTTGGCTTAAAGCAACAAGCTTCTAAACTGATTAGCAACGTCAAGAAAATAACAGCCGGTCGCCTTCTCACTTTATATTTAATTATCCGTGAAATCGCTGGCGTAGCTTCAATCCGTATCGGCGGACATCCTCAATTTGTTAGACCCTTAATCAACCCAATGGTACAAGGTGCTTTACGCACACGTTATAACCTATCTGAAAAAGATATCGACGCTAAAGATATCGAAAAATTAAAAGCTGAAGCCTCTGCAATGGAAAATTATGGTAACTTCTTTGGACAAAATTTATTTGTGGGTGCAGCAGGTATTTTATTAATGGTAGGTACGTTCCAATCACTCCATATTAAAGCGAATGCAATGAGCTTAGTACTCGCTTCAATTCCCGTCGCAATCATTACTCTTATATTAGTATGGGTTAAAAATATCTTACTAGATCGTTATTTCAATAAAAAATATGGACATAAAGAGGTGAAGCACCATGAATGAGGCTACATTAAATCATATTTTAGAAATTTTTTATATCCTAATCGGACTACAATTTTTATACACTGCTTATCGCGCTCTACGTGCAACTGATAAATCTAAAAGTATTGGTACTGCAGCATTCTGGACTATCTTAGCCGTTCTTTTTATCGCTGGACCTTACATTCCAAATGTAATTAACGGTATCCTAGTGCTCTGTATGGGTGCGTTGACCCTTTTCAAACAAGTTAAAATTAAAAATATTATTGATGTAACTGATAAAGAAGTCGAAAAAGGGTCAGATAAATACGGCAATAAACTCTTTATTCCGGCCCTTGTCTTAGCTGTAGTGGCAGTCATCATTTCAAACTGGACGCCTCTAGGTGGCGCAATTGGTTTAGGCATTTCATCAGTCATTGGCTTAATCGCTGCACTGCTCATTATTAAACCTAAATTATCTTACGTTTTATACGATAGCGACCGCTTAACACAACAAGTAGGCACAACAGGTATTCTGCCACAATTCTTAGCAGCCCTTGGTGTCCTTTTCACTGCGAGTGGTGTTGGTCAAGTTATCTCTAAAGGGATTTCTTCATTCTTACCTGAAGGCAACCATCTTTTAGGTGCTACTGCCTATATCTTAGGTATGGTGCTCTTCACAGTATTAATGGGTAACGCATTCGCAGCCTTTACAGTGATTACTGCAAGTATCGGTATTCCATTCGTTATTGCACAAGGGGGCGACCCAATCGTTGCCGGAGCATTGGCAATGACAGGTGGTTTCTGTGGTACATTGCTTACGCCTATGGCCGCAAACTTTAACACACTACCCGTCGCATTATTAGAAATGAAGCAAGAATTTGGCGTTATTAAGGCACAAGCTCCTATCGCACTCACATTAATCGTTATTCATATCGCATTGATGTATTTCTGGGCTTTTTAAAAATTAAAGGAGGAAATGAATTATGAATATTCTAGTAACAGCATTTGACCCATTCGGTGGCGAAAAGATCAATCCAGCATTAGAAGCAGTCAAACAATTAGAGGATCATATTGGCGAGCATACGATTACAAAGTTAGAAATCCCAACTGTCTTTCATGAATCAAAAGAGGCAGTAGATAAAGAGTTAGCTAAAGGAGGCTACGAGGCCGTATTAGCTATCGGGCAAGCTGGTGGACGTTACGATTTAACCCCAGAACGTGTTGGCATTAACATTGATGACGCACGTATTGCAGATAACAAAGGAAACCAACCGATTGATGTCGCTATTCAAGAGGATGGCGCACCTGCTTACTTCTCAAACTTACCAGTTAAAAAGATGACAGAAGCCATTAAACAAGCCGGCGTTCCAGCAAGCTTATCAAATACGGCAGGCACATTTGTATGTAACCACATCTTATATCAATTAGGTTACTTAGCAGATAAATCTTATCCTGGCTTATTATTTGGTTTCATTCATGTACCATTTATTCCAGCACAAGTGACAGATAAACCTGAAAAGCCATCAATGTCCATCGAAACGATTGCTAAAGGTTTAACAGCTGCGATTAAAGCCATCTCAAGAGACGAAGACGCTAAAATCGCATTAGGCGAAACACATTAAAAAAGTTAAAAAGGGAAATGTTTAGTTCGTTAATTAGACATTTCCCTTTGACTATATTAAACATGATAAATAATTAAGAATAAACTATTATGTAGAATATGAATTATCATAGGAACTTCTAAGCGTTTTGTCTTTAAATATGCTGTGACAAAGACAAATCCATACCCTCCATAGATTAGCCACTCCCAAATGTTTGTTGGTATGTGGGCTGCACCAAACAAAATCACTGATAGCACGGCACCTATAATAGGTATGCCTCTAAACAATCCTTTAATAAGTAGTCCACGAAATACAACTTCTTCAATGATTGGAGACAATATGGCTGTTGATAATAATTTATTGATAAATGGCAATCTGGCAAGCACACTATTAATATCTTGTTGGTTGGAAGTCGTAGATATTGGTAAGGTAAATAAATAGTACATCGCTTGGCATATTACCACGCTTAAAATAACAATCATTACTTGTTCTTTTGTAAATTTTTCAAAAGTGAAAAACTGGATATTTAACCATTTTCCTAATAAAAAGATTCCAATAACTAATAAAGTGCCAGTGAGCAAGGCACTTAAATGATCTTCATTTGCGCTAATGAAGATATACACAATAGAAAATAAAACAAATAACATTATAGATTGTAATAATAATTTCCAATAAGGCTTCTCAGAAATTTGAAAGTTAGGCTTATTCTGAGAAATAGTTTTCATTCCAATACACCCCTTTACCAGAAATGGTTTTGAATTGTAACTAACGTATTATTTAAAATATGGATTAAAATCGCTACTTCTAAGCGACCAGTCTTTAAATATGCAAATACAAATATTAAGCCAGAAAATCCATAAACAAACCATTCTCCAATAGTCGTCGGTCCATGTGAACCAGCAAATAATATAACTGAAACAATCCCTCCGATAATAGGTGCGCCTCTAAATATCCCTTTAATTAACAAGCCTCTAAATACAACTTCTTCTAAAATTGGTCCTAAAGTGCCAATTGATGCAATTTGAAGTAAGAAAGGAATCTTATTATAATCTTCTTCTAATCCTTTTTCATTGCTTGGCTCTGGCATGAAAAACGATAAAAGATAATCTACACCGGTCATTAAAGCAAAACCTATGATGATTAACATCCATTGTTGTTTTGTAATCTTGCTAAAATTAAATAATTTCAACTTAAATAACCATAATAATAAAAATGCAATGATAACTGATACAATAGCTACCCAAAAATGTTTAGGGCTCTCTTCTACTAATGCTAAAACCATCGATTCAGCGAACAACATTACAACTATCATAAAAATAGATTGTAATAATAATTTCCAATACGCTTTATGCGAAATTTGGAAATCTGCTTTCTTAGTTTGTTGATTTAGTCGTTCTTGCGACATCATTTGCCTCCTCATTTCTCGGGAAATTTTTACTTAATTAAAAACTCGCTTATTTTTAAAAATAATTTTACTCTATTTATATAGATAAAATGTCAAATATATGTTACGTTCAAAATGAAGTATTCGCTTTCAAAATTCATAACATTAAATAAAAGGTGGGTTTAACATGACCGAACACGAAAATGTGAATACATACGCTTCATCTACTTCAACATCTGAACAACCGAATCAACATGAAACTCCACAACATCATGAAGAACGTCATCCAACTGGAAATACATTTGTTAATATTCTTATTTTTATTGGATGGCTCCTACTTGCCCAAATTCCTGTCGTACTCATGATTTACATCATGGGACTTTCAGCTCATATGGACTTAATAACTGGCACGCTCGCTTCGTTACTTTTCCTTCTTTTCACCGGTGTCATTATTTGGCTCGTGAGACGTTACTATAAAAGTCACACTTACGAACAGCCGAAAAAATTCACAAAGAAAGACGTTGCGATTAATATTGGCTGGGCAATATTATTACGCATCATAGTGATTGGTATGTCTCAATTAATGTTTGTTGTCACAGGATCAAGACAGACGCAAAACGATAAGATGTTACTTGGCGATATGAATGGTCAAGCTAATATGGAACAATTACCACAAGTTTTCCCACTAATTGTCTTTGCATTAACTATTTCATTCATTGCGCCATATTTAGAAGAGCTCATTTATCGTGGTATCTTCAAAGAAACACTCTTTAAAAGAAGTCGTTTCTGGTTACCATTTATTATTTCATCAATCATTTTTGCATCTCAACATGGTACAACAAATTGGGTCGCAGCTTTGATGTATCTCATGATGGGCATGATCTTTTACCTCGCTTATCATCGTAGAGGCAATGTGCGCGATAGTATGATGGTCCATATGATTCATAATGGCGTTACAGGTGTAATCATCATTATTGGCTATTTCGCAGCTCTTTTCCTCGGCCACATTTTCACTTAAAAATGATGCACAATTGACGCAGCCATTTTCAAAAAATAAAACATTAAAATATGTAACCTACATATAACATAACAAAATTCCACGTAATTCAAGCTTAAATCTTTCTTAATTTCAATTACTAAAAAACAGGACCCCGTGTTTACGGAGTCCTGTTAGTTTTATTTATCAAAAGCGATAGTTTCAATATTTTTCTTTTTCAAGAATTTCTCAATTTTATCTTGTTCACGTCCATTAACAATATCTTTGTCTTTATTAATATTCTTAATTTCTTTTAAATCATCTGCATCTAACTGTTTTTCAGCCTTTTTTGACACGTTTTTAACTTTATTTACCGTATCATTAACTCCTACGATATATTGACTAATTTTCTTACCATATTTTTCATATTCTTTGTTTGGTAGTTTATTTTTTTTTATGTATTTAGCAAAGTTAGCGTCATTTTGAATTTGTAAATTTAAAATTTTATCATATTTTTTCTGTTGTTTTTCAGATAATTTTTCATCAGAATATAACTTATCTTCAAAAGGTTCAGTAGCATCCTTTAGCTTTCTGTCAGAATCTAAATATGTTTTTATATCCTTCTTCATAGTATCTTCAGAAATTGATTGATTAGTCGTTGTCTTATCAAAAATATGCTTTGGAATTTTATGATTATGACGTGCATTGTTCTCAGTATGTTTATTTTCAGTCTTGCTATCTTTTTTGTGATTTTCCTCAGAAGATGAACATCCTGCTACTGTAATAACTAATATAAAAGTTGAAATTAATAATGCTATCTTTTTCATATCAAATCTCCTTTTTATATCGTTTTCATTATTCATCTTAGCATGGATATACTTATAAATGTTAGTAAGATTTTAAGTTTAACTTACACAGAAATCACATTACTTGGGTATACTCTTAATACATACTTAAATTTTGGAAGCAGATTGTTAAGTAAACGTATGGAGGCGTTTATATGATGAAACTTATTAATTTAAAAAATAAAGCAATCGCCAGTGATTATGTTGCTATTAAACTATTAAAATTAATTCAAGACAATCCTAAAGCGATTCTTGGTTTGGCTACAGGAAATACGATGACTGATATTTACCCACGATTTTCTGAATTATTGGAAGCAAACGATACAGATTTAAGCCAAGTACAAACGTTCAATTTAGATGAATATGTAGGGTTAGAACCTGAACATTCTCAAAGTTATCACTCTTATATGCACCAGTTATTATTCGACTACAATGACGGTTGGCAATCCTCTCATATCCACATTCCTCAAGGTAAAGCAAAAGATTTAGAAGCTGAAGCTAAACGTTATGAGGAACATTTAAAGTCAATTGGCGATCCAGATATTCAATTGTTGGGTATTGGAGAAAATGGCCATATTGGTTTTAACGAACCTGGCACGTCTTTTGAAAGTGAAACACGTGTGGTAGATTTAACAGATTCAACCATTAAAGCAAATAGCGTTCATTTCGACAAAATTGAAGATGTGCCAAAACAAGCGGTATCTATGGGTTTAAAGTCAATTATGCGTGCTAAATGTATTGTTTTAATCGCATTTGGAGAACGTAAACAAGAGGCTATTCGTCGTTTATTGGAAGAAGAAACAACGGAAGATTTGCCAGCATCTATATTACATAAACATCCAAATGTAGAAATTATTATTGATGATACTATTTATAATTATTTTAAAAAAATAGGACAGGATGCGAAGATTTAAAATCTTTGTCTCCTGTCCCTTACTTATCTATTATGAATGTTTAAATAATTTTAAAATTAATGAAATAATAATGCTGATAAATGCGATGATCGCAAACGTAATTGCGAAGATTAATTCAGTTTGATGCAAGTTAAATTGTAAATTAAAATCATTAAAACTGTTAAACGTGCTATAAACAAGCAAGTTAAGTGCAAGTACTGCGATTAAAGCAATGATAGACAACCATGCCAAAGTTGAGAAAAAGTTTTTTGCGCTTGGAAACATTAAATCATGTTGCACGGTAATGCCCCCTTTCTTGCCAATATTTAATTTTTTACATAGTTAATTTTTATATACACTTAATTACATAATTTTAAACCCATCAAAGTTAAAGTGTATACAATATACACGTATTCGATTGTAAAACTCAATTTTTTATAATTTAACTATGCGGGTCGTCTTAAAAGTGATGAATTGTGCCTGCTTTAATTGTTTTACTAATCTCAATTTCATCATTAGCGATAACAATATCTGCGTCTTTCCCAATAGCTAAACTACCTTTAGCCTCATCAATTTTTAATGCTTTCGCTTGGTTCAAACTCGCTACACGCCATAAGTTATCTAATGAATCATGCGTAAAGGTCATTAAATTACGTAATCCATCATTCATTTTTAAAATACTACCAGCCAAAGCTCCACTCTCTAATCTTGCTTCTTCACCTTTTACGATAACGTTTTGACCACCTAAGTCATATTCTCCGTCTTTCATGCCTTTAGCACGCATAGCATCTGTAATTAAATATATATGGTCATTGCCTTTTTGTTTATAAGCAATATTTACTGAAGCAGGATGCGAATGTATGCCGTCAACAATAATTTCAGTATTTAACCCTTCATTTGTCCATGCTGCCCCAAAAACACCTGGGTCACGATGTTCAAATGGCGTTGCTGCGTTATAAAGGTGTGTAATATGTTTTGCACCATGTTCAACCGCTTCATTTGCTTCATCAAATGTTGCTACGGTATGCCCCATTGAGAAGATAATATCGTCATGCAACGCGTTTAATGTTTCATGTGCGCCTTCTACTTCTGGCGCAAACGTTATGATTTTAATTTGTCCGTTCGCAATTGCTTGGAATTGTTGAATTTTGCTTACTGAAGGACGTTGTACATATTTTGGATTTTGCGCGCCTACTTTATGCTCTGAAATAAAAGGTCCTTCTAAATGAACGCCACCGATTTCTGCTGCCTCACCTTGTTGTTGGTCTGCTTGATACGCCACAATATTTTTTAACGCTTTTTCAATATTCTCATCTGATTGTGTCATTGTTGTCGCTAAGAACGTTGTCGTACCTTCAGATAACAATTGTTCTGCTAAATGTTTCAACCCTTCATATGACGCGTCCATAGCATCTTCACCATATCCACCGTGAATATGAATGTCGATAAACCCTGGTAAGACATTTTGCCCTTTGGCATCTACTTGTTGTAAATTTCCTGTATAGTTGCCTTTTTGAATGTCACTTATTTTGCCATCTTCTACTACAAGATATCCATTTTCAATAACTTGTTCTTCTGTATAAATTCTTCCATTAGTAATGACATAGTTCGACATGATATACCTTCTTTTCTTAAATATTGTTCTAAATTCATAACAATTATAGCATTTCAGATATTCAATTTTTTACTTTAGAAAAATTTTTAAAAACTAGCATAAAAATTAAAAATCTTCATATTAAAATTTGCTTGTAAATGGTGTAATTTTCACATATTCTAGAAATAAGAAACTTCATATATTAAGGGGATTAGGAGAGGAATAATTATGAATTTACAACAAGCAACACCACAAGAAATTCGCAAACTGATTCGCGAAGGTAAATTAACAAATCATACAAGCGGCATGGCAAAGGGGTATGTTCAAGCCAATGTCGTTATCTTACCTTCCAGCTATGCTTATGATTTTTTAAAATTTTGCTTCAGAAATTCAAAGACGTATCCATTATTAGACGTCTCAGAAGTGGGCTCACCTTCTTTTCCTTATTACGGAAAAGAGGTGGATATCCGTACAGAAGTACCCAAATATCGTATTTATGAACACGGTGAACTGATCAGAGAAACAGATAATATCACTGACCTTTACACCGAAGACATGGTGAGCTTCCTTATTGGCTGTAGCTTCACCTTTGAACATGCACTCTTAGAAGCTGGTGTTCCCGTGCGTCACATCGAAGAAGCGCACAACGTCCCAATGTATCGCACTAATATCCCAGCAGAACCTAGCGGACAGTTCAAAGGCAATATCACCGTAAGCATGCGCCCAATGACCATCGCCCAAGCCATACAAGCAACCGAAATCACATCGCACTTCAAGAACGTTCACGGCACGCCCATTCACATTGGATCGCCAGAAGAACTAGGCATCAGCAATATTAACGAACCAGATTACGGAGAACCCGTGACCATCAAAGCCGGTGAAGTTCCCGTATTCTGGGGTTGTGGCGTCACACCACAATCCGTCGCACTAGACACCAAACCCGACATCATGATTACACACTCCCCCGGTCACATGTTCATTACAGACATTAAAGACAGCGAATTAAGTAATTAATTCTTTTAAAAAGAAACCAGCAGATACCTAGCGACACAACTTTATCGCATATGGCTGCTGGTTTTTAGTGTTTTAGTAATGTTATTCGTATTTAACATGATACTTTAGCATGCCGGCATAGTTACCACCTAAAAATCTTCATATTCCAATTCCTAAATTCGCTCCCAATTTTCTATTGAATTTTCCAAAATAAAGTAATGAGAAATATTCTCAATTAATTACTTATAGCCCCTGTACATTCTTAAAAAATAGGTCTATTCTAATGTATGAAATATCGAAAGAATAGATAGAAAGAAGGTTTCTTTATGGATAATTCTGTTCAGTATAAGAAATTTATACTCCCTGTTGTTATCGGTGTCATTCTTGCATTAATCACGCCTTTCAGACCTGAGGCATTAAATGTGCAAGCATGGCTCATGTTCGCTATCTTTGTAGCGACTATCGTTGGTTGTATTACACAACCAATGTCAATCGGTGCCGTATCTATCCTCGGTTTTACCCTTACTGTATTAGTTGGCGTCGTTGATACTAAAACAGCCGTTCAAGGCTTTGGTAATCCTAGTATTTGGCTAATTGCGATGGCATTCTTCATTTCTAGAGGTTTCGTGAAGACAGGTCTTGGGCGTCGAATTGCGCTTCAATTCGTGAGACTTTTCGGGAAAAAGACGCTCGGCTTAGCCTACTCTCTTGTCGGCGTTGATTTAATCTTAGCCCCAGCTACACCTAGTAACACAGCGCGTGCTGGTGGTATTATGTTCCCGATCATTCAATCACTATCAAAATCATTCGACTCAGATCCTAAACAAGGTACTGAACGCAAAATGGGTGCGTTCTTACTATTCACAGAGTTCCAAGGCAACTTGATTACTGCTGCGATGTTCTTAACAGCTATGGCTGGGAATCCATTAGCACAAAACTTAGCTGAAAAGACAGCACATGTGCACATTACTTGGATGAATTGGTTCTTAGCAGCCATCGTTCCTGGATTAATCTCTCTTATTGTAGTGCCTTTTATTATTTATAAAATGTATCCACCTACAGTTAAAGAAACACCAGATGCTAAAAAATGGGCTGAAGATCAACTTTCAGAAATGGGTAATATTTCTAAAGCTGAAAAATTCATGATTGGTATCTTTATTATTGCTTTACTATTGTGGATGACAGGAAGTTACATTAATATCGATGCAACTTTAACAGCATTTATTGCTTTATCATTACTACTTATCACAGGCGTATTGAATTGGAAAGACGTTTTAAACGAAACAGGTGCTTGGAATACATTGGTTTGGTTCTCAGTACTTGTTATGATGGCCGACCAATTAAACAAACTTGGCTTCATTCCTTGGTTAAGCCATCTTATCGCGCATAGTTTAGGTGGATTAAGTTGGCCAATTGTACTTATCATCTTAATCGTATTCTATTTCTATTCACACTATTTATTCGCAAGTTCAACCGCCCACGTAAGTGCGATGTATGCCGCATTACTTGGTGTAGCCGTAGCAGCTGGCGCACCTCCGTTATTTAGTGCGTTAATGTTAGGCTTCTTCGGTAACCTAATGGCTTCTACCACACATTACAGTAGTGGCCCAGCACCAATCATTTACGGCGCTGGTTATATAAGCCAAAAACGTTGGTGGCTGATGAACCTTGCACTAGGTATCGTTTACTTCATTATTTGGCTAGGCATCGGCTCACTATGGATGAAACTCATCGGACTGATGTAGTTATAAGAAGGAATTCAATGTAAAATTGGATTCCTTTTTTACACCTTAAATTTTACTATTACACAAAAATAAACTTGTTAACAATATAATAATGACGTATAATTTATAAAAATATTTATACAAAGGTGGTTGATTAATATGATACCAGAAGAAAGAGGTTCATATACTTTATCTAAAGAAGAAGCGATTATATTTGCAACTGCAGAGTTTAAACCATTTAAAAATCGCATTGAAAATGAATTAACTACAGCAAATTTACTTGAACTATATGAAAAAATTGAGAAAAGTAAATCATCGAATTTATAATCTTTCCGACTTTGATGACTACTCAAATACAAGTAATTCATTTTTAAAATTTCTCCAAGATAATATCAAGCAATTTACTACTTCTTCTAACCCCTCTATAACATCTTACTTACAAAATAAAGCTTTACTTTTAAACCAACAAAATTCTTTACGTACTTATTTTATAGTTGATACAGACACTTTAGAAATCATTGGTTATTTTTGTTTAAAAATAGTCAATATCAAATTCGAAACTAATGTATCTAGAGGTATTAAAAAAAGAATATCCTCTGATGCTTACAAAAACAATGAATTTCCATCTTTATTAATTACTAAGCTCGGTAGAAATGATAAATATAAAAACCTAGTTTTTGGTAAAACCATTTTAGAATATGCAATTTCAATTGGATTAGAGGTATTTAAAAAAACTGCACTAAGACATATATGTCGACTGGTATGAGCAAGAATATCTTAAAAAGTTTTATTGTGAGGAAGGTGGTTTTAAGATATTTCAATATAGAAAAACTGATAAAGGTAAGCTTGTTTCTGGGTTTTATAAATTTAATTAAATACATGTCTTTAACATAAAAAATCGCCTTGGCAGGCGCCTTTAGTTTTCCACATGAAGAATCAGAAGCAAGCTGTAAAGTAGGTTACGCAGTAGCTGATGCTCATAAAACACGCAAAAATACAGAAAGATAATATATAACAACACCAGATAATGGTTATGCCATTATCTGGTGTTGTTTCTTTCCTCAATATTTTTACTGTTAATCTCTTTCAAGTTCATACATCCTATGAGTACTGGTGCCCATAAATATAAAAATGCTAGCATGAAAGGGAGATGCATAGCAAAATAGAAAATACAAAAACTCAAAATCCCTACGAAGATTAACATAATATTAAACCATCGTTTTTGCGCAATTTTAGGCTTATTCGAATTCATTTTCGTTACTCCATTTCCTGTTATTTTTTTCGCATTACTTTAAATATCCTCTATTTCAGGATTAATACTTGTGCCCATTTCATTTTGAATATCATTTGCGAGTGGTTTAAGTTGAGGCAAATAATTATTCGCAAAGCCAATGATAATTTGATTTTTAGTTAATGGGTATAACTCACGATCTTCTGGTAATGCTTCATCAATCAATCTAGTTAAATCTTTATATTTAATTTCTTCGATTGTTTTGTGTGCTACGTACTTTATAAAGTTTGCGAAGACCCTTTCAAAGACTTCATACTCTAAATCAAAATCTAGGAAAATCAAGCTTACGGATTTAGTTTCAATTTGATTTTGTCCCATCTGTTCAGCTAACTCACTTACAGTCTGATACAGTAATCTCGTACTTTTTTTATCCTGTAGCACTATGTATTCTCCTCTCTAAAACAATTCAATATGTTTTACCCGTCAATTTCAAATCCTAAATCTTCTATCATTTGGTAATCGAGTTCGTTAGGTTGTCCGCCTGTAATTAAGTAGTCGCCTACAAAGATTGAATTGGCAGCTTTTAACGCGATGGCTTGTAATGAACGTAAATTAACTTCACGTCCTCCTGCGATGCGAATTTCTTTCGTTGGATTAATTAAGCGGAACATCGCTATGATTCGTAGGCATTTCATTGGTGATAATAAATCCATTCCTCCAAATTTAGTTCCTTTAATCGGATGGAGGAAGTTAATCGGAATACTGTCTGCATCAATTTCTTTCAATGCAAAAGCCATGTCAATAATGTCTTCATCCGTTTCACCCATACCACAAATCACGCCTGAACATGGTGAGATATTGTGCGCTTTCATCATTTCAACGGTACGCACTCTATCTTCATATGTATGTGTTGTAACCACTTCGCTATGATATCTCTCGCTTGTATTTAGATTATGATTATAACGATCTACGCCCGCTTCTTTTAATTTCTCAGCTTGTTCTTCATCTGTTAACCCGAGACAGGCACAAATTTTCAGTTGTGGATGTAATGCTTTTATTTCTTCTACCGTATCACAAATGTGATCCACTTCTCTAGTTGTTGGTCCACGTCCACTCATCACAATGCAGTAAGTACCGATATGGTGGTCAGTCGCTACTTGTGCCCCAGCTTTAATTTTTTCTGATTCGACTAAAGCATAGCGTTGTTTTTGTTTCATTTTGACAGATTGCCCACAGTAACCACAGTCTTCTGAACAAATTCCACTTTTCGCATTTAATATCATGTTTAATTTTACTTTTTTGCCGTAATAATGTTTTCTCACAATATACGCTTCATTTAATAATTCGAAAGTGTCGAATGCCGGATTTTCGAATAATTCTAAAGCTTCGTTTTTACTTAATAAATTATGATTTAAGATACGTTCTGCTAAATTTAATGTCATGTCGTTTCATACTCCCTACCTTTTAAAATGTCCCAGTGATACTTTTTAGACTTATAATGTAAACTATTTATATTTATAAGTTTACATTAAACACGACATGAATTAAACTTTTCCTTAAAAATAAAGGAAGACCACATTGATTTCACTTACAACATCAATGAGGTCTTACATTTATTCTTTGTGATAATTTTTCTCGAGTTTACGCAGTTCGTCGCGTGTTTTCTTCTGTAAGCCTTCACCGTAATCCATCATTTGAACAATATCTTTAAATGCAGCATGTGGAATAGCCAGTTCATCTAATTCTTCGGGTTTCACATGTAAATTAATATCGTCTTCGCGACTTTCTGCTAATTTGTGTACAAAGTCGGGCTCTGTCACAAATGGTGAAGACATGCCTACCATATCTGCATTGTTCAACGCGTCTAGCGCAGTTTCTGGGGAATTGATGCCACCACTCGCAATTAATGGCACGCGTCCATCTAAATATTCATACACTACTTGGTTCACACGTCGTCCATAGTTCTCGCCTGGCGTACGTGTCTTGTTCTGGTAAATATTGCGTCCCCAACTCGCAATTGCCAAATATTGAATATTGGCGACTTCTAACACCCAATCCAAATGTTGATTAAATTCATCGACGGTATAGCCTAAATCACTACCCCTGGTTTCTTCCGGTGTCGCTCTATATCCGAAGATGAAATCGTCCGGCGCTTCTTGATCAATTACATTTTGTACTGCTTCCATGACTTCTAAGCCAAATCGCGCTCTATTCTCTAACGTATCCACGCCATATTCATCATGACGCTGATTTGAAAATGTAGAAAAGAAAGTTTGAATTAACAAACGTTGTGCTACGGAGATTTCCACGCCATCGAACCCAGCTTGAATCGCACGTGAGGTCGCATCTGCATATTGTTGAATGACTTCATGAATTTTCTCTACGGACATTTCTAAAACGTTATGTTTGATTGGCGAATGTAATGTCATAGGACTTGGCCCGTACACCTCGCCATAATTCATAATTGCCGTATTAGAGAATCTGCCGGCATGTGCGAGTTGAATAATCGCTTTATTGCCATCTTGCTTCATAGCTTGAGCCACTTTTCTCAAACCTGGGATACAAGCATCGTCAGAAATGTTAAAACCGTATTCGAATAATTGGCCATACGGTTCTATATATGCAGCGCCTGTCACTTGTAATGGCGCTGAGCTAGCACGTCGCTTGGCATAGCGTATATCTTCCTCCGTAATATGTCCTTCTTTCGTAGAAGAGTTCGTTGTCATTGGAGACAACACGAAACGGTTAGCTAATTCTATGCCATTGGGTAAAGTAATCGGTTGTAATAAGGGTTGATATTGTATCATTATCGCATCCTCTTTCGTCCATGATGTATTATTTCCAAAGTAACACGCCATCTCGCAATACTCAATCGACTTGTTTGTGAACGTCTTCCATACCCTTTTCAAAAATGAAAACCATTGCCCGGGAAATCTATCCACTTTGGCAAAGCAAAATTTACCAAAAATTGTTCAAACACGTTAAAATAGGAGTGGGTATATAAATCAAGGGAATGGTACTTTACAGTTGGAGATGAGTGTCCGATGGAATTCAATATTTTAGATTATGCCATGATAGATGAAGGCAAAGACGCAGCACAAGCGTTGCAAGATACAACAAGGTTAGCGAAACTCGCGGATGACTTAGGTTACAAACGTTTTTGGTTAACAGAACATCATGATGTGCCAGCTTTTGCGGGCAGTAGTCCAGAGTTATTGATGATGTATCTCTTAGGACAAACTGAGCGAATTAAGTTAGGTTCTGGTGGCGTGATGTTGCCTCACTATAGTCCGTTTAAAGTGGCGGAGAATTTCAAGATGTTGGAAGCATTATATCCCGATCGCGTCGATTTAGGGATTGGGAATAATCCAGGTACAACAATAGTTAAACGCGCAATGGATGAGGATAAAGCCGATTATCTTGATTACAATCAAAGTATCGAGGATATTCGCAGTTATTTAACGCAACCGCCTGAAGAACAACGTGTGGGTAAAGTCATCGCGCAACCTCAGATTACACGCCATCCTGAAATGTGGCTCTTGAGTACGAGTCAACGTTCTGCCAAGTTTGCGGCTACGCAAGGTATGGGCTACGCGTTAGGTACGTTTTTACTACCTAGCCAGGATAAAATAGATGCGGCGAAAAACAGTGTTGCGACGTATCGCAGTCATTTTCAAAAAACAGGGTTAAATATGGCGTCTAAGGTGATGCTAACGGTGTTTGTGATTGTGACAGATACGGAAGATGAGGCTCAGCAACTGTTGCATGCGCTTGATGTGTGGTTATTGGGCAAACGTCAATTTGCGGAATTCGAGCGTTTCCCATCCATTGAAACTGCGAAGGACTATCAACTGAATGATCGTGACAAACGACTCATCGCACAACATCGCGCACGCATCTTAGCTGGAACGATAGAACAAGTGAAACCACGCTTGGATGCGATGATTGAGACATTCGAAGCAGACGAGATCTTAGTCGTGCCGTTATTACCAGGTATCGAACAGCGATGCCGTACAATCGAACGCTTAGCACACGCGTATTTATAAATAGAGAAAGGATGTTATGAAATGGCTAAATTAGCTAATTATTTATATGTAGAAAAAGTAGGAAACCAATATATCTATAGAATGACACCTGAACTTCAAGATGATGTCGGTACAGTAGGTTATGTCGAATTTATGGGCGCTGATGACGTGAACGTGAACGATGAAATTGTCAGCATTGAAGCGTCTAAAACAGTATTAGACGTGCAATCACCACTTGCAGGTAAAATCGTGGAACGTAATACAAGAGCTGAAGATGAGCCTTCAATCTTAAATTCTGAAAAACCAGAAGAAAATTGGTTAGTTAAATTAGAAAATGTAGATGAAGAAGCATACAATGCATTACCAGATCCGGATGACGAATAAATGGTAAACACACAAGAAGAACGTCTAGCTTATTTAATCCGTGCGATGTGGAAAGAAGCGCATGGCAATAAGTCGTTAGACTACCCTGACACTGCTAAGGCACAATGGGAGCTTTATCGTGGATTAGCTAACGTACGTCCACCGAAGCCTGTGTCTTCGGCATTTTTAGAAGTACAGAATGCATATTTATCTACATTGAATAACCAACAAGACATTACACACATTGAAGACTTAACACCTGTGTTAGGTGAGCAACTTTATTTATGGCAAGGCGACATTACGACGCTTGCTGTAGATGGGATTGTGAATGCAGCAAATAGTCGTTTCTTAGGCTGTATGCAAGCGAATCACAATTGTATCGACAACATTATTCATACAAAAGCCGGCGTCCAATTGCGCTTAGCTTGTGCAGAGATTATTGAGCAACAAGGTCGTAAAGAAGGCGTAGGTAAAGCTAAAATCACGCCAGGCTATAATTTGCCAGCTAAACATGTGATTCACACAGTGGGACCACAAATTCGCAAACATCCTGTGTCCCAAATGAATAAAGATTTACTTGCACGTTGTTATCGCAGTTGCTTAGAACTTGCCGATGCTCATGAGTTACAACACTTAGCATTTTGTTGTATTTCAACGGGTGTCTTTGGTTTCCCACAAGATGAGGCCAGTCGCATTGCGATTGATACAACGCTGGCCTATCTAGAAGAAACAGGTTCATCGCTTAAAGTCATCTTCAATGTGTTCACAGATAAAGATTTAGCATTATATGAGGAGGCTTTCGCTGATGACAACAGAGACTAATACAGATGCTAAATGGCAAGCACTTGAACTGTCTTGCCATGAGAACGCTGAGCAATATGAAGTATTAGCTCAAGCTATTGATGAAGCCGATGCCGTTATTGTGGGGATAGGCGCTGGGATGTCAGCGTCAGATGGCTTCACATATATCGGTGAGCGTTTCACGAAGCATTTTCCGGACTTTATAGAAAAATATAACTTTTTCGATATGTTACAAGCGAGTCTGCATCCGTTTGACAGTTGGCAAGAATATTGGGCGTTCGAAAGTCGCTTTGTGAAGCTCAATTACTTAGATCAACCCGTGGGCCCATCTTATGTCGCGCTAAAAGAAATGTTAGCCGACAAAGATTATCACATTATCACAACTAACGCGGATAACGCCTTCGCGGTGGCTAATTATGATATGGATAAAGTGTTCCATATTCAAGGCGAATACATTCTTTGGCAATGTAGCCAACATTGTCATGCACAAACTTATCGTGATGACGATGCGATTCGCGAAATGGTGGCTCAACAAGAGGATATGAAAATTCCGTATGAACTCATTCCGCACTGTCCAAAATGCGACGCGCCAATGGAAATCAACAAGCGTAAAGCACAAGTCGGCATGGTTGAAGACGCAGATTTCCACGCACAATTAAATCGTTATAATGCATTCTTAGACGCACACAAAGATGGCAAAGTCTTATATTTAGAAATTGGAATTGGCTACACAACACCACAATTTGTTAAACACCCATTCCAGCGTATGACACGCCACAATCCAGATGCGATATTTATGACTTTAAATAAAAAAGCTTATCGTATCCCGAAAAATATTCAAGACAGAACAATTCATTTAACAGACGATATCGCCTCATTAATTATTAACGCACAAAGAAAATTAACAACTTAGGAGACGAGAACGATGTATTTAATAGAACCTATTCGAAATGGCCAATATATTGACGATGGTGCCGTAAACTTAGCAATGCAGGTTTATGTAAATAACCATATTTTTCTAGATGAAGATATCTTATTACCCTATTACTGCCAACCGAAAGTAGAGATTGGTCGCTTTCAAAATACGGCAGTAGAAATTAACCAAGACTATGTTGATGACAACGATATTAAAGTCGTACGCCGTGATACAGGTGGTGGCGCAGTTTACGTTGATGATGGCGCCGTGAACGTATGTTGTATTCTAGAACAAGATACGTCTATTTATGGCGACTTCCAACGTTTCTATCGCCCTGCTATTCAAGCGCTTCATAATTTAGGCGCAACAGACGTCATTCAAAGCGGTCGTAACGACTTAGCATTGAATGATAAGAAAATTTCTGGTGCCGCTATGACGATATTGAATAATCGTATTTATGGTGGTTACTCTTTATTACTAGATGTTGATTACGAAGCTATGGTTAAAGTGTTGAAACCTAACCGTAAGAAGATTGAATCGAAAGGCATTAAATCTGTACGCGCTCGAGTCGGTCAAATCCGCGATTCACTAGATCCGAAATATAAAGATATTACAATTGAAGAATTTAAAAATCTAATCATCACGCAAATTATGGGCATCGATGATATTAAAGATGCCAAACGTTATGAATTAACCGACGAAGATTGGGCTGGCATCGATAAATTAGTCGCTGAAAAGTATGATAATTGGGAATGGAACTATGGTCGTTCTCCAAGATATGAATATAACCGTAACGACCGCTTTAATTGTGGCACGATTGATATTACATTATCTATTGAACATAACCGTATTGCTGAATGTCGTATTTATGGCGATTTCTTTGGCCAAGGTAATATACATGATGTTGAAGACCATTTAGTTGGCACACGTATGGTTAAAGCAGATTTACTTGAACGCTTAAACAATATCGATTTAAACTTCTACTTTGGTAACATCACAGCAGAAGAATTTACCGACTTTATTTTAAGTTAAATATGATTGATTTTTAGAAGTCTGACCGTCTAAATTCAGACAACCCGAACACTTACCTTATATAGGATAAAGCCTATGATGACACGATTTAGTGTTAATCATAGGCTTTTTCTTATGCTCTCTTGAAAAACATTTCTCAGAAGCTTCTCATTCAGAAAATGTAAAAACAATTTGACATTTTATCTAAACATGTTAGGCTGAAAGTGTAAAAAACTTTTGACATTTTGAGGTGAGAAATATGACAACTATTTTATTATTCGTCGCTGTATTTGTATTCGGAATATTATGGTCAATCATTTCTAATAAGTTTTTACCAAAGGAAACACTGTACGAAAGAACTTATAACGATTCTTCAGATAATACAGGGTATGATGAAAGACAACGTATGATGTTTTTAGAAATATTTTCTAAAACGTTTGTTGGCTTGGTTTATAGTTTTTTCTTTCTAATCATTTTACGAATTTTTGGTGAAATGTCGGATAAACATATGGTTTATCCATTCAATCATTATCCAGAGTTACTTTACCTCATCATTGGAGCTATATTTTTACTTAGTAATTACTTTATAGTTAAAAAGAAATATTCTGGTTAGGGATTGATTGACAATGAAGAATAAAATACGAGAATATCGGAAACAAATTGGCATGTCCCAAGATACATTAAGCAAGAATGTGAATGTATCAAGACAAACGATTAATGCCATTGAAAATAATAAATACGATCCAACTTTGCTACTTGCATTTAAATTAGCGAAACAATTTGATACCACCGTCGACGACCTATTTACGCCATAAATATAAACAAAGGGTGAGAAATATGTTAAAAAAGCAAGATGAAATGGAACAACATCATTTTAATGTAGCAGCCAAATGGACTAACCTTTACTTTTTCATCGCTTTACTCGTTTATAACTTATATATCAAAATCACAACCGGTACTTTTAATGTCGTTTGGCTAATTATGCTTGTTGGTTTGGTCATTTACTGGGGAATTGCCACATATTTAAAATACAGTACTCGAATTAAGAATTAGATTAAGCAAGTTTTATTTATTGTATCGTACTTTCATTAAATGTTGCATTTTTACACTAGTAGATGCTATCATACAATTAATAAGTATATGGTATATATAACAAGCACCAATCCCCTCACTACCGCTAATAGTGAGGGGATTTTTAAGCTCCCTTAATTTTCCCAAACACAAAAAACTTGAGCTTAAATATGTAAATCACATATATTAAGCCCAAGCTCGTCTTAATTATTATAAATATATGGGGAGTTATATAATAACCATTATTAGTGCTATTTCTTAATTAACGTACCAATCTTACCATCTAAGGCATCACCTAAATCTGCTAGAGATGTAATTAACACGCTACCTTTAGGATTCTTTTCAATAAATTGTAATGCTGCTTCAACTTTAGGAAGCATTCTACCTTTCGCAAATTGACCATCAGCAATATGTTTCTCCATATCAGCGACAGTGACTTCACCTAAACCTTCTTGATTATCTTTACCATAGTTAATATACACATAATCTACGGCAGTTAAAATAATTAATTGATCTGATTTTAAGTGAGCGGCTAATAAGGCACTTGTTTTATCTTTATCGATAACAGCGTCTACGCCTTTATAGTTACCTTGTTCTTTAACAACTGGAATACCACCGCCACCAGCTGCAATGACAAGTGTTTGATGCTTAATTAATGTTTCAATACTGTCTAATTCAACGATATTAATAGGTTGTGGAGAAGGTACAACACGGCGATAACCACGTCCTGAATCTTCTACAAATTGATAACCTTTTTCTTGCATTGTTTTATCTGCTTGTTCTTTAGAATAGAATAAACCAATTGGTTTCGTTGGGTTTTTGAAGGCTGGATCGTCACCTGCTACTTCTACTTGCGTAACTAAAGTGACAACTTGTTTATCAATGCCTAATGAATGTAATTCATTTAATAAACTTTCTTGTAATTGATAACCAATGTAAGCTTGGCTCATTGCACCACATTCAGGGAACGGGAATGGTGGGCCTTGCTCATGCTCAGCTGCATAATTTAGACCTAAGTTGATACTACCTACTTGAGGCCCGTTACCATGACTGATTACGACTTCATATCCTTTATGAATTAAACTAACTAAAGATTTTGCTGTTCCTTTTACTAATTCTAATTGCTCTTCAGGTGATTGTCCTAAAGCGTTACCACCTAAAGCCACGACGATTTTAGACATAGGTAGGTCCCCCTTCGATTATTCTCCTAAAGTTGCAACCATTACTGCTTTGATAGTGTGCGCTCTGTTTTCTGCTTCTTGGAAGACTACAGATTGTTCACTTTCAAATACTTCATTGGCAACTTCCATTTCAGTTAAGCCATATTTCTCTTGAATTTCTTTACCAATTTTAGTTTCTGTATCATGGAATGAAGGTAAGCAGTGTTCAAAGATTGCACGAGGGTTACCAGTTTTTTCCATCATTTCTTTAGTTACACGGTAAGGTTCTAATAATTTAATACGTTTTTCCCAAACTTCGTCAGGTTCACCCATTGATACCCATACGTCTGTGTAGATAACGTCAGAACCTTTCACACCTTCGTCGATATTGTCAGTTACTAAGATTTCGCCACCGTTTTTAGCTGCGATGTCTTTACAACGATTTAATAATTCGTCAGTTGGGTTTAATTCTTTAGGACATACAAGGTGGAATGTCATACCCATGATTGCTGCCCCTTGCATTAATGCGTTTGCTACGTTGTTACGTCCATCACCCACGTATGTGAAATTGATTTCGTGGTAAGGTTTTTTCAATACTTCTTTTGCTGTTAAAAAGTCTGCAAGTACTTGTGTAGGATGATCTTCGTCTGTTAAGCCGTTCCATACAGGTACGCCTGAGTATTTAGCGAGTTCTTCTACTGTGCGTTGTGAGAAGCCACGGTATTCGATACCATCGTACATGCCACCTAATACGCGAGCAGTATCTTTAGCAGATTCTTTTTTGCCCATTTGGCTTCCAGTTGGTCCAAGATATGTTACGTGTGCGCCTTGATCGTATGCTGCTGTTTCAAATGCGCAACGTGTACGTGTAGAGTCTTTTTCAAAGATTAAAGCGATGTTTTTACCTTTAAGTTTTTGTTGTTCTATTCCGGCATACTTCGCTCGTTTTAAGTCCTCAGATAGATTTAGTAAAAACTCAACTTCTTTTTGTGAAAAGTCTAATAGTGTTAAAAAACTTCTGTTTCTTAAATTTTGCATCTTGTACAACTCCTTTGTGATTTCTTTCACATTTATTGTAAGCGATTACAAAAAATAATACAACACATTTCAAAATATCTTATAAATTATTTATGCTTAATTGACAAAATATTTACAATTACACGATATTTGAAATAAATATGTATTTTAGAGTTACAATAAACGTGATTACCTGTATTTCTACGATTTTATTATTACACAAAATGAGCAATAAATAAAAATAATAAGTAAACGTTTCCTAACAAATTTTTAGTTATTATTGGTACTTTATAAAATGCTATTCTAAGATAGATAATCACTCATTTTGTTGCGACGCTTTCTTGCGGGAAAGGCTTAAGCCTGTAGTCTTATAAAGTCGTTCTTAGATAGATATTCACTCACTTAAGTTGAGATGCTTGCCTAGGGGGCTGGGTCGAGCCTTGGTCTTGTAAAGTAGTTCTTAGATAGATATTCACTTGTTTAAGTTGTTACGCTTTCCGGTGGGAAAGGCTCAAGCCTGTAGTCTTGAGGCTCTTTCTTTTCCACCAGGAGTCTTCACAACTACACTTCGTAATCTACCTTAGAACTACTTACGCAAGTGTTAGAACACTTACGTTCCTCCCCCAGCTTGCTTTGTTTGTAGACTTTCTATGCGAAAGTCTTTGTGCTGGGGCCCCGCACTCAACTACGTTTCGTTATCTATCTTAGAACGCCTTACACAAGTAAAATTTCACTTGTGTTCAATGAAAAACGCAAAGTGTCGCGCAACATCATTCGTTAGTCATCTTAGAACTACTTACGTAAGTGTGTAATCACTTACGTTCCTTAACCTCAACAACATTTTTAGTTCATCTTTAAAACTTCTTACATTATTATGTTGATTTTTAAATTCTTTAATAATTTAATGCTCCTTCTCTTTTAAATAATCCTTATCAACTATAAATACTTTCGCTAAAGCTATTTTCTAATTTTTTAATCATATTTTATCTAATGTAAAGTTTTCATTTAATTTTTTGTAATTTATTCGTCCCAAAATTGTGTATGTTAATATAAAATATGTATGCAATTACATTTAATTTATGCATAAATATGTTAGAAAGTAGGTTGTTAGTTTGGAACAAGTTGATTCATTGGATAAGCAAAATGATCAAATAAATGACACAGCGATTAGGCCAAAGGGAAATCGATTTCTTAACGTATTCATTTTCATCTTTTTTATGATTTTTATTCAATTACCGGCCATTTTAGCTTTAAGTACACTAGGGTTGGCAGTAAGTAATAAAAGTTTAGGATTAATTATCGGACTAGCTATAGGTTTTATAATTCTTTCAGCATTTGTTATATGGGCCGTAAGAACATATTATCGTCGTCATACATATGAAAATATTCATCAACCCCTAAAATTGAAAGATATTGGTATCAATATTTTATGGTTTATTGGTCTTCGAATTATGATTATAATCATGAGTGCCATTATGGTGTCAATTTACGGACAACATCAATCTAATAATGATAAAGCTTTAATGAAAAATTTAGAACGTATTGATACCTTAACACCATCTATCATTATTGCTTTAATAGTCTTTTTCGTAGCAATTACTTTTATAGCACCTTATGTGGAAGAACATGCTTTCCGAGGTATTTTTAAAGAAACTATTTTTAACAAAGGTTCATTTATTCTTCCACTTATATTATCTTCAGTTATCTTCTCTGCCAATCATAGTGCTGGAAACCTCATTGCTTTCTTAATGTACATGTTAATGGGAATAGGTTTATATCTAGCTTATAAACGTAGAGGAAGTCTTAAAGACAGCATACTTGTACATATGTTAAATAATGCTTATGCAAGCGTGGTATTAATTGGCGCTCTAATTTCAATTATCATGAAATAATTCTCGATAATAATTATTTACAAAAAATAAATATTAAAATTATATTTTTTAACGATAAAAAGGTTTCAATTATTAATGGGTGGGTAAAAATCAAATAGATACATAATATAGTATCTGCATGGGATTATTATAGTATAGTTTTTCTGTAGTATTGAAATGCGTATACTCCTCTCATTTCAAACTAGACACTCCCTAATTTTCTAGTAAATTCTATATAGCTAAGCATCCCAATGAATAAAATGTTACTTTCCTGACATTTTATTAACACCCAAACATTTGTATTTTCCAAATTGCCTATAATGGTGATAAATGCACTTATAGTTCTCCCAATGCTATAAGTGTATTTTTTATGCTAAAAATAAAACTACCGACACTAAAATAAAATTTTAGTATCGATAGTTCATTTGATCGTGCTTAAATATTACCTTGAGCATCTGCGGTTTTTATAAATGCAATCACGCCTTCTATCATGCCAATCACACCTGGAATACCTGTCCAACAAAATATTAAATATAAGACTGCCTTTCCATACTGTTTTCTATAAAAACGATGTGCACCAAATCCGCCAAGGAAAAAAGCTAAAGCTGCATAAACATATTTATTCACGATTATTTCGTCTCCTTTAACCAATTGATTTAAAGAAACGCCGAAAAGTTCTGTCATCTCCACCAAAGAATGCATATCTGGAGAACTCACTTCTCGTTCCCAATTTGAAATAGAATGTCGAGAAACGTTTAATTTTTCTGCTAATTTTTCTTGAGACATCTTTTTAGACTTCCTTAAGTTTCGAATTCGTTCCCCAACATTGTTAGTTTTCAAATTGATCCGCTCCTTTCCGACCTCATATTATGGTTAAAGCGTTGTTTATTCTAGCGAAAATTATGAACAAATCATTATTTTTTGCAGAAATCATGCGATTTTACGTAGATTTTTAATATTAAGACTAACCACCTTATAGAGGTAGTCTAAAAATTAATAACTATATTTCTTTCCAAAAACTTTCATTCTTTTAATACAAAATATAGCGATAATACTTAAAATTATTATTCCGATAATTCCTGTTGAACCGTATATAAGTGGATCAAATTGTGATTCTTTAATAGAGAAAATAGTTAGAGTGCTTGAAAATTGATTAAAAATTCCATGCATTATCGCTGGGACAAAAATACTTCCAGATTTGATATATGAATAATAAAGAATTATTCCTAGTGGCATACACATTAATATCATCATTATATTTCCTAAAATTGGATGATTAGGATAATTGTGTCCCATTAAAATGAGCGGTAAGTGCCACAACCCCCATATTATACCACCTATGATTAGCCCTTTCGTTAATCCTAATTTAGTTAGTTGAGGATACATAAATGCACGCCAACCTAATTCTTCTCCAAGATAAGCGATAATACTAAAAATGATTCCCACTGTTAAATTAAGTGCTAATGGTATTAATAAACTAATTAATGCAGGTACGCCAGGTATGAAAATAAAAGTATCTTTCATTCTATGTTGTAATTCTGAGCTATTTAAAAATTGATTAGGATATATAATATAAGAAATTAAATATATGATGATCAAAGTCACTAACATCAGCATTGGATATATAAACCAATATTTAATTTTACCTAATCTAAGTCCGAAGAATTTCCAAAATTTATTATCTCGATAATAAATAACCCATACGATGATTGCTGAAATCGCAGGAAGTAGCATCGCTAAACTCGCGATTATTGAAAAAGCTTGAAGTCCACCTAATAAATATACAAGTCCTTCAATGCTATACGTTAAGACGAAAACTAATAGAATATATATAAGTAGTGGTTTACGCATAAACGATATTGTGCCTCCTCATTATTTATTTGATTTTTCATAATTTCTTTTTCTAAGCCAAAGTAGAAAGGATAAAATAATTGCGCTTCCTAGGTATAATCCAAAAAATAATCCTACCAATGACGTAAAACCAAAGGCAATTTCATCAAATTTAATAATAGACAGCTCTGAACTAACAAATATAAATCTTGTTGTTTCAAGACAAACTAAATGGAATAACATGTTTGCAAATAATGAACCAGAAAATTCTCTATAAAGCTGTATGACAAAACCAAATAAATAAAATTGAATCATATGTTCTATAACTGAAAATATTTCTGGTCCTCCCATATGTATTAAGTTGGTAACAATATGTGCTACACCGCCAATAATAGAAAATAGTAACGGTTGTATAAATAGAGATTCCATAAAATTAAATTTTTTGCGTAATTCATTTAGAATTAATCCTCTAATCAATACTTCTTCAGGAAATGCTTCATATAAAATGGCAAAAATACAATTAAACAAGAACATTGACCAAATATGTATATCTGTACTAATTCTAAAATTACTTATCATGCCTGTACCAATAACTATGCCAAATGCAGCAAGCGTAATTAAGAATGGTAAGATTAAAGCAATGATTAAGTCTCGTTTGTTACTATAACCAACTAATTTAATCTCTCTTAAAATCGACGGATTTTTAGAATGAATATACTTTACTATGATTAAAGCACTTATGGTAAACATTAAACCTGAAAGTAATTGTCCTAATGGTTTTGGCAATCCATGTTCAATAAGAAAACCGCTTAATTCTCCAGATATCAATAAGATAAAAATTGTTAATAACATATATGCTATTATCCTAGAAATACTAAACTTTCTTTGCTCCACCATAAATATTAATCTCCTTTAAGTTAAATTTATGTATTCAAATTAAGATTAACACAACGAAGAGCAAAGCAGACGTTAAGCTTTGCTCATTTTCTAAATTTTTCTTTTCTTGAATAATAAAATAATTATTGCGATTAAAAATATACCTATTGAAATAACTGAGGCGGTATTACCGTAATCTCCTCCAGTTATTAATATGTTATTAGTCTTGGTAATGTATTGAATAACGCCGTAGTTTTCATTATGGGTTGTGACATGGAGAAGATCTGCCATGTTCCAGCATATATGTAAGAAGGCACTTGCCCAAATACTATTAAATTTATATGCCGTTAACCCGTATAAAATACCTGCAATTATTCCTCCAGATAGAAGTAGTATTAGACTTACGCCAGACATCCATCCGTTAAACAAATGAACTGATGCGAAGAGTACTGACGTAACAATAATGGCAAATGTGATATTTGTTTTCTTTTCAATGTAGCCCATCAACAAGCCTCTAGTAACTAGTTCTTCAGCTATTGGTGCACAAATGCCTCCTAACACCACAATTTCAAATAACATTTCAAGATATTCAGTCATATTGTTGGTTTTAGTTATTTCAAAATGCCCTGGTACAAAGCAAATAAAGATTAAAAACATGACTATTGGTATAAGCAGACCAATGATGATATAACTTTTGTTGAATTGAAATTTGTTGATGCGATAATTCGCTAAAGTATCTTTAAACAATTTATTTATAATTAATTTGACGAATACAAAAGTTAAAACTACATAAGTTATCGCATGTAAAACCGTTTCAAATGAATGTAAGTTTAATAAATGCCATAGAATGGCTATGTTTTGAGCCACTACCGTTAGGATGAAAGATAAAATGATAACGCCAATGATTTTTAAACTTTTATTTATTAAAGACATAAGTAACCTCCTAAGTTATCTTAGGAGACCTATATTTTAACTTGTGAATATTTGAGTGATGGTGCCACAAATAATAACGACAATGATGAGTACAAACCACCATTTTTGAGATAAGAAGTCCCAAAAATTTAAATGTTGAGATGGTTGGTTTACCTCCTCTTTATGTAGCGTAGTTTCTTCTCCAGTTAATAACTCATCTGTTGAAATACCAAACTTGTTGGCCAATTGAACAATCATTTGAGCATTCGGTTCAATCGTGCCCTGTTCCCATTTAGAAATGGTTTGTCGTGTGGTATGTAATTCAGTAGCTAATTGATCTTGAGTTAGATTGTTCTTCTTGCGATGCTTTTTAATCTGTTCAGCAAGTTTCATAATATAGGTCACCTCACTTCAAACTTAGCAAGTTTATATGTATTTTTCTGCATACAAAATGGTGCGTTGTCTTGATATTCGTTAACATTCTGTATCCAAAATTTAGCATATCATGTTATACATGTATTTAGCGTTTAATTGTAAAAATTAAATAGAAAAATAGCGCACTAAATGAACTTAATCATCTAATGAGCTATGAGATTTATATATTATTTTTCAGTTTTTGATGGTTTGTGTTTTCTAATGAATGCTAAGCCTAGTCCACCTAATAAGATTGACCATAATGTTGTGTTGGCTCCAGTTTGACCTGATTTTGGTAATTCTTTTATTGTTTTTCCATTAGAATGTTGTGAATGTTTTACATTACTAGCTACTGTATTTGAATGATTATTTTCAACTGTATGATGATTTGGTGCAGTTGATTGTCTGTTGTGACTGACGTCTTGTTGATGATTTGAATGCGCTTTATGATTCACATTTTGAGAAGAGCTATTATGATGTGTTACATCTACTCCTTGAGTTAACATTGGGTTGTCATTATGAGTTTCGTTTTCATTATTTTGGTTAGCAGGTTGATTGCTTTCTTCATTCTCTAAAGTGCCTTCTTCGTGATTAGTTGTATCTCCGTCATTATTATCTGCTTGATCTGAGATTACCTCGTCACTATCATCTCCAAAAATGTCCCCATCTACTTCATAAAGTGGTTCTAGACCCTCATCAGTTCCATTATTGCTTTCAGATGAATGATTGTCTTCTTCATTATCTGAAGTTTCGTCTTCGTTATCTTGATGTTCTCCGTTATCTACATCATGGTCTGTATTTGGTTCTTCATTTTCAGAAAGAGGATTATCAGGATCATCTTTAGACTCCCCGTTAGTATTTCCTGGGTTATTATCGTCTTCTACATCTCCTGTTAAGTCGTCTAATTCCCAAGTTGATGTTGTGCCTGATAGCTCGAATGAGGCGATTAACATTGGTTTGCCTGTTGGGCTCTCTTCAGCACTTTCAAAAGTGATGCCTTCTGGTGAGATATCTTTATTATCTGGGTCATATAAATATTTCACAAAATAAGGCTCATTAGGGTTCGTAATGTCATAAATCATAACGCCACCCACGCGTTCTAATCCGACGAATGCATATGAATGCGCGCCAACTTTACCAACAACTACGTTCTCAACTTCTGGACCTTTATCATCGCTACGGCCATCTACTTCAATTTCATCTGGTCCTTCATAATTGGCATTGAAGCGTTCAGGAAGTAAATCTAATACACGTTGCTCGATGTCATTGCCACTGTCGTAAATCATTTCCAAATCAGACGCTCTCAAGATAGAGAATGAACGTCCGCTATAAGTGACTAGTGCATTATATTTACCGTCTTCAGTTTTGAATGGTTGCGCAGTCGTCACTTTCAAACGACCAAGTTGTTCATCATCAAATAGACCATTTTTCACCATTTCATCTAATTCAGCTTGAGTGAAACCTTTATAGTAACGTGCATCTAATTGAATATCGTCTTTCAATTTCTTCACACGCGTTTCTTCAGAATATCCCTTGTAATCTTGAGAGTCGCCTTCATTCGCGATAACTAAATATGTTTCCCCATTATATTCATACGTATCGATACCGTCCGGTTGTAATAATCCAAGAACTGGCACACGACGTAATTCTTTTTTATCATCTTTGTCAGATGGATCCATTGAATTTTGGGCAAGTGAATAATCTTTATAAGGTAAGGCTTTCACATCTACAATTTGTGCTTTTTCGATATCAATCTTCGCAATGGCACTCACTTCTTGTAATGTCACGTAAGCGTACTTACTTTGATTATCTACCGCAATATACTCTGGTTCGATATTTAAATACGCATCCTCTGCATTTGGACCTAATGCACGGAGACCTTGTTGATGTTCTTTCGTAAAGACAGCTGTGCGCACATTTTCAGCAGTTAAATGACTTGGGCCAGCAGAAAGATTAATTACTGACACTGAGCCTTGCGGATTAACTGTGTAATCATCATTCGGTTCTCCCTCATTCGCAACTAATAAATATTTGCCATCTTTAGAGAACGTCACCATATCCGGTAGACTGCCGACCGTCAAATGATTTAAATATTGGCCGTCTGCACTGTAGAACGCCACGTGCCCAGGTTGCGTTTTATCCTCTGCTGGCGCTGATACTGCGACATAATCGCCACTTGGATGAACTGTCACGCTTGTCACGTCGCCCGCTTCAATTCCATTATCTTGTAAGTAAATGCGTTTCACTAAATTAATTGCGCCCTCTTTTCCAGGATGCTTCACATCAATAATGTCTAACGCTTCTTTATCGCCATTCACCGAATACGCATAACCATTCTTCGGATTGTACTTCACAATTTCTGTGCCACCTTTACCGAAGTCCGCACCACTCGTATAGCGTCCCGAATGCGTCACATTTAATTGATCTTGCCCAGTGCGAGATGCATTCTTCGTACGTTGCGCTGACGTCCATTCAGGCGTCGTTGACAGAATTGCTTTCGGTTGCTGATCTTGCGTGTTGGCATCTTCTTGTAATACCTTGAACAATTCTTCTTTCTCTTTAGGCGTTAAATCCTTAATCTCAGTCTCAGGCACCTCAGCAATTGTTACGTTACCTTCTTCCGTAGAAGTTACTTCATTATTTTTCACTTCTTCTTGAAAAGGGCGATTGGTATTACTCGGTTGTGTAGACTCCCTACCCTCTTGAGTCGAACCTACATTCTTATCTTGAACTACTGTAGAATCTGAACTTTCATTACTCTTTGGAGCAGTTTTATCATGTCCAGTTTCTATCTTTTCAGTACTTGGTTGTGTTGTCTTTGTAGTTTCTTGAGTAGTCGATTCTTTAGACTCTTCTGTTGAAGTTTCTTGTTTACTTTCATGTTGTGCTTGTTCTTGAGTTTGTGATGATTCTTTTGTAAGTTGTTCTGTAGTAGATTGTGTTGTTTTATCTTGCGATGAATATACCTCTTCAGTAGGAGCTTCTTCTGTTTTTACTTCCTTAGTTGATGTTGAATTTTTATCATTAGTCTCAGATTCTTGTGGAGCTTGTTCTGTAGAAGGTTGCTCTTGAGTATGTGGTGCTTCATTTGTATCTTTATCTTCTTGCGTAGATGAAACCTCAGAACTTACTTCCTTCGTATTAGCTTGTTGTGATGCTTGATTACTTTGAGCATCATTATGTATCGCTTCATTTGATTGAACTTGTGCCTCTTGAGTTTTCACCTCTTCAGTTGATGGTACCTCAGTCGTTTTCACTTCTTGCGTTGCAACTTCATTTGTCTTGGGTTGTTCTACACTTTGAGTAGCACTTTCCGTACTTGGTTTCTCTTGTGTAGCTTGTTCTGTAGAAACATTCTCAGAAGATTGAGTCTCATTACTCTCAGCTGCAGACGCTTGACCCCCTAAAAATAATAAACTCCCAACTAAAATCGACGCAGCCCCAATTGAATACTTACGAATCGAAAACGCCTCACGCTTATTAAACATCTGCTTATTTTTCATAAAAAATCCCCCTTGAAAAT
The DNA here is from genome assembly GCF_022815905.2 of Staphylococcus sp. NRL 16/872. NCBI lineage: Bacteria > Bacillati > Bacillota > Bacilli > Caryophanales > Staphylococcaceae > Staphylococcus > Staphylococcus sp. NRL 16/872. The sequence continues at coordinate 185,173 of NZ_CP119327.1, read as the reverse complement.
GATATATACACCACCATCTTACAAGAGGAATATTTATAGATTATTGGGAACTAGTAAAGAATAAGTAAACACATGTTGAAGGTAACTATTTCAATATTTTTTTAATATCACGTTTTTCACTTATCCAAGGACGATATCTGTGAATCATACGATGACAATTCGGACATAACATAACAATATCTTCTATTTTAGTTTTCTCGCCTTCTTTTAATTCTGATACTGGTTTTAAATGATGCGCCTCAATAAACTCAACATCTTCTACATTATATTTATCTTTAAAATTAAAATCACAAGCTTCACAATGTAAACTTCCATGTTTGTCTATAAATTGATTTTTCGCTTCTTTTATTAATCTTGAATTTCGTTCTCTTTTTAAATGTTGTTTTAAGACTTGTTTTCCTTCTTCGAATTCTTCTAAGCTTGCTGTTAAATTAACTTCACTATATTTATAATCTTTATCTTTTCGAATGCCCCAATGACCTTTCCCAATTCCAGATAATGAAACAAATAAATCCTTGTCGCTTCCCGGAGTCCCAGTAAATGCTTTCGAATCACTAGAATGTGTCTCAATTGCTCCTCTTACTGGAGGTGTAAAATCTTTTACTTTTCTATCTTTACCAGTAATCCTCTCAATTTCATCATATAAATCACTATATTTGGCGTCTCCACCTAAATTTTGAAAAGCTTCAATTATGATTTCAGTCCATTTTTTGCCCATATCAGAATTCCCCTTTATTATATGTTATTACCATATAATACTATAAAAAATACCTTACAGTTTTAAAAGTAAATGTAATACAATATAAAAATTAAGCACATTTTAAAAATTATATTATTTAACATTTAATTCATTAGTAGTTACTTTGCATTTTTAATAATAAAATCCTATTATGTAAAGTAAAATTGTCATATTTCTACAAATAAAAAGTTAGCTTGTAACTTTGTCGATACTGGGCTGACCCCAATTAGTGGAAATTATATAAAAACACCTCCGTATGATTCATATTAAAATGATTCATACGGAGGTGTTTTTTCTATGAAAAGAGTGTCTTATTCAGTAGAAACAAAGTATAAAGCAGTTGAAATGAAAGCAGCTGGGGTTTCGACAAAAGAAATTATGAAAGAATTAAATATTAGAAATAAAACACAAGTGTAAACTTGGTGGCGATGGTATTGAAATGGGGAAAGTTATAGATTTTCACAACACGTTGGTAAACAATATACCTACGGTTATCGTAAAATTACAGCATTGATTAATCAATATTATACATCACCAATTAATCATAAGAGATTACAGAGAATTATGCAGAAGCATCATTTGAACTGCCGAGTTAGACCTAAAAAGGCGACAAGAATAGGTAAACAGTATTATAAAACAGACAATTTAAAGCGAGTTGTCCCATGGAAGTATTAACAACTAATATTACTTATTTACCATTTGGCAATTCTATGTTGTATTTATCTTCGATAATGGATATTTATAACGGAGAAATTGTGACATATAAAATAGATGATAAACAAGACCAATGTTTAGTTAATGATACATTAAATCAAATTAATATACCTGAGAGTTGTATATTACATAGTGATCAAGGCAGTGTTTATACATCTTATGCTTATTATCAATTATGCGAAGAAAAAGGCATTATCAGAAGTATGTCCCGAAAGGGAACACCTGCTGATAACGCCCCGATAGAAAGTTTCCATTCCTCGCTAAAGTCTGAAACTTTCTACATCAATAATAAGCTTAATAGCTCTAATCACATTGTAATAGATATTGTCGAAAAGTACATTAAAAACTAAAATAATAATCGAATTCAACAAAAACTATGCTACCTATCCCCTGTAAAATACAAAGAATTAGCAGCCTAGAAAATAGTGTTTTTATTAAGTTCCCGTTTTAAGGGTTCAGTGCCATACAAACTAACTTTTTTTCATAAATTATACTTGCTTTTCTTATATTTTATTTAACAAATTTTCACTTGTAACTACTACATTCTCATCTATTAGATTTAAACTTTTTAATTCATCAATTTTACTCAAGAACTGTAGCTTAAAAGAATCATTAAAACATATATCATATAATCTGATTTCTTTCTCTTCGTTATCACTGAAATTATTTAATTTTAGGAAATACTTATTAATAAATTTTGCTAAATCTTCATTATCTAAATCAAATATTTTAAATAAATCATTATCAATATTAATATACTCAATGATATAGACGTAATAGTGAGTATAAAAAATAAAAACTATATCAGGCTTTGAACACTTTAAAATATCGATATAATTATTGTTGAATGTTTCAACAACTAAGCACTTTTGTTGGTCTCGAAGTTTTTCGGTTCTAGCTGGCACAAATTTAGGAAGTAAATGCAATTTTTGAGAAACATCCATAATTTTGCTTGGCACTATTATATCTTTGTATTGCTGTCTTGGTTCTAACTCTAAACCTATTTTTAAGTGTTCAATTGTCTCATAAATTAATGTTTCTATATAACGGGAAGTATCATGAAAATTATTCTCAAAGATATAAGATAATTTCTCCAATAAGCTTATATATATTTGTCTGTCTTGATTTATATTTCTATTTAAATAATTATCTTTCAAAATATAGAAAAATCTATTCAAATTATCATTATTAAATTTTAAAAACTCATTTATTTCACTCACATCTGACATTATAAAATTATAAACCAATTCATTTGATATAGTTGAAGTTTTACTACTTTCAATTTTATATAGAGGGAAATTTACTTGTTTAGTGACCGATGGAAATTCAAATTTAAAATAATGAACATTATGAAAAGTATTGTAAATAAATGAGACAAAATTATAAGAAGTATTTAAATTATTTTCTTCAAAAAGATCTATAATTGAATATTGATAATTATCCTTAGAATCAGTTGGATCTATCTTTAAATTTTCACTATATATATCATCAATATTCTCTTTTATATAATTATATTCTTTATGATGAAATTGATATATATAACAAATAGCCAATTGCTCTGCATAATTTACATTTTTCAACTTTTTATTTTCATAATTATATTTAAATAAATTCAATAATTGTTTAGCTTCTCTCAATGTTCTTTTTTCTTTAATAAAAATATCACCAATTCTATTCATAACTAATTCATTATCATCAGAATTTCTAGTTAAACTTATCTTCTCTATTTCATCAAATAGATAATTTTTGATATTATTTGATTCAGTAGCTTCAGGCATATGCTCGATATTATTCAATATTTTTTGTACAAATATATCATCATTTTCTAAAATTATTTTTTCATAATCTCCAAGTACAATTATTAAACAATTTTCGAACATATTTATGTTAGAAATATTATTATATAAAATCTGTTTACTTTCTCTATCTATCCTATCGAAATCATCAATAATGAATATAGGTTTATTCTTATTTATAAAATACTTACACAAATATTCAAATATTTTTTCTATTGAAAAATGATCAAGAAAAAAAGTTAGGATACTGCTAATTAAAATAGCAACTATCCCGATAAGAAAGTTTAACGTGTTGAGTAAGTCGAAAATACGGTGTAAAAAAGTAAGGATGACAACAAGTAATAGTGGTGAAAATTTAATACACCAATAAGGTATTGGTCTCACTTGAGAGTATAAGTATGAATAAAAATTCTCAGCATTTAATTTATTCCAATAATCTAAAAAAATAAATTTTCTAGTATGATTAAAATCCAAAATATATCTTTCTCTCACTAAATTAATAAAACTACTTTTACCTATCCCCCATTTGCCATTTAATAGTATGGTTCCTCTATAGTTACTATTAATATATTTATCTATAAAGTTTTTTACATCTTTATCTAACTTTAATTTATCATCTTTCTTATTTTTTACTTCAAAATCTTCTAGAATTATAAACACATCCTTGCTTAATAAAAACTACATAATCTAATTTTTATTTAACCATTAAAATAAGGATATTTCTATAAAAATTCAAATAGAAATATCCTCAATAAGATTATCTATTCCACTGAGTTCAATGCACTTAGCATGTCTGTTTTACTGATTTTGCGTGCCATCTTAAACATGCCTATGAATGCGAATACGAGTGTTAACACTGTTGATAGGTCGAAGTTGGCCTAGTAAGAGTGTGTTATGTCTACAATAGCATCGTTAGGAGGTAGTATGTACATAATGAAGTGTTGTAAATTATAGTCGCCTATGAAGTCATCTAAATTGTGTTAATTGCTGTTTTAGCTTAGTTGGATTGGATGACTATATATGCTATGACTTAACTATTGAGTATTTAGGTATTTGAACAATATTAATTACTAAATACTAATAGCTTTCATTCCTTTTAACTATTTTTAAGATCGATAAAGTATACTGATAATAGACACTTTATCTATTATTAGGTATGTTTATAGTTATTTAGGTCTATATTTATCTAATTAGAAAGGAATTTTCAGATGGATAAACGACAAGTTAGAACAAATGATTATTTGAAAAAAGGGATTACAACGTTATTGAATGAAGTGGATTATTCAGACATTACCATTCAACAATTGGCAAACGCCTCAAATATTAATCGCAGTACGTTCTACTTACACTATAAAAGTAAAGATCAGTTCTTAAACTCTATGATTGAAGATACGATTTATGAAATGATTGAATATGTGAAAAAAGGTAATACAAAAGAGGACGAAATCTTTAATACGGAATTTAAAATTTCATTCTACAGATTATTAGAATATATAGAAATGAACTTTGACTTCGTAAAAGTGCTTATACAGAATATGAACACAACTTACTTCAGAGCCCTTCTTGTAGAAAAGGTTCGAGAACATATTTACTATCCATTACTTGAGAAGAACAACGTCGAACTCGATTTCGAAAAAGACATTATTTTAAACTACACAATCCATGGTCATATTGGAGTGATTGAACGTTGGATGAATAGCGAGATGCACTACAGCTCTCACTACATCGCCAACATACTAGTGAATATTGCCAAAAATTCAACTCATGAACTGCTTAATATTCAATCTGAAATTGAATAAGTGCATAAAAGAAGCCAAACGAACTCGGGATGTTGTTCATTTGGCTTTATATATGAATACTAAGTTATAAGATTATATATGAAGTTTGCTACGTATGTTTCTAAGAAAGCAGCTATGATGATTAATGGTAAGGCGATAAATATATATGATTTAATGACATTGATCAAATTAGTTTTTATCGGGTAGTTTTCTTTTTTATTTTTCCTAAAAAGATTGGTAAAACGACGTGTGATTGCTTTGTTTAGCAAATATAAAGCGCTCGCTAGAATACAAAAACCCATAATTTCAAATGTATAATGTGGAATAAATGCAATCAATCCAGCCATACCTTTATGCATATCAAAATTAATAAGGAAGCCTAACATAATACCTGGAAGAATAATCGTAACTACCAAGTTAATTAAATAAAGGTAAGGAATAGGTAGTAAGGCTAAGATAAACATTTGTAATGGGACTTGAAAGCCATTATTAACAATATATTTCCATACTCTCTCTAGCCCATTAGCGTCACTAATTTTTTCGCTCGTACTCCCTAAATCTTTCAACTCATTAAATGATGGATGGATAAAGTAACAGATAATTGTTGTAATGATTAAGCAAATTGTAGCAACTATAAATATTTTTAACGCTCGTTTAACTATGTCTAAATCAATTAGCTTTAGCATAAGCGACCTCCCTTGTCGCCACTTATACTATCAAATATCTTAAGGTAATATAATAATCACTGAAGATATTTAAGGTGAAATTAAGAATTCTTAGTTATTCTGGTCTTGGGTTGCGTTTCATTTTTACATATTGAGAGATACTGTAAAGCGCAATACCGATCCAGATAAAGATGAATGTCACAAATTGATGTACGTCAAACTGTTCTTTGAAGACAAAGATACCTAATAGGAATATTAATGTTGGGCTAACGTATTGTATAAATCCTGTTAGTGACAACGGAATACGTCGTGCGCCGGCTGAGAATAGGATTAATGGTATTGCCGTTACTGCACCTGAGAACATCAACCAGAATGTATCCATGTTCAATCCTACTGACGCTTGATGCGTTTGCCATAAGTAAATCATATAAATTAGTCCAGCCGGTGCTGTGACAATACATTCAATCGTAATTCCACTTATTGCTTCTACTTGAACTAATTTTTTCAATAAACCGTAAATTCCAAATGAGAAAGCTAACATTAATGAAATAATCGGAAATTCGCCAACTCGAATGGTCATATATAATACACCAATTGCTGCAAATAGAATCGCTAAGGACTCAAATTTATTAAATCTTTCTTTTAGAAAAATGAACGCCAATAGAATACTCACTAATGGATTAATGTAATAACCAAGACTGGATTGTAAAACATGTCCATTAGAAACCGCCCAAATAAATGTACCCCAATTTATAGTAATCACGTAACCAGCAACTATAATTGCCACAAGTTGAATCGGATGAGTGAACAAGTGATTCAAGTCACGTTGAAATGTTTGAGATTTCCTAAGTACAAAAACCATCAAAATCATAAAAATCATTGATAAAACAATACGATAAGCTAAAATTTCAAATGCGCTTATGCCACCAATCAATCTCCAATAAATTGGAAGAACGCCCCATAATAAGTGCGCACCTAGCGCAAATAAAATTCCTTTCTTAAATTCAGCTGTAGAATTCATTACTCAACCTCCTAACTGTATAACCCTGGAAATATGTATTAATCATTATACCTATCGTATCAATACTTGGAAGGCTTGAGTATAGTAGGTGCTCATAAACTTAAAAAAACTATGAAATCAGGTTTATTTTAGACATCCTTCCTACTAACATCACACAACCCGAAGTCTTACCCTTATCTTTGAAACAGTAAAAAAGCAGTGACTACGTGAGCCACTGCCATAAGATATTTCAATATTATTGATAAATTTTATTGCCTGATTTTCTAAATTCTTCAGCTTTCTCTTTCATACCTTCTAATTGTTCTTTGTATGAATCACGAATGTCGTGTGACAGTTTCATTGAACAGAATTTAGGTCCACACATGCTACAGAAGTGCGCAATTTTAGCAGCTTCTGCTGGTAAGGTTTCGTCGTGATATTCTCTCGCACGATCTGGGTCTAATGATAAATTGAATTGGTCTATCCAACGGAACTCAAAACGCGCTTTACTAATCGCATCATCTCGAACTGTCGCACCTGGTAAGCCTTTCGCTAAATCCGCTGCGTGCGCCGCGATTTTATATGTGACCACTCCATCACGAACGTCATCTTTATTTGGTAAACCAAGATGTTCTTTCGGTGTTACATAACATAACATGGCAGTTCCATGGCTAGCAATTTGAGCTGCTCCAATGGCAGAAGTAATATGGTCATAGGCTGGCGCGATATCTGTAACTAGAGGTCCTAATGTATAGAACGGTGCTTCTTTACAATAGAAATCGGCTAAATCTTGGTTCTCTTTGATTTTATGCATTGGAATATGTCCTGGACCTTCAATCATAACTTGTACATTATGTTTCCAAGCAATTTCTGTTAATTCACCTAAAGTTTTAAGTTCTGCAATTTGGCTTTCATCGTTTGCGTCATAAATTGAGCCTGGTCGTAAGCCGTCTCCTAAAGATACAGCGACATCATATTTGTTTAAGATTTTACAAATATCTTCAAAATGCGTATATAAGAAGCTTTCTTCGTGATGCGCAAGACACCATTGTGCAATAATTGATCCTCCACGCGATACAATTCCTGTTAAACGGTCCACAGTTAATGGAATGTAATGAAGTAATACCCCGGCATGAATTGTGAAGTAGTCCACGCCTTGTTCAGCTTGTTCAATAAGCGTGTCCCGATAGACTTCCCAAGTCAAGTCTTCAGCTACACCGTTCACCTTTTCCAAAGCTTGATAAATCGGCACTGTACCTACTGGAACTGGTGAATTACGAATCAAATATTCTCGAGTAGAATGGATGTTCTTGCCTGTCGACAAATCCATCATCGTGTCTGCGCCCCAATGAATCGCCCATACCAATTTCTCAATTTCCGCTTCAATCGATGATGACACAACGGAATTTCCGATATTCGCATTAATCTTAACTTTGAAATTCTTTCCAATAATCATCGGCTCAGATTCTGGATGGTTGACGTTGTTTGGAATTATCGCACGACCTCTCGCAATTTCTTCTCTGACAAATTCCGGATCAACCTGTTCACGAATCGCCACAAATTCCATTTCATTCGTGATAATGCCTTGTTTCGCATAATACATTTGCGTTACCACTTTATCTTTCATCGCACGTTTCGGTTGATAATGAAAAGGGTGCGCCACATAGTTCTTGTGTCCTTCTTGCTTAAAGCCATTGTCTATCGATTGAATTTTGCGCCCTTCATAACATTCAACATCTTCACGTTCCACAATCCATGAACTTCTAAGTTTAGGGAGACCTCGATTAATATTCACTTCATAGTTCTCATCATGATATGGGCCTGCTGTGTCATAAACGACAATTGGGTCATTTTTAAAGGAACTACTTTCAAGTTGCGTATCCGAAAGCTCAATTTCACGGAAAGGCACTTTAACATCTTCGTGCTTTCCTACTTTAAAGATTCGTTTGCTCGCTGGAAAATTCTTTTTAAAATTAATCAATTCTTGTTTCATTAAAATAACCTCCTATTCGTTAGGAGCGTCCAATATTACTGATAAATAGCCTCATAAAAAAAGCATTCAGCTTAATACTGAATGCATAAGAAAATAAGCGAATTTATACTAATTTATTATATGTATTGAAATGTCATGAAACCTAACCACATCAGTATGTGCCTATGTTTAACTACATCTTAGCCTAAATTTACTCACTTGCTTCCCTACGCTAGCATTAACTAGATCAGGTAAAAAGGGTTGAAGCTTATAGCTTCTTTCAGCACATTAAAGCACCCCTAGCAGATGATATTATATTACTAGTATAATTATAACAAAGGTGTTATTTTACTACAAATCGAGTTTTAATTGAATGTATAAAAAACAGTGACTCTGTGAGCCACTGTTTGAATAAATATTGCTTTGAAGTTATCCCCCAAAGAATAGGTCGACAATATCACTCGTTCTATTATTATCCACTTTATAAAACTCTGTGTAACCACAATTTTTACAAGTAATCGTTTTGAAGTTGTTATGTTGCACATCAAACATCTTTGATAAACCTGAACCTGTTGCTGATAATGTGCCTTCCTCTACTTCCGTATGACCACATTTCACACAACCATTATTTAGATTTTCAGGCATATAACTCCTCCTTAAATTGTCTTTTAATTACTTATACCCTGTATACATTTAATCTAATAATTCATAACTTTGATATCTAATATGTTAGTTTACACAATACTACGTATTGTTGCTACTCGCTTGCTCTAGGCATTGCTTGAGCTAATCTATTTATAAATGAAAAGAGTTAAATCATTTTATAAGCCTTTTTCAAAGTCTTGTAAGTTGTGATTTAACTCTTTTTTATTCTGGTTTTGTCTCAATGCTCATGCTATTCCTAGTAGCGTCTCGCAGCCAATACTCCGTATTTTTAACAACTATACTTAAATGTAATTTAAAATACACTTATTTATTGCTTAATTATACTTTTTAATTCTTCGATAGAATATGGTTCATACTTTCTTCTATGAATCATTCTATGACAATTTGAACATAGAGGAACTAAATCTGTATAAGGGTTTACCAAATGTTCTTCCCCATTAATAAATAAAGGTTTTAAATGATGTATTTCAACAAAATCTCTTCCTATATCTCCATAAAACTTTTCAAAATTAAAATGACAAACAGTACAATTTAATCCGTGTATTTGAATAGCTATGTTTCTTAATTGAGCATTCCTCTCATATTTATAACTATATTATTTAACTAATCGTCCTTCTTTATAAACCATATTTTCTAAAGAATTATCAAAGCTTGTATCATATGCTTCTACTACTCTAATAAGGTTCTCAGATAGTTTTCTAGGTCCTTGAATTCTACCTTTCAATCCATTTTCAACTAAATCATTAAAAGTAATTAAATTATCCTCATAGGTCTTTAATAATTTTATTTCCATGTAATTCCATAATTAACATAGTTTTGGCCATTAACTATATATTGAGAATCATTTATTGTCACGTGTGACTTATTAGTTTTTAAAATTTCACATTTATATTTGATAGATTGATAAGGTTTAGAAATATAAATGTATATTATATCGCCTACCTTAGCTTGTTTGAGATTAGGACTTTGTTTCCAATCCAAAACTTTTAGATTTTCAAATGCTTTAATAACATTATAGGCATTTATATTACAAGGTATTATCCAAGAAAGATTTTCCACTTTTCTCTCCTCTAATTTTATCTATATTATTTTATATTTATTCTACTGATTATTTTTCTCTTTTCGATTTGTGTAATATGCATGTACAAAGAATGCGATGTTCATGAGTATGAGTAAAACAATTGATACGATTAGTGATACGACAGCGAATTGGCTGTCTGAATGGCTATGTGCTTTGAATAACTGTGCAATGATGTTTGGTAAGCAAACGATAAGTGCAATGAGTGCAAATATCTTTTGTTTAACGATAAAGCATGCAATCATCACTAGAGCAAGTAATATAATGCCTAAAATAATACTTTGAGTTTGTGATAAAGTGGCGATTGTATAAATAGGATAACGCTTTGAGATATAGATACTTAAAACCATCAGTCCAAATATGACGGCCCCACCTATAAACGCAAATACATAGATCTTTTTTTGCTCTCCATATTTAATAAACATTTTTTTCAAAAGAAATAACGGAGCAATGATACTTATTGCGAATATGAAAATAACATTTAAGATATAGCCTACTGTAAGTGTGAATTCTTTATTGAATAAGTCTGGAATAGTATAAATCGCAAACATAAAGAGTGCGAAGTAGGTTATATACTTAGGCAAGCCTTTGATAAAACTCATTTCTTTAGAAAAGTTATCGGCATAGTTTTTCACAGGCGTTTTTAAAATATCGCTAACATCGTTGCCATTCTTGTTTGCAATTTCAAAGTGATCTTGTAACTCATCACCAATGGCATGTATGTCTTCCTCATCCTTACCTCTAAATAGTAATTCAGCCTTTAATTTCAATATATAGTCTTCTTGTTCTTTACTTAGCATCTTCATCACTCCCAAATAAATTATTCATTCCTGAATTGAGATAACTCCATTTTTCTTTAAAACGTAATAATTCTTCTTGGCCGCTTTCAGAAATAGTGTAATACTTGCGCTTTGGGCCACCGTTGTCTGATTTACGAGTAGTTGTATTTACATAGCCTTTTTTACTTAATCTCAGAAGCACTGGATAAATACTGCCATCGCTTATTTCAGGAAATTGATTTTCTTTTAATTTCTCTAAAATTTCATAACCATACGTTTCGCCTTTTGCTATAAGTCCAAGTATTGCGCCATCTAAAAGCCCCTTCATCATTTGATTGGATACTGACATGTCATCACCTTTTTATTAACTATCTTATAATATAAGATAGTACATTATAAAAAAGAAGTCAACTATCTTACGTTAAAAGATAGTGACTCTTTAATAGTTGCTACATTGCAGTTTATTAATTTTTCTTGGCGCTTACTTTCAGTTTTTAAAAAGCTGAAACAAATTTTATTTTTATCTTATAAAAAATATATCCAAATGCATTAATAGGATTATAATAGAAATGTATCACATAGAATTCCATATATGTGGTGAATAAGTATATGGAGGTGATGCCATGCTAGAGATACTAGCCGTGTCTATTGTAGCTAGTGTAATTAGTCATTTAGTGATTAAACTTTTAGATAATTTAATCGCTAAGCTAATTAACAAGTTACATAAATGAGACACAAAAAAACCCCCAGTGCTTTTACCGAAAGCTGGGGGCTTTTTCATGCTAAAGATACTAGTTATGTATATATTATATTCTATGTTGTGTAATTTGTAAATATAAAGTTATTATTAACCATTTGAGAATTAATAATTAATACAATAAAAACCCCCAGTAGCTTTACCGAGCCTGGGAGCTTTTTCATGCTAACAATGCTAGTTACGTATATATTATATTTCATGTTGTGTAATTTGTAAACAAAGTACTAAAGTATCAAAAAGTATGGGTTTTCGATGTATTTTGCTAGGAGTTTGCAAGATAATAATCAATTATTTGTTACTTAAATATATATTGCTTTTCCAAAAGATGCGTCTGCACTTTCACCTAGGGCTTCTGATAGAGAAGGGTGTGGTTGTATAATTTGAGAGATATCGTTTAGTGTACCGCCCGAAGCTTTAACGCCTAAGATTTCACTAATTAAATCTGTGGCATGGGGGCCAACGATAAATCCACCTAGTATTTTGCCGTTTTGTTTATTTGCAACGATTTTGATAAATCCTTGTGTTTCCCCTTTTAATATTGCTTTAGGGTTCTTTTGAAAGTTAGAAGTAGTTACTTCAACGTCATAACCCGCTTCTTGCGCTTGAATTTCTGATAAACCTACTGAAGCTGATTCTAATCTTGTATAGATACATCTTGGTATGTCTTCTTGATAGATAGGTTCCGGATGTTTGCCGGCAATCTTTTCTGCAACATACTTACCATGTGCACTTGCTGTATGGGCTAATTGATAGCCTGGCACTAAATCACCAATCGCATACACGTGTTTATAGCTCGTTTCATAATGTTCATTGACTTTTAAACATTTACCGTCTTGTTCCAATTGAAGTGCTTTAGCGACGTGTACATTCGGTTGTCGTCCTGTGGCAAAAAGTAGCGTTTCATACGGTATTTCCCTTGGGCCATCTTTTCCATCTATTTCTAAAGTGGTTGTATTAATTTTCTGCGTTTCCGAATTGGTGATGATATTAACGCCTTGTTGTTTTAAGTAGGATGTGAGATGTTCACGTATTTCTTTAATTTCGCTAGATAAAATGCTGTCGCCCTTTTCCAAAATAGTAACATCGACACTTAAATCAGCCATTGCAGAAGCTATTTCCGAGGCAATAACACCACCACCAATAATCACGAGTTGTTTCGGCAATTCCTTCATATTGAAAAATGTGTCCGCGGTTTCAAAATGTGCTTGATCTACGCCTTCGATTGGTGGTACGAACGGCTTCGTTCCTGTTGCCAAGATAATATCTTTCGCCGTATAAATGGTTTCATTGACTTGGACTTTCAAATCTTCGAGCACTTCTGCTTCGCCTTCAATCAAATCAACGTTATGTTGTGATAATGCGTCTCGGACATCATCAGTCACTGTTTTTACGACTTGATCCTTACGTTGTACTAGTCCTGTTAAATCAATATCAATATTATTTGTTTTAATCCCCCAACTATTTGCAGAATGGATATCCCTTACTTTAGCTCCATATTCTAAAAATAACTTTGCCGGTATACAGCCTACATTGAGACACACTCCCCCCACGTTCTTCTTCTCAACAATAGCTACCTGTTTACCTAATTGAGCTGCTCGAATTGCTGCTACATAGCCCCCTGGTCCTGCTCCAACAACGATTAAATCATATGATTTAGACATCATTTGTTACCCCTTTCACCTTTGAAGTTGTGTTTTATCCCTAAAAAATCATTTCATTTGAACATAATCACTCTATTTTGGTGTAAGCGCTTTTACACCCTTTCAATTATATATTAGAGTTATATTTTTATAATTTCAAATAAACGTAAGTGAACAATTGTTACAATTTCAAATAATCTTTAAATAACATGATTTAACGCTTATTTTCAATATATTTGCCGACCTTCTATTCTCGAAAAATAAAAAACTGCTTACAAAGTATTTATCTTTGAAAGCAGTTCTGCCCCAAGTTTCTCTTTTTTAATAACCAAGTTTATTTCAATACTCTATTCTTCAGTAAATTGTTCGATCGTTTCTTTTATAGCTTTATCCCAGTAAGCGTAGTCATGATTGCCTGGGCTTTCTTTAAAGTTATATTGAATGCCTTTTTCATCTAAGTATTTAATAAATTCTAAGTTTTGTGGGTATAGTTCGTCTTCTGTACCACACTTAATCAGTAGTTCAGGTAAGTCTACGTGGTTGTCTATAGCTTGTTCTATTAAATAATAAGGATCAAATGGTGTACCTTTGATGTCCCCCTTTTCCCCAACAATAGCTTGAGGAGAGAAGTCGTAGTAGTCATAGTCTCTAAGTAATGAGACATCGAATGGTGCAGATAATATGGCTGCTTTAGAGAAACGTTGGCTTTGCGTTAAGGCATATTTAGTAGTCCCGTAGCCTCCCATGGAATGGCCAGCGATGAAGTTGTCTTCTCTAGCTTTAGATAATGGGAAGATTTGATGAACATAATCGTAGACTTCCATAACATAGTCATAATAACTATGTCCGTAAGCCATATTTGTATAAAAACTGTGATCTGCATTTGGTAGAATAATCGCTAGCTTGTGATCATTGGCATAGCGTTCAATGCTTGTATAGCGTAAATAAGAATTTGCGTCGCTTGATAAACCATGTAACACTAACATTGATTTTAATGGTTTTGCCTCTTGATCTTTTTTGAAAAAGCTTGCGTCTTCTGGAAGAATCACATTAAGTGATTGATGCATGCCTAATGTTTTAGATAAATAATTTAATCCTATTAATGCCATCTTAAGGATACCTCCTATTCATTTATCGTTACGTTGTTGGGTCTAACTTTTTCTCAAGTAAACGTAATAGGATATCGATTAATACTACAATTACGACAATAGGAATGGCGCCGGCAAGAATGAAGAGCGTGCCATCTGTCGCATTTGTGCCTCGGATTACGATATCACCAAGTGTTGGTGCACCGATAAATGAACCAACGGCTACGACACCAATTGCGACGACTAATGCAATACGAATACCGCCTATAATGACTGACAGTGATAGTGGTAATTCAATCATTCTTAATACTTGGTTTCTTGTCATTCCCATGCCTTTACCAGCGTCTTTAATATTCACATCTACTTCATTAATACCCGTATATGTGTTTTTGATAATAGGTAATAATGCATATAAAAACACAGTAAATATAACTGTGTTCATCCCTAAGCCAATGCCAAGCATTAAAATAGCTAACATTGCGATGACTGGCACGGTTTGAATCACATTGGCAAGCGTAATAACTACGCCAGATAGTTTACTTACTCTTGCTATTAAAATGCCTAACGGTATGCCAACAAGAGCTGCAAATAAGACGCCATATACTGACATTAATAAATGGTTAACGAATAGTTCCCATAGGTAGCCAAAATTCGTTTGATAATAGTTAATTAATTGTTCAAATAAATTGCCTTCCATCAGTTTTGACCAC
Organism: Staphylococcus sp. NRL 16/872; assembly: GCF_022815905.2. NCBI lineage: Bacteria > Bacillati > Bacillota > Bacilli > Caryophanales > Staphylococcaceae > Staphylococcus > Staphylococcus sp. NRL 16/872. Next base: position 169,791 of record NZ_CP119327.1, on the reverse strand, counting down.
CTTTCTTAGTATTATCGTCGTCTTCAAAATAGTTATGTTGTTTCAAGAAGTTTTCTGCTACAGTTGCTGGTTCTTGACCCTTACCGTCAGCAAGATAATTTAATTTTTGCATTTGTTCTGTTGAAATTTTGCCTTCTAATTTTTTAACGATTGGTTTAATTCAGGTTTTTCTTTTAATAATTCATCTGTAACTAATGGGCTTGCGTCGTATGGTGGGAAGAATTTACGGTCATCTTTTAAGACTTTTAAATCGTATGCAGCAATACGTCCGTCAGTTGAATAACCTACTGCTACGTCTAATTGACCGGCATTTAATGCATCGTAAACTAAACCGATTTGCATAGGTCGTACTGTTCCGAAATCAATGCCATACTCTTTCTTGAATCCAGGATAACCGTCACCCTTACGATTCATCCAAGCACTATCCATACCTACTCTTAAATCTTTGGCATGTTTTTTTAAATCTGATACTGTTTCTAAATCATATTTTTTAGCTGTTTCTTTCGTAACCATTAATGAGTATGTGTTCGCAAAGCCGTATGAATCAAAGAATGTTTGGTTATATTTGTCTTTAAAACCTTTCTTTGTTGCTTTCATTGCTTTATCAGGATCTTTAATAGCGTCTTCACTTAATGCGCCCGTTAAATCTGTACCTGTATAACGGGTACCAGACATGTTGGCTTCTCCACTTGTAATGGCATTATGTTGAATAACACTAGATCCTAAGTTATTAATTAATGTTGGTTGTATTTCCCCATTTGTGTCATGTTCAATTAATAATCTCAGCATATGTGACATGATTTGAGATTCACTTGTCCCTAAGCTTGTAATTTTAACTTCGTCATCTGAATTATTATTTTTTAAACCAGGTAAATTACATCCAGATAACACTGTTAGAGACAATATTAAAACTACGATATACTTTTTATAATTTTTCATAATGTCCTCCTTAATTTATTATCTGGAAACTTTAAGTCCTTTAGGTACAATCCACTTTTCAATACGAGATAAACAGAAATCTACAATAAGCGCGAGCGCTGTAACTAAGATCGTTGCTGAGATAATCATTGCCGGTTCATAAAGGTTAAGACCGTTAAAGATAAAGTCACCTAAACCACCTGCGCCGACGTAACTTGCTAGTGTTGCCCAGCTAATTACATAAACTGATGATAAGCGCACGCCACTAATAATCATTGGTAAGGCGAGTGGAAGCTCAACGTCTTTCATTAACTGTGTGCCTGTCATTCCCATACTGCGTCCTGCTTCTCGCACATTACCATCAATATTTTGCACGCCAATTACTGTATTATTTAAAATTGGTAATAAAACATAAAAGAATAAAGCGATAATCGCTGGTGTCTTACCAACGCCAAATAAAGGGATCATTAGTGCTAATACTGCTAGTGTAGGAATTGTTTGTAATATACCTGCAATTGTGAGTGCAATTTTAGACAGGCGTTTCGTTTTAGAGAGTAGTATGCCTACCGGAACTGCGACTACAACTGCGATAAGTAGAGCAACGACAGAAATATAAAGATGTTCTAATGTCTTTGCTAATAGTGCGCCACTATTTTCAGATAAAAATTCCATCATTGCTTGTCAGCTCCATTAACTTCAGGTTCGATAATTGGATCTTCTGTCGTCTTAGATTCCTTAGTATTTTCTCCCCAAACACTGTCATATACGATATCCACTAAGTTTGCTCTTACTACTAATCCCACTAATGTTTTATTATCACTGGCAACGACTGGCACATTTCTAACGCTACGTTTTAAGATAGTACGTACTGAATCTTGTAATTTACTGTCTATACGTACGCGATAAATATCTCGTTGCATTGTGTCGATAAGTTCTTTATTAGCACGTAGACCTTGATTAATATCTTCGATGTCTAAATAACCTAATAGATGATCTTCATTATTAACGACAAAGATTGTATCTACACGACGTTCACGCATAATATTGACCGCTTCATTTAATGAGCTATCTACGTGAACAGTGACTGGTTTAACCATCGCGTCTTCAACCGTTCTAATGTTTGGTCTATCTTGGATAAGACGATTTTGACCGATGAAATCTTTTACGAAATCGTTTGCTGGGGCTCTTAAGATGTTGTCTGGTGTATCATATTGAACGACTTTCCCATTAGTCATGATACAAATTTTATCTGCAAGTTTAATCGCTTCGTCCATATCATGCGTAACAAAGATGAACGTTTTGCCTAATTGTTTTTGTAGTTTCTTCACTAAGTCTTGTAATGTATCTCTTGTAATTGGATCAAGTGCGCCAAATGGCTCATCCATCAAGATAATATCTTGTTCTGCTGCTAGTGCGCGTACAACACCAATACGTTGTTGCTGACCACCAGACAGTTCAGAAGGATAACGATCCAAATATTCTTCAGGTAAATCAACTAAATTAATTAATTCCTTAGCCTTTTCATCTTTCTTTTCTTGTGACCATTTTAATAATTTAGGAACTAACACAATGTTTTCTTTTACTGTCATATGTGGCATCAAGCCAATTTGTTGAATAACGTAACCAATGCTACGACGTAACTCAACGGCATTCATTTGACGAATATTTTTACCATCAATTGTGATTTCACCTTCAGTTGATTCAATCATGCGGTTAATCATACGAAGTGCGGTAGTCTTACCACTCCCACTTGTACCAATGAAGGCTACAAAGTCTCCCGATTCAATATCGATATTCATGTTATCTACTGCTTTCTTTCCACCTGCATAGACTTTTGATAAGTTCCTAATACTTAACATACGTCCATTCCTTTCTTTTCATTAATAGTTATTCAAAAAATAAGGACTAAATGTGGATGTTATACAAAGCTAACTAAGTAACAACAAGGCACATAAAGTCCTTTAAATCTTTGCTTTCATTTGTCAATAAATTCTCTGAGTAGTTTATAAGATTGCTAGTTTATGAGCGTCGTGTAATTCCGATTTGATGACCTAACTGCTTAGGCGTTTCAGATAATGAATAATCCTCAAAGTAACGTGTCACATTGTTAGCGATAGAAGTTGGGAACGGTGCTGGACGCTCAGATTGTGTATCCATTCCCATTAACATGACTTCATACGTTGCCGCTAATTGTTGATTAGAATTATACATTTCCATAAATACGTGTAATCGTTTACTGTCATAATCATACAGATAAACATTGACTGTTATTGCATCATGTTCTTTCATTTCTTTTAAAAATGTGACATGGTTCTCCAACGTGAATATTGTGTAATTTAGCGTTTTTATCGCATCCACATCTAAACCAATATGGGCGAGCCAATCATCTGTGGCATCACTGAATACACGATTATATTCGGCATCATTCATATGTCCATTATGATCGACCCACTCAGTTTTAACTTCTGTGTTATATGCATATAATTGAGTCATCTTATAACACCTGATTAGCTTTCTTCATACCGGCAGTTTCTTCTGGCCAATATTCTTCAGCTAACTTTTTAACTTTAATTAAAAATTCATTACGTTTTTGATCGAGTTCTGACATAGTGTAACCTTGTGATGATGCTTCACTACCGCTTACTACCTTTTCATATAAATCATCTGTAAGCTCTGGTGCGACTAATTTAGTCCATGGTTTCTTCAATGCTGGACCAAATTGTTTTAACATGTGGCGCATACCACCTTCACCACCAGCTAAGTGGAAAGTCATGAACGGACCATATTGCGCATAACGTAAGCCAGCAGCATGTGTAAATGCTTTGTCGACTTCTTCTGTAGTTGCAATACCATCATTGACGATATGCAACGATTCACGCCAAAGTGCTTCCATAAGACGGTCAGCAATATGCCCTTCAACTTCGTGTCTTACATGTAAAACATCCATGCCAATATCTTCATATATCTTCTCAGCTTTGATGATTGTTTCTTCTGAAGTTTGTTCGCCGCCTACAATTTCAACTAACGGTAAAATGTAGACTGGATGGAATGGATGTGCTACAACAAGTCGTTCTGGATGTGATAAATTCTGTTGTAGCTCTGTAGGCATAATGCCAGAAGTACTTGAGCCAATTGTGGCCTCCGCTTTAGCGTAGAAATCAATTTCTTTTAATACGGCGTCTTTAATTTCTTCTACTTCTGGAACATTTTCTTGAATGTGATCTGCTTCTTTAACCGCTTCTTCTAAGTTTGGTGTGAAAGTTAGATTATCAAGTGAAGCATTCTCTGCTAAGCCCATTTCTTCAGCATAAGGCCAATTTTGTTTAACTTGCGCTAACATTCTTTCATAAGCACCTTCACTTGGATCTGTAGCGATGACTTCATGGCCATGAGCTAACATTCTAGTTATCCAGCCACTACCGATGACGCCTGTTCCAACAACTGCGAACTTCATTATTGGCCTCCTTTTGGATTTCTTAAATTAAATTTCTCTCTTGCTTCTGCTGGTGTTAATGGTTCGATATCTAATTCAGCTAATATTTTTTTAGCTTCTTCTACAAGAGCTTCGTTTGTTGCTTTAACACCTTTAGAAATATAAATATTGTCTTCTAAACCAACGCGAATATTACCGCCACGTTTTGCGACTTCTTTTACGGTTGGTAATTGCATTTTTCCGATACCAAATGCTGACCAATGTGCATTCTCTGGAATACGTGATACTAAATAATCAATTGTTTCTGGATCATTCTCTGCGCCCCAAGGAATACCTAAACAGAATTGGAACATTGGTTCGCCTTCAATTAATCCTTCGTTGATTAATTGTTTCGCAAAGCTGACATGACCTGTATCGAAACATTCTAATTCAGGTTTTACACCTGCATCTTTTACCATTTGTGCTTGTTCTCTAAGCCATGCAGCTGGACTTATATAAATTGAATCTCCCATGTTTGCGCTACCACAATCTAATGTGCACATTTCTGGAAGTGAATCTTTAACTGGACGATGGCGTTCTTCAGGAGTTTGAATCCAAGTGCCTTCACCGCCTGTTTCTGGATGTTCTTTATTTGGGATGAAATCTCCACCACCGCCTGATGTGATGTTAATGATAATATCTTCATCTGCTTCTCTTATTAATCTTACTGTTTCTGCATAAAGTTCTGGATCATGACTGACAGCCCCTGTCTTAGGATCTCTCACATGAATATGAGCTACTGTTGCTCCTGCTTTTGCACATTTTATAGCTGAGTCAGCTATTTCTTGTGGTGTAACTGGTACATTTTCATTTTTTTCAATTGTATCTCCTGCGCCTGTAATCGCTGCTGTTAATACAACTTTTTGCATCGTTATCACCTCGGTTGATTTATTTATTACGTTAGTTACTATACCAACTGGTCGGTAAAGTTTCAACAGTTTGTCACATAAAAAGAGCCGAGTAATGTGTTATACACTACTCGGCTCTAAGGCTATAGGAATTTTAACTTTTTTCTTTGATATATTCTTTTAAGCGATTAAGTACTTCTTCACGCATATCTTCATCAATAGCACTAATACCAAATATTTCTGACAGCCACAAGCCATCTACAGCTAAGCGAATAATTGTGGCATCTGCTTTATCTAAGCCATCTTGTTCGATATGTTGTTGCCAATCTTTATAAGACTCTCTCAAGGGTACAAGTAAATTTCTATTAGAGCCTTGGGCAGCTAACATTCCAGATGTGATTGGTGCATTTTCTGTACGATGTTCTCGTGTTGCTTCAATAAATGCGTTTAGCCATTGACCTTTCACCGCTTGCTCTTCATTTATATGTTGATTGACTTTACTTTTATATAATTCATTAGCATAATTCACTAATTCTTGTATTAAACCGTCCTTGGACTTGAAGTGGTATAATAACCCACCTTTACTAACGCCGGCTTTTTTAGCCACGGCATCTAACGTTAAATAATCTGCACCTTGCTCATTTACAATAGACGCTGCACATTCTAATAAATATTGTTTTTTTGAAGTTCTTGCCAATTTTTCACCAACTTCCTAAATACGCTAAATTACTTTCATGTAGTTATAGTTATCCATTCATTTTTATAATAAACCTTTTTAGGAAAATGTAGAACAACTATTTTTCGTGAAATTATCTTTAAAATAGACATAAAGCGTCTTACCCCATTTTTTATAATGGAGTCGCACTCATAATATATATAAAGGGTTTTTAATGATGAAAAAAGTAGGTATTTTAGCAACTAGTGCATTAGCGGGAACCTTATTATTCGCAGGGACAGGCTTTGAAGGAAATCAAGCTCATGCTTCAGAATATAGCGAGAGTAGTGTGACATTAGCTACTCCACAGGAATGGCAAAAAACACATGATTCTCTATTACAAGCACGCTTAAAAGGAGGAGCTGGAGAAGGCGGTGGTTTCGGTAGTGTTAATAGTTACCAAAGTTCTTATGCAGAATATGTTAACTATTTAGTAAAGTTAAAAGAAGAATATCCTGATACTTATCCTACTCCAGTTATTCCAGCTGAAGGACAAGCATTTTTAAATGGACAAAATGGAAGCAACTCTACCTCAGAGTCTAATAATCAACAAACAAATGCTAATACTACTTCTAATGCTCAATCATCACAAGATAACTCAACTACCACTTCTCAAAACGCTAATCATTCAACTAGCCAAACTACACCAACTAAAGCTTTACCAGAAACTGGCGAAACTTCAAATAGTGGATTAGTAACAACTCTCGCAACTGTATTATTAGCAGTAGGTTCATTCTTAGTATTCCGTAAAAAATCTACTACAAAATAATTATTATAGTAAAACCCCCAGACTCGTTTAGAGTGCTGGGGGTCTAAACTTTAGTTGTTGTTAATGGCCTGCCATCCATGGTCTTGCTGTTCGGTTTGCTTTAGGTTTTATTTGTGGTAGTTGATCTCTTTTTACTAATCGTGGTTCTTGTCCTCGTTCGATACGTTTTTTTAATTTTCCGTCCATTCTATAAGTCTGAAAACTGTTGAATACGCGAATGGATTCAGCATCGCAAGTTGGACATTTAGCTGTATCGTGTTGAACGTTCATAGATTGGCGGAGAGTGAATTCTCCGCAATTTGTACAGTTGTATGTGTAGTTAGGCATTATTTGTCTGGCTCCAAGTTTGGAATAATATCTTCTTTGAAGATTTCTCTTGGAATAGCAATCGTACAACATGCGTTTGGAACGTCTACGATACCAGCAACTGTGCCTTGAACTGGCGCTGTGCCTAAAAGCATATACGCTTGTTCTCCAGTAAAACCACGTGTTTTTAAGAATTCGATAGCATTTAATACTGCATTTCTATAAGCTGTATTAGCATCAAGGTACGTTTGTTTGCCACTAAATTCGTTTACAGAAATACCTTCAAATACTATGTAATCTGTATAGTTTGGCATAACTGGACTTGGTTTGAATGCAGGATTTTTCTTAATATGATATTTTTCCATACCATTTTTAATCACGTTAACGCGTAGTTCAATCCAACCTGGCATTTCAATACCGCCACAGAATGTAATTTCCCCATCACCTTGTGAGAAGTGTAAATCTCCTACTGATAATTTTGCGCCATCGACAAAGACAGGAAAGTAAATGCGAGAGCCTTTAGATAAGTTTTTAATGTCACAGTTACCACCATTTTCACGAGGAGGGACAGTACGTGCACCTTCTTTAGCTACTCTGTCGAAATCTTTACCAGTTAATGTCCCAGCAACTACAGCGTCTGTGTCAGGTAAGTTAGCTAACACAGGTTGACGATTTGGATCCGTATCAACTAATTCTTTTTCACGGCGATTCCATTCATCTAACATTTCTTGAGTTGGCGCTACGCCAATCAGTCCTGGGTGAATTAAACCAATAAATTCAACGCCTGGAACGTGACGACTTGTTGCGTAAATGCCATTAAAGTCCCAAATTGATTTCTGAGCATTCGGATAATGATCAACTAAAAAGCTACCGCCGTTTGTTTTATCAAAGATACCATTGAACCCCCATTGATGCTCGTCAAAAATTCCAATATCTAAAATATCCACTACAAGTAAGTCGCCTGGTTTAACACCATTAACGTGAACTGGTCCACTTAATACATGCACACGATTTAAGTTCACATTTTTAATGTCACCCGGGTCATCGTTGTTACTAATTTGGCCGTCTGTCCAATCTAAACATTCCATTCTGAATGATTCTCCCGGATCCACTGAAAATGCTGCAGGAATATCTGGATGCCAGCGGTTATGTCCAGGATGTGCTTGTTGGTCCATTGTCTTGTTCAAATCAATACTAAATAACTTTTTAGGCATAGGCCTAACCCCCTTGTTTAATAAAGTTATAAAAATTGATTATGACTGAATATTTTGTTTCCTAAATCATAGCATATAAATCCCCAAAATTAGAGTAATTGTACAATTTAAAATTCCTAAATATTAAAAAAACTTATCTTTACTCAAAACGGGTAAAGATAAGTTTTAATGTTATTCAATTGGTTCCAAATTCATAATTGCACCAAAATTTTGTTGAGCATTAGTAAATGTAATAAATGCTACAAGCTCCACTATTTCTTGGTCTGTTAATCCTTCTTTAAGCACCTGAATAATATTATCTGGAATTTGATCTCCCATTTTAATAAATACTTCGGTAAAGCCAATACAAATGGTCGATTTTTCATCTTTTAGACTGCCGGTAGGTTTACCTTTTGCTTTACAGTATTGGCAACCGTTTTTCTGTGCTAACATTCTTCTTATTTCTTCTTTCAGTTCTTTACTTAAAGTACCATCATTTTCTAATAAATCACTGAGTTGAGTCCATGAAGACATCAATTCTGGTTGATGGCCTAATAATTTCTGAAAAGGTGTATTTCCAACTTTCGTATAATTGATAATCGGCATGATCTTACCTCCTTTGAATATATTTTATTGCTTATATCAAAGTTTGAACTTAATATTTATATGGAATTACATCATATTACTTTCACTATTTTAGGAGGTTACGCTCATGGACTATACAAATATAAATTTATTAAATATACTAAAAGAAAATAGTAAATTATCGCTTAGTGAACTAAGTCAAAAAGTGAATCTATCCGTTCCTTCAACGAGAGAGCGTATTCACAAATTAATTGATTCTGGCATTATCAAAAATTATACAATCAACATTGATTACAGTTTATTGGGCTATGATATTGAAGCAATTATAGAACTTACTATTAAAAATAATTTATACAAAGACTTTAAGAATTATATTTCTGAACAAGAGAATGTTGCATTTTGTTATAGAATTTCAGGTGACAGTTGTTTTATGTTTAAAGCACGTTTTAAAGACATGAAAAAAGCAGAGAACTTTATAGATTCTCTGCAGAAATATGGGCATAGTAAGACGCATTTTATTTTTTCAAAGGTAGTGTAATTCACTAATTTAAAATTATACTAATGCTTCTTTGATTTTATTTAAGCCTTTTTTCATGATTTCTCGTGGGATGGCGATATTAATTCTGACATGGCCTTCTGCATTATGAACAAATTGTTCTTCTCCTTCAATGATGACGCCTGCATGTTTGATAAAGTATTTAGCTATTGGTTCGTCGATTTCTTTTTGGTTGATGTAATAGCTTAAATCTACCCACGCTAGGTAAGTTGCTTCTGGTATTTTAAATTTTGCATGTGGAAGTTCATTGTCCAAGAATTCTGCTAAATATTTAAAATTGTCATCTAAATAGTCATTCATTGCGGCTAACCAGTCTTCGCCCTTTTCATAAGCAGCTTGGGTCGCGACAATGCTTAATGGATTCTCTGAACTAAAGTGACGTAACTTCCATGTCTTTAATAATCGTCTATTAGGAATGATAATATTTGAGAACATGAGGCCAGCAATGTTGAAAGCTTTACTTTGAGACATTGTTGTGATGATCTTATCGTACTCTGGCATTGCTTTAGCAAACGGCACGTGCGTTTGGCCAGCACGTTTAATGTCACAGTGAATTTCATCTGAAATGACCCACACATCATTGTCTTGCATAATTTCTCCAAATTGTTTTAATTCCTCTTCTGACCACACTCTACCTGTTGGGTTATGTGGGTTAGCGAAGATACATAGTTTTATATTTTCTGTTTCTACTTTTTTACGGACATCTTCAAAGTCAATTTCGTAATAACCGTCTTTATTAATGAGTGGTGAATAAACAGTTGAAACTTTATTTCTGTCGCATGCCATTTTAAATGGGCCATAACTTGGTGTAAGGATTAGTGCTTTGTCCTCCTCGTCGCAAATATAACTTACTAATTCTATGATGCCGGCCACAATACCGTGAGAGAAGACGAGTTGTTCTTGAGGAAAAGAATACCCAAAACGTCGTTCAGTCCATGAAACAAAAGCTTCATAATAGTCTGAGCCAAATATATTGGTATATCCTAGAATTTTTTTATCGAGTCTGTCACGTATAGCATCTAAAACTACATCTGGTGTTGCGAAGTCCATATCTTCAACCCACATGCGAATTAATTCATCATTATTTTCTATATCTGATACATCAGTATCTCCAAATAAATAGCCTTTGTAACCTTCCACATTCATCGCATTGGTATAACGACGTTCTATAATTTCATCAAAATTGTAAGTCAAAGTACTTCCTCCTGAAATTTGTTTTACTTAAATATCATTTTAATACTTATTATTTTTAAATTCATTTATAAAAATTAAGAGCATTACAGCACTTATTTAAAATAAAAAAGCTATTCCCTCAAGTACTGAGAAAATAGCTTTCTAGAATTAATTAAGCTAGACCATCAATAATATATGTGATGCCTAATACTGCAAATGTGACGGCAATCATTAATGATACGAAGATCATGCCCATCATTGGGTTAAATAATAAAATAATTCCTAAAATAATACCTAGAATGTTTACAATAATTGATAAAAATCTTAAGCGATTTTGATGAGAAATTGTAAATAAACCAATGATTGAACTTACAATAAACCATGCCGCGAACATGAAGACAAAGAATTCAGAACTGGCGCCTACGTTAAAGACTACTAATAATCCAAAAATAATATCAATAATACCAATGAGGATGATTAGTCCTGAACTGCCTCCTGCTAATGCTTTCGTTGCACGTCGGAATAAGAGCTGGATGATACCATTAATGAAAATGAATAAACCGATTAGCCATGTTAATGTATAAAAGTTCTTCACGGGATAGCTAAATATAATAATCGCTACTATGAGGAGTAACGTGCCCATAATTAAACTTGACCATTTTAATTTGTCGTTGTTTTGTGCCAAAAAATTCCTTCTCTCTACATAATTTTTTACTCAGTATAATAGAACAAATTGGAAAGCACAATAATTCTACCTAATCATATCTTTCACATGAACGACATCGTTGCTAAAGTAACATTTTCTAGAAAAAACCTATAAAAAATAGTTTATAATTCATCAAAATCTTCTTTTGAGGCGCTATGATATAGTTTTGTTACGCCTGTTTTTTCTAAAGCTTTCACAATATAATAGCCTAATGCTCCCGAAAGTAATGTTCCACTAACTATTCTGATTGAGTAAAGTAAGATAATATTCCACATTGCCATATTTCCTAAATAGTTAAATATCCAATCTATAGGAATAGTAAAAATTCCAGCCGTAGCGCCTGCTAACATAGTTACAGCCAGTTTAGTTGATTTATATTTAAATATTAAAAATATAATTTCACAAGCTAAACCTTGCGCTAAACTGTGGAGTAAAATAGACATATTTATATCTCCTGATAAAATAGTCTCTCCAGAACCTGCAGCTAGTTCTGCTAATAAAGCTACACCTGGTTTACGTATTATTAAGAATGCAACAATCGCTGCTATAAACCATAGTCCATAAGCAATTTGATCTAGATGAAGACCCAATGGTTTCAATGCTGCTACCGTTAAGCCTACTCCTTTATATACTAAACCGAAGATAAAACTAATTAAAACAGTAACCAAAATATCTGATAAATTTAATTTTTTCATTTTCTAACTCCTTTTATGAATTGAGTAGAAAAGTACATAAAAAAACAAACATATCTAACTAGATAGTTTGCGTAACTGTAAAAGTATATATGTATCCTAGATGTGATATACACTTCCCTACGCTAGTGCTAACTAGTTCAGGTTCAAAGGGTTTGGATTACTCCATCTCAGTTTTTAAAACACCCCTAGTACTTATATCTACTATAATTTAAATATAGATTTCTTTTATTTTTTTGTCAAAATTTAATTTTGCCATTCAATTAATGTTTTAATATAATAGAATTAATAATAAATAATAAAGGTCGTCACTATGGGTGCTTTTTGCTGAGAGAAGTTGCTAACTTCAACCATCGAACCTGATATGGTTAATACCAACGAAGGAAAGTGATTGTAGATAATTATTATTTCTACTCAAGCAGGAAGCACTTATGTAGTGCATTCCTGCTTTTTTAATAAAGGAGTAGATATAAATGAACTTTGAACAAATAAAACAGTATATTTATCAATTTATTGAATATGGAAGCTCAGATGATTTCCCGACAGTTGCTTTAAAGCTATTTGAATTTCAATATAACGAAAACCGTGATTATCAAAAATTTTGTTTATCTCAAGGTAAAACACCTCAAACAATTAACGATTGGAAAGATATTCCGGCTGTACCAATTAATGCTTTCAAACATGCGACATTTAGTGCTGTACCGATTGAAGAGACACAATTTATCTATATGACTAGTGGTACTACAAGCGGAATTAAAGGTAAAAATTATCATAAAGATTTAGATGTTTACGATTTAGCTATGACATCTTTTTTCAAAAAAATGTTTCTTCCAGATTACAGTGAGATTGAGATGGCGATATTATTTCCTACTCCTAAAGCATTACCAAACTCTTCATTAGCGCATTACCTTGAAGTAGCAAAGTCCACATTTGGAACGAAGGATAGTGCTACTTATATAGATAATAACGGTATTCAATACACAGAACTTATTCAAGCTTTACGACGATCTGAAACAAATGAAACACCATTTTCTTTACTTGGTGCAAGTTATAGTATTGTTCATTTAATTGAATATCTAGAAGATCATAATCTATCTTTTAAATTACCTAAAGGCAGTCGCATATTAGATACTGGAGGTTACAAAAATCGTTCTAAAGAGTTACCTCAACAAGAATTTTATGAGAAATTATCAAATATATTTAATGTTCCCAAAGATATGTGTATCAATATGTATGGTGTCACTGAATTAAGCACACAATTTTATGATAAAGGGAATGAAATATCTTCATCGATTAAATATGCTCCTCATTGGTGTAGAACTCGTGTAGTTAACCCAATGACTATGGAAGATGTTCCTTATAATGAAAAAGGTATTTTAATCCATTATGACTTAGCAAACTATAATTCTGTTGCCACAATCATGATGGAAGATGTCGGAGAACCTACTAAAGAAGGATTTGTCTTACATGGTAGAACTGAAGGCGCATTAGCAAAAGGTTGTTCTTTAGCTGTTGAAGAATTTTTAAATTCTAAAAATTAAGGAGATACATATGAAACTAAAAGTCGGATACGTCCCTTTTATTAACAGTCACGAAATAAGCTATAAAGAAATCGACTTTCAAGACTATACTGCTTTAGTTCCTGATTTAACTGAAGACCAATTAGAATTCGTATGTTCTAAAATAAAAGAAAACAGAATAAAATTGAAAAATTATTCAACTAATAAAATTATTAATGTAATTGACCAAGCTATTCATATTTTTTTAGATCCACAATCAAAATGGCGAAAAAATATTGATAGAATAATACCTCAAACTACTGGTTATAGTTCAGAAATTATTAAAGTAGGATTTACTAAGTATTTAACTACTTTTAGAAAATATGAACTGCAACGTTTCGTGTCAGAAGATTTTTATAATCCTCAAATTTTAGAACAATTTGTTCCTAATCATAAAGGTGGTTTCTCAAAAGCTATAGCGTCAGACATCATTACTCATGTATGGTCTGGAAATGTTCCAGGACTTCCTTTATGGAGTCTAATAAGTAGCTTACTCGTTAAATCTGGAAGTATTTGTAAATTACCTAAGTCTGAACCTTTTATTGCGAGTTGGTTTGTGCAACTTCTGGCTGAAATTGATTCAGTCATTAGTAATAGCATAGCAATTATTTATTGGCCTGGAGGTACTACAAAGCTCGAAGATATCGCCATCAATCATTCAGATGTCATTATTGGATATGGAAATAATGACATTTTAAATCAAATTTCTAAAAGAGTCCCTGCTACTAAAAAGTTTTTAGGATATGGTGAGAAAGTAGGTTTATCTATAGTCAGTCGTGAAACTTTAAAACCTAATAAAGTTCATAATATCGTTAAAAATATAGCGTTAGAAATAATGCGTTACGATCAGCAAGGATGCTATTCTCCACAAATGATATTTGTTCAAAAAAATGCTCAAATTAATTCTAAAAATTTCGCTCAGATGGTCGGCAGTGCCCTACATCAACTAGAAAAACAATATCCTTTACGTTCGCTCAACTTAGAAGAAAGTATAGAACGTGCCCAGAGAATTAAAGAAATTGAAACACAGTCAATTTTTGATGACACTTTAAAATTATTCAAAAACCAAAAATCATCATGGGTCGTTGTTTATCAAGAAAGTTTAATCTTTTATCCTACTTCTTTGAATCGTTTTATTCGCATTATGCCATTTAGCGATATCAATGAACTTGTGCAATTAATCACTTTTCATAAAAAATATATACAAACGATTGGGTTGTCAGCTTCAAAAGAAACTATGTTTGACTGGTGTGAAAAATTATCATGTACAGGAGTCAGTCGCTTTACAAGTCTTAAATCGATGACTTTACCTGAAGAAGGGTGGCATCATGATGGAGGGTTTAACTTAAAAGATTTAGTCTCTTATGTAGATATTGAACAAGATTTATTAACTGATAGTGAAAATTACGTAGAATACGAAATTTAACAAGTGAAGGATGGAATTTAATGAATCATTTTCAAAATAAAGTTGTTTTAATTACGGGAGGTAGTAGAGGTATTGGCCGTGCAATTTCGATGGCATTTGCTAAAGAAAAAGCAACAGTCATTATTAATTACAAAACAAATGATAGTGCTGCAAATGAGACAGTTCAAGAATGCAAAAGTTTAGGTGCCAACGTGGAAGCTATAAAATCTGATATTAGCAATAAAGAAGAAGTTCGAGATATGATGAAATATATTATTAATAAATACGGAAAAATTTCATGTTTAATCAATAATGCCTTTGCTCCATTCACATTTGATGCCGAAAATCGACAAATGGCAGATGAAGTTTCTTGGGAAGATTATGATTCACAATTCCAAGGTGCTGTTAAATACGCTTATAATACTATCCACTATTGCCTACCTTATCTTAAAGAGGAAGTAGACAGTTCAATTATTAATATTTCAAGTAACTTAACTAAGCGTCCTATCATACCATATCATCAATATAATATTGCTAAATCAGCATTAGAGAGTTTTACCAAAAACCTTGCAATGGACTTAGGACGATATAACATTCGTGTTAATTGCATTGCACCTGGATTAGTATATCCAACCAATGGGACGTACAACACTAAAGAAAAACTAAAAGAAGACATGATAACTCAAACGCCATTAGGCAGAATCGCAACTCCAGAAGATATCGCAGGACCGACTCTATTTTTAGCGTCAGCATGGAGTCAGTTTATGACGGGACAAGTTTTATACGTTGATGGTGGTTTCACTATTTAATTTCTCAGCATATTGTTACTCGTACAACTACAGTTTTCTAATTTTCAAAAAGGGTATTTAAATAGATAAGATATTTGATTAGGAGGCTAGTTTATGAGTACGAAAACAGCGTTAGTAGTCGTTACAAGTGTTTCAAAATATCCAGATATGAATCGTCCGACTGGACTATGGTTCGGTGAAGTGGTGCATTTCGCAGATGTATTATATAAAAATGGTTATGAAGTGCACTATATTAGTCCTGAAGGTGGCTATACTGCTATTGACCCACAAAGTTTACAAGAAGATATGATGACAGATTTAGATTGGAAATACTATCAAGATAAAGACTTCATGACACGGCTTGGTCATACTGTAACGCCAGATGCAGTTAAAGCTGAAAATTATGATGTTATTTATTATGCTGGTGGTCACGGTACAATTTGGGACTTTAAAGATAATAAAGATTTACAAAGATTAACACGTGAAATCTATGAAAATAACGGTACGGTTTCATCTGTATGTCACGGTGCGATTGGCTTATTAAATGTTAAAGACAGTGAAGGCCGTAACATTATCGACGGTAAAACAGTTACCGGTTTCTCAAATAGTGAAGAACAAGCCGTTGGTTTAGCGGATAAAGTGCCTTATTTAACTGAAGATGAACTTAAAAATCGTGGTGCTAACTACGAACAAGGTGACAATTGGAATGAATTTGCGGTAGCAGATGGCCGTATTATCACAGGCCAAAATCCACAATCTGGTAAAGCTGTTGCTGAAAAATTCTTAGAAACACAAAAATAGAATAAACTAAAATAGTTCCAGGCCAGTTATCACGGCTTGGAACTATTTTTAATATCTAAATTTAATCTTCTAAATAATCAAAGATAGGCTTTGGTTGGCCTAATGATAGATCTGCAATAATGTGTTGAGCGTCAACAATTTTCTTAACTGGAAAATCAGCTAATGGCGCCATTACGTGCTCGAATAATTGTAAACGTGCTGGGCTACGATATGCTTCTTTTAATTTAATGTCTGTGATTTGACTACGTGTTAATTCGCATACACGTAGGCTACCGTCATAATCACGGACTTGTTTTAACATGAATTGAGGTGCAGTTACACTTTTAAGCGCTTCTTGTTCATCCATTTTATGATGTTTATAACCCATTGTCGCTTGAGCAACGCGTAATGAGTTATAATCTAATGTTCCTACTAATACATCATTATCAACGTAAAGTTTAGGTTGTCCAGCTTTTTTAGGGAAAGCTGAAACTTCACGGCCACTTGCGATTGCAGCTTGGTTATTGACGTACATAGATAAATAGAATTCACCTTGTTCGCCGTTATACTCTACAGGAATCACTTGGCCAGCTTCTTGGTAACTGCCTAAACCTGTACTATCAGGCATGTTAATAACTTCAAATTTGATTTTATTGCTTGTTACTTTTAATGGTTCGGGAACCACTTTTTCTAACATTTCTCTATCAGTTTCATAAATAATGTTTAGATATTCACGATTTTTGAAAAAGATTTCAGTTGATTCAAATACTGGAGCATTAACTGGTGTGGATAATACCTGTTTTACTTCCTCTTTATTCATAAACTAACACTCCTAATACATTTATTAATCAAATAATTTTTCGAATTTTTTAATGCTTGTATCGAAATCAGGCACTTCTTTATTATCTTGTGCATTTGATACGATTTCTTGAATTAAGTCGTTCACTGGTGTATCCACGTTGTTTTCTTTACCTAATTTAGTTACAACACCATTGATATAGTTAATTTCTGTTGGACGTTGTTTTTGTAAGTCTTGTAACATACTAGCTTCTAATGATCTCATAGGCTCAATTGCTTTACGCATTTGATCGATTTGCTTATCAACGTCTGTAATTTCATCGTATCCACGATAATCTAACGCACTTAAGACTACGAAGTCGATACCAGCAGCTTTACCTACTTTAATAACCTCGTTAATTGCGTATAATGTTGCTTTAGCGCCAACTGGGTTATCTACTACATCACCGTATGTGCCACCAGTTGCTGCAGACATACCACTAAATGCACTATTAATGATTAATTTTGCCCATTTAGTTCCTGGTAAATTTTCAGAAATAGAGATACCACCGATTGGTTCTAACGCTTTTTGAATGCGTTGAATACGCTCAGTAACTTCTCCATTTAATTCACCAATTTCGATGGCATTCTTTTTAAATGTTTCGAATTCAGTTGTTAATTTAGATACACCTGGTTCAACAAATGTTGCACCAAACTCTACTGAACCTGCAACAATTTTTTCTTTAGGAATGATTTCTGTAATCACTTGTTCTGGCACACCGTTTTGTAATGATACAACGACGCCATCTTCAGTAAGGATTTCTTTAATTTTAGGAATTACATCATCATTAAATACTTGTTTTGTAAGTAATAATACAATGTCATATTTTGAATCAATTTGATCTGGTGTAATGGCATTCACTTTGTGAGTAGAATCAGTTTTACCAACAATATGTGCGCCATCTTTATTTAATTTATCTACATGCTCTTGGTTTACATCGATTAAATCTACATCTTGTGACGATTCAGATAAGAACGCTCCCATAATTGTTCCTAGTGAACCAGCACCATAAATAGCAATTTTCATTATTTATCACCCCAATACAATGATACCCGTTTAATTTATAAGAAAAAATATAGAAAAATGATATATTTATAAGGTACAGTTTATATATAAAGGAGAGACTTCATGGAATTATTACATTTAAGCTATTTTAAACACGTGGCTGAAAATTTAAGCTATACCCTTGCAGCACAAGAGTTATACGTCAGTCAACCTGCTCTAAGTATGACGATTAAGAAACTTGAAAAAGAATTAAATACGAAGCTATTTGTGAAAAATGGGCGTAATATCAGTCTTACAAAAAATGGGCATATTTTATATCAATCTGTAAATAAAATCTTTGATGAATTACAACGTGTAGAAAGAATTATAAGTGCTAATGAAGACATTAAACAGAAGACTGTTCATTTTGCGTCATCTCATAGTCGCTTAATGCCTTCTATTACTTTAAATCAATATATTGAATCGAATCCAGACAATAAATTCAACTTAGAAATTACTACTAACAAAACAATTATGAGTAAATTAATTTCTCATAATATTACGTTTGCGCTAAATTCCATTAAACTCTCTCACCCACTTATTCATTCAGAAAAAATCATTAATGAAGATATAGTACTTACTTATCCTAAAGATTTTGATAATAATTTAAATACAGATATCTTATACGATCCATTAATCTTTAAATCTTTTTTATTTTCTGCGCATAATCAAGAATATAATAAGATGATCAAAGACTTTTTAGATTATAAAAATATAAAAATACATAATACCAACTATGTAGATGATTATTTTGTATTTTCTTTATTAAAAAATAGAAGTTATTTTTCTTATATTCCAGCGTCGATTTGTAAGGAATTAAATTTACCTTACATTAAGAACCCATCATTTATTATTTCCAGCGCGATTTATCTTTCAACTTTAAAAAGTGTTGAACTTAATCAAGCAGATTTAAATATGTATAACTATATAAAAGAAGAATTAACGAAATACCAATCTTCTTTTGTCATTGAAAAGTAGCGCGAAAACTCAAAATTAAGACTGCCCGCATAGTTAAAAATATAAAAAAGGCAGCAAAGCTTCACTACTCAAGAAGCATTGCTACCTTTTCACTCATTCTTTTATTTTTACGAATTTGAATTTATTATTCTTCAACTTTTGTTAAGTCTTCTAAGATTAATTCTGAAGCGATTAAGCCACGATATTTTGCCCAACGTTCACGGTTAACTTCGTGTACGCGATTGTTTTTAACTGCTTCTACTTGTTTCCAAGCATCAGATTCTTTAAGGTTGTCATATTCTTTTTGATTATCGTTATCTAGCATTACAAAGATACGTTCTGGATTAAAGTTAGCTAGTTTATCTGTGTCTACTTTTAAGTAGTCTGCACCCATATAATCTGGTAATTGATTTTCATCATTTTCAGAAATAGAGCTATTGAAGCCAACTTTGCTTAAGAATTGACCTACATAAGAATCAGAAGCGTGCACATATAAGCCTTCGCTTGTAGGGACTGCTGCGATTGTTGATTTATCTTTATCAATTGTTACATCTTTACTTAGGTCTTCAACTTTTCTATCATGTTCTTCTACAACTTCGCGACCTTTATCTTCTTCTGATGCGATTTCAGCGATTTGTTTGAATACATCTACACTTTGTTCATAGTTTGCATCAAAGCTTTCTAATAAAACTGTTGGCGCAATTTGATTTAATTGATCAAAGATTTTTTCGTGTCTATTTTTATCCGCTAAAATGATTTGAGGTTCTGCTTTTTTGATAGCTTCAGTGTCTGGTTCTAAACGTGTACCTACTGAAGTATAGTTACCAATTGAATCTTTAATTGATGAGTCTAAATTATTTCCGTCGTTGTCGTCTGCGATACCAGTTACGTTAATATTTAATTTCGCTAATGCTTCTACAAATGAATATTCTAAAGCGACTGCTGATTCGATTGTATCTGGAACTTTTACTGTTACGCCATTTGATTGAATTTCTTTAGTCATAATTAAAAATCCCTCCGATTGAGAATCATTATTAATTCCTCTTACATTATTTGTATTGACGTTCAGAAAAGTTTTAAACATAAATCAAATTTAAATTATATTGTTAACAGGAGAATAACTAATGAATGTACATTCCCTCTCCCTTTTCAAAAAGAGAAAAATGGTATAAGAAAAGCCCATAAATGAACTTAAAAATCATTCATTTATGGACTGTTTAGAATTCATACTTAATCTTTAGTTGTATTAGGTGCTTTAAACGGCCACCAATTTCCTTTACCTAGTGTAGCTACTATAGATGGAATAAATAAAGGTAGAATGAGTAAGCTATATATTACTAAACCTATGATTAACACCGTCGCAATTTGCATTAATGTGTGTGCGCCGGATGTATAAAGCGCTGCAATCGTACCTACAATAATGATACATGCTGTCATGATGACTGAGCCCATTTTCTTCATAGCTGTCATAAGTGCCGTTTCACTATCTGTTGTTTCTATTTCTTCATTAAAACGATTCAATAAGAAGATAGCATAATCGATACCCAATGAGAATAATATCACTAAGCTGAAGAATGGTACGACGAGTAAGATGCCTTTCGCACCGAGCATCTCATTGAATAATAGATTAGCAAGACTCATTGAAACATAATATGTTATTAAGATGGAAGCCATCATATACAGTGGCATAATAATTGAACGTTTAAAGATAACTAAGATAATAAATGTGACGAGTGACATCAATATTATAACTTTTGTCATATCGTGATTAATCGTATTATCTAAGTCTGCATTTTGAGATGTAATGCCACCATATTTAATCGTACTATGTTCAAAACTTGTCTGATTGATTTGATTATTCACTGTATTTTTAATACTGTCTAGCGTTTTGAAAGCAGATTTAGAGTATGGATTTTTATCCAATTCCACGTTGAGTAAGACAACTTTTCCGTTATCTTCACTATATTGATTAATGGCTTTCTTCATTTGTTTCTCTTTAAGTGCCTCGTCAGAAATATACATTCCTGAGCGGTCCATATTTTTGTCTTTCGCCATATCATTTAAGTAAGATTGGATTTGTTTCTGACCTTTTATCACTTTTTTATTACCTTGTTGTGCTTGTTGTAAGCCTTGTGATAATTGGTTAGCTTGTTGGGTCATACTTTGTGTTGCTGCTTGTGGATTTTGTGATGCTTGTTGCATACTTTGTTGTACGTTACCAGGTTGAGTGTAAGGTTGCACATTGTTTTGCATCGTACCAAGTCCGTTATTTACTTTTCCTAAACCGTTATTAGCATCTGTTAATTTCTTCTGAATTTCATTGAGTTGATCAGAAGCAGATAATTGTTTAATAGGTTTGCCCACGGGACGTGTAATCGTGTTCACACCTTTTACGCCGTCTATCTTATTAATACTTCTAGATAATGTTTCGAGATCATTGAGACCTTTAGACGTTGTCAGTTTGTGATCATCTTTAATTGCAATCATCGCTGGGAAAGCTTCGCCCATTTCAAACTTATCTTTAATAATATTTAGTGCTTTAACAGAACCATAATCGTCGCTCACTTCATTCGTGTTATCATAAGTGATTTTGTTAGGTACGAAATAAATTAATGGTAAGGCTATAGCTAATGTAATTAAGATGATGAGGAAAGCATTTTTAATTGAAAATGCACCCATCTTACCCCAAAGTTTATTATCTTTATGACTTGTCGCTTTTTTACTTGGCCAAAAGACCTTGTCACCTAAAAGTACTAAAATGAGTGGTAAGAGTGTATAAATAACGATCATTAAACAAATCACACCGATACCTATACCAACGGCTGATCTGAATAAATCAAATTTAGCGAAGAAAATCACTAAGAAACTTGCGAAGATCGTTAAACCACAAAGTAAAATGGTTTTACCACCATGTACAAATGTATTATAAACAGCTGTCGTTTTATCATGCTCACCCAGTTCTTCCTTAAAACGATTGAGTAATAATATACAGTAATCTGTACCAATCCCAAATAGCAATGCAACTAAGAACGGTTGAATATAAATAGAGACTGGAAAATCAAAATATTTCACAAGAATTGCGATAATAGCTGAACCGAATATATATGAAATACCTACGATAAATAAAGGAATAAATGGTGTGACAACTGAACGGAATACAATAAATAAAATCACTAAAATTAATACGAACGTTACGATTTCTGTTTTTTGTAAGCCTTTATCAGTGCTTTTATTAATATCATTCGTCATTAAATCATTGTTCGTTAAGTATACACCGTCAAATTGATTATCTATTTTATTAATTTTGTCTGCTGTCGCTACTGATTTACTCGTATTCAGTTCTATTGGTAGCATGACTGTTTTCTTATCTTTTGAAACCATTTTATTAAAGGTTTCTTTATTTTCGTCAGGTGAAATAACACTGTCTACACCTTTTACGTTTTTAACTTTATCGATATAGTCATTTAACTGCTTACTACTTTTATCTTTTAATGGCTCTTTCAGATTAATGACTGCCACCATCGTATTGGAATTGGCACCAACATCTTTCAACATTTTTGTATATTGTTGAGATGTAGTATCGTCGGGTGGCTTAATTTCCCCATTTTCTTTTGCCAATTGAGATAAATTTGGCGCAAAAATCACTGTAAGAATGATGATTAATAATACAGCAATTGAAATGGGCCATTTAAATTTCAAAAATGTTTTCACCCTTAGTCCTCCTTATTTAAATAATGTTTCTGCGTTACTACCAAAGATATTATCTTTCTCCATATCACTAAATGCAGGGGTATCTTCAATATTTCTTTCCATTTTAGCTATCCAATCATTAGGCGCATAAAACGCATCTGAACCAAATAGAATATGTGCACTATCAGTCACTTCTTTTAGACTTGCAAATGTCGCCTCCCCAGTTGAAAGTCCTGTATCATAATAGAATCGTTTAATAAAATCGCTTGCAGAATGTGATATATGTTTGGTTGCTTTTAATCCTTGGCGATACGTATTAAACATTTTCGCATAGCGTATCGGATGCTTTGTCACTTCTTTAATGATTTCAGATTTACTATTAGTCATCACTGTTTTAACTCTATTTTTAGGATCTTGAGCGATATATTTTTGAGTTTCTAACGTGTTGTGGAGGCGCCATTCTAAATATGGTAGTGTCCCTCCAGCATGCGCTAAGATAAATTGAATATTAGGATAACGCTCTAATGTACCACTAAAGATTAGATTAGCCGCTGCGCGTGTCGTATTAAATGTAAATTCCTCAATAAAGTCTGCCACGACATATTGAGGTGGGGTAAAGTCTGACGTGTTAGAACTAGGATGAATGAATACTTTCGCATGACGTTGATCTAGAGCTTCCATTACCTTTTCAAATTGACTATTTCCAAGATAAGCATCTTCATAATTCGAGAATAATCCGACGCCATCTAACTTTAATACGTCTAATGCGTATTCAATTTCTTTAATTGTTTCTTTTACATGAGGCATGGGCAATAAGGCAAAGCTTCTAAATCTATCTGGATAATCTTGCTTTAATTGTGCTTGGTATTCATTGACCTGACGCGCCACTTTCAATGCTTTTTTTCTTTTAAACGGCATTGTTGCTGGCTCTGAAATAGAGGTATATCCTATATCGATTCCTAACTCGTCCATCATATCGATACTGTTTTGAGGCTCCCACTGTTTAATCGGATAACCACCGGCAGTTGTTACTCCAATTTTCTGTAATGCATCTCTATATACTTTCGGAATAATATGGTGATGAATATCTATTACTTTACGTCTTTTGTTCATAACACAATCCCCCTATATCTTTCTTTTGAACTCATACTCATTTTTTAATAGACGTTGTGTCTATTTAATAAATTACCACATCTTTTTAATTATTTCTCACTTTTAAATTAAGAAAAATACACTTAATAGACAAATTATATTTTTTTGTCCATTAAAAATTAATTAATAGACACATCATTATGTTTATAAAATACAAAAATCGGATTAATGCGTGTGTTTTGGTACACTTCTTCATTAATCCGATCATTTATAATTAATTTTATTATTTTTGAGAAATATTTTTATAAGTCCATTTACGCCATAACATTTCTAATGGACCTTGGCGATGGTGTGCTAGCCACCAATATGTTAGTAGAATGAACACTACTAGAATAGGTATACCGATATAAATGGCTTGTAATGGCGTAGGGTGTGGATAAGGGAATACAAAAGATAAGAATAAATCTAAGAAAATCATTTGAACTAAGAAATTCGTAAATGCTGTTTTCCCTAGTTTTTCAAAAGGTGTCATAATACGTTGAACACTTTTTCTATCAGTAATAAAGAGTAGAAGAATAAAATAAATGATACTTTGGAAAGGCGTCACCATATCTTCAACACTATACCAAGCAAAATGTGCATCCAATTGTTTTAATACTATGGCACCTATAATGACAATACTACTTATAGCTACCGTACTCATAAAGAATTTCTTGTATTCCTTGAATCTATAAATGATGACACTTTGTGATAAAAATAAGCCAAATGCCATTACACCTAAAAACATGACATCAACATTATTACTTTGAGGCGTCCATATTGTCATTACAATATTCGCGACAAGAAGTACGATTGATACCCATAATGTATAGCGTGCTTTAGGTAGTAAAAATAGGAACATCAAAATACATCCATAGATAGCGTATTGCGCGTATGGCAGTACTAAGATTAACCCTGGAATACCTACTACAAATAAGAAGATGAGTCGACGAAACATTAATTTAATAGGTGATAAATCTTTTTTACGTGCATTATTCATGAAAATGCCCATACCTATACCAAACAATAAAGTAAACAACGTAATAAAACGCATATCTATAAACATAGCAAAGAATTGTTTAATAAAGTGATCTATTTGTGTGAAATGGGGTTGTTTCTCCCCTTCCATAATAGGCATAATCTCTCTTACATTCGCAAATAGAACAATCGCAATCGCAAGTCCTCGAATAATATCTAATCCGATAATACGTTTTTGATTCATAACATAACCTCCTTACCTTTTATGGTAGGAGCTTAAAGATAAAGGTGCATTTATCTAATCTTACATTTGAAAGCTACTTCTTTCACTTTTGAAAGTTGTTTAATTTAAGTATTTACAGTTACTTAGTTATTCAAAAAATCGGACCATAACGTTTACGTCTTGGCCCGATTTCATTTAACTTTATTTTAATCTTATTGCTAATTACTATCTTTTATTTCTCTAAAAATCCATTAGGATAAACCATGACTTTCAAAGCGTCACCTTTACTTGTACGTGTTAATTCCATCGCTTGTTTTGTATCATCAAGTTCAAATTGATGTGTAAATAATGAATCAATGTCTGCATCTGTTGTACTTAAGATTTGGATACCTTGGGGGTACGTATTTGCATATCTAAATACGCCGACAATATTGATTTCATGGTTAGCGATAAATGGTACGTTAATTTCATTCATATCTTCTTGTGGTAAGCCAACGATTGCTAATGTACCGCCATCTTTTAATGAATTTAATGCGCTTCTTAAAGCAATTGGATTACCTGCTGTTTCAATCGCATAGTTAACGCCTTGGCCGTCTGTTAATTCTTTAATACGTTCTACAACATCTTCGTTTTTAATATTAATTGTTGTCGTTGCGCCTAAACGTTTTGCGGCTGCTAGACGGTTCTCTTCTAAATCTGAAACGATAATGTTTGTAGCGCCGTATGCTTTCGCGGCTACCACTGCCATTAAGCCTACTGGACCCATTCCCATGATTACCACTGTTGAACCTGGTTTAATATCTGCACGTTTACATGCTTGTAAACCTACTGAGAAAGGTTCAACTAATGTCGCTTGTTCATATGTAACTGAGTCTGGTAAGTGATAAATGAAGTCTGCTGGATGACTCACATATTCGCAGAACGCACCATCATAAGGTGGTGTCGCCATAAATTCCATGTGTGGACATAAGTTATATTTACCAGATTTACAATATTCGCATTCACGACAAGGTTCACCTGGTTCAATTGCTACGCGATCGCCTACTTTGAAATCAGTCACTTCATCCCCAACTTGAGCGACCATACCTGCACATTCATGTCCTAAAACGATTGGTTTTTCAACTACGAATTCACCTACACGACCATGTGCATAATAATGAACGTCTGAACCACATACGCCTACTGCCATCATTTTGATTAAGACATCTTTAGGTCCGACTGACGGTACGTCTCTTTCAATAATTTCAATATCATACGGTTCATGCATTAATGCAACTTTCATTTTTTCTGGAATTGATTCACTCATTTCAAACATCCTCCTGTATTTAAGCAAGGTCTGGACAAAAGCGTTTTGGATTTGAGCAGAATCGAACGATGAGCAAAATTGTTTCTCAAATTTTGTCGAGTCGTGAATCCCCAACTTGCTTTGCTTGTAGAATTTCTGAATGAAATTCTCTGTGTTGGGGCCCCGCTACCTAAAATCCTGCTTTTGGGAAGCTAAAGCAAAACAGTTATTTTTAATAACTAGTTTTACTTACTTAGAAACCATTAGTTTCTAAGTTCTACTTTAGAGTTTCCCAGGACATAAGTTCTTTTAATCGCAGCCTCTATGTTTATGTATCTCTCCTTTATTTTTCCACTGAAAAGGATTTGTGTAAACGATTTCACAAATATTTTGATAGTAAATTTAAACAAAAATAATTAATTCACAATAATTTTTTGGATAATAAAAAAACTCGCTACTTTATAAGATAGCGAGTAACAAATTAAGCCATTATTTACTTTCAATTTTTAAAATGTAAGTAAGCCAGTTTCCAAATTCACAGCATAAATGATATTGATGTTGATGTATCATATAGTCTGGTAAAATTGCTGGAAATTCAACTAATGCTTTAAAACGAAAGCCATTATTTTCATTGCGAATTTGATGACGCATACCGCCTATGATAGTGCCGTTTTTCAATTTAGCGACGCCTGGTAATTCAATTTGGTAATCTTCCGACATGCGAGATTTAAGTTTTGTTTCATCATTATAATGAGCAAAGAAACGCGTTAGTAACGGACTGCCTCCTGTAGTTTCAAGCACTTCTTGAATTTCTGTAGTAATGCCTTCAAGTACATAATGATCCGGATTAACTTTTACATTAATTTCATCATGTTCAGGCGTCTTTTGCATCATTATTCGGTCTAAAGCATCCATTATTTCCCGAGCATTTAAATGACTATTAGACACAGCTATTTCAACTGTACTCATTTTGCGTTGTCCAAACGATAACTTAGTCGCTATTGCTGATATTAAGTTACCTACTGTATATTTTAATTCCATTGATTTTCTTAGTTTTGAAAAGGTGATGTTTAGTTTAGCTTGAACAATTTCCTGTTTCATTTTATCTAAATCATTATTTTTAACCCATGTTTTGACATCTTTATTGAACTGAGCTTCAGGATATTTCGATAAATATTTATAAACATGTTTTAAACGTTTTGTTTCCCATTTATTTACTTTCTTTTGAGTTACTTGCGTACCGTTAATGTAAAATAGCATATTTGTTATTATATTCTCACACTCTCTATCTGTTTTTCATTTTCATAATAACAGAATATAAGCTACGAAATTATATAAAATTAGCCCACTTCCCATAAAATGAGAAGCGAGCCTCTTATCTTACATATTACCAATTGATAAATATTTCGTTTCTAAGTAAGGTTCGATACCTTCTGTACCACCTTCACGGCCGTAACCACTTTCTTTCATGCCACCAAATGGCGCATGTGCTGCTGATGGACCGCCATCATTCCAACCGATAACGCCATAATCAAGCGAATTATATAAGTGGAAGCCTGTGCGATAATCATTTGTAAAGAAGTAAGCAGCTAAGCCAAATTGCGTATCATTCGCCATTTGAATCGCATCTTCTAAGTCAGAGTACGTTGCGATAGGTACGATTGGGCCAAACGTTTCTTCTTGCATTGCTAACATGTCTTGGTTCGCATTTGATATGACAACGGGTTTCAAGAAGTTACCACCAAGTTCTTGAGCGTCTTCTAATGAGCGAGATAATTTCGCACCTTTAGATTCTGCATCTTTCAATTGGTTTACAACTTTTTCTACGCCATCTTTATTGATAAGTGGACCAATTGTAACGCCTTCGTCCATACCGTTACCCACTTTTAAATTATGGACTTTTTGTGTTAATTGTTCAGTAAATGCTTTCTCAACCGCTTTATGCACATAAACACGGTTTGCGCAGATACAAGTTTGACCTGCATTACGAAATTTAGACGCAATGGTTTGATCTACTGCATATTCAATATCAGCATCTTCGTGAACGATTAATGGTGCTAGTCCGCCTAGTTCCATTGTTACATTTTCAACAGATTCTGCAGCCTGGGCGATCAATTTCTTACCGACGTCAGTTGAGCCAGTAAATGTGACTTTCTGCATGATTGGATGTTTCGTGAACAGTTCTCCAGCATCTTTACCAGACATGACTACATATTGCACCGCATCTTCAGGAATACCCGCTTCGTGTGCAAGTTCGATTAAACGAATAGTAGTTAAAGGTGTTTGTGTGGCTGGTTTACATACAATCGTACAACCTGCAGCTAACGCTGGCGCAATCTTACGTGTAATCATTGCTGCCGGGAAGTTCCATGGTGTAATCGCACCTACTACGCCCACTGGGAATTTCTTCACAATGATATTTTTATCAGGCGTATTGCCAGGAATCGTACGTCCGTAAATACGTTTCGCTTCTTCGGCATACCAAGATACATATGAATTAGCATAATCTACTTCACCTTGTGCTTCTTTTAACGGTTTACCACCTTCTTTAGTAATCAGTTCGGCTAATTCATCTTTGTGTTCGTTGATAAGTGAGAACCATTTATATAATTTATCAACACGTTCATGTGCATCTACTTCTCTCCAAGATTTAAATGCCTCATGTGCCTTCTCAATTTGTTGTTTCGCCGTCGCTTCATCTGTATACTCTAACGTTTCAATTACTTCATTAGTTGCTGGATTTAATACTTCTAATGATGCCACTATAAGCCACCCCTTTTAAAATGATTGATATAAGTATATACCCGTATATTTTAATAATCTAGCAAGTCACTACAAATATAATTATCAGAAAAATCTGATAATTATATTAACAATTGTTCCTTTTAATGGTATTATTTATCTAACTTATTTGAAGAAAGGAGTGTGCCTATGTTAAACGAACCAATTATTTCAGCTACAGTTCTATTTGCACTTTTAGCTTTTGGTGAAATTTTATCGACTTTAACAAAAGCACGTATTCCAATGCTATTGACAGCAATGATCAGCTTTTTACTACTTAAATGGGCAGGAATACTACCCGCTTCTATATTAAAATCAGCAATTCTTCCTTCACTAGGTGCTATTGCTATCGCTCCAGCAATCATGCATATGGGTACGATGATGCCTCTCTCTACTTTAAAAAAACAGTGGAAAGCTGTGATTATATCTTTTAGTGGAATTATTGGCTCGACATTTTTTATATTAACCATCGTTACATTCGTATTCGACTTTAGAACGGCAGCTTCAGGTGTAGGCCCTATAGCAGGAGGACTAGTGGCTTTACTCATTACTATCGATAAGCTTAAAGAGTTACATTTAGAGTATTTAATTGTTTTACCTGCTCTAGTTCAAGGTTTACAAGCTGTCATTGGTTTACCCCTAAGTTCTTTATTTATGAAAAGGTATGGAGAATACTACTTAGAACATAATTTCCGTAATACTAATTCGGTTAAAAACACAATAAATGACAATGAAAATAAAAATAGTTTTCACACTCGTTTTCCCATTTTGCAAAACAATATTTTGCGACTCTTTATAATGTTTTTCCTTGCTACAATCGCTTTCATAATTGGAAATTATACACATATTCATTATTCTTTAATTTGCTTATTCTTTGGTATTTTAGGTTTTAAATTTGGCTTATTTGAACAGGCTGAACTTGAACACAATAAATCTTTCACTATCCTAGTGGTTTCAATTATGCTAATTGTTATTGGTTCATTGGGCAACGTAACGCCTAAAGACCTATTTGAAAATTTACCTGCTATCGCTCTCATTTTATTCATTGGGGCCATGGGAATTTTAATTGGCGGTTCAATCGCAGCTAGAATAGTAGGTTGGAAATATACTAAAGCACTTCCTGTAGCATTAACAGCTCTTTATGGCTTCCCAGGTGATTATTTACTTTGTGTCGAAGTCAGTCGTTCTGTTGCTAATAATGAGGAAGAACAAGAAGCGTTATTTAAAGAATTACTGAGTCCTATGTTGATTGGTGGTTTTACTACTGTAACTATAGCTTCAGTC
This sequence comes from Staphylococcus sp. NRL 16/872, assembly GCF_022815905.2. Lineage (NCBI taxonomy): Bacteria > Bacillati > Bacillota > Bacilli > Caryophanales > Staphylococcaceae > Staphylococcus > Staphylococcus sp. NRL 16/872. Next base: position 139,115 of record NZ_CP119327.1, on the reverse strand, counting down.
ATTTTAACAGGAATCATAATGAATTTTATGCATTAAAAAGGTGGGATTATAATGCTTATTAAAAATATTAATTTAATTGATGGAACAGGAAAAGATATACAATATAATGTTGATGTGCAAATTATAGATAACTATTTTAGACAAATAGGCAATAATTTACAAGTTAAGGATAATGATGTGATAGATGGCACTAATAAATTCTTATTGCCCGGTATGATAGATAGTCATGTACATATTATTGAAGAGATGGGGCCACTTGAACATAAATTAAGCAAACCATTTTCTTACAATTTTTATAAAGCAATCGATCATTTAAAGAGAACCGTAGATGCTGGAATTACAACAGTACGTGATGCTTTAGGCGCAGACCAAGGTATCAAAGAGGCGATACAAGATGGCAGAATTTTAGGTCCACGCTTACAAATAAGTGTCAATGCGCTAACGATAACAGGGGGACACGGTGATAAATTAACTAAGTCAGGATTTTTAGTTCCAAGTTTTCTAGAAGATTATCCTGGTATGCCTAATGGAATCTGTGATGGCGTTGAAGAAGTTCGTAAAAAAGTACGCGAAATGCTAAGAGCAGGCGCCGATGTTATTAAAGTACACGCTACTGGTGGTGTCACTAGCCCTACAGATCATCCAAACTTCACTCAATTTTCAGTTGAAGAATTAAAAGTCATGGTGGAAGAAGCTCAATTTAGAGGTAATAGAAAAGTGATGGCCCACGCTCAAGGATTACAAGGTATTAAAAATTGTATTGAAGCCGGTATTCACTCTATTGAACACGGTATTTTTCTAGATGACGAAGCAATAGAAGGTATGAAGAAAAAAGGAATGTTTTTAGTACCTACCTTATTAGCACCTGTTTCCGTCATCGAGTATGCTAAAGAGCTTGGCATGTCTGAAACCTCAATTGCTAAATCAAAAGAAGTCATTAAAGCCCATTCAGAAAGCTTTAAAAAAGCACTAAAAGCAGGCGTTAAAATTGCAATGGGCACAGATGCTGGAGTATTTAAACATGGCACAAATTTAAGAGAACTTGAATTAATGGTGGAACATGGTATGACCCCTATGCAAGCTATTGTGTCTTCTACTAAAATTGCTTCAGAATGTCTAGGTTATGACGACACGATAGGTACAATTGAAGTCAATAAAAAAGCCGATTTTATTATTTTAAATGACAATCCACTCGAGAATATTAGTATTTTAAAACATCCTCACAATATTAAAATCGTAAGTATCGATGGAAAAATCGTTAAAAATATCAGTTAAATTGATGAAAAATAACGCTAGAGTTCTTTTAGCGTTATTTTTATTTTCAAGACTATTTAGGCACTACTTAATAACGTTATAAATTAGAAATATTAATTAAAACTTTCATTCGCAACCACCAATCCATTTTCTCTTCTTTCTAATCCTTGATAAAATATGATAAATGCATTTAAATTTATGAGTATTTAAGGAGTTTAATATGAATAAAAAGATTTTTGTAATTGGAGCTGGGCTAAGTGGACTTGTAGCAGCTACAGAATTATTGAAGAAAGGTTACCATGTCACAATGTTAGACCAAGAGCCACGCCAAGCGATTGGTGGACAAGCATATTGGTCTTTTGGTGGGCTGTTCCTTGTGAACTCTAAAATTCAACAACGCCTAGGTGTTAAAGATTCATATGAATTGGCATTAAATGATTGGTTAGGTTCAGCACAGTTTGACCGTCCCGATGATGAAGACTATTGGGCGAAACAATGGGCAGAAGCATATGTAAGATTTGCGACATTTGAAAAAGAACAATATTTAAAAGATATGGGCATCCGCCTTACTCCTATTTTAGGTTGGGCAGAACGTGGTGGTTTATCTGCCTCTGGTCATGGTAATTCTGTGCCACGTTTCCACATCACTTGGGGTACCGGTCCGGGACTTGTGGAACCGTTTGTTAAATACATTTTCCAAAAAGAGCAAGAAGGAAAATTTGAATTTCTACCACGCCATCAAGTGACGGAAATTGGGATTGAGGATAATCAAGTGACGCATGTGACTGGAAACATCTTGGAGCCAAGCGAGGTTGAACGTGGCGAGAAGTCTTCTCGTACTGTTATTGATACTTTCCATTATCCAGTAGATGAATTGTTAATCACTTCTGGAGGTATTGGCGCGAATATGCCGTTAATTCGGAAATATTGGCCAAAACGTTTGGGTAACCCACCTCAAACGATGATTCAAGGCGTGCCCGATTCTACAGATGGTCGTCTTATTCAAATTACGGAAGATGCTGGGGCAAATGTAGTGAACAAAGATCGAATGTGGCATTATACGGAAGGCATTCAGAATCATAGTCCTATTTGGTCAAATCATGGGATTCGCATCATTCCTGGTCCATCTTCTATGTGGTTTGATGCTACTGGTCGTCGTATGACAGCGCCAGATTATCCCGGGTTCGATACATTGCATACGTTAGAAACGATTATGAAGACGGGTTACGATTATTCATGGTTTATCTTAACGGAAGATATTATTAAGAAAGAATTTGTGTTATCCGGATCAGAACAGAATCCAGATTTGACTGATAAAGATATTAAATTGCTAATTCAAGAACGTTTAGGCAGTAAAGCGACTTCTCCCGTTGAGGCATTTATGAATAAAGGTCCAGATTTCGTGATAGCTGATGATTTAGGGACGCTTGTTCGGAAAATGAATGACTTAGTCGGTAGCGACTTGCTTGATTATGAAGCGATTAAACATGAAATTAAAGCTCGAGACTTACAAATTGATAACAAGTTTAGCAAAGATCCTCAAATTTCGTTTATTCATAACGCACGTCAATTCTTGGGTGATAGATTAGTACGTACCGCAAAACCTCATAAAATTTTAAGTGGTAAAAATGGTAAGTTAATCGCGGTTAAATTAAATATTATTAGTCGTAAAACACTTGGTGGTATTCAAACAAATCTTGATGGTCAAGCACTTAAACATGATATGCAACCTATCACAGGTTTATATGCTGCAGGAGAAGCGTCAGGCTTTGGTGGCGGTGGCGTTCATGGTTATCGCGCGCTTGAAGGTACTTTCCTAGGCGGTTGTATCTTTAGCGGTATCCGTGCGGCTGAAGGTATTCATAATCACATACATTAAAATTCATAAATATTCACACTATAAATGGTAACTTTTCTTTTGTATAAGTTACCATTTTTTATACATTTTAGTGTAAAATGAAAAGAAAGCGTATTGTGATATAGCCCCGTGCCTCACAATACGCTTTTCCTCTATAACAACTATTTAATTTTTAATCCTCGATAACGATTCAATGTACCGATGAATTCTTGTTTGCGTGGTAAAGCTAAGTTGCCTGGGTGTCCTTCAAAGTGCGATACCGCTTCAATGCCTTCCTTTTCAATCAAAGCGTACATACGATTTGTAGCATCAATAAGATTCGTATGCTCATCTATCAGATGACGTCTAAAGTAATCAATCATTACCGTAAGGGCATTCGTCTGACTATCATCAATCAGTTGCTCTAAACCAGAAATATCGATAGCCTCTTTACCATACATGACGGTATGCAAGCCTTTCGCTTTCAAACGATCATCTTTTCCCTTTTTAGAAAATGAAGCACCTAAAGGCACACGAGCTGGAATGTCACCAAAATGAGCATTTGACTCAGCACCACGCTTATACCCATCTTCATCAGCAATTGCTTTAGCCTCGGACGTCACATCTTTCAAATGATATTCATCCATCATCAATACACGGTCTGCAACATCGAAATAATCGCCAGAACCACCCACAATGAGAATAGTAGAAACGTTATAATCGTCATAAAGTGGTTTAACTTTACTTGAAAATGGCGTAATCGGCTCTTTATCCGGCGCAATTAGCTTCTGCATGCGACCATCGCGAATCATAAAGTTAGTCGCAGATGTATCTTCATCAATTAATAATGTAGACGTTTGCGCTTCTAACGCTTCCATCACATTCGTCGCTTGAGATGTACTGCCACTAGCATTCTCTGTTGAGAAGTGAGTCGTATCTTTCTTGCCCGGCAAATTATCAATAAACGGACTGATATTCACATTTTGAATACTACGACCATCTTCAGCGCGAATCTTCATAGCATCATGGCGTGTGAGGACAAACTCTCTTCCGTCGTTAGGGATATGGTTATAAACGCCACGCTCTAAGGCTTCAATTAATGTCGATTTACCGTGATATCCACCACCAACAATGAGCGTAATACCTTCTGGAATAGACATCCCTGTGACTGCCCGACCACTAGGTAAGTTAAATGTAGTTTCTACTGATTCAGGACTCGTAAACTTAATTGCGTCTTTCATAGGTGCATCAGAGACACCGCTTTTTCTAGGTAAGATAGAATCATTGGCGACGAAAGCAACTAAGTTACGTTGTTCAAGTTGTTCTCTAATATACGTTTGATCCAGTTTTAATGTCACTTGATTCTGAAGCGCTTGTTGATTAATATTGTTGAAAATGAGTGATTGGTCAACAATTGATGGAAGTCCTTGAATTAAAGTATGCGCTGCTACTTTTCCAAGAATCTTACGCCCTGCAGCTGGCATGCCTACTTCAATACGTACTTCGATATCTTTATCGTTGATAACAACTGCAGTACGTTCCAGAATTTCTTGTCCACAATGGTCGATAAAGATTTTACCGTTTTTACCGGCGCCTTTAACCGTATGATTAAATTTCGCAGCTTGCTTAGCAAATGTTCTTGTTAGAAAGTCAGCTACTGCGATGCGTTTATCTTTCGTATCCAGTAAATTGTCTGGTATTTGCGCGATATTACGATCAATAATAAGACGCATTTTGGAAGGTGGTGCGAAAGGGTCTACTTGCACATGATCTATGGCTAATCGAAATTGATCAAAAGCATATGTACCTTTTGTTCGTTTATACGCTCCATATTTTTGGCCATCTAGAGACTTCAATGTCTTTTCAAGTTCTGTCGAGCGTTTCATAGTTATTCCTCCGTTCAGTTAGTATATACAAATTGTTTACCCAACCTACCCGGGCGTCATAACTTTATTCTAGAAATTCTTAATTTTAGGCATAAAAAATAACCATCCCTAACTTTGGTAGGTGCGGGATGGTTATATTCCAAAACTAAAGCCACCGTCTTTTTAACGGGTTTGCTGGAGCATTAGTGTTAGCGCACTAGTGCTAAAAAAGTGCAAATTTTCCTTTCTCGTACGTTCAAAGAAAAATTATAATGCAGTGTAACCACCATCAATAGTGAAGACGCTACCTTGTGTGAATGATGATGCATCAGAAGCAAGGTATACTACGATACCGCCTAATTCTTCTGGTTCACCTGGACGACCCATTGGTGTAGCGCCCATCCAGTAATCAATCATTTCTCCACCAGTATTGAACATTGGTTCAGTTAATGCTGTTTTCATGTATCCTGGCGCAATTGTATTAACTTTAATACCATATTTAGACCATTCCATCGCTAAACTTTTCGTTAACATGATAACGCCTGCTTTAGAAGCATTGTAAGATGCTTGTTCTTGTGGTTTGTTGGCGATTAAACCTGACATAGAAGATGTATTAATGATTGAACCATTACCTTGTTTAATCATTTGGCGACCTACCGCTTGTGCTACTAAGAATACGCCGTTTAAGTTTAAGTTAATGACTTTTAACCAGTTTTCGTATGATACATCTTCTGCTTTTTCATTAATTGTCATACCCGCATTGTTTACTAATACGTCAATTTTGCCGTATTCTTTAACAACGTCTTCAACCATTTTGTTAACGTCTTCAGGATTTGTAACGTCTACTTTTAATGCTGTTGTTTTGACGCCTTCATGTTCAGCGATTGCGTTAGCAGTTTCTTGAGCTAAGTCTAATTTAATATCGGCGATAACAATGTCTGCGCCAGCTTGTGCTAAAGCTTCAGCCATGGCTTTACCTAGACCCATTGCGCCTCCTGTTACAATTGCAACTTTCCCGTTAATTTTAAATTGATCAATAATGTTTGTCATGATTCTCTCACCCTTCTAATTTGATTGTGCATTAACTGCTGTATTTGATTGTGTGTTAACTGTGGTATTTACTTGTTTACTCGGTTGTTGCACTTTCATAAAGAACGTCAATATAAAGCCAACAACGTAAAGAATTGCATAAATCCAAATTGTTACTTCTGCTGATGTAAATGTAAGTGCGATACTTGCAAGTCCGTAACCAATGAAGTTACTTAAACCAGCCGCTAAGTTATGTACTGAAACGGCAGCACCTTTATGTTCAGGCACTAACGTTGGGAAAATGGCTGACATCGGCACAAACGCCGCAACTGCGAAACCTAACATTAAAGCGATTAATGTTGTCACAAATACATTTGGACCACTCCATGCTGGGAAGTAATAGAACGCTAACGTTGCTACAGCCATACCAATACAACCGAACCAACGTACTTGGCGTACCCAACCAATCTTGTCACCAATGACACCCCAGAATAAGTTAGTAAAGATTGTGACAAAGTACATTAAGCCCCATACACGTAACCATTGTGATGTTGTGAAACCAAAATCAGCCGTGTAAACGTGTGGTAAGAAAACGACTAAACCGAATAAAGATAATTGATTGATGATACGTACGACAAAGGCAACCGCTACATCTTTATTACCTAAAATCGTAATCCCACGTCCAAATTCTCTTAAAATTTCTCCTTTAGTCATGTTTTTTGCTTCAACATCTCCACCTTTATTATCGTTTACAAAGAACATGGCAATAAGTCCGCCAATTGCGATAAAGATAAGTGATGACCATAACGTACCTAATTCACCAATAAACGGAATAGTGAAACTTGGTAAATATGAACCTAATACGCCAATGCCGATTGAATACATTGCCCAGAACCAACCCATTGCTGAGGCAAGTTTGTGGCTAGGTGAAGAATATGTAATCCAAACTACAAAGCTGTAAATAAACATTGGATACGCAAATCCACGAATACCATACATAATCATCATCATTGCGTAGTTATCTTGAGCTAAACCTAACGTTAAAAATCCAACGTGGAAGATAATCCAAATAACAAATGCTAATGTCATAATACGTTTTGGACTAAAGATTTCAGCCATAACACCTGACATCCATGAAGCTACAGCAACGATTAACCCGTAAACTGTTAATACATGTCCAGCTTCTGCATTACTATAGCCAAGACTCATGATATATTTAGATAAAAATGCTTGTTCTACTCCATCGCCAGTCATAAAGATTGCTACGGCAATGTAACCCCAAATTAAAACCATAGGTAAACCTAAAAACTGGCGTTGCTGTTTTTGTAAATCATTAACCAACTTAATCCCACTTTCTACCTTTGTTTAATTGTTACTTTGATTGTTCTGAATGAAATTGTTCATGTGCAAGACGTTCAAGTGGAATGCCTTGTTTAAAGCGATCTGTGTAAGCACTGAAACTATCAATTTCCTCTTTCGTAGGTTCAATTGTTAGAGATTCCGTGCCTTTAAATGCGAAATCATTAAGATATGTTGCTAAGTTCGTTGTTTCTTCTTCAATCATGTATCTTGCTAATACTGCAATACCCCATGCGCCACCTTCACTCGCCGTCTGCATCACTAACACCGGACTTTGAAGCGCAGCCGCTAAGAATGTTTGTGCGACTTTCTCCGTTTTGAAAATGCCACCATGGCCGTACATCGAATCAATTTGAATATTTTCTTTATCTTTCAATAAATCAATACCGATTTTCAAAGTACTGAAGGCACTGTAAATATGTGTCTTCATCAAGTTGGCAAGATTGAATTTGCTATCAACAGAACGTACGAGCATTGGATAACCATGTTGCACATCTGTAATAAATTCACCTGAAATATAGCCAAAAGATAATAATTTACCTAAATCTTGGTCACCTTTTAAAGCGCTTTCAAATAACTTTGTGAAAAGTGCTCCTTTATCGTATTGCACGCCCATGGTATCTAACACTTCGCCAAATAAATCTACCCAAGCGTTAATATCAGATGTACAATTATTCGCGTGAATCATCGCAACTTCATAACCATCTGGTGTAGTGACAATATCGACTTCTGGATATACAGCTTTAATTGGTTTTTCTAAGACAATCATTGAAAAAATACTTGTACCCGCAGAAACATTACCTGTTCGTGGAGCTACACTATTTGTCGCAACCATCCCCGTTGCCGCGTCAGCTTCTGGTGCACATAAAGGGCACCCTGCTTGTAATTCACCATTTGGATCGACTAATTTAGCACCTGTTTCTGTAAGACGTCCCGCACACTCACCTGCTACGACGACTTTAGGCAAAATGTCTCGAATATCTTGGGTATACCCCTTTGCAGAAAACAGCGTATTAAAACGATCTAGAATATCTTGACGATAATCTTGTGTTTCACTGTCAATTGGGAACATACCTGAAGCATCGCCAATACCAAGCACTTTCTCATCAGTTAGATACCAATGAATATAGCCCGCAAGTGTTGTCATATAACGCACGTGCTCAACATGAGACTCTTGGTCTAAAGCAGATTGATAAAGTTGCGCGATACTCCATCGTTCTGGAATATTCACTTGGAAATCTTCACGTAAAATTTCCGCTGCCTTATTTGCATTGTTATTACGCCACGTTCTAAAAGGAACGAGTAAGTCATCCTTCTCGTCAAAAGGTAAGTAACCATGCATCATACCACTTATACCTAATGAAGCGAGTTGGGTTACAGTAGCGTCATACTTATCTTTCAATTCTTGTGTCATTGCGGCATAACTTTGTTGAATGCCAACCCAAGCATCGTTCATAGAATATGTCCAATAGCCATCGCGATAGCTATTCTCCCACTCAAAAGAACCTGTCGCTAGCGTTTGACATTGGTCATCAATAGCTATGGCTTTAATTCTTGTTGAGCCAAATTCGATGCCTACGGTTAACTTTCCATCTTCAATATATTGCTTAACTTCTGTAGAATTCATCATCTCATCTCGCTTATCTTTTTATGAAAACGTTATCACAGATTAATCCTAGCACATGCATTTTTCATGTAACAAGGCAAAATTTACAATGTTTACAATTTTTTAAAGTAAAAAAACACCTTTATCCTAGATTTACATCTATAAGATAAAGGTGACTATTTTCACTCTATATAACTTATTTTAAAATACCATGTTTCATACTCTCAATCGAAGCTAGAAATACTTCTTATTTAGATAATGCAATTTTAATATGTTCTAAATGATGTCTTTCATGCTAAGATAATTTCGCAAGTAACTCAGCGACTGACACATCACTTCCATCAGACAATGTGATTGTACGTGATAAATCCTCTTCTGTAACATGATTACCCATTTCGACAATACGTTTATTTAATCCTTCTAAAATATGAAGAGAGATATCAATAGGTAAGAATGAATCGGGCAATTCTACCCATTTATTTTGGTTAAACATAAATGCTGTAACACCTTGGTCGGTTAAAGTCATTTTCAAACGTTCATATAAATTAATTTGTGAATCTGCAATATGATGGACGAGTTGTCTTACTGTCCAACTACCTTCACGATATTGTTGTTTCAATTGTTCATCACTTAAATGATCAACTGTTTCTTTTAAATGATTAATGTAAACTTCAATTTCACTCATCCATTGTTTCACATCTACTAAAGTTGGATCTTTAGGCGCTTCAAATTGGCCAATCGGAAATCTAACATCCATACTTTACCCCCCTTAAATGTAATACTTACATTTACCCTTCTTAAATAAATTTAAAAGTGGCTTACATCGTTGAGAGTGTAAGCCACTTCTTGAAGTTATATGTTATTATCCTATGCTAAAAGTAATGGGCTTGAAAAAATAACAAAGAAAACAATTGTTAAAATTAAAGTTGCACCATTTAATAGTCTGTTGCCACTCATCATACCTAAGATGCTTGAAACTACTGATAACAGTAATACAAAGAATCCCGGTAAATACCAAAACATACTCGTAAACACAATTGAAATGGCTAATAGGAATGATAATATACATAAAATAATAGAAACTAAGTTAATACTGTTTAACCTCATCCACTTTTCCCTTTCTGTTTTATAAGTTTAAACAATATTATATACTATTTCTTTTTAAATTGTACTTAATTTAAGAAAATAATTAACATTATACACAGACATGTTTATCACATAGGCTTAGTGGAATCTCATACCACCATCAACGATAATTGTTTGTCCTGTAATGTAATCAGAATCGCTACCTGCTAAGAAGCTTACTACATTCGCAACGTCTTCTGGTTTAGATAAACGTTTTAATGTAATTTGATCAGTGAATTGTTTCCAGCCCCACTCTTCGGGTTGATTATTTTCTTTAGCTAATTTAATCGCAATACCTTCCATCATTGGAGTTTCAACGATACCTGGTGCATAGGCGTTAACTGTAATACCTTTTTCTGCTAAGTCACGTGCTGCTACTTGAGTTAAACCACGCACAGCGAATTTAGTACTACTGTATAAAGATAAGCCTTTGTTACCTTCAACCCCTGCTTGAGAAGTGGCGTTAATGATTTTACCACCATGACCTAATTTTTCAAATTGTTCTAAAGCAGCTTGAATACCCCAGAAGACACCACCAATGTTAACACCAATGACTTGGCTAAATTGTTCAGGTGTTACTGTGTCGATAGGTGTCATTGGTCCTAAACCAGCATTATTAACTAATACATTAAACTCACCGAAATGTTCTACAACACCACGTAATACATTAAAGACATTTTCACGGTCTGAAACATCTGCTTTAAAAGCTACCGCTTCTTGTCCTTCTGCTTTTAATGAAGCTGCTGCTTTTTTAGCGCCTTCTTCATTAAAGTCTACAAGTGCAACGCTAAAGCCATCTTTGAATAAACGTTCTGCAATTTTGAATCCAATACCTTGAGCTGCGCCGGTAACTACTGCAACTTTTTTCGCATTACTCATAAAAAACACCTCTTAAAATATTATTCATTTATTATATTATCACTTTTATATATTAATAATTTGAACGCTTTATGAATAATATTTGGTGCTTTGATAAGAATGATTTGGTTAAGCTTTTAAATAATTTATAAATTCTAAAACAGTAGGTTCATTATTTCTTTCCTTATTAATCATTGCTGCAAAATAAATAGAATAATCAAAAGGTTGCCCTAAAGGTAATGATTCAATCAATTCATTATTTAAGAAAGGATCATTTTCAAGCATCAAACTTGAGACAATTCCAATACCTAGACCTTCAGCAATCATACGCATCATTACTACAGGATTATTTGTACGAAAGACGATTTTTAATTCTCCATTTTCTTTTTCAAATTCTTTTAAATGATGATGATAAAAACTTCTATCATAAAGTACAAATGGATAATGTTTAATATCTTCTAAATTAATTGTGTCTTTAAAAGTAAGTTTGGATTTAGCGGGAACGATTAATTTAAAATCCGAAGAAACATTAAGTTGATGTTCAACAATATGATGATATTGCTCTCCTACTTTTTTCTTACCTATTAAACCTATATCAATTTCGTTATCTTGTACCATTTTCAATATTTCTTCTCTCTCTGCCTCTAAGACTTCCACTTCAACTTTAGGATGGTCATTTTTAAAATGCGATAACACTTTAAGCAAAAGTTTATGGAAAAGCGTTGGGATAGTTGCGATTTTAATTTTTCCTTCAATACTTGTATTAATACTTTTAATTTCTGACCATAAATCATTTTTCGCTTCTTCTATTTCAAGTATTTTGGGAATTAAACGTTTCCCTACTTCAGTAGGTACCGTACCTTTTCTTGAACGATAAAATAATTTATATCCTAATTCTTCTTCTAAATTGGCAATAGATTGACTCATTGCAGATTGGCTTATATGCATAAGCTCACTTGCGCGAATAATAGACTCTTCTTCATAAACGGTCTTCACATAACTTAACTGTTCAAAGTTCATCTCGCACCTCTTTATATCAGTTTTACTTATATTTAATTCGATAATTCTAATTATACATTAGCATTAGTTATTACTATAATAGAATTTGTATATTTAGTGAACAAATTTAAAATAAAGCATATCTTTTTTAAAAAATGATTAAGGAGGGACATCATGGGTCAGCGTTTATGGACTAAAGACTTCATATTCGTAACGATAGTTAACTTATTCATGTATCTCATACACTACATGTTAATCGTTACAATTACACAGTTTACAATTGATCAATACCACGCTTCAGAAAGTATGGGTGGCTTAGCTGCAGGTGTATTTATTATAGGTATGCTAGGTGGAAGACTAGGAGCAGGCCGTATTATTGATAACCTACAACCTAAGAATGTATTACTTGGAGGCGTCATCGCATCAGTCCTCGCGATTGCTTTATATTTCGCTATTACTAATATTTGGATTCTCATGATAGTACGTTTACTCCATGGTATCGCGTTTGGATTCTCTTCAACTGCGACGGGTACGATCTCATCTCGTATTATTCCAGAAGAACGTAAAGGTGAAGGTATTGGTTATTACGGTTTAAGTGTAACACTTGCTTCAGCTTTCGGACCATTCCTAGGTTTAGTATTAAATAATAATTTAGGTTTCTCATCTATCTTTGCGATTGGATTAGTAAGCATCATTATTTCTTTAATCTTCTCTCTTTTCATTAAAAAATTACCAATGAATACTGTTTCAGAAGATGAAGAAATTGTTAAACCTAAAGGTATTAATGCTTTCTTACAAAAAGAAGCATTACCCATTTCAATGGTTGTTGTTTTAGTAGGTGTAGCTTACTCAAGTGTACTGTCATTCTTATCTATTTATGCAGACTTACTTCACTTAGTCACTGCATCAAGTTTCTTCTTTGTTGTATTTGCAGTTGCAACATTCGTTACTCGACCATTTACAGGTAAGGTTTATGATAATTTTGGGGAAAATAAGGTAATGTACCCAGTATTAGTCAGTTTCGCTATTGGCTTAGTTATTTTAAGTATGACGCATACACCATTAGCATTATTAGTCGCAGCAGCATTTGTTGGCTTTGGTTACGGCACGATTATTCCAACAGCTCAAGCTATCGCTATTCAACAATCACCAGCAAGCAAAATGGGCTTAGCGACTTCAACATTCTATATCTTTGTTGACTTTGGTGCTGGTATGGGACCATTTATCCTTGGTCTATTTATTCCATATATTGGTTACCGTAACTTATACCTAGCAATGGGCGTATTACTTGTAATAGCTATTATTGTTTACTTCTTTGTACACGGTAGACATCACAAACATCCGTTTAAAAAAGCAACTAAAGAAGCCAAATAAACAAATATTAATCAAAAAGCAAGACCGTTTTTCCAAATTACGGTCTTGCTCTTTTTGTTGTTATATCAATACTCATTAGACATCCTTCCTACTAACTTCAGACAAACGTCAGTCTTACCCTTATAATATTTTAATAACCAATTACCAATGCAATAGACATTGCAACAGCACAAATAAACACCCATAAAAGGATCAATTTCCAAACGAATTTAATCCATTCTGTGTATGAAATACGACCTACGGCTAATGCTCCTATAAGAATTGCTGATGTTGGAAATAATATATTACTAATTGAATCACCATATTGAAAGGCGAGTACTGTAAGTTGTCGATTGATATGCAGTAAATCAGATATAGGTACCATTAACGGCATAGTTGTTAAGGCTTGTCCAGATCCAGAAGGGATAAAAAAGTTGAGTAAAAACTGTAAAATGAACATGGCAATAATGACTAAAGAGGCAGGTACATTTGATAATAATGTGGTCATACCATGAACGATTGTATCGATAATTTTTCCATTTTCCAGAATAACCACAATACCTTTCGCAAAACCTACAATCATTGCTCCAAATAATATATTCTGCATGCCTTCAATTAAAGCATCAAATGTTCCATTTAAGCCTAAACCACTTACTAGCCCAGCTATGATACCAGAAAGTAAGAAATTGGCACTCATCTCATTAAATGTCCAATCAAACATAAAAATACCAAATACATTGAATAAAATCGTCGCCACAATAATTAACAAACTAAAAGCTTGTCGTTTACTAAAATGTTGATATTCAACTTTTTGGTTTGTATGACCTTCTTCTTGTTCTAAATGATAAACAATACTTTTCGTTTTATCCTTTTTAACTTTACGTGCATATAACATTACGGTTGAAATTGCAGCTGTCAAAATAAACAAGTAAATAATAGTACGCAGTCCCCAGCCAGAGAACATGGGCAATTCTGCTACTGTTTGTGCTACACCAACTGTAAATGGATTTAACATACCACCACTAAAACCACTTGCCGCGCCTAAAATAACCATAGCAGCGCCTGTCAATGCATCATATCCTAATGTACGGGCGATAATAATACCGATAGGGACAAATATAATCGTTTCTTCAGCCAAACCTATAGTAAATCCTAAAATTGAAAATATCGTCATTGTTAAAGGAATCATTAAAAAATTAGCTTTACCTAGTGTTCTCATTGCCTTATTAACACCATTTTCAAATGCGCCTGTTTTGTGAATAATGCCAAACGCACCACCTACTAAAAAGATATAAAACACAATTTCTCCACCACTAATCAAACCTTCAGGAATGGATCTAAATATTTCTAAAAAGTTCAAATGCGCAGAATCAACAGTGTGATATGTACCAGAAACAACTAAAGTCTGTCCCCCTTTCTTTTCTCTTGTGTATTCACCTGCTGGAATAATATACGTTAGTAACCATGCTAGACCGACCACAAACATTAATAACGCATAAGTATGCGGTGTTTTTAATTTAAATTTGGTTGATTTGTTTTCTCCCATCCTTATCAGCACCTTTATTCATTTTAAAATTGATTGAATTTTACAAAAATTATTATTTTTATCATACCCTTATTTAGAACTAATATTTAAAATTTTTTAAGAATGAAGTTTTTTTACCTAACAAAAAACGGCAACACTTCATCTTGAAAATGTTACCGCTTTTCTCTATAAAACTAATATTTTTTGTTAAATCTTATTCATATTGCTTTAAATAAGTTGTAAGAAGTTCAGTGTAATAGTCAATAAATTTAAGGTATTTCTCTTTATCGACATGCTCATTCACTTGGTGCGGTACAGTGCCTGGGCCAAACATTAAGAATGAGAAGTCTTCATCTTTATCACGTAACAAATTAGAAGCATCAGTAACACCAACTGTCGGTGCTGCCACAATGTCTTCATCAAAGATGTTTTTAGCTACTTGTTGTCCAACTTTAATCAAGTCATTATCTCCTGTTGTTAGCACTGGATCTAAATCTAAATACATATCTTCTTCAAGTTGTCCACCTTGTTTATTCACTTCTTCAATATATTTTTTAAATAGCTCTTTTACTTTATTATTATCATATTCTGGCACAGTTCTAATATTAAAATCTGCCGTAGCAATGTCTGGCACTGAATTGACCTGATTACCACCATGAAGAATTGTATTACTAATCACTAAACCTGAAATCACACGTTTTACTTCTTCTTCATCAAGTTGATCGTTATTTTGAAGTTGTGTTTGGATGCGATTAATTAAATGAGAGAAATCCAATCTTTCATATTTTAATTCTTTTGAAAGACGTTCATACTCTTCATCTATATTTTGAATAAATTGGATTAACGGCTTAATCGCATTTTGTCCAATCACTGGCACTGAACTATGTGCGGCTCTACCTTTAGACGTAATTTTGAAATCCATTGAACCTTTATGCGCATAAACGATATTTTGTTCAGAGGGCTCGGCAATAATTAAAGCATCCACATCATTCATGTAGCCTTTTTCATATAATTGAGCTGAACCTAATTGTTCCATTTCTTCGCCAGCAGTTGCCATAAACTTAATTGTACCTTTAGGTAAAGTCCCACTTTCTTTAATTTCTATCATCGCAATCGCTAAGCCAATTAAACCTGCTTTCATATCTGATGTACCACGTCCATATAATAAGCCCTCTTTTTCTGTAAGCTCGAAAGGAGGGTAATTCCAATCATTATGGTCACCTTCAGACACAACATCCATATGACCTGAAACGCCTACTACCGGACTACCTTCTCCAATAGATGCAATTAAGTTGACGCGTTTATCTTTTATTTCATCAATTTCTGCTTTAATGCCATGATCTTCGAATAATTGTTTCAAGTAACGTGCAACTTCAATTTCATTGTCATTTACTGTATTTATTTCGACGATATCGGCTAACATTTGAATTTTTTCTTCTTCTGAAAATATACTCATGAATTCATTACTCCTTTTAAAATAAATACAATTTTTATTATAAACAAACTGTATCATGTTAAATTAACGAAAGAAAAGCATCAGATTTAAAAGAGAATTAATGTTATATATAAACCTAATAAAGTCATAAACAAGACAGGAATAGTAATAACGATGCCAGTTTTAAAGTATATTCCCCAGGAAATTTTAACATCTTTTTGAGCTAAGACATGGAGCCATAATAATGTTGCTAAAGACCCAATTGGCGTGATTTTAGGACCTAAATCTGAACCAATTACATTCGCATACACCATACCTTCTTTAAGTACTCCTGTAACTTGAGATTGATGAATTGCAATCGCATCTATTAAAACAGTTGGTAGGTTATTCATGATTGATGACAAGATTGCAGAAATAAAACCTACGCCCATAATACTTGGGAATAAACCATGTTCTGAGATGCTTGAAAAAATTTGTCCTAATACCGTGGTAATGCCCACATTTTTTAAACCAAAAACGACCAAATACATACCTAATGAGAAAATCACGATATTCCATGGCGCGCCTTTGACTACTTTTCCAATAGAAACAGCATGAGACTTACGTGCCAAGATTAAGAAAATAATTGCGATACCTCCGGCAATGAATGACACAGGAATGCGTAGAAATTCGCTACTTAAATAACCTACAAGTAATATTGCTAAAACGACCCATGAAACTTTAAAAAGCTTCTGATCTTTAATTGCCGTATGGGGACTTTGAATAGCCTGAGTATCCACCCGCTTCGGAATAGATGTTCTAAAATAAACCCACAACACACCAATACTGGCAACTAAAGAAAATAAATTTGGAATAATCATTCGACTGAAATATTTAATAAATCCAATATTGAAATAATCTGCAGATACAATGTTCACTAAATTACTTACCGTAAAAGGTAAAGACGTCGTATCAGCGATAAATCCACTAGCGATAATAAATGGAAAAATGACCCTCCTATTAAAGCCAAGATGACGCACCATTGCGAGCACAATTGGCGTTAAAATTAATGCCGCACCATCATTTGCAAAGAACGCCGCAACCACAGCACCAAGTAGCATAATGTAGACAAACATCCTAAAGCCGTGACCTTTAGATGCTCGCACCATATGTAAAGCAGCCCATTCAAAAAAGCCGACTTCATCGAGTATAAGCGAAATCAGAATGACTGCAACAAATGTTAACGTTGCATTCCAAACGATACCCGTCACTTCTACAATATCCGACCAACCAACTACGCCAGTAATCAGTGCCAATAGTGCACCTATAACAGCAGTAACAGCAATATCTAAACCCTTCGGCTGCCAAATCACAAAAATTAACGTTATGACAAAAATCGCAATAGCTAGAAATGTCATCATAGCTGTTCACCTAGTAACATGGCATTTTTATAATTAATCAAATTAGATGTTGATGATAATTGTTTATCTGTCATATCCATCAAGTCCTCCTATATCACACCTAAGCATATCACGTGCAACAGTTTAAAATCTATCAGGCTTAGCGATTGAAAAATTCGGTAAGTAAAAAAATAGGACCTCTAACATTTAAAACGTTCGAAGTCCTATTGTCGAAACTTATACAAATTACTAACCGAATGACTTAATGACCTTTTTTCTTTTGCTTTGTTTTTTGTACTTTAAGCTGTCGTTTGTATGCTTTCGTCTTTTCTTTCAGTAATTTGTTTTTCTTTTTGCTTTGTAATTTTTTAATTTCTTGCTCTTTTTTAATTGCTTGTTGAGCATAAGTTGAAGATTTAGGTCGCTTTTGTTCCTTAGCAACTTGTCTTTGTAACCGTTTAGGATTAACTTTCTTCGGTTTCTTCTTTATAACCGATACTTTAGTTTGATTCATCAGTTCATCTAAGTAATTATGAATAAAGTTGAAAATATCTCTACTATTCGGTTCAGTTCCAAAGGTAAATTTTACAAATTTAACTTTATCTTCATCCCTATATTCAACCAAGCCTATAAAAAATTGACCATCATGAAATACTGATAATTCCAATGAGTGCCCCTCCTCTTAATGTATAACTTGAAATGAGGGACGACCTGAGGAGGAAAGTTACTGACAAATTTTTACATTTGCATTGGGACTACCAACCCAATTGTGTTTTTACATTTCTCTTTAAGCATAACTGATTCATTCAATGAAACCAATATCTCATTTTAATTTATATATTTTTGTTAAATACATCTTATTATGAAATAATTATATAAATGAATTAAATAATCAAGGAGTTAATTATGAATATTTATCAGACTTACGCGCTTTTAGTATTAGGGATCATCATTTTAGGAATAATTGGTAACATCGTGATTTCAATTTCTGAGAAAAGAAAGTTAATCACTAAAATTAAATATCTGTGGCAGAATAAACGTTCTTTAGAAACATTTGTGCGTCCAAATTCTCGCTTTGATTATCAATTTAAACTCAGACGCGATAAATATCCTGACCGCACTTTCATTGACGATAAAACGTGGTCAGACTTAAATCTTGAAGAAATATTTCATCGTAGCAACTTTAACTTCACCGCAATTGGTGAAATGAAGTGGTACGCTACCTTACGACATATGTTCCAAACAAATAATAAACAACTATTAGAACAGTTTAATAATAATGAGCAGTTTCGTAATAGCGTTTCATATCGTTTAGCCTTAATTGGCAAAGTGGTCTATCCTATCTTCCCAGATCAACTTAAGCCAATTAAACGCAATAATTTATTTATGATATGTCCTTTCCTACCAATTTTAGGATTATTTATAATGTTATTTTCTCCATCAACTGGCGTTCTAATAACAATATTTACAGTTTTACTTAATATCGTTCTATCAGGTCTGTTAAAACGAACTTATGACCAAGACTTAAAGTCATTATTCTATACAGCTAACGTGCTTAGACAAGGATATCATCTTGATCAAATTGAAGGCACACCTGAAGTTAAAACGAACTTCAATCACTTTAAGGGTGCTCGTTTATTTAGTGGCATACTCGGCAAAGTTGGCGACCAAGATATCGGTGGCGCTTTCGTCATGATGCTGAAGATGGCATTCATGGTAGATTACTTCCTCTTCCATACCATCCAACACACTTATTTTAGATATCAAGACGAAGTGTTAGCCTGCTACGACTACGTTAGCACCCTAGACAACCATTATTCGCTAGCCATGTACCGACGCACCCTAGACACCTACTGTGAGCCGACTGCCTTTTCAGAAAAAAAGAAGATAGAATTTACTAATTTAGTTCATCCTTTATTGGAAAATGCAGTCCCAAACGATCTCAACATCGACCACAATATTCTATTAACTGGTTCAAACGCCTCAGGGAAATCAACATTTATGAAATCTGTAGCAATTAACCTTATACTTGCCCAATCTATCGATACTGTGACAGCCGACAAGTTTAGCTATCAACCCGGCTTAATCTATACTTCCATGGCAAATGCCGATGATGTGCTATCAGGCGACAGCTACTTCATGGCCGAACTCAAATCCATTCGACGCTTATTTGATATTGAAACGGATATACCGGTTTATTGCTTTATCGACGAGATCTTTAAAGGGACAAATACGACAGAACGTATAGCAGCATCAGAATCTGTACTTAGCTATTTAGATAAAGAACTTGATTACAGAGTCATTGCAGCGACGCATGACATTGAACTGTCAGAGTTATTACAACCTGATTATCACAATTATCACTTCAATGAATCTATTGAAGATAATGAAATTTACTTTGATTATAAGATTAAAGAAGGTAAAGCAAATACACGTAATGCGATTGAATTATTGCGCATTACGCATTTCCCAAATAAAATTTATAAACATGCGAAACAGCAAGTGAAAGAAAAATAAAGAATTGAAACTTTGGAATAACTTAAATATTTTTGTCCGGACCTCTTCGAAATGTTTCATGTAAAACATTTTCTACGGAGTAGTTAGATAAATCGTAAAAACTCACAAAATTAACTTTAAAAATGCCCCTTTAAGCTAATGTTTGACTTAAAGGGGCTTGCTTTATAAAAAATTTTAAATTTCTTCATTGTGACGTTTTAAATTTTTAAATTTAGGACTTTCACCATATTTATTTTTCTCAACTTTACTATCGAAGCAAGCAATCACAATTTGATAAATACCTATCACAAATGAGATAAAAGCATATACTAATACAAAAGATGTGCTCCATCCACTATTAAGGTCAGAATCATAAAGACCAATAACAATATAACCAATAAATCCTATAATATTTACAACTACGTAAAGTATTGGCACGAACATTGTGCGATTCGTATCATGGAAGCGTCTTGCCGTTAAAGCCAGTTGTGGAATTAGAATAACTAAAGCGTAAATAGTCGCATAAAGACCCACACAGATTAGCATAATAAGTGAGGTAGCCATAAACATATTTTCGCGTGAAACATAGGCCAACACAAAGAAAACGATACTTGTAGAGTAAATAATTACAGCAGGGATATGAAAAATTAAGTGCCATAATTGTACAAACCAATACTCACTACGTCTTGAACGCCCTTTAAAATTAAAATAATTCTTCCAAAATAGTATAAAGGCTCGACCAAACGTCACTTTAGGATCCATAGTCTCTCTCTCCTTCAATCCTTTTACTACATCATATCATATGAAAAAGTTATTAAAAGCAATAGAAAAAAATAAAAATTTCTTCCTCTATTACTCCTTTAACGTTCCTATAATCTAGTGAAAATATTATAATTTCTTTATATATTATTTTTTACATCATTTATTTGTAGAACTCTATTATTTTTATGAATATTTAGAAAGGGATGTTAAAGTGAAGAAGTTATTCACAGTATTAGTATTTAGCACTTTATTACTAGCCGCTTGTTCCAATCACTCAAATAGCACAGATGTTTCAGAAAATGATACTCAACAACAAAGCGATAAGTCTAGGAAAGATCAAAATGTACAGAAAAAACATGAAAAAGTAATAAAAAACGGATGTACATACATAGATAATATCTTAATTGTTAACAAGGAAGTCAGTCTTCCTTCTAATTTTAATCCAGGAGAAAACCCAGAATCTCAACAAGCACTTCAGAAAATGTTTAACCAAGCGCATAAGGAAAATCTCAATTTATATAAAATTAGTGGCTTTAGAAATTATCAAACCCAAGTGCAACTTTATAATCAATATGCCACACGAGATGGTAAAAAAGCAGCTGACAAGTACAGTGCACGCCCTGGCAACTCGGAACATCAAACTGGCTTAACATACGATGTTGGCGCTGTTGGTTCAGATAAGAATTTATATAAAAGTTTCGGAGATACTAAAGAAGGAAAATGGATAGCTAAAAATGCTCATAAATTTGGCTTTATTGTAAGATATCCTAAAGGAAAAGAAAAAATAACTGGATACCAGTACGAACCATGGCATCTTCGTTACTTAGGTAAACAGACTGCCACTAAAGTGTATGACTCAGACCAAGCCTTAGAAGAATATGTAGGATTAAAATAGAAATTTTATTTTGGCTCTATAATATGCCCTGAGGATATAAAAAATCATCAGGGCAATTTTAAATATTAAAATAGCACAAATACTTTCAAAATTATTCGTAATTAAATATATTATTACAAAAAGTAATGCGCTTCTACATAATGATGCTTTATTTACGTTAAATTCTCACAATATAGTTTATACATCAATCATATTAAGGAGTATTTTTTTCAATATAGCGCCAAACTATCTTGCTTAATTTACTATATTGTTCTGTTGAAACAGGTTGATTACTATACTCATAAACAGTGTCTCCTTGACGATAAACATAATTATTATAGTATTTAACCAATACATTATATGTTTCGTTATCGATTTGTCCATTTTCAGGTCGTAAGGGCCCATCTGGTGCTGGAGGCCCACCATCTTGTTCTATGACTTCGCCAGTATATCTATTAAGCACAACGTGACTTTTTGCAGAACCATTAATACCATGTAATGGACTTTCTATAAATATTTGATTAACATCACTTTTATCTTCTCTATATTTAAGATCGCTCTTCTTAAACATTGGACTACTGCTTTCATTTAAAGTTTGATAAGCGATATTTTTGGCTCTTTCAATTGATAGTGTATCAGACGATTGATTATTATTTTGACTCTGTCCATTTTGAATATTCTCAGTTTGATTATTATTGGTATGTTGTTGAGTATTTTCGTTCTCATTGCCATTACTCTTTTTCTTATCTAAATTAATATTAATATCACATGCTCCTAAAAATAATGACAATAATAACAGTACGACTAGAAACTTTTTAAAATGCAAAATAACCATCCTTAAAACATAAAATTCAAAATACAAATAGTTGTCTAAAACCTTTATGTTTATTATTTCACTTTTTATATTAAGAATAAAGGGGTTTTAAAACATTAAAAAATTAGAGGCGAAGATATTAACTCTTCCCTCTAATTTCAATTACTTATTTTTAAGACTGCCGTCACACTTATTTACTTAATAATTGTGCTTTCTTTTTCATGAATCATTTGAATAATTTCATTCTTTTCATTCATGACCGCCACTTTTGGTGCGTGATCAATTAATTCATGTTCATCTAATTGAACATATGTCATAATAATGACTACATCGTCTACTTCAACTAATCGAGAAGCCGCACCATTTAAACAAATCTTTCCACTACCTCGTTCGCCTGCAATTACATACGTTTCAAAACGAGCACCATTGTTATTGTTAACGATGGCTACCTTTTCATTAGGTAAAATATCTACCGCCTCTAAGATATCTGCATCAATCGTAATACTTCCTACATAATTTAAATTAGATTCTGTGACGCGTGCTCTGTGTATTTTGCCATTCATCATTGTTCTAATCATAACTTACTTTCCACTTCCTAAAATAATATTATCTATTAAACGTGCCTTCGAAAATTTAACGGCTAAAGAAATAAATATTTGTCCTTCAATGTCAGTGACAACTTCTAATTCTGGGTAGCTATAAATCGCAACTTCATCAATATGGCCACTTGTATGTTCAGTTAAATATGTTTTAATCGCACCAACAATTTTGTTACTACGGCGTTCGCCTTCTTCATATAAAGACTGAGCTAATTTTAAACTTTTACTTAAATGAACAGCTTCTTGACGTTCACTTTTTGTTAAATACACATTACGTGAACTTCGCGCTAAACCATCATCTTCACGTACAATGTCGATTCCAATAATTTCAATTGGATGATTAAAATCTTCCATCATTTTTTCAATAATTGCGAGTTGTTGCGCATCCTTTTTTCCAAAATAAGCTTTATCAGGCCGTACAATATTAAATAATTTGTTTACAACCGTCACTACACCATCGAAATGTCCCGGACGTTGTGCGCCTTCTAAGACTTCCGCTAGACGTCCTACCTTCAGCGTCACACTTAATTCGTTAGGATACATTTCTTCAACTTCTGGATGAAAAACGTAATCAACATTTATTTCTTTAACCAATGCTACATCTCGATCAATTTGACGTGGATACGCATCAAAATCTTCATTAGGGCTAAACTGTAACGGATTCACAAATACGCTAATAATCGTCACATCGTTTTCTTCTACAGAACGACGCATCATGCTTAAATGTCCTTCATGCAAGGCACCCATCGTTGGTATAAATCCAATTGATTTACTAGAACGTTTCAAGTCTTGCGTAATTTGTTGCATCTCTTTCACAGTTTTAATTACTTGTGTCATCACTATTTACCTCATCCAATATTTTCTTCTTATACGTATGTTCTTCTGCTGGGAAAAGGCCAGCTTTTACTTCTTCGTCATATTGCTTAATACCTTCAACACCTACTGAAAAATCAGCAAACTGTTTCACAAATTTAGCATAACGATCAACGCCATAATTTAACATATCGTGATATACCAATACTTGGCCATCTGTATCTTTACCCGCACCAATACCAATAACTGGAATATCTAACTGTTGACTAATAAGACCAGCTAAATCACTAGGAATCGCTTCAAGTACTAATGCTACAGCGCCAGCTTCTTGTACCGCATGTGCTTCTTGAATCAATTGTTCCGCAGCATCCTTAGTACTACCTTGTAATCGATATCCCATAACCCCAACGCTTTGAGGCATTAAACCTAAATGTGCCACAATCGGAATGCCAATTTGAGTGGCTTTTTTAATGAAACTTACTAAATGCGCACCTTCTGCTTTTAACGCATTAGCGTTCGTTGCTTGATATAGAGTAATCGCATTTTTCAAATCATGCTCATCACTTACACCAACCGCTCCAATAGGTAAATCCACAACTACAAAGGTAGCATCTGCTCCACGTCGTACTGCTTTACCGTGATGAATCATATCGTTTAATGTAACTTGTGTTGTTGTTTCATAACCTAACACCGTCATGCCAAGCGAGTCTCCAACTAATATCATATCCACACATGCTTCTTGTGCTTGTTTCGCACTAGGGTAGTCATATGCAGTAATCATCGAAATTTTCGTTTTATTTTGCTTCATTTCTACTAATTTCGCTAAATTTTTCATTTATTTAAAATCTCCTATAGTTTGAGTTCAATTTATATTAAAAATCATTATATAGCCATATGCACAATAATACTTTGAATTACTCGCACATTTTAAAATTTTGCCATAAATCAGTTTATTCAAAATAGCTAATACACTATTTCAAATAACTATTAAATAACATAGTGTTTATTATTTCAACACAAAAATTAATTTTCAACAAAAGTGTAAATTCAAAATTTGCATAAATACAATACTTAATTTATTAAAATAACCACATTTTTCTATAATAAAAATTGTATAATGATAAATATCATTTTTAGGAAAGGAATGTCATCCATGAATATTGCGATTATCGGTGCTGGCGCAATAGGTACAATCATTGCACACGAACTCAAACAAACCTTGCCAAACGTTACACTAATTGGACGCACCTCAAAACAAATGACAATCTATCCGGCTAACCAAACCATCCAAGTACAAAACATCAAAGAGATTAAATCAACGTTCGACACTATTATTATTGCCGTGAAGACCCATCAACTTGACGCCTTGTTCCCACAACTTCACCATCTTGCGCATAACGAAACCGTTTTTATTTTGGCTCAAAATGGCTACGGTCTACTGTCACAGCTTCCTTTCAAACACACTTATCAAGCCGTGGTCTATATCAGTGGACAAAAGACAGGAGACGAAGTCACACATTTTCGCGACTATCGTCTACATCTACAACAAGATGCATACACTACAGAACTAAAGAAAGTCCTTGATAAGACAAAAATCGAAATAGTTTTAGAAGATAATATTGAAGAAAAAATATGGTATAAACTACTCGTCAATTTAGGCATTAATTCAATAACTGCACTCGGTAGAAATACCGCCCAAATTTTAAAAATTGACGAAGTAAATACTCTATGTAGAAAGTTATTAACAGAAGGAACTCAAGTGGCAAAAGCAGAGGGTATTCATATCTCAGATACCATCGTCGAAGATATCATGAACATTTACGCAGGCTACCCTGATCACATGGGAACAAGTATGTATTATGACGTTATCGACCACGAACCTCTTGAAGTTGAAGCGATTCAAGGGTTCATCTATCGCCAAGCAAGAAAACATCAACTGAACACGCCACATCTTGATACAGTTTATGCACTTTTACTTTCACATCATTCCCTCGCTCAACAATAATTAAAAACAGTGGATAATTCATGCACAAGCATTCATTATCCACTATTTTTATTTTCTAATAAAATTCCAATTAACTGCTACAATTTTTTAATTTTAGAATTATACACATTACAAAAATAATGTGATACGATATAAATAATTTTTAAAGTAAGTTTAGTTTCGATAAAAAGGGGACAACATTCTTGGATAAATCAAGTCGTATACTTAACCTACTCACATTACTTCTTAATGGTCGTGTCGTTACACAAGAAGATATCCATACTTTCACAGATGTAAGTAAAAAATCTATTCAACGAGATATTAATACAATTAATACTTTTTTCTATGAAAATTCATATTGGAATCATACGAATACACGCGTAGTCTATAACCATAAACGAAATGGCTATGAACTTAAACAAGACACTAATTCTAAAAATAGTTTAGGTATCTTAAGTTTATTAATTAAACTACAAAGTTTAACGCCAGTCTTACACTATGATATTTATAAATTTCTTTCAAGCTCCATTGCGTCGCTCAAACTTGCCGATAAACATATATTGATGACAATGTTAAATCAATTTAAAGTTCGCCAAGAGCTATTACCGGGGAAATTATTAATGGCCCTTCAAAAAGCCATTGTTAATAAAAATTTAATACGCATTGAAGTAAAAAATCGAAAATTTGTGATCAAACCATTATCTATTTTATATATGCATTTCGATTATTGGTTTACTTATGAAGAAAAACACACGATCCATACTGTATCTGTACGAGATATCCAATCGATTAAAGTACTCGAATCAAAGTTCATTAAAGATTGTGCATCTAACCCAGTTTTATTTGAAATAGATACTCAAATTTGGAACCAATTTAAGCAACAATTTTCAATCAAAGAAGTAGTTGAGCACGTCGATACAAACGTACGCGTCTGGGTTAATTGTACACGGTACGATGCCTATTACATCGCATATCAACTTGCACCCTTGGCTAAAATACTAGAACCACAATCTTATATCGACAGTTTTATCCAACGCTTAGACGAAATCAAACAAACCTATGAAAACAAAGAGTCTGGGATATAATTTCCAGAGAAAAAGCCAGTAAATGAATTTATAAAAATTCATTTACTGGCTTTTTTATTTACAATACTTCGTATTGTTGGCTCGCTTGCCCAACTTGCTTTGCTTGTAGACTTTCTATGCGAAAGTCTTTGTGCTGGAGCCCCGCGCGCAACGTTATTCGTAATTCATCCTTAGAATTTCTTACATAAGTGTAGAGCAATTATGTTAAGTAATAATGAAGATAAAAGTCTCGCCAAAATACTCCGTATTTATATGTAATTTTATATTAAAATGTTTAAAAATAAGACTCCTTCATATAGTTTAATAAACATCACTAAACTAAATTAACGAGGTCTCTTATTTATAAAATTACAACACGAATCAACTTGATTTACCAATCTATACTTCAGTTCTCATCTCTACAAATGATATTTTACGACAATAGAAATTGTCTTTTTCAATTATCCAGAAACTTTATGTCCCGTTCTCTCCAACTATAAAAAATAGCTGTGAAGAAATCTATCGTCATAAATTTCTTCACAGCTAATCTTAGTATGTTTTCTTACTATTATTATTCTGGGTCACCATTTTCATCGTATTTCGTTACTTCTCCGTCAGAAGTCACAATATATGAACCTGCTAAATCCCCGTTTTTATCAACAAACGAGAATCCCCAATCCCCATCAGAACTTTGTTCAGGCTCTTTGTACGTGTAGGTAGACGTATCTAACTTATGCCCCTCATAATCTTCCACCTTATCAATCACATTCGCACGCGTTACCTTTTCATCACTAGACTCACTACCAGACTCATCAGTATCCTCATCTTCAGTATCATTAGTTTGAGGAGCCTGGCTAAATGAAATTTGATTTGCTACCGTTTTATAATCAGAACTATTACCATATTTCTCATACAAATCATGAATATCTAATTCATTACCAGCTTGAGAATTTACAAATGATTGATAATTACCAGGACTTTGAGTAGCTGCAATTAAAATCTTATCATTCCCAATTCCCACAAGCGTCGAAAAATTACCCTTAGCTGGACGACCACTATAAAACTTCATATCACTAGGCGCACCTTCAATACCAGCACCCAAATGTTCCATATAATAAGTATCAATATGGTGTTGACGATTACCATCAAAACTTTTTGTCGTATATGAATGATTTCTCAATTCATCCGCCGTAATCGCATAATCTGAAATTGCTCCATCCTCTAACGCCAAAGCCAATTTCTCCGCTTGAGATAAATTTTGCACCTCATTATCAGTATTATTATTCTTTGATTCTTTATTAGAATCCTCATTCGATTTTGAATTATTGTCCGGCTTTGTAGATTCCTCAGATTTCGAATTATTGCTACCCTTACTATCCGACTGCGACGTCTTATTACTATCCTCCGTCGACTTACCATGCCCATTAATCGTCAAACTACATCCCGCCAACAATAGCGTCCCCGTTAATGCACCAATCATTAAATAATTCTTTTTCATCATCCCATACCTCTCTCTTTTTGAAAATGCAGAACCAAATATCCCTAATCACATATACTTCCATTATAACTGTCACCACCGACACAATCCGTCGCTGCGCAAAATTTTCACATAAAAAGACACACCCACCAGAGCACTCACCATGTCGTGAGTACTCCAGCAAGCGCACCCTATCAGTCTATAAAATCATATTATTTAATGTGCTGACGTACAAATCTACCAGCATAACCTCTAAATGACTCCCCGCCAGCCATTTCTTGTTTCGCATAAGCGTCTGTTGCTTTACCGTCTAAGTTATGACCATAAGTTCTTAAACCATACATTGTATTAAAACTACTATTCAACATTGGTGAACCTGAATCACCTGATCTAAAAATATCTTTCGTCTGAATTTCAGTACCATTAGATGAAAACTGTGTCACACGTAATTTATTGAAATATGGCTTCGTATTATTACCATTTAGCACAGGATAACCTAAAGAATAAAGTGGCGTATTAAATTTCAATTGATTAATTTCTGCGTCTGTCGCAATACGAACCGGTTTAACATATTTCGCCATGTTTTCTTTTGTATGTACAATAGCAATATCATATTGTGGTACTCTAATAACTTCACTCGCATGGAAAATATATGGCAAACTTTGTCCGTTACGATTCATTTGAAACGTTATGTACTTAGGCGCTGCAGCTCTGTTATATCGATCATTAATGACATGTGCATTTGTTATAAATGTATGTGCACCAATAACTGTCCCAGTTCCCATTGAGTCTTGTCCTTTATACTTATCAATACCAACTTTCCAACCATTCCAGTTAGATACACGCCCAATCGCTTTTAAATTATTTTGTGCAGCATTTGGATAATATTGAATAGAAACATTATTATTACTAATTTTCTTTGCTTTCAAATAAGCTGAATAACTACTTGAGTTTATCCCATCATAATAATAAGGTGTAACAAGTGCCTTAGCTTCATGGTGATGTCCAGTGTAGCCTAGCACTGTCGCTCCAATAATAGCGCTTGCAATTAATGATTTACCAAATTTAGATTTCCACATAATCTGTCCCCTAATCTCTTTCTTTTTTAAATGAACATTTCAACTCTACTTTATAGTAATAATTTAAAATTCCACTAAGATTATATAATATAACTAGGACACAATACGTCCTTTCTTTCAAAACAATCAAATATTTTGAATTTACTTAAAATTTACACATATCTCAAAGTTATTTACAAAATTGAAATATTATAGTAATATAAAAAAGTAATGTCATGGAGGGATACTCAAGCCTGGCTTAAGAGGCCAACCATTTATGGTTGGTAGGAGCTTTTTGCTCGCGTTGGTTCAAATCCTTCTCCCTCCGCTAATACAGTCATGAAAGAACCCGTTCTTTCATGACTTTTTTATTATGTATAAAAATAAAAATCACCTCCTATTGAGAAGATCTTAAATCTTGTCATAGGAGGTGATGCAATTATATTTACCTATTGCGCTAGAATCAAAATGTTTACGTATCGTAATCATTAATTGTTGCTCGCATCTTGTGCTACGTCTTCTTCCTTACCGGAGTCTTCTGTTGCAGTTAAGGTGACCTTTTTAGCATGATTAGACTGGCAAACTTCATGACGTAATTCACTGTTTAATCCTAACAAATTGTTAGCTTGCGTTTCATCACTGTTATAATCCTCTAAACTGTTTACAATTTCAGTTGCTAAATACTCACATGCATCTTGATTTTTAACATTTACTTTTTCATTAATAATGTTTTCCATTACTTCAATTAATTCCGATTTTTCAATTTGAATATCAATCATTATTTAAAACTCCCCTAATTTTCTATTGACATAGCAAAAATTCTATGTCTCTAAATTATTTACCCCATATCACTAACGATATTCCAATAAATAATATGAGCCTATTGCTATACCATATCCAATTGACATATAAGACTTAATTTTTTAAAAATCTTAATGTAGAAAGTATACCTTAAATTAATAAAATAAAATATTAAAAATCTTAATCTAACGATATTGTAATAACTAAAAAAATTAGTGAATTATTAAATTAATCATTGAAACTAGTAGGAATAAATACACTTGCTTCACTATCATTCGGATAATAATACCCATGTGGTATCGTTTGGAGCTCAATTAAACTGCCCCACGGACTCTTAACATAAACTGTTTTATTGCCCTCTGTATCCTCATATTTTGTATTAGAATGTGGTTCAGAAATAGGCTCTCCACCCGCTTCTTTCACTTGTTCTAACACGCGTTCGAACGCTTCTGCCTCCACATAAAACGAAATATGTGTATAACCAATATCTTGTAATGCTTGAGATTGACCTTGATGCGCATCTTTAAACTCGAACATTTCTATATTAGGACCGTTGCCAAAGACCATCATACGTTTGTGAATAATACTAGCCCCTTTTTCTAAACCAAGAATATGTTCTACATAGTCACCCCCACGAGGTTCATCCGTCTTCTTTTGACTGTCGTAAGCAATCTTGCCATTTAAACCTTTTTTGAAAAAGTCTGTAGCGACTTCCATGTCCGGTACTGTTAAACCTATGTGATTAATTCCACGATTAACATTCATCGACTATCATCTCCAATTATTAAAAATAGGTTTATGTAGTGTCTAATTTGTCATCTTTTAAAAATCTTTGCAATCAATCAAGTATTTCCACCAATTCCCTCTTATTTATAAATATACCCGGTTACTTTGAAATAAAAATTTTAAGGCCATACTTAAAGAAGAAAGTGCGCTTTAAGTATGACCCAAGCAAAAATATTATTTATAATCTACAACTTTATCTACTGGCATTCTAAATGACGTATGGGCTTCTTTTGCCTTTTTACCAATAGCGATAATCATCACAGGTACATAACGTTCTATGTCATACCCAAACGCTTTACCTATTTCTTCATGATCAAAACCACCGATTGGATTTGTATCATAACCATGTTGTTTCGCTACTAACATTAATTGCATCGCTGCAAGACTACTATCTACTTTGACAATGTCACTCATTGATTGACGCGTACGACTCTTATAATTGTCGAGCACTAATGGAAGCATTTGTTCTTTCACTTCTTGTGGCATGTGTCCATTTTTTACAGCTTGTTCGTAAATATACTCGCCTTCTTCATAACATTGTAAGTCACCAAAGATAACTATCATTGCAGAAGACGTATCATTTTGATTGGTATTAAATTGAATTAACGGACGTAATTTTGCTTTTGCTTCATCACTTTCTACTACAACAAAACGCCAAGGTTGCATATTCACTGAAGATGGTGCTTTTGTCGCTTTCGCAATCATTTCATTCATTTCTTCATGTGGAATTTTATATTCTGAATCAAATCCTTTAACAGATTTTCTACCTTCTAATATTTCATTAAAATCATTCATTTATTTACCTACTCTCGATTAATTTCTAAAATTTTTTCGTATCCTAGATTATTACTGAAATTGACAAAGATGAGAAGAAATATGCTTGAAAAAATACAATATCTGTTTTCATAAAGATGTTTTAAATTTTTATTAATAAATGTATAATAAAGTTACTATTTCTACTAATAATTGATTATTATTTATTAAATAGGGTATCATTAATTCTGGTAAAATAAATAATTTGAAATTCAGACAAATTATTTATGTTATAACAAAGGGTATACAACTTTCAGTCATTATATTCAGTCATATATGTACCCACGAAAGGGAAGAACATTATGGCAGATAAACTGCAAAGAGAATTAAGCAATAGGCACATACAACTTATTGCGATTGGTGGTGCAATAGGAACAGGGTTATTTTTAGGAGCCGGAGCTTCAATTCATTTAGCAGGCCCATCAATATTATTAACCTACGTCATCGTAGGATTTATTTTATTTATGTTTATGCGAGCAATGGGGGAAATCTTACTTTCTAACCTAGGATTCAAATCATTTGGTGATATTGCTCATCATCATATCAATCCAATGGCCGGATTTATGGTAGGGTGGACCTATTGGTTAACATGGATTATTTCAGGTATGGCTGAAGTTACAGCCGTAGCTAAATATGTAGAGTATTGGTATCCAGCCATGCCAAACTGGTTAACAGCTGCATTTACGATTTTAGTATTAATTTCTTTAAACTTATTTAGCGCTAAATTATTTGGCGAACTTGAGTTTTGGTTATCACTTATTAAAGTTATTACTATTTTTGCTTTAATCGGCGTGGGCATCGTCATGGTTATCTTCGCTATGAAGACACAATACGGTCCTGCAAGAGTTTCGAACATTTGGGAGTTTGGAGGCTTTTTCCCTAACGGCGCATCAGGTTTCCTTATGTCATTCCAAATGGCTATTTTCTCATTTATTGGTATAGAATTAATAGGTATTACAGCGGGGGAATCAAAAGATCCACATAAAACAATTCCTCAAGCGATTAATAATGTGCCTTTCCGAATTTTAATATTCTATATTGGTTCATTAGCTGTGATTATGGCAGTAGTACCTTGGCATAAATTAGATCCTGCTGATAGTCCTTACGTTAAATTATTCGGTTTAATAGGAATCCCATTTGCCGCTGGTATTATCAACTTCGTAGTATTAACTGCCGCTGCATCATCATGTAATAGTGGTATTTTTGCCAATAGCCGTACTTTATTTGGTCTAGCTGGCAGAAAACAAGGTCCTGCATTTTTACATAAAACAAATAAAAATGGTGTACCTTTTTACGCTATCCTACTTACATGTGGATTATTAAGTATTGCAGTTATTCTAAATGCTATCTTTAAAGATGCGACGAAAGTATTCGTACAAATTACTACATTCTCAACTGTATTAAATATTATGATATGGACATGTATCATGGTTGCTTATTTAAGATTTGTTAAAAGAAATCCTGAATTGCATGAAGAAAGTAAATTTAAAATGCCAGGTGGTAAATACACAGCTTATGGTATTTTAGTATTCTTCGCATTTATATTTGTCGTTTTATTAATTAATAGCAGTACACGTTACGCTGTATTATTCGCACCAGTTTGGGCGATTATCCTAGTCATTATGTATCAAAAATATAAAAAAGAATCTGAAAAAGCAACAATTGAAATGGATGAAGAAGATCGAGAACTTGAAGAAAATTCAGAAGCTTAATAAATTATCAATTTATTATTAAACATAGATAAATATATAGCCTGTCTCTATAATTAAACTGGATTAATTATAGAGACAGGCTTTTTTGTGTTTCAATTTTTCTTATTTATTTTTTTCTGTTAAACGTCCATCTTCCATATGAAAGACTTTATCGCAGAATTGAGTTAAACGTTCGTCATGTGTAACTATAATACACGTTTTATCACGTTGTTTAGATTGTTCTTTCAAAATTTTCATTACTGCCATAGCATTCTCTGTATCAAGCGATGCTGTTGGTTCATCGGCTAAAATGATTGAAGGTTGTGTGTAAATTGCCTTTGCAATAGCTACACGTTGTTTTTGTCCTCCAGATACTTCAGAAGGTAATTTATTTTCTAGTTCTTTTAAACCTAGATCTGATAACAATTTATTATATTCTTCAGTATCTAATACATCTTTTTTATAGTTTTTCAGTAAGTGAAACTGTTGTTTAATCGTTAAAAACGGTACTAAGTTTGTCGATTGTAAGATAAAACCAATTTCCTGCATTCTTAATTTAGCTAACTGTTTCTGGCTTAATGTAGAAATTTTATTATCATTAATATAAATGTCGCCAGATGTAGGTGTTTGTAATGCACCAGCCATTGTTAAAAATGTACTTTTCCCAGAACCAGAAGGCCCAACAATCGCTATTAATTCACCCTTATCAAAAGATAATGTAGTAGATTTAACCGCTTCAATAATTTGATTTCCATCTTTGAATTCTTTCGTAACATGATCAAATTTTAACATTGTGGCACCTCCTTAACCGATTGCCTTGAGTGGATCGATTTTACGAATAGATAATACTGAGAACAAACTACCAATAAGTGATGTTACGATTAGCACAATACCAAAGATAATGAGCGTTCCAATATTAAACTGTACAGGCACTGCTTCAGGTAAGATGAGACTAGTAAGCAGTGTGAGAATCAGTCCTATCAATGTTCCAATAAGCGCTAAGATAAATGTCTGTGCTAAGACCATTTTCATTAAGAAACCGTTAGTAAATCCTTGTGCTTTCAACACACCGAATAAATTCTTCTTCTGTAATGTGATGACATATAAAAAGACACCAATGACGGTTGCTGAAATAACAAATAAGAACGTTATCATAAAGTTCATAGTTAGATTTTGTGGTTTATATCCCGGTAAATTTTCTACAAATTTATCTATTCCTACCACTTCCAGATTTTTATCCACCTTTTTATCTTTCCAATTACTATCTTTTACGACTACCGCATTGGTTTTATCAGTTGATAATGCTGGGTTTATCTTTTCAATCGTCTTATTATTTGCGAAAATGACGGGCGAAGCATTGTATTTAGCGCTTTCTGAGATACCTACAATATGTAACTTTTCGTCAGACTGCGATAATTTTAACGTATCTCCAACTTTAAAACCTTTATCTTTTAATGTTTGATCAATGACTACATCATTATCTTTATTGAATTTTTTACCTTCAATCATTTTAGGCATTAAAAATGAATCAGCTGTAACCCCAAAAAGTAAGGCATTCTCTTTACTATCTCCGTTCGATGCAATAACACCTATTTGCTTCAAAGGCGCTTCTTCTTTAAAGTCATCTTTCACTTTAGATGTATTAAACACAGACTGTTGAACCGTTTGGTTAGCATCTTTGTTTAAGACGATGGCATCCGCTTTCCACTTCTTTATGCCTTCAGTATTCATATTAATTAAGCCATTCGCTAAGCCAGACAATAAAAAGAGTAAGTAACTAATTAAAACAAGAATACCGATAATTAATCCAAACTTGAGCTTGTTACGTTTAATTTCATTCCATGCTAGAAACATTTAAACCCTCCTTTTTAACTATTAGTAAATAGTATAGCAATAATATGTGCTTCGTAACTTACTTTATCGATAATTTATCATATAATCGAGTTCTACAAACTGATTATATTGTGTTACGTTCCGTAATTTTAAATCTACCTTTTCATTAATATCATTAAACAAAGAGACGCCTTGGCCTAAAATAGTTGGAGCGACTGTAAGTTGAAGTGACGTTAATATGTTTAAATTCATCAGTTTTGAAATTAGATTCCCACCACCTACAATCCACACTTTCTCTTCATTATGAAATTGTTCAAATAATTGCTTTAAATCTCCATTATAAAATTCGATATCCCAATCAATAGGTATTTCTTGTGAACTTATGACGATGACTCTTTTATCTTTATAAGGATTCTCTTTTACTTCATTATCTAGAATCCATCTAAATGTTTTACCGCCCATGATGACGACATCTACACTATCATAAAATTGAGCATAGCCATTATCTCCGAAGCCTTCAGTTTCTTCTAAAAATTGCACGCTTTCCCATTGGTCAGCAATATATCCATCAACCGAGGCTCCTAAATAAGCACAAATATCAGCAGTCATATTGATTCCCTCTCTTCTTTTTATTTCTGAACTTTAACTTAACTATACTGAGTAATGCAAATTATACAAAGAAAATGGACGGAACCGAATTCATTTTGAATTCACGTTCCGCCCTGATAAGTATAACGATAAGTGAGATAACACTAATTTATATAATTAATGTGCTGTTTGACCACCATCCACAAGATAAACCTGTGCAGTCATAAATTTTGCAGAATCTGATGATAAGAATAATACAATATCTGCAATATCATCAGGTTGAGCTGCTTTAGCCATTGGTACGCCTGAAATCATTTGTTGCCATTTTTCATCATCATCTTTCCAAGCTTTTGTCATATCAGTTTCAGTTAAACCAGGCGCTACTGCATTAATTCTTACGCCATCTGTAGCATGGTCGAAACCTGCTGATTTCGTCATACCGATAACTGCGTGTTTCGCAGCGATATATGGCCCCATTTGTGGATCAGCGATAATACCAGCTACTGAGGCTGTATTTACGATTGTTCCACCACCACTTTGAAGCATGCTTTCTAATTCATATTTCATTGACAGAAAGACACCTTTAACATCGACATTAATTACTTTATCAAATGTTTCAGGATCAATATCTGCAAATTTGCTTGGTTGATTTAAAATACCGGCATTGTTAAATGCGTGATCGAGACTACCAAATTCTTCAAGTGTTTTTTGCATCAATGCTTGCACTTGTTCTGGGTTAGAAACGTCAGTTTTAACGAATAATGCATGGCCACCGTTGTCGTTGATTTCTTGTGCTGTTTGTTGCGCACGTTCATCAACATCTCCGATAACGACATTTGCTTTCTCTTGTGCGAATTTTAATGCTGTAGCTTTCCCAATTCCTGATGCTGCGCCTGTGATAACAACTGTTTTTCCTTCAAATTCATTGTATCTCATTATAAACATCTCCCTTGTTTTCCTTCGTGTGCTATGTGCAAATCATCCCAATAAAAAGCCTTTCACAACATTCATTCGTTAATATAGCTTTCATAACGCTCTACCTCTAAAGTGAAATTTTTAATCATTTTGTGGAAAATTATTTTATTTAACACGTTGCCAAACTAATTTCTGGTTAGGCACATTACCGTTTACGATGCTAAGTGTATCGCCGTCTAATTCAAATAAGCGAGGTTGTGTATCTCCTAACCAAGTCGGATTCATACTTACTTCCATTGTGTGATATACAGTTGAATTCTCTTCATCTAATTCGAAACGACCTGAGTAAGCAACATAGCCGTGGGCTGCTTCAGCCATTTCATCTTTTGTACCTGTGTGTAAGTCTCCTGATTCATATGCTTGGCGACCTTGTTGCATTAATTGTGCTGACATATAACCATCTGGATTATACATAATAAATCCTGTTGCATCTTTGCCTAGTGGAAAGAAGATGTTCCCATCTTTATCTTCATCTTGATATCTTACTAATTTCCAAGTTCCAATTAATTGATCTTTAAGTTCTGCCATTCTGAATACATCCTTTCTTAGTTTTTATATTGATTAATAATTATGCGTTTGAA
Organism: Staphylococcus sp. NRL 16/872; assembly: GCF_022815905.2. Classification (NCBI taxonomy): domain Bacteria; kingdom Bacillati; phylum Bacillota; class Bacilli; order Caryophanales; family Staphylococcaceae; genus Staphylococcus; species Staphylococcus sp. NRL 16/872. The sequence continues at coordinate 101,482 of NZ_CP119327.1, read as the reverse complement.
CCACCAGAGACACTGATTGTTTCACCAGTAATTGCTGTTGCACCTTCTGATGCTAGAAAAACAACGGTTGCTGCAATTTCTGAAGGTTCTAACAAACGGTTCATTGGCATTTTACCTGTGATATATTTTTCCATTGCTTCTTGTTCAGTTGAACCATCTTGTTGTGCAAGATGTGCCAGTTGATTCTCAATTAATGATGTACGAACTGGTCCTGGTAATACTGCATTCGCTGTAATACCATCTTTAACTGTTTCAAGTGCGACTGTTTTAGTGAAACCAATTTGAGCGAATTTAGAAGCTACATAAGCAGATTTGAATGGGTCTGCCATTTCACCATGGGCAGAAGAAATGGTAATGATACGCCCACTTTGTTGTTCTTTCATTGATGGGAGGACATGTTTAGTCATTAAGAAAGTACCAGTTTGAATCACACCGATAACTTTGTTCCATTGTTCTAATGGGAAATCTTCTACTTTATCTATATGTTGAACGCCTGCATTATTAACTAACACATCCACTGCGCCATATTTATCATTTATATCTTTGATAGCTTGTGAAACTTCATCTTCATCCGTAATATCTACTTTGTAAGCCACACCGTTATTTAATGTGCGTGCTGCTTTGTCCGCGGCTTCTTGATTCATATCAAAGATGAAGACGCGATCTTGTTCTTTATCAAATGCTTGCGCGATTGCATATCCTATACCTTGTGCTGAGCCTGTTACGATTACATTTCTTGTCATAAGCCATTACCCCTCTATCTTTTTATAAAATTTTCCTAAAAATGAATAATGATTTAAAGTATTATAATAAATACAAATTTTATTATTATGTCCACTTCTATTGTCTAACCAATCGCGAAGAATGTAAAAGACGTTTTCAACTATTAAAGCTATAACTAAAAAGTTATAGTTCCAAATATAAAATGCAGAAAGGAATGGAAAGCAATGTCCTACAAGCACGCCATCAGTTATTTAGAAGCTGTGCAACGGTATGGCAATATCTCACATGCAGCGAAACATTTATACATTTCTCAACCCTATTTAAGTCGCTATATTAAAGAAATGGAGAATGACCTAGGTGTCACTTTAATTAATCGTGACAGCAATCCATTAGAACTGACATATTCGGCCGAACGTTTTCTTGAGTATTTACATGAAATGGAAGAGATTGATACTCGAATGCGTGAAGAATTGCAGACGATTTCTAATTTGAAAAAGGGGCGTATCCGTATAGGCGTTAATCCAATTTTAGCGACCCATACGTTATATAATATTCTGCCGAAATTCATTCAGAATTATCCTGGTGTAGAAATTGAACTAGTAGAAGAGGTTGCCCACAGAATTGAACAGATTGTATCTGATCAACAAGTGGATATTGGCGTAACGATTTTGCCATTATATAACGAAGATTTATCTTATGAAATTTTATATACCGAGAATATTTATTTAGCATTGCCTCCGGGCCATTCTTTACTTGAGGAAGCCAGAACACATGCTAACGATGGCGCATTTCCTTTTCACTTATTAAATAATGAAAAATTCATTCTACTTAAACCTGAGATGACACTACGTCGATTATCCAACCAAATCTTAAAAGATTATGACGTCTCACCTGAGGTCATGATGGAGACGATAAGTGTGGAAAATGCTTTACGCCTTGTCAATGAAGGTATCGCCATTACCTTTGTCCCTAAAAGTGTGAAAGATATGAATGCAGACCGTTTTAATGGCGCATTTGTCCAACTTAATCCTCATCAATATTTCAATCAAGTCGTCTTAGCTTATAACGAGAACCATAAGAAGCGGTTATCTAAAGCAGCAAAGACATTTGTTCAAATGGCAAAGTCAGAAAGAAATTAAAATTTAGGATTATATTTCAATAATGATATGAAAAATACCTAAGACAAGTCATAATTTGTCTTAAGCATTCCTCGCAATATTGATTATTCTTTTTCGCCAACTACTGTGAAGCGTTCGTTAACGTGGGCTGCATGTTCAGCTTCATCTACGATCGCAATCGCATAATCTGCGTAGCTAATGTAGCTGTCCCCTTGGCTATTTACTAATAATTGATCTTTACCTGATTGATAAGTGCCTGTACGTTGACCTTCAGGATCAAACTCAGCTGAAGGACTAACAAATGTCCAAGTGATGCCTTCTGCTTCTTTAAGATCTTCAAGGTTGCGACCTTGTCCTGTAGCAGTTGGTTTAAACACATCTGGGAATTCTGGAGTATCCAATACTCGTGTTGTGTGCGCATCATCTACGTATAAACTACCAGCACCACCGACGATAATTGCTCTAGTGTTTACGTCTTTTAATAACGCGATTAATGCACGACCCGCTTCAACATGCGCTTCTTCTTCACCTAGTGGCGCACCAAACGCATTAACAACGACATCAAGATCTTTAATATCTTCTGCTGTTAAATTGAAAATATCTTTTTCAATGACTTTTATGTCTGAATTGTTTAATTTTGAAGCATTTCTAACAATCGCAGTCACTTCATGACCACGTTGAGTTGCTTCTTGTAATACTTTATTTCCTACTTTACCAGTTGCTCCAATAATACCAATTTTCATATTTATTTCCTCCACTTATCTATTTTTCAAAGAGATTATTTGTGATTTATTTATATAGTCTATTCACATACATATATCATTTGATATATTCCGCCTAACATGTAATTATATCAGTTACATGTTGGACAAAACGGACTCAATTTTATCCGTTTTCTTGTAAGATTCCTGATACTATATCTTCCATCGTGACATTCTTCAACACTGTTTCCATAGCGTCTTGTGCACGCAATAAGACGATTTCTAGTACACTTTGGATATTCGCACCAACGACACAATTAATATTTGTATCTTCATGTATTTGGAAAAGTTCTCCCTCTTCCACAACTTCCACCGCTTTATAGACATCAAGTAACGTGATGTCACTTAATGGTTTTAATAATTGGATGCCGCCGCTACCTTGATGTGTTTCAATCAAATCTGCTTGTTTTAATTTACTTATTAATCTTCTAATAACGACTGAATTTGTATTTACACTGTTCGCGATATACGCCGATGTTAGTGTTTGATTATTTTCTATTTTAACTAGAGATAATATATGTACAGCCACAGTAAATCGACTACTAATTTTCAAACCACTCACCTCATGTAACTATTATAGTTACAAGTTGATTAATAAGTCAATTTTTAAGTTTTATAACTTTACTTATTTTCGAAAAGAAAAAATAGACCTCATCATCTAAATAGTAAATCTAGACATTGAGGTCACTACAAATATTATTTATTATATAAGACTAAATTCTTGTTAATTGTATTCATCTTCAATATCGCCGACGATTTCTTCCAGAATATTTTCTAAGGTAATAATGCCTTGGAACTCAGAATCACTATAAACTGCAGCGATATGAACTTTTTCTTTCTTCATTATTTCTAATATATGTTTCAATGGTGTTCCGATCTCAGTATTAATAATTGGATTAATAAAATGTTCTAAGTCGGTAGGTTGTTCCACGTTAAACAATGATTTGGAATGAATAAATCCTATAATCTCATTATTTTTCGTGACAGGATATCTTGTATAAGCATTTCTTTTTATTTTTTGAATTGCCTCTTCGAAATGATCACTTATATCAAGCGTTTTGACATATTGTCGTTCAATCATTACATCTTTGGCAACTAAATTATCAAATTTGAAAGCTTGATTAATATGGTGAAGTTCACTTTCATTAATCTCGCCACCTTCGTGACTATCATAAATTAATTGCTTCAATTCTTCTTCAGTGTGAAAGACTTCGCTCTCTTTCGCAGGTTTCATGTTAAACATCTTTAAGATAATGCGTGCAGCTCCATTTAAAATATAAATAAACGGATACATGATCTTATAGAAAAAGATAATTGGTTTGGCAAAGGCTAATGTGATAGCTTCCGCCTTTTGTATTGCGACTGTCTTAGGTGCCATCTCTCCGACGACAACATGTAAAAATGTCGCAATTACAAATGCACCACCAATGGTAAACGGATGTATCCAAGACTCCGGAATACCCACGCTACTGAATAGTGGATGTAACATAAATTCAAATGTTGATTCACCAACCATACCAATACCTAAAGCGGTGATGGTAATACCTAATTGACAAGCTGCTAAATATTCATCTAAATGTTCAATAACTTTCTTAGCCGCTATAGCTTTGTTGTCTCCAGACTTTGACAACTGCTCAATCCTGGTCGATCTAACTTTAACAATCGCAAATTCCGTTGCTACGAAAAATGCCGTTAGGACTAATAATAAAATAAAAGTAATAAGACTAAATGTGGTCCCCAAATATTTTCCTCCAAAAATTAAAATATAGTAGATATACTACTATACTAATTATATCTTTTTTATAAAATTATTCAAAAGATTTAAATTATTATATTGGTAACAAATAGTGTCTAATTAATCGGAAAAATAGAGACTTCATTTTTAATATTATTTTTATTTTTTATTGCTCATTGTATCTTGATTTAGACTTACCCCATGGTGGTCTGTCTCAAATAATTGTAATTCATACATGTGATTACCTTCAGGAAGATGCTTTTCAAACTCATCCCACATCCACATCGCGATATTCTCAGCTGTCGTATTCATGTCAGGTAATGTTTCATTTATAAGTTGATTATCTACTTTAGGTTTAATAAATTCATTATAAATTGCATCTACTTCATTAAAATCTAAACCCAAACCAAAATCCCCAATAGGAGATAAAACATCTACATATAAACGGTATAAGTGATCATGTAGGTCTTGATGTGCTGTTTCACTGAAATAAATACGGTTATCACATTTAAATTCATAACTTTGTTTAAGTACCGTTTGGCTTTCTTTATATCTAAAATGATTCGGTGGTTGAATATGACTTAAATCTCGTTTCATACTAATTCCTCTCTTTCAATTTTACTGAAATGCACTTAAATCCTTTTTCCACAATTTATCCACAGTATCATTAGTCATTTCGCCTTTGTTAAATTTCGCTAAATGATTATCATAATTATCAATTTTATATTTTAATAACTGACGCGCCTTATGGATAGTGGCTAATTTCTCATCTAACTCACTTAACTGTTGATTTAATAAATCTTTTTGTCGTTGTTGAATGTCTTTATTAGTAGGTAATTGTCCTAATTTACAAAATTCAATAAGCAATTCAATCGTTACGCCCGCTTGACGCAAATTTTTCGCTAAATATATCCAATTTAAATCATTTGTTCTATAATCACGATAGCCATTTTTATTACGTCCTACTGGTGGAATCGCGCCGACTTTCTCATAATATCTCAGCGTATCTTGAGAAACGCCCATCAGTTCTACAACTTCTTTCGTATTCATACTATAACCACTCCTTTTATAGTTTATGTTATACCACGGAGTTCACTTTAGGGCTAAAATTTTTAATTTTTAAAATTAATGCTTGCTATGGAGTTCACTCCACCCTTTAAAATATCATTATTCTATTTAAAGGAAGTGTCCTTATGTCTAAACAGACAAACCGTGTCATCCTCTTTATCATTCTATTTAGTTATTTTCTAATATTAATGGATAATTCAATCATATTTACGAGTACCGTGAAAATTGCTCAAAGTCTTCATATGGATAAAGCTTCTTTATCATGGGTTTCTAATGCTTATACCATCACATTCGGTGGCTTTCTCCTTCTTGCCGGACGATTGGGCGATTTATTCGGACGTAAACGCATATTTATAGGCGGATTAATTATTTTTGGTCTATCTAGCTTATGTATAGGACTCGCCCAAACTAGCGTACAAATGATTACATTTAGAGCTATCCAAGGTATTGGATCGGCTGTGATCGCACCAACTTCATTAGCACTTTTAATGGATCATTTTGAAGGAAAGGCTCGTGCTAAGGCAATTAGTTACTATGGTGCTACTGCCGGTATCGGTTCAAGTATCGGCTTACTTCTAGGTGGCTGGTTGACTAGCTTCATCAGTTGGCGTTCAGGCTTTCTTATCAATGTTCCATTTACAATTATTTTAATTGGCTTAACTATTATTTATATTAAACCTACCATTATTCACCGTGTTAAAGTCGATTTTATGGGTGCCTTTCTGTCAGTTATTGCCACAATGACGCTCGTTTATGGTATGACAAATAAATCTTTCATCGCCGTACTCATCGGTTTAATTTTATTAGTCATCTTTATTGTAATTGAACGTAAATCAGCGTTTGCCTTAATACCTATGTCACTTTTCAAGAATAAAGTACGTACAGGTGCCTATATCGGCCGCTTTATCTTTATGATGACGATGCTTTCTTATTGGTTCATCCTGCCACAAATCATGCAACATCTCTATCATTTTACGCCGTTGCAAGCAGGTATGGCATTCTTACCTTTAACTATAATTAATTTTATAGGGGCGCTTTATTTACCTCGTTTAACTGAACAGTTGGGCGACACACGCGTACTCATGCTAGGACAAATCATACTGACATTCGGACTGATTATCACTGCCATACTTAATCCTCTTCACGGTTACTGGTTAGCGATAGGTTTGCCTATGATTCTAGTAGGCTTAGGACAAGGATGGTTACTTGCGCCACTTACAAGCGCAGGTATTCATCAAGTAGATGCTAGTCTTTCTGGAGCAGCAAGCGGCATGACAAATACCATGCACCAACTTGGTGGACCTATTGGCTTATCTATTATCGTCTTTTTCACTTCCCATATTGTTAATATAATCAACTACTACCATATTGTGATGTGGTTAATTGTTGTTTATATGTTGATTGGTACCATTGTATTGTGGCTCACACAACGTCCCTCAAATAATATATAAAGCACAAAGACGCCTACTAGCTATGATTTTGAGCTAGTAAGCGTCTTTTGTATTATTAATTCCAGAATGTTTTAATCATTTCGGCATCTTGTCGCCCTTGTTCTTGAGCTACTTTGAAAATGTCTGGACGAATGGCAGGATTAACGGTATTGCCACCAAGTTCTTGTAATTTATTAAATACCTCTTCACTTGGCGTAATTAATTTAACCTCAGAACCATTTTGTTCTAATTCTTTAATGGCATCCTCAAGTGTATAAGGCGTTGCTACTGGAAGATTTGTCGCAAAGATTAATACTTTTTTTGCACCTTTTGCTAAGTCAGCATTTTCCATAGAATGACAACCACCATCGAAGTGTTTCTCTCCATCAATTGTAGTCGCTGGCCAAACACCTGGGAGTGAACCACTTGAAGCCATGGCTCTATGAATATCAACATGTGATTCTGATGTCAATGCTACGCGTTGCGCTTTATTGGCATTCACTGCAGTAATCATCATATTAGACGGCCATTCTGTTACCTTAATTCTATTTTTTAAACGATTAATATGCACACTTTCATTAAATTTATGATCTTCTAAAGCGTAAACACTATAGTTCTCTATCCACTCTTGTGGTGTGGAAGCACTTTTCTCAATTTCGTTATAACGCGCAAAGATCTCAGACATATCATTAACAGGAGGTTCTTCATTAGATTTAGGCGCAATTTGCTGGTCATAAATCTCGTCCCAACTATGATCAGATGTTAAGCTAGTGCCTGCTTGAGCACCACCTGACGTACCGATAACTAAATCTGCGTGTCGCACATCAACTCCAGCTTCAGACAGCGCTGAAAGATAACCTAATTCCCAGCCAATAGCGAGTGATCCTCCCCCGCCTAATACAATTGCATGTTCAAAATTGTCTTTTTGAGTATTCATATTTATTACTCCCTTATTTTATTCATTTTGTAATAATGATTATTATGAATATACGGCGTTTCGTTGCGAAATACAAATAAAAAAACAGCATCCTTATTAAAATAGATACTGTTTTTCATTTCTTATTTATCTATATATTCGTCCGATTTGTCTATATATTTGTCAGCATGTTCAAGGCCAAATGATTCATCTTTAGCTCTTTCTTTTTTATATTCTTCGTCTGACAATTTTTGGATGTCTTCTACTGAATAACTTACTGCTTTTGCAAACTTTCTTACATCCTCTTCACTATCAGCTTCGACAAAGACTGTTAAGACTTTACTATCAATGTCTTTATAATGTTGATATTTAAGTCTATAGATATTCATAAAAATCTCCTCCTTTAAGATATGCCCTATCATTTTTAACTATTTAAAACTTTCATGAATAATCTGAACAGTAGCATTATCCCCTGTTTTGTTCTTTTTCAAACTTAAAATCAATCCACGTATAGAATTTATTTATGAAAATGCACTATATTTTATACTTTTTCAGCGTCAAATCTATAACTACAAATAATGAATATTAAACCTAAAGTAAGTAAGACAATCGCAAAGCTAAGTGCCAAATTATAGTTACCTGAATCGCCAATTAGCACGCCTGAAATAATTGGCGCTAACATTTGACCAACACTGTAGATGACAGTAAGTAATGATACGAAATTGATTTTACTATTCGTTTGAAAAGATAATGCCTGGCTTTTCGACATAAAGAGTGTCGTTAAACCTAAGAAAGTAGCACCAAATAACATAGAGGCTATGATTAAGCTAAAGGCATTATGTGTAATGATAGGTAGTCCTACACTTATAATTTGTAAAATAAAGGCACTATAGAGTGCTATTTTATAGCCTAACTTTTCAGCTAATAAAGACCAAATAAGCGTCGAAGGGATAGCGCCTAAACCTACAAACATCCAGCTAAGAGCAGCGTAATCTGCAAGGGTGGGTATCATCTTAATGATTGCCACTAAAAATGTGCCTGTGACAATATAACCAGCGCCTTCAAAGAAATAGGCAATCGCAAATAAAATAATAAAAGGACGATTGAGTGGTTGCGTCGCGCCTGTCGTCGTTGTAGAACGTTTATAATCGACAGAGGGGTTATCTTTCATCCCAAATACGACTAATAAACTAGCGACTAATGCTGCGCCTCCTAAAATAATCCATGTTGCTTTCCAAGTTTGTTCGTGTGTAAAAATGAAAATAAAAACACTACTCATACATATGCCAATTCCTACCGCACTATATAAAATGCCTGAAATACTTTGTTTATTCGCTTGTCTTAGCGCTTCTAATACGACATTCGAGGCTAGTACAAAGATTGTGCCACTTGTAATACCTGCTATGACACGAAGGATAGACCATATTGTAAAATCACTAGACACTCCCATGCCAATAATCGAAATAATGTTAAAAACAAGATATATTTTTAAATCCACAACTTTAGATTTAAAAATGAAAAACATAGGAATAACGGCACCTACGAGATAGCCTAAATAGTTTAACGTTGCAAGTAACCCCGCATTTTGATTGGTCATTCCAGTGTCTTGTTGCATGAAAGGTAATATCGGTGTATAAGCAAAACGACTAATCGCCATTACTATAAGTAAGCAAAGCATACCTAGAAATAGCTGTTTATATGCATTTTGTTGATTCATAAAAAAACTCCCTATATGTATATTACTTCTTAAGTATATACTTTATAGGGAGTTTTTACTCTACTCTATATTTGAACTCATTGTAATTGTTTTACCTTCAAACGAATTAAGCACATATTGGTCATGTGAAATAATGATAAGTTGTGTTTCTTTTAATGTTTTGAGCATTTGGAGGATGCTTTCTTCATTAATTACATCTAAGTTCGTTGTGGCTTCATCTAATATTAATATTTGTGGTTCTATCATCAATGCTTTAGCAATCCATACGCGTTGAAATTGGCCCCCACTCAATGTATCGATACGCTGATTTAAGATTTCTGAGGGTAATGCACAGCGCTCCAGTATTGCTTCAATTCTCTCTGAGTACGTTTCTTTTTGAAAATGATAATTCTTCAACGGCTCGGTTAAGATATAGCGCACGGTTTTACGTCCATTTAATGTGTCACGTTGATATTGGGGTACATATTGAATTACTTTCATCCATTCTTTAATAGTATAATCTTTGCGAGGTTTATGATTGAGATACAGTTGGCCACTATAGTCTGTGTCTAACCCCGCTAGGATCTTGGCTAACGTAGATTTACCACTTCCACTTTCTCCACTAATTAGTAAATGATGTTGTTTCATCTCAAAACTAATATTTTTGAAAATGATTTTTCCACCAAGATGTTTGGTCACATTATTAATTTCTAGCATAATCTCTTCTCCTATGTGCTATCTCAATTAACTTTTGCGTATAAAGTTCAGTTGGGTTATCTAGAATTGATTTCGCGTCGCCACTTTCAATCACACGACCATTTTTCATAATGCTCATATGTGTCGCATAGTTTCTAACTAAATTAATATCGTGTGTAATAAAAATAATCGTCATACCATAACGTTGTCGTGCTTCAATCAAATATGACATCAACCGTTCAACGTTATCCGTATCTAATGCACTCGTTGATTCATCTAAAAATAAGACAGCCGGACGTCTTATTAATGACATTATGAAAGCAATACGTTGCGCCATGCCACCACTCATTTCAAAAGGATAACGTTTAAGCAACTTTTCTCCTTCATTCAAACCAAGCAAGCGTATTTGCTCTATTACCCAGTCAGTTCGTTCCGTGGAAGACAGTTTCGACTTTGTGGCCTCAAACAAATATTGAAAATGTTTACCTATCGTGACGTTTTGAAACATATTGCTGTACACATCTTGGAAGACGGCATCCGTCTTATTTAAATCGATATCAAGCGAACCTTGATATCGCAAATTATCTCGTTTCATGCCAAGAATGGTTCTAGTCAATAATGATTTACCACTTCCACTTTCTCCAATAATGCAATGAAAGTCTCCTTTGTTCACTTTTAAAGAAACCGAATCAATCAAGGTACGCTCGTTATCAAACACACTTAATCGTTCTACGTTTACTATCGGGTTATCTTTTTGTTGATGATTTGGAATAATAAAGCATAACCTCCTAACAATAATCCAGGGAAGAAGAATAACCATGGCGCGCCATTGAAATAACTCTTACCATCAAATAAAATCGTCCCTAATTCTGGTGTAGGTGGCTTAATTCCTAAGCCGAGAAAAGCCAGACCTGAAATACTAAGCATAATCTTGCCAAAATCTGCAGTGATTAAAGCAAAGATGTTACTACATAAATGCGGTATTACATGCGTGACCGTTGTTTTCACTTTCGAATTTCCGCTTAATACGGCATATTGAATAAAAGGTTGTTTCCGAATATCACGCATCAAATTTCTAAAGTAACGCAAGTAGCGTCCCATCCATCCTAATGTCAGCGCAAGAATCATACCTATCATTGAATTGCTAACTAGACTTAAGACAACGAGAGCGATAATAAACGAAGGTATCGCCAACAACATATCTGCCATAAACATCACGATTTGATCTAGCCACTTTCGTTCAATACCTGCAATTAGACCAAGCGCCAAGCCAATCCCAACACTTAATATAATGACAATTGCAGTCAAACTAAGCGTTACCAAACTTCCCACACATAACCTAACAAGGAAATCTCTTCCTAATTGATCTGTACCTAATAAATGTTGCAAACCTGGAGATGTCAAAGGCGAAAACTGATGATTACTACGCATGACGCTATAAATAATTAATGCTATAAAGACACTAACGGTCAGAGTCACTATGACATATTGTTTACTGTGTCTCTTCATGTCAAACCTCTTTTCTCATCTTCAAGTTGTTTATGCGTACCATGTCGTAATCTCGGTTCATTTTTCAAAATAATTAAGTCTCCCACATAATTAATAAGCATGATCATGACAATAATAATGACGACAATTCCTTGAATAAGTGGATAATCTCTCTGATTAATCGCATTAATGAGTAACTTTCCTATACCTGACATACTGAAGATGACTTCCAGAATGACTGCTTTTCCAATTAAATGAATAACGCTATTCACAGAAATAGTCATAAGAGGCGCAAAAATTTCTTTAATTTGTACGACAATACGCGCTTTTAACGGCAAGCAACGTAATAAAGCCAGTTGATATGCATCACTATCTAGCGTCTTTTCAATAAGATGTGCCGTCATTAATAAGATATGACAGCCTTCAATCATGACAATAGCAATTATCGGTAATATAAAATGTTGCCAAGAATCACTGCCAACAAATGGTAGAAGTTGCCAACGTACGCCTAAATAATAGATGAGTAATATCGCTAGCCAATATTCAGGCATAGACGTCATCACTTGCGCAAAGCCTCGAATAATATAGCTATAACGTGTTTGTGGTCGTGTGCCAACGACATAGCCAATAATATATCCAATAGGTAACATGAGACATGTAGAGATAATCATCAACGTAAGTGTTGGCATCATTGCATCTATTATCATTGAAGTGACAGGCTCATTCGTACTAAAGCTATATCCTAAATTTCCCGTAAAAGCATGACCTACCCAATCGATATATCTAAGAAATAAATTTCGTCCTAAACCTAACTTATGTTGGGCTAAATCAATATTTTCTTGCGTGATTGAGCTGTAACCGTGACGTTGTAGATAAAGGATTGCTGGATTGCCAGATGTCTTTTCAACTAAGACAAAGATAATAAATGAACTCACTATTAAATAGAGTAATAATTTAAATGTGCGTTTTAGCATGATTATTCTTTAACTTTCAATGCTTTATAGTCGATTGGCGCATCCGTTAATCCTGAGAATTTAAATGCTTTCACTTTATCACTTACTACAAACGTTTCATTTGGATAAGCGATTGGCACACCATAATATTGTTTATTAAAGTGCTTAAAGATGTCATCAAAGGCGTGTTGTTGGTCTTCTTTCGATACATTTGATGGATAGTCATCTAATTGTTTTGTAAGCGTGTCATCATTAGCTAAGACACCAGGCTTACCGCCATTATTTTTAAATACTGATCCCATAAAGTTATATGGCATTAACGCATCTGAATACGTTCTATAGAAAATGAGGTCATAGTCTTTTTTAGTCCACAATGTGTCGTAATAAGATTGTGAATCTAATGTTTTAATGTTCACTTTAATTCCTGCTTGTTTCATATCACGTTGTATTTGTTCTGCCTTATCTTTCCAACTTGGAAATTCTGCCGTTTGAATCACTAAATTGAATGATAATGGTTTACCATCTTTTTCAAAACTACCATCTTTATTTTTGTTGTAACCTTCAGTTTTTAGCAGTTTCTCAGCAGCGGGAATATCAAATACATGGGGTTGTTGATTATCTTTATTGACGTATTGTACATTTTTTTGAAATAGTCCATCAACGGATCTTCCAGCAATATCTTTCGCATTGATACTCTTACTTATCGCTTCGCGAATCACTTTATTGCTCAATGTTTTATTATTCGGATTAAACGCCATGAAATGACTTACGGTACTTGGTCTATCCTCAAGCGTTAATTTATCGTTCTTCTTATCTTGCTTCAGTTGTTGATCCGATAACATACCTAGTGATCCACCGGATATATCTACTGAGCCACTTTGAACAGCAGCGTTTCTAGAATCACCATCTTCAATCGTTTGGAAAGCTAGATTGTATTTCACTGGATGTTGATTATCGAAATATTTATTAGGCTTCATTGTTGTCTTTTCTTTACCTGTTTTATCCACTACGAACGCACCAGTACCAATCGCTTTCTTGAATTTACCTGTCACTTTCTCACCTTCTACAGAATGAGGACTCATAATGCGTAAAGGTCTGACTTGCGTTAATTCGTTCAACACTTGATTTGACGGAGATTTCAATTTAATTTGGACGACATGATCATTTTTCACGACAACTTTATCTAATTTCTTTAACGTTTCTACCGTCGTATCCTTATTCATTGCTTTTGCGCGCTCAATTGAGAATTTCACCGCTTTAGCGTCTAACTTTGAGCCATCCGAGAATTTAACATTATCTTTCAAATGAAATTCGTACACTTTACCAGAGTCATCAACGCTCCATTTATCTGCTAAGCCTACTTTAATGCCTTTGTCCTTATCATATTTCACTAACGCATCATATACTGCACTGTATACAGGCATTGCCGCATCATAACCTTGTGCATCAAGCTTGTCTGCCTTTGCCTCAGTCGGTAAAGATACAGTGATATTCTTACTATCTTTATGGTCGTTCCCACATCCCGCTAGTAAGAGCGCTGCACTGGTAGCCATCGTCATTAATAGTCTCTTTCTCATTCCACAGTACCTTCTTTCAATCTTGCTTTTATTAAAAATGACTCTTCACACAGCGTGCGTAAATAATCATTAGGTGTTAAATAAAAGTCACTATAATGCGTTAAATCTATGACGTCAGGAACTGGTTCTTTCATAACTGCCACTTCAAATCCAGCATCAACAAAGCTATCAACAATATGCTTTAACGAGTGATTCTGAGAAGGTGTCGCGCCATATTTATTAATCGTGTCATCCATAAATTGGCGACTCGGATTATGCGTTAAATCTGCAAACGTTGCATAATAAACGCCACCCGGTTTTAACACTTCTTTTAAATCTTGCGCATGTTGCGGCAGATCGTCGATTAAATATAATACTGATGTACTGACTGCCGTATCATATGTACGTTTTGTATCTTGTGGTTTATCCGTTAAAAAATAGTTAAGTGGACGTTGTCCTTTTAATGCGCCTGCCTTTTCCAAAGATAAACGGGCTAAGTCAATCCCTACACCTGATTTGAATTGAACGTTGTCGTATAACTGTCGTAAAAATCCTCCTTGATTACATCCCACATCTAAAATCGTTTTACCTTCAACATCTGAAGGATCAAGTAGTTGAATCGTTCTATCCCATGCTTCTTGGTGATCGCGGGCCATGTCATCGTCCGTTTCTTCTCCCTTGTGCCACCAAACCTCATAACTCTTAGTCATCAAATTCTCCTCGCTATCATTAAATCGAAATAATTACGATTTATATAGTACTATAATATTTTAATTTGTACAACAAAGATTTTCGCGGTAACTTCGTAATTACATAAAAAATAAGCCATGCTTAGCTCATATTAAATGAGTTAAACATAGCTTATAATTTTTAAATTATTGAACTTGTTTGCGACGTCCAGAACGCGCTTTATAAACGATAAATCCTATAATAAATCCGATAATTGCCGGAACAATCCATCCCATCCCAATCGTAAAGAATGGTAAATATTTTTGAGCAAAACCGATTAACGCTTGCGCAAATGATGTCTTCGCAAACAATTCAGGACTGGCATTCACACCATCAAAGAACGCGGCGAACATTGTAAAGAACGTCGTAAATTTATAAACAATCGTTGAATGATTGAATAATGGGCTTGCCAATGTTAACAAGATTAACGTAATCGCTAAAGGATAGATGAACATCAACACTGGTGTTGAGTACATAATAATTTTCGTTAATCCCACGTTAGCGAAGATACATGCTAACACTGCCACACCTGTCGCTAACCATAGATAGTTCATTGTCGGGAAGAGTTCTGTAAATGTTTCTGAAAATGCAGTAATCAACCCAATTGCCGTTTTTAAACATGCCACGACGATGATTAATGACAAGACGATAATGCCATAATCGCCAAGGTAGTATTGTGCGATTTGTGCAAGTGCGATACCACCATTTTCACTGACTTTAAAACGCCCTAAACTCATCGTACCCATAATCGCTAATAACGTATAAATCACGCCCATCGCAATAATACTAATGGCACCAGATTTGAACGTTTCTTTCGCAATACTATTAGGATTGGTGATACCTAATTTCTTAATTGTGGTTACGATAATGATTCCGAAAGCAAGTGACGCTAAGGCATCAAGCGTGTTATAACCATCGATAAAGCCTTTAAGTAATACGCTATTGCTATAATTCGCACTTACTGGCGCATGGCTAATACCACCCATCGGACGAATAAATGCTAATAAGACTACAACACCTAACAGAATTAAGAATACTGGATTTAAAAATTTGCCTATATAATCAAGTATTTTTGAAGGTCTTCTCGCAAAGAACCATGCAATTAAGAAGAACAAAATACTAAAAATTGGCAGCAAAATCTTACCTGTACTAGGTGAAACAAATGGAGAAAATGCAATTTCGTAAGATGTTGTCGCAAGCCTCGGCAAGGCGAAAAATGGTCCTATTACAAGGTATAATGCGATAGTAAATAGGTAACCATAAATTTTACTTACTCTTGAAGAAATTTCAAAGACACCATTCGTTTTAGAAATGCCAATCGCTACAATCCCTAAGAACGGTAACCCAATTGCTGTAATTAAAAAGCCAAGATTGGCGAGTAACACATTAGATCCTGCTGTTTGACCGAGATGAATTGGAAAGATTAAGTTCCCAGCACCAAAGAATAGACCAAACAACATCGATCCAATGAAAATATTATCTTTAAGTGAAAGTTTGTGTTTCGTCATATGTCTGTTGCTCCTATTTCTAATTTACTTGCTATTATACAAAATTTTGAACCTTATTTGTTCGAAATATTCAATTAATTTAAAAAATTTTCTAATTTAATGTTTCTGTACATAGTTTATGAGAATAATAAAACCTGAGACGCCTTAAATTTGTCCCAGGTTTTCACAATTATCTAATTATACTCATATATCATCTTAAGCTTGTCTAATTTGCCAGTGATATGGATCTTCTAACTGGCTCCAATCACTGCCAATTTCTTCGCTGTTAACTAAACATTGGTCTAACTCATTTTCAATCTTTTCTTGATTTAAATCTGTGCCAATAATAACAAATTGTGTATTTCTATCGCCATATTCTATATCCCAACTATCTGCTACATCGGGACGTTGTTGAAAGATATGTTCACGATGTTCGGGTGACATTGCTGCTACCCAATATGTTACTGGATGTATATTACATGATGAGCCTGCCTGTGAAAGCAAACATGCCACTTGGTTATACTGTGCAAGCCATACAATACCTTTAGAACGTACGATATTATCGGGCATTTGTTCTAACCAATCATTAAAACGTTTCGCGTGAAACGGTAATCGTCTTGAGTAAACAAATGAACTGATACCGTACTCTTCAGTTTCAGGTGTATGCTCAGCATGTCCGCCCTCAGTCAATTCCTTAATCCAACCTGCAGAATTGCTTGCTTTCTCAAAATCAAAACGCCCTGTATTTAATACTTCCTCAATGTCCACTTCAGCATTTATCGTTTTGATTAGTTTTGCATCAGGTTGCAATTTTTTAAGGATATTCTCTAATTTGCTCAATTCTTCTTCGGTTACTAAATCCGTCTTATTAAGCACAAGCACATCACAGAACTCTACTTGATCAATGAGTAAATCTGCAATAGAACGTTCATCTGTTTGATCTGCACCTTGATCACGGTCTACAAGTAAATCTTCGGAATTAATATCATTAATAAATCGATTGGCATCTACCACTGTTACCATCGTATCCAATTGACAAATCGATGTAAGATCAATTCCCATTTCTTCATCAATATAAGAGAATGTTTGCGCTACTGGTACAGGTTCAGATATCCCTGTAGACTCAATCACAATATAATCGATGTTACCTTTCTCTACTAGACGCTCCACTTCTTTTAATAAATCATCTCTAAGTGTACAACAAATACAGCCATTAGATAATTCAACCAACTTTTCATCCGTTCGAGACAGACCCCCACCATCTGCAACTAAATCTTTATCAATATTCACTTCGCTCATATCATTCACAATAACCGCAATACGACGGCCTTCACGATTATTTAAAATGTGGTTAAGTAACGTCGTTTTGCCTGAGCCGAGATAACCACTCAATACCGTTACAGGTATCTTACCCATAAAATCATACCTTTCTGTTTTTAAATCGTAATTATTACGTTTTATATTTTACATTTAAATTTTTAATTGTCAATCTTACTTATATTAATTCAATGTAGCAACGACAATGATTGGAATGCGATTAAACGCATCTTTTCTTGAATCATTACATACACTATTCATATTTTTATTTGCTAACTCAACTTGACACACTTTAATTTTGGTGTTTATTATGAAATAAATTAGGTTAACCTAAACTTTTATTTAGGAGGTAATTGATTGATAGAAATGAGCAATATGAATTTGCATTTAAATCACAAACATGTGCTTAAAGATATTTCTTTAAAGATTCCAATTTCTGGGGAAATTATTGGCATTATGGGGCCCAATGGTGCTGGTAAATCTTCTTTGTTGAAATGTCTAATCGGCGAATTTAACGCAACCGGCGAGATGTATTTATATGGCAAATTCATACATAAACAATTGCAATACATTACATATATTCCTCAAAAAGCACAATTAGACTTAGACTTTCCAATCAATGTGGAGAAAGTCATATTATCAGGTTGTTACCAAACCATTGGCTGGTTCAAACGTGTCGATCACGCATCAAAAGTGAAGTTTCAAATACTATTAAAAGACTTGGACTTAGAATCATTACAATTCAAACAAATTTCTGAGCTTAGTGGTGGTCAGTTACAACGTGTACTTGTGGCAAGAGCATTGATGTCAGATAGTAGCGTCTATCTCTTAGACGAACCGTTTGTTGGCATCGATTTTAATAGTGAGCAACTTATTATGGATAAGCTTCGTCAATTAAAAATTCAAGGCAAGCTCATTCTCATTGTGCATCATGATTTATCTAAAGCAGAACATTATTTCGATCGAATCCTTTTACTTAATCGTACCGTTAGATTCTTCGGTCCTAGTCATCAAGCGATGCAGTCACAATATTTAAATCGTACATTTCTATTTAATGTGACTTCTACTTTTGATGAAAGGAGTGGCCTACCAAATGACTGATTTCATTCAACATTTATTTGATTATCAGTTCTTAAATCGAGCATTAATGACCTCAATTATTGTAGGTGTTGTGTGTGGAACTGTTGGGAGTTTGATCATCCTTCGTGGATTATCGTTGATGGGAGATGCAATGAGTCATGCAGTTTTACCTGGTGTGGCTTTATCTTTCCTATTCAATATTCCGATGTTCATCGGGGCATTAGTAACTGGCATGATTGCAAGTTTATTAATTGGATACATTTCAAACAATAGTAAAACCAAACCTGATGCAGCAATCGGCATTAGTTTCACTGCATTTCTCGCAACGGGTGTCATCATTATTAGTCTTATCAATAGTACAACAGATTTACATCATATTTTATTCGGAAACTTACTCGCCATCACTCAACAAACGTTTTGGACAACCATCATTATTGGCGTCATCGTGATGTTACTGATTGGCATACTTTATCGACCATTAATGATTTCAACCTTTGATACCACATTTAGCCGTGTGAGTGGATTGAATACAACGATGATTCATTATTTTGTAATGCTATTACTTGCCTTAGTAACCGTCGCTAGTATTCAAACTGTCGGCATTATCTTAGTCGTTGCCTTACTTGTTACACCGGCCTCGACCGCCTTTTTAATCACAAAGAATTTATATTCGATGATGATTGTAGCAAGTTTGATAGGCGTCATAAGTTCTATCATCGGCTTATACTTTAGCTTTATTTACAATCTGCCTAGTGGTGCGACGATTGTGATTGCAACATTTAGTATTTATTTATTGGCCCTTCTCTTTTCAAAAATAAAAACAAAGTATAGAGGTGTACAAACAACATGAAAAAATTTATTCCATTACTTATTGCATTAATGCTCGTTCTAGCAGCTTGTAGTTCAAATTCTAATGAACAACACAGCAAACATCACGACAAATTGAAGGTCGTGACTACTAACTCCATTATTTATGATATGGTCAAACATATAGGTGGAGATAAGGTAGACGTTCATAGCATCGTCCCTGTAGGACAAGACCCTCATGAATATGAAGTTAAACCGAAAGATATTAAACAACTGACTGATGCAGATGTCATCTTCTACAACGGTTTCAATTTAGAATCTGGTAACGGTTGGTTTGAAAAAGCGTTAAAACAAGCAGGTAAATCTACTGATGATAAGTCAGTCTTCGCGGTGTCTAAAGGCGTGAAACCCATTTATTTAAATGGGGAAACTGGTAATAAAGATAAGATTGACCCACATGCTTGGTTGAGTTTAGATAATGGTATTCAATATGTGAAGAACATTCAAGAACAACTGATTAAAGCAGATTCATCACATAAAGCAGACTATGAGAAACAAGGTAAGACTTATCTTGCCCAATTGGAAAAGTTAAACAAGGATAGTAAAAATAAATTTAATGATATTCCGAAACAAGAACGTGCCATGATTACAAGTGAAGGTGCTTTCAAATATTTTTCAAAAGCATTCGATATTAAACCTGGCTATATTTGGGAAATCAATACTGAAAAACAAGGCACACCTTCACAAATGAAACAAGCTATAAAATTTGTTAAAGACAATCACATTAAACATTTATTAGTTGAAACAAGTGTAGACAAAAAATCTATGAATAGCTTATCTGAAGAAACTGGTAAAAGTATTTACGGAGAAGTATTTACAGATTCAATTGGAGAAAAAGGATCTAAAGGAGATTCTTATTATAAAATGATGAAACATAATATCGAGACGATTCACGGAAGCATGGAATAATCATTTATAAAATAATGAAAAAGGTTGAGACATAAAGCGTTTACGTTCTAGGAAATCCTAGACACTTTTGTCTCAACCTCTAATTGTGTATTCAATAATATGGAACTCTTTCTACATATATTCCGACTTATTAAAAATGGTATATAGTAATATCAACGCCACAATTAAATAACCAATCATCCAAAAATTAATAAGTAAGAATGAAACACTTAATACATCTGTTAGACTTTTATTTAGCATATTAAGAAAATCACTAACGGGTGGAAAAATCCATAGAATATATTTTAAAATCGGAAATGTTTGAATAAGAATTCCTCGTAACATTGAGATTAAGCATATTAACACAATGAATAACCAAATAAGTTTATTAGAAATTCTAGTTAAAGATTTAATTAACGTTGTTATAATAACGCCTAAAGCTATTATAATTATATGACTATATAGACCTACTAAGATTTCTATCAAATTAGGCATATGTTCAAATCTAAAAGTAATGATAGGATAAATAATCGCCCATAAACTTAATGGCAAAATTATGATAAAAGAGAATATTAATTTACTGGTTAAGTATGTTTTTTTAGATTTTAATTGAGTGAATAGTAATTGTTTCTCTTTTATAGAATCAACGTCTAAAATGATTACAGTTATCCAAGTTGAAATAAAAAGAAGAAGCATTGAGGTACTAGCAAAACTAGACAGTATTGGTTGCCCTGAATAAGCATATAAAATGACTACCAAGAGTAAAAAAATCACTAACGGTCCAATCCACTTATACGTTCTTATAAAGTTCTTAAAATGATAATTAATAAGTGCCATCATCATTATCCTCTCTTACCTCTTGAATAAAGTAATCTTGCTCGATTAACAAGGCAATTAATCGATTACTTTTAGCTACATTCACTTTAATTTGAACATTATTTATTGCTTGTGCTTCAAGTTCTTTTAAATTTTCACATAGATTGGAATCTAAACGTTCTCTCGTTTTAACTATCATTGATTTAGATTGAGTTTCATACTTATTCACTATAAGATGCTTAGTTTCTAAATTAAATTTATGAGTAACAAATGAATAATCCAACGCCTCTTCATGAGATGTTAGGACTACTGTTGCAGTTTGTTTTAATTCCAAGAATATTGATTTTAATTGGACTATCGCACGCTTATCAAGACCAGAAAATGGCTCATCCATAATATAAATGTCTGCTTTTCTCGCTAAGCATTGAATTAAATTCACTTTTTGTTGAGTACCTTTAGAACATTCCTTGATTCTTTTTTCCAAAAAAGACGTTAAATTAAATCGACTAATCAATTCCTCAATATTCATACTAAAATTTATTGAACTTATATCTTCAATAAATTTTAGATATTCTTTAACAGTTAAGTTAATCGTTGACGGCAAGTGATCAGGTGCATAACTTACAATACCATTTACCTTTAACTTCCCACTTGATGGTTTTAATATATGAGCTAACATTTTCAAAGTAATACTCTTTCCGGAACCATTTTTCCCCTCAATTAAAACAATAGAGTTATATGGAAATTTCATATTTATTTGTTCAATAATATGTTGATGATTGATTACTTTAGAAATATCTTGTCCTTCTATTACAAACTCTTCCATATCAATGCTCCTATGTATTAAATATCTTAAATTTCTCGTCGTTACTTTAACTTTTTAACAATAATATAAATACCGATAATTACTAAAGGGATTTGGAAAAAATTACCAATCAACATTACGACAATATAGAAAGGAATGAGAAATAATAATGATCCTAAAAATATAGCTACAAATAAAATGAAAAATGACATACCTTCAGAGTCATTACTTTGTAATCTATTACCTAACAAACCCCTAATTAAATCATTTACGAAAAAGACACACTTCCATATACAATACATAAAAACTGCCAACAAAAATATTGAATAAGGTACGACTACTAACATTTGAAGAAACGCAATGATACCGTCCATTTATTAATCTCCATTTACAAATGATATTTTATTTTTCACAAACATTAAACTTTGGCTAAAATTTATTCATAACTCATCTCTTTAAAATAGTCACACTGCCACTGTTGTGTTTTAAGAGCTGTTTTATTTAATTCAGTTTCCCACGGTGGATACACTCTTAAAGCCATTTTTCCTTTGGAAGTATCACTTTTTAAAATACCCTTATCCAATAAAACTTCCTTAGGAAAAATAAACTGCCCGGATTTATGCCCATCAACGATATTCACTATCAATGCGTCATTTAAATCTTTGGCTTCATATGGCTCATTTTTATTATTTTCATCTTTTTTCCAAATTGCAAAGAAGTAGCCCTTTTTATTAGGAGTTTTTTGAGCTAACCTACTTGTAAAAATTCCATTGCTAGTTTCTATTTCTAAAGCTTCATATTGTTGATTCCATTGTTGTATCCCGTAAGTAGCTTCAGAAGTTGAAAATGTTTGTTTCAATAACTTATATGAGTGAAAAGCTTCGATGTCCTCCATAACAAACTCCTTGTGCTATTATTTTTAATCTTTTAATTACATTTTTAAAACAACTTTTTTACTTACTATACCATTAATAGAAATATAAGAAATAGCAAGCTTAAGTTGCACTGAATACCATCAAATCCTTGCTGTCACGTGTTTAGTTATAATATTTATCTCAACTTTACAAAACTTTTGGAAATAAAAAACAATAGCTCTAAATACTTCGGTAAAAATAAACAATATAATCATCTGTAAATTTAATACTTGCAATATATGTTACAATATTAAAATGTTTAAAAAAACAGATTATATTTATTAAGGAGTTATTATAAATGAATATCATATTAGGGGTAGGCACATTAGTGATTGTGCTCATTGTTATGACGTTATTCTTAAAATTTGCGCCATATGGCCAAGAAGGTTTACAAGCGTTATCAGGGGCGGCTTGTGCGACTTTCTTACCACAAGCATTCTTAAGTTATGCTATTGGAGGCATTTTCCATATAAAATTTTTACAAGATATTGGTGATTTAGCAGGGAGCTTAGGCGGTATTGCAGTCGGAATACTTGCATGTATTAATTTAAAAGTGTCACCAGTATTTGCTGTTATCGTAGGTCTGACGTTAAAAGAGTTTAGTTTATTACCAGCGTTCATTGCCGCTTATTTAACAGCTTTTGTCATTAAATTTATTCAGAAAAAAGTACCAGACGGTTTAGATTTAATCGTAGTCATTCTTGTTGCGCCAGCTTTAGTATATGGTTTAGCAACATTAATTAATCCAGGTGTTAGCGCAGTATTAAATTCAATCGCGAATGCAGTTAACTCTGTAGGTGATAGTAGCCCATACGCATTAGCAATTATTTTAGGTTTAATCATTCCAGTAACAAGCATGACGCCATTAAGTTCAATGGTACTTGCAAGTATATTAGGTTTAACAGGGGTCCCAATGGCTATCGGTGCGATTACTTGTACAGGTGCATCATTTGCGAACTTTACATTATTTAACTTACTTAAAATTGGTAAGAAATCTAACCGCTTCGCCGTATTTATCGAACCACTTACACAAATTGATCTTATCGTTAAATACGCGCCTGTCCTTTATGGGGCAAATGCGATTATCGGTATGTTTACCGCATGTATTATCAATTTCAGTGGCTTAAAAATTGGTGTCACAGGTATGGCAACACCAATGGCTGGTGCAATCGTATTATTCGGTTTCAATAACCCACTTACTTCAATCATTACAATTGCAGCCGTAACTGTAACAGCTGTTATTCTAGCCTTTATTATAGGTTTCATCATTAAAAAATTCGACTTATTACATTTACACATTCCAATGCCTTGGAATAAAAATAAAGACAAAAAAGAACAACATTCACAAGCATAATTTGATATACAGGGAACTAAAAAGAACTTGTCGAGAAATAATTATTTTCTCGCAAGTTCTTTTTTTATCGATTAACTTACAGAATCGTAATTTAAGGCTTTTATTCTTAAAAATAGCATCATTATGTGTTTATATAGAGTTGAGGTGAAAAACATGTCAAATTACGAAGATAGATATGACGAACGAAGTGGTAATATACTTGGCGCTTTAAGTTATTTAAGTGTATTCTTTGCGCCAGTTCTTTTCCCATTGATTGTATGGATTTTCGCATCACCACCTGGATCAACATATTCTAGAAACGCTTTATTTAATCACATTTGGACATGGGTACTCATTGCCTTAGGTTTCGTAGCACTAATATTTGTCCCCGCATTAATGGGTTCACAACACGGCATGGGTTGGTTTGTAGGTCTTGTACTTGCTGTCATCTTCTTTATTTGGGCAGGTATATTATTCATATTAAATATCTTTAGAGGTATTAAATTACTTATTATATAAGTTTTTCAAAAAAACGAGCTAGACGATAGTGTCTAACTCGTTTTTTATTACTTTATTTATTGGAAGTATCTGTAACTATCAATTCTTTGATTGTTCCAAATTGCTTCGGCATTGGTTTCTAAGAAATTTTTAAAGTCTTGATCTTTAATCTTTTTAAAAGCTTTCGCAATAACAAATGGACGATTAGTGTCATTATGCGCATCACTACCAACAATATGGAAAAGTCGATGTTTCACCATATATTTGGCAGCTTTTTTAGCACCTCTGCCATGATTACCTAAAATAGAACCTCCATTTAATTGTAGAATACAACCGGTGTCGACAAACTTTTCAAGCAAGCTAAAATCCGTTTGTACTGACTTATATCGTTCAGGATGCGCAATAATAGGGATATAACCCATATCTACTAGCTTCACAAGAAGTTCAAATATAAATAATGAAATATCATTGAATGAAAATTCTACTAATATATATTTTAAATTATCTATTGATAATGCTATATTGGATTCTATTTTTTCAAAAGAAGCAGGTTCTAAATAAATCTCTTCTCCAATCTTAATCGAAACAGGAAGATTTAATTCTCCTAATCGATCTTCTAGTAATACTTTCTTTTCATATAAATCCTCTTTATTCGGCTCATAGGTATCAATATAAAAATGTGGTGTCGCAATAATTCTTGTAATACCTTGCGCATAAGCTGTTTCAATCATGTTTATCGTTTCGTCTATGTCCCTTGCGCCATCATCCACGCCCCAAATTAAATGATTATGAATGTCGATCAAAATTATCACCACGTTTAATTAAATTCTTTAATATTAATAAAATAAATTCATGTTTTAACACTAAATTACTTACTAGATAAACTAACATTCCAATGATAAGTAAGAGAACAGTGGAAAGTACTGTAGGCGTAAGATAAATATTTAAAAACATTAACACGCCAAACATTATGAGAGACGTGCACGCTGTTTTACTAAAATTTTTAATATTTAATTTAATGCCTGTGCCAGAAATATCAATGATCCTCCACAATAAAATAAGCAGTTCAGAAGTAATTCTAGCTATTCCAGCGCCATAAATACCGAAAAAAGGAATGCATATTATGCAACAGATCAAATTAACAAGCGCGCCTATTATTAATGACATATTGTATACTTTCATCTTATTTTGAATAATAAGATACTGTCTGCTAATCGTCATATTAAGTGGAATAATGAATAATAATATCGCTAATACGTTCATCAATGACACTGTACTTTCAAACTTCTCACCAAAGAACCACACATAAAATGTGGGCATTATCGCAATAATACCTAACACCATCGGAAGCGTTAAAATCGGTTGCATATTGATATTAAGTTCTAGCATCTGATTTAAAGCATTATCTTCTTTACGAGCTAATTTAGTAATTCTAGGGATCATCACTAAATCTATTGTATTCACGAGTAAAATAGCTACCGATAAAATATTAAATGTATTCGTAAAGATACCCACATCACTATAACTTCCAATTAACCCTAGCACCACACACGCAATACTCGTAAAAAAGTTTAATTGGCCATTAGGCAATAAATAGACTAAGGATGAACGAAAAATATGCCACACATTCTTCCAATTAATCCGTTTTAAAGTAATATATTTTCTTAAATAATAATAAAGTGGCCCTTGGTTAAGCACAGTCACAATAGATAGTGTGAAAACATATAATGGTAAATCAGAAGTATCTCTAATAAAAAATACAACAGTGACTAAAACGATTAATGAAGCTACGATATTACTTAAACTTGGAATTTTAAATTTTTCAATTCCTGCATAAAACCATGAGATGTCTGTTGCAGCACCAATAATATATATTCCTTGAAGTAAAAATATTAAATAATATTCATGAATAAATATACTAATTGTTATAACGTAGAGTAATAAAACAGTTAATGACAAGAGTAATTTACTCATAAAAATATCACTAAATTGTTTCGATAACTCTGTTTTATCATGTGCGACTTCTGCAATCAGACGATTAAAGTATAATTGCACTCCGACACTCGCAAACATCAAGAAGTATTGAACCATACTAAAAGAAAATGACACTACCCCTACACCAGAAGGTCCAAATGCACGTGAAATAATCGGAATAGTGATAATAGGTGTAATTGTCCTAATGATTTGATACAAGCTTTGGTAAATAATATTTGTTTTAAGTGAGTCACTCTTCATGGGTCTGTCTACCTTCTGTCTTATTCGATTGAACTATGTAAATCAATGTACCAATTACAAAGGCTACGTATCTTGAATTATTAAATGATACCGTCATAAAATAAACCATCAATATTAAAAGTATTACGATCCAGACAAGATTGCGTCCATTTTTATTAAACTTAACCAAATTAAACAGTAAATAGATTAAGTAGAAAATGAACACAAGACCGAACAATATTCCCCATTCTGCAAAAATTTGTAAGTATGTATTATGGGCAACAAGGCTTACTCCATTTACGTATGTACCGACATGAATGTAATCGAATAAACCTAATCCAAATCCCAAAGTATATTTGATTAAGCTAATAGCGTTGAGCCAAACAAGACTTCTATCCGAACCACTCTCATTGATAGAAGCAGTTCCTTCTTTAAAGATAGAAGTCATTCTATTGAATGAGCCACCTAAATCCAAATCTTGCATATGCCAATTGCCAAAATTGATCATATAAAACGCGCATAATAATGCGACAGAAAAGACTGTTAATACGCTCACAATACTTACAATATTCCTATTTAATAATTTAACGATACAATAACAAAAGAATAATAATAAGATGATGATTGAAGCCGTTTTTGATCCCGTCGTAAAAATGGCTAATAAAATCATAAAGGATAGCGCAAGCCTATACAGGAAGCGAGTTGTAAATTTAAAAACTAAAATCAAACTAATAATTTGAGTCATCGCAAAGTAATTAGGGTCGTTCATTAACCCTTTAGATCTCAATTCATCAAAGAACAATAATTGCGTTAATAATGGCGTTTTAAAAATGCTAGTAAATACACACAACATCCCAATCACGACGCTACTTATCACATAAGATTTCAAGAAAATGTCCCTACTATTATTTAATTTAAATATAATAGAACCTATTAAAAGGTAAATCACGACAAACGCAAATTTAATCGATGTCGCTAACACTTCTTTTAAATTAATAATAAGTAAATCATCGAAGACGCCTAAAATCACTGTCATTAAAATTCTATAAATATATAAAACAAGTATAAATATTACGAGGGAATTAATTTCTAACACTTTATTGTGATTTATCACAATGTAAATGAATAAGATTAAAATAATAAAATCAGCAATTGAAATATTAATGCCAGCAATCACAAAAGATTGTTGGATAAATATTGCTAAGCCTATCAATAGTATATTTAAAAATGTGCTATTTTCTTGAGTACGCATCATAAACCATTTCCACTTCTTTTAACATTTTAGTTTCTGTAAAGTGCTCAAGATATTTCTCTCTAGAACGTTTACTTTGGTTAACATAATCATCATTCTCTAATTGTTGTTTCAAGGCTAAAGCAATATTAATCGGTTCATTATCTTTAAGAATTGCGCCATTATCGTCTACTAACTCACTTATCCCACCTACATTACTTGCTATCACTGGCAATCCATACGACATAGCTTCAATAATACTTATCGGCAAACCTTCATGTTTACTCACTAACACAAATGTATCGTAACGAGCCAATTCTTTTTGTGCATTAATCACATTGCCTAAGAAACTCACTTCTTGCGTAACTTCTACGGCATGCGCCAATTGTTTACACTCGTTTAAATTAATCCCATCACCAATAAAAGTGAAATGGAATTGCTTTTTAGTCATCTTTTTCAAAAAATTTAAAGCATTAATAATGTTCATTTGTAGTTTAGGATAGGCAAATCTAGCTATCATGACGAATTGATGTATGTCGTCTTTCTCACGCGACAATGTCGTATGATTTAATGGATCTTTAATACCGTTATGAATCGTTATAAGCTTTTTAGAATTAAATTTATATTTTATGGCTAATTGTTTATCAAATTCCGAGACACAAATGACCTTGTCTGTAACTTTGAACATCAATTTCTCAATAAATAAATATAGGTATTTCTTAAGTGGTGCGATGCCATCTGTAAATGACCAACTGTGCGCTGTAAAGATGACCAAAGCCTTATTCACCTTAGATAGTTTATAAGCCAGTCTCCCAATCGTACCTGCTTTGGAAGAATGTAAATGAATCACGTCAGGGCGAATATGATTAATCATGTGAGTGATTGTTTTAGTAGCTAATATGTCTTGCTTTACACTAATAGGTCCGATTAAATTGTCCACTATTGTCACTTTAATGCGCGTGTCTAACTGGTCTAACATCGGCCCTTTACACCCTACGACTACGTAGACATCATTATTTTGGCAAAAATAATTTGCGAGTTGGATTAAATGTGTTTGTGCGCCACCATTATCAGCCTTAGTAATAAGATATAAAATCTTCAAATTGATACAAGCCCTTTCTAATAATAGCCTTTAGTATTCGTATGTTTTACTTGATTAAGCACTACACCAAAAATAGATATTTTTAAATTATCTAATCTTTTTTTAGCTTCTATAACTAAGTCCCTTGGTGTTTTCTTGCTATTTGAAACTAAAATGGTTTGATCCACTAATCTACCAATGATTAAAGCATCCGTTACAGGTAAAATGGGAGGCGTATCAATAATCACGTAATCATATTCATCTTGAATATCTTCTAAGAAATCTTTAAAATTAAGCGAATCTAGAAGTTCTGAAGGGTTAGGAGGTCTCGTCCCCGCAGGTATAATATCGAGATTTGAATCTTCACTATAGTAAATCCCTTGTTCATAATGAATTTGGTGACTAATGATATTTGATAATCCATAATTATTAGGCAGATTAAAGCGCTTATGTATTTGAGGTCTACGCATATCTGCATCAATCAGTAAAACTTTATAGCGTGCATTTGCGAGCGACTCAGCAAGTGATTTACTAACGAACGTTTTACCTTCTCCTTGTCTTGAAGAGGTAATCATATACACCGTGCTGTTTTCTTCAGTAACATTGAATGTCACATTTGTTCTAAGCGTTTTAATTTCTTCATTGATTAAGTCTTGGGCTGTCGTTATATATTTACTTGATTTTTTACTCATTTTTTATCACCTAAGTCGCTAATCTTTCCAATTGTAGGAAGCTGTAAATAATCTTCAACTTCTTTTTCAGATTTAATTTTGTTATTTAATAAATATTTAGTGAACATAATTAAGAACGAGATGACTAATCCAAATACAATACCAAACACGACGTTAAGTGAGATATTAGGCGTCGTTGGAGACTTAACTTGGTCATTTGTTGCTTTGGATAAAATGGATAAATTATCAACACCCATTACTCTTTCAATTTCTTCTTTAGACGTTTTAGCTACTTCATTCGCATATGCCACCGCTTCTTTAGGATGTTCACTTAACACATTAATCTTGATGATTTGCGAATTCTCTACAGTATCTACAGTAAGCCCTTTATAAAGGCTATTTTCATCATTTGTATTTATCTTTTCTAATGCCTTATTTTTAATCTCTTCAGAACTAATAATTTCTGAATACGTTTTGATTAATTGAATATTCGTTTGAATTTCATTTGGGTTTTTATATAAATTGTCATCGTTTGCACGTTTTTGATTAATAATGACATTCGCAGTCGCTTGATATTTAGGGGTAATAATAAATTGTGAGACCACGAAGCTAAAAGCTCCAAAAATAACCACGCACAAAATAATTAACACAATATTTTCTTTTAAAATTTTTCCAAATTCACTAAAATTAAGATTTTTTCTCATTTTATCCACCTATCTTGAGCCTGATCCTGTGATGATGATGTTTACTGTTTTTAAACAGATATAAATTTCCGTAAAAATATTGCCTTTATAAATATATTTCAAATCGTATTTTAATTTTTCTTCTGGAGATAAATCGTAACCTCCTTTAACTTGTGCAAGACCAGTTAAACCAGGAGTCACTAAACAACGTTTCTCAAACCCTTGGATTTCTGAACTAAATAGTTCAACAAATTCTGGTCGTTCAGGTCGTGGCCCTATAAAACTCATCTCTCCTTTTAAAACATTAATGAGTTGAGGCAATTCATCGATTCGTGTTTTTCGAATGAATTTACCTACTTTCGTTATTCTAGGGTCATCTTTCTCTGCCCATTGTGCACCGTTATGTTCAGCATTAGGCTTCATAGATCTCAACTTGTATATCGTAATTAATTTGCCATTTTTACCGACTCTAATTTGCTTATAGATTGGGTTACCAAATGAATCAATAACGATTAACACAGCAAATAAAACCATTATTGGAAAAGTAAAATATAATAAGACGATACTCATCAATACATCCAATAAGCGTTTCACTGGGTAATACCACTTCTCAACTGCTTTATAAGTGTTTAACCTCTTTTGATAATCATATCTAACGATTCCAAACTCCGGCTTAATCACGCCGTTTTCTAATTTAAGATCTTCAGTCTTAAAATTCTTCACGTTTATCACCTACGAAATAAAGCATAAATCGCATTGATATATCCTATTTATATTTCTCTCTTTTAAGTTTTTCTAGGTTATCTTGTTGCGTTTAAGTCTCTAAATCTCTTTTACTTAATATTAGAAAAACGTCAAAGTCTGCCACCTTAACGATTGATTACTTAGAATATATCATTAAACCAAAAAAGATTGTACCCATTCTATGAAAAATAAAATACTTTTTTATTTAGACTTTTTAAATATTAAAATCATATAAATCAAACATATTTTTTTAATATAATAAAAATCATACGCTAGACGTATACTTCAAAACTGACGTTAACGAAAGATTATTTATTCTACTTTAGGGATATATTATCTATAGAAATATACATAGAAAAAGGTGTTACGTAAAAATGAAAAAGTGGTTATGGATAGGTGGAACAACAATTGCAATCATAGGTTTACTGCTGTTCTCGCTAATTAAAATCGGTCCGTTATTTAATTTATATGTCATTCCTCCTTCTCCTAAAGCGTATGCAAAGATAGCACTCGAACAAATGGAGGCACAAGGTCTCTATGCTCAAGGCAAAAAGTGGGACGACATTAAATCTAAAACTTTAGAAGAAACCAAAAATGCTAAAAGTTATAAAGAAACCTCTCCTTATTTAGAGAAAGCTTTAACCGTAGCAGGTAGAAAGCATTCTTTTTTAGAGACAAGCGAAGATAATAGCCAAGAAGATAACGCTCAATATCCTAAGGTTAAACTTAATGATAATAAGGTGTTAGTAGTTAAATTGCCGGAATTTACTGGTAATGAAAAAGAAGCCACACATTACGCTAATATTATCAATCAGTCTTTACAGAAAGAAAATTATAAAGGAGTTATTCTAGATTTAAGAAATAATACCGGAGGCGATATGGGGCCTATGTTTGGTGGTATATCATCTTTACTGAAAAATGGTACATTGGTTACCTATATCGATAAAGACAACGATAAAACCGAGGTCACATTAAAAGGCAGTGAAACCACATATGGAGGCACACCTGTTAAATTAAAAAACACTAAAAAAGTAAAATCTGTACCTATCGCAGTCTTAATAAATGATCAAACTGCAAGTTCAGGTGAAATTACAGCACTTTCGCTAAAAGGTAAAAGTGATGTTAAATATTTTGGTGACAATTCAGCAAGTTATACTTCAGCAAATACATCTATAAAATTATATGATGACACCATGATGAATTTAACTACCCAAAAACTTAAAGACAACGCCGGAAAAATTTATGAAAATAATCCAATTGTTCCAGATGTCAAAACTAAGCACCCAGAACAAGATGCTATAGAATGGTTACAACAAACAATGAAATAACCTAACCTTAATAAAAAACGTCTAGTTGAATGAGTATAGACACTCTTACAACTAGACGTTTTACTTTTATTTATTATTGTTCAAATTTAAATATTTCTGGACTATATAGTTTTAATACTTTTACAAATAAGAAATGGAAAAATAGTGCCGAGATTAATGGCACGACTACATAAGCAATAATAATTATGAACAAACCAGTCATTGTATTTGTATTTAAAAGTGCTAGAGATTTAATAGGTCCTACTAAACCAATTAATCCAAAGCCTGCAGAATTTGGTGCGCCCTGAATATTCAAAAATCCACCGATTAAACCTGATACTGCAGCCGTACATACAACCGGTAACATAATAATAGGGTGTCGAATTAAATTAGGCATCATTACTTTAACAGCACCTAACAATACAGTAATTGGGATACCAATCTTGTTTACACGCCAACTACCAACCATAAACATAATCGCACTAGCAGCTACACCTACCGCAGCTGATCCCGCCGCTAATCCTGAAATACCGATTGCAATACCAATCCCTATAGCAGAGATAGGAGATACGACTAATATTGAAAAGATAATGGCAATCAAGATCGTCATGATAATAGGTTGCATATTAGTCAAACTGTTGATTAATTCACCTAATCCAACAGTGATCAACTTAGTAAGTGGCAATAATAAATAGCCAATCAGTCCAGCTAGCCCAGCTCCCACGAGGGGAAGCGCAATCATATTCAAACTACCAAAACGGTTTTTAACTAATAACATAATACCAACTGCAATAGCAGCAGTAATCATTGTATTAATTAAATCACCAATACCAACGATAACCCATTTATCATTGGAAATCACTGCAGCGCCAGAACCCACAAATGCGGCTGCACCAGCTGATGCGACTTGAATTGGTGCCATTCCAAATTGCATTGCGATCAGTGCGCCTGTCAGAACAGGAATTGTATATTGAATGCCTTGTGTTACAAATGCAATCTTCAAGAAAAATTCATTGTATTGGCCTAAATATTTACATAGTTCCCCTAGAATAGCATTGGGAATCATCCCCACCACGACAGCTAATGCTACTCCATTTAATACATTAAATAAGAATGATCTGGGTGTAATTGTTTGTGTCTCGCCCATAGTTCACATACCTCATAATTTCTATCATTTTTAAATGATTGTATAGTATCGCACAAATAATTCAATCCTATTGTGCTTAATTCGTAAAATTTTAATATGTAATAATCCTTATTTTTTCACAAATTGTTCACATTTTAAAGCGTTTTCATCATTTTTCTTTAAAAAATTCTAAATTTTTAAAAAATCAAATATATTCTTTTGCTATTTATGCTTTTATAATAATCATAATAAAAAAGGATAATACAAACACAAATTATGTTTATATTATCCTTTACATGAGATCGCTTAATATTATCAATTCCATTAAATATATAAACTTCAAAAAATTAATAAAATTAATAGAACAATAAAAAATATAGTAGATGTGACAATCATAATTAGTTAAAGTTAAATGGTTGAACAACTAAATTATTAAGGGGAACAAATAAGTGAAAAAAGTTATTAATATTCTTATAATTGCAATTTTATCAGTCATTTTAATAGGCTTAATATTTTTTGGGGTAACTTTTGTAAAAGATACTTTAAGTCAAAATAATACTGTAGCTAAAAGTGAAAATAAAGATCACAAACAAGAAAAGAAAGACAACAATTCAAAAGAAAAGAGTAAAACTGAAAATAAAGATGTAAATTCAAGTGAAGTAGCCCAAAACAATAATAATCAAGCTACAACAGAAGAAACTCAAAATCAGCAAACGAACACTAATAAACAAAATCAACAAACTGCATCCACTTCAACTAATGAAGCTAAAACAAATGCTAGCGAGAAAGACCCAAATAATATCATGCACTTTGACACAAACGGAGACGGGGTAATTACTACGAGTGAAATGACACCAGAAGCATGGCAAGCAGCAAAAGAAGGAAAACTCCAACCAATGTCTGACAGAATGGCTGAATACGGAAAACAACAACTAGCTAAGAAAGAAGCTTCATATAACCAACCTAAAATGACACAAGAACAACTAGATAGTTTAACTAAAGATGAACAAGAAGGCATTGGTTATAATCCAAACAACCCTAGAGGTGACGTTGGTGGACCTGGTATGTCACCAGAACATGACGGTATTGGTGATGACGACGTAGATTTAAATTAATCCAAAATAAGCTAAGATACTAAATCAACGTATCTTAGCTTATTTTTTATTACATAATGTACTCAATCATTTTCATTAAAATTTCTTTATTTTGCGAAGGAATATCGTAGTTCATAATAGATTGCTCCGTATTCCCTAACACATCGCCCTCTATATACGCACGATCCGCTTCCACTATGTCTTTCAACGTGCCCTCAGTGGTTTCCATATGGAACTGCAAACCAATCACATTATCGTTATAAATAAATGCTTGGTTCTCACAATGCACCGAACTGTATAATTTCGTAGCCCCTTTCGGCAAGTCAAACGTTTCACCATGCCAATGTAGCACATTTAATTTTCTCGGCAAGAAATCGTACTGATTTGTCGCTTTCTGAATTTTACCAAATCCTACTTCTTTCCCCTTTTTATTTTGGAAAATGGTAGAACCCAACACCGACGCAATTAACTGTGCGCCTAAACATATACCAAGTATCGGCTTATTGTACTTAATCATAGAACGAATTAAATTCTTTTCTTGTGATAGCCACTCAATATCATCATTAACGCTCATAGGTCCACCTAAAATAATAAGTAAATCTATATCTGCGACAGCAGGTAGCTTGTAATCAGTCTCATATAATTTAACTACCTTCGCATCTAGCGTCTCTAATATACCCGGTTTCTCAAATGGGACATGTTGTAAAATATAAATGCTCATTCTATCCCTCCATCAATTAATCACTTTTTACATTATCAGTATACTCAATATTCCAAATAAGTGTGAGCTTAAAAGAAAAACTTACATTAGTGTAAGTCTGCTTATTATTAGTTGTTATAACTTATTTCGAGTGTTTACATAGTAATAGATTAAGAAATGAGAAGGAGGTAGCATATTGTGTCTTTAGGTATAATTGCTATAATCATAACAATAACTAGCATGAATATTATAGTAAAGGAGATTGGTTGTGAATAAAACGACTTTGAAAGATACCATTGAACAATTGTATAAGGATATATTAATCAACTTAGATACTAAAAAAATTAACAATTATTTTGCTACTAATTATATACAAACCACAGATCATCATACTTCAAATATTAAAGAATTCACTGAGCATTTAGAAAAACTCAAAGAAATAGTAACTAAATTATCAATTGATACTTTTAAAACAATGCTTATCGATGAATCTCAAAATATAGTTTTTCTTCGCTACGATGTTATTGTCGAGAAAAAAGATAGATTTGTTGGAAAAATAGAAGTATATGCAGAATTCATTTTTAATGAAGAAGGCAAAGTTATTACATGTAATGAACTAACTCAACCATACAATGAAAAATTGGAAGGCATCGGTAGTGTTAAATAGCTAAGATACTAATTTTAGTACCTTAGCTTACTTTATGTCATAGGAAATCAACAAAAATTGTTATCTCATATTTTCTTTTTCATATAAGCACTAAAATATATAAATACCAGTAATATCAATACAGAAACGATTAAGTAGATAAATTTTTGAGAATAATTAAGCAGTATACCAAACACTAAAAATGACACTGGCGTCAAAGATTGTACGATTGATTGATTTAATGACAAAACTCGACCTTTATATTGTTCATCAATTTGGTTTTGTAAATAAATTGAATAAGGGATATTACTTAAAGGTAATGCCGAGCCAATTACAAAATATACAATACCTATTAATACAAAAGCTAAATTATTTTGTATATTTAAAAACAAAGTCATACTGAGTATTAATACTGCAAGACATTGTAGAATAATCGAAGTTTGGAATGGTAATTTAAGTTTATTTTTAATTGGATATATTGAAAATACTAAAGAGATGAGAAACATGCCGATTGTTAATGAAGATTCAATCACACCAAATTGTTGTGAACTTAATTTCATAACTTGAATTGAAGTAATCGGGACACCAACTACTACCGAATTAATTAAAAAATTCAGGATTATAGCTACTAACATAAAGTTTAATAATGTTTTATTTTTCAATAGATATGAGAAACCAATTTTAAAATCTTGCTTTAAACTATTTTTATTTACTTCCATGACTCTATCTATTTTAATGGCCATAATAAATACCATTGCCAATAATTCTGTAATCACATTAATCAATGCTAAATATTCTATTTTTAAGATTGCAATCAATATTCCACCTAGAATTGGAGCTAAAAATCCAATCCCCACAGTATACATTTGTCTTAAAGAAATAAAACGTTCAATATCTTTTTCCGAGATATTTTTAATATTAGCATTTACAATGATACTTATTGCACCATCCGTTAAATTTAAAATGATACCTAGTAGAATAATGTAATAAAAGTAATGATTAAAAATGCATATAAATACACTCAAAGCAATTACATTTATAATTTGTGAGACAATAACTATTTTTTTATTGTTATACTTATCAGCATATACTCCAAATAACGGTTGACTTAACACAGTAGAAAGCACAATTATTGTTAAATACAATGTGTATACAGTCGGAGAGTGCGTATTTTTTAAAATATAAAATGCACAAGCGAAAGTAAAAATTTTAGAACCAATAGACGAAATGACATCAAATAATAATAAATTTATAGTCTGAATATTCATAGAAGCATCCTTTTCTATACAGCAGAAATATATATAAATATTACTATTTTACTGAAAATTGTCAATATTCTGTCTATTTAGATATAAAAAAGAATTTAGAGAAATATAGCTCTAAATTCTTAAAAACTATCATATTTTATCTCGATTTATTCCTTGCTTCTTCTTTTATGTCATTAAAATAAGCATCATCAAGATGATTAATTGTTAAATGTTCAATTTGGAGTGTGGTATGAGCTAACCCATAGTTTGTTTTTAATAATTCTTCAATTTGATTAATACTTTTATAAGCGTCTTCACTACGTTGACTATCTAAAACTACATGTGCACTTAATGAATATTGATCTATCGTAATTGCCCACAAATGAAATTCATGAACGTCTAATACGTTGGGCACAGATTTAATTGTTGCAATCACTTCATCTGTATCTAACTCTTTAGGCACTGCTTCCATTAATACCATCCATGCATTACGCATAATTTTATACCCACCACGAAAGATAATAATAGAGATAATCATACTTAGAATAGGGTCAAATAGCTGAATACCTGTAAAATGAATCAATAGTACTGCTACAATGACGCCTACTGAATTAAGTAAATCTCCCATAAAGTGCCATAACGCACTTTGAATATTGATATTGTTTTCACTTTTCAATGATCTCATTAAAATAATCGTAAGCACAATATTCACAATTAGCCCGATTGTCGCAATGACTATCATTAAATTACTTTCAACTTGTTGTGGATAGACTATGCGCATGATTGCTTCATAAAAAATCCACACAGAAATTGCTGCTAAGGCTAATCCATTTAAAAATGCTGCTAAAATTTCAAAGCGTAAATAACCATAAGTAAATCGTGAATTAGGCTTACGTTTCGCAAAATAGATGGCTAACATAGATAATACCAAGGCAACAACGTCACTCAACATATGAAATGAATCAGATAATAATGCTAGCGAATTTGATAATATACCACCTGTAAATTCGACTATAGTAAAGAAAATAGTAATAGCTAATGTAATCCACAATGTATGTTTAGACTGTTGTTGAACTTTACTATGTTCAATATGATGAAAATAGGTTTGTTTCATTCACTCACCTCCTTTATTGTGCATAAGTAATACTAGCTCCTAAATGACCCGCGATAATTAATAATATGAAACCAATGATAGTTAAAATAACTGTGGCGATACTGCTTGCTTTTCTATATTTAGTAAACCATGTCTCGATAAGCTGAGTAATAGTAGCCAGACCATAAGACATAAGCGCAAAAAGAGCAAACTTTTCATGTAAATGAACTAACTTTCTAACATGGTCGACGCCGTAGTGTTGCATTGCATAAAATTCGCCGCTATCTCCTAACATATAACTGACGACACCAAATATCATTCCTGTTATAAGTAGGACGGTTAATGTTCTAGCCAATTGAAATTTCTTGAAAAACAAATTGACGATAGCAATAATCGTTGCTAGTGATAATAATGCAATTGGAAAATGGACAAATAATGGATGTAATGGCATTTTCTTCAACTCCTCTAAATTTCTTAATACGTTAAATATAGAGAAGAAAACTGAAATGAAACTGAAGTTTTAAAGTTTAATAATAAATTTTGTGCCTTTTTCTAATTGTGATTCTACCTCAATCGTGCCCCCGTATTGGTAGATAATATTTCTTAAGAGTGACAGACCAATACCAGAACCTTTCATTCCTTTATCTACTTGATAGAAACGTTGAAAAATTTTATCTTGTTCTGCCTTATCAATGCCTTTACCATTATCAGAAACTTCTATTTGTAGCCCATTCATTGTTTTAAAAGCACTTACATTCACTTGAACATTACTCGAATTATGATGAAAAGCATTTTCCAACAAAATATTTAATATTTGTTTAGCGTGTAAAGGTTTAATTGTAAACGTTAATTGAGATTGGTATCTTCTTTGAATCGTTGTCTGATAAACGTTTTCTGTAGTAGCAATGATTTCATCAAAGATTTTAGAAATATCAACACTTTCTGCTTTATCATTATCGATATTATCTTGTAGCATTGTTTCAATTAATTGTTGCATATAGGAAACCTCTATCTTCATTTGAGATAGCGTATTTTGTCCTTCTTCAGACAAATGGTTTTTATCAAGCATTTCTAAATATTGCGTACCTAACAGTAAAGAAGCAATCGGCGTCTTCATTTCATGAGAGGCATTTTGAACAAAAGTTTGCTGTTCTTCCATAAGCTTTTCATATACAATCACTGGACGGCGAGCTAAATAATAAGCCATAGCTATCATTAATATAAATGTGAAAATAAATGCAATTAATAACTCACGATTAAGAAACTGTTTTGTTTCATAAAAGTCACGTACATTCGTTAAGCTATATAATGTTCTATTGTTAGAAAGTTGCGTAGTTCTTATATCAAATATTCCTTTATGACTTTCATCTACATGTGGAGTCTTCACTTTATCTACAAATCGATGTTTCAGCTCTTCTTCAGTAAAGGGCGTATGATTATCCTCTACCGTTTTACCATTCATAATAAAGAAACTATGCCCTTCATTTACTTTATTATTATGCTCAATAGCATACTTCACGCTAGCCGTTTGCCCTTCAGCCGTCTCATTGATTTCATGATTAACATCCCAACTAAACATTAAGATAATACTGATAAATAAAGCAATAAGTAATAATATTAATAACGTCGTATAGCGTAAAAACGCCTTCCAAAAATGATATTGCTTCATGACATAACTTCCAATTTATAGCCCACGCCACGTATACTTTTAATTTCTATAGTAGCTTTCACTTTTTTGAGCTTTTTCCGTAAAATTTTCACCAATACATCGACATTGTTATTCGTAACGACTTGATCAATATTCCATATTTTCTCAATAATTAGCTCTTTAGATACAATTTTATTCAGAAAAAGAAGTTCCAACAATTGGTACTCCTTTTGAGAAAAACCTATAACCTCATCATTTACCGTAAATTGATGTTGTTGATAGTAATAGATGATATTACCTAACTGTTTTGTATTGGATTGTAACGAAGTAGCTCTTTTCATCACGGCTAAAATGCGTGCCTCTAACTCCTCAAATTCAAAGGGCTTAGTCACGTAATCATCAGCTCCCACCGTTAAACCTGTTACTTTATCAGCAGTTTGCGATTTAGCAGTCAACATAATAATTGGAACATTAATATTTTCATTTCGAATTTGTTCTATAATTTCAATCCCACTTTGATTGGGCAACATCCAATCTACTAACAAAATGTCATAACTGTTGAAAGCTAGATACTCCATCACTTCATCTCCAGTCTTTAACCAATCTACTTGATAACGCTTCATTACCAGCATT
The DNA here is from genome assembly GCF_022815905.2 of Staphylococcus sp. NRL 16/872. Lineage (NCBI taxonomy): Bacteria > Bacillati > Bacillota > Bacilli > Caryophanales > Staphylococcaceae > Staphylococcus > Staphylococcus sp. NRL 16/872. The sequence continues at coordinate 60,490 of NZ_CP119327.1, read as the reverse complement.
TTCTTAGTTAATTCGCCAATCATAGCATTATCTTCTATTAACAGTACTTTCACAATACGCCAACTCCATCATTCATTTCTTACATTAAAGTGTACAGTATGAAAATCTATATGCAATCTATTTTGTAGTATGTTCCTGCCTAGCCATTTTTAATTTTTTATAAATATTGCTCATGAAGAAATTCAAATTATAATATCAGCAAATTTAGTTGCTACCTACTTGTTAATATTCAATTATTGGAAAAACTTTTTAGACTACGCGTAGACACCTCTCACTAACGTTATAACTAATCAAATTCCTTTTGTATAAGTTCACCATTTGTGGTAATATCATCATGCATAAAAATTGAGATATTAATAAAGAAGAAGGTTTAAATATATTATGAAAGAAAATTTTTGGAGTGAATTGCCACGTCCATTTTTTATTTTGGCACCTATGGAAGACGTGACAGATATCGTCTTTCGTCACGTGGTTAGTGAAGCAGCTAGACCAGACGTCTTCTTCACTGAGTTTACAAATACAGAAAGCTTTTGTCATCCTGAAGGCATCCACAGCGTTCGTGGACGTTTAACATTCAGTGAAGATGAACAGCCAATGGTCGCACATATATGGGGCGACAAGCCAGAGCAATTCCGAGAAATGAGTATCGGTTTAGCAGAAATGGGCTTTAAAGGCATTGATTTAAACATGGGCTGTCCCGTAGCCAATGTTGCAAAAAAAGGTAAAGGTTCAGGATTAATTCTCCGACCTGAAGTTGCAGCTGAAATCATTCAAGCTTCTAAAGCAGGTGGCTTACCAGTAAGCGTTAAAACACGTCTAGGTTACTATGAAATAGATGAGTGGAAAGAATGGTTAAAACACGTCTTTAGACAAGACATCGCAAACCTATCTATTCACCTTCGTACACGTAAAGAAATGAGTAAAGTAGATGCACACTGGGAATTAATCTCAGCCATTAAAGAAATGCGCAACGAAATCGCACCTAACACATTATTAACTATCAACGGCGATATCCCAGATAGACAGAAAGGTCTAGAACTTGCTAACAAATATGGTATTGACGGTGTAATGATCGGTAGAGGCATCTTCCATAATCCTTTTGCCTTTGAAAAAGAACCCCACGAACATACAAGCAAAGAACTACTAGACTTATTCAGATTGCATTTAACATTGTTTGAAAAGCATTCCACTGAAGAAACACAACAATTCAAAGCTCTACGCAGATTCTTCAAAATCTACGTACGTGGCATTAAAGGCGCAAGCCAACTACGCCACCAATTGATGAGCACTGAAACAGTAGACGAAGCTCGTGCATTATTAGACGAATTTGAAGCTCAAATGGACGAAGCATAAAACACTTAACACACTACGCTCTTCATCATTAATACGAAGTTTAAATAAACAGTTAACTCCCCCTACTATTTCAAAAGTGGGGGGAGTTATTTTCTTTTATTAATTCCTACTCCTTTTTCTACATTTTCTTATTTCTCATAACATCTTAAATTTTATTAATGATAATTTTTTTATTAAAAAAATTAAAAATATAGTAGATATGCCATTGATAAAAAGATAAAATTAAATTATTAATTTTATAAATAAAGGAGTTATATATGCATAAAGTTATCAATATACTAATTATTGCAATTCTATCAGTTATTTTCATTGGGTTAGTTTTATTTGGGGTAAACTTCGCAAAAAACGCTCTGTTTCAAGATGACAACGTAACTAAAAATAAAGAAGTCAAAAAAGATAAAAAAGAAAATGTAGAAGCTAATAATACGAAAGAGAGTAACACTAATAATCAAAGCACTAGCGAAAATAATGCTTCAACTGAAACACCAAATACTGATGTCTCTCAAGTGAGTAATACACAAGAAAACAATACTCAACAAACCTACTCTAATGAAATCAATACAACCCAAAGCCCAGCGAACCAAGAAGAACCTCCTGGCAAAAACAATTTTAATCAAGCAGCTGTAGATAAATCACTTGATGAAGCAGCACAAAATTTAGATCAATTTGATGCAGATGGAGATGGCAAAATCGAAGATAGTGAAAGAACCACTACAACAGATTTATTAGAATCTCAAGGAAGATTGACTATCTCAAATGATGATAATGAGGAAGAATAATAATGAAAGTAATAATTAAAATTTTAAGTGGCTTAATCATATTAACTGTACTAGGTATTTCGGGTCTTTTTGGTTATTCTAAATTTAAAGAAACTGAAGATTTAAAAAAGCAACTCACGGAACAAAAAACAGATCAAGCTAATGCCGGTACAATTTCAGACGACCAAAATAATGAAAATCAAGCTGTAAGTTCAAATACTAATATTTCAACATCTAATAATGAAGTAAATCATAATACTTCAAATACTAAAGTTAATCGCAATAATGTGTTTGACTATGTTATTAAAGCTATTAATGACAGTGGTGGTGATGCTTCGCTAATAACTTTCCAAGAACCGACGTATAATTCTAGCACCGACACTTGGAATATTGTTGCAAATAATAAATCAGGGGCTGGAGCTACTTACAAAATATTCGTAGATAGTTCTGGGCATGTCATAATGACTGAGGGAATAGATGATGATGTAGTGATTGATGAGGACATTTCTTTAAACTAATAATATAGCTATTTATCATATCAAAATAAAATTGGACTAGTGATTTTTCGTCACTAGTCCAATTTGTTATAAAATCTATTTAAATATAAAGGAACATTAATTAGCGAATGATGATACCTGTATCTGTCGTTTCAATCGTTGAACGTTTAGGTGCTTTAAACATTTTCCAAACCCAATAAAAGTCTCCTATACAACATCCCGCATGAAATGTAGCAAAGAAGAAAAAGAGACCGCGTGGAAACCACCCTAAAAATAAAGTAATGATAAATATCGTTGTAATAATTACAAAAGGCGCGATGCTACTAATTGTGAAAGTTAATGGTGTAAACGTTCCACCTGGTATTGCACAATAAAGCATACCTTTAGTTGCCCCAAAATAAACTTTATTCTTAGGTGAAAAGATTTTAAAGAATAATCCGTGAATACACTCATGTATTGCAAACATAACTATTAAGAGAATAATTATAAAAAATACATTAAATAATAATGAATCAAAAAATTTAGGGGTATCTACCAATTTCATAATTAAATAGAATATAATGCCAAACACGACAAAACTAATATAAGAGTACACTGCAAGTTTATTAGCTAATTTTTTATCTTCTAATATATTAATTTCTTCCAAAGGTAACGCTCCTTTTTTGAATTATGTTCATATTACAATTCTTTTTCAATTTCTCAAAATTTAGTTCGATGATAAGAGAGTTTTATGTGTTAGTACTCACTCTGTCCAGGTACTACATCACCAATGATTGGATCCTTTAAATTTTCAAATTTAATTTTCTTTGATAAACAATCCTCACTCAATAAAGGCGTATTCATCACTTGAAAATGAATGTGGGGTTCAGAAGAATGACCTGAATTACCACATTTACCTAGAATGTCACCACTTTTAACACTTTGACCAGGCGTTACTAATATAGAGTTGTGCATAAAATGTGCTATCAAACTATACTCTTGTTCTCCGTGACGAATGATGACGTAATTTCCAGTCACCTGATTTTCATTCATCATTCCAGGTTGATTATCTTTAACGCTATTACGCACATCAACAATCACACCAGAGCGTGGAGCAACAATTGTTTGTTCAAACGCAAAATAATCTTCATTAATAGTGCCATCATTTAGATATGTCTTATTTTCTTTTTCAATTAGCAAGTCATAAGCATACTTTTGAGCTGGAATATTACTATGATAGTTCGTTATTAAGGTATCACCACCCCAAACAACTTTCCATTCTCTATCTATAGGCATGAAATAGTTAAAATCTGTAAAGAATTGTTCTTGTTCTTTATTTAGGGGTAAGAGTAATAAACCTAATATCTTAGTAGTTGATTTATGAATAGTTATAGCAACACCCCAGTTATTATCTTTACTTAAATATATATAGCGTATTGAATCATTCAACTCTAATTGATTAAACAATTCATGTGAATGCCCCTTATATTTCAAGATAATCTTTTTTAGTTGTCGCTTTTTAATTTTACTTTTAAATTCTTCATCAAGACTTTGATAAATCATTTTATATTTATTATTTTCAATACAATTTATATAATCACTTACTTTGATAATAAAACCTCCAATAATCAAATAGACTCAATCTAAATTGAATGATTAATCTAATTAGTGATAATACTTTTTGTACTAAACCTATTAAATTTTAACATAATAAAATAATTACTTTTATTATACATATCTTTTTTACAATTGTATTACAAATCTAAGTATTAAATGTTATACTATAAACCGAAATAGTTAATTATTTTAATTTTTAATAATAATTAATTACTGTTTCGTTTTACATATTAATTTTTTAAAAAATTCAGGAGGATCCACTAATGAAAAAACTTTTGGCATTCTTATTTGCATCGACGTTAATCTTAGGTGCATGTAGTTTTGGTGACATGTCTGGCAAGTCATCAGACAGTGATACAGCAAAAAAATCTTCAGAAAGCAAAAAAGAAGATTCTAGTAACAGTTCCTCTTCAGACAGCGAAGATTCTAATGACACAGATTCTGTAGATGTAGATTCATCTTCAGATAATGAAAAAAAATCTGAATCAAAATTTGAAAATGACACTTTAACAAGTAAAGACTTTGACATCAAAATTGAAAAAACAGAAATCGTAGAAGCAAGCAAATATGCTGAAGATGACAATCCTAACCTTGCCATTGTTTACAGCGTAACAAACAAAAATGACAAAAAAGAATTAACTGCAAACAGTGCATTCTTCAGTAGTTTCGATGCTTACCAAGACTCTAAAAATGTGAAAAGATCACTAAAATCTGGCGACGGTTATGACAGCGAATTAGATAGAAAATATGGTGAAAACGACACTGATGAAATCAATAAAGGTGGTACAGTTAAAGCCGTAAAATTCTATAAATTAAAAGACACTAAAACACCTGTAACAATCCAAGTTAAAGATCCAGATGACTATAGCAATGATCACCTTGCTAAAAAAGAAATTGAACTTAAATAATCACGCACTACCACATGCGTCTTACTTAAGTTGAAATCAATCTTTCAATGCTTATCCCTTACGTAATGTAGAGGATAAGCATTTTTTATTCACACTGCTAAGAAGTAAGAAATACAATCCTACTTTTGCTCAAATCTTAAACGTTTGTCTCACGTTCTCTACTAACTTTTATTTATTCTTAATTTTAGAATATTCATTTGCAACTACTCTTATAATAATCATTCCTAGCCCCATCACAGTTGTTAATAAATAAGAGAGACCTCCTATATTTTTCCACATTATACTACCGTATTTATAAGTCACTAATCCCTCATCTGTATAAATCTTTGTATTACGATCTATTAAAAGTAATAAGCTATAATCTAACGTCAGAGCTATCACAATGCACCATAATACAATTTTGAAAGTAACTAAACCTTTCTTCCCTTTAAAATTTGGTAAAAATATCAACGCATAAGGGCACAAATAAATAACAAATATTAAACCCAACGTTATTAATATTAATAGAAAATAAGTCCCATTAATTAAATAGTAATAAAATATTTGTTTAACACCTAACGTGACTAAAATAAAAATAATTACTGACAATAGGTACTTTAAATCTCCATTTAATTTTCGATTTAAACGTTCATATTTGTTAAGGTTATTTGATCTTTTTAAAATTAATTTACTTATCAATCTAATTATCAAAAAACAAAGCCCCGTCGTTATGAGAAATATTGTAAACAGTATTACTAGCAAAGTCATCCATAGTCATCTCGCTTTCTTTATCTTTAAGAAAAGTATTTCATTTAAATATCATTAAGTCAAAATTATATTTATTACAGTATATTGCCATTACACTTTATTAAAATCTCAATATTTTAAATTTATAAACTCCCTAACCTTTTTAAGTTTGAATATCGTCATTGACAATGATAAAAATTAATGTAATCATTAAAACGTAATAATTACGATTTAGGAGAGGTAGAAATGTATAAAAAAAGTTTAATACTATTTTTCATAGCAATTTTAACGTTGTCACTTGCAGCTTGTGGCAATAAAGATAATGATGATACTTCATCTGACCATAAAGGTAAACTTGAAGTTAGAACGACTGTTTACCCATTGAAATCATTTGCCCAACAAATTGGTGGTAAATATGTCGATGTTAAATCTGTATATCCTAACGGTGTAGACCCACATACATATGATCCAAGTCAAAAACAAATGGTAGATATTGGCAAATCAGACCTATTTTTCTACACAGGCGATAACTTAGATCCAGTTGCGAAAAAAATCGCCAGCTCAATTAATGATAAAGATAAGACAGTATCATTAGAATCATCTTTAGATAAGGATAAAGATTTATTAAAAGGTGAGGAACACGAACATGAGCATGAGCACGAGCACGAAGGACATGAACATCACCACCACGGTAAATACGATCCACACATTTGGTTAGACCCTGTAGTCAGTCAAAAATTTGCAAAAGAAATCAAGGAAGAATTAGTGAAGAAAGACAGTAAGCATAAAGCGTATTACGAAGATAATTACAAACAGTTAGTTAAAGATTTAAAAGACTTAGACACAGACATGAAACAAGCAGTTAAAGGTAATGAAGATAAAACAGTTTATATTTCTCATGATTCACTTGGCTATTTAGCAAACCGCTATAACTTCAAACAAGAAGGTATTGAAAACATGAACGCTGAAGATCCAAGTCAAAAAGATTTAACAAATATTGTTAAACAAATTAAGAAAGACCACGTGAAATATATCTTAACTGAAGAAAATGTTTCACATAAAGTTGCTGACACAGTTAGAAAAGAAACAAATGCAAAAACACTTAAATTCTACAATATGGGTTCACATACAAAACAGCAAGATAACGACAAAAATACCTACCAATCATTCATGAAAGAAAATATTAAAACACTTAAAAAAGCACTTGAAAATAAATAATATACATTCCACATACATTATTTAAGTAACTCACAAAATATTAAAAAAAAGCTATGAAGAAATCTATATGACCATAGAGTTCTTCATAGCTTTTAGTAGTTGTGAAATGAAATAAATGATTTAACTATAACTTTAAACTTATGCTACAAAATGACCAATCATAACAGACTGAACTTTGCCATTGTTAGTGTAGAAAGCTATACCATAATGTTGTTTATAAGGATTATATACATATACTTTTAAACCTTTAGCACTAGTCGCTAATTTCAATTTATTTCCATATGCATTCATCAATTGTTTTGTTGTCAATTTACCATTCACTTTAAATGTTACATATCTTGCTACTGTTCCTTTAGAATTTGTAATTGCAAATGTTTGGTCGTATTTTTGAACATTCTTAATTGCATTAGGAAGCGCTTGTTTACCAGTTGTATAAGGAATTTTCACACCATTCATTTTAAAATTGTCATATTTTAAAGAATTAATAAATGTTTGGTTTAAAACGAAAGAAGGCGTACCTTTTGCTGCATAACCATTATAAGTATAATAAGGTGTAACAGTTTGATTTTGAGCTGCATGTGCTTCGTTTACTTGAAAGTTATCAATTGAATATCCAACCCCAAATAATGTTCCAAATGCTACGACAGATGCCATTGTAATCTTAGTCATTTTTTTCATAATTCATTCTCCTTTTTATATGAATTGAATAGTAGCAAGATGATCGTTTTATTACTATTCGATTACAATGTTACAATTATATTACAAAGTATGCAATATTATATTATATAAAGTTTTGTGAATTTTATATGAAACTTGTAAATAAATAGATTTCGTAGGCTTATTCCTTATTCTTTCATTTATTGTTCTTCCGATTGATTTGATGTCGCTTCTTCCTTTTGTGCACGCTTTGTCGCCACAATTTTGATAATAATCACTGCCACACCTAATAAGGAAGCTAGTAAATAAGATGCACCACCTAATTCTTTAAAAAGTAAACTTCCCTCTGTATAGCCAACACCACCTTCATCAGTATATATTTTATTATTAGTATCCAACATGATTTCAATGCCATATACTGTAGTGCCTGCCATGATTACAATCCACGGAATCGTCTTCAGAAATCCCCAATATTTGTTTCTCTTGAAAAAAGGTAAGAAAATCATAAAATACGGAAATAGAATAAATATCAAGGCAAAACCAACTGTAAATATAATAATCCAGAAGAAACCCGTCGCAATTAAATAATAACTGAGAACTTGCATGACCCCTAACGTCACTAAAATAAAGAAAACGAAACTCAATAGATATTTTAGAGGCCCATCCAATTTTGTAGCAATTTTGTCATATGTATCTAATTTTTCTGATTTACGATAAATGAGTGAGCTTAACCCTTTAATCATCACAAAATAAAGAATAGCGATAATCGTAAATATTATTAAATCTTTTCCAAAAAGACCCGCCATACTCAGTGTAAACATCATCAAATCACTTATCGGATCCACGGGTGGCGTTTCTACAGCATAATCCCCAAAAATGAACATATTATTGTCTCCTTCTTTTAGAATAATTAATTATTTTATTGCTTATCTAATGTTTGATATGTAATACAAGCTTGTATATATAAGGCTAACCATACCTCATCAGGATATTTACCATTATTATTTACTTCAATCTGATTTTGTTCTCCACGCTTTTTTGTTGTTTTACTTTTTTTATAATCTAACCCCGTACGTTTAGCTGACAACATAACATTACCATGCTCATCCTTAATCACAGTAGAATGAAATCGATCAGGATTCTCAAAGCGATAACTTTCCTTTGCTTTATTGACAAAGCTATACGGGAATAGACGTGTGAACCCGCCCTCTTTAAACATTTTATCTTTTTTAAAAGTGCCTATCTCTTCTCCATCTAAAAGTACTCGATACATAGCAGAATTAGTAAAACCTTCCAAGCGTTCTATAATAACCGAATGATCATCAGATCTAACTTGTGTACCATGTAATGGTTTCAAACCAAACATACTTCTCATCTTTTGACTATTATCTTTGTAATATGGGATATGACATAATCTCTCTTTACCATAAATAGGAATATACTGATTATCTAAAATCATACCCGGCGCTTGGTAAAAATATTTCCCATCACCATATCCACTATGATCAATTTGATCCAACTTATCCTCACTGAAAGTTTGTTGAGATTTTTTTCTAATCGCATTAATAATTAAATAACCCGTGCCTAAAATGACGAGTAATACAATTAAACTTGTGATTTTCATGTTAAACTCCTTAAATTTTGACTTTATAAATAATTAATCACATTCTTATCATACAATTCTTTTCCTTTTTTAAAAGTGGTATAACCAAAGAATTTTAGAAAAAATTTAATTTTTAATTAAAATTAATAAATTATATCTTTTACCCTGTCGATACAAGAAACAATATCATTAAGGGAAGACTCACCTGATAGTGACCGAAGTCTGCCTTCCCTTAAAAACTAATTTTTGAATAAATAAATACGACCAAAACAACAAGTTGTTTCAGTCGCGTCAATTTAATTTCTGGTTAAACTTAGAACTATACTTTTATAAATGATTAATATTTTGAAGTAAGATTGTTAAAATGATAGATTATTTCTTCTAAATTTTTACTTTTATTAATAACCTTATATTCATTTGAATTAGAGAAATCTTCACTTTTTTTAATAATAATATAATTATCTGTTTTTCTATACTTTGGTTTTACTATACGGTATTCATTATTCTTATTTATTGATATGTAAAAATCAGTTAAATCTTTTTCATTAATAAGTCTTAGCGAATCATCTGCCATGATTTTTATTATAAAAATTGATTTTAATATATGCCCTATAAAGATACAGATATTTAAAAACAAGAAAATTTTATATAAAACTTTTGAAACATCACTTAAATACAGTAATTTATCATTATGGAATATCAAGTTTACAATAAAGTAAATTATCCAGTACTTTGTGATAATTAATAACATAAAGTTCACTAATCTTTTAATAGCACTTATATAGTTTATTGAACTTTCACTACCATCTACATAAATTGTAGATGATGGAACAAAACGATTCACATTAAACACATCAAATATTACATAAATCATCAAAATAACAAATATGATTATTATAAATATCAAGATAATGTGATTATACACTAATGAAAAGGCATATAAAATCTTATCAACAATTCCCTTATCTAAGTTATTCACCAGTTTATAAATAGGAATTTCCAGAAAATATACAACTAATGCTAATCCAAAAATCACATAATGAAATGGCATTAACCACCTATTTTCAGTGTCTCTTTTTAATTTTCCATAAACTTTCAACAAATCATTCATAATTCATATCACCACTCTATTATTAATAAATTTTAACTCTTTTTTTAATTATAAGTTATTATGTGTGTTAAAGATTTGCATATCAGTGTTTTTCCTAAAAATTTTAAATCTCTTATTTTTACTATCTTATTTATCAAAAATATATCAATCCCTTTCTTATTTGAATAAACAAATCTAATTCGTTATCATTTTAAATGAGAATAATTATCAATTAAAGGAGTATAAATTATGGAAACAGTTTATTTAGCTGGAGGTTGTTTATATGGCGTAGAAGCATATATTCGTACACTTCCTGGTGTTATCAATACAACTAGTGGAAGAGCTAATGGTATTACCAATACTTTAGATGGAGAATACGATGGCTATGTAGAAGCTGTGAAAACAGAATTTGATCCTGACAAAGTATCAGTTACTGACTTAATGGGCTATCTATTCGAAATCATTGACCCCTACAGTGTTCATCAACAAGGTCAAGACATTGGTTTAAAATATAGAACCGGTTTATATAGTGAAGAGCCTAAACACCTTAAAGAAGCACAAGCATTTATCGATGCAATAGAAGATCATCATCTTATAGCGACCGAAGTCTTACCGCTCACTAACTATGTTAAAAGTGCTGAAATGCATCAAAACCGATTAGAACGCTACCCTGACGACTACTGTCACTTACCTAAAAGCTTAGTTTATAAATATAAAAATGCTGAAAATAAATAATTGCTGATATCGAAAAATCAAAATAAGAATCACACATACAAATACGCTTAGATACAATTTATCTGTACCTAAGCGTATATTTTTTATTGAAGTTAAGTATTGTTATTCTTTTCTGAAGGAAATGATTGTCCCAGCAACGCTAAACTTCCAATTATAAAATATAAAATAAAACTACCGATTGTTATTTTTTCTATGAAAAGTAATACTAATAACGTAATTATAAAAATTGTTGGAACAAGTAGTTTCCAAACTCCACCTTTGTGATGCGAAATAAAATATTGAATTGCTAAAACTATCGCAATAAGAAGCACTGGTAAAAGCCAATTTATTAGTTTATCCATGAATAAATCTCCTCCTAAAGAGCACATGAAAAAGATGATTTAAAACAACATAAGGATGAATAAGATATTATATCCTACAAAATAGTTTAAGAACGCCTTTGCGAGTAATATTTTAAGGTTGAGACCTATATCATCATATAGTTTTATATTAGCTGTTATGACTTAAATCTATCTAAATACTTCCTTAACTAATCCTTAAATATTCTGATAAATGGCATGTTTTATATTGTTAACAACCTATTTTCAATTTCATTTATGATACGCTTCTGCGTATCGGCCAATGATGAGGTTTTCAATCCAGATATTATTTTATTATATATCAAGCGTATAAAGTAACTTCTGCTTGAACCGGAACATAACTAAATTTATACCTTTGGACTTTAATTTCAATTTCATCTTTAAATTGATTTCCTTCTAAATCTTCTCCTAGTATTGTTACAAATAATTTTGGTGGAGTTTTAATATATCCAAAAATATAAAAATTAACTGTATAACTGAACTCTTTAGGTATACTTACTAAAAGATTGTTATCCTTTGAAACTCCTTTTATTTTTGCTTGAGTTATATGTGTATTAAAGTCAAATTTTTTATGTGAAAATCCATATGTATCATTGTTTGAAGCAAGATAACAAAAGTTATCATCATACGTTAACTCTCTTGTATAATCTTCAAAAGCTAATCTTTCATTATGATTTTTAAATTCTTCCTTATCCCATACGACTTCTGAATTGATGACTACATTTTTTGCCACTCCCCCCACATTTTTTAGTGCAAAGTAATTTTTATTCTTACCTATATACAATGTTTTAGCCTCTTTATTTAATATTAATGGACATTTTTCTTTAAAGTTAAATATATCTATTCGAACACTATCCTTAGTAAAATCTTTATCTAATTCGAAAGCATAATCTGTTATATCAAATAAAAATAATGGTGAGTTAGCTATTTTCTTATGTTCTTCAGCTTTACTGTTATAGTACATATTCATTCTGAAAGTAATAATAGATACAATTAATGATAATACTGATATATAGTTCACAAGATTAGGTATAACGATCATGGCAGATATCAGTGCGCATACGAATAAAATCATTAAAATGAGAAAGTTTTTCATTTAACTAATTCCTTTCTAAATTAAAGCATTTAAATTAATTAGACATTATGACTAATATCATTAATAAATATATTATAATTTATGTATTATTTTAATAAGGTGTGATAAAAATGAATGATAAAAATCAAAATGATAAATGGCAGGATGAACTATTTGAAATATTACTAGATATCGATAAAGTAGATGTAAGCGCAGTGTATAGCCATTCCAGAAACTATGAAAATACTAAAAATACGGAACGTTCTTCTAAAGAATATTCTATCAATATAAGTGATGTAGTCAGATATAGCATTCTCAAAAGAAAAAACAAAGCCTTTGACAGTATTATTGATAACCTTGATAAAATTGAAAAATATAAAAATACATTGAATGATGATTTTATATTTATTACTGAAAAAAACAACTATACAACTAATTTTAAAAAATTCTGTAATGCTTTAGGTATTAGTAGTGAAAATTTTAAAGTTGGTAAATCTTATGTATTTAAACCAAAAAGTTTATTCGTATTGTATGATATACTTTCGAACAATTCAGTCTATCTTCATTTTTTAAAAAATGGTATCAATAACAAAGATATAGATTCTACTAATCGCATCAACGAGAACCTATATTATTTTATTAAGCATGAAATTACTGATCAAAGAGATTATGAGCGCGCTATGATAAATTATTATCTCTATTTCCTAATAGACAGTAATATAGAAATCGGAATAAAGTCTAACATTATTAAAATTTTCACTGAAGAAGGCATTACTTCTAACGATAAACTTCAAATTCTTGAATATTATTTAGATGAGATAAAAGATTTAAACATTGAAATTGGTACCAAAATTGCTGAGGCTCACGTAAAAAATGATACAAATTTTATAGAAGATGAAAAGGTAAGTATAAACAGAAATTTAGCACAATATATTACTCATCGAGACACTAAAGCTTCAGCACCTAAAAATATGCTCTTATCATTAATCTTAAATAGTGATTTAGTGTCCCTAGAAGACTTAGAAGAAAAAGAATTCAAATATCCAAAAAAAATAACAAAAGAACATCATGATAAGTTAGTAAATGAAATCAATAAAGCACTAAACCATTATAACGATAATAATAATCCCCCTTCTGACTACTTTTATATAACTTCAAATTAATTTCTATTTAAAGCGCTGTAAAACCAGCGCTTTTATTTTTGTCAATAAAAATTTTCTCAATTTAGTACGTAATTTCTAATATATTTTTACAAGCTTTCAAATGATTACTTATTGGCTAAAATAATCTTAAGAAAATTAATTGTGCGCACCTTTGATTTTCCTATTTTTATTAATTAGTAGGAGGAATTCAAATGTCTTACAAGCAAGAAGATGATTTTAAAAAATTAAAAAATAGAATTTTAGGTATTTCAATTAATTTACCGGAAGGACAAACATTTACTTTCCATGACTTGAACCGTCGTGCAAATGTATCGTGTTCTAAAGCAGTACAACAAAATGTTGGGCGTTGGTTCGCATATTTTGTAAAACATGCGCCACGTGTTCCATTTATTATTATCGGTAAAAATACCAATGGTCATTTAGTATATCTGAAAGTCGGACCTAATCCACTCAATGATAGCAACCCTTCGAAAGGAGGTGTTCGCTAATGAGTCATCATGACATTTTTAGACTAGGCCTATACCATTTAGATACAATGGGTTGGCATAAAACTATCCCACCTAAAAAAGATGGAGATGAGAAAAAAGTAGTGACTATGTCTAGTTGTATGGCTGTTGAAGCTAAATTTTGGCATGCCTTAGAAAATACAGAAAAAATAATTATTTCTAACGGTAAGGATAAAGAACATACATTTGACTCTGATATTTTAACAACTCGAAAGTTACCTTCATTGATTAAATATGGTCACAGTATCAATGAAAATTATATAAAAGATTTGAGCTATGCACTACAATTAATGCGCGATGAAATGCCCACTTCTGATTTATATGATGGCTCGGGCATCATAGAAACACCCCATGGTTACATTGTAATGATAGATACCATTTATACATCTAAACAGTATGATCAGTTAGCATCTTTAGATCCTATTGTCGATAGTACTTATCTATTAGAGCCTAAAGGTACATTTAAAGATTGGTTAAATACGTATATTAACGAAGTCAAAGGTCATCTTCTTCTAGAGTTAGCGGTCGTATTTGGGATTTCTGCCTTAGTGACAAGCTTTCTGAAGCACAAACGTGAAATCGAATTTGCAGGAATTATCTTTAGTTTTACAGGCCAGTCATCAACCGGTAAATCAACAGCGGCAGCTTTAGCGGTATCCGTCGCTGGAAATCCAACCAAAGGTAATCAAACACTTTTTCGAAGTTGGAATGCCACACGTAATGCACTTGAAGGTTACTTGAGTAACAATTTTGGTATACCTATTGTATTTGATGAACTCTCATCAGCAACTTTTAAAGATACAACGGGGTTATTGTACTCTATTGCTGAAGGTCAAGGACGTAAACGTTCCAATGTACACGGAGAAGTTAAAACGCCTAAGAATTGGGGCACTTCTGTGATTTCAACCTCTGAATACAGTATCTTTACTGATTCTGCTCAAAATGATGGTTTACGAGTGAGAACTATTGAAATTAATGAAGAGTTTACTAAAGATGCAACAAATTCTGACAATATTAAAAAATCTGTGGCACTAAACTATGGTCATGTTTTACCGTTAGTAGCTAAATATCTTATAAACCGTGAAGATGAAGTCATTCAATGGTTTCAAGATGAGCATCATTGGTTTAAAGATAAATTGAAGGATGAAAAAAATAATACTGGTATTCGTATGTTTAAGCGCTATGCGGCTATCACTACTTCAGCCAAGATTCTAAGTCGTGTTTTAGCTACAGATATTGATATCGCTAAAATAAGAGACTACTTTATTGATTATCATGCTCATACAGTCTCTGAACGCTCACTGGCAGATAAAGCGATCGAAGTCATTACGCAATTTGTAGCACAAAACCGTGGTAAGTTTTCTGATGACAAAGCGTTAAAGAATATGATTGAGAACCATGGACTAATTGCCTTAAAAGATGATTATATCGAAGTCAAAATCATTGCATCTGTATTTAAAGATATGTTGATAGAGAATCATTTCCAAGATGTCAACAATGTCGTGAATGCACTAAGAGATAAAGGATTTATCGAATCTGACCATGATCGAATTACAACAAAAAGAACAGTCAAAGATGGCAATGGCAAAAAACAGTCACTTGTCTTTTACCATTTAAAGCTAGATTCAGAATATGCGTCTATTTTTGGTCTAACTAAAGATGCTGAACCTATTAAAGCTGAAATTAACTTGGATAACAAAAAGATACTTGAATCATGGAAAAAACAGAACGATGATTTAATTGATTTTTAATAACTTAAAGATGAAATCGTACAGGAGTAGATAAAATGGATGAATTGATTGAATTACTAGCTGATTTAATCGTTGAAGAGTTACAGAACGATAACTAATCATTGCGGTCCAACGTGTTAAAAGCACGTTGGACCTTTCATTCGAATTTACTCACAAATATATATTATCTTTTTGGAGGTGAAGGCCATGGTCCAAGCCATTGGTTATGTACGTCAAAGTACACTCAAACAACAAAGCTTAGCTACGCAAACGTCACTTATTATGGAAACTGCAAAGCAATATGGTTGGCACAATATAGAATTTTATGACGATAAGAAAACTGGTCGAAATACAAAACGTTCAGGCTATCAAAAAATGGTAGAAATGATTATATCTGGAGAATGCAAAGTATTGTGTTGCTATCGCTTGAATCGACTACATCGTAATTTGAAAAATGCCATACAATTCTTTGAAATTTGTAAAAAGCATCACGTCACAATCATCAGTGTGAATGATGGTTATTTTGACTTATCTAAAGAATTTGACCGCTTTCGCCTAAACATACTTATGAGTCTAGCTGAAATGGAGTCTAATAATATCAGTGAACAAACACGAAATGGAATCAAAGAAAAAGCGAAACAAGGTAAAATGATTACAACACATGCACCCTTTGGGTATCAATATCATAATGGTACTTTCACGATAGACACAGTAAAAGCACCAACAATAAAAGCTGTATTCAATTATTACCTTCAAGGTTATGGTTATAAAAAAATTGCGCAATACTTAGAAGCTGATGATAACTTCATTAATCGCAAGCCTTATCAAGTGCGTAATATTATCCTCAATCCTAATTACTGTGGCCGTGTTATCAATCAATACGGACAATATGAAAACATGTTCCCAGCTATTGTCAGTACAACGATATACGAAGAAGCTCAAGTTACCCGAACTCAGAAACAAGTAAAACGTAAGCCGTCAGAAAATCAACTCAAACAAAAAATCAAATGTCCTTATTGTCATTCGACACTCACAAACATGACTGTCCGAAAACCAGATCATTCATTGCGTTACTATGTCTGTCCGCAAAATATGAATAACGCTCGCTTTGTTTGTGAATTTAAAGGAATCAACGCACAAGAATTAGAAACAAGTGTTTTAGCGACTTGTCAGGACTTCTTTCAAAATCAACAGCTCTATTCAAAAATAAACCATACTATTCAACAACGACTCAAAAGACAAAGAGATGTAGAAACTAAAACTACACTCAATCACGAGCAGCTGATAGAAAAATTAGCCCAAGGCAAAATTGATGCAGAAACGTTCAGAGAACAAACGCAATCATTACATCAACAATCAAAACCTATATCATCAATCAGTGCGTATCAAATTCGAAAAGCTTTCCAAAACATCATTCAACAACGTTTCACGCTAAACATGTTGTATCCCTATATTGATGAAATTAATATTTCTAAAAATAAAAGACTCGCTGGCATCTATTTCAAAAACGAACCACTGAATATTGTAAAGCAGACTATGAAATGATCAATTGTATAATTAAAGAAAGGATGGATTATAATGGATAAAATGAAGAAAAAGCTTGTAGGAGGCTACATTCGCGTGTCCACAGAGAGACAAGTAGAGGGTTATAGCATAGAGGGACAAATTACACAAATAGAGCAATATTGCCAATTTAACGGCTATGAACTCGTTGATATATATGCAGATCGGGGTATATCAGGAAAATCTATGAACCGTCCTGAATTACAGCGCATGTTAAATGATGCTAAAAATGGAAAATTAGACTGTGTTATGGTTTATAAAACAAATCGTTTGGCACGTAATACTTCCGATTTACTTACAATCGTCGAAGAACTTCATCGTCAAAATGTTGAATTTTTTAGCTTGTCTGAACGCATGGAAGTCAAAAATTCAACAGGTAAGTTAATGCTCCAGATACTTGCAAGTTTTTCCGAATTTGAAAGAAATACAATTTTAGAGAACATTTACACCGGACAACGTCAAAGAGCTTTAGAGGGCTATTATCAAGGCAATCTTCCATTAGGATATAATAACATACCTGATAATAAAAAAGAATTAATGATTAATCAACATGAAGCTAACATCGTTAAATATATCTTTGAATCTTATGCCAAAGGTCATGGTTATCGTAAAATAGCCAATGCACTCAATCACAAAGGCTATGTGACTAAAAAAGGCAATCCATTTAGTATTTCAGCTGTTACTTATATTCTCTCAAACCCATTCTATATTGGTAAAATTCAATTCGCGAAATACAAAGATTGGAATGATAAACGACGTAAAGGCTTGAATGATAATCCAGTGATCGCTGAAGGCAAACACACACCTATTATTAGTCAAGATTTATGGGATAAAGTGCAAGCACGTAAGAAACAAGTAAGTGAAAAACCACAAGTCCATGGTAAAGGAACCAATATTTTAACTGGAATAATTTCGTGTCCCCAATGTTCTGCACCTATGGCTGCGAGTAACACCACAAACACACTTAAAGATGGCACTAAAAAACGTATTCGTTACTATTCGTGTAGTAATTTTCGAAATAAAGGCTCAAAGGTATGTTCTGCGAATAGTGTTAGAGCCGATGTCATTGAAAAATATGTTATGGACCAAATACTTGAAATTGTCAAAAGTGATAAAGTTATCAAACAAGTTGTCGAACGTGTTAATCAAGAAAATCAAGTCGATGTAGCTGCGCTCAATCATGATATTACTTATAAACAACAACAATTTGATGAAATTAGCACTAAACTTAAAAATCTAATTCAAACCATCGAAGACAATCCAGACTTAACATCTGCACTCAAACCAACCATTCATCAATATGAAACACAACTGAATGATATCACAAACCAAATTAATCAACTCAAGCACCAACAAAATCAAGAGAAACCATTTTATGATACTAAACAAATCGCTGCTTTATTACAACGAATATTTCAAAATATAGAATCCATGGATAAATCACAGCTCAAAGCTTTGTATCTAACGGTTATTGACCGTATTGACATTCGTAAAGATGAGAATCATAAAAAGCAATTCTTTGTTACACTAAAACTTAATAATGAAATTATTAAACAACTTTTCAATAATAATAATCTAGACGAAGTGCTTCTCAGCACTTCGTCTTTATTTTTGCCACAAACCCTATATCTTACTATTTAGCTAATAGAACTATTGTTTGACAATAATCTTTCCTATCTTCTTTCACTTATTTTATCTAACGATTTTTAGAATTCTCTTTATCAATTTCAATAACACTTATCTAATGAGATAGTGAATTGACATCATCTATCTACTACTACACGAAGCTTATATTGAAATTGCTAAAGAACATCCCACAATGATTTTTTACCGGGAAAGGAATGGGATTTGCAGATTCGAAGAAGCAGAAGGATTGTGCAAGCACAATCCCAAAATCCCGTTATTCTTTATAAATAAATAATATATATAAGGAAGCAGAGAGACCTACACATATCATCAATACTTATAAATAATGAGTTGATTGTTCGTCAAAATAGGCGGAATTTCGGGATTTCCTTGTTATACCAACGTTTATCACGGGTTTTTATATGGAATTTTCTCTTATTCTCATCGGGATTCGTAATAAATGACAAATCAAATACATTGATTTATATGTTACTCAAATATAATAATTTTATTTTTATTATTATGATATACAAAATTAATGAATATTATATACTAGCAATTAATATTAAAACTATTTTTATCGCTATAAATACACAGAAATTATAGTTAAAAAGGTTTAATAAACATAAAAAAATAAAATTACCCTTTAAATAACTTTTATTTTTTGTATAATTATTGTATGTAACTAAAATAATTACATAATAAAGGGGTTATTAATTATGTTTATTCTTGCTACATCATTGTCAAGTCAAGTAAATCCTGATTGGCGAACTTATGTTATGCTTGCAGTTTATTTCTTTATTTTACTTATTATTGGGTACTATGGTTATAAACAAGCAACTGGGGATTTGAGTGAATATATGCTTGGAGGGAGAAATATAGGGCCTTACGTCACAGCATTATCAGCTGGCGCTTCTGATATGAGTGGTTGGATGATTATGGGATTACCTGGAGAAGTTTATACTACAGGTTTATCAGCAGCATGGTTAGCTATTGGATTAACTATCGGAGCTTATGTTAACTACATACTTGTAGCACCAAGACTTCGTGTGTACACTGAAAAAGCGAATGACTCAATCACACTACCTAACTACTTTACACATCGCCTTAATGATCATTCTAATATTATTAAAATTATCTCTGGCGGTATTATTGTTATATTCTTTACACTATATACTCACTCAGGCATGGTTTCAGGTGGTAAATTATTTAACAGTGCTTTTGGGCTAGATTATCATATTGGTCTTATTCTAGTTTCGGTGATTGTTATTGCTTATACATTCTTTGGAGGTTATTTAGCTGTATCATTAACTGACTTCTTTCAAGGTGTAGTTATGCTAATTGCTATGATTATGGTACCAGTTGTTGCAATGATGCAATTAGGTGGCGTTGATGTATTTTCTCAAGCAGCAGATTTAAAACCAACTAATCTAGATTTATTTAAAGGTACCACTATTGTAGGCATTATTTCTTTCTTTGCTTGGGGATTAGGTTACTTTGGTCAACCGCATATTATAGTGCGATTCATGTCAATCAAATCCGTTAGTCAATTAAAAACTGCCAGAAGATTTGGTATTAGTTGGATGGCTATTAGTTTAATTGGTGCTGTATGTGTGGGATTGATAGGTATTGCTTTTGTTCAAGATAGAGGAGTTAAATTAAATGATCCAGAAACACTTTTTATTTTAATGGGCCAAATTTTATTCCATCCATTGGTTGGTGGTTTCCTTCTTGCAGCAATTTTAGCAGCTATTATGAGCACAATCTCCTCACAACTACTTGTTACTTCTAGTTCACTTACTGAAGATTTCTATAAATTAATTAGAGGCGAAGAAGCTGCAAAAAAACATAAAAAAGAGTTTTTATTAGTAGGTCGATTATCTGTTCTTATTATAGCAATTATATCTATTATAATCGCATGGACTCCGAATGATACTATACTTAATCTTGTTGGTAATGCATGGGCTGGATTTGGTGCTGCATTTGGTCCACTGGTATTACTCTCTCTCTATTGGAAGGGGTTAAGTCGTACAGGAGCTATTTCTGGTATGATATCAGGATCAGTTGTCGTCATTATTTGGATTGTTTTTGTGAAACCATTGGGAGAATATAATGACTTCTTTAATTTATATGAAATTATTCCTGGATTTTTAACAAGTTTGATTGTGACTTATATCGTAAGTCTTATAACTAAAAAACCGAGCAGGGATGTTGAAAAAGAATTAGAAGAAGTTAAAAAACTTATAAAAGAAAAATAACACTTTAACACTTTAACACTTAAAGAGGTAGAACAAGAAATCTTAGTTCTATCTCTTATTTTTTTATTTACAAATTTCATTTTATTGAAGTATATAGTTTTTAGCAATTTCAATAACACTTATCTAATGAAACAGTCATTGTCGTAATTATTTTCATAACTACACGATGCTTATATTGAAATTGCTAAAGAACATCCCACGATGATTTTTTACCGGGAAAGGAATGGGATTTGCAGATTCGAAGAAGCAGAAGGATTGTGCAAGCACAATCCCAAAATCCCGTTATTTTTTATAAATAAATAATATATAAGGAAGCAGAGACCCAACCCTATCATCAATACTTATAAATAATGAGTTGATTGTTCGTCAAAATAGTCGGTATTTCGGGATTTCCTTGTCATATCAACGTTTGTAGCGGTTTTTTATATGGAATTTTCTCTTATTCTCACCGGGATCCGTAATAAATGACAAATCAAATATATATTATCCCAATGATGTATATCAACTACATCACTATCACACTATCTAGGAGGCAATGATATGAAAACAACCACTCAAGAACTCAAACAATATATAACTCGTCTATTCCAACTATCTAACAACGAAACATGGGAATGTGAAGTGTTAGAAGAAGCAGCAGAAAATATACTTCCTACTCGCTTTGTAGACCATACCCCACTTGCGCATCTTACACTTGACACTTATACCTACTATAATGATGAGCTACATGAGCTAAGTATCTATCCATTTCTAATGTATGCTAATAATCAACTCATCAGTATTGGTTATCTAGATCATTTTGATATGGACTTTCTATACCTCACAGATACTAAAAATACAATTATTGATGAACGTCATTTACTAAAACAAGGAGGGAATGACCATGAATAATTGGATCAAAGTGGCACAAATATCTGTTACGATTATTAGCCAAGCGATTATCATCATGAAAGAAATTCAAGACGAGGTAAAATAACATGAAAATCAATCGATACATCACAAGAGGCATTAGTGAACAACTATCTCTAGACCTTCAAATCTTACTTTGGAACATGGTAAAAGAACGGGACAATCAACCTCATACAGATTACCTACACATTTTTAAACTGCAAGAAGATGAGAATATACTCTCAATCACACATGAACAAGAACAACCTGCATACAAATTGGAATATCACTATACAAACTATGTAAAAAATCAAAATGCATTACCTAAGAAAGTCTACGTCATTCGTGAAGATGGCGTAGACGCTTTTTATTATGTGATGCTTTTACCAGAAGAATACTAAAGGAAGTGATTATATATATGAATACAATTAAAAATACGATATACACAGAAGCTATATTTAGCAAGGATGAAAAACACCGCTATTTACTCAAGAAAACATGGGATGAAAAGAAACCCGCCTGTACAGTGATAACGATGTACCCTCATTTAGATGGTGTATTATCACTCGATCTCACAACTGTTCTTATCCTCAATCAATTAGCGAATTCAGAACGATACGGTGCTGTATATCTTGTAAATCTATTCTCTAATATTAAAAGTCCAGAAAATCTCAAACATATCAACGAGCCATACGATGAACACACCGACATTCACTTGATGAAAGCGATAAGTGAAAGTGAAACAGTGATTCTTGCTTATGGTGCCTATGCGAAGCGCCCTGTTGTAGTCGAACGTGTAGCGCAAGTGATGGAAATGTTAAAACCTCATAAAAAGAAAGTCAAAAAGCTCATTAATCCAGTAACGAACGAAATCATGCATCCACTTAACCCTAAAGCACGTCAAAAATGGACATTGAAATAAAAGGAGGATTATCTATGAACCATGAATCAAAACAATCAGATTGGCGAACAGTTGCTAGTTATTTAGAATCGCAAAATTATATATCTATCGTAAAAGGACTAGTACATCATTTTACAACGATTGCAGATGAAGAAATACTAGATAAAATCTATGCTGATTTTATGAATGATGACTCTATTACAACAGTACTTAACAATGATTTTCAAGATATTATCAATCGCTATTTAACAAAATGAAATGTATATTTCAATAAAACTAGAGCATCCTTCACTTTACGGTGAGGGATGCTCTCAACTTATTTTTTGGTATTTTCAATTAACATAATAGAACTTTATAAGAATTAAACAAACATTTTCTGTAAAAATCCTTGTTTGCGTTGTTTTAATAATTCAATCTTTGAAACCTGTTTTTCAATTAATTTATCAAAACTATTCAAAAATCTTCCTGCTTTTAATTGTTCTTCAAAAATTGGCACTTCAATACTAATATTTTCAAACGTAGACTTATTTACAATTTGTGTTGCTGTTTTGCCTGCAATACGTTTCATATATTTTGATACTTTTTCAAAAGCATAATATAAAAAGTCTACGTCCTTATCACTATTAGGAACTAATGCATTTATTTGTTGATTGCATGATCCTTCTTCTCTCAAAATTGCATTCTTTCCAATACTAGCTATACAAGTAATAAGTAATGTATTTTTAGGTAATTGTCTAGCTTTTTTAAATCCT
The DNA here is from genome assembly GCF_022815905.2 of Staphylococcus sp. NRL 16/872. Classification (NCBI taxonomy): domain Bacteria; kingdom Bacillati; phylum Bacillota; class Bacilli; order Caryophanales; family Staphylococcaceae; genus Staphylococcus; species Staphylococcus sp. NRL 16/872. The sequence continues at coordinate 36,528 of NZ_CP119327.1, read as the reverse complement.
TCATCACTCAACATGTATTCACTATTTTTTAAATCTTTTTTATTATTTATATCAGTAGGTGTAACCCATATATAATTATTACTATTCCAATACGTACTTTGTTTTTTGCTGGGTGTATTACCTGTATAAACATTACCTAATTCTTTAATTTTTTGAGTTACCCATTTAGGATACTCATTTCCATTTTCATCCTTAAATCTTAAATCTTGTGAAAAAATCTTTTGCATATATCCACGCTTTTGTTGCTCTAAAAGTTCAAGTTTCTCTTCTTCTAACTCAATTTGGCGGTCGAGTTTGCTGAAAAAGTTATTTAATTTTGTTATTTCCATTTCTGTACCAGGGACGAAAATTTTTTTTCTTTTTAACTGTGTAGTACGTATAAAAGGTTGGTCAGACCCAATAGATTCTTTCATTACAAAATCTTTAATATGTTTGTCAAATAAATTCAAATAAAAATCTGGTTTAGACTTGTCATATATAATTTTACCAGCTCGCTGATACAATATACTTGGTGCAACTTGTTTAGGTATTTTTGCTATTTTCAACTTATCTTTTATAATTGGTCTATTTAAAGCTAATACTATGTCACCTTCTTCTAAAACAACATTTTTAGTATTATTTAAATATTCATCAGGTAAAAATGTTTTAATTTTTTTTATTTTATGATGATCAATACTTTCACCTTGAACGAGTTGTATTCCCTCCTTAGTATATTCAGTCTCTTTATATACTTTTCCAGATTTTATTTCTAATAACTGGGATAAAATCTTTTCTTCCCATTCTCCTTTAAATTCTGGAAATCTTAATTCTGGAGTATTAGTTTGTTCAGTCATGTTTCAACACTCCTAGTTCTTTAAGATAGTCATTGATTTCTGATTCTACGTTGGCGATTTCTTTATCAATATCTGACAATTGTTGTTGAACTTGGTCTAGGTCGATGGGCTCTTCTTCTTCAAATGTATCAACATATCTTGGTATATTTAGGTTATAGTCATTTTCCTTGATTTCATCTAACGATGCTACATAGCTAAATTTATCAATAGTTTCTCTATGACGATATGTTGTAACAATTTTATCAACATCTTCATCAGTCAAATGATTTTGGTTTTTACCTTTTTCAAATGATTGTGAAGCATCAATGAATAATACATTATCGTTGTCTTCTCGGCATTTTTTGAATACTAATATACTGGTTGGAATACTTGTTCCAAAGAATAGGTTTGCTGGTAATCCAATCACCGCATCTAAATAATTCTTTTCTTCAATTAAATATTTACGAATCGTTCCTTCAGCTGCCCCACGGAATAACACACCATGCGGTAAAACTACAGCCATTGTGCCATTATCATCTAAATAATGAATCATATGTTGAATGAAGGCAAAATCTGCTTTTGATTTAGGTGCTAGTTTGCCGTAACCGCTAAAGCGTTCGTCATCTAAGAATGACGGATCGGCACTCCATTTCGCACTATAAGGGGGATTGGCAACCACGGCATCAAATTTTTCTCCCTTGAAAGCAGGATTTTCTAAAGTATCATCATTATCAATTTTAAAACGCGTATAGTTCACATCATGAAGTAACATATTCATGCGTGCTAAGTTGAATGTCGTATTGTTATATTCTTGACCGTAATAGAAGCGGACATCGGCTTCACGACCAACACGTAATAACAATGAACCTGAACCACATGTTGGGTCATACACATTTTTTAAATTAGGTTTATTCGTTGTGACAATCTTAGCTAAGATTTTAGACACTTGTTGTGGCGTATAAAATTCCCCCGCTTTTTTACCTGCATTAGCCGCAAATTGACCAATTAAATATTCATAAGCATCCCCTAACATATCAATTTCAATATCACTATGCACAAACGGAAGTGTAGCTAAATTAACCATGACTTTCGAAATAAGTTTCGTACGTGCTGCATTGGTATTACCTAAACGTGTCGAGTTTAAATCCATATCAGCGAATAAATGATCAAAGTCTTCTTCACTGTCTTCACCACGTGTTGATTCTTCAATTTTATTAATCGCTTTATGCAAATCTTCAATTTCAAACGTTTGAGTTTCAATTTTCTGAATTAAGTGACTAAATAAATCTTGAGGTTCAATCACAAAACCAATTAAATTAATTAATTCTTGTTGTAACGCTTCACGATATTCTTCATCTTCCCAAGCTTCTGCATATGAAATGTTGTCTTCTTTTAATAACTCAGCCACTTCTTCCTCTGTTTTTTCTGATAAGAAGCGGTAAAAGATGAGCCCTAAAATATAATTTCTAAACTCGCTTGCATCCATATTCCCACGTAAATCATTCGCAATACTCCATAATTTCTTTTGTAATTCGGCTTGCTGTTGTCTTTGTTTTTCCGTTGTTGACATCTAAATGTCCTCCTTAAATAAATATTCTGATAAAAATTGGTCCATCAAATAAGTTCGTTTCGCTTGTAAATATTTTAAGTGTCTACGTCGTTCATCAAGTTTTCCTATACGTTGTTGTTGTTCTAATGGAGGTAGCGTCATCTTAAGTTGTTTAAGTTGATTCAACGTTAATTTTTTAACTAATGAACCCCCTTGCTTAAATTGATTTAACTGACTCTTCGCTTGAGATGAAGCATTCATCCAATAGACAAAATAATTAGCATCGATATGTGCGGTATCAATCTCAATATGCGTATAATTATAAGGTAGAATACTTTCATGATGTTGTTGACTCACAATGACACACTCACTCGTCATCATATTAATCACGATATCACCCGTATGAACTATCTTGGCTTGATGTGTTGTGCTTAATGTTAGCTGCTTAGGTTGATGTATTGTCGGTTGAAACACTCCATCATCAAACTCCATCATACGTTGATCATAGATAGGTAATGTTATGCCCTGAGAAGTTTCTACGGTCTCAAGTCGATTGATTAAAGAACCATTATGAAACGTAAATAATTGAGATATTTGACTCACCTTCTTTTTTGTATTTTTTTATTACTACAAATTGAGTATATAACAAAAAATCCTTGTAGTAAAGAAAAAATACAAGGATTTTCATAAAATTTATTCGACCATACCATACTTTTCAACGGTATCTTCGATAAACTGTATAATTTGGTCGGTTTTTCGTTTACGTTTCATAAAAGGTTCTGAAATATTTTGACCGATAGATTTACGATCAATATTACCACTATATTCATACTCATTAACAGCTTCGTTAAGTAACATAGCAGAAAAGGCTTTTTGTTCGGCAAATGCATCAATTTCTTTTGTTTTTTCTTTGTCTTCAAATTCATAGTAAGCTTCATTAATATCGGAATCTTCTTTTAGTGATGGTACAACTTTATCTAAGAAGCTACGAATCAAATCAGCTTTCAAACGTAATTGTTGATCATCGGCTTTATCTAATAACTTATGAATTTGATGACGTTTTTCATCACGTTCTTTTACATCAGATAGATTAATTTGGCCAATGAGATCCATAATATACTTCACATTAATCAAATCATTACGCATTAATTCAACTTGGAAATCAATATCATCTAAAACGGAAACTGCTTCTTCATTATCCACTTTTTTACCACGCATGACTTCTTCATAAATATTTAAATATTTTCCTTTATAATCTTCATACGTTTGTTCTGCAATGCCCAGCTCGTTTTTCGTAAATTGAAATTCATCAAAGGTTTTTAATTTAATTAAAGTATTCGATAGGTCACGGAATGAAATAACAAATTCTTTTTTTAAATCCTCAGCCTCTAGTTTATCAACATCTAAAGGCGTTGGCGCTAATTGAAAAACATCTTGTAAGATATCTTTGAAATTTTCTAAATATTCTTCGTAAGATAAACTTAACACTGTATCTGTGTTGTCAGTTTGTGAGAAAATTTCAATCGCTTCATCCGTTTGTTTTTTTAAATCACGATAACATACAATATTACCGTAAGGCTTGCGTTCTTTTTCAACGCGATTCGTTCTTGAATAGGCTTGAATTAAATCATGATGTTTCAGGTTTTTATCGACGTAAAGGGTATTCAGTTTCTTACTATCAAAACCAGTCAAAAACATATTAACGACAATAAGAATATCAATCTTGTCATCACGAACCACTTCTTTCATACGCTTAGATACGTCAGAAAAATAGCCTTCGAAATTATCCGTATTATAGTTCGTTTTAAATGTTTGATTATAATCATTCATAATGCGATCGAGAACTTCTCTTGAATGAACATGATTGTCATCCTCTTGTGCGTCTTCATTGGCTTGATACGTAAAAATGGTTGCAACATTTAAATCATGAACACTTTCGGTTTTTAGTCTTTGGAATGTGTCATAATATTTAATCGCCATTGGAATACTTTGAACCGCAAACATAGACGTGTAATTTCCGTTATCTGTTTTCTTATGATAATTTGAAATCAAATGACGACAAACAGCTTCAATACGTTCATCTGCCATCCAAATTTCCGACGTATTAATTTTTGATATATATTCTTCGTCTAAATCGTCATGTGAATTAAATGTTTGATTATATTCAACGGAAAATCCAAGCACATTATGGTCTCTAATAGCATCTTTAATGAGATAGTGATGTAAACATGTATCAAAAATGTCCGCTGTAGCACGCCCATCCTGACTCTTGTTTTCTTCAAAACGTGGTGTCCCCGTAAATCCAAAATACTGCGCATTTTCAAAATGTTGCTTAATCAAACGATGCATGTCTCCGAATTGCGTACGATGACACTCATCAATAATAAAAATCACTTTATCTTGTTTATAGGATTCCATTACTGAGTGATTGGACTTCACTGCATTCGCCATTTTTTGAATTGTTGTCACAATTAAAGGTAAAGTTGGATCCGCAAGTTGTCTCAATAATTTACGTGTATTATCCGTAAAATCAACCGAGTCTTCTTGGAATTTATTAAATTCAGCTAACGTTTGATTATCTAAGTCCTTACGGTCGACTAAGAAAATCACTTTTTTAATATTTTCTTCTTGCGATAATAATTGACTCGCTTTAAATGAAGTCAGCGTTTTACCACTACCTGTGGTATGCCAAATGTAACCATTGTTATTTGTTTCTAACGCACGATTTAAAATAGCTTTTACTGCATAAACTTGATAAGGACGTAAGGCCATTAGAATTTTATCTGTTTCATTGACGACCATATAACGACTAATCATCTTAGCAATGTGACATGGTTCTAAGAAATCTTCAATAAAGTCTTTAAGATAGTTAATACGCTCATTTTGCTCATTACTCCAATAAAACATTTGTCCCTTAAAGATTTCACGATCACTATTGGCGTAGTAGCGTGTTTCCATTTTGTTACTAACGACAAATAATTGTATGTATCGGAATAAACCCGTATAGTTTTGACGACGATAACGCTCAATTTGATTAAATGCTTCCGTAATCGCTACCCCACTACGCTTCAATTCTATTTGAACTAATGGTAGACCATTAACTAAAATCGTCACATCATAACGGCTTTTATATTTATCTTTCACACTAATTTGATTGGTTACTTGAAATTTATTCTGACACCATTGTTTTAAGTTCATGAAATCTATATAAAGATCCGTATCATCATCTCTCTTTAGTACGTAGCGATCGCGTAATTGCATTGCACTGTCAAAGACAGACTTACCGTTAATTCCTGTCATTAAACGTTCAAACTCACGATCCGTCAGCGGTTTCCCATTTAATTTATCCTTATGACGTTCATTAATTATAGTACGAAAATTATTATGTAATTGTTCAACGTTATGTATGTTCACTCGTTCGTATCCTAAACTCTCAAGTTGTTGAAGCACTTCATTTTCTAATGCATATTCACTCTGATAAGCCATTCATTCATCCATCCTAAACTTAATCTTTCCTTAAATATATCAAAATTTGATAATAATTAATATTGCATACTGTATTTTTAGTCAATAAATTAATAAAAAACCGCATCACTTATGATATGCTTCGCCTCGCATTATTTTAAATGCTCGATATACTTGTTCGATTAAGACGACGCGCATCATTTGATGAGGGAAGGTCATTTTACTGAATGAGAGTGCGTAGTTGCTGCGTTTTAAGACGTCTTCATGTAAACCGTTTGATCCTCCAATGACAAACACAAAGTCGCTTTGGCCTTGTGTCATGCGTTGTTGAAGTTCTTGTGCTAATCCCTCGGATGACAACATTTTTCCTTGTATCTCTAATGTAATGACGGTTGCTTGTGGTTTAATTTTAGCTAGAAGACGTTGTCCTTCTTTTTCTTTCACTTGTTCTATTTCTTTTTCACTCATATTTTCTGGTGCTTTTTCATCAGGTACTTCAATAATCTCAATTTTGGAATAAGCACCTAATCTTTTTTCATATTCTGCAATAGCCTGTTTCCAATATTTTTCTTTTAATTTACTCACAGCTAAGATAGTTATCTTCATATAATCCTCCATAGATGTTAATAGTTATCCTACTTATCCACAAGTTATTCACTTGTTAACAGAATTCCCTCTAATTATAACAGTTATGTATATAAATTCTGTGCAAAAATTTAGAAATAGCATAAAAATATGTTATTAACACCTTAAAATTGTGGATAACTCTGTGAATAATGTGAGTATTTCTGTGTGTATTATACACAATAGTGGATAACTTCGTTCATTTTTGAGGATAACTTAAAGTAAGTCTTAAATATTTATTCACATATTTTATCCAAATCCTACATTTATAAGGTTCCTTATGAATATTAATGTATAGTCCAAATTATTAGATAATTACTTAAAAAACAGAAAAAAGACCTACTCACAATTATTGAAATTATAAGTAGGTCGTCAGTCTTAAATATTATAAGGTGTAAATTGGTGTTGCTTGCGCTTTATCTGTATCGCATAATAAAACTTCTTTTTCTGTATCAATATCATGTTCATTTAATACTTGTCCAACACTCATACGTGCTAGTTCTTTCATATTGTTATCTTGAGATAAGTGTGAAAGATAAATACGTTTTGTATTACCCGTAATAACATCTGTCATCGCAAGTCCAGCGTCTTCATTCGACACATGTCCCATATCACTTAAAATACGTTGCTTCGTCTTCCAAGGATAACGACACATACGTAACATATCCACATCATGATTACTCTCAAACATAAAAGCGTCACTACCTTGAATCATGCCTTTCATGCGGTCAGAAACATAACCTGTGTCCGTAATCATCGTAAATTTCTTATAATTATTATGGAAAATGTAAAACTGTGGATCTATCGCATCGTGAGATACATTAAATGACTCTATGTCAAAACCTGCAATTGATTTCGTTTCATATGGATTAAAAATGAATTTTTGATCCATTGGAATTTTACCATCTTTTTTCTCGATAGCTTTCCATGTATTTTCATTCGCATAAATCGGTAATCCATACTTACGTGCAAGGACACCTAATCCTTTAATATGATCACTATGCTCATGAGTAACCAATATTCCGTTTAAATCTTTTATATTTCTATCTATTTGGCCAAATAACTCTTCCATCTTTTTCCCAGTGAGTCCAACATCTACTAAAAGACTGCCTTTGTCACTTTCAACATAAGTGGCATTCCCCGTACTGCCACTCGCCAGAACACTCATACGTATCAAGCAGCTCATCCTTTCTACTTCCTACAACCGAATCTATCTGTTAGAGTGCCTTCAGTCTAAACTATCCATTTTTTGCACTCTTTTTCCTAAAAAATGATGTTTCGAACAACTCACATCATTCGAAACATTCCAGTCCTTTAAAAATACCTTTATATTATACTATATCAATACAGAAATTAAAGTTCCAATTCCTTGTTTATAACCAAATCCCTTACAAAAACACAAAAAAGTAAGTGCATGAAACCTAAGCCCCACACACTTACTATACTTCCCATACCCCAAATCACTCCCTCTCTTAAATAAGAGAAGAGAAAGGATGAAATCAATTATTTGTCATTAAAAAGTTTATTAATCTTAAATTCAGTAAAGAATTCTGAAGATTATTACATAGCGATGTTGCCCACCGCTTGAAAGAATAACTTCTACATGTACTTAAGAGCTTAGACATTTAAGTAAGTAGCTCTAAAGATGGAAAACGAATGACGTTGCGCGACGCCTGAGGGAACAGTACAAGTTGAAGACCTTAGAAATCCCCACAGATTTATCTGTGAGGAATTTCTGGCTGAAACTGTACCCTAGGCACGCGTCGCAACAGAATGAGTATTATCCATCTAAGAGCACTTTAGCTAATAACATACGCAACAAGAGCACGTAATAATTCGTAAGAATTATCCTTTCATCTAACACACTAAAGTATTCCTAATTATCAATAACCTTAGGATTTGTTGAGGTTGCCTCGACATAATACGTTTTCGCTTCATTTTTACCTTTATGTTTCACTTTAATCTCCCAGTTCGCTTGCAACAACTGCACATTCGTTTCTCTCACGACTGAGTAATAACCAAGTCTCGCATCCAACACTTCATCGCCTGATTTTAAATAACGATTAAAATACAACGTCTCAATCGCCTTACGTGGCGTAATCACCTGCTTCTTAGGATTACTATCACTTTTCGCCGGCTCAATCTTACTCATCACCGTCTGCTTATAACTCGTCGCCTCGCCATCACTCACATTAAAACGTAAACGCGCCTTGTTATTATTCATCAACGGATAACCATCATACGTCTGCTCATACGTCACCGTATTCGCCGACACACTACCTAATTGATACGCCTTACCATTATAAATATTATCCATAATATAGTTCTTCAAATCACTCAAATTACTATCACTGACATTAACCGTATTATTAATCTCACCCGTCAACGTATATCCCGAGTCATCCGCTTCTAATGATGATTTATCTTCAGCATAATTATCGAAATTCTTCGACGTCGCAGTAATCATCTGCATCTTCGTGTCACTGACATCTTTATTCAACACGTCTTTCGAAATCTTAATCTCTTCTTGTTGAAAGTTAACATCATTATCACTTTCTGACTCGTTAATCTGAGACTTCGTCACCTTATTAATGTAAATCATAACTAGCAGGATGTTCACAAGAACAAATACGAAAATAAACAATGTCTTCGTTCGTTTCCAGTTCATTTATTCAAGCCTCCCATCCTCATACGCATACCAATTTCCATCATATTCAATATACCACGTTGGAATAAATTCGCTATTACGTTGCACTTCAATATTATCTTTTGATGGTTCATCATCTTCATGATAGCCGACTGTCATATTCGTTACTTTTTGGAAATTAATATCATGATTGTTAGCTAAAGCTGAACGCACCGTTTCTGCACTATCTAGAGACTTAGTTTCACCTTCTAAAGGCACGCTAGAACGTAGTAACGCGCGTTTATAATCATAAATCCCTTTTTCTCCCCACGTCACTTCTATTTCATTCAATTCCTGATCATTAAACGTTGGATAGCCATTGAGGAATAACTGATATGTCAGTTCTCCCGATGAATTATCTGTGTCAAATAGACGGAAATCATCGTTACAGAAACCACCATGGCCATTAATATATTCAAAGGTACTTGGAATAGTCGTATCCATATCACTCGAACTTGATTCATCTTCTGACAAATTCTTATAATGATATTTTTTACTCTCATCATTGTAGTTCGCTACCCCTGTATTATTATTATAGGTCGTTGAACCACTTTTACCGCTTCGAATAATCACAGAATCATCAAATAAAATTGAATTCATCGTTTCTACAGGAATCGTGTCATACACCATACGATAAGAGTGCATATGTTGAGGTTGACTGGGCGCAAAGACATGCGTCGCTTTATCAATCGTATCTTTATTCGTAATGACCTCTGAATATTTCTGCATATCCGTAGACAATTGATCCATTGTTTTAGCAAAATACTTCGCTTTCGCATTCATTGTCACTTTTATCACTTGATGTCGGTCTTTACTTATCGCATATAATTCTAAATTTCCTTTTGAATTCTCATCAATTAATAAACGATTAAAATTAAAGGATTTAGGCACTTTCACGGAAGTGTTTAAGACTTGTCCTAAATATGTAGTTAAAGGCATGTCATATGTAAAGTCTAATACAGTAAAACGCGTATTTAACGTAGGAAGCGTTAAATTATAATCATGCTGTATATGCTCAACCTTACTTACTTCATGGTTCTTTAAAGCTTCTGACACTTGCGACAATTGCGCCCGAGAAGGTGCCATACCTTTAACTTTATCGTCTTTTACTTCAACGATTTGATAGGGCGCAATGACATTATCTATATGCGATGCCAAAGGTTTACCAATCGATTTCACATCACTTTTTTTACTCTCTGCACTATCGATATTCGTTAAGTCAGGCGTAAAATTCCATACCATGTACGTTAAGACAACACTCATCATGACTAATAAAATCAGAATAACAGATTTGATATACTCTTTACTCTTCATCCCAATCACCATCGTCTATAACTTCACATGGAAGCGTAATAAATATCGATGTACCTTGTCCTTCAACACTATTCGCCCATATACGGCCATTATGCGCTTCGACAATTTCTTTTGATATCGCAAGACCTAAACCTGTACCGCCCATCTTACGCGTACGTGCTTTATCTACACGATAGAAACGGTCAAAGATTTTATCTACTTTATTAATAGGAATACCAATACCATTATCTTTAATGCGAATGGTCATACGATTGTATAACGCATTCTGTTTCACGTGGAACTCGACACGTTTCTGACCACGTGAGTATTTCATCGCATTGGTAATAACATTATCGAATACTTGCGTCATCTTATCTGGATCAATTTCAGTGAAAATTGTTTCTTGTGGAATTTCACGCATGAAAGTCGTATCTTTCGCTGCCATTTCATGTCTATTAATAATTTTATTAATAAACATATTGAAGTCGACGATTTCTTTAGTGATTTGTTCAGATTCGTTATCCATTTTCGACAATTGAAGTAAATCATTAACCAAACGAATCATTCGTTCCGTCTCTTCACGTGTCACAGATAAGAATTGTGGTGCTAAATTATCGTCTTTCCATGCGCCTTCTTCTAACGCTTCAATATAACTATTCATTGACGTTAGTGGTGTACGTAATTCGTGTGAAACATTGGCTACGAACTCACGACGCTCACGTTCTACTTGTTGTTGTTCTGTAACATCGTGGAGCACGGCAATATAACCATTCACAAATCCTGTTTCTTGAACAATTGTACTAAAGTTCACACGTGCAATAATGCCTTCTTCTTCGTTGATATCAAGTAAGAAACTATCATTATTCTCTTGAATTTCCTCTAGAGAGAATTCATCCTCTAAATTCAAGACACTCAACATGTAGTAACCAATTAAATCTTCTCGCGCCATGCCTAACATTTTCAGTGCCATGTCATTCACAATACGCACACGTCCACGTCGGTCCGTCGCAATAATTCCGTCACTCATGTGCGTGATGACAGAGTCTAGACGACGTTTCTCACTTTCCGTATTTGCTTGTGCTTCTTGCACACGTTTCGACAAATTGTTAAATGCTAGGGCAAGTTCACCGATTTCGTCATTTCCGTAAATCTTCACACGTTGTGTATAGTTCCCTTTCGACATTTCAACAGTCTGGTTACGCATGTCGGTAATCGGTCGGGTAATCGTTCGCGCAATGAAGAAACCTAGAATTACCGTTATGAAAAGGGAGATCGCCGTACCAATAATGAAGATTTGGTTAATATTATTCAATTGATTATATACATCATTAATATTTGATTCTATGTAAATATTACCAATCGTCTCGTTGCCATTTTTCACAGGTAAATTATAAATCCAAATCCGTTCTTTACCACTACCATAATCTTTCAATACATTATGGCTATTGGCTTCTCCTAATGACAGTGCCTTTTGAACCGAATTATCGTTCACTTTCTGATTAATTAAATTATGAGACGATAATTTCGCCGTCGCCATAATAATTTGATCTTTATCAATAAAACGAATTTCTTCGATTTCTTGACGATTGGCATACTCATTTAATAAACTTTGCACTTCTTTTTGCGCATTTGACGGGTCATCTCGATAAATCCGTTCGATATTAACTTCAAGTTGCGTCGCATATTGTTTAATATTCTTCATGAAGTTATTCGTTAATTCTTTTTCCAAACTATTAGTAAAATACAGACCGATAATCTGCATACCAATAATAATCAATAACACATAGACAATAACAAGCTTTGTGTGAAGGGATTGTAACTGCTTCAGCCACTTCATAACCTTAAACCCCTAATCATGTTGTTGGAGGAAGTATCCAACGCCTCTACGTGTCACAATATATTCTGGGTGAGACGGATCATCTTCAATCTTCTCACGTAAACGACGAATCGTTACATCCACCGTACGCACATCGCCGAAGTAATCATAACCCCAAACTGTTTGTAATAGATGTTCACGCGTCATTACTTGACCCATATGTTTAGATAAATAATGGAATAATTCGAACTCACGGTGCGTTAATTCGATATCCTCGCCACGTTTCTTAATAGAATATGCGTCTGGATAGATAACAATATCCTTAATTGCGATTTCATTAGAAGTATTATCCACTTCTTGAGCGGGTTGTGAATAATGACGACGTAAGTTCGCTTTCACACGCGCAATCAATTCACGTGTACTAAACGGTTTCGTTACATAGTCATCCGCACCTAACTCAAGACCCAACACTTTATCAATTTCAGAGTCTTTCGCCGTTAACATAATGATAGGCATTTCGTATTTTTTACGTACCTCACGACATACTTCCATTCCGTCACGACCAGGTAACATGATATCTAATAACACGATATCTGGTTCTTCTTCATAAATTAAATCCACTGCATCATTACCATCGTAAGCGCAGTAAACGTCATATCCTTCTTTTTTTAAATTAAATTCTAAAATATCCGCAATCGGCTTCTCATCATCAACTACAACAACTTTTCTTGCCATATCTATAAACCTCATTTCTCAAATTGTAGTTCTATATTTTATGAAATATCTATGTTAATTAGTAAAAAATAAACTGTGATTCGATGCGTTAAATTAAGTTTATCGCGCATATTAATCTACTATATAATTTACCATTAATAGTCACTTAATTCTATTTTCATAATTAAATTTATAGAATAATATTAGTTTCAAGTTTACCACTCTAATTTAATATTACAAATAAGTTGAACACGTTTGAAATGAGATAAAAGTCGTAATGACACATAATTGGAGAATTATTACAAGCAGATGATAGCTTTTGAGGTCTGCCTATCAACGTTTATAAGGCCATTCACATAGAAATATTAAGAATGTGTTGCGCCGTCACAAACCTGTAACGCATTGAACGCAATTGAGGAATATTTAACTTTTTGACTATGCCCGTAGTCTTGTTTTTTGAAAAGGGAGTATAAAGAGGTCTGCCACAAGAAATGGGGGTTACTAAGCAAAAAAGGCATAAAAAAATGCCTACCCTTTTGGGTAAGCAATACGGTCTCGACGGGAATCGAACCCGCGATCTCCTGCGTGACAGGCAGGCGTGTTAACCGCTACACTACGAGACCTTTTAAATGGTGACTCCTACGGGACTCGAACCCGTGTTACCGCCGTGAAAGGGCGGTGTCTTAACCGCTTGACCAAGGAGCCGTTCTTAAGCACAAGATAGATTATAGCACAGCCTTTATTTTAAAGACAAGACATTTTTTACATAATTTTAATATTTTTTTAGAAAACTTAAATATTGCCGTAAAACCCTGTTATATCAATGCTTCTAAGTTTACAAATAATTCATTTTTAACCCTTTTACACCTCAACTAAAAGAAAAAACAGACATTGAAAAATCAATGTCTGCTTATTAAACAAAAATTATTTTTAACAATAATTCCATTTTTACATTCACAATATGATAGACGGTCTTCGATAAGCAGGTTTCTCGGCAGATACTCTCAAAGACTCGTCAAAACTTGAGGAACAGTTTTGCTCGCTTTTCGGTTCTGCTCAAGTTCTAAACGCTTTTCTTCACACCTTTTTTACCATAATTGTTCTAATAAGTTAGTTTGGTCGCGATCTGGACCTACTGAGAAGATTGAAATGCGTACGCCACATAATTCAGAAATACGTTCTAAATATTTACGTGCATTTTCAGGTAACTCTTCTAAAGTACGGCAACCTGTAATATCTTCTTCCCATCCTGGTAACTCTTCAAAGATTGGTTTACAACGACGTAATTGATCAAGGTTCGCAGGATATTCTGTAATTTCTTCTCCATCTAATTCGTATGCAGTACAAATCTTCACAGTATCTAAACCTGTAAGTACATCGATAGAGTTAATAGATAAGTCTGTAATACCACTTACACGACGAGAGTGACGTAATACTACTGAATCGAACCAACCTACACGACGTGGACGTCCTGTAGTTGTACCGTATTCACGACCAACCTCTCTGATGTGGTGACCATCTTCATCAAATAATTCAGTAGGGAATGGACCATCACCTACGCGAGATGTATAAGCTTTACATACACCAATCACTTTAGATACGAAAGTTGGGCCTACGCCAGTACCAACTGTTACGTTACCTGCAACAGGGTTACTTGAAGTTACGAAAGGATATGTACCATGGTCGATATCTAACATGACACCTTGTGCACCTTCAAATAATACTTTTTCTTCAGCTACAAACGCATCGTCTAAGATTTTAGCTGTATCAGTAACAAACTCTTTTAAACGTTGACCTGCAGCATAATATTCATCAAAGATTTCATCGAAACGTGGACATGATTCATTAAACATACCTTTGAAATAAGCATCTTTAATTTCAATATTTTCTTTTAAACGTCTTTCAAATGTTTCTTTTTCTAATAAATCAGCCATACGAATACCGATACGTTGCGCTTTATCTACATAAGCTGGACCAATACCTTTTTTAGTTGTACCAATTTTATTATCGCCACGACGACGTTCTTCGTATTCATCTTGTGCTAAGTGATAAGGAAGAATCACTTGCGCACGGTTTGAAATACGTAAGTTTGATGTAGATACACCACGTTCATTTAAACCGTCTAATTCTTTTAATAATGCAACTGGATCAACAACTACACCATTACCAATCACTGCTAATTTATCTTTATAAAAAATACCTGATGGCACTAAATGCAATTTGTAAGTTTCCCCATCAAATTGAATTGTGTGACCAGCGTTATTACCACCTGAAAAACGTGCAATAACATCTGCTTGTTCCGCTAAGAAATCTGTAATTTTACCTTTACCTTCGTCTCCCCATTGTGTCCCAACTACTACGATTGATGACATGTGAGCACCTCCAAAGTTTTCTCAATTAACCATTAAGTATTCTATCAATACGAACCTCATAATGCAAATAAAAATCGAACATTAAATTTTATCCTTATCGCTTCTTCTCTTGAAAATGAATTCAATCAACAAACTGTCAAAATCCCTTTAATACCAATATTTCAAAGTACATTTTTTAAAATGAAAGACACATACTTCAAAAATTGAGATTAGCTTAAATTAAAATAAAAACCGTACATTATTATACAATCAATAAATAATGTACGTCAAAAATTATTTTAAATTTATTATGTCATTTCAGCATGAGCATAATCAATATCTGTAAATTTATTATATTGTTTCATAAAGTGTAGCTTAACCGTTCCAGTCGGGCCGTTACGTTGCTTAGCAATGATGATTTCAATTTCACCGTTATCATCATTAGATTGCGGTTCAAAATTTGTACTATCATCGTCATCCTCGTCTTCACCACGATTATAATAATCGTCACGGTATAAGAACGCTACAATATCCGCATCTTGCTCGATAGATCCAGATTCACGAATATCACTCATCATTGGGCGTTTATCTTGACGTTGTTCTACACCACGAGATAACTGACTTAAGGCAATAACCGGACATTCCAATTCACGAGCAATTGCTTTTAATGTACGTGAAATTTCCGAAACCTCTTGTTGACGATTATCTGAAAAACGTGACCCACTACCTTGAATCAATTGTAAATAGTCAATCACAATCATATCTAAACCATGTTCTTGTTTCAAACGACGACATTTAGAACGCAAATCTGTAATTCGAATACCTGGCGTATCATCAATAAATATCTTCGTACGAGATAACTTACCAACCGCAATAGTAAAACGATTCCAGTCTTCTTCCGTCATCATCCCAGTTCTTAAACGGTTTGAATCTACATTTCCAGAACTACAAATCATACGTGTAGCTAATTGATCTGCGCCCATCTCAAGTGAGAAGATACCTACAGTATAATTATCTTCATGTGTTGCTACTTTTTGTGCAATATTAAGAGCGAAGGCAGTCTTACCTACCGACGGACGTGCCGCTAAAATAATTAAATCATTACGGTTAAATCCTGCCGTCATTTGGTCTAAATCGCGATATCCTGTAGGAATACCAGGCGTTTGTCCACTATTTTGGTCAAGTTCTTCTGCCGTTTCATATACTTGTCCTAGAACATCTCGAATGTCCTTGAAACCATCACTTTGACGATTAGCTGATAACTCAAGTATACGTCGCTCTGCGTCACTTAAAACTGCATCTAATTCAAGTTCGTTATTATAACCATCATTAGCGATACTATCTGCAGTTTGTATTAATCTACGTTTTAATGCCAGATTAGCAACGATATTTGTATAATACTGAATGTTTCGTGTCGTCGGTACATTATTAGAGAGTTCCGCTAAATATTGAGGACCACCAGCTTCACTTAATGTACCTTCTTTCGTTAATTGGTCCATTAACGTAACAACATCAATTTCGCTACTATCTTCATTCAAGTTCATCATTGCTCTGAAGATATGTTGGTGGGCGCCTCGATAAAATGACTCAGGAAGTAGGGCCTCCTGAGTCGTTCCAATTAATTGTGGATCTAAAATAATTGCACCTAAGACAGATTGTTCAGCTTCATTATTATGGGGCATTTGTTTTTGATCATACATATTATCCATCAATCATCACACCTCTAAATCAATCCATCTTAAATTTCCCAAACACAGTGCAACATTGTTCAATTAAATTTTAATTCTTACTTTGAATTCTATTTTTCATGTTCAACCTTAAGTTATAGGCTTTAGATGACTTTCACTCATTTTGTTGCGACGCTTTCTTGCGTGAAAGGCTCAAGCCTGTAGTCTTGAGGCTCTTTCTTTTCCGCCAAGAGTCGCGCAACATCATTCGTTATTCATCTAAATCCATAAAAAATTAATTCATAAGGCAAGATTAACTTAATATGCCTAAATTTAATTAATTTGAGTACTAAAATCACTTACTTTATATAAGAATGTTAGAAATTCTTTTAGAAACTTATCGAATGAAGTAGCGAGACTCCTGTGGAAACAATACAAGTCGAAGACCTTAGAATTATCCACAGATTCATCTGTGAGATAATTCTGGCTGAGACTGTATCCACGGAAAGCGAAGCTAACTGAATAAGATAAAAGTTTCTAATTAGAACTCTTAATAAAATATATAAATAAGTATGTCAGATAATAACTCTATTTCTATAGACTATAATTTAACTAATATTAAAGTAGTAAATTCTTTTTTAGAAAAAGAGAAATTTTGTGATTGGCTAACGAAGCGTAGTTGAGCGCGGGGCCCCAGCACAAAGACTTTCGCATAGAAAGTCTACAAACAAAGCAAGCTGGGGAAAGGAACTTAAGTGCTTACTCACTTAAGTAAGTAGTTCTAATGATTAAAATCAAAGAACTACTTTAGAAGACCTTAGAATTACCCACAGATTTATCTGTGAGGTAATTCTGGCTGAAACTGTACCCTAGGCAAGCGTCTCAACTTAAGCGAAGTTAAAAGCCAAACCAACAAAATTTCTTTCCGCTAGGAAAGTATTTAAAGAAGTATTATTTCTCTACTGTATGAACACGGATAGTTCCCTCAACCTCTTTATCTAATTTCACAGGAACATTCGTATAACCTAACGCATGGATACCTTGAGGTAAATCCATTTTACGTTTATCAATCTTGATATCGTGTTGAGCTTTAAGTGCCTCAGCAATTTGCTTAGTACTTACAGAACCAAACAACTTACCACCTTCACCTGTTTTCGCACTTACTTCAACTTCAATCTCTTCTAATTTCGCTTTCAATGCTTTAGCATCATCAATCTCTTGTTGTCTATCCGCTTCAGCACGTTTATTTTGTTGTTCTAATTGTTTTAAATTACCCGGAGTTGCCTCAACAGCATAGTTGTTTTTTAATAAAAAGTTATTAGCGTAACCTACTGGTACGTCTTTAACTTCGCCTTTTTTACCTTTACCTTTAACATCTTGTGTAAATATTACTTTCATGCGTCTTCACTCCTACTCAATTGTTCAGTAATTGCTTGTTGTAAACGTTCGATTGCTTCTTCAATTGTTAAGTCTTTAAGTTGTGTTGCTGCATTGGTTAAGTGACCTCCACCACCTAGTGCTTCCATCGTTAATTGAACGTTGATAGAGCCTAGTGAACGAGCAGAGATACCAATTAAGTTATCTTCACGTTTGGCCACAACATATGAAGCTTCAATACCTTCTAAACTTAACAACTCATCCGCAGCTTGTGCAACCGTAACAGGATGATAAATTTTTTCATTAGAACCATGGGCAATTGCGATTCCATTATCTTGAACTTCAACCGTTCGGATAAGTTCTGAACGATTAATATACGTATCCACATCATCTTTTAAGAAGTGTTGCGTCAAGATAGTATCTGCACCATGGGCACGTAAATAGCTTGCCGCATCAAACGTTCTTGAACCCGTACGTAATGTAAAGTTACGTGTATCCACAATGATACCTGCATACATTACTGTTGATTCTAGACGTGTTAAACGTTGTTCAGTTGGTTGATATTCAAGTAATTCCGTAACAAGTTCTGCAGTTGAACTTGCGTATGGTTCCATATATACCAACAATGGATTTGAAATAAAGCTTTCACCACGTCTATGGTGATCAATGACCACTTTACGGTTCGCTTTATTTAGAATATTTTCATCTAAAACCATTTCAGGTTTGTGCGTATCTACAACGACAATCGTTGTCTTAGATGTCATCATGTCCCAAGCTTCATCAGACGTTACGAAACGTTCTTTCAACTCAGGTTTCTTATCGATTTCATCCATCACACGACGTAACGTTGGATCGATATCTTCTTCATTTAATACAACATAGGCTTCTAAATTATTCATTAATGCGAAACGAGAGACACCAATTGCCGCACCAATCGCATCTAAGTCCGGACGTTTATGTCCCATAATGATGACTTTATCGCCTTCAGTTAAGATATCTTTTAAAGCATGAGAGATAACACGCGCTCTTACACGTGTACGTTTCTCCATCGGGTCAGTCTTACCGCCGTAGAAACGTACGTTACCATTCATATTCTTAATGGCTACTTGGTCCCCACCACGTCCTAATGCTAAATCAAGACCTGATTGGGAAAGTTCGCCAAGATCGATAAGGTTCTCAGTGCCTTCCCCCACCCCAATACTTAGAGTTAATTGGGCACGGTAACCGACACTCTTCTCACGTAACTGACTGAGGATTTCAAAGTTAGAATCTTCAATTTCAGCTAAAATCTTTTGATTCAGGTATGCGACAAATTGATCTGAACTATAACGTTTGAAAAAGATATTATATTCAGAAGCCCAACGACTGATCACACGAGTGACCATGGAGTTGATCTCTGAACGTTGCGTATCGTTCATATTTTGCGTAATTTCATCGTAGTTATCGAGGAAAAGTGTTGCAATTATTGGTTTCGATTCTTCATACAATTCATTCGTATGTACTTGTTCCGTAATATCAAAGAAGTATAAACATTTCTCTTCTTCAGAATGTCGTACATGATAGTGATATTGTCCATGTTCGATTTCAATTTCTTGAACCTTTTCAAGTTGCTTTAAAATATTAGGAAAAACTTCATTGACTGGTTCTGAGATGACATTCGTTTCTAAGTGTTCAGACATGTATTGGTTAATCCATTCAATATGATCATTCTCATCAAGTACAACCAAACCAATCGGCAAGCGTTTAATTGCTTTATTACTTCCTGCCGACACATGACCACTCAAGTTATCCACATAATTATCCATTTTTAATAAGGCTTGTCTTACTAATACGATGCTAATAATAATCACAACGACTAAACCAGCAGCAGCAATTGTTGCGACTAATGGTTTGAAAATAAACCAGACGACAACAAGAGCTATCGCAGTAAGTACCATTAAAATGTAAGGTATGATTAATGCCTTTTTAGTGGATTGACGGTTCATTATTCCACCTCTATTCGCTTTTTAAAGTCATTTTTTAATCATTCGTTTTAAATTAATTCCTAAATCAAGTACCCCAAGTAATGAAACAATATGCGTAAATGGCGTTATTAGCGTCCCCACGACCATTAACAATATTGAAACAGCGTTTGACATACGTCTTGCTTTTCCAAAGAAATGAATCAAGCTCAATCCTTGGATATACATCAATAATGATAACACAACTTCGAAATTTAACACGATACTTTGGAAAATACTTGGCTCATTTGCCACCATGACCCCTAGCAATACAATCATATATATCCATAATAATGAACGATTCATTTGCCAAGCAAATAGTGGTTTGAAAATAGGTGTTGCTACTTTAAATTTACGTAGAATTGGAAATGTAATAATGAGATTAATTAAAACAAAAATAAAGATGAGCACGATTAGAAAACTTGGAAGTTGAACCGACATTTGTCGGAAGGCTTCTTCAAAAATTGCTTTATAATCAGATTCCACACCTGAGATTACAACCACATCATGCATTGTTTCCTTAAACGGTTTAATTAATGTTGATGCGCTTGGAATTTTTTTAAATACTTGTAATAACATAAATGCGACTAAAGTAAATATACTTAAATAAGCTGTGGCTATATATAAGATACGTTCTTTAGATGCACGTTCTTTTAATAATTGGCCAATTACAAAACTAAATAATAAAACTAAAATCATGGCACTTAATACAAATGTATTACCTAATAAAGTGGTTAAGATTACGGTTACTAAAGCTCCAATCCCAAACGATGGTATTGATTTATTCCACAGAATAACACCAGGGATGGTAGCGAATAGGCATAATACTAAACCAAGAGGTGGTAATACATACGTTACTAAAGCAACAATGACAAGTGCTAATGTCCCTAGTATCGTTGCTTTAGGATGTACTTTTGAAAACACATTCGCCACTCCTATACTTTTTTTGACTATAACCTCTATTTTAACCTCTATGGTGTATTAAAACAAATGGATTAAACTAGCCGTATTCTCTTCTTATTAGAAGTGGTGCTTTCTTATTTACGTTTAAAATTTGTGACTTTTAAGAAATGATAGAGATTGGGTGCCCAGTCATTAAAGTTTAATAGGAAGCCATCATGCCCTACATTATCTGGGACAAAGAAATGGCGATGATATTTAAAGCGCTCCCCTACTGCTCTTACTTGATCATCGGGATAGAGTAAATCATCTGTAAAGCCCATTGTTAATACTTTTGTATCTAAAGACTGTAACACTTCATCAACATCGTCACGACCTCGATCTAAGTTGTGACTATCTAACACATTTAACATGGTTAAATAACATGACAAATCGTAGGTTTCTTTAAATTTATCACCTTGATAACGTTGATAGCTGACGACTTCATCTGGTGTAAAGCGTTCATCATAGCTTTTAGAAGAGCGATAAGTAAGGAAACCTAGTTGACGTGCAATATTTAATCCTTCTTTACCTCCTAATTGAATCGCTTCACGTGCGATTTCATTAAATGCACGACTATATGACGAGGTTTTGTCTGTAGCAGCTAAGATGACCGCTTTGTCTATTTGGAATTGATTGTTATAAAGTAATTCCATCGCTTGCATGCCACCTAGACTGCCTCCAATTAAGATGTTAATTCTATTGAAGCCGAGTGCTTGTATCCCCTTTTCAATGGCTTTAACGATATCTCTTAAGGTTAAATGCTTTGGAAAATGTGGATCCGTTAACGGCGAACTTGAACCAAATGGGCTACCGATAACGTTAAATGTAAGAAATTGGTAATCATATATAGGCATGTAGCCACCATCAATAATTTCACGCCACCATCCAGGATGTTCGTCCGTGCCATAAGTTAAATGATTACCTGTAAGCGCATGACAAATGACGACCAAAGGCTGACCTGAATAGCCCACATGTTCATAACGTAACTGTAAATTTTCAATGGTTTCTCCTGATTCTGTCGTAAAGGGTCCTAGGTTCAATGTATCTACGGTATAATTTGTCATGCAATTACCTCCTTTAAATAAAAAAATCGCTTCCTACTCTTTGTTTAAGAAGTAAGAAGCGATTACGCTTTAATACTTATCATTCGAGTAGTGTCTCGTTGGTTTTAGCACCGTACTTGAAGTTGCCGGTTGCTGAAGCTTCTTCGGGCCAAGTCCCTCTGCTTCTCATAATAAGGTTTCATGTTATTTTATTTATTTACACGTTAACTTTCGTTTGAATTTATTTTATCTGATTGTCGGTATAACTTCAATGGTCAGCTGTTTGGTGCTGCCTTTTAAAAGAAGAAACGTATACCGGCAATAAGTGCGATGCCTATGAGTATAGTTACGGTTAGGCTACGTGTGATGAGTGCGATAATAACGGTTGGGATGGTTACGAGGATGTACGGGATGTTAAGTGTGTAACCTTGAACGCCTTGTTCTTGCACAATGATACCGTCTAGGATAAGCGCTGTGAATAATGTGATTGGGATGAATGATAACCATTTAATGACGGTTTCTGAGAGATGAATTCTTGAAATCATTAAGAATGGTATGATTCGAATGATAATGGTTACGAGTCCACATAAAACGATTAGGATTAACATATGCCAAGATGTTGTCATCGGTCCATCACCACCCCTAATGTTGCTGCGAAGATTGATGCGAAAAGAATAGCGACGTAAGATGGCATGAACCAACTTAAGATGAGCATCATAACGATCACGCATGCAATTAATACAAGATATATTTTTAGTTTTGAACGTGTGATAGATTCAAATTGAGCCATTGCTAGAAAGATGAACATAGCTGTGATAGCGAAGTCTAACCCCAGCATTTCTGGATTAGAAATATATTTACCGAATATATGTCCTGCCATGCTTGCAAGTGCCCAGAAGATATACGCTGTAAGATTAAGACCGTGTAACCAGCGATCGTTAATTGTCTCCCCTTTCAAGTGAGGCGTGATGGCTACACCAAACGTTTCGTCAGTAAGAATAGAAGAGAGGCCTATACGATTCCACAAGCCGTAATCTTTATAATTAGGTGCGAGTGTCATTGATAAGAGAAAGAAACGCGAGTTTACAATTAATGTCGTTAGGACAATTGCGGATGTAGGCGTACCTGCGATGACAAGTGCGCAAATGATGAATTGCGCTGCCCCTGCGTAAACGAGTAAGCATAGTAAGAGAATTTCTAAAATGCTAAAATGTTGCGCTGCCACGATTCCAAATGACAATCCAATTCCAACGTATCCTAATAGTGTTGGAATACATTCTTTGACACCTTGTTTAAATGTCACATGTGACGTCATTTAAGTACCCCCTTTTATTAAATTTTGAATTAAAGAACATAAATATTTAAGTAATAAGATTAGTCTAATACACGCTTACCATAGTGGCAACAGTCTAAGACGGAGGTTTGTGTGAAGTTAGACTGAAAGAGGTGTAAAAACGTTGATTTGACAATGTTTTTGAATATTGTGACTTTAGCTAGTTGAGGTAGAATTACCCCAATTGAAGCAGTCTAATTCCACTCATTTTACTGTGTTACTTTAATAAGAAAAAGTGATTTATAGATACAAAAAACGATGAGGAATCTGATCATCCTCATCGTTTTTAATAACTAATATTTAAATGTTAGATTAGTCGTTTACTGGACGGATTTCAGTTTTACCACCCATGTAAGGTACTAATGCTTCTGGGATTGTAATTGAACCGTCTTCGTTTTGATAGTTTTCAACGATAGCTGCGAATGTACGACCTACCGCAAGACCACTACCATTTAATGTGTGTGCTAATTCTGGTTTAGCAGAAGCATCGCGTTTGAAGCGGATGTTTGCACGACGCGCTTGGAAATCAGTACAGTTTGAGCAAGAACTGATTTCTTTGTAGTCATTGTAACTTGGTAACCAAACTTCTAAGTCATATGTTTTACTTGCACTGAAACCGATATCTCCAGTACATAAGATAACACGACGATATGGTAAACCTAATTCTTCTAAGATTGATTCAGCATTTTGAGTCATATCTTCTAAAGAATCCCAAGAATTTTCTGGTTGTTCGAAACGAACCATTTCAACTTTGTCGAATTGGTGTAAACGGATTAAACCTCTTGTATCTCTACCAGCTGAACCCGCTTCACTACGGAAACATGCAGTTTGAGCAGTGAATCTTTCAGGTAAAACGCCTGGTTGAATCACTTCGTCTCTGTAGAAGTTTGTTAATGGAACTTCTGCAGTTGGAATTGTGTATAATCCTTCTTTTTCAACTTTAAATAAATCTTCTTCAAATTTAGGTAATTGACCTGTACCAAACATAGTGTCTGCGTTAACTAATTGAGGTGTCATCATTTCAGTATAACCATGTTCAGTTGTATGTTTAGTAAGCATGTAGTTCATTAATGCACGTTCTAATAATGCACCATCTCTAGTTAAGTAAACAAAACGTGAACCTGAGATTTTAGCAGCACGTTCGAAGTCTGCCATTTTTAATTCTTCAACTAAATCCCAGTGTGCTTTAGGTTCGAAATCAAACTCACGAGGTGTACCCCATTTTTTGATTTCAACGTTATCTTCATCAGAATCACCTTGTGGCACATCGTCTGCAATTAAGTTAGGAATACGAATTAAGATGTTTCTAATTTTATTATCTACTTCGTTTAATTTAGCGTCATTGTTCTTGATTTCGTCACCAAGTTCACGCATTTCTTTAATAACGTCGTCAGCATCTTCTTTATTACGTTTCTTTTCAGCGATTTCATCACTTACTTTGTTACGACGCGCTTTCATTTCTTCAGTTTTACCGATTAATTCACGACGTTGATTATCTAATTCTAATACTTCGTCAACAACCTTTGGATCGTCTCCACGTAATTCAATTTTGCTCTTAACTTTGTCAGTTTCATCTCTAAATTGTCTGATATCTAACATGTACAATTCATCCTTCCCATTTTTGAAAAAATTTATTAAGAATGGTCGCTACTTTTAAATAAATAAAAAAAGACCACATCCCTCACAAGGGACGTGGTCTACGCGTTGCCACCCTATTTAACAATTTAACACATAAATAATGTACTAAATTGCACTTTCCTAAAATAACGGTTATTACCGATTGCTCACAATTGTAGGTAGATTCGCATAATCATCAATTACTTGTTCACACTCAACACAAGCTCTCTGAAATTAACGTATTATGTTACTTGGCCTACGAACAATAACTTATTAAGTTATTTTTAATATAGCAAAGTCTTTTAGAATTTTCAAGCAATTGCTAATGTTAAATTTACTATTTAGGAAAACGCTATCATTTTCAGCAATTAAAGCTCTTAAATATTTCTTATAATAGTGTTGACGAAAGTCTCTTGTAGGTATAGTATTTTCTATTGTATTTAAAACTCATGAATGTCTGACCTTTCTCTATAAAGTTAAAGTTCAGACTTGGAAAATATATGTCATAAGAGGACTGAACGTAAAGACAGACTTCTTAAAGAGGGAGGGTTTTGTTCATGGAAACATTAACTTCTGTTAATATTCCAAAACGTAAAGATGAAACACATAAAGGCGATTACGGTAAAATCTTATTAATCGGTGGTAGTGCAAACTTAGGTGGCGCTATTATGTTAGCTGCACGCGCTTGTGTGTTTAGTGGAAGTGGTTTAATTACAGTCGCTACACATCCAAATAACCACGCGGCTATTCATTCTCGTTGTCCAGAAGCAATGGTAACAGATATTAACGATACTAAAATGCTAACAAAGCTCATTGAAAATACAGATAGTATCCTAATTGGTCCAGGACTTGGCGTTGACTTCAAAGGAAATAACGCAATCACATTTTTACTACAAAATATTCAGCCCCACCAAAATTTAATTGTTGATGGTGATGCGATTACAATATTCAGTAAATTGAAACCAGAACTTCCAACATGTCGCGTTATCTTTACGCCACATCAAAAAGAATGGGAACGTTTAAGTGGTATTCCTATTGAAGAACAAACTTATGATCGTAATAGAGAAGCTGTAGATAAACTAGGTGCCACAGTGGTGTTGAAAAAACATGGCACAGAAATCTACTTTAAAGATGAAGACTATAAACTTGGAATTGGTACGCCAGCTATGGCAACAGGCGGCATGGGAGATACACTTGCGGGTATGATTACAAGTTTTGTTGGCCAATTCGATAGCTTAAAAGATGCTGTGACGAGTGCAACCTATACACACAGTTATATTGGTGAAAAACTTGCTGAAAAAATGTACGTCGTACCACCTTCACGTTTAATTAATGAAATCCCATACGTAATGAAAGAATTAGAAAACTAATATTTAAAATGAAAACGCTCTGATATTCCCATTATAAGAAAATCAGAGCGTTTGTTTTATATGGAGCTAGAAATGGTAAATAAATTTACACACACCTACGTTAATAATTCTAAAAATAGATAATGAAAATTAACTACTAAAACTCATAAAATAAATAATAAAGTATATAAGTGTGTTGTACTTATGTAAGAAATTCTAAAGATAAACTACGAATGACGTTGTGTGACTCCTGAGGGAGCTAGGTTTATTGATGAACTTAAGCGCTGTACCCTTAAGTAAGTAGTTCTAAAATGGATAATGTAACGTAGTTGAGCGACGCCTGAGGGAGCAGGATGAGTGTCGAGACCGTGGTTCGACCCAGCCTCCTAGGCAAGCGGCTCAACTTAAGTGAGTGAACATCTATCTAAGAACGACTTTATAAGACTACAGGCTTAAGCCTTTCCCGCAAGAAAGCGTCGCAACAAAATGAGTAACATTCATCTAAGAACTTCTTTACAAGACCAAGGCTCGACCCAACCCCCTAGGCAAGCGTCTCAACTTAAGTGAGTGAAAATCTATCTTAGAACTCCTAAAAAATAAGACTACCTTCACGAGAGGGTAGTCTTATTTTCGAATTATTATTCGTTATCGCTATCGTTTTCTGAAGCATTTTCAATATCTTCATTCACACGATCCATGAAGTCTTGTCTAAGCTCAACACGTTCATTACTATCATCTTCAGAAGCTATATCTTCTGTTGCTTCCGTATGAAGCGCATTGCCTGGCGTAGTATCATCTACAAGATGTTCACTTGGACTTTCTGTACTTTCCGCATTAGATGTATCTTCTGCTTGAGCCACTTCTGCTACATCTTCATCTTCTGTATTATCTTGAACTTTAGCCACAGTAGAAACAGATTGATTATCGCCCAGTTTCATTAGACGCACACCTTGCGTTGAACGACCAGTTTGAGAAATATCATCTACTTGTAAGCGAATAATGACGCCACCATTTGTAACCATCATTAAATCTTCATCGCCCGTCACTGTAGTGATACATACGATATTACCATTACGTTCTGTAATCGTAGCAGTTTTAACACCTTTACCACCACGATTAGATAAACGATATTCACTTACTGGCGTACGTTTGCCGTAACCATTTTCAGTAACAACTAAAACTTCATCTTCACTATCTGCATGCGCGACGTCTAAACCAACTACGACGTCACCATCACGTAATGAGATACCACGTACACCTGCAGCTGTACGACCTAATGGACGTAAACTGTTCTCAGAGAAGCGGATAAGTGATGCGTGAGAGGTACCGATTAAGATATCTTGGTGACCATCTGTTAAACGTACAGCAATCAGTTCATCATCTTCTTTAAATCCAATCGCAATCTTACCGTTTTTATTGATATGTGAGAAGTTGCTTAATGCAGAACGTTTCACAATACCATTCTTAGTCGCAAATACTAAGTAACTATTCTCATCTTCAAGATCTCTTACCGCAATCATTGTACTAATTGCTTCATCGTTCTCAAGTTCAATCGCATTAATAACTGGAATACCTTTCGATTGACGAGAAAGCTCTGGCACTTCATAACCTTTAAGTTTGTAAACGCGTCCTTTATTCGTGAAGAATAGCACGTGGTCATGCGTACTTAGCGTAACTAATTGGCTGACAAAGTCTTCTTCAAGCGTATTCATACCTTGTACGCCACGTCCACCTCTATTTTGAGAACGATATGTTGAAACAGGTAGGCGTTTAATGTAGTTATTATGACTTAATGTAATCACAATTTGTTCTTCTGGAATTAAGTCTTCATCTTCTAAATCATCTAAACCACCTAATTGAATTTCTGTACGACGTTCATCGCCGAAACGCTCTTTGATTTCGGTTAATTCATCACGGACTAATTGAAGTAACACTTCTTCATCTGCTAGAATCTTCTCTAATTCAGCAATATAGCCTAATAGTTCATTGTATTCTGATTCAATCTTGTCGCGTTCTAAACCTGTTAAACGTCTTAAACGCATATCAAGAATAGCTTGTGCTTGGCGTTCTGAAAGCTCAAAGCGTTCTTGTAACGTTTCCATAGCAACTTTATCTGTATCAGATTCACGAATGATAGAAATGATTTGATCGATATGGTCTAACGCAATACGTAGCCCTTCTAAAATATGTGCACGGTCTTTCGCTTTCTTCAAGTTATATTCCGTACGACGACGTACGACGATTTTTTGATGTTCTAAGTATTCAACTAACGCTTCTTTTAAATTGATTAACTTAGGACGTCCATGTACAAGGGCAATCATATTCACACCAAATGATGTTTGTAATGGCGTTTGTTTATATAAATTATTAAGAATAACATTCGCGTTAGCGTCTTTACGCACGTCAATCACAATTCTTACCCCTGTACGTAAACTTGTTTCATCACGTAAGTCTGTAATACCTTCAATTTTTTTATCACGTACAAGTTCAGCAATTTTCTCAATCATACGTGCTTTATTGACTTGATATGGAATTTCAGTCACGACGATACGTTGACGGCCACCACCACGTTCTTCGATTTCTGCACGGGCACGCATTTGAACAGAACCACGTCCTGTTTCGTATGCACGTCGGATACCACTTTTCCCTAAAATTAAGCCCGCTGTAGGGAAGTCAGGGCCTTGGATATCTTCCATAAGTTCTGCGATGGTAACATCAGGATTCTTACTTAAATGTAATACACCATTAATGACTTCAGTTAAATTATGAGGAGGAATATTAGTAGCCATACCTACTGCGATACCTGAAGCACCGTTAACTAAAAGATTGGGGAAACGAGAAGGTAAGACTTCCGGCTCTCTTTCAGTGCCATCATAGTTATCTAAAAAGTCAATTGTATCTTTGTTGATGTCGCGTAACAGTTCCAATGTAATTTTAGTCATCTTCGCTTCTGTGTAACGCATAGCCGCAGCACCATCGCCGTCCATTGAACCAAAGTTACCTTGACCATCTACAAGTGGATAACGATAGCTAAACGTTTGTGCCATTCGAACCATGGCATCATAGATTGAAGAGTCGCCGTGAGGGTGATATTTACCCATAACGTCCCCGACGATACGTGCTGATTTTTTATATGGTTTGTCAGGTGTCATTCCTTGTTCATTTAAACCATATAAGATACGACGGTGTACAGGTTTTAAACCATCACGCACATCAGGTAATGCACGTGAAACGATAACGCTCATTGCATAGTCTAAGAATGATTCACGCATTTCGCTGGTTATATTTCGTTCATTAATTCTTGATTGAGGTAAGTCAGCCATCAAGATATCCTCCTTCTATCATCACTTAAAAATGAATAGTCAGACTGTTAATACATTTTATCGCTTAACAGCCTGTGCTATAACTCATGCAGATAAGCAACAAATTAGAAATCTAAATTTGCATAAACTGCATTTTCTTCAATAAATTGTCTTCTATTCTCAACAACGTCGCCCATCAACATTTCAAACGTTTGGTCGGCGTCTAAAGCATCTTCAAGTTTAACTTGTAACATCATGCGGTTTTCAGGATTCATCGTTGTTTCCCATAATTGATCCGCATTCATTTCACCTAAACCTTTATAACGTGAAATCTGCCATTTCGGTGTAGGGTTAAGTTCAGATTTTAATTTATCTAATTCACGATCATTAAACACATAGTATTTTTGTTTACCTTGTGCCAATTTATACAATGGTGGTTGGGCGATATAGACGTATCCCGCTTCAATAAGTGGACGCATAAAACGATAGAAGAATGTTAATAATAACGTTCTAATGTGCGCACCATCGACATCAGCATCTGTCATGATAACGATTTTATGATAACGTGCTTTAGAAATATCAAATTCGCCACCAATACCTGTACCAAAGGCTGTAATCATTTGACGAATTTCATTGTTATTTAAGATACGGTCTAAACGTGCTTTCTCCACATTTAAAATCTTACCTCTTAACGGTAAAATCGCTTGTGTCTTAGAGTCACGGCCTTCTTTTGTAGACCCCCCGGCAGAGTCACCCTCTACTAGGAAGATTTCACTTTCTTCTGGCTTTTTACTAGAACAGTCTGCAAGTTTACCTGGTAAGCTTGAGATTTCTAGGGCAGATTTACGACGTGTCACTTCACGTGCTTTTTTAGCAGCTACACGTGCACGTGAGGCCATGATACCCTTTTCAACAACCGTTCTAGCAACGTTAGGATGTTCATATAAGAATCTTTCAAAGTGCTCTGCGAATAGTTTATCCACAATTTGACGCACTTCTGAGTTACCTAGTTTCGTCTTAGTTTGACCTTCGAATTGAGGATCGCCGTGTTTAATTGAAACAACGGCAGTTAAACCTTCACGTGTATCTTCACCAGATAAACGCTCTTTATCATCTTTAATGATTTTACTGTGTGTACCATAACTATTAAGCACACGCGTTAACGCACGTTTGAAACCATCTTCATGCGTTCCGCCTTCGTACGTATGAATATTATTGGCATAAGATAATAAATTCGTTGCGTAGCCACTGTTGTATTGCATTGCAATTTCAATTTCTACATCGTCTTTAGTTTGGTGAATATAAATTGGTTCATCGTGGATAGGCTCTTTGTTCTCGTTTAATAATTCAACGTATGATTTAATACCACCTTCATAGTGATATGTATCTTCACGCTGTTCTTCTTCCTCACGTTCATCTCTTAATGTGATTGAAATTCCTTTATTTAAGAAAGCCAATTCTCTAATACGTTTTTGAAGTGTTTCATAATTATAAATTGTTGTTTCAGTAAAGATTTCTGAATCAGCTTTAAAGCGAATCACTGTACCCGTTTTCTCTGTTGTTCCAACTTCTTTAAGATCAAATTCAGGTATACCTCGTTTATAAGCTTGATGATAAATTGTATCGTTACGATGAACGTAGACTTCTAACTTCTCTGATAAGGCATTTACAACAGATGACCCTACGCCGTGAAGTCCACCAGAAACCTTGTATCCGCCACCGCCGAATTTACCGCCGGCATGTAATACAGTTAAGATAACTTCTACTGCTGGGCGTCCCATTTTCTCTTGAATATCAACAGGAATACCACGACCATTGTCAGTTACTTTAATCCAGTTATCTTTTTCAATAATGACTTCTATCTCATTGGCATAACCAGCTAGTGCCTCATCGATACTGTTATCAACAATTTCCCATACTAAATGGTGTAAGCCTCTTTCTGAAGTTGAACCAATATACATACCAGGTCTTTTACGAACCGCTTCTAGTCCTTCTAATACCTGTATCTGTCCAGCACCATAATTATCTGTGTTGTTTACATCTGACAATGTATTCACCATCACTTTCTCTTACTTAATAATTTCACCTTGACTGATTCGGTAGAGTTTCGCATTATTCATAATCTCATGATCGATGCCCTCTACTGATGTTGTTGTCACAAAGGTTTGTACTTTATGTTGAATCGTACTTAATAAATGGGTTTGACGAGAATCATCCAACTCACTCAGTACGTCATCTAATAACAAGATGGGATATTCTCCTACTTCAATATTCATTAATTCTATTTCTGCTAACTTGATGGATAATGCCGTCGTACGTTGTTGCCCTTGCGAACCATACGTCTGAGCATCCATGCCATTAACGTTAAATCCTAAGTCATCTCTATGCGGACCATATAAGCACACGGCACGCTCCATTTCGCGTTTAATATTGTCATTTAACAAAGTAATCACTTCGTCTAACAGTGCATTAGGGTCTTTCTCTGTATCGCTTAACTTAATACTTGGTAAATACTTTAATGACAATGTTTCACGCTCATTTGTAATACCGGAATGGATCGGTTTAGCTAGAGATTCAAGCTCTTTTATAAAATGGTCACGTCTTAACGTCACATTAAGCGCATATTGCGCAAATTGTTGATTTAACACTTCCAACATCGTTGTGTCGGTCTTGTGACCAAGCTGTAACTGTTTCAAATAGTTATTCTTTTGCTTAAGAATACGTTGATATTGAGCTAAATCGTTTAAATAAACTGCAGATATTTGACCTAGTTCCATATCTATAAAACGACGACGTATTTGAGGAGACCCTTTGACAATATTCAAATCTTCTGGCGCAAAAAGAACCACATTAAGATGTCCAACATATTGCGTTAGTCGACTTTGCTCTAAGTGGTTCACTTTAACTTGTTTACCTTTTTTAGTTATAAACATTGTCAGTGGCATTGTTCCGTGTCTATAACTTAGCTCACCTTCTATTTTAGCATAATCCGCGTTAAATCGTATGAGCTCCTTATCATTAGACGTACGATGACTTTTTGCTAAAGCTAGCGTATAAATTGATTCAAGTAAATTTGTCTTCCCTTGGGCATTTTCGCCAATAAGAATATTCACTTCAGGATGACAATTTAACGTAACCGCTTCATAGTTACGATAATTTTCTAGTTGGAGTGTTTTAAGCTTCATTGTTCACCTTGATGAATAATGATTACAGAATCAATTTCAGGAATATCAGGGAAATCAATTCGATCTTGGTCAGCTAGTTTTTTACCGCGACGTGTTTCACGTTCACCGTTAATTAAGACTTCATAATCTTGTAAGAACCATTTCGCTTGTCCACCAGACTCTATGATGCCTTCTGTTTTAAGAAATTGACCTAACGTGATGTCGCCATCAACTACGACTTCTTGAACCAAAATAATCACTCCGTTTCTTTATGTGTCATTAATATATTATATCTTTTTTAGGATTAAATTTCATTTAAAATGAAATGTGAAATCGCTTACTTTAAGAGAAATTTTTATGAAAGTAGTTTTGAGAGAATTTTAGCTGTGATTTAAGGAGTTTGAAGCGGCTTTTTTATTTTTTGAAAATGCTAATTTCATACGTTGGGAATTTGTACATATCCAAATTTTAATTTTAAGGCCTATTTTAGCTTAAAAATAAGAAAAACAATATTTATCCACAAGTCATTCATTCTTTTGCCATAGTGGACGGCTGAGAGGGCTTAAAATGAATTTCCAACGATAAAAAAGGCCACAATGATTTTTAAAGAAAATCATTGTGACCAAAATCAACCTATCATCTCTAATAAGTTCTGATTGGTAAAATTAATTGGGTTACTGAATCATCGTTCTTAGGTTTAAGAATAAATGGTTTCATCGTACCAAAGAATTCAACTTCAACTTCATCATTATCGATAGCTTTTAAAGCATCCATCATATAACGAGAGTTGAATGAAATCTTCAAGTTGCCCCCTTCAACATCAGTTGCTGTAACTTCTTCTTTAACAGTACCGATTTCAGGAGATGTTGAAGATAATTCTACTACGTCATTACCTGTACTTAATTTAATAACATTGTTACCACCTTCACGTGCAAGTAATGAAGCACGATCGATTGCATGGTAGAACTCGCCATTGTCTAATCCTAATTTAATTTCATAATTCTCTGGGAATAATCGTGTTGTATCAGGATAATGTCCTTCTAATAAACGTGAAATGAAGTTGACGTTACCTACTTTGAATAACACTTGGTTAGATGCAAAGAAGATATCGATGTCTTCATCACTGTCACTCATAATTTTGTTTAATTCAGATAATGCTTTACCTGGAATGATGACATTTTTATTTTCTGATTCATCTTCAAGTTGTAACTTTCTTACAGCCAAGCGATGTGAGTCAGTGGCAGTGCATAATAATTCATTATCTTGTATAAGCCAGTTGACACCAGTTAATACTGGTCGTGTTTCTGAGGTGGACACTGCGAAGTTTGTTTGTGCAATGATATTTTTAAGTACTTTCACTGATAATTGAATCGCGTCATCACGTGAAACTTGTGGTAATAGTGGATATTGATCAGGATCTAAACCACTTAAGTTAAATTCTGAATGACCTGATGTAATCAATGTTTGGAACTGTTCATTGGTTGATAATTTAACGTCTTTACCTGGTAATTTTTTAATAATATCTACAAAGAAACGACCAGGAAGTACTACAGAACCAGTTTCAGCAATAGTGACAATGTCTTCACCATCTACTTGTTTTGGAATAGTGATTTCAATAGAGATTTCAGAATCTGAACCAGTAAGAATCACTTCGTTGTCTTTAGCGTCAATCTTGATACCTGTTAAGATTGGTAAAGTTGTTCTTGGTGAGATTGCTTTTAGTGTGTCATTTAACTGAGTAATAAAATAATCTCTTCTAATTGTGAATTCCATTATTAATTTAAACTCCTTCCAGTCGTTTATATATAAATTATATAGGTTTTAAAATCATAGTAATAGTAGTAGGGCTTGTGGATTAGTGGATATCTTAGTAAAAGTCTTAAGTGTCAAAGTTATACACATGTGGATAAACTGTTGATGGTGTGTATTACTTTTTAACACTATCCACATATCACTATTTATATTTTAAATCATTTAAGATAACTTTGAACTTAAAAATCTAGCCTCTAAAGTCACTTTTTTATTTCCCACTTTAAAAAATTATAATCTGTTATATAACAGTTATCACTTATTGCTTGCGAATTTCCTTTTCCAGATCTTCAACTTCTTGTTTAAAGATGCTATCAGCCTTAATGTCATTCGAAATTTTTTCATGAGCATGAATGACTGTCGTATGATCACGGCCACCAAATTCTTCACCGATTTTTGGTAATGAAAAATCAGTCAGTTCTCTAGATAGGTACATTGCGATTTGACGTGGATATGCGATGGATTTTGTACGTTTCTTAGCACTAAAGTCTTCAATGCGAACATTGTAATAATGTCCTACAACTTTTTGAATATCTTGAATTGAAATCTTTTTAGATTTAGGAACTTGAATAATGTCTTTAAGTGCTTCGGCTGCTAATTCAGTTGTGATAGGTCTTCCTTGAAGTTTTGAATAAGCAAGTAAACGTGTTAATGCACCTTCTAATTCACGAATGTTAGATTGAATTTGGTTGGCAATGTAATTAAGTGCTTCAGCAGGTATTTCTAAATTTTCTTCTTCGATTTTCTTTTGAAGAATAGCCATACGAGTTTCATAATCAGGCGGTGTAATATCAACGATTAAGCCCCATTCAAAGCGTGAACGTAAACGGTCTTCAAGCTTGGCAATTTCTTTAGGTGGGCGATCACTTGAAATGACAATTTGTTTCTTATTTTGATGTAACTCATTAAAAGTATGGAAGAATTCTTCTTGTGTTTGCTCTTTATTCTGAATAAATTGAATGTCATCAATAAGTAAGACATCAATATTTCTATATTTCTCTCTGAATGCTTCTGGTTCATTGTTACGAATAGATTTAATGAAGTCATTTGTAAATTTTTCACTAGAGGTATAAAGCACTTTAGCGTTTGGTTGATTACTTAATACATGATGCCCGATTGCATGCATCAAATGCGTTTTACCTAAACCAACGCCTCCATAAATAAATAATGGATTATAGGCTTGAGCGGGTGCTTCAGCGACAGCTAAGCTTGCTGCATGAGGAAAACGGTTGCCAGGTCCAATAACGAAAGTATCAAACGTGTTGTGTGTATCGAATTGATCGGTACCAACATGAGGTTCTTCAATCGCTTGGGTCTTAGTTTCCTCAGTCTTTGAAGACTTGCGACTCGTTTCATCGAGTTCAGCTAACTGTTCAGCAGTGAAAAATTTTGGATCAACTTCATAACCAATAATATCTTTCATAATGTTTTGTATAACGTCTTTGTAATTGGCATTTAACCAATTGGCGTAAAATTCATCAATGACAAAGATATATGCAACATTATCACGAATTTCTTTGAGTTCTGTATCTTTTAAAAACGTATTAAAAGTAGTCTTTGAGATTTCTGTTTGAGCAACCTCTAATACCTTTTTCCAAATTTCTTGTTCTGACAT